>NZ_JAXHBU010000002.1:0-3407 GCF_042466145.1 Dokdonia sp. R78006 | reverse complement strand
AAGCCAGAGATTTATCTCTAGCTTTTTTTAAAAATTAACTCCCTTAGAACCTATAACAAAATGATCGAATTCGCAGTCGTTATCTTGTCATTGACGTTTTTACTCCAAGAGTTAAATCGTTAATCTTATGACCCATCTGCAGGTGCAGGTGGGTTTTATTTTTACACAAATATACATTTTTTAATGTAGGGTGTCTACGTTAAAAAATGTATTTGATATAGTATGAATCATAAGATTCATACTTCCTAACTACTACTTTTAATTTCTTAAGTAGTTTTTAAATTGCGACTCTGGAGTAATTTGTTCTTTTAATGGCCTTTTGGGGCTATTAAAAGCAAGGTCGGATAACAAACACGAATGTGTGCCATTATCCACACCTTGCTATTTAAAAAAATGGTAGATTCAAACATCCGGGAAGTCTATATTCTAGGTTTTTGATTTTGATAAAAACACATATTTTATATTTGATGAATTTAAAAAAATATTATGTCTGTAATTACACAAATAAATAGATCAAAAGCCACTAGAGTAATTAGTCAATATTTAATTGACACCGGGAAGACTGACCATATGAAAATTGAAACCTTTTCGTATGCAGTTGATATCTATGAGAAAAAGCTCCACGCTCTCATGGACGTATATGAGTCTCAAATGAAAGAAGTAAGTGAAATGGATCGAATGGGATTTTTCTCTGACGCCTGGGCAGCAATAAGAATTCATCATATTGATTAATCCACGTGTAATTAACCAGGATTGGATTTATAGTCAAAAAGTTTAGTAAGTAATATATATATACCTTTCTAAAGGGTACATGTATTTGATATGCAAAAACTTACCTTTCCCCTTTCTTGGGCGAATTAATCATTTTCTTCAGCTTTAATCTTGTCCTTAAAAAAGCTGCATTTAGCTTCCATAAGAAAGGGGAAAAAAAGACTTCTTTTCGGCGGGACTTTTTAAGATCTCTGAAATACTCAACTTCTGCTGGGTGTGTAAAAAGATTTCGGAACCAATTCATATTGTAAAAATAGTAAAAGGCAAATAAGGCGTTTTAAGAGCTTTATTTGATTTATATGTGTTCATGTATCCGCAAAGTGAATAAGCGCCTTAAAGATTGTAAAAAGCGGAAAAAATGGCGCCTGGTTTACCTTAGTTCCACTCCGTTCTGCTTCTCCACATTTCCAAAAAAAGGGGGGCTCGGGGGGACGGAGTCCCAACCGAATCACACTTCTCCATCTGAGAGCTGATTTTTTCCTTCAAAAAATCCTTAAAATACCTTTTTTTTCAATTGTTAATGACTTGCCTTTATATTCAAAACTTACTAATGACTTACCGATTTAGCATCGAATGTCGCGAGCAATATAAAAATTAGGGCTTAAGAAGCTTTTGTAATTTATAACTGCAACTTTTATAATACTAACTGCAACTTTTATAATACTATTTATCTTTCTAACTGCAACTTTTGTAATACTAGCTGCTACTTTATAATTCTACAGGTAGTAATTAACTTTAACTGCTACCTGATTAATACTAATTTGTTTTGTTGTTTTTTTAACTGCTACCTCATTAATACTAAAAACCAACCTATAATTATGTAGGTAGTATTTAGTATATTTACAGTATAACTAATTGAGTATGAAAATCAAGAACAACTTAGACTTAGTGCAGTCTTATGTAATGACTACTGCTAAATACGATTTTAGCGTGCATGAGAAGCGTATTATGTATCGTATTATCGAAGTCCTCCAGGCTAAAACTAAAGGACTGAAGTTAAATTACGATTATTCAATGCAAGAAGATCTGTTTGGGCCAACTCAATTTTCTTTGCCTATTAAATGTTTTTTAGCTCATGAGAATGACAAGAACTATGAGCCTGTCAAAAAAGCTTTGATAAGTTTGAGAAATAAAGGGTTTGAGTATGAAGATTCTGAAGCCTGGGGTTATTATGGTATCATTGAGCAACCTATAATAGAAAAGCGATCAGATACGGTCAAATTTACCGTCACTCCCTTATTGATGAAATCTTTCTTAGACTTTTCTAAGGGTCATAGAAAATATGAACTTAAAACTGCTATGGCGTTTGAAAGCCATTATGCTATGCGCTTCTACGAACTATTTTCGGGAAAAACTGAACCAATTACCTACAAAATAGATGAGCTAAAAAAAATATTTGGAGTTGAACATAAGTACAAAAATAGACCTACTAATTTTGTAAATAAAGTCATTGTTCGTGCTCAAAAAGAACTAGATAAACATTCTCCTTATAGCTTTAAATACACTCTTATAAAAACAGGGCGTAAGTATAGTATGGTAACCTTTAAACCATATTTCATTCCTGAGAATAGAGACGAAGATTTAGAAACAAAAGAGCTTTCCAAAAAAGTTTCTATAGCTTGGGATTTTAGCTCTGAAACAATTAGAGATCTGAAGGATAAGTTTTTATTTACAGATGTAGGTATTCAATATAACAGAGATCTATTAAAGGAAGCTGTAAATAACGAAATGTTCATTGAATGGTGTACCGACATTAATGGTATGGTTAGAAAATACAACATAAAAAATGTGTCCGGCTTTTTTATTAGTGAAGTTAAAAAACGTCTGATTAACAAGGATGGGCCTAATAGCCAGCTAATCGAGGATATTAAAAAACGTATTGGTAATGGGTAAAGATTATTACACTACATCAGAGGTTTCAAAACTGTTAGGTGTTACGGACAGAACCGTCCGCAGACGTCTTGAAAGTTACTTTTTGAAGGAGAATAACGCATATCAGATATCTTCTAAAATGCTTGATATACTTAAGGCAGACACAGCTACGGACAGCACCGGACAAGAACTGTCCGAGAACAATAATATTGAAGAGGTTTTTACTCCAGATGATTACCAAGAGTTTCAAAGAAGATTAATTGAATATCCTATATTGAAAAAGGATCTTGAGTATCATAAACGCTCTGTAGAAAGTCACCAAAGGCAAATGGAGAAGATCTTAGATATAATGCACCAGCGAAATCTGCTAGAAGGTGGTGACAAAGGATACATACCTATAAAGAAGTAAGAATGATTTTAATAGAGATTAAAAATATACTTGGATTTCGATAGGGCTTATTAACATGAAATAGTCAGAAACATGGTGTTGTTTGTAAAGCAACTTTCTAATTTTTGTTTTTTTTGAAAACAGTCGAAAGCACTGTATATACAGATACTCATCGTTTTTTTTAATACTTTTTTAGTGCTGCTAACTAAGTGCTATCTTTGTAGGGAAGGTGTTGAAAGATGTCTATAACTTAATTATATTCAAGTATTTATATCCCTTATTTTTGAAGTGTCCGTAGCTGGTATTCAGCGTAGGTGATGGCAAAGGGCTTAGAAACCATCAAAAAGAAAAAGCCAGAGATTTATCTCTAGCTTTT
>NZ_JAXHBU010000001.1:3440000-3496958 GCF_042466145.1 Dokdonia sp. R78006 | reverse complement strand
TGTCTTCAATATCTTAAGCTATATATGGATGGGGATTTATCAATGTTAATCCACTGCCTTACTTTACTTTAAAAGCTTAAAGGGGCTATGATTATGACTCTCTTTTGGACTTCCTTTTGGATTATAGAATGCCGTAGTTTTAGTATCAGATCTATAATGCTGTCTTTCTAATGTTGATACCTCAATAGTGATAAAATCAAACTCCGCTACTACTTTACCAGTTATCTTATAAACTGCTTTACCTTGTATAGGGTATTTCTTTAATGAAGGAGGAAAGTGAACAGTATCTATCCAATCACCGTTATAATCTAAGAAGGTTCCAAAGCACATACGATTACCATTTGAGGTACCTGTATTCTTTGCCGTTACCAGATATCCATAAATCTCTACACTATTATTCAAATAGTGAGGTAAGTCTTTTGCTAAAAGCGAGATATGCGATTTATTATTTAGTGAAATAGAATGCCATAACTAGTCTACTATTAATCTATAGTCAAATCTAGAAGGATTTACAACAATGGTTATTATGTCTAATAAGGAGGTAAGAAGCTGTACTCCTATTCTAAAGTTTGACTATCAAGGTTGTACTAGTGTTGAAAGGATGCTCTATTAGGATTTTATAAAATCCTGATATTCCATGTAGAAGAGTTCTAGTTTGGACATGTTTTCAAACATGAAATCAAAAACCTGTGGCCAGTGATTCTTATTATGAATGTTAACACCTTCTAATTTAATATATGCTCTTGAGATAAGCTTGCCACTTTCTAGAATATAGTCTGAATTAAAAATCATATTTTGAGATACTTCGTCCAGAAGTAGGTTTTTAAGACTCAATATTTTATCGAAGTAATAAGTTCTATCTATTTCATCACGAGATTCTGAATCTATAGAGACTATAGCTTTGTCATTATCAAAATCAAACTTGAGATTTAAATCTTTGACTCCAGTATTATACAACAACCACTTCTTAGGATATCTCTTCCCGAAGAAAATCCAAAATTGTTTTCGTATTTCTTTAGACTCTTCTCTTGTGAACATTATAAAAAGTATGCTATTATTATACCCAGTAATATTACGGCTAATTTTGAGGCATTAAATTGATGATCTTTTGAAGATTCAAATAGAATAGTAGTAGATACGTGCAATAGTACGCCTACTACAAATGCATTTACATAGGTGCTATATTGTTGTAGAAATATCAATTGAGACTTCATAAACGCTCCTATGGGTGTCATTAATCCAAAAAGAACTAGAAATATACCCGATTTTAGATAACTCATTTTAGAGTTAAATAAAAACGCCGATATAATGATGGCAATTGGAATCTTGTGGATGACCACTCCATAAAGTAAATCCTGATTATCAGCAATGGGAAAACCTTCAATTACAGAGTGTAAACATAAACTTATGAATAGTAAGAAAGGGAAGCTCCCTTGATCTTGATGATGCATGTGTCCGTGTTCAGCTCCCTTAGAACCAAATTCTAAAAGTATTTGAACGAGTAATCCAGCCATAATGTAAATACCTATATTATTTGTGCTTTCACTATAAACTTCGGGTAGAAATTCAAAAATGATAACCGATAATAGAAAAGCGCCGCTAAATGAAAGCAAAAGCTTAATACTATTATTTACTACAGGCTTAAAAATAAGCGCAATAGTGAATCCAATAGTAACTGCGATAATGGGTAAGATAATTGCTAACAAATGGTTAGGTATTTTGCGGTGTTAAGGCGATAAAATTAACGTATTTTTGCGGTATATGAGCGAGACAAGTCAAAACTTTAAGATGGTAGCCAAAACGTTTTTTGGCTTTGAAAATATATTAGCAGAAGAGCTACGTATTTTAGGTGCTGGTAATGTGCAAATAGGCGTACGTAATGTTTCTTTTGAAGGTGATAAAGGCTTTATGTATAAGGCAAATCTTTGCTGCCGTACGGCTATCAAGATTTTAAAACCTATTGCTGAGTTTAGGGTGATGAATGAAGACGACTTGTATCGTCGCATGCAGCGAATTAATTGGCGTAAATATATGGACGTGAATACTACGTTTGCAATAAATGCAACCGTAAGCGGTTCTACATTTACCCATTCTCAGTATATCTCATTTAAGACCAAGGATGCGATTGTAGATAAATTCCGTCGTGAAGAGAACGTAAGGCCTAATGTGGATACAAAGCATCCAGACCTTCGTCTCAATGTACATATACAAGATAATTGGTGTACGCTATCTTTAGATAGTAGTGGAGCTTCTCTTCACCATAGAGGTTATCGTACTGCTACAAATATTGCTCCTATTAATGAAGCACTTGCTGCTGGGCTAATAATGATGAGTGGATGGTACGGACAGTCAGATTTCCTTGATCCTATGTGTGGTTCTGGTACCATGTGTATAGAGGCGGCAATGATAGCTTGTAATGTTCCTGCAAATCTTAATAGAAAAGAATTTGCTTTCGAAAAATGGGGTGATTGGGACGTAGATCTTTTTGAACTTATAGAAGCCTCTGCTTTAAAAAGAGTTAAAGATTTTAGGTACACCATCACTGGATATGATAAAGCTCCATCTGCTGTAGAGAAAGCAAGAGAGAATGTTAAGAATGCTCAGCTATCTGATTTCGTTACTATAAGAGAAGAGAATTTTTTTAAGACAGAAAAGGAAGGGAATGACTTCTTACAGATGGTATTTAACCCACCATATGGGGAACGTTTACCTATTGAGATGGAAGAATTTTATAAAGAAATAGGAGACACTCTTAAATCTGGATATCCTGGATCTCACGCTTGGATGATTACATCAAATATGGAATCATTAAAACATGTAGGACTTAGACCGAGTAGAAAAATTAAATGCTTCAATGGTAGTTTAGAGAGTAGACTTGTCAAGTATGAAATGTACGAGGGAAGCAAAAAAGGTAAATACCTAGAAAGGGAAGAGGAGTAGTCTTTTTTCGCGAAAGCGTAAATAATTACTTTTTGAAAATAGGGATAAGATATGATAGTGTATATCCATATCCTACGCCTATAGGAGTACCTTCTGTAAGTTCTCCGAACCCTGGTATATATAAATTTGAGTAGCCGTCTGGGTCTGTAGTTGTAATAGTTCTTTTCAATTGTGCATTTACCCCTAGGTAAATGTTGCTAAATAGCTCTACCTCTAAGCCAATTTTGAGTTCAAGCCAAGTGGCATTAAGGCCTTTGAATTCTTGACTTACTGACCTCGTGTCATCACCAAATACAGGATTAGTGGTATAGATTGTATAAGTCTCTAGCTCTTGACTAAAACTAGAGAAACCGGCTCTAACGCCTGCATAAATAAGATTGTTCATCCCAAACCAATTTTCATAGGTATTATAATTAAAACCTGCTTTAATATAACTTCCGCTTGTGGTATTCTCAAGATTAGGGAGGTCAGAGTTCCAGGTTTCGTTACCTATTTCTGCAGCAACATAGTAATTCTTCTTAAGTCTAAAGTCTGCAACGAGTTCTAGTCCTTTATAATTATCGTCAAGAAAAGATCTAATAGGTTTAGATATATCCACACCAAGGCGTAAGCCATAGTAGTCTGTAGGTGCAGTGATAGAATCACTAGCAGTATTTTCTATAGGCGTTTTTTGAGCTCTTAGAGAGCTAGTGAAAACGGTGAGAATTATACTAGTGAAAAATAGAAATATGTGCTTCAGTTTGATCATTAACCGTTGAGTTTTCAATATCTATATTTTGTATCCATGCTCCATCTTGTAGCGGATCATTTGTATTTTGTAAATCGTCATATACTACTCTAAAGCCACATGCTTTATTTACAAACTCATCTGTGACGGTATATGTGAAGTTCAATACATCAGTATTGGCTTCTTCTTCATCATCTTCGTCAGTATTTATGCTAAATGAGTACGTTGTGAATTCGTCATTTGTACGTAAAGGAATCTCTATACTCTCTAGGTTTACGAGCGCTAACACTTCGTTTACCTCTTCATTAACAATTGTTGATACCGTTAGATTATTAGGAGCTTTTAATAATGTTGGATTATTAACATCATAAAATTCAATAATAAGTAATGGAGTAGTGGGAGTAGTCTCTGCACAGATATCGTCTCGTTCGCAAGAACTCTGTCCAAAACTGGCACCTATTATTAATATTAAAAGTAGCTTTTTCATATTATCTCTTTTCAAGCAACACTACATTCTCAACATGATGAGTTTGAGGAAACATATCTACAGGTTGAACCTTAGTTACTTTGTAGGTGTCATCTAATAACGCAAGATCACGTGCTTGTGTTGCACTGTTACAACTCACATACACCACTTTTTCTGGTGATATGTTTATAATTTGCTGTACAACGTCTGCGTGCATTCCATCTCTAGGGGGATCTGTGATGATAATATCTGGAACGCCATGGGCATTTATAAATTCTGTATTGAATACCTTCTTCATGTCACCCACAAAAAACTCTGTATTTTCAATGCCATTAAGCTTTGCATTTTCCTTAGCTGCTTCAATTGCATCTGGGACAGCTTCTACACCAATCACTTTTCTAGCTTTCTTCGCTACAAACTGAGCAATAGTACCGGTTCCAGTATATAAGTCATACACTAGCTCATTACCACTAAGTCCAGCAAAGTCACGTGTAATTTTGTACAACTCGTAAGCTTGTTTTGAATTCGTTTGGTAGAATGATTTGGCATTAATTTTAAACTTAAGACCTTCCATTTCTTCAAAAATATGATCTCTTCCAGAGAAGCATATAACCTCTTGGTCATAAATGGTATCGTTCCCTTTACTATTTATTACATACAATAGCGAAGTTATTTCTGGCCAAGTGTCTTTTATATAGTTGAGGAGTAATTCTCTATTCTCAGTTTCTTCCTTAAAGAATTGAACTAAAACCATTAACTCACCATTAGATGATGTGCGTATCATTAATGTACGAAGGAGTCCATCTTGATTACGGGCATTATAAAATGCCATATTATTTGCAGTTGCAAATTCTTTTATACCATTACGTATGGCATTACTAGGATCACGTTGTAAATGACATTTATCAATATCAAGTATTTTATCCCACATTCCAGCGATGTGGAAGCCTAGGGCGTTTCTATCTTCAATGACTTCATCACTTTTTATTTGTTCAAGTGTAAGCCATTTTGAGTCAGAAAAACCAAACTCCATTTTATTGCGGTAAAAGTATTGCTCTGAACTTCCAGCGATTGGAGTAAGTTCAGGGAGTTCTATTTTACCCAAGCGTTTCAGGTTATTTTCTACTTCTTGCTGTTTGTATTCTAGTTGGAATTTATAATCCATGTGTTGCCACTTGCAACCACCACATGCATCAAAATGTTCGCATTTAGGTTGAGTACGCTTTCGCGAAAGCGTTAAAACCTCTGTTGCAGTTCCCTCGTAATAAGCTTTACGTTTCTTTGTAGTTTGTACGTTTACAATATCACCAGGCACTGCGTTATTAATGAAAATCACTTTTCCATCTGGCGCGTGGCCGATAGCTTTGCCTTTTGCACCTGCATCTGTTACACTAATATTTTCAAAAACCTGTCTGTTCTGTTTACGTCTTCCCATAGGCGCAAAAGTAGGACTTATATCAAAACCTTAATTGATTAAAAGTAGTTTTTTATAAAGTACTATCTACGCAGTATGAATAGCACCTACGTAATAAGCATGGGCCAAAAAAAAGGCTACTTTATTTAAAAAGTAGCCTTAAGAGTAAAATTAATTAGTGTTTAGTCAACTTTATTGTCAAATTTATTTAAGATTTTCTTCATATGATGACCTGCAGCTTCACGTCCACCTAGTCCAAAACTTAATACTATGGTGAGTGCTATGGTACCTAATGTAAGGCCAAAAGCAAGATTGATGATTTCATCTGCAATACCCATCGTGTTAAGACCTATTGCAAGAAATATAGCAATAATTGCCATGCGTACAATAGATGCCAAAAATGCATTTTCTTTTACAGCCATATTTTTATATACAATGCTAGCGATCCAATTACCAATCACTAAAATCACGAGGCCAAAAAGAATCTTGCCACCATAAACATTTACTGTAGCTAGGATTTCTGAAAGTTGGCTAAATTTAAGTTTTTCTACGGCTGTAGTGATACCAAATAATACAATAAAGAAATACACAATGTTACCTATGAGGTTTACCACATTTACACTGCCAACCATTTTATCTAATTGGATTTTTTGAAGTGTTTCATTCATATTCATACCATTAAGAATATCCTTTACAAGGCTACTTAAGAAACGTGCACCAATAGTGAAGGCGATAAGTATGATTGCTGCTGTGGCAATTTTTGGAATAGCTTCCATAAAGCTCGATAGCATTTCAGTAGCAGGTATAGAAATAGCATCCATTCCTAAAATATTGAGAGCAACTATAAGTAATGGAATGAAAATAAAAATAAATACTATCTTCTTTAAAATATTTACAACATCAATCTTGGTTGAAATTTTTAATTTTGGAAGAAATTTACGAATAGTATCTCCTGACATTCCAACAAACTCAGCAATAATAGTGGCCAGCATATAACCAATGTAGCCTACAAGACCAGCACCTACAATTTTAGGTATGAAGCCTAGGAAATCATCAAGCATATTTTTAAGAGGATCTAACGCAGATGTAAGTCCTAATCGTCCTAGTACAAGAGTAAATACAAATATCATAACAAGTAGGTATACTAGTTTTGATATGAATTTCGACAGTGTGATATTCTCACTCTTTAGCTTTTCGTCAAGGCCACTCTTTTTAATAATATTTGCGGTGAGTTTTTTGAGTAGTTTTGCTATAAAAATACCAACTATAAGTAGTAGTATTGCAATAAGCGCATTGATTAGATAATCACCGCTCGTTAAGTTTCTTAGTAAATCGTTGAGATAGTTCATTTTGATTAATTATTTTAGTTTTTTCAAAAGTAAACTGTCTGTAAGTGAAGACTACTTTATTTCACTTATCATGTAATTATATCGATTAAGTGTTTTGTTTTTTCGATGTAATACATTAATTTAAGCATATACGTTTTATGGGGTTGATTTCTTACCTCTAGCTTTAAGCACAAATTAGGAATTGTAGATTACTATTTTTAAAATATTATTATTATGGCCACTGTTGATCAACTTTCTTCACAAGAGGCAATTGCACTAGAAGACAAGCATGGAGCACACAATTATCACCCACTTCCTGTGGTTTTAAGTAAGGGAGAAGGCGTTTATGTGTGGGACGTAGAAGGAAAAAAATACTACGACTTTCTATCTGCTTATTCTGCTGTAAACCAGGGACACTGTCACCCACGCATTGTAAATGCAATGACAGAACAAGCAAAAACACTTACGCTTACTTCGCGTGCGTTTTACAACGATACCTTAGGACCGTACGAAAAATACGCTACAGAGTATTTTGACTTTGATAAGCTATTACCTATGAATACGGGAGCAGAGGCTGTAGAGACAGCTATAAAGCTTGCGCGAAAATGGGCTTACGAGAAAAAAGGTGTAGAAGAGCATGAAGCTCAGATTATTGTATGTGAAAATAACTTTCACGGAAGAACAACGACCATAATTTCTTTTTCTAACGATGAAGGTGCTCGTAAAAACTTCGGACCATATACTCCAGGATTTATTAAAATACCTTATGATGATGTTGATGCGCTAGAAAATGCTCTTAAGTCACATAAAAATATTGCAGGTTTTCTAGTAGAACCTATCCAAGGCGAAGCAGGTGTGTATACTCCAGCAGATGATTATATGCGTAAGGCGCAAGCTTTGTGTAATAAGCATGAAGTACTTTTTATAGCTGATGAAATTCAAACAGGAATTGCAAGAACTGGTGGTTTACTCGCAGTTTGTGGTAATTGTTCTTGTGAGTCTCATTGTGAGAAGCAAGAGGATACCTATGCACAACCTGATATTTTAATATTAGGAAAAGCACTTTCTGGTGGAGCTTATCCAGTATCTGCCGTGCTAGCAAATGATCACATCATGGAGGTTATAAAGCCAGGGCAGCATGGTTCTACCTTTGGTGGAAATCCTATTGCTGGAGCAGTAGCAACAGCGGCATTAGAAGTTGTAAGGGATGAACACCTTATACAGAACGCTCGTAAACTAGGAACAATTTTCCGTGAGAAGATGCAGGAGTTTGTAGATTCAAGTTCTATCGCAACTTTAGTGCGTGGTCGAGGTTTATTAAATGCAGTAGTGATTAACGATACAGAAGATAGCTCAACGGCTTGGGATATATGTATAGCGCTTCGTGATAATGGACTTCTTGCAAAACCAACACATGGTAACATTATTCGTTTTGCTCCACCATTAGTAATGAATGAAAAACAATTATTAGAGTGTACTGATATTATTATCAACACACTTAAGCAGTTTGAAAAGTAGATCTTTTTGATTTAAAATATAAAGCCGTTAGGATTATGAATCCTAACGGCTTTTTTGCTTTCATGATTTGGCAAAAAAAACACGTCGTGAGACGTGTTTATGTGTTTGTTGTATAGAACAACTATGATGCCATTCCAGCTTGTTCCATTTGTTGTTGTTGCCATTCTTGTAAACCTTCCATTCCTCCGAACATAACGAGCATTATAACTATCATTAATAGTGTCAGCACACCTAAAACTAAACCAATAATAGCGATAATTCTTGCAGTTTTAAGCTGTCCATAATTATCATAGCTATCAGGTGATAGTAAGTATGTTTTCTTGTCTTTGTTTGCTAAAAATAAGCCTATTCCAGAGAGTAGAACTCCTCCTATTCCCCAAGAGAAGCAGCAAGCTATGAATGATACAATCCCTAATACTAGAGATATGGTTACATTAGGCAGTTTACGATTTTCCATTTTAATGTTTGATGTTTAGTTAATTGATTAGTTAGTCATTTTTATTGTGTAGCTAATGATGATAGTAGCGACCGTCAATATAGCTAAAAATATTACACCTTTATTTGCAAATTTTAAATTTGTAAACTGATTGAGCATTAAAAAACCCAACAATGCTATCAAAGGATAGATTGCTGGGTACATGTAAAATGCTTCTATAAATTCTCCTTTAAAAAGGAGAGAAATGGATCTTTGAATACCGCAGCCCATACATTCAAATCCTAAATATTTTTTATTCAGGCAGGGCAACATGTATTGATCCATAGGTGTCTTTTAATTTACGATACTAATTTTACGACCTTTTGTAAGGCCATCACGAGTTGTAAATTTAACTACATATATTCCTGTTGCCAAGTTTCTTGTAGGAAAAGTATATTCACTCTGGCCACCTAGGTTTATTTCATTAAAGATCTTTTTTCCAGATAGATCAAATAAAGTTACATCCTCAACAACAATATTATTTGGGTTATAAATTTCAAGTTGGTTGTTAATGTTGTTCTGTATAATGGTAAAAGATTCAAGAACGCTCTCTTCAATAAATGGATCTTGTTCGTTTACCGCTATGTCAACAGTTTCATCTGCTACATCAGTATTATCTGTTGTCTCCTCTTCAGTTGTTTCTTCTTCCTCAGTAGTTTCATCTTCCTCTTGCGATGCTGATGTAGTAAAACGAATAAAGAATCTATCATCATAAACACCATCCTCAAGCATCATAAGAACTTCTTCACCTAGGATAGAATGATATGATTCTGTTTCCATATCAACTAAGAAAACATTGTTGTACTCAAATGCTTCTGTGTAGTGTACTGCAAACTTAAATTCTGTAGGTCCTGAAGCTTTTATAGATAAAGGAATCCATTGGTATTCATCTTTTGGTACAGCATTGATTACGTAGTTGTTAACATCTTCAATTACAAAAGCAACGTCTGACCCTAAGTTGTCGACAGTTGGTGCATCCATTGCGACATCATAACCTTCTGTAGCGTTGTCTAAGAAAGCAATTCCCAGTTCTCGTGAATATGTGTCATTGATTCCAGCTGATAATTTTATGTGACTTGTAACACCCAGATTATTTACATCTGGATAATATACAGATACTCCTACTCCTGGGGTTTGCTCTTCATTTTGAGATGATTGTGAAGATCTAAAATCAGAATTATTTCCCTCTCGTACAAATACTCTCTGGCTATTATTAAAAGAAATTAATTCTGGAACTCCTGGAGTACTTTCATCTTGTACTTCGGCGCCTGTCACAAAAAAGCCTTGACCCACTGGTGAAAATCTTCTTTCATAAGATATAGCTACTTGTGGATTTGAAGTATCTGTATCACTTCCCGGTATTTGAGCTCCACTTTCATCATACATATAAAATACAGCATTCATATATAATCCATTACTGTTAAGTGAACCTAATGGCGAGTATGTACCGTAACCTCCTTGATAATCTACTAAGTAATGAGACATCACAGCTGGATTACTATCCCAAAAGTAGGCCATTCCATTAATCACACTTTTTCTAGTAAAGCTTACGTTTTCACCTCCTACATTTTCAGAGTATGTAACGGGATCACCAGAGGCTCTAGAGTTTTGTAGTAAAAAATAATTGAGGTCTAATGAAGATGAGTATGGATTTCCTACTAATGTTTGTACAGGTGATGAAGGGTCTAATGTTGGTCCCACTTCTATATTAATATCGCCATTGTTTGGTCTTCCTCTAAAATCGTAACGTTGTGCATTACCAGGGTTATTTTGCAATTGACCAATTTCTGTTGCAATCTCAGTTGCATCTGTTCCCGATACACCTTTCATCGTAAAGCCATAACCAGCATCTAGTTCTCCAGTATTTGTAATATGATCCCAAGCACCGTAATTTGTACCAGATTTATATGACCATAGCCAATAATTTGCAATTTGTAGAGTGTTTGGACTAACCACTCCATCAAATCCAGATATACCAAGTGCAGGGTTACTAATAGTTACAGAAGTCGGTAAGAAAAAAACACTCTCAATAAATCCACTTGATCCATCTTTAAAAGAAAATACTCCATTTCCATCAGGAGCAGGAGAGTTTGCTCCATTACGAGAAATTCCAACTGGAGAGCCCCATACATTATAATCAAAGTTGTTTACCGTACCTTCTTGAAAGATTGATATTTCTCCCGTTCCTTTATTAATTTTACTAACAGTTCCTTCTCCTTGAAGGAGCTGGGCGTTGTTTCGCAGCGCAATATTAGGTATACCTTCAGTTGTGCCATTTGCGAGAGTTCTATTAGACTCCAATTCGACATCGTTTTCAACATAAATGAAAGTATCGTTTACAAAAACATAAGATGCATCTGTGGTTGTAGGCTTCACAAAAAGTTGTGCATGAGCAGAGAATCCTAGAGAGAGTACTGCTACAAGGAGTAGATTTTTCATAATTTAAACTTTACACTTAGTTATAACTTGGGGTCAAACTTAGTCAAATGTAGATAGGACAGCTTAAGCACTATACTTTTCTGCTTAATTTTCGATAGATTGTATATTTTTACCGACTAAAAACCTATTCGACTGTAAATTTATGAAATTAGGAGATCAAGTGCAAGCGTTAGACGATGATTTTGAGGGCGTTGTGGTGTATATAAAAGATGATGAAGTTTCGGTAGAAGATGAGGATGGCTTTATATCCTATTTTCGCGAAAGCGAGCTTATACCAGCAGTTTCTAAGAGTATGAGAGCAGCACTTTCTGTAGTGCCAGATTCTGTGATTTCAGAAAAAGAAGAGGCAAAAAGAAAGAAAGCAATAAAGGTAAATCCTAAAGAGCGCAATGCTCCCATGTTTGAGGTGGATTTACATATCCATAAGTTAGTCGATAGGGAACGCGGTATGAGTAATTATGAAATTCTTACCGTTCAACTCGATACTGCAACCAGACAATTAGAATTTGCTATCAAAAAGCGTATCCCTAAGATGGTTTTCATACATGGAGTGGGAGAAGGAGTGCTCCGTGAGGAGCTCTACACACTACTTCGTAGGTATGATAATCTTAGGTTTTATGATGCGGATTTTCAGAAGTATGGAGTAGGAGCTACCGAAGTCTATATTTTTCAGAATACGTAATTTAATTAAACACTGGGGTATCTTTTATTGAAACATCACCTGCGGAGTATGTTCCTAGTAGTTGTAATGTCTCATTTCGCAATTCTTCCTGGTTAGCAGGGTTAATAAGTACTGTATTAGTAATCGTGATATCTAGCGTTAAATCTGATATAAAGTATTCGTTTTCACGATAGACGTCTACAACAGTTTCTACAGTTATATTTGGGTTTAAGTAATCTGGAACTGTTGGAAAATCAAGATCAGATTTATCATTATTTGGGTTTAAGTCTCTGTTTAGGTCTTCGTTTCTTGTAAGAATCCCATCGCCATCATCGTCGTCATCAAGATAATCTGGAATCATATCTCCGTCTGTATCGCGGGATAACATCAAATCTATCGCTGTCTCATCTTCATTTAAAACTACACCCTCAAGTCTAGTAGGTACATTATCTCCATCATCATCAAAATCTAAGTAATCAAGAATTCCGTCAAGATCTGTATCTAGTAAAAGTGTAGGGTCTTCTATTTCTGTAGGTATAGCATCTGCGTCGCTTTCTGTACCGCTAGAAAATATTTCTACCAGACCATCTGTACTTATAAACTCTTCTTGAACTAAAGGACTTGTAGGCGGTATCGCATTACAAAAGTAATTGCTTGGATCTCCATTAAATACGCGGTATGAGTATTGATCTGTTCCAGAAAGTAATATAGAATATGAAGTATTTACCTCTTCAAATAAAGGCTCATCTGTTTCAAATTGTAAAGCAAGCGCCTCATTAGTGCTAGACTTAGTTTTATAAAACACATAGTTAGTAACATCACTTACATTCTCACATCGTTGTAACTCAACATCGTCAAAATCAAGTTCCGTAACAATAACGTCGCCGTCATCACATGACACGATCAAAAATATAAGAGCAAGTAAAAGCGTGAGCTTCTTCATAGTTATAATGTTTAGTGCAAAAATAGGGCAAAGTGATTGAAATACGCTTTCGCGAAAATGTTATTTACTTTTTAAAAAGCAGCTATTAGAATTGTCGTTCAGCTCTGCAAATTCTAATAACCAAATAGGCACCTATCGAGCAGTCTCGAGTTATTTTGGTTATTTTTGTACGCAAATCCCTAATGAGTAACGCTTATGTCTAAGGTTTATTTTGATAACGCAGCCACCACGCAAATAAGAGAGGAAGTACTTGACCGTATTATGCAAGTAATGCGTGATGTTTCTGGAAATCCATCCTCTACACATGCTGTAGGTCGCAGTGCTAAAAGTATTGTAGAAAATGCTCGTAAGACAGTAGCTAAGATTCTAAATGTATCTGCTGGAGAAATATTCTTCACTTCTGGTGGTACAGAAGCAGATAACCTTGTAATAAATAGCGCAGCACGCGATTTAGGAATACAACGCATAATTACTTCGCGCATCGAGCACCATGCTGTACTTCATGCAGCCGAAGAGGCAGCACGTACTAATAACATCAAATTAGAGTATGTAAACCTCAAGAACTGTGGGACACCAGATGAGAAGCATCTAGAAGAAATGCTAAGATCGAGTGAAGAGAAAACGCTTGTGAGTTTAATGCATGTTAATAATGAAGTAGGTAATATGATTGATATAGAAGCTGTGGCGACTATGTGTAAGTCATATGGAGCATTAGTGCATAGTGACATGGTACAAAGTATAGGTCATTATAATATAGACCTACAGAAGATACCTGTAGATTATATTGCCGCAGCTGCTCACAAATTTCACGGTCCTAAAGGAGTAGGGTTTGCCTTTGTGAGAAAAAATAGTGGCCTACGACCTTTAATTTATGGAGGTTCTCAAGAAAGAGGATTAAGAGCTGGAACAGAAGGAGTTCATAATATTGCAGGATTAGAAACGGCAATGGAGTATGCTTATAAAAATCTTGAAGAGGAAAGCGCTTATGTGAAGGGTATAAAAGACTATTTCGCCGAAAGGCTACAAGAAGAAATTCCTGAAGCTAAGCTTAACGGTAATTGTTCTAACTCAGAAAAAAGTACGTACACCTTACTTAATGTTTGTTTACCTATAGCCTCAGAAAAAGCACTTTTACTATTATTTCAACTAGATATGAAAGGCATATCTTGTTCTAAAGGAAGTGCTTGTCAAAGTGGTAGCGATAAAGGCTCACATGTGTTACAAGAAATTCTATCTGGAGAAGATTTAGGAAAGCCTAGTGTGCGATTTTCATTCTCAAAATATAACACCAAAGCCGACGTGGATTATGTAATCCATATCTTAAAAGAATTTCTAGAAGGCGTTCCTGCTTAGTTTAGAACTTTGCAGACATTCTTATATTAAATACCCTAGGTGATAGAAAGTTAGGGATTGCAAATTGTTGTCTCGTACTAGCATCTCTTACAAAGGTATTTGTAATCGAGTTTTGTCTATCAAAAATATTATAGATTTCAAACCCTGCCGTTAAATCTTTAAATACATGAAGCCAGTGTCTTTTTGGGTACGGTTTTGTTGCGTCTGTGATTACATAATTTATACCTATATCTGATCTAAAGTAATCTCGTAATCTCGGTAACTCCGCAAATTGATATGGATCTGCATAACTTGGGGATCCTCCAGGGAGCCCTGTTTGATACACCATATTGATATATAATTTAAGGCTTGGTATGCTCGGGGCATAATCTTGAAATAAGAAAGCAACCTTTAATCGCTGGTCTGTAGGTCGAGGTATGTAACCTTGATTATCTATATTTTCTTCTGTGCGTAATACACCCAAGCTTATCCAACTCTCAGTTCCTGGCACAAACTCTCCATTAAGTCTTGTATCAAGACCGTACGATCGAGCAGTAGCATTATTAGTAGCTCTATATCGTATACGTACATTTTCTAACGTATATGGATTTACGTCTGTAAGTCCTTTGTAGTAAGCTTCTGTAACTAGTTTAAAAGGACGCTTCCACATATTAAAGCTCCAATCGTGTCCAGCTACAATATGATAAGATTTTTGAGCTTTTACTTGTGGGCGTACTTGACCTAGTGAATCTCTTAACTCACGATAAAGGGGAGGTTGTGCATAAAGCCCTCCTGAAAGTCTAAAAATCATATCCTCATTCCCGCCAGGTTTTAAGCTAATTTGAGCTCTAGGGCTCACAATCCTTTGTGTATTGCTTTCTATGCCTTCACCACTTACTGTCCATTGTTGTGCCCGTACTCCTACATTAATCCACACTTCACGTTCTCCCCAATCTATTCTTTTACTGTATTGACCATAAGCAGAGATGCGGTCTATTTGTACATCATTTCTAGCTCTGATATTTGTAAAGGGTTCAAGAGGAGCGTCAAAAGCTTCATAAGGTTGCTGGTTTATAAAATTACCTATGGGAGGTCTAATTGAAAAGCCAGCCGAATCTATTACTTCATATTCTTCGAGACGGTCGCGTATATCCTCCCTAGTATATTTAATTCCCCAATCTATCTGATCATCATTTTTTAAGTAGGTTCCTTTGTGCTCCAGATTAATAAAGAGCGCATCAAGATCATTACGTGCATGAGTAAGTTGAGACCCTATACCTTGAGTAAATTCTACTTCTCCTAGATTTTCATCTCCTATATTAGTGTTAGGTCTTCCCAAACGGTAATTTGCAAAAATGTCAAAATACTCTTGTTCTTGTGTGTGATATGCAGAGCCTAATAGCTTTAGAGCAGTATGCTCATTAAGCTCGTAGGTTCCTTTTAATGCTCCAAAGTAGGTCTCATACTTATCTTTTTCTTGGCCTTCATAAAAAACAATAAGCGCTATAGGATCTGCTAAGGTTCCAAAATTAGTCTGCCTTGTAAGTGGCTCATAATCGTATTTGTTTACAGCAATATTACCTAGAAAGTCCAATTGGAATTTATTTGAAAACTTATAGGTCAAAAAGGTCTGTGCGTCAAAAAAGCGAGGTCTAAAATTTGTTTCTGTCTGCTTTGCATCTACAAGCAAGCTATTGTCTCTATAACGTACTCCTGCTAGTGCTGTAAAACGTCCGTCTTTTGTGATTCCCTCACCAGAGATACTTCCTCCTAGTAAACTTGCGTCTACACTAGCTGCAAAACCTGTAGGTCTCCTATAGCTTATATCTAAAACAGAGGATAATTTGTCTCCATATTTTGCCTGAAAGCCACCGGCACTAAATGCCACATTTTGAACAAGATCACTATTTACAAAACTCAATCCTTCTTGTTGTCCAGATCTTACTAAGAAAGGTCTGTATACTTCAATCTCATTTACATATACAAGGTTCTCATCAAAGTTTCCACCACGTACAGAGTATTGTGTACTTAATTCGTTATTGTTGCTTACACCTGGTAAGGATTTTAATAAATTTTCTACCCCAGCGTTTGCTCCGGGTGTTTTTCTAATAACTTCTGGAGATATGGTAACAACACCCTCAACGCGTTGTTGTGTTGTTGCGGTTATAATTACTGTTCCTAGCTGCTCTACGTCTGCTTTTAACACTGGATTAAACTCCACTTCAGCATTAGGAGAGAGGTTAAAAGGTTGCGATATTTTCTTAAAACCTACATAGGTAAAGTTTATAGTTAGTTTCTCACCAGAAGGTATTTCTAGTATGTAAAAACCATTATCATTTGTAGTTGTTCCATCCGTTCCATAAGAAACAGAAACCCCAGGAACCGGAGTATTTCTATCATCAACCACAATACCGCGTATAGTTGCGGTTTGCGCTAGACTAGTAGCAGTTGTGACTAGAAGTATAAATAGTAGGAGTAGGTAGTTGTTTTTCAAAAGGCAGATTTTCTAAAGAAAGTAGTTTCAAATGTAGTGTTATTTCCCACATTGTCAGTTACAATCAGTTTTAAGTTGTTTTCTGTGTCTGTTACCACATTGTCATTAAAGTCATGAGTAAGGAGCTTAGTCTTTGGGTCATACTCGAGTAGAATATACTTTCCATTTACAGTAGCCCTATAGCCTTTAATGCCGCTAGTAAGATCTGTTATTTCAAATTTGAGATATCTGTATTTAGACATCCATTTTCCCTTTGTAATATTCACAGCTTTTACGATTGGTGAATCCGTATCTTTTCCTATTGTATAGTCGCCTAGTATACGAGTACTTATCTGTAGCTTATTATCCTTAATTCTTGTGTTGCTATAATACACGTCTCCTTTGTATCCTATTCTACCTAAATATAGCTTATCGCGGTCTTCTTCATTATAACTAGACAAGTCATAAGAGATAGCAATATTCTTATGCACTGGTACTAGATCTTCGTGCAGTGTAAGTTTATCCCCCTCTGTTCTTAAGTTGAGAAAAGTATCTTCGTATAACGCTCCCTTTGGTATATAAACTTCAAATTTGCCATCATTATACGTGTATCCTTGATCACTATAGACATAATCTTCTATCCCTTTTCTGTCAGCAGGTGTTATCGTTTCTTTTTTACCAGTGATAGGTACGTTAATGATTACGTTATTACCTGCATAGTCACGCACATTTATTTGATATTGATAAGAGAGACTATCTCCTATATTCAGCACACCATTATCCACTTGCTTAGTGTAGATACTTAAAGGGTTGTTTTTTTCTATAAATAATTTTTGAACTCTTTTACGCTTGTCCTTGTAGAGACTATAATCAATCATTCGGTTGAGGTAGCGAGTCTCTGCAAATGAAAATTTATCCATAGTTACTTCAAAGTTTTCTTGACCATTAACAGCTGTGGTAATGGCATAAATACCATTTTTATTATTGGCTAAATCTTGTTGGTCTATGGTACCTATTGCAAATCCTATTTCTCCATATGCATTGAGATTTTCGGCGAGGTAGCTGCCATCAGGTTTTTGTGTGAGTCTCACAGACACTGGACTTGCATTTTGATTAATAGATGCATTTTCTCCTACAGGGTACGCGCGTAGCTCATTAATAGTAGGTTTACGCGTGTCTTTCGCTGTAAGTCCAAATAAAAACGGATTCATAGGGCGTTCATTTGCATCTCTTATTTCAAAATGTAAATGCGGTCCGCCGCTGCTTCCAGTATTACCACTATATGCTAGAATTTCACCTTGACCAATTTCTAGTTCGCCTTTTTTAGGGAAAAGCTCTATCTCAAAGCTTTCTTTTTTATACTGTGCATTTTTTACAAATTCTTCTATTTCATCACAGAATTTTTGCAGGTGTCCGTAAACGGTAGTGTATCCATTAGGATGAGTAACATAAATGGCCTTCCCATAACCGTAGTGCGATATCTTAATGCGTGTAACCGTACCAGCCGCCGATGCATAAACTGGAAGTCCTTCTCTTCTTTGTGTTTTTAAATCTAAACCACTATGAAAGTGATTACTCCTCAATTCTCCAAAACTTCCGGCAAGGACAAGCTGACCGTCCAGCGGATTAACAAAATAGTCTTGAGGTATATCTTGCTGTGAGAATAGAAGCGTGCTTGTTACTATAAATAATGTAAAGGATAAAATACTTTTAATCATAAAGGCTAATGTAGGTAATCAAGTAATAAAATAAAATCTAGATGTATGTTATTAGTACGCTTTCGCGAAAGCGTAAAAAGAAAATTACTCTTCTATAACGAAGCTGGTTGTAAATTCTTGTGATAACGAGAAGTAGCCTAAGATAAAAGCATCTGGTCTGTTTACGTTATCAAACTGGTCTATGTTATCTATGTCAGTTACATTAAGAAAGTTTCCTCTTACGGTGGCGGTAGGAGTTTGAAAAGGTCCATTATCTCCCTGCTGACTTTGTTCTACGAGACCATTCATGTAGTTGAAAAAGTCTTCTGTAGCTCCCAGAATACTAATGTTTACTTCGTCTCCCGTTGCAATACCAGTATCTTCTGCATCATAAAAATAAGAGAACTCAAATTGTTGTCCCTCATAAAAACGATCTTCCGTAGGTAAGAATTCATTAAAGCCGAAATCAAAAAGATAATAGTTTTCTTGAGCTTCAATATCTGTAAATGCAATAATCACTTCTTTATCATCTTCGTCAAATAGTCCTCCATCGCCCTGAGTGACAGAATCAATAGGAGAAGAAGGCGCAAATGAAGTTCTTGCTAGGTATAGTTGATCTTGGTAGGTTACATATAATAGAAACTCACTATCATCTATGAGCCAGTTAGTGACAATTTTATTGTCTGACACAGGAGAAGTTGTCGTGCTGAAAGGGCGATACAGTCCAGGTGACCCAGGAATAGCTTCATAGGGAACAGTGCTGCCATCGTCTTCTTTTCTTAATTCTAGATTTTCTACTGAGGCAGGCTCAATAGCTCCAAAAAATGAAGATGATAAAGAAACCTTTATGGTTGCATCTGTTAGATTTTGTGCTGTATCAATTCTAATAAGTGCATCTACTATAAGTCTTGGTGCTTCATTTTCTAGATCTACATCTACTACATCTTCACAAGAAGTAGCGATGAAAAGCAGTACGAGTATGGAAAATAAATATTTCATATTCTTAAAATTTGAAATTATAAGTTACTGCTGGTATTGCCCCAAAAATAGAAGTTCTAATAGCTTCATTGTTTCCAGTTTCTGCATTTTGCCTAAAGTTAATTGAAGCAGCATTTCGACGATTATAGGCATTATAAAGACTAAAAACCCACTCGGATTTCCATGAGCGACCTTCATTTGCACTAGGAGTTAGTGTAGCGCTTAAGTCTAGTCTATGGTAAGATGGCAATCGTTGTTCATTGCGAGGACCATATGTTGGGATTACTATTCCTTGAAACTCAAATTGTCCTACAGGGAAATTTGTAGGCTGTCCTGTTTGAAAAAGAAAGTTACTACCAAATTTCCACTTCTTACTGAGCTCATAGCTTAGATTCATAGAGATGTCATGAGTTTTGTCATAAGGAGTGTTATACCACTGCCCTCTATTTATACCTAGCTCATTCTCATTTCTGCCCGGAGTACGTTGCTCAGATTTTGAGAGCGTGTATGCTATAAATCCTTTAAGGTCACCATCATTTTTTCTCAATAAGAACTCTAGGCCGTAAGCTCTTGCTTCACCTTGTAATACTACCTGCTCGATGGCATCATTTGCGATAAGTTGTGCGCCATCAATATAATCTACTCTACCATCTATATTTTTATAAAAAGCCTCAGTTTCTAGGGTGTACTCTGTGTCTTTTACTTCAAAATTCTTAAAATATCCCAAAGCATATTGATCTAGTTTTTGAGGTTGTACAAATTGCCCACTAGGAGTCCATATGTCTAGAGGAGTAGGGGAGCTTGTATTTGATAATAAATGAAGATATTGAACTAGTCGCGTGTAACTTGCTTTTATAGAAGTGTCGTCATTAAACGCATAAGATGCAGCGATACGTGGCTCTAGTGAGTTAAAGGTAGCTAGTTTATCACTTCTTGATAAAGAAGTGTTTGTTTCAATAGGATCTTCACTTTTATAAATCAATAGAAACGGATCAAAAGTGACAGGTTGATTATCTCTATATATATTAATCTCATCTTGACCAAGACGAGTAAAATTACTATAACGTAACCCGTACTCCACAGTGAAGTCTTTAGATAGTTTGTGCTCAACATCTACGTATGCAGCAAACTCATTTGCATACTTCTTTGTGAGTTGCTCTTCTATAATGCCAGAATCTGGTCCATTAGGTTTTATACGTCCAGGATTAAATGTGTAGTATAGATTATTAATCCCAGAGTAAATCTTCATCTTATCATTTAAGTAATGAGTAAGATCATACTTGAGGTTAATGTTGTTGATGCCTGAGTTCCACTCAAATCCTACAAAGTCAAGATCTAAACCATAATAATAGTCACTATAAATCAGGGAGGCGTTAGAAAATAATTTATCAGAAAAGATGTGATTCCATCGTAAGTTTCCTACGGCATTTCCATAGACATTTTTAAAACTGTCATCTATACTAAAGAGGTCTCTACCGAAGTATCCAGAAAGATATAGACTATTGTTGTCGTTTATGTTATAGTTAATCTTAGTGTTGAGGTCGTAAAAGTATGCCTTGTTGTCTATATCAAATAAGGGTAAAAATAAATGAGCATATGATGCTCTTCCTCCTAGTAGAAACGCAGCTTTGTCTTTTACAATAGGTCCTTCTACAAGTAATCTACTTGCTACAGCGCCTATTCCTCCGCTTACTTTTACATTTTTGCTATTACCTTCTTTTTGATAAATATCTAGTACAGAAGAGACGCGACCACCATAACGTGCAGGGATTCCGCCTTTATATAGCTTTAAATCTTTAATCGCATCAGGGTTAAACACTGAGAAAAATCCAAAGAGGTGAGAGGAGTTGAATATGGTAGCCTCATCAAGAAGTATCAAATTTTGATCTGCCGCACCACCGCGCACGTTAAATCCAGAGGCACCTTCGCCAGCACTTGTAACTCCAGGGAGTAATAAAATCGCTTTAATAACATCTGCCTCTCCTAGTACTACGGGAATTTGTTTAATAGTAGCCGAACTTAAAGCGTTTACACTCATTTGGGGTTTGCGTATACGTACTCGTTCTACTTTTTCTTCTAAGATAACTTCATTGAGTAGCTCTTCAGAAGGTGTTAGTTTAAAATTGCGACGTATATCACTTGTAAGATTAACAGTCTCAATTACATCTTTAAATCCTAGATAGCTTACTTGTAATTGATAGGTTCCTTCGGGTAGCGTTATGGAATAGAATCCATAAGAATTTGTCACTACGCCATCGCTTAATTCCGGAAATAGGATACTCACACCAATTAAGGTTTCATTACTTGAGTTATCGGTGATTGTTCCACTTAGTGTATACTTTTCTTGTCCCAGTGAAAGTTGAGTAACCCCTATGAGAAAGAGTAAAGTAAAGAACTTTTTCATGTTATAGTTTTGAGTAAAGCTAACCACAATTCTTTAATTAAACTTGTTAAAAAAAATGAAAGCCTCTTCTGTTTAGAAGAGGCTTTTAAGTGATTTTGTACGCTTTCGCGAAAGCGTTATAATCTAATCAATAATTGCATTAAATGTAGCACTAGGTCTCATGGCTGCAAATGTTTTCTCACTGCTTACGCTGTAATAACCATCTATATTTTGAGGCTCACCTTGTGCGGCATTTAGTTCGTTAATAATCGTATGCTCGTTTTCTTCCATGGTTTTTGCTATAGGTGCAAACTCTGAAGCTAGGTCAGCATTTACAGTCTGTGCAGCAAGGCCTTGTGCCCAGTAAAGTGCAAGATAAAAGTGACTACCACGGTTATCTAGCTCGTTTACTTTACGAGAAGGAGACTTTCTATTTTCTAAGAATTTAATTGTCGCTTCATCCAGCGTGTCTGCAAGAACTTGAGCACGATCATTACCACGGCTAGTTGCTACATGCTCTAGAGATACTGCTAGTGCTAAGAATTCTCCAAGAGAATCCCAACGCAGGTGACCCTCTTCTAGAAACTGCTGGATATGCTTAGGAGCAGATCCTCCAGCGCCAGTTTCAAATAAACCTCCACCATTCATAAGAGGAACGATAGATAGCATCTTTGCACTAGTTCCTACTTCTAGAATAGGGAATAAATCTGTGTTATAATCACGAAGTACATTTCCTGTTACAGAGATAGTGTCTTGTCCATTCTTGATACGTTCTAAAGAGAAACGTGTAGCAAGTACAGGAGACATGATTTGTATATCAAGACCATCAGTATCGTGATCTTTAAGGTAAAGATTTACTTTCTTGATAAGTTGTGCATCATGAGCTCTCTCTTGATCTAACCAGAATATAGCTGGTACACCAGTCGCTCTTGCACGACTTACGGCAAGCTTAACCCAGTCACGTATAGGAGCATCTTTTACCTGGCACATTCTCCAGATATCTCCTTCTTCTACCTTGTGTTCTGTTAGTGTATTTCCAGCGTCATCTACTGTACGTACTACTCCAGCTGCTGGTATTTCAAAAGTTTTGTCGTGAGATCCATATTCTTCGGCTTTTTGAGCCATAAGACCTACGTTAGGAACTGTACCCATTGTTGTAGGGTCAAAAGCTCCATGTTTTTTACAGAAATCTATCGTTTCTTGGAAAACCCCAGCATAACTACTATCTGGAATTACCGCTTTTGTGTCTTGTTGTTTTCCTTCTGCATTCCACATTTGTCCAGATGCACGTATCATTGCTGGCATAGATGCATCAATAATAACATCACTAGGAACGTGTAGGTTTGTAATTCCTTTATCAGAATTTACCATTGCAAGATCTGGTCTTGCATCATAACAAGCTTTTATAGCAGCAAGGATTTCTTCTTTTTCTGAAGATGGTAATTCGTCAATTTTAGAAACTAAGTCTCCAAATCCATTATTTACATCTACTCCTAATTTATCAAAAGTAGCTCCGTACTTCTCAAATACTGGTGCAAAAAACACACGTACTGCGTGTCCAAATATTTTAGGGTCAGAAACCTTCATCATAGTCGCCTTCATGTGAAGGGAGAAAAGGATGTTTTTCTCTTTTGCATCTACTACTTGCTCTTCAAGGAAAGAAATTAAAGCTTTCTTCTCCATGAGGGAAGCGTCTATAATTTCTTCTGCTAGTACTGGTGTATTAGCTTTAAGAATAGTAATAGTTCCATCTGTAGCTACATGTTCAATGCGAACATTTCCAGCTTCTTGAATAGTAACAGATTTTTCATTGTTTCTAAAGTCTCCATGAGACATTGTCGAAACATGTGTTTTAGAATCTGCACTCCATGCGCCCATACTGTGTGGGTTGTTTCTCGCATATTGCTTCACTGGCTTAGGAGCTCTACGGTCTGAGTTACCTTCACGTAATACTGGGTTTACAGCACTACCTAATACTTTTGCATATCTAGCACGTATTGATTTCTCCTCGTCAGTTTTTGGCTCTTCTGGAAAATCTGGAATATCGTATCCATCACTTTGTAATTCCTTTATAGCAGCCGTAAGCTGAGGTATAGAGGCAGAGATGTTTGGAAGTTTGATAATATTTGCTTCTGGTTGCTTTGCTAGTTCTCCTAGCGCAAGCAATGCATCTTCTTGTTTTTGATCTTCCGTAAGGTTGTCTGGGAAATTTGCAACGATACGACCAGCTAGAGAAATATCCACTAGCTCCATGTCAATATTAGAAGACTGGGTAAAACGTTTTATAATAGGGAGGAATGAATGCGTCGCAAGCATAGGAGCTTCATCCGTAAGTGTATACTTTATAGTGGTCTTTTCTGTCGCCATTTAGAAGGTATTTGTTTAGTAAATCTATTGAAAATCACTCGTAAGTCGAGCCTAGCAAATATACCAAATCACTAAGGTTACTTGCAATGCTTAGGTGCGCGAATACACTCAGAATTATTAAGAATATTGTATTTAACTATACATTAAATTCATTTAAGCATTTAAAGTAGATGAATAATACTTTTTTGAAGTTATATAAAGTATAAGATGGTGTTGATTTTGGTTGTGTAACAAGATGCTAATACTAGTATCTGTGTTTGTTGTGTAGCATATGAGCAGAGGAGTTTAGTTTGAGGAGAAGGGCAGTGGCTTTGATATTTCTTATCAACGACTAGATGGAGATTCTAATTAGTGAGAAAGATGATAACAGTATTTGACTTGATTAATTAACCTGTCTTATTCTAAGCTGAGTGGTAGATATACGCTTAATTTTCATCTCTTGTAAGATGTTTTTATGCTAACATAAATCCAAAAAAAAAGCTCCATCGTTATGATGGAGCTTTTTGATAATATATTGTGGTAGCTTAAGCGCCACGTCTTTCTTTAATACGAGCTTTCTTACCAGTAAGACCTCTAAAGTAAAAGATACGTGCACGACGTACAATACCTTTCTTGTTTATTTCAATCTTTTGGATTGCAGGAAGGTTAAGTGGGAATACACGTTCCACACCAACAGTACCAGACATTTTACGGATTGTAAATGTTTGAGTTCTTCCAGTTCCTCTTAATTGAATCACAACTCCTCTAAAGAACTGTGTTCTACTTTTTTCACCTTCCTTAATTTCATAAAATACAGTAATTGTATCTCCTGCTGAAAAAGTTGGGAAATCATTTTTTGGGATGAATTCGTCTTGTACGAATTTTACTAAATCTTCCATTTCTATGGATATTAAAGTGGTTTTACGTTAGGGCAACATTCACGAATATCGTCAGAGGTTAGCCTAATCAGTTGCAAGAATTTCTTGCGGTATTAATCTTAATATGTAAAAGTAGTAGAGAGGTTTTGCTTTCGCGAAAGCGTAAGTTATACTTATCTACTTCTTAAATAACAAAAGAACCCCTATAGAAATATAGAAGTTCTCTGTATATCATAATCGTAGTGCTATTATAGCGCTGCTACGTGCTTTGCAAGCTTAGATTTTAGGTTAGCTGCTTTGTTATCATGAATGATATTACGCTTAGCTAACTTGTCAATCATAGAAGCTACAGCTGGATATAAAGCCTGTGCATCTTTCTGCTCAGTCATATCGCGTAGTCTTTTGATCGCGTTACGAGTCGTTCTGTGTTGGTAACGATTTCTAAGACGCTTAGCTTCGTTGCTTCTAATTCTCTTTAAAGCTGACTTGTGATTTGCCATTATTGTTTTTTCTAGTAATTATAAAAATTGTAGCCCGTAGGGGAATCGAACCCCTCTTACATGGATGAAAACCATGCGTCCTAGCCGATAGACGAACGGGCCAGAAAAATTCTGAAGTGTTACCTTCAGAATTTATGTATTCAAAATGTGTAGCCCGTAGGGGAATCGAACCCCTCTTACATGGATGAAAACCATGCGTCCTAGCCGATAGACGAACGGGCCTAGAACAATCGCTTAAATTGCGGATGCAAAAATAAACATTTTTCTAGATGTTGCAAGACTATTTGAAACTTTTTTCAAAAAAAAATTAATATGCCTTGGCAAACAGTACTCTACGATTAGAAGGAGCGCCAGAAAAAACGCATTTTCCTTCTTCTTCAACAGCATCCATAGGTATGCATCGTATGGTTGCTTTTGTAATTTGTTTGATTTTTTCTTCAGTTTCTGCAGTGCCATCCCAATGTGCGCTCAAGAATCCACCTTTGGTCTCTAGTACTTCTTTGAATTCTTCAAAGTCATTTACAGGCGTTATATGCGTATCTCTGTAATTTTTTGCCTTAGTGTATAGGTTTTCTTGTATTTCCTTTAAAAGGTCAACTACAGTCTCTACAATATCCTCTTTGGCCACAAACTCTTTTGTGAGCGTATCGCGCCTAGCAAGTTCAACTGTTCGTTTCTCAAGGTCTTTAGGTCCTATTCCTATTCTTAAAGGAACACCCTTGAGCTCATACTCATTAAATTTCCATCCTGGTTTGTGCGTATCGCGGTTATCAAACTTTACAGAAACTCCATGAAGTTTGAGGTCTTGTACAATTTCATTCGCCACTTGAGAGATCGCATCCAGTTGTTCTTGTCCTTTATATATTGGAACGATAACCACCTGGAACGGAGCGAGATTTGGAGGTAACACAAGTCCTTGGTCATCACTATGTGTCATTATAAGCGCTCCCATAAGGCGTGTAGATACACCCCAAGAGGTAGCCCATACGTGCTCTTGTTTTCCTTGGTTTGTTGTAAATTTTACATCAAACGCTTTCGCGAAATTTTGACCTAGAAAGTGAGAGGTGCCTGCTTGAAGTGCTTTCCCATCTTGCATAAGTGCTTCGATACAAAAGGTTTCATCTGCACCGGCAAAACGTTCACTCTCTGTCTTTACACCTTTTACTACAGGGATAGCTAAGAAATTCTCAGCAAATTCTGCATAGATGTTATTCATTAATTCTGCCTCTACTAGAGCTTCTTGTTTGGTAGCGTGTGCTGTATGACCTTCTTGCCATAAGAATTCGGCAGTCCTTAAGAATAAGCGAGTACGCATTTCCCAGCGTACTACGTTTGCCCATTGATTTATTAATAATGGAAGATCTCTATATGATTGAATCCATCCTTTATATGTATTCCATATAATAGCTTCACTAGTAGGACGAACGATAAGTTCTTCCTCTAATTTTGCATTAGGATCAACAATAAGCTTGCTAGGATTATCAGGATCTGTTTTTAATCTGTAGTGAGTAACTACTGCACATTCCTTTGCAAAGCCTTCTGCATTCTTTTCTTCAGCTTCAAAAAGACTTTTGGGTACAAATAATGGGAAATATGCGTTTTCATGTCCTGTTTCTTTGAACATACGATCAAGCTCTGCTTGCATTTTTTCCCAGATAGCATATCCGTATGGTTTGATAACCATACAGCCGCGCACCGCTGAGTTTTCTGCTAGGTCTGCTTGAACTACTAATTCATTATACCATTTAGAATAATCTTCACTTCTTTTTGTGAGGTTCTTGCCCATAAAACTTGTTTTGGCACAAATGTTGTGTTAAATTCAATATAAAATTACCTAGCGAAATTAGGTATTTTTCAATCAAGCAACAATTAAAACACTATTGATATGGAATTTAATACTTCTCTCTTAAGCACAGTAAAAAAAATAACATTTCTAGCTGTTACATCAGTTTTTATTATTGGTTGTAGTTCTACTCAGAATATTTATGATGAGGATGGAATTTATAATAGTTCAGAAGCTGTCGTGTCTAACGAATCAGATCAAAAGGTTAGTGATGGTGCAAATACTCAGGTTTACAAAAACTATTTTGAAAAAGGTGTCCAAGAACTTAGTGAGTTAGAAGAAGATGGAGCTGTATTTACTGATATTGAATCCTATTCTTCAGAAGCCGGGACAGATATCTATGTAGATGGAGCTAGTTTTGAAACTAATACTGGTTACGCAGCCTGGGGTGATGAAACTCAAGATGTAGAAATCACTATTTATAATAATAATATTCCTTACTGGAGAGGTTTTGGATTTGGCTATGGAGGTTTTGGTAATGGTTTTGGATTTCCTAATCCATATGGAATCAGAAGTTACGCTGCATTTTGGTCTCCATGGGGAATGGGATTTTGGAACACTCCCCATTACGGATATGGGAATTTCGGTTATGGATACTATAGACCTTTTGTATCTCATGGTCACTACAATTATGGTACATATAACGGCGCAAGACTCGCATACAATAACAGTCCTCGTGGAAGAAGTTTAAATACAGGAAGAAGAAGTAGTGCTGTAAATGCTATCTCATCTTCAAGATCTCGTTTACGTTCGGCTTCAGTAAGAACATCAAGTGCTACAAGTAGAAATACATATTCTAGAAACAGAGGGACTAGCACGCGAGTAATTGCAACTAGACCAACATCTGCAAATCGTGATGGCGTTACTAGAGGAAGACCCACAACTACAAATCGCGATGGTGTTACTAGAGGGAGACCTACAACAACTAATCGTGATGGTGTTACAAGAGGGAGACCTGTTACAACGAGACCAAGTCGTCCTACAAGACCATCTGGAACTCAATCAAGACCTTCGCGTCCAGTAAGACCTAGTGGAACTAAATCAAGACCTGCATCAAGTTCATCTAGACCTACAGCGACGCCTAGCAGATCTTCATCAAGAAGTAGCTCTGCATCTAGATCGTCTTCACCATCAAGAAGTAGTAGTGGATCATCTTCAAGATCTTCTGGTAGAAGCGGAGGACGCAGAGGATAAGCGATATAGTCTACAATATTAAATTTGTTATATGAAAAAACTTATTATAATAGCGGCTTTAGTGGCCACGGGAACATCTTTTGGACAGAGTATTTCGGATGCACTTTTATATACCTCATCAAATGTATCTGGAACAGCTCGATATAGAGCAATGGGAGGTGCATTTGGGGCTTTAGGTGGAGACTTAAGTGCAATAGGAGATAATCCTGCAGCAAGTGCTGTTTTTACAAAAGGGACAGTATCACTATCCATCGTTAATGATAACTTCGATAATGATACGAGATACCTTGGAAATACTACGAATGTTTCAGATTCTGATTTATCTATAAATCAGGCTGGAGGTGTTTTTATTATAGGTGGTTCAGGTAATTCTAAGTGGAATAAAGTTTCTCTTAGTTTCAATTACGATCGAACATCAAATCTTGATAATCAATACACAGCTGTCGGAAACAATACAAATTCTATTTCTAGCTACTTTAGTGATTTTGCACAAGGAATTCCTCTTGATCTGTTAGAGACGGTTGATGGGGAGTCTGTTTCAGATTTATATCAATTTCTTGGAGAAAGTGAAGGATTCGGTGCGCAACAAGCGTTATTAGGATTTCAATCTTTTATCATAGACCCAGTTTCAAATGATTTTGATAATACAGAGTATTTTGTAAACACGGTTGCTGAAAATTATGACCAAGAGTACGTCTTTGCATCATCGGGTTATAGTGGTAAAGCATCATTTAATATTGGAGCTCAGTATGATGAAAATCTTTATTTAGGGCTTAACTTAAATTCTCACTTTATAGATTATAATCAGTCTACTGTTTTATTTGAATCTAATAATGTGGGGGCAGATGAAGGTTTTACAAACATTACAGATATTCGTTTTGAAAATAATTTAAGAACTACTGGTAGTGGGTTTTCATTTCAGTTAGGAAGTATTTATAAGGCTGGAGAAAATTTGAGAGTTGGCTTTACTTATGATTCACCTACGTGGACAACTATAAGCGAAGAGACTAATCAAAGTGTTTCTACTACAGCAATAGATGATGCAGGAGTATTCAACACAGTGATTAATCCTAGAGTAACTAATATCTATGAGGATTATGAAATCAAAACTCCTGGAAAATATACAGGTAGTGTTGCATATCTTTTCGGACAGCAAGGTTTATTGAGCTTCGATTACTCTTATAAGGATTATACAAATCTTAGTTTCAGACCAGAAAGCGATTCTTTCTTCAATGCGCAAAATGCAGCGATAGATAATTTATTGCAACCAGTAAATTCTTATAAATTAGGTGGAGAGATTAGATCTCAAGCATGGAGTTTTAGAGGTGGTTACCGCTATGAAGATAGTCCGTTTAAAGATGAGACTACAGTAGGTGACTTATCTGGATACTCTGCAGGAATTGGTTATAATTTTGGAAAGATAAAATTAGATGTAGCTTATGATACATTCTCTCAAGAGCGCACTAATTCTTTATACAGCACAGGATTAACAAATGAAGCTATGGTAGACCGTGATAACACATCGATTATTGCTACACTTACATTGAGCCTATAATTCAGAAAATATCTAATTAATAAAAAAGCTACCTTCGGGTGGCTTTTTTTATGAAACTATGGGAACAATTATTGCACTATCCGGAAGTAATAGCAAAACATCTATAAATAGTATGTTGCTGGATTATATTATCAATTCGATTCAATCTCAGCCCGCATCGCGTTTACATCTTCTAGATTATGATATTCCTATGTATAATTTAGATCTTGAGCAAGAGCGAGGAATCCCAATTGATATTCAGATTATTAAAAATAAGATAGCCGAGGCTTCTGGGATTATCATAGGAGTAAATGAGCACAACGGGATGATATCTGCTTATTTTAAAAATATTCTTGATTGGCTTTCTCGTGCAGACAGGAATTTCTTAGCAAATAAAAAAATCCTATTAGTGAGCACTTCTCCTGGGGCTAGAGGAGCCTCTTCTGCACTTGAATACATGAAGAGCACAGCTCCCCGTTTTGGAGGAGTTATAGCAGAGAGTTTTAGCTTTCCATCATTTCAAGAAAACTTTGACGTAAACAATCTCTCCATAACAAATCCTGCTATGGAGTTAGGGATTTCTCAAGTGCTGGCTTCATTTCTTCAGCAGCTGGATAATTAGTCTTGTACAGCTTCTAGTAAAACAATATCGTAAGGAGTGTCAAGAGTTATCTTGCCGTCGATTACACTAGCTTCTTGTCCTGAGTAGGTGTCCTTGACAGTTTGCGCTTTCGCGAAAGCGTTACCAACCACAATTTCTTTCACCCCGATATTAAGGTCTAATCCTACGACCACAGTATCTGTAACACCATTTTTATCAAATGATCTTTTAAAAACATAAGGAGCGGCACTTAGCATCTCATGAGTACCAGCACCTACCGAAGGGTGATCTCTTCTAAAAGTCCCCAGCTTTTGCCAGTGAGTAAGAACCTCATTTGTTGTAGTACTTTCAATATCTTGCCAGTTCATAAAGCTACGCAGGGTTGCATCACCATCTGTTCCTTCTATCGTTAAGTCTCTTGCAGTTTCATCACCATAATAAACCTGAGATATCCCCGTAGTTAATAACAGCTTAGTACCTGTTTCTATAGCTTTGTTTCGGTCTTTATCAAATGGTTGTCCATCATCATGTGAGGTAGCATAGTTTACAAAACTCTTATCGCTAAAAATAGAATCCTTAATTTCTGCATACTTACTAAATAGCTGCTCATAGCTTCCTTGAGCATCATATTTAAATTGGAAATTAATCAGGTTATCAAAGCCGTTTGCAAAGTAATCTACCTTTTTATCTCCAAAATCATAAGCACGACCTCCATCTATAGAGTAATTATAAACTTCTCCAAACATGAAAAAGTCATTGTCATCCATCACTTTGTCTTCATTGTTTGCTTTATAGTCTGCAAAGGCTTTATCTGCTTGTGCTCTTAATGCCACCCATGAGGCTTCGTCTACATGTTTTGTAGTATCAACTCTAAAAGCATCTACTCCAAAATCGCGTATATAATCCGTAAGCCATTTTATAATGTAGTTGCGTGGTGTTTTCTTAAGGTTGTTTGCTGCAAAATAAGAGTCAAGCTCTGCCATTTCCTCATCATAACGTCCTTCAGACTTCCACTTTGCAACTAGTGTAGCTGGGAGCGCAACTTCTTGATTAGTCTCGGTAAGGATGTCTGGAAGGTTTTCTACAAGACTACAAGCGGTAGTATTTTCATAAGTACTAAAAGCGCAATTAGGGTTTTCTCTTGCCCAATCTTCACCCCAGAATGGATCTTGCTCTGTAACTGGACCTGTGTGGTTAAGTACCACATCCATGACAATACGTATATCTTTTTGATGTGCTGCTGCTATAAGAGCCTGTAAGTCCTCTCTAGTGCCAAAGTTAGGGTCTAGTGAAGTCCAGTCCTTAGTCCAGTAACCGTGATAACCGTATGTGACACCTGTACCTTCATCTACTGCTCCATGTACTTGCTCTACAACTGGAGTAAACCAGATGGCATTGATCCCAAGATCTGTAAAGTAACCGTCTTCTATCTTTTGTGTGATTCCTTTGATATCACCACCCATAAAATCTCTTAGTACAGCACTCTCTTGAGTTCTATCAAAGTTGACATCATTACTTGTATCGCCATTATTAAAACGATCTGTAAGCAAGAAATACATATTTGCAGCTTCCCAAAAAAAAGGATTTTTTTCTTCCACTTCAACCTGCGTTACTGTAGTTTCTTTTTGTTTACAACTTGATACTGAAAGAATAACAAGGAGTAGCGCGGCAATAGATTTTAGATTCATCATGAGAATATTTTTGATCATTACGAAGCTAGTAAATCCTTTTGAAATTTGAGAAGGGTAGAAGCCCAAAGAAAATAGTACATTTACGCACTTAAAAATATTTATGCCCTCATTCCAAGTTTGGCTTAGTGCCGCCCGTCCTCGTACCTTACCACTTTCTATAGCTGGGATTCTTGTGGGAGGCGGACTAGCTCTACAAGAAGGCGCATTTAACTGGAGTATTTTTATACTAGCCATACTCGCTACTTTAGGATTTCAGATCTTATCTAATTATGCAAATGATTATGGTGATGGCGTTAAGGGAACAGATAATGCAGAGCGGGTAGGGCCTGCAAGAGCCATGCAAAGCGGACTTCTAACTGCACAAGATCTTAAAAAGGCAATTATAATTACATCAATTATCACCGTGGTTATTGTACTGCTCTTGATTTATGTCTCTTTTGGGGTGGATCACTTTTTGCTTTCCATCTTATTCTTACTTTTAGGAATTGCCGCCATCGTATCTGCCATAAAGTACACAGTGGGAAAAAGTGCTTACGGTTATAGAGGACTAGGAGATGTCTTTGTTTTTATATTCTTTGGTCTCGTGGGTGTTCTAGGGTCTTTCTTTTTATTTACACAGTATATTAATTTTATACAGATTCTTCCTGCGCTTACTATAGGTTCATTATCTACTATGGTGTTACACCTTAATAATATGAGAGACCGTGAAGCAGATGCTCGCGTAGGTAAAAACACACTTGCTGTTGTTTTGGGAGCCGCAGGTGCAGAGAAGTATCACACTGTATTATTCCTTGTAGGACTTTTAGGCTGGGTTTCTTACCTCTTACTTACAGCAACGCATATTATTGATTACATCTCTCTTGTGGCTTTTATACCACTAGTGAGGCACATGTTTACGGTAAGAAGTACTTCAATACACGCTTTACTTGATCCAGAACTTAAAAAAGTAGCTTTATCTACATTTCTACTTGCTATACTCTTTTTTATAAGTTGTTATATATAGAAAGTATATAGTTACGCTTTCGCGAAAATTTTCCAAAAAACTTTAGTACAATCACGAGATAATCAAAGATGTTATTTATCACTAAAGGATTCCCAATAAGATTACGGATTTTAATAGAAGCCGGTGTAAAACAAAAAAAACGGGTAGCGTGAGCTACCCGTTTTTTATATAACAGTTAAAACTGACTAGTTTACAGAAGTTGCAAGCTCAGATCCAGCTTTGAACTTTACTACGTTCTTTGCTGCAATTTTAATAGTTTTTCCAGTTTGTGGATTTCTTCCTTCACGTGCGTTACGCTTAGAAACAGACCAAGATCCAAAACCTACAAGAGAAACACGTCCTCCGTCTTTAAGAGTCTTTTCAACATCTCCTAAGAAAGATTCTAATGCTTTTTTTGCTGCAGCTTTAGTGATACCTGCGTGCTCTGCCATTCCGTCAATTAATTCTGATTTGTTCATAATGTAAATTGTTAATTAATTAAATTGTTGGTTAAGCTAAATGCTTAATTCCCTAACAAATTTATCCGAATTAATTGCCTATGCAAGCAATAGCAAGGGAAATCAGAGGTTTTGTTAATAAGTCAAGCCAATTGTTGATAAAGGTAGTCTCTTTTTATAATTCCCTTAACACCAATAGGAGCAAGGGTTTAGCGCATTTTTGCATTTTTATCAAATTTGTATCCGTTTAAAAGGTCTTTAACGGCCATTTTTTTCTTCCCAGAAAGCTGTATTTCGGTGATGCATATGTAACCTTCTGGCGTTGCGATAGCTAGATAATCTTCTACCTGAGTTACTGCTCCAGATGGAATAAACATCTCTTTTTCTGCTTTCGCGAAAGCGCTATAAATTTTTACACGCTGCTCTTTTCCTCCATTTTCTAGCATCGTGTAAGCTGCTGGATAAGGACTCAATCCTCTTATGTGATTGTATATATCTTGAAGAGGAGCATCCCAGTCTATTCTCGTGTTCTCACTATGTAACTTGTATGCTGTTTTGAGTTCTCTACTGGAGTCTTGTACAAAAGTGCTTACTTCATCTATTGCTATTGCTTTTACCGTTTTTACAACAAGATCCTTACCTGCAATCATAAGACGGTCATGTAACACGCCAGCATTTTCCTTATCATCTATAGCAAGCTTTTCTTGTAAGATAATCTCACCGGTATCAATTTTTTCATCTATAAAGAAAGTAGTCACTCCTGTTTCTGTCTCTCCATTAATGATTGCCCAGTTTATAGGTGCGGCACCACGATATTGAGGTAGGAGTGATGCGTGTAAGTTAAAGGTTCCATAAGCTGGCATTTTCCATACAGCTTCTGGAAGCATTCTAAAGGCAACTACAATCTGTAGGTTTGCATTAAGGTCTTTAAGTTCTTCTAAAAACTCCTCGCTTTTGAGGTTTGTAGGTTGTAGGATGTTGAGGTTTCTTGCCTTTGCAAATGCCTTTACATCACTTTCTCTTACTTTCTGTCCTCTTCCTGCAGGACGATCTGGTGCGGTGATTACTCCCACTACATTATATTCTTCTTCTAGTAAACCGTTTAATATAGTTACTGCAAACTCTGGTGTACCCATAAAAACTATGCGTAAATCTCTCATAATAAGGTGTAGGTGTTATTTGCCAAGATGGCTATCTTTTTCTGATCCAAAAGTAGTCGAATCGTATTAATTATAGTTTGTTGTGGGTAGTCTAGTTGTGATATTTCGCGAGAAGTTTTTGGGCCTTCTCTTAAAATATCGATAATAGCACTGTGTATAGCAGTTCTTGAAACTTGGTGTGTTGCATTTGTACATACATCACATTTTCCACATGGTGTGGTTAATGTTTCGTCAAAATACTGCATAAGTTGGATTGCTCTACAAACGGTATCTGTGGCCAAGTATGTTTTTATAGCATCTACTTGGTTTCTCTTGTATGTTGCCTGTGCTTTAATATACGGTGCGATAACGTTTATTGTTCTATCATCATCTCTAGGGACAAGGAAGGTAATTGCAGTATCATAATTTTGATGTTCATAATCTATAATATCATCTTTTTCAAGCGTAAGTAGGACTTGGTGCACTTGCTCTATAGTTTTACTTGCCTTTGTGGCAACTATGCTATAGTTGATATTTGTGATTTGTTCAAAAACGGCTCCGTACGTTCTAAGAACAGCCTTAACCACATCATCCAGCTGATTATTACGAATCAAATAGTAAGAAAGCGCAAAATCATTTACCTTAAAATTGATAGTTGCACGTTTTGTAAACTCTTGAGACAAGCTTATCACGCTATTGCGATCCAGCACTTGAAGCGCGTTAAATGTGAGAATGGTGTGCAGCTTATAGGTTGCACAAAACTCGCTAAAGTTAAATCGATGCAGTGTCTCTTGGCCTTCGCCGTAAGAGATTTGAAAGTAGTTGTTGAGGTGCTTGTATATCTTTTTTACATCTGCTACCTGAGGAATCACTTTTATAAACTGATTTTCTAGTCGTACCTCGTCATTTTCATTATAAAGAAGTACGGCTTGTGATTCTTGTCCTGCTCTTCCAGCTCTTCCTGCCTCTTGAAAGTAATTTTCTATACTATCAGGGATTTCTAAATGCACTACTGTTGCTACGTCTGCTTTATCAATTCCCATCCCAAAGGCACTTGTGCCTACCATGACTTGTACTTTGTTATTGCGCCATGCGAGATATTGTTTGTGACGTTCATCACGAGACATACCTCCGTGGTAAGAAGTAGCAGAGATGCCTCTACCTTTTAAAAAGTGTGCAGTATTAAGTGTAGCCTTTCTATTACGCACATATACAATAGCACTAGCCTTTGTATTTGCAAGGATAGTTTCTAGCTGGTAGAACTTGTCTGTAGCTTGCACTACATTATATGTGAGGTTAGGGCGATGATAAGAAGTTTTAAATAACTGCGGGTCTTCTAACTCTAACTGCTCTGTGATATCTTTAAGTACCTTAGGAGTAGCCGTTGCTGTAAGTGCTATAAATGGCACGGTAGGCTTGAGAGCACGTAGTTGTGAGATTTCTCTATATGCAGGTCTAAAGTCATGTCCCCATTGAGAAATACAATGAGCCTCATCTACCGCGATGAGAGAGACATTCATAAGTTTAATACGTTCTCTTACAAGCTCTTGTTGTAATCGCTCAGGTGAGAGATATAAAAGCTTGTAGTTACCATAAATGCAATTATCGAGTAGCGTGTCTAGCTCGCTAAAGGAAATTCCGCTCGTGATAGAGAGCGCTTTGATACCTTTTTCCTGCAAAGTCATGACTTGGTCCTTCATGAGAGCGATAAGTGGTGATACCACTATCGTAATTCCGTCCAGTAATAACGCAGGTAATTGATAGCATAGAGACTTTCCGCCACCTGTGGGTAATAGTGCAATACTATCACTCCCAGCAAGCACATTCTTTATAATTTCTGCTTGTTGTGGTCTAAAGGTAGAGTGACCCCAGTATTGTTGTAATATGTCTTGCGCTTGATTACTCAAGAGCTAGCGTTTTTAATATAAAGGCCGCTCTATCCTCTACTGGAGACATAGGTACTACAATAGGGGTGTACCCATAATTTTGGTACGTTTTTACAAGGTGTTTTTCAATTTTTTGAGCTTGTTCAAAAGTCTCGTATCGCTCTTGATCTACCTTGTGTATTTTCTCCCAGGTAGGTAATATGAATACGATATCATAAGTATACGTCTTGCAAGCCTGTACAAAAGCCTCAGGATATTCTTGTCCTATAAAGTCCATGTATGCCACGGTGTCAGGAATACCTCGGTCTATAAAAACAGTGTCTGTGATGTATGTATCTACATCTTTGTGCTGTTCTATACGAGCATCTCTCAGAAGCTCAGAAAACAACAGTGGTTTCTCTAGAAATAACTGATCTATACCTTCCTTTTGGGCTTGGCTTATTACTTGTCTTGAGATTTCCTCAAGGCACGGATACCCTAGTTGTTCTAGGTGCTTAAGTAATGTTGTTTTCCCGGTAGATGGACCTCCTATGAGAAGTATACGTTTTGGCATAAAAATGGTAGTCTTTTTAGCAAAATTAAGCAAACTACAAAGAACGTGAATTTTGTACCTTTGTATTATAATAGATACCCATGAGTTCAGATAAAAATCCAGAAGAATTTTATAAAAAATTAAAGACACAACTAGAAGAAACTTCTAGCTGGCCTGCACCTTATTTGTACAAGTTTATTGTGCCTGCAAATGCAGAGAAAGAAGCGCAAATAGAAGGTCTCTTTGACCACCTAGGAGCCGTAATAAAGAAAAATGTCTCTCGCACAGGCAAGTACACAAGCGTTTCTATTAACGTGCGTCTAGATAATCCTGATGTTGTGATAGAAAAGTACAAGGAAGTAGGTAAGATAGAAGGCGTTATTTCATTGTAAGAGATGCACGCTTTCGCGAAAATGTTATTAATCACCACTATTTTGTATCATTACTAACTCCGCGTGAGGGATCGCAGTGGTTACCCTACAGGCTCATGAAGCGAAAGCGCAAGGAGCCGAAGCGTATAAACGTAGAGCGCGACCCTTGTGGTCACGCCCAAAGCATCCCAAGAACACAATAAGAGGCTTTTTTTATTGTTATGTTATCAATTTACTAAAGACTAGATGCGTTTAGACAAATTTTAGTATTTTGCACATGTCTTTACTTAAAGGACGACTTCACTTAATTTTTTACAATTGATAGATCAATTAGAGTACAACACGGAGAGAGTTCATCTCATCATTCCCGAGTATGGGCGCCATATACAGAAAATGGTAAATGATGCGACGGCAATGGAAGACGCCGAAGAGCGTAACAAAACAGCTAAAGCTATTATCGCAGTAATGGGGAATTTACAGCCTCACTTGCGTGATGTACCAGATTTTCAACATAAGTTGTGGGATCAGTTATTTATAATGTCTGATTTTAAACTAGATGTTGAGTCTCCATATGGAAAACCATCTAGAGAGGAGCTTGCAGAGCGTCCAGAGCCTTTAGAATATCCGCAAAACCATCCTAAGTACCGTTTTTACGGTAATAACATCAAACGTATGATTGATGTAGCGGTAAGCTGGGATAAAGGTGATATGCGTGAGGGACTTGCAATGACTATCGCAAACCATATGAAAAAGTGCTTCTTAAACTGGAATAAGGATACTGTAGATGATGAGGTCATCTTTAATCACTTATTTGAGTTGAGTAATGGGGAAATCAACCTAAAAAATAGTGGAGAAGAATTAGGAGATTCTGATAGACTTATAAGAGCTAACAAGAAAGCTAAAGCCGCAGATAATCCAATCAAGAAAAGAAGTTACTCAAAAAATACAAACAACAATAACAATCGCAAAAAGCGTTATTAAAATATATTTCTAATTAACTATGGCAACATTTCAGATCGAGGGAGGTCACCAACTTAAAGGTGATATCCAACCACAAGGCGCAAAAAACGAAGCATTACAAATATTATGTGCAGTACTACTCACTCCTGAAAAAGTTACCATAAGTAATGTGCCAGACATTATAGATGTAAACAAGCTCATCATGATCTTGGAAAATCTAGGTGTAAAGGTGGAGAAAATCGCAAAAGGTGAGTTCACGTTTCAAGCAGATGAACTTGACCTTGAGTACCTAGAAAGTGAGAAATTTAAAAAAGAGGGAAGTGGCCTAAGAGGATCTATAATGATTGTAGGGCCATTACTAGCTCGTTTTGGTAAAGGATACATTCCTAGACCAGGAGGTGATAAAATAGGTCGTCGTCGTCTTGATACGCATTTTGAAGGTTTTATAAAACTAGGAGCGACTTTCCGTTACAATCGTGAAGAACGTTTTTATGGGGTAGAAGCACCTAACGGACTTACAGGAGCATACATGCTACTAGATGAAGCATCTGTTACAGGTACGGCAAATATCGTGATGGCTGCTGTATTAGCCAGAGGGACTACGACTATTTATAACGCAGCCTGTGAACCATATTTACAACAGCTTTGTAAAATGATGGTGCGCATGGGAGCAAATATCCAAGGGATAGGTTCAAACATGCTTATCATAGAAGGAGTAGAAAAACTAGGTGGTTGCGATCATAGAGTATTACCAGACATGATCGAAATAGGATCATGGATAGGTCTTGCTGCAATGACTAAGAGTGAGATTACTATTAAAAATGTAAGCTGGGATGATCTAGGTGTGATACCTAATACCTTTAGAAAACTAGGGATTACTCTAGAACGTAAAGGGGATGATATTTATATCCCTGCACATACAGACGGTTATCAAGTGGAATCATACATTGACGGTTCATTTATGACTATCTCAGATGCACCATGGCCAGGTTTTACTCCAGATCTTTTAAGTATTATTCTTGTAGTGGCAACCCAAGCAAAGGGCGAACTAATGGTTCACCAGAAAATGTTTGAAAGCCGTTTGTTCTTTACAGATAAGCTTATAGATATGGGAGCAAAAGTGATACTTTGTGATCCGCATCGTGCTACTGTGATTGGACATAACTTCCAGTCTACGCTTAAGGCTACCACAATGACATCACCAGATATACGTGCTGGTATCTCATTGCTCATTGCAGCGTTAAGTGCAAAGGGAACTTCTACTATTCATAATATCGAGCAAATAGACCGCGGATATGAAAACATAGATGAGCGTCTTAGAGCAATAGGAGCAAAAATCACTAGAATAGATTAATCTAATCTCTAGTTATAAAATTAAAAAAGGCGCAAATGATATTTGCGCCTTTTTTGTGGAATAGATTCTACCTTTGTGTACATGATTAGTTTAAAAAGAATAACGCTTTTATTTTCAGTACTCATCTTATCTTGTAATCACATGGAGCAGCCTCAAATTCATAATACCCCTATTGTAATTGCACACAGGGGCGCGCAATTTTTATATCCTGAGCATACGATGGAAGGGTATAAAAAAGCAATCGAACTAGGCGCAGATTTTATAGAGCCAGATCTTGTGATGACAAAGGATGGAGTTCTTGTAGCTAGGCATGAGCCTTATATTTCTGAAACGACTAATGTTTCTGTACTCCCAAAATATGCAGATCGTAAAACCACCAAAATGCTTGATGGTGTACTGGTGACAGATTGGTTTGTATCTGACTTCACGCTTAGCGAACTCAAAACATTACGAGCAAGGCAGTCTTGGGAGGAGAGAACTCACGAGTTTGATGATCTATTTGAGATTCCTACGTTTGAGGAAATTATCGCTTTCGCGAAAGCGCACAAAACCACATCAGGAAGTCCTGTGGGTATTTATCCAGAATTAAAGCATCCTAGTTTTCATGAAAGTCTAGGGCTCGCCATGGAAGATATATTTCTTAATCAGATTACAAAGGCTGGTTATGTAGATAAAACTTCTCCCATTTTTGTGCAATGTTTTGAGGTGAGTACGTTGCAGTACATTTCAGCACGTTCAGATGTGCGACTTATACAACTTATTGGTGCAGCTGGAATCTCTAGTAATGGAGATTTACGCTTTACCAAAGAAGATGGGAGCTATGATCCAGAAGGGCAACCTTATGATTTCATACTGAGTAAAGATGCTCGTACCTACAGTTACTTCGCAACCGAGGAAGGAATAAAGTTTGTTTCTAACTATGCAGATGGAATAGGTCCTTGGAAACCTTTTGTGATTTCTTATAGCAAGGCGAGCAAAGGAGAGGTTGAGGTGCTAGCCCCTACAGATTTTGTAACGCTTGCTCATAAGCATAAGCTAGAAGTGCATCCTTATACCTTTAGAAAAGAAGATACTTTGTGGAGTAATAATAAGAGTGGAGCAACCGAGTATCAATTGTTTTTTGAGGCAGGCGTAGATGGAGTATTTAGCGACTATACTAAAGATGCCGTTTCTGCTAGAAACAAATTCTTAGCAAGCAAAGATTAGTTGTTATAAGTAGTAATATTTTCTTTACTTCTTTTGTTACCTTTGCAGTCCTCAAAATTTTGAGCAATTTTTTCCAAATCATCAGCACATGTCCTCTAAAAAGAAAGTCGCATTTTATACACTAGGTTGTAAACTGAATTTTTCAGAGACTAGTACCATTGCTCGTAGTTTTGGGCAAGAGGGATTTGATAAAGTTGAGTTTTCTGAGCCTGCAGATGTCTACGTGATTAATACATGTAGTGTGACAGAAAATGCAGATAAGCGTTTTAAGTCAATTGTAAAACAAGTTCAAAAGGTAAATCCAGAAGGAGTTACTGTCGCAGTAGGTTGTTATGCACAACTTAAGCCAGAAGAGCTTGCTGCTGTAGATGGTGTAGATCTCGTTCTTGGAGCGACAGAGAAGTTTAATGTCACTAGTTACATAAACGATTTACTAGATAATCCAGACAGATCTAAGGAAGGTGGAGAAGTGCACGCTTGTGAGATTCAAGAGGCAGATTTCTACGTAAGTTCTTATTCTATTGGAGATCGAACTCGTGCCTTTTTAAAGGTGCAAGATGGTTGTGATTATAAATGTACCTATTGTACGATACCACTTGCTAGAGGTATTTCTAGAAGTGATACGTTACAAAATGTATTGGACAATGCTTCCAAAATTGCTGCACAAGACATAAAAGAAATCGTACTAACTGGAGTTAATATAGGAGACTACGGTAAAGGAGAGTTTGGAAACAAGAAGCACGAACATACTTTTTTAGAACTCGTACAAGAGCTTGATAAAGTAGAAGGAATAGAACGTTTAAGAATATCTTCTATAGAGCCTAATCTTCTTAAGAATGAAACAATTGATGTGGTGTCTAAGTCACGCACATTTGTACCTCATTTTCATATCCCATTACAGAGTGGAAGCAATAAGATTCTTGGGTTGATGCGTCGCCGTTATCAACGCGAGTTATATGTAGACCGTGTTGCTAAAATAAAGGAGGTAATGCCTCACGCCTGTATAGGTGTAGATGTAATTGTAGGTTTTCCAGGAGAAACAGATGAGGATTTTCTAGAAACTTATAATTTCCTTACCGGATTAGATATCTCTTACTTACATGTCTTTACATATTCAGAACGTGATAATACTCCTGCAGCTGCAATGGATGGCGTAATTCCCAAAAAAGTGCGAAGTAAACGTAGTAAAATGTTACGAGGACTTTCAGCCAAAATGCGTAGAGCATTCTATGAGTCTCAATTAAACAGCACGCGTACTGTGCTTTTTGAAAGTGAGAATAAGGAAGGTTACATTCACGGGTTTACAGAAAATTACGTAAAAGTAAAATCTCCTTGGAATCCAGAACTTGTAAATACATTGCACGAGGTGGAGCTTACCTCCATAGACGATGATGGGATGGTAAGATTTGAATTTGCAAACGTTGAGGTGTAGGTGATCGCTTTCGCGAAAGCGTACTGTTAAATAATCTACTCTTCTTTACTATCCAGTATATCAATAAATCGCGTGTTCTTGATTTCTTCCCATTCTTCTTTGAGAATTGAATAACAACAAGAATTACGACGTCTACCGTTTTTTGTAATAATATCCTTGCGCATGATACCTTCTAAGGTAGCGCCTAGCTTTTCTACTGCTTTTCTTGAGCGAATATTGCGTTCATCTATACGAAACTCCACGCGTTCATAACGAAGTTTTTCAAAAGCATAACGTAGCATGAGAAACTTGACATGTAAGTTAAGACCGCTTCCGCGAAAATCTTCTCCAAGCCACGTCCATCCTATATGGACAATTTTATTGACGTCATCTATATTTCCATAACGTGTTGAGCCAGCAAATTTGCAAAGTTTTTTGTCAAAAATGATAAAAGGTAATGCTGTACCCAGCTCACGTCTTTGGATTGCATCTTTAATATAGGCCGTAAGTTTAGGCCCAGTGGATATATCAGAACCGCCATAAGCGTTAAGGTCTACTTCTTGCGATAGTGGAAGAAGATCACTGTAATGATAATTCTCTAAGGCAAGTAATTTTGCTCTTTCGTTTTCTAATGTCTTTACTTTCATATCAAAAAAAATGTGTCGTATTTAAAAATACGACACATTTTGTAAGAAGCGATATGTTATGAGTTATTATACTCCTAAAATCTCTGCATCTACTTTAAATTTAGTGTAAATCTCAATTTCATGATCAGACTCGATGGTTTGATCTGTTGTTGTTTCTGTGCGCAATCTGTAAGAATCTTTCTTGATATACTCTTCAAGCTCTACATTTTCTATATCTAGCGTTAGTGAGCGAGCTCCATTTTCTGGAATGCCCACTTTTGAAGCGATGAGTTGCTCTTGAAGACCATCTGCAGTGATGTAAATAAAAATCTCATTTAAGAAATCAAAATCACCAGAAGCAGGTGTTTGAAGATCAAGTCTCAAGGTGGTTAACTTTACGCTTTCTACAAGATTAGAATTTGTGTTATTGTTCTCAAATTCTGACTCTGAGTTTGTTGTGGTCTCGGGAGTGACAATATCAAACGGCGTACCTAGAAGTGTAGTGGCTTGTATGGTGAAATTTGTAGTATAGTCTATGTCAAACTTAGTGAGCTCGTCAATTTTATCACAAGAGATAAATGTTAGTATAAGTAATGTGATAGCTAGTGTCTTTTTAATCATAATAGAGGGTTTTGTGTTCAATATTAACGAAATTTGATATGCGAAAGTATCTATAATTTGTTCGCTTTAAAGATTTATATGAAAAATAATAAAGAAGAAGTCCTAGCACGTCTAGCAGAGAGTTGTAAAAACACTTTAATGGAAACCTTAGATATCACTTATATAGATTTTGGAGAGGATTTTCTTGTAGCACAAATGCCTGTTACACCAAAGGTGCATCAACCTGATGGAGTTTTACATGGAGGTGCAATGGTTGCACTTGCTGAGAGTGTAGGGAGCGCTGCTAGTTTTATGTTTCTCAACCAGGAGCATACTATTAGAGGTATAGAGATTTCGGCAAATCATGTAAAGAGTAAGCGTGAGGGGATGGTCTATGCAAAGGCTACATTTATACATAAAGGTAGAACCACCCAGCTTTGGAACATCGATGTAGTAGATGAAAACGATGCCCTTATTTCAAAATGTAAATTGACTACAATCGCTTTGCCTAGGAAGTAATGAATAGCACAGACTTTTTTGAACATATCGAAGAGCATTTTGAAAGTACATTACCATTTGTAGTGTACAGAAAACCTAATGAAGAAAAGATTCATGCGCTTTTACAAGATGATGAAACTCTTCATGAAGTACATGACTTCTCAGAAAGTGGCTTTGTGTTTGCTCCTTTTGATGCATCAACATCAGAGACTGTCTTAATTCCTGCCGAAGAGTCTTTTGTAATGGAGCTCGATTCCTTTGAAAATGAGATGCTATTAGAAGCAGAAACAATCTTAGTTAACCATACAAACGAGGATCGTGAGGCTCATATTAAACTAGTTAATAGAGGAATTGAAGCCATAGCAGATACGGCTATGAAGAAAGTTGTGCTTTCGCGAAAGCAAAATATACCACATAATTATGAGTCTCCTGTTGAGATTTTCAAGCGATTACTTGGAACTTATAAGACCGCGTTTGTGTATTGCTGGTATCACCCTAATGTAGGTCTATGGCTAGGAGCTACGCCAGAAACATTGTTATCTATAAATAATAGACGTTTGCATACAATGTCGCTAGCTGGAACTCAGAAAACAAGCGCTAGTTCTGATGTGGTCTGGGGAGAAAAAGAACAAGAGGAACAACAATTTGTGACAGATTCTATTGTCGAAAATCTATCGACGCTTGTAAATGATCTTCAAGTTTCTGATGTTAAGACCCAGCAAGCGGGAACTTTGCTGCACCTCAAGACCGATATTTCTGCGATCATAAATGAAAATGAAACAAGCATAGCTGCTGTAATAAATGCTTTACATCCCACACCAGCCGTTTGCGGACTACCAAAAAATGAAGCAAAAGAATTTATCCTTAATCATGAAGGTTATGCTCGTTCTTATTACACAGGTTTCTTAGGAGAGCTTAATTACAAAACAGAAAAAAAGAGAGCAAGAACACGTAGGAATGTTGAGAATCTAGCTTATAGCGCCATAAAAAAGCATACACACTTATTTGTAAACCTGCGATGTATGGAGGTAGATGCTAGTGGAGCACAGTTATATGTAGGTGGTGGAGTAACAGCATCAAGTGACGCAGTAGCTGAGTGGGAGGAAACGGTAAATAAATTGCAAACTGTAGCGAAAGTACTGCGTACTACATAATATGAAATGTGCTATTTGAGAGACATAGTATCTCAAATTTTCTATAATTCCTGATTATAGATGCTCAATTCTAAATGGTAGAAATCGTATTTTTGTTACTAATGATTCACTCTAAAATTCCTGTAGCACAATCTATCGTTCACCTTTGCTTAAGTAAAGGAATTGATACGGTTATTATATCTCCAGGATCCCGTAACGCACCGCTCACCATTGAGTTTACAAAAAATCCAAACATAAAAGCATACAGCATTGTAGATGAGCGCTGTGCTGCTTTTGTAGCTTTAGGAATTGCACAACAATCTAGAAAGCCCGTGGCTATTGTATGTACTTCAGGAAGTGCTTTACTCAATTACTATCCAGCAATCTCCGAAGCTTTTTATAGTGATATCCCGCTCATTGCCATAAGTGCAGATAGACCTATTGAACGTATAGATATAGGAGATGGACAAACGATAAGACAAAAGAACGTTTTTGAAAATCACATTTTATATTCGGCAAATTTATACTCCGAATTAGTGCCTGTAAATGAGGTTACGGATACTAAGGTTGCTCAGAAAATAAAGGAGAGCCAGCGACATAATGATCAAGAGATTAATAAAGCGCTTAATATAGCGATTGAACAATCTGGTCCAGTACACATCAATGTTCCTTTTTACGAGCCTTTGTATGAAATGACAGATGTGGCGATAGCAAAACCTATAGAAGTAGCACCTCATAAAATTATTGGTCAGCTATCTTTTGACGAGTTACAACCCTATATGGATAGCTGGAATAATGCAACACGAAAGCTTGTGATAATTGGAGTACAAGGGCCTAATGTGATGGAACAATCATTACTTGATATGCTAGGTAATGATCCTAGTGTTATTGTTTTTACAGAGACTACTTCAAATGTTTCTCATCCTAATTTCTTTACGCGCATAGATAATATTATAGGTAGTCTAGATGATGACGGTTTTAAAGCATTGCAGCCAGATATTCTATTAACCTTTGGGGGAATGGTAGTTTCAAAAAAGGTAAAAGCTTTTCTTAGAAATTACCAGCCACAACAGCACTGGCACGTAGATGCAAAGAAAGCTTATGACACTTATTTCTGTCTTAATAAACATTTTGAAACTTCGGCTTCCCACTTTTTAGAAAACTTACGAGAGCACACTTCATACGCTAAGAGTGCTTACCAACAGGAATGGCTTACTATACGAGAAAAACGTGATGTACTACATACAGAGTATATCAACCAAATGGAATGGTGCGACTTTAAAGCATTTGACCATATTCTCAGTGAGATTCCAGATTACTCAATGCTACAACTAGGTAATAGTAGTACTGTGAGATATGCCCAGCTATTTGATATTAATAAAACGCTTGAGGTTTATTGTAATAGAGGAACTAGTGGTATAGATGGAAGCACGAGTACTGCAATAGGTGCTGCTATGATAAGTACAAAGCCTACTACATTCATCACAGGAGAGCTAAGTTTCTTTTACGATAGCAATGCACTGTGGAATAAAAATATCCCAAGAGATTTTAAAATCATCGTTATAAACAATAGTGGAGGAGGCATTTTCCGTATTCTACCTAATAAGGATAAGAATACAGATAACTTTGATGAGTTTTTTGAAACTACGCACGACCTTTCGGCAGAGAAGTTATGTGAGATGTATAATTTCAAATACTTGAAAGCAGATAGTGAGAAGAGTTGCGCTTTCGCGAAAGCGGAGTTATATGCATCAAATGATAAACCTACCTTGCTTGAAATCTTCACACCGCGCAAAATCAACGATAAAGTGTTACTTGATTACTTTAACTTTATCAAGTGATCTTTTTTAAGGATAGTTTAACTTTTTGTTTATCTTTAAGATGTAATAAAGAATTAACTAAACTAGTAACAATACAATTATGAGCAAAAGAGAAGAACTCATCGCCAAGTATGCAGATGATTTAAAAAACAAATGTGGAGTAACTCCAGACATGGATTTCCTTACTAAAGTAACAATAGGTTGTGGACCGTCTATCTATAATAAAGATTCATCTACAGTTTCTGGAGGTTCTGCTACAGAAATCGCTACTGTGAAGAATAACTTCTTAATAAAAAAACTAGGTCTTGCAGATAGCGCAGACTTAGATAAGGCTATCGATAGTGTTCTTGAAACATATGGAAAGTCTAATCGTAATAAATACCGTGCAGTAGTATACTACATGTTAGCTAAGCACTTTAAGAAAGAGTCTGTTTATAAATAGACTACTCTTACAATATCTAAAAACGCCTTGACTAACCGTCAAGGCGTTTTTTTGTTTTGAGCCAACTATTAAATTGTTCAATCTGTTTGTGACATTGTGCTTAAAGCTTTGTTGTTTTCTACCCTATAGATTAAGTCTATAGTAGATGGTTGTTTGTAATTTAAGTAATCGTATTTTTGCACTTTAATTAAGATTATGTTAGATATAGGAAAGTACCATATAATGAGAATAGATAGAGAGACAGAGCCTGGGCTTTTTCTTTCTAATGAAGCAGGAGATGACGTCTTGTTACCCAATAAATATGTTCCAGAAGAATATAAAATATGGGATGAACTTAATGTGTATGTTTATCTTGATCATGAAGAAAGACCGGTAGCGACAACTCTTAAACCTTTTATAGAGCTCAATAACTTTGGTTATTTACGTTGTACGGCGGTAAATGAAGTAGGAGCATTTTTAGACTGGGGTCTAGAAAAAGAACTTTTTGTTCCTTTTGCTCAGCAAGCTAGACCTATGAAAGTAGGTAGCTGGTACATCGTTTACATGTATCTAGACGCAAAAACAAACCGTCTTGCTGCTACAAGTAAAACCATGAAGTATTTATCTAACGATAACGTTGAGGTAAAGAAATTTGATAAAGTAGAGGTGATTATATCTCACATTACAGAGCGCGGTGCAAATGCAATTGTAGATGGTAAGCATAAAGGACTTATATACAAGGAAGATATTTTTGAAGATATAAGAACTGGTGATAAGCTTGAAGCATGGGTAAAAAAAATACGCCCAGATGGGAAAATTGATTTGATTCTTCAAGAAGAAGGATATAAAAGTATAGAGCCTAATGCTCAATACATATTTGACGAACTTCAGGCAAATGATGGATTCATGCCTTTGCATGATAAATCTGATCCAGTAGATATACAGAACCAATTAGGTTTAAGTAAAAAGAGTTTTAAAAAGGCAATAGGAACTTTATACAGAGATCGTAAAATCCTAATAAAGGAGGATGGAATACATCTTATAGATTAAGTTTCCTTAAATAAGCAACAAAAACAGCAGGCAGCTCATAGAGCTGCCTGCTGTTTTTTATATATGGATGTTTTTAAATAGTCGGTTAGCAAGTAGTGATAAGGTCATCACTAGTTACCCATGCAAGTGCATTAGGTAGATTGTCAAATATTTCTGGCTTAAAGGGGTAGAAGTTACTCTCAAAAATGGAAGACTTTTTACTAGTCTCATTATAACTTACAATGGCGACTTTAGCATTAGGTATATTAAAAGGCTCAGTATTCATAAGCGCTGTGGGAACAACCGCGTATGCATTAAGTCTATTAGATATATATCCAAATGTGTCTAAATGTTCAAAGTGATCTTTAATAAGTGATGCTAGATATTGATAATTTAGAGCATCAAGTAATACACCTTCTTTAAACTCTGTTACGAGATAATTTTCAAACATAGTAACAGATCCGATATCTAGATGATATATAGTTTCAATATCTTCTAGAGACTTTAATTCACTTATACTCATTGACTTTGGTGGTTGTAATTAATATCTTAAAGATAATTTGAATATTAACCCTCGTGATTCTAGGTAGCTCGTATTCTATAAATTAGCCGCAAAACCCCATTAGTCGGTAAAAATGGTTGCTTTGCCGATTTTAAAAACCAATTCTTCTTGAAGTTTGTTTTAAAAGCCCTTCCTTATGAAGAAGTACAGAAATAGCTTTTAATCTCATATATGCAACGCTCATATACACATAACCATCATAAGTAGTCTTTGCGGGATCTGTTCCCCATGAGTTTTTTACTTTATAGTAAACAGTTCCATTTTGATCTGTTGCTTTCCCTGTGATATGCATTAAGTGGTCATCTGTCGTATTGTAGTTTTCAAACTCCTCTTGTCTATATTGCTGTGAGATCATTTTTTCTGGCTCTGGACCTAATACGGCAACTCTCTTATTCTCATCACGAGAAGGAATCACGGCTACACCATGCTTTGAAGAAAATGTAAGTTCGCTCACGTCACAGTCAAGTGTAACTGTAAAGCTATTGTCTAGTGCGTGATCTATATTACTTATAAATTCATCTAGCGGGAGATTGTACATTGATCCATTTGAAAAGTTATCAGGAATATTAAGTACAAAAGAGTTGTAAAATGATTGGTGAGTAAAAGAAGTAAGCGTCACATAGTTTTTAGGGTTTACTTTCATTTCCCTCGCAAACTCTTTAGGAGTGTACGTTTTTCCATTGTAATCAAATGTTGATAGATTTTCTCCTAGATATACATCCAGAACTTTACTAACGGCATCTTTCCATTTTTTGCTTAAGCTACGTCCAGGATTATCTATGTAGGTGTCCAGCATAGCATGCAGTACTGCTACCATTTCGGCATGATTGTGTGATTCTTCTGCACCAGCAAGTCCAGTATAAGCAGTAGCAGGAACTAGTCCATAATTTGTCACGCTATGTAAGACATCATGAGCAAGGCCGCCCTCAGAAAACTGTGCGCTACCTTGTCTCATTATATAGTTATCTGCTTTTTCTGGATATATATTTCTTACCGTGTACATTTCAGATAAATCAACATTGTTTCCTGTAAGTCTAAGTATTTCACTTTCTAAAAAGGAAGACGTACTAAAGCTCCAGCAGGTTCCGGTAACACCTTGACTTATGACAGCTGTGGCTTGTAAATCAATAGTATCTGTAAAAATATAGGGAGCGGTGGTGACTTCTTGTGCGTAGTACGCTTTCGCGAAAGCAAAAACAACCATCACACTTAGTACTACTTTTTTCATCGGTCTAGGAATAAAGAATTATTTTTACGCTAAAATAGCATTTTATGGATAAGCCAAACTGGCATACAGCCAAAGAATACAAAGACATTACTTATAAAAAGAGTAATGGTGTAGCGAGAATAGCATTTAATAGGCCAGATGTGCGCAACGCATTTAGACCTAATACTACAAAGGAATTATATGATGCCTTTTATGATGCAAATGAGGACACATCTATAGGTGTAGTACTTCTATCTGCCGAAGGGCCATCATCTAAGGATGGTGTATATAGTTTTTGCTCAGGTGGTGATCAAAAAGCACGTGGTAAAGAAGGATATGTAGGAGAAGATGGATATCATAGACTTAATATATTAGAAGTACAACGTCTTATACGTTTTATGCCTAAAGCCGTAATCGCAGTTGTTCCTGGATGGGCAGTAGGAGGAGGGCACAGTTTACATGTAGTTTGTGACTTAACACTTGCAAGTAAGGAACACGCAATTTTTAAGCAGACAGATGCAGATGTAACTTCTTTTGACGGTGGTTATGGAAGTGCTTACCTAGCAAAAATGGTAGGGCAAAAGAAAGCAAGAGAGATTTTCTTCTTAGGTAGAAACTATTCTGCGCAGGAAGCTTATGAGATGGGAATGGTAAATGCCGTAATACCACATGCAGAGCTAGAAGATACTGCATACGAGTGGGCGCAAGAGATTCTTGCAAAATCACCTATCTCTATAAAGATGCTCAAGTTTGCGATGAACCTTACAGATGATGGCATGGTGGGACAGCAAGTATTTGCCGGAGAAGCGACACGTCTTGCATATATGACAGATGAGGCTGTAGAAGGTAGAAATGCCTTTCTAGAAAAAAGAGCACCTAATTTTGAGAAGAAGTGGATTCCATAGAGGAAGCTTTAATGTTTTAAAAGTAAAAACCCGTTCAATGATATTGAACGGGTTTTTTTATTTCAATTTTTCGCGAAAGCGGATTATTCAAAATAAGAGAACGTCTCACCATCTTCTATAGTAAGTAGCGTTTCATATATAAGTTTAATCACATTTTCTACATCTTCACGGTGTACCATCTCTACAGTAGTGTGCATATATCTTAATGGTAGTGATATAAGGGCAGAGGCTACGCCGCTACCGCTATAAGCAAATGCATCTGTATCTGTACCCGTAGCACGAGAAAGTGCAGCTCTCTGGAAAGGTAGTTTATTCTTTTCGGCAGTTTCTGTAATACGATCACGTAACTTTTGTTGTACCGCAGGAGCATATGCGATTACAGGCCCTTTACCTAGTTCTACATGTCCTTGCTTTTTCATCTCTATCATAGGTGTTGTGGTGTCATGAGTTACATCTGTAACGATTGCCACATTTGGCTTAATACGCTCTGCAATCATTTGTGCACCACGTAAACCTATTTCCTCTTGAACCGAGTTTGTAATATAAAGACCAAAAGGTAGGGTCTTTTTATTCTCATGAAGCAGTCTAGCAACTTCTGCAATCATAAAGCCACCTGCACGATTATCTATCGCACGGCACACAAACTTATCTCCGTTTAAAATATGGAACGTATCTGGGTATGTGATTACACAGCCTACGAATATGCCCATTTTTTCAACTTCTTCTTTATCTGCTGCTCCTACATCTATGAAAATGTTATCAGGTTTTGGAGCTTCTTCTTTAGACTTGTCACGAGTGTGAATTGCTGGCCACCCAAAAACTCCTTTTACAATGCCATCCTTAGTATGCACATTTACAATCTTAGAAGGAGCAATCTGGTGATCACTACCGCCATTACGTATTACATATATAAGACCGTTATCTGCTATGTAATTTACATACCAAGATATTTCGTCTGCATGTCCTTCTATTACTACTTTATATTTTGCGTCTGGATTAATTACTGCAACTGCAGTTCCATAGGTATCTGTGATAAATTCATCTACATAAGGAGTGAGATAATCCATCCACAACTTTTGACCGTCCCACTCATAACCAGTAGGAGCGGCGTTGTTGAGGTAACGTTCGAGAAAGTCTAGAGACTTTTTATTTAAAATGCTTTTTGAAGCCATAGAATAATATTTTCTTTAAAAGTAAGAATATTAACCAAGAGTTTATAACGTTATAGAGGTCTAATACCTAATTTTGGAACGATTTTAGCTTAAAGCGAAAGAAAAAGATGCGCATACATAATCTCCTATATATAATAGTATTCATAGCAGGGTTTGCTTGGGGCCAAGAAACTCCTGTAGATTCGACAGAAGTAGCAATTGAATATTACATCATTCAGGGAGACACCATCCCGAGGAGCGCTATAGATCTTAATGAGGTTATCGTTTTTAAAAGATTAAAATTTGATAACAAAGAAGACCGCAGACGCTATTTAATATTACGCCGAAAAACCAGAAAGGTTTTTCCTTACGCAAAGTTAGCAGCAGATAGGCTGGTGGAATTAAATAGTAGATTAGACTCTATAGAGGGTAAACGTGCTAGAAAGAAGTACACAAAAATCATTCATAAATACCTAGAAGGAGAATTTTCGGCAGAGCTTAAGAAACTCACACGCACCGAAGGGCAAATACTTATTAAGCTCATACACCGTCAAACAGGCGAGACAGCTTTCGAATTGATAAAGAGGTTGCGCAGTGGTTGGAGAGCATTCTGGTACAATACTACCGCCAGTGCTTTTGACATATCACTTAAGAGAGAGTTTGATCCAGTAAACGAGGAAGAAGATTTCCTTATAGAAGATATACTGCAACGCTCTTTTCAATCAGGAATTCTAGAAACACAGCCTAGCGCTTTGGACTTTGAGTTTTTAGAATTATCAGATAAGTGGAAGGAGAAAGGAGTAGAGTAATAGCATACCTATTGTATGGTATAATTACTCTGTATCGCTTTCGCGAAAATATCTAGGGTGGTTTTTGCAGCTATTTGATGGTTGCTGAGGTAGGAATTGCTAGTTTCTTTGAGTTTGTGGGGTATAAAACAGGGTTCTTTTATAGTTGTTAAGGTGTCAATGAAAATATTTTAAAAGCTACTTCTTGTATTTACAGTGAGTTGCATATTTCCTTAAAATTTTCTTAAGAATATTCTTGTAAGATTAGAACTTCGGTGTATCTTTGCCACCCGCTTAACAGCAAGCGGTTGTTCTTTTAGATGTCTTCAAAAGTTTGTTTTTATTTCTTCAAATTATTTTTCAAAAGATAGTTTGTGATTAGGAAAAAGGTTGTAGTTTTGCAGCCGCTAACAAATGGAGGTTATTTGGGAGTTATGTTCATTGCGATTGTTGCTTAGTTTTAGAGGTTGAAAATTAAATTTTCAATTATTTTTAAGATTAAGTTGTGAGTTTAAAAAACAGTTGTATATTTGCACCCGCTTAGAGAAACAGTAACATATCTAGCGAAGTTCAAAAGTAATTTATTGAGATGTTTTGGAAGATTAGTTAGTCTAATTTAGGGTTCGAATCCTTAGCATTTACAAGAGTTTTCTATTATTAATATTGGTAGAGAAAGTTCATTGATTTATTGAATTGACAGCGCGTATTAATACCTTCGGGTATTATTACAAAGAATTTGAAAACTAGAAGTTTATTATTGACCAGATATTTCGAGTCGTGAGGAGTTAAATTTATTTACAATACACGATGAAGAGTTTGATCCTGGCTCAGGATGAACGCTAGCGGCAGGCTTAACACATGCAAGTCGAGGGGTAACAGAGGTAGCTTGCTACTTGCTGACGACCGGCGCACGGGTGCGTAACGCGTATAGAATCTACCTTATACTGGGGGATAGCCTTTGGAAACGAAGATTAATACCCCATAGTATGTTTGAATGGCATCATTTGGACATTAAAGTTTCGGCGGTATAAGATGACTATGCGTTCTATTAGTTTGTTGGTAAGGTAACGGCTTACCAAGACTACGATAGATAGGGGTCCTGAGAGGGAGATCCCCCACACTGGTACTGAGACACGGACCAGACTCCTACGGGAGGCAGCAGTGAGGAATATTGGACAATGGAGGCAACTCTGATCCAGCCATGCCGCGTGTAGGAAGACTGCCCTATGGGTTGTAAACTACTTTTATATGGGAAGAATAAGGTCTACGTGTAGACTGATGACGGTACCATAAGAATAAGCACCGGCTAACTCCGTGCCAGCAGCCGCGGTAATACGGAGGGTGCAAGCGTTATCCGGAATCATTGGGTTTAAAGGGTCCGTAGGCGGGCATATAAGTCAGTGGTGAAAGTCTGTGGCTCAACCATAGAATTGCCATTGATACTGTATGTCTTGAATTATTGTGAAGTGGTTAGAATATGTAGTGTAGCGGTGAAATGCTTAGAGATTACATAGAATACCGATTGCGAAGGCAGATCACTAACAATATATTGACGCTGATGGACGAAAGCGTAGGTAGCGAACAGGATTAGATACCCTGGTAGTCTACGCCGTAAACGATGGATACTAGTTGTTTGGTCTTCGGACTGAGTGACTAAGCGAAAGTGATAAGTATCCCACCTGGGGAGTACGTTCGCAAGAATGAAACTCAAAGGAATTGACGGGGGCCCGCACAAGCGGTGGAGCATGTGGTTTAATTCGATGATACGCGAGGAACCTTACCAGGGCTTAAATGTAGATTGACAGGACTAGAGATAGTTTTTTCTTCGGACAATTTACAAGGTGCTGCATGGTTGTCGTCAGCTCGTGCCGTGAGGTGTCAGGTTAAGTCCTATAACGAGCGCAACCCCTGTGGTTAGTTGCCAGCGAGTAATGTCGGGAACTCTAGCCAGACTGCCGGTGCAAACCGTGAGGAAGGTGGGGATGACGTCAAATCATCACGGCCCTTACGTCCTGGGCCACACACGTGCTACAATGGTAGGGACAGAGAGCAGCCACTGGGCGACCAGGAGCGAATCTATAAACCCTATCTCAGTTCGGATTGGAGTCTGCAACTCGACTCCATGAAGCTGGAATCGCTAGTAATCGGATATCAGCCATGATCCGGTGAATACGTTCCCGGGCCTTGTACACACCGCCCGTCAAGCCATGGAAGCTGGGGGTACCTGAAGTCCGTCACCGTAAGGAGCGGCCTAGGGTAAAACTGGTAACTAGGGCTAAGTCGTAACAAGGTAGCCGTACCGGAAGGTGCGGCTGGAACACCTCCTTTCTAGAGCTTGTCCCTGTGGAGTGCGCAATGCGTTGCGCTCTAACATACAGCAAACGACTTACGACCGAAAGGTTAAAATAGGTTTTAGTTTTCAATAGCTGTCGATTTAATTTTAATAAAACAAGTAAATAGTAGTTAGACTTTAGTGTATAGTTTTATACTTAAGACTATTACTTAACGACTATAGATTGTTTAATTACAGTCTCATAGCTCAGCTGGTTAGAGCGCTACACTGATAATGTAGAGGTCGGCAGTTCGAGTCTGCCTGAGACTACTAATTAATAAGTAGATATATTTTAAAAGATGTATTTGATTGTTAGTTACGCTTTTGCGAAAGCTTAATAAATCGCGATGTTCATTTTATTGCATTTTGAAGGAAATTTTAGAAGTTGAGAATCATTACTTCGTCATTCGAAAACTGATGTCATCATCGGAATTTCATAAAAATGGGGGATTAGCTCAGCTGGCTAGAGCGCCTGCCTTGCACGCAGGAGGTCATCGGTTCGACTCCGATATTCTCCACCAAGATAGTTACTTTATAGTAGTTATCATCCTTAGGTATAAAGGATATAGTTTTTAAAAACACAGGATTCACGAGAGTGTAATACGTTTTTATTTACATAGATATTATACTGATTATTGGAAAACGTTCATTGACATATTGGGAAATAATTAAAGAATACGAGAAGTCGTATGTAACCTAGCCGGTTATATACGCAAGAATATGAATATAATATGATTAACTCATTATAATATAAAGGTTTATGTATTTTATACATAAGCCCTTAAAAGAGCAATAAGTACAATAAGCTAATTAAGGGCGTATGGGGAATGCCTAGGCTCTCAGAGGCGATGAAGGACGTGATAAGCTGCGAAAAGCTACGGGGATCTGCACACAAGAATTGATCCGTAGATATCCGAATGGGGCAACCCACTATATTGAAGATATAGTACCAGAAATGGGGCAAACCCGGAGAACTGAAACATCTAAGTACCCGGAGGAGAAGAAAACAATAGTGATTCCGCTAGTAGTGGCGAGCGAACGCGGATTAGCCCAAACCAGTAATGTTACGGCATTGCTGGGGTTGTAGGACCACGACATTTTGTGCTTTATGAATTAGAATACTTTGGAAAGAGTAGCCATAGACGGTGATAGCCCGGTATAAGTAAAGACAGTTACAGATAGTGGTATCCTGAGTAGTGCGGGGCACGTGAAACCCTGTATGAAAC
>NZ_JAXHBU010000001.1:525000-3435000 GCF_042466145.1 Dokdonia sp. R78006 | reverse complement strand
GAACAGAAGGTGAAGACTCTTAAAACGGCAAATGCATTACTAGGCAGTAACGATTACAAAAGGGAAACCAAATTGAAGATAAACGCATTAGTACGTGAGATTGATACATGTATAGCGTCACTGGCTGAATAATTATGGCAGACAAACTTAAAATTAAATTGTCTATTGCAGATCGCGTATACCCGCTTACTATTGATCCAGCTCAAGAGGAAGGATTACGTAAAGCGACTAAGGAGATTGAAGCAATGGTAAAGCAATTTGAGCAAAGTTATGCCGTTAGAGATAAGCAAGATGTACTAGCGATGTGTGCATTGCAATTTGCTTCAAAGGTTACCCAAAAAACTATAAATGAAGACTCTCTTAGTGATGAGACAGCAGCTAGATTACAAAAACTAGCGGCACTCCTCGATGAGAGCTTAACATAGACGTTCTTTACATACAACAGCATATTACTGCCTGCATTGGATATTTTTTTGATAAACTCAACAGTTATTTTTTATAAAGAGTGACTCTAAGTTGTAAAAGCATGCCGTTACTAGACTTGTCTAGGTAGACGGAACCTTGATCAGCTTTCTAGCTCTAATCCTTACTATTAGGAGTTTATACAAAATGCACTTCTAATGCAGGCTTTTTTATATCTCATCGTGAGATGTTAAGGTTGTAAAACCTTATAAATCAACCATTAGTACTGCCCTCTGTGGCATTAAAAATATTCACTAAAATTATGGAACATAATGCACTCTTGTTCATCGTAGGTGTGATTGCACTAGCTTTAGGCTTTCTTATAGCAAAAATGCTAGAACGTAATAACGCATCGCAGATTATCAAACGCGCTAAGAAAAGTGCCCAAGGCATTTTAAAAGAAGCAACTTCTGATGGAGAGTCTCTTAAGAAAGATAAAATATTACAAGCTAAAGAAAAATTTATTGAGCTTAAAGCAGAGCATGAGAAAGTAATATTATCTCGTGATAAGAAAATGAATGATGCAGAGAAACGAGCTAGAGATAAAGAATCTCAAGTAAGTGGAGAGCTTTCGCGAAATAAAAAATTAAATCAATCACTAGAAGATAAGATTAAAGATTACGATAAGCGCTTAGAATACGTTGATAAGAAAAAGGCTGAAGCAGAGAAGATGCATGAGAGTACTGTGCAGCAACTTGAGGTTATTTCTGGACTTTCTGCAGAAGAAGCAAAAAGTCAACTTGTAACAACGCTGAAAGATCAAGCGAAGGCTGATGCAATGAAGCATGTTCAAACTTCCATAGAAGAGGCAAAAATGACGGCAGAGCAGGAAGCTAAGAAGATTATCATAAATACGATACAACGCATCGGGACGGAAGAAGCAGTAGAAAACTGTGTATCTGTATTTAATCTAGAAAGTGACGATGTAAAAGGTAGAATTATAGGTCGTGAAGGACGTAACATACGCGCTATAGAAGCTGCAACGGGTGTTGAGATTATAGTAGATGATACTCCCGAGGCAATCATACTTTCATGTTTTGATAGTGTGCGTCGTGAGGTAGCTCGTCTTTCTCTTCACAAGCTTGTAACAGACGGTCGTATTCACCCAGCACGTATAGAAGAAGTTGTTCAAAAGACGACAAAACAGATAGAACAAGAAATTGTTGAAGTAGGTAAGCGTACGGTGATTGACTTAGGAATACACGGTTTACACCCAGAGCTTATTAAAGCTGTTGGGCGTATGAAGTATCGTTCTTCTTATGGACAGAACTTACTGCAACACAGTAGAGAAGTAGCAAAGCTTTGCAGCGTGATGGCTGCAGAACTTGGTGTTAACGCCAAGCTTGCTCGTAGAGCTGGACTTTTACATGATATAGGTAAAGTGCCAGATACTGATACAGAAACTCCACACGCAATCTTAGGAATGCAGTGGGCAGAGAAATATGGAGAAAAACCAGACGTTTGCAATGCCATAGGTGCTCACCACGATGAGATAGAAATGACAAGTTTGTTATCACCTATCGTCCAAGTTTGTGATGCTATAAGTGGTGCACGCCCAGGAGCTCGCCGTCAGGTACTAGATTCATACATACAGCGTCTTAAAGATCTAGAAGAAATTGCTTTTGGTTTTCAAGGTGTTAAAAAAGCATATGCAATTCAAGCCGGACGTGAGTTACGTGTAATTGTAGAGAGCGAAAAAGTAAATGATGATAAAGCATCTAATCTATCTTTCGAAATTTCTCAAAAGATTCAAACAGACATGACCTATCCAGGTCAAGTAAAAGTTACGGTGATACGCGAGACAAGAGCGGTAAATATTGCGAAGTAATTTAAAACTTTATTATAATTTGAGAAAGCCTGTACTTATTGTACAGGCTTTTTTATTTGGTTTCATTGTAATTGCTTCATTTTAAACAATTCATAATGAGCATTATCATTTTTAAGATATTAATATTCAAAGCTTACGTTTATCTATAATTATTTAAAAAGCTGTGTATTTTTATAATTAGTTCTAAAAGTTTAAGGCTAACTCAAATAAGTTGCTACCTTTGAGTCATCTTATGAACAGAACAATTGTACATATCTTAAAAGCCTTAACAGCATTTCTTGCTGCAAGGCCTGCTATGCAATTAATTCCTGTTCCTGTACGACGATTCCGCCGCCGCCCGTAAGGGTAGCTCATTAATGAGGGATGGTAGGTGAGTCCTATCCCGTTTTCCACAAAAGGAACCGTCACATTTTCAATATACATTTTAACTTAAATCATCGCTATGCAAATTGTTGTAGCCACGATTTCGCACACACCATATGCTCAGATTATCTGTGATACCATCGCAGAGTCATCTAAGGTACGTGGTACAGGAATCGCTCGTAGAACTCCAGAATATGTCATCTCAAAGATGGAAGCAGGTAATGCTGTCATCGCTTTAGAGGGAGACGTTTTTGCGGGCTTCTGTTATATAGAAGCCTGGGGACACGAAAAATTTATTGCCAACTCTGGACTTATTGTACACCCAGACTTCAGAGGACAGGGACTTGCCAAAAAAATTAAAGGAGAGATATTTACGCTTTCGCGAAAGCGTTATCCAGATGCAAAAATCTTCGGAATCACTACGGGTCTTGCTGTGATGAAGATTAATAGTGACCTAGGTTATAAACCCGTCACATTTTCTGAACTCACAACAGATGAAAGCTTCTGGAAAGGTTGCCAAACCTGTAAGAACTTTGATGTACTCACACGTACAGAGCAAAAGATGTGCTTATGCACAGGGATGCTCTATGATCCATCAAAAGAATCAAAACCCACAGAAAAAAATACTGTAAAGGCCCCTGTTTTTAACAGGCTGAAACAAATAAAGGAAAAGCTATTCCTTAAAAAAAATAAGTAATGAAAAAATTAATCTTAGCATACTCAGGAGGACTCGATACAAGCTATTGTGTAAAATATTTTACTGCAGAAATGGGGTATGAAGTACACGCTGTAAGTGTAAATACAGGTGGATTTACAGATCAAGAAATCGCAAATAATAAAGAGAAAGCGCTTGCACTAGGAGCTACATCATATACAAACATAGATGCCATAGCTACCTTTTATGATACGGTGGTAAAGTATCTCATTTTTGGTAATGTACTTAAGAACAACAGTTACCCACTTTCTGTAAGTGCAGAGCGTATCGTGCAAGCCATAGAGATTGCAAAATTTGCCAAAGCTCAAAATGCCGATGCTATTGCTCACGGTAGTACGGGTGCAGGTAACGATCAAGTGCGTTTTGATATGACGTTCCAGACTATTGTGCCAGAGTTAGAAATAATAACGCCGATAAGAGATCAAACGCTTTCGCGAAAGCAAGAAATCGATTACTTACAGAGTCACGGTATTTCTTGGTCTTGGGAGAAAGCTCAATACTCAATAAATCAAGGTTTATGGGGTACAAGTGTAGGAGGTGCACAAACCCTAACCTCACATCAAACACTACCTGAGGATGCATATCCTAGTCAGCTGGAGGCTAGCGATTCTCAAACCTTAAAAATTGGATTTACACAAGGGGAACCTACTTCGCTTAATGGAAAGCAAGGTTCACCAGTGGAGATTATAGAGCAACTAGAAGACATCGCAAGCAAGTATGCCATAGGTCGCGGGATGCACGTGGGAGACACCATCATTGGTATAAAGGGAAGAGTAGGTTTTGAAGCTGCAGCTCCTGTAATTATACTCGAAGCACATCGAACTCTTGAGAAACACACGCTTTCAAAATGGCAATTGCAACACAAAGAAAACATCGCGTTGTGGTATGGTACTCACTTACACGAGGGATTATACCTAGAGCCTGTAATGAGAGATTTTGAAGCTTTTTTACAGAGCAGCCAGAATACGGTGACTGGAGAAGTAGAAGTAGTATTACATCCATATAGATTTGAGGTAGTAGGCATCACATCAGATTATGACCTTATGCAATCTAAGGTAGCGAGTTACGGAGAAGAAAACCAAGGCTGGACCGCCGCCGAAGCTAAAGGATTTATAAAAATACTAGGTAACCAGTCTAGAATCATAGCAAACCAGAAAAAATGAAAAAAATAGGAATCATAGGTGGTGCAGGTTATACTGCTGGGGAGCTCATTAGACTGCTTATTCATCACCCAGAAGTGCAGATAGATTTTATATACAGCACAAGTAATGCGGGTAATGCAGTAGGGATTGTTCATCAAGATCTTGCTCACGTAGACCTTAGTTTTACAAGTAAAGTAAATAGTGAGGTAGATGTAGTCTTCTTATGCTTGGGTCATGGTAATTCTGGCGAATTCTTGAGGAATCATACTTTTTCTGATGCTACAAGAGTCATAGATCTCAGTAATGAGTTTAGACTTAAAAATGATATCTTTTTTCAAGATAGAGTTTTTGTATATGGACTTCCAGAAATCAATAAAGAGGAAATAAAAAACGCGCAGAATATTGCAAACCCTGGCTGTTTTGCTACTGCAATACAACTAGCATTATTACCGCTGGCGAATGCTTCTTTGCTCAGTCAAGATGTGCATATTAATGCCGTTACAGGTGCTACGGGAGCGGGAGTAAAACCAAGTGCTACTACGCATTTTGGGTGGAGGGATAATAACTTCTCACACTATAAGGCTTTTGATCATCAGCATCTTGGAGAGATAGGAGAGTCTGTCGTTCAGCTGCAAGAAGGTTTTAATAGCGAACTTCATTTCATTCCGCAGCGTGGTAATTTTTCAAGAGGAATTTTTGCAACTGCCTACACATTTTTTGAGGGTACGATTGAAGAGGCATATGCGCTTTATGAGGATTTTTATAAGGACTCCGCTTTCGCGAAAGCGGTAAAAGCACCTTTACATCTCAAACAAGTGGTAAATACAAACTACTGCTTTTTACATTTAGAGAAACACGGCAATAAATTATTGATTACCAGTGTGATTGATAATCTCTTAAAAGGAGCAAGTGGTCAAGCTGTAGAAAATATGAATCTAATGTTTGGGTGGAAGCAAGATACTGGGCTCCAACTCAAGGCAAGTTATTTCTAATAGTTAAGATATAGATATATGAAAATAGCAATCATAGGAACTGGAAATTTAGGTCTTGCCATCGCAAAAGGACTCATCACAAATAATGCGGTGACTAGCTTATATCTTACTAAAAGAGATATTTCTAGTATCGAAAAATGGGATGCGTACAAGGAAGTAACAACTACTAGTGATAACCGTGAGGCTGTTGTAAAAAGCGATATTCTCATTTTTGCAGTACAACCAGGTCATTTTTCAAGTATACTCGAAGAGATTAAGGAATTACTTACTGAGAAACACATCATCATCTCTACCATAACCGGCTTTAAAGTGCCGCAAATAGCAGAGATTGTAGGAGACGATCAATTTATTATACGCGCAATGCCTAACACCGCTATTGCTGTAGGGCAAAGTATGACTTGTTTATGCAGCAATACAGCAGGCGAAAAGCGCATCGCGATAGCCGAAGCCATTTTTAATAAACTAGGCACCAGTCTGATTATTCCAGAAGGACAGATGCAAGCTGCTACGGTAATCTGTGCGAGTGGTATTGCTTTCTGGATGCGATTGATAAGAGCGACTACGCAGGGTGCCATACAGCTAGGTTTTGACGCAAAAGAAGCGCAAGAACTTGCAATGCAAACTTGTCTAGGAGCTGCCACTCTGGTTATTAAATCTGGAAACCACCCAGAAGCAGAAATTGATAAAGTAACTACGCCAAAAGGCTGCACCATAGAAGGTCTCAATGAGATGGAACATTCAGGTTTAAGCTCTTCTCTCATAAAGGGAATCGTGGCTAGTTATCAAAAAATTAATAGCATCTCATAGTGCTTAAAAATAAGAGTATGAAATTATTTGATGTATATCCGCTTTATGATGTTACTCCTGTTAAGGCAGAGGGATGCTATGTGTATGATCAAAGTGGTCAAGAGTATCTTGATTTATATGGCGGTCACGCGGTGATCTCTATAGGTCACGGGCATTCTCATTATATAGAGAAATTAAAAACGCAGATGGATGCCATTGGCTTTTATTCTAATGCAGTTCAGAATCCGCTGCAGGTGGAGGTTGCTCAGAAATTAGGAGCGCTTTCTGGTTGTGAAGATTATGATTTGTTTTTTTGTAATTCAGGAGCAGAGGCAAATGAGAATGGATTAAAACTAGCTTCATTTGACACAGGTAAAAGTCGCGTGGTAGCGTTTAAAAATAGTTTTCACGGGAGAACGTCAGCCGCAGTAGCAGCGACTGATAATCCTAGTATTGTTGCACCTATAAATGCACAACACAAAGTATCCATACTTGACTTGGGCAATACGGAGCAACTAGAGAAAACTTTGCAACAAGGAGATTGCTGTGCGGTGATTTTAGAATTTATACAAGGTGTAGGAGGTTTAGATCAATCTACAGAGGTGTTTTATCAAGATGTTGCCGCGCTTTGTAAAAAGTATGATGTAAAACTCATTGCAGACGAGGTGCAGTCTGGTTTTGGTAGATCTGGAGAGTTTTTTGCTTTTCAGAAATATAATATCACGCCAGATATTATCACCATTGCAAAAGGAATGGGTAACGGCTTTCCTGTGGGCGGTGTGCTGGTACATCACTCTATTGAGGCGCGATATGGGATGCTGGGAACGACCTTTGGCGGTAATCATCTTGCTTGCGCTGCTACACTTGCGGTTCTCGAAGTGATTGAAAAGGAACATTTGATGGCACACGCAAAGGAAATAGAAACCTACTTTAGGGAGAAAGCACTTGCTTTTGGCAATCGGGTGACTGTAAAAGGTCGCGGACTAATGCTAGGGCTCGACTTAGGCTACGATGTAGGAGCATTGCGCAAAAAACTCATCTACGAGCATCACATTTTTACGGGAGGGGCAAAAAACAAACACGTGCTCAGAATACTTCCACCGCTTACAATTCAAAAACCACAAATAGATTTACTATTTGAAGCATTACACAAAGAGTTATGAAGAATTACATATCTATAAATGATATCCCTAATCTAGAAATGGCGATTAAAGAAGCGCTGTATATGAAGGAGTATCCGTACGCTTTCGCGAAAGCGGGAAAACAAAAAACCTTAGGTCTTCTATTTTTTAACTCAAGCCTACGTACAAGACTAAGCACCGAAAAGGCTGCCAAAAACCTTGGAATGGAGACAATGACACTCAATGTAAACAGTGATAGCTGGCAACTAGAATTTGAAGATGGTACCGTCATGGATGGCACAAAGGCAGAGCATATTAAAGAGGCTGCACAAGTGTTGTCGCAATATTGTGATGTGCTTGCCGTGAGAGCCTTTCCAGGGCTAGTAGATAAAAGTCAAGATGAGCTGGAGGTTGTGCTTTCTGCATTTATGCAATATGGGAGTGTGCCGGTTGTAAATTTAGAGAGCAGTACTGCGCACCCATTACAAGGTTTTACAGATGCTATCACAATTTACGAACTCACCGAAAGTCTACGTGCAGAAAATAAAAAGCCTAATGTTGTGTTGACCTGGGCGCCACATCCTAAAGCCTTGCCGCACGCAGTTGCAAACTCATTTGTCCAGACTATGCAAAAGGCAAATGTGAATTTCACAATTACTAATCCAGAGGGTTATGATCTTAACCCAGAGATACGAGGTGAAGTACCTGTGATTCATAATCAGAAAGAAGCCTTTGCAAATGCCGACATCATTTATGTGAAAAACTGGAGCAGCTATGAAAATTATGGTAAGGTGCAATCGCAAGACAGTAACTGGATAATTAATGCCGAAAAACTTAAGGGAACCAATCAAGCCAAAGTTATGCATTGCCTACCTGTGCGCCGTAACGTTGTCATTGCAGATGATGTGCTAGACACCGAGTCAAGCGCTGTAATCCAGCAAGCTGGTAATAGAACGTGGGCTGCACAATGGGTGCTTAAAAACATACTCGACAATGATGAATAAACAGCAACTTACCGTAGTGAAAATAGGTGGAGACATTGTAGATTATGATGAACTACTCACCTCATTTTACACGCATTTTAAGGCAATTTCTGGTCCAGCTATTATCATACACGGTGGAGGAAATAAAGCATCTACTTTACAAGAGCAGCTGGGTTATGTCCCGGTAAAAGTAGACGGGAGAAGGGTTACAGATGAGGCCACGCTAGAGGTTGTGACAATGGTGTATGCCGGACTTCTCAATAAGAAACTTGTCGCTGGCCTACAGGCTAAAGGTAAAAACACCATAGGACTTTCTGGAGCAGATGGAGATGCCGTGAGAGCGCATAAACGCGAAGTGATTACGGTAGATTATGGTTTTGTAGGGGATATAGATAGAGTAAATGTGAGTTTTATAAATGACCTCCTTTCTGATGGTAAAGTACCTGTATTTTCTGCAATTACGCACGATGGTAATGGGCAATTACTCAACACCAATGCAGATACACTCGCTGCCAAAATCGCGGTAGCAATGAGCTCTCTCTACAACGTTCAGCTATTTTATTGTTTTACAAAACCAGGTGTCCTTGAAGATGTAAATAATGATGAATCGATAGTAACGCGCATAGATAAAGGGCTTTATAAAGAGATGAAAACAGCTGGTCAAATATTTGAAGGTATGATTCCTAAGCTAGATACTGCCTTTGAGGCGCTCGATCAAGGCGTTATGAGAGTGCATCTGGGCGAAGTTGACATACTGGGCGATAACACTATAAAACACACGACACTATGTCTTTAAAAACTCAAATAGATAGTGCCGTAGCACTACTACAATCACTCATTGAGACACAAAGTTTTTCTAGCGAAGAAGATGGCACAGCTTTACTTATCATAAACTGGTTAGAGGAGAAGGGGATTACGCTTTCGCGAAAGCGTAACAACATCTACGCATTTAATAAACATTACGACGCATCAAAACCGTTATTGCTTCTTAACTCCCACCACGATACGGTTAAGCCAAATAAAGGATACACAAGAGATCCTTATAATGCCGAAATCAAGGACGGAAAATTGTACGGTCTAGGCAGTAATGATGCAGGTGCAAGTCTTGTAGGATTGCTTACTGCGTTTGTTCATTTTTATGAGCGTGAGGGTATGTCTCATAATATTGTAATTGTAGCTTCTGCCGAAGAAGAGTCAAGTGGTCCTAATGGTCTTAATAGTATGCTTGAGCATCTGCCTGAGATAGATGTTGCCATTGTAGGCGAGCCTACACTTATGAACCTCGCCATTGCCGAAAAAGGGTTGGTGGTTTTTGACGCCGTAGTAAAAGGAACGGCAGGTCACGCAGCTCATATAAAGGAGAATATGGCTATTTATAATGTGATAGAAACCCTACAGTGGTTTGAAAATATAACTTTTGAAAAAGTGTCTGATACGCTGGGTGCTACTAAGGTTACAGTTACTCAAATTAATGCAGGTAGTCAGCATAATGTAGTGCCTAGTCAGGTAGAACTCGTCATAGATGTGAGAGTAAATGAGCATTACAGTAACCAAGAAATCGCCGATTATATGGTGGCAAATGTGCCGTGTGACATAATACAGCCAAGGTCATTACGATTAAATAGTTCGCGTATCCCAAAAGAGCACAAATTAGTACAAGCAGGAACAGCGCTAGGCAGAGAAACCTACGGTTCGCCTACCTTATCTGATCAGGCCTGCTTGAGTTGTCCATCTTTAAAACTAGGTATAGGCGACAGTACACGCTCTCATATGGCAGATGAGTTTGTCTATGTACACGAGATAGAGCAGGGGATTCCATTATACATCGAGCTCTTAGAAAAATTTTTAAACGCATAAATAATAAAGGTTGTTGCAATAGTGTGAATAGCATAACCTACTAATTAGATACCTATGAAACTTTGGGAAAAAGGAATACCAACAGATCAAAAAATAGAAGCATTTACGGTTGGGAATGATCGTGAGATTGATATCCATATTGCTAAATATGATTTGCTAGCCAGCAAGGCACACGCAACGATGCTCGCATCTGTAGGCTTACTTACACAAGAGGAGAGCGAGCTGTTAAATAAGCAATTAGACCTTATGCTCAAGCAAGAGCAGGAGGGGATATTTGTTATAGAAGCAGATTTTGAAGACGTACATTCTAAGATAGAAAGTGACCTTGTAAAAGCACTGGGAGATACCGGTAAAAAAATACACACAGCGAGATCTCGTAATGACCAAGTTCTTGTGGCGTTAAACCTTTATTTTAAAGCAGAATTATCTCAAATAACTGAAGGCGTAGAGAAGTTGTTTGACACACTTCTCAAACTTGCAGAGACTCATAAAAACACCTTGCTACCTGGATATACACACCTTCAAGTGGCGATGCCGTCATCATTTGGGCTTTGGTTCTCTGCCTATGCAGAGTTACTTATAGATGACCTTTACTTACTCAAAGCAGCACAAAAGGTGGTAGATCAAAATCCGCTGGGGAGTGCAGCTGGATATGGGTCTAGTTTTCCTATCGATAGAGAGATGACTACCGCGCAACTTGGATTTGCCGATTTGAAATACAATGTAATTGCGGCTCAACTCTCAAGAGGGAAATCTGAACGCACGGTAACGCAAGCAGTTGCAAATATTGCAAATACCTTGAGTCGTTTTGCAATGGATATATGTTTGTATTGTTCTCAAAATTTTGGGTTCATTAAGTTTCCAGATGCACTTACTACGGGCAGTAGTATTATGCCGCACAAAAAGAATCCAGATGTATTTGAATTGCTCCGTGGCAAGTGCAATCAGTTACAAGCCATCCCACAAGAAATGATTATGATTACAAATAATTTACCAAGTGGTTACCATAGAGATTACCAGTTACTTAAAGAAAATGCTATCAAGTCTGTTGAGGATCTTAAAGTAGTACTAGATATTTTTGAGTTCTCTATTGCTCAGGTGCAAGTGCAGGATGTTAATCTAGATGATGAGAAGTATCAACACCTCTTTACAGTAGATGCTATTAATGATCTGGTAACCGCTGGTGTGCCTTTTAGAGAAGCGTATAAGCAAATAGGGGAGCAGGTAGAAAATGGTTCTTTTAAAGCGGGAAATACAAAGGAGCACTCACACTTAGGAAGTATACATAACCTAGGTCTAGATAAGATACAAGCCAAATTTGACAAGGCGGTATCTTAATGAGTATCGAAGACTTTAGACACATAATGAGCTTATGTAAAATAGTATCTTCGCACTATGAGTAGCATTAAAACCTTTTTGCGTTCACTACTAGAAATAGTAGAAAACGTATATGAAAACTCTCGTAAGGCAAGTAGAAAACGCACTTGGCATCAGCACGTAGTCCCCTATGAAGGGGACTGGGCTGTAAGGCGCGAGGGTAACAAGCGTATTACTTCAAAGCATCAAAAGCAGAGCACTGCTATACGTAAAGCAAAGAGTATTGCACTTAAACGCAAGGCAGATGTGATTATACACCGTGCAGGTGGTGGCATACGCGAGCGTATAAACTACGATTAAATAATTGTGCTTTGTCCTGCGTGAATATTTTTAAAATTACGATTTGTGTCTTCTGGATTAAGAATGTAATCTGCAATAAAGTCGCCCACTTTTGAAGTGCTTAGTGGCTTTTTGGGATTGAGGTCTTCTGTAGAGAAACCTAATTCTAAAGATTTTTCTACTGCGGTTTCTATACTGGCTGCCTCTTCTTGCAAGCCTAGGTGTCTTAACAACATCGCTGCAGATAATATAGAAGCCAGCGGATTTGCAATTCCCTTGCCAGTCGCTTGCGGGTAGGAGCCGTGTATAGGCTCAAAAAGTGAATTTTCTTTTCCTACAGAGGCCGAAGCTAGAAGTCCTATAGAACCACCTATTACACTTGCTTCGTCAGATATAATATCACCAAACAAGTTTTCTGTTAAGATCACATCAAACTGCTTTGGGTTTAAAATCATTTGCATTGCTGCATTGTCTACAAAGAGAAAATCTACCGCTACATCTGGATACTCTTTGGCAATCTCAGTTACTGTTTTTCTCCAAAGCCTGGAAGTCTCTAGCACATTTGCCTTATCTATAAGAGTGAGTTTTTTACGTCGTTTTTGAGCTTCTTTAAATGCTAGATGTGCAATTCTCGTAATTTCCTCTACAGAATACGAGCAACCGTCTGAAGCTACTTGACCATCATCACTTAGATGCTTTTCTCCGAAATAGATTCCACCAGTTAGTTCGCGATAAATCGACATATCTGCGCCAGAAATGATTTCTCTCTTTAATGGAGAGTTATCTATAAGCTGTTCGTAGGCTTTTACCGGGCGTACATTACAAAACAGTCCTAGGGATTTACGAAGTCTCAAAAGACCTTGTTCTGGACGAACTTTTGCTGTTGGGTCATTGTCATACTTAGGATCTCCAATAGCCCCAAATAATATAGCGTCAGATGCCTCACAAATATCCAGCGTTTCCTCAGGAAGGGGATTACCCGTCGCGTCTATGGCGCAAGCGCCCATCATTGCTTCTGTATATGTAAAGTGATGTCCGTATTCATCTGCCACTGCCTCTAGAGCTTTTTTTGCTTGAGCAGTAACTTCTGGTCCTATCCCGTCTCCAGGTATGATTGCTATATTAAAATCCATAGTGTGTGTTTGAATTATGTACTAAATCCCCGCCTTTGTAAGCGAGGATCTGGTAACCATTTATATAAAGTGTTTTATTAAAACACCATTCGTTCTTTTTCGAAGTCTTCTATTTCGGCCTTTTTACTTAATAAAAAATCTATGTCGTCATAACCATTTATCATGCATACTTTCTTGTAAGGATCTATTTCAAATTTAGCTTTCGTACTTCGACCTTGCTCAGCATAAACTCCAGCCATCTCAACCAACTGATTTTCTAGATCTATTGTAATGGGCAACTCAGGATTTGCTTCTATACCTGCTAGTAATTCCTTAAGATACTCCGGCGTTACCTGAATAGGAAGTAAGCCGTTGTTAAGTGCATTACCTTTAAAAATATCTGCAAAAAAACTTGAAATCACAACCTTAAATCCGTACCCTACAATTGCCCAAGCAGCGTGCTCTCGGCTAGAACCACAACCAAAGTTATCTCCAGCTACTAGAATTTTTGCTCCAGCATATTGTGGTTTATTAATAGGGAACTCTGCATCCAGCGTTCCATCTTTTTTAAAACGCCAGTCTCTAAAAACGTTATCTCCAAATCCTTTTTTATCTGTCGCTTTTAAAAAACGTGCAGGGATAATCTGATCTGTATCTATATTTTCTATAGGTAGCGGTACCGCTGTGCTTATGAGTTTTGTAAATTTTTCCATTAGGCTACAGCTTCTTTTGTGACGTCTACTATTTTTCCTGCAATGGCAGTTGCGGCAGCTACAAGGGGAGAAGCGAGTATTGTTCTCGCACCTTGACCTTGGCGGCCTTCAAAATTTCTATTTGAGGTAGAAACACAGTACTCTCCAGCGGGAATTTTATCATCATTCATCGCTAGACAGGCTGAACAGCCAGGCTGCCGTAAGGCAAACCCAGCCTCTTCAAACACCTCTTTAAGCCCCTCTTCTTCGAGTTGCTTTGCTACTTGTTGTGAGCCAGGTACTAGCCAGGCGTTCACATTTGCAGCTTTATGTTTTCCGCGCACGTATGCTGCGGCTATTCTAAAATCTTCTATTCTTGAGTTTGTACAACTTCCTAAAAACACATAATTAATAGGTGTGTCTAGTAGTTGATCTCCACCCTTGAAGTTCATATACTCAAGCGCTTTCTCAAAGGTCATATCACCTTTCTCAGGGATAGCACCATTTATTTTTATTCCCATTCCTGGGTTTGTGCCGTAGGTGAGCATAGGTGCTATATCTTCGGCATCAAATTGATATTCTTTGTCAAAAGTGGCATCTTGGTCTGTAGGGAGTGTTTTCCAGTAGGATACCGCTTTCGCGAAAGCGTCACCCTGCGGAGCAAATTTGCGTCCTTCTACATAATCAAAAGTGGTTTGATCTGGGGCAATCATACCGCCACGAGCACCCATCTCGATACTCATATTACAAACCGTCATACGGCCTTCCATACTCATCTCCTCAAAAACGTTGCCCGCATACTCACAGAAGTAACCTGTACCAGCGTTTGTACCAATTTTTGAGATGATATATAAAATCACATCCTTAGGAGAAACGTGCGGTGCAAGAGTTCCATTTACAGAAACGCGTAAGCTTTTAGGTTTATTAAGTAATAGGCTCTGACTCGCAAATACTTGTCCCACCTGGCTCGTCCCGATACCAAAGGCAATTGTGCCAAAAGCGCCATGCGTTGAGGTGTGACTATCACCACAAACCATTGTCATACCTGGTTGTGTGATGCCCAGTTCTGGTGCCATCACGTGTACAATACCATTGTATTTGTGACCTAGACCATAGAGTGTAATACCGTGTTTCTCACAGTTATTAGTAAGTTGTTGTAATTGCTTGCGAGACATTTCATCTCTAATAGGTAAATGCTGATCTTGAGTTGGGGTATTATGATCTGCCGTGGCAACTATTTGATCTGGACGCGCTACAACAATACCACGTTCCTCAAGCTCATTAAACGCCTGTGGACTGGTAACCTCATGTATTAAATGCTTGTCTATGTATAAGATTTGGGGTCCATTATCTACCGTATCTACTACGTGTGCATCCCAGACTTTATCAAATAGTGTTTTTCCCATTGTATTGTGTTACTCAAATTTTACGTTGTAAAAATCGAGTTGGTTATTGTTAAGCTACTGCTCCTGCTTTAAGCTGTATGCGATCCATTATCATATGGATGTCATTATCCTTTACTTCTTTTTGTCTATCTGCTACATTAAGAAACTGTTCATAAGCTGCATCTAGTTGTATTTTGGTCAATTCGTATCCTACTTTTTTAGATCTGTATGCAAGTGCTGCTCTACCACTTCTTGCCGTAAGCACGATAGAAGTCTCATTTACTCCCACATCTTTAGGATTCATGATCTCGTAGGTCTCTCTATTTTTAATCATACCATCTTGGTGAATTCCTGAGCTGTGAGCAAAAGCATTTGCGCCTACAATAGCTTTGTTAGGTTGTACGACCATTCCCATCTTATCACTCACCATACGGCTCGTGTCAAAAAGTAGTTGGGTATTTATATCTGTGTGAAGATTAAGGGTAGGATGTTGTTTAAGTATCATCACCACTTCCTCTAGAGAGGTGTTACCAGCACGCTCTCCTATACCGTTTATGGTACATTCGATCTGTCTTGCACCATTTATAACGCCAGCAATACTATTTGCAGTGGCTAGACCAAGATCATTATGACAGTGACAAGAGAGGATTACGTTTTCTATACCTTTCACGTTTTCACGTAAGTATTTAATTTTTGCTCCATACTCTTCAGGTAAACAATAACCTGTAGTATCTGGAATATTAAGAACTGTCGCTCCAGCTGCGATGACTTGTTCTAGAACACGAGCAAGAAAAGCGTTATCTGTACGTCCAGCATCTTCTGCATAAAACTCTACATCATCAACAAAATTTTTCGCGTAAGCGGTTGCCTTAACAGCGCGTTCAATTATCTGCTCAGGAGTGGCATTAAACTTATATTTCATGTGCGACTCGCTAGTCCCTATACCAGTGTGTATTCTAGGTTTTAGGGCATATTTAAGTGCTTGTGCCGCTACTTCTATATCTTTCTCTACAGCACGGGTAAGACCACATACTGTTGCATTTTTAACAAGTTTTGATATCTCTGCTACAGAGGTAAAATCTCCAGGGGATGAAATAGGGAATCCAGCTTCTATAACATCTACACCTAGAAGGTCCAGACGCTCTGCTATGGTGAGCTTTTCTTTTTTGTCTAATTTACAACCAGGAACCTGCTCTCCATCTCTAAGAGTCGTATCAAAAATCTGAACTTTGTCGTTTTGCATAGCATTCATTTCTACACGAATTTATACCTTGCTTATTCTTAAACGATGTGGGTTATGAAGAAGCTTACGACATCAAGGTTAATTTTAGTCTAATCAAATAACTGTATTTCAATTAGTTATGAGAAAAATCATTACAACGCTTAATGATCATAATGATTCTTTATTTATTTTAATAAAGTCATTATCTAAGAGTGAGAAGCGCCAGTTTAAACTGTACGTAGGCCGACTAGTGGGAAATAGTGAAGCCAAGTTTTTACAACTTTTTGAATTTCTAGACAAAGAGAAAACATACAATGAGACTGCAATTTTAAAGTCTGGTATTGTTACTAAAACACAACTTTCTAACCTTAAAGCGCATCTTTATAGACAATTATTAATAAGCTTACGACTCACTCCTGCGCACCAAAATATACGTGTTCAAATACGAGAGCAGCTAGATTTTGCAACCATCTTATATCAGAAAGGTTTATACAAACAAAGCCTCAAAATTCTAGATAAGGCCAAAAGTATGGCGCTCGAGAATGAAGAAAAAAACGTTGCCTACGAGATTGTAGAATTAGAGAAAATTATAGAAACTCAGTACATCACTAGAAGTATAGCTACTCGAGCAGATGAGCTTGCTGTACAAGCAAAAATGCTAAGTGAGCAAAATGTAATGGCTAGTAAGCTATCTAATCTCTCATTACAATTATATAGTATCATGCTCAAGACGGGCTATGTAAAAAGTGATGCAGAGAAGCAGCGCCTTACTGACTACTTTGATGGGCATTTACCTAAATATAATTATGACACACTCAACTTTAGAGAAAAGTTATGGTTGTATAAAGCACATCTTTGGTATAGTTTTTTAACGCAAGACTTCTTGACCAGTTACAAGTATGCAGATCGTTATGTGAGACTTTTTGATGATAACCCGACGATGATTAAGCAAAACCCAGTATTCTACCTAAAGGGAATACATTACTTGCTCGAATCTTTATATTACCTCAAACACGAATCAAAGTTTAAGGAAGCCCTAGATAAGCTTACTACAGTAAGGGAGAATCCTAACTTTCCTAAGGGTGATAACCTAGATACGCTACTATTTCTATATACGTCAAGCAATCGCTTTAATCATAAGTTTATGACTGGAAGCTTTAGTGATGAGGATGGTCTTGTAAAAGAGGTACTTGCAGGATTAAAATCTCCCAAATATAGAATAGATGAGCATCATGTAATGATATTCTATTATAAGATTGCAAGTCTATACTTTGGAGCCGGAGATAACGTGAAATGTATAGAGTACTGTCAAAAAATCATAAATAATCATAGTCTCAAAAGTAGAGAAGATCTCATGTGTTTCTCACGTATTCTTAATCTCATTGCTCATTACGAGGCTGGTAAGGACTATCATCTAGAGTCGCTTTTAAGAAGCACCTACAAGTTTTTAATTAAGATGGATGATATGCATGAGGTACAAAAAGAGATGATTAAATTTGTGCGAAACCTAGGTGATATATACCCTCACGAACTCAAGGGGGCATTTAAGAATTTACATAGTACGCTTAAGCAGTACGAGGAAGACCCTTATGAGCGAAGAGCATTTTTATACTTAGATGTGTTGTCGTGGTTAGAGAGTAAAATAGAAAATAAACCAGTGGCAGATGTAATCAAAAACAAAGCGCATCAATCTTTGCGTTAGTCTAATACGTCGTAGTTTTTCCAAAATTATAAGTCCTCGATGAAGAATAGCACTAAACACATATTAGAAATTAATCTTGCCATGCTTTTTGTGAGCACATCTGGTGTTTTGGGGAGATATATAGATTTACCTCCTGCAGTAACTATAGGTATCAGATCTTTTGGTGCGATGCTGTTACTTGGACTCTTTGTAAAGTGGAAAGGTTTTTCTTTTACGCTTGCGCGAAAAGATATGCTTGCGATTGCTCTTTCTGGAGTTTTTATGGGACTACACTGGATTACCTACTTCTACTCATTACAACTATCTAATGTGGCTATCGGGATGCTCTCCCTATTCACCTATCCTGTGATGACTAGCTTACTAGAACCACTATTTTTGAAAACCAAGTTTTCAAAAATGCACTTGCTACTAGGGGTGCTTGTATTGATAGGTATTTACTTTCTTGCGCCTACTTTTGATACAGAAAACGACTATTTCCTTGCGATACTCATAGGATTGCTGTCTGCATTATGTTTTGCAATACGTAACCTACTAGTAAAAACAAAAATAGGTTCCTATAACGGGTCTGTAGTGATGTGGTACCAAACGCTGGTGATTGCGATTATGCTTATACCAGCATATTTTATCTTTGACACCGAAGGTTTTGTTGCAGAGCTGCCTTATATAGGATTGCTTGCTCTTATAACCACCGCTTTAGGACACACGATGTTCTTGTTTAGTATCAAAAGATTTTCTGTTACAGCAGCTAGTTTAATGGGAAGCGTGCAGCCTATTTATGGGATCATTCTAGGTATTATTTTTCTTAATGAAATCCCTGGATGGCGTACTGTGTTGGGAGGTTCTTTAATACTATTTAGTGTAGTGGTAGAGAGTTTAAGAGCGTCGCGAAATAAGTAGGAAACCCCTAGTTACAAGCCTTCCACACAGCATCACCTTCGGGAACTTCGGCTGTAAAAGTCATTTCTTCCTTTTTTACAGGGTGGGTGAGGGTAAGCTTTCGCGAAAGCAAACTAATACTACCATCAGGATTGCTGCGGTCAAAACCATATTTAAGATCGCCTTTTATAGGGGATCCTATAGCCGTAAGTTGGGCTCTAATCTGATGATGTCTCCCAGTGTGCAAGTCAATCTCGAGTAGGTAAAAGGTTTTGAGTTTTTTTATAACTCTATAATCTAAGATAGCCTTTTTACTATCTGGAACCTCGTGCTTGTGTGCGTAGCTTTTGTTTTGTTTAGGATTCCTCTTTAGGTAATGAATAAGAGTGCCACTCTCTGCCGGTGGTGGATTTTTTACTAACGCCCAGTAGGTCTTTCGTGTTTCTCTTTCGGCAAAGGCTTTGTTGAGGCGTGGTAGCGCTTTGCTTGTTCTTGCAAATACAACAATTCCAGAAGTAGGTCTGTCTAATCTATGTACAACTCCTAGATAAACGGCACCTGGTTTATCATACTTTATAGCAATATACTTTTTTACCACCTCGCTTAGGGGCGCATCACCTGTTTTATCCCCCTGTACAATATCTCCACTACGTTTATTAATCACAATAATGTGATTATCCTCATAAATAACGTTGAGGTTGTCTGCAGTAGAGAGGGTATTATTCATTGACGGTTTTTCTTTTAGAAGCTATAATTATATCCACATTATCACGAGCGCATGAAGCTCTGCGTGATAATATGAGTATAATGGAATTTAATACGGTGTATTAATATTGCTCATCTTCGTTAGGGAAGCTTTGATTTTTCACATCTGTGCTATATTGCTCAAATGCTTTTGTCATTTCTGTATGAAGATCTAGGTAACGTCTCAAAAAACGTGGGTTGAATTCATGTGTCATTCCAACCATATCGTGCGTTACTAGTACTTGACCATCTACACCAGCACCAGCGCCTATGCCAATTACAGGAATTGTAAGACTAGCGGCAACCTCTTGAGCTAGTTTTGCAGGAACTTTTTCTAAAACAAGTGCAAAACAACCTGCTTTTTGAAGCATTAGTGCATCTTCCTTTAGTTTTTGAGCTTCTTCTTCTTCCTTTGCTCTTACCGTATAAGTACCAAATTTATAGATACTTTGTGGTGTAAGTCCTAGGTGGCCCATTACAGGAATTCCTGCGTTAAGAATACGCTTAATACTTTCTTTTACCTCTTTACCACCTTCTAATTTTATAGAGTGTCCTCCAGATTCCTTCATGATGCGTATTGCAGATCGTAACGCTTCTTTAGGATCACTCTGGTAACTACCAAATGGTAAATCTACCACGACCAAAGCTCTGTTAATAGCACGCACAACAGAAGAGGCGTGGTATATCATTTGATCTAGCGTAATAGGTAGTGTGGTCTCGTGTCCAGCCATTACATTTGAAGCACTATCCCCTACGAGAATAACATCTATACCTGCACCATCCACTATTTTTGCCATGGTATAATCATAGGCAGTAAGCATTGATATTTTTTCTCCACGAGCTTTCATCTCAGTAAGAGACTTTACGGTTACTCTTTTGTATTCTTTTTTGGCTGTAGACATTTGTTTATTTTTTCTGTTACAAAAGTAGTAAATTAGATACCTATGTGTTAAACATTCTTTATGCGTCTTAAATATCTTTTTGTTCCAATGATTGCTGTCTTTATACTGTTTGCTTTTGTAAAAGCAGATAATCATTATTACAAGTCTTCAAATCAAGATCCTCAGGGAGAACAAGAGGTGAAAGAGGTAGTGCAAACATTTTTTGAAGGTTTCCATAAGCAGGATTCACTACTTATTAAAAAGGTAGTTCATGAAGATGTTATGATGCAGTCTATAGGCAAAGGGAAACTTGGGGAGATTGAATTGAGTAAGCAAGATTTTAATCAGTTTCTATTATCTATTTGCTCTATACCAGAAACTACTGCTTTTGAAGAGCGCATAGCAGATTATGAGATAAAAATGGATGGTAAAATGGCAAATGTATGGACGCCATATTCATTTTATATTAATGGTAGTCTTAGTCATTGTGGCACAAATAGTTTCCAACTTTTTAAACGCAACGGAGTCTGGAAAATCTTTTATATAGTAGATACGAGAGATCGAGAGGATTGTGTAGAGAAGCGGGGATAGAAGGAGTAATTCTTTAATCTAGCTTATAAATTAATCTAAAGTCCATATTAAACTCAAATCCAGTAGAGAACCCCTCTTCACGTCGCGGATTTGTATCACTAAATAAAAAGTTTTCTTCAAAATCAAATCCTCTAAAATTGGGATTCTCAATATTGCTATAGCTATTATCCTTAAAACGAACGCCTAGACCAAAGTTTATACGCAACATAAGTGTATTTGATAATCGAGTATACTCTCCAAAGTTTACTAGAACTCCATTCTTTACACGTTGATAGTCTGCACGGTCAAAAGCTATAAGATCTACTGTGCCATTTGCATCGTTTACAGGCTCAAAAGTATCAGAAATTAGCGTTTCTTTACTGTTTATGTAAAACAACTCTAGGCCTACATAATTAGTATATTTCTCTCCTTTGCCTATAAAATAAAGTACTTCGGGGCGTATTTCATAAAGGCTATAATTGCTTGAATCTCCATTTGTATAAGGCAAGCCTTGAAAACCTACTCCCACGCTACCACCTACAGACCAGTGACTATTAAGAGATTTTGTGTAGCCTATATTTATTCTAGGAAAAGGCGTGATAGGACTAACTAAACTGAGACTTAGGTATGATTTTACGGGTATCCTTGAGATGCTATCCCTGCGCTCAATTTTTTTTACACGTTTTTCAACGCGTATCGCTTTCTTTTCTTCACGAGTGGTCTGTGCTTGTAGTGTTTGAATGCAACATAAGATAATGACCAGCGCGCTTGTAGTAATTCTCATTTAAGGTAGGATTTAGTGAGGATTCTCTATAAAGATGCATTTTCCACCATAAGGTTGCGTTGTATTTATAAAAGCACTCTTAACAATCTGCCATTGCTACATTAATAGCCAGACCACCTTCTGAGGTTTCTTTATACTTGGTGTTCATATCTTGAGCAGTTTGCCACATAGTGTCAATCACTTTATCTAGAGGAACCTTAGCATTTGCAGCATCTCCATCTAGAGCCATTTCACAAGCATTAATAGCTTTGATTGCTCCCATGGCGTTACGTTCTATACAAGGAATCTGTACGAGACCTCCTATAGGATCACAAGTGAGGCCTAAGTGATGTTCCATAGCGATCTCTGCAGCCATGAGAACTTGTTCTGGGCTTCCGCCCATGAGTTCTGTAAGACCAGCTGCTGCCATGGCACTAGATACTCCTATTTCTGCTTGACATCCACCCATTGCTGCAGAGATGGTTGCTCCTTTTTTAAATAAGCTTCCTACCTCACCTGCTACGAGAAGGAACCTTTTAATATCTTCAAAATTTGCATCGTGATTTTCTATAACGATGTAGTACATCAGTACCGAAGGGATCACTCCTGCGCTGCCATTAGTAGGAGCGGTAACCACGCGTCCTAGAGATGCATTTACCTCATTTACTGCAAGAGCAAAACAAGATACCCACTTCAATATTTCGCGAAAGCGTACCTCTTGACTTCGTATCGCTTTTATCCACTCATACTTATCTGTATAATTGGTGTTTTTTTGAAGTTTTAAATGAGAATCATATGCTCTTCTTCGTACATTTAGTCCGCCAGGTAATGTTCCCTCTGTGTGACAACCTATGTACATGGAGTCTAGCATCACATCCCATATTTGTTTAAAACGTTCATTAATTTCCTCTTCTGTGTGGAGGTAAAGCTCGTTTTCTAATACGATTTGAGAGATAGGTTTTCCTTCTTGCTTACAGAACTTGAGTAGGTCTGTAGCTTTTTCTACCGGTCTAGGGAAACATTCAAATTCTATTTTCTTGCGTTCAGCACGTTTGCGTTCTTCTTGTACAACAAAGCCTCCACCTATGGAATAATATTTTTCTCTTACCTTCTTATCATTAGTTAAGGTTGCAGTAAATCGTATCCCGTTAGGGTGAAAGGGTAAAAATTTTCTATTAAATACGATATCCTCATTAGGGTTGAAGTCAAAGGTGAATTCGCCATCGAGGTCAAGACGTCTAAAAAGTTTTATGTGATCTACAGTAGTAGGGATTTCATCTATATTACAGGTTTGTGGGTCTGCACCTGTAAGGCCCATAATCACGGCGACATCTGTAGCATGGCCTTTGCCAGTAAGAGATAGCGATCCATAAAGGTCTACTTTTATAGTAGAAACCATCTCAAATTTATTAGTGTCTTTTAATTTTTTAATAAAGCGTTTTGCTGCACGCCAAGGTCCGAGCGTGTGAGAACTTGAAGGTCCCACGCCTATTTTAAGCATATCAAATACGGAGATGGATTCTATTTGCTTATTCATATTTCAAGCGTCATTATATAGTCGGTTTGAATCTCTGCAATCATATCATAATCATGAGTGCCTGTGATGATAAAACCTTGTTTTTTGTAGAATGTTATTGCGTCTGGATTTTCCTCCCAAACGCCAAGCCAAATGTAGTTTTTTTTAAGCTGTCTCGCTTTGATAATCGAAAAATCTATAAGCCGTTTCCCATAACCCTTGCGCAAGTAAGGAGTGTCTATATAAATACGTTCTATTTCTAGTCCATTAGGCTCTTGGAATTCTGTTTGAGCCTGATTAACATTCAACTTTAGGTACCCTATAATAGTATCATTGTCACGAGCAAAGAACCACAGCGAGTCCTCATTAGATAATTGTTTGTTGAGGTGCGCTTTCGCGAAAGCGTACTCATAATAACTTGCGATGACTTCAGGTTTGTTTTTATGAGCAAATGCTGCTGAATAGGTTCGTATTGCAAGATCTTGTAGGACGTCTAGTTCGCTATTTTTTATAGGCGTGACAATCATTGTTTAAGAATTTTCCATTGTTTTAGAGAATATCAAAATGATGATTACAAAACCATTATTCATCGCATGAAGCGCCATAGGCCAAGCGATATTTTTATTCTTAATTTTAAGTAATCCCATCATAAATCCTGAAATAATTCTCGGGATAATGAGTGCGATAAGTGCTGCATTAAGTACAAAGGTGTCTACATAATTATTGATGTGCACCATGCCGAAAAGTAGCGAACTCACAATAAGAACAACCATAGCGTGACGTGATAAGAAGTTACGTATTTTAAGAGTACGCTGCTCTGGTATGAGTTGTTTGAGAATGGTGAATACAGTAAATAAGAAGATAGCTATGAATCCAAGTTTTATTACCCAGTGTACATCTGCAGGTATAAATTTATTTGAATAAAAGAGCGGCCAAGAGCAGAGCAGGAGTATGATGTCTGAGTGACTTGGCTTTATAAGTGTACGAAACATCATTTCCTCAATAATAGGAGCAAATAGTACCGCCAGTACAAATAACTTAAGCGGATTATTCTTCAATAATTCGCGCAAAGTAGATTGCTCATAGTCTCGTTCAAATATCTCTGGAAACTGAGTTTTAAGGATCCCGAATATTGTAAAGAAGATAATGTATAATCCCCAGAGGTAGAGGTAGTATTTAATAAGGGTAGTGGTCTTGTTGATAGCTATATATTATTAAACAGCCCTTGAATAATTTTTGTCAAGGGCTGTATTTATTAAATTATATGAAAATCCTTTCGGGATTTCTTTAATGCTTTGCTCCATTTTCAATACCCACAGAAGATTTTTTGATAAAATCACGTAAATCGTCATTTGCATTGATAAGATCTTCATTGCGCAGGTACATCATATGCCCAGATCTGTAGCCTTTAAAGCTCAATCTATCAGATAATTTACCACTTGCGTTAAGTTGCCACATTACATATTTTGCATTAAAATAAGTAGTTGCGCCATCATAATAACCACTTTGTATCATTACGTTGAGGTTAGGGTTTACACCCATTGCCTTGCGTAAACTTGCGCCAGTATTGTTATTAGAACGATCCCAAGGACGCACTGGTCCAAACATATTATAACTAAGATCTGTTTTTAATCCTAATTCTTGACTGTAGTAGTAGTTGATCGCTGGAGTAAAAGAATGTAACCATGAGGTAAGCTCACTATTGTAATCTGGTCCATCACCAGCTTCTTTTACGTCTAGTCCTTTATAACGAGAATCAAGACGTCCTATGGTAAGTCCGTCGCGGTTTCTCAATAAATCCTTCCAGAAGTAATTAAAAGGAACTTCAAGGTTGTTTTGTCTTATGGTAGTTTCTGAGAGTCCAGAGTAATACGCCATTTTTTTAATAGCAGCCTCTTTTTTATCTGCTTCTAGATAGCCAGATTTCACCAGTAGTGGTAAGAGTTCGTTTACGGCATAGTTTTCACTTTCGGCAAGTACTTCTGTTAGGTCTTTTTGCTGTAGTGCTGGAGGTAGCATATTGTGATACCATGCAGCAGCTGTAAAGTAAGGAAGACGGTTTGCAACTTCTACCGGTCCATCAAAATCAAAACCTATTTCTGTAGGAGATACTAGTACCACCCCATTAATAAACATCCATTTACTATCTTGAAGTTCGGCGGCAAGTCCAGATACGCGGGTGGTACCATAACTTTCGCCTATTAAAAATTTAGGAGAACGCCAGCGATTATTTCTTGTAACAAAAGTATTTACCCAGTCGGCTAGATATTTAATATCTGCATTTACCCCAAAAAACTGTTTAGAGTCTGGCATTTCTCCTTTTTCATTAGGCAGCATTCGGCTGTAGCCAGTATTTACAGGATTTACAAATACGATATCTGCTACGTCTAGAATCGAATTAGGGTTACTCTTTATGCCGTAAGGTTGTACAGGAAAACCTTCGTCATCTATTTTAAGGATGCGTGGGCCTGTATAAGCAATGTGCATCCATACAGATGCAGATCCTGGACCACCGTTAAAAGAAATAACTAAAGGTCTAGTCTCATCATTTTTAATATCAGAACGTTTGTAATAGGTGTATAATAAACTCGCAACAGGCATTCCTTTATCATCCCAGACTGGTTGAAAACCAGCTGTAGCTGTATACGGAATCGTTTTTCCTTTAATAGTGATAGAATGACTTGATACGATGGTGGTATCTACAGGAACCGAGACTTTTTGAGAATACGCTTTCGCGAAAGCGGAAACAACAATGATACCCGTGAGAATGTGTTTGAAATACATGGATTGTAAATTTTGGTTGTACTTATAAAAATAGCATCTAGTAGCTAAACATAAGAGAATAAAAATGTTTTTAACGAATATGCTATGGCGCGATAAATAGTGTGTATAATAATGCACACCCAATCGCAATGGCAAAGCTCAACATAGTACCTATCAAAACATATTCTGTTTTGAGATAGTCACCATCTTTAAACCTTAAGATAGATTTTGCAGTAATCAAAAACCCTACAGCACTGAACTGCCCTACGATGATAAGCACAAGTACTAGCCATCTTTCTGTGATACCTATGAGTCGGCCAGCATTAGGTAGGTCTTGTGATTTTTCTGTAAATGAAACCGAGAATAGATTGAAAATCTCTTTTATCACAATGTTTGCCGGCTTTGTACAAAGGAGAAACATAGCAATAAGGCATATAAGTGAAAAGTAGGAGGCATCAAGCATAAGTGGTTGCCATCCCAAGATATTTACATAAAGAACACTTGCTACCACATACGTGATGATGTGAAGTAATTGATCTATAAAGAATGCACCTTTATGCAGCCATTTACTGTTAAGTAATTGAGGTTTTAATCCGTCAATAATCCAGTGTATACCAGCGATTGCTATTGCCCAAGGTAGAAACCTATAATCGAGAGAGGTGATAAAAGAAGCAATAAACACGGTGAGAATATGCCACTTGAGATGTTTGCTTTTAAAGCCTTTTTTTGCCTTTGACTTTGCAGTTTTCTTAGATTGAAAGGTATAATCTGCTAGCAGGTGACCTATGGTCTGTAGGGCGATGAGAGTTGCTATATCCATTATGAAATCTTACTTAAAGTGTGATTAAAATACCTGATGGCTTTGTCCATTCCATTCCATCCAGAGGCTGTGGAGTGCTGGTTAATAGAAGACTGACTTACGCCTAGTTTTTTTGCGATAACCTTTTCACTATTACCCATGATTTTTAGAAATAAGACCTCGCTTTGTCTGCTGGTTGCTCGTGCTAGTAAGTGATCTAGTAATGAGATAATCGCATCTATGTTGAGATTAAGTTCTTCATTTATAGAGCTAAAGAATAGCGTATTTTTTATAACCATACGCTCCTTATTGTGAGTGCTCTCACTACTTATGGCGCGACCACTCCTGTAGATAGCATCGCCATCTATAATGTTTTCTTCTCTATTAAATCTATCTAGCCTGCCTAAACCCATGGCAAGGCGTATGCTATAGGTTTGAAAAACTCTTGTTCTATTATTTTCTACTTTTTCCTCAATTTCTAAGGACTTTATAAATGTTTTGATAGCGAGCGCTACGGCTAGTCCATTTTGGGGATCTGGAACTACACACTCAAGATAATCTCCTTTAATGAGTCTAGAGAACGTGTCGTACTTCGTTTCTAGTTGCTGAAATAGCTGTAAGAGCTGCTGTTCGAGCGTTTTCTTTTCGTCCGTGCTTAAACTTGTGTAGGCAATAAAATCACCAGAAATTACTATATGATTGGTATAATCCACCTTTTGAATGCTTTAATAATCAAATATAAGCAAATATGCTTATAGAATACATTTATAAGTAAATAAGCTTATAGAGTGTATTTATAAGTGTATATGCTTATAAAGTATATTTATAAGTGAATAAGCTTATAAATCTATTTTTCAGTATGTACGATTGTACCATTCTTAATAACCAGATGTATATCTTGTGTAGCGCTTATGTCTAGTAGCGGATTACTATTAAGCAACACTAAATCTGCTTTGTTACCTGCAGCTAGATGATAGCCTTTCTTGTGTAAAAAATTTGCACCTTGATACATCGTTGCAATTGCATTTGCTGGAGAGATGCCAGCCCTTACCATTTCTTCTAACTCTCCATGTAACGATGGTCCTGGGTAAGTGTAAGAGTTGAAAGCGCCACTATCTGATCCCGAAAGGAGATTAACTCCAGCTTTGTCTAATGAAGCAACGAGATTTAGAAAAAATTGCTGTAGCTCTTTCCTGTCTTGTTTAGCTTTTGGACTAGCATTCAGAGCACCTTTATTCCTCCCTTCATAAGTGGCTATAAAATCTGCATCTAGCGTTTTTAAATAAGCATCATCGCTGTGATTTACTTCGTCCATATAACTCAGCACATCGCCTATGTATAAAGTAGGAGTGACGTACACATTGTTGCTTTTTAATTTCTCAAAAGTACTTTGTGCTGCCTCCTCATCATAGCTTGCTATAAGCTGTTCCATGCTTCCCCAGAACCCTAGCTTTCCATCTTTTATGTCTTGAGTGATCTCTTTTTCACGAGAAGAGCATCCTTTTAAAATATAATAGAGGTGTTCAATATTATCAATTCCAGCAGCTATAGTTTCATCTAGTGTTACTGTAAAAGGCATGTGTCCAGAGGTAATCATTCCGCGCTCTTCGGCTTGTGTTATAATAGATAGGTAGGTATCTCTAGCGATTGTACTATCATAAAGTTTTACATAATCGACGCCTAGTTGCTGCAAAGAATCTAGGGCTTTGCTTATCTCATCGTCTGTATTCACGCCTATAGAACCTGCCCAGCGAGCATTCTTTCCATCTAGTTTAGGTCCAGATGTGTAAATGGTAGGACCCATGCGCTTTTTATTTTTTATTTCTTCATTCCATTGCTGTACTTGGGTAGTGAGATCGCCTCCAGCATCGCGCACCGTTGTAATTCCATATTTTATAAATTGTTCAAGAAATTTTTCATTTTGCGGAATAAGAGCTTCGCCTCCGCGAAAATGAGTGTGATTATCCCAAAACCCAAGAAGTAAAAACTTACCACTACCGTCTATTATATTACCATCTTTATCATCCGATAGTGTGCTTACCTCTTCAATTTTATAGATCGAATCATTACTGAGATACACATTTTTATTACTACTTAGCGCTCCATTTTCGTCTATAATGGAGACATTGCTTATCTTGAGATCATACGCTAGTTTTGTGCCCTTAGGCTTGCAACTTACTAGTAGTAAAAGTATCGCTATGGTTGAGTATATATACTTCATGTGATTGATGGTGTCTGTTTTAGGTGGTTTTAGTGTTACGCTTTCGCGAAAGCGTAGTTCCTCAAAGCTAAGTCTTAAAATTACAAAATAGCCAACTATTAATAGGAGGGATGTCGCTCGCTCTAAATTATCAATTACATTGCGCTTTAAAGAAATACTATGAACTCCGAAAATCTCCAAATTATATCTGATATGTTGCTCATGGCAAAAGCAGATAATCACTTACATGAACGCGAGTATGATTTTATACTTATGGTTGCAAGACGCATGGGAATATCAAAAGATGAGGTTGATGCGCTTGTAAAAAGTCCTCAAGATAAGATGGTGTATAAGACAGAAATGCAACGCCTCACGCAGTTTCATAGGCTTCTATTGGTGATGAATGTAGATGAGGAAACTCAATTTGTAGAAATTGACACGCTACGCAATTACGGGCTAAAGCTAGGTATACGGGCAGAAGCAGTGCAGCAAATCCTAAGTGAAATGGGAGATTATGAGCATAAAATAATTCCTTCTCATCGTCTTGTTGAGATTTTTAAAAGATTCTACAACTAACGCTAATTGACAAAAAGGCAGCATTAAATTCTATAAATCGGTCAAAAAGTCATAAAATTTACATTGGAACTGAATTTGCCTAACCCATAGCAGAATCAGTTAAACTTTAAATTTATAATTATGACTTTAGTTAGAAAAAATACAGCTCCATATTTACCATCAGTTTTTGAAGAATTATTGAATACTGACTGGCTAGGTGGAAGAACAAACACATTTGCAACTGCAACACCTTCTGTAAATATTATAGAGAAGGACGATTCCTTTACGGTACAAGTAGCTGCTCCGGGTCTCAAGAAAGAAGACTTTAATATTCAGTTAGATAATGATTTGCTCACAATCTCTACTGAAATTAAGAAAGATGAAGAGACTGGAGAAACTCAGAAATTTACGAGAAGAGAATTTAATTACACTTCGTTTAAGCGCTCGTTCAACTTACCTGAGTCTGTAAATACAGCAAAAATAACAGCCGAGTACGTAGATGGAATTCTTGCAATAGGATTGCCTAAGCGTGAGGAAGCTCGTGTGCAGCCATCTCGATTAATCGAGATAGCATAACAATTTAAGTTGGTTAGTTTGAGATTGGGTTTCCGTAAGGAGACCCTTTCTTATTTATGCGAGTTCCTTAAGTTTATCTTGGTAGACCTTAATTTGATCTCTGAGCTTTGCAGCCTGCATAAAGTCTAGTTCTTTTGCAGCAGCTTCCATAGCCTTACGAGTGCTTCTTATTTTCTTTTCAATCTGCGGCCTTGTTTGATACTCTTGCGCATCTTCGGCAGCTAGGTTTACAAGTTCTTCGGCTTCTATTTTATAAGCTTCTTTTTGAGTCATCGCATTATCCAACGATTTTTTAATTGCCATCGGGCTCAATCCGTGCTTGGTATTGTAGTCTATTTGTTTTTGTCTGCGATAATTACTGTCGTCTATGGTTTCTTGCATAGAGCGAGTAATTTTATCTGCATACATAATCGCCTTACCGTTTATGTTACGGGCAGCACGACCTATCGTTTGTGTGAGTGATCTGTTACTACGTAAAAAACCTTCTTTATCTGCATCTAGAATTGCTACAAGGGAAACTTCAGGAAGATCCAGTCCTTCTCTTAATAAGTTTACACCCACAAGTACATCGTATAATCCTTTACGCAAATCTTGCATGATTTCTACACGTTCTAGCGTGTCTACATCAGAGTGTATATAGCGGGTTCTTATGTCGATTCGCGTTAGATATTTTGTAAGTTCCTCTGCCATACGCTTGGTAAGGGTAGTGACTAGAATACGTTCATCACGAGCCGTGACTTTTGTGATTTCTTCTATAAGATCATCTATCTGGTTAAGGGATGGACGTACTTCTACGATAGGATCTAGTAAGCCTGTAGGTCTAATGATTTGCTCTACATAGGCTCCTTCCGTTTTCTGTAATTCATAATCTGCGGGAGTTGCAGATACGTAGATAACTTGGTTCTGCATAGCTTCCCATTCCTCAAATTTAAGAGGCCTGTTATCCATTGCTGCAGGAAGTCTAAAGCCGTATTCTACTAGGTTTTCTTTTCTACTTCTATCACCTCCATACATAGCACTTACTTGAGAGACAGTTACGTGACTTTCATCTACCACCATTAAATAGTCGTCTGGAAAAAAGTCTAATAAACAGAACGGTCTAGTACCTGGCTCACGTCCATCAAGATATCTTGAGTAATTCTCTATTCCTGAGCAATACCCAAGTTCGCGTATCATCTCAAGGTCAAAATTTGTTCGCTCATCAAGGCGTTTTGCTTCTAGATGTTTACCTACACCTTCAAAAAAGCCAACTTGCTTTGTAAGATCCTCGCCTATTTGATTTATAGCTCCTTGGAGTACATCTTGCGAGGTCACAAACATATTTGCAGGGTAGATGCGCAATTGCGAGTACTTCTCAATTACTTCTGCAGATGCTGGATCAAAGGCTTCAATCTCCTCAATCTCATCACCAAAAAAGTGAATTCTAAACGCCATATCTGCATACCCAGGAAAAACCTCTACGGTATCTCCTTTAATTCTGAAATTTCCGTGGTTAAACTCACTTTCCGTTCTAGAATATAAACTTTGCACTAGTTTCTTAAGAAACATGGTGCGGGCGATTACTTGATCTTGCTTAATCTCAATAATGTTTTTTTGAAACTCGGCAGGGTTTCCTATACCATATAAACAAGAAACCGAAGCTATCACAATCACATCGCGCCTCCCTGAGAGTAGGGAAGTAGTGGTGCTCAATCGCATTTTTTCTATCTCCTCATTAATAGAAAGATCTTTTTCAATATAAACTCCAGAGGAAGGGATAAATGCTTCTGGCTGGTAGTAATCATAGTAGGAAACAAAATACTCTACGGCATTATTTGGAAAAAATGCTTTAAACTCGCTGTATAACTGGGCAGCAAGTGTTTTGTTATGCGCAAGAACCAGTGTGGGTTTTTGCGTTTCTTGAATCACGTTTGCCACGGTAAATGTCTTTCCACTTCCGGTCACACCTAGCAGTGTTTGGTAGGCTTCATTTGCGTTTACACCGTCTACTAATGATTTAATAGCAGTGGGCTGATCGCCAGTAGGTTTAAAGGGTGATTCAAGTTTAAATTTCAAGAGCAGAATTTTTTATAAAATTACGAGTTTTTACGCTTTCGCGAAAGCGTGACACTCCCAATGAAATGTTAGAAAAAATGAAACTTATGCTATTTACAGGTAAAGTGCCTAGTGAACCTCGTTCAAAGCACCTAAAAGTATCTCACAACCTTCCTTGATTTCATCTGTAGAAATGGTGAGTGGAGGTGTGATTCTTATGGCAGTACTTTCAAAAAGTAGCCAGAATAAAATCAATCCGCGATCTTGGCATTTGAGGATAACTTCAGAAGCAATCTCTGCCGAAGGTGTCATTGCAGCAAGCATGAGTCCGCGGCCACGTATTTCTGTAATAAGCGGGTGAACTAGTAGTGATCTAATTAATTGTTCTTTTTCTAATGCTTCTTGCATTAGGTCGCTCTCTGTAATTTCTTGAAGTGTGGCAAGTGCAGCAGCCGCAATTACTGGATGACCGCCAAAAGTGGTGATATGACCAAGTTTTGGATTATCTGAAAGCAAAGACATGATCTCTTGTGAAGCGGTAAAAGCGCCTATAGGCATACCTCCACCTAATCCTTTGCCAGTAACAAGAATATCTGGAGTCACATTATAATGCTCAAAACCGAAGAGTTTGCCAGTGCGACCCATTCCTGGCTGAATTTCGTCCAAAATCAGTAGGGCGCCAACTTTCTGACATCGTGCTTTCACTTTTGCTAGAAAATTATGAGTAGGCTCTATAAAACCAGCTCCACCTTGAATTGTCTCGAGGACAACACCTGCAGTTTTTTCTGTTATACGCTCAAGATAACGCTCACAATTAAACTTAATAAAAGCGACATCACCTATCATAGGGCGGAAGGGCGCAGTGCGCTCTTCATTACTCATCAAGCTTAACGCTCCATAGCTATTACCGTGATATGCATCTACGGCAGCAATTATTTCTGTTCTTCCTGTTGCTCGTCTTGCGAGTTTTATAGCTCCATCTATCGCTTCTGTGCCGCTATTTACGAGATACGTGCTCTCTAGTGGCTCAGGAAGGTGTTGTGCGAGAAGTTTTGTGAGTTGTACGGCTGGAGATTGTGCGTATTCTCCATAAACCATTACGTGTAAATATTTATCGAGCTGATCTGTAATTGCTTTTTTTACTCTAGGATGTTGATGTCCTAAGCTGCAAGCAGAAACTCCAGCGACAAAATCTAGATATTTTTTGTTTGTAGTGTCATATATATAGCTTCCTTCTGCACGTGCTACTTCCATCGCTAGTGGATGCGGAGTGGTTTGCGCTTGGTAGGTGAGGAAATCTGATTTCATATAATAGTAGATGACACTGGGAAATCTCAAATTTTCGCGAAAGCGAAATCAAATACACGTTTTTCTAAATAATACTAAGGACGATGTTATCTCCCTTGTCTTCTTCCAGCACGGGCAGATGTGCGCTGTCCATACTGTTGTTTAGGTTGGTTACCCGCACGTTTCATATTTTCTTTCATCATTTTGAGTTGTTCACCTAGCATATTGTGCTTATCGTGAGACTCTGCTTCCTTCATAAGAACTTGTGCTTCTCGCTTGCGGTTTTTGCTCATTGCTATACCTGCAAGGCTCAGTTTTGCCATTGCAAGATCTGCGTCCATAGATAAACCTAGCTCTATAGCTTTTCTAAAATATTTTTCGGCAAGGCTCATATTAGTTTGTGATACCATTAATCCTTGTAGGTAATTGTAATATCCTTCTTGCTTTTTTACGAGTGCAGTGGTTGGGTTTTTAATCTTTTCGAGCCATTTTTGTGCTCCAGGGAAGTCTTGTTTACGTAGGCGTAAGAAGGCTAGGAGTATAATTTCGTTCTTAAAGTATAAGAATATAAATATTCCCATTAATAGTAAGAGCATGATGCCGTTTCCTATTTCATTTTCAATAAACTGCCATACAGCAGCGGCCAGTGTGGCTAGGGCAAGAACAAGTTTGATATTTTTATTGAACATATATTGTATTTAGGTCGAATGATTTGTTATTTTTGCCTGACTCTGTGAGGCGATTGCAAAGGTATACAAAAGGAGATAAAATATTTTCATTTTTCCATTTGCAGAAGTAAAAACTTCTCGTATATTTGCGCCCAGCTTAGAGAGCTGTAATAAAAAGAAATTAAAGGCGGTCTTATAAAGACCTTAAAGAAGATACAAAATGAGCAAGAGAACGTTTCAGCCATCAAAAAGAAAAAGAAGAAACAAACACGGTTTTAGAGAGCGTATGGCTTCAGTAAACGGTCGTAAAGTTTTAGCACGTCGTCGTGCTAAAGGAAGAAAGAAAATCAGTGTATCTTCTGAAACTCGTCACAAAAAATAATGCATCTTTAAGATGTATATATAAGGTGTTGCTTTTTTTAAGCAACACCTTTTTTTATACCCTGTAAGTTCCTAATTTTAGAAAACATTAGAAAAAAATTAAGTAAATGCCTAAAAATCAAAACTTAAAATCGATTCTACTTATAGGCTCAGGGCCTATAGTCATTGGTCAAGCGTGTGAATTTGATTATGCTGGATCTCAATCTTTACGTTCTTTACGAGAAGACGGTATTGAGACTATTCTTATCAATTCTAACCCTGCGACTATTATGACTGATCCGACAATGGCGGATCATGTGTATTTATTACCATTAAATACGAAGTCAATTATTCAAATCTTAAAGGAACATCCTCAGATAGATGCTGTACTTCCTACAATGGGTGGACAGACTGCACTCAACCTTTGTATCGAGGCAGACGAAAAAGGGATTTGGAAAGACTTTGGTGTAGAACTTATAGGTGTTGATATTGCTGCGATTAATATTACAGAAGATCGTGATCAGTTTAAAAACTTGATGCGCGACATAGGTATACCGATGGCACCACAAGCAAGTGCAAACTCGTTCTTAAAAGGAAAGGAGATTGCGCAAGAGTTTGGTTTTCCATTAGTGATACGTTCTTCATTTACGCTAGGTGGAGCAGGAGCTTCATTTGTATTTGAAGAAAAAGATTTTGATAAATTACTTTCACATGGTCTTGAAGCATCGCCAGTACACGAGGTGATGATAGATAAGGCTCTTTTAGGCTGGAAGGAATATGAGCTAGAATTATTACGTGATGCAAATGATAACGTAGTAATAATCTGTGCAATAGAGAATATGGATCCTATGGGAATCCACACTGGAGATTCTATAACAGTAGCTCCAGCAATGACACTTTCTGACGTGACTTATCAAAAAATGCGTGATATGGCTATCCATATGATGCGTAGTATAGGTGATTTTGCAGGAGGATGTAATGTACAATTTGCAATAAATCCAGATAATGAAGAGGAGATTATTGCGATTGAAATTAACCCACGTGTATCAAGATCATCTGCACTAGCATCTAAAGCTACTGGATATCCTATTGCAAAAATTGCAACTAAGCTAGCAATAGGTTACCACCTTGATGAGCTGGATAATCAAATTACTAAGTCTACATCTGCGCTTTTTGAGCCTACCTTAGATTATGTTATTGTAAAAATTCCACGTTGGAATTTTGATAAGTTTGAAGGAAGTGATCGCACACTTGGCTTACAGATGAAATCTGTAGGAGAAGTGATGGGTATAGGTCGTTCTTTTCAAGAAGCATTACACAAAGCGACACAATCACTTGAGATTAAGCGTAATGGGTTAGGAGCAGATGGTAAAGGCTATAAAAGCTATGACCAGATTATAGAGAAGCTTACATATGCGAGTTGGGATCGTGTATTTGTAATCTATGATGCAATCCAGATGGGTATTCCATTAAACCGTATTCATGAGATTACTAAAATTGACATGTGGTTCCTTAAGCAATACGAGGAAATGTATGCAATGGAGAAAGAAATTTCTACTTATAAATTAGATACGCTTCCGCGAAATTTATTAATGGAAGCTAAGCAACAAGGTTTTGCAGATCGTCAGATTGCGCACATGTTAGGATGCTTAGAAAGCGAGGTAACATTTAAACGTGATGAACTACGTGTAAATCGAACATTTAAGCTCGTGGATACGTGTGCAGCAGAGTTTGTTGCAAAAACTCCTTATTTCTATTCTACTTTTGAAAATGATGTAGAGCTGGCAGATGGAACATTAACAACTCACAATGAGAGTATTGTTTCAGATAAGAAAAAGGTTATCGTATTAGGTTCTGGTCCTAACCGTATAGGTCAAGGAATAGAATTTGACTACTGCTGTGTACACGGTGTAATGGCAGCTGCAGAGTGTGGTTATGAAACAATCATGATTAACTGTAATCCAGAAACAGTGTCTACAGATTTTGATACTGCAGATAAACTTTACTTTGAGCCAGTATTCTGGGAGCATATTTATGACATTATCCGTCATGAAAAACCAGAAGGGGTAATTGTTCAACTAGGAGGACAGACAGCTCTTAAGTTGGCTGAAAAGTTAGATCGTTATGGTATCAAAATTTTAGGAACAAGCTATAAAGCACTTGACCTTGCCGAAGACCGTGGAAGTTTTTCTACACTTTTAAAAGATCTTAATATACCTTATCCAGAATTTGACGTCGCCGAAACAGCAGATGAGGCTCTAGCCGTAGCAGCAAAACTTGATTACCCTATTCTTGTAAGACCATCATATGTTTTGGGAGGGCAAGGAATGAAGATTGTAATAAATGACAATGAACTAGAGGAACACGTAGTAGATTTACTTCGTAAAATCCCTAACAATAAATTACTATTAGATCACTACTTAGATGGAGCTATAGAGGCAGAGGCAGATGCTATTTGTGATGGCGAAGATGTTTACATCATCGGTATTATGGAGCACATAGAACCGTGTGGTATTCACTCTGGTGACTCTAACGCTACCTTGCCTCCTTTTAACCTGGGAGATCTTGTAATGGAGCAAATAAAAGATCACACTAGAAAAATTGCACTAGCTCTTGATACGGTAGGTCTTATAAACATCCAATTTGCTGTTAAAGATGATAAGGTGTTTATTATAGAGGCAAATCCTCGTGCATCTCGTACGGTTCCATTTATTGCTAAGGCTTACAAAGAACCTTATGTGAATTATGCTACTAAGGTGATGCTAGGAGCTAAAAAAGTAAAGGACTTTACTTTTAACCCGCAACTAGAAGGATATGCGATCAAGCAACCAGTATTCTCTTTCAATAAATTTCCTAATGTGAATAAAAACTTAGGACCAGAAATGAAGAGTACTGGAGAAAGTATACTCTTTATTGACAACTTAAGAGATGATGCATTTTATGATTTATATGCTCGTAGAAAAATGTACTTGAGTAATTAAATATTATCTCGGAATAATTTTAAAAAAGCCTACTTGATTAAGTAGGCTTTTTTGTGCTAAACAGTTGGCTCAAATAAATCTAACAAGCTGTACATGAGAGTATAATGTTTACTTTCTTTGCTTAATATTGTTAAAAATTTTGCATTTTGACGTGCTATTGTAATATAATTGTAGGTTTATTCTTGCAATAGTAAGATTTTTAAGAAATCAATCTTATATTGTAAGCACAGATAATTAATTTTCCCCCATTGATGATTAAAAAATTACTTTTATTGAGCTTCTTTTTCCTATCGGTAAGTGCGGTTGTTGCTCAAAATAACTATAAGAAGGTTGATAATGTAAGCCAAACTTCTCTAGCAGAAGCGGTGTCAATTTATCCTAATCCTGCAATTGATAAAGTTCAAATTTCTAATGATTCTGATAGTAAACTTAAGGTCGAAATCTATAATATCTTAGGAGATTCCATGCTAAGTAAAAACATCACTGGAAATGATGATTACATTGATATAACGAGATTACAAGCGGGTATTTATATAGTTTCTTTTACAGATGGTAAGCGTACGACTACCAAGAGACTAGTTAAAAACTAGCACTAAAATCATACTCATAAAAAAAGCCGCAATTTGCGGCTTTTTTTATTGTCTATTAAAATGTGGTGATTGTTCTGGAATTACTTTTGTCACAAAGTATTTTGAATCTCCCCAAAAAGAAAATGTCCCAAATCGTTCTATATATTCTAGCTTCACATATTGCCCTTGATATTCATTAAGTGCTTCAATAGCTTCTTTCTCTTGATCTAATACCGAGAAACTAAATATCTGTGCGCCACTTATCCCTTGACTTATCTCACCTTCCCAAGTTTTAAATACTACTCCTTTATTGGAGAATTTTATAAGTTCTCCAGCGCGAGTTCCTTTACTATAAGGCACGTAGTATATAAATGCAAACCATCCCGCAGCCATAAGAAATATGGTGGTTAACACTACAAATAATATTTTTTTCATAATTGATTTATTCTATTAAAGTTATATCGTCGTCACTCGCAATAGCGCGATTAACGATGTTTTCTGGAAGTTGCTTCTTTGCTTTTGCTCCCATTTTTCTTAGTTTTTCAACGCGTGTAATTAGGTTTCCGTTTCCTTCTACAAGTTTATTCATTGCTGCCGAATATCCGGTCTTAGCATCGTCCATCTTTTTGCCTACAGCAGTTAGATCGGTCACTAGCCCATGAAATTTATCATATAACCCTCCGGCTTGCTTTGCAATCTCTAGTGCGTTCTGTTGTTGCTTTTCATTATTCCACATGGAATCGATGGTGCGCAATGTTGCTAGCAGCGTAGATGGAGTAACAATCACAATGTTCTTCTCAAATGCCTGATTATATAATTGATTATCATAGTTTGTCGCCACCGCAAATGCTGGTTCAATGGGGATGAAAAGTAATACAAAATCTGGACTTTCAATCTGGTAAAGATCGTGGTAATTTTTATCACTGAGCTGTTGTATGTGACGTTTTAGAGCAGCTACATGATCTTTTAAATGAGTGTCACGTAAATGTAATTCTTCCTCATTTACAAATCGCTCATAAGCGCGAAGCGAGACTTTACTATCTACAATCATTTTTTTGTTATCTGGAAGGTGAATCACCACATCTGGTAATACTCTGTTTCCTTCTTCTGTAGTAAAGCTCTGCTGTATAAAATATTCTCTATCTTTTTCAAGACCAGATTTTTCTAGTACCCTTTCTAGCACAAGTTCTCCCCAGTTACCTTGCATTTTACTATCACCTTTGAGTGCTTTGGTAAGATTGTTTGCCTCCTTAGTCATTTGTTCATTAAGAGCCGTGAGGCCTTTAATTTGCTCATGTAAGGCAGAACTTCTGTGTATTGCTTCCTTGTTAGTAGACTCTACTTTGAGTTCAAATTTTTCAATTTTTTCCTGAAGAGGTTTTAATATACTGTCAATATTTTTTTGATTCTGTAGCGTGAATTTATTCGACTTTTCATCGAGTATTTTACTAGCTATAATTTCAAAATCCTTGGTAAATTTTTCTTGTAATTGCTCTAGCTCATTGGTCTTCTCATCCATGCGGAGTTTGAGATTCTCATAGGCAACATCACGTGCAGTAAGCTCATTTTGAAATTGATCTTTTTCCTCTCTTATGTAAGCTATTTGCTTCTCACTTTCAGCGCGTAATGCATGAAGCTGATTGCTGCTTTCTTGTCTAAGCGATGTGGTTTCTTGTTGCGCTTTCGCGAAAGCGGTCTTACCCTCAACTACCTTCTCTTGCTCATTGTGAAGGCGTTCTTGTAAACTTATAAACTGTCCTTTCTTCTTAAGATTTGCAATGTAAAATCCTAATAGTCCTCCTATGAGAATGCCCAGGCAACCAATGATAATAAGAAGAAGTGTGTTGTCCATATAATTAAAGAAGTGATAAGATATATTGAGAATGTTTATTTACAAAGGTTAATCTATCTGAGTGTCTGGTAAATCTAGTACTGAAGATGTCTCTAGTGCATTACCAGCAATCCCTTTTATAGAACCAAATAAGGCCGAAATATTTTCTTGTACCACCCAGATTTGCTTTTCACGAGATGCCCATATTCTGTGCATTGCCTTTTTCTCTGAGTTGAGCTGATTAATCATACCATCGTAGTTCTCTACTATGCGTTTTATGTTTTGCACAAACTCATTACTAGTAAGGTATCCATAAAGAAGTTCCATTTTATCTCCTTTATTCTCGTCAGATGATTTTACTGACTGTGTTTTAATGAGCATCTCTCTCAGTACAAATGAGACACTTTTAACCTCATGAAAACCACAAATCCAGACACCGTCCTTTTCTCCAAAACGATCCATATCGCTAGGGAATGTTTCTGTTACAATCACGGCAATATCTGCCTTACATTGTATTTGATCTTGCTTGAGTTTTTCTATCCAGTCGTTTGAGAAATTCTTAGTGCGCTTACTTTCATAAACGATAGAACCACATTGTTGCTGGAGTCTATTAACAACATTTTGAATACAATCTGCACCACGTATTCCCTTACCAACTTCCGTAATATTGTCAAAAGGGTAGGAGTGAGCAAGTAATTCTTCTAGCGCAAGTTCCTGCACTTCTCCTTGCATTTGCATGCTTCCTTGCTCTGCCTTGCGCTTCATCTCATCGATAAGCTTCTTTTGATCGTTAAGCTTCTTTTCAAATTCCTTTTCTTTAAGGAACATAGCTTCACGTTCTTTTGCTCGGGCTTTATCCTCTATATCTTTTTGACTTTCAAGCAGCTGTTTTTGCATGGTGAGTTGTAACTCTTCTGCTTGTTCTTTTAGATGATTTTCACGCTTGAGTAAATCTATTTCAGCCGATTTTAATGCTCGGTTTTCTTCCTTGCGTTTATCATTTTCAGACTGTAGAGATTTCAATTGCTGCTCATAAGCCTCTTGAGTTGACTTTTCGATTTTCTCCTGCTCTTTAACTAAGCGCTGCTCTAATTTTGCCTTAAAAAGCTCATTCTCACGCTCTTTTTTTTCTTCAAAGAGTGCTACTTCCTTTTCAAGCTTTGCACGTTCTACATTAAATTTTTCGGCTTGTTCTGCTACTTTACGTTCGTATTGTGCTTTAAACTGCGCCTGTAGTTTTCCTGATAACGCCTCTTCTACGTCAAAGTTGTGAGCACAATTAGGGCATTGGATTTTATCAGTCATCGATCTCTTTATTTTTGATAGTAATTCCTAATATTTGGAAATATGCTATAAAGATAGGAGAAGTGGTAAACATACACTCGATTTACCAGTTTGCTTTTTCAACAAAAACATGTGATGGGATATCGACAGAAAGATAGTGGCTCACGTTCTTTGTACTTTGAGAATAAAGAGATAAAGTATCTCCCACAAGCTCTTGATATTGCGGATTATAGAGCTGTGAACCATTTTTATTTGTAATATAGTTTCTAGTAGATAGGGTGTTGTAATTATAGTCGTAGTAGCCCTGGTCTGTTTTTTGAGCTCGTAGCGTATCTAGACTATTCAAGTCAAATTCATCAAAAACCGCTAGCCTGCCGTCTTTATAAAACTTCAAGTATTTTTTATAATTATAAGTAGTCACTGCGTTTACCTTATCTTCATCATATTTATAATAATGAGCGACAAGTTTGTAGAGTTTTGTAGTGTCTATAATCTTATAGACTTCATTTGATGTTATTTCCTGCGCGACAAGTATATCATTAATCTTAGTAGTGTGCTTTGTGGTTGCTCTATATCCAGAGCAGCTCGTAATGATTATTAAGAGGATTATACTTGTATAAAAAGTTTTCATTGAGATTATTTGAGAAAAAAGATACGCTTTTCTCTGTCAAACCCCACATTATCAGCAGGAAACAATGTGTCAAAAACTCCATTGCTTATCAAGCTAGATGGTGTGTCAAAGTGCGTGGTACCACTTTTCATGACTATCATCTTGTCACAGGCGTTTAACGCATAAGGGATATCATGTGTGGAGAATAATATTGTTTTACCATGCGTATGGGCAATAGACGTAAGCAGTTTTAACAGGGAAGCCTTGTGATGTAGGTCTAAATGTGTCATAGGCTCATCAAGCAAAATTACGTCTGTGTTCTGAGCGAGCGCACGTGCTATTAAAACTCGCTGCAGCTGCCCATCACTAAGCTCGTAGCATTTTTTTTCTTTGAGTGTGAAGGTCTCCGTATTTTTAAGAGCCTCGATAATTACTTCTCTATCGGTATCAGAAATGGTTCCCAGCCAGTTTGTGTAGGGTTGTCTTCCTAAGGCTACAAGTTCGGCAACAGATAGATTTTTTGAGATAGGTTGGTTAGTAAGTACAACACTTAGTTGTTGTGCGAGTAGGGATGGAGAAATGGTTTTTATTTGCTTTCGCGAAAGCGTAACCTCACCACTCACAGTAGGTTGTAATCCAGATAATGTGCGAAGCAATGTGGACTTTCCTGCGCCGTTAATTCCCACAATACCTGCGAGTTCTCCTTTGTTTATATTTAGGTTTATGTCGCTAGCAATGACAGTATTTACTGGCGATGCCAGATAGCCTATAGAAAGATCTGTAGTTTGTAAAATGCTATGTGAACTCGGAATATTCATCTAGAAAAGTAATTTCTTTTTACGCACTAATAACCAAATTACAACAGGAGCTCCTACCATCGCAGAAATTGCGTTGATGGGAAGTGTAAATTCGCTAAAAGGTACTTGCGCAATCGTGTCACAAATAAGCATTAAAATAGCACCTCCCATAATTACCGCTGGTAATAATATAATGTGTCTTGTGGTTTTTATCACCTGACGAATAAGATGCGGAACTGCAAGCCCTATAAAAGCAATAGGACCTGCAAAGGCAGTAATACTACCGGCTAGCAGGCTAGTTGCGATGATAATAACCAATCTTGAACGTGAGAATCTAGTGCCTAAGGTTCTTGCATAAGCATCGCCAAGTAAAAAGCTATCGAGTGATTTTAGACTTGCGATGGATAAAACTAATCCTGCGGCAAAACAAAGTGTCAAAATCCCAACGCCATTCCATGATAAATCACCAAGACTCCCGAAAGACCAAAAAACAAAACGCTGTAACTCCTCGGCTTTACTGAAGTATGCTAGAACGCTCACTACGGCGCTAGTAAGGCTGCCTACCATAAGACCTATAATGAGCAATGCCATGGTGTCTTTTACACGTGTAGCGACTCCTATAACCATAAGTAATACCAGAAAACTACCTGCGCTGGCGGCGATTATAAGACCCCATTTACCAGAAAGAAGTGCTGTAGAAAGTCCGAGAGCGGTACCTCCCAGAATGTATAATGCAACCCCTAAACTTGCTCCACTACTAATACCTAATACAAAAGGACCTGCCAGCGGATTACGGAAAAGTGTTTGCATGAGCAATCCAGATACCGCAAGTCCAGATCCCGCAATAATCGCGGTGATGGCCTTGGGCAACCTATAATCTACAATAATATATTCCCAAGAAGATTTTGAAACCTCAGAACCTGTAAGACTCGCAATAACATCTTTTATAGGTATAGCAACAGATCCCAGACTGAGATTTGCTAGTACACATACTAACAGCACCAGCGTAAGAATGAGAAACGTAGGGATGTAGCTATTGTTATTCATCTAGTGTATCAAAAAAGGTAAATGCCTCTGTAATCATTTCTGGATGTAAGATTTTGGCAAGATCTCGCAATACTAAATCAGGTCTGTTAGGTGCTAGCTCGTAATATAACAAACCGCCAGTTTCTCCTTTGTATTTTGCAAACGTGTAAACCTTCTTGTTTTTAAATGCGTCAAACTGAGCATAAGCGGGATTGTCACTCGCAAGCTTAGCATAACTAGTATACTGTCCTGGTGCTATCCAGAAGTCGGCTTGCTGTCCTTTCTCTAGTACAGATTCTATACTTAGTGCGATACTTCCAGCTCCTTCAGTCTCAGACCACAAGTAATTACCGCCAGCATCCTCAAGTACTTTTGCTTGCCAGCTATCACCTTTAGGTAGATACCAGATATCTTTAAACATGCCGCCACTTAAAACTGTTGGCTTATTTTCTATAGCGGCTATTTCCTCTTTTAGTAGGTTGTAATTCGTTTTTATGTGATTAAAAATGCTATCTGCCTCTCGCTCTTTGCCATATAGTGCGCCAAAAAACTTAATCCATTCTGCTTTTCCTAGCGGGTCTTTTTCCACCCAATCTCCATTATATAGTACAGGAATTCCAGCTCGTTCTACACTGTTAAGTGACTTGTTTTCTCCCTCTACACCAAAGCTTATAATTGCCTCGGGACGCAGCTCGATAGTGAGTTCTGTATTGAGTGATTCGTTTTGACCAAGGTCAATAATTTCTTTGTTTGCAATACGCTTTCGCGAAAGCGGACTAGAGATATAATCAAGATTAGGAAAACCTTTTAAAGTCTCTGCTACCTTCAGCATTTCTAATGACGGAATATGTGTGGTTGAAGTAACGACAACAGTGTTTAACGGTGTTTTGAGAATGGCATCTACGCCTTGTGATTTAAGTTTTTCTTCTAGTTTTTTAGACTGCTCTATATCTGTGTTTTCTCCAAAAGATTCTTTTGGAATTAGCGCATATTTGAATTCCTTTTGCGCTCCAGGAAATGCTTCTGTAACTGTTATAATTGTATGATTTGAATATTGTTTTATAGAAAATCCGTTTGCATAATCTATAGACAATATGGTGCCTTGGCTATCGTTGTTTTTAACCTCTTTTGACTTCTCTTTACATGAAATGAAAAGTGATAATAAAGTAACTAGAAATAGGGTAGTATTCTTCATCTGTCAAAAGTAGCATTAAAATAATCAATGCGACAAGCGCTCATTTAAGATTACAAATGACCAACTTGAGCTTGTGATTAGTTTTTAAATATTTATAGATAGACTGAAACTTAGTTATGTATATTTGTGCCGAATTTTGGTTCTAATGTGCCACACGAGCACGGAGGATTAATAGGGAATTCCGTTAAAAACGGAAGCTGTTCCCGCAACTGTAAGCTAAGCCCTTTATGGGTTTGTTACTACTACAAAGCCACTGTCACAAGGTGTTGTGATGGGAAGGTGTAACAAAAGCAAGCCAGGAGACCTGCCACAATTCTTAATTAAAATCAAGCGACTCTCGGGTAAAGAGGCGGTAGATAATGAGACATATTTTCCTTTTTATTGCAGTGATGCTTTATGCACACGCGTCTGTTGGACAGATAGATACACTTCAAGTTTTACCTGAGGTGATTTTGAGCGACGTGAAGTTGCGAGAGCACAGCGTGGGGATTGCAATTCAAAAAATATCTGATAGCATTATACAGCAATCTAGAACATCTCTTACAGATGTTTTGAAGAATAATACAAGTATATATTTTAGGGAAAATGGTCCTGGAGGAGTTTCTTCGGCGTCTTTTAGAGGGACAAATGCTTCTCAAACAGCCGTGGTGTGGAATGGTATCAACATAAACAGTCAGCTCACAGGTCAAACTGATTTTAATACCATTTCCACTAATAATTATGATAATCTTGATGTGCGTGCAGGCGGTGGTAGCATCATTTATGGCTCAGGAGCAATAGGAGGGAGCGTCCACCTTAATAATGAAATCCAGTTCTACAAACGTGCTGAGACTATTATTTCTGCGGGTTATGGAAGTTTTGATACACAGGTAGCACATGCAAAAACAAGATTTTCTACAGACAAATTTTATGTGGACGTAGGAGCCGATTTCCAGCAGTCTGAAAATGATTTTGACTATCTGGATACAGATAATTTGTTCAATGCTAACGGTCAATATGAGAATCTAGATCTCAATCTCAATGCTGGCTACCTATTATCAAGTGATGGAGATAATACTCAAATTTTAAAATTACACCATAACACATATGTAGGCGATCGTAATTTTTCTGGTACGCTTACCGCACCATCTAATGATGCTTATGAGGATCGCAACACGAGAACCTTAGTAGCTTGGGAAAATCTAAGCAAGCGATATGATGGAACCTTGAGACTAGCTCATATTTACGAGCAATTCAGATATTTTGCAAACAATGAGTCAGACCTTAATGATTTAGGCAAAGCCGCTCGTTACCTAGCAAACTATGAGGGGACTTTAAAAATAGATTCATCCAAGAGACTTACGTTTTTGGGAGAAATAAACACGATATCGGCAGCGGGGGCCTCCATCGAGAATGCCTCAAGAAGGAGTGCCTCTGCCGTAGCATTATGGAAACATCAAGTGCTATCGACATTGAGTTATGAAATACAGGTAAGGCAGGAAGTTGTTGAAGATTATCGTAGTCCATTCTTGCTAGGGGTTGGTTTGGATTACGCTTTCGCGAAAGAGTACATTCTTTCATTCAACGCTTCCCGCAATTACCGTATACCTACATTTAATGATACCTACTGGGCCGGTCCAGGAGCTATGGGTAATCCTGATATCCGTCCAGAAACCAGTAAGCAAGCCGAGCTAGGGATTTCTAGAAGTCAGAACAACGTCACTTTAGGTTTAAGAGGTTTTTATATAGATACAGACGATCTTATTAAATGGCAACCTAACAGTGCAGGAATATGGAGTCCTGTAAACATTGAAGATACGGAGCATTATGGAGCCGAGTTTTCTTTTAAATTAGATAAGAAAATAGGACAGCATCGTCTTGCAGCAAGCGCAGCATATGCCCATACAATTGCAGAGAATGCAGAAACTAATAAGCAACTTATTTATGTGCCTAAAAACAAAGGAACTATAGGTTTGAGTCATAATTATAGTTGGCTTAGCTCATACATTCAAGGTACTTATAATGGAAGCGTATTTACGACAACGGATAATACATCAACAGTAGAAGATTCTTTTGTTGTAAACGCAGGAGTATCTGCAGAACTTTTTAAGAATGGAAATCATAAAATGATATTGTCTACACAATTAAATAATGTCTTGAACACAAATTACCAGACGGTCGCTTTTAGACCTAATCCTGGGCGCAACTTTTTAATACAAACAACGTATACCTTTTAAACACAATTATGAAAAAAACAATTTATTTATTATCCGTACTATCGCTATTTGCTTTTTCTTGTGAAAGTGATGATGACTTCACAGAGCCGATTATAGAAGTAGAAGTAGAAGATGAGGCCTATGGGAATGGATTTTTAGTAACTAATCAAGGACCTTTTAATAATGGTTTTGGTACAGTATCGTTTATCGATGAAGGATTTAGTGCTATCGAAAATGATATTTATCAGACGGTAAACAATGACAACCTAGGTAACATTGTGCAATCTATAGGGTTTACAGAGGATAATGCCTATGTGGTTGCAAATATTGGGAATAGACTTACGATAGTAGACAGATTTACCTTTGAAGAAATAGCTCGTATAGAGACTGGTTTATCTAATCCAAGATTTTTTGCAAGTGTAGACGGTAAGGGATATTTGACTAACTGGGGAGACGGAGCAGATGCAACAGATGATTATATTGCAGTTATAGATCTAGCCACTAATACAATCACAAATACTATCGCAGTAGAAGAAGGACCTGAAGAAATACTTTACAACGGGACTTATCTTTATGTAACAAACCAAGGTGGTTTTGGCGTAAATAACATTGTTACAGTGATTGATCCTGCTACAGATACTGTGGTTACAACAATACCAGTAGGTGATGCACCTAATGGATTAGAGTTAGATAGCTCAGGTGATTTATGGGTGCTTGCTGGAGGTTCTCCTGCATTTACAGGTACAGAGACTGCTGGAAGTTTATCTGCAATCAATACAACTACAAATACAGTATCTGCTTCATTTGATTTTGGAGTTACAGATCATCCTAACTCTATTAATATAGAAGGCCAAAATCTTTATTACTATTTAAATGGGGAGGTTTTTGTTTCTTCTACGACAAACTTCGCAATACCTACTACTCCAGAACTAACTGGATTATCCTTGTTTAATATAGTTGTAAGAGATGATATCTTAATAGGCGCAAATCCAGGGGATTTCTCTAGCAATGGAACTATAGAGGTTTATGATCTTACATCTGGGACTATTATCACTTCACTTAGTGCCAGCTTAGGAACAGATCAGATATATTTTAATGAATAGTATTTATTCCTAGAATAGACTACAATAAAAAGGGGTAACAATTTGTTACCCCTTTTTTATTACTCTTAAGTTACTGTTTATAAATCGATACGATCAACCATCATGCGCTGGTATAATGGATCTTCTTGCTCTGAGTCATAAATAGATCGTTGTATACTAGTATTATAGTTTGTGCTACTTCTACCATTAAGTATAATGTCTATAGCTGCATCGAGTAATGGTTCTCCTTGTTCTCCTAGTTGTCCAAAATTTTCAAAATCTTCGGCAATTAGTAAGTCTGGTGTGAAACCATCAAAGTAGTCTGTTAGCCCATCAGCGTTTACAGATTTCAATACTAATGGAAGCATTACATAACGGTGATTAGGGTTTGCCTCCGAACGACGGAAGTTAGGTGCAGGGGCATCATATAATAAAAATGAACCTTCAAATTTACCTACAGTGTTAGTTCCTATTTGAATTACCTCAATGTAAGGATCAAGACCGCTTAGTATAAGTTCGCTCGCACTTGCAGATCTCCCTGTTGTTAATACAAAAACTCTAGTCAAGCCTAAGCTGTTTATAGCTGGTCCATCATCTCCAGAGCCCAGGTTGTTGTTAAATCTTCTTACAAATTCATTTGCTTGATTTCTATCTGCATTATATTGTTGCGTTATGAATTCTTGACCATTAAACTGTCCAGTAATCATTGTAGAAAGATCATTTGCAGTTTCTATAGAGCCTCCTCCATTATATCTTAAATCAAGAACAAGGTCTGTAACTCCCGCACTACGGAACTGCGCAAAAGCAGCGTTGAGTTCGCTATCAAATTCATTAGTAAATCCTGTGTAATGTAAATATCCTATTTCATTACCTCCCACGCTCAGTAAGTTTACCGTATGTACAGGGTTTATGGTGAGTTCAGTTTTTGTAATTACAATTTCTTCTCCTGTCGTGGTAAAGTCTGTTCCATCATAGGTTGCTAATCCTATGGTGTAACTATCTGGAGCAAAAAAGCTATTAAAATTTGTACTTCCATCTATCGCTTGTCCATCACCACTTGTGAGTGGTTGTCCATCTACAATTGTAAATATCATTCCTCGCTCTGCTCCGGCAAGATCTGCTGGGCTATCATTTACTACATAACGTACAACTCCAAAAGCAGTAGTAGGATCGTTAGGCATAATTAACAAAGACAGGTTTAATCCAGAAGAAGTACGTATACCTGCAAGAGAGTTTTCTAGAGCAACATAATCATCTCTTAATATGCTAAAGCGATCTCGTGTAGATGTTAGTGCCTCAAAAGTCGCTTCCGGAGAAGAGAACTGACTTAAATAATCAAATCTAGCGGCGTCATTTTCAAAAAAGTCATTTGCTAGTTCTGGTACATCTTCTTTATATAGTGACCAATAATTTAAACCTCGATATACAAAGTCAGATATTTCAATATTCTCTGCTGGTATTAGATTGTCATCAAGGTCATCATCACAAGAACTTAAAAATACAAGAAGTGCGAGTGATAGGAGCGTTATGTTTTTCATCAATAATGAGGGTTTAATGGTGATATACTGTAAATATAGTTAAACGAAATACCAACGCAAAGATTACATAGTTTCTCGTTATTTCATAAAAAAGCCTCTCTATAAATGAATATAGAGAGGCTTTTGTTATAAATCAGATCTTTAGAACTGGTAGTTAAGAGATAAGTTAAACATCGTACCTAACTGGCTAAAGTGATAACCATCATACGTCATCTGAGAATAACGCTGATTGAAAGTTATTAAATTAGATTGGTTTTGCGTTGCTGCTGCATCTGCTAGTATAGCTGACCCTGCTGCATTTTCTGCTTTAAATTCCCATTCTGGTAATACGTTAAGTAAGTTATTTACATTAAGCGCAAGTGTGATTTTTTCAGTTACGTTATAGTTGATACCAAGATCTGTAACAATCTTAGGGATAAACTCTGTGCGTAGGTTGTCATCAAGTCCTTGTTGCTTAAATGTAGTTTTACCAAAATATGTGTTGTTTAAAGAGAAAGCAAACTTCCCGATATCATAATTACCACCTAAAATCCACTTAGTTCTAGGTCTAGAGGTAAAGAATAAAGCTTCTTGTGTAGCATTTACTACAGACTGTCCAGAATCCTCAACAAGTTGCGGGTTTTTTACAGCACCATCACGTTCGTTTGTAATTGTATAATTACCAGATAGATTAAGTCCAAGCTTACCGTTACCTAACTCAATATTTCTTTTGCTAATCACTACGTCAAGTCCAGAGGTTCTTGTATCAATAGCGTTAGAAAAGAAACTTACATCGCTCAAGTTATTGTCTCTTAAAATATCATCTAGTGGAGTAGTACCTATATTATTACCATCATCATCAAAAGCAGTTCCTGTAATTTCAGATCCTAAAACAATACGATCTTTTACAGCAATGTTGTAGTAATCTACTGTAAACGTAAGATTGTTTGCTAGTTTACCACCAAAACCTATGGTGAAGTTATTTGATGTTTCTGCATCTAGTTCATCGATTCCTAATAATTGTGCTTGTGTAGACACGTTATTTACTAAACCTCCCACTTGTATTCCCTGTCCTGGGATAAAGCTATATTGTGCTTTTTGTGTATAAATCTGGTGTAATGTTGGAGCTCTAAATCCAGTAGATAGTGAACCTCTTACTGTAAGATTGTCTGTAAGCTTATAGCGAGAACTAAATTTATAAACAAACGTATTTCCAAAATCAGAGTAATTTTCTGTTCTAACTGTACCACTCAATAAGAAAGCGTCAGATACATCATAATCTAAAGAGAAATATCCTCCAATGTTGTAACGGTTAAACTTTCCAGAGTTTTCAGGGCTGTTACCTGCAAATGAATCTGCTCCACCACCATCATAAGAATCAAGTTTTCCTTCAATTACCTCAAATACTTCGTTTCTAAACTCAGCACCAAAACCAATACTTACTTTGTCTGAAAGTATTCTAGAGATGTCAATGTTACCTACATTATGAGTGAATTTTGTTCCACCTGGATCAAACTGACGTGCGCTGTTTTCTCTGTATAATTGCGATCCTTCTGTAATCTCACCATCATCTACAGTACCGTTTCCATTTGCATCAACAAAAACAGATGGAGAAAACACTACATTTCTGTTATGAGAATCACTTACGCGGTAGGTTTGTGTGTTTCCGCCAGTCGTATAACTAGCATCAACATTCCAATCATTTATTGAAGTTCTGATACCAATAGTACCATTATAATCATTAAGAAGCCCTTCAAAAGTAGGCACATAACCATCATATCCACCCGCATTATTCGGGTTGTCACCAGGAAAAAAGTCTGCTAAATAAGGAAAATCTTCTATAGTTCTCCAATATGGAGTTCTGTAGTTTGCAAAACTATTTACCTTCTTATAAACATAAGCGGTATTAAAATACAACTCAGTATTATCACTTAAGTCAAAACCTCCATTTACTAGAAATTTAGAAGATGCAGTTTCTGGTGATCCGTTAATGTTATTTGCATCTGGGTTACGAGATAAAAATTCTTGAACATCTGCAAGGTCTGCTCCAAAATCACCAGCTTCTCCAGCAGCATCAACAGTACCAGGTCTATTTGCAAGATTTACTTTAGAAAAGTCTACTGTATAGTTTATAAAACCTTTATCATCTCCTATAGTAGAACCATTATTTACACTGATTCCTACCATCTCACCATCACCTTCAGAAGTGATTCCTGTTCTTAGCGTCGCCGAGCCTTCATTATCATTATCTTTTAAGATAACGTTCATTACACCCGCAATTGCGTCAGATCCGTATTGTGCAGATGCACCATCACGTAAAATTTCTACACGCTTTATTGCATCTGTAGGGATTGCAGAGATATCTGCACCCGTTTCTCCACGTCCTGGAGAAGTTTGAGTATAAAGAAGTGCACTTAAATTCTTTCTTTTACCATTAATTAAGATTAAGGTTCTAGAAGGCCCCATGTTTCTTATTTCATAAGGATCTAGAAGAGAAGTTGCATCATTTACAGGGGTTTGTACTGTATTAAATGATGGTATCTTGTACTGTAAGGCTTTGTCAAATGTTACTTGTCCTGTAGTTTGTAATTCTTTTGCAGATACGACATCTACTGGTACAGCGGTATCTACCTGACTTCTTGGAGCAGTTCTTGATCCTACAAGTACCACCTCACCAAGGCCTACACCTTCTTCAAGAGTTACATTTATAGATGATTTTCCATTTACTGCTATACGCTTCGTGTCAAAACCTAAGTAGCTTATCTCTAAAGTACCGTCGCTTTGTACCGTGATATTATAATTACCATCAAAATCGGTGATAGCGCCATTGGTAGTTCCTTTTTCAATGACGTTTGCGCCAGAGATGGGAACATTGTTTTTATCTGTCACCGTACCTGTTACAGTAACTTGAGCAAATGAGGTCACACCAATTAATAGACCTAAAATAGTTAACGTGAGTTTGTGCATAGTTGATTTGTTAGTTAATAATGTTTTAACAGATATTGAATACCTGTTAATTTGTGTTAAAACTAAGACAAAAATATAACCCAAGCAGATATTTGCTATCTATTTTTTAATAAAAATTAGATAGTTCGTATTTTTTGTCAACTAAGAGGATGGGAGCAGCCATTATCACTGACTTTCATGTTAATCCTTAAAAAATTATGCTATTGATTTGATTAACAGTTCGATATCGTTGTAGAGGCGAGTGTAAGTCTCTTTGCGGGTTCTGTAACCTAGGAAAGAGGAACAATATATTGAGGTTTCTAGCTCAGTTATATTATATAAGTCATCAATCTTCTCAAAATGAGATGCGTTTAGCACTCGTTGTTCTAATGTGTAACCAATCCACTCTTGAGAAAAAAATGTCGCTCCTTTTCTATTAAACAGTAAGATGAGCTCTGGTGAAATATGCTCAATAACCTCTTTTGTGATGGCTAATTGGCTTTTTAAGAAATCGCGGCCTTTCTCATCTTTAAGGAAATACTCTATTTGTTTTTGCTCTGTATGACGTTGATAAAACAAATCACAATAGGTAATTCCAAACTGTTCAAAATCTTTAAGTAGCGTGGAGAATTTTTTGAAGTAGCGATCAGAATTTAAGTTGTCATAGTTGTAGCTATATCCATTACTGCTTACAAAGTCATTTCTGAGAGAGGGATTAATCCCCATCACTAGTATGTTGGCTTGAGGATTTACTTCAGAGAATACAAATCCTTCTTCAGCTATAGCTAGTTGCTCTGCCGTTATAGACTGACTTTTAAATTGAGTGAAAACCTGTCCAATTTTCGCTTTAAGCGCACTGTTAAAAGAATCGTTACTCATACATAAGGTACTGCTTACGTATGTTTTTAAAGTTTTCTATATCCTTTATCCAGTCTCGTTTAATCTCTTTAAAGGTATATCCATCTTGAATTTGCTGCTGTAGTTTTTTATTACCAGCATGAAGGGTGAAACTAGCCGTTTTGAAGAATTTATTTTTGTCAGTACTTGCGGTATAAGCTTCTATGAGCCATTCAAGATTTACACGGCTCATGTACTCTTGAGCGCGCAAGTCTACACCATAGCACAGCTGCCCATTATGTTTAGGATCTTTTGAGCCAAAGTTGGGCTCAGGAGTGTAAGAATATGTGAAGTTGCTAGGTGAAAAATCTGGAGCTCCAAAAATTTGAAATTGCATTTCTGTTCCTCTTCCCGCATTAATGGTAGTTCCTTCAAAGAAACCTAGGCTAGGGTAGAGGTTAATACTTTTATCATTAGGCAAATTAGGAGAAGGACGCGTAGGTAAAGAATATGGAGTCGTGTAATCCCAATTTTCTAATGGAATCACCGTAAGATTACATTGCATTTTATCTTTAAGCCAGCCCTCACCATTAACCATCATCGCATATTCTCCTATTGTCATACCATATACTAAGGGCACTTCATGCATCCCTAAGAAGCTGGAGTGCTCCTTTTCTAGCGTAGGACCGTCTATATAATGAGCATTAGGATTTGGTCTGTCTAGTACAATCACCGGTATACCTTTTTCGGCAGCGGCTTCCATCACATAGGTGAGTGTAGATATATAGGTATAAAATCGAACACCCACATCTTGTATGTCAAAGAGGATTACATCGAGCCCTTCCAGTTGCTCCTGGCTAGGTTTCTTGTTTTTACCGTAAAGAGAGATAATATTGAGACCAGTTTTAGGATCTTTTCCATCTTTTACTTGCTCTCCGGCGTCTACATCACCGCGAAACCCATGTTCTGGTGAGAAAACACGCGTAACATTAATTCCGTTAGCGATAAGTGAATCAACTAGGTGCGTACTTTCCCTTTCAGTGTGGGGAGTACTTTTAAATATGAGTCCGCTCTTGTTAGTAACCACACCTACTTTTTTATCTTTAAGAAATGGTAAGTAGAGCGCTGTTCTATTGGCAGCGGTAACGATTGGTTCTTGAGAAGGAGATTCTTGTAGTACAGTTTCTTTTTTAAATTCCGCTTTCGCGAAAGCGTTACTATCTCCACCGCTATTTGCACAAGAAATAAGCAGTGTGAGCATTAAAAAAAGGGTATTTTTGAAGAAAATGAGACGCATTTGAATTTAGAGTATTTTATAGCCAAACGCCTAAGTAGCGCGACATCGTATAAAAGTAGTGCTTCCAGTACGATAATTAAAATTGCTATCGTAGCAATTGCGATTGGTATGGTGATGATGCTTATATCTATTGCTACAGGACTAGGACTCCAGAGAGAAATTAGACAAAAAGTTTCTGCCTTTTCTGGAGATATTGTGGTGTCAAATTTTGACGGAAATAACAGTGAAGAGACGACAAATCCAATTTCTATAGATCAAGATTTTTATCCAGATTTTAATGCAGTACCAGAGGTAACGCATGTACAAGCAATTACTGTAAAAGCTGGCGTTATAAGGACTGCAGAAACCTTTGAAGGAGTAATTTACAAAGGCCTAGGTGATGATTATGACTGGAATCGTATCGAGGAATATATAGTGGAGGGAAGAAAGCCAGCACTTACGGGAGCGCTTAATAATGAGACTATCTTTAGTACTTATCTAGCTAACCGCTTAGGCTTTAAAGTAGGCGATAAGGCAATCATACAATTTGTAAATAAAGATAACACGCGCTTTAGACCGAGGGCACTAGAGATTGTAGGGCTTTATGAAAGTGCCTATCAAGAATTTGATAAAGTGTATATCATGGGTGATCGTCGTCATCTTACTCGTATAAATAACTGGGAGAAAGATGAGGTAGGAGCTTTTGAAGTTTTTGTAGATGATTTTGATAATCTTGAGGCACTGAATAATAAGGTGTATGAAAACTCTGGTTCTACTTTAAGGTCTATCTCTGTAATACAGAGTAATTACAATATTTTTGAGTGGATTAAACTATTTGATTTCAATATCATTTTAATCATTGTTATCATGATATTGATTGCAGGTATTAATATGATTGTGGCGCTGCTTGTACTAGTATTAGAACGTACAAAAATGATAGGCGTGCTCAAGGCACTTGGAGCATCAGACTGGAGTGTGCGTAAGATTTTTATCTATAATGCCATGTACCTAATAGGCCTTGGGCTCTTCTGGGGTAATCTTATAGGTCTAGGGATATTATATGCTCAGAAAATATTTGGTTTTGTGAAGTTAGACCCATCTACCTATTATGTAAGTGAGGCGCCTGTGCTCATAGACTTCTGGCATATTCTCTGTCTTAATGTAGGCGTGTTTGTGGTTTGTGTGCTTATACTCCTTATCCCATCTTACATCATAACAAAAATAAGTCCGGTAAAGGCAATACGTTTTGAGTAAAGAATAATAGCGATTAGTTAGACTGAAATCCTTTTTCCCATTCGCTATTAATTATAGTTGCTCCATAAACGAGCTTGTGGCCAAAGGTCCAAGCACCCATTGTAAAGTCTTCTTTAATGATGGAAGGTTCCATACGCCATTCCTCGTTGTTATTAGGTTTACCCATTAGCGATTCGGCAAGGGATCGTACGGTGCTCATGTCTTTATATGCAACGGTAATGGCATATAATAGAGGTTCTTTATCTTTTGTAAATAAATAGCTATACGATGTAATAGAGCTATCACTTACAGCTTCCATGTATTCTATTTTAAACTCCGACTCTTTATCTAAGCGTGTCGCTTTTGGAGCCTTTTTTTCAAACTTTTTTAAAGTCATACCTAGATATAACTGTTTCTTTTTAAGTTCTTTTGGGAAGTGCTGTTGCTGTTTTCCTTTTGAAAATTCATCTAATGTCACTGAAGGCGCAGTAATGAACAAGCATAAGAAGAGTAAACTCCATTTTAATAGCATATGATAGATGGTTGCTCATTATAAAGCAACAGTGTATTGGTTTGATTAACTACAGTTTCCTTGTTTGTATATAGAAATCCTCTGGTATACTCATATCAATTATTTTCTTAGACATTTTAAGCTCTTGCCACTGATCTGTAGGCTTGACCCATTGTAATTTACCATTTATCATTATAGAAAGTGGCATAGAGAAATCATTTATCACATTTGTGTAGCGATAACTCAGTTTCTTTTTACTCACTTTATATTCAAAGGTTGGGATTTTTACCGTTCTTAAATATTGGTCAAATATAGGAGTGAGGTTCTGGTTTAATCTTTTAGACATAAAATTTTCTACCATTGCGCTTGTAGTGGTTTTATGGTAAAACTCCTTATTAAGTCCACGTAAAGTCTCTCGCCACAGCTCATCGTTATCTACAATGGTGCGTATGGTGTGTAGCATATTTGCACCTTTATAGTACATATCGCCACTTCCAGAACGATTTACATCGTAAGTGCCTATGATAGGTCTATCATTTCTAATGTTTTTACGCAGTCCAATTACATATTCACTAGCAGCGTCTTTGCCAAAATGATAATCTAGATAAAGATTTTCTGAGTAGTTAGTAAAGCTCTCATGAATCCACATATCTGCAACATCCTTATTTGTAATGTTGTTTGCAAACCATTCATGACCAGATTCATGTATGATTATAAAGTCAAATTTAAGTCCTTGTCCTGTGCCAGATAGATCGCTTCCTAGGTAGCCATTTTTAAACTTGTTTCCATAAGTTACAGAGCTTTGATGTTCCATGCCTAAGTATGGAGCTTGTACGAGTTTAAAACTATCCTCATAAAATGGATAAGGACCAAACCAATGTTCAAAAGCCTCCATCATCATAGGTGCCTGTGTAAATTGAGCTCTCGCTTTTTTCTCATCTTCACGCAGTACCCAGTAGCTCATATCCAGTGGTCCATTCTCTCCTTTATATAGTTCTGAGAAGTTTACATAATCTCCTATGTTAAGATTAACTCCGTAATTATTTATAGGATTTCTCACTGCCCAGTGATATGTTTTTGAAGATGCTGTACTGTCTATGCTCACCAGTCGTCCATTAGATACGTCTACTAGATCTTTGGGAACGGTAACATGCATGTCTAGGCTGTCCACTTCATCTGCTGGGTGATCACGATTAGGCCACCATACGCTGGAACCTATGCCTTGATTTGAAGAAGCGATAAAGTGTTTACCATTGCTATCTTGTTGCCAAGTGATACCTCCATCCCACGGTGGGTTTACGGCGATGCGAGGCTTACCTTCAAAATTTAAACTTATACTTTTTATAGTTCCTTCTGGTTGAGGGGCTTCTAGTTGTATAAAATGAGCAGCACCTTCAGAACGTACATCAAGAGAGTGTCCATCTTGCATTACTGCAGTGAGTTCCATAGGGGCTTGAAGATCTATTTGTAACTCGGTTACGCCTTCTTCTAGCACTCGATAGGTCATTATATTAGTACCTATTAAAGATTTTGATTCTGGCATCACCGTAACCGATAGGTCATAATGAACGAGGTCCCACCAGGCTCTTTGTGGAGTGATTGATCCTCTAAGGCTGTCTTGACGGGTAACTTCTTGGGAAAATACAGATAGTGTGATAAAAGAGAAAACTAGGGTAAATAGTAAGCGCATGTGGGTGTAATTATCTAATGGTGCAGATTTATGAAGGTAGGGCAATCTTTAAAAAGCGATGAGCGTATAACCCTCCATTTGTGATTGACTTAATACCGTCATTGCCGAGAGTCCTACGTCAATCATTTCTAGTCTTCGTTCTTTAGTAATATTACGCGCTCCGGCAGTTTGACCACAGAGTATGAGTGATACGTTTGCTTCTTTTAATGCTTCTAGTAATTCGATATTTGGATTATCTACGCCAAATTTTTCTTTATATAATTCATTGGTAAGCATTCCATAGGCTGCTTGTCCATGTATAGCAGCGCGTATATTCATATTTGTAACAGGAACTCCCGCTTTTTCCTGCATATTAAGAAATCGCGCCATCGTCTCGATGTATGGATTGCGCTGACTTGGATTTTCAGGTGCTTTTGCCACATCAAAAATCACTTTAAATACTGCTGTGGTATCTGTTTTGAAATCAGGATTGTCAACCTCATAGGTTTTTCCAAAATCACTTATGACATTGCCAGGAGTAGATACGGGTTGTTGTGCATGCGCTTTCGCGAAAGCGAGACTTAAAAAAAGTAAAAAAGTATATTTCATGTTAGTGAGTTTTTGTGTTATTATTTTTCTTTTTGAACATTAATGATATAATCAACGAGTGAGGAAAGGTCACTGCGGCGATAAAGGAAAAGAAAATTGCAAAGAAAAGCACACTTTCCTTAAGCCAAAAGTAGCTTAAACCAATCCCGATGATTGAAATAATCCAATAAGGCAACGCATTTTTTATATAGAGCCAGATAGTTTGATTAGTAAATCTACCATATATAAAGTGTATTTGTTCAAAAAGTGATGGAAGACTATGCCATAGCACAAAGTATATAGTGAATCCCCAGATGAGGGATGACATTTTAAATATGACCACCAGTAAGCCTAGAAAGAAGAGCTCTTTTAATAATACCTTTCTAAAACTATCACTGTTAAAAGCTAAAATGGCTACTGTAACTACTAATAAAGTAAGAATACTGTATAAAGAGTACAATAGAAATGCGGGTGGAAAAGGTGCTCCTGTGATTGCCATTACAATCTCATCTACTTGCTCTGCATTAAAAAGAAATAATATAATGAGAATGAGGGCTCCATAACTCCCTTGCAATATAAGTGAGAACCATTTGTACTTAGTGTCCACCTTAGACTCCCAGTGCTGTTCACCAAAATGATATGCGCTAAAAATGATAAATAGAATTACTGTGATAGAAGGGATGGTGTAAAATGCTAGAAAAGTAAGCAACACTGTAAGCACATAAAAGAAGAGCGATTTAAGGAAGCTCCTTTTTTTCTCCTTAGTAAATAACTTCTCTATTAATAATAAATCATTTGATCCGTGTATGATACCAAAGGTGAGAATAAGTAAAAAACCCAAAATCAGCTCAGCCTTACTAGAAAATAATGTGGCGACCCATAAGCCTGCAAAACTACCTATGATTGTGATATTGAGAATTTTTGTCATGAATAATTTATGTATTGATAATTTTAATGAAAAAATTATGAGAAAATAATTATTTATTTGTTTAACATTATCTAAATTTACTTAAACAAATGTTTAATTAAAAATATCAATGCTATGAAATTTTTATTACTATTACTGGCCGACCCTACAAGATTAGATCCAAGTGATTATGTAGGATTTACATTCTTTGTAGGTGCGATGGCGATGATGGCAGCTTCTGCTTTCTTTTTTCTATCGCTTAACCAATTTAACAAGAAGTGGCGAACCTCAGTCCTTGTATCGGGGTTAATTACGTTTATTGCTGCAGTGCACTACTGGTACATGAGAGATTACTGGTTTGCTATTCAAGAGTCTCCTACATTTTTTAGATAAGTAGATTGGGTACTTACAGTTCCATTAATGTGTGTTGAATTCTACTTAATATTAAAAGTAGCTGGCGCAAAACCTGCACTTATGTGGAAGCTTATTGCATTTTCTGTAATCATGTTAGTAACAGGATACTTTGGAGAAGCGGTATTCCAAGATCAGGCAGCCTTGTGGGGTGCTATCTCTGGAGCAGCATACTTCTATATTGTGTATGAAATCTGGTTAGGAAGCGCAAAAAAAATAGCAGTAGCCGCAGGTGGAGATATCCTCAAAGCACATAAAATATTATGCTGGTTTGTACTCGTAGGTTGGGCTATTTATCCATTAGGATACATGCTAGGTACAGATGGATGGTACACAAGCATCCTAGGAAAAGGAAGCGTAGATATCGCTTACAATATTGCAGATGCTATTAATAAAATAGGATTTGGACTAGTGATTTATGCACTAGCTGTAAAGAAGAATGAAGTTGAGGTTGTTTAAGTTTGATTAGTAAAAGGTGAGAACACTCAATGAAAAACGCAACCAGCAATGGTTGCGTTTTTTTATGTGTCGGTTTTAGTAATTATTATGCTGTAAAATAGATGTATTACGCTTTCGCGAAAAATTTCTAAGTCATTTAATAATTGCCAACCTTTGTGAGTCGTTACTTTTACGAGCCTCCAAACGTTGAAATGATTACAAGTAAATCTTACTCTTCCTCTTCTTGAAAAGTCTCTCTTGATAATAATTTACTAGAAATCTTATAAGTTCCAGCATAGGTAAGTCCTGCTTGACCTTTTCTAGAAGTCAAAAAAGCTTTTTTATACCACTTGGCATCTGTTGCCTTTTTTCTGAAATCTTCATGCTTTGATACACCAGTAGATACACCGTTGTGCCATGATTCGATGGTAAAGACACCTAATCCAAAATGCTCTGCACGCTGAAGCACAATCTCAAAATCTGCCTCAGAGAACTGATACGAGTCATCTGCCTCCGACTCTTTATTGAGATTAGTCAAATCATTAAATAGGTGCTGTTCTAAAAATTCTGTTTTTTCCATAGTGGCGGTGAAGGTAGTGTTTAAAAGGGAAAAGTATAACTATTTTGTAACTACGAACTTATTTTTTAATCCTTGCAACGTTTTTCTGATGGGCAAACGTAGATGTATCTTAGGCTTTGTTTTATTGCTTGTTTGGTATTTGATCCATCGCTCTTTCTGCAATGGCAGTAATGGTAAGTGAAGGATTCACACCAGGGTTTGCCGAAATCATAGCTCCGTCAACCACAAGCATATTTTTATAGCCAAAAACATTGTTGTCTTTATCTATAACTCCGCTTTCTGTATTTTCTCCCATAACTGCACCGCCTAGTATGTGTGCTGTAGATGGTATTCCTGCTAGCGTTTCTAAAGCAAAGGAGGTGCTCACACCCTTTATAGCCTTACTATAAGACTTTACAAGCGCTATAGATTCTGGAATAAATGGGGTAGGAGCCTTTCCAGAACTTACTGTAGATGTCATCTTCCCAAATGTATTTCTTTTAAAACGTAATGTGCTATCTAGCGTTTGCATAAATAATAAGACAACGGTGTTCTTTGCCCAGCCATTGCTGATGTAGATTTTAAAATAGTCTACAGGATTTTTAATCAGCTTGATCGCAGTCTTAAAAAGTCGTGAGAATGCATTTGAACCCGTTACATAAGGTAAGTGAGCAAGTTTCCACGCATTAGAGCCTTCCCCATATCTACATATTTCTAGATGACTATTTTCATCTGTATCAAGTATGCTTCCTATAGCGATACCTTTTGAGAGGTTTTTATCTTTTTCTAGTGTGGAGACACTTATAAGCGTTTCATTATTACTTCGTATATCTTCACCTAGATGGTCTGATAGAAGTGGTAACGATTTAGTTTTCAGAGCTAGCAAAAGCTTGACTGTACCTAGTACACCGCCAGAAAAGATAACGCCTTTGGTGGTGATTTTTTGATGTTTACCAAAGATGCGCGTGCTTTTCTTCATTGAGACTTCATATCCTAGAGCGCTGTCATTTTTATCTAATGGCTGTACATCATATACTTCATTTTCGGCAAGTATGGTGGCTCCTTGTTTTTGAGCGAGGTATAGGTAGTTCTTGTCAAGCGTGTTTTTTGCATTGTGGCGACAGCCAGTCATACACGCACCACAAAAATTACATCCAGCGCGATCTGGCCCTTCTCCATTAAAATAAGGGTCTTTTACTGTTTTATTAGGAGTTCCAAAGAAAACTGCAACCCGCGTAGGATTAAACCTTTGTGCGATATTTAAATCGTCTGCTACGACTTTGAGAGCTTTATCTCCATCATATAAGGACGGATTTTGCGCTGCGCCTAGCATTCTTAGTGCTTCCTTATAGTAAGGTTTTAAGTCGTTTTCCCAATCATTGAGCAACTTCCAGCTCCCAGAGTTAAAGAAAGCACTTTTAGGTGTGGGTAATGTATTTGCATATACAAGCGAGCCGCCACCTACACCAGTTCCAGAAATAATGGCAATGTGTTTAAATATCGATAGTTTCATAATCCCAAAAAAGCGCAGGTATGGCATCCAGAGCCATTTCCTGAGATTCCAGTTGGTTTTAGGGAAGTCGGTTGCTTTGTACCATTTTCCTTTTTCAACAACGAGCACTTTATATCCCTTTTGAGAAAGGCGAAGAGCGCTCACAGAACCTCCAAAACCACTTCCTACAATAATATAGTCGTATGCTAAGTCTTTTTGGTTCATATTGATTTTGTGCGTGTGAGGTTATTGAGCTCGTAATTTACTAAACTTCTTTCTTCTGCTCGTTTATCACTGGTTTAAATAGCATAAAAGTGAATATCAAATTTTACTGTTCATTGACGAGGAGTATATAAGAGGGTAGGGGAGTTATTTGATAATGTGTGGTTTTTGATATCACATTTTCGCGTAAGCATAAAAAAAGCCTCACAAATAAATGAGAGGCTTTACGCACTAATAAAACTAAGATTATAGGCTTATCGTAATCTATCTACAGATTTTACAAGATCTTCATCGCGCTTGATTGCCTTGTTTGCCAAGACTAGTAAAACGATAGAAACAAGCGGAATGATCATCCCAATACCCTTCTCAAGAACCGCCGTTCCTCCAGATAACATTTGTGATCGATATACCAAAATACCTAATAATGCAAAGTTTAATAAGATATTGAGACGTCCTAAGACGAATTGGTTCTTTCTATTATTCCATAAAAATATGGAAATAAATGAGAATACAGCACTAAGACTAAAAAGTGTTATGTAAGAAATATCATCTACTGCCCACACGGCCTCACCATCCATATCAGAATAAAGGCTAAAGGCATAAGGCAATCCTAGTGAAACTAAGGCTGCTAGTAAAAGATATATAGTTTGTATACGTTGTATCACGTGATTCTCATTTTAAACTGTGGTAAAAATAAGTCTCATTTTGTGATATTGCTAAGAAAACTTTGAAAATAAAATTGTATCATTGTCTTGTAATTATGTAAAAGGCTCTCCGCTTGTTACTTAATTGCTTAATATTTTTAGTATCAAATTCTTCTTTTGGTACGCTCTAATCACCCGATTAATAATTTACCCACATTACTAGATGTTTGATATTTCAGAATTAAAAGCAAAGAAGCTTCCCGAGCTTCAAGAGATTGCAAAAGGGATTAATGTTCCTAAATACAGAACATTAAAAAAGCTAGACCTTGTTTATAGAATACTTGATTTACAAGCAGCAGACCCAAAAAAAATAGAGGCAGTAGTGCCTAAAGTAAAAGAAGCAGCTGCACAAGCTCCTGCTCCTAAGACAGAACGTAAGCCTAGAGAAGAGCGTAAACCTCGTGCTCCACGTCCAGCAAAAACTGCAAAAGATACTAAGGATGCTCTCGCAGCAAACACTGAGGAAGCTAAAGATGCTCCGGCAAAAGGAAAACCTCCTGTAAAAAAAGAAGCTCCTGCAAAGAGAGAGCCACAGGCAAAGAGAGAAGCGGTAAAACGTGAACCTGCTAAAGGAAAAGGTGGAGACGATACAAAGACACCACAAAAACGAGATAATCAAAAAGATACTCGTAATAACGATAAGCGCAACAGCAATGACAACCGTCAAAGCAATGATAAGCGTGCACCTCGCGACAATAATCGAAACACAAATACGCGTACTAATACGCCACGTAATAACCGTAATCAAAAAGACGGTAATACGCATGGTAACAATGGTAACAAGGATAGCCGTAACCGTTACCGCGAGCCAGATTTTGAATTTGAAGGGATTATAGAGAGTGAAGGAGTTTTAGATATTATGCAAGATGGCTACGGCTTCTTACGTAGTTCTGACTACAATTACCTAGCATCTCCAGATGATATTTATGTATCACAATCACAGATAAGACTTTTTGGTCTTAAAACTGGTGATACGGTACTAGGTGTAATACGTCCTCCAAAAGAAGGGGAGAAATATTTCCCACTTATTAAAGTAAGTAAGATTAATGGTTTGAACCCTAACATCGTTAGAGATCGTGTTTCTTTTGAGCACTTAACACCATTATTTCCTACAGAAAAATTTAACCTAGCAGATCGTCAAGCGAGTATATCTACTCGTGTGATGGATATGTTTGCTCCTATAGGTAAAGGGCAGCGTGGTATGATTGTATCACAGCCTAAAACGGGTAAAACCATGTTACTTAAGGATGTGGCAAATGCTATTGCGGCAAACCACCCAGAGGTATATCAAATAGTACTTCTTATAGATGAACGTCCAGAGGAAGTTACAGATATGCAGCGTAATGTAAATGGAGAGGTAGTAGCCTCTACATTTGATAAGGAAGCACATGAGCACGTAAAAGTGGCAAATATTGTACTTGAAAAGGCAAAGCGTCTTGTAGAGTGTGGTCACGATGTAGTAATACTTCTTGACTCTATCACACGTCTTGCACGTGCTTATAACACCGTACAGCCAGCATCTGGAAAGATTCTTTCTGGAGGTGTAGATGCAAATGCATTGCACAAGCCTAAGCGTTTCTTTGGAGCAGCACGTAACATTGAAGGAGGTGGGTCACTTACCATTCTTGCTACAGCACTTACAGACACCGGTTCAAAAATGGACGAAGTAATCTTTGAAGAATTTAAAGGTACAGGTAACATGGAGCTACAACTGGATCGTAATATTGCAAACCGCCGTATTTTCCCAGCTATCGATCTTACCTCTTCATCTACACGTCGTGATGACTTACTACACAGTAAAGACACCACGCAACGTCTATGGGTATTACGTAAATATCTTGCAGATATGAACCCAGTAGAGGCAATGGAGTTTATGAGCGATCGTATTAAGAGCACAAAAAACAATGAGGAATTCTTGATCTCAATGAATCAATAAGCATCCTCTTTTTAGTATAACAAAGAACCTCTCAATAGCATTGAGAGGTTTTTTTATGATTTTTAGTAAGGTTTTGGAGCGCATAAGTAGCGCTACTTTGCGAGCGTAGTTTCCCGCTTTCATTACAATTCCTCGTTTCGTTATCGCTACACTGCGGGATTTTCATTACAATCGGGGCTAGCAGCTAATGCAAGTGTTAATCTGCAAAAGATCAATTTTCTGAGCATGTAAAAATCTTTACGTAAAAAAAAAGCTCACCCTTTAGGGCCGGGGAAAAGCTTTTTGAAATCAAAAGCTGATCCGTCATTACAATTCCTCGCTTCGCTGCGGGATTTTCATTTAAGTTTGTTTGTCTAGTTGGAGCGCTCACATTTTGTTTCCTTACAAGAGCAGTTTCCCGCTTTCATTACAATTCCTCGTTTCGCTATAGCTACACTGCGGGATTTTCATTACAATCGGGGCTAGCGGCTAATGCAAGTATTAATCTGCAAAAGCTCAATTTTCTGAGTACGTAAAAAACTTTACGTATAGAAAAGCTCACCCTTTAGGGTTGGGGGAAAGCTTTTTGGAATCAAATGCTGACCCGTTATTGCAATTCCTCGTTTCGCTATCGCTACACTGCGGGATTTTCATTTCAATCGGGGCTAGCAGCTAATGCAAGTGTTAATCTGCAAAAGATCAATTTTCTGAGCATGTAAAAATCTTTACGTAAAAAAAAAGCTCACCCTTTAGGGGCGGGGAAAAGCTTTTCAAACGAAGCTCACCCTTTAGGGGCGGGGAAAAGCTTTTTGAAATCTAAAGCTGATCCGTCATTTCAATTCCTCGCTACACTGCGGGATTTTCATTTAAGTTTTTAGTGTGTATTAGGAGCGCTCACGTTTTGTTTTCTTACAAGAGCAGTTTCCCGCTTTACATTACAATTCCTCGCTTTGCTATCGCTACACTGCGGGATTTTCATTACAATCGGGGCTAGCAGCTAATGCAAGTGTTAATCTGCAAAAGCTTAATTTTATGAGTACGTAAAATCTTTACGTATAGAAAAGCTCACCCTTTATGGCTGGGGAAAAGTTTTTCATAATAAGCTCACCTTCAAACCCTAGAAAAACATTCAAACGAAGCTCACCTTCAAGGCCAAGAAAAATCTTTACGTATAAAAAAGCTCACCCTTTAGGGTCGGGGAAAAGCTTTTTTTAAATAGACTCACCCTTTAGGGCTAGGGAAAAGCCTTTCTCAATCTAAGCTATCTAAGCTTCTGTATCTAAAATACCAGAAAGCACATGATATCGAGGATCGTCTACACTTTCTTCAATCACTTTATCAAACTTAGGTGATGCTTTACGCATTAGATCTTTACATTCAGTACTCAAGTGCTTTAGCGTAATTGTTTTTCCTGCGGCCTCATACTTCTCTAGTAAAATATAAATCGCCTCTAGCGCAGAGTGGTCTGCTACTTTTGCTTCGATAAAGTCAATTTCGATATGCTCTGGATCACCGTTGATATCAAACTTAGAATTAAAACTCTGAATACTTCCAAAGAATAACGGACCCCAGATTTCGTACACCTTTGTTCCGTCTGCTTTAAATCTCTTTCTAGCTCTAATTTTCTTAGCGCTACTCCAAGCAAATGATAAAGCAGCAATAATAACGCCTACAAACACTGCAATGGCAAGATCAAAGAATACAGTTACAGCAGATACTATAATAAGAACAAAAGCATCTGAAACTGGTATTTTCTTTAAAATTCTAAAACTAGACCAAGCAAATGTCTCAATAACCATCATAAACATTACACCTACTAAGGCTGCAATAGGTACTTGCTCAATAAACTTATCTGCAAATAATATAAAGGTAAGTAGTGTAATTGCCATCATCACTCCAGATAGTCGTCCTCGTCCTCCAGCGTTAATATTTATTACTGTTTGTCCTATCATACCACAACCACCGGTTCCTCCAAAAACACCACTCACGATATTTCCAGCTCCTTGTGCTACACATTCTCTGTTTCCATTACCTCTAGAGTCTGTCATCTCATCTACTAGGTTCATAGTCATAAGCGTTTCAATTAAACCTACTGAGGCTGCAAGAAATGCATAAGGCGCTATAAACTTAAGAGTGTCTAGGTTAAATGGCAGGCTGCTCCATAATTCAAATACATTGAGCTTACTTGAGATTTCTGCCATACCATTGAGACCTGCACCACCACCATCTCTAATGAATTCGCCAACGTTTACAGAGTCTAATCCGCCAAAAATTGATATGAGCGATACAATAAGAATAGCCGTTAATGCAGCTGGAATCTTTGGGGTGATTTTAGGTAGTCCCCATACGATGAGCATGGTGAGTAACACAAGCCCTATCATTGTATATAATGACTTTCCTTGCATCCAGGTCTTAACGACTCCTTTGTCTTTTACAGAGTAAAATCCATCTTGAGAAGCATTAAAAACAACCTTTTGCGTATTTGTATCATATACTTGTCCGTCAGATAATACAAACACCTCTTTGTTGGTTGCCTTGTTTATTACAGAGTTTCCTTCTATTGTAAATAGTACAGTATTTGAGACCTTATCCTTTACTTCATTGTCAGATACAGTATAAATGAGCTCCTTTGAAGCTGTTTTACGCATATTATCACCAGCGTAGTCTTTTTTGTTTTCTTTAAACATTCCTAGTTGTGCAAGGAATATCACGATAGCGAGTCCGTTTACAAACCCCATCATCACAGGATGCGGAATCAAGCGCACGAATTTCCCCAACTTAAACAAGCCAGCAAAGACCTGAATAACTCCCATTAACACCACCGCGGCGAGTAAATAGAAGTATCCCATATTTTCAACAGGCTGGTCAAAGAGTAATCCCTTTGCATGACCTTCTTGAATCATCTGTACAAAAATCACGGCAACTGCTCCTGCTGCTCCCGAGATTAATCCTGGTCTACCGCCAAAAAGTGCTGAGATAATCCCAATAACAAATGCTCCAAATAACGCCACAATTGGGCTTATTTGAGCCACAAATGCAAATGCAACTACTTCAGGTATCATGGCTAAAGAAACCGTAATACCAGAAACGATATCATTCTTAGGATTAGAGGTGAAATTGTTGAAAAGACGCTTCATAAGGCTGTTTTTAAGAAGCCGCAAAGATAGTGTATTCTTAAGGGATAGCTATAGCGCATTTATGGGAGTTACGGTAACGTTTTCGCGCAAGCGTAAAAAAAGAAACCCTCACAAGATAACTTGTAAGGGCTTAAGATGTAAGGGTATGTTATTTTTTTACTTTGTACGTGCTTAGTCTAAAGGGAGCATAAAGCGGGCAAAATGAAACAAAGCTTGTTGCGATAAAAATAAGTGCTACGACGCCCAGTATAATTGCCACCGTGCCATTTATAACGTTAGCTGCATATAATAGACCAATAATCACTGCAGCCGCTATGCGTATACCGCGATCTAAATTTCCCATATTCTTTTTCATAGTGTGTTTTTTTTAGAAGTAATACTACACAAATGTAATGGGAGGATTTCTTGTAAACGGTGACTGTAGTCACACTTACATGATTTTTATGGTGCGTCCTTCTTGGGTTATGTGATTTTCAATCTCCAGTTTTTTTAAGATCCTGCTTACGACTTCTCTTGCGGTGCCTAGATCTGTTGCTATTTCCTTATGAGTGATATGAAGTGTTTGAGTTGCTGTAACACGCGATTTTTCTTTTAGATAATCGAGTATGCGTGCATCCATTTTATCAAATAGGAGGTGATTTACAGCGTTCATCATGTCAAGATAACGCGCATCATAGTTTTTAAAGAATAAGGTGTTGAGCGCAGGGTACGTCTTAAGCCATTGCTGTACGTTGTCTACAGGTAAAAGAAGAAGTTTAGCATCTGTTTCTGTAATTGCAAATCCGCGACTGGGTAATTGTGAGATTCCAGAAGAAAAAGAGATGATGCAACTCTCTGCCGGTTCTATGTAATAAAGTAGAAGTTCTCTATCTTCATAGCGAGAATATACCTTTACGAGTCCGTGTATTACGATGGGAATAACCTTTGCATACTGTCCTTCTCGCAGTAATTCTGTTTGCGCAGGGAGTTCCTTTATGATGCCGTGTGTGGTTATTTCCTTAATGAGGTCTGGATGAAATCTTGGAAAAAGCTCTTTAATTATCATAGGTATCTATACTAGGTGCTGTAAAACTACAATTCGGTAGGCTGTTATAGCAATTGAGTAGCAACCTTTTTATGATTACTGAATTCTGGCTCATATTTGTATTATCAATCATGAGCAATACAGTCTCAATATTTAAAAATCTAACCGATGAACTACGATACTTTCTTCGAGATATTTATAACACTACACGCCATAGGTGGTTTTATCTCCCTCATAGCGGGAACTATCTCTGTAATTGCTCGTAAAGGAAATGCTTGGCATAAAAAGTCAGGAATGGTTTTTTATTACGGGATGCTTACAGCTGGTATTTCAGGTATTGTGGCATCGTTACTTCCAGATCATAACAACCCATTTTTATTTGTTGTAGGACTTTTTAGTGTGTATCTAGTTCTTTCTGGGTATAGAGCACTCCGTTTTAAAAAGATAAAGGAAGCGAGTGAATTACGCTATGATAAAATCATTTCTTATTCTATGCTCATCATAGGTCTGGCAATGATAGTTTATGGTGCGTTATCATTGCTTTCGGGTTCTTCTATGGGGTGGATTCTTATAATCTTTGGAGGAATTGGTGTTCTTAATGCTGTAGGAGATATACGTGCAATGCGAGATATAGCATCATTGCGTAAAAAATATCTTAGACTTCATATAGGTAAAATAACAGGTGGATATATCGCAGCTTTTACCGCTTTCTTTGTCACAAATCAAGTACTTCCGGCGCTATTAAGCTGGTTACTGCCTACCATATTTGGTGTTTTATTCATTGGTTATTGGTTACGTAAAACAAAACCTCGCAAGAAAACTACAACTGAGACTTTATAAATGACGGTTGGGTAGGTTACGCTTTCGCGAAAGCGTACTTAAAACCATCTTTACATCATCAATCACAAAACAATATATTATGAAACATTTACTTCTTATTATCGCATTATGGAGCAGTACATTTCTTATGGCTCAAACTAAGTACGAGCAAGGAATGACAAAAGCGATGGAGCTTTGGGAAGAAAGCAAGCTTGATGAGGCTTCAAACCTGTTTGAGCGCATTGCTACTGTCGAAAAAGATAATTGGCTCCCTACGTATTATGTTGCTCAAATTGCTATAATACGTAACTGGAGAGACTTTGAAAACAGAGAGGAAGCCACTATGAAGGCGACGCTAGATAAGGCGCAAGAGTTTATAAATACAATGCGTACGATAGCTCCAGATAATCCATATGCAGACCACTTGCAAGCGCAGCTTTATACAGTTTGGGTCGCTCACGATGGTATGAAATACGGGATGAAATATGCAGGGACTATAGGAGAGCTCAATCAAAAAATGGTAAACAAAGAGCCAGATAACCCTATTTTTATAGCAGAAAAGGCGCAGTGGGACATGGGAAGCGCAAGATATTTTGGGAGCTCAATAGCGCCATATTGCGCAGAGTTGCAGCGTGCCATCACGCTTTTTGCTACCTTTAAACCTGAGACTAAATTCCATCCTCAAGGAAATGTAAAAAGAGCTTTAGAAAGTGCCGAGGCTTGTAATTAATAAGAAATGAAATATTATCTAAAAGAGTTTGCAAAGGCAAATATTGTAGGCTTAACAATATTTATCGTTCACAGTATTATATTGTATGTGCTGGGTAATCCTTGGTATGGAGATGGTGTGATAACCTTTTTCATACAAAACCAAATCTTCTCTGTAGCGCTGTATGCAGTGAACACTATGGTTATAGTGAACTTTAGAAAACGTTTTACAGGCAGTCTGTTGAATTTAAAGGTGCTTACTTATGCGCTAATTGCGCATATTGTTGTGACTTTAATTACGGTTTTTTTGCTTCGATTAATACTTATTACAGGATATTATAAAATATCATTTGATGAATATATGGCTAGTGAAGGCCTTGAAGATTATATTTTTCCTTTTCTAATAACAGCCGTAGCAACTTCTTCATTTTATGCGGTGAGTCGCTGGAAGAATAAGCAGGAGAGTAAGGTAAAGCAGTCTAAAATTATTGCTGGAGCCGCTTCGGCAAAATTTGATGCACTTAAAAATCAGCTGGATCCACATTTTTTATTCAACAGTTTAAATGTGCTGGCAAGTCTTATTGAGGAAAACCCAAAACAGGCAACCAAGTTTACCACTTCGCTTTCTAAGGTCTATAGGTATGTGCTAGAGCAAAAGAATAAAGAGCTAGTGCCGCTGGAGGAGGAGCTAACCTTTGCTCGTACGTATATGAATCTAATCAAGATGCGCTTTGAGGATAGTATCGTGGTAGAAATCCCAGAAAGTGCCTCACATCAAGAATATAAAGTAGTGCCGCTATCCTTGCAGTTATTGCTTGAAAACGCTGTAAAACACAACCAGGTAACGCCTAACAAGAAACTATATATTAAGATTTATGAAGATGGCAATAGGCTCTTTATTGAGAATAATATCCAAGCCAAACAGGTTATTAAGAAGAGTAGTGGTGTAGGCTTGCAAAACATCAAGCAACGTTATAGTTTACTATCCAATAGTGAAGTGCATATAATAGATGATAGTGAGACTTTTCAAGTTGGGATACCGCTATTAACACAAGCAGAGCAAGTGACATTTGAGCCTAGGCAGAGCGAACTCCTTGCAGATAAACGTTACCAGCGTGCAAAGAAGAAGGTAGAAGACCTTAAAGGTTTTTACATTCACTTTACGATTTATGCGGTTATGGTGCCTGTGTTTATATACTTTAATGTGCAGTCTACAAGCTTTCCTTGGGCTTTGTTTCCTATACTAGGATGGGGCTGGGGGGTTGCTGGTCATGCATCAGAAGTGTTTGGGTGGAGTCCTTTGTTTAACAAGGCGTGGGAGCGTAAAAAGGTAGAAAAGCTCATGGAAGACGAGAACTTTTAATCTAACGTCTTACTGCTTGTTATAGTCAGAACGAAAAGAAAAATCCCCTTGAAACGTAGTTTCAAGGGGATTTTTTATGTGAGCGTGTAGTGTATTACTTTTTAGTAAGGTGCTCTACGTTTTTCTTCATTTGGATTTGAGCACCAGAGTCTTTAGTCTTCATAGCGCGGTATTTAAAGTTTATAAACTCTACTAGAAGCGAGAATGCAATCGTAAAGTATAAATAACCCTTAGGGATAGCTCCTACAGACGATCCAAAGATTTCTAGGTGTGATAGGTGCGCGCCTTCTGCAATAAGCATAAAACCTATTAAAATTAAGAATGAGAGGCCTAATATCTGTAATGAAGGATGCTTTGCAATAAAGTTTCCTACAGGGTTTGCAAAAAGCATCATGATTCCTACAGAAATGACTACAGCAATCACCATAATGATCAACGCGTCTGTTGGATTATCAGAAAGACCATTAGTCATTCCCACGGCAGTAAGTATAGAGTCAAAAGAGAATACAAGGTTGATTACTGCGATTTGTACAATAGCATTACCTAGTGTGGTAGAGCTCTTCTTTGAGATTTCTTCCTCTTCAAGACCTGTCTCGTCTACTTTTTCATGAATTTCATGCACAGACTTCCATATCAAGAAACATCCTCCCGCTAGTAATATGACAGCTTGCCAACTTATACCTCCACTAATCCAGCTTTGATTAATGTGCCAGAATGGTGCGCTAAGTGCAACTAACCATGAGATACCAAAGAGTAGTGCAATACGCATACCCATTGCAAGGGCTAGACCTATATTAGTCGCTTTCTTACGATCCTTTTGTGGGAGCTTTTCGGCGGCTATGGAGATAAAAATGATGTTGTCAATACCTAATATGATTTCAAGAAAGGTAAGTGTAAGCAGTGCTACCCAAGCATCTGCAGTGGTAAGAATGTCAAACATTAGTCAGTTGTTTTTTTGGCGATGCCACGTTGTTTGTTGGTTTCTCCTACAAGGGAGTATTCAAAGGTATAAAAATCTCCGTCAGTAGCTATGATTTTCATGTGTAGCGCTTTTTCTTCACTCATGCTGCGTGGGTGGAGCTTCTTGACAATGTACTCACAGTCGTTAATCCATCGCACAGAAGAGGAGTCTGCTTTGCCCTTAAAGTAATCTATCTCTAGTGTGTCGTTACGTTTAAAGGTGGTTGCAACGAGTTCTCCATCTAGTAATGTTTCAAATGTAAATGTCCCTGTTTTAAAATCTGTACAATCACGTTCAGGGCTTTCACAGCTTAAAGCGAAAACACTAATTATCACAAAAAAAGCTTTCCATTGATTCTTCATAGGTTACAAAAATACCACAGGAACGTGAGTAATTGAGAGTAAGTCTTAGATATTTTAAAGAAGTAAAATGACTAAAAATTTCTTACCAAAAGTGTATGCGATGTAAGGTGATTTTTGAAGAAGAGAGTAGGTGATTATTACATCTCATAACTCTCAAAAGTTCCATCTTCTAAGAAAATAATCACTCTCTTAATAGGTGATTTTGAAGAGGAAAAAGCAGTGATGTTTTTGAGTGTTTTTTGCTCCGTGTTTGATGGTGGAGTAGCACTTGTTTTTGATGCGAATTCTTGATCATTTTTTGAAGGCACATCAGTCGAAAAAGTAGTGTGGTTTGATGGAGTAGGAGTGGTGGTTTTTAGACTTGATTTTGTTCCATAAAGAAGCCATTGTAATTCCACTTCCGGGAAGGTAGCAACTACGGTCATTACAAAGTCTAAACTGGGCTTATTTCTTCCAGCCATAAGATGAGATATGGTAGCTCTTCCTACGTGTAGTTTTTCTGAAAAAGCAGTTGCGCTCAATTCGTTTGCATCCATGATTTCTTGGAGGCGTTGCGCAAATTTTGTGTTGTTTATGAGTGTTTCCATTTGTATACAGCAAAGATACGTTACAAATGTAAACTATGGATGTTCTTATGTGTAAATAGTTAGTATAGGTGTGTTATTGTATTAAATTAATACTTTAGTAATGGGTCTTTAAAATACTGATTTAAAACAACTAGAGTTTTTGAAAGGTGCATTTTGTTTAATTGGAGATAATCTTCCAGTAAAACGTTACTTCTGTATATAAAACGCACTGTTTACAAATGTAAACAGTGCGTTTTAATGAAGAGTTGTAAAAAAAGTATCTTTGTAGTCCAAAGAATACATATGGAGTTACCTGAGTTATTACAACTGTTTTCCCAATGCCGTGAAGAATCTATTTCTGGCAGATATATATCACCAGAATTTATCACCGATTTTGTCTCTCAATTATCGTCAGATTTTACGATTGATACACTGGATCATTCGGTAGAAAATAGACCTATTAATTCGGTTGTTTTTGGTACCGGAAAAGTGAAGATTTTTATGTGGTCACAGATGCACGGAAATGAATCTACAACCACAAAATCTATGCTTGATTTTTGTCGTTTTTTAGAGCAAAAAAAAGATTCGGATTTCTATAAAAAAGTGATTGAAAATTGCACCTTTTTTATGATCCCAATGCTTAATCCAGATGGCTCAAAAAACTGGACAAGAGTAAATGCAAATGAGGTAGATCTCAATCGCGATGCACAAGATTTGACTCAGCCAGAATCAAAAATTTTGCGTGGTGTTTTTGATGCCTTTAAACCTGATTATTGTTTCAATTTACATGGTCAAAGAACCATCTATGGTTTTGAAGAAACAGGTAAACCATCTATACTTTCCTTCCTTGCACCTTCGGCAGATGTGGAGAGGAGTTTCACATTTTCGCGAAAGCGGTCTGCAAGTATCATTGCTCATATTTTTAAAAACCTACGTAATGATCTTGATGGAAATATAGGGTTGTATAATGATGCGTTTAATAATAATTGTGTGGGTGATGCTTTTCAAGAAGCTGGAGTGCCCACTGTGTTATTTGAAGCTGGTCACTATCCAGATGATTATGGTAGAGAGAAAACTCGAGCTTACGTATTTGCTGCCTTATTATATGCGATTGAAGCTTGTAGTGAGACACTAGAGTATGATATAAGTGCTTATAAAGATATTCCTGAGCATAGTGCTTGTTATTGTGACGTGCATGTAAAGGATGAGGACAGCAAGCGTGGGATATATTATGTAGAGCGGGTAGAGGATGGGGAGATCGTTTTTGAACCAACAGCCCTTGAGCCAGCGTTGAGTAGCGGTAAGTTTGCTCATGCTTTACTGGATAATGCATCTGCGTTTAAACTTCCTTAATAATTATCGATTTAGTGCCCGTTTTTATGGGTAAAATGGCTGCGACAACGTTATCGTTAAATAGATTAAAATATTACAGAATAATCAGTATTATTCTATTATTTTTGCATTATACTCAAAAGACACAGTTGAATGGCAAAATTTAAATTAGACGAGGTAGATCACCAAATTCTCGATATGCTTATCGAAAATACGAGAACTCCTTTTACAGATATAGCAAAAAAACTTCTTATTTCGGCAGGTACAGTTCACGTACGTGTTAAGAAAATGGAAGAGGCGGGAATCATCACAGGTTCTTCATTAACACTTGATTACGGAAAGTTAGGATATTCTTTTATTGCTTACGTAGGAGTGTATATTAATAAGACATCACAAACTACATTTGTACTTGAGCGTATCGCCCAGATTCCATTTGTAACTGTGGCTCACGTAACTACAGGAAAGTTTAATATCTTCTGTAAGATACGTGCAAGAGATACGAATCATGCAAAGAACGTAATTTTCTTGCTAGATGATATTGACGGAGTGTACCGTACAGAAACGATGATCTCTCTAGAAGAGAGCATCAATGATAAAAAACGATTAATGCACTCTATCTTTCAAGATCTAGTGTAATTACAATAAGACTTTATTTTACTAAAACCCTTTCTCTGTTGAGAAAGGGTTTTTTGTTACTTTTAGATTTTAAAAACAAACATGATGATAACCACTAGCGCAGTTAAAGAGGGAGAATATAATGAGTATTACAAACAGTATATAGATCAAGTACCTGGCTCGCTAGGTATTGCTCAAGCGCTCGAGAAAGGGATGGAAGATACTAAGGACTTCTTTACATCGCTTTCTGAAAGTGAGTTGTTATTGCGTTATGAAGAAGGGAAGTGGACCCCTAAGGAGGTCCTACTGCATCTTATAGACACAGAGCGCATCTTTAGCTATCGCGCATTACGTTTCTCGAGAATGGATAGCACGCCTTTACAAGGTTTTGAGCAAGATGATTTTGTACTATCTAGTGATGCAAACAGTCGCACTGTAGATTCTCTTATTGCCGAGTATATCTCTGTAAGACAGTGTAGTTTATTATTATATGCGTCTATGACAGCGCAGACTATTGCAAACATAGGTACCGCAAGCGGGAGCCCGATGAGTCCTCGCGCAGCTGCATTTATCACAGCTGGTCACGAGCGTCACCACATTAGAATTATTAAGGAGCGCTATCTTTAATCTATAGTGCTAGCCTGGTAATAATCAAATGCTGCGTGGATAAGGTCATTTGAGACTTGCTTGTCTATTACTGGCTTTCCTATACTTTCTAGAAGTACGAAGTTTATTTGCCCATTGGCATTTTTCTTGTCATACTTTAAGTACTCGATGATGGAGGTTATATCCGCTTTCGCGAAAGCTACCGCATCATACATATCATTAAAGGTTGCAGTAATCTCATCTAGTTCGTCTTGTGATAAACCAGAAAGCGCCACCGAAATGAAGCTTTCCAAAATCATCCCAATTGCAATGGCTTCTCCATGTAGCAAGGTTGTTCTATCCTCAGATGCTAGACAGTACGACTCAATGGCGTGACCTAAAGTGTGCCCATAATTAAGCGCTTTACGCACATTTTGCTCGCGTGGGTCTTCTATTACAATATCATTTTTAATGATGATGCTCTCGTAGATGAGTTGGCTCAAGTCATCTGTTGTCATGGCGCTCAGATCTTTGAGCTTATCCCAATACGTTCTATCTGCCACGAGACCGTGTTTATACATCTCTGCAAGTCCAGAACGTAATTCTTCTGGAGGTAAGGTTGCAAGAAAGCCACCATCTATCAATACCATCTGCGGATTGTTAATTACCCCGATTAAGTTCTTCAATGTACCTAGATCCACACCAGTTTTACCACCTACACTAGCATCTACCATTGAGAGTAAAGAGGTAGGAACGTTTATAAAATCCATACCACGCTTAAAAGTGCTTGCTACAAAACCACCAAGGTCTGTGACAACCCCACCACCTACATTGATAATAAGCCCTTTTCTGTCTGCATCTAGATTTGCCAGTGCATCCCATACTCCAGTACACGTTTCTATAGTCTTGTTGATTTCCCCATAAGGAATCTCAATTATCTCAATAGGAATCTCTGTCGCGAGATTGCCTAAAAAAGGTGCAAGACAGTGCTCGTGTGTGTGCTCATCTACTATAACGAAGATCTTGCTGTAGTTGCTCTGTAGTAGTAATACATTAAGGGCATCATATCCAGATTCATTAAAAAGGATGTCGTAAGAAGCGGCTTGTATGGCAGTCATTATTTTTGAAATTTTAACGGTTGCAAATTACTCACTTTTGAGTAAAAAAAGTTTAAAGTGGGTGTATATTTGTGTAACAAATATATTGATATGCAAACCTCTCTTTTTGAAAATACTGAAACTGCATTTGCTCTTAAATCAGATAGCGAACTAGAACGCGCTTACTTTTTATTTAAAATGATTTCTAAAGAACCGCTTGTGCGCATAGGTACAGCGGCTGCTCGTTTTGCACTAGGTGCAAACTTACCTGTAGAAGGTCTCATACGCTCAACGGTGTTTGATCATTTTTGTGGTGGTGTAAATGAACAAGACTGTATGACCTCTGTAGATAAACTGTATAGTGCAAATGTATGCTCTGTACTAGACTACTCTGTAGAAGGAAAAGAAGAAGCAGCATCTTTTGATGAGTGCATGAATAAGGTGATAGGTCTGGTGAAGTTTGCAGATGAGAAAGAAGCGATGCCTATTGTTGTTTTTAAACCAACGGGCGTTGGTCGTTTTGCTATCTGGCAAAAGCTTACCGAAGGAGAAGAACTAGATGCCAAAGAGCAAGTAGAGTGGGAGCGTATTAAAGAGCGTGTAAACGCAATATGCAAGATTGCTTACGAGCGTGATGTAGAAGTATTGATAGATGGAGAAGAATCATGGATGCAAGGCGCTGCAGATGATCTAGTGGCAGAAATGATGGCACTATACAATAAGGAAAAGCCTATTGTGTATAACACATTACAATGCTACCGTCATGATCGATTAGATTACTTAAAGAAATTACACCTAGAAGCCCGAGCTCGCGGATTTACAATAGGTATAAAAGTCGTACGCGGGGCATACATGGAGAAAGAGCACAAACGAGCAAAGGAAAAAGGATACCCAACTCCTATATGCGCTACTAAACAAGCAACAGATGAAAACTTTAATGCAACCATGCGTTACATTATTGAAAACCTAAATGACATCTCACTGTTTCTAGGAACTCATAATGAAGATAGCTCTTTACTTGCTGTAAAACTGATGGGAGAAATGGGAATAGCAAAAGAGGACAATAGAGTATGGTTTGGACAGCTTTACGGAATGAGTGACCACATAAGCTTTAACCTCGCTAAGGAAGGCTATAATGTAGCAAAGTACCTTCCATTTGGCCCAGTAAAAGATGTGATGCCCTACTTAATGAGAAGAGCAGAGGAGAATACCTCTGTAGCAGGACAAACTAACCGCGAACTTGAATTACTCAAAGCAGAGAAGAAAAGACGAAGACTATAATTACAAATAGTATCTAAGTGTCATACATAGAAACATACAAACACAAAGGTCTAGCATATGCTAGACCTTTTGCTTTTTAAAAATTGCTAGCTGTGAATTATTACATGCGAATTTTAAACTCTAAGCCACTTTATTAATTCGATACAAATTTCAAACCTACTATAGAGACAATAAGTGTTGCGATAAAGAACAATCTCCAGAAGGTAGCCGGTTCTTTAAATACAAAAATACCTAGCAATACTGTTCCTACAGCTCCTATACCCGTCCACACAGCATATGCAGTGCCTATAGGTAATACACGAGTCACTTTTACTAGCAAGAGCATACTCACCGTCAAGCAGAGTAAAAAACCAATGTACCAGTAGGTACTCTCAGCTCCCTCCGCTTGTTTTGCTTTACCTAAGCAAGCAGCAAATGCAACTTCAAAAAGCCCAGCAATAACTAATAGTATCCAGTTCATATGATTGGTGTAAAGTGTATTTAAATAACGGTGTTAGCTTCATTGTGTAGAGAAGTAATCTACGTATCAAGCTTTAAGTAAATATAAAAAAAGCCCTATAGATTTTATAGGGCTTCTTTCTTTAACTCGCTATCTGTAGCCTTTTATTAATAAGTGTACTCCAACTGTCTGCAAGTTGTAGTTCGCCGTTAAGCTGCATATTATCTACGTCATATAATGTGAAGCTTACTTCTGGTTCGGTGGCATTAGATGGGGTAAAAGCTAGTGCTACGCGTTCTGTAATAGTAAGTTGCTCGCCATCACTCTTTATATTTCTATGCGCTTTTACTGTCTGGCAGTTCTTAATAGTGGATAAATCTACAGAGGATGATTGTGCTTGTCCATTACTCTCCTTGTAAAAGAAAATGGCATTTAACTCTTTATCTCTTCCTATCACAAAATCTCCACAAAACTCGTAATCACTTATGGTGTGATTTTGAGCGGTTGCGATATGATTAAGTGCTTGTAGCATTTTATTTTCTTTCTTCTTTTTATTCATAGCCATCATCACAAATGGTATGATGCAAATTGCTACAATGATTGTTCCTACGGTAATACTTCCTAAATCCATGATATTATTTTTTTGATATTGATATACTGGGCATTGCAATTATTGCAATGCCTTAAATGTTTTCCAGAAGCAATTACTAGCGCCTGGAAGCAATACAAAAAAAATTACCAGAAATAATGAAAAGGAAAGATGTGATCTGCCTTACGATGATGTATTAAAACATTGATCGAGGTCTTTATGTACTGAGTATACGTACTACTAGCGAGTACATCTGTAGTATGTGATAAAGTTCCACAGCTAGAAACGAACTTCTTGAGATGGGGAACACTTATAGTACTAGGCGCCTCTATCACAACTTCAGACTGCGGTAACTCTCCAACAATAATTGCCGAAACAGCAGCAGTTACCTTTTCTGTTGAGGAAGAAGTAGTGATATTCTCATTTAAATTAACAAATGATGTATCCATAGCACTCATTGCAATACTGCAAAGGGCTACTAGAATAAATACACTTATATGTCTAAGAGTTGTGTTCACGCCGCAAATGTAATTTAGTTTTTAATACTGAAGTTTAATTAATAAAACTTTGTGAGTGATTTTAAGAGTTGCCATTCAATATAAATGGGCGTTTAGGAGAAAGTAGCGCTTTTGAAAGAACAGTATGTGATTAGAGAAGCACTATGGGTGATGTTGTTACGCTTTCGCGAAAGCGTATTTAAAATCAATCATAACTAACAAGAGTTGGCATAAATTTAAAACAGCAATATTGTGTTTTAAGACTAAAATAAATGAGAGACAATACTAGCCGCAGCGGCTTTACTCCCTTTAAGCGAGGGATGAAAACCATCAGGACCATAGTAATCATTACTATTGTTGGAGTTGTGATACTCTTTCCAAGTCATACCTACGGGAAGTATGATGGCGTTGTTGATAGTTGCGGCATCATGATAATTCTGTATGACAGCGTCTTGGGTGTGGTGATACTGTAATGAGGGCCATACCATAAAGTAAGCAAGTTTGGCATCGTACTTACTGCAGAGAGTGGCAAATTTTTTACCATAAGTAATAAGCATGTCGCGACCCTCATGTTGTGAAGACGGCCCTTGCTGAATGATGACATAGTCATACTTGCCAGTGGCGATGAGCTGCTGTATGTTGCCATCATTCCAGTGATCTTCCAGCGCATAATTAGGCAATGCAACCATGTGTGTCTTAGTCTTTATACCCTTGGTTTTTGCATGTGCTTTTACAAGCTTTGGCAAATCATTAGTGTAGGTCAGACTATTGCCTATAAATAAGATGTTTATTGTGGGGTCTTTAATTTCAGGCAGTGTATTACTTCTGCTAGTAATTGCAGTAAAGCATAGACAAAGTAGGAAGAGGAAATAGCGCATAGAAAAAATTTGAATATAATTTTCTATTTATTGAGCGCCCATATCAATGCTTTCTCTTTGGTGGCTCTAAAGATAGTATTGTGCTGCTCGTTAGGTTCATCGCTATAAGTCCACATAAGTGTAGGGTGTTTTATAGTTTTCAAAATATCTGCAAGCTCGTTAGTCGCTATTGAGATATCTTGAGCACTAGAACCAGCAAACCAGAGTTTAGTTTGCTTTTGTGGAGCATTTTCTAGGAACGCGGTAGTATTTTTTACAAGATATTGATCATTCCACCACAAGGAAGGATCCATTGCGATGTAGGTATCAAAAAGTGATTGCTGCAAGAAAAAAGTCTCCATCACAAACAGACCAGAAAGTGACTCTCCTATAATAGCTTTTTGTTCTTGAGTCCTATAGGTGCTGTCTATATTTGGGATTAGTTCTTCTGCAATGAAAGCTCTAAAGTTTTTTGCGCCATCTGTAAGAGGACAGTATTCTTCATCTGCAGCTACTTGAGAGCTGCCAGATAAATCTCTACGTCGGTCTGTGTTCTCAATCCCCACGAGTATGTAAGGAGGTATTTTACGTTCTGCAATAAGCTGGGCCAGCGTATTTGCAATGTGCGGAAAATCTTCTTTAATCCCTCCATCTGCCATATAAAGCACTGGGAAACTATCGCTAGATGTAGCGTATGATGGCGGAGTCCAAACATTAATTACTCGATCCTCATGTACTAATGTTGAGGTTATTGTAAGACTATCATGTTCTGGGATCACATCATTAATAGGTGCTTGATGCTTAGCACAGCTAGCGAGTATGCCACAAAGAGACAATAGTAATAAAAGCTTCTTCATATAAAATGATGGTAAAATGTAGTGATAGATTTTTGATACTAGTAATCAATAGTCGTCTTACACAACCATGATATAATAGACTTAAATATACAAGGAATTTTTATGTTACTAGCTAGTATTCAGGGAATAACTTGAGGATGTTTAATGCAATTAGAACATTGTTCTGCATACTTATGTAGAGAAAACATAACAAACATTTATAGCAGCAGTAGATGTCTTATTTTTACCGTTCTAATGTGCCAGCAGGTACTACACCTTTAAATTTTGTACAAAAAAGCAGTTCGACTATCTGTTGTGATTGAGAAACTGCGATTTAAGAAGATATACTATGGATTATTACATCATTATAGCAGCCTTAATATTTCTTGCCGCTCTTTTTGGGTTTATAAATGCGCGTTTTCTCAAGCTACCCACTACCATAGGGCTTATGCTCATCACCATTGTGTACACCCTAGCTGTTTTCGCTTTAAGCTATTTTGATGATACCCTACTCAAAGCCGAAATACAACTCATCAAGGAGATAGACTTTGAGAAAGTACTTATGGACTATATGCTTAGTTTCCTGCTATTTGCAGGAGCGCTACACACTAATTTTGAACAACTCAAAGTGCAGCGCTGGCCTATACTCGCCTTTGCAACCTTAGGTGTTCTAGTATCCACATTTCTGGTAGGTACCTTTGTTTTCTACGTGCTACAGCTACTAGGTATGGAGGTAGACTTTATTTACTGTCTACTTTTTGGGTCTCTTATCTCGCCTACAGATCCTATTGCCGTACTTGGGATTCTTAAAAAAGCCAAAGTGCCTAAGAAACTAGAAACCAAAATCGTGGGAGAATCTCTCTTTAACGATGGGGTAGGAGTCGTGGTATTTTTGACCATCTTTGGGATTGCAAGTGCAAAAGATAGCCCTGTGACACCGGTAGATATCTTGACGTTGTTTGGTCAAGAAGTACTTGGAGGAATATTGCTAGGAATGATTATAGGGTGGATCACGTATAAAATGATGAAATCTATTGATGATTTTAGTACAGAAGTAATTATTACACTTGCTGCTGTGATGGTGGGTACAGTGCTAGCAACACAGCTGCACCTTTCTGCTCCACTAGCGATGGTAGTTGCCGGATTATTAATAGGGAATGATAGAGTGCGCACAGCCGCAATGTCTGAGACAACAGAGCATTATGTAGATAAATTCTGGGAGCTCATAGACATCTTGCTTAACGCTATTTTATTTGTACTCATTGGGATGGAAATGCTCATTCTCACCTATCAAAATAGTTATTTACTTGCCGGAGTAATCGCCATACCTCTCGTACTCATAAGCAGGTATATATCACTGTGGTTACCTATAAGAGTCTTTAAAGACAAGCTGGATTTTGTGCCAAAAACAAACCTCATAATGACCTGGGGCGGACTACGAGGCGGGATTTCTATAGCACTAGCGCTCAGTCTATCTGAAGATATGTACAGAGATATGTTTCTCGTGATGACTTATATTGTCGTGGTATTTTCCATTTTAGTACAAGGTCTCACGGTAGAGAAACTTGTAAAAAGGACCTCACTGTCTGACAAAGTGTAAGGGACTGTGACACATAGATATTAGATAGTAATAGCGTATTATAGGGTTACGCTTGACTTTGAGATAATTGTTTAAGAACACTAAGCGCCTTATCTACGTCCTTACTATCTACAAAAATATGATCGTGATAATATCCAGCAATAACATTACAACTTATGTTATGTTTTGCAAGTGCGGTTGCAAAAGCAGCTGTTAAACCTACGGCGTCGAGTGAAGAGTGAATTGTAAGCGTAATCCACGCAGCGATATAATCATATTGCAAGTGAAGTTCATCTGCTTTACCTCTTTCTATCACCACAGTAGTACCTTCCTTCTCTTTAAACTCACAAATGGTATCTGCACGGTCTATGGTACTTATATCCTTAACAGTTGCAAAAACATAGGCTCCTGGTATGTGTTGAGGTGTCATTCCTTTTATAAGCTCAGATAAATTAGTTTTTCCAGACATGTATTGTCATTTAAATTTTAAAAGAATTGGGCTTTTGAACACATATTAATCTGCAGCATGTTAGTAAAAATAGCAGATGAAGTTTTTACGCTTTCGCGAAAATATGAATGGGTGATGCTATTTCTGTTTTTTCAAGATAGCGAAACGGAAATTATTGTTTTTGCAACCATTTCCTGATTTCCTTACGTAAAGAAACTTCAGGTTTAGGCAACGGAATTGATTGTCTAGCCTGTTTGCTTTTATTGAATTTTGAGAAAGTAATCTTATGTTTCTTCCAAATTTCTGGATACAGTTCTAAGAACTTATTAAAGAAACTTTGTTCATTTACACGTCCTTCTATCTGCGATAGTACTTCTTTAAATTTTCCCTCTTGATCTTCAAACATGTTGTTATTGCCCTATAATAGGTTAGTGAAATGTGCTTTGTGGTCTTGTTTTAAGATGAAGAGTCGGTCCTTTGGTTTTGGCCTTATCTTTTTCTCCTTTTACTGTTATTCAAAAATCATAGACCATACATAGTCTTTTGTCATTAAAAACATAAAAATTCCAATTCCAATGCTTACGAAAAAAATCCATTTCTTTTTTTGAGCTCTTTGTTCCATATTATAATTGTTTTGAGAGTGTTACCCCCAATTAGTGCCAACAGACCCGTATAGCCTGTCCTGAGCTTGCCTAATGGATACGGTGATGTGATAGGCGTACTCTGTTAGTTGCTAGCAGAGCCGTCTAATCGATTGGCAATAATAATTTTTCAGTTCTGTTATCAGTGAAAATGGATTTTGAGTTTTCAACTAATATTCTAAGAAGCTTATTTATATCAGAACTATCTACATCCTTTATTTGAAATTCAAATTTTCGTTCACTGTTTAATTTGACTATTAACTTATTATCATTGATATTTATCTTGTCAATTTCATTAAATTTAATCGTTCTATCAGTTATCAAATTAAGCTTAATCACAATTCCTAATTTATTATACTCTACATAATTTTTATACCAAAATCTTTTGCTGAGCATAATAATCAAGATCACAAACCCTAAACTTGTAATCAGTCCATTTTCATAGTTTAAAATTAGTCCGGAACCTACTAATAAACATAACGAGGCTAATATTAAAAGAGTAATTCTAGTCCAATTCCAAGATAAATTTTCAAAGTTTATTTTCTTCATTTTCCTGTTAATGTTTTAATTAATTTATAAGCATATAAAATTGCGATTAATGACATTATTCCGCAAATTAAATATTCCGATTTTGAATAATAACTTACTCCGCCAATCATTCCGAATGCTGTCCACAATAGATTAGTCAAAATTTCAGTTTTATTCAATTTGTTCGTCTTTTCGTGCTGTTCTGTCATATTATTGTCACTAGTCCACCGTATAAAGTGAGAGCGGCTCCGGATAGCTATCGGGATTGCTGGTTTGCTTTAACGTATGGTCTTATTAGTTCAATCTAAATATACAATGAATTTTGAAATTGTTTGCTGCGTGTAGAGGTTTCAAACTAATAGTCATCGCAGTGGCAAATAAGCTCTTAAAGCAGTCCTTTGCCATCATAAAATCAGGAAGACCCCACGATGAGAATTATAGATCAAAATTAGCTTAAAAAGGCTTGTTTTTTAACCCAGTTCTTTGTTGGCATAGTTATTTTATTCCTTTTCTTACTTCATCAAGTTCAAAACCAAATCCAATTCCTACATTGCTTGAGCGTTCCATTTCTTTTCCTAAAACAGCAAGCTGATTCTGAATTGCCTTGAATGTTTTCATAATATCTATTCCACTCATTTGGATTGTTGCTCCACCACTTTGTTCTAATACCTCTATATTAGATTTAAAGCTATCATTCAATTCTCTAAATCTGTCAGAAAATCCAGTTTTCTTTAAAGTAATTATTCCAATTACTTCTTGGGTTTCAACGTCAATTAAAGGTCCACCAGAATTTCCTCCGTTTACACTTGCATCAAGTTGAATGTATTTGACATTGTTTTTTGAATTCGTATATTTTGCTGAAATTATAGCTTCGTGAATCGTAAGATAATTTGAACTAAATGGAAAACCTAAAAAGACACATTTTTGTCCTATGTCAATTTCGTTTTTTTCATCTATTAGTTTCAAGTTTGGAATTTCAGAAAAATGAGAATCTTCAAGAACTGCAAAATCCCAAGAATCTTTCGGCATTCCATCTTTAAGTAAGCTAATAAATTCGTCTGAACTATATTTTTTTTCTAATGAAACACCTTTTCCATCCCCTTGTTTAAATTGGATTGTTATTTCTTCAGAATTTGTCGGATTATAAACGTGATTGTTAGTGATTATATGATTTTGGCATTTAAACCCAGTTCCAACTGAAATTACTCTTTTATTTTTTCTGTGTATAATTTGACAAACTGATGGGTTAATTTTCTTCCAAATTTCTTTTGTCTCCATATTTTGGTTTTAATTATGCCTAACAGGCCACTGCATAAAGCGAGTGCGGCTCCCGATAGCTATCGGGATTGCTGGATAGCCTGTATTTATTTGTTTATTAATTGATTGTCTAAATATACAGTTATTTGTGGTTCTGTCGCCGCGCATAGAGCTTTCAAACTTGCCTCCGACGAGTGAGAAACGTACGACTATGGGATTTCCATCAACGCAACTTACTTGGATGTGGTTTGTTTTGAGATGAAGAGTCGGTCCTTTGGTAGCTATGATTTATTCCGATTTAGCTTTTCGTTTCTCATCTCTCCGTTTTTGCTTCTCTATTTTTTTCTTTTTTTTCAAATATTTGTGATGAGCAATAATCGTTTTATTGTCGGCAATTCCATTTATGTCAAGCTTGTAACCAAGTTCTCTTAACTTCTCTTGATACTTTTCCATTTTTATTTTTTCCTGCTCAAATTTTATAAGCTCTTCCTTGGTTTTGGCCTTATCTTTTTCCGCTTTTAATTTATCGCAATCAACTTCTGACCATTCAAATTTCTTTTGATAATCAAAACACTGTGCATAGCATTTACCTGCTTTCGGATTTGGAGGTAAATTATAATTTTGAGCTTTCAATTGAAATGTAAAAATCAATAATAAACTTACAAGTATGATGTTTCTCATTTATTTTATGTTTAGCTGTTGTTGTCCACGGATTCACTTCATAAAACTAGTGCGGCTCTATAGTTAACGGAAGCACTATTATGCTTTAATAGGGTCTTGTTTGTTTGCTCTCAATATACAATGAATTTTGGAGTTGAGTGCCGCTTGTTGAGTTTTCAAACTTGCCTTAGAACAGTGCGCTTTCGCGATAGCGTAGTATTAAAAAGTCGCAAAGTGTTAGTTACTGGAGTTTCACCACGAATGTGGTTTATCTTGATATAAAAATATATTCTCTGGTAATTAGCCTGCACGTTTGGTGTGTCGTTAGTTTAGTGGTATAGCAACTAATAAAGTAAATAATTACAGAGAAAAGAGTATGAGACAATTTTATTATATAGGTTAGAATTAGCAATAAATTATATATGGTGCTGTAGCTAGTTTTACCAATATCCTAATTCTTTTCCTTTTTTGTATCTAAGTCTCCCTAGTAATTCGTAGCCTATTGAATTAAAGTGTATACCATCTTTTAATAATGTATTAGGAGTTTTATTTTTATCCATTCTATCTAAATCCTCCACAGTTGGATATTCTCCATTGCTAGGCAATAAACCAAATTCAATTGCATCATAAATTGCATAAGTATTCATATACTCTTTTAAGTCAATATATTTTGATTGATATTTATCCCTTGCTAATTTGACTATTTCTGCTGTTGAATTTCCATGTGAGGTTATTATAATAACATTATCATTCCCTTTATGTTTTACAAACAAATCTATTTGGTCTAACAATTCACTTGAAGATGCATAGCCTCCATTTTGACCAATAAATATGGTTAGAACTCCTTCTTTCTCATTAGATAGTGATGTTAATATAGTAGAGTTTTTTTTAGTTTTATAGTCAGTAGAAGCAGGAGTGATTCTGTTTATGTAATATTTATCTTGATTTCTTGTTAATTTACATTGGATAGTGTCAATTCTACATGGATTTATACCAGCAGAACCTTGTAATAGGGGTAAAACTTTCTCATTGTTATAGCTGCTATATAAACCTGAAGGGATTTCAACTTTAGAACCATCTTTTGGGATAGTAATGGATTGCTTTATATACATAGGGATTCCACCATGTCTTGCTCCAATTGTTAAAGTGTTTTCTCCACCAACTCCCATGTTTTTTACTGTCCAATCAGAACCCAATGAATCAGAGGCAACTTTCGACATGCTATTTCCATCCCCTCCAGAACCAGCTGTTAAAGAATCTCCAATATCTATTAATACTTTATCAGTATTTTCTATTTTTTCTTGAAATGAACAACTTATATTTAGTGTTAAAAGATAAATAAAACTTATTCTTTTAATAAAATTTAAACTCATTCGTTTGGTTGTTTTAAATTAGCTACAACAGGTCACTTTATAAAGCGAGTGTGGCTCCCGATGACTATCTGGATTATTGGTTTGCTTTAATTTGCGGTCTTGTTTGTTTGGATCTAAATATACAATGAATTTTGGAGTTGTGCGCCGCGCGTAGAGCTTTCTAAACTGCCTCCGACGAGCATAGCGAGAGGAAGGCATCAAAGAACCGCATAGTCATCCCATAACCAATAATCATCAAGAAGACACCAAGAGCTTTAAAATCCTAGCGGATTTACTCCTGATTCGATTCATACCCAAATCTTCGATATTTCAAAGACTTTTGAGGTGTTTTGATTTTGAAGCGGAGCCATACGATGGCGGGAATTTGCAAGTATGCTACTGCCTTGGATGTGGCTTATCTTGAGATGAAAAATATGTCCTTTGGCAATCAGCCGTCCACGTGTTTGGCTATGAACAGTACGGTAGTAAACTAGCGTTTGCTTTCCGCAAAGCACGTAGCGAAGTATTTTTGTTTTGTTTTGTCTTTTTCTTGTTTAAAGCAAAATCCGAAAGATTTTGCGGACTTTATAAAAATACACAAACCATTAGTTTAAGCCCGAAGCCCGTTTTGTTTGTAGGTTTTGTTGGCAACAGTATTTTTTGCGAATAGTTTATAGTATATTTTTCAAGTCCTCTTTTCCAACAATCGCCATTATTTCAGCAGTATTATCATTTATTCGATAGTAAATACTGTCCGACCCACAAACACATCTTCGATATCCGTTTTTTATGAAATCTACCGATTCAAACGAATAAGGTCTTTGAGCAATTATGTCAAAATATTTAAAAAATGAATCAAAATATTTGTCGGCTTGACTCATTCCGAACTTTTTAACTCCGTAATGATGAATTCTTATAAGGTCTTCTTTTGCGGAATTGCTTAATCTATATTTAGCCATTAAGAATGGCTTTAGACTGCTTTAGTATTTCGGATTTGTTATCACTTGTAAATCCACTATTTTCTGCTTTATCCAGCTTAGATTTAATCCAATCAATTTGAACTTGTTGGCTTCTTGCTTGTCTAATTAAATCATTCACAAGCTCGCTTTTACTTGAGTATTCCTGATTGTCTACTTGTGTCTTTAACCACTCGTCATTGGGTTGCGTGAAAGATATACTTTGTCTAGCCATAAGAAATATGTTTTGATGCTAATTTACACCAAAATCGAACCAAAACCAAATTTTTGTAATATTGATGCACAACAGGCCACTGCATAAAGCGAGTGCGGCTCCCGATAGCTATCGGGATTGCTGGATAGCCTGTATTTATTTGTTTATTAATTGATTGTCTAAATATACAATGAATTTTGGAGTTGTGCGCCGCGCGTAGAGCTTTCAAACTTGCCTCCGACGAGCGAAGCGAGAGGAAGGCACAACATTCGCTTTATGCTGTAGTTCTTGCATCCGGCTAGTGAGGTACAATCGAAAGGAATGCACAGGTTGCAACCACGTTTCGAGCTTTCTATGATTTAGATGTATTCTTTAGACATTTTTGAGCCATGCCTCCGACGAGCATAGCGAGAGGAAGGCATCAAAGAACCGCTTAGTCATGCCATAACCAATATTCAATAGAAAGACACCAAGAGCTTTAAAATCCTAGCGGATTTACCCTCACTTGATCTATACTCAACTCTTAGATATTTAAACGATTTTTAAGGTGTTCTGATTTTGAAGTGGAGCCATACGACGGCGGGAATTTTCAAGTATGCTACTGCCTTGGATGTGGCTTATCTTGAGATGAAAAACATGTCCTTTGGCAATCAGCCGCCACGTTACGTATAAGAAACGTAGGGCAGGTGATAAGCACTTTCGTTTCGATTTATTACTTAGCTAAATATAAATATTTTGCTTTTATCTTTTCTACTATAAATGCCAAATTTTATATTTAGCGGACTTTATTAATATGCACAGAACTTTCGGTTAAGCACAAACGCCCTATGTTTTTTTATACATTGTTAGCCCTCGTTTTTATTTTCCGAATAGTTTTTTAAACCAATTTTCTTTGGTGTTTCCTTCTTTTATAATGTCATTTATTTCTTTACTTTCTATCCATTCGGTTGCTTTGTGATATCCATTTTTTTTATCATATTCAATATACTCTTTATAGCCTTTGTCAATTTTTTTAAGTTTTGTCTTAATATCAGTTCCTTCATTATCGAGAACGGTTAAATCAAGTTTTATATCCGACTTTAATAGTTTTGAAATTAATTCATAACTTACTTTATGGTCGTGCATTGACATTGCATTTGTGTAATTATGAAGAGGATATCGTCCTTTAAATGACTTGTTAATATCTAACTTGTATTTCGTGATTAAAAGGTGAATCGTTTCAAAATTATTGGCATAATTTAAAAGACCTTCAGTTTGACCTCCTTGTGAAATTATATATTCTAAAAAGTTATGATTATGAATGTAGGTTTCTACTACATTTTTATAACCTTCTCCTTTAGAAATATTCGGATTTCCATATTGTTTTAAGACTTCTTTAAATCTCTCAAATCCAAGAGAATAATTTTCTGGTGTATCGAACAAAAAGTAGTCAAATATTTTTGTTGACTTTTCGAGTTTATTTGGATTGCATTCATCTTCATATTCTTCATCTCCATAATCATAAAAACCTAAAGTGTTGATAAATTCTGTAAATGATTTAGTGAAAAATTTTACAAGACCATCTCCGTCAGAATAGCAAGTTGAATAAATTTGACCTTTTTCTTCCTCTCCTAAATATATATAATAAGTTCCTCTTTCTGCAATTGCAAATGCTAGAAGTTTATCTATATCTATAGGATATTTATTTCCGTCATATTCTTTTATGTATTCTTTATCAGAGTAGGGAAAATTAGTTTTTGTTTGTAAAATTAAATCTTGAACACTCAGGATTCTTTCAATACTCCAAACCATCATATTAGTATCTGCTTTTACTGTTGGTACAGAAGGGCAGAGTGTACATCCATTATGACTTTTAAGAAACTCTTTATATTCTTGAGGTAATTCTGTTTGAAGTAACTCCTCAAGTATTTTAAACTCTTCAGTAGAAGCGTTTATTTCATCATTATGGACTGTTAATTTGGTCATTCTTTTTTAATGAGGGCTAACAGGCCACTGCATAAAGCGAGTGCGGCATTTTGCTGATTTGCTTTAATTTATGGTCTGGTTTGTTTGGACTAAATATACAATGAATTTTGGAGTTGTGCGCCGCGCATAGAGCTTTCAAAAATGTCGTATTCGCGTTATGTAATAGTTGTGGCTGGTTGCAACCACGTCTCGAGCTTTCTATAATTTAGATGCAAGCCCTAGGCATTTTTGAGTAGTGGCCTGTGGCGGCTGATTGGTAGGGTGGGAGCTTTAAAATCCTAGCGGATTTACTCTAACTTGATCTATACCCAACTCTTCGATATTTCAACGACTTTAGATGTATTCTGATTTTGAAGTGGAGCCATACGACGGCGGGAATTTACAAGTATGCTACTGCCTTGGATGTGGCTTATCTTGAGATGAAAAACATGTCCTTTGGCAATCAGCCGCCACGTTAAATATAAGAATAGTAGCGTATAAATAAACAAGTACTATCGGTTTAGCCGATACAATTATAAATAAACAATAACCTTAAATAAAGACCTAATTAGCTATTATTTTTATATAGTGTTATGCTCTTTTTAATTTATAAAAATGAAGAAAATTTATATAGTAAAATATTGTGGTGGTAGTCACGATGATTGGTATAGTGCTGATGTTTTTGTAACCGATAAAAAAACCACAGCCACTAAATACGTAACCAAGTTTAATAAGATACTAAAGAAGTGGAAAGAACACTACAAGCAGTATGAAGAAAATATACTCGAAAATATGAATTGGATAAAAGACGAACACTTAGAACACTTTGAAAGATGGAATGATTTACAAAATATAACAAAGTGTTATTGTGACGAAATAGAGTTACGGTAATTGAGCACAACAGGCCACTGCATAAAGCGAGTGCGGCATTTTGCTGATTTGCTTTAATTTATGGTCTGGTTTGTTTGGACTAAATATACAATGAATTTTGGAGTTGTGCGCCGCGCATAGAGCTTTCAAAAATGTCGTATTCGCGTTATGTAATAGTTGTGGCTGGTTGCAACCACGTCTCGAGCTTTCTATAATTTAGATGCAAGCCCTAGGCATTTTTGAGTAGTGGCCTGTGGCGGCTGATTGGTAGGGTGGGAGCTTTAAAATCCTAGCGGATTTACTCTAACTTGATCTATACCCAACTCTTCGATATTTCAACGACTTTAGATGTATTCTGATTTTGAAGTGGAGCCATACGATGGCGGGAATTTTCAAGTATGCTACTGCCTTGGATGTGGCTTATCTTGAGATGAAAAACATGTCCTTTGGCAATCAGCCGCCACGTTTATGTATAAGAATAGTTGCGGGTTTGTATGCGAGGATTTTCCGAAGGAAAATCAGACGTTACAAACACGCAACGACCTTTGTTTTAGTACTAAACCGCAATTATTTTTATACGGTGTTGTGTACAGTATTTTATTTTGTAATTCTATAATGCTCTGTTTTTTTTCCGTCTCTTCTCACAAAAACAAGGCTTGTCGAATTTAGAATTTTAATTCTCGACGTTCCAAGTCTATTTCCATTGCTCCAGTCAAGTTCAAATCCAGATTCAGTTTTGAAAATTTCTAACGTCTGTTCCATTTCTTTAGATTCTATCAACTCGTTTTTTTTGTTAAACTTAATCCGCCAAAACTTTCCAATTCCGTCATTAAATTCAAATCGCAATTGTTCATTTTTGTCAGAATTTTTCATTTTCCAATATCCATTTAAATTGGTTCCGACTTCCTCAACAGATTTACAACAGTCCAGTTGTTGTCCGAGTAATGTCAGAGGTAAAAAAGTCAACATTAAAATCAAAAATTTCTTCATATTTCAGCGTTTTCCAATATTGTACACAACGTTGTTGTATAAGATTAGTTGCGGTTTTGTGTGCGAGGATTTTCCGCAGGAAAATCAGACGTAACAAAAGTGCAACTACCTTTGTTTAAGCCTAAAATAGCAATTAATTTTATACTGTGTTGTGTACAGTATTTTTATTCCTCAATTTTAAAATATTCCGTTTCTTTTCCGTCTGTTAGTAAAATCAGTTTTTTAGAATTCAAGTATTTCAATTCCGAAATCCAGTTTCCATACAAATAGGAGTGTTTAAGTTTAAATCCGTTTTCGTATTTTATTATTTCTACGAATGAGTGATTATCCTCAACAATTATTTCTACTCCGTTTTCTGCCGGTTCAAAATCTTCTAAATTTCCTTTTCCGTTCTCAAACCAGTAGTGATAAACAGTTTTAAAGTCCGAATTTTTTATTTTCCATTTTCCGCTCAGATAAGATTTCACTTCTTTTTCCGATTCACAACATTTTAGATGCTGTCCGAGTAAAGTCAGAGGTAAAAAAGTCAATATTAGAATCAGTATTTTTTTCATTTTTACGGTTTCGTGGATATTGTACACAACAGGCCACTGCATAAAGCGAGTGCGGCATTTTGCTGATTTGCTTTAATTTATGGTCTGGTTTGTTTGGACTAAATATACAATGAATTTTGGAGTTGTGCGCCGCGCATAGAGCTTTCAAAAATGTCGTATTCGCGTTATGTAATAGTTGTGGCTGGTTGCAACCACGTCTCGAGCTTTCTATAATTTAGATGCAAGCCCTAGGCATTTTTGAGTAGTGGCCTGTGGCGGCTGATTGGTAGGGTGGGAGCTTTAAAATCCTAGCGGATTTACTCTAACTTGATCTATACCCAACTCTTCGATATTTCAACGACTTTAGATGTATTCTGATTTTGAAGTGGAGCCATACGATGGCGGGAATTTTCAAGTATGCTACTGCCTTGGATGTGGCTTATCTTGAGATGAAAAACATGTCCTTTGGCAATCAGCCGCCACGTATATATAAACGCAAGTTACTACATATTAGTTATATATCACACTATATAAGCTGTATATACGCATGTTTTTGCCTATCTTGAGCAATCTCGATTTTCAACGTATAAACGCATGTTTCAGAACTTTAACACCATTTTAAAGGCAAAAAGATATAGCGATAGCACCATAAACACCTATGTAGGTCTGCTGGCAAGCTATCAGCAATATCTAGGAGATACACTTGCTATTAACAGGTTAGATATCTCTTACCTTATTACTACTTTGAGAGATTTTATATTACAAAAACATTATGCTTTTAATACTCAAAAGCAGCTCATAAGTGCTGTAAGCCTTTATTACAAAGAAGAGCTTAGACAAGATATAGATCTCTCGTCACTACGACCACGATCTCCTCAGCGTGTATTGCCAGACATACTAAGTGCTTACGAAGTGAAGAATATATTACACCACACTACAAATCTTAAACATAAAGCCGCCCTCACTACTATATATGCTTTGGGTCTTAGAGTAGGAGAGCTCATAGATTTACGTCTCTCTTCCATAGATAAAAAACGCAATACCATAACTATAAAAGCTGCCAAAGGAAAAAAAGACCGTCAGCTTCCCTTTCCAGAAAGTTTAAAGCCATTGTTGCGTCGATATTATGTGATGTACCAGCCTACAGAATATCTTTTTAATGGTCAGTCTAAGCCGCAGTACACAGCTGGGAGCTTACGCTCGGTTTTTAGAGCTAGTTGTAATAAGGCACACATAAAAAAGAAAGTAACGCTGCACAGTCTTCGTCACGCCTATGCAACCCATCTTATGGATACTGGTACAGATTTACGTATGATACAAGAACTACTAGGGCATAGTGATATAAAAACGACTATGATTTATACGCATGTGACAACTAGATCTATGCAGCAGGTTAAAAGTCCGCTAGATTTTTTATAACAACCTCACATTTTCGCGAAAGCGTACCACATACCATCAAGAACTTGTATAAAACAAAAAAGGCCTTCTAATAAAAGAAGACCTTTTTGAGCCGATGGAGGGACTCGAACCCACGACCTGCTGATTACAAATCAGCTGCTCTAGCCAGCTGAGCTACATCGGCATTGCGGGTGCAAATATAATAGCATTTATTATATATGCAACCCTTTTTTTAAAAAAATTATAGCTTATTAATACGGTCTATAAGTGCCTGTCCTTCCTTCTCAAGATCTGCACGTACTGCAACTAAATTTTTACCTCTATTCTCTACCTTACGGTCGTTTACTTTTGTAATTAAAGTGTCAAAAGTTGCGATAGCGTCATCTATAACTGCCTCACTTTCCTTTCTATCTTCTTTAGGATTAAGTGCTTCCCAAACGTATACTGCGTCAATGATGTCACCTAGTACAAAATTGATATCCTTTTTTAAATCTCTAATATTTGCCATTGTTCTAATTTTGACTGCAAAAGTAGTTTAATTTATAATCATGAACCTTACATTTTTATGTAAAATCACGTCACACTTATAATAGTAAGCACAATCTTAGGGTGCTTACTGCTTCTTGCGCTCCTCTATAAGCTTCTTGAGCTGCTTCCCATATTTAGAATTTCTAGTTTTTCTAGGGAAAGTCTTATATAAAGTGTCTAGATAAGGAGTGGTAGCATCTGGTATCTGGGTCATTACAAGGTAAGGAGCAATCTCAAGATCCTTATTTGTTGTTGCAAAGTTACCCGTGTATAGATACTTTCTTTTAAGTAGTTGCTGTAAAGAATCATCATAAGCAAGAATCTCTTCTTGATCATCTCGCTGTCTAGCGTTAAAAGAACCTTTTATAAGATCAAGATTCTTATCATTAAACTGCTTGTTCATATTCTTAAACTGTGTCCAGTGCATCTGGTTTTCAGACCCTGTTACGGCTGCAAATCCTTCAAAGTTTTTAAGGGAAGTAGTGATATTAATAATACCAGCCTCTGCAAAGAAAGGAATACGATCATCATAACCAGACTCATCTGCCTTATCAAGGTGTAAGTAATACACCTCTGGTTCTTTTATGTCAAGTATAAACTCAAATTCTGGCTCCCCATCTATTACTAGTGAGTCTAGGTTTACAAGCATGGTGTCTTGCACGCTCTGTACATATAAAGTTCCTTTTTTAAGACCTTTTACCGTTCCAGTGACTGTAAGATTTCCTGTTTTTGAACATGAAACCATCAAGATGCTTAATAAGAGAATGTATACTATTTTATTCATAATTGGTTTTAATTATAGACGGCAAATATGCTACTATTTTATATATAATACTAGCCCGCAGCTGCCATTTCCATTAAAATTGTACAGAGTATTGCGCCATATGTTCCCACCACATAGCCAAAAACTGCTAGCAACACACCCACACTAGCTAGCGATGGGTGAAACTCTGCCGCGACAATAGGAGCAGAGGCTGCCCCGCCCACGTTTGCCTGGCTTCCCACGGCAAGAAAGAAGAAGGGCGCTCTTATAAGTTTTGCCACCAGTATGAGGAGTCCCGCATGTATACCCATCCACACAAAACCTATGGCAATAAGCCCTGGGTTTTCAAAAATAGTGGTGAGATCCATTTTCATCCCTATACTCGCAACAAGTATGTAAATAAACACACTGCCTATTTTACTTGCACCAGCACCTTCATAATTTTTGGCTTTTGTAAAGGAGAGTAAAATCCCTATCGCAGTTGCAATCGTGACCATCCAGAAAAAAGTAGAGCCAAAGGATGCAAGCGCAGAGTCCTTTGGGATATCAGAAAATAAAGCACTCATACCACCAGCTCCCCAGTGTGCAATCCCTACTGCTCCAAAGGCAAGACCCAGCATAACCATAAGGTCAGAAAGCGTCGGGTTTCTCTTCACCCCTTCGGCAAAGGTGGAGACGCGTTCCTTGAGCACCTCTATCGCACTATTATCTGCATTAAGCCATTTATCTATGCGGTTGCTTTTACCTATCCCTAGTAAAATTATGGCCATCCACACATTTGCCACCACAATATCTACCAGTACCATACCACCGTATTTTTCTGGATTGTATTTATAAATCTCAAGCATCGCGGCTTGATTTGCACCACCGCCTATCCAGCTTCCTGCCAGTGTAGAGAGGCCACGCCATATCGCATCTGGTCCAGCACCACCCACCGTTTCTGGTGATACGGAAGAGATGAGAAGTATCGCTAGCGGGCCACCTATCACAATCCCTATCGTTCCTGTAAAAAACATGATAAGCGCCTTAGGGCCTAGGTTTACAATTGCCTTAAGGTCTATACTAAGCGTCATAAGCACCAGCGATGCGGGTAGCAAGTAACGACTCGCCACATAATACAGTTGGCTACTCTCTGCATCTATCAGCCCCAGGCTATTAAAAATCGCAGGGATGAGATAGCATAGCAGTAGGGCAGGTACAATGCCATAAAATTTGCCCCAGAAGCCTGTCTTCTTACTCGAGGTATAAAATACAAATGCAAGTGCAAGCGCAATGAGGCCAAAAACAATGGCGTCATTTGTAAAATAAGGTGTGTTTTCCATAATAATGTGGGTAATTATGCTTTCGCGAAAATGGGATCACTTTCACTGCAAGAAGCATAAAAAATAAACTAAGGCTTACCGCCAAATGAATCCGAAAATACCAAAATCCCTATAAATATAACCAGTAAGTAAGTTTTAAATTAATACTCCGGAAGCGAGGAGCAAAGGTGGTATCTGTAAAATAGTTGTCATTATACACCAAAAATAAGTCTGAAAGTGGGGCAAATCGCCATTGCAAGCGTGAGTTAATCCCAAAGTTATCTTGCAAGGTGCTGTACTGCACAAGCGTATTCCAGAACAGGTTTTTACTAAAGGTAACATCCACCCGCGGGCTTACAAGCCAGATGCGATTATCTGCATAAGGAGCAGGGAGGTCTATGTTATCATAGCGGGCGTTTATACCTAGCACGAGTTTAGGTTGCAGGCGCAAGGTAGCTTCTGCTCGCAAGGTGAGTATCTCACCGTTAAAAAACTCGCCGTAGGTAGTATTTGCCGTGTAGTAAAACTTCTTGCGCTGGTCAGATTTGTACTCCACTTCCAGATTGGTATAACGGTACTCGCTTCCTTCTGGTAATTCTAGTCCGTCAGATCGCGATGGATCAAAGCTGTCAAAGAGTTTTGTGTAGCGCGTTCTAGGTTTTGCACTCAGGCTGCTGGTATTTTTAAACTGGGCTTCCCACTGTGGCGAGAGCGTGCGATCGCCAAGGGTAAAAGCGACTTCTGGCCGCCATACAAAGAAGGAGTTTAAAGAAAATATGTGCCTATTAATTGTTCCCCCTTTCGGGAAAAAGAGCCTTTCTACCTTACTGAAGTTCCTAAAGATATCCTTGCGAGGTATAAAACCAAGCTCTGAGTTGAAGTCTTCATTTATAAATAGCGTAGCGCTCGTTGCCGCCAGTTATTTTTATTGTACTCCATGCGCGCCCCGCCAGAGTAATCCTTGCTATCAACCCCAAGAGTAAAGGATTTATGGAGGTAAAATTTACCATTCCAGCTATTGTCTTTATTGGCTAGATTATAATCAAGGCCTATGAGTCTGTTGTATTCTTCATCAGGTTGTACAAAGGCAGCATTACTGGTATTCTGCTTGTTTACAAAAATCGCACTTATGTTTGATCTGCTAAAAACGCTGTGTTGTAAGGCAACCACTGTATTGTTTGTTGCTGCAATCTCAATAGGTTCATCATTTTCCGTTTGCATATTGAGAATACCTACGCGTAGCTTGTTTGTGAGTTTACCGCTCAAGCGTGCACCTGCTACAATGTTGTTCTGCACCGTGTTTCCATCAAGATCTTCGGCTATACCTATACGCCTCGAGAAAAAAGGATTTGCCGCCCCAGGATCACCAAAATCTGCAAAGAGGTCACTGTTTTCTATAAAAAACTGCCTGCGCTCTGGTAGTCCAACTTCAAAGCGTGAGAGGTTTGTAATAGCATTATCTACCTCTACTTGGGAGAAGTCAGGATTGATAGTAACATCAAGATTAAGGCTGTTGCCTATTGTAAAACGAGCATCACCGCCCACTTTTATCTCGGTAAAGTTGTCATCTAGTTCTCTGTCTTGTCCAGCAATGGCATTTACATAAGGAATTATAGAGATTGGACTTTTTGAGCTACCTAGCGGTTTCTCAAAAACCATATCGCCCATGTAAGCGAGATTAAAAATATTCTGATTCTGAGGAATTTGTATCCACGTGTTTCGCGAGTTATCTTGGGTGTCAAATTGGTAGCTATTAAAACGCCATCGGGTTTCGCCTTCTCTATATTTAAAGGCGCTCATGGGGATTGCCCACTCACATACGTAATAGCCGTCATGTACCGTGGTTTCTCCCACCCACTTAGTATCCCAGCTAGTGGTAAAACCTCTCAAATCTTTTCCGCCACCAGAAACTAGTGCTTCCCTGCGCACGCCAGCAGGATTGGAACCAAAAAGAAACGCGTTATTACCATCATTAAAGGTGTCAAACATTAAGGTGATATTGTCACTTCCGCCTGCTCTAAAGTCACGGCGCAATGATGGGATTATATAATCGTCGCCCTGCGCAGAGACTTTGATGCCTACATACAAGGTTTTGTCATTATATAAAAAGCGTATCTCAGACTGGTAAGGTGCCTGTATGGTATCTGTAGGGAAATATTGCCAGAAGTTTGTTGCTGGAACTGCTTTGTTCCAGGCAGTTTCATCAAGTACACCATCTATCGTAATAGGTGTTTCTATAAAGGATACACCTACTTCTTTGGTTTGAGCGTAGTGCGCTGTACTTACTCCAGCAAGGAGTACACAGAGTAGCAATTTATACATCAGGAATGGTTAGTTCCCCCGAATGTATCAAAAAAATGTTTTGTAAGCGATAAAACTTAAGAACCTTTTAGCCACTTCTCACGCAAAACTTGCTGTAAGTCATCGTTATACGTTTGCAATTCTACCAGTGTTGCCTGCGGAGTTTGTGGTGTAATTACAGTTCCAGTAAGTGCCACTTCTTTACCATCTCTTTGTACAGTCATAGTAATTGCATCGCCAGCTTTCCAGCTATTTGAGACTGTTATTAAATCGTATACGTTAGAAAGATCATAAGCAGTTCCATTTACTGCCGTAATCACATCATTTCCCTGTACGCCCAGCGCAGTGAGAAATGTATTGAGGTTTCCTGGGAGTACATAAATGGTGTTTTCTTCTTTGTTACCATTAATATAAGGACGTTCTTTTCCTAATAAGAAGCCTGTATCTACTAGCGTAGTGCTATAATCAAGTCCTACTAGGTCAAAAAAGTCTTTGTACTGTATAGGTTGTGTGCCTATCACGTGGTTTGTAAAGAATTCGCCCACTTCAGGGTAGGTGAGTTGGGTGATTTGCGGGATCAGATTACTGTCTTCAAAAGGTCTGTTAGGCCCATATTGATACGTAAGTTCCTTCATAAGGTCGAGAACACCACGCTCGCCATTGCTGTTTTTACGCATAAGAATATCAAGGCACATCCCGATAAGGGCTCCTTTTTCATATACGTTACCATAATTTGATGCATAAGGCTCTTCAAGAATATTTGCACTCATCTTAGTAAATGACATAACATCATCATACCCTTTTGCATTACTTATTTTTTGAACGAGTGTGTTGTAAAAATCTTCTGGAGTAACGAGTCCTTGCTGCACTTGAAAGTGCTGAGCAAAGTACTCCGTAATCCCTTCATACATCCATAAGTGCATGCTCATCTCAGGATCATTATACTTAAATTTATGAATCTGCGTAGCATGCAAATTAAGCGGAGTCACAATATGAAAAAACTCATGTGATACCACATCTACCATAGCTGCATCGAGATTTTCTTGTGGCATAGCTTCAGGAAGTACTACCACCGTAGAGGTGTGATGTTCTAGCGCTCCTAGACCTTGTGCATCATCTGCTTCGCCCGTGGTAAGGTATAGTAAGATTGTATAACGGTCTGTAGCATTAAAATCACCTAAATAGTTCTTTTGCGCTTTTATCATACGCTCTATATTAGGTCTAAGACTTGCCGCCTTTACCGTTCCAGAAGGACTGTACACACTAAGCTCGATAGTAATATCATCAATAGAAAAGACCTCTTTATTAGGGACATTATACATAATAGGATTATCTACAATGTCAAAATATCTATCGCCTTTGTAGGTATCTGTAATTCCTGTATTCCCAAAATCTTGCGCTACATACAGTGAGTCGGCAAAGCGTGGAAGGCTAGTAGTAGCTTCCATAGTTTCTGTTCTATTGATATCTACGTAATATGGCATTTCCTCTTGGTCTTTAAAGTACCCAAGAATTCCATGTAAATTGAGCATAAACTGCTCGTTTTCTTTAAAATTTGTCCCTGCAGGAGAAAAAATTGTGTGTTCTGCCTCTACATCATAAGTGTCATTCACATAGTAATCGATGTAATCAAGATTACGTGCATTTTTAATGTCCCACGTATTATCTGAGGTTTTGGTGACCTTAAGCTTTTTTCCAAAAGTTCCATAGGCAGCAACACTGTCTATAAACTTTCCATAATCATCATCAGAATAAGTACCGGGCACCGTCTCAGGAATGTAAAAAGTTGCAACGTCCTTATATATAGGCGCAGGTTGCACGCGTACTTTAATACGATCATTGCTCAAGCTTACAAGATCTATGGCACTACGGGTAAGTTTATTTTTTGGAGCTAATTGGTGAGAACTAGCAAGGGGTTTATTAAGAATATCACAACTCACTATAAGTAACGAGCAAGCAATAATATAATAGATCTTTTTCATCTTGAAGATTGTAAACATGAGTGACTGTTAGAAGTCAAATGTAGTAATTCTATCTTATCTAGAAATTTTGATAGGTACTAGTGCTTTGTGATAAACCCAGCAACGGTACTTATTAACTCTTCAGCTAGGGGAAGCTTCGTATTATTATAAGACTTTGTGTTTTCTAGATCATCACCATCTATTATTCTAAGCACATGATTCATACCCTCTATGATGACGAGAGTTGCCTCACTATTACCTTCTTGTAATAAAACGGCTTCCTGCTTGGAGGTCTGTATGTCGTTTGTACCATTAATAATAAGAGTTGGCACAGTAAGTTTGCCTATCTCTACTTTAGGATCGTATTGCATCCAGCTTGCCATAAATGGTTGCACAGATGGACGGAAGATAGAGGTAAGTGCAGGAGAGTAATCTGTTACACGTCCATCTTTTTTAAGTGTGCCAAATGCGCTAATAACTTTGTCCTTGAGATCTGGCATTTGTAAGCCTATCTGATGGATGATGGATTGATCTATCGATTGCCCAGATCCAGAGAGCGAGATAAAACCTTGTACATCTGCACGCTGGGCGGCTACCATTCCTATGAGCGAACCTTGTTCATGACCTATTACATATAGTTCTTTAAAACGTCCTTGTTGTTTTACATAATTTATGGCAGCTACCGCATCTTCTATAAACATATTAAAATCTAGACGTTCTTCTTGTAGTGCGTTTTTCTTGAGAAGGGTGAGTACGCGTTTGTCATATCGTATGCTTGCAATACCTTCCTTTGCTAGCGACTCAGCAAGAAGTTTAAGGCTATTGTTGCGCATCATCTGCTGGTTACCATTGCGATCTGTAGGTCCTGATCCAGGAATGATAATCGCAATTTTTGATGTAGCAACTTCAGGAGTAAGTAAAGTGCCATACACCATATCACTTATACGCACATCACTGCTGCCGCCATATTCTTGCGCGATAAGCACTTGTTGTAAAAACCCAATGAATAAGAGGGTTAAGAGTAATTTGGTTTTAGTGAAAAAAGTATATGTAATCATAAGGATGTTTATTATTGCCATGATAAAGATAGTGTAGTTTCACGCTTCCCGAAGTGAATGCGGGACGAGTTTCGCGAAAGCGTACCTATTCTTAATAGTTTTATAACACGCAACATAGAAGTTTCATTGTACATTTGGCAAAAAATTATTCAATGCGTATACTTATTTCATTAGTACTAGTTCTTGTATTTACATCAAACGTCTCTGCTTACGACTGGGGTAAGACAGGCCACAGAGCTACAGGAGCCATTGCAGAAAAATATCTATCTAAAAAAGCAAGAAAAGCAATTGCCGAAATACTTGATGGCGAGTCGCTTGCTCTAGTATCTACTTATGCAGATGAGATTAAAAGTGATTCTAAATATAGAAAATACGGTACACAACATTATGTAAATGTACCTTTTGATAGTACATACAACGTACACCCTAAGAATGAAAGAGGAGATATTATTACAGGGATTGAATCATGTATAACTGTCATAAAATCTGATACCGCTACAAAGGAGGAGAAAGCTTTTAACTTACGTATGCTAGTACATTTTATAGGAGATTTACACCAACCACTTCATACTGGTATAGGAGAAGATAAGGGTGGAAATGATTTTCAAGTACAATGGTATAATGATGGTACAAATTTACACCGTGTCTGGGATACACAAATGATTGAAAGCTACGGTATGAGCTATACCGAACTTGCAGATAATATGCCAGAAATAACAAAAAGACAGCGTGAGGCAATGGCGGCTGGCACCTATAAAGAATGGATGGAAGATAGTAGGAATCTTGTAAAGGATATTTACTCAAAAACTAAAAAAGGAGATAAACTAGGCTACCGTTATATGTATGACTACTTTGAAACTTTAAAGGGCCAACTGCAAAAAGGTGGGGTACGCCTAGCTCAACTACTTAATGAACTACTTGGTTAGCGTAATATCATCCTCTAATACCTCGTCCTCTTTAGTTTTATATTGTTTTGGAGTCATCTCATTGTATTTTTTGAAAATTCTAGTGAGGTGACTTTCATCTGTAAAGCCTAGCTGGTACGCAATTTCTGAAACCGTGAAGTCTGTATTTTTTAGTCTGTATTTTACAAGGTGTAGTTTATACATGATGATATAATGATGTAACGAGTCTCCAGTCTTTTTCTTAAAGTATGCACTTAAGCCACTACTAGTCATCGATAATCTCTCGGCAATAGCAGCTACCTTCATTTTATCTCTATCATAAACATGCTGTCTTATATAGTTTAAGATATCATCTATAGTGGTGTGTTGATCTTTTCTAGAAGAAACAGACCTAGGTTTCAAATCACGTGTAATGTTTCTCGCAATTATACTCAAGGTGGTACTTACCATATTTGAGATATTGTGCTTGTAAAACTCTTTGGCCATTTCATACTCAAGTACAATGGCATTATGAATCTGCCAGATAAGCTCCTTATCAGAGTCTGCAGTTATTACATCACCAGGTGTAAGATTAGGGTTTTGTATAATACGCTCTATACGATGTAACCAGTAAGATCTATCGGGCAAGTTCATCTTACTTGAAAACAAAGACTCTGTAAATTGAAAGTAGCAAAATGTAGTGACCTCATTTATTTCAAACCAGTGAGTGTCGTCTGGGGCAATTAAAAAAATATCACCTGCGTTGTAAGAGATGATAAACTCATTGATAAAATGCTTTCCTTTTCCTTCTTCTATAAAAATTATCTCAAAATAAGTACGTTTATCTTCGTCTTGATGTCTGTCTAATTTCTGGAACTTTTTTATCAGAAAAGTATCTTGTAAACTGAATCTTTGCATAGGATTTGGGGATTAAAGATTTGATACTGTATAAGATACAATTTAATTTTTAATAAGCATTTAGTCAAATCTTAATGTTTTTCTAAATATTGTACAATTAATACTAAATTTTATACAAGTTAAAATATACTATGCACGCATAGCTTTGCACCAGAATTAGAGAGAGAAACTACAGAGGTGCTGTGGTGTTTTGTTTTAAGGTTAGTTTGTTGGTTTTTTTTTTTTAGACATGTGTTAGAGTGAAGCACATTGTCTTAATGTTTCATATACAGCACCTCTTTCTTTCTTGTAATAAATGTCCAATACCACTGCAAAAGGCTTGAGGTATTAGGTGTTTATCATAAAAATATTTGGCCTTAGGAGACTATTTTACAATGATGTCGAGTAACCCCTAGATTACTAGCAGATAAGTAACTTCTAAGGCTTTTTAAAAGCATACGGCTTTCACCCCTAAGTGAACAATGTTCCTTCTTGTAATGAGAAGTTTTTAAGAGCAAGCGTTTCCCCTAAACGTTTGCTTTTTTTATGCGATAATTCTAAAGGTAAGATTAATACGAGGAGCCACCTTTTTTGCAGTTTTAGGTAACTGGTGATGCCAGTGATGTTGTGTACTTCCTTGCATTAACAATAAGCTTCCGGGCTCAAGAATAATTTTAGCTTGCTGAGTTTTGTCAACCTTGTTTCTAAATTTAAATAGGCGAGGAGCTCCTAGACTTACAGAAGCTATAATAGGATTTTCACCTAACTCCTTCTCATCGTCTGCATGCCAGCCGTTGCTATCATTTCCATCACGGTATAAATTAAGGAGACAAGTAGTAAAGGTTACTCCAGCGATGTCTTCTACTCGTTTTTTAATAGCTTGTAGTGCATCTGTAAATGGCTCAGGAAACATGGTAATATTTGAGTACGAGTATGATTTTGCATTAGAACTATAGAGTGCCGTAAGTCTAGGTTGTGGGTATACTTTTCCAAAAACCTTAATGTCATCGTGACGCCACGAGATTTCTTCTAGCAGCGTTTCATAATAATAAGCCGCCTCTTCTTCTGTGAGCATGTTTTTATGATAGGTAACTGCTGCAGCTGGAAGATCTAGTGAGTATGGCTCTTCTGGAAATAATGACATCTATAAATATTGATAAGCCCAGTAAATTAACCCTAATTGTAATGGTAAGCGCATCCATAATGCCCACACGGGAAATTTACCCTTTAGCTTTTCATTACTTAGCATATCGATATGCACTGTAAAAAATACAATAAGCATCGCAATAATTCCCCAGATTGCAATAGCTCTAGTTTCTTCAAAGAGTAATCCTACGCCTCCAGCAACTTCTGCCACACCACTCCAAAAAACCATAGCTTTTTTGTAAGGAATATAGGCAGGCATAATAGCTCCGTATACTCGAGGTTTTATAAAATGCATGACACCTGCAAGGATGTACATAATAGACATAACGTAAAAATGCCAAGGCATAAGCTGTAATTTAGGGTGTTTTATAAAGGTACAACCGTGAGATTTAAAATAAGAAAGATGTATCTTAAAACTCGGCGTTGTATTTTTTGCTTCCTGCCACTACGCCTTCATTAGTTACTTGTAAGTGTTTAGGTAGTTTATTGTCTCTAGGTAAGACCGCTAGATAGCGATCAGAATTACTCGTAAACACGTTTTTATACATAGGTTTCCTGTTGAGGTCTAGCATAATTACTAACTCATGTATAAACTCTTTATGATGAATGAGATCTGTACTTCCTAAGTGAAAAATACCAGAGAGTTTTCTATTAATAATATAGTGCACCTGCTGGCAGAGTTTAGTATCTGTAGTAGTATTCATCACCAGATGCGGAAAAACTTCTATGGCATCTCCTAGTAATAATTGGTTTTTGAGCTCCTCAATTCTAGGTGAACCCACGCCAAAAACCATAGGCAGTCTCACAATCGCATATTGCGACTCTGGTAGATGACGCATTAAGAGCGTCTCTATTCTAATTTTTAGTTTACCATAGATACTTTCTGAGAGGGTTTTGTCATTCTCATAACTAGGGTAATTTGTAAAAGCATCAAAGACATTTGCACTAGAGATAAATACGATACGACAGCCAGATTCTTGAGCATAAGCAATCATAGATTCATGAGCCTCTAGCTGGTCGCCAAAGGGACCTCTAAGTGCCGCGATAATTACAGACGGTTTTATCTTGAGTAGCACTTCATACACATCATCTTCTACAAGGTCAAACCGTAAATAGTGCTGGTTATCACTGTATATCTTTCCAGAGTGATAGGTGCCATAGGTGTTGTAGTACCTATACAATTCCTTGTATAAAGCACCTCCTAGAAAGCCACTAGCACCTAGTATTAAAACTTTGTCTTTTGATTTTTTAAATGCGATAACTACAATTTTTTAAATAATAAACTCCCGAATTCCAAAAGTTAGTCCTTTGGAATTCGGGAGTAGCTTTTCGGTTTATTATCCTTTATAGAAAGGTGTCTTTACAACGGTTGCAGGTACTAGATTCTTACGTATTTGTATGAAAATTTTTGAGTCCGCTTTCGCGAAAGCGGAATCTACATACCCCATACCTATTCCTTTATTTACAGAAGGGCCCATAGTACCAGATGTTACGTGACCAATCTTATTACTATCTGCATCTACAATATCATATCCTTGACGCGGAATTCCTCTTTCTGTAAGTTCAAAACCTACAAGTCTCTGTTTAAGTCCCTGTTCTTTTTGAGCTTTTAAATCCTCACTGTTTACAAAATCCTTAGTAAATTTTGTTACCCAGCCTAAACCTGCTTCAAGTGGAGAAGTGCTGTCATCTATATCATTACCATAAAGACAATATCCCATTTCTAAACGTAGTGTGTCACGAGCAGCAAGACCTATAGGTTTGATTCCCCAGTCTGCGCCAGCTTTAAAGACATTTTCCCACAGTTGTGCAGCATCTTCATTTTTACAGTAAATCTCAAAACCACCACTACCAGTATATCCTGTAGCACTAATAATTACATTTTCGATACCTGCAAAAGGTGCCACCTCAAACGTATAAAATTTAATACCTGCAAGATCTACTTCTGTAAGCGATTGCATAGCTTCAATAGCTTTAGGCCCTTGTATTGCAAGAAGTGAGTGACCTTCAGAGATATTGCGTAGCTCTGCATTAAAACTCTTTAATGTATTTTGAGTTTCTAGCCACGCCCAGTCCTTATCTATATTACTTGCATTTACTACAAGCATATATTGATCTTCCTTAATACGGTACACAATAAGATCATCTACAATTCCTCCTGTATCATTAGGGAAGCAGTTATACTGCGCTCCGCCCACGTTTATTTTTGAAATATCGTTAGAACATACCCATTGTAATAATGATAGTGCATTTTCTCCAGACACAAGAAATTCACCCATATGTGAAACATCAAACACTCCAACACCACTTCTTACGACGTCGTGCTCTGCATTTACACCTTCATAAGAAACAGGCATATTATAACCAGCAAATGGGACCATCTTTGCACCTAGCGATTCATGTACTTCAGTTAAGGCTGTATTTTTCATCTTTATTATAGTTCTTTTGGTTACACAAATGTATGAAAAGGTGGCAGTTTGCGAGGTAAATAAAAAGTAAATTATCGATGTAATACCGCAATAAACGACGTCCGTGGTAATATGGGCATTAAGCATATATACCATCTTCTGTTATTTAATTAATAATTAAATTTGACAGTTATGCTACAGTAATGATTATGAGAAATATAACCGTTCTTTTTTTACTTGTCTTGTTACCCGCTCTTGTGTGGTCACAAGAAGGAATTATATGGGAGAAAAGACTAGATACTTACCCGGTAGATAGAACTACGGAAGCTCAATTAACCACAGATGGTGGTTACATTATAGGTGGGCACACTAATAAAAAAACTACACTAGACCAATATGCAACTGCAGAGACAGATGTCTGGATAGTCAAGCTAGATGGAGAAGGCGTTGTAGACTGGGAGAGACTGGTAGCCTCAAGAAATAAAGCCGTACTTAAAAGAATTTTTCAGTCGCCAGAAGAGGCTAAGCTCATTAGATCTACAGTGATAAATGCAGATAGTTCTGCAATCATAAATACAGACGAGTTTGCGATTTCTCAAAATCCTGAACCACTACAAAAGATTCAATCTAGAATGGTGCGTTCAAGTAGATCAAGTTATAAAACACTAGAAGATAGCTACATTGACCCTACATTTTTAGAACAAGAAGTTACAGAAATAGAAGTTACAGCGTCCAAAGATGATTTGTGGAGACTACATCTTGACCCAGCGCTACAGATGAATTGGAATAAAAATCAGCTTGCTGGTACGGAGCGTAAATTACGTAGTGTAACTACCGCTGCCTCTGGAAGTACGCTAGCCGCAGGATATACGACCAAAGCTGTAATAGATGATACAACTACCTTAGGTGATAAAGATTTTTATGTAGCAAGTTACGGGAAGACAGGAAATCTAGAATGGTCTACCATCATAGGTGGAGCAAAAGACGATCAGATTGTGAAGACCATTGCCACTCAAGATGGAGGTTTTATACTGGGTGGTATCTCTGAGTCTGGAATAGGAGGAACAAAAACTACTAAAAATCTAGGAGGAACAGACTGGTGGGTTGTTAAGTTAGATAGTCATGGTAATATATTGTGGCAGCGTAGTTTTGGAAATTTTACAGATGATAAGCTTACTTCCCTACAGGAGCTAGATAATGGCGATATTCTACTAGGAGGCACAAAAGCAATTATAGCAAAAAATCAATACCGTACAGCTGAAAATGGCGGAGTTGCAGAAGACTTTTCTATTATTAAAATTAATAAAGTAGGTATCGTAAGATGGGAGCTAGAACTGGGTGGCTCTGGTAAAGAATATCTCACAAGTGCTTTACAAAAGGAAAATAACGAAGTAATTATCTCTGGTATGAGCTATGCCGACTCAGACAATGCTAATGGACAAGAAGTGGAAGTAAGTGATATCTGGGTGATTAATTATGGAATTAAGAATCTCGAATCTTTTGATGAAATGTTGAAGAAAAGATTTGGGAAAAAGCGCACCGTTTTTAGATCAAATGCTGCAAAACGTTTCAACCGACTTGAATACTACGACGAGCAAGGCAATCTTCTAGATACAAGATATACCTATAAAATTAAGCGTCTTGCCCTGAAACACGCAGAGATTGTAAAAGGCACAAAATACATACGAGTACTCTCTGGGAATACAGCAGCAATTGTAGATTGGGACTAATTACCTAATCCGTTCGTAATCATATGTGACGTTTGATGACTGTTTTGAGAACACCTCAGTATTGATGCTATTGGCTGTAATTATTTCAAAAGATAGCGTTCTAGTTCAATTAATATTAGATTTTATATGCATCTCGAAGTGAATTCGGGACACGTTTCGCGAAAGCGAACTATCCCAACAAATACTTTTTAAAACCGTCATAAGTACTTACTGGAATCATCTTCATTTCTTTATCCATTAACTCCTTAATTTGTTCAGGAAGCTCAACCTGTCCTACCACAGGCGTAACTGCTGGTAAAAACTTTACGGGATGTGCGGTTTCTAAAAAGACTCCGTAAGCTTCTGGATGATCTTTTAAATAGGCCTTGAGTCCTAAGTATCCCACAGCACCGTGAGGATCTGCTATATAATTATGATTTTCATGCAAATCGAGCATCGCAGCGCGTGTTGCATTATCACAATAGGAGTATGATGAAAACTTTTGAGACAACAACTGTCTGTCGTTTTCAAATAACTGTAGTACCCTAATAAAATTGCTAGGGTCACTTACATCCATGGCATTACTTATCGTTGCAACCGTTGCCGTAGGAGTATAGACTCCGCTTTGCATGTATCTTGGGATGGTTGTATTACTATTTACCGCTGCTACAAATTGGTGCACAGGCATTCCCATCATATGAGCTACCATACCGGCACATATATTACCAAAGTTCCCACTAGGAACAGAAAACACGAGGGAATCTGCTTTTTCTTGCTTCTTTAATTCTTTATAAGCAAATAGATAATACAACGACTGCGGTAGCCATCTTGCGACATTAATACTATTTGCCGAAGTGAGTTGTTTTTTACTCGTGATTTCTTTATCTAAAAATGCCTTCTTCACCATTGCCTGGCAATCATCAAAAGTGCCATCTACTTCGAGTGCGGTGATATTTTCTCCTAAAGTGGTGAGCTGTCGCTCTTGCACATCAGATACTTTTCCAGAAGGGTAGAGGATTACTACTTTGATACCTGGTACTTTATAAAAACCTCTAGCTACAGCTCCTCCGGTGTCTCCGCTGGTAGCCACTAGTACGGTAACTTCTTCTTGTTGATTACGTTCTTTTAAGAAGTGACCTAGACATCGCGCCATAAAGCGAGCTCCTACATCTTTAAAGGCCATGGTAGGCCCGTGGAAAAGCTCTAGCGTTGCCACATTATCTACTATAGGAACTAGCGGGAAATCAAAAGAAAGTACATCTGCTACAATTTCTGTAAGCGTAGCCTCATCCATACTATCGCCCACAAAAGGTTTCATAACTTCTACTGCAATCTCTTCCTTAGATAAGTGTACTATATTATCCCAAAAACTCTTAGGTAAGACAGGTATTTCTTCAGGAAAATAAAGTCCTTTATCTGGTGCAATTCCTCGTATTACTGCTTCATCAAAAGTGACGGTGGGTGCTTGCTTATTAAGGCTGTGGTATTTCATAAGTAGATAACTAGCTAACTAAAAGTATGCATTTTGTATAGAAAGTAAATCTAATAGATTTTAATCAGAAATATGCTCAATACGCATTAAGATGTAATATGCTGATTGATGTGGAATTGGATTTTTGAATCTGATAGTCAGGGAGTTGTGTTGAAAATAAAACGCCATTCATTAAGAATGGCGTTTTATATATTATTTATGAGAGGATTACTTACTCTACAAGTACTCCACCTTCAGGTTTTGAAAAAGTAGCAATGTCTAGTTGCGTAGTAGTTGCTGTAGGATTTGTAAAATTCATAGCATTCCTCATATCTGTAGGTTTACCATCTACCACATTGTACCATTGCAGTTCGCTAGGTAATTTAAGACCATTCACATTTTGCCATGTTGCATATTTGATAAAGCTGTAAAGCTCACTTGGTCCATCACCTCCTGCAGTCACAGTATATGCTAGCCATGCCATCTCATTGGTAGTAGGGTCATTGTAGATAATGTAATTATCATCTGGACTATCACCTACCTCGTTACCAAAGCTAATTTTAGTCCCAGGGTAGCTTACACCATCCATTTCTAATGCAGGAACCTCTGAGTATGTGATGCCTTCATCGCTTAGTACAAATGGCATTGCATAAAAATAAAACATCAAGTTATGATAAAAACGAGCTCTCTCTGGTTGGAAAGCGATGGTATCTTGTTTTAACCATAAGTCTTTACCATCATATCCTAGTACAAAATCTTTAGTCTCAATACGTGTTTTACGAGATTTAAGATCAACAGTGTGTATTTCGTTTATGTCTCCTTTAGGTAAGGTAAAACATAAGTTATTCATGTTATTCCAAGTGTCAATACCTCCGTGAGCTTCAAAAACTTTAGAAATTTGATCTGGATACACTCTTGATGGAGTATCTACGACAGCAACTTCTTCAGTATTTACGGTTGGTTCATTTTTGCAACTTGCAAAAGCTATAAGCCCAGCAAGGAATAAGATAGATTTGTTCATAGTACTTTTAATTGGTTAGAATTTGTGATATAGTCGTATGGAATTTATAGTCTTACAAAATTCGTCAATCATTTTCAGATAAAGAGAAAAATTCATTTATCGGTTTATAAAAGCATAGAACCTATTCTTTAAAATAATGAGATAAATGTAAATTGCTAAGCTTATCAAGACTCTTGTGTTCACAAGCAATTATTTTCTTCTAGTTTTTCTCTAATCTTCAGAATATTCTACATTTGTGCTATGTCAAAATATATTTCTAGTATCCAGAATCCAACTGTAAAAAGACTGTTACAACTTCAAGATAAGTCACGCGCACGTAAGAAGGAGGGTGGTTTTATTATAGAAGGTGTGAGGGAGATAGAACTTGCTATTGCCGGAGGATACGAGATTACAGAAGTTTATTTTAATGAAGCTGTAATTTCAGAAGATGAGGTTGCTGGGATGGTAAATGACACAGCGATGATGACAAGCTTATCTGCCGAGGTATACCAGAAAGTAGCTTATAGAGCAGGGACGGAGGGTGTTATCGCTTTCGCGAAAGCGGAAACTAAAACCTTAAATGAGTTGGCGCTACCTGAAAATCCGCTACTATTAATCGCCGAAGCACCAGAAAAACCTGGAAATATAGGCGCACTACTAAGAACAGCAGACGCTGCTGGGGTAGATGCAGTCATTATTGCAAATCCTAAAACAGATTTATACAATCCTAATATCATACGTTCAAGCGTAGGCTGTGTGTTTACCACACAAATAGCAACTGGGTCAACTGCTGAAGTGATTTCATTTTTACAAGAAAAAGGAATAGCGGTTTATAGTGCTATTTTACAAGAGGCGGTAGACTATGCAGCACAAGATTACACAACGCCTTCAGCAATAGTGGTGGGAACAGAAGCCACAGGATTATCTCAAGAATGGCGCACTGTAGGTACAAATATTAAAATCCCGATGAGAGGCAAAATAGACTCTATGAATGTCTCAGTTGCTGCGGGAATATTAGTTTTTGAAGCACGCAGGCAACGCGGATAGAATGTGTGTAAAGAAGAAAAAGACGCTTAATCAATAAGGGCAATCTTCATATATACATTTGCAACTGGCCACTCGCTGCCGTCCACTTTTAACTTATTAATTTCATCCACAACATCCATTCCTTTAGTCACTCTGCCAAAAACGGTGTGATCTCCATCTAGGTGATGCGCTCCACGTTCTGGTTGCACAATAAAAAACTCAAATGGAGCAGTTGCATTACTCACATTTTGCTCGGTATACTTAGCCGATGAAAATGCTCCACGCGTGTGTTTATGTGTAGGATTTGCTTCGTTTGGTATTAAGTAACTCCCAAAGCTCGCTCTGTTGCGCGCAGTGCCTTGGGTATCATTGTTACCTCCTTGTACCACAAAATTAGGTGACACTCGGTGAAACTGTGTTGTATTAAAATAGCCGTTTTTTACGAGCATGATAAAATTTGCTCTGTGTAGCGGAGTATCTGTAAAAAGCTCCACTTCTATTTCTCCAAAACGGGTAGTAATCTTAACCTTAGTCTCAGGATTCTCTTTCCCATAAGCTGTAAGAAAATCAATAACCATTTCTTGACCAGAAATTGTAGGCTCTTTTACGGTACCCATTACGAGTGACAGATCTACTTTTTTTAGGTCTTTTTGTTGCAGTGCTATCGTGTCTTTTTTTGCCACTTCTTCCTTTACAGAATTAGGTGCAGATTTCTTATCTTGACAACTTGTGCTCGCTAGCAGCGCTATAATAATCCAGAGATACGTACGCATAAATGAAATTTGAATCATTTTTAAAATTAGCTTCAAAAATAGGAAATCTCCCGCTTCCAGGGCGCGATGTGCAACTAGAGATGGCACCCACAGAACGCCTTAAAGAACTCGAGGAACTAGAAATCACAAAGCGCAACCCAAGACAGGCTGGTGTGATGTGCTTATTTTATCCTACTCCAGATGGTGATACGGAGTTTATACTCATCTTACGCAAAACCTATGAAGGGGTACATTCTAATCAAGTAGGCTTTCCTGGAGGAAAGGTAGAACTTACAGATAGAGACCTCGCACATACAGCGTTACGAGAGACAGAAGAGGAGGTGGGCGTACCCCAATCTCGTGTTGCAATCACTCGCGAACTCACAAATATTTATATACCACCTAGTAATTTCTGGGTACAATCTTTCATAGGACATCTAGATCATACTCCTGCATTTATTGCTCAAGAAAGCGAGGTTGAGTCTTTGATCCCCGTGCCACTATCTGAGTTCCTCTCTGACGGTTGTATAACAACGCAAAAACTCTCTACCTCCTATATGGATGATATGGAGGTACCAGCATATAAATTGCAAGGTCATATCGTTTGGGGAGCTACAGCAATGATGCTCAGTGAGGTACGATCGCTTCTTAACACTTCTTTAAAATTGTAACGCCTTTTGTATCTTTACAGGCTGTTTGTAACCAAGTACGCTTTCGCGAAAGCGCACTCAAACACAACCAATTTTTAAACTATACAATGGGGATATTTAAAAAAAATCCATTTGGACATATACTATTCTTAAAACGCTGGCTCATAAGAATTGCTGGTGCAATGACGCATAGACGTTATCGCGGTTTTAATGAATTACAGATAGTAGGTTCTGAAATACTGACTAATCTTCCAGATAGAAACGTATTATTTGTTTCAAATCACCAGACATATTTTGCAGATGTGGTTTCCATGTTTCACGTCTTCAACGCGAGTTTAAGCGGTCGTACAGATTCTATAAAAAATATAGGATATCTGTGGGATCCAAAACTTAACCTATACTACGTTGCCGCTGGAGAAACGATGAAGGCTGGTTTACTACCGCGCATACTGGCTTATGCAGGAGCAATTACAGTAAGTCGTACCTGGAGAGAAAAAGGTAAAGAAATAGATCGCCAGGTAAACCTTAAGGATACTGAGAATATAGGAATAGCGCTAGATGATGGCTGGGTAATTACGTTCCCGCAAGGAACTACAAAACCATGGAAACCTATTAGAAAAGGAACTGCTCACATTATTAAGAACTATAAACCTATCGTAGTGCCTATTGTGATAGATGGTTTTAGAAGGAGTTTTGACAAGAAAGGATTACGTATTAAAAAACGTGGTATTCTTCAATCTTTTGAAGTAAAAGAACCGCTAGTAATAGATTACGAAAACGACTCTGTAGAGAAGATTGTAGAGCAATTAGAATATGCAATCGAGCAACACCCATCTTTCTTAAAGGTCATCCCAACGGAAGAGATAGAAGCAGAAGAAGAACTTAATAAAAAGAGAAAGTGGGAGTATTAATATACTCACCTTACTAAGAAAAAAAAGCGAGAGCGACCGTAAGGTCGCTCTCGCTTTTTATATTGTAAAAAGGCAACAGCTTGACCTATTGCCTTAATCAGAACTCAAACCCCCTAGATTTAAAGTTCCAATTTTTTAAGTTGATTGTAATTTGCTCTTAGTCTCTTTAAAAGACGTCCGTACAGTAGTCTATATATAATAAGGAGAATGCCAATCGCTAAAGCGAGCATAATAATCAAACTTATTACAGCTAGAAAGAGACTATCTGTAGAAAGGAACTCTGGATGCGTGGTCTCTATCAAAACAAATGCACCTACAGTCCCAAGTACAAGAAACGCAAGGTTAAACCATATATAATATTTTACGGTTTTACGTGTGTTCAAAATATTTTGCATTAGTACTCTTGGAGAGTCTGTGTTTTCAATTTTCTTATAATTTTTATAAAACCAACCAATGAAGAATATAAGCGCTGCTAGGTGAATTCCTGTTGAAATATATTCTACTGAATCTCCTATTACAGTTTTTACATTTGAGGCGTCGTCTCCTGTAATTTTAATTCCGAAGCTGAGTAAGATCCATACAGCAAATTCTGCAATACTTATAAAAAGTATCCACTTCACTACAGAAGAAGATTTCTTAAGTAGCATAGGGTACAAGTCTTCCTTCGTATATTTAGGAAGTGATCCTTCCTGCTTTTGCCAATCTTTCTTTAGCATTTCTAGTTCATCTACCATAGCTTATGGATTTAATATTTTTTTGAGCTTTTTCTTCACTCTGTTCATCTTCACTCTTGCATTTACCTCTGATATACCTAGGGTTTCAGAGATTTCACTGTAGTTTTTATCTTCTAGATATAAAAAGACGAGTGCCTTATCTATATCATTAAGCTCTTTTACTGCACTATACATCAACTTTAATTGCTGCTCCACGGTATCATCATATTCTTCTGACGATATACGAAACATGACAGAATCAAAATCCTGAGTCTGCACCGTTCTTTTTGATTTACGATATAATGTGATGGCAGTATTTAATCCCACGCGGTACATCCACGTACTGAACTTTGAGTCTCCTCTAAACTTAGGGAAGGCACGCCATAATTGTATCGTAATCTCTTGAAAAAGATCATTGTGTTGATCCCGATTGTTGGTATACAAACGGCATATCTTATGCACAATGTTCTGGTTCTCTTCCAGAAGGGTTACAAAATTATCTTCGACTGTTTTATCCAATGGTTGGTGGCTTAGTTAATGGTAAGTAGAGATTTCTTACAAAGTGTTACAGAATAATTCTAAAAGTTTTAGTCTATTTCTGGTAACGTCCAAGTTACTCTATATAATTGACGCCTGAGATGATCAATTAATAAGTGCCTAAAAAGAAAAAAACCTCTGCTCCCTAATTGCAGAGGTTTTTTCTTACTTGTTAAATTCTTGAACTTTCAACGGGATAAATATAGATATAATAGTTGTGTAAGCACATCCCCATATGTTACGTTTAAGTAAAATCAATCACTGAATATTGCCGATTATAGCTTTAGTAAACACGTTTATAGTTCATTAAAAAATTAATTTTAATTTGATTTTTTTTGAAATTTTTCACTTCTCAGGCAAAAGCAAATGTTGTAGTAGTTACGCAAACGTTATAAATGTCTTTTTCGCTTTAAAATCTTCTTAAACGTCTACGGGAACAATGATTTTATTAGTACTTCAATCTTATGAATTACAACTGGGAACTCTAAAATGACGGTTGAGAGTATTACGCTTTCGCGAAAGCGTAGTTCGCTCCATATTTGCTCAACAATCAACCGAACTATTTATGAAATCGCTTTTACACATTCTCGTTTGCCTATTATGTTATCAACTAGCTGCCCAGACCATCGTCTCGGGAAAAGTCACAGATTCCAAAGGAATCCCAATAGAAGGTGCAAACATTTTTATAGATGGCAGTTATGATGGAACCAGTACCGCAGCAGATGGATCATTCTCTTTTACCACAAGTGAGGAGGGAACGCAGCTACTTAAAGTCACGTTTTTATCATACGAACCGTATGAGTCTTTTATGGAAGTAACGACTTTTAAAGACCTTAAAATCGTTTTGAGAGAAGATATAAACTCACTGGATACGGTAGTACTTTCGGCAGGGACATTTGAGGCTAGTGATAATAGTAAAGTATCTGTACTCAAGCCGCTTGATGTTGTGACTACGGCAAGTGCGCTAGGAGATTTTGTAGGTGCATTACAAACGCTACCTGGAACAACAACGGTAGCTGAGGATGGTAGACTTTTTGTACGTGGAGGAGATGCCGGAGAAACACAGATATTTATAGATGGCATACGTGTCTTTACTCCTTATACACCAACCGCAAATAATACGCCTACTCGAGGAAGGTATAGTCCTTTTCTTTTTGACGGGATTACGTTTTCCACTGGAGGATACTCGGCCGAGTATGGAGAGGCTTTGTCAAGTGTTTTGTTACTGAATACCATAGATGAGCCAGATCAAAATAAGACAGATATATCCCTCATGTCTGTAGGCGGCGGACTAGGAATTACCAGAAAATGGGAGAAGAGTTCGCTCAGTGTAAGTACATCATATATAAACCTTGCTCCCTATGTGGCATTGTTTTCTAATCGTAATAATTTTAATAAGCCTTTTCAAACCTTTTCAGGAGAAGCAGTATATAGGTATAGAACAGTAAATGGATTGTTTAAATTATATGCAGCGGGAGACAGGACAAGTTTTGACATTACGCAAGAAGATATTAATAATCCAGAAGGGTTCACGCTGGGTTTAAAAAACAGTAATGTTTACATAAACACGAATTATACTGGAATGTTAAGTGACACTTGGAGTATACAAACGGGAGGAAGTTATACGAGTGCTCAAAATGATACATCCCTACAATCGGCTACTAACATCGATAACAAAGAAAATAGCGCACATCTTAAAGTCAAACTTAAAAAGCGTTTTTCAAATAGACTTAAGCTAGCCTTTGGTGCGGAGCATTTTATAACAGATTTTCAAGAGGATTTTAATGGAGTCTTTGATAATCAGAATATCGTAGCGGTATATGATTTTAAGAGTAATATTTCTGCTGCTTTTGTAGAAAGTGATATCATCTTCTCTCGCAATTTTGCATTGAAGCTGGGCGCTAGGGCGAGTTATACAGATTATATGGAAGGAGTCACATTTTCGCCTAGAGCGAGCGTAGCCTATAAAACAGGTAAAAACAGTCAGTTTTCTTTGGCTTACGGAGATTTTTATCAAAATCCGCTGAATGACTTTTTAAAATTTAGTCTTGATCTTGATGCTCAAAAGACGACGCATTACATAGCAAACTATCAGTATAGTAACAATGGCCGAATATTTAGAGCAGAGGCGTACCGTAAGAGTTATAGTAATTTGATTACTTCTAATACGATGTTTAATAGTCCAGAGAGCGTGCTTGCAAATGATGGAAATGGCTATGCGCAGGGGGTCGATGTTTTTTGGAGAGATAATACGAGTATAAAAAATATGGATTACTGGGTGAGCTATTCCTACTTAGATTCAGAAAGGAAATATCTCAATTTTGAGGAGCAAGCAAGACCGTCTTTTGCAAGTCCTCATAACCTATCTGTGGTAGGTAAGTATTTTATCAAGGACTGGAAATCACAAGTAGGTGTAAGCTTCCAGCATAGTTCTGGGCGTACCTATACAGATAAGAATAGCGCTGGTTTCTTACAAGCAAACGCAAAGTCCTTTAATAGTTTAAGTGTAAACTGGGCGTATTTATTATCGCAGCAAAAGATTCTGTACTTTTCTGTAAACAATGTACTTGGGTTGAGAAACGTAAATGGATATCAATATGCAGATACTCCTAATCCTGCAGGTACCTTTGACCGTAGAGCGTTACGTCCAGCAACAGATCAATTCTTTTTTGTAGGCTTTTTCTGGACCATAAGTGATGATAAGAATAGTAATCAGCTAGATAATTTATAGACGTCATATTCGTTTTGAAGTAGTATTGTAAAAGAAGTATCTTAGTAAAAAAATAATAAGAGTCTATGAAATATTTACTTGTTGTATGCTGTCTAGTGATGTTTGTTTCTTGTGGTGATGATGATCAATCAGACCCAGTAGATGTGATTTGCACTACTGAGGTAATGCCGTCTTTTAGAATCACCGTTAGAAATACTGAAGATAATTCTTTACTAGAAGGAGTAAGTATAGTTGCAAAAGATCAACAGTTTGAAGCCACGCTTACAGAAGAAAGTCCTGGTGTATATGTAGGACCAGATGAGCGTACGGGTAGTTATTTCTTAATTATTCAAAAGGAAAACTTCCAGACTATTATCACAGAGACCTTCGTTGTAGAAGAAGATGAGTGTCATGTAATTACTGTCGCAAGATCATTTACATTACAACCACTGTAATAAATAATATTTTTATTCATAATGAAGCCCAAAGAAATCTTTGGGCTTTTTTTATGCTTATATGAGTGTAACAAGTTAGTGCTTATAGCTACCTATATGTACAATCAAAAAATCAACAAGAATGAACGCACATGAAATAGACTATGAGATCTTTGGAGAAGAGATGCAATATGTAGAGGTAGAGTTAGATCCGCAAGAAGGTGTAATTGCCGAGGCTGGCAGCTTTATGATGATGGAAGAAGGTATACGTATGGAAACCATTTTTGGCGATGGCTCTGCAAAGGATACTGGCGTAATGGGGAAGATTTTTGGAGCAGGAAAGCGTTTACTTACAGGAGAGAGTTTATTCATGACAGCTTTTTACAATGATGTAGTTGGTAAGAAGAAAGTAAGTTTTGCATCACCTTATCCGGGTAAAATAATACCAATAGACCTTGATAAAATAGGAGGGAAGTTTGTTTGCCAGAAAGATGCATTTCTTTGTGCGGCAAAAGGCGTTTCTGTCGGTATAGAGTTTTCACGTAAGTTAGGAAGAGGTCTTTTTGGTGGAGAGGGTTTTATCATGCAGCGTCTAGAAGGTGATGGTATTGCATTTGTACATGCTGGAGGAACTACGCTTAAAAAAGAACTTGCTCCCGGAGAGCGTTTGAAAGTAGATACTGGATGTATTATCGGGTTTGATAGTACGGTAGCTTATGACATAGAATTTGTAGGAGGTATTAAGAATACCATTTTTGGTGGTGAAGGGTTATTTTTTGCTACATTAACTGGTCCTGGAACTGTTTATATACAGTCACTTCCTTTTAGTCGTCTTGCAAACCGTGTACTGGCGATGGCTCCAAAGGCGGGAGGCAAACAAAAAGGTGAAGGCTCTATACTAGGTGGATTAGGAGATTTACTCGACGGCGATAATCGTTTCTAAGTGATACCGCAACTGCTTATTTAACAAGTGTTTAACTTAAATTTAAGATAGTGAAATATGATAAAACACGTGTTTTATAATTCTTTAAGTCTTATATTTATAGAGTTCAATAATATAAAACATAGCCTATAGCATCAAACTACTTTTTAAAATCTAACCCTATAAAACCCTTCGAATATGGCGAGAGCAATGTTTGAATACACGAAGACTATTTTAGATAAGGTAAGTTTTGATAGCTCGCTATTTTGTAAAGAACTAGAGAAAGCAATAAAACGACTATTACCTTATGAAATAGATGAACTTAGAATCTGGATCAATGCATTGATTAAAACCAATCCTGATCTTGGTCATTGTCTAATTTATTTAAAACCATAAAAAAAGCCCCAGTAATGGGGCTTTTTTAGTATAATTAATAGTTCTTATTTTGAGATAGGACTTATAATCTGCACATTTTGAAAGGTGATTGCACCTTTTACCACGCCAGCAATGGTAGACCTTAAGGCCTCTATAATCTGTATCTTAAGTTCGCTCTTATGATAGATAATACTTATCTCTCTAGCAGGAGAAGGTTCTTTAAATGATTTAAAAAGTTCTTGCTCTTTTACAGGTATATCAAGAGTATGCAAGTAAGGTAAAAGCGTCATACCTAGTCCTTCATTTGCTAGTTTTACGAGCGTTTCAAAACTTCCGCTTTCTAATGAGAATTTCTCATTATTCATATTTCTAGGCGTAGCACATAGATTAATCACACCATCTCTAAAACAGTGTCCATCCTCTAGCACTAGCATATCTTGCATGTCTAGATCTGAAGTTTCTAAAATCTCTTTATTACTCAGTCTGTGGTTATGCGGAACATAGGCAACAAATGGTTCGTAATATAAAGGTCTTTCTTTAATCATAGGGTTTTCAAGAGGAGTAGCAGCAATGGCTGCGTCTAGATGACCTTCCTCAAGTTTTTCCATGATTTGATCTGTGTTAAGCTCTTCAATCTTGAGCTTAACCTTAGGGTATTTTTTTATAAAATTAGTGAGAAACATAGGCAGTAGCGTAGGCATTACTGTAGGGATAACCCCTAGCTTAAATTCGCCTCCTATATAACCCTTTTGCTGATCTACAATATCTGTAATACGGTTTGCTTCGTTTACAATATTACGTGCTTGGTGTACAATTTTTGAACCTATTTCTGTAAGCTCTATAGGCTTCTTACTGCGGTCAAAAATAAGGATGTCTAGCTCATCCTCAAGCTTTTGTATTTGCATACTAAGCGTAGGCTGAGTAACAAATGTCTTTTGAGCTGCTCTTGTAAAATTTTGATGCTCTGCTACCGCAAGCACATATTTAAGTTGAGTAATAGTCATGTCGTAATTTATAACACAAAAGTAAGAAAATCATTGAGTGTACCTATGTGCAACATCAATTTATAAGATTTTTCTTATAGCAAAAAAAAGCCAGCAGTTGAGTGCTGGCTTTGTAACGTGAAGAAAGCTTTATTACATTTTAATTTCTAGTTGTACATCTTCTGTACCTACTGTAAATTTTGCATCGTTCCAGCTAGGAGGTCCAAAGCCTGTACCACTACCAGATGTTGCATAATCCTCTTTAGGCATTCCGTTTGCTTCAAAATCCATACGGTTATTTCCATTTTGATCATGTAGCGTTATAATTCCATAATCTCCAGGCTGTACATTTTCAAAAACTAAGGTAACCGTATTGTTTTCTGGTGTTGCTCCTTGAGAATCTAATGGCGCAGCTTTCATAAAGGTTGCCTCATTATATAGCGCTGCAGAGGCAGAACCATCATTATTAGTTAAGTTAGGAATGGTTACCGTGATGGTAACTCCTTCTGCTTCTTGTCCAAAAGAAATTGTTGATACGGCTGCGAGTAATAAAAAGATAATTGTTCTCATAATTGATAGTATTAGATAGTTATTGTTTTTTGTTGATGATGTAAATATATCATCACGCTTTCGCGAAAACAATCTTCCATTACCCAACTGTAAAAATCAATGACCGAACTGTGAGAATTTGTGCTGTAAATCAATTTACAGCTAATTATCAGTACACTAGCCCAATATTCCTTCTAATGGTATCTAGCATTTTAATGAGATCTGTACTCTTATCAAAAGTCATAATATCACTCTCGGTCTTATTACTTTCAAGCATTTTCTGGCAATGCAGTATCTCATAATGATATCCATTCACACTTTCCGGAATAGGGAAATCATATGTTTTTGAAGCACTATCTTTAGTTATGGTAACACTAGTTGGCTCATGAAAACGACTGTTTATCAGTATTTCTCCATGTTCTAAAGTGATGTGACAAGTAGTGTCTGTTTTCTCATCAATAGCCGAAAATAAATCTGCTTCTACTTGATTAGGATATTCTAATTTCATGGAGCAGTGATGATCTACACCAGTTGGCCCGAGTAGGGCTTGAGCGCTCATATTCTCTGTATATCCTAAAAGTGTTAGTGCTGCAAACACTGGGTAAATACCTACATCTAGCAAACTACCGCCACCGAGGGATTTATTATATAAACGAGCATTTACATCATAAACTGCGTCGAAACCAAAGTTGGCAGTAAGGTTTGTAATCTTTCCTAAATCTCCATTATGAACCGTATCAAGTACAAATTGATAATGAGGTAAGAAGTGCGTCCACAGTGCTTCCATTAAAAAGGTTTGTTGCGCTTTCGCGAAAGCAATCATTTCCTCAACTTCTTCAAGATTCATGGCAAAGGCCTTCTCACAAAGCACTGCTTTTTTATGCGTGAGACATAAAAACGTTTGCTCTTTGTGAAATATGTGAGGCGTAGCAATATAAACGATATCTACTTTAGGATCTAGAAGCATTTCCTCATAGCTACCATATGCGATAGTCGCGTTATGAGTATCCTTAAAAGCTGATGCGTTGTCAAGATTTCTACTTGCTACAGCATAAAGATGTGCACCTTGAGCAAGTTGTACATCGTTTGCAAATTCAGCAGCAATCTTGCCGCAACCTAGTATTGCCCAGTTAGTTTCTTTAGTCATGTAGATTGTATTTAATTATAGCGATACAATTTGTTTACTTCACATTTTCGCGAAAGCATAATTACACATTACTACTCATCTTGAGAACCTCCAAAGCTTACTTGTAGTAGCATCGCTAGTCCCATTACGAGGGCGCATCCTACAACGTTGAGCCATAAATATGGGAATTCTATAATTTCAAAATGTATGAGTCCGTACACGATGATAATGATTATTTGCGTGATGAGTGCTGCTATGAATACGGCATTGCTTTTTACAAATTTGATAAAGAATGCGAGTAAGAATATCCCGAGAATATTACCGTAAAAAATAGAACCTATAATGTTTACAAGCTGAATTAAGTTTTCAAATAGACTTGCCGTACAAGCCACGATTATGGCGAGCACGCCCCACATAAGTGTAAAGCCTTTTGTACTGCGCACGTAATGTCTGTCTGTCATAGTTCCCTTATAATTACGCTTATAAAGATCTACAGCTGTGGTGGCTCCAAGTGCATTAAGTTCTGACGCGGTTGATGACATTGCTGCGCTGAGTATTACAGCGAGTAATAAGCCTATTAGTCCGTTAGGAAGGTTATTGAGTATAAAGTGTATAAAGACGTAATCCTTGTCGTTATTTTCTACCTCTGGAGCTGCTTTTGCAATGAGTACTTTACCTACAGATCTTATTTCCTTATCAATACCTTCATATTTATCTATTAAAGATTTCTGAGCTCCATTCTCCTCATATATATCCAGTGTAGGATCCTTAGCATAATTAAAGGCAGCTTCTTTCTGATTGTTTTGGTTTTGAGCTAGTTGTTGTTCTAGTGATTCGAATTCGCTCGCATAGATTGACGTTTTTACGGCTTCGGTTGCGGCAGGGTTAAAATGTAGCGGCGCACTATTAAACTGATAGAAAACAAAAACCATAACTCCCACAAGGAGAATAAAGAACTGCATCGGGATTTTTAAGGCTCCGTTAAAGAGAAGACCCATTTGCATTTCCTTTACATTTTTTCCAGAAAGGTAACGTTGCACCTGACTTTGATCTGTACCAAAATAGGAAAGCATTAAAAAGGTACCTCCTAGTAAACCTGTCCATACCGTGTATCTATTGCTTAAATCAAAGGAGAAGTCTAATAGATTCATTTTTTCTCCAGCACCTGCAATGCTTAAGGCATCTGTAAAACTGATGTCCTCCGGAAGTTTATCAAGAATGAGGTAAAAGGCAATTGCCATACCGGCGAAAATCACAGCCATTTGCTGCTTCTGAGTAATGCTAACTGCTTTCGTACCACCAGAAACGGTATAGATAATCACTACAATCCCTATGATAATATTGAGCATAGTGAGATCCCAACCCAATACCGCCGAAAGGATAATTGCCGGAGCATAAATAGTAATTCCTGCAGCGAGACTACGCTGTATTAAAAATAAAATAGCTGCGAGTGATCTCGTTTTTAAATCAAAACGACTTTCTAGATATTCATAGGCTGTAAAAACCTTTAGCCTGTGATAGATAGGGATAAAAACCAAACAAATCACAATCATAGCAATAGGAAGCCCAAAATAAAACTGGACAAACCCCATACCGTCATAAAATCCCTGACCTGTGGTAGATAAAAAAGTGATGGCACTTGCTTGTGTAGCCATTACAGAAAGGCCTACCGTCCACCATTTTGAGGTATTACCACCTCTTATATATTCTTCTGCGTTCTTACTTCCTTGTGTTTTATAGGTTCCATAAACAACTATAAAAATGAGCGTGAATGCTAGTACTGCCCAGTCTATTATTTCCATATTAAGAGAATGAGGTCATTAATAGATAAAACACGATAATGTAAGCTAGATTGACCAGCAGTACTATGGTGTACTTCTTTTTCCATGGGTATTTGGATACATTTTTCATTGCTTTATCTCGCTCTTTTCTTGCTTTCCTATACTCAGCATATTTGCAAATAATTTATAAGCTCCAGATACTCCTGCTGGTAGTTCTCTAAAAAAACTTAACCCTGTATAAATGTAGTGCCCGTCACCATATGGAGCGACTAGCAGGCTACCGTCTTTTGCCGTTTCTCCTTTATCATTCATAGAGAGAATAGGAGTATAGGCATCATCCCACTTGTTTGGAAAATAAAGGCCACGTTCTTGCGTCCAGCCTTCAAAATCCTTTTGAGTAAGCTTGTTTGGGAAATTCATGATAGGATGATTTTCGGCAAGGATTCTCACTTCGCTATTCTCATCGGTTACACGGTCTCTACTAAGTTGCATCTCATAAGGAGCTCCTATTTTTGTATCACCCCAGCGACCCGAAGTATTGTACTGCGCGATAAGTGTACCACCAGATTTTACATAATCGAGTAGGAGTGGCTGCTTTGCTTGCATCTCATCCACTACATTATAAGCTCGTATGCCTACCACCACTGCGTCAAATTGTGCAAGCAGTTCTGGTGTGATAGTGCTAGGTTCTATAATAGCTACTTGGTAGCCTATCTGCGTGAGATTATCTGGGACTGCATCTCCAGCACCTTGAATGTACCCTATGTAATCCCCTTTACGCTCGATATCAAGTCGTACAATTTTTGCTTTGTTAGGCAAGAAAAGTGACTGCAGCGGGATGTGTGCATAATCTATTGTTACAAGCTCCTTGGTGTACGTTTTATTTCCGGCGGTCACTACGGGAGTGAGATCTCCTTCGCTATCAGTGCTAGGAGGTGTTACTGAGAATATAACTTTTTGTTCTGCACCTTTTAATGCAATAGATATGTTTACACTTTTTGGTGTGATTGTCCATCCACTAGGAGCAGTGAGAGATACGCTTCCGCTAAAATTATCCTGATGCGCTGTTACCGTTACGGGAATTTTTTTTGATTCCGCTTTCGCGAAAATTATAACCTTCGAGTCTAGCTTTGATGAAACTGCTGGTACTATTTCAAAAGGTTCATACACTTCGCCCTTAACGCGATCATTGTATTTAAAAACAATTGGTTTTTCAATCGAAATAGGTACGCCAGCAATCGTGAGGTCAAACTTCACCTTGTTTTGTTGTGGAGTTTCTGGCTTTCCTATCATGGTAGGATCGTCTACACGGTACATTCCTAAAGTTCCTTCTTCACGTAACCAGTATGCAGAAGTATCTTTAAAAGAATCATCTATGGTAACCGTTGCTTCTATAGAAAGTGAATTGTTGTTAGCTAGCGGTGTGTCGCTAGCTAGTTGTTGATTGCTTGATGTAACAACTGCGCTGTTAAGCATTACAGACTGCATACTTCTGTTTATCGCTTCAAGTTTTAAGGTTACTTCGCTCCCTAGAGTTGCATAACCAGTATTTGCAGCTGCTTCTAGATAAATACCTGCGCAGGCAGTGATGATATCTTGTAGTTCTTTAGATTTAATAGCTTTCCAGTGAGCATCATCTAATTGTTGCACAAGTGCATATGCTTTAGCTAGCTGAGGAATACTTTTTTCTGGAGCAGTAAAATCATAGTCTGTAACGACCTGATCTAATATTGTTTTAATGGCTTTACCTCCCTTTACACGTGTCCAAGTTGTGTTGATTCCTTGAAAAACGTCGTTATTAGTTGGCATTTCACCACGTAATAATTCAAAATAGGTGTCTTCGCTACCACGGCTTCCCGTATTTCCAAAACCTTGAGACTTGTGCTGACTTCTACTTAGCGAAGAGATTTCTGTATTAGAAAGCCCGAGGCTAGGGTAGTAGGTTCCTACGTCTACTTGAACCAATTTAGATTTATCTGCCTCATCAAATTTTTCTTTGCTTCCGTAGAACCACCATGAAGTATTAAAAAATTGTCTACTCGGCTTCCAGGTGTCTGTGTATTCTAACTGCTCTTTATATTTTGAGGTGTCACCTGCTAAGTCAAACGCTTCTACAGATAGCATTGCGCTTGAAGTATGATGACCGTGTGTGCTTCCTGGTGTTCTGTGATTAAAACGGTTAATAATTACATCAGGCTTAAATGTTCGTATTGCCCAGACCACATCTCCAAGTACTTCTTCCTTATTCCAGATTGCAAGTGTTTCATCTGGATGTTTTGAATATCCAAAATCATTTGCTCTTGTAAAGCGCTGTTCTCCACCATCTGTTGCTCTTGCAGCTAGTAGCTCATTTGTGCGTATCACGCCAAGTAATTCACGTAATTCTGGACCTATGATGTTCTGACCACCATCACCTCTCGTTAACGATAAATAGGCAGTTCTAGCCTTAACTGTGTTTGCAAAATAGGAGATAGCCGTAGTATTCTCGTCATCGGGGTGTGCAGCTACGTAGAGTACTGAGCCTAGAAAGTTGAGTTTTTGAAGGTCTTGGTATATTTCGCTAGCTGTTGGTTTAACAGGTTGAACGGTAATACCTTGAGCATATATTTTCGCGAAAGCGAAGACAAATAAAAAGGCTAAAATCACATAGGATTTACGCATAATAATGAGGAGTTTGATACTTCTCAAATATACCGATTATGAAAGGTAGCCTAAGTCCTTTAAGGTTTCTTTAACAATCTACACCGCTTTATTAAAGGGATCATCCTCGTCCATTTGTTGATTTTGCTCTAAGATATTTGTAGAGATTCCCTCCTCTACAAGTGTGATTCCTTTTTGAAGAATTAAACTGTTAGGGTAGGTGTGTAGTCCGCCATCAGAGGTACGCAGATTCGTGTGAAAAGCCTTGATGTCTTCTATAATCGCGATGATAGGGAAGTCTTTGTCGTGAATTTTAATACGGTCGCCTATTTTATAAGGGAGCGTAAAAAATATGATTACTCCAGAGGTAAGATTACTTAGTACTGACCACTGCGCAAAAAAAGCAACACCTATAATAGCAAAGACAGAGCTAGCAATGACTCCAATATCCTTTATTTTAATTCCCCAAATGAGTATACTTATAATAAACGCAATTATTAATAACACTGCATCTACGTATTTCATAATAAGATTTGCACGCTTCTTTACTTTGTTTTTGCGCTCCGAAAAACGACGTACAAAATAAGAAGTGATGATGCGTAAAACGATAAGAATCCCTAGCGTTACAGCACTATGTATGATTTCAGGTCTAAATAATTCCATAGCTTACAACCATTTTTTACGCTTAAAATAAACAAGAGAGGCAACAAAAATAACAATCATGGCTCCCCAGAAATAATAATAACCATCCTTGATAGCTAGTTCTGGTATATGCTCAAAATTCATCCCATAAATTCCTGCAAGAAAGGTCATAGGTATAAAAATGGTAGCGATGATGGTAAGCACCTTCATCACTTCATTCATACGGTTTGCAATGTTTGTTGAGTTCATATCCATTAACCCAGCAATGGTATCTCGGTATACCTCTACGGTCTCAATAACTTGGATTGTGTGATCATATAAGTCTCTTACAAATACCTGTGTTTTCTTAAGAACAAGGTGATTTTCTACTTTTTCGAGCTTGTTTACTACCTCTCTGAGAGGAAATATAGATCGTCTTACTTGTATCACCTCTTTTTTGAGAGTTTGAATTTCTTGAGAGTAATTTTGAGAGTTGTCTGTATAAATTTTATCTTCAAGCTCTTCAATTTTGTTACTCAGTTGCTCGATGATAATAAAGTAATGGTCAATCACGGCATCCATGATTGCATAGGTAAGGTAGTCTGCTCCATTCGAGCGTACTCTTCCTTTTGCATGCCTTATGCGTTCACGCACTCCGTCAAAAACGTCACCATCATATTCTTGTAAACATATCAGATACGTCTTACCTAAAATTAAACTTATGTGCTCAACATTAAGCTGATTTTGATCATCATAGTAGAGCATTTTAAAAACGATAAATAAGTGGTCGCTATACTCATCTAATTTAGGTCGCTGGCTAGTGTTTGCAACGTCTTCCATTACTAATGGGTGCAATTTATAACGCTCTGCAATTTGTGTAAGAGCAACAGTATCACTTAAACCATTTATATTAATCCAAGTAACCGTTTTCTCGTCAGTATCTTTGTGATATTCTTCCAGTCGGGCAAGCGTTTCCTCATCCAGATAATCGTCGTTGTAATCAAAGACGTCAATACTTACAGCCTTTTGCGCTTTATTACCTGTGTAGATTACATGACCAGGAGCGTGAGAGAGTTTCTCTTTCACGGTCTCCCTAGTAATATTATTTCTCACTAAAGCGTTTACTTTACTTTTAATTTTTTTTCTAATCATTATAAGCCAAGTTCTGTGCGTATTGCTTCGTCTTCTTTAGTTTTTTTACCCCAGTAGGCACTTCTGATTGTTTTCATCTTTGTAGCCGTTGTGGTCATTTTCTCTCCGCCACGACCGTCTGGATAGGTCTCCTCCCAACCTTCAATCTGGAGTGGGAAATCACTAGAAAAGTTTATTGTAAGTGTTCTGTCTAATGATGGATAATTAAGTGTGTATGAAGTTGCTGTTAAGCTTCCCGTAACATTATAAGCTTTTATAGGAGTATGCGTCATCGCAGCATACGAAACGTCTGGAATACTTGTAAAATTCCCCGTAGGTAATAAGGTAGGATCGATGCGCAATAATGCCCACAATTCATTTTCTAATACTGCTTTGTCTAAAGTATATTCCTCATCTGCTCTGCTTTCAAAATAAGAGTGAATCTGCACCTCAAATTGATCTCTGTTATTGAGTTGTGTGTACGTATTACCACACCATTCTTGCATACTTTGTGAGACCTTAATAGCGTGCAACTCCTCATTTACTGGTAAAAATGTACTACTCATAATGGAATACGGATAAATGCCCGTCACAAAATTTTTAGTAGCATTTAACTTGATAATAGGGATATTATTGTTGTCTTGGTTATCTGCTTTTACTTGTTTTTCTGGCAAAAAATCTTCAGTTACAAAAATAAGTGCTGCTGTTCCTTCCCTTAACTCGCCATAACGAGCTTGCTGCAACTCGTAGCTGGTGATTTCGGCAGTTCCAGCATACCAGTAATCTTTCCACTCTTGTGAGATGGAACGCTGTGCTATTGGTGGCGTATTATTGCTTGTTATATTGTCCGCTTTCGCGAAAGCAGTATCATTTTTATCATTGTTCTTACATCCAAAAATCATAGCAACAACGACTAAAGCGCTACCTATTAAGAATGTACTTCGATATGCTTGATGTTGTTTTGTGGATATAGACATGATATAAATTTTAATATTAAAATTACAGAAATACTATGAGTCTGCGAGCAGCATTAACGTTTCATAAACTTTATGAAGCGGCATGCCCATGACATTGAAGTAAGATCCCTCTATGCTGGTCACTGCGATGTAGCCAAACCATTCTTGAATACCGTAACCACCTGCCTTATCATACGGCTGGAAGTTGTCTATATAATAGTCTATTTCTTCTTCGGTGAGGTCTTTAAAAGTCACTTTTGTTGTGTCATTAATGACCGTTTGTGCAGTAGCAGTAGTAAATGCGACAGATGTTATTACCTCGTGTGTGCTGCCTGAAAGAGCAGATATCATGGCATAGGCTTCATCGCGGTCTTCAGGTTTATTTAAAGCAACTCCGTTAAACCAAACAATGGTATCACTAGTAACAAGAATATCTTGTGCTTTAAGATTTGAAAACGCAGAAGCTTTGAGTCTAGCAAGGTGATCTGTGATTTCTGCTCCTTCAAGCTCTTCTGGAAAAATCTCATCTACAGGTTTAATATCTATAGTAAAATTGAGTCCTAATTCTTTAAAAAAATCTTGACGCCTAGGAGATCCTGAGGCAAGTATGAGGTTGAAATTTTTAAGTTTTTCTTTAAGCATAGCGTTCTATAATTAGTATAAGTGGAAAAAGGAGAATGCCTAAAAGCATTAAACCTTTAAGTAGTCTAGCGATTAATTTATAGTCTAATGTTTTTTCTGCGTTCCAGCATTGGGAGGCAATATATCCTAGTGGGATTATTGTAAAGATAAATAGTACGATAGTGATAGGTAGCGACCCATCTGCAAATATAAAGGTGAATAATGCACTATTAAACAACGACCCTAGTGCAATGAGAGCGCATAATAGCATCGTACGTTTACTGCCAATTATTATAGGTAAGGTGCGATACTCCATGGCATAATCCCCATTTATGTCTTGTACGTCTTTTACAAGTTCTCGCAGTACGTTAATCATAAAAGCAAGTACCACAACAAAAGTAAATAGAGTATGACCTTCTTTTGTGAGCATGTGTTCTACTCCAGAAAGCTCAAGAGCTCTGGCTTCAAATAACCATATAATGACGAGCGAAAAAGCAACCAAACCACTAGTTACAACGTTTCCCAGTATAGGGATTCTTTGCAAGTATGAGTTATATGCATAGAGCGCTACGCTCACTCCTATAAACAGTGTAGCATATGCCCAATGTTCTAAAATAAATGCACTGTAAATCCCTAAAGTAATTCCTATGCTCCATAGTGAGATAAAGTAAGTGTAGGAATTACGTAGCGATATGTTATCAACTACATAAATCTCATTAGGCTTGTTGATACGATCTGCTTTAATATCAACTATGTCATTATGAATATATCCCGCAGCCGCTATACAAAGTGTAGCGAGAGATAGTGTCGCAAACTCTAAAAAAGATAGCTCAGTACCAACATCTCTCAAATAACTTAAAGACAGCTTTAAAATAAGCTGAGCTATAAAAATCATAAACAGATTAAAAGGTCTTATGATTTTTAAGTATGCCACAAGTCTATTTTTAGTGTGCCGAAGCATCCATTTCTTTCATCCAGTTGTTTTGCACTTTAAGCACTTGCTCAATTACATCACGCACACAGCCGTGACCACCTTTTTTGTGAGAAATATAGCTAGATATTTCTTTGATTTCTTTTACGGCATCTTGAGGACAACAAGGTAATCCTACTTTTTTCATCACCGGAAAATCAGGAATGTCATCGCCCATGTATAGGATGTTTTCTAGGCGTATATTTTTCTTATCTATATACGCTTGTAGGTGTTCCATTTTAAGGTGTGCGCCTAGTGCAATATCTTCTATGCCCAGTTTTTGAAGTCTAGAGCGTACTCCTTCGTCAGTCCCACCGCTTATGATACATAGGTTGTATCCCGCTTCTAGCGCAGCTTTCATAGCATAGCCATCTTTTACATTCATGGTGCGATGCATATGCCCATTTGATGTAATGTGCAATGATCCATCCGTAAGTACTCCATCTACGTCAAAAATAAATGTCGTAATCTGGTGTAGGTATTCTTTATAACTCTTTTCCATAGAAATGTGTAATCGCTTTAGTTATGTTTTTGTAAACGGCTGTATGATCAGGATCAGTAAGCAATTTAATTTGTTGGTCTATGACCTGTTTATCATCACGTTTTGCAGGACCTGTCTGACTATTTCTAGGTCCTTGTTGTAACGCTTTTTCGGTAGTTTTCTGTATGAGTGGATACAAGGTGTCAAAAGGAACTCCGTGTACATCACAAAGTTCTTGAGCAATGGTGTAACAGTGATTTGTAAAATTATTTGCAAATACTGCAGCAAGGTGCAACTGCCTGCGTTGTTCACTATTTATTACTTGTACATTATTTGATATAATCGCTGCTAAGGTCTTTAAGGTTTTTTCATCTTTTTGATCAGCGGCTTCTATGAGAATAGGAATCTCGGTAAAGTCTATCGATGTGTCTTCTTTAGAAAAACTTTGCAGCGGATAAAAAACTCCTTTGTTATGCTTTCGCGAAAGCGTACTCATCGCAGTAAATCCAGAAGTATGGACGACCAGTGAGTTATCAAAGGGAATCTGCTCAGAGATGCTTTCAATGGCATCATCACTTACAGCAATAATGGTGACATCGGCAGGCTTAAGTTGGTCTATAGTAACGATTTCTCGAGCTATATTGTTAAAGTTTTCGAGCTTTTCAAGAGATCGACCTGCAACCTGCATAAGTATAGCTTGATTTTGAGAGCCTAATGCCTTTGCAAGATGCCAAGCCACATTACCAGTACCGACGATATTTACTTCAATCATAGGTACAAAAATAGGCTTTTTTAGATGTGCTCAGCTTTCATTTTTTATGAAGCGTCTCTCTAAGGTTTTTCGAGCCTCGTAGGTTATCTTTGCCCTCGGTAAAATTGGCCTATATTATGCAAAAGAAAATCGCCTCTATTTTATTCTCCACAAGACTGATGGGGATATTGTTTATAGCTTACTTTGTCGCAATGGCAGTAGGTACCTTTTTAGATCAAGGGCAAGAAACTTCTCCTACACCTTACTCCAGATATTGGATTTATGATGCATGGTGGTTTACACTAATCCACATCATGTTTGTGATCAACTTTATAGGTAATGTTTTCCGCTATAAATTATTACGTAAAGAGAAGATAACCACCCTTATTTTTCACGCCTCTTTTATCATTATTTTAATAGGAGCTGGTATCACAAAATATATAAGTTACGAGGGAGTAATGGTTATAGAAGAAGGTGAATCTGAAAATACATTTTTAAGTGAGAAAACATATCTGGATGTATTTCTAGATGGTGAGCGTGATGGAGAGCCTATGCGTCGCCCATTAAAAAAGGAATTGTCTCTGTCTCCACGTCTTGATAACGATTTCTCATGGACAGAACGTTTTAATCATAGCGCTACAGATGGCAGTGATTACACAGATGTTTCTTTCAATTTTAATAAGTTTATTGATGGTGCAGAAGATGGTTTTGTAGAAGATGAAAACGGACTTTGGCATCTTAAGATTGTAGAAACTGGTACAGATAATCAGCGTCATGAGCATTTTCTAGTAGAAGGGGAACTAGTAAATATTCACAATGTGTTGTATGCTTTTAATAAGCCTACAGACGGAGCAATTAATATAGGTTTTGATGGAGAAAACTATACGTTTTCATCACCATTTGCCGGCGATGTAACCGTGATGGCAACTCAAGCCAAAAGCGAAGTTCCAGAAGCTGTAGAGCAACCACTTAAATTAAGAGCATTATATAACTTAGGAGGAAAGCTCTTAGTGATTCCAGAACCTGCAATACGTGGACGCACAGGTATTGTTGCAAAGGAAGTAGCAGAGAAGAACCAAGAAGATGCATTATTTGTAGATGTGACTGTAAATGGCGAGACTAAAACTGTAGGATTGTTAGGAGGGAAAGGTTATAGTAATGACAAGAAGAAGGTTGAAGTGGGGGGCCTTACGGCTTACCTTTCTTATGGAAGTGAGGCAATGCCTTTACCATTTGCAATAAAACTCAATGATTTTATTGCAGAGCGTTACCCTGGAACAGAGAATAGCTATGCATCTTTTGAAAGTAAAGTGACTGTAGAAGATGGAGATGAGAACTTTGATTATGATATTTATATGAATCACGTACTAGATCACAAAGGCTTCCGCTTTTTTCAAGCAAGCTTTTTACCAGATGAGAGTGGAACTATTCTTTCTGTAAGTCACGATTTTTGGGGTACTTGGGTTACATATATTGGGTACTTCTTATTGTATTTAGGGATGATGTTGATTTTATTTGACAAGGGATCTCGTTTTGGCGAACTCAAAAAGCGATTAGGTAAAATCAAGATCAAAAAAGCAAAACTAGCTGCAGTGTTGTTGTTTTTCGCTTTCGCGAAAGCGGGATACGCACAAGAAGATTTATCTAACAAAGCACCAGAAGTCTCAAACGGAAATGTCGAGGTGCGCGACACGATTGCTACCAGCGGTGAGAATATTGAGGATATATTAGGCTTAGACGGTCACAGTGAGGTAACGCACCAGCAAACGATGCCTACGCAGGAGGAAATTAAGAAACTTATTGTTGAGAATGCAGTACCACTAGAGCATGCCCAAAAGTTTGGGAAACTAGTGATACAAGAAGATGGAGGGCGTATGATGCCAGTAAATACATTTTCTAGTATGCTGCTTCGTAAGTTGAGTAGAAGCGATACTTATGAAGGTCTTACAGCAGATCAAGTGATGCTTTCCATGATTGAGAATCCGCAGATATGGACATTTACAGAGCTTATCTATCTCAAAAAGGGTAACGACAGCTTACGTAATATAGTAGGAGTACCATCAGACAGAAAGTACTTTAAACAGATGGACTTCTTTACTCCAGATTTTAAATACAAGTTGAGTCCATTCCTCGCAGATGCATATTCTGAAATTAACCAGACCAAAATAGCTAAGGAACTAACAGAAATGGATCAGCGTCTAGGATTACTAGATAGAACACTAGTAAAGGAGATTTTAAAGATTTTCCCGAAACCAAACGATCCAAATAATAAGTGGATATCACCTATAGAAGTCAAAGATGCAGCATACAGAGCAACCGACTCAGTAATTGCAAATCAAATATTTCCTGCTTACTTATTGAGCTTACAAAAAGGAAGACAGTCTGGAGACTACTCAGATGCAGATAAAGTGCTTGCTGGTATAGAGAAATTCCAGCGTACGCATAGTAATGACATCATGCCTTCTAAAGAGAAGATAGATGCAGAGGTTTATTATAATGAACATGATGTATTTACAAAGCTATACTGGATGTATATGCTTGCAGCTGTGTTCATGATGATTTTTGTGATTGCTGCTATTTTCAACCCAAGTAAGTTTATTACGTTTATGGGTAAACTAGGAGCGGCAATTATCATAGTGCTATTTATAGTTCATACAGGAGGTCTTATATGGCGTTGGTATATTTCAGGTCACGCACCATGGAGTGACGCTTATGAGTCTGTACTGTATGTGGGATGGGCAACAGTATTCTTTGGTCTAGCCTTTGGAAAAGATAGTATGCTTACCATAGCCAGTACTGCTTTTGTGGGAGCATTTATTTTGTGGGCAGCTTCGTTAAACTGGATGAACCCAGAGATTGCTAATTTACAGGCGGTATTAAATAGTTACTGGCTTATGATTCACACGGCGGTAATTGTAGCGAGTTATGGTCCGTTTATACTTGGTGCTATTTTAGGTATCGTCTCTCTATTTTTAATGATTTTTACCACAGAGAAGAATAAAGAAAGAATGGATCTCAGTATCAAAGAGATTACCATTATTAATGAGCTTGCACTTACAGTAGGTATGGTTTTACTTGCTATAGGTACCTTTTTAGGTGGGCAATGGGCAAATGAGAGCTGGGGACGTTACTGGGGTTGGGATCCTAAAGAAACTTGGGCGCTTATCTCACTTATCGTATACGCCTTTGTCATACACATGAGACTTATACCAGGATTAAGAGGAAGATGGATTTTTAACTTCTCATCTATTATCGCACTTGGAAGTATTCTCTTTACATGGTGGGGAGTAAATTATTACTTATCTGGACTTCACGCTTACCAAAGTGGAGGCGACATCGCAACCCAAAAGATATTTATCACTGTTGGTGTGCTAGCTGTCTTAGGTTTGTTCTCTTACAGAAAATATAGAAAGTTCTACGTCAATAAAAGTAAAGCATAGAAGACTACAGAGCATTAAATGTATTTTACAGCCATTAATTCTATCTTGAATTAGTGGCTGTACGCTTTAGTGCGATTATGATACTCTTACGTATCTAGGTTCATATTATGAGGTGCTATTAAAGAGCGTAATGATTTTGCGAGTAATCTCGAGCTGTTACTTACAATGTATAGATAGGTAAGGGCAGAGATAAAAAATATCTACTAGTGTTTTTTTGAAGCCCAGTTAAAACGATAAGTCCTTTAGATCTGTACCGTTATCAAGTCCAAGTTTTGAATAGAGACTGCTGGTTAATTGTTGCAGTTTATCATCAGATAGGCTGTGCTTTAAGGCAATCATCTCGTTGCTGAGTCCTTTAGAAATATCATTTAAAATACGCACCTCCATATTTTCAAGTTTGTATTGATAAATGAGAGATTCCATATAATTATCATCTGCATCTTGAACGTTCTTGTAAGCACTGAGTTCTTTTATTTCTTTTACGTGTAGCATTAACTTATGCTTCATTAAGACGCTCTTTCTTTGGATGTTCTTAAAAGAGAGAAGCAATAATATAGCAATAAGCGTAAAATTAAAAGATGCTGCTACAGCAACCTGAGCAGGAGTATAATTTATAAAGGATAGATTAAAAATGTGAAGAAGAAAATAGTCTGCTAGAAATAATATATTGATACTATAAACACCTATAAGAATTAGTTTACGAGCTCCTTTTGCAATCATAAGCATCAATACCCACATTAAAATAACCGTTACGATACACGTAATATCTACGCCTATAAAACCAATTATGTTATGGCTAATTAGATAAGTAATTAGAAATATAGTAGACAGCGTGCTCAGTGCAAGCATAGCATACTTAATCCACATTTGATGCGGTCTTACTTGTAAGTAAAACATCATAAATCCAGTAGCGGAAAGACCTACTAAATAATGTCCAAATATTTCAAGAGATATAGAAGTGTTATTTGTTATTCCAAAGAGATATAGCACATTATCTTTTGTGAGAATACTTAAAAGAACAGCAAGTACCAAGAATGCAAAAAATAGAAACTGTGTATTTCTTACGATAAAATAAAAAACTAAAATTGCTACTATAAGTGCTATTGCTGTACCGTAAAAGAAACCAATACTTAGTAAGCTTCTTTTTTCTCTACTCGCAAAAGAAGATTCGTCAGAGTGGTGAATAGGGAAATATGCTTCTACTGGAAAATTTGCTTTTAGGTAAAGTGGGAATTCAAGATTTCTTTTGATTAAAAAATATGAAGGAAAACGTGTATCCTTCATAATGTTAAGTTCTTTACCACTAGAATCGTATAATGCTAGATTATTAACATGAGAAGTTTTTAGTTCGAGAATCTCTCTATCTGCAGTTATACCATCTATCTTAAACCAGTAAATACCATTTTCTGTTCCTAGGTTATCTGAGGTAGTTGTATTAAAGCTAGTATTCTTAACTTCATCTATGGTAAGTGTACCACTTGTATCTCTGAGGTAATTAATAGATTCAAATGGAGTGCCCGCACTGATGCATAGCAAAGCCAAAAGAACCATTAATATCTTCATTAGATTTAAAATTTGATAAACAATAATACGTTAAAACGCACTAAGTTACAACTTTGTCGTCATATTAGTGCATTTTAACGATAATTATTGTACAAAAATTAGACCATATCTTCAGGACGTACCCATTCGTCAAATTCTTCTGCAGTTACATATCCTAGGTTGATAGCTTCTACTTTAAGTGTAGTTCCGTTTTTGTGAGCTGTGTTTGCAATCTCTGCTGCTTTGTAATAACCTATCTTAGTATTTAAGGCAGTTACGAGCATTAGTGAGTTATCTAGTAGCTCTTTAATTCGCTCATTATTAGGCTCTATACCTGATGCGCAGTGATCAGAAAATGATACACAAGCATCACCTATAAGTTGTGCAGACTGTAATAAGTTTGCAGCCATCATTGGTTTAAAAACATTAAGTTCATAATGTCCTTGCATGCCACCTACGCTTATTGCAACATCATTACCCATCACTTGAGCACAAACCATTGTTATGGCTTCACATTGCGTAGGATTTACCTTACCAGGCATTATAGATGATCCAGGCTCGTTTGCAGGAATTGAAATTTCTCCAATGCTACTACGTGGTCCTGACGCTAGCATTCTAATATCATTTGCAATTTTATTAAGAGATACAGCAAGTTGTTTAAGCGCTCCATGCGTTTCAACAATAGCATCGTGAGCAGCAAGTGCTTCAAATTTATTCTCGGCAGTGCGGAAAGGGTGTCCAGAAAAATCTGCCATATAAGAAGCTACAAGCTCAGCATATCCTTTTGGAGTATTAAGTCCAGTACCTACTGCTGTACCACCTAGTGCAAGCTCAGAAAGGTGATCAAGCGTGTTGTCTAGCGCTTTAAGACCGTGATCAAGTTGTGATACATAACCAGAAAATTCTTGACCTAGTGTAAGTGGAGTAGCATCCATTAAGTGCGTACGTCCTATTTTGACAACGTCTTTAAAGGCTTCAGCTTTCGCTTTAAGTGTATCCCTTAACTTACGTACCCCTGGGATTGTAGTCTCAACAACTTTTTTATATCCTGCGATATGCATTCCTGTAGGGAATGTATCGTTAGAAGATTGTGATTTATTTACATCATCGTTAGGAGCGAGTGTTTTCTCTCCTTCACCTACAACTTTTCCTGCAAGTTGGTGAGCACGATTTGCAATCACCTCGTTTACATTCATGTTACTTTGAGTTCCAGAACCCGTCTGCCAGATTACTAGAGGGAACTGGTCATCATGCATTCCAGTAAGAATTTCATCACAAGCTTGTGCAATAAGATCTCTTTTTTCGGTAGAAAGGACACCTAGCTCACAGTTAGTGTAAGCAGCTGCTTTTTTAAGAATCGCAAAACCATGTACAACCTCGATAGGCATAGATGCAGGAGCACCTATTTTAAAATTGTTTCTTGAGCGCTCTGTTTGAGCTCCCCATAATTTATCTGCGGGTACTTTTACCTCGCCCATCGTATCTTTCTCGATTCTATATTCCATAATTGAATGTGTTAAAATTGGTACACAAATTTAAACATTTGGCTTCATTTCACATCGTTGATAAGCTGTCAATAAATGTGTTTTTTCTCTTGTGAAAAATAAATAATATCAACTATCTTTGCTTCAAACTAGAAAAGACACGATCCTATGTTCGATTTTGACCAATATTTAGGTTTTCTCGCATTCTTAACCATCCTTACTATAGGATTTTGGTTAATGATATTCCTTCTTACATTTGTAATCCCTTACTGGGTAGGAGGTTCATTTATTGAATTTATGAAAGAGAAAAGAGAAGAGCGCAAGCTTAAAAGAGAGCAAGAAAATAGCTAAGATATTTTTTACGCTTACGCGAAAATATATAAACCTTCAACACAAGCTGTTGAAGGTTTTTTTATGCATTCTTTATTCTCAACTTTATACTTCCTTAATTACTAAAGGCCAGCTGATCCCTTAAGGTTGTAGATCTAATACAGTCTGCCTCAGAGGTGTCACCAAACTCATCTACAAACTTTATACATTGCATTCCATCTGGTAAGCAAGCTTCACCAAAGGTGGTTTGTGAGGTGCACATGGTTGCTCCTGTGCTGTAAACTCCAGACTCATCTAATTCTAATGCAAAGGTGGATACATAATTGTCATTACTAAATACTCGTAAATACTTATTGCCTTTCATATCTATCACCTTTAAGGATGATGGAATAAGCTGTAACCCCAAGGTGCGTGCTTTTGCTTGAAACGCATTTAAGAAGGAAACTTCAGATATAGTAAATACAAATGATTCTTTTTCTAGCACTCCTACAGCTGTAAGACTTATTTCATCTACACTAGGTAAATGGTCTGTACTAGCGCTAAATCTAAGATTGTTATCACAAGACGTAAGAAGAACAGCCGCGATTAAAGAAGAGAGCAAATACTTTTTCATAATACATTATACGTTAGTTTATAATTTACAAGCATTCGGTAAATGGGCTAAATTTATTCTAATTATGAATTTGTAATTTTCTTTTCTAGTTAAATTTTTCAGGTGTTTTAGTTAATTTTTTGTGGTTCATATTTTCGCGAAAGCGTATCCATTACGCATAAAAAAAGAGCCTCCGTGTGGAGACTCTTTTAATGAAATTCACTGTACTTCTATTCACATTATTGCTTGACGTTCTTAAGATCTACTTCATTTCCATCTTTGTCTAGCATTTTTACTTCGTCAAAGCCCATTTTTTTGAACTGTGCAAATTGTGTTGCGGCGTCACCTACTACGAGGTAAGCCATCTTGTTTTCATCAAGATATTTATTTGCAAGCGCTTTGTGTTGCTCTAACGTCATATTACGTATTACGTCTTCCTCTTTCTCAATGTAATCTGTAGGAAGATCATATGCGCTACGCTCTTGTAACATTCCTAATAAAGCAAATTGAGTCTCAAAACGACGTGCATTAGATTTGATGAGTGCATTTTTTGTAAAAGCAAGATCCTCCTCAGAGATTCCTTCTTTGTACTTTTTAATCTCATCTCTAAAGATTTCAACAGATTCTCCAGTTGTGTTAGTACGCACACTAGAAGAAGCAGTAAATGTACCTGGAAGTTTAGATCCATTAAAGTAGGTGCGGGCTCCATAAGTATATCCTTTTTCTTCACGTAAAATAAGGTTTACAGCTCCAGAGAAAGATCCTCCTAGTTTGTAATTCATTACTTCGGCAGGGTAGAAGTCTTTGTCTGTACGTGCCATACCTAAGTATCCTATGTTAATCACAGATTGCTTTGCCTCTGGAATGTCTACAAATAATAAAGAAGATTTGTCTCTTGTATTTGCTATTGGGTATGCTGGGATTGTTACTTCTTTTGCTTCCCACTTAGACTCAAGATCTGCAAGTGCTGCTAGCGCATCTTCTTTTTCAATTTTTCCTACGATATGGAAACGGCTCACAGAAGGTGAGAAGTTTGTTGCGTAAAAATCCTTTAGATCTTGCATCGTGATGCTATTTACAGATTCCTCTGTACCGCTTGTAGGGTAAGAAAAGATATGATCTTCACCATATAATACTTTGTTATATACATTACTTGCTACTGCGTTAGGATTTGCAGCACTACGCTTAATACCATTAATAGTTGCGGTTTTGATACGTCCTAGTTCTTCCTCATCCCATCTAGGCTCAAATAAAATCTCCTCTATAAGGTCCATGGTAGCGGCAAAGTTACGAGTAAGTGTATTTCCTTGAATGGTAATCGCCTCGCGAGAAGTATACATATTGATACTTGCTCCTAGTAATTCTATGGCTTCTTCTAACTGCTCTGGAGTTTTATTTGCAGTACCCTCCATCATAATATCTGTCATAAGGTTTGCTACCCCATTTTTTTCCATACTGTCAAGTAAGTGACCGCCTTCTATCACGAGGTTAAAGTTTACCGTAGGGATTTCATTTTGAGAAATACCATACACTTCAATACCGTTAGAAAGTTCTGCTTCCCATGAACTTGGGATTTTAAGAGCAGGAGCGTCTCCTACAGATGGAGGCGTAGCACGATCAATTTTAGATGGTGTTTTTACTACTTCTGTAACTGCATCTTCTACTACCTTAGTTACATTCTCTTTAATTTCTTCTTCAACAACGTCTGCTTTTACAGAGTTTTCTACAATAAGATTAAGTTGGCCCTTAGGTACAAAACTCGTTTGCACATATGGCTTCCCTTTTACGTAAGTGTTATACACACGCATTACATCTTCCTTTGTAACCGCTTTGATGTTCTCAATATCTTTTTCAATAAAATCTGGCTCACCAGCAAATACATTATAGCTTGCTAGTTGGAACGCTTTACCGTTTACACTGCTTATACCGTTATAGAAACCAGTTTCAAGGCCAGCTTTGATACGCTCTATATCTTTATCTGTAACGCCTTCTGCTTCAAATTTTGCAAGACCTTCATCTATTGCTGCTTCAATTTGATCAAGATCTACACCGCTATTTGCAGTGATGATCACGTGAAATTCTCCTGCAATTTCCTGGCTATTATTGTAAGCTGTTGTTCTTGAAGTAAGATCTTTTTCTTTTACAAGAATCTTATATAAAGGAGCTTTCTTTCCGCTTGCAAGAATTTCAGCTAAGAAATCTAATGCGTAGGCATCATCTGTATACTGCTGCACTGTTGGGTACACACGGTGTAATTGTGGTGCTTGAGCAAAGTTATCCTCGTGGTATAGTTTCTTTGTTTCGGCGATTGTTACTGGCTGTGGCTCAAGTGGAGCTACATCTTGGCGTTTTTTGATCTCACCAAAGTACTTCTCAATAAGTGCTTTTGCATCTTCAGTTTTAAAATCTCCTGCAAGTACGAGTGTCGCATTGTTAGGACCATAAAACTTGTCGTAAAATTCTTTTACGTCTGCTACCGTAGCATTTTGTAAATCCTCTAGTTCGCCAATAACTTGCCAGTTATATGGGTGACCTTCTGGATAGATGTTTTTATCAAGTACCCATCCCGTGTGACCGTAAGGATTATTATCTACACGTTGTCTTTTTTCATTCTGAACCACCTCTTGCTGGTTTTCAAAAGCAGATTCGGTTACTGTATTAATCAAGAATCCCATACGGTCAGATTCTAACCATAAAATTGTTTCTAGTGCATTGTTAGGTACCGTTTCATAATAGATAGTTCCATCTTTCCAGGTACCTCCATTTAATGTTCCTCCGGCATCTTGCACCGTTTTAAAGAACTGATCTTGTGGTACATTTTCAGATTCTTGAAAGAGCATATGCTCAAAAAGGTGTGCAAAACCAGTGCGTCCAGTCTTCTCACGGTTAGAACCTACGGCATATTGTATGGCAAGCGATACAATAGGATCACTACTATCTTGATGCAAGATAACGTCTAGTCCGTTTTCAAGTTCGTATTTTTCATAGTCTATCGAGAGTTTTGCATCTGCTGCTTGTGCCTTGTCACCACTGGCATTGTCTTTACACGAGGTAACAACAAAGGCTCCTGCCATAAGGACAAAAGCAGCTGTTTTTAAGTTTTTCATGATCTGTGTTTTTTGATTTTTTAAGATTCTGTAAGATAATCTGCAACTTGATAACCTTTTCATAAAATTATGTTAATGGCAGATACTGAGATTGTTAATATTATTTTCGTAGCGATATAGACTTCATCTAGTATCACAAATACCTCATTATTTGTGAATTTTTAATCCTACAGCATTTACTGAAGCCACGCTTCATTCTGCGGTATTTTCTGTAAACGAACGGAAGAATAGTATTTTTGCAGCGCATCCATCAAGGCAGCATTCATGAAAAAGCTCAAAAAACCATTGATTATACTATTTATTGTTGCAAACCTATATGCGATTCTCTGTGGAGGTTTATACTTCTTTCAAGACAATCTTATTTTTCATCCGCAGCAGTTGCCGCAGGATTATGCTTTTGATTTCGAACATCCGGCTGAGGAGGTTTGGCTTGATGCTCAAGATGGAGCACGCTTGCACGGACTTAACTTTCAGGTGGATGATGCCAAAGGAACCATTTTATACTTTCACGGTAACGCTTCAAGTCTTGCTCGCTGGGGAGAGATTGTGCAGTTTTTTGTTGAGAAACAATATAATGTCGTAGTGATGGATTATCGTCAGTATGGAAAGAGTGGAGGAGCGCTTACTGAGCAAAATTTATATGATGATAGTTTGCTGTGGCACGCTTTCGCGAAAGCGCAATATCCCACAACCCCAATAATAAGCTACGGTAGAAGTCTTGGGACAACCTTTGCAACCTATGTTGCAGCTAAAGAAAATGTGAGCCAACTCGTACTAGAAACACCATTTTACAGTATTGAAAACGAGGCAAGCTCAAGATTTTCTATACTTCCAGTCAAGAAATTACTCAAATATGAATTCCCTACCTATCGATTTATAAACGATGTACAATTACCAATTACAGTGCTTCACGGCACAGAAGACGAAGTGGTCGCATACGAGCACGGAAAGCGATTATTTAACAGCATAGATCAAGAAGAAAAGGTATTAATTACCATTCCAGAAGGTGGACATAATAACCTCATTGAGTTTCCTGCTTATGAGGAAGCTATAGATAAAGTTCTTAATTAATTATCGTATTGTTTCTTCCTTAATCCACTTTGCAATGAGCGTTAGTGCTCTTGGAGCCATGGTTTGCTCTATTTCTGAGTATTCTGTTAACGCGCCAGTGGTGCTTTCTTGAAAGAGATGATTAAGCCCTTCAAAGGCTACTGTTCTTGTGCGCTCGTTATTACTAGCAGCAAAAGCTTCTTTTATAGCTTCTAGATTCTCTTCATAAGGAACTTGTAAATCCTTTTTACCATTCATTGCGAGAATAGGAGTTTTGACTTTACTTAAATATGTACTTGGCTTCGTTCTTAGTAGACTTATGATCTCGGGAGTAGTGATTTGATTTGTGATGGATTCCACTTGCTGTGCGGGTACATTAGGACCAAGTTTGTTAAGTAAGGCTGCATTTACTTCGTTTTTTAGGTCTCTATGATTTTCTGGAGCATTTACAATGATCTCATAAGCACGTCCTATGATTTCTAGTCCTTGTTTTATTTGAGCTTCTGGTACATTAAGTAACCGTTCTAGCGCTGCTTTTTGTGAGAGCATGAGTTGGTCACCATCTATTCCAGGTCCTGCGAGCATGACTGTAAAATCTACATCATCATTAGTTGCCGCAATTTGCGGAGCGATAATCCCTCCGATGCTATGACCTATAAACCCAAATTTAGACTCCTTGAGATAAGAACGCTTTTTAAGATACTCAAGTGCAGCCGTGGCATCTCTCGTAAACTCTGGGATACCTGCAGTTTTAAAAGTTCCTGAAGATTCGCCCACGCCGCGCTCGTCGTATCTAAAAACGGCAATCCCTTGTCTGGTGAGATAATCTGCAAGGACGTAGTATAACTGGTGGCCAAACATATCTCCATCTCTATTCTGCGGGCCGCTACCACTTATGATAATAGCTACGGGAGGATTCTTAATATAATTAGGAAGTGTGAGTGTACCGCTAAGTTCGATATCGTCCTCCTTATTCTTAAAAACGAGTTCTTTTGTGGTGTAGTTAAAGGGAGCCTTCGGTTGTTGTGGTCTGTTTAATGTGATCACACCACGCTCGAGGTTGAGTGCTACGGGAAAGTTATTTTGGATAATATTACCCGTAAGGCTGTCATTCTTAAAAGCACCTTTGTATATGATATTAAAATCTGGAAAAGTCGCAACGAGAGTGTCATTTGTAAACGTAGTAGTTCCTGCTTTTCCCGCCATGAGTCCTTGGCTTGGGATATCCATTGTGGTGGCAAGAGCGCTATTTTCTTCTTGAATGTGAAAAGCAAAGTCCAGCTTTTTTCCTTGAAAGTCTACGGTACCTGTCCAGTCTCCTGTAATTTCTTGTGAGTAGGAGGTAAGCGCGATTAAAAAACCTAGGATGAGTGTAAATAAAGCTTTCATAATGTACTAGTAAAGAATATATAGAATACTAAGATACTTGTAAATGTATGAATTGAGGGTAAAGTGTTCAAATTTTGGCGAAAGCCTAACAAAAAGAAACCCGAGGCTTGCGCTCTCGGGAATCTAACCAACCAAAGTTGTCTATGGCTGTTGTATTATACGTTACTTCTTAAAACTTAGTAGAAGTTGGCGTTTTTTTAATTTTATATGTCACTGTCGTTACAGAGTCATCATCATTATTATACTCCTCAGACACCATATTTCCATCCTCATCAAAGTAGCTTACAGAAATCCCGTTTGCCGTTTTGAGTAAGTACACGTCACCTTTTGCAAGTTGGCGCATTGTTCCGTACTCAGATGTATTATTCTCACGAGTTCTCATGATCGTATATCCATCTTCAGATTCTTCAAGTTGAAACTCAGAGTCATTATAAGTATACGTCACCTCACGTTTTACAACAGTGTTTCCTCGTTGTAAGGTTTGATTCAATTTTCCTTCCTCTGTAGGATCTAGTTGTGTAGGCGTTACTGTAGACACCTTTTCTGTTTTGTACACAGTCTCGTTACCTAGTGAAGATTTTACAGTCGTTCTTGTCGTAGTCGTTTCTTCTATCGTTTCTTGTGCTTGTGCTGCTGTGATTGTAAAAAGCGCTGCACATACTGTATATATTAACTTCTTCATGTTGTCTTGTTTTGGTTCTGTACAAAAGTACCTATGCAATCCCTCTATGATGCTTAAGGGTATGGTAATGCTTTGCTAAGTCTTTGCCAAAGTTTATGTGGCAACCTCCCCTTTCTCTTAAAATATCACAACTTTCGGTTGTTTATATAAGCTTGGTCTGGCAGTCGGTAGATCTATAAATAAGAATTATCTTTGCATCCTGAAAAAAGAGTGGAAAGGTATTTTTTCCGCTTTCGCGAAAGCGTACTATTAATACACATTATTTTATGAAAGCTGGAATCGTAGGATTACCTAACGTAGGGAAGTCAACCCTTTTTAACTGTCTGTCTAATGCCAAAGCGCAAAGTGCAAACTACCCGTTTTGTACTATAGAGCCTAACGTAGGTGTGGTAAATGTACCAGATGAACGTCTGTCAAAACTTGAAGAGCTTGTAAAGCCTGAGCGTGTAGTCCCTGCTACGGTAGAGATTGTAGATATTGCAGGTCTTGTAAAAGGAGCAAGTAAAGGTGAAGGACTAGGAAATCAATTTCTAGGAAACATACGTGAGACAGATGCTATCATACATGTGCTACGTTGTTTTGACAACGATAACATTGTACACGTAGATGGAAGTGTAGATCCTATAAGAGATAAGGAAACGATAGATATAGAGCTACAGCTTAAAGATCTTGAGACTACAGATAAGAAACTTGAAAAAGTAAAACGCGCTGCTCGTACTGGTAATAAAGAAGCACAAGCAGAAGAGGCAGTACTTTTAAAAATAAAATCTTCACTAGAAGCAGGAATCTCTATACGAGCTATTGATATAGATGAGGATACGAGAGAAGAGTATGTAAAGCCATTACAATTTATTACAGACAAGCCAGTAATGTACGTGTGTAACGTAGATGAAGGAGCTGCTGTAAATGGTAATGAGTACGTAACAAAGGTACGTGAGGCTGTAAAAGAAGAAAATGCAGAGGTAGTAGTACTTGCTGTAGGTACAGAAGCAGATATTACAGAGCTAGATGATTATGAAGAGCGCCAGATGTTTCTTGCAGATATAGGTCTTGAAGAGCCAGGAAGTGCTGTCTTAATACGTGGAGCATACAAGTTATTAAACCAGCAAACGTACTTTACAGCAGGTGTAAAGGAAGTACGCGCATGGACGGTAAACATAGGAGCAACTGGACCACAAGCAGCTGGAGTAATCCACACAGACTTTGAGAAAGGCTTTATACGTGCAGAGGTAATACAATATGAAGATTTTGTAACCTACGGTAGTGAGTCAAAAGTACGCGAGGCTGGAAAGCTAGCAGTACAAGGAAAAGAATACATCGTTAAAGATGGAGATGTAATGCATTTCTTATTTAACGTATAAGTATAAGCATCAATAAGTAAAAAGCCTCACTGTGAAAACAGTGAGGCTTTTTTTATGATGGTTATTTGATGGTTAATCAAGTATAATAAAAGATCGTAAAAGGCGTGACAGCTTATCTGATGTAGTAGATTGTATCGAGTGTACTTTGAGATACGCTTTGATCTCATCTAGCTGCTCTCTATTTTCAATAGTTTGAAAACGCGAGTTATATTCTTCAAAAAGTGATTTAGTACTTTCCTTATTAATTACCTCAAACACGCTGTGGTGACGCGTATCATGTTTGATTTTAGTAGTGTATAAGTTGGTGAGATATTCTTCGTCACCTTCTAGTACTTGGAAGAAGTTACCAAAAGAGTGTAGCAAGATACCACGCACACCACGCTCATTATTGCGCTCATTAGTATGATCAAAGATTTCTTGAATTTCTTCTTCAGATAGATCCTCAGAGGCTTTACTAAAGTAACAGATGGTGTACACAGATTTCATAACTAGGGATCTTGCGGCAAATATAATTATATTATGATAATTGTTTAACGCTTTTTAAAACGAGAAGGACGTTATTGGAATTTTGGTGAACAGAATTTGGGGGGTGTTTGTTGCTTGCTTGCTGTTGTTGCTTACTGTTGTGAAACATCTCTCTAAATCTCTCTTCGAAGAGAGACTTCATTTTTTTCCCCTTGCGGGGAAGTGGTGGGGTGGTTTTCTTCCCTTGGCAGGGAAGGTTTGTTGTTGCTCACTGTTGTTTTCTTACTGTTGTGAAACATCTCTCTAAATCTCTCTTCGAAGAGAGACTTCATTTTTTTCCCCTTGCGGGGAAGTGGTGGGGTGGTTTTCTTCCCTTGGCAGGGAAGGTTTGTTGTTGCTCACTGTTGTTTTCTTACTGTTGTGAAACATCTCTCTAAATCTCTCTTCAAAGAGAGACTTCATTTTTGTTCCCCTTGCGGGGAAGTGGTGGTTGTGTTGTGTTGTTTTTTCTTTTCTGTTGTTGCTCACTGTTGTGGGACATCTCTCTAAATCTCTCTTCGAAGAGGGACTTCATTTTCTTCCCCTTGCGGGGAAGGTTTTTTTTGGTTGGGTTAGGATATTAGGTGTTGAGGGAAGGGTGATTTTATTTTTTTTAGCGCTAAAAGTGCTCGGGTAGTGGGAGTTATGTGGTTGATTGAAAAAAACTACAAAAAAGTGTTGTTGTAAAGGAAAAAGCACTGTATATTTGCACCCGCAATCAAGCAGATAGCTTGATGAGGCACTCTAGGAGAATTGGCAGAGTGGTCGAATGCGGCAGTCTTGAAAACTGTTGAGGGTCACACCTCCGGGGGTTCGAATCCCTCATTCTCCGCAAAAGAAACCCGCAACGTTGTTGCGGGTTTTTTGTTTTATAACCATACGTCAAGCTCCGCTTGAAAGTAGGGGTAGAAAACAAAAAACCTAACGAGCAGAGCTCGTTGAAGGTTTCATGCTTGCCCAGGATTCCCCCTTGGGATCACCGCAGGTAATCCCTTTCTAATTTTCACCAATTAATTATTTGTAATCTCCGCTTGAAAGTAGAGGTAGAAAACAAAAAACCTAACGAGCACCGCTCGTTAAGGTTTTCATGCTTGCCCAGGATTCCCCTCTGGGATCACCGCAGGTAATCCCTTTTTCTATTTGTCATCAATTGTTATTAGTCAAGCTAGCTTGGTAGGCGAAGGGATAAAACAAAAAACCCAACGAGCACCGCTCGTTAAGGGTTTCATGCTTGCCCAGGATTCCCCTCTGGGATCACCGCAGGTAATCCATTTCTAATTTTCACCAATTAATTATTTGTAATCTCCGCTTGAAAGTAGGGGTAGAAAACAAAAAACCTAACGAGCACCGCTCGTTGAAGGTTTCATGCTTGCCCAGGATTCCCCTCTGGGATCACCGCAGGTAATCCCTTTTTCTAATTTTCAACAATTATTTATTTGTAATCTCCGCTTGAAAGTAGGGGTAGAAAACAAAAAACCTAACGAGCACCGCTCGTTAAGGTTTTCATGCTTGCCCAGGATTCCCCTCTGGGATCACCTTTAGGTAATCCCTTTCTATTTTTTATCAATTATTTATTTGTAATCTCCGCATGAAAGTAGGGGTAGAAAACAAAAAAACCAACGAGCACCGCTCGTTAAGGGTTTCATGCTTGCCCAGGATTCCCCCTTGGGATCACCGCAGGTAATCCTTTTTTATCTAATTATTTAGCTGGTGCAATGATATTTAGCTATCAATTATTTGATTGATAGTTACTTTTAATAGGTCTAAACTTTCAGTAAGAATTTGACGATCAATATTTGCCGACAAAATTTCATCACTACTGCGCTGTACAAGCAGTAGTGATAATTGCTCTCTTATAAATAGACGAACGTCTTTATGGGTGTTTTTTATTTCAGAAACAATGTCGCTATTATTTAATAATATGTAAAGTATATCTTCAATATCGTGACTGGTGCGGTAATCTGTACCTCTGCTATTAAATGCTTCAAACTTAGTAGCTATAAATATCGATGGACTAAAAATTTGAATCTCTTGCGTGTTGACTTTTGCTTTGTGGATGTCCTTAAAGCCATATGCATACCATTTGTTATTACCATTTACGGGGTTATCAATACCATCTGGAATTATATCTACAGGTACTCCTTTAAATATTTTACGCACAATAGAGGTGCTTACTGGGTCTGGAGAAAATTTTTGATCCCGTAATTGCTCTTCTATTTTTATCCAATCACTATAATTCTTAACTTTAATAGTAACATCTATATCTTCAGTTACTCTTATTTCATTAATTGCGTGATTATCTGCGTATAAACTCACCACTGCACCGCCTACAAACACCGCTGTCTCCTTGAGTTCCTCAAGTCCAATAGCTACTTGCTCAATTGCGTCTCTATTTTTTTCCTGACTTATCATTTATAGTACCAATAATTTCGTACCATCATTAGTGCTTTTAGCATCAAAAAATAAACGTTCTAAGGCTTTAATAGCCATAGCTTTTTCCCTTGCCCTGCCTACGCGTAAAGTATCTACTAAGGCTAACAATTCATATAAGATTGCGTCACTTTCTACCGCCTTTATAACCGATGGATAAAGAGGTTCTATAGCTTGTCCTCTTAAAGTACCACGGGCTGAGGGCCACACATAATGCTCATTACTCACAATCTGAGAGTTAAGCGGTAGTGCAGAATGTGCTGTTGGTATTCCTTTAACTAATGACCCGGGTTTCTGCGGAAATACATAGGTAATACCACTCTTTAAAAAGTCGAGTAGTGCCAGTTTAAATACCTTCTTTCCAGAAGGGTCAATCAGGCCCGCATATTTTGAACGTACAATAGATTTACTCACCTCAGACTGGCTAATGCCTAATGAGTGTGCCAAATCTAGCTGCTGCCATTTTTCATTATTTATGGCAATAATCTTTAATAATATCACAATGTCTTGCGGACTCATTATTTGTTGTTTATACTTCATAACTTATTATTCCATATTCGAATATGCAATAATAATGAATATATAATTAAAATTCAATAAGTTAATCCATAATATTCCATATTCGAATATAGAATACGTTAACTAAGCTATGCTACTACCGCCTACTAACTACCGCCTACCGACTAATTAAGCACCTCCTTATGTACCCCTTTTCTATAGCAGCGTTCTTCACCTAGGTATAGCGGATTACCGTGTTTTTCTGACCAGAAGCCTTCTAGTAGATCTTTGGTGATGCATTGATAGACTACGACACCTTTGTAGATGGTCTCGTCATCGCCCTCATAATTAAAATTAATCACCAGAATATTATTTTTAAAGAAACCAGTCCCTTGTTGGTACTGATCACCACTTATTAGCCAAGTAGCAATAATTCTCTTATGCTCATCTAGCGCTAGTTTGAGTTCGCCCTCATAGCCTGCGGCATCTGCACTTTGGTTGCTTCCTGTGATGATGTATGTGCCTGCTAGGTCTTCTATGGTCATTGGGGTGGGGGTTAAACGCTAGTTGCTTATTATTTAAAAACATTACGAAAGAGTAAGTAGCACTTATGTTGTAATGTCAAGAAATGAACTATTTTTTATTTTTCTTAAAGTTCTCTGCTTGTGAGAAGATTTCCTGATACACTTCATCTCGCTCAACAGGTGGATATCCATTATCATCTAGAAGTATAATTAACCCAACCTTTAATTCAGATTTAATACTTCCTTTATTATTCCAATCTGGAAACTTTGCCAAATCTCCAACAAGTTCTTTTATTTTCTTGGCGAGTGTAATAAGTTTGTCTTCTGGATACGTAAAATCATATTTAGCACACAACTCAAGAAGAATATCATAAAAAGCTTTTTCTTCAAAGTCTATTCCTAGTTCGTCACCCGCATTAAATTCTTCTCGAACTTGCATTATCATTTCTGTTAATGCTTCAGCCATTTCATCATAGACTTCACTTCGTAAGATATCATTTTCGCTTCTATCATTATATTTAGCTACCAGAGCATCCATTTTCTTAGTAAAATCGACACCTTTTACCTTATTTACTTTCTTCATTTCTCCAATAGCCCTTGCTAGTAGTTTTTGAAGTAGTTTAATTTTTGTGTTAGGCAATTTTATCTTTTCTATTTTGGCTAAATAGTCATCATCAAAAATATCTTGTTCAGCTTCAGAATTTTCTCCTATTTTAAATATTTCTTCTACACCGTCACTTTGTAATGCATCTTTTATCATTTCACGCACTTTAGCGTTCATTTGTGCGGTGTCTGGTGCATCACCTTTTGTTAATTTGAAAACGATAGAACGAACTGCTAAATAGAAATGCGTATAATCTCTTTCTTTTTGCGTTAGCTTTTCACTTCCTGCACAAATGTCATAAGCCGCTTTTAAACGCTTTACTAAGCCCATAAAGCGAGTTTCAGCTTCTTTGGTTACTTGTGCAAATTCTGCAGCTTGATTTAAAGTATTTAATTGGTCTAATGCAGAGCCATCAAAGTATTTACTATTGTCAAATTTATGGAACAACTTACCTAATAAATCTAAGTGATTACGAACTATAATTAACGAAGACGCTATATCTTCAAAGTTATCTTGGTCGCCTTTTCCGTATTTGGCTAAAGCCATATTCATAGCTTTTTTAATACCAATATAATCTACTACTAAACCTTTATTTTTACCTGCAAATTTTCTGTTTACACGAGAAATAGTTTGAATTAAATTGTGTTGCTGAATAGGTTTGTAAATATAAATACTATCTAAAAATGGAACATCAAAGCCAGTTAACCACATATCTACCACAATGGCGATTTTAAAGTTTGATTTTTCATTTTTAAACTGACGGTCTAACTCTTTTCGATACTCTTTTGTACCTAAAGCTTCATACATTTCTTTAGGGTCATCTTTACCACGTGTCATAATCATTTTAACACGTTCCATTGGTTTTATTTCTCGTTTGTCTTTATCGGTTAACTCTGCTCCGTCTTCTGCCTGTTTAATTTCGGCCCATTCTGGTCGTAGGGCAATTAGGTTTTTATAAAATTCGTAAGCAATTGTTCTGCTAGGACAAACAAACATTGCTTTCCCTTTTACCGTAGCTCCTTCGTTGATTCTGTTTTCATAATGGTTTACAAAATCTACTGCTATTTTTTTGAGCACGTCTGGGTCGCCCAAAATAGCATTCATATTTGCTGATTGCTTTTTACTTTCTTCTACTTGATATTCATTAGCTCCTGCATTGGCCGCTTCTTCGTAGTATTCTTCGATTTTTTGTAATTCGCTATTGTTTAAAATAACTTTTGCAGCTCTTCCTTCATATACAATTCTTACTGTTATTTCATCTTTTACAGACTCGGTCATTGTATAAGAATCTACTACTTTACCAAATACATCTAATGTTGCATCTATTGGTGTTCCTGTAAATCCAACAAAGGTTGCGTTAGGTAAAGAATCGTGTAGATATTTAGCAAAACCATAGGTTTTTTTAACCCCTTTCTCGGTAACTTTTATTTTTTGGTCTAGATTGGTTTGACTTCTATGGGCTTCGTCACTTATACAAATGACATTGGTGCGTTCTGTGAGCAATTCTAAGTCTTCGGTGAACTTATGTATGGTAGTCAGAAATACGCCACCAGATTCGCATCCTTGCATTAGTTCTCTTAGATGACTGCGACTTTCTACACTTACAATACCATTATCTCCAACATAGTTTTTGGCATTGGTAAATTGTGATGATAATTGATCGTCTAAATCTGTGCGATCTGTGATGAGTACAATGGTTGGATTCTCAAAATATTCGCTTTTCATTAATAAGCGCGTTAAGAACAGCATTGTAAAACTCTTGCCACAACCTGTAGCACCAAAATATGTCCCACCCTTGCCGTTTCCATTTGGTTTTTGAGCTAGTTTTATATTGTCATATAATGCTCTTGCCGCATAATATTGGGGATAACGACACACAATTTTTTCATCTTTTTTACTGCTATCTGGTAGGTAAATAAAATTGCGAATAATATCTAGTAAGCGGTTTTTATGCAACATTCCTTGAACGAGCGTAAACATAGAATCTATACCATCTACATCTTTTGCTAAACCTGCAATACGTCTCCAAGCATAGTAAAACTCATAAGGTGCAAAAAATGAACCCGCTTTGTTATTTACACCATCACTAATAACACAAAATGTATTGTAGATAAAAAGTTGTGGAATATCTCTTTTATAACGTGTTGTTAATTGTACATAAGCATTGTGAATGGTAGTGTTTTCTTGTATGGCTGTTTTAAACTCAAAAACCACTAAAGGCAAACCATTTACATATAAAATACCATCTGGAATACGTTTGTGTGTACCTACAATTTCTAATTGATTGACAAATTTATAGATGTTATTGTCGTCATAAGTTAATTCAGGTTCTGCAACTTTAATCGTTTCTATGCTTGCGCTTTTAACTTGTTTTTCTAAACCAGAAAAATCTATCAATTGCACATAGATATCCTTTTCACTTGGGTCTTCCCTTTTTAGAATAAATCCGTCTGAAAGCATACGCATAAAACGTTTATTGCTTTCATATAAATCTGAGCTAGGTAATGTTTTCAATTGCAGGATAATACCATCTATCTCTGTATTAGAAATGTTCTCTATAGCATATTTAGAAGCTAAAAATGAACGTAAATCGTCTTCAAGAATAACTTCATCTTCTGCACGATTTAAAGTATTACCCAAATGGTGTGGATATCCTTCATTTGCCAATAGCTCTGTAAAAACATTTTCTAACTGCGCTTCTGTAAATTTTTGACCCATCCGTTTTACATTTATAGACTTTCGTAATATTCCTTTAATTTCTTAGACATCATTTTGCGCCTTTCTTCCAAAAAGGTATTATAATTTTGATGTGTAGCTTCGGTTATAAATGGAGGAATATCATTTGTTTTGATGTTTTCGGTTAAAGCAGATTCAGCATCTAATGTGCTAATTTCATTAACACCTTTAATTATTTGGTCTTTAATTTTAGCTAAGTATTCACTGGGCGGCATTTTACCCACTTTTATGTTGGTAGCTTGTTCTGTATATACAAAATTGGCTACTTGGTTATAGGCTTTCTGTGGGTAGCCGTTGTTTATTAAATACTGTTTTGGGAATATGTGATGAATATCTCCTCTTTGTTCTATTAAACTAGTAATGGTCATTGATTTTGATAAGAAAGCTACAGCATTACTATTTACTTGAGCTGCTAAATACAACGTATAGGCATTGTTATTTACACTAGAACTTTCTAAATCGTTTATTAAACCAAAATCCCAAAAGCCTTCACCTAAATGAGCTTGCTCCATTTGTAATAAATAGGCAGCTATACCTTTTTCATTTATTTGTTTTATGTCTTCGTCTATTCTCGATTCTGCTGAACCTGAATAGCGACCAATAAATATGGATAATATCAACCATCTTTTTACATAGCCTTGTATTTCTGGTTCACTCATTCCTTCATCACGAAGTTTTAAGTATAATGCATACGCAAAATTTAAACTGTTTTGTGATGAAATAAGCTTTCTACTTATTAGGCCAGTCGATTTTAATATCATTACAAACCGTTGGTAATTAGTTTGGTTTACAAAGGCTTCTAGACCTTCTGAAAGCTTATTATAACTCGCTGCTGCAATTTCATTTTCGTAGGTTCTGGTTTCAAAATTTCTGCCGGATAATAAAGCAACCAAGTCACTAAACTTACCACGACTAAATTTAAACGTAAATGCCACACGAAGCATATCTATATAATCAGGGCAATACAAATCATCACTACCTGTAGCCATCCAATTAATGGCTTTGTAGTAGTTGCTTTCCGTAAAATTGGTATCGTTATCTACAATGTGTTTATGGAAACTTTTATCTACTAACAAACGGCAGAAATAATCTACCATTTTACGCATTTTGTTTCCTCCGTGTTGCTCGTCTGAAGCAATTTTAGACATTACAAAATCGGCATTACTTAATACCACACCTTTTTGATTGATACGAATAAAGATTTCGGTTACCGTGTCAATATCTAAACTTGCGTCTAACTCAATAATACCAACTTGTTTACTTTTTATCTTTTTAAGATTTTCAATTCTATCCTCTATTAAATCTTCATCTGCTTCTGGATTATCTTTTAAGTATTGACGAATGGCTTTGGTGATAGAAATTTCATCGTTTACAATGGGGTTGATGTTGTTGATCCATTCAGGACTTCTTTCTTTGGCTTTGTTCAAAACCTCAAAAGCTTCTGTTAACGGATTAAAAGCAATGCGAATATTAATTTCTTTATAGTTTTTATTGAGAACACGTTGCCCAACGATAGCAGCTGTTAAAGCAGTGATACGTTGTTGACCATCTATTAATACTTTTTTACCTGCCGATAGCTCTCCATTCTTTAATTTAACATCAGGATTACGCCAAGTAATAATGTAACCAACAGGATACCCTTGATATAAAGAATCTATTAAGTCCCTAACCTTGGAAGCTTTCCATACAAAAGGCCGTTGAATTTCTGGTATGGCGATATCACCAGATTTTATCCAACTTAATAAAGTTTCTACGGGTTGTTGGTGTACGCTATATTTTGCCATTTTATTAATCTAGTTTAATTTTCATTTTATAGCTATCATTTGCAAGTTGATTATCCTTAATTTCAACAGCTGCATCTATATAATTATTATAAGAAGAGCTATTAAAGTCACTCCACTTAACGGTTTTGATAAAAGAAGGATTATTACTTACATTAATAGTAGTGCCATTACATTCCTTTGTCTCAGTGTTTTTTAGATTAAACATGTTCTTTTTTAACATACTGAACAACTGATTAGTAAAATGAGTAGTAGAGTTGCAATCGAGATTTTCTCTATAATACCAATCGTATGAAGCATGTTCGTCAGGTAAAACAACTCCTAATATTGCATTCATTTTACTTGCTTGATTTTCCCTTTTGATCGATTGTAGAGAATATGAAATTTCCCAAGGTATCCATTGATCTTTTTCAAGTTTTAATGGATCTTTCATTCCTTTAGATATGACTACAATTGTTACACTACTTTGAAAAATCTTGTCTTTTAATTTTCCTTGAATAGTGGAGTCAGCAAATTCTTCTAAGCTATCACCATCTTTTTCACCTAAATTCATATTATCTTTACCTATAAGGTTCTGAAGTACATCTACAAAGTCTCTAGCTTTAGTTTTTCTTCTAACCCATTTCATTTCCCCATCTACTTCATCGTAATAGGTATCTTTTAATTTGGCAACCTGCTCGTCTCCGTATTTATATGAAACAAATACTTTTTTTCCCATAGCTATATTTTATCGATTAAAAATTCTTTAAATGTTGATGAGTATGCATAATCATTTAGAAACCGTTCATTTGGTTTAATTTCACTCTGATGTATGATTTTAGCGGCTGCTCCTGTACTTGCTAAAGCTATTATTATAGCATTTGGATGAAGCTCTCTAAATATTTTATATTCATTCTCTACCCCTTCCATACCTCCAATAAATATACCAGCTGCAAACTTTTTATTTCCAAGCATTAATTCTCGCATTAGCCTAAGACTAGAATCTCTATCTTCTAAAACAGGTGTAAGGATTACGTTTTCGAATTTATTATTATCTTCAGGGTAAAACTTTTCAAAAAATTTAGATTGATAAAGTTCTACATGATCTTGTATGTTTAAGTTTAACTTTTGTAGAACGTAATTAACCAATGGAGTAATTGAAGGATGACCACCCCAAATTAATTTATAATTAGGCAGTACAGTTGTACATAAAGCAATAACGGCATCTCTAATTGCTATTACATCTGCGGTTTCATAATATCTTGGGTCTCTTTCAGGAAGTGGAATACTTGCAGAAAGAAAAATATTTTTTAATTCTCTTTTAGCCATCTGTCAAAGTTTTTTTTCTTAATTGTTTGTACTTTTAAATATCCATTTAACCAATCTAAATGAGTTAGCCATTTATCTCTTATTCTTAAATCATCATAAATTAAATGAACACTATCTACTTCGTAATCTTTTATTTCTTTAATGATTTCTTCAGATTGATTACAATTAACAGATTGAGGAATACCAACAGTTGGAATAAATATTCTCTTTTTATTACCACCTAATTCTTCAGTAACAAATCTTTCTGGTTGTAAATTTATCGACTTACCATATTTTACTGCAAAATTTGTAAACTCTGTAATTAAATTATCTTGCCTAGATGCTAAGTTTCTTGCCCTCATTGATTCTACTTCACTTACCAAATTATTGACAAATGGTTCTACTAGTTTAGATGCATTCTCGTTATCAAATACACTTTCTTCAAAATCAGTACTTTGAAGTTGTATCGGTAAACAAACATGTGCCATCGCTTCTAGTTTATGATTTGGCCACACTAATTGAATAATTCCAATTTGTTTTGCGCTTGCTTCAGCTATTTCTTCTTTACACCAATAGCTATCTAAAAACTTAGGTGTATTTAATAAAACAATAACATCACAATCTGTCATTCTGTGCCAAAGTTCCTCCTGAAAAGGTTCTCCTTGTTTAATGGAGTGTGTGTCAAGAAATACATCAAAATTATTTCTTTCTAAAGCTTCATATAATTGAATTGCTACAGATGTAGATTCATTTCTTTTATAACTGACAAACACTTTTCTTGAAGTTCGAAGAAGCTCAAACGATTCTAAAGCCAGATTAACAATTTTTATATTTTTAGTCGAGTCATACAATAATCCATTTTGATTTTCTAATACTTTTGGTATTTCTATTCCAAAACAGTTATCGTTATAAAAAACGGGAAGAATTATTGTACCGTCTTTTATAAGTGAATCAATGATGTCCAAATGTTTGAAATTACCATCTTCATCTCCAAAATAAATTGCAAATGCAGGTTGATTACCTTTATATTCTTTTGAGTAGTTGGTTTCATCTATAATAATAAAAGCATCTTTATCAAGTTTTAATTCTTTGATTTGTACAAAAAATAGATTTATAATCTTGTCCGATAAATCTCCAGTTGTACCTATTGTAATAAGTTGGTATTTATACTTCATACGGCTTGTGGTTTTAGTGATTCTCTAGCCATTTTATTTAAAATAATGGATTTGAAATTGTTTAATTTTTCCGAAATCCTATTGTTTAGTTCAATATTATTTTGAATAAAGTTTATTTTTAAACCAAACTCATTAATAATATTAGCGTTAGGTATTAATATTGGCATTTTAGATAAATCTTTTATTGGTAATTGAGGTTGAGCAGAACCAGATAAATATCCTTGTATAAGATTTTGGAAATACTCACCTTTTAGAATGGTATATAAGTATAATGATGTAGATAATGAATTACATCTAAATATGACCATTCCAGAGTTTATCCTTAAGTGTTCAAAAACGATGCTTTTAGAATAGAAACCTAATTTTCCAATTGAACTTCCACGAGTAGTAAAAACTATATCGTTTCTTTTTAATTTACCCTTTCTCAAAAGGTTGTCTTTTTCTTTACTTATAAAAACGGTTTCTTTAAAAGAAAAACCTGTTCTACTTACATTTGGGGCGCCAAGAAACAAACAATAACCTTTAGTATTATACTCATAATCTTTAGGATAATTTTTCCCCCTATCTCCATCTTCAATTATAGCAATATTAGTTATATCGCCTATTTTAAAACCAACAGGAATATCTTTATCTAATTCTTCATTATACACCATTTTTCCACCAGAAGATTTATAAGGCATCTCGACTCCGCTCGATGTGACATAGGGAAACTCAAAGTCTACAAACCAATGTTTATATAAAGCTTGTGCAGTAGCTTCTAGGTTGGTGTTTATTTTTTCGTTGAGTTGTATGCGGTTGGACACCGTGTTGTACTCGTCTACAATTTGTTGTTGTTTTTCTATAGATGGGATTCTTATTGGAAGAGTGCATAAGTCGTCCCAAGTTATTCTTCCTCTAACATCACCACCACTTAAAAACCATAAAAATCTATCTGATTCTGATCTTAAAAACCACATCATTAAATACTCAGGTAATAGTTCTTTTTCATTTTTGACTTCAAAAACATAGTAAGCAGAAGATATAATTGCTTTATCATAATCTGTTAGATGAGAAATTGGTAGTTTTTTATCTCTCCCTACGCTCATTAACTTACAACCAAATTGACCTTTTTTAATAATTTTATACTTCGTCATATCCACACCGTTTAAGTTGGCTACCGAAGGCATAAACACTTTGTCTAAGTTTACACCAAGTAAATTTTTAACCTCACCATCTTCATTTTTAAGATTTACTTGCTGAATAAAATCACCTATTTTTTTATAATTCATAACCTAATGTTTTAAAAACACTTTGTAATTCAGAATTTGATTGTGCTTCCTGTTGTAAAAGGTCTCTGAGTTCTGTATGTAATGTTTGTAATTTGGTGTCAAAGTCTATGTTTTCGTCTCGGTTTACAAACTCAATATATTTACTAGGTACTAATGAAAAATCTTTTTTAATGACTTCAGACTTTGTTGCCGAATAACAATATTCAGGTATATTTTCATATGTACCTATATCAGTTTGCCAAGTATGTAAAGTTTCAGCAATACCTTCAATTTGTGAATTAGAAAACTGTATGTACTTCTTCTCAAAAGGCTCTCCCTTTTCACGTAAATCCAAAAAAAGTATTTCTTCCTCTCGGTTACGGTAGTTACGTGTTTCTGAACCTTTGTCTACTGTTTTTTTAGTTTTGTTCTTGTTTAAAATCCAAAGAGTTACGCTAATTGTTGTGGTATAGAACATATTTTGTGGTAGAATTAAAATCGCTTCTACCATATTATTTTCAATCAGTTTCTTACGTATTTTATACTCTTCACCACCACCAGAAAGGGCACCGTTTGCCAATATAAAACCAGCTACTCCATTTTCGGATAATTTAGAAACCATATTTAAAATCCAACCATAATTGGCATTAGATTTTGGTGGTACTTCATAACCTTTCCAACGCGGATCATCAGTCAATTCGCTTTCTGCTCTCCAATCTTTCTGGTTAAAGGGAGGATTCGCCATGATAAAATCGGCTTTCAAGTCTGGGTGTTGGTCTGCTCCAAAAGTATCGGCTGCCTTTTCTCCCAAATTAGCAGAAATACCACGTATGGCTAAATTCATTTTTGCCAGTTTATACGTTGTATTGGTATATTCTTGTCCGTAGACAGAAACCTCTTTTTTATTACCGTGGTGTTGTTCTATAAACTTTACAGATTGTACAAACATACCTCCAGAACCACAAGCAGGATCGTAAATAATACCTTGGTAAGGTTCTATCATTTCTGCAATGAGGTTTACAATACTCTTTGGGGTATAGAATTCTCCTTTTCCTTTCCCTTCTTTAATAGCAAATTTGGCTAAGAAATACTCATAAACTCGCCCAACTATATCGTTCTGTTTATCGGCAATAGTATTTATCTCACTTATTTGGTCAATAAGCGATGCAAGTTTGGTTTTGTCTAATCCTAATCGTGAAAAATAATTATCTGGCAATGCACCTTTAAGCGCAGGGTTGTTCTTTTCAATGTTGTGTAAGGCGGTGTCTATTCTTGTAGCATTTGTTCCTACCTCATCATTTTCAACCTTTGCATATTTCTTTATGTATTCCCAACGAGATTTTTCATTTAAGAAAAAGACATTTTTCATATTGTAGAAATCTTTCATTTCTACATATTTTTCTTGTCCTCCTTCAATGAGTTCTTTTTTACGTTCTTCAAATTTATCGCTGGCAAATTTTAAGAAGATTAAACCTAGTACAACGTGTTTGTATTCGCTTGATTCTACAGAGCCTCTAAGCTTGTCACAGGCTTGCCATAATGTTTCTTCTATGGATTTTTCTTTTACTTGCTTTTTAGCCATTAATTGTATTTTCTGATATTGATGTATTGATTTGTTTCTTTTGTTTTTCTTAAAACAAAGCGTCCTATTTTAAAAACTGTAATATAAGCACAATGAAAATGCTATGTTTACGTGTTCCCGTAAAACACTGAGATTTTATGTTAAATTCTACTTTTTGTCAAAGTGTAGCGTACATATAATTTAAAGTTTCTCACGCCCCACATACAACTCCACCGCTTTCTTATACTTTATCGCACCTTTCATACTCAGGTCATTAATAAAATTATCTAGCTCAGGGTGATTGCGGGCGGTCCAGGCTACTAGGGAGTCGCGTTCTTGTTGCCACACATCCCAGTTAACATCTTTGCAGGTGATTTCTTCTAGCGTAGTGATCTTGCCGTCATGTAGGTAAATTTTATGGCTGCAGGTGAGTGGGTTATTCTTTAAAAATTCAAAACGCAGCGAACTCACGGCTACCGTAGCGATTACTTCCGCGCTGTCACTTTCTATGGAAACCACCTCGTAGGAGGGCTTAAATATGGAGTCCCATTTAAAGTGCTCGTAGTAACTTTCTTTGTCAAAGGGCATCACATAATCTCCCGCCGTGATGGTGATGCTATCGCTTATCAAGCTGCCTATTTCTTTGTAGTTTCCTTCGGCAACGGCCTTGTAGTAGGCAGCGACGGTTTCTTGTGAGGTCGCTTCTTTCTGTGTGCATCCCGTGAGTATGCAGAGTAGGGTGAGGAGGAATAGGGTATATTTCATGGCGCGTGATTAGATGAATACTGCCCTAAATATACCATCTTTTATAGTGCCGTAGCTTGCAAATGAGGTGCTGTTTATGAGGTGTTTATGGTACGCTTTCGCGAAAGCGTGAAAACTCCACACCAATTAGTTTACAACTATTAAAGGCTTGTATAAAAATAAGCCTTCACTAGCGTTGGGGGAACTAGGAAGGCTTACAGTTATTGGGCAAATACAAGGTGTTGCTACCTGCTTACCACAATAAGACCTGAATGTTTATTTTCTAAATACTGCCTCAATGCGCGAACTCGTGATACCATTTTTAATCAAATAGTCACGGGTAGCGATGGCTCTATTTTCTGATAAGCAAAGCTTTTTGTTTATGAGATGTTTTTTAAAATCTGTTGTGTTGTGGTGATTAAGTGTGTGCGTTTTTGCTCACTGTAGGCATCTGTATGTGCCCTGCCAAAGCTTCCTTTGTCATTATCAAAATAGTCACCGCTATGACTCGCATAGCTAGGGTTTGTAGCGAGGTCTTGTAAAATAGTAGCTCCTTTATCTGCTGGTGACCAGTGGTGACCGTAGGCCTCTTTTACCATATTTGTATTAAGTAAAGAACCTGGGTTTACAGGGATAACCGTAAGTGCTGGCTCTTGTAACGCGAGGTAAAAGCTCCACATTAATAAAGCAAGCTTACTCTGTGCGTAGGTCTCCTGCTGGCTCTCTTCTTTAGTACCTGCTAGCACGCTATCTATAACAGATGACTGTGCTGCAGAGCTTAAGTTGATAATGCGCGTGCGATCGCCTTTTTTAAGGAGGTCGAGTAGGGAAGTGGTGAGCAGGTAAGGCGCTATATAATTTACCGCCATACGCATATCAAGCCCATCTGCCGTAAACAGTTCGCGGCTTTTAAAAACCCCTGCGTTATTTATGAGTACATCTAGCGTTGTGAGTTTTTCATTTACCTCACTAGCCATAGCATGCACTGCTGCCATACTAGAAAAATCTGCTACAAAACCGTCTATGTGGTCATTGTTAGATTCGGCTTTTAGGGTTGCGATGGTCTCTGCTACTTTTGTAGCATTACGACCGTGTATGTACAAGGTATGTCCCTGTTTTGCTAGCTGTACGGCGGCTAGTTTACCTATGCCGTCAGTACTTCCAGTAATTAATATGGTCTTGCTCATTCCTATAAGTTTATGTTGATGAAAACTGGCAATAGTTGTATTGCCAGTTCTATTAATTTTATTCTTGTTCTAAGATAATCATTAACCTACGTTTCTTAAAAAGGTGCAGCGGTATCTTTAGGACCATCAGGTAAACTCCATCGCTGGCGAGCGGTTACACTTTCTAAAGCAACATCTTTAATGGTGTCGCTGTTGCTAATATTTCCGTAGCTGCTTTTACTACCACGTGGTATTTGCATACGATCTCCATATAACCACACTACTAAATTACTACGTTGCCCGCTTGTAATGGGGTGCGTAGCGTGTGGCACATTACCGCTATGGATGATTGCTTTTCCAGGCTCAAAAATAGCTTGTACCGTTTTTCCTGAAGCTTTATCATAAAAATCAACCTCAGATCCCGTAAACTTTTCATCTGGTAAGTTGATATTGATATTCAAGGTAGCTGCAGAGGCATCGGTATGCGCGTGTAAATCCTTGTCTTTATCTGGGTTGTATTGTATTGAAAAACCAAAAGTCTGATTGTCATAGCCGTAAGTTCCTAATAACAAACGTGCTATAGGACGCATAAAACGGTCCATCATATCGTTATAAAATGCCTGAAAATTAGGTGCTGCCAGATGACCTTCAGAACGAGGGTCTAACATCATTCCATATCTGTTTAATTGAATACCATAAGGTGCACGTTTTGGCACTCCTGAGTTTGCTACAGCTTCTAGATAGTTACGAAAATCTGCTAAACGATCTAGATCAAAAAACTGAGCTACATAAACACCAGGTATAATTTCTTCCCATAAATCGGCAACAGCAGATTCTTTTTCTGGGTTTTCCCAAGCGTCTTTAATGGCTTTACGTAATCGTGGATCTAGCAAGGTTTCATCAGGAACTAATAAATCATCTTTGTTTTCTATTTCCCATTCTGCCCAAGCAGTTTCTAGTACTTTGCGATTTTCGTTCCAAAATTGAGAAACAGATGGATCGCGTCTTAATGATAATTCTCGTGATGGTACTTCTAAAGCACGAGCTTCTGCAAGTGCATTTGTATGTTCTATGTTACTCATAATTATATTTTTTACGTATAGCTACTGCTATTATATTTTAAATTTATAACAGAACTACGCACAAATGGCTGGTGGCTTTGGTAATTAAAATGGGGGTTGTTGTAAAAGCAAAGTTCTGTTTTTTTTAAACCTTAAATACCTATAAAACAGTTATCTAAGGCTCAAGTGCTTTCTATAGTATGCCTATGGATGAGGTCTTAGTTAGTTACAACTACTTTACCTATTGCTTTACCACTCTCTAGTCTTGCATAAGCATCACCTACATTATCCAGCGCAAATGTGCTGTCTACTAGAGGTACTAGCGCTTTGTCTTGTGCGATATTGCTTAGCTCTTTTAAAATCGCACCGTGCTCTTCTCGCTTGTAGTTGTGTAACATAGGGATGAGCATAAACACAACGTGTAGTGATAATCCTTTAAAGTGTGCTTGAGTAAGATCTAGGTTGCACATAGATACTGTAGTAGCAATTTGTGCATTAAGTGCTGCTGCCTCAAAAGACTTTGTAAGGTTATCTGCACCTACGGTATCGTAAATAAGGTCAAAACCTGCGCCATCTGTATATTTTGCTACATATGATTCAACCGTTTCTTCTTTATAGTTAATTGCCGTTGCTCCATATCCTTCTATAATCTTTTGTTGCTCTGGTCCTCCACAAGTAGCATATACATCTGCTCCAAAGTGAATAGCTAGTTGTACCGCTACGTGGCCTACACCTCCAGAACCTCCATGTACGAGTACTTTTTGACCTTTTTTAATCCCCGCGCGTATCAATCCTTCATAAGCAGTAATTGCTACAAGTGGTAGTGATGCTGCCTCAGTCATAGATAAGTTGGCAGCTTTGTGAGCAATAAGTTTACTGTCTGCCACGATATATTCGGCTAGCGTACCTTGTAAGTCGGCAAGGCCACCTACACAACCGTACACTTCGTCGCCTACTTTAAAGTCATGTACACCTTCACCTACTGCTTCTATCACTCCTGCAAAGTCCATTCCCAATATAGCTGGTGCTGCTGGTGATAGCGGTAGGTCTGATCCCATCTTGCGTATCATGGTGTCTACCGTGTTCACACTAGAGGCTGCAATCTTGATACTCACGTGACCTGGAGTTACTGCTGATTTTGCTACTTCGCTTGCTGTGAATGCGGCATTCTCACCGTATTCGTTGATAATCATTGCTTTCATATATGCTTTCTTTTATAGTTTGTGGTTTTCTTTGATGATACAAAGGTAGTGGGATAGGTCGCTGTTTTATTTGTATATAAAATGGTTAATTAGGTATAAATAGAGGTTATTAAGTGTGTTATGATAATTTTAATGCTATAAAACCCTAAATTTGTCCCTAAATCATACTACTATGCAAGTATTAGAAGCTTATAAACCTTTTGAAATACAAGAAATGGAGTTATCTGAGTGGAAACAACGCCCAGTTAAAAACAACTTTTTTGAACTTGTGCTTATAGAAAGTGGAGAGGGTACGCAGTGTATTAATTACAACCTCTATGATTATAAAAAGGATAGTATCTTTTTACTACCTCCCTTAAAGTGTCACTCTTTTAATATAGAGAAGCGCACAAAATTTGTCTTTTTGAAATTTACAAATTCGTTTTTTAAAAGCTCTAATAAAATGACGCTGGATAAGTCTGAGTGGTTTAAAGAAGCCGCCTACATCTTGTCTAATTACAACCAGCTGCCTGGCGATATCATTAAAAGTGATGCAGATAGGGAGCATCTCAAACAGCTTACGGCAATAATTTTAAGAGAGACTAGAAACTATGGAGAGGTCTCTGTATCGCTTATCTCAAGTCTTATGGTAAGTATATTAGAAGTGGTTATTAGAAATATAAAAAAAGGGAGTCACTATGAGATTGTAAATACAACAAGTGATGATAGAGCAACAAATATGCTCACCTACATCAACGAGAATATTGCAAAAAGTGAATTACTTAAAGTAGATAGACTTGCAGAAACATTTATGATGTCTGCAACCTACGTAAGTGAGTTTTTTAGAAAACAGGTAGGGATGTCCTTGCGTGAGTATATTATGAAAGCCAAACTTAGACTAGTAGAGATACGTCTTCTCAACTCAGATTTTACCCTCACTGAAATTGCCGATGAGCTAGGCTTTACAGACGTAAGTCACCTCTCAAAAACATTTAAACGCTATACAGGTACTTCTGTAAGAGACTTTAAAAACGCAGGGGAGTATATGCTACTTAAAAGAGCCTCTTGTGGTGTGAGTGCTTAAGACTTGCTCGTTTGTTATAACCAATCAAATATTTCTGTATGAGTGGTACGCTTTCGCGAAAGCGTGAAAACTCCACACACCATTAGTCTGCAGCTATTAAAGGCTTGCATAAAAATAAGCCTTCACTATAGCTGGGGGAACTAGGAAGGCTTACAGTCATTGGGTAAAGAGCAAGGTGTTGCTACCTGCTAACCACAATAAAATCTGAACGTCTATTTTCTAAATACTGCACCTCTGTACAGCTATCGTCTGCCTCATCACAAATGTGTATGGGCCTTGATTCACCAAACCCTTTTGCACTCTCAATGCGCGAACTCGTGATACCGTTTTTAATCAAATAGTCTCGGGTAGAGATGGCTCTATTTTCTGATAAGGTTTGATTATATGACGCTCCACCACGTTGATCTGTGTGGGATTCTATCTTGATGATAAGCGCAGGATATTCGTTCATAATGTCAATAATGCGCTGGAGCTGTTGTGCGGCAAATATGTTAATCGCATAACGGTTAGACTCAAAATTAATAGGGTTGATTTTAATCTTTTCTATCTCACCATCTGTAACAAAAATATCTGAAAGGTTAGCCAACTTAAAATCTACAAAGTTAATAAGCCCATTAGGTTCTGTACCTGTATTCAAGTCCAGCTCATCTTTTGAGTAGCCTATTTTTGATGCCTTAATATTGTATTTGATATTGCAACCCATCTGTAGGGTGTAGGTTCCTGCAGTGTCGGTAAGTGTTTCGGCTACTTGCTTATTGTTAATATCATAAGCGATGATAGTCACTGCTGGTAATGGTGCGCCCGTTTGTGAGTCTGTAACGGTTCCTTCTAGGGTCTGGAAGCACTCGCTGCGATCATATACAAAGGAGTAAATATCATCGTCGCCTTTACCGCCTTCTCTGTTTGAGCTAAAATATCCTTCATTTTTAGTGTTACTCGCCACATAAGCAAAGTCGTCTGCATTGCTGTTAATCCCAAGTCCGAGATTACGGGCATTACTGTAAATGCCGTCTCTAAGCTGCGCTTTGTAAATATCAAGGCCGCCAAAACCTACGTGACCCTTAGAGGCAAAATAGAGTTCTTTGTTTTTTACAAAAGGGAAAAAGTCATCATATGGTGTGTTTACCGCATCACCTAGATTGCGAGGTGTGGAGAGTGAGCCATCTGCTCGTATGTCACACACATAAATATCTGCACGGCCATAACCACCTGGCATGTCTGACACAAAATACAGCTGACTACCATTTGTAGTTACAAAAGGCTGCCCTATGGAATAGCCATTACCATTAATGGGAAGTTCCTCCTTGTCAAATTTGTCTTTATTAATCTGCACGCGGTAGAGCTTAAAGAAGTTTCTCTTGTTCTTTGTATAAATCTTACGCGATCCAGATTGTGCACTTGAAGCATAGACCAGCGTTTGGTCATTATTATAAAAAGTAGCCGTGGCGTCGTGATACTGGGTTTCTAGCTCTTCATTAAAAAGCTTAACATTGGAGTAGGTACCAGTACTATCTATCGTGGCTTCATAAAGCGATAGGTAAGGGGTGTTATCTCTTTTGTAGATTTTATTTTCTTCATCATTGCGAGCCGTTGAGAATACTAGTTTATTCTTATACAAGGATCCGCCAAAATCTGCATAGCTAGAGTTAATATCAAGATTTGTAATCTGATAGAGCGTGTCATTTGCTAAAATGTCATTAAACCTAGACTTTTCTTCATAGTATCTGTTGAGCTCTTTGTCTTTTTTGGATAGTTTTAAATAGCCTACATAAAAATCATCTGCCGTATCATACTTTTTTAAGAAGCGTAGTACATCAAAATACTGCCAGATATGTGCGGGCTCCATCGTGTATCCTAGTGCGTCAAAGGTTTTTTTATAAGCAATCTCTGCACGTTCATAGTTCTTAAGGTTATAATGCGTGTCTGCAATATGCTGCCAGGTTGTAGGCGCTATCTTTTCTGAGTCATTAAGATGTTGATCATAAAGTACTGCAGCATCTGCATACATATGTCTGTCATAAAGCTCATCTGCTTTTTTTAAATCATTCTGTGCATAACTAGAATATACACACATCATGAATAGAATATATAGGGATTTCTTCATAGTGGTTTGATGTTAAAAGAATCTAGGTGAGAAAGACATTCCCTTTTTCTTAAACAAAGAGAATTTTAAAATAACTTCATGGGTACCATCATTATAATTTGTAAACTCTGTAGTAGCATAATCAAAGGAATAGCCTAAAAACAGATTGTCAGAAATTTGAAAACCAGCCAGCGCACTTACCGCAGCATCCACTTGATAACTAGCACCTACGGTGAGCTTGTCATGAAAAAGAAAATTGGCCGAGAGATTATATCGCAACGGACTACCATTTACATAATTTACAAGTGCAGCTGGTTTAAAGCGTATGTTATCACTTATGCCAAACACATAACCCGCGGTGAGGTACGATTGGCGCTCATCTGCCACGACAGCTTCCTCCACATTATCATAATACTCATCACTAAAAAAGTCAGGTACAGAGACTCCTACATACCAATTGTATTTATACAAAAAGGCACCAGCTCCTAGCGTTGCCAGCAGTCTGTTATCTACATTATTTGTGAGTAGGGGATCACCTTGGTTTACAAATTCCCCTTTAGAAAAATCTACATTGAGTAACTGAGCACCTGCTTTTATTCCAAATGCGAGGTTGAGATCTCTATCTAACTGAATGTTATAAGAAAAATTACCATCAAAGTTGAATCTTTCGGCAGGACCATTTACGTCTTTAGTGACATTGACTCCTAGCCCTACGCGCTCCGTGAGCGGAGTTTCAACACTGAGATTATAAGTCTCAGGTGCGCCATCAAAACCAGCCCATTGAGAACGATATATCCCCACCACATTCAACCCTTCTGAAGATCCTGCATATGCTGGATTTATAGCCATGGTATTATACATGTACTGTGTATAGTTAGGCGCCTGTTGTGCATTCATGTATATGCTTACACAACACATAATTAGTACTAAGTAAATGTTATATATTTTAAACATAGTCGTTGTTTTTAAGTTAGATTGTTAAAGTGCAATGTATACCCATCCCGTAAGCGGCTCACTGCCATCATTTAAGTCTAAGATGTAATAGTAGGTAGATGAAGGAAGGCCGTCATTTTCATTTACGGTACCATTAGAAGTAGAAGTTCCTCTCCACACATTTGCATAGCCATCCATTTCATACACCATATTTCCAGCTCGATTGTAAATTTTCAAGTTGTTTTCTGGATATGACTCGATACAGCGTATGGTAAAGGTGTCATTAAAGCCATCACCATTGGGTGAAAATTCATTAAACACTTTAATACAACTTGGCGTGATATCAACTTGCGATACATTGTTAGTAAGATCACTATCCATAGGACTAGACTGCGTGATGGTCGCGATATTTAAATAATCTCCATCCTCTAGCACTACAGCGCTTATCGCTAACTCCACAGTTGCATTAGCCACCACTGAAGGAATAAGCCAAACACCAGTTGCACTATCATAAGTCCCACTATCTGTCACCGCCGATACAAATTGCAATCCAGAAGGTAATAAGTCTTCAACCTCAACATCTGTAAAGTCTGTGTCGCCTGCATTAGTCACCATAATAGTATACACAACCTCTGTGTTGAGCTGTGGCAAGGCATTATTGACCATTTTAAGAATCGTAAGATCAGAACAAGAAGCTACCTCAACGTCTAGCGTAGCATCTGCGAGAGGCATACAACTATTGGAAGACTCATAATTTACAGCAACAGATTGCTCGCCAAGTTCGTCCCATATCACAGTCACAAAATCATCTGTGAGATCGCCACCAGTGATGATTGTTCCTCCAGAAGAAATCGTCCATAAATAACCACTCATATCTGACTCAGTCTGGTAAGTGATTTCATTACCCACACAAGTCATGTCAGTACTGCTCGTAATGCTCGCACTAGCGATCTCATCAATTGTAATACTCACCTCTAGACGAGTGCTACTCTCACAGCCATTATTTACAAGAGCACCGTAGTAATTACCAGAAACTAAAAGTGCATTTGCTGCCAATGGACTGCCGCCAGTAGCTTGATTATACCATATCACATCTGGTTCATTCACTTCAATATCACTTACGGTAGCCATAGCATCTATACAAAATGACTGCGTGGTAGCTGTAGTAGTAGGCGTAGGCGTACTGATTACAGTCACTGTAATCGCCAGTCTGTTTGCACTCTCAATACCGTTTGTAACAAGTGCCGCATAGTAAATTGTGTTGTCCATCAATGCAGTATCGGTGGTTAAAACTGTTCCGCCAGAAGCACTGAGGTACCAATTTACAGTGGTCTCATTTACCTGAATATCTGCAATTGTAGGGTTTTCGCTTTCGCAAAAAAGTTGCTGGTCATTATCTGTCGTTACGATACCTGATTGTATGGTAAGCTCATCTACAGTCATATCTGATGCCAAATTACCTGCCAAATCCTCTGCAGTGGCTTGTACATCGTACGTTCCATCTGCTAGCTCGTTTTCATCAGGAATCTGTAAGTTCCAAGTATCATCACCATTATCGGTAAGGTTTCCATCATTTTCCATATATGTGTTTCCATCTACAATGATGGAAAGCATATCATCAGAATCTGCAGTTCCTGTAATCATTGGAGTAGTGTCACTAGTTTCTTGAGGAGTCACGGTAGGCGTAATAGGAGCAGTGGTGTCAACCGTCAACTCATTAGTAGTTACATCTGATGCCGAATTCCCGGTCATATCTTGAGTTGTGGCCTGTACATCATATACACCATCTGCAATGTCATTAGCTCCTGGAATTTGCAAGCTCCATGTATTATCACCATGATCTGTAAGATGTCCATCGTTTTCTACATACGTTGCATTGTCTACAATCACTGTCAGCTCATCTTCCGAATCTGCAGTACCCTCAATAAGTGGGGTCGTATCTGTCGTTATTTGAGAAATTACCGTTGGATTAGTAGGAGCATTCGTATCAATTATCAACTCATCGGTCGTGGTATCAGAAGCAGTATTCCCAACCGTATCTTCCACCGAAGCATCGATATCATAGGTTCCATCTAATAATTCATTTTCATCAGGAATCTGCAAGCTCCAAGTATCATCGCCATTATCTGTAAGATTTGCTCCAGTTTCAAGATATGTTATACCATTAACAATTACTGTTAGCTCATCTTCAGAATCTGCTGTTCCTGTAATCAGTGGTGTAAAGTCATTTGTAGTTTGTGAATCTACCGTTGGAGTATTTGGCGCAGTTGCGTCAATGACTAATTCATCAGTAGTAGTATCAGATGCAGTATTTCCAACCGTATCTTCTACAGAAACCTCTACATCATAAGTTCCATCTGGTAGTTCGCTTCCGTCAGGTATTTGTAAGCTCCAAGTATCATCTCCGTTATCTGTAAGATTCGCGTCAGTTTCAGAATAAGTAACTCCATTTACAATTACTGTTAGTTCATCATCAGAATCTGCTGTTCCTGTAATCAGTGGAGTGGTGTCATTCGTAGTTTGCGGATCAACCATTGGAGTAGTAGGCGCAGTTGCGTCAATTATTAATTCATCTGTAGTAGTATCCGAAGCGGTATTTCCAACCGTATCTTCTACAGAAACCTCTACATCATAAGTTCCATCTGGTAGTTCGCTTCCGTCAGGTATTTGTAAGCTCCAAGTATCATCACCGTTATCTGTAAGATCCGCTCCAGTTTCCAAATAAGTAACACCGTTTACTATTACAGTCAGCTCATCATCAGAATCTGCTGTTCCTGTAATCAGGGGAGTAGTGTCGTTTGTAGTTTGAGGAGTAACTGTTGGCGTAGTAGGCGCAGTAGCGTCAATGATTAATTCATCAATTGTATTGTCAGAAGCAGTATTTCCAACAGTATCTTCTACAGAAGCATCTACATCAAAAGTTCCATCTGGTAGTTCGCTACCATCAGGAATTTGTAAGCTCCAAGTATCATCTCCATTATCTGTAAGATCCGCTCCAGTTTCCAAATAAGTAACTCCATTTACAATTACCGTCAACTCATCGTCAGAATCTGCAGTACCTGTAATTAGTGGAGTTGTATCATTTGTTGTCTGAGCGGTAACCGTTGGAGTAGTAGGCGCAGTTGTGTCAATGATTAATTCATCAATTGTATTGTCAGAAGCAGTATTTCCAACTGTATCTTCTACAGAAACATCCACATCATATGTTCCATCTGGAATTTCACTTCCATCAGGAATTTGTAAGCTCCATGTATCATCTCCGTTATCAGTGAGATCTGCTCCAGTTTCAGGATAAGTAATACCATTTACAATTACGGTCAACTCATCATCAGAATCTGCAGTACCTGTAATTAGCGGAGTGGTGTCATTCGTAGTTTGCGGATCAACCGTTGCAGTAGTAGGCGCAGTTGCGTCAATTATTAATTCATCTGTAGTAGTATCCGAAGCGGTATTTCCAACTGTATCTTCCACAGAAGCATCTATATCATAGGTTCCATCTGACAATTCGCTACCATCAGGAATTTGTAAGCTCCACGTATCATCTCCGTTGTCGATAAGGTTTGTATCACCTTCGGTGTAGGTAACTCCATTTACAATTACAGTCAGCTCATCGTCAGAATCTGCCGTACCTGTAATTAGTGGAGTTGTATCATTTGTTGTCTGAGCGGTAACAGTTGGAGTAGTAGGCGCAGTTGTGTCAATGGTTAATTCATCAATTGTATTGTCAGAAGCTGTATTCCCAACCGTATCTTCCACAGAAGCATCTACATCATAGGTTCCATCTGGTAGTTCGCTACCATCAGGAATTTGCAGAGACCAAGTGTCATCTCCATTATCTGTAAGATCCGCTCCAATTTCCAAATAAGTAACACCATTTACAATTACCATCAGCTCATCATCAGAATCTGCTGTACCTGTAATTAGCGGAGTGGTGTCATTCGTAGTTTGCGCAGTAACCGTTGGATTTGTAGGCGCAGTAGCGTCAATTATTAATTCATCGGTTGTATTATCAGAAGCAGTATTTCCAATAGTATCTTCCACAGTAACATCAATGTCATAGGTTCCGTCAGGTAATTCACTACCATTAGGTATTTGTAAGCTCCATGTATCATCTCCGTTATCGATGAGGTTTGTATCACCTTCGGTGTAGGTTATTCCGTTTACAATTACCGTCAGCTGATTATCAGAATCTGCTGTTCCTGTAATCAGCGGAGTGCTGTCATTCGTAGTTTGTGAATCTACCGTTGGAGTATTTGGCGCAGTTGCGTCAATAGCTAATTCATCGGTTGTGGTATCAGAAGCAGTGTTTCCAACCGTATCTTCCACCGAAGCATCTACATCATAGATTCCATCTGGTAGTTCGCTGCCATTAGGTATTTGTAGAGACCAAGTATCATCACCGTTATCTGTAAGATCCGCTCCAGTTTCCAAATAAGTAACACCATTTACAATTACCATCAGCTCATCATCAGAATCAGCTGTTCCTGTAATAAGCGGAGTGATGTCGTTGGTGGTTTGTGCATCTACCGTTGGAGTAGTAGGCGCAGTTGTGTCAATGGTTAATTCATCAATTGTATTGTCAGAAGCTGTATTCCCAATAGTATCTTCCACAGAAGCATCTACATCATAAGTTCCATCTGGCAGTTCGCTTCCATCAGGTATTTGTAGTGACCAAGTATCATCACCGTTATCAGTGAGGTTTGTATCACCTTCGATGTAGGTTACTCCATTAACAATTACTGTTAACTCATCATCAGAATCAGCAGTACCTGTAATCAGTGGAGTGGTGTCATTGGTAGTTTGTACAGTAACCGTTGGAGTAGTTGGCGCATTTGAGTCAATTACTAGCTCATCAGTTGTAGCGTCTGAAGCTGTATTTCCAACCGCATCTTCTACAGAAGCATCTACATCATAGGTTCCATCTGGAATTTCACTTCCATTCGGTATCTGTAAGCTCCACGTATCATCACCATTATCTGTAAGATCCGCTCCAGTTTCCAAATAAGTAACACCATTTACAATTACTGTTAGCTCATCGTCAGAATCTGCCGTACCTGTAATTAGTGGAGTTGTATCATTTGTTGTCTGAGCGGTAACAGTTGGAGTAGTAGGCGCAGTTGTGTCAATGGTTAATTCATCGATTGTATTGTCAGAAGCCATATTTCCAACTGTATCTTCCACAGAAGCATCTACATCATAAGTGCCATCTGGCAGTTCGCTTCCGTCAGGTATTTGTAGTGACCAAGTATCATCACCATTGTCTGTGAGATCCGCTCCTGCTTCAAGATAAGTAACACCATTTACTATTACAGTTAGCTCATCGTCAGAATCTGCCGTACCTGTAATCAGCGGCGTGGTGTCGTTTGTAGTTTGTGCAGCAACCGTAGGAGTCGTTGGGGAAACAGAGTCAATGGTTAATTCATCAATTGTATTGTCAGAAGCAGTGTTTCCAACAGTATCTTCTACAGAAGCATCTACATCATAAGTGCCATCTGGTAGTTCACTTCCATCCGGTATTTGTAAGCTCCACGTATCATCTCCGTTATCTGTAAGATCCGCTCCAGTTTCCAAATAAGTAACACCATTTACAATTACGGTTAGCTCATCGTCAGAATCTGCCGTACCTGTAATTAGTGGAGTTGTATCATTTGTAGTTTGCGCGTTTACTGTTGGAGTTGTAGGTGCAGTAGCATCAATTACTAATTCATCTGTAGTAGTATCAGAAGCAGTATTCCCAACCGTATCTTCCACCGAAGCATCCACATCATAGGTTCCATCTGGTAGTTCGCTACCATCAGGAATTTGTAAGCTCCAAGTATCATCTCCGTTATCTGTAAGATCCGCTCCAGTTTCAAGATAAGTAACACCATTTACAATTACCGTCAGCTCATCATCAGAATCTGCTGTTCCTGTAATAAGCGGAGTGGTGTCGTTGGTGGTTTGCGCAGTAACCGTTGGAGTAGTTGGCGCAGTCGCATCAATTACTAATTCATCTGTAGTGTTATCAGAAGCAGTATTTCCAACCGTATCTTCTACAGAAGCATCTACATCATAAGTTCCATCAGGTAGTTCGCTACCATCAGGAATTTGTAAGCTCCAAGTATCATCTCCATTATCTGTAAGATCCGCTCCAGTTTCCAAATAAGTAACTCCATTTACAATTACCGTCAACTCATCGTCAGAATCTGCAGTACCCGTAATTATCGGAGTGGTGTCGTTGGTGGTTTGTGCATCTACAGTAGGAATGGTGGGATTGTCAATATCTACCGTGTAAGCCTCACTATCAATAGCTGTGGCAGTACATAATGTACCGACAACCGTTATCGAAGCGTCAATGGTTGAATCTGCGTCAAGTACTAATTCAGCACCTGGAATGTCTCTAGCAAAGTTTAAACCTGCATCCAATAATGTAGTGTACTCTGTATTATTTACAGTAATTATTACTTCATCATTTTCTTGAGCATCTCCCGAAACTGTACCAGTAATGGTGATGTCATTATTTTGCTCAATACTATTTATAGTATCATCGGCTGTAATATTCTCTGTAAGATTTATAGAGATATTAGGAGTGTTTGCAAGAATAATAGAGACTTGTCTTAAATCGCCAGGACTATTCTCACAACCAGTAGCTGGTTCTGTTGTAGAAATAAATATGTTATCAAGATTGTTAGCATCATTTAATCCAGTTATTTCAAGCTTGCTATCATTGATTACGTATACGATTCCATCTGCAGTAAGCCCATTAGTAATCTCTACATTTTTATTAGGATCAAAGTAATATTTGAAGTCATTTGAGATCGTACTTGACGGTACAATCTCTAGTACTTCAGGTAAACATATGGCAGTATCAAAACCTGCTACTAAGATATCTGAAGATTTTGGAGTAGGGTTAATTGTTACTAAAACTGGAGTTCGTACAGACGCTACAGTACATCCATTTGCCGTAGCAGCGGCATAGAAAGTGGTGCTTTCTGTTAATGATGAAGTGGTAAATGTCTCACCACTATCTACCGTAGCTAGTAAATTTCCACCTTGCTCTTCATCATACCACTCTATTTGTGAGTTTGTAGTATCAGTAGTAGCAATAAGTTCTGCGGTGCTATTTTCACATAAAGTGATATTTTGAGAAGCTGCAGCAATTTCAGGAATAGCAGGAGTAACGGCTACATCGTATAAATCAAGTCGCTGACTTAATGAAGTATTCAAGAGTGAGGAATAACTAACGACAATTCTATCTACGGGTGCAGACACATCAAAGCCAATATCAATAGGACTATTACTTTGTAATAAATTTATCAATTCCAGATTTAATAAGGATCCTAAGTCTCTCGATGCAATTAGATTTGAACCGTTATAGGCTTCAAATTGGATATTATTTGCCACTCCAAGCGCTAATAAACTAGGATCGACAGCAAGTCTAATTTTGAAATCTTCTGTAGGTTGTGAAGCATTCTGAAAATAAATTACCTGCTCTACAGTCGCTGCTACAGTTAATACACCTAAGCTTAACTCAGAGAATGTAGCGAGATCTCCATCAATTGCATTTTCAATATTTGTAACCCCAGCGCCTCCTAGATTTATTAAATCTAGATTAAGCCCAGTCCCGTCAAATGAGGTAAATGAAGGAGTGTTACAAATAGGTGCATCTGCGCCGTAGAAAGCTCCATAAACTTTTAGAGAACGTTCTTGATTTAGTCCAATTAAGGAACCTATACTATTTGTAATTTCTATACTGCTATATGGTTGGTCTGGTGTGAGTGCTATATAATAATCTCCCTGTGCATCGGTCACTATTTGTGTTCTAGCACCGCTAAATGTATTAGGGTCTGATGATACTGCACTTAGCACGGTAGTATTACCATTTAATGCCTTTACGGTAAATTCTTGATTACCTATTAGTACAATCCCCAGTACATCTGCAAGTAAATTACCGAGACTACCGCCTAATAAGGAAGGTAACAAGTCATCTTCTGTTTCTATTTTAATGTATGATGTTGTATTTGCAGGCAGTAGTTCTCCATATGATAACTCAAGAACTCCATCATATGCACCAAAAAAGAGTGTTCCAGAATTTGCTCTAACTTCGGCGAAATCTGTTAAATCTTGATTGGTAGCCAAATTGGCATCATCAACATTTTCTTGATTGGTTATAGTTGTCGCAAAAGTTTGTTCTTGCGCACTGACAGAAAAGCAGGCAAATAATAAAATAAATAGAAAGCCGCTCAGGGATGATGGAAAAGTAATTTTTCTCTTCATGATAGTAGTCTTAAATTATTTTAATAAAACATCTAACTAATGAATGTCGAGTACACATCATTAAAAACAATAAAATTGCAATTTGATTAATCGTATAAGAGTCCGTTTAATCAAAGTAATACCTCCCTCCAGTTTTGTTTAAGACTAGCGTTAGATATTTGTGTAATTAAGAACTTTTACTTGTACAAAATTGGTTGTAGAATGTTGATTTATACAAGTTTAATGTGTAGGAAAATTATTGAATTGTTTTTTTATTAGCAAGACTAATTACAACTAATAAGAATAAATTAACACTTAAGCGTTGAAAAAAGACATTTTGTAGAAAATCACAAGTAGAAAACAATAGATTTAACAAAAATAATTTAACTGCTGTTTATGTAGTTACGCTTTCGCGAAAGCATAATTAAACAAAACTGTTAAAATACGATGAATTGTTGAATAAATTGTACTTGTATAAAAGTTGATACACATCATTTATAAGTTGAAAATGATCCATAATATTAGTAGATAAGACCAATAAGTAATCACTTAAATTTGCACTAAGGGTAAACACCTCAGAAAAGAGAATACTGTATATGGATATGCTACAATTAAGAACCGTAAATGTTGTGCAATACTTGCAACCTTTACGAGAAGGAGGATCACTTCCAGCTTTAGTCAAAGCAGATGATGATTATTTATATGTGCTCAAGTTTAGAGGAGCTGGGCAAGGAAAGAAGGCTCTTGTCTCAGAACTTCTAGGAGGAGAAATAGCAAGAGCGATAGGTCTTCATGTTCCAGAGCTTGTGTTTATGAATCTAGATGACTCTTTTAGTAAAACAGAACCAGATGAGGAGATTCAGGATTTATTGAAGTTTAGCGTAGGGTTAAACTTTGGGCTTCATTTCTTATCAGAGGCGATTACTTATGATCCGCTGGTGAGTACGGTAGATGCTCTAACTGCGTCAAAAATTGTATTACTAGACTGCATCATCAGCAATATTGATAGAACGGCAAAAAACACAAATCTCCTGCAGTGGCATAATGAGATATGGGTGATAGATAACGGTGCGAGTTTTTATTTTCACCATGACTGGAAAAATTGGAAAAATCATCTAGAGCGTACCTTCCCGCTTGTAAAAGATCATGTATTGCTAGAGAAAGCAACACGCTTACCAGAAGCAGCAACTGCAATCAAAGAGTTATTAACGCAAGAAAAGCTAGAAGATATTATAGCACATATTCCAGAAGACTGGTTAATATCTGAGTTTGACACGATGATTCCTAGTGATATGAGAGCGGCCTATCTTGAGTTTGTAAATTCTAGATTATCAAAAATTGATATCTTAGTAAAAGAAGGAGAAGATGCAAGATAAATATACCTTTGAGTACGCCACCATTAGAATTGTGCCTAAAGTAGAGCGAGAAGAGTTCTTTAATGTAGGTGTCATTGTCTTTTCAAAAAAGAAAAAATATCTAGGCATAAAGTTTCATATATGCCCAGATAAGTGGAAAGCCTTCTGTACAGATGTAGAGATTGCAAGGTATCAAGCATATCTAGAAGCCTGGAAAGAGGTGTGCAAAGGAGCACCTGCCGGAGGTCGCATAGGCGCAATGGAACTATCAGACAGATTTAGATGGCTTACTGCTTGTAGAAGCACTATCATACAAAGCTCAAAAACGCATCCGGGTTTATGTGAAGATCCAGCGAGTATGCTAGAAGAGATCTTTGCTAAAAACGTGTTGTAAACTTATAACTCTTTCTAGTTGGCTTTCGCCAAAATTAACGATACCCACCCATGAAGAAAATACTTGTATTATTCTCGCATCCTAAATTTGAAAAATCTAGGGCAAATACGTCACTAGTATCACACATTCAAGATATGGAGGGTGTTACTTTTCATGATCTTTATGAGCAATACCCAGATTTTCATATTGACGTAGATGCCGAAAAGGAGTTGCTTGCTGCACATGATATCATCATATGGCACCATCCGTTATACTGGTATAGCTGTCCACCTTTAATGAAGCAGTGGATTGATATGGTGCTAGAATTTGGGTGGGCATATGGACCAAATGGTAATGCCCTTAAGGGAAAAACTTGCTTAAATGTGATTACCACAGGTGGCTCAAAAGAGGTGTATTGTGCTCAAGGAAGCAATAGCTTTACCATCAATGAATTTTTAAGACCCTTTGAACAGACAGCAATCTTATGCGGGATGCAGTATTATCCGCCATTTGCAGTCATGGGTACGCACCAATTGAGTGACGATCAGTTAGACACTCACTCGAGTACTTATAAATCATTATTAGAGTTACTGCAGAAGGAAGCTGTTGTACTAGGTGTAGATAACTGCGTATTTTTAAATGATTTGGCACAATTAAAAACTCAGTAAATTATGACAGGAAGTATTCTTTTTGAAGCGATAGTCTTTCTTGCGGGAGCAATAATTTGTGTGTCCATCGCAAAGCGACTTGGGCTGAGTTCTGTAATAGGTTATTTACTAGCGGGTGTGCTCATAGGCCCTTATGTCTTAGGTTTTATAGGTCAAGAAGGAGAAGATATATTACACTTTGCAGAGTTTGGCGTAGTTGTAATGCTATTCCTGATAGGCTTAGAAATTGAACCTAAGAATTTCTGGAACATGCGAAAGACCATTTTAGGCATGGGAGGACTGCAAGTAGGAGGGACCATGCTCTTAACGTATTTCTTATTTACTTTCATAGGTTACGACTGGAAGGTATCTCTTGTAATTGCGATGGCAGTAGCACTATCATCTACCGCGATAGCCTTACAAACTATCAAGGAGAAAGGAATGATGGATACGACCTACGGAGCCTCTTCTTTTTCTATTTTGCTTTTTCAAGATATTATAGTGATTTTCATGCTAGGTGCTTTGCCACTGCTTTCTACCGCTACCACTGTTGCAAGTGGTGAAGGCCATGGAGCATCTGAGAATTTACTGGATGGTTTGCCTATCGCTTTTCAAACCCTAGCAATTATACTATCTGTTATAATTATTATTGTTGCTGGTAAGTATTTAATTGTACCTATGCTGCGTAAAGTGGCAAAAACTGGAGTGCGCGAGCTTCTCATCGCAGCTGCACTATTGATTGTATTCTCTATATCCTTTTTAATGGAATACGTAGGTCTCAGTCCGGCGCTGGGTGCATTTTTAGGCGGAGTGGTATTATCAAATAGCGAATTCAAACATGAGCTGGAAAGTACCTTAGAACCTTTTAAAAATCTACTGCTAGGTTTGTTTTTTATGGCAGTGGGAGCCTCCATCAATTTTATTGTGATTGCTAAAAATCCGCTAACTATTGGTGGGATATTAATTGCTATTGTAATCGTAAAGGCGATTGTATTATTTATTACTGGTTATGTTTTTAAGCTAAAATTAGATCAGAAACTGCTGCTCACTTTTAGTTTGTCACAGATAGGGGAGTTTGCCTTTGTCTTGCTTTCTTTCGCGTTCAGCTTGCAATTATTAGAGCAAGATCAAATGGATATGATGCTGGTGATTACGGCACTTACCATGTCACTTACACCCATCACTGGGATGATCAATGAGCGATTTATATTGCCAAGAATAGGAACTAAAGAATCTATAAAACGACCTATGGATCACATCGCAAAGTCGCAAAATGTGATACTTGTTGGTTTTGGACATTTTGGAAGTACGATAGGGCGCTTTTTAAGATCCCATGGAGTAGAGGCGACTATATTAGATCAAGACTCAAATCGTGTAGATTTTCTTCGTAAGATGGGTTTTGAGGTGTATTATGGAGATGCCACGCGCATAGACTTACTAGAATCTGCAGGAATTGCTCAGGCAAAAATTCTTATTTGCGCCATAGATAACCCTACCGTAACCACGCAAGTGACAAAGCTTGTCAAAGAAAAATACCCACACGTAGAACTCATGATACGTGCAAAAAATAGGAATGACGCCTATGATTTACTCAACTTAGGCATAGAAAATATTTACAGAGAGTCCCTAGATACCTCGCTCAGTATGGCAAGCGATGTATTGCATAAACTCGGTTTCAGAAAATATACTCTTAATAGGCAAGTCCAAAACTTTATAAAATATGATGAAGCTATTTTAAGACGCCTTGCCAAAGAACCTAAGAGAGGCACAGACAGTTATATTTTTGTCGCCCGTCAAGAATTAGAAAAGCAAGAACGCTACCTCAATGAAGATTTTAATCGAGGCATTGTTGCATATGATAATCACTGGGACAGTGAGCACATAAGAAAAACACTAGAGGAGCAGCAGCATGACGAAGATGAGGATCCTCAGATTTAAGGTCTAACCTTATTAAAATAAAAACTGCCCAAAGCTCCCTTTCGGGAAAATTTGAGCAGTTGCTATTAATGCTGTTAAAATGAATTAGTTCTTTTGGTTGTATTAATTGTCACAAGTGGGATACGCATCTATCACATTTCCTAGCTTAAATACCGAAAGATAGCGTGTGAATTGAAAATCTAAACTATAACTCTCTAAACAATCATTAGAACTGAGTGATAAAATTAGACATACCTTACTAACGGTTACTGATTATCTCCATCCACCACCTAGAGCTTCATATAAATCAACAATAGATACAAGCTGCTTTAGTTTACTCTCGATAATATTAAGCTCTGCATTAAGAGCACTTTGTCTTGCAGTAAGTAAATCTAAATAAGTTGCATAACCATTTTTTAAGAGCTCATCAGAATTTGCCTCTGCTGCGCGTAATGCAGTCACTTCTTTATTGATAAATTCGAATTTTTTAGTTTCTGCTTCATATTCAAATAATGCATTTGATACTTCAGTTCCTGCAACAAGCAATGTTTTTTTAAATGCTAGTAAGCTCTGTTCTTGTTGAGCAATAGCAACTTCGCGCTGCGTTCTCAACTTTCGCTGATTCAGAAGTGGTTGTGTTAATCCGCCTATGACTGTTGCAAATAATGAGTTTGCACTCAAAAGCTCATCAATTTCAAGACTTTGGAAACCTCCTGCTGCAGTTAATCGCAATGAAGGATACAAGTTGCTTTTTGCAACATTAGTGAGCTCAAAAGATTGAATCAGATCAAACTCGGCTGCCATGACATCAGGCCTATTAGTTAATAGTGATGCGGGTACTCCTAGTTTTAATTCTTCATCAAGTATTTGACTATCTAATGTGCTTCTCTCAAAGCGTTGTCCAGGTTTACCCAGTAAAATACTAAGGATATTTTCAGTTTTAAATAGTGCTGTTTCAAGATCTACTTGTAACGCTTTTGCATTGTTATACTGCGCAATATTTTGATCTACTGCAACCTGTGTAACCTGTCCAGCATCTTTTAATGCTTTTATAGTTTCTACACTACGTTCTCTAGTTGCAACCGTTTCTTCTGTGATAGCTATCTGAGCATCTAGAGCAAGTAAGTTATAATAGGTGTTTGTGATACTTGCAACAAGCTGTGTTTTTACGGCTTGGTGTCCTGCTACACTTTTTAAATATGCTGCTTGCGTAGCTCTTTGGTTACTTCTTATTTTTCCCCAGATGTCTGCTTCCCAAGATAGATTTGCTGTGATATCAAATTGATCTGTAGCTCTGTTGGTTAAAAACTGACCAAACTGCGTGTTCTCAGAGAGTACTTGATGCGTGAAATTTGCTCCTACATCAACGGTAGGTAAATAACCAGCCTTTCCTTGTTTCGCGTAAGCTTGTGCAGCAACCATCTGTTGTATAGCGATGCGCACATCCATGTTATTTTCAAGTCCTTCTTGAATGTAAGACTGCAACTGCTCATCTGTAAATAAGGTTCTCCAAGATACATTTGCAATAGAAATACTATCTGTAGGAAGGTTATCTGTTCTGTACAGTGCCTCTGTTTCAGCAGTAATATCTGGCTGTACATAGTCTTGCGCTACAAAGCAACTTTGAAATATGACAGCGACTACTAGCAAGAGTATAGGCTTGCTTATATTTTTATAGGTGATTGGTGATTTCATTATTCTTGTGTTTCAATAGTTTGTACTGCTGGTTTACTAGAAATGCGTTCTTGTAACCACTGAAAAAATATAAATAAGATTGGGATAACAAATACTCCTAAGATGGTTCCTATAAGCATTCCGCCTACGGCTCCTGTACCTATAGAGTTGTTTCCTTCAGACCCAACACCTTTAGCTAATACCAATGGCATTAATCCTAAAATAAAAGCAAAAGAGGTCATTAAAATAGGTCTTAGTCGAGATTTTGCACCGTTTATGGCAGCACTTACGATGTCCTCGCCGCTTTTTCGCCTAGCGAGGGCAAATTCTACAATAAGAATTGCATTCTTGGCGAGCAGGCCTATCAGCATGATCAAAGCAATCTGGAAATAGATGTTGTTCTCTAGACCAAATAATTTAGTACTTATGTAGGCTCCAAAAACTCCAAATGGTAAAGAAAGTATTACCGCAAATGGTAATAAGTAGCTTTCATATTGCGCACTTAATAAGAAGTACACAAAGAGAATACTCAATCCAAATATAAAAGCGGTCTGATTTCCTGCATTTACCTCTTCTCTTGTAAGACCAGAATATGCGACAGTATAGTTGTTAGGTAGCTTTGCAACCTCTTCATCTATTATTCTAATAGCGTCTCCAGTACTAAAACCTTCATTTGTAGCACCAGTGATAGAAGTAGAATTAAATAGGTTAAAACGAGTAACAGATTGTGGTCCATACACACGTTCTAAATTTACAAACTGTGTGATAGGAGTCATCTCTCCAGAGTCTGTTCTTACATACATACTATTTAAATCTTCAACGCCAGCTCGATCATCAGGTAGCGCCTGAATATAGACTCTAAACTGCTTCCCAAACTTAGAGAAATCTGATGCATAAATACCTCCTATATATCCTTGTAATGTGGAGAAGATACTATTAATAGGTACTCCTTTTTCCTTAGCAAGAGGGACGTTGATTTCCATCTCATATTGTGGATATTCTGTGCTAAAAGAGGACTGCGCATATTTAATTTCTGGATGTGACATTAATGCTGCAGCAAATTCTTTATTGGCAATGTCTAAGTCTTTAAACTCACCTCCAAACTTGTCTAATAAGTTTACTTCAAAACCAGATGAGTTACCAAATCCTCGAATACTAGGAGGAGAGAAGAAAATAATCTTAGCCTCAGGAATATTTGCAACTATACCAAAGAGTTTACCTGTGATAGCAGTGGCAGATAGTGAAGGATCTTCACGCTCATCCCAATTTGCTAGTTTTATAATCCCAAAGCCGTAGTTACTTCCTGCACCATTTATTAAACTTCTACCTTTAATAAAGTTGACACCCACAACGCCTTCTAAGCTATCAATTCTATCATATAAGTCTAGCGTTACAGCATTTGTTCTGTCTAGTGATGATCCCGCTGGAAGTTCAATATTTGCAAAAATAATCCCTCTATCTTCATTAGGCACAAAACCTGTAGGAGTTGTATTTGATGCCCAAACAATACCTACGATAGCAAGTGCTAATAATAAGACAGGCATCCATTTTTGTCTGTATAAGAATGAAAGCGAGTGACCGTATCTAGTAACAGTAGCATTAAAACCTCTATTAAATAAGGTATAAAATCGCTGTAAAGGTCCTTTTCCTTTGAGTTCCTCATCATCTTTGTGTGACTTTAAAAGTAACGCACACAACGCTGGACTCAGCGTCAAAGCATTTACCGCCGAAATAAGTATAGATATAATAAGCGTTACTCCAAATTGCTCATAAAATACTCCCGTAGGTCCTGTAACAAAAGTAACAGGGATAAATACAGCTGCCATTACCAGCGTAATTGAGATAATCGCCCCAGAGATTTCATTCATGGCGGTAAGCGTCGCCTTCTTAGGGTCTTTTTCTCCTTCATCCATTTTAGCATGCACAGCTTCTACTACTACAATAGCATCATCTACTACAATACCAATGGCGAGTACGAGTGCAAATAGGGTAAGTAAGTTGATGGAGTATCCAAAAACACTTAAAAAGAAAAACGTACCAATAATAGAAACAGGTACAGCAATGGCTGGAATAAGTGTAGATCTAAAGTCTTGTAAGAATAGAAATACTACTAAGAAAACTAATATAAAGGCTTCTAATAGGGTCGTAAGTACCTTATCTATAGATGCATTTAAAAACAAACTAGTATCGTAAGGAACAAAAACTCCTAGTCCTTCTGGCAGGTCTTTTTCTACAGATGCAATGGTTACTTTAATATTCTCAATAATCTCTCTTGCGTTAGATCCCTTTGTTTGGAAAATTCCCATGAAAACTGCAGGATGTCCTAGACTCACTGCATTTGATGCGTAAGATTGTGCATCTAGCTCAATCGTTGCCACGTCATCTAGACGTAAAAACTGTCCGTTCCCTAATGCTTTGATGATGATGTCACCATATTGCTGTTGTTCTTTAAAGCGGCCACTATACGTTAGTGTATATGAAAAAGCTTCTCCATTATTTTCTCCTAAAGATCCTGCTGCAGCTTCCAAGTTCTGTTCTTGTAATACCGCCTGTATATCTGATGGAATTAATCCGTATGAAGCAAGCTTCTCTGGCTTTAACCAAATACGCATTGCATAATCCTGTTGAGAAAATAAACTTACATCACCTACACCGCTTATACGCTGCATCGCTGGAATTACGTTTATTTTTAAATAGTTCTGGATGAATGTTGCATCATAATCTTCACTCTCAGAATACATGGAGATGAACATCAAAGCACTTGTTTCTTGCTTTTGTGTAGTAACACCAGTTTGCACTACTTCTTGAGGCAGTAGTGGTGTAGCTCTAGAAACACGGTTCTGTACGTTTACCGCTGCAATATCTGCGTCAATCTCTTGATTAAAATAAACCGTAATCTCGGCAGTACCATTGTTTGATGCAGTAGAGGTGATGTAGGTCATCCCTTCTACACCGTTAATTTGTTCTTCAATAGGGATAATTACACTTTCTAATACTGTTTCTGCATTTGCTCCTGGATAAGAAGCAAGTACTTTTATGGTAGGTGGTGCAATATCTGGGTATTCTTCTATAGGTAAGCTAGTTATGCTTATAGCACCTAGTACCACTATGATAATAGAAATTACCGTTGAAAGCACGGGTCTTTCAATGAATGTTTTTAACATGTCTTGTGTTTTTTAAGTGTAACCTAGTTCTTAAATAGCGTTTGTATAGGCTTAGTAGCTTCCTCAAATGGAACTTCTTGAGGTGTGATAGTCATACCGCTTCTTAATTTTCCTACACCAGAAACGATGATAGTATCTGTGAGTTCGATACCTGATTCCACAATATATAGGTTGTCTACTATCGCTTTTACTTTGAGTATTGAAGTAGCTACTTTATTCTCATTGTCAACTTTAAAGAACATGATATTTCCTTGTTGTTCGTAGGTAGCTTCTTGAGGAATAACGATGGCATCCTCGTATATCGTTGGGATTTGTATTTTACCACTATTACCGTTTGTTAGTAATTGGTTAGGATTGTCAAAAACTGCTCTTAAACTTACAGTACCTGTGCGTTGATCAATTTGACCGGTACTAGTTTGTATGGTTCCTTTCTCAGAATAGGTTGTTCCATTTGCAAGTATTAAACTCACATCAGAAAAGTTAGCAAGCTTTTCGGCGAGATCCTTACCTTCTGCTTGTTGTAAGAAGTCTAAGTATTGTTTCTCATTGAGACTAAAGAAAGCATAAACCTTACTTATATCACTCACAGTAGTAAGCGGTTGAGGATCTGCAGGACTCACAAGCGAACCTTCTCTATACGTAATGGCACCTACAAAGCCATCTACAGGACTCGTAATTGTAGCATAACCTATGTTTGCAGAGATACTGCTATAATTTGCTTTTGCTTGTGCTAGATTTGCTTTTGCAGTTTCTAATTGTACGGCACTTATGATATTCTTTTCTACCAGTGGCGTCAATTTATCAATTTCAACCTGAGCAACGTTTACTCTTGCTTTTGCAGCACTAGCATCTTGATTAAGTGATTGTGTCTCAAGTCTAAATAATACTTGACCCTTACGTACTTTTTGACCTTCGTCTACAAGTACTTGCTGTATATATCCAGATGCTTTTGCTCTTACAGCACTATTTACAATTCCTTCAAGACTTGTAGGGTATTCTTGGTAAGCGGTTACAGTTTTAGGCTGTAACTTCATTACTGGGAATGGAGCTGGAGGAGCTTGCTGTGCTGTAGCAGCAGTATCTTCTTGATTACCTCCACAACTTATTGTAATGAATAGCACGACAAGTGCAAGCAGGGTGAATGATGTATTTTTTTTCATGGTACTTTATATTTCAAATTTGGCGTCTGTTAACTTTGTTCTTAGTATTTCTATAGAAGCGGTGGCTTCATCTAAAAATTTGATGTAATCATTATGAAAATTCAAATCAAATTTTTCTGCATCGTCACCATCATTTTGGAGATTCATAGTTTCCTTATAAGTCTTAATCTCTTCATGTAATTCTCGTACTTCTTTCCACTCATTCATGAGATTATCTACATGGTGTACTACCATATCCTTATTGATAATGAAGTACTTCTTACGATCACCTGTTTTTGTGAAATACTCGATTTTATTAAGGTCTTGTAGGTGATTGAGGTGTGTTGAAATCGTACTCTTACTAGCGCATAGAATATTGACCATGTCCTCAAAAGTGCTTCCTTTTTTTCCTGTAAGTATCGTATATGATAGTATGCGAGCTGCTACTGGAGCTAGTTGCTCTCGTTTTTCGATATGTACACCTAGTTTTTCAACAAGTGACATTTTTTCTTTACAAATTTTGTCTGTCATTATTCCTTAATTTATTCTCATCGCTCGATTAAACATACAGATGAGATTCAAATACGCGGCAAAATTAACCGTTAGTTCGGAACAAACCGAACCAATCGAAGTTAAAAAAAACATAATTAATATAGCTTTCGCGAAAGCGTAACAGAAACAAGGGTAAGTACCTTTTAAAAGAACAGCACAGCTCTGCCATCACTACTTGTTATTGGTACTGATTGTTGAAATGTACCCAAATAAATAAGCCATCCTCTTGAGAAAAGGATGGCACAGCGTGAGTTTGCGAAACAGAATAGTAGAAGATTAGCTAAAATCCATTCCCAAATCTAAATCAATATCATTCTTTACGGCAGCATCTTTATGAGCTGTAAATGTAGATTTTGGAGAAGTTTGAGTAGCAAGATGGTCTGGGAGCTCCTCTAGAAAATAGGCGCTATTTTCTCCTAGTTCTTCTTGCGTATCTGTTTTATGATGAAAGGCATTAATGGACTCCGTAGCTCTAGTGATAATGAGTTCATTTTTTGCTCTAGTAAGTGCCACATATAATACACGTCTATCTTCTTCTACTTCATCTAGATTCCCTAGACTGTAGGAGGAAGGGTAGGACTTAGGTGATACATTAAGAACAAAACAAACGTCTGCTTCAAGACCCTTAGCCGAGTGTACGGTAGAGATGGTGACGTGATCCTGATGATCTGTGGTAGTTAATTTACTGCCTTCTAAGGTGTTTTGACCTGAAACATGTGCAGCATTATCAAGAATCCCTTCTGAGATAAAAGCACCAAGCGTCGCATAGTTTTCAGAAAGCATTTCTAGTACAGGAAAATCACCTTTGCGCTTTTCTGTCCAGTCTTTGCTGTACTTCATCGCAAGATCAAACTCCATAGCGCTGTACAGTTCCTTGATTGCTTGCTTTACATTGCCTTTATTATCAAAAACTGTTTTGTAAAACTTAGATACTTTTTCTCCTTCGGTTCCAGAGATGATAGAGGTGAAGGTATCTGGCCTTATATCTTCTGGTGCGATTTGCATCACCTCCGTCATATAAGACGTTGCTTTTACAGCGCCAATACCGTGGATGAAAGTAAAAAAGCGAATCCATGCAATCTCATCTAGCGGATTATTAATCACTCTCAATACCGCTACTAAATCTTTTATGTGAGCAGCTTCAAGAAACTTTCGTCCGCCAAAGGTTTGATAAGGAATCTTCTTTTGAAGAAACACTGCTTGCAATGGTCTTGTGTAGTATTGTGATCTGCTTAATATTAAAAAGTCAGAAAAGGAACTTCCGCCACTAGAAAAGGCTTCTAGAATTTTATTAGCGATATAATTTGCTTCTTCAAATTGGTTATTCACATTCAAAATCACAGGCACTTTTCCTGGTCCTCTGCTTGAGATTAGTTTTTTATTATACTGTACTGGTGATTTTTCTAGTAACCAGTTTGAGATATCAAGAATCTCTTGTGTAGAACGATAATTCTTGTCCAATACTTTTACTGTAGCATCTGCCACACGTTCCTTAAACAAGTGAACATTCTTAAAATCTGCGCCACGGAAACTGTAAATAGATTGGGCATCATCTCCCACACAAAATAGGTGACAGATATGCTCAAAAGGCTTTAATAAAAACCATTGCAGCGGATTAGTATCCTGCATCTCATCAATCAGAATATGCTCGTATGAGGAAGCCAGAATCTCTCTTGCTTTTTCATCTTTATTCAATCTATTTGCTATAACAAGCAGTAAATCGTCATAATCTAGGTACTGCTGTCTCTTCTTTTGTAGCTGGTACTCTTTTATAAGATGCTCTAGTTGTGGTCGCAACGTAGCGATATCTTCGGTTACTTGGGGATCATCTTTTCCCTTATAAAGCAACTTGCGTATGGTATCTGTGAGGTTACTTCTCGTGTTACGCGCAAAGGAAAATATATCGAGAATTTGCTGCGGCTTGATTCTTACTTTCCCGTATTCCTCACTGGCATTTCCACATGCCATTTTCATCAAACTTAATTGATCATCTGGATCAATTACCGTAAAACTTGCCGCACCAAAGAGATTAGGGAACTTCACAATAAGCTGATTACACCAGCTATGGAAAGTGCTACCATTAATAGCACCGCTTGTACCAGCAGGTAATCCTGCTTTTACACGCTCTACAATCTCGCTCGCAGCCCTTTTTGTAAATGTGAGTATCTGTATCTTTTCTGGACGCACGCCAGCATTAATAAGATACTCCGCTCTACCTACAATAGTTTTAGTTTTACCAGTACCTGCTCCTGCAAGTAGCAGTAAGTGTTTACCATCAAAAGTGATGGCCTCACGTTGCTTAGTGTTATATGAATCTATAATAGCAGTTTTTTTATTTTCAAAGATAGGAAATTATTCATAATTTTGGATTTTATCCTACACTTCAAAAGATTGAGAATAGCCTTCTTAGATATACAAACTAACAGTAATAATTTAAAAATAGCGAGCGCTATTGCATTTTCTGTGGTCGTTTTTGATGATGAAGAGGAGTTGTACTATCATGAGAGTCTTATTAAACCGCTTCAAGTGCTTTCCTCAGATCAGGAATTCACTTATGGGATTACTAATAAATCACTGCGCAAAGCACCATCATTCATAGATATCGCGAGTTTACTCATCGACAACTTGGAAGACTGTGAGATTGCATATTTTGATAATTTCTCACAGCAATTGCTACGCAGCAGTTTTAGGGAGATTGGGTATCCACTAGGGAAGTCTTCCCTTATTTTTAATGGGACTTCCTCCAGAAAGAGTAGCAGCGCAACACAACTATCTTTTGAGGAAACTGCAGCTGTCCATTCGGTGGAGTATGATTCTTTGAAAGCTGGCATGAATGCTCGAGCACTGTCTCAATTGTTTCAAATTAAGGCTAGTGTGGATGATAATGAGAGTTACGCTTTCGCGAAAGCGGAACAAAACACCATCGCTACCACAAGTCTATATGACCATTTACCTAAAACAAGTGGCGTGTACTACTTTAGGAATGCAACCGACGAAGTGATTTACGTAGGAAAAGCAGTCGACTTAAAAAAGCGAATGATTTCGCATTTTAAGAGCAGATTAGTTTTTGAAAAGACCCTGTGCAAAGAAACCGTAGCTGTAGAATATGTTGAAACCGGAAACGAATTAATTGCTTTACTAAAAGAGTCGGCAGAGATTAAACAGCTTGCACCTATCTATAATTCGCAACAGATAGAGACCAACAACCCTTGGATTGTGGAATCTAAAATAGATGCCAAAGGAATTTTGAGAATTGTGCCCACAGAAAAGAGCTACACAGACTCCTGTCATACCGTTTCTTTTAATAGGGATTCTGTAATCCAGCAACTCAAACTATTACAAATAATGCACGCGCTATGTCCAAGATTTATGGGTGTAGAACGTACTGCTGGTTCTTGCTCTAGCAAAGCTTGTAAGGGCGTTTGTAGGGGAGAAGAACCCAAGGAAATATACAATGCAAGAGTGTACAAAGCACTAGAAACACTAGCAAGCAAAGAGGAAACCTACTACCTAGACCTCATAGGGAGAACTAGTAACGAGCGATCATTTGTGCTTGTGGTAGACGGGATTTATATGGGATATGGATATATTACAAATCAAGAGACGGTAAATACCATAGAAGATCTTGAGGCGTATCTTATTCCTCAAGAACATACGTATTATACCAGCCGAAGTATCCTCACACACCTCAAAAAACGCGGAGTTATTAAAAATTTCTTAAGATAGCGCGCTTCAATTTTCAACTTTTACTGACTTTTTAATGTCTTTATGTTCATTAAAAAGCAGTTTTTTTTTACTTGACACATCCTCTTGTGTGTAGGAGGTAAGAGCTGTTTTGGTTGATTTTTTGTCTGAAAATCGTATCATTTTCGGTTGTCATAATAATATCAGTTACGGCACTTTTCATTTTAAGAACGCTCTAACACATGGAGTTAAATAAGATTAAATGTCATTTTAAAACAAAGAGTCTCTCGTAATTTTATAAAAAAAAGAGATGGAAAGAGATAAAATAACGAAGACAGATATAAAGGATACCAACGAACGTCCTAACGGATTAGGATATGGTGGAAGAGATAAACCATCATCCAAAGATCTTAATAAGAACGAGGAAGAGTAGCACTTATAATATTGCTACGATGTACCGATAACGTACACATATTAACTAATCATGTGTTTCTTTTAAGAGACACTTTTAAAACTAACAATTATGAAACAGACAACAGCAGAAGCAGCAAGAGAACAATCTCACATAGATATCGTAAATAACTTACAAGGAATTCTAGAAAAGAATTACGATGCAGAGGAAGGATACAAAGAAGCAATGCTCAAGGCAGATAATAGTTACTTAAAAGACTACCTCAAAAACAAGGCAGCAACAAGAGCAACATTTGCCACAGAAATAAGCGACATTATTCTAAAGCTTAATGAAACTCCTAAAGCATCTGGAAGCACAAAAGGAAGTATCCATAGAACATGGATGAGTATTAAAGATGCTTTTAGCTCAAACTCAGATGAGGGAATCCTTGAAGAATGCATTCGTGGAGATAAAGCGAGTATAGAGGAGTACAACGAAGTGATGGAAAACCAAGCGTTTCCAGTTGAAATTACAAGCGTACTCACAAATCAATTACTACAGGTAAAAAAATCTGTAAATGATATAAAGAAGATAGAAGATTTATTCTAGACCCTATCAAGTAAGAAAAAAGCCACCTTCGGGTGGCTTTTTTTTTGCTACCTTATGAAGCAATATGATATTTGGCAAACTTTTTAAATGGATTGGGAGCTCCCCAAAGAGGTTCAAAACCGTTTGTTATATCAGTGAGCACCATTGTAATTTAACTCATTCAGAAGTAAGTATACTTCTAAAAAGATCTCAAATTTATAATATTGGACACGGTGTAAATGGTGTTCTTATAAGTGCATCAAATCGATTTTTTCAAATACTAGAAGGAGAGGAAAAGGAAATCAATGAGCTGTTTGAAAGAATTCAAGCAGATGACCGCCATACAAATATTTTAAAGCTGTTTAATACTACGATTGATCGTCCATTTTTCTCATCGTACAATAGTTCCTTTAGAGTAGGTCTAGGAAGTGATGAGATTAACGAGATAAATAAATACCTTTCGATTACCACAAACCATCCTTTTGAAGCAAATGTTGTAGGTATTCTCAATTCCATGGCACTCTCTGCAAGGCTAGCATGAAAGTATGAGTTGTAGGGATTATAATTTTAAACAGACATTTCTTTAATCTAACGTTAATAACTGCGGCTAGCCTTAACACTTCTCACCCTTCCCGTTAAAATATTCTTTAGGTTTTTGTAATGTGTATTGAGACATGGCTTTATGTTTTTAAATTTATATAAAACCAATTATTATGAAAGCACAAGCATATTTATCATTTGACGGAAATTGCCAAGAGGCATTAAATTTTTATAAAGGAATTCTAGGCGGAGAGGTTGTAAATCGCGAGACTTGGGAAGGAAAGGAAACAGATATTCCAGAGCATTACCGCAACAAGCTGCAACATGCAGAACTTAAAGGAAAAGGATTTCACTTTATGGCGTATGATGCAGCACCAGATACACCACTTACTTCAGGTAATAAGGTGTGTATGAGTCTAGATTATAGCGATACTGCAGAGGCTCAATCTGCATTTGAAGCGTTGAGCGCGCAAGGAAAAATTAATTCACCATTCCAAGAGACTAGTTGGAACGCACATTATGGACGTTGTACCGATCAATTTGGAGTAGAGTGGATGGTAAATGCCAAATAAATCCACAGAAAACACAAAGTAAAGCCCTCACAAGAGGGCTTTTTTAATCTTAAAAATAAAAATACATGGAAAACTGGATGACCGCATCAATGCCCATTTTAGGTAAAGTATTAATATCAATAATAGCCATATTTACAGTGATGATTATTATCACGAGAATTTCTGGTTTACGCACATTTGCAAAGATGTCAAGCTTTGACTTTGCATCAACCATTGCGGTAGGTTCTGTACTTGCATCCATTATTCTCAACCCAGACCAATCACTTCTTAAAGGAGGAATCGCACTAGCAGGTATTATTGCTTTTCAAACATTATTTGCCTTGCTAGTGAGGAAAAGTAAATTTTTTAAAAATCTTGCTACTAACGATCCGCTGTTGTTAATGAAGGACGGGAAGATTCTTTATAAAAACTTAGAAAAATCAAACGTAGGTGAGGGAGATTTGATTGCAAAACTAAGAGAAGCAAACGTGCTTGATTACAGTGAAGTAAGAGCCGTTGTACTAGAAAGCACAGGAGATATGTCTGTACTTCATGACGACGGAGATAACAAACTTAATGATCAACTTTTAGAAGGCGTGCGCATTCATTAATTGACTTATTTTTGATTTATACTTCAGATAGACATAAAAATAGGAGCTGATATAAGTCATAGTTTATTTTCATAGTTGTAGGTAGGTTTGAGAAAGACCACCACTATTATGAAAAATATCCTTTTACTTACAGACTTCACGTTAAAATCTGATAATGCTCATGCATATACTTTTGACTTTTTTAAAGGGCAAGAGTGCGAGTTTCACTTACTCAGTATTCAAAAAACGTGGGAGTACACCACAGATGATTTAATGGCCTCTAGTCCTAGAGGAAATATAGACAACGCATTACTTGGTGATAATAGAACCAAGGTGGATGCAATGGTTGGTCATTATAAAGAAACTTATAACAATAGTTCTTTCACTTTTCAAGGTCATGTGGATTATGATGTATTTACAGATGCCATAAGCCAGGCTGTTACTGCATATAATATTGATTTAGTAGTATGTGGTACAGATGGTAAAACCGGGATTGTTGAAAATATATTCAGCTCACATGCTCTTAGAATTATAAGAAAAGTGGAGTGTCCTGTACTCGTAATTCCAGAAAAGTATAGATTTATAACTCCTAAGAGAATACAGTATTTACTTGATTATGATGATACTTTTGAGATGTGTGGTAAGAAACCATTAATTGACATAACTCATAAATATGTATCTAGTATAGATGTTTTGAGACTCACCTTTGGCTTTCATATGGAAGATCATGAATTTGAATATGAGCATACAGAAATCCAGAAGTTATTTCCAAGCACAACCATAAGCTACGCTAGGCACATAGATGAAAATCCCGTAGCGGTAATAAGAGAATCTTTATTGAAAAGATCTTGCCAACTTCAAGTACTATCCGCCAAAAATCAAACTTTTTTAGAACGTATATTTTCATATTCGCATCTATCACAGATTGTTAACACTGTGACTACACCCTTGTTGATATTAAGAGATTGTAACTCTTAACCTTAGGTTGTATGCTCACTAGATACCTTCCCGTATTTTTATTACTAGCCTTACTGGCCGAAATTTTAGGAACCGTAGGTGGATTTGGGTCATCAGTATTTTTTGTGCCCATAGCAAATTTCTACTTTGATTTTCAATCGGTACTTGGCATCACGGCACTATTTCACTTGTCTAGTAACGTTACTAAGATCGCTTTTTTTAGAAAGGGCTTAGACAAGCGTCTCTTGCTTTATCTAGGTATTCCTGCCGTAATTTTTGTGACGATAGGAGCATTTGCAAGCAAGTATGTAGACCCTACATTTCTAGGACTTATACTGGGCATATTTCTCATTCTCTTGAGTCTTACTTTTTTGATATTTAAAAAACTAACCATAAAAGATTCTCCTAAAAATGCAATCACGGGAGGCATACTTTCTGGTTTGAGTGCAGGATTGCTAGGCACTGGTGGAGCCATACGAGGTATTACCATGGCAGCCTTCAAGATGGATAAGGCAACTTTTATTGCAACATCAGCGGTGATTGATCTTGGCGTAGACTTTAGTAGGACTGTCATTTATTTTTATAACGGATACATACATACGCATGATCTTTACCTAGCTCCATTATTGCTCGTAGTAGCAGTAATTGGCACGTGGATAGGTAAGAAAATTTTAAACCATTTTTCTCAAGAGCAATTTAGAACTTTTGTACTTGTATTGATTTTACTCGTTGGTATCGCCAGTATTGCGTCAGATTATATTTGAACGAGTTCAGCTATCTAGAGTTATGAGCTCTCTGTTGTAAATGCTATGATTGATGTAAAAGGTTGTTACGCTTTCGCGAAAGCGTTATTATCACCATACAAAGTCTTGAAAACCTACTTAAAAAGATCAGAATTTTCAAGTTGCTTACAAGCCTCTTCATAACCAATCTCAAAAATCGCAGGAATACTTCGCATACTGAAAGTACCAAATTTGGCTAACTTCTCTGGGCATATTAATAAATCACAGTCTTTGAACTTGTTGAGTCCTTTTTGATGTAAGTTGATTTCATAAGCTCTATTGAGTACTTGATATGAGTATTTTAAATCTCCTATTTCAATAGCACTCAGCGGATTTACATAACTACCGATAATAAGGTCACACTTGGGTACAAGTGGTTCTATAGGAAAGTCATCTATGACACCGCCGTCAAAATAATGAACACCGTCAATCTCTATGGGAGTAAAAATCCCAGGAAAAGAAGCAGATGCGATAACTGGATTAATTAAAGGACCAGCGTCAAAGGTGCGCAGTTGGCCAGTAATCACCGTAGTCGCTGTAATGGATAATGGAAGTTGTAGCGACTCAAAACTATCTTCTGAGAAATATGCCGATAGATCTTTGTGAAATAACAAGGAATCTAAGAAGCCAGGTTTCCTTCGAGCAAATCTTTTTATGGAGAAAACAGGCGTTGTTTTAAAAAAATCATAAATCGCTTCCCAGTCGTGACCAGCAGCATATAGCGCTCCTACAATAGCGCCAGCACTAGTGCCAGAAATATGCGTAGGTTTAATATTATGTTCTGATAATGCTTTGAGTACGCCCAGATGAGCAACACCTTTAATTCCGCCTCCAGAAAAAGAAAGACCTATATTCATGATTGATTTATTATAATGCTAAGATAGCAAACCGTGTAACGGAATATCTTAAGATTTACTTACAACTTCACACCATAACTCAAATCTCCAGCATCACCTAGACCTGGAATAATATATCCTTTTGAACTAAGCTTATGATCAATAGCCGAAATCCACAAATGTGTGCTCTCTGGAAATTCCTTTTGCACATAATCAACTCCTTCTTGAGAACCAATTACTGAGATAATGTGTATTTGTGCTGGTGTGCCATGAGGTTTTAATGCATCAAGCACATTTTTAAGCGTTTTACCCGTTGCAAGCATAGGATCCGTAAGGATTAACGTCTTACCCTCAAGTGATGGAGCCGCTAGATATTTTACAATAACCTCAAATTCATCATCATCATTAGGGTGATTTCTATAGGCAGATATAAATGCATTTTCTGCTCCGTCAAAATAATTGAGGAGTCCTTGATGTAATGGTAATCCCGCACGTAATATAGAGCACAACACAATGTCTTGTTGTGGTAAACTCATTTCCTTTTCACCTAAAGGAGTTTGTACCTTTTTAGTATCAAACTCTAATGATTTACTCATTTCATAAGCTAGAATTTCTCCTACACGTTCAATATTTTTTCTAAAACGCATTGCATCTTTCTGAATATCATGGTCTCTCAACTCATAAATAAACTGGTTAAGGATAGAATGATCTTTAGAGTAATCGTGTATGTGCATATCAAGAATTTTTAATGAGATATAAATATATAGAAAGGCAGACTTATAAGACCTTTTTTAACACGGAGTACATAAAGGATTGTAGTCGGTACATTTCTGTTCTACCTGTTTTTTTTCCTATTCTACCCGCAATATAAAGACCAATCCAAATAAGAAAAAGCAGTATCATCCCTAATAATGGAAATATGTAAGATAGTGTCAAAGTAATGTTAGTGTATAACCATACTGCACTTGCCATAAATAGAATAAAAACTACAAAATGAAAAAACATAAATAGTGTCCATACCGTTGGGCTAGGTCCATAAAGTCCCTTTATTACTGTAGGTTGTGAATCAATTTTATAGATTTCAAGATGTAGTTGAGGAGACCAGAAATGCTGCTCATTCTTAGGTATGCTTATAAATATATGATCATCTGCTCGATGTACTATAAAGTCTTTTGAGACTGCCCCTACATCTTCATAAGCTCGTAGAATCGTTTCTGGAAGCACAGTATACTCAAGCGTAAAACGCGGTCTTAATACAATATCATTCGGAAGTTCCATAGGTTAGATGTTTCTAGTAATTAATATCATACTAGTAGGGCGATGTATATTATAAATATAGTTCTGTTCTATGGTATGTAATATGACTATTGTCATAGTATTCCCTATACGTAGCCAATAGCTTTGAGTAGTTATACCTCTTAATAATTACGACATATGAAACATCTTTTCCAACTTCTTTTATTAGGTCTTACCATGTCCAGTTACGCTCAAGTATGGAGTGTAGAGTTACGACCTACTTTACATATTCCTACTCGGGAAGTAGCAAATCAAAAGTTGCGCATAGGTAATGGACTAGAGTTGACAGGAGTTTTATCTATAGGTAAGCACACAGATGTATACGGAGGTCTTATCTGGAATCGCTTTGACACGGATGAAGGTTTTGAAGAGTCTGATATAGAATTTATACAAAAAGGTTTTCTCTTTGGAGGGATGGTGTCATTCTCTATACTTGAATCCCAGAAAAATCCTTTTTATGTACGAGCTGGCTTAACCCTAATGACCGTAGACACAGAGCGTACAGAAGGAAATTTTATTATTAAAACAGATCCCGCAATTGGTACTCATCTAGGGCTAGGGATGAAAATTATAAGCTTAGGGAACTGGCATATGCTTCCAGAGGTACGCTACGAAAACTCTTCACACAGATATCATGAAGCAGGTGAATATCGCCATATCTCCTTTGGTAATATTTCAATTACCGCAGCATTGAGAAGGAGCTTTTAATAGGATTAATGATGATAAAAAGTAAGTATACAGCAGCTGATAATTATCATAGTATACACTGCTCTTTCTTTCTAGATTTACTGTAAACACTACATATTATGATAATTACATTTCAATACGTAAAAATTCAAGAGAGTGATACATTAAGTGCTGCTACGATAGAGCATCTCAATAAACTCAATAAAAAGTATCCAGAACTTATAAGAGCTCAGGTTTACTTTAAGGTGGAGAATACTTCTGCAGCTGCCCATCAAATATGTGAGATAGAAATAAGTGCTCCTGGGCCTAGACTATTTGCCACTACAACTGCTGTACACTTTGAAACAGCAATGAAGGAAACCATCTCAGACCTCGATAAACAACTGAGTAAACGCAAAGGAATATTAAATACACACTAAACCAATTGTTATGAAAAAGATATTAGTACCTGTAGACTTTTCGACACATTCAGAATATGCACTTGAGACTGCTTCCGCTTTCGCGAAAGCGCACAATGCAGAGATTATATTGCTCCACATGTTAGGCTTATCAGATAGTCTTCTTCCTAAGGATGAAAGCGAAGGAGTAAACCAAGCTGTCTTCCATATGAAACTTGCCGAAAAGCAATTTAAAGAGTTTAGAGACAAACCTTATATGAAAGGTATCACAGTGACCGAAGAAGTTCAAAATCATACAGTTTTTCAAGAAATCAACGAGCTGGCATCTCAGCAGGAAGTAGATTTAATAGTCATGGGGTCGCATGGGGTTAAAGGACTCAGAGAAGAGTTTGTAGGGTCAAATACTGAGAAAGTGGTGCGTAGCTCCACAATTCCCGTGCTAGTAGTTAAAGAAAAAATGAGCTCTTTTATACCTAAGAATGTTGTTTTTGCTTGTGACTTTAAATTAGAAAATATCAAAGCATATAGAGACGCAATTCCACTATTTGAAGAAATGGAGGCTCGTATCCATCTTGTATATGTGAATCTCCCTACAGATCGCTTTAAAAGCTCAAAGGAGATAGAAGAAACCATGGCAGCCTTTATGCGTGCTGCAGAGTTTGGGACAGAATTACATCAAGAAGATCTTGTGATTGTAAACGGTTACACCATAGAAAGCGGACTTTATGAATATGCAGAAAAGGTAGGTGCAGATGCACTTGCAATGCCTACTCATGGTCGTAAAGGGCTAGCACATTTCTTTGCAGGTAGCGTGGCAGAGAATATAGCAAATCACTCAACACTACCTGTGTTTACTTTTAAAATGTAATACACAACTTCCAATAAAAAAGGGGTGAGTTTCTCAAGAAACTCACCCCTTTTTTATGCTTGACTTTTAGATGAATTATCTTGAAGCTAGCAACAAAGGTTGTTGATAGCGCTCTATAAGATGCATAATTTCTATGAGCGGTATAACAACGCTATACTGGCCGGTGTATGAAGGGCAAATGATACAGTCATCAAAGTAAAACTCAATAGCGTTATCGTTAATTACAAAGTTATTTTTAAAGGCTTTAAAGTCGGTATCAGATATTTCCCAGCAGTCATAAAACATTTCGCCAGAGTGAATTTGCTCGTAAATGGTTTGATTAATTAAATCAAATACTTTCTTCTCTGCTCCAGCGATAAAAAAGTCGTCAAAATAGATAAACTCCTCCTTATCTACATTGTAATTAAGACAGTCAAACATGTAAGTAGAGTGCAACATTCCTGAGTAATAATTTTCTTTATAGAGCAGTATACTTACAAGATTTTTCTCATTTGCGTGAAGTTTAAAATCTATAATACGTTTATCTCTAAAACGCTTAATACTCAAAGTGTCGCATAGTAGTTCTTTATCCTCAAGAATCTCATTTACAGTGCGCTCTACATTTAAGTAGCTCTCTGCCATATATTCATTAAACGCCTTGTATTTAGGATTTACAGTCTCGTTAAGATAAGGATAGGTGTAATCTAGAAGATAATCGTCTGCCTCTTTATATAGATTTTTTGACTCTACAACGGCTTTTAAAATTGTGCGATCATCTGGTATTTTGATCAACGCTTCTTTTTTTGAAAGCTGACTTTTTGCTTGAATTTCCATGATGTCCTTATCTGTGAGGTACAGAGAATCTGCAGAGTCTGGATCGAGTAAACCAGCTTCCTTCTGAGGTTCGGTATTTAATGGTGTTTTCTGCAGTTTATCTGTAGGTTCTTTGCAGCTAGCTAGTAATAATATTGTGATTAGAGTTAGATAGGTTTTCATAATAATGTTTTTAAGTGTCGTAAATGTAATTTTGAGATTGATGGATTACTATGATATCCGTCAGCTTAGATGTGTTACAACAAGAAGAAGTAAATATTTTTTTAATTCGCTTTCGCGAAAGCGTACCTTAAAAATCCACCTACTTTGTGGTAGTTGTAGTCATGTTAATGGTGGTAGGAGGCATTTTAATAACCTCAAGAGTGGTAGAGGCGATAACCACTTGGTCATTGGTTTTAAGAATCGCTTCTTGAATGCGAGACTGGAGAAGATCTTTTGTGATCCTACGCTTTTTGTAGTCTACTATATATCTCAAATTAAATTGCACCCAATTATCTGTGAGCGTGATGGCAAGGGTAGGAGCAACAAGGGCATCTTCTATGTAGTACTTTGCAACAACTTGCTGCCAGTGATCGCGCGCAAAATTTACATAGTCTGTAAGTACCTCTTGTGCAACCTTTGTAATAATCTCTTTTGTGAGTCCCATATCTGAACTATGATGAATGGGGAGATTAAATTCATCCCAGATAAAAGGAAAATCTTGGGAGTAATTATAAATAGGTCCTTTAAAAACAAAGGCATTACTCAGTTTTACAATTCGGCCGCTATAATTATCTGAGCTTACCCATTCTCCTATTTCCATCATGGTGGTGTAAATACTATCTATATCGATCACATCTCCTTTAATACCATTAATTTCTATGCGGTCTCCAGGCGCATACACTTTTACTAGAAAAATGTACAAGGAGCCAGCAATACTGAGGATAAGTTCTTGTAAAGTAAATGCTATTCCCGCAGAAAATAACCCAATGGCGAGCGTAAAGTCTTCTATATTTCCAGTAAAATAGGAAACTGATAATAAGGCGATAAAGACGTAACCCACAATCTCAATCGCTTTTTGAGATTTGTAACGAGTGTTTGTATTGGGTAATCTTTTCTTAAGAAACTTACGTACTAGTTGTACGATTATAACAATAAAAAGCACCCATAAAACATAGCGTATTACATCAATACCTGCGGGATGCTCCGTAATCCAGTTTCTTATGTATTCTAGTTGATCCAAGATAATTAATTTTTTGCCTCCCCATATTTGAGAATAATCCCGATTTGTCCTGCGTGATATGCAGTATGTGATGTGATACGACCTAGGGCTTGTGCTTTTGTTTTTGCGCCAAATTCTGTAGTCTCAATAACTGTCTCCCAGTCTGCATCTACTTGCTTTTCTATAATTGCCTTTAAAACAGATTTTGATCTGTTTAAGATGTCTTTAAGCGCGTTGAGATTTACCCACTCACCAGTATCATGCTTTGCGATAACCGTTTTTGCAATGATTTTTGTGTCTTTTGCTCCAAAAACATTTTTGGCAAATAATAATTCCACCTCTGCAATATGTCTTAGTAAGAAACCTAAACTATTAGGAGATGGAGATAGTTTTTTTTGTAAATCTTCTTCTGTAATTAAATGGAGTTTATCCTCTAGTCGTGTATGAGCTTCTTCCCATAATGCTAGTAATGATGAAGTTTGTGTAGCCATTATTGAAATCTTTTAAGTTGGTTTTCTAGCTCGCTCAGATGGTGTTGCATTTTTTCAAGACGTTCTAATAGATGAAAAATAGTTTCAATACCGGGTAGGTTAATGTCGAGCTCTTGATTAAAAACAAGAATGCGTTCAAGTTTTTGAACTTCTGTTTCTGGTATAAAGAGCGTATTCTCTTTAGTCACTACAGTAACAAGTCCAAAGTTGTTTAAATCTTCTATAAATGTTAGTGCAATCTCATGACTTGTACAGAAGTTTTCGGCGGGTATTAAGATGTGTTTTTCCATAATTAATCAAGTGCTGCAAGTTGTTCATAAAGCTCTTTTTGTGCTGGAGTAAGAGTAGTAGGTATGGTGATTTGATAAGTCACAAACAAGTTTCCGAAGGTGTCATCCTTTTTATAAGCGGGAAATCCTTTTCCGCTAAGTTTTATTTTGGTGCCATTTTGAGTACCAGGTTTTACCTTGAGCTTTACGGTACTGTCTAAAGTTTTTATCTGAATATCTCCACCTAGTACAGCAGTAGTGAGCGGGATGTTATGTGTAATAAATAAATCTGCTTTTTCGCGATGAAAAGAAGTGTTATTTGTAATTGCAAAAGTGATATACAAATCCCCTTTAGGACCGTTATTAGGACTTTTACCACCATGATTCTTGATCTTAATGGTTTGACCATGTTCTACACCGGCAGGTATGGTAATTCTTATGTTTTTGCCATTTACAGTGAGGGTACGCTTTGTGGTTTTAAACACATCCATTAAGTTGAGATGCAACTCTGCTTGCACATCTTGCCCACGATAAGTGGCTCGCTGTTGCTGTCTTCCAGCACCTCCAAACATATTTTCAAAAAAGTCTGAAAAGTCCTCTTCACCACCTCCAGAATATCTTTGATATTGCTGTCGTGATTGCTGGCTATTACGTTGCTTACTAGCTTTTTCATAAGCCTCTGCATCTTTCCAGTTTTCACCGTATTGATCGTATTTTTTACGATTTTCAGGATGGCTTAAGACTTCATTTGCCTCGTTTATTTCCTTAAACTTATGTTCTGCCTCTTTATCATTAGGATTGAGGTCAGGATGGTACTTGCGTGCGAGTTTACGATATGCTTTTTTGATATCTGCTTCGCTTGCACTTTTGGTAATACCCAGTATCTTATAGTAATCTATAAATTGCATCTTTAAGAAAATATATTAATGTGAGAGCGCTATTTCTAATTTGCCTAGCATGACAAGTTCAGATTTATTAACGCCGGAAAATGCTCGCGCAATTGTCCATGCTGTTTGTAGAATGATGTTCTTAACTTCTAGTGTAAAAAACTGTGGCTGTTTATTTCTATAGGTAATAAATGCATCATACATATCTTGAGGATCTTCATTAAAAGCTTCTACACCTTCAAAAACAATCTCTATGAGATAGGCAGCATCAGAGCCAAAGGCATCCTCCAGATCATCAAGATCTAGCCAGTAATCATGAATACACGATTGGAGCCTAGAAAACTCCTCATCTTTTACAACATTATCTGCTGCGGCAACAGCATAAAAGAGTTTTCCTAGCTGGTGATAAAATGTGTTGTCTTTTTTGTTAGTAAGAGCCATAAGGATAGTATTTACACCTGCAAATTAAGTCCTTGAAACGGTGTAGTCTATGATATTTATCATAGGCATATCTTGCTTTTATTCTCAAGTTTATAGGGTATTAAAAGTTATACCCACGAGCACTAGACAGCACATCACCAAGACAAGAAATTACTCTCTTTATGTAATAGTATAAGTACGCTTTCGCGAAAGCGTAAAAAATTATAATTATGCTCTGTAAATAGTTATAGTAATTTGCCTTTAAAATGAGGTGTGCAAGTTTCTTAATAAGTCGCAAATCAGATTTTGTTTTTGGTGTGTATTAATTTCTAGTTTCATTACTTCATACTCTATTATTCTTGTACTTTTAGGGGTATGGAATTTTTTGAAGAAAGTATTGAAGAAGCTTTTATGATTCTCTTTGAAGGAGCGTCAGAAGGGATTGTAGTTGTAAATGCAGACCAGATGATTGTAGCAACAAATCAATCTGCTCGCGACATTTTCGGCTATGAAAAGAAGGAGCTAGAAGGCAGGTCGCTAGAAACCTTAATCCCTATGCGTTTTCATAAGAAGCACGTGGGGCACTTTGATAAGTTTATGCATCATAGTGATAAACGTGAGATGGGCAAGGGGCGTGATCTTTATGGGTTATGCAAAGATGGAAGTCAAGTACCTGTAGAAGCCGGACTTAATCCTTTTGTTCTTCACAAAAAGAAGTATGTAATGGCACTGGTAACAGATATTACCGTGCGTAAAAACGCAGAAAAGGAACTTAGACAATGGGCAAACATTTTTAATGAGTCGCTCAATGAGATTTTTATTTTTGATGCAACAAGTCTAAAGTTTATCAATGCAAATCTAGGAGCGCAAGAAAATATAGGATACACACTTGATGAGCTCATCTCAATGACTCCTGTTGATATAAAGCCAGAGTTTACACAAACTCAGTTTCGTGATTATATCGCTCCATTACTCAATGGAGTAGAGAAGAAGTTAATTTTTAAAACCACGCACGAGCGCAAGGACGGTAGTCATTACCCAGTAGAGATACACTTACAACCTTCAAATGCTGACGATACTAATACGCTTGTTGCCATTATTCTTGATATTACAGAGCGTGTAAATTATACAGATAGACTTGAGAAGACTGTAGAGGAACGCACACATCAGCTAGAAGAAGCCTTGCAAACAGAAATAGAACTCAACGAACTAAAAACAAAGTTTTTGTCTCTTGTTTCTCATGAGTTTAAAACACCATTGAGTGGTATTTTAACTTCGGCGACACTCGCAGGGAAGTATACAACAGAAGAGCAACAAGATAAAAGAGTAAAGCACCTTACCACGATACAGAACAAGGTTAAGTATCTCAATACTATTATAGATGATTTTTTATCTATCGAGAGGTTAGAAACTGGAAAAACTAATTATGCATACACGACGTTCCCACTTAGCAAAGTGCTTAACGAGGTAATTTATGATGCAAACATGCACCTTAAAGATGGTCAGCATATTAAGTATCCTACAGATGCAGATGAGTTTATTATTAATTTTGATGAGAAAATTATGGAGCTCGTGTTGAGCAATTTAATTTATAACGCCATCAAATATTCATCTGAAGGCACGATAGTAGATATCCAACTCAAAAAGAATGAGCAAGGACTCGAGATTAAGATCATTGATCAAGGAATAGGGATACCAGAACACGAGCAAAAATTTATTTTTAATCGATATTTTAGAGCAGAAAATGCATTGTTAAATGCAGGAACAGGGATAGGGCTTAACATTGTCAAGACGCACTTAGAAAACCTTGGAGCTTCTATTACTTTTGAAAGTAAACATAATGAAGGTTCTACATTTACAGTTACAATACCAATCACATAGATTATGAAAAAAGTACTTTTAATAGAGGATGATATGGCGCTGCGTGAGAATACAGCAGAACTTCTAGAGCTTTCTAATTATGAGGTTACGACGGCTCCTAATGGTCGCATAGGTATTGACCTAGCTATAGCAAACCCACCACAAATAGTAGTTTGCGATATCATGATGCCTGAGGTAGACGGTTATGGAGTACTAGAAGCACTATCTAGTAACCCTAGCACAAGTCATATTCCATTTATTTTTCTTTCGGCTAAGACAGAGCACAAGGAAATTAGAAAAGGAATGGATATGGGAGCAGATGATTATCTTACAAAACCTTTTGAAGAAGAAGAACTTATAAGTGCCATAGAAAGTAGAATTGCAAAGGCAACGATACTTAATAACATATTAAAAGAAGAACCAGTAGCAAAGGAGGAGGACTCACTGCGTAGTCTCAATGAGCTTAAAAACTTTTTTGATGACGAGGGTGGAGAGTTAAGCTTTAATAAAGGCGCATTAATCTATAAGGAAGGAGAACATTCTAACATGATTTACCTCATCCTCAAAGGTGTGGTAAAAACACATAAGATGGATGAAAGTGGAAAGGAACTTATCACCGGACTTTTAAAAGCAGATGATTTTCTTGGTTTTACCTCATTTATTGAAAATATAGCTTACCTCGAGTCTGCTACGGCTATAGAAGATACCGTTGTTGTAGGAGTGAGTAAAAACGAACTAAAAGAAGTGCTTGAGAAAAGTAAGAATGTATCCTTAGAGTTAATGGAACTTCTCACAGATAACCTTGCAGAGATTAAAGGACAATTATTACAAATGGCATACAGCTCTGTGCGCAAAAAGACAGCGCAAACTATTTTACAGTTTGCTGTAATTCTTAATAAAAAGCCAGAAGAAGGAATTAAAATTGCACGTAATGATCTAGCAAGTGTGGCAGGTATCGCTACAGAAAGTTTAATAAGAACACTATCTGGTTTTAAAAAAGAAGGTCTTATTGAAATAGAAGGACGCAACATCAGGTTGATTGATGTGGAAGGACTTGAGATGATAGACTAAATCGTGTAAACTGACTTTTGTCATATTTTATGGCTCAACAGTAAAATACATTTGTGCTATTATATATAGTACTCATGAAGCATATTCTTATACCTGTAGATTTTTCAAGCCAGTCATGGAACACAGCCTTATGTGCAATAAACTTATATAAAAGTCCGAGAGTTCGCTTTTATCTTTTCTTTTCTGAAGAGCTTGATTACAGCACAGATAGAGAGGCAACTATTTGCGAACCTCCCACACAGCAACTTACTTCTTGGATAAAGAAATTAGATAAAGTAATAGCTGGAGGACAAACTATTGAACCCCTCAGATGGAAAAGTGATTTTATAGGTGGTATGCGTAAAGCAGTTGCAGATAATCACATAGATCTCATTGTGATGAGTACTAGCTACCCAAATATATTTTGCGATGTACTCAAAGGAAGTCATGTGCGAGAAGTAATCACGCGCTTAAAATGCCCTGTACTTATCGTGCCTAGAGAGTTTCACTGTAAAAGTCCAGAGCAGGTAGTTTTAATAACAGATTATAATTTTAACCATAGGGCAGAGCCCACTTCTGTGATTAATAATTTTATAAAGCGCACAAGTGCACACCTCAATATTCTACAATTATCAAAAACAGGTAATGCGCTTAGTGAAACACAGCAAACCAATAAAACGTTCCTGCAGACTTCTTTTCATGACATACCACACAGTTTTCATTTTGTAATGGAAAGAACAATGGATGAGGCTTTGCAATTTTTTGTAGATGTGCAGCAGGTAGACCTGGTGGTTTTATTTGCAAAAAATATAAATCTGTCTGAGAATGTACTTTTTTCTCCAGCCCTTTCAGAAGAGAAGGATTATCATAAAAACATTCCATTTCTAATAGTTCACGAATAAACCTATAGCTGATAAAAGTCATAGTTTACAGAGTGTTAAGTTTCTAGCTTTGAGTATCAATAAACACTTGCTACTATGAGAGTTATCATCATACCCACAGATTTTTCAGAAAATGCTTTTAACGCACTTCGTTGTGCGCAACAGTATTTTAAATATGAAAAAAGTAAATTCATATTAGTTCATACTTATGCAGATGAAGTTTATGAGAATAAAGAGGTTCTCTCAAGAGATATTCTAGAAGAATATAAAGCAGTTAAACATAAAGAAACAGAAGCATCTCTTGCCTTAGTCTTAGAGCGAGCTATGGGTCTAGAGCCTAATCCGAGACATGAGGTGGAATCTCTTGCGATATTTGGAACCTTGGTAGATGAGGTTAATAGTCTCGTAAATAGTGAGAATGCAGATCTGGTAATAATGGGTTCTCAGGGTAAGACTGCAAATCGTAATATCACTTATGGTAGCAACACATTACAAGTTGTAAAATATGTGAAATGCCCAGTATTGGGAATTCCTTTAGGGTACAATTATGAGCGACCAGAGCGTATTTTATTCCCATCAGAATTGTTGATTCCTTATAAAAATAGAGAGTTAAAGCTCATAAACTGTATGGCAAATAGCTTCCGTTCTGAGTTGCACTTACTATATATCTCAAACTTTGATAGATTATCCCTTAGACAAGAAGATGTCAAGAGTGGTTGGGAATACCGCTTTCGCGAAAGCGAACAAACCTACACACGTCATGACGAAGGAGATATAGCTCAAATTATAAATGAGCACATAAGTAGCAACAAGATTGACATGGTGGTGCTAGTAAACTCAAAGCATACCTATATGGAAACATTGTTACATACATCCACCATTGATACAGTAGGTCTTAATACCAAAATCCCATTTTTAATTTTACAGAATCTCTCACGCTAAACCATCACTTTATGAAACATATATTAATACCTATAGACTTTTCTAATGCTTCATATAACGCACTTGAGTATGCAGTGCAGTTATTTATAAACGATGCATGTACTTTTTATGTGTTGAATACGTACACACCTGTTGCTTTATACACAAGCACTATTTACGATAATCATACAGCGCTTAATATAGACTTAGGTGAGATTTATAAAAACAACTCTTTAGAGCGACTCGAGACTATTATAGCTAAAGTAAAATATGCCTACCCAAACAGTAAACATATATTTACTCCAATAGCAAGCTATAATGTATTAACACTGGAAATAGATGAGATTGTTACAACTTCAAACATTGACGCCATCGTTATGGGAACCAGTGGAGCATCTGGACTTAAAGAAGTTTTTATAGGTTCTCAAACAATGCATGTTGTAAAAGATGCAAAAGTGCCTGTGATAGGCGTACCAGAGGGCTATACTTATAAAGCGCTCAAGGATATTCTGTTTGCTACAGATTATCGCACTGGAACCCATCAAAAGGGACTTTCACTTCTAGAGGAGCTTTGTAGAAAGCATATATCTAGGCTCATTTTTTTAAACGCTTACTTTGGTCTTTCACTAGATGAAGAACAGCTTGAAAATAAAGAGAGCCTTGATACATATTTTGAGCGTGATGCGCATATAAATGAAATAGCAGATGGCATGACTGTGCTAGAAGCGGTTGAAGATTTTCAGTCTAAGCATTCGATAGATTTACTAGTACTCGTGCACAATAAGCATAGCTTTTTTGAAAATTTATTGTTTACACCAGTAGTGCGTAATATCGTGCATCATGCATCTGTACCCTTTATGATTTTACCTCCTGTTAAAACTACACTATAATGCTACACATCTTAATACCTACAGATTTTTCAACTAATGCGCTTAATGCTCTTAAATACGCACAGTATTTACTTAAGGGAGAAGATACAACGTTCACGCTTTTTAATGCTTATGAACCATCTGCATTACAATTATTAGGAAATAAAAGTCCGCTCGCACTTTCTAAGATCTATAGAGATTTAAAAGACGAGTCAGAAGTGCGCTTATCTGTATTTCTATCAGAAATTCTAAGTAAAGATAAGAGTACGACGTTCATTTACAAAACGGCAAGCTATTCTGGCCACCTTAAGGATGGCATTGCAGCGCTAGAGGAAAACGCGTATGATTATATAGTGATGGGAACAAAAGGAGCAACGGGACTTAAAGAAGTTTTTATGGGTAGTACGACCCATAGCATAGTAGCACTTCACAAAAAAATACCGCTACTTGTTATTCCAGAAAATGCTGTATTTAATGATCCAGACAGCATAGGCTTTGCAACAGATTTTGCAAGAGCGTATAGCCATGAGGATTTACAACCACTTATCGTGCTTACTAAGTTATGGAAAGCAACGGTGCGCATGGTAGAGGTATATGAAAAACCAGAGATTACTCAAGTAAAAAAAGATCATTTACAACAATTAGAAGACTTACTTTCAGGGGTAGATTATCGATTTCATACAGTCCCTGAGTTTTCATCATTAGAAAATTGTATAAACGTGTTTGATGATGAACTCAACATAGATTTACTTGTGATGATTGATTATCCTAAAACATTTTTTGAAAGTCTCATGCGCGAGCCTGTTGTTAAGAAGATGACATTCCATACTACACTACCATTTCTTATACTTCCGAGCCATAACTGATTATTGTCATAGAATAAGAGTGTATCTCTCACTAGTTTAGAGGTATAAAACTTATGAAAATGGCACACATACTAGTACCCACAGATTTTTCTGAGAACGCTTACAACGCATTATTTTATGCAACTAGATTGTATCCTAATGAGGAATGCATAATAACGCTAGTACACTCTTTTGAAAGTTTATTTTCCACCAATACAAGTCGTATAGATATAGGTAGAAATGAGCAATTATATGATGAGTTAGAACGTGCAGCTTTTGATAAGCTTGATACGTTGAAGCATGAAATAACTCTTGATAGTGAGGGCATTTCTCTTGTTATTGATATGGTAACGAGCGCACAGCCTTTATACAAAATAGTAAATAAGCTTATCATAAATACAAACATAGATGTAGTGGTGATGGGAACTAAAGGCTCTTCAGGAATGCGAGAAATATTTCTAGGAAGCCAAACGGTAAAGCTAATTAAGAAAATAAAGCCTGTGCCAGTGTTTGTAGTGCCTCAAAGCGCCACTTTTCAAGCGCCTACAAAGGTTGCTTATGCTACAGATCTTAAAATTGACTATGCTCAGTATCCACTAGAGATTATAAAGGAAATCATTAGAACTCATAAATCTAAGTTGTACATCACACATATTTATAATCAAATGAGCCCAGGTCAAACTGTGGAGACTAATTATAGAAAACTTAAGCACAAACTGGAAGACGTCTCTTATACTACGCACTGGCTGTCTAGTATCACTAAGATGGAAGATGCACTAGGCGTTTTTATTAATGAACATGATATCAATTTACTAGTGTTGATGTACCACAAAAACGGCTTTTTAAAGAAACTCTTTAATAAATCGTTTGTAGATAAATTAAGCTTTCACTCAGAAATACCTCTACTCATATTACCAGAATCATTCTGATATATATCATAGTTTATACAATAGTACTCCCGTATTTTTAATTAATAATCAAATACTTACACGATGAAAAAGAAGATTCTAATACCTACAGATTTCTCAAAAAATGCTTGGAACGCGCTCACCTATGCAGCCGATCTTTTTAAGCATGAAGAATGTTCTTTCATTGTTCTCAACACCTATAGAACTAAAGGTTACAACTTAGGCGATTTGATGGTTCCAGAACCTGGAACACCATCGTATGAAAGTGCAAAAACGTCATCAGAGAAGCACATGGACAAACTGGTGAGTATGATAGAATTCAGGGATACTAACCCTAAGCATGAGTATGAAATCATCACAAAGTTTGGTGGTCTTATGGAGGTGATGGAAGCTATAATTGAGCAACGAGACATAGAGTTAGTGGTGATGGGTACTAAAGGAGCAAGTAATAGTAGGGGAGCTCTTTTTGGTACAAGTACCATTCTCGCGATGGAAAAACTACGCAATTGCCCTGTGATGGGAGTGCCTCTAGACGTAAGAGTAGCCAGTCTCAAAGAGATTGTAATGCCTACAGGATATAAAACTCATTATAAACGCAAGGAGCTCAGCAATCTCACAACAATTGCAAACCTTCAAGACGCAAATGTCTGTGTGCTTTATGTAAATCCAGATGAAGAACTGAGTAAACAACAAGAAGCAAATAAAGAGTTGCTGGCAGAGTGTCTAGAAGATGCATCCTTTAGTTTCCACCATCTGAGTGGAGTAGATGCTACTATTGGTGTGAGAAATTTTGTAGAGAGTCGTGATAGCGATATGGTTGCTATCATTAATAGAAAGCATGCCTTTTTTGGGAGTGTTTTTACCACACCTATGATCAAGGAGCTCGGTATGTTCAGCAAAGTGCCATTATTAGTGATGCATGATTTACGCAATTAATGGTGTGATTAGTACGCTTTCGCGAAAGCGTAATTGCACTATTTAGAAAACTACGTAGTTGCAAAATAAATTGATAACATAAACCCAGCTTTACTCGTGATTAAAAAGTCTATCCAAGTCAAAAAGTCCTCTGGTGAAAAAGTAGATTTTTCACTTGATAAACTGAAAGCCTCTTTACATCGCAGCGGCGCTGGAGAAAATGATGTAAGTCACATTCTTAATATAGTTCGCGATGAGCTTTATCAAGGCATATCTACCAATGAAATTTACAATAGAGCCTTTGCATTGCTCAAAAAAAAGAAATCTGTTTTTGCGTCAAAATATAAATTAAAGAAAGCCATTTATGAATTTGGACCTACAGGATTTCCCTTTGAAAAATTTATAGGGCAGGTGTTAAAGCATAGCGGCTATGACACAGAAGTAGGAGTTCTTGTGGATGGAAAATGTGTACAGCACGAAGTGGATGTTGTTGCAAGTAAAGAAAACCGAACGCTTTATGTAGAGTGTAAATTTCACGGTGAAGAAGGGCGTAACTGTAATGTAAAAGTGCCGCTTTATATTCATGCGAGATACAGAGATATTATTGCTGAGACCAAAATTAAAGGAGCTTTAAGTACTGAAGGATGGGTAGTTACTAATACTCGTTTTACAAAAGATGCTATAGAATATGGAACCTGCGCAGGTCTTACTTTATTAAGTTGGGATTATCCTAAAAATAACGGGCTTAAAGATCGCATAGACAGCTTAGGATTATATCCCATTACCGTTTCTACACTTCTTACAAAACGAGAAAAAAACTTTTTACTTGGTAGAGATGTTGTGCTGTGTAAGCAATTACTAGGTGATAGTTTTTACCTCGATCATCTAGGAATTTCTGAGACTAGGAAGTCAAAAATTTTAAAGGATATTCAATTTCTGTGCAATGTAAGTGGGTAATTAATACTGCTCGATAGCTGATAATTGTCATAGTTTAAGTAGCTCTACTGCGCTACTTTTAAACTAGTTAACACGTAAAACTCTTTTAGTATGGAAACAACACTCCCACTCACAATAGACCAGTTTCATCAAGATGTCAAGGTCTGGAAATCTAATGTTGCACTCGCAAGCGACGAAATTCAGTTTATAGAAAATCTGACACATTCTTACATTTTTGAACCTAGTTCACCTAATCTTTTTGAGCGTTTAGAGCATTACAAAATAGAAGTTTCTAAAATCAAAGTATTACTCAAGAGTATTGAGGTTTTACTTGTAAAACATGATGCAGAACTAAGCGGGATGCTAGAGTGCGACACCGTTTCTTGTGATGTGTTTTTTCAAGAAAAACACTTGACAATTAAAGAGCAATACAGACAATTTATTGATTCTTATAATAAAACCAAAAGTGAGATTTTTAACTACTGTGGTAATATTCTTAAGACAAAAAAGAAATAAAGTATAAACATCTAAATCTTCATATTAATTGGAGATTACATGAAGAGCCACCTCCTGATTAGAGGGGAATCAGGAGTGGTTTTTTTTTGCTTTCGCGAAAGCGTATTCTCAACAATATCAAAACCTCATAGTTATTATGAAACATCCATTTTTTAATCAGTATAAGTTTAAATATCTTGAGTGGAATGATGCTCAAGCCATACACGATGTCACACTACTCTGGAAATCACAAGTGGAATTTATAGCTGTTGAGCAAGCTTTCTTAGGAGAGCTTTTAACTGAGCATACCCTGCAACTACTTTCTGAAACAAGCTTTGAATATGCAAGACATCTCGCCGTAGAGCTTGATGCTTTTGAAAAAGAAGTTCCAAAATTACTTAAACGTATTACAGAGCATTTAAACGAGGTAAAAGTTCTTATGGATGGTAAAGATGAGTTCCAGAAGGAGCGCACTTTTCAAGATGCCCATATCTTGCTAGAACTTAAAATGGGTGACTATCAAGATAAGTACAAACTCTTAAAAGAGGAGATATTTAAAACGATGAAATCTGTCTTTGCAAAAAGCAAAAGCAAATTAATAGCTTAAAACGTATTAAGATGAGAATATTATTAGTGTGTGTGAGTATATGTATAATAAGTCTGTTGCAAAGTTGTAACAGCTCAGAGCTTATTGAAAATTGGAAAAATCCAGATATCGATGTTTTTCAAGCAGAGAAAGTTCTTGTACTTGCAATGACCAGCGATGTAAAAAACCGAAAACTGTTTGAAAAACGATTAGTAGATCTTCTTAAAGATAAAGGAGTTAACGCGGTAGGAAGTGATGCTTTTTTTAATCCAGAATTCACCTCTAGACCGCGCACAGAAGAAGAGTTAGGAGATCTTGAGAGAGCTATGCTCTCAGAAGGATTTGACGCCATTTTAGTTTCAAAAGTACTAGGGGCAGAGGATAAGGTGACGCTAGTACAGTCTTATCGTAACTGGGATAAAAGTGTAAATGGTTTTGAAGATGATTATTATGCACATCAAGGAATTTATGCGGAGGATGAAGAGATGCAAAAGTATACAGTCTATCATGCAGAGAGTGCACTGTACTGCGTCTGCCCGACCAAGGAACGTGAGATTATCTGGAAAGGATCTATAGATGTTACAGAGCCAGATAACGACCGTAAGGCGATTAAAGACTATATAAGCATGTTAGTATGGGCGCTTGAAGAACAAGAATTATTAATAATAGGACCTGTCGATTATTAAGCGTATAATTTATAACGCTAGCAACCTGCGATTTTAGTACCACGAGTTGCTAGCGTAATTTTTATAAAACTTTTAAACTTTAAGAACGTCCTCGTTGTGGGAAGTCCTCATACCTATCCTCAAAAGTTTTATCAGTAACATAGTTGTCCTTAAGAACTTTGTAAACCATTACAACCACAGATGCTTGACCTAGCATGGTGATATAAAATACCCAGTTAAAAGCTAGATTCATTGTTGCAAAAATGGTGACTGTAATCAAAAGTAAGGTAGTGATCGCTACCCAGTGCATTGCTGTAATTTTCATAGTTATCTTTTCTACTAAAGATAATAATTATTGTAACCATTTAAAAATGAGCATAGCAAAAGAGGATAATCGCACACAGCAATATCCTCTTTATAATTTTATAGAGCTATGTTCTAAAATTGCTCGAGTAAAAATTGAATTAAATCTGTGGTAGTTACGATACCTACTAGCGAACCTTCTTGAAGAACAGGCAGCGCGTGAAATTCTTTATTAGCCAGAATTTCTGCCACTTCTTTTACGGTTGTATCTGTGGTTACGGTCACAAGTTTTTTTGCCATTACTTGCTCGATGGTAAACATATTATAGACGATGGTATCTACGTCTTGCTCATCTTCATCTATAGCATCTGCAAAGCTTATTCTCAATAAGTCAGTATAGCTCAAGATGCCTATAATATTCTTGCCATCTACTACAGGAATATGTCTTATACTATGATTTTTAAAAAGTTGCTCGGCATGCTCTAATGAGTCAGTTTTATGTAGTGTGACCATATTTGAGGTCATTATGCTAGAAACGGGCGTTCTCTTTTTCATCTTTTAGGTTTTAATGATTTCTCAAAAGTAGCTGATGGCTTGCTTGAAAAAGATGATATAAATCAGCTTTTGGGATGACTTCTTGAGTACTCATTAAGAGCTCGAAAATTGCCCAATTAATTTATAAAAATCTTCTAAAAATGATATTTGTCATAATTTAAAAACCAACATAATCTCAAATTTGCCGTAGGTATAATGGACTTTTTATAAGTCTGAGCAAATTAGAATTATGGATAATTGTTTCCATTGTGGTGATCCCTGTACAACAGTGATACACCATCAAGAAAAATCGTTTTGTTGTCACGGTTGTAAGACGGTGTATGACATATTGAGCGATAATGATATGTCGTATTACTACGACCTTGAGAATACACCAGGTACGTCTCCGCTACTTCAAGAAGGTAAGTTTGACTTTTTAGAAAATGAACAGGTAGTTGCCAAACTTTTAGAGTTTGATGAGCAAGGAACACAAGTTGTATCCTTATTAATCCCTACCATACACTGTAGCTCTTGCATCTGGGTGCTAGAAAATCTTAACAAATTGAATCCTGCGGTCAAAACCGCGCAAGTAGATTTCCCTAAGAAAACCATAAGAATTACTTACTCATCTAAGGAGCTGTCACTACAAGATCTAGTGATGCTTCTAGCAAGAATAGGGTATGAGCCATACATTTCGTTAGATGATACCACAAAGAAGAAAAAGACGGTAGACAGGAGCTTGACGTATAAGCTAGGTGTGGCTGGGTTTGCTTTTGGAAATATTATGTTTCTATCATTTCCGGAGTATTTTGAGGTAAGTGAGTTTTGGTTAGATAAGTATAAATATGTCTTTAGAGGGTTAATGCTTTTGTTTGCTATTCCGGTAGCCTTTTACTCAGGTCGTGACTATTTTATCTCTGCCTACAAAGGATTGCGGTCTAACATCCTCAATATAGACGTGCCTATCGCCATTGGTATTTCTGTACTATTTATAAGATCTACCGTTGAGGTTTTGATGGATTGGGGTTCGGGATTTTTTGATAGTATGGCGGGACTTGTATTCTTCTTGTTGCTTGGTAAATTCTTTCAGCAAAAGACCTATGCGTATCTCTCTTTTGAGCGTGACTATAAGTCGTACTTTCCTATTGCTGTAACACGATTATATAGGGATGATAACGCTTTCGCGAAAGCGCAACCTTCAAGAAAAGAAGAGCAAACACAAGTATACGACCTTAAGAAAGGCGACCGAATTTTAATACGCAACAGTGAATTATTGCCTGTAGATGGCGTTTTAATTACTGGAAATGCACTTATAGATTACAGCTTTGTCACAGGAGAAGCAGAACCAGTAGCCAAAAAATCTGGCGATCAGTTATTTGCCGGAGGGAGACAGCAAGCGGGATCCATAGAAGTAGAAGTGTTGAAGCCAGTGGCGCAAAGTTACCTCACACAATTATGGTCTAACGAAATATTCTCAAAAGGCAGACAGACCGTTTTTGAAACCCTTACAGATAGTATAAGTAGACGTTTTACGGTGAGTTTGCTCATTATTGCTGCGATTGCAACGGCTTACTGGTTATTTATAGACACATCAAAAGCACTTCAAGTATTTACCGCAGTTCTCATTGTGGCTTGCCCTTGTGCTATCGCGCTAGCAGCACCATTTACATTAGGAAATATATTACGCATTTTTGGGAGACATAAACTGTATTTAAAAAACAGCGGCGTTATTGAGCAGCTTGCTCATATTGATACCATTGTCTTTGACAAAACAGGAACACTTACTACGAGTGCAAAAAGTGTAATCACTTATGAAGGAGTGGCGCTCACACCAGAAGAAGAATCACTATTAACAAGCACGTTGAGAGCTTCAAACCATCCCTTGAGTAGATCTCTTTATGATTTGCTAGAATCTCATGATATAAAAACACTTGATTCATTTACAGAAAAGGTAGGACAAGGAATCATAGGAACGCATAATAATCATACGATTAAAGTAGGTTCTTATGGATTTGTGGCAACTGCACAAACAACTTCTCCAGCAGCCGGTGCCGAACGTACTGCTGTGCACATAAGTACAGATAATGAATATAAAGGTTGCTACATCTTTTACAATGAATATAGAGAAGGTGTGCAATCGCTTTTTAGTGAATTAAAAAGTAACTACGAGATTATCATACTTTCTGGTGATAATGATGGAGAGCGTACTTTTTTATCACAGATATTACCAGATAATGCAACGCTACTTTTCAACCAGAAACCTGGAGATAAATTAGACTTTATAAAAAACTTACAAGAGCAGGGTAAGAATGTACTTATGGTGGGAGATGGGCTTAATGACGCTGGTGCACTAGCACAGAGCCACGTAGGTATTTCTATCTCTGAGAATGTCAATGTTTTCTCGCCAGCTTGTGACGGTATTCTAGACGCTTCAAGGTTTACAGATATTGCAACTTTCTTAAAACTCTCACACAAGGGAGTGAGCATCATTAAGTATGCTTTTATATTCTCATTATTCTATAATCTTATAGGCTTAGGCTTTGCCGTTACAGGCAATCTTGCTCCCGTAGTTGCTGCTATTTTAATGCCGCTTAGCTCTATTAGTATCGTCTTATTTACAACGATTGCTACTCATTTTATGGGTGGAAGTCTCACATCAAAAAAACTATAATATGAACAGTATTATTAATGTACAAAGTACACCTCAACTTGCTCAAGTAGTATTTAAAAAAGCATCTTATACGGAGCGTGATCTCATAAGTCTTTTTCATAAATCTGCACATAAAGGTGCAGATGAGACGGTTTTTAATGGTTGGGTGAGAGACACCGAAAAGCGAATTTACAGCTTGCAAAGTGGCTTATATGGACGATCATCTGTGTGCAGTACGGTGAGCCTAGGCATTGCATCAATGCTTAATATGTATGTAAATGCGATTACTCGTTTTGAACAGCAGTTTATGATGAGTTGTCCTTGTGCTACAAATGGCGCAGGACCTATACTCAATAGTCTTAAAAAAGTATCGCAAAGTGCGCAAGTAGCGCTTTTGTATGTGGAAGTGTAAGTGCCGCTAGCATTATGATTAGTCTATGTTTTAAGAGATAATCTTACGTGTAAAAAGATAAGCTTTAAGGAAAGCATTTTTCGCGAAAGCATATTCAAAACTATTTATCTAAAACTGACAATTGTCATAATTCAAAAACAACTTCAATCTTAATTTTACACCATAATTCAGGTAGGTATGAGTATTATTTATATGCTTCTTGCAATCAGCGTTGTTGTTGCTCTCGTCTTTTTTGTCGCATTTATTGTGTCTGTAAAGAAGGGACAATATGATGACACCTATACGCCATCTGTACGTATGCTTTTTGATGACGAGTTAGTAAAAGAAAAAAGTGCTCCTACAACGCCTGAGCCAATTGAAAAATCCATCCAAATAAAAGAGTAACTAATCAAACTATGGAAGTACAACAATTCTATTACGATAACAAAATCGTACGAAAATTTATAGTGGCTACGATGTTTTGGGGCATTGTGGGAATGAGTATAGGGCTACTTCTAGCCTTTATGTTTTTATTCCCTAATGTAACAGACGGCATCTCGTGGTTAAGTTTTGGGCGTTTACGTCCGTTACACACTAATGCAGTCATCTTTGCCTTTGTAGGTAATGCTATTTTTGCAGGTGTATATTATTCTTCACAGCGTTTACTTAAGGCTCGTATGTGGAAAGACTGGCTTAGTAATTTAAACTTCTGGGGATGGCAAGCCATTATAGTGGGAGCAGCAATTACCCTTCCTCTAGGGTTTACAACATCAAAAGAATATGCAGAGCTAGAATGGCCATTTGATATTGCGATTGCTCTTATATGGGTAGCTTTTGGAGCCAACTTGATAGGTACAATCCTAAAAAGAAGACAACGTCACTTGTATGTTGCTATCTGGTTTTATCTAGCAACTTTTGTTACCGTTGCAGTATTACATATTGTAAATAGTATGGAGCTGCCGGTAAGTGCTTTTAAAAGTTACTCTATGTATGCTGGAGTGCAAGATGCACTGGTACAATGGTGGTATGGACACAATGCAGTAGCATTTTTCTTAACCACTCCTTTCTTAGGATTGATGTACTACTTTGTACCTAAGGCAGCAAACAGACCTGTGTATTCTTATAGGCTTTCTATTGTACACTTCTGGTCACTTATATTTATCTATATCTGGGCGGGTCCTCACCACTTATTATATTCTGCATTGCCAGACTGGGCACAGAATCTTGGTGTTGCATTCTCCATCATGCTTCTTGCTCCATCATGGGGAGGAATGATAAACGGACTACTTACACTACGTGGAGCGTGGGATAAAGTACGCACAGATCCTGTTCTTAAATTTATGGTTGTTGCGATTACAGGTTATGGTATGGCAACCTTTGAAGGGCCTATGCTCTCGCTTAAGAATGTAAATGCGATAGCTCACTTTAGTGATTGGATTATTGCTCACGTGCACGTAGGAGCACTTGCCTGGAACGGTTTCTTCACATTTGGTATGGTATACTGGATGGTTCCAAAATTATTCAAGACAAAATTATGGTCTACTAAGTTAGCCAACTTCCACTTCTGGATAGGAACGCTAGGTATTATACTATATGCATTACCTATGTATGTTGCTGGTTTTGTACAAGCCTTTATGTGGAAACAATTTAATCCAGATGGAACGCTTACCTACGGTAACTTCTTAGAAACAGTAAGTGAGATTATCCCTATGTACTGGATGCGTGCTATAGGTGGTAGTATGTTTATTGTAGGAGCCCTTATAGGTGTTTATAATATGATTATGACTGCTCGTGCAGGTAGCAACGTTACAGATGAACTTGCAGAGGCTGCTCCTTTACCTAAAGTAACAAAGAAACGTACCTCAAAAGAAGGATACCATACATGGTTAGAAAGACGCCCGGTAAAGCTTACCATTTTTGCAACTATCGCTATTCTTATTGGAGGTATGGTGCAAATTATACCATCACTTATTGTTGATGATTATATCCCAGTGATATCAAGTGTGAAGCCATATTCACCACTAGAGCTACAGGGTAGAGATATTTATATACGTGAAGGGTGTGTAGGGTGTCACTCTCAAATGGTACGACCATTTAGAAGTGAGGTAGAGCGCTATGGAGAATACTCAAAAGCGGGAGAGTATGTGTATGATCACCCATTCTTATGGGGAAGTAAGCGTACTGGGCCAGATCTTATGCGCGTGGGAGGAAAGTACAGTGATAACTGGCACTTAAATCACTTCTATGATCCGCAGAGTACTTCTTCTGGTTCTATTATGCCATCTTATAAATGGTTATTACGTAGAGAACTAGATAAAGATCTCACAGAGACAAAAATGGAAGCAATGGTAACCTTAGGAGTACCATATACTCCAGAAGATATTGCAAATGCTCAAGAGTCTATGACGGCACAAGGAATAGCGATAGAGAAGAACCTATACTCAGATCCAGACTTTGCCAAAACTTATGAGGCAGATAAAAAGTATGCCGAAGAAAACGGTGAAGACTTTGTGGAGATGCGTAACCGTGAGGTGGTAGCTCTTATAGCTTACATACAACGACTAGGAACAGATATTAAAGTTAAAAACGCAGATGGTACTACATCCATCTTAAACGACTAGCACCATGTTTAAATTTATAAAAGGAAACTTAGAAAATATAGATGGAGTGGAGATCTATCCTATAGTGTCATTACTCATATTTTTCATCTTTTTTGCTGCACTATTCTTTTGGGTATTTACAGCTAAGAAAGCACACATCACAGAGGTAAGTAACATCCCGCTTAATGATGATACACTCAACGTAAATACTATAGAAGAATGAGAACGACTACATCATTTTTAAGAATACTAGGATTTTCACTATTAGGATATTTCCTCATAGATTACGTAGGGACTACAGGGGAGACCTCTATGTTTCTAGAGCAACCGTGGGTATGGGCTATACTAGGCGTAATCATGCTTTTTTATACAGCAGGAGAAGTAAGCATGGCTGCGCTGCGCAATGTTCTTTACAAAACGCTTAAGCCAGAAGCACAAGCAAAGTTTGATGAAGAAGAAGCTCTTGCAGAAGCCAATCAGTTTAAGTGGATTAAAGAGAAGTATAAAGCATCTCTAGGAAGTAAAGAGATAGCTCAAGAGCATGAGATTATACTAGATCATAACTATGACGGTATACAAGAGCTTGATAACAACTTGCCGCCATGGTGGGTGTATATGTTCTACGCATCAATAGTCTTTGCAGTAATATATTTAGTGCGTTTTGAAGTACTAGACGATTATAACCAAGCCGAAGAATATGAAGTTGCTGTAGCAGAAGCAAAAGCAGAAATAGAAGAATGGAAAAAAACGGCAAAAGATCTTGTCGATGTAAATACGGTAACACTGCTCACAGATGCGAGTGATATTAATGCCGGTAAAGCCATTTTTACAAATAACTGTATTGCTTGTCACAAAGCAGATGGTGGTGGAGGTATAGGACCTAACCTCACAGACCAACACTGGATTCTGGGTGGAGGAATTAAAAATGTCTTTAAAACTATCTCAGAAGGTGGTCGTGATGGTAAAGGTATGATCTCATGGAAATCAGAACTTAAGGCTGCAGAGATGGCGCAAGTAGCTAGCTTCGTGTTAAGCTTACAAGGCACCACGCCTGCAGAGCCTAAGGAAGCAGAAGGTGAGTTATGGGTGAATCCAGATGCACCAGCAGCACCAGTAAAGGATGTTGTTACAGATAGCACAGCAGTGCAATTAATGAGTAACTAAATAATAGAAGGATGATTCAAGATATAGCGATTGCATTAAGTTCAAGTATTGCTCCGATAATGAAGCCTTATTATGAAAATGATAAGACTAAAATTATAGCAATAGGACTTAAAAAGGATGTGGTGTTAGAAAAACATACAGCACCTAGCAAAGCGCAAATCTTGATCATACAGGGAACGGTCACTTTTAGAACAGCGACCTTCTCAAAATCTATAGACACCTATGAGACTTTTGAAATACCACTAGAGGTAGAGCATGAGGTCATAGGTGATACAGACTGTATTTTTCTGTTAATCTTATCTAAGTAATATATAATGGCAGAGCAAGGAAAAGATAACTTTAGAGATACCATGGGAACCCTTGATAAGGAAGGGAAACGCGCATGGGTATTTCCTAAGAAGCCAAGTGGGAAATGGTATGAATACCGTAAGTATGTGAGTTATTTATTACTTGCTATTTTACTTAGCTCACCATTTATAAAAGTAGGAGGGAACCAGCTGTTCATGTTTAATGTGCTGGAGCGTAGGTTCAATATTTTTGGGTATCCATTCTGGCCTCAAGATTTTCATCTCTTTGTAATTATGATGATTATTGGGGTGGTATTTGTAATCCTATTTACGGTAGCATTTGGTAGAATATTTTGTGGATGGATTTGTCCGCAAACTATTTTTATGGAGATGGTTTTTCGTCGTATTGAGTACTGGATAGATGGCGATCGTGGTAAGCAGATACGTCTTAAAAAAATGCCTTGGAACAAGGAGAAAATCAAAAAGAGAGTTTTAAAATGGACTATCTTTTTTATCATCTCTTTTATAATTGCAAATGTATTTCTTGCGTATCTCATAGGGAGCGATCAGCTTATTAGGTACATCACAGACGGACCATCTAAGCACGTTAGTACGCTAATATCACTTCTCATATTTACTGGGGTTTTCTATTTCATATTTGCATGGTTTAGAGAGCAGGTGTGTATCATAGCTTGTCCTTACGGAAGGTTACAAGGAGTGTTACTAGATAACAAATCTATTATTGTTGCTTATGATCATAAGCGTGGAGAGAAGGAAGAAGGAAGAGCTAAGTTTAAGAAAAATGAAGACAGACCATCTACTGGAAAAGGAGATTGTATAGATTGCTTCGCATGTGTGCATGTATGCCCTACAGGGATAGACATACGTAACGGTACACAGTTAGAATGTGTAAACTGTACTGCTTGTATAGATGCTTGTGATCATATGATGGAAGCAGTAGATCTTCCTAAAGGTCTTATACGTTATGCTAGTGAAGATAATATTGAAAAGAAAGCGCCATTTAAATTCACACCTCGTCTCAAGGGGTATGTTGCTGTACTAGGTATTCTTACTGCGGTACTCATAGGGATGTTGTTTTTACGTAATGATGTAGAAGCTCGCATTCTCAGATTACCAGGACAACTTTATGAGCATAAAGACAATAACATGATTAGTAATGTCTACACCTTTAAGCTGGTTAATAAAACGGTCGAGGAGATAGAAGATGTGCATTTTGAACTACGCTCTCATAAAGGGACTATAGAAGTAGTTTCTGGTAATAGTTTCAGTGTAGATGCACAAGGACTCGCAGAAGGAACGCTATTTATAGAAATCAATGCAAGCGGTATTAAAAGCGATAAAGAACGTTTGGAAATAGAAGTGTATAGCGGCGACCAACTTATTGAGACGACAACAACGGCATTTCTGGGACCTAGAAGTTATAAGTAAGAGTACGCTTTCGCGAAAGCAAAACAAAAAAACTATGAGTACAGAGCATAAAAAATGTTGTGATGGCTGTAAAAAAGGACAGCCAGGAACTAACGAAGCATGCAGCGCAAAGTTGATGATGGAAGCGCTGAAGAATAATCAAGAAATCACTAAAACACAAGAGTTATGAAATGGAACTGGGGAAAGGGTATTGTAGTGGCGATGGCTTGTTTTATGGGTTTTATTCTGTACATGGTTATCACGATGAGCACAGATGATAATTATAGCCATGATCTTGTGACAGAAGAGTATTATGCTAAAGAAATGGCATATCAAACCGAAATAGATGCAGAGACTAATGCGCGCAATCTCGTAGGAGAGATTAGCGGAAAACGCACGCAAGAAGGATGGTTACTCACCTTCCCACCGTCTATTTCAGAAAGTACAAATAAAGGAAAAGTGTTTCTATACAGACCGTCTAATCAGCAACTTGATTTTGAAGTGCCTTTGGCTATTTCAGGATCTAATTTGCTCATACCTGACAATCAGCTGATAGACGGTCGATGGAACATTATCATAGAGTGGACAGACGGGGAAGAGGAATTCATGTATAAAAAGTCAATCGTTTACTAATGTTGTGGTCTGCACTCATATTTGGTCTTTTGGGAAGTTTCCACTGTGTGGGAATGTGTGGTCCCATTGCATTTATGTTGCCCGTAGATCGTAAAAATCCTGTAAAAAGAGCTTTCCAATTAATGAGTTATCACGCGGGGCGTATACTTACTTACAGTGTTTTGGGCTTAGTATTTGGGATTGTAGGTAAAAGTTTTAATCTCTTTGGCATTCAGCAGCAACTATCTATAATCATAGGTGTACTTATGATTGTAGTTATTCTCATACCCACTAAAATTTTCAATAAATACAACTTCTCACGACCGTTATATAAGGCAGTTGGGAAAGTAAAGAGCTCCATGGGAACCGCTCTTAAGAAAAAAGACCCAGGTACGTTTTTTACTATAGGATATCTCAACGGACTATTGCCTTGCGGACTTGTATATATGGCGATTTTTGGCGCACTTGCTTCTGGTGGTGCTTGGGAAGGAGTATTGTATATGGCAGTTTTTGGATTAGGTACCATTCCATTAATGACCACTGCTATTTATTTAGGTAATTTTTTAAAAGGAAAAGCAAAGCAGCGCATCGTTAAGATGATTCCTGTTTTTGTAGTCATTGTAGGAGTCTTATTTATAGTACGCGGTCTTGGCCTTGGTATTCCTTACGTATCACCATCAAAGATGGTAAGTGTAGAAAAAGTGGCTGCACAACATTCTTGTCATTAATAACAACCAAACATTTATAATTATGGAACATTTTTTAATACTTCTCGTAGACTGGGGAATGGGAGCACTACTCATAGGAGTATTTGCCTTAGTTTGTATCACTCTTGTACTTATCGTACTAAACATGATAAAGGGAGACTCAAAAAAATCTGATACTGATGAAAAGTAGAGGATTACAAATAGTAATAGAATATACAAGTACTTTATTAAACTGCTTAGTTTTTAAAGGTCTCGACCTATTTATATCATTACAATGGCTTTTAACTTATAGCAAAGATCGTATTAGTTCGCAAAGATAATCGTGAACTTGATGAAGTCTTATAATCTTCAAGAGCATAAAAAAAGGGAAGCAGTAATGCTTCCCTTTTTTAGTATATGTTGAGGTGACTTTTAAACCGTCATAGAAAATAGCTGAGTCTCTGGCTTGTTACGTTGTAATCTCATGTCAAACGGAAGGCATATATTTCTTACAAAAGAACGTCCCTTTTCTGTAACAATTAATTTTCTTGCGTGTATTTCTAGAAGTCCGTCGTTTTCTAGTTCCTTTAATTTTATAAGAACATCTGGAAGCTCTGCAAAATTTCCTTGATCCTTATCCCAAGAAGTCTCAAATGAGCACATTAAATTAAGAATATGCTGTCTGATGATAAGATCTTCTTCAGTAAGGATATGACCTCTAAAAATAGGTAGAATTCCATCCTCTATAAGTTGTTGATACTCCTCTATATTTTTTACATTCTGAGCAAAACTATACCAGCTATCACTTATGGCAGATACTCCTAAGCCTATCATTACTTGCGTTTTGCTAGCATTATATCCCATAAAGTTACGATGTATAGTTCCCGCTTGCTGGGCTTTAAATAGTGCATCTGTTTTAAGCGCAAAGTGATCCATACCTATCTCAATATACCCTGCTTTAACTAGCATCTTTTTGCCTATCTCATACTGCATTCTCTTCTGGTCTGCACTAGGTAAATCTCCATCCTTAAACCCTCGCTGTCCATTACCTTTTATCCATGGCACATGGGCGTAGCTATAAAAAGCAATACGGTCTGGGTGAAGGGATATGGTTTTATTTATGGTATTTATAACATCATCTTGCGTTTGAAATGGTAGTCCATATATTATATCATGCCCTACAGATTCATAACCTGTTGCACGAGCAATTTCTGTAGCGTTTTGAACGTGTGCATAAGGTTGTACACGATTTATAGCTTTCTGTACAGTTGTATTGTAATCTTGAACTCCGTAACAAACTCTAGTAAATCCTTTATTGTACAGTGCTTCAAGGTGTTCTTTTGTGGTATTATTAGGATGCCCTTCAAAGCTGAGTTCAAAAGTGCTTGCCTTTTTTGTGAGCGCAAAAATCCCATCCATAAGACGTTCAAGATGTGCTGGTGAGAAAAATGTAGGCGTTCCTCCGCCCAGGTGTAACTGTTTAATTACTGGCTTATCTCCTAGTAAAGTTACGTACATCGCGAGCTCCTTAAGTACAGATTGTATATAAGGAATTTCTACATCATGGTTCTTTGTAATACGCTTGTTACAACCACAAAAAGTACACATACTCTCACAATAAGGTAAATGTACATAGAGACTTATTCCTTGTAAAGTATTGCTTTCGCGAAAGCTTTCTTGTAAAGTGTTTTTCCACTGGGTTAGAGAGAAGTTATCTTGATCCCAATAAGGCACAGTAGGGTAACTTGTATATCGTGGTCCTGCCACATTGTACTTTGATATAAGTGTACACATTGATTTTGAGTTTTTTCAAAATTACTATATGGCAAAAACAGAGAATATGAGGAATATCAGCTTTTGAAAAAGTACTATTTATGGAGGGATATAGTAGTTCATTTAAAAATGATAGATTATACATGTAAATTACCACTCGTCGACACTTAAACGTCATCCGTCTATAGTAAAGGACTCGTTAAACTTAATTATTGTAGAATATCGACTTTAATTGACCAACTTTGGAAACATAAAGATCAATAGTTTGGGGACAAAAAAATTACGAATACTGCTCATTGAGGATGATGCCATTGAGGTAATGAAACTCAAAAGAGCCATAGCAAAGCTAGAAATGAACCATGAGCTCATAGAAGCAAAAAATGGTGAGGAAGCACTTGAAATACTCAAGGATCACACAGTATTACCAGATGTAATATTTTTAGATCTTAATATGCCAAAAATCAATGGTATAGAGTTCTTGAAGATTTTGAAAAAAGACGAAATTTTACGATTTTTACCCACAGTCATGCTCACGACGTCAAGCAACCGTAAGGATATACTAGCCTGCTATGATACAGGAGTGGCTGGTTATATTATTAAACCTTTAAAGTATGATCACTACGTTGAAAAAATAAAATCGGCATTAGAGTACTGGAGTATGAATGAATTAATCAAAGCATAATGAAAGGAATTGTATTTACAGAGTTTTTAGATCTTGTTGAAACAAAATTTGGTTTAGAAATGGTTGACACCATTCTTAATGAATCTGAGTTGCCTTCTAATGGTGTTTATACAGCAGTAGGAACATATAGTTTTACAGAGATGGTGAGCTTACTTACTAATTTAAGTAAGGAAACAGGACTTGTAATTGATGATTTATTACTGGTATACGGAGAACACTTTTTTACGGTTGTAGAAAAGAGCTATCCATCATTTTTAAAACAGTATACAGACCCTATAGAGATGCTTTCATCTATAGAAAATCATATACATGTAGAAGTTAGAAAGATTTATCCAGATGCAGAATTACCTACTTTTACCATAGAAGAGAAGACTCCTGATAGTCTCGTAATGATCTATAAGTCAAGCAGAGCCATGCATGCCTTTGGTCGCGGATTAATGAATAAAACTTTTGAGTTTTTTAATACAAAAGCTACTATCTTAGTTGAAAAATTAAAAGAAAACGGAACCGAAGTTAAATTCAGCATAGCAACATATGAGTGACCCCAAAATCAAGATGTATGAAAGAGCACTAGCACGTGAAAAAGCCGCTAGAAAAGAAGCCGAGCGTATTCTTGAGGAAAAGTCATTAGAATTATATCACAAATCTGAAGAGTTAAGGGTTTCAAATTCAAAACTTGAAGATATTGTAAAAGAACGCACTTCTGAACTTGAAGGAGTGTTTGAAAACATAGTGGATGCCTATGTGGTCATGGATCTAATGGGGACTGTTATTAAAATGAACCAAGCCGCAGAGGAGCTACTAGGTTACACCATAAAAGATGGTTTAAATTTAATAGAACTCGTACACCCAGATGAAGTTCAAAAAGCATCAAAAGGTTTTGAAGAACTTTATACCGCCGGCTCAGTTACAGATTTCCATATAAAAATAGTTATTGCGAGTGGTAAGACATGCTTAGTACACATAAACGCTAGTTTAGTACGTAATGCCTCAGGAAAAGTTATCGCAGCACAAGGTATCGTAAGAGATATCACCCAAGAAAAAGCCGCAGAGCAGCGACTCATAGATTCAGAAAATAGATTATCTACACTTATTTTAAATCTAGAGAGTGGTATTCTTCTAGAAGATGAGCACCGCAATGTTGTCATTACAAATAATCGCTTTTGCGATTTCTTTAGTATCTCTGCGACTCCAGATCAACTTATTGGAGTAAACTGTGAGAATGCAGCTACAGAAAGCAAGGATCTCTTTAAGAACCCAGAAGAATTTATATCAAGAATAAATACGCTTACGCAAAACAAAGAGCAAGTACTATCTGATGAGCTTAAATTAAAAGATGGTCGCATTTTAGAAAGAGATTTTATTCCAATATATGAAGAGGGTGTTTATAAAGGACACCTCTGGACGTATAGAGATGTGACTTTGAGAAGAAAATTTCGCGAAAGCATAGAAGCAGAACGCCAGAAGTATAGTGACATTATTGCAAATATGAACTTGGGTCTTACTGAGGTAAATCTTGATAATGAAATTTTGATGGTCAATAATAGTTTTGAACTATTATCTGGATATACGGAGGAGGAAATACTTGGAAAAAATGCAAAGGAAATACTACTTACACCAGCATCTCAAATAAGACTTACTCAAGAGAAAAAGAAAAGATTAAAGGGAGTATCAAATTCATACGAAGTAGAAGTTATAACAAAGAGCGGTGAGTTAAGACACTTGTTAATAAGTGCGGCACCTAATTATAATATCAATGGCAAAGTGATAGGCTCTATAGGTGTACACCTTGACATTACAGAGCTCAAAAGTTTAGAGATACAGAAAGAAAATCTTTTAAAGAAGCTTGAAAAAAGTAATCATGAGTTACAAGAATATGCACATGTAGTCTCTCATGATCTTAAAAGTCCGCTTAGGAGTATAAATGCCCTAGTAAATTGGATTAAGGACGATAATGAAGGTGTGCTTACAGAGGAAACAATGAGTCATCTTGAGATGATAGACACCACTTTAGAAAAAATGGAACAGCTTATTTCAGACGTGCTTGAGTACTCCAGCGTAGGATCTGAAAATGCAGCTCCAGAAAAAGTGGATTTACAAGAAGTACTAGCAGATATAGAAACCTTACTTCATTGTCCAGAACATATAACACTAACTATTCATCCAGATTTACCTACGGTAAATGGTGATAAAGTCAAGTTACAACAGTTGTTTCAGAACTTGATGAGTAATGCGATACGCTATTGTGATAAAGAAAAAGGTCTTATAGAAGTAGGTTTTACAGAAAACAAAACTCATTACACGTTTACTGTAAAGGATAATGGAATTGGGATTCCTAAAGAGTATCACGATAAAATATTTAAAATTTTTCAATCACTTAATAACCACAAAGACTCTACTGGTATAGGACTTTCTATCGTGAAGAAAATAGTAGACTTATATAAAGGAAGTATCTGGTTAGAAAGCACCGTAGGGGAGGGCACAACGTTCTTCTTTACACTACAAAAATAACATAATGAAAACAGTACAATTACAACGCGACTCGTCTGGTTCATGGAACTATTTAAGTGAATTTATAGCACTTGATAATCCGCTGGTGCTTATTCTAGGGAATCGCTTTCTTCTAGAAAAAGAAGGAGTTTACGAGGAAGTAAGAGACTTGTTTCCTTCGGGACATCTTGTTTTTGGATCTTCTAGTGGAGAGATTGTAACTGGAGCTGTAAATGATAATCACATAACCATAACTGCCATAGAGTTTGAAAAGTCTTCCTTTGAGATTCAAACATTTAATATACATGAAGTAGGAGATGATAGTGAGAAGGCGGGATCTACAATAATTAAGAAGTTAACTGCAGAAGGCCTTAAGCATGTATTTGTATTGTCTGAAGGTAGTTTTGTAAATGGATCTGCTCTTACAAAGGGGATGCAAGAAGCTTTGCCTAATGTATTAATCACTGGCGGACTTTGTGGAGATGATGCACGTTTTGAAAAGACACTAGCCTCTTATAATGCAGCCCCAAAGGAAGGTGAAATTGTGGTAATTGGTTTTTATGGAGAAACTTTTGAAGCCTCCTTCTCAATTTATGGCGGGTGGACTCCTTTTGGACCAGAAAGACTTATCACAAAATCTGATGGTAATATCTTATATGAGATAGATGGTAAACCAGCATTAGATTTATACAAAACATATCTAGGTGACAAAGCAAAAGATCTTCCAGGTTCTGCACTTATTTATCCTCTAAATGTAAGGAGTAAAGAAAACGACCAGTCATTTGTACGAACTATTTTAAATATAGACGAAGAGAAAAATGCTATGATTCTCGCGGGAGATGTGCCAGAGCAATCTAAGGTGCAACTCATGATGACTAATATGGATAGCATCGCTTCTGCATCAGAAACGGCGGCACTACGAGCGATGGAAGGTAGAAATAATCCGCCACAATTAGCCTTGCTTATAAGCTGTATAGGACGTAAATTAGTACTAGATCAACGTATAGAAGAAGAAGTTGAGGAGGTAATGAGTGTGATAGGTGACGATGTCGTGATAAGTGGGATGTACTCTTACGGAGAGATTGCCCCTTTTTACGGAGAACGTAGTTGTAAATTGCACAACCAGACCATGACAATTACCTTAATAAGCGAGTAAATGAATCCACTTTTAAAAAGACAAATACGTAAATATCTTCCTGATGATCTAAAAGGTCGTGAGGATATGCAGGTCTTTTTTAATGCGGTGGCGGCGTCATATGATAATCTTGACGATCAATTCAAGATGACCCAGCGAGCTATGCAAATAAGCTCAGATGAGTTATATGAGGCAAATAAGCAGCTTAGAGAAGAATCAGAACGCCAGCAAGGGTTGTTGATACGTTTACAGTCTGTAATAAATGCTGTACAACCTTTTGGTGAAGAAGATGGAGACATAGATATAGGAGAAACAAATCTAGCCGAATATATAAGCCAGCAGGCAGAGCAACTTATCCTAGTAAATAGGGATCAAGAATTACTTGTAAAAGAGCTTGCATTACAAAACCAAGAGCTCAATGATTATGCACACATTGTATCTCATGACCTCAAGTCACCACTGCGCAGTATTGAAGCATTGGTAAGTTGGCTCAAAGAAGATTATGGAGATGCCATAGGCGAGGAGGGGAAAACGCAAATAGGCCTTATAGTAACCCATTTAGAAAAAATGGATGCCCTAATTACGGGTATTTTAAACTACTCTTCTATTGACAAGGAAGTTCGTACAGAGCGACAAATAGACTTAAATGTACTTGTAAAAGAGACGGTAGATCTCATGCATTTACCAGAGCATATCACTATAAAAGTGCATAAAATGCCTACTATTCTTGCAGACCGTTTTAAGATACAGCAGTTATTTCAAAACTTGATAGGTAATGCCGTAAGCAGTATAGATAAGCCACAAGGACTTATAGAGGTAATTGCACGAGATCTGGATGATAGTTACCAATTTGAAATCAAGGATAATGGAAAAGGAATTAATCCAGCATACTTCCATAAGATTTTTCAAGTGTTTCAAAAGCTAGAAAATGATTCGGAAAGCACAGGAATAGGCTTATCTATCGTTAAGAAAATTGTCCATTTTTATGATGGTAAGATTTGGTTAGATAGTGCAGAAGGCGTTGGTACCACATTTTATTTTACACTACCTCAAACTACATAATATGGAAAAGCCCAATCTCAATTATATCAAAGAACTTTCAGGGGGAGACGCAGGTTTTGAAAAAAAGCTGATAGGCGTAGTACAAGCAGAATTACCCCAAGAAATTGCCGAGTATGAAGGTAATATGAATGATTCCGCTTTCGCGAAAGCGGCCGAAAACGTACATAAGATAAAGCACAAATTAGGAATCGTAGGATTAGAGAAAGGATACGAACTCGCCATTGCCTATGAAGATGAGCTGAAGGAAGGAAAATCAACCTTAAAAGAAGAATTTGATAGCATTCTAACCGCTGTAATCCATTTTATAAAAGATTTATAATCTGTAAATTGCATACTAAATCACAAAATACCTAAATGTTGAACTGTATAATTGTAGATGATGAAACTGCGGCACGTACTATCGTATCGCATTTGTGTAGCCAGGTAGACGAACTCAATGTAATTGATGAGTTTCCTAATGCAATGCAGGCAATCAAGTTTTTGAATAAGAACGAGATTGACCTCATATTCTTAGACATACACATGCCAGATTTTACTGGTTTTGACTTTATAGATTCGCTTAAAAACCCGCCTAAAATTGTACTTACAACATCAGATCGTGACTTTGCGATCGAGGCTTTTGAGTATGATTGTATTGTAGATTATTTAGTAAAGCCTATAACGCTGCCTAGATTTCTCAAAGCCATGCAAAAAGTAGAGAACTTTAAATCTCCAGTTACACAAAAAGCTGCGTTACCTCAAGAAGCAAAACAAGAAGAGGCTTCAGAAAAGGAGATGTATGTAAACATAGATAGGCGTCTCATAAAAATTGAGTTTGATAAAATCTTTCTAGTAGAAGCAAAAGGTGACTATGTACTTATAAAAACCGAAGGAAAAAATTATACCGTACACTCTACACTTAAGAAAATAGAAGAAAAACTACCAGATAGTCTTTTCTTAAAAATACATCGCTCTTACATTATTAATATTAAGAAAATAGTTGATATTGAGGATAATAGTGTCCTGATAGCTAGAGATGTAATCCCAATAAGTCGATCTAACAGACCTGAACTTATGAAGCGTCTTAACTTGCTATAAAACAACAAATTCCATTCGTCTACAGTAAATTACCACTCAACGATACAAGTATCAGTGCGGTCGAATAAATTGAAAATCAGGGTATAAACTGCCTAATTTTGTTTCTATAATCACATCAATAGAAGCATTATGATTGCAAATTTCTACTCTCTTACAAGGCAAATAATAGCACTAAGCTGCCTGTTGTATTCATTTACAGCCAGCGCACAAGATGTACCTTTTAATTGTGATTTTAGCGCTTATTTGTTTCAATACAATGATGTTTATTCTATTGACCTTGCTTCTGGAAACTCTTTTCTAGCAGCAAAGGATATTACACCTGGAAACATAAACGCAGCGGCATATAATCCAGCAGATGGTTATATCTGGGGATACTTATCAAGTCCATCAAAATCAATTGTTAGAATTGATCAAAACTTTGAGACAACTACCATCACTATAGATGCATTGCCTACAGGAAATAAATATGTAGGCGATATAAATGTAGATGGACAATATTATTTTAAAGCTGGCGGGAGCACATACTACACTGTAGACCTCGACCCAGCATCAGAAACATATACAGAGCTTACTTCGACGGCTTCATTATCTCAAGGTTTAAGTATTCACGACTGGGCATTTAATGCAGTAGATAACCAATTGTATGCTGTTGAAAAAGGAACAAACATTTTATATAGAATTAATCCAGAAAATGGACAAGTACAAACATTAGGTGTCGTACCTATTTTATCAGGGCTTGATTATACCTATGGAGCTGTATATTTTGATGCATCGGGACGTTTTTATGTATCTGCAAATCAAACAGGAACTATCTACGTGATACAAAGTGTACAAGACCTTGACGGAATAGGAGTTATAGATTCAAATCTTTTTGCCTTTGGACCATCAAGTAATAGTAATGATGGCGCACGTTGCCCTACAGCACCAGTTTTACAAGAAATTTGTGATAACGGAATTGATGATGACGGTGACGGACTTATTGATTGTGAAGATCCATCATGCTCGGGATACGGGATGTGTGCCACTATTGATCCAGAAGCATCTACAGGAAATAAAGGAGGACTAGAAAGTAATAATAGACTGTCTAACGCTATTGCCAAACGTAATTTTAATCGTGCAAAGGAGAGCTATGAATTTAATAAAGACCTTGCACCGCTAGTAGATAAGAAAGAAACCTATGCTGTAAGAACTGCTCAAGCGTTTACGCTTGCAGACCTTATCCCACTAGAGGAAATTGATGAGGATTATGTAGTAGAGTCTACACCTACAGATCTAGTAGCTATCACAAATGCAACAGATGTATATGCTGTAGATTATATAAAAGGAGAGCTCTCAACCGCATCTATACTTGCACTTAAGACAGAAAATGGCGTGTATGAGCACACTAAGTATATCTGTGATCGTTTATTAGGAGCAGAGCTTATCTCTGTCTCTACCATAGCAATTAATGATCAACAATTTATTAAGTCCCTCATTAAAAATATTGATGGGAGTGTAGAATTTGTTTTAAGCCTTTCGGCGAAAATGGTAAACAACGAGACTGAGTTTGCTGTAGAAAGCCACTGGAATCTTGATAGCTATGAAGATGATGTAACATTTTACAACTTCCAAATATGGGCAAACTCGATAGATGATTTACATAAACTAGGACAACAAGTTCTGAATCTTCTAGAAGTACAGAAGCCAGTAACTTCATATAATACCTCGACACCACCTACCGTATTTGTAAAAAAAGGAAACTATAACAACGGAGCTTTACAACTAGAAATCATCAATACAAATGCAACCGAAAGTGTGACGTTTGACGCAGGAATAAGAGCAACAGAAACAAGCGAAATTGTAACAACAACCTCTAGCATCTCACTTGGCGAAAATTACATCACACAAGTAACTATAGATACTGGATACTTATTTGACATAGGCTTTAGAATAGGCGACGGGATTAATACTCCAGATGATTTATTCTTATCTGACGGCCCATGGGGAGTAGATGCATCTCAAGAAGGTACAGATGTAATAACCTATGAGATTTCAGAAAATGAACAAACATATGGAGATGATACTTATGCTATAGAACGCAACCTTTCACTCACAGCAACTACAAACAGTTATGTTGCGTCATATAGAGCACTTACAGCACGTTTTCAAGCAGTAGATGTAAGCATGTTTAATGCATTACAAATGACAGCAAAGGGAACAGGAAACTTAGAAATCACTTTTGTAAAGGAAAGTATAGAAATCTGGGAAGATCAGTATAAAGCAACAATAGTACTTACAGACAACTATCAAGATTTTGATATCTCATTTGAGAACTTTACAAGTCCGTCGGGAACACCGTTGTTACTTAATGATCTAGTAACGGTAGTATTTACCATGGTCTCTCAAGATGGAACGATGGTTACAAAGGAAATGGATGTTAATGATATACAATTTGCAAACTCAGAAGTACTCTCAACCGAAGAAAATATAGTGGCAGCAGATGCATTAATAAATTACCCTAATCCATTTATATCACAAACTACAATACGCTTGCCACAAGCAAGTGCAACAGTACAAATCACAGTAGTAGATATGCTAGGACGCATAGTAGATGTACAAGAAATAGCAACAAATAACGGAGGGCTAACAGCAGCCTATAACGCTCCAAATTTACAAACAGGTATCTACACTTATAAAATAATAGATAGTGCCTCACAACAACACAGTGGCAAGTTTGTCATAAAAAGATAAGTAGTTTTTTGATTTGATTTGATTGATGTTTAGCCATCACCGGGGACGGTGGTGGCTTTTTTGTGGTGGGGTAAGAGGTACAGTGATTAGTACGTTTTAACGCTGAGCTCTCCCGATGGTTGTGAATCTCAAAAGTTCGCTTTAGCGAAAGCATACCTCAAGTATGAGAAATAAAACAATTTCATCGCAGTAATAACTAAGCTCTCAAATAAGCTATTACCTTCAGAGAAGTAGTAAGACCCCATGATGGAAATTATAGATTAAGATTTGTTTAAAAGCAAAGTGTTGGGTTGGAGCCGAGGTCAACTTTTAACTCAGTTATTTTGTTGGCAACAGTTTTTCATTCAGAGGCTAATTCGATTGCTTTTTCCAAAACTTCATCACGACCATTTATTAATCCATTAATTGTCGATTTAACTTCAACATCTATTCTAATTCCATTTCGTTGTGTTTCCGAACCGTCAGGATAAAGAATTCCATTTCCTGATATTGCTGTTCTGTAACCTCCTAAATATTCAAACACAACAACATCTCCATCAGCTCCTGCAGTTTGGTTTCCAACTGTAATTATATTGTCAGCTGTTTGAAAAGCCATAGCCGTAAATTCAGTCCTACTCAAAGACTCTTCATTTACTAACAATATAATTCTTCCCTTAAATGCCTTTTTACTACTGTTTGTTCGTAGATTATCTGTGTAGCTAAATCTTGAAGGGTAATTAATGTTCGGACTATAAATTTTACTAAAATCCTTTTTTTCTGTATTTAAATATCTAGAAAATCTATTATAAATAAAGGCGGGATAATTTCTTAAATCTATTATGATTGATTTTTTAGTGTCAAATGATTTAAAAATATCTTCAATATCTCTGCCTTTAACGCTTGCCATATTTATATAGCCAACTTCGTCAGTGACCGATTTTGATTTAATTGCTTTAGAATTATCCCAATAGTTAAAATCATTAAAATCGTATCTGTTTACTTTGATTTTTTCAACTTGCCCTTGTCTGTCTATGGTTAGGTTTATTTCCTTTTCTGAACCGCTAAAAATTTTAGTGTAAGTGTTTTTAGTTTTAATGTTTTTATTGGAACCTGCGACATACTTTAGGTTTTTGTCTTTTTCTGTTCTAACATCTAAATCATTAATCTTCAAAATAACGTCTCCTAATTGTAAGTTGTTGAGATTAGCAATGGAATCGTTATAAAAACCTGAAACAACCGCTTTATTTTCAATATGGGAAATCTTTGCAGGAATATACATAGGTCTTTCGTCAGAGAAACTTATCCAAGCGTGTGTATCATCTAATTTTGCGACAAGTTCTTTAATCTTATTTTGGTAGTCACTTTGATTTTTAGCGTTTTTAATTTTCGGTATCATTTGTCTTAAAACAGAATCCCAATTTTGGTCGGTCATGTATTTATATGGATAAAAATATTCTATTATATTCCAATATTTAAACAAACCCAATAATCTATATTCTTCGTTAGGGAATTCAAAATTTTTGTATTGTGGTTCGTTAGTAATTTTTATGTTGCCGACAGGTTGTATTTCTACATAAAAGTTTTCCTTCTGAATTCTGTTATTTTCAATGAATTTTAATTTTGACGAAAGCTTATCATTAAAAAGATTTTCGTTTTGTAACCACGATAAGTCAAAGTTTTTATCGAAGTAATTTTCTTCAGAGCTACATTTTTTACAAACGTCTATGTTACCCAAGTTGTTAATCCAGTCTATGTAAATTGCTGATAGGTCGTTCTTATCAGTTGCTTTTAAAACTTTTGGAAGATATTTGATAAATTCATCGTCCCAGTTATAAATTCCTTTTCCAACCTCGGGATGATAATATTTTAGAAACCCGTAAATTTTTCCAATTGAAGCTAACTTTTCAATTTCCGAAATTGTCTGTTGAGCAGTCAATAAGTTTAAACTGAAAATGGTCAAAATTAGAATTACGAATGTTTTTTTCATATTGTTGCCAGAAGACCACCACATAAAGCGAGTATAGCTCCCGATAACTATCGGAATTGCTTCGTTGCTTTAATTTGCGGTCTTGTTTGTTTGATCTAAATATACAACCAATATCGTAGTTCTATAATTCTAAAAACAAACATTATACTTGTAATATGAATGAGTATTATAACAACAAAAAAACGCCCAAAAGGGCGTTTCTAAATACTTTAAACTAGTAGTAAGGTAGTCTTAAAGATTACATCTTCACAACACCACCCTTAAGCACTTGCCATCTCAGTTTTAAACCTACTTCCATAAACTCAAATCCTGCTGCGGTTGCAGAGGCGATGTTACTGTACTTACCATAAGCACCTACTTGAAAGCGATTAGATATTGCATATTGAAGTCTAGCTTCTAAGCGAAATAGGGTAGTAGCCTCATCTTCTTCTACTACTTGTAAACCTCCAGCTGCGTTTGCTGCATAGCTCCACTTTCCTGCTTGTCCCGTAAGATCTAAAAATAACTCAACTGCTTGGTATTTTGATGGGCTAAAATATAGCGTAGGCACTTGATCCTTAAAACCTACATACTGGTAATTGATACCACCTTTAAGCGTTGGGTTTTTTGTAAAGTTGTAATACAAGGATGTGAATAATAAGTTACGAGAATTACCATCCGTTTGCTGCGTGTGCATAAGACCAGAATACCATCCTAAGTTTATATTAGTTCCCATATTGTAGTTCAGGGAATAGTTATTCATAAATATCTTTTCGTCTAGTAGCGCTGCGTTAAAATCTTGTAGCGTTCTGCTGTAACCTATCTCTAAATATTGCAGTGGCAATGGTCTTGATTTTATAAAAACAGATCCATTTACATCTGTATAGTTATTTGCATTTGCGTCTGCTTTTACAAATCCTAACGTCCCTTCTAACCATGTATTATTAATCACTCTATAATGAGCACCTATAGATGCATCTGTATTATATGCCATCGTATTTGTAGTCATATTTTCAGTAGTTCTATAGTTATATGAGAACACTGTTTTAAACCTGCTTGTAAATGGTAGGGTAGCCGTCATTCCAGCAGAGTATGCTTGGTTATCGCCATTATCAGAAGTGTAGGCAGCTCGTGTTTCAATCACGGGAGCAAGGCTACTTTCTATTGTTTTCATTAACCCAGTAGCATCTTTCTGATTAGGGTAGAAGGTTAAGGTATTTTTCGCGAAAGCGTAAGCCTCATCCAGATTCCCCTGTGCGCGGTATGCATTTGCAATCCCTAGGTTTCCATCAAAAGAGGCGCTATCCTTCTCGAGGATACCGTTATATACCTCGATACTCTTTTTGAAAGTCCCAGTGTACATCCCTAGCGTAGCTTTGAGTGCCGCAACGCGCTGGTTTGTAGGGAATTTCACTTTTAGATCTGCAATGGCAGTTCTTGCCGTGGCGTATTTTCCGTTCCAGATAAGTGCCTGGATGTAGCGCTCGTTTGCGGTAATGATTTTTGTAGTGTCCGCTTTCGCGAAAGCGATACTCTCCTGAGCTAGTGATAAAGCAAGCTTGTCGTCTTTCTGCAAGTGAGCAACTAATGACTTTCCTACCTGAGAAGTTAAGGTATCTGAAAGTTGGCTGTACATCGTGTTTGCATTCTCATAATCCTTCTTTGCGATATACGTATTTGCAAGCGCGCTTATGATTTGCTCATCGTTAGGCATATCCTCAAGAGCACTTTTAAGCAATTGTATAGCAGCATCATATTGAAAAGCAGTCGTAAGTTGGTTTGCTTTACCCAAACGCATAAACTTTTTTGACACCGCAGCATTTGCATTGCCAGGTTGTACAGTAAGTGCTTTATTTACATAAGTGATTGCAGCGTCGTATTCTTTAAGGTTAGAAAGCGTGTTTGCATAACCGAGTAGGGCAGAGAAGCTCGTACTGTCTTTGGCAACAAGGGTTTCATAAAAGTCCTTTGCAGCGCCAAAATCACTATCCCATAAAAGAGACTCGGCATAGTTTAAGCCAACTTCAAAATCCGTCGGATAGTCTGCCTTTAGTGTTGTAAATAATGATCTAGCTTCTGCGCTATCACCGCTCAGGCCTAAAGCACGACCGTAACAAAGTCTTGCTGTCTTATTATCTGGGTAGTCTACAAGTACTTCCCCAAAAAAAGCTTTTGCCTCCTCATATTTTCCAGTTTCTAATAAAGTGAAACCTGCAGACATATCTTGAGCGTATGCTGTTGCACTTAAAAGGAAGACGATAATTAATGTTGCTATTCTCATTACGTTTGTTTTACAGTTGCAAGTTATGGTCATATGTCAAGATTTCAATCTGAAGATAATTGCAACTCATCGACACTTATTGTCGACTGGTGGAGGTTAAGATCTGGTAAAGGGTAGTTTTGAGTTTATAGGTAATAAAAATATTCAATATTAAGTCAAGAACCATCTAATTTTTAGGCTTTTATGTTACGTTGTAAATTGATAGGTGAAAATAGGTTAGAGATGAGTTTTAGGTAGAAGTTGTATACATTTTTCAAATGTGGCTTACTCTCATTCTTGAAGTATTTGCTGCTAATATCTCCCCAAATGTGCTTTCCTCTCCTTCTAAGGTTTGATAAATTTTACTGTTGCGAACATCTCCCCAAACCCCTCTTCGAAGAGGGGCTTCACTATTTGGTCATCTTTCAAGAGAAGCTTAATATTTTTTACTCCTCCTCTTCGAAGAGGAGGCTGGGAGGAGATGTTTTTGTGTTCGAGTAAGAAAATCGCTACGAACATCTCCCCAAATGTGCTTTCCTTTCCTTCTAAGGTTTGATAAATTCCAACTGTTGCTAACATCTCCCCAAACCCCTCTTCCAAGAGGGGCTTTCATCGTTGTGTGCTCCTCCTCTTCGAAGAGGAGGCTGGGTGGAGATGTTTTGCGTTCGAGTGAGAAAAACAACAACTAAGTCAATTACAAACATTCCTCTATTCTATCTTCTATAGCAATAATAACGGCATCTATATTTTTAAACACTTCGTCATTTGTAAATCTTAAAAAGTGCACACCTTTCTCCTCTAGACGACCTTGACGAAGTCCGTCTTCTATGATTTGGTTTTCGTGAATGCTTCCATCTAACTCAATAGCAAGACCTATTTCATGACAATAGAAATCGACGATGTAATCTAATAACGGTACTTGTCTATGAAATTCTGCTCCTGTTGCCTTTCTTCTGATCTTATCCCAAAGAGTTAATTCGGCTAGCGTCATATTCTTTCTGAGCTCCTGAGCTCGCTCTTTTAAGTCTCTTCGATATGGAATTAATCTTTGCATTAGTTTTTGTTGTAAATATATGTAAATCAATAAAATAGATAATTTTAAATATATTAGGCTGCTAACATCTCCCCAAATGTGCCTTCCTCTCCTTCATACTTCAGTCGTCGGAGGCAGGTTCAAAGAGGGGCTTCATTTATTTACTCCTCCTCTTCGAAGAGGAGGCTGGGAGGAGATGTTTTGCGTGTGAGTAAGAAGTTTACCGCCAACATCTCCCCAAACCCCTCTTCCAAGAGGGGCTTTCTATTTTTTTGCCCCTCCTCTTCGAAGAGGAGGCTGGGTGGAGATGTTTTTTGCGTGCGAGTAAGAAACAGAGAAGTTGAAAATAAAATATTTTACACCCTAACAATCTAAAAACTTCCTCCTTATATAGTAACAAGTAAACCTTTCGCGAAAGCGATACAACCACTAAACATGCTTTAAAGAAGAAATACTACCATTCGTCTACAGTAAAAATGTGCTCATCGAAATTTCAACCGAAAGCCTCTTAATTGCTTGCATCTTTGTACCAGAATCAAACAACAAACTATTATGGGACTTACAGTAATAAACAACAAGAGCACATTAAGAATAGTGCACAACGCAAGAACGATGTCAACAGGAGCTACATTAAATGTAGTGCATAGAAAGGTTGATAAGCCAGTTATTCAACTAATGACTTATTAATCAATAATCATGATCGCAATCCAACAGAAAATAAAAAAAGCACTTTCACCAGAGCAAATATTTATGCTCAGTGCCTTTGTAGTAAATGGAGGAAATTACCTCTATAACTTAGGCCTAGGTAGAGTTTTAGGACCTGGAGCTTTTGCAGATGCTGCTATATTAATCACATTACTTCTAGTATTATCTTTTATAGCGATGACTTTCCAACTTGCAGTTGCAAAGTTTACTACAGAGTTTGACGCGTCAAAGCAAGAAGCCTTTTTAAAAAGAGCTTACAAGCAGGCAACGACTTTTGGGATTATACTCGGAGCGATGATTGTAGTTTTTGCGACATCATTACAATCGCTTTTTCAAACGGCATCACCTATAATGTTTACCATCTTTGGAATAGCAGTCCCACTTTATTTTGTGATGAGTGTAAATCGAGGTAACCTACAAGGACGCAAATCATTTATTGAACTCTCTGTTACATATCAGCTAGAGATGGTATGCAGGCTCGCTCTTACTTTTGCATTCTTACTGTTTTTCAATATAGAATCCTCTGTAGCAGTATCTACAGCAATAGCAGTTTCTTTTATCGCTGGTGTGTTTCCTTTTGAGAAACTCACTTCAAAAAAAGCGATAGAGACAGCACTTACCTCAAAAGAGAGTAAGGCCGTAACTCAGTTTTTTGTACTTACCGCATGTTATGAGCTTACCCAGATCATTTGTAATAACAGTGACATTTTACTAGTAAAGCACTTTTTCCCATCGTATGATGCAGGATTATATGCTTCACTAGCACTTATAGGCCGTGTTGTATATTTTGTAACTTGGATGTTTGTAATGTTATTACTTCCTACCGTTGTAACCATGCGTAAAGAGGGTAAAAACTCTGTTCCAGTACTTATGAAGTATGTAGGTTACATCACAGTCCTTGCAAGCGCTATTGTGTTATTCACGTTTTTATTCCCATCATTTGCCGTTCAGGTTCTCTTTGGAGATCAATATATGGCAATTGCTCCCTTACTTGGTTGGTATGCCCTTGCCACATCTTTTTTTGCCCTATCTAATATTTTTGCCTACTACTATTTATCCCTAGATCATTATAAGCCTATTGTAATTGCTGCCATTTTTGGAGTGTTACAGATAGTGTTAATCATATTATTCCACGATTCATTGTTTGATGTTGTGTTAGCCCAAGTTGCAGCGATGGGTGGTTTACTTATCGCGCAACTGCTTTACTTCTGGAAAATGCAAGTAAAGTAAAATATACCCCCAGATTGTAGTTTGCCCTCTTATAGAAGCTGTTGCTTTGATAAGAGGGTTTTGTTTTAGCAATACTTTATAAAACTGTTATTGCCATCCAAGCGTCGTCCTTTTAATATGTTCTACATTGATAGAGAATAGTTTTGATAGCATTCTTAAGTGCTGTAATATAGTCTGTTGAGCTATATACATGATAAACCGCCTATTTTCAAAAATCGTTTATCGAAGGTCAAATACCATTCGTCTACACTAATGGTCGAGTAAACGTTTTTGGTCCGATTTCGCGAAAGCAAAGCCGCATATTTGTACTATCAAAAAAACATAACTACTTAAAAATAAATATCATGGCTTTAGAAATCAACAACATTTACGGAGTAACTTGTATCAAAGGGAAAGTATCTAGCACACACGTTCAAGAAGTAAAAGGATACTTCAAAGCATTACTTACGATACAAGATAATGTCATCATTAACTTATGCGAGATCAAAAAAGGATCTAAGAAGTTAGTAAGAGTTTTAGAAAACTTGCAAGCTGAAATTTCTGAAGAAAAATCACTTAAGTTTTTTAGCTATCCAGAGCCAGCAGTTAAGGAATTATACGCACAGCTAAATAGTGAAGCCAACTATTACCAAGCAGCAGCATAACAAAAAGAATACTACTACAACAACATCAAATCTATATATCATGAAATTAGCAATCGTAACGGCCTATCCACCGAGCAAAGTAACTTTAAACGAATATGCATATCACTTAGTTAAGCACTTTCGTCAAAACCAAGAAGTAACAGAACTTGTACTTCTTACAGATGTAACTCCAGAACAAGCAGATATCACTTTTGAAGAAGATGGATGTGCAATCACCGTAAAGCAGTGCTGGAAATTTAATAGCCTATCTAATGTACTATCCATTGCAAAGGCAGTAAGAGCTACAAAGCCAGATGCGGTACTTTATAACCTACAGTTTATGAAGTTTGGAGATAAGAAAGTAGCAGCCGCTTTAGGACTGTTTTCTCCTTGGGTTTCTAAGTTAATGGGAGTAAAAACTACGGTGTTACTTCATAATATTATGGAAACTGTAGATCTTGATAGCGCAGGATTTACATCTAACAAACTTAAAATAAAAGCCTATAACTTTATTGGAGAGATGCTTACTCGTGTAGTTCTTAAAGCAGATACTGTAGCACTTACCATAAGCAAGTATGTAACTATCCTAGAAGAAAAATATAACGCAAAAAATTGCGTACTGATTCCTCATGGTACTTTTGAAATTCCATTAGAACCGTCTTACCAAGCTGCTCCTGGTCCTCTTAAGATAATGACTTTCGGAAAATTTGGAACTTATAAAAAAGTAGAAATACTTATAGAAGCAGTACAAAAGGTAAGAGAAAACACAGGACGTGATCTTGAGATTGTAATTGCGGGTACAGATAGCCCTAACACACCAGGATACCTAGCCGAAGTGCAAGAAGCATATAAGCATGTTCCTAATCTCACTTTCACAGGTTATGTAGAAGAAGAAGATGTACCAGTGATATTTTCAGAGAGTGCGATGGTAGTTTTTCCATACACATCTACTACTGGAAGTTCTGGAGTATTGCACCAAGCAGGAAGCTATGGTAAAGCAGTAGTAATGCCAGATCTAGGAGACTTAAGCATCTTAGTAAAAGAAGAAGGGTATAGAGGTGAGTTCTTTAATCCAGAAAGTATACACAGTCTTGCATCTGGTATAGAAAACCTAGTAATGAATGAAGCATATAGAACAGAAATTGCAAAAGCTAATTACAAAGCAGCAACAGCGTTACCTATGAGCCGTATCGCTCAGATGTACCTAGATGTTTTTGCAGGAAGAAGTACTAATAATAACGAAGTAATATTAAAGGTAGCATAATTACCGGTTCTTAATGATCAAATAGGCATCGTCTTTCACCCCAAGTGTATTTACAATTCCAAAAAAAGCCTGTTTGTTCTTTCGCCACGGTAATCTACCAGCCACTTCAGTCGGTATGTCCCTAAAGTCGTAAAGTGTCCAAGAGAGATAGTGTAAGCTATCTCTTTTCTGGGTTACATAAAACTCCTTAAAATATGCTGCTTGATCGTCCTCATCAGGTCCTAGAGGATTCCATAATCCGTGATAAGCTGCGAGACCAAATTCTTGCAGAACCACAGGCTTGCTAGTGGCATCTGTGAGTACTTTGTGAGCCGCTGAAAGATCCTCAAGATCTTTGTAATAATGATACGAGACAATATCTACATGCTCTTTAAGATTTAGTGCAGCCTCTGGAGAAGACCAGCCTATAGTTACTGGATGCGTATTATCTATAGTCTTGAGATAATCTATCGTTTGACTCAGCCACGATAATACTTCGCGTTCCCCACGACTTTCAAAATCGAGGTTAGGTTCATTTTTAATATCCCAACCTAATAATGCAGGATGATCCTTTACATGAGTTACAATACTATGAAGATGTGCATTTGTTATCGTCCAGTCTTGTATGCGATAATCTCCATAAAAGTCAAAAAGTGTGACTACAACCTTAAGTTTTGCTTTTTCTGCTTCGTCTAGAAGTGAAGTGAGTTTCTCAAGCTTTTCTTTAGGAACACGTGCTTTTCCAAAATCTTCAAAACCGATAAAAACTCTTATGGAATTAAGTTTAAGATCATTAATAATTTTGAAATCTGTAGCAAGTGTGTCTTTACTAAATGTAGGGCCAAAGGTATCCCAAGGACTTTCTTGTGGGTAATAATTCATGCCTTCTAGCATTGCCAGATCTAGCGGTACAGTTTCATTTTTAATTTCGGCAGGATGTGAGGCTACTTTTTCAAAATGACGCACTCTCCAAAATCCATCTTCTAGCAGTAGTATAATTTTATAGTCATTATTAAAAGCTCGTTCTACGAGAAATTGTTCATTTTTAAAAACACGCTCTACACCAGTTACATTGCGATCTGTGAGCACTACTAATGTACCATCTGCACTATAAAATTCTACAGAGAGGTGATGTGTAAGCGTTGTGCTTTCTATATAGGTGTTTGTTTCATTATTAAGTGCTAGCAAGTCAAGAACTTTCCCTCGAGCACGCTCTGTATAATGGTCAAAAATACCCGCATCTTCTCCTGTGTAAAAAGCCCTATTTTTCACATACCAAGCATCAAGATAGTCTTCTTCTATACTCGCTAGATTTGCTTCTTCCATAGGCCTTCCGGGGTTTTCAATAGACTGCCAAGTAACTTCTGGTACATAATGACGGTCTTTTGTTTCGTCTAGATGTAGCATTTTACTCCTATCTGCACCCGTATTTAAAAAAGCAATCACCTGACTCACACCATAGAGTATACCTGCATTTATGAGTATAAATCCAGCCAAAATCAAAATGCGATATAGGGTTTTGTTACTTTTCAATCTATTGATATTTGGGTGTTACTTTCTAGTCCTAAGCAACGTACTACGACGTCATAAGTTCCAGTGGGATAATTTTCTTCTTTTAGATAAAATGTAGCCTCACCATTTTTTGTTTGTCCGTTGCGGGTTTCATTACCTATGGTGACAGAAACGTCAATTCCGTTTTGCACCAATTGTCCTAAGTAGCTTGTAAGCGGTCCTATGGTCAAGTTTCTTTCGGTTATCGTTGGAGTAGGGATGGAGGTTATGATGGATTTAAATTGCTGCGTTATGGTGTTGCTTTGTGCAATGCCTGTCACGGCTGCTCTTACATTCCACGTGGTAGGTGATTGTGGGTGTAACGCTTTCGCGAAAGCGTACCCATTAACCGTACTCGCCTTATTCTGCCAATGGGCACCTGTTGCATCTGTCATATAGAAGGTAACCAGCGTTCCATCTGTCATCACATTACCATGCTCATCGCGTATTTGCGTACTCTGAAAGCTGATGATCTCGTTGCCATCTGCATAGTTATGATTGCTAATTACCGTTATGCGAAAATCCTGAGCAACATCTGGAAACACATCTGCTACGAGCTCTTTTGATGAGATATTTTCAAGTGTACTCCCGGTGCTCACTCTTCCTGTGCGTAGCGGAGAAGAAATGCGTTTCCACACAAAACCAGAAGTTATAGGATGCGTAGTAGTCTTAATAGCCGACTTAAATTGTGACTTAAGTGTTACTTGAGTGTTGTCTGGAAGGGTGTTATCTAGCGTATCTGTCGGGATACTCACCAGCATTGTGTAATCACGCACATTTGCAACAATACTGCGCGGACCAAGGTATGTTTCAATGGAGCCTAAATGGTTTGTGTCTGGTAATAAGGTGAATTCACCTTCCTGAGAGATGTTCTCATTACTATAAAGGCTATAATTCACAACACCACTTCGTTTAGTAAAACTAGGCGGAATGTAAAACTGTGCTGTATTATCTAGTATTTCGGGTTCAACAACGATGGTGGCGTAGGTACTTGATAGAATTAGATAGACTGTTTGCTCACTTAGTGCGCTGCCTGTTATAATTGGTATATATAATCCTTTATCTGTAACTGTTTTATCACCTATATCCTGTAATGTTATTGCACTATGTTCAATCGTTTTTACTGCAGCTTTATCTGCACAAGAACAAATTAGTGTGAGCAGCGATAGTGCAACGATAGCAAAGGACGATATGTATGTGCTACGTTTTATCATTTTGGATTACCTACATAATTGTTGGTGGTAATTGTAATATATGCATACGGCATATTTTTGATAGGTATAAATGATTGTTCACTTCCAGATGCATTTCTTTGCGGTACTACTTTATCAGATATACTCTGATTAGGTAGTCCGTTTACAGAAGCTGTTTTTAATCCAGAGGCTATTTCTATAGGCAAGATATCTGAGTATAATACCTCAGAAAATGGCCTTTTACGTTGCTGGCGCACACTCTCATCTATATACCTGCTTTCTACCCATAACAACTCTTTTTCTTCATTATAGTAGCCTATAAGTAGTTGTGGTATGGTCGCCTCTTCTATACTTGTGTTAAAAAGGAAACCATTAAGTGTATTCTTTACTTGCTGCACCTTAGAGAGATCTACTGCCTGATATAAATCTGTCGTAGCAACATTGGCGCTTACTTGTACTTCAAAATTTACAGGGATGTCTGTAAGATCAATTTCTGTAAATGTATCTGGAGCGTACGTAGTTGGTTTTTCTTCTGTGGCAGAAGCCCATGCAATACCTTCAAAATTGATGCGGTAAAGCGTTGTCTCTTTAGGTAGTAATTTATGTTTGACTACATCCTTAGCATTAAACCTAGCCAGCTCTTCATTCTCTTCATTATAGATAGCTCCCGTTACAGATATATCTACAGGGATATTATCAACATTTTGAATTTCTCCCACAATAGCATAGGTCGTATCTAGTTGCACCAGTCTTGCAGAGAGTACCTCAACAACAGGTTGCTTGAGTACATCTTCATGAAAGGTTTGCTCAGATGTCACAGCACGTTTTCCGTGATTATAATACCTCGTTCCGCTCTGTATAAGAAGCTGTTCTGGCGGTATATCTGGATCTACAGTTTTTGGGACGATGTACCATTTACTTCGCTTTTTAAGTAATTGTAACTCGTCGTGAGTTTCAATTTCTTTAAGTGGTGTAATCCAGGTAGCATCTACAATTCCTAAAGCAGTGGTATCTGTTTTTGGTATAATGTCTATGTATAGACTATCCAACTTCGCATAAGAACTCAATAAACCATCTGAGACAGAAATCTCGAGCATAAATTGAGATAGTTTCTTGTCACTATCTGGATCTAGATAAGAATGGGCACGCTCAAATTCTTTAAAATCTACCGCATCATAATAAGCAGTAACCACATTGTTAGCCGATAGTTGGGTGGTGTTTTCTACATAAAATAAATATCCGCCAAAGGCAATTACAATCAGTAAGATAATAGTCCACACCACAGATGTTCGATATAATAGGGAAGGAGCGCGCTTGTAGATAGGAGCAAAGGCAAAGTATAATGGCAGCTCTTTCTTTCTTTTAAAGGAGCGCGTCCAGAGCGAACCTAAATGAAGTAGAAATGCAATGATAACTGTGGTAAATGGTATAATTCCCCACATGAGCTTTAAAACAAGTGGAGCATCTTCTCGAGGCAATACACTTGGCAAAGGAGCGATGCCTGCTTTTTCCCATACCATAATACCATTTTCTAGTAAGCTCAATCTGTGCCAACCAGCAAAATAAAGTAGAGGATCATAAAACTTGTCGTTTGAAAAAACATACTTCAAATGGTATTTTTCTGGTACCGTAAGAAACTGCTGGAGTGACCCTATACCTTCTATACCTCTATATTTTGAATTTTCGAGACGTTCCACCGCTCTTGTAGTAAGTTCTGGTAATCTTCTTGCAGAGTGGTAATCACCATCTACCGTAGTAGCCTTAGTTTGCGCAGAGAGCCACGCCATCTGGTCTCCAAAACCTAATGGTAAGTATCTCCATTTGTAATGCTCATCTTCATTTAAGAAGTTTACAATAGGCGTCATTTTTATAGCATCTGGCTGGCTCGGTCTAAACTTCCCTAAGGTTATCGTGAATATGGCGATAAAGATGAATAGGAATGATAAGAATGCCCCAGACGCTCTATGTACAAGCGTACCCCACTTTTCTTGCAAGTAGTCTTTATAGTCACCTTCTACAAAGCGATAACAGAACTCTCCAAAAACGGGCAGCGCCATAATAGACGCCCACAAGGTAAAACGATCTAAGGTTAAGATATTAAAGGCGTTTTCTCCCAGCATTGCTAGAGGTACCGGAGTTGTTCCGCCGGTTCCTAAAATCAATAACAAGGTAAATGATATCCCAAAAAAGAGTAGTCTCTTACTGTAATACCTATAGAAAAAGTAAGGAAGTAAGAACATTAAAAGTCCCCAAGGAATCACAAAGAATACTAAACCAGAGGAGAGCACTTCAAGAAAATTATCCCTAGATCCATGCGGAATAGGTACCTGTGTGATGGGATTATTTTTTGTGTTTACCCAATATGGAAAAATGCAACCTACGATAAGCACGAGCGAGCAAGCTCCAAATATAACGATGCGCCTTAAGTGGGTCCATACCGCTTTCGCGAAAGCGATAACAGTCACCTCCTTTGTACTATTCACCTTTTCTCTCGCAGCATCCATCACAACCATACCTAACAGTGGGAATATAAAAAAGATCATCCCAAATATAGGAGTGACATGATGTGAAGTAACAGTAACCGAAAGTAATGCAAGGGCTTTAAATAGGTGTCGCTTGCGTGCTGTCTTTACCCACAGATAGATCTCGGGGAGGCAGTGCATTAATACGGAGATACCTATAATACTAGGAAGTTGCCCAAAAATGTGCAGCGTCTCTACGAAAGAGGAGCTAAAAACAGCCATCAATGCGGCATATCCTGCAACCTTCTTATTAGGTATTAAGACTTTGGTAAAGCGATAGACACCAGTAATAAATAGCACAACGCCTGTAAGTGCAACCGTAAACATCCCAAATTTAAGTCCGCCTATATAAGAAAGAGCACCTATGGTTTGATGTACAAGTGGCGGATAGCCCATAACGGTAAAGCCGGTATACCAACTATAACTCCACGGCTCAAACCAGCTCGTTGCATAATGATTTGCAAAAAACAAATGTATAAGCGCGTCATATGTGCGCTCTACAGTAAAGAACATAGCCGTCCCGTGGAAAATCATTCCAAGGAGAACCGCGCTTACTAAGTATTTGTTTGTTTTTGACTGCATTGTTTGGGAGTGAAAAGATACCCTTTTTAATATTCTGAATCAAAGATAGTTCTTTCGATAAATGGTTCATCCTTCGACGAGTGGTAACCGTCTATAGTAAGCCGCCAGCCATCGAAAACACTGGCTGTCAACGAGAAAAGCGAGGTATGTTTGTACTGTAAAACAATAACAACACACAAAAACACACATTATGAAAACTGGAATAATCATCCCTTGCTACAACGAAGAAAAGAGACTTAACACAAACGCATTTGTGTCATTCATTAAAGAAAACAGCGATTATCATTTATGTTTTGTAAATGACGGAAGTAAAGATAAAACGCTAGAGGTTCTTTATAGTATGAAAGAACAAGCGCCTAATGCAATAAGCATTGTAGATGTAAAAAAGAACTCTGGTAAAGCAACAGCTGTAAGAGCAGGAGCTAGATTCTTATATAGCAAGTCTACTATCTCTACGATAGGATTTATGGATGCAGACCTCTCAACAGACTTCAGAGATTTTAAGGACCTCGTTAAAACTCTGAAGACTGAGGGAAAGCTCGTAGTATTCGGTTCTAGAAACGCTTTAGGAAGCGGTACGATAGAACGCAACTTTATGAGAAACATGTTTTCAAAATTTGTGAAGCAGTTTATCTTACTAATCTTAGGATTACCTATAAGAGACACGCAGTGTGGAGCAAAAGTATTTACAAGAAGCATCGTGCCTGTAGTATATGACAATGCTTTTACTAGCAGATGGTTATTTGATGTTGAGATCTTCTTACGTCTTAAGAGCTACCTAGGAAAAGAAAACACAATGAAGAACATCTTTGAGCAGCCACTTATGAGATGGGTACACGTAGATGATTCTAAGTTAGGAATGAAAGACGCTTTACAAATCCCAATGAATCTTACACAAATCTGGATGAACTATGCTTTTCAAAGCAATACAGCAGCCAGCGCAATCCCTACAGAATTTGCATTAGACACTATGTCTCAAGAATTTTCTATAGCAGCATAATAATTACTGTTTCCTAGTCCCCATAAAACATCATTTATCCACATCAAACCTACTATTATGAACATCTATCCAATAAAATTTGAGCCTATCCTTCAAGAAAAAATCTGGGGAGGATCTAAACTACAATCGGTACTTAACAAGAAATGTACTAGCGATACGACTGGTGAGAGTTGGGAAATATCTGGAGTAGAAGGAAATATATCGCAGGTAGCAAACGGATTATACGAGGGAGAATCACTGGTTTCTCTTTTAGAAAACCACACAAGTGAATTTGTAGGAGCTGCAAATTATGAGCGTTTTGGAAATGAGTTTCCGTTGCTTATAAAGTTTTTAGATGCAAAGACAAATCTTTCTGTACAAGTACACCCAGATGATGAGATGGCACAAAGAGATCATAACTCATACGGTAAAACCGAAATGTGGTATATCATGGACCATGAAGAAGAAGCAGAGATCATATTAGGTCTTAAAGATAAAAACGCAAATACAGAAATCTTACGTGATGTGACAGGAGATAATGTATATGACGTATTTAATAAAGAAAAAGTAACAAGAGGTGATGCATATTTTATTCCTGCAGGAAAGATACACGCCATAGGAGCAGGTGTACTGGCAGCAGAGATACAGCAAACCTCAGATATCACCTATAGAGTTTATGACTGGGATCGCACAGATAAAGAAGGTCAAAAAAGAGATTTACACCTTGACCAGTCTGTTGCTGCGACAAGAGAATTTTATGAAGAGTGTAAGAAAGAGTGTAAAACGGAAGGAAATACTTCATCAAATGTGGTAGCCTGTGATTACTTTACTACAAATGTGTTACGAGTAAATAAAACTTTTGAGAAATCTTATGCAAACCTTGACTCTTTTGTAATCCTTATGTGTGTTGAGGGTTGTGCCTCAGTAACCGTAAATAATAAGACAGAGATTGTATTTAAAGGTGAGACCATCTTACTTCCAGCAAATTCTAAAGAAGCTTTTTTCTTTGCAAAGGATGCTCAATTTCTAGAAGTATATATTGATTAATAAATTAAATCTGTACGCAAATTCCTTAGTAAATCTAGGATGTACGTTGTTGTTATTGTTACTTCTATTAGATCAAGCAATACTAAGGTTACGTAGAGATTATATAATAAATCCTCATTGTCATCGGACTGTGAGGATTTTTTGCGTCATCATAATTTATTAGAAAGGTCCTAAGTGATTATATGAATTAATAATACTTGTAATAGTTACGCTTTCGCGAAAGCGTACTATACATAAAAAATAATCTGATGTATAGAAAAACAAAAGCCCCATACAACGTATAGGGCTTTAACCAAATAAACAAACCAATCAATCAATTATTCCATAATCATTTTTTAAGGGTTAATAGTATTCTTTCTGCGCACTAATGCAATAAACACTAGTCCAGCAATGAGTATGAAAACAAACGCCATAATAGGCGGAAATAAGCTAGCGCGATGTGCTGTTACTTCAGTGAAATTTTTACCATCTACTCGCAGTGATAAGGTGTGATTATTATCATCATTAAGTACAAAGTGTTTCTTATTAAACCCATCTTTAAGTAGGATTAATGCACTCTGGCTTTTGTGAATATCTACAAACGCTGTGTTTTCTATAACTGCACTTTGTATAGTGGTAGGCACTCCAATCACTTTAAAAACTACCTTAGTTTCATGCCCTAATTGTACAATGCCGTTTAATAACAATACTTCTTTATTCTCGTCAAAACGTATGTGCAGGTTGTTCTTAATATGAGTAAGAACCATTTCTTTAAACTCCTCTGGAGTGGTATAAGGCGTGTCTGAAAAATGCGTGTTTATTTCTTGCTGAAAAGCAGTGAGAGATGCACTCACTTGTAGCACCCATGTTTGATCTTCTTGCTGCACTAACATTGTAGTGGAAGCGTCTGATTGATGTGCAAGTGCTTTAAAAGAAAAACACAATACGCATAGAACAATCAATAACGATTTTAGTTTTTTTCTAGTTTGCATAAGCACCGTTTAAACAGTTAATAAAGTTATTTGCTCCAGCTGCATCTACATGGTAATGATATCCTCTCACATCATCCTCATGACCTCTACAAGCATCTAGGTCGCTAGGCTCGTTACCATCACTATTAAGTTGTGCATATAGTCCATGTCCATCAAGTGCATAGCCTATCATTGCAGCATGTCCATCATCTTGTACTAGCTGGGTCGTAACTCCTGTCGCTGCATGATAGTGATAACCTGCGTTGAGATTAATGTGACCTCCAGCATCATCAAATGGTGCTAGTGTATATGCTCCTAGTATTGCATCTGTAGGTGCTGGTGCGTCAAAAACTACTCCGTTAAAAGCTACACCTCTCTGCGATGGTCCATTGCCTCCCATAGGACCTCCGCCACCAAAATTAATAGAGCTAGCAACTCGTTGAGGTGTTACAGGGATGAGGTACGTTCTTGTGAGGTCTGCCACATAAGAGGGTAAACATTCTACACAAAAATTCTCATACTCTTCTCCCACATTAGGGTTTGCGGCATTTGCACAGTCTTCTAGTGAGTCTGTGGTATAAATATCACCGTTGTCGTCATACATAAGCCATGTAGTGTCATTGTAAAAGGAAGCCATATTCTCAATAAATGCTCCATCTACATCATATACTTGACCGTTTTCTAGCCAGATTCCTCCTGCCTCAGCATCATCTGCAATATTATCTGGACACCATGGGCCCATATTGTGATCTGCTGGTGTACTTGTAACAACAAGTTCGTAGCAATCTGTAGTTACTCCGTTAGATAAAGTACACGGTACGGTGGTAATAGTAACAGAATTGTCACTAGTATAAAATAGTGATGCATCTACATCTATTACGACACCATCTGTATCTGTAGTTTCTCCTGTTTGAGTTGCATTATCGTCGCTTGAGCAAGAGTTGCATCCTATTAATATCATTGAGGATATAAATAATCCTATGAGTGGTAATTTTGAGAAGTATGACATATTTTTTTGATTTTATTGGTTGAGGTTTTCTTGAAGTTAGATGGGAGTGATGTTTGTTTTTTAAAAGCTCTGTAATTACTCACAGAGCTTTTGGCTAATTAAAAACAATTCACTTTTTACATATTACTTTTTTTCTCTGCGTTGTGGTTTTGGTGCTTTTTTAAATTCTTTTTCAGAGATGAAACCATCTTCGTTTGTATCTACTTTATCAAAGTCATTTTTTAATGGACCTTTTATTTCAGATTTTGCAAGTTTGCCATCTTCATTCTTATCCATTTGCTCCAATAGTTCAGCATACGTAGGTGGTTTTTTTCTATCGTTTCCTCGTTGTGCCTGTGCCATTGAAACACTTGCAAATGCTACACAAAATATAGCCGTTATTACCGCCGTTTTAAATTTCATAGTTTTCATATTTCTAGTTTTATGTTACACTTATTTGACATCAAATGTACTAGGTTGTTTAATGGTTATGAGTCACTTTAAGTGAATGAGCGCTAGTTTTCTGTGAATGGCATTATCTAGCCTTTTTTTTATAATTTGATACTGTGTAAATGCCCTTATTCTAGCCTATAATAGCTATTCATAAAGGTTTCTTTGATTTGTTTGATGCGTTGTTTTCTTAGATAAATAAGTTGAATTAGCGCATAAAAAAAGCTGGATAATGATTTCTCATTACCCAGCTTTCTATAAATGTTTTGTTGCTCTTTACAAAGATCATGTTTTAGTAAGTTACTCGAGTTTTAATGCCTTTATATCAGTAATGAGTTGAGCAATGGATGATCTATTTAAGCCATTATATATCCCTCTTATGTGCTTATTACTATCAATGAGGAGAAAATTTTCTGTGTGAAGGAAGTCGTCTATTGTTTTTTCTTCTCCTAAGTCATTTTCTACAAAATAGAAGTCTCTTCCTAGTGAGTATATATCTTTCTTATCTCCAGTAACGAGATGCCATTTATTATCTATAACACCATTGTTTTCGGCATACTTTTTTAAGACTTCAACTGTGTCTGAGGTAGGCATCACGGAGTGAGATAGCAATACTACGTTTGGGTCGTCTTTAAATGCTTCTTGCACCTTGAACATATTATCTGCCATTTGCGGGCAAATACCTGGACACACAGTAAAAAAGAAGTCTGTTACATAAATCTTATTATCAAATGTTTTTTGAGTAATAGTTTCCCCTAGCTGATTAGTAAGCGTAAAATCAGGAATTTTATGAAAGTCTTTTTCTTCTTCTGATCTTGGTACAATCCAGTTAGGTGTAAATGACTTCTCATTATAATAGGGTAGGTATTCTGTTCTACTAGTTTCTACTACTTTGACGTTTTCCTTCTTCACTTCTTGATTACAACTAGTGAAAGAGGTAATTGCTAGAAGTACCAAGAGGCTCATTAGTTTATTTTGTGATAATAACTTCATCTTCTAATTTATAACAGGAGTTAGCTTTTCTCATTCCAAAAATTCGCCCATTACGAGCTTCATAATTCACGTATAATGTTCCGTTCTCAAGCCAAGCTTTTTGTAATCCGCTTTCTTGTCCATTGACTAATTTCCTTTGCTTCGCAAGCACGCCAGTAGCATACCATTCTCTTTCTACACCTTGCTTCACTCCTTTAGTGTAATTGGATTGTGAAGCCAGAACTCCATTTTCCCACCAGCTTTTATAAATACTATCTAGCCGATTGTTTTTATAGTAAGATTCAATACGTAGTGTACCATTTTCAGACCATTTTTGAGCTATTCCTTCTCGTTTACCTTGGATATATCCTATTTTCTCGGCAAGTGTATCGTTAGGATAAAACCTTAGTGAGTATCCAGAAAATAATTCGTTATTATAATACCAAGCACCTTCTAGCGGATTCAAAACCAGCTCTTTTTTTAATACCTCTATGTCGCTGATAGTTTTAGGTTTAACAGAATGTATAGCAATATCCATTTCCTGTAACGAATTGTCATTACAAGAAATTAATAGGATGCTTAGTATGATAATAAATGATCTAATAAACATGATTTAGTATCCTTGGTAAGGTCCAGCAAAAGCGATATATGAGCCAGTGTTAGAATATAATTCGTTAATAATGTGGTAGTGATATTCCTCATCTCCTTGTGTAAATTGTGTGGTAGTCGTGTGTCCTCCAGATGCATCTAGATCTATAGGATACGTTCCTGTAGCATCACATTTTCTACCATAAAGGAAAACACCGTCTAGCAATACACCTACAAGGTTATCATCATCATTTGTAAATGCTTTTGGTTCTAGGTGATAGTGATATACACCAGGCCCTATGTGAGCTCCTGTCCAGTCTAAACTTGCTGCAGCTTGATCTAGCGCACCGTTTCCTTCTTGATCATTAAATATTGATGCACCACTCACTGCAATACCAATAGTATTTAATTGCGTCATAACAGTGCTACCAGTTAGGTTAGGCGTACCATCTACAGTAATAGTTGTTGCATTATTATTACTAGTCATAATAGAAGGCGTCACGGCAACGTCTGGCTCTTCTCTATACAAGGAATTGCCTTCTCCCCAGTATACGGTCTCGTGGTTAGGTAAACCAGTAGTCTCAATCACTACGTTAGATCCATCAATATAAATGGTAGTTGCTTCTGTGTCAAATGCAGTGTATGCCTGGTGAAGCTCTGTAAGTGCAACTTCATCATCATTATTTGATGCTGTTGTCACATCTCCCTCATCACTACTACATGCGAGAATAGTAATTGCAGTAGTTGCTACAATTACGGATAGCGGGACGATTTTGTTCATTAGATTCTTTGTCATCACAAATGGAGTTTTAGCTGTTATCATTAAATCTGAATCTTAGAAAAATCATTACGTAAAATTCTTAAATTCAGTCTTTTGTTGAGTTAAATGTACGTCTTAAAGTGATTTTGATTTGCTATCATTCAGCGAACCACCGTAAGTTTTAAGTGAATGACCGTAATTGATAGTTGAGTGCCGATTCTAAGCACTCAAAAATGGCTCATATTGAGAACTGTTACTTAAGAATAGCTTTAATTTGCGGTATGAAAAGAGCGTCTTACATTCTAATACAGATTATATTTTGGGCCGTCGTTTGGTACCTTATGAGTCTTAATCAAAGAAATACTAGTCAGTTTATTCTTGATACAATACCTACATTTCTATTTCAAATAGGTGCGATAATCTTTGCTACTTATTATCTAATACCACGTTTTCTTTTTACTAAGAAATACCTCTATTTTTTGGCAATCTCCATTCCTTTATTATTAATTTTTGCCTACTTATCTTCTCTTTTTATTAATCCTATAAACCCTGAAGATATAAGGCCTATGGGTCCAAGAAGGCCTTCGCCAGTACTGTTACATTTTCTAGCAATCGCCCTGGCATTTATATTTAATATTCTTATTGAGACTTTTATTTACGTACAAGAAAAGGAAAAGATGATCGCTTTCGCGAAAGCGGAATTATTAGAAAATGAGCTTAAAATGCTTAAGATGCAGATCAATCCACATTTTCTATTTAATGCGCTTAATAATATTTATGCACTTTCTGTAACAAACTCAGATAAAACCCAAGAAAGTATAAGTACGCTTTCTGAAATGTTGCGATATGTCATCTACGATTGTGAGCGACCGAAGGTTACTTTACAGAAAGAGGTCGAATATATTGAAAATTACATTGCTCTTTTTAAGTTGAAAAGCAGCAAACCTTTTAATATTTCGTTTGAAAATAATGTGACTAATGCGGGAATGTTTGTAGCTCCTATGTTATTTATACCTTACATCGAGAATGCTTTTAAACACAGTGGTATAGAAAAAGGAGAGGAGCGATTTATTAAAATTGTTCTTAGTGCAAGTGATAACCAGATTGAATTCATAGTAGAAAATAGTATTCCTGAAACACCACAGCATATCGATGGAGTAGGGGGAATAGGATTACAAAATGTAGAAAAAAGATTAAACATCTATTACCCAGGGAAACATACCTTACATATCCGGACAACTCCTAATTATAGTGTACACCTTAAAGTAACCGTGCAATGAAAAAGTTAAGATGTATCATCGTAGACGATGAGGAACTAGCAAGAACACTACTTACGACATACGTGGCTAAGGTTGCCCATATGGAACTACTGGCTTCATTTGAAAATCCATTACATGCATTATCATATATCAAGGAAAACGAGGTAGACCTTGTCTTTATGGATATACAGATGCCAGAACTTAAAGGAACCGATTTTGCCGAACTTATCATAAACGACAATATAAAAGTAATATTTACTACTGCATACTCAGAATATGCTCTCAAAGGATTTGAGCTTAATGCCCTAGATTATTTAGCTAAACCTATCACTTTTAAACGTTTTCTAGTAGCAATCAATAAGTTTCCTGTGGTAAGCAAGGAAGCAAAGACTTCGCTAGTAATAAAATCTGGTTATGACTTGCATAGAGTGCTTTTTCAAGATATTCTATACATAGAAAGCGATAGTGAGTATGTAAATTATCACCTTGAAGATGGTAAGAAGATTATGGCAAACCAATCATTGAGTAAATTATTAAATGAATTGCCTTCTCAATTTATAAGAGTTCACAGATCTTATATTGTAAATAAGAACAAAATCACTAGTCTTAAAGGTAGGTCTTTAATGCTTTCTCATACAGAGATACCTGTAAGTGATAGTTATTTTGAAACCGTCAAAAACACTGTTTTTAATAAGTAATATCAAGGGCTATAAAACAAAAAGGGTCAACATAACAGCTGTTAAGTTGACCTTTTTTGTTGTAGTTACGTTGGCTTCTTAAATAGCTAACTGCAATAACTCAAATGGTAAATCTACCCCTTGATCTTTAATGGTGTTGATTCTATGTAGATAAGCTGCACCTTCTAATAAATGAGTAGCAACATCTGCAACTTTTCTGTTTTTAGCTTCGCTTAAATAAGAATTTTTTGTCCACTCATTAAAAGCGCCCATTGCTGGGCCACACCAGATTTGATAATCCATCACTCTATCTGGAGTACCTGCATTTGCCCAGTTGGAAGAGAGTCCTAAATACCATCTAAAAATTAAGGCCATTTTGCGCTTTGGATTTCCTTGCGCTTTTTCTATTTGCTCAGGATCTCTTTCTTCAAAGAAACTCACACAACCATCCCAAACTTGTTCTAGTGACATTTTAAAAGTTTTAGTCTCCAGTTTAAGTCGTTCTTCTGCTGGGATATCATCAATCCCGTCATAGCGCGTGTAGACCTCATAAAGTTTCTTTGCTCTCGCACCAAACAAGGTTCCACGTTTCAATACTTGCAATTCTACACCTAGTTCAAACATATCTGACGCTGGAGCCATCGTCACATCTGTAGAGGCTACTTTAGACAGTAATTCCTTCACTACATCAGAAGTTCCAGACTCTACACAGGCCTGATTAATCGATCCAGTTACTACATAAGCAGCTCCCATAGAAAAAGCGGCTAGGGCAGAAGCTGGAGTTCCTATTCCTCCTGCGGCGCCCACTCTAATTTGTTTTTTGTAGTTATATGTTGCCTGTATTTCATCTCTCAGTTGTAAAATGATAGGAAACAACACCACAAGAGGACGATTATCTGTATGCCCACCAGAATCTGCTTCCACAGTAATATCATCTGCCATGGGTACTTTTTGAGCAAGCTCATATTGTTCTTGTGTGATGCTGCCGGCAGCCAATAATTTGTCTAAAAACTGAAGCGGAGCAGGGGACATAAAACGTTGTGCGACTTCCTTTCTAGAAACCTTACCTATTACTTTATTGCCTATCACAATTTCGCCTTGAGCGTCAAGACTCAAACCTACAGCTCTATACTTTACAATTTGCTCAGATAAATTCATATAAGCCGAAGCTTCTACCACTTTTACACCGTGCTCTATATACAAGTTTACAGCGCCTTCTTCTAGCGCTTTCTCTATAGGACTGTGGATAAGATTACACGCATAAGCTTGCGTAGGTAAGGCTGTCTGAATGGTCGCAATTGCTTCTTTAACACGAGCAGGAATCATCCCAGCAGCTCCAAAAGAACCTATCATCTCGTTCTTTCCTAAAGCGATTACCATATCTGTAGAGGCAATTCCATTTGCCATAGCGCCTCCTTTGTAAGCATATTTTAACTGGTAATCTTCTTTAAACGAAGTGTCCCCAAAATCGGCAGCAGTAAATGCGGGTACGATGGCTTTTAAAAACAACCCCTTTCCTTCAGAGAGGATAGTACCAGTATTTGTAACGCCAGTGCGACCTGATAAATCCTCAACAATATAACAAGGAGTAGCAGTATTTTTTAATTTTTCAGACATTCCTTGGATGTCAAATGAAATCTCTCTCGGAGATCCTATCCATTTTAAGTCAATCATTTCTTATTTTTTATTTCAGCACTTATGTGAAAATCTTATGTTTTTTGACGCGCTGTGTGTTGTTTTAAAAATTAATCATTGAATAAGCTTTCCCCAATCCTAAGGGGTGGCTTATTCATTTTCGTTGATTTTTGCTCCTTTCAGGGCGGGGAAACAAAAATTCACCCAATAAGCTTTCCCCAACCCTAAAGGGTGACTTATTCATCATCTTTGATTTTTGCTCCCTTTAGGGAAGGTGAAACAAAAATTCATCGAATTAGCTTTCCTCAACCCAAAAGGGTGACTTACTCTTCATCTTTGATTTTTGCTCCCTTTAGGGCGGGGAAACAAAAAATCAGTGAATAAGCTTTCCCCAACCCTAAAGGGTGTCTTATTCTTCATCTTTGATTTTTGCTCCCTTCAGGGCGGGAAACAAAAATTCACTCAATAAGCTTTCCCCAGCCCTAAAGGGTAACTTATTTTTCATCTTTTATTTTGCTCCCTTTAGGGCCGGGGAAACAAAAATCGATTCCACGTTTTTTAGCTCCTCCTCTTTGAAGAGGAGGCCGGGAGGAGATGTTCGCTTACCTACCCCTCTTGAATGCCCAAGGCCAAATCTGTCAATTGGTAAATTCTTGTTCCTTCATTCCAGAGGTATGCATTTGCAATCAATACCAGTGTATGTCCTCTTTTTTCAATAGTTTTAAAATGCACTTCTAGATGCATATTTTCTACATTCACTTTTATTTGACCACGGTATTTCCATTCGGTTTTGTTGTTCTCTACTTGCACAAAACGCGGATTTTTAAAATCCTTACCTAAATCTTGTTGTAATGCAAATAATTGCATCGCTTGTGAGATTGCTTCTACACCTAAAGATCCTGGCATTACTGGGTCAGAATAAAAATGACAGGTAAAGAACCAGTCGTAGGTATGAATTGCTTTAGAACAATGGATATATCCTTTACCAAATTCTCCTCCATTTTTAACCACTAAACCGCTGTCTAATAGATCTAGTTGTTTTTCGGCTAAGCGGAAGGTATTTGTTTTATCATTTTCTTTATACAATTTCATTTTTGCATATAGAGAATCAAGCCTGATTCGGAAGTAATCTTTGGTTGTTAAGTTGTTTTGCACATACCAAGCTGCAACATCCTCGCCTTTATCAAGACCTACTTGTTGAGCCAAGGCTTCTTTAGGGAAGAATCCAAAAGAAGAAAATCCTTTATAAAATACGTGTCCATCTACAGATACTTCAAAAAGGTATTTCTGAATCACAAAACCTCCTAATGAGGTAGAAGACGTTAAAGTCGATTTATTTTCAATTACTTTTCCTCTAAAATCTGTGCCGGTAGGCAAGTCAAACATTTCTCCATCACCATCTAGATTTCTAAAGTATAAATCCTTGTCTGGAAACTGTAGCGTACTTCCTAAATATGCACCGAGTAATCCACAAGGTTGTAAAGCGATTTCCATTAATACCGCATACGGCATTGTCATCGAGGCATTTTGCTTGTAATACCAGACATCTTGAGGTACATCATATTCTGTCCAAATATTTGTTGGTTTTGAAAAATCAAAACGTTCTCCGTCAATTTTAATCACACGACTTACCACTTGTAAGTCGGTATTAGGTTGGCGCGATAATGACCTGTTATCATACACCGCATATTCAGGACCAAAACAATCTGCAAGTCTACCTAAAGCAAACGTTTCAATATCATTCTCGTTTAAAAGTACATTCTCGGTTATTTTTTTAGGTTGCTCTAAGTATTTTGGATTATCTTTTTCTCTTAACTGCAATCCTAGATTTTCAAAATGTACGGTAATCACACCATCTACAATAATCTCTAAATCTCCTATTACATAAGGATCTGGCAATAACCCGATATCCTTAATGACTAAGCGGTACACTAGTTTTTTATCATTAGGCGTTACCTCTTTTCTACATCTTACTTTTTGCTGTACTCCATAAATAGGTTGGAAACGCGCATCTTTTTTGAGACGTTGTAACCCAAGCATCATCATAAAGAAACGCAATAAGTTACCGCCGCCTTCTGCTTGCAAAGAGCCTGCTAGCACTTGGTCATCTCTAAAGTGACAAGGAAAATACCAATCGTCTGGACTCAAGTCTTTTTCTGCTATAATTTCTCCTAAACCATAAGCTCCTCCGTGTACATCTGCTTTGGTAATGCGATCTAGCATCAACATTTTTTCTGGAGCTAGACGTATAGATTCATTTCTCCCGTTAGGGAAATATGAAATATCATCAAAACATTTATGTGCATCTCCATTGATGAGATGTCTTAGATCTTCTATGTCAAAAGAAGTTTTCTTGGTGGTCAAAAAAGGAATGAATTTTTTCTTTTCTACACCTGCCAGTGCTTTCTTTTCACTGTCTGTGTATACCACTCCGTTTCCTTTACTCAATTCTTCATCAGTAAAGAAACCAGCAACACCGTTCGTCATTTTTAAGACCATACGATCTTCTACAAAACACTCGTAGCTAAAGAAAAACAGCAAGTTTCCACCATTTCTTACAAATGAATTGATAGATATATCATAGCGTAATGTTTGTCCTTCAAAAGGTAAATCATCTAGAAAAGTAAGCGTACAATCCAATAAACGATATACATAGTCTCCTTTATTTTCAAGATCAATCCCTAAATAAGAAATCAACATTAAATCACACTGCCCAGACTCTACAGAGACTGCCCAAGGAATTTGGGTATCGGTTGCATAGCCAGAATTGTATGGGATATCATATTCGGTTTGCATTGTAGAAGGCTTGTATTCTCCTAACTTTGCATCAAGACCTGTTACTCTACTCACCAATAAATATGGATCCATAGGTAACATTACTCGCCTTTTGTACTGATCAATGACATTATATTCTGCTCCAAAAACATTACCTATTTTTCCTTCAGAAAATTCAATAAGATCCTCTTTGGTGAAAATGATGTTCTTATCTTTCAGATGATTTGGGTCGTTGTAATCTTGTAATTTCAATCCATTCTCTCCGATTTTAGTCGCAGTTTCTGGCTGTTCTGTATCTATCATACTAGCTATTTTTTCTACTCTATGTGTTGTAGTGTTTGGTTTTACGCTTCCCGAAGTGAATTCGGGACTAGTTTCGCGAAAGCGTATACTTGCATCTCCAGTTGTTTCTACAGAGATTGCTTTTTCTTTTCGTTTGATCGTGGTAAACTGCTGCCTCATCTCCTCAGATAATAACACATCATATACAGGCGTACCACCTGTTGTTACTTTTTTAGTAAAGCGTTTTTTGACGGGTTCTTGATTATTGTTAGGATACAGCAAACTCAAATCAATGTCGATTCCGTTTGAGATTAGTTGCGCTAGACACTCGTATAGTGATTGTATCGAACTCGTGCCTTTTTTGTCAATAGCACAAGCTGCGTGGTTGTTCTGATCGAGTGTATCTTTTATCCAGCCAGTACAGGTACTATTAGGACCGAGCTCTACAAAAGTGCTAAATCCGTTACTCGACATTTTTTTCGCGAAAGCGGGAAAATCAACGGTTTTATAGCACACTTTTGTCGAATTTTCTGCGATTTTGAGTGAATCCATAGGGATTTTATCTCCTGTTAAGCTAGAGTAAAAATCAATTTCTGGTTTATTTTCTAATGGGAAATTATGCATTTCGATCAATCCATCGTATTCTTTTTTACAGAACTCATTATGGATAATATTTTGAAAAGGCACTAATACCGATGGACAATTAAGCGCAGCAATCAATGCTTCACACTGGGTTTTATCACCAGAAACGATTAATTCTTTTTCAGAGTTTACAAAAGTGATGGACACTTTATCAAAAGCTGAGATTTGGGCTGCTACTTTTTCTTTAGTTTCTAGTAAAATCCAACTTTGCCATCTGGCTTTTGCTTCTTCTGAGCTGATATCCCATTCTTCGGCTAAGAGTTCTAGATTACCAGAAAACTTGTTTTTGAAAATAGGGGAGTTGCGGAATACTTTTGTTCCCTCACCTGGATTCCAAATACCAAAGGAATACCACATAGAGCTACATTCTCCCATAGAATAGCCCATCGCAGCTTTGGGTTGTACACCAAAATAGGTCGTCAATATGTGCGTGTACAAGGTCGAGTATAATACTCCTGCAGACATCATAGAGATGGCATCTCCTTGAATGTTGGGCGAAGGCGTTGTACTGTCTTGCTTTTTTGGGAATAAATAGTCTAAGCCAAAGAAGTCTTTCAAGTTGGGAATACGATTCTCAAAATCACTTAGCAGATTAGGAAAAAACTGAAATAGATCTTGCCCCAAGCCTTCATAAGTAGTTGCCGAACCTGGATATACAAATGCCAAATCTCCTTTTGTACCACTCGGATTTGGGCTAAAGAAAGAACCGCTAGGTAGTTTTATATCTGTATTTTCTGCAAAGGATTGCTCGAGTTTTTTATCAATAAAAACGATGTCTTGCGTTATCGTTTTTGTGGTTGACGCAATGAGAACAATACTGTAGGTTGCTTTTGTGGTTGCTGCTTTATCAAAACAAGCTTGTGCAACAAATGCTAAGTCATTAGTAAGTATGTCTTCATTAAGTTGTTGTAACTGTTCCTTAAGTTCTGCTGGCGTATTTCCTTTTAAAACAAATAAATGCTTCTCCAAGAAATTGTCAATGTTGTGAGGTTTAGGTTGTGTGAACTCAGATAATTTGACACGAGAATGTTGACTCAAATTTACCAATGCTTGTCTGGGCTGTTCAGTTTCATTAACCCAAGGTCGTGATAGGCTAGGGAAGTAGTAATTACTGTTTTTGAAAGCATCATTTTTCGCCGATTGCCAATTTGGAATTCCTGGAATAAATTGATGATATACACACAAGGCTGTTTTTACAATAGAAGCGAGTCCAGCCGCTGCAAACGTATGACCAATGTTTGTTTTTACAGATCCTAAGGCAATTTTACTGGCAGGATTAATAGCTAATAGCTGTTCTTGTTCTAATTGGTTTTCGTGATCAAAACCAGAAGCTACAAGCTCTTGTAAAGCGATATTCTCTGTTGTGGCGATATCTCCTATAGCTTCAATTTTTGCAAAGACTGTATCGTTCTCATCAATGCGGTCACTTGCTTTCAATATAATCGCAGAGGCTCCTTCTCCTATTAACCAGCCATAATCATCTGCATTAAAGGATAAGCTAGGTTTTTTATTTTGATTTAAACTAGTCACTAGATTACGCAACAAGACAGCTTCCATACTCGCAGAAAACTCGACGGCTCCCACAACCACAGCATCTACTTCGCCTAAAGAAAGCATATTTTGTGCAACTTCCAGAGCTCTTGTGGTACCGTTATCACCGTTTGTAATTGTAAATGATGGTCCATTAAAATCCCATAAAGCAGAAATACGACTCGACATAATATTACCTACAAAACTAGTGTGCTGACTAGGCGTTTGTACATTGCCTATCTGGTATAATATATTGCGACACTCGGCAAGTAATGTTTCTTTCTGTGTTTCCTCTAGCGCAATACCCGCACTTTCCAGCGCTTTGTCTAATTGCCACTGACTGTCCCAACGCGCTAGATAATGATGTATCGCAAGCTCAGGATTCATAGCAATTAGTACGGCTACGTTTTCTCCTCTTTGCAAATTAGATTTTTGAATCGCTTGATCTGCAACCTTTAAAATAAGCGCCTGTTGCGGCTCCATTGTACTGATTTCATTAGGCTGGATTTTATAGCGCATCAAATCCATATCAAAATCCTCTATAAAGTTTCCTTTAATAGGATTTTGAGTATCTAGACCAAACGTAGTGAGCAGTTCGTCATTTTTCTCAAAGCCCTTCCATCTCGTAGACGGCATTGTAGAGAAGTGTTGTTTCCCATTAAAAATGGATCGATAAAACGTTTCCAAATTATCACAGTCTCCAAAATGAACTTCCATACTTGTAATGGCCATTTCTTTTAATGAGACATCCGTATGTGTGTTAGTTTCCTTTTTTTGATGACTCTCAACAACAAGGTGTGCATTAGTTCCTCCAAAACCAAAAGAATTGACTGCCGCTTGTTTATAATTTGTCTTCCATGCTAGCGGCTCTTCTATGATTTGATCTTGTGTAAACCAACCATTTTCAGACTGGATCGCCGTTTCCATATTAATGCCAGGCGGAATGCTATTATGCTCCATAGAAAGCAATACCTTCATCAAGCTAGGCATTCCTGCCGCCGTAAGCATATGCCCCATATTTGACTTTACAGAACCTAGACGTACTTTCTCTGGATTGTCACCAAAGAAGGTTTCGAGCGAATTGATTTCTGTAACATCACCCAGCGGCGTTCCCGTCGCGTGGCATTCTATGTAAGAAGTGTCCTCTTTTCTAATGGTGCCATTATACGCTCTTTCATAAGCGAGTGTTTGACCTTTTGGGTTCGGACTCAATAAGAATTTACCTGCGCCATCGTTTGATAATCCAATTCCAGAAATAACACCTATGATATTATCTCCATCTCGCTCTGCATCAGATAAACGTTTTAATAGAATCATTCCAGCCCCTTCAGAAGATACGAGTCCAGCAGAATCTTTATCTAGCGGCGAGTATTTTTTATCGTGTGCCGCATAGGCGTGAAAAATTGAAAAACCCATATGGATAAACAATTGATCAGACGAGCAAACAGCTCCTGCCAGCATCATATCTGATTTGCCAGTTAGCAGCTCATCACACGCCATTTTTATAGCATATAAAGAAGAAGCACAAGCCGCATCTAGGTCAAAATTGGTTCCTTTTAAACCAATGGTATTCTTCACTAATTCTGAAACATCACCTTCAATAGGATTGTTTTCTGGAATCTGAAATTCCGTTGCTGGCATTTCAAAACTGTCCTCTTGTAAAAGTGTTTTGATTCCTTTTTCGAGTGTTTTTGTATAGACAGGCGCAAGAATCTTGTGAGAAGACTTTGTGGGAAATGATAAGTTCCCAAAAATAACGCCGCAACGATCTAAGGCTTCCTCATTTTTCCAGTATCCTCCGTGTATCAACGCATCTTTTGTTACCTGTAATCCCCATTGGTACATTTGGTCTAAGCTGTCTAAATTCTCAGTACCAAAATCTGCGCTATTAAAACTATAATCACGTATATATCCACCACGTAGGGAATAACAACTATCTATAGTTCCTTTATCTTTTTTATAAAATAATTCTGGGTCTGCGCCAAAATCATCTTTTGTTGCCATACCGGTTAAGTCCTTTTTATCCATTAGGTTATTCCAAAACTCTTGAAGTGTTTTAGACCCTGGAAAAAGGGATGACATACCGATAATTGCTATTTTTTCTTTCATTATTTCTTGTTAGATGTGGCTTTTGTGGAGGCGCAATGCAATGCGCATCTACAGTTTGCCATTACCAAACTAATTCTCTTGAAACAGTTAATCCGGCTCCTTCCGTAAACAAAATAACATCTTCGTTATCGTCATAAACTGTACAGTCTGCAATCATTTTAGTCTCCGTGTTTTCTTGAATTTTTATGTGTACGAAGTAACTTTTATTAGCTTGAATTTCTCCGTACACCATCCCTTTTAAAGTCTGTAATGGCAAGCTATTCGCGCCATTATGATATTTTTGTACCCAAACCACCATTCCTTGATATTGAATATCTAAGAAGAATGCATTCAAACTCGTACTAGGGAACTGACCTTGATCTTCATAAGAAACCGCTGGAGCTTTACATTTTAATAATACCTGCGATTCATCCATCGCAATAACCTCCTCTATGCCTTGGTAAAAAGCACCGTGGAATAACGAACCATCTTTATAAAAAGTAGCTCCGTCTATTTTATTCTCAACTAGTTTTGGTGTTTTGAATGTTGGTTTTTCAGTACGCTTTCGCGAAAGCGTAACTGTAGCTCTATAGTGATTGAGTGGTAGTTTTGCTCCTTTACTGTAAACGCTTACCTCACAGACGATGGTGTCTGCTGTTTTTAATTGTTCTTTCACTTTCGTGAAATACACCTCTTTTTCAGTCCCGTCAAAAACAATTCCTTTGAAGAGTTTTACATCTTCTATGCTTGCCAGTTTATAATCTGGAAATAGTTTCACACAAGAATCTGCCATCCAAGCCGTGGCATTCACCATAGGCAGAACAGGGCTTCCTTGAATTACGTGATGCTGTAAAAATGCATTCTCTTTGAGGCTCAAATTCCGTTGAATCGTATGCGTTTTTAGGTCTCCAGAAATATCTGAAATACCAGCTGGCAATGTACCACCGATGATCACTTGAGGTTGGTTATGATATGCTCCGTTTAATTCTTGCACAAAACGAGCTGCGCCTCCTGGATGATTTACTAAAGAAACACCAGCCTCTTCAAACATTTTTTGTAGCTCTGGACTTACCATTCCGCCTTCCCAAGCTCCCCAGTTTATTGCGGTAACTTTAGTGTTAGGGTGGTTTGTACTGAACAAATGTGCGGCAGTACTCAATATTTCATTTGCCATTGCATAATCAGACTGCCCTACGTTTCCATAAAAACCAGCGACAGAGGAGAACATAATGAGATGTTTCAATTCATTGATATTAACCATTTTTAGAAGGTTTAATAAACCGTCCAATTTCACGGAAGTGACATTATCAAAAATTTCTTCTGTTTTATCTTGAATCAATTTATCTGCCAATCGACCAGCACCGTGTATGATGCCTGTGATTTTACCCCATTGCTTTTCAATCTTTAGCAATTCTGGCTTGATGGTTAAGTTCGTCACATCACCAGCTACATATATAGCATCTCCACCAGCTGCTTTGATCGTAGCAATGGTTTCTTCTATCTCTTTTTTGGCAACATATTTTTTGAATAGACTATTTAATCCTTTAATAGAAACTTTCTCACCGCTAGCTTTCAGATTCTGCATAATCGCGTTCTTAAGCTTGGCAGGATTGTTTTCAGTTAGGGCATAGGCTGGTAATTCAAAATCTAAAGAAGATCTTCCCAATAAGATGAATTTAGATTTAAAAGCTGCGTTCATTTCTTTGATGCAGGTCGCTGTAACACCTCTACCACCACCAGCAACTAAGAAGATATCTTTATCTGTAACCGTTTGCTGGTATTCATCTGTCGCAGCAACTTCATTAGGAGTAACCTCGTAAGTCATTCTGCCTTTTTCATTAATGGCTACATCTACATAACGAACATCTGCATCGTGTAATTCTTGGAATAGATTAGCTGCAATTTCTTCTGGGGACAATTCAGGCTGTGCATCAATGGCTCTACAAAAAACAGGAGACCATTCTAAGTTCATACACTTGGTTAATCCTGATAATCCGCCTGCTATAATCGAAATATCTGAACGCTTGTCCATCCCAAATTTTCCATCTAAACGAGAAACCGTCATAAAGGCTGTGCGCTGTGTTTTGCTCGTTGCATTTAATGGAGCTTGTAAATGCTTTGCCAATAAGAATGTGGCTTTTAATAAGGTACGTTCTATCGCAAAATGTTGTGTGAAATTATGACCAGAAAAGGTGAAATGTGGGTGTAAATATATAAAAGCGCCAATTTCATTATTGGCTAAGATGGTATCTACAGCGTTCTTAATGTGTTGATCGTTTATTTCGGCAATCGAAATTCCATCTTTAACAGATGCATTCTTTTTAATTACGTCAAATTGAAGTACAATAACCTGATGTCCTTCACTCTCTAATTTAGTTTTTACAGCAAGTGTCAGAGGACCTCCTTCATCTGTGATAACAACAGCTTGTAAAGAAGGAATATCTTGCACTAAAACATCAACTCTAGGAATAAACTTTAAGCCAATTGATTTTCTTGGTACACTATGAAAGTTAATAGGTAAGGAGAATTCTTGTTGTACTGTATTTTCCTTACCTACTTTGTTGTTCTGATCTTGAGTTACGCTAGGCTCAGGCTTTTTTTTTACTTGAAATACCAGCTTTTGCAGAGATGTAGTCCACAATTTCTTGTAATGTTCTGAGCTCTGTTAAGTCGTTAGGATTGATGTCTGATAGCTTGTCAGATTGCTCTGTGATCGCTCCAAATATCTCCACACGTTTAATAGAATCGATCCCTAGATCTGCTTCCATGTCCATGCTTAATTCTAACATCTCTGCTGGATATCCTGTTTTATCTGCGACTACGCTTAACATCAAGTCTAGCATTTCTGAATTACCTTCGCTAGGAGCTGCTGTCTCAACAATAGGAGTAGAGAATAAATCGGTACTAACTACTTCTTGAGAAGCTGTGACTGGTGTTTCAACTGGTGCAGCCGTTGTACTTATCCCTGCTTTTGCAGAGATATAATCTACAATTTCTTGTAATGTTCTAAGCTCAGTAAGATCGTTAGGGTTGATGTCTGATAGTTTATCTGACTGTTCTGTGATTGCTCCAAATATCTCGACACGTTTTATAGAATCGATCCCTAGATCTGCTTCCATATCCATGCTTAGTTCTAGCATCTCTGCAGGATATCCCGTTTTATCAGCTACAACGCTTAACATAAGGTCTAGCATTTCTGAGTTGCTAGAAGTTTTTGTTGTCGTTTGCGCTATTGGAGCAGCAACAGGAGCTGTAACTACTTCTTTTACCGTTTGTGTAATGGGAGTTGCCGTTGTACTTATTCCTGCTTTTGTAGAGATATAATCTACAATTTCTTGCAGTGTTCTAAGCTCTGTTAAGTCGTTAGGGTTTATGTCTGATAGTTTATCCGATTGCTCAGTAATCGCTCCAAAAATCTCCACACGTTTAATAGAATCGATCCCAAGATCAGCTTCCATATCCATACTTAATTCTAACATCTCTGCAGGATACCCTGTTTTGTCTGCTACAACGCTTAACATAAGGTCTAGCATTTCTGAGTTTCCAGCGATTGGTGTCGCTTGTGCTACTGGGGCAGCAACAGGAGCTGCTACTATTTCCTTAACAGCAGGAGAAACTGGAGTTGACGTTGCACTTATTCCTGCTTTTGCAGAGATATAATCTACAATTTCTTGTAATGTTCTAAGCTCTGTTAAGTCGTTAGGGTTGATGTCTGATAGTTTATCAGATTGCTCTGTAATGGCTCCAAAAATCTCCACACGTTTAATAGAATCTATCCCTAGATCTGCTTCCATATCCATGCTTAGCTCTAACATTTCTGCAGGATACCCAGTTTTGTCTGCTACAACGCTTAGCATAAGGTCTAGCATTTCTGAGTTTCCAGTAGCAGGAGCGGCAGTTTCTACTGCAGGTGCAGAAGCAGGGGGTGCTGCAGTGTTTACTACGGTAGGTTGTACAGCAGTAGGAGTCACAATTGGTTTTGTCACAGGAGCCTCAGGAGCTGGAGTGTCAATAGATAGTGGAGCTGTAGGAGCTTCTAGAATATTTTCATCTGGGGCAAAGTTTCCAGATAATAAACTTAGTAATTGTGCGGTTTGTTTATTTTGTTCCATCAAAATGGTTTGGAACATATCTAATGTTTTAGATTGATTCTCTTTGATGCCGTCTATGGCACTTTTAATAACATCTACCATCATATCTTCTTCTGTTTCTTGGTCTGTAGGATCTTCTTCACTTGTGTATGTAGGAACTGCGTTTATCACTTCTGAGATAACTTCTATTTCCTTAATCTCTTCTTCAGTTTTAATAATATCTGTGGCGCCACTTACTTTAAACCCATTATTCAATACATCTTTATAGGCTTTTTGCGTTGCTGGACTCACATAGTTGTTTCCTGCAATTTTAACGGCCACTTTAGGCTGAATTACAGGCTTCTTTTCTTGACGTGCATTACGATCAATTGCATTTAATTTACACCCTAGTACTTGTAGTTGTATTGCTGCTTCTCTGATTTGTAAATCACTGTCTTTTGTTGCTTTTGCATTTGTAGTAACTACAAAATGCTCTTTGTCTGCTAGTATATCTTTTACCAGATTTGTAAGAATAGACTTAGGTCCAAACTCAACAAAAACTCTAGCTCCTGCAGCATACATATTTTCGACCTCGCTCTTAAAGTCAACTGAATTTAAAATATGCTGCCCTAGTATTTTCTTAATCTCACTTGGCTCAGTTGGATAAGAATTTCCAGTAGAATTTGAGTATACCGGAATGCTAGGACTAGTAAATTCTATAGTCTCTATACTTTTTTCAAATGGTTTTTGAGCATGACCTACACAATCTGTGTGGAAGGCTGCAGAAACAGGTAATAAGATAGAGCGGTATTTTTTACTATCTAATAATGTCTTAGCCTTAGTAATACCTTCTGTGGTACCTCCTAAAACTATTTGACTCGATGAGTTGATATTCGCAATAGAGACATCTGGTATAGCGGTAATCAATGGTTCGATTTCTGAAGCCGAAGCTTTTACGGCTAGCATTGTGCCAGCGTCACCACTTGTATTTTTACCTGCCATGGCATTTCCACGTGCGATAGCTAGCGTCATATAATCATCTTGACTTATAACTCCAGAAGCACAAAGAGCTGTGAGTTCACCAAAACTATGTCCAGCGACCATATCACTTACAAAACCGGCATCTTTGAATACATTATAATATCCTAAACTAATAGCTCCGATTGCGGGTTGTGCAAACTCAGTATTTGTGATATTCTTTTCTAAAATAGCTTTGTCCTCTTCTGTAAATACAGGTTTTGGATATATTTTATTAGCTAAATCATATCCTTTTTTGGCATCAAAAGCTGCAATGGTTTGTTGTATCCTTTCAAAACTACTGGTAGCTTCTTTTGCCATGTTTGCATACTGCGAACCTTGACCTGAGAATAATGACGCAACTTTTGTAATACTCGAGATTCCATTAGGTCTAAAGAATACGCCTCTAGGGTGAGACCAAGCATTCTTATTGCTTTCTAATTGTTTGATTGCAATTTCAAGTTTTGAAATACAATCAACGAGAGACTCGGCTACAAAACCTAAACGGGCTTCACTTTCCTCTGCTGTGCCTTGTTTTGAATTTTCTTTTAAATTGTAGAATGCAGTGTTCGCTTCTTTGCTATTTAACGCAGTATGAGCATTTTTAAGATGCGTTAATAAGTCTTCTATATTTGCTCCTTTTATGTAAATACTATGAAAAGATTGATGTATTCTATCTGTAAAAGAAGTTTTCTTTTCATATTCTTCCATTGCAAAATGGACATTAACACCACCAAAGCCAAAAGCAGATAATCCCGCTCTACGAGGAACACCATTTTTAAACCAAGGCCTTGTTTCTGAATTTACATAAAAAGGAGAATTTTCTATTCCAAATTTGTCGTGCGGCTTTGTGACATTTATAGAGCCAGGTAAAACTTTATGATATAGCGCTAAGGCTGCTTTAATCATTCCAGCTGCGCCTGCAGCAGCTTTAGTATGTCCTACTTGTGATTTTACAGAACCTATCCCGATATTATTTTTTGTCGCATTGTTTTTACCAAAAACCATTGACATAGACTCAAATTCGGCAGCATCACCAGCTCCGGTTGCAGTACCATGACCTTCTATGAGTCTTACGGTAGAGGCATCATAACCTGCCTCATCATAAGCGCGTTGCATGGCTAGCGCTTGTCCCTGAGGACGTGGTGCGTAAACCGATTTATAACGACCGTCACTAGAAGAACCTACACCCGTAAGCAAACCATAAATTCTATCTCCATCACGCTCTGCATCTTCTAATCTTTTTAAGACTAACATTCCAACACCTTCTCCAATCAACATACCGTCAGAATCGGTATCAAATGGACGAATACTTCCCTTACGAGAGAATGCTGGCGTTTTAGAAAAGGACATATACATGAAAGGAGAATTGTCTGTGTCGACTCCTCCTGTTAACATCATATCACATCTTCCTTCTATTAACTCAGAAACAGCCATTTTTACAGCCGAAAGTGATGCGGCACAAGCAGCATCTACTACAGAGTTAATACCTCCTAGATCAAAACGATTTGTAATACGACCAGAAATAACATTTCCTAGCATACCTGGAAAAGAATTTTCATTCCATCCTATATATGCTTTCTTCATTTTATCTACAATATGAGGAATGTCTGTATCGCTTATTCCACTACTTCTCAAAGCAGCTTCCCAAATAGGGGCTTGCAATCTTGAAGTAAGTGGAGTAATCAATTTTTGTCCACCACCAACACCTAGAATTACTCCTGTTTTTTCTTTTAATAACGCTGTAAACTTTTCAGATTCTCTACCATAACCAGCGTCTTCAAAAGCATCTCTAGCTGCAATTAAGGCTAGTAGTTGAGAGGCATCTGTAACTTCCAAAATATTAGGAGGCAATCCAAATTCCATTGGATTGAAGTCTACATCAGGAATAAAACCACCTTTTTTACAGTAGGTTTTATCTGCAACCATTGGGTCTGCATCGTAATAATCTTCTATTTTCCAACGCGATGCAGGAACATCTACTATACTATCTTTCTGACTGATGATATTATTCCAAAACTGCTCTACGTTTATTGCATCTGCAAACATAGCAGATAAGCCAATAATTGCTACAGGAGTTTTTTTGAGTGAACTATTAATAGTGTCCATATTTTTTTAGTCTATAATTAAATAAAGGTGCTTTTGCTTTTCAACTTCCAAAAGACCTTTGTCAGTACATAATCCTCTCAAGTAAGCAACCATGATACCTTCGGTAAGTCTAGCTTTAGAAAAATGTTCTGATGGAAAAACTTTGTTGTTATTGCATAATTTTAAAAGAGTTTGAACTGTAGCCATTGTAACTTCTGGGTCCAAGTCTTTCCTGAATAAACCATCTTTTACACCCCATTTAGATAAATAAAGTAACTCTCGAAAAGCAAACTCTGCATTCTTTTTATAGGAGTCTTTTAATATGCTAGGGTAATATTTAAGTACCTCCTTATAAAAGTTTGCGTTGCTGTAATCTGCTCTTTTTAAAATCTGTTGTTGAATCATACCCATTGCTTCAATAGCAGAGCTAGAGGTATTAATTATATCGTCATTTTTAGTTCTAATTCCCGCAAGATATTGCTCTACACAAGCTTGCATTAAATCAGTTTTGTCTATAAAGTGATTATAGATAGTACGCTTCGAGGTACTCAATTCTTTACTGATATCTGCCATGGTAACAGACTTCACTCCATTTTTTAAATACAGTTGAGTTGTTATCTCTATGATATGTTCTCTGGTAATCATATTGTTTTCCTAAATTTGACCAAGTGGTACCGAAAAAGTATTAATTGGTACCACAAAAAAAAGAATTATAAACGAGACTAATTGGGATTTTATCATAAATGTTTTTCAACAATAATAAAATGGCAGAAATTTGGATTGTTAATTTTTCTATAAACAGTCAGCAATTCACTGATGAGGAATTATTAAAAAAATTACCTGAATCCACTGTTGATAGAGCATTAAGGTATTTGAAGAGAGAAAGTTTCTTGAGTTTTGTGATTGGTAGATTACTATTGAAAAAAGCAATTTTAGAAAGTGAATATTCAAGTTTTTTAATAGAAAATATCACGTATTCTGATAATGGAAAACCAAGTTTTACTAATGTCAATTTTTCAATATCACATAGTAATGGGTACGTAGTTTTAATTTTTGGTACCGTTTTTCAGGTGGGCATCGATATTGAGAAGAGGAAGAATATAGATTTAAAATTATTTAAATACCTCTTCAGGGATTCAGAGTGGAAAATTATTATGCAAAATAAAAGCCCACTAGATAGATTCTACTGGTATTGGGTTAGGAAGGAAGCTTTGCTGAAAACAGTAGATTGCTCGTTGAAGGAATTAGAGGGACTAGAAATTTTTGAAGACTATGGTATTTATAAGGACCAACGATATTACTTTAAGCCCTTCGAATTTAATCCGGAATTTAATGGTGTCATAGCAATGGAGGAAGAGATGGACGTCAACGTTAAGTTTATCGAACTAGAAACGCTGTTAAAATAACGAACACCTTGAGCGGATTAGGTGTAGACATTATCTTTTATAGACCAAATAATTTAAGATGACAACTAGGTGGTGATTTAATCTTAGTTTGAGAATTATAATTAGATAATTTTTTCAAATTTATCCTATCTCATCATTCAAGATTATAGTCATAAACTGAGTGAAAAAGATGAGTCACCCATTCAGTTATTTAGGAAACTGTATGGGTGCAAATCTTTAAAATAGGGAAGTGGTAATTGCTTAGGTTCAATATCCAGAGCTCCCGTCTTTTACTTGATCAAATAAAGTAATCTATTTGAAAAATCCATCTTTATAAAGAAGGATACCTAATTGAAACGATGTTTTAGCTTTGTAGCTTTTTTTAAGCTTCATAATTAGTTTCTCAATGTGAGAGGTACTAGAAGGCGATTCATTGTTAGCAGTTAGTGTCTTAGAAATCTCTAAGTGGGTCATGCCTTTTGACATCATTTTTAAGATGTTCTTATCGGCATTGCTCAGTACGAAGTTCGTATTGCTCATTATGATAATATGTTAAGGGTTTGCAATAGCAAATGTATTCAAATCTAATTATAGAGTTGACTTTAAGAAATAATATTCGAGTTATTGATGTTTATTTGTTAATAAGCCTACAATCTACTAATAGATAGAACATGTTTTTTAAGCACTTATAATTGAGCGATCAATTTACAATTATTTATTTAAAATACTGTAAATCAGTGATTAAAGATGGTTGGGTGGGTGAGAAACGCTTTGTGGTAGCAATTGCTACCATACATTTTGCAGTTAAATGATATTAAACGAAACCATATAAAATAAAAAACTGCGCTAATCCTAGGATTAGCGCAGTTATGGTGCTTTTTGCAAAGCTTTTCGTGACCTCGACTGGATTCAAACCAGTAACCTCTTGAGCCGTAATCAAGTGCGCTATTCAGTTGCGCCACGAGGCCTAATTGAAAGAACAATTACTCGTTCGTTTCGGGGTGCAAATATACAACTGTTTGTTTCATTTAAACAAATAAAATCAATAAAAAATTACAATTATTTTTCAATATTTTCCTATCAAACTTGAAGTCAAATAATTACACAAATAGAATTAATAATTAAGATAGCGGTCTCAAAGCATTTAATCGAAAATGGTAACTTTACTAGATGCAAATTTTAGATTACATAAGAGATATTAAAGATTTTCCTAAAGAAGGAATTACTTTTAAAGACATAACCCCACTGTTGGGTGATGCAAACGCTTTCGCGAAAGCGGAAGAGATTTTATACACACTCGTTCCAGAGACTAATATTGATATTGTAGTGGGAATAGAGGCTAGAGGTTTCTTCTTTGGTACGCTACTCGCCAAAAGACTAAACGCTGGATTTGTGCCCGTAAGAAAGCCTAATAAATTACCCTCCGAAAGAATATCACAGGAGTACGATCTAGAATACGGTACAGATATTCTAGAGATGCATAATGATGCCATCAAACCTGGAGATAAAGTATTATTGCATGATGATGTCTTAGCAACAGGAGGGACGGCTGCTGCTGTGGTAGCTCTTATTGAGCAACTAGGAGGTGTGGTAGTGCAATGTAATTTTCTTATCGAGCTAGACTTCTTAAAGGGTAGAGATAAACTAGTTGGAAAGCACGTAGCCGCCGCAATTACTTACTAAAAGTTATATTGAAAACTAAGGTTTGGTGTAAAGCCCAGTGATTTTACAGTCATTTGCTGCACTTCATTATCATTATCAACTAGATAATAGGTGTTAAGGATATTGTCGTTATTAATTAGATTCCAGATAGATGCGCCTATTTGAGCATGATTCTTAAGCATTTTGAAATTGTATTTGGTAGAGATGTCAAACCTCAGAAAGCTATCTGATAATGAAGAGTTAGGTCTCTCATAATCAATCTGATTATTCTGTAGAACACTTTGATTTTGTGGGCGTGTAAATGGTGTTCCAGAGCGCCAATTAAATCCTAGCGAAAGTTTAAAACGTTCCAGACTATATGAAGTTCCGGCGCTTACAGAGTGCTTAATGTCTTTGTTATTTGGAAATCTTCGGCCTTCATTTAGTGCTTTAAAAGTATAGTTGTTTTTTGAATAGGAATAACTGAGCCAACTGGTAAAAGATTTAAACCGCTTGCTTGCAAGAAAGTCAAGCCCCGTAACATCATAAGAGCCTGAGGTATTTGTAAACTGAAATTGATTCTGAAAGCCCTGGCTTCTTGAGGAAATTCCTGCAACTTCTTTTACATATCCCTCCATACTTAATAACCATTTATTTCTAGTGTAATCTAGGCTTACAGATGCTTGCTTGCTTCTTAATATAGGTAAGTTATCGTCATTTGCCGCGACCCACCTTCTTCGTTCAAGTCCTAAAAAATCATTGGGCTGATCTATAATTTGAAAAATTGATTGGTTTTTAAACTCACCAAGAGCACTTATCTTAAAGTAATTCAAAAACCGCTGACTAAAACGTAGTCTAGGTTCTACAATAAGCTTTTTAAAACGCTCTAGATAGCTTGCTCTTGAGCCCACAGTGAATTGTGTGGTATTCTTATTTGAGAGGAAAGAAAGTTCTGTAAATAGCGCTTGAGTGCGAGTCACATATTTTTCGTTTCTAAAAAATTGTGGATTATTAGTTTGTGCGAGGTTTCTAGTGCCGACCTCTGTAAATTGATATCCATTTTCCCATTTAAAATTATCGCTTAGCTTTAACTGTGTGTTTAATGTAAGACTTAAGTCAAGAACTTCGTTTTCTTGGTCAAGTTGCTGGTTATTTTCTATATTAAAATTACGTGCCCTTAGGTTATAGTTTGAGGCATATAAATCAAGATCAGTTTTAAATTGTGAATTCCACTGTCTTGCATATTTAATCTTTAAACCACGGTTTCCTTGGTCAATACCACTGCGAGCAAAGACTCCTGTTGCCGTAGTATTTTCGTCATATTCTAACTTGTTAAACAGCGTGGTCGCACTTACACTTAGGTAATCGCGATCGCTTATGTTGTAGATGTACTTTGCACTAATATCATAAAAGAAGAAATTAATATTTGATGCAGAGACGGGAAGATTTCCGCTCATTTCTAAATCTGTATCTTGAAAAATACGATTAGTATAACTGCGGTATGTAGGCGTATCAGTTATATCTGTGTGAGATCTTCTAGCAGATAGGAGTAATGTAGCTTTTTTAGTGAGCGGTAGTCTTGCAAACCCTTTTACATGCAATAAATTTGCACTTATGCTTCCGCTTTTTTCATTAGAAAGGCTGTCCTCTAATCCTATTTTGAGTACTCCAGAAACACCATCGCCATATCTTGCACTTGTGCCATTTTTTATGACTTCTACACGTTTAGTCAAATAAGGGTTAAAAGCAGATATGAGGCCGAAAAAATGTCCAGACTGATACATTTTAATTCCATCCCAAAGTATCAGGTTTTGATCATTTGTTCCTCCACGTATATTTAGATCAGATACGGTCTCATCTGTGCTTATAATTCCTGGCAGTGCTTGGACTGTTTGTAGCACATCTGGCTCTATGACTCCTGGGAGAATACCAAATTGCTTTGGAGCTATAATGGTAACACCAGAGCTAGATTTAGATATTCCAGAAGTAAGGAGGGAAGCAATGTAAATATTATCGAGTTCTTGAACTTCGCTAGAAAGATTGAGATTTCTTAAAACTATAAAACGATTATTAAGTTTATCAAAATCAAAGCCTGTGTAGTTTGTGATAAAAAGGAGCGCATCATCAAGGGTTTTATTGTTTGAAATTCGTGGTATTTTAATGGAGGAAACGAGTTCATCTACATATGAAAATCTCACATCGTATTTTGTCTCGATGCTTTTTAAAACAGCAACCAGAGGTATTCTCTCGCTATTATTCTCTTGAGATCTTACGTCAGAAAAAAATAAAAAGAATATTAAAGGAAAAAGTATTGAGAAAACTTTTTTAATCACGAGCTAAAGTTACCTTATTTTCCTCTTTGGTATAGGTTAAATTAAAAGGTAGACTTATAGATTTGAGAGCAATATCTATATTTTCGTGTGTAAATGTTCCAGTGTAAAGCTCTTGAGCAAATACTTCATCTACATCAACATGTACTTGATATTGTCTTTCTAATTCTGCAATTACTTCTTTTAAAGGAGTTTTTTCAAAGGAGCTTTCGTTGTGAGTCCAAGAAGGTGATTTTGGAGTACTCGTGATTGTAGTTCCTGTTATAAGTACGCTTTCGCGAAAGCGGTCTCCAGCTTTTAATATTACTTCTTGTGCTGCGGTTGTTATTTTTACAGAACCTTCATAACATACTACGTCAAAGTATTCATCTCTATTTTTAATATTAAACTGCGTGCCTAAAACCGTTACCGTTCCATTTGTAGTTTGAACATTAAATGTAGTTCCCTTTGCCACTTTAAAATAGGCTTCTCCTTTTAGAGATACATTGCGCTGCGCCTCCCAAGTATCTTCATCATAAGAAATAGAAGACATTGCGTTGAGCATCACTGTGGAGTTATCGGGTAATGTGATGGTTTCTTTTTGAGCAATTTGTGTGTAATGGTCAGCACTAGTAGATCTCAGTGATACCGCATAGTAAACCCCTACAAATAGGACAAGTACTGCTGCGATACGTAAAAAAGGTTTTAGCGAAATCACTTTAGATTTTTTAGTATCAATACGTGCATGTAACGCCTCAAGTTGCTCATCTACATGATAAGTAAGAATCTCTAGATGTTTGATGCTATCAGAAATACGCGTGTATTGATCGTACTCTTCAAGATTTTTAAATGCTTGAAGTTCACTCTCGGTAAGCTCATTATCGAGCCATTTACGTATTAATTGTTCTTTTTCCATAGCGTTACTAAATATGTAACAAGGTTGTTGTTGTTTTTCCTACTTGAGCTCTGTGATTTCTACTTTTAATTTTTTTAAAGCTCCATAAATTCTTTTTTCTACTGCCTTTGTAGATATACCTAAGAGCGCTGCGATTTCTTTGTGTTTTTTTCCTTCTACGCGGTTAAGTAAGAAAGCTGTACGCTGCGCCTCTGTGAGATTTGCAATCGCTCGTTCAAGTTTTTGTTGGTACTCTTGTTCTTCAAGTACAAATTCTGGAGTCTCATTTGTATAACCTTTAGGGGTATTCTTTTTAAATTTTAATACTACCTTCTGGTGTGCGTAAGCATTAAGTGTGAGATTGTTTGCTATGGTAAATAGATAGCTTTTTGCTTTCTCTTCAGAAACTTTTGCGCAGTTTTCCCAGAGCTTGATAAATGCCTCTTGTACTTTATCTTCGGGGTTATATTCGTTTCCAAATTTGTAATAAAGAAAATTAAAGAGATTTTTAGAATGCGCTTTAAAGACTCTATTATATATAGTCTCATGGCAAACACCTTTGTTATCTTCTTTCTTCATTGAGTGCAATAATAGAGAAATGTAAATAATAACTTAAAAGGGGTAGGAGTTTTTTCTTTAAAGTTGTTTTATTATTGCAGTACGTTAAAAAAATATGCAAACCATATCATCCTCATTTTTAAGACATTTACAGCGACTATTATTGCTGGCACTATTGTGTATGACAATAGGTTGTCAAGATGATCTTATTGAAGAAAACTCAATTCAAGAAGGTATAGAGGATAACGCCAGCGCACAGTTAATGCAATTAATGTATAATGTTGCTCTTAATGATGGTTCTCATGATGATATTATTGATAGAGCATCTTGCTTAGAACTTGTACTACCAGTTACTGTCACTATTTATAATGCAGATATTGTAGTAAATCACACGGACGATTTTGAAACGGTAGCAGCTCACTTTGAGCAACAAGGAAATGCAGACGATTACACCATTGATTTTCCTATCACAGTGATAACGTCTACACATGAGCAGGTTGTGGTTGCATCACAGTCAGACTTCAATGAACTTGTAGAAACTTGTGGACAATCTACCCAAAATGACCCAGATATAGAATGTGTTGATTTTGTATATCCTTTCGGTTTTAGCACTTTTGATCCAGTATTTACGGTCACAAATGTAGTGAGTGTACAAAGCGATAGCGAGTTACTATCATTTGTAAATACCATGCAAGAAAATAATCTTGTGGCAGCTGTAAATTTTCCTATTGTCATGAGAGCTCATGATAATACTACAGAGGAGATGTTAAGCCATAGTACGTTATCATCTGCGCTGGTAGAAGCTTCTTCGAGTTGTGAGGAAGATGACACCTATCATTTTGAGGAAGATGTATGTTTAGAGAGTGAAGTAAATGATTTTCTCATGAATTGTTACTGGCAGATAACTTCTTACAATAATGAAGATACGCTTAGTAATTATGTATTTTCTTTTGGCGCAAATAATTATCTCTTATATTTTGACGTAAATGTAATCGCAGAGGCTGGATGGAGTACTACTACAACTGCCTCTGGTGTTAGACTGAGCTTTTTTAATCTGCCTATCTTAAATTCACAAATAGGAGGTAACTGGACGGTAACACAATGTGATGAAGAGACGTTATTACTGGAGAAAGGTGATGATGTGATGACGCTTCAAAGAAATTGCTTTCAAGAGCCATTAGATTGTTTTGTAAGTGCCGTACTTAACGTATGTGATAATGGCCAAGATGATGAGGCTACTTTTGATCTTACAGAAACACTTTTAGGTTGTGACACCTCAGAAGTAGACATCGCTTACTATCGCACCCAAGAAGATGCTAGCAATCAAACAAACGCAATTTCAAATCCTACTAATTATACCACAACTACTAGTCCAGAACAGCTATGGATAAGAGCTACACTTTTAAGTGATGCTAGTGAGTTTAAAATTATTTTTATCAATCTTACTGTTGTAGATTGTTGTAGTAATCCGCAAGATTATCTTAATGATCTTGTGATTTATATGCCTTTGTCAGAGTATCCCGTAGAGCTTATGAGAGGTTATGTAAATAGTACTGCTGTAAATGAATGTGTTGTAGACAGGGATGGATCAGATCACTGCGCCATTAGTTTTAATCAGGATTCATTTACAATACCTGTTACTGGAGAAAATAGTATTGTACAAGGGGATGAGTATTCTATAAGTGTCTGGTTTAAAATGCAAAACACAAGCTCTGGAGATTTGGAAATTATATTTCAGAAGGGTACAGATGCAAGTCAAGAAGGATTTGCCGTAGGTGTTTCTACCTTGAATACACCAGTGTTTTTTACTGATAATTTTGAAATTATAGATGAAGACTGGAACAACGAAGTAGATGTAGACTGGATGAATACAGACTGGCATCATCTAGCAATTACCGTAGATGCTACAAATACTGTAAAACTTTACAGAGACGGTATCTTGCGTAATGAGGTAATTAACTCCACGCTTGATATAGGTAGTGTCGCATTAAATGAATATACACTTGGCCATAATTTCCTAGGTCATGTAGATGATCTTAGAGTGTATAAAAACACACTAAACGCTACCGAAATACAACAACTCTTTGCTTTAGGAGGTGATTGCTATACTTGTCTGTAGATCTTTAAAAACAAGACTTTATAAAAAAAAAGGCTAGCTGTATAGCTAACCTTTTCTTTGTTTTTTACGCATTCGCGAAAGCGTGATACTATAAAGTTGATACTCGCGGAATGCTATTTTAGAGTTTACATCTAACATTGAGACACTTTCTACAAGTATCTTTTTCTAGTCATATTAGTTGAAACGATAGCCTATACTGATTCCCGCTCTACCACTCACTTTATCTTGATTGGTTTCAAAAACGTTTCTTCCCATTCCAAAATTTGCTTGTAAAATGATTCCTTCTTTTGAAATCCACTTGTAACCTGCGCCTAAACCTAGAAGTAGATTATTATCTGTATCTGGTGTAGCATTAGGCTCAAGGATTTTGGTACTGTGAAACATTGTAAACCCTTCGACAAAAAGTCCGCTAGCATATTTCTTGCTTAAATAGCGTCTATAAAAACCGGTGATTCCGCTGTCATAATCATATGAAAAAGCTGCGCCGGAGTCATTAAAAGTGGTAAATAATGACGTCCCAAAAGAAGAGTTTTCATTAATTGTTCTTTCAAATTCTACCTCGATTGTACCTAAGGCGGTAGAGAGCCCGTTTAATTTTAATTCTGAAAAATTTGATTTTTCAAACTGTTCTTGTGCAAACATAGTAGCACAAAATAATAGTAATGATAAAGTGATTAATTGCTTCATGATGAATGAATTATAAAGTTAGTTATAAATTCAAATCTATACGGTTTTCCTTCTTGGGATAGTTAAGAATTTGGTAAATAACATAATGCATAAGCTATTTAACTTTTATTTTGGCAATAAGAATATTGTCGTTATTCAAGAACTTTCTGCTATAAGAGGTGGTAGCTATACTTGCTTGTCGGGTTTTTAGTACTAGATATAATTAAAAAAGACTAGCTGTATAGCTAACCTTTTTTTTGTTTTTTACGCTTTCGCGAAAGCGTGATACTATAATTTAGAGCAATCTTGCTCTTCTTTTCTTTCTAAAGTCTCTCACGAAATACCATGTCGCACAACTTAAGATGATAACGATACTTATAAGGTTACCAAAAATAAGTGCAAGAAGTAAATAGCCCAAGTAAAAGGCGCTAGCATAAAAGGCTACCGCTAGCAACATGACTAAGTATAAAGCAATCGTTTTAATCATTTATAGACGCTTCACTATTTAGTTTTAGGCTCAAATACAGGAAGTAATTTTGTCGAAACCTCGCCAAAACCTATGCGTGGATAATCCTTTGTTTTTGAGTAACCACGTATAATTACAGTGTCATTATCTTCAATAAACTTACGATCACCACCTTCTTCAAGTTTGATAGGCTTTTCTCCTCTCCATGATAACTCGAGCATAGATCCGTAAGAATCTGGTGTTTTTCCAGAAAGTGTACCACTTCCCATCATATCTCCAGCATTTACAGGACATCCATTTACTGTATGGTGTGCGAGTTGCTGGCTCATGTTCCAGTACATATACTTAAAGTTAGATTTACAAACCGTAGTCTCTTTCTTTCCTTCTGGTTGTAATGCTACTTCAAGATTGATATCAAAACTCTTCTTTCCTTCATATTGTAAGTAAGGAAGTAATTCTTTTTTAGGCTTAGGGCTTTCTACACGGAAAGGCTCAAGTGCGTCAAGAGTAACGATCCATGGAGAGATTGAAGATGCAAAGTTTTTTGCAAGAAATGGTCCTAGTGGTACATATTCCCATTTTTGAATATCACGAGCACTCCAGTCATTAAAGAGTACAAGTCCAAAAATATTTTCTTCGGCATCTGCAGTGGTGATAGATTCACCTAAAATGTTTGCATCTGTAGTAATAAAAGCCATCTCTAGTTCAAAATCTACTAGTCTTGATGGGCCAAATATAGGCTCTGTTGCTCCGTTAGGTAATTTCTGACCGTTAGGACGGTGTACCGGAATTCCTGATGGTATTACAGAAGAACTTCTGCCGTGATAAGCAACAGGTAAGTGCAGCCAGTTAGGCATCAAAGCATTCTCCTCACCGCGGAACATTGTTCCTACGTTTGTAGCGTGTTCTATACTTGAGTAGAAGTCTGTATAATCACCTATTTGTACAGGTAATTGCATCTCCACTTCTTCCATTTTAAAAATTACAACATCACGATCTTTCTGATTACCACGTAAGGAATCGTTAGTTTCTTCAAAAATTTCGGCAATACGGTTACGTACTAGTCTCCACGTTTTACGACCATCTGCAATAAAATCATTGAGAGTGTCTTGTAAAAAGATATCATCTGTAAGTGGGATACCTTCAAAGTAACCTAACTGGTGTAAAGCACCAAGATCTATTGCGTAATCTCCTATACGCGTCCCTATTGTAATAACGTCATCACGCGTTAAGAATACACCAAAAGGAATATTCTGTATTGGGAAATCTGTATTTTTTGGCGTTTCGAGCCAAGTTTTTCTAGAGGGATCGTTAGCAGATAGTGGCATTGTCTATATTTTGATAAGTTGTTTGTAATTCTCTCTTCAAATATAGGATTTATAGCATTCTTAAAAAGTCTTTGTAGTATTTTTGTATCACTTTAACAAACAATTTTACTATGCAACGTGATACTGCCATTTTTGACCTAATCCAAGAAGAAAAAGAACGCCAATTAAACGGACTTGAACTTATTGCTTCAGAGAACTTTGTAAGTGACCAAGTAATGGAAGCTGCAGGTTCTGTGTTAACTAACAAATATGCCGAAGGATACCCGGGAAAAAGATATTACGGTGGTTGTGAAGTAGTAGATGAGGTGGAGACACTTGCTATAGAGCGCGCAAAGGAACTTTTTGGAGCAGCATATGCAAATGTACAACCACACTCTGGATCACAAGCAAACACAGCAGTATTCCATGCTTGTTTGAAGCCAGGAGATAAATTTTTAGGTTTTGATCTTGCACATGGTGGTCACCTTACTCATGGATCTCCAGTAAACTTTTCTGGACGTTTATATAATCCAGTTTTTTATGGAGTAGAGAAGGAGACAGGACTACTTAATTATGATAAAATTCAAGAGATAGCAACAAAGGAACAGCCTAAGATGATTATCGCTGGAGCTTCTGCATACTCTCGTGAGATAGATTATAAACGCTTTCGCGAAATTGCAGACTCAGTAGGAGCAATCCTTCTAGCAGATGTTGCTCACCCAGCAGGGCTTATTGCAAAAGGAATCATTGCAGATCCTATCCCACACTGTCACGTAGTAACAACTACTACACACAAAACCCTAAGAGGACCTCGCGGCGGAATGATTATGATGGGCAAGGATTTTGAAAATCCTTTTGGGATCAAATTAAAGAATGGAAATCTAAGAATGATGTCTTCATTATTAGATAGCGGTATTTTTCCAGGAAACCAGGGAGGACCATTAATGCATGTGATAGGAGCAAAGGCAATCGCCTTTGGAGAAGCACTTACAGATGAGTTTTTACATTATATGGTGCAGGTTAAGAAAAATGCAACAATGCTTGCAGATGCACTTGTACTTAAAGGTTATGATATTATCTCTGGAGGTACAGATAACCACATGATGCTTATAGACCTGCGCAATAAAAATGTAACAGGTAAAGCAGCCGAAGAAGCACTAGGAAAAGCAGATATTACGGTAAATAAAAACATGGTACCATTTGATGATAAGTCACCATTTGTTACTTCTGGTATACGTATAGGTACAGCTGCAGTGACCACTCGTGGTCTTGTAGAAGGTGATATGCATGAGATTGCAAACTTTATAGATAAAGCAATACAGCATCACGATAATGATGAAGTACTTGCAAACGTTGCAGCAAGTGTAAACGAGATGATGGGGCACAGACCATTGTTTAAGGCATAACACTTGTCACTTTAAAATATAAAAGCCCGCATATAGCGGGCTTTTATATTTTATAATAGTTTCTTACAGCATGTTATACTGCAGTGATGTTATTAAGGTTTCAGTACGAGTTTTATTATCACAAGTAGAGCGATAAACCCCATAAAACCTACCAGCACCCACTTACTTCCTTTGTATTGCTTTTTGTGAAGTGATAAATCCTTTCTATAACTCCATACCATAAGAAGTATGAAAGCCACAATAAAAAAAACAACAAATATAATCTGACCAGTGCTAAACATTTAAAGTATTTTAGGAGTTGTAAAAATACGACTGAGTACGCTTTCGCGAAAGCGTAACAAAACAAAATCCTTTATGAAAAATAAAATAGCCGCCGTAACATTATTTCATGACACTTATGGTCTCGATCGAAAAGATAAACCTACTGCAAATCTCCCGCTATCGAAAAATGAGCTACGCTTTAACCTCATGAAAGAGGAAAATGAAGAATACCTAGAAGCGGCAAACGCTGGTGACCTAATAGAGGTGGCAGATGCCCTAGGGGATATGCTTTACATATTATGTGGAACAATCATCGAGCATGGGATGCAAGATAAAATTGAAGAGGTCTTTAATGAAATACAGCGTTCTAATATGAGTAAACTAGGAGCAGATGGTAAGCCTATCTATCGTGAAGATGGAAAAGTGCTTAAGGGGCCTAATTATTTTGAGCCAGACATTAAGAGTATACTTGACAAGTAATCACATAAAAAAGCCACTTCTATCTAGTAGAAGCGGCTTTTTTATAAAATATAGTGGAAGATTACTCTTCTACTGTGATTCCTAATTTTGCAAGAACAGCCATTGTAATATCTGCTGCAGGGTCTGCATATGCAAAGTTGTTATTGTTACCTATAGTAAGAATGTGTGAGTAACCTTGTTCTTTTGCTACTACAGTTACCATTTCTCCTATTTTCTTGTAAAGAGGTTGTACAACTTCAGATTGCTTTAATTGTAAAAGCTGTGCACCATTCTGACGAAATTTTGAGATATCTTCTTCAAGAGCAATGATTTCTCCTTGTTTTGTTTTCTTGTCTGCATCTGTAAAAGTTGCTTGACCGCTTTGGTATAATTTTACCTTAGCCTCATAGTCTTGAATCTTTGCTTTCATTTGCGTTTCAAGATCAAGATTGTAGGCTTTTACTTTTTCATTTGCTCCTGTAAGCTCAGGCATTTTTGTTAGGATAAAGTCGGCATCTACAGTTCCTACTTTGCTTTGAGCAAAAGCTGTTGCTGTAAATAGAACTACAAACATTCCAAGTACGATTTTTTTCATTGTATAGTATTTATTAAGATTATCATTTGCGCGTGCAAATATATGTGATAGAAGACAATATCTGTGCCAAGTGGTAAGTTTTAAGTAAATAGCTGCCCGCGGTGAGGCTTAAGCGCATCTCTTACGGGCTTCATCGCCTCTCTATCTACAACTAAAAATGCAATGCTGTGATCTTCTGTAACTTGTTGAGTGCCTGTTATAGGCGTATTTAATACTTGTGAAGCTGCATACTCTTTTAAGTGAATCTCGTGATGTAATGCAATTTTATGTGCGTCTGGACCTCTAAAATCCCAGATTAGTTTAAGTCGTTCTTCTGTAGACATAATATGATTTAATTTCTAGCAAAAATATAGCATATATTTTCTACCTAGCTCAGTGGGTACTAAATATTCTATAATCTCGTTGCTATGGTACAACAGTTCATAATACTTATTTTTGCACATACTTAATACACTATGAAGCACCTTTTTTTATTGCTTATTTTCCTTTTTGGATTTTCGTTTGCTCACGCTCAAAAAGATATTCTTCTTACAATAAATAATGAAGTTATTAATAGTGAAGAGTTTACGAGGGTTTATGAGAAAAATAGCGAACTCATAAAAGAAGATGAGTCTAATGCTCCAGAAGATTATTTAGAGCTTTTTATAGATTACAAACTTAAAGTCCAAGAAGCCTACAGATTGGGACTTAATAATAAAAAGTCTTATCAAGATGAATTATCTGCTTATCGTGCACAACTTGCAAAAAGCTATCTCAACGACGTTAAGGTAACAGAAGAGCTTGTGAAAGAAGCTTATGATAGAACTGTAAATGAGCTTAATGCACGTCACATTCTTGTGCGAGTAAGCCCTGATGCTTCACCTAATGATACATTAATGGCGTACCGAAGCATTGCTCAAGCGAGGGAACGTATAATTAATGGTGAAAACTTTGAAAAAGTAGCAAGAGCGATAAGTGAAGATCCATCTGCCAAAAAGAACGGAGGTAACCTAGGATGGTTTAAAGCCTTTAAAATGGTATATCCATTTGAGAATGCTGCCTATAATACCGCAATTAATGAGGTTTCTAAGCCTTTTAGAACAAGTTTTGGATATCATATCGTTCAGCCTATTGCCGCTCGCAAGTCAAAGGGGAAAGTACAAGTTGCCCACATTATGGTTGCTTTAAATCAAAATGATAGTACTATTATCCCAGAGGAAAGAATTAATGAGGTGTCGAAGCTATTAGGTGAAGGCGCTTCTTTTGAGACAGTAGCACTTAATTATAGTGATGATAGGGCATCTTATAAAAAGGGAGGAAAACTAGAAGAGTTTGAGCAAGGGCAATTGAGTAGTGCTGCTTTTGAAAAAACAGCATTTTCACTTGAAAATATTGGTGCTATTTCGCAGCCTTTTAAAACTGAATTTGGATGGCATATTTTAAAATTGTTATCTAAAACTCCAGTGCCTACCTATATGGATGCTCGAGTTGCACTTACTAATAAAGTAACAAGAGATGTGAGAGCACAAGTAATATCAGATAAGTTAGACAATAAGTTGAGAAATAAATACAATGTAGTTCTTGACGAAGGCTTGCAGCCATACTTAGAAAGTATCTTCCCAGAGAAATATTCTGAAACTAAGATTGTTCTTAATAACGAACTAGCATTAAGTAATGTGGCATTTACTTTAGGGAAAAAGAAAGCTACATACACCTATAAAATGGTAGCCGACTATTTACTGGCGTCTTATTCACGTAAGACTTACAGATACAGAGATCAGTTTGTAAAAGAGGGAGTTCAATCTTTTGTGAGTGCTGTACTTAAAAACTATCACCTCGAGCACCTAGAAGAGGAGGATCAAGGTTTTAGTGATATATTAAAAGAATATAAAGAAGGTTTATTGTTATTTGATTTACTAGAAACTAATATCTGGAAAAAAGCTCAACAAGATAGCATAGGTCTACAAGAATTTTTCTTAAGAAATAAGGAAGACTATAGAAGTGTAAAGACTTATGAGACTACAGTATGTACTACAAAAAGCAAGAGTTTAGCAAAAAAATATAGAAATAGTCTTTCTAAAGGCATTACGCCAGAAAAAGCCGTATTATCATTAAATAATAAGAATGATACTCCTATACTATTATCTACTAGAGTTCTAACTGAAGACGAATTACCAGAAGGACAGCACCTATCTAAAGGAGTGAGTGAATTAATAGAAGACGGAGATAACTTTATAGTTTATGACGTTACAGCCATTACAGAGGCAAAAGATCAATTACTAAAGGACGTTAGAGGTGTAGTTATAAGTGACTATCAGAAAGAGTTGGAAAATAAGTTTGTAAAGAATTTAAGAGATAAAAGCACAATCACTATAAATAAAGAGGTTTTAAATACGTTAATAACGAAATATGAGAATTAAAAACACTAGAGTCGTTGTATTTCTGCTGTTTACAGTAGTCTCGCTGTCTATGGTGAATTGCCGCTATTTCAAGAGTGACAACACAGAAACAATAGTCGCTCGGGTGAATAATCATACATTATCACAGCGCACTATTGAAGATGTTATGTCAAAGAATGTGGTAAGTGATAGCGCTGCCTTTGTACAAAATTACATTAATACGTGGGCTACAAGTCAGCTATTGCTAGACGGAGCATTGAGAAATTTACCAAAAGAAGATCAAGATGAGTTTGAGGCGCTTGTTTCATCATACCGAAGTGATTTATACACACGTTTTTATAAAGATGCACTTATAAACAAGCAATTAGATAGTGTCGTTTCTGATAGTGAAGCGATGAAGTTCTATGAGGAAAACAAAGAGAATTTCTTACTCAATGAACCACTGGTTCAGTTTAAATTTATTCAAGTAGACGAGGATTATCAAAATCTTAATAAACTTAAGTCTTATTTTACTAGTAAGGATGAAAAGGATAAGTATGCCTTAGATTCATTAAAGTTTCAATACAAGAATTATTTCTTGAATGACTCTGTATGGATAAAAAGGCGTGCCGTAATTGATCAAATAAATGCGATAAACAAGGAGAATGCAAACAACTTGTTAAAAAAAACAAATTTCTTACAACTGCGAGACTCATTAGGATTATATTTGGTAGCTGTAAAAAGTACCCTTGAGCGCAACGAAAATGCCCCGTTGGAATATGTAAGACCAACGATCAATCAGATTATTAAGAATAAAAGGAAATTAGCGCTTATACAAAAGCTTGAAAAGGAGATTAAGGATGATGCTATTAAAAACAAACAATTTGAAATTTACAATTAATATAGTAGTGCTGCTTGCAGCAACACAGCTAAGTTTTGCACAAGAAACAACGGTAACTCCAGAGGTTACAACGACAACCGAAACATCAGTAGCGGTTCAAAATGATACCGTAAAAACTCCTTTTAAGAAATTCAAGGTAGATGGTGTAGCAGGTGTAGTAGGTGACTACTTGATTTTAGAAAGTGACATTGATCAAAGTCTTATTGAGATAAAGCAAAGAGGTCAAGCTGCTGCAGATATAAGTCCTTGCCAAGTGCTAGGAAGCTTGCTCGAAAATAAACTTCTTACACACCAAGCAGTTCAAGATAGTATCGTAGTACAAGATAGCCGTGTTAATTCTGAGGTAGACCAGATGGTTCAGCGTTTTGCTTCACAACTTGGTTCTGAGCAGAAGGTAGTTGAGTTTTATAGAAAAGAGAATATGGCAGACTTACGTGCCGAGTTATTTAGCATTAGAAAGAATGTTATACTTTCTGATCGCATGAACCAGAAGATAATTGAATCTGTAGATGTTACTCCAGACGAGATTAAAACATTTTTTAACAGAATACCAGCAGATGAGCTTCCTACTTTTGGAGTAGAGCTAGAGATTGCACGTATCGTTATTGAACCTAAAGCTACTGAAGAAGAGCGCCAGAAAGTTATAGACCGCCTTAAAGGTTTCCGTAGAGATATTCTTGAGAATGGAAGTAGTTTTGCTACAAAAGCGGTACTGTACACAGATGACGCAGCTTCAAGACCAGATGGTGGCTTAATGGTTATAGATCGTAAAACACCTTTGGTAAAAGAATTTAGAGATGTAGCCTTTAGTTTACAAGATGGAGAAGTGAGTGAGCCGTTTGAGACAGAATTTGGTTTTCACATTGTAACTGTAGAAAAAACAAAAGGAGAACGTAAGGATATTAGACACATATTAATTGTTCCAGAAATTAAAGAAGCTCAAGAAGAGGAAGCAAAAGATCTTGTAAACAAAGTGAGAAAGCGCATCATAGATGGCGAACTTACCTTTGAAGAGGCTGCCAAAGAATTTTCTGATGAGAAAGAGACTAAATTTGATGGAGGAACACTTACTAATCCTCAATCACTTGATAAGCGTTTTGAATTAGGTAGACTCGATCCAGATATTTATCCTAAGGTAAGTAACCTTGCAGATGAAGAAGTATCTCTAGTTTACACAGATCAAACAAGAACTGGTACAAAACAATTTTTAATCTACACGGTAGATAACCGCCTTGAAGAGCATAAAGCAGATTATGTAAAAGATTATATCAAAATTAAAGATCTTGCACTACGTGAAAAGCAAATTGCTGCTATTGAGAAGTGGCAAAAAGAAAAGATTGTAGAAACTTACATTAAAATCAATGGTGAAAATCGTGACTGCGAGTTTGTAAGTAATTGGTTAAAAAAATAAAAGATATTTATGTCTGACGTTGCGGCTATCAAGAATCTAGTAGAGAAACACAAGATTCTAAAAGCAGAAATTTCAAAGATTATTGTAGGTCAAGATAAAGTAATTGATGAGATTCTTTTATCTATATTTTCTGGAGGTCACGCTCTACTTATAGGTGTTCCTGGACTTGCAAAAACCTTGATGGTAAATACTATTGCAACGACTCTTGGACTTGATTTTAAAAGAATACAGTTTACACCAGATTTAATGCCTAGTGATATTCTAGGTTCTGAAATTCTGGATGAGTCTCGTAAGTTCAAATTTATTAAAGGACCTATATTTTCAAATATTGTTCTTGCAGATGAGATTAACCGTACACCTCCAAAAACGCAGGCTGCGCTTCTAGAAGCAATGCAAGAGCGCGTGGTGACAGTAGCTGGAGAACGATACCCATTATCGCTTCCTTACTTTGTACTGGCTACTCAAAACCCAATAGAGCAGGAGGGAACTTACCCGCTACCAGAGGCTCAGTTAGACCGTTTTATGTTTTCTATCAACCTCGATTACCCTTCGTTTCAAGAAGAGGTAGATGTGGTAAAGGCAACAACATCTGCGGCAAAACCTACGGTAAATGCATTGTTAAATGCACAGGAGATTATAGACTTTCAGCAGCTAGTGCGACGTATTCCAGTAGCAGATAATGTGATTGAATATGCCGTAAATCTCGTAAGCAAAACTCGACCTAAAACAGAGAAGGCGGCTCAGATTGTAAATGATTACATAGACTGGGGAGCTGGACCAAGAGCATCACAAAACTTAATTCTAGGAGCAAAAACACATGCTGCTGTACACGGGAAATTCTCGCCAGATATTGAGGATGTACAAAAAGTTGCTACGGGAATCCTTCGTCACAGAATGATTAAGAACTATAAGGCAGAAGCAGAAGGTTTGAGTATAGAAGATATTATCAAGAGCCTATTCTAATCCGCTTTCGCGAAAAAGTGCTGCTGCAATCTTGACAGTAAGACACATTCTAAAACAGTCTTTTAATTGCATTATACATACTCGCATAGATGCGAAAATTTCTAAGCCATTAAATCCATATCGTGATTTAATGGCTTTTCTATGTCACATAATGTATTGATTATTGAATTAAATGCATGATTGTTAATTTAATTTCGGTTTTCATGCTTTCTAGTATTTTCTAGATAGCTTAGGTGTATGTATATGCAATTATATTCAATAAAATCACATTTTCGCGAAAGCGGAATATTCCAATGAGGAAATTTTATAAGGGTTAAATTATTAATTTGATAATTTGAACCACTCCTTTTTTTGAATTTGATAATTACTTCGCAGTATTTGAGATGGTTTATCAATACGCGCTATTGGCTAAGTATGGGGCCTCCTGCTATTGTTATTCTTTAAGGTATTTTGTATTTTCGTGAACCGCAAAATATAGCGGTACTATTTAACAACCCTAATACATTATATATGGCATTTGATATTGATATGATCAAGAAGGTTTATGCAAATATGTCTGAGCGTGTAGATGCCGCTCGTGACCTTGTAGGTAAGCCCTTGACACTTTCTGAAAAGATTTTATATTCTCACCTATGGGAGGGAAAAGCTTCTAAAGCATTTACTCGTGGAAAGGATTACGTAGACTTTGCTCCAGATCGTATCGCTTGTCAAGATGCTACTGCACAGATGGCTTTATTGCAATTTATGCAAGCTGGTAAAGATAAAGTGGCAGTACCTACTACGGTACACTGTGATCACTTGATTCAAGCAAAAGAAGGAGCGGTTGCAGATCTTAAGAACGCAAACGATGTATCTAGCGAAGTTTTTAACTTCTTAGAATCTGTTTCTAATAAATATGGTATTGGTTTCTGGAAACCAGGAGCTGGTATTATACACCAAGTAGTTCTTGAAAACTATGCTTTCCCAGGAGGAATGATGATAGGTACAGATTCTCACACTGTAAACGCTGGAGGACTAGGAATGGTTGCGATAGGTGTAGGTGGAGCAGATGCTGTAGATGTAATGGCTGGTATGGCTTGGGAACTTAAATTTCCTAAATTAATAGGAGTTAGACTTACAGGAAAACTTTCTGGATGGACTGCACCAAAAGACGTTATTCTTAAAGTTGCTGAGATTCTTACTGCAAAAGGAGGAACTGGAGCAATTGTAGAATATTTTGGCCCTGGAGCTACAGCAATGTCTTGTACAGGTAAAGGAACTATCTGTAACATGGGAGCAGAGATAGGAGCAACAACCTCTACTTTTGGTTATGATGAGTCTATGGAACGTTACTTACGTGCTACAGACCGTGCAGATGTTGCAGACGCAGCAAATGAGGTAAAGGAATACCTTACAGCAGATAAAGAAGTATATGCAAATCCTGAGCAGTATTTTGATCAGGTAATAGATATTAACCTTTCTGAGTTAGGACCATTACTTAATGGACCTTTTACTCCAGATCTTTCTACAACTGTAGGAAAGGATATGACTGAGAAAGCTACTAAAAATGAATGGCCTCTTAATGTAGAGTGGGGACTTATAGGTTCTTGTACAAACTCTTCTTATGAAGATCTTTCAAGAGCTTCATCTATTGCGCAACAAGCACTAGATAAAGGAATAAAAATGAAGTCAGAACTTGGAATTAACCCAGGATCTGAGCTTGTACGTTACACTACAGAGCGCGACGGAATTTTAGGAATCTTTGAAAAGCTAGATGCTAAGATTTTTACAAATGCTTGTGGACCATGTATCGGGCAATGGGCACGTTACAGCGATCCAAAAAATGCTCCTAAAAACAGTATTGTACACTCGTTTAACAGAAACTTTGCAAAGCGTGCAGATGGTAACCCTAATACACACGCCTTTGTAGCATCACCAGAAATTACTGCAGCAATTGCAATATCTGGACGTCTAGATTTTAACCCTCTTACAGATTCACTTCTTAATGAAGATGGTCAAGAAGTTATGTTTGACGAGCCTACAGGATGGGAACTTCCTCCTAAAGGATTTGAAGTAAAGGATAATGGTTACCTAGCTCCTGTAGAAGATGGAAGTGGTGTAATTGTAAAAGTAGCTGCAGACTCAGAACGTCTTGAGTTATTAACGCCTTTTGAGCCTATTCTTGATAGCGAGATGCAAGGGATGAAATTGCTTATCAAAGCTTTCGGAAAATGTACTACAGACCACATTTCTATGGCTGGACCATGGTTACGTTATAGAGGTCACTTAGATAATATTTCTAACAACTGTTTAATAGGTGCTGTAAATGCATTTGGTAAGAAAACAAATTTTGTTAAGAACCAAATGGATGGAGAATTTGGTGGAGTGCCAGATACTGCACGTGCTTATAAGAAAGCGGGAATCAAAACTGTAGTAGTAGGGGATCACAACTATGGAGAAGGTTCTTCACGTGAGCATGCTGCTATGGAGCCTCGCCACTTAGGTGTAGCTGCTGTGATTGTAAAATCATTTGCACGTATACACGAGACAAACCTTAAGAAACAAGGAATGCTAGGTCTTACCTTCTCTGTTGAGTCTGATTACGACTTAATCCAAGAAGATGATACTTTCAACTTTGTAGATATTGCTAGTTTTGCGCCAGATAAGCCTCTTACAGTAGAGCTTGTACACGCAGACGGAAGTAAGGATACTATTAAAGTAAACCACACGTACAACGATGCTCAGATAGCATGGTACCGTGAGGGTAGTGCTCTTAACTTAATAAAAAAGGAGAACGCTGCATAAGTAGTTATCTTTTTAAACTATAAAAAAGCTCCGCTGGTAACAGCGGAGCTTTTTGTTTTTAAACTATGTACGAGTTTTTATTCTGTGTAGGCACCAGAGGAATATGTTAACTCATAACTGTGAGTGTATATTTCAAATACAATTCCAAAAGGATCTTCTACGTAGCACATTTTATAAGGCTTATCTTTTGGGTAGTACTCTCTTATAGGCATTCTTTGCTTTCCTCCATAAGAAATAATTTTTTCAATGAGTTCTTCAATATTTGGATCTTGAACACAAAAGTGAAAAAGTCCTGTGTTAAAAGGATTAAATTCTGGAGTTTTCATATTCTTATTGGGAAATGAAAATAACTCTACTCCTATACCATCTGAAGTCGATAGGTGAGCAATTTCAAAAGTTTCCCAGTCGTCGCCAAAAACGTCAATACACATCTGTCCTATAGCTGTATTTTTTTCTTTTTTTACGATCGATGGAGGCATAATGATATACCATCCCATTACCTCTGAGTAAAACTCAACCGCTTTCTTGATATCTGGAACAGATAAACCAATGTGAGAGAATGATTTTGGATAATTCTTTGTAGTGCTCATAAATTTTATTTTATTCAAAATTAGACTATATTGTTCCTGATGTCAATAACTTACTAAAAGGTTACATACGTCACTAAAAGAGTAAAATTATGATTTTAAGATATTTAAAGATTAATAAATGAGTGATAAAATTGCATGTCCGCTTAATTATACAATGAATTTAATAGGGACTAAATGGAAACCTCTTGTTTTATTTCATTTATTAGAAGGCGCCTTACGTTCTGGTGTACTACAAAAAAAGGTGCCAGGAATTTCTAATAAAATGTTTACACAGACCGTCCGAGAATTAGAAAAAGACGGGCTTGTTACTAGAAAGATTTTTCCAGTAGTACCTCCTAGAGTAGAATATAGCCTTACTAAGAGAGGAGCTTCTCTAGAAGCTATTTTAAGAAGTCTTGATACTTGGGGAGAGGAAGATTTTCAAAATGAATTTTAAGAAGACTTCTGTTGATCAATTAGAATAAACACATTTTATATTGCACTTGAACTTTTTGATAACCATACTTCAGATCTGAGAAGTTTAATTTTGTAAAAGGTACTGCGGTGCATAAAAGAAGTGTCGTGTTCTGGAATTTTAAACTCTTAGGTTTTTGTGCTTTTATCTATTAGAAAGAGAGTCATGGCCGATATACCAGTACTAATTAGTTTTCAAATGAGTTAATGCTGTACTTTACCATGCTTCTAAACATATAAATTAGAGACTAGATTAACTTACTACTTTTAAGTGTTTATTTATCGTGCTAATGAGTTGTGTTGTAGAAATAGGTTTTGATATATAGTCATCAAATCCTGCATTGAGCATTTTTTCTTTATCTCCAGACATAGCTAAGCCTGTTTGAGCGATAATAGTTATTTCTTTATTTGTTTTTCTTATTTCTTTTAATGCCTCGTTACCATCCATTTCTGGCATATTGATATCCATTAATACTAAGTCAATAGCAGCATTTTGATTGACAATCTCCACCGCTTCTTTTCCATTTACGGCTCTTATTATTGAGCAATTAAAATCAGAAAGACATGCCTGTATATACAGAAAGCTCAAATTATCATCTTCGGCTATTAAAATAGTAAAATCGCCATCTTCAAGCGTGTTCTCGTTGTATTCATTAATAATGACCGTATTATCAATAACTTTTTTATATGGGATTGTAAAGAAAAATGTAGAACCCTTTCCTGTTTGAGAATCAATCCACACTTCACCATGTAAAAGTTTAACGAGACCTTTTACGATAGATAGTCCAAGTCCTACTCCTAGATTGTGAGTTTGCTCTCGCCTACCTTGCGTAAACCTATTGAAAATATTTATTTGCTCTTCTTTATCTATTCCAATTCCAGAATCCTTGACATAAAATTGAAGATTTTTTCCTTTTAGAGTATAACCAAATTCTATAGCACCTTCTTTAGTAAATTTTATAGCATTTTCTAATAAGTTAGATATTATTTGGACGAGTTTATTCTCATCTGTTTCTATAAAACTATCTGCTTCTTCTAGACCTTTTTCTACTTGAAGTTTAATACTTGTATTTTCTAATTTTATATAATATTTTGAATAGAGATCATTAATAAGAGTATTTACATTAATATGAGAGTAATCAATGTTTATAGTATTTGATTCTATTTTTGAAATATCTACAATGTTAGAAATAAAACTCAAAAGGCGGTGTCCTTCTTTTTCTATGAGCTCTAGGTAAATATCTTTCTTCTCTTCAGAAATATTCTTTCTTCTCAATAATTCAGAGAAGCCTAAAATACCATTCATTGGAGTACGCATCTCGTGGCTCAAATTAGCAAGAAAAGCAGATTTAAGCCTATCACTCTCCTCAGCTTTTTCCTTAGCCTCTATAAGTTCTGTTGCTAATAATTTCTGTTGAGTTATATCTTGATTAGTTCCAGCTAGACTTAGCACTTTTCCATCATCATCAATTACAGGTTGACATATAGCTCTCACTGTTTTTTGTGGTTGATTAGGCACACAAATCCTATATTCAATATTATATGGGATTCCTTGATTAATAGCTTGATCTACGGCATTCTTAAGAATACTCAAATCATCGGGGTGAACTCTGTCAACCACATTTTGGTATTCAGGATTTTTCTTTTCATAATCAAAACCCCAGATATTATACATCTCTTTAGACCATTCCATCTTCATACCAGAAGATGGTTTTACTAGCCAACTTCCAATTTTGGCTAAGGACTGTGCATCACTTAGCTCCTTTTCTGTTTTGTCTAATAATATTTTAGCTCTTAGTTTATCCTTTTCATTTTGTCTTTGCTCTGTAATATCAAAGAAAACTGTAACGATTTCTTTAATTCCTCCAGCGCTATCTAGTACTGGAAAACCATTTAGAGTTACCCAAGTAATTTCGCCTTTATCATCTCGTTTTAGCCCTATAACTTGATTTTTTATTGACTCTTTTGTGTTTGCAACTTTATTAACGGGATATTCAGTAATTGCTAGTGTGGAAGCATCGTGCTTAACAAGTTTCAGTTCCATACCTTCTCCTGTTTTTCCTTGTATATACCTCTCATCTAAACCTAGAATTTGTGACGCTCTAGAGTTGCACTGCACAATTGATGTATCTGGGGCATGAACAACAACTCCTGCTTCTAGGTTACGCATTAATATACGGAAGCGTTCTTCATTTTCTTCGGCACGTTCTTTTGCTTCCTTTATTAGGTTTTCTGTTTTAAAGCGTTCTGTGATGTCATGTATAACGCCAACTATAAAAACGTTTCCTTTTGGATCTATAAAACGTGTTTTCCTAGTAGAGATTCTTTGAGTTTCTCCACCCCTTATGGTAAGTGATTCTTCAGTTATATTTTCAATTCCGTCACGTATTAATTGTCTGTCAATTTTTAAGAAAGCTTCTCTCTCTGCTTTTGACACATGCTCATCAAGAGTTTTACCAATAACATCTTTTCTATTAAAGCCAAAAAGAGTACAAAATGAATCATTTACAATGAGCAGTCTGCTTTGATCATCTTTTACAAAAACGGGATCACCTATATTATCAATAATATTATTTAGGTGATTTTTACTTTCCTCAGCCTTTACTTTAGCTTTTATAAGTTCTGCATCAATAAGTTTTTGCTCAGTAATATCTTGACCGGTTCCTTTTAAACTAATTACATTTCCATAGGGACCCACTACAGGCTCACATATACACCTTATTACTTTTTCCGTTCCGTCAGAAAGGCATATTTTATGTTCTATATCATAAGGAACTCCGCGAGCACTAGCCTTTTTTATAGAAGTATCCCACAATTCCAAATCATCAGGATGGATATGATCAAGTAACACATTGTATGCAGGAGTGCCTTGGTTTGGCTCAAATCCCCAAATGTGGAACATCACTTTAGACCAATCCATTTTTCTTTCTTCAATATTAAATATCCAGCTTCCTACTTTTGCCAGCGTTTGTGCCTCATCTAGATCATCTTCTATTAATTTTCTATCTGTTATATCTTGAGTTACACCAAAAACCTTGTTATTTATAAATTCTATACCAAGAATACTTAAATGTCTTATCTCATTATTTGCTCTTACAATTCTGAATTCGAATGGTTCCATAGATTTATCAGTGAAAAGTTTTTTAATCACATTCTTCACCTTAGGTCTATCTTCCTTAAAAATTAATTCTCTTACATTATCACTAGTAGGGATAAACACTCCTCTTTTGACACCATAAATGTTATACATTTCATCAGACCAGTAAGCAGTATCAGTTTTCCATTCCCATTCCCAACTACCAATTTTTCCTAGCTTTTGAGCCTGCTGTAATTTTAATATGGATTCTTTCTTTGCAGATTCTACTGCTTTTAATTCACTAATGTCTTGTATAGTGACAGGTACTGTTTTCTGTTCTAATAAAGTTTGAGGTATACGTATAGAAAATAATGCCTTAAACTCATCACCCTTTAAGGTCTTGTAATTTACTTCAGAAGTAAATGTTTTTTTATTTTTCCATATATCCCCTATAAGTTGTATAAACACTTTGTTTGCTCCATGCCCAAAAGTATTTTGTAGGTTATCAAAAAATGCTTGATTATCTTCTGCTTTAAACAACTTTAAAGTAGCTTTATTGACACTGTTAATTCTTATTTTTTGAATTAACGTAAATAGCACATCGGGATTTTTCTTTAAATATTTCTTGATATTAGAAACGCCATTATCTCTAAGCCTCTCTATTTCTTCAAATACGAGCGTAAAATCTTCATTCCAAATGGAAATTGTAGAGTTATCAAATAGTGTCTTGTAATCTTGTTGTTTCTCAGACTTTAGTACTTCTATTTGTCTTTCTAATTCTTGGTAAGTAGGCTTTTTATCTAATTCCATACTGTAATAGCTTTAGCCTTTTGTTCTATCAATTTGGGAGCTAATAGCTTAATTATTAAGTTAATAAATAAAGCTATTAAAAATAAACAATATAGCACTTATAATACTAAAAAAGATTGGGCTATGCTTTCGCGAAAGCGTAAAAAACACAACATACATTTTAATAATATAACGTTTTTATTAGTCTATTTATGTAATATTCTAAGAGTAAGCTTAAACAAGTTATGAGCTTGTTACTACTGAATATTGGCGTCATTTTTAAGACAGTCTTTAACAGCTGCTAAGATGGTTTTCTTTTATTTTTGTAGACTATAGCACAAGCATAAAATCTCTTATAAAAGCGCTCTATAGTCGAGTATGGAGATTGTGCAAGAATAATAAGCAATATGAAGGATACCTTTGCCAGCATTATCCCCTCGGTAGCAGCAGAAAAATTTATTTACTGTCTTGAGGCAGTTCCAGATGTCGATCAAGAAGTTGCCACAGAGGTGGTAACAACACTCGAAGATATCGCTCTAAAACAAGGAATTGCTAGTATTTATAAGACGTGCGACACCATAGAAGGCTTAGAGGAAAGTTTAAACACGCTGGTGTATCATGACCATAATTTTAAAGATTATGAACTCATTTACCTTATAATGCCAGGCCAAGCTAACAATATCATGCTCAATGATTATTACTACAGCATTGAGGAAATTGCCGAAATTTTTGAAGGAAGAATGACAGGTAAAATCATCCATTTTTCAAATAAAAAAGCACTCGACTTAACTGACGAAGAATCGCAATACTTTCTTGACATTACCGGTGCTCGTGCAATTTCTGGCTATGGATCTAGCAAGAACACATTATCGAGCACAGATACTATAGATAGAGTGTTTTTTAATATGTTTCAAGAAAATGAAGACTTTAAAGAAGTGGTAGAAGAGATGTTTCAAAAACACTATAAACTCTGTAAGCTACTTGATTTTAGATTGTATTATTAAGCGTTAATTTAGGAAGAGTTTTATGAAATACGCTTTCGCGAAAATGTGACAATTCAACATCATTTTCTCATTAATTCAGCACATTGATAAGAACAGGTTATAAACTTGATATCAATATAATTGACGAAATATAGTACGCTGTAAAGCACACTAAAGCAATAGCATAACAAGATTCCCCGCAGTTAATACCTGCAAGACAAAGACTAAGATGTTTAAGTCTTTTTTAAAGCCATAACTGATGCCTAAAGCAAGAAGAACAAGCAGTGGAAGCACTAGCCCAGAAACTACTCTAAAAGAGTAGAGATGGCTCTTAGTTGACGTCGCCAGCTTGTATGCATTAACTTCTTTAAAAAGCAAAGACAGCGCATAATTAATTTGGTTACCCTCCAAAGTGGTTGCAACATCTTTTGAAACCGAAAACTGACGAGTAGGAGTCACTACTTGATACGTATTGTGCGAGTTTCCGCCAGCATTATAATATTTTTCTTTGTTTCTAGATACGGAAACCACATCTTCCGAATACCGAGTTCCAGGCAAAGCAAAATCCATAAGTACCACCAGTGATATGAGTACGGTAATGCCATATAATATGCGGTTGGTGAGTGATAGTGGATACATGATTTTAATTTATAATGTTCTGGAGATTTACATAGTTATTAGTTAGTACGTAAATCAGCAGTTTTGTTACGGTATTGAGAGTTTAACCTAAAGAAAATGAACTATTAAACCCCATTATTAATTGATAGTTCCAATGCTAGAATATTCTAACCAAGATAATGGTAGGAGCTAAGTTTAACTCGGATTATTGCTAACTAGTTATTTTAAGGCCATCGAATTTAATCCACATACCCATTATATTTAATTAGTTTTAATCCTTTAGATTGAAATATTAAATTGAAAACAGACGTTTGTTCTAAATTTCTAATTTTTACCGTGTCATTTAGAATTTCTTATCCAAGTGATTTTTCAAGAATATTTTTATTGGTTCCAATTTTTAAAAAGTCATTCAGTTCAAATTCGGAATTCACAATTTTAGCGTAATAAACCCATTCTTCATCTGTTGCTCTATAAGACGTGATTTTTGTTTTATCAAATGTTCGAGTTAAAATAGTATCCACTAAATTATCAACGTGTCTATTTTGTATTGGCTTTTTCTGTATCGCAAATATTTTATTAAGTGCAATTTCTTCTAATTCAGATTTTAAAGAAAATACCAAACTATCATTTTCAATGTAGTATACCTTAACAGGCATAGAATCTGACGTTTTTACTATTGTTTTCACAACTTCTTTTAATCTGCCATCATCAATTTTTCTAGATTCTTTTTGCTCACAAGAATTTAAGGAGAATAGAATCCCAAATATTATTAATAATTGTTTAACCATATATTTAGAAATGTTCTTATGATGAGGGTTTATAAGCAACATAGGTATCAAACGTATCATTAAAGTGCAAGTCGTTATGATCTTTATCTAAAATAGAGAGCTCAGCGCTACCTGCAGCAACTGTGATAAAATTGTTATTATAATAAAAGCGTATAAATGTAAAAAGGTCTTTTTGTCCTTTTACTATATTACCATTTATCATAACCTCATCTTTATCTATTCCATATTCGCACTTTACTATAGATTGATGTATTAGTTTTCCAATGGTTTCAATTTGTCTGGCTTCATATACTTGCCATAAGTCGGGAAAGTCCTTCAAATCATTTTCTTTAAGTCTAGAGTTAAGCTCTGACAAGGCATTCAAATCTAGTTTTATGTGATCACCATCAAAACCGCCTTCAATTTCAAGATATTTATCAAAACGCTCAAATGTTATAAATAGAAGCCATGGTAGGTGAGTGTCTCTATTTTCATTGAAATCTACTTGATACACGCTCTCAACAGCCTGCCCGATAATTTGATTTAAGAAGTGATCTGGTGGTGATTTCATTAGTGTAAGGTCATTCAATGTTTTGTAGTCAACTTTACGATTTTAATTATTCTGTTGGCTACCCATTTTTGAGGCACTTTTAAACCATACAAATAAATTAAATGTCACCTCTGGATATATTTTTAATCTTATTTTTCTAGCTTATTTGTAAAATGAACTTTTTTAATTTTTGCTCTTTCCACAGCTCTTACAAATTAACTTTTATCATCATCTCAATAGATGTCAAAATAACACATCTGTCACTTCTTAAATCCAAAAAAGGAGTTGTTAAACATACAACTCCTTTTTATTATTTACATACGGTTATCCGTATTATGGTGATATTTAATGCAATTATGTGATTTGGATTCACATTTTCGCGAAAGCGTAGAGTTTAATAACGCACGTCTTTCATATCAATTTCTTCGGCAACTGTTGCTTTGTTATAATTACCTCCTAGATCTGGACATGCCATGAGGGTAGCGGCTCCTTTGAAGGGTACTGCTACTTTATTGTATCCATACACATCTGCTAGGGTCTGGGTGAGGTTTTTATCTCCTAGGTTAATATCTACATCGTCCATGGTTAGCTGGCAAGGGTGCTCATAGCCGCAGGCGCGAGTGATTTCTAGTAGTTCTTTTTTGAAGTTTTTAAAGTAATAGTGTGTGCGTTCAGCCTTATCTGGAATGTCTATACCGCGTTGTAACCACTTATTTTGAGTCGCAACACCAGAAGGGCAGGTGTTGTTGTGGCACACCTTTGCTTGTATACAACCCACGGCAAGCATCGCCTCACGGGCTACATTGATACAGTCTACACCCATCGCAAAAGCCATGGCGGCTTTAGCCGGGAAGCCTAACTTTCCGGAACCTATAAATACCACGCGCTCTGTGAGCTGGTATTCCTTAAAAATCTTATAAATATCTGAAAATCCATATACCCAAGGTAGCGCCACATGATCTGCAAAACTTGGTGGGGCAGCACCTGTACCACCTTCACCACCATCTATGGTAATAAAATCTGGTCCTTTACCGGTGGTTGCCATAATTTTTGCTAGTTCGCGCCACGCATCCAGTTTTCCTATGGCGGCTTTAATTCCTACTGGGAGTCCTGTTTCATGAGCAATACTTTCTACAAAGTCAACCAATTCTGGCACATTAGAAAATGCCTTATGGTTAGGAGGAGAGAGTACATCTTTGCCCACATCTACACCGCGTATTTCGGCAATTTCCTTAGTGATTTTTGATCCTGGGAGTACGCCTCCTTTTCCAGGTTTGGCTCCTTGTGAGAGTTTTACTTCTATGGCGCGTACTTGAGGATTTTCATCCACAAGTTTTTTCATTTTTGGCATTGAGAATCCGCCATCTTCGGTGCGCACTCCAAAATATCCAGTTCCAAAGTGAAACACCACATCACCGCCTTTTTTATGGTAGGGTGAGAGTCCGCCCTCACCAGTATTGTGATATGCGTATGCTTTTGCACATCCGCGGTTTAAGGACTCTACAGCTTTCGCCGAAAGGCTACCAAAACTCATAGCACTCACGTTAATAATAGAACTAGGTCTGTAAGGGCGCGCTCTTCTACCAGCACCCATAACTTTTGCGCAAGCAAGGAAGTAAGGGTCTTTTGCATTGGGGTGATTTTCTTCTACCTTATATGGCATCATGGCATTATTAATAAAGATATAATGCGACTGATTGATATCACGGTCGGTCCCAAAACCTTCATAGTTATTTTCATTTTTTGCAGAGGCATAAATCCACCCGCGCTCTATACGATTAAAAGGAAGTTCCTCACGGTTATTTGCGACAATATACTGGCGTAACTCTGGTCCAATACTTTCAAGCATATACCTAAAATGCCCCACAACTGGGAAGTTGCGCGTGATGATATGTTTTTTGTTAAAAAATATATCTCGTATAGCGACAATAACCACCACCAAAATCAACCACATCCACCATGAGATATTACCTAAAAACTCGAGTACTCCTTCCATTTATTCAATTTTTGCACTAAAATACAATTTACTATCTCGTAGTCTGAAATTTTACTTCAAGTTTATTATTTACTTCTCTAGGTAAGTTTTGGTTGATGCACTATGCGTTACATCTCCCTGGCCCCCTCTTTAAAGAGGGACACTGTTGTGTTTTTAAGTTTTTTTGCTGAGCAAAAATAACTTTTTCAATTCCCCTCTTAGAAGAGGGGTTAGGGGAGATGTTTTTGGGTTCGAGTTAGCCATTTTTATGTGTTACGTGTTACATCTCCCTGACTCCCTCTTCAAAGAGGGACACTGTTGTGGTTTAAGTTTTTTTTGCTGTGCAAAAAAGACTTCTATAGTACCCCTCTTAGAAGAGGGGCTAGGGGAGATGTTTTGGGTTTGAGTGAGCATATCTTATTTGTTACATCTCCCTGACTCTCTCTTCAAAGAGGACACTGTTGTGGTTTAAGTTTTTTTTTGCTGTGCAAAAAGAACTTCTTTAGTTCCCCTCTTGGAAGAGGGGCTAGGGGAGATGTTTTTGGGTTCGAGTGAGCCATTTTTATCCGTTATGAGTTACATCTCCCTGACTCCCTCTTCAAAGAGGGACACTGTTGTGGGGTTTAGGTTTTTTTGCTGCGCAAAAATAACTTCTATAGTTCCCCTCTTCGAAGAGGGGCTAGGGGAGATGTTTTTGAGTTCGAGTGAGCACACCACATCACATCAAACCACTCACACCCTCACAAATCAAATAACTTATCATAAATTTACGGAAGACTATAAAGAGCACACCACATCACATCAAACCACTCACACCCTCACAAATCAAATAACTTATCATAAATTTACGGAAGACTATAAAGAGCACATCTACATTGAAAAAACATAAAACCTTATTAATTATTGGCTTACTTCTCATTCCGCAGATGGTCTTGGTTCGCTGGCTGGCGAGTTACCCGCAACTGGTGGAGACGTATTATAGCAACGGATTGTATCCTCTCATTTCAAAGGCGTCTCGATGTGCTTTTGGCTGGCTGCCGTTTTCATTTGGTGATATCATGTATGCGGTGCTTATTGTGCTCGCTTTGCGCGAAATTGTACTACTCATTAAAAACAAGTTTAGAGGATTTAAAACCTTTCTTTTCAAGGCACTAGCCATTACTTCGATAGTGTATGGAGCGTTTAACTTACTTTGGGGAATGAATTATAACAGGCTTCCATTGCACGAATCCTTAGGAATAGATAATGAGTACACCACCGAAGAGCTTGTACAACTTACTGAGAAGCTTATTGAAAATAGCAATAACCTCCACAATCAGCTCGCCGAGGATAAAAACAGTCGCGTTGTTTATTGTGACAAAATAGAAGGTGAAAATGCTTGTTTGCAAGAAATTTTCAACGGAACGCTTAATGGTTACGAGACGCTTAAAACTCAGTTTCCAAAACTTAGTTACCCACCTAAGAGTATTAAGAATTCGCTATTGCGATACCCTCTGTCTATAATGGGGTATAGCGGTTATCTCAACCCTATTACTAATGAGGCGCAAGTTAATGGGATGGTGCCAGCTCATCGATGGCCAGTGATTTCTTCACATGAGCAAGCACATCAGCTCGGTTTTGCAAAGGAAAATGAAGCCAACTTTATTGCGGTAATGGCAACACTTAATAATGAGGATTTATATTTTCAATATTCAGGGAGTATTTTTGCTTTACGCTATGCCTTGAATGATGTGTACAGCCGAGACAAGGAATTAGGAGAAGACTTGAAAGCACGTCTTAATCCAGGTATTTTAGTGAACTATCAAGACTCTAGAGATTTCTGGGATGCGATGGATAATCCGCTGGAACCACTGTTTGATCTGTTTTACAGCAATTACTTAAAGGCAAATAATCAACCAGGTGGATTAAAGAGCTATAGTTATATGGTAGCACTCTTGGTTAACTATGATCAGCGTTTTCCAGATACATTCTGATGTTAAAAGTCTCTTAAAAGTTTCCTAAACCTTAATAGAACGTTAACGCGGTGGCTATCTTTAGGATCTAAACTTTCAACCTATGTTCTTTAAAAAATTACTTGTCTTTGGGCTAGTAAGCTGCTCATTTACGATGTATGGGCAAGATTACTTTCCAGCAAACGCTGGAGTCAAGTCCAAAAACCAAAATTACACGGTGTTTACAAACGCCACCATCCACACAACTCCCACAGAAACCATTAAAAATGGAACACTTGTAGTGCAAGATGGAAAAGTGGTCTCTGTAGGCAAATCTTCATCATATGCACAAAATGCTATTGTTGTAGATCTTAATGGTAAACATGTCTATCCATCATTTGTAGACATCTATACTAATTTTGGTATCGATAAGCCTAAGCGTGCAGGAGGATCTGGACGTGCTTCACAATATGATAACTCTCGCGAGGGAGCTTACTGGAATGACCATATCTTATCTGAGCAAGATGGCTATCAAGATTTTAAGTACGATTCAAAAAAAGCATCCGAATATCTTGAGGCTGGTTTTGGCGTAGTTGCAACACATCAACACGATGGTATTGCACGTGGTACAGGAGCGCTTATCGCACTTAATAATGATGGAAATACTGCAAACCGCGTGATAGAAGATCGCCTTGGTCAGTATTTCTCATTTGATAAGAGTGTAACCTCACGCCAGTCATACCCATCGTCTAAGATGGGTGCAACAGCATTATTACGCCAGTTACAACACGATTTAGACTGGTATGAGAAAGGAAATATAGACACTAAGGATCTTTCTTTAGAGGCGCTTTCGCGAAACAAAGGGCTTCCGCAGTTTTTTGAAGGTGATGGCTTATATGATGACCTTCGTATTGATAAACTAGGTGACCAGTTTGGTATCGATTATGTAATCGTTGCCGGTGGTGATGAGTATAAGCGTATCGGAGAAGTTAAGGCGATGAATCGTAAGATGATTCTCCCACTTAAATTTCCAGATGCCTACGATATGGAAAATCCATACGCTGCCGAATATGTAGCGCTTTCTGATATGAAACATTGGAATCAAGCACCTACAAATCCTAAAGCATTACAAGATGCAGGAGTAACATTTGCACTTACTACATTCTCACATAAATCTCCAAAAGATTTTAAAGACCACTTGATGAAGGCAATTAAGTATGGTCTGTCTAAAGAAAGAGCGTTAGAAGCACTTACTACTATTCCAGCAACAATGATTGGAAAGAGCGGACAGCTAGGAGTTCTTAAAACAGGAGCTTGGGCAAACTTCATGATTACTTCTGGAGAAGTATTTGAAAAAGACACAGAGCTTTATGAGCACTGGATTCAAGGTAACAAAACAGTAATCAAGGATATGAACACAGTTAATATTGACGGTGTTTATACAATGAATATTAGTGGAGCTACTTATGAGCTAGAGATTAAAAACGCGCTAGAAAAAGCAAAAGCATCTCTTAAAAAGGGAACAGAAGATGTAAAAAGTGAGTTTTCTTATAAGGATGAATGGGTAACAGTAACGTTCCCTCAAAGCGAAGGAAAATTTGTACGTCTTGTAGCAAGAGCATCTGCAGATGGTCTAAGCGGCAAAGCAATTCTTGCAGATGGTTCTGAAACGAACTTTATTTCTACTAAGAAAGCACTAGACGCAAGTAAAGATAAGGACGATAAGAAAGAAGAGGACAAACCTCTTACGGTAATGCCACTTACCTTTCCTAATATGGCTTTTGGTTATGAGACAAGACCAACTCAAAAAGATATCCTAATCACAAATGCCACTGTGTGGACAAATGAAGCAGAAGGTATTCTTGAAAACACAGATGTTTTAATAAAAGATGGAAAAATCAGCGCAGTAGGTAAAAATCTTTCTGCTCGTGGTACTATGGTAGTAGATGGTACTGGTAAGCATGTTACTTCTGGTATTATAGATGAGCACTCTCACATTGCGGCTTTTGCAATCAACGAGTCTGGTCACAACTCTACGGCAGAGGTTCGCATGAGTGATGTAGTTAACCCAGACGATTCTGATATTTACCGCAATCTTGCTGGTGGAGTTACAGCTATTCAATTATTACACGGATCTGCAAATCCTATTGGAGGACAGAGCGCAGTAATGAAATTAAAATGGGGAGCACCTATCGATGAGATGGTAATTGCAGATAAGAAGTTTATCAAATTTGCTTTGGGTGAAAACGTAAAGCAAGCAAACTGGAATAGCTTCTCAAGATTCCCACAAACGAGAATGGGAGTAGAGCAAGTATTTGTGGACTACTTTACAAGAGGAAAAGAATACGAAGCAAAGAAAAAGAGCGGTCAACCTTATCGCATGGATGAGGAGATGGAAACTATTGTAGACATCCTTAATATGGATCGTTTAATTTCTTGTCACTCTTATGTGCAAAGTGAAATTAACATGACCATGAAAGTGGCAGAGCAGTTTGGTTTTCATATCAATACATTCACACACATACTTGAAGGATATAAAGTTGCAGATAAAATGGCCGAACACGGTGTAGGAGGATCAACATTCTCAGACTGGTGGGCTTATAAATATGAGGTAAATGATGCTATTCCTTACAATGCAGCCATCATGCACAGAGCAGGAGTAACCGTTGCTATCAACTCAGATGATGGTGAGATGTCAAGACGTCTTAATCAAGAAGCTGCAAAAATTCATAAGTACGGTGGTATTTCTGAAGAGGATGCATGGAAAATGGTAACTCTTAACCCAGCAAAACTATTACACATGGATGATCGCGCAGGTAGTTTAAAGCCTGGTAAAGATGGAGATGTTGTAATATGGACAGATCATCCACTTAGTATTAAAGCGAGAGCAGAGAAAACGATTATTGAAGGGAAAGTATTTTTTGATATGAAAAAAGACGAAGAACTTCGTAAGACAGTACAGCGCGAGAAAGCACAACTTACTGCAATGATGCTTGCAGAAAAGAATAAAGGCTTACAGACGCAACCTGCCAAAAAGAAAGAAAAACAACGTATGCATTGTGATACAGAACAAACACTTTACTAAGATGAAAACACTACAACAACTATTAGTAGCCGTTGTTTTCCTTTTAGGAGCAACTGCAAGCGCACAACAAACACCGGCCTCAGCGCAAGCTGCTGCCTACACTATTACAGGAGCAACCGCTCACGTAGGTAACGGAACCGTAGTAGAAAACGCCACTATCGTTTTTGAAAACGGTAAAATAAGCACGATTCAAAGCGGAGGAACAGCCACTAAAGGCGAAGTCATTAATGCTACTGGAAAGCATGTGTATCCTGGTTTTATTGCAACAAACACCACATTAGGTCTTGTAGAAGCAGCAGCCGTGAGACAATCTAATGACGATGATGAGATAGGAGAATTAATTCCTCATGTACGTGGTATTATCGCTTACAATGCAGAATCTAAAGTGGTAGAGAGCATGAGACCGAATGGCGTGCTTATGGCGCAAATTCGCCCTGTGGGAGGCACCATCTCTGGATCTTCTTCTCTCGTACAGCTTGATGCCTGGAACTGGGAAGATGCTGCTTATAAAACAGACGAAGGTATCTTTATGGAATGGCCTCGCACGATGCGCCGTGGTCGCTGGTGGTTAGGTGAGGAGCCAGGTTATAAACCAAACAAGGATTACAGTAAAGATGTAAACGAAATCAAAACCTTTTTCAAAAACTCACGAGCTTATGGAAAAGGGAACACCTCAAAAAACCTTCCTTTTGAAGCGATGCGTGGTGTTTTTGATGGAACTCAAAATGTATATGTTTCAGCAAATGATCAGAAGCAAATACTTGATGTGATTGCTTTTGCAAAGGAGATGAATCTCACAAACGTTGTGCTTGTAGGCGGATACCAGTCTTACAAAGTAACTGCAGAACTTGTAGCCGCAAATATGCCAGTAATTTTACAACGTGTACAAGAACTACCTTCTATGGAGGATCATGATTATGACTTACCATATAAGTTACCTAAGCTTCTTACAGACGCTGGTGTTACAGTTGCGTTAGGATATGACTCAGAGTACTGGCAAGTACGTAATCTTCCTTTTTATGCGGGACAAGTTACTCAATTTGGTATGAGTGATGAAGATGCACTTAAAATGATTACAATGAATCCTGCAAAGATAATGGGAGTTTCAAATACTGTTGGGACACTTGAAGTAGGAAAAGATGCAACACTTTTTATAAGCGAAGGAAATGCACTAGACATGAGAGGAAATATCCTTTCGAGAGCATTTATCCAAGGACGTGATATAAGTTTAGAGTCTCACCAGACCAAGCTTGCAAAGCGTTATGCAGAGAAGTACGGACAGAAGGAGTAATCCTTAATCTTAGTTATATTAATTAGTAAAGCCCGAGCAATTGCTCGGGCTTTTGTTTTGTAGTAAATTAGTAACGGCTATTTAATAACTTTACAACCTTCACCAGAAATTCGGCTGGAGTAGCTGTCTACTTGAAGTCCATTACATTCATAAAGTGCGGTACTTTCCGATAGGTATTTATCTATGTCCGCTTTCGCGAAAGCGAGATTGATTTTAGCGTTGAGTGAAAATTATTATAAAGCGCAATCACCATTTGCCATATCATTTAGGTTAGGATTATATGCATTTAGCGCTGCAAAATTGCTTCCGTTTACAAATTCGACAATATTGTTAATTAGCGGCTCAATACCGCACAAATTTGATAGTAAGCCATTGGATCTAATATTGACGTTTCCTCTAGAAAACGTTCCTCCAATTAAAGGGTCAAGATTAGTTATGGCTTCATTATCTACAATAGCCAATGAATGAAAATTGGCAGAGTTAGATGTATATACGAAGTTTTCTAACCCTTCAAGAGATGGAAGCATGGTGTTATTTGCAATTGCTACATCGTTAGAAACTGTTAAAAGGGATGACATAGACGTTATATCAATCAAACTACTGTGATTCGTAATACGGAGTGTTCCAGTATTGGATACTTGAATTCCTTCTAAAGTGGTTAAAGAATCATTATTGTGAACGTTGAAAAGGCCGCTAATTGAAATGAGCGTAGAGATCCCCGATAGATTCGTTAATGAATTGTTATTACTTATACTTACACTACTCATCGATGAATCAGAAGGAAAACCATTGAGACTTGTTAGGTTGTCGTGTGAGGTGATTTCAATTTCATTTACAGAGGTGATATTTTGTAATCCGTTCAGTGAAGTGAGAGTTTCATTAAGGACCATAAAGATATCTTGATCTATCGTGTTTATAGAGGCGAGTGAGGTAATATCAGTAAGAACGGGATTTTGACTGATAATTAATCGGTGTGCTCTAAGGATATTTTCTAAACCAGAAGTTTCTGTTAAGGCAATGTTATTAGTTAACTCTAAAACAGAAAAATTACCCGACAATTCTATATTTTCAAGCCCAAAAAGATTCTCAAGCTGCGTTCCTTTTATCAAAAGATCACCTGTTACTTCTACCAATGCTGATACATTAGAAATATCAGAGACATCAGAAATACCGCCAAAGTTATTGCCTATTAGCATTCTTCCGTTTATGACATTAATTCCTTCTTCTGCAAAGGAATTCACTTCCTGTTGATTATTAAGTTGTACGTCATCATTTAGAACTTTTGATCCTGTTTGAAAAGAAAAATCGGAAATCGTAGTTAAGCCATCGGTATTTATTGCTTCTATAAAACCTGAATATCCTGTTATACCGCTAAGTTCGTTAAAGAAATAGCTTAGATTACTAGTGCCACTTTCAACAATTTCGTTACCGAGATAGACGTTGTAGTGGATTTCTTGACCGTTGGGATCTACAGATTCCGTCCAACTTATCTGCGCACTGTAAGGATCTGTATTAATAACCGAAACTGTAAATTGAGAGGGAGCAGGGGTGCTTTCCGTTTCAAAAGAGAAGGAACTACTTGTTTCGTTACCTGTTGGATTTGACGCGACAACACTTCCGCTATAGGAAATGCTAGCCTCTAGGTTTTCAATAATAAATTGTCTGTCCGTAATATTATCTACAACTTTTGCCCCTTCTAAAAAAACATCATAAAAAATAGTACTTCCTTCAGAATCTGTTGACGCAGTCCAATTAAGTTTTGCGCTAGTATCTGTGATTTGACTTACATCTACAGTAAAGGCAGTAGGCGATTCATTTAGATTAACATTACTATCATCAGTTCCGCAGTTTACGATTAATATGGCGACTAATAGTATTAAAAAATATCTTTTAGTTTGTACAATTTCCATCTAAAATATCTTGTATGGTTGGATTAAATAAATTCTGGTATATATCAAAGTTTGAGGGTGTATCTGTATTAAGTAAATTCTCAAGAGCACAAAAATTACTGAGTTGGGGGTTTTCATTTATAGATAAAAAACCTGCTACTTCAATTAAACTTTCAAGACCATTTAGAGTTGATAATTCCTCATTATTGGAAATAACAAAGCTTCCAAAGCCTTCAAAAGTTACACTTTCAAAATTAGAAAGCCCTGTAATATCAATAAGATTGGAACACTCACCTATAAAAAGTTGTTCGCGCACCGTTTTAAGCATGTTAAAGCTGTCTACATGTTCAATGCCTAAATTTATTAAGGTCAAATCACCACTGCTTTCTAACTGAGTAAATGCAGTTATACTACTTAAATTTGGGGAATCAGAAATGGTAACCGTATTCTCTAGAGAAACTAAATTACTAAACCCTGTGATCGCTAGAAGTTCAGAGTTGAGCTCAATTCTTATAGAGTTTACCGATGTTAAGTTATTAAATGCAGAAATTTCACTTAAAATAAAATTGTTGTCGATAAGTATGGGGCCACCAATAATCGTTACATTTTCGAAAGAATTTATAGTAATTAACACGGGGTTTGCTTTAATAACCACATTATTTGTAACTAGTGTTAACGTTGAGAATCCTTGTATAGTTTCAAGGTTAGGATTAGACTCTATTCTTAAACTACCTCCTATTGTTTGGGGAGAAAAACCGTCAATAGTACTAAGTCCCTCGACAGACCAAATGGAAACATTTCCTTGTATGTTTTCTATTGCGCCGAGAGGTGATAAGTCTGTTATAATTGTAGTAGTTCCTGGAGAACCGAGGCTTAAATTACCGTTAATGCCTATCCAACCTGCATTAGCAAATGAAACGAGGTCTTCTTGATTATAAAAGCTTACATCTCCATTAAAAATTCCGTCTGGAGTAGTAAATGTAAAATTAATCTCTGTAGCATTACCTTCAGAATCTACAGCAACTATTAATCCTTCATATAATTGATTTGGCTGTAAATTTTCAATGGTGTGAAAGGTATTTGAGAGACCTTCTATAACTGTGTTACCCTCTAAGACTAGATTATATAAAACGGTATCATTCTCAGGATCTATTGCATCTTCCCAAAAAATAGATGCAGAAACATTAGAAACCTCAATGTCTAATATTTCAAAAGGAAGCGGAGATGAGTTGCCTGTTGTAGTTAATGTAATTGATTGTAGCCTTTCGCTTAATTCAGAATCGTAGGCCACTACATTAATACTGTAACTAGTGGACGGAACTAAGTTTTCAAAATTAAAAACTCTGTCTGAAAGACCTTGCGCAACTACAGTATCATCAATAATAACATTATACAGAACCGAGCCATTTTCTGGATCAAATGATTGACTCCAAGATATGGTAGCTGTTAGATATGAGTCGTCAGTTATAGAAATCTCAAAAGTAGACGGCTGTAAGTTTTCTTGAGTTATCTCATCTTCAGAAGATGAATCTGTGGAGCAAGAAATACTTAGTAATAGAAGGATGAGACTAAAAAAAATATTTTCAATTTTCACGAGGGGACTTGTCATTATCACAATTTTTTGCTAAAAATAAGCAAATAGCTTTCTTTATCTCAATTTTTATTAAATCAATCAATAACTTGACAACCTTCACCAGAAATTCGGCTGGAGTAGCTGTCTACTTGAAGTCCATTACGTTCATAAAGTGCGGTACTTTCAGATAGGTATTGACTTATGTCCGCTTTCGCGAAAGCGAGACAAAACATACTAGGTCCGCTGCCAGAAATACCAAAGGCTATGCATCCATTCTGCTGAGAAATCGCTTTAATCTCATCAAAATGCGGGATCAATTGCTTGCGATGTGGCTCTACGAGTACATCCTTGATACTTTCCTTAAATAATTCCTTATCCCATTCATAGAGCGAGGCAACAAAGCCTGCCAGATGTTGCGATTGTGCAATGGCATCCTTGAGAGGCACGTGTGTGGGTAAAATCTCCCTCGCTTCTTTAGTTTTGATAGTAATATGAGGATGTAAAATCCCGACGAAAACCGTATCCATGGGAGGTAACGCTATTACCTTAAATGGGTTGTAGCCAGTTACTAGCGTGGTGCCTCCATAAATGCAAGGCGCCACATTATCTGCATGCTCATTACCACTTGCTAGTGCTTCGCCTTTCATAGCGTAGCACGTGAGTTCAAGATTAGATAATGGCTTTTCTAAAAACTGATTAATACCATACACAGCTCCTGCTGCGCTAGCACTGCTGCTACCTATTCCAGAACCGGAGCGTATTTTTTTATGAATCTCTATTTCTACTCCAAAGTTGGCGTTAATGCCTTCTAGCATGGCATTACCCGCCACACCAGCAACATTATTATGAGCTTCCATAGGGAGTGTATCACCTGTGATTTCTGTAATCGTTACTCCGCGACCTTCGGTTTTTCTAAAAACCATCTCATCACCTATACCTTCGAGGGCAAAGCCTAGCGAATCAAAACCACAGTTTACATTTGCCACTGTAGCGGGACAAAATACGCGTATCTCAGTAGGATTATCAAGGCTTTGTACCGTGGCTTTTTTATGTATTTCTTGAGACATATAATTATTATCTAAGTCTTATGATATCGCTAAAGAGTCCGCTGGCGGTAACATCACCACCTGCACCTGCACCTTTTACAATGAGCGGCTGCTCTGGGTAGCGTGCTGTGTAAAATAAAACAATATTGTCAGAACCTTCAAGATTGTAAAACGGACTGTCTGCACCTACAGACTGTAAGCCTACACTAGCTTTACCATTATCTAACTGTGCTACATATTTAAGGCGTTTACCTGCTGCTGTAGCATCGGCAACTAGTTTTTCAAAGTGTGCTGCATCTTCTTTAAGTGTTTCAAAGAAGTGAGGAACGTCTGTGCTTTCTAGGTTATTTGCTGTAAGAAATGGTGTGTTCACAATATCTTCTAGTTCTAATTCAAGTCCGCTTTCTCTTGCGAGTATTAGGATTTTACGAGCTACATCTACACCACTCAAATCAATACGAGGATCTGGCTCTGTATAGCCCTCCTCTTTGGCTTGTTGTACCACATCATAAAAGCTATCACCACTTTTAAAGTTATTAAAAACAAAGTTTAAACTTCCAGAAAGCACAGCTTGTACTTTAGTAATGCTATCACCAGACGCGATAAGGTTCTGTAAGGTATCTATTATAGGTAAACCAGCACCTACGTTGGTTTCAAACTTAAAGGGAGCATTATATTTTCTACTCAATCGTTTAAGATTTGCATAGTATTCTTGTTTTCCAGCGGCAGCAATTTTATTACATGCAACCACTGCGATGCTATTTCGCAAGTATTCTTCATATGCCATCGCTACGGGTTCATTTGCCGTAATATCTACAAAAACTGAGTTGCGCTGGTTGAGAGCAATTACGTTTTCGCGAAAGCGTACAATATCTGCCTTCTCACCTTGAGCAAGCGCTTCTTCCCAATTATCTAAATCAATAGCTTGTTCTGAGACGAGCATCATTCTACTATTAGAAAGTCCTAGTACTCTTATATTAAGGTTAAGATGGTCTTTGAGATATTTTTTCTGACTGTTAATTTGATCTAGAAGTTTTGCTCCCACATTTCCTACACCTGTAATGAAGAGGTTAATTTGCTTTCTGTTTCCTTCAAAGAAAACTTCATGCAAGCTGTTAAGCGCTTTCTTTACATCCTTTTCGGCAATTACGGCAGAGATATTTTTCTCACTCGCTCCTTGTGCAATGGCGCGTATATTTACGTTGTTTTTACCAAGTGTGGAGAACATTTTACCAGATATCCCTTGATGACTTTTCATAGATTCTCCTACGAGTGCGATTATTGCAAGAGACGTCTCAACAATTACCGGGTCAATCTTACGTAGCGATAGCTCGTAAGCAAACTCTGTTTCTATTGCTGTTTTTGCACGCAATGCATCTGCCTCCATCACACCGATACATATACTATGTTCGCTAGAAGCCTGAGTAATTAATATTACGTTAATCTGCTGTAAAGAGAGTACTTCAAAAAGGCGTTTTGAAATTCCAGAAGTTCCCACCATTCCTGCGCCTTCCAGCGTGAGTAGTGCAACATCACTTATATGAGAGATTCCCTTAATAGGGTTTCCATTGCTCCCTTCTTGCTGTCCTATACGAGTTCCAGCTTCATCTGGAGCCATCGTATTTTTGATATAAATAGGAATATTTTTACTAAGCGCAGGCACAATAGTAGGAGGGTAGAGCACCTTTGCTCCAAAATGCGATAACTCCATCGCCTCGTGATATGATATGTCCCGTATAGGTTTTGCTTGTTTTACAAGCTTCGGGTTTGCAGAGAACATCCCACTCACATCTGTCCATATTTCTAGTTGGTCTACCTCCAGCGCAGCTGCAATTATAGCCGCAGTAAAGTCTGAGCCACCACGACCTAGTGTACTTGTTTCTCCTGTAGCTGTGCTCGCAATAAATCCTCCTAGGATGGTTATGTTTTGTGACGCTTTCGCGAAAAAATCTTTGATATTTTCATTAGTGCGATCATACAACACACTGGCTTTTGTATGATTGCCATCGGTAATGATAAGTTGTCTACTATCTTTTAATGTGGCTTCAATCCCTTGATGGTTGAATGCTGCCGTTATGATACGGCTGCTGGTAAGCTCTCCAAAAGCAGCGAGTTTGTCTAGTGTTTTAGGTGAAAGCTCGTTGATTAAGAAAATACCTTTGAGTAAGTCGTCTAGGTGCGACATAAGCGCACTTATATCTGCCATTACTATAGCATCACCTTCGGTAAGTGCTTTTGCAAAAGCCGTGTGTTTTTGGTGTATTTCTAAAAATACATCCTTATAGGTTTCGTCTTTTTGAGCAGCAAGCGTTCCGGCTTTTAGCAATAAATCTGTAATTCCACCCACTGCCGAAACAACAACAGCTACTGGATGTGAAGCAGCTTGGTTATTTACAATGGCAATTACTTTTTCTATGTTTTTAACACTCCCCACAGAAGTGCCTCCAAATTTTAATACGCGCATAGTATGCAATTTTACATTTTCGCGAAAGCGAAAATGGTATGAATAAACTAATTAATTTGTGTGTGTGGAAGAGATCCTTGCTCGCGCAAGTAATAGATAGATAATATGTACGACTATAACCCCAACGGGGTAATCGTACCAATAGTAATAGTGGTAGTCAAGAAAATCGAAGTGTATTGTGTTGTTCTCATCTTGTTTCTGATATGTTAAATGTAGTACATTTACCTAAGGAGGCAAGATGTAGTTCTGAGTTTTGAGGATATGACAATTCTTGACGTACTTCTAGCACGATACTGATAATGTGATAATTTGAAGTTTACTTTCGTGAATATTTAATGAATTAAAGAATATTTTTCTTCATAAAGATGAAGAAACTACCTAATTATAGCTAAATGAAAATATACAGCGCCAAACAAATTTACGAAGCAGATAAAGCAACCATTGAAAAGGAAGGGATTCCATCTTATAATCTCATGGAACGCGCCGGTGGGTACGTTTATGAGTGGATGAACCAGCGTTTACAAGGGCAGCCTGTGCCTATAAAAGTATTTTGTGGTATCGGTAATAATGGCGGTGATGCACTTGTAATTGCTCGCTTACTTCTTAAAAATGGCTATAATGTTGATACTTATATAGTACACTGTAATGATAAGCGCTCTCCAGACTTCTTAAAAGCGTATGACGCTCTCAAGAACGAAGTAAAAAAATGGCCAGAAATCATTAAAAGTGTTGAAGACTTTCCAGTAATCACTCCGCAAGATATTGTGGTAGATGGAATCTTTGGGATAGGACTTAACAGATGTCCAGATGATTGGGTAAAAGCACTTTTTGTAAAAATTAATGAGTCTAAGGCTTACACACTTTCTATAGATATTCCATCTGGAATGTATTCAGATAGAGGACCAGCAAAGGATGATGTAATTGTACATGCAACGTTTGTACTAAGCTTTATGTCACCAAAACTTGCTTTTTTCTTGCCAGAAACGGGTAAGTACATTAACATGTGGGATACAATTGATATAGGTCTAGATCCAGAGTTTCTTGCAAAAACTCCTACAGATGTAACGCTAATTTCAAAACCTGAAATCCAGCAGATGTACAAAGGGAGATCACAATATTCTCACAAGGGAATGTACGGTCATAGCTTAATTATAGGAGGAAGTTTTGGAAAAATGGGCGCTGTGCAACTTGCTAGTAAAGCTGCTCTTAGAGCGGGTAGTGGTCTTGTGACGGCTTATGTACCGCAAATAGGAGTTCCTATATTACAAACGGCGCTTCCAGAAGTAATGGTAGAGACCGATAATTATAATGGAAAAGTGTTTGAAGAAATTGATTTTCAAACCGAAGCAAATGCTATTGCAATAGGCCCGGGAATGGGAACCGATGAGAAAACGGTAAGAGCAATGGAGTCTTTCTTAAAGAAGCAAAAGCAACCATTAGTGATAGATGCAGATGCAATTAATATCATCTCAAAACGACCATCACTTATGGAGCAAGTACCTCCATTATCTATTTTTACGCCACACCCAGGTGAGCTGGAGCGTTTAATAGGCAAGTGGGATGACGACTTTGACAAGCTAGAGAAAACGGCAAAATTTGCCAAAAATCATAATGTCATTATCGTAATTAAAGGTGCTCATACAATTACTGTTTATGATATGAGACTTTATATAAATACTACTGGTAATCCTGGATTGTCTACTGCTGGTACTGGAGATGTGCTTACAGGAGTTATCACTGGGCATATAGCACAAGGATATCACCCTATGGAAGCCGCTATGATGGGAGTTTATTTTCATGGACTTGCAGCAGATGTTGCCGTAAATCAATATGGAATAGAAGGACTCATAGCAGGTGATGTGACAGAGTTTTTAGGAAGAGCAGTAATGAGTCTTTTTGAAAAACCAGAGCAAGAAGGTGGGGCAGCACCACAGCAATAAATTATAGATACATCAAAAAAAAATGGATAGCGTGTAAACGCTATCCATTTTTTTTATACATGAAAGTTGTCTTATTCTGTAATCGCTACAGGAAAAGAAACTTGCACATCTGTCTCTCCTCCAGCATTACCTAAAGTTCCATCGTTAGGCTTTGTAGGCTCATGACGTAGTGTGATAGTAAGTGTGCCAGAACCAGCAGTAGCACCAGTTGTAAGTGTAACTAAAGTTCCTAGTGGATTACCGTTACCATCAAAATCCTCATAAGTCACAGCTGCGTCAAGGCCTGTACTAGGAGTATAGAATACTTGGTGCTCGTCAGATTCTTCTTCTACTTCTTCGGTGATATCCTCGGCTGGGCTTTCTGTTTCATTCAGAAACTCAATGCTACCGTTATAAACAGTATTTACATCTAAGTCACCAGAAACGGTTATTGTAGGTGCATTAGGTCCATCTCCATCAAGATCTTGTGATGTGAGAAGAACGCTGCTTGTGTCTGACATCAATGTAAGCGATACTGTTGTGATAATTTCTTCTTCGTTTACAATCTCTGGAATTGCTCCATCATCATCACTAATACAAGAGGTGATCGTTATAGCAGTAAAGGCAAGGAATGTATATTTTATAAAGTTTTTCATTGTTTGTTTTGTTAAGTACGCTTTCGCGAAAGCGTGATTTTAATAATTAATTTTAAGTTGTAGTAAGATATTTCTACCCAAATCGTCTGCAAAATAGCGCTGGCGATTTAGGTACTCCCTGTAAGAGGTGTCAAATAGATTGTTTACCATAAGACCTACATTAAGATCACTTTTATCGTTGATTGCAAAATCAACAGATCCCTTAAAATTTATGAGATGATAGGCATCGGGAGGTGTGCTTATATCTAATAGTTCTGTAGTGTTGGTTTCTGGTATAAATACGTCAAAGTTTGTATCTGGAAATTCATTTTGACGAAATACATAGTTACTTTCAAGTGACAGCTTTAAATTTTTAACTTCAGGAATACGGTATGTAATGGTGTTACGCGTACTCGCCGAAGGCATATTAATTAAAGCATTGTCTAAGGTTACATCTTTTCCTTTTACTAACGAAAATTGGTTAGAAAACTCAAAACGATCTGTTACTTGAACATTGTTATCTATGTCAAAACCTAACAGTCTAGCTTGTGTCTGCCTATACTCCCATACAGGAAAACTTCCTCTTATAGTTTGCTGTACGCCTGTAGGCTCAATGAGGATAAAATCCTCGATAAAGTTTGCAAACGGAGCAATAGTAAAACTCCAAGTGTCTGTAGATTTTGTAAAATTTAATGAAATTTTATTTGCGACTTCTTGATTAAAACTTAGGTCACCTAGCTCTATACGTGCAGCACTCTGGTGTAACCCGTCAGAAAATAATTCTGACACGTTAGGTGAGCGAGATGCGAGCGCATAGTTAAAAGATATATTACTTGCGTTAGAGATTTGATAAGATACTCCTGCAGTGGCAGATATATTCTTGTACTCAAAATCTGGCTCTACAAAAATTTGGTTATCAAATTCTTGACGTACAAACTGAGCAAAGTCTACATTGTATCCTCTTTCTTCCCATAAGCTCGTAGTATAAAACTTTTCGGCTAAGATTCTGTTATAATCATATCTAGCACCAGCCTCGATTGCCCATTTTCCAAGGTCTTTAGATGCTAATGCATAAACACCAAAATCTTGAGCTTGGTAATCTGGTATTAGTCTTCTTACCCCTGTAGATGGATCAGGAAAATGTTTTTGATACCTTCCAGACACGCCTATTTTTGCTGTAAGCGTATTGTCTGCAGTGTAATCAAAATCAATTTTACCGCCTACAGTTTCAAGTTGTAAGTCTATAGAAGGTCGTAAATCATCACTATCTCTACGTATATCAAATTCTAGTCTATTATTGCGCTGGTAATCATACTGTGCGCTTAATTTTCCAAAATTATCAAAACGATAAAATGATTTAAGTTTTGCAATTTGATGCTTTACTTCCTGTCTAGGGGCATTAATATCGTACGTAAATGGCTCTACCACAAATGGCTCTTGGCTATTTATTGCAACCGAGAGATCTGCAGCATTACCTACGTGTGATGAGCGCAAAATACCAGATTCTTTGTCAAAAATCGAGTAGCTAGCCTCCACACCATAACGATATTTATTAACTCCTATACGTGCAGAAAGATCTCTCTCATACAAGGCTGTATTACTTAGGACATAATCTGGCGCTTCAAAATCTCCAAAACGTTTTAAAGTCCCGTTTATGCCACCATACCAGCCATTGTTGTAAGACTTTATTAATGAAGTTGTAATAGAACCCCCACGACCATTGGTCGCACCAGTAATAATAGTTCTTCCAAAAATAGTGTCTTTTACAGGTACCTGCTCTGGTTCTATGATGATGGTGCCTCCTATAGCATCACCACCATATTGCAATCCTGCTGCTCCTTTAATAACTGTGACTTCACCAGCCGCATTTACATCAATATTAGGTGCGTGTTCTACACCCCATTCTTGATCTTGCAAGCGCGTGCCTTCTGTAATAAGTACTACTCTACTAGAGTGTAGCCCTTGTATTACCGGTTTTACTACAGAGTTACCTGTGTTTAATGAGGTAACCCCGCTCAGATTTTTAAGAGCATCACCTAGGGAGGCTGCACTATTACTTTCAAGTAAGCTGTGGTTTACAACAGCTTCTGTCGCTGTACGGCTTTTACTTTTATGAGCATGTGCAACAATCTGTACATCGCCTAGAGATTCTAGATGATGCTCCATGTTGATGTTGCGAGTAGTATTCCTACTTACATCTACTTTTATAATTTGTGTCTCACATGCTGGATGTGATACTTGTAGTGTGTAATTGTTGGCACAAAGTCCTGTGATAACATATTTGCCTAGGCTATCTGTCATTACAGCGTCTTCAGACCCTGCCACAATAATGGTTGCACCAGATAATACTTCATTATCGTGCAGGTCTATAATATAACCAGATAGTGTATAGGTACACTCTTGTGCTGTACTCGTAATGCTCAGCAAGGCGATGCTAAGCCATAAATAAAATTTCATATAAAAATGTTTTGCTAATTATTGAATGTAATTCAATGCTTAACAAAACGGGGGACCACGGTCTGAGGAACTTAAGATGGTGGTTGTGTATGATGTCTGTAATAGAACATCTACTTCTTTTGAGATATGTATGATGGGTGATTGGTACGCTTTCGCGAAAGCGTAAAGTCCTGCTTTAACAACGTGTAAATCACCAAGATCACAATCTAGTTTTGATTCATGAACGTGTACTTCTCCTGTAAATTTACAAGTATCATAATGTTCATGGTCTGCTGTGCTGTGAGAAAAAGATACTACACTAGGTAACAAGAATACAAGCATTGTAAACAATGCTGTAAGTCTTATAATTATATGAGTGTTATCTTTTTTCAAGCTTCTTTTGAAAATAAAAATCCTAGTCCCAATCTGGAAACCATTTTTGTAGCAAACGCTTTAAAGAACGCATACTGACCAAATAGCCAACCAAATATCACTAAAAGCACTTGATAAATAGGAAAAATTAACAAGATTCTAACAGGCCAGTAAATCCAACCAGTTGTAACATCCTTACCTAAGCCTATAAGATCCATTAAAGGATTAGAAAGTCTTCCAGCTGTTGAACCGGTTACTGCAAATGCAAGAAATATTGCTACGAGCTCCCAGCGATAAGTAACTCCCCATCTTGAATAGAGCTTTTTAAATAGCCAAAGCGTGATCCATATAATTAAGAAAGCTATAGGCAAACTAAGTAAAATAGTTGCTACGGGTACAGAAGTATCATATGCAGGCACATAAATAGCTCGAGCAATTAAATATGCCGAAAAAAGAGCAGCTATCAATCCAAGAATAATATGTATAAATTGCCAGTTTTGAGTGATTTCCCAGCGTTTTTTAAAGTCTTTCATAACGCTGCAAAAATACGATTATCGTAGTTTCTGATTGTTGCGTTCTTGAAAAAATTCAAACCAATTATATAATAGGTAATTAACTTCATACCCATAATCGGTATTCGAATTGTAATCTATGCGCTGGATATATAGATTAGGGTCGTATTGTGATATATTATTTACTCTGTTGTTATATTCAGTGACATAAAACCTATTTTTATTTTCTAAGAAAAACTGCCCATAAAACCCTCTAGGTCTTTGTGTAACTAGCCATGTATTAAACCCCGGTTCTATAATAATAATTTCATATTCTAGACTGTCATTTGCAATACGTATCGTGTCTGATGCATTATCTGCAGTATTGCCTATGTCTTTTGTACCACTTGTAGTTGCACAACCTATTATGGTAGCGGTAAGAATTGCTAAGTAAATTATCTTTTTCATAATCTTAAAGTTAAAGATTTTACCTGTGATACGGGTTTGTTTTATCGTAGTATTAACGATAGTACTAATTGTTATACCGTGTAAACTTACTAAGCAGTAACCTCTATTTAAAGCTACAATGAGTAAATGAGACCTCTCAATGAGGGAACAAAAAAAGAGTGCCTGAAAAGGCACTCTTTAATATATGAATAGATGATTTATGAATTATTTTCCAAAAAGTCCTCCTAGAAGACCTCCGATACCACCTTGTTTTTTATTGCTTCCTAGTACCATTCCTGCTACGTCATCTAAGATGCTTCCATCTCCATCTGCATCTAGTAGGGTAGTAATTAAGCTTTGGTTTTCTTGAGGTTGACCACCTAGCATGCTACCTAATAAAGCACTCATACCAGTACCATCACTTACGTTATTTTCTTTAGTTTGCTTACCTAGTACTCCCATAAGGATAGGTGCAGCAACTTTTAATATTTGAGCTACAGATCCAGCGTCTACACCAGACTTGCTACTTAATGCATTTTCAACAGCAGGTTGTTTGTTTCCTAAAAGGTGTCCTAAAATTCCAGCACCATCATTTACTACGTCGTCACTAGGTCCTCCGTTACCCATAAGGTCTCCAAGTTGGTCTAAAATACCACCACTATGCTTTCCAGATAAAGCGCCCATTAATCCAGCTGCTCCCTCTGGTGTCTGTACGTTTTTCTTCATAGCTCCCATAAGTACTGGAAGTGCCATGCTCAAAACCTGCGCAGTTGCACCTTCAGATTGTCCTGATTTTGCACTTGCTCCACTAATAAGAGATTTTCCTATATCACTATTTAATAAATCTAATAATCCTGCCATCGTTGTTGTTTTTTAATGTTTACAAGATTCAAGGTACAAAATATTATAAGTTCTAAAATTGCTGACATAAAAAAACCATCCTTTTGGATGGTTTTTTTAGAATCTTGTCGATTAAAATCAATTTTAAATCGATAAACAGTAAAACTAACATCAAATGTTTAAGCTTACTGCATTTGTAAATGCTATTGTTACTTAAGGATTTTTATGATTTGCTCTGCTAGTTCTGTACCAATACGATCTTGGGCTCCACCAGTTGCTGCTCCAATGTGTGGAGTTAAACTCACCTTAGGATTCATAAGTACTTGTACCGCTGGAGTAGGTTCGTTTTCAAAAACGTCTAAACCTGCAAATGAAAGTTTGTTACTATCTAAGGCGGCCACTAGAGCTACTTCATCTATAACACCACCTCTTGCAGCGTTTACTAATGCAGCGCCATCTTTCATAAGATCGAACTCTGCTTTACCTATTACATAGTCTTTTTGTGCAGGAACGTGAAGTGTTATGAAATCTGCAGATTTTAAAACTTCCTCCTTTGATACAGAAGTAAGATCAAATGCTACAGACTGTCCGTCAAAGAAAGGAACAGTAACTTTCGCTTTTTCTGTAAACGGATCATGAAAGATAACTTTCATTCCCACTCCCAAAGCAATTTTTGCAGTCTCTTGACCTATACGCCCAAAACCAATTACACCTAGTGTTTTACCACGTAGCTCGGTTCCTTTCGCGTAAGCTTTCTTTAATCCTTTAAATTTTGTATCACCTTCAAGTGGCATGTTACGGTTAGAATCAAATAAGAAACGAACTCCGTTAAACAAGTGAGCAAATACGAGCTCTGCTACAGATGCAGACGATGCTGCTGGTGTATTAATTACATGAAGTCCTTTATCTCTGGCATATTGCACATCAATATTATCCATTCCTACGCCACCACGTCCTATAATTTTTATAGATGGGCAAGCGTCAATAAGTTCCATACGCACTGTGGTAGCACTTCTTACTAAAATAACATCAATCTGCTTTTCATTGATGTAGTTTTCCAGTTGGTCCTGAGCAACATTTGTTGTAATTACTTCAAATCCTCCAGCTGTAAGAGCGTCTACTCCCGTTTGTGATATTCCGTCGTTTGCTAATACTTTCATAGTAAATGCTATTATATGCGGTTTAATATTGTTGTTTTGTCCTTGTGGATTTAAGCTTTTCTTTCTAGTTCGCTCATTACGTCTACTAGTACACCTACGCTATCCATAGATAGGGCATTGTACATAGAAGCTCTATAACCGCCTACACTTCTGTGACCATTTAAACCATTAATGCCTGCTTCTTTCCACATGGCATCGAAGGCATCTTTAAGATCACCATCTGTAAGTGAGAATGTAGCGTTCATGGTAGAACGATCTTCTTTGGCAGCAAATCCTTTAAATAGTGGATTAAGTTCTATCTCGCTATAAAGTAGTGTTGCTTTTTTATTATTGATTTCTTCAATCGCTTTTACGCCACCTTGTTCTTTCAACCAGCGCATAGTAAGCATTGAGATATATACTGCATATACAGGAGGCGTATTAAACATACTGCCTTTACTTATGTGCGTTTGATAATCCAGCATAGATGGAATCTTACGAGTCACTTTACCAAGAATATCTTCTCTTACTACAATAAGTGTAGTTCCTGCTGGTCCCATATTTTTCTGAGCACCTGCATAGATTAAGTCAAATTGATTAAAATCAATCTCTCTAGAAAAAATGTCACTACTCATATCACATATAAGAGGACAATCTACCTCTGGGAAATGCTTAATTTGTGTCCCAAAAATAGTGTTGTTACTTGTGAGATGTAGATAGTCTAAGTTTTCTGGAAGTATAAATCCTTTAGGTATGTAATTGAAATTTGCCTCCTTACTAGATGCAACCTCAGCAACCTCTCCAAAAAGTTTTGCCTCTTTGATAGCTTTATCACTCCAAGTTCCAGTGTTTATATAACCAGCCTTTGTTTCTAGTAAGTTGTATGCTACCATTAAAAATTGCATACTCGCTCCACCTTGTAAAAAAAGTGCTTTATAGCCTTTACCTTCTAAGCCCAGTAATTCTAATGCTAGATTTCTAGCCTCGTCCATTACATCTACAAAGTCTTTACTTCTATGAGAAATCTCAAGAATAGAAAGTCCGGAATCATTAAAGTCTAATATAGCCTGTGATGCTTCTTTAAAAACATCTTGAGGTAAGATACAAGGTCCTGCGCTAAAGTTGTGCTTCTTCATGGTGTGCTATTTTATGCGTTTTGTGCTTTACAAAGATGCCCAAAACGTTATAAAAAGCAATAGATAAATCGATAAAATATTGGCTATAATGATGTCAAAAATGTAATAGTATCAACCCCATCTGCATAATCATAAAGCTCAGGTTTTTGAGTTTTTCCTATTGGAGTGAGCTCCTTAACTTGGCTTTCTAGTGCTGTATTCCCCACAACGCATTGAATACGATCTTTATCTGCTTCAAGCTTTTCAACTAGGCTTTCCATTGATTCATATTTTTCATAAAATAAAGTCGCGATAGGTGAGCCGTAGCTTTCATCTTCCTTGAGCATTAAGAAACCATTCTCTAAGAGCTCAAAGAGGCTCATTAAATACACCGCTTTATTATAATCATAATTATTGGCATACTTTGCACCATTCATAATATCGCTCCAGTGATAAATAGCTTTGAAAAAGGCATCAAAATTGTAATCTTGTGGCACATACAATTTTGATACATTACGGCATCCTAAACCGTAGTATCTAAATATATCTTCACCTAGCGCAATAAGCTCATCTTCTGTTTCATTACCTGTAAGTACTGCAACAGAATTTCTGTTTTTACGGATGATGTTAGGCTTTTTACCAAAGTAATATTCAAAATACCTAGCAGTATTATCGCTTCCTGTCGCAATTACAGCATCGTAGGCTGGTAATTTATCTTCGGTGAAGCTAATGGTTTCTTTAAAAGCAGGTTCTGCATATTCTAGATATTTTGCAAGAAAGGGTAGGAGGTGCTTATCATTAGACGATTGTTTTCCTACAAATTTATGCCCAGCAATTAATACGCACATAAAGTCATGAAAGCCTACTAATGGGATATTACCTGCCATGATTACGGCAACGGTTTGTTGTGGTTGCGCTTTCGCGAAAGCGGTATCGTACCCATCAAGCCACTCAGTAAGTTTTTCTTGAGTAAGTGACTGTGCCCAGCCTTCTAAAGCGAAGAGTATATTTTCTTTAGTGAACCAGCCGTTGTTTTCGCTGGCTAGTTTAAACTGATGCTGCATTCCGTCAAAGAAGAGATCATTGTGTAATACTCCTTCTTTTTGGGCAATTGAGTCACGTGTAAACTGACTTAAAAATTTTCCTAGCTCAATAAAAGCGTTAATTCGTAGTTGAAGTGTCATAGGTTTTGGCAAATCGGTGTCTAGGCGTTATTTTTGTGCAAAGTTACCCAAAAAGAAAACTATGGCAATTATCATAACAGACGAATGTATAAACTGTGGAGCTTGCGAGCCTGAGTGTCCTAACACTGCCATTTACGAAGGCGCAGATGACTGGCGCTATGCAGATGGAACAGACCTAGAAGGAAATGTTGTCTTACCTAACGGAAAAGAAGTAGATGCAAATGAAGCACAACAACCTGTGAGTGATGAGATTTACTATATCATTCCAGATAAGTGTACCGAGTGTAAAGGTTTTCATGACGAGCCACAATGTGCTGCAGTATGTCCAGTAGATTGCTGTGTACCGGATGATGAGCATGTAGAAACAGAGGAGGTATTGCTAGCAAAACAATCTTTTATGCATAAAGATGCATAAGTATTATGCTCTATAAAACAACAAAGCCATCCCGTAAGGATGGCTTTGTTGTTTTAAATAACCGCTACAAGTTCTCCGGTAATGTTCTGGATAACTTGCTGTAATCTTCTAGCATAATCCAGCAATGCTTTAATTTCTTTTATAGTAGCAGGTCGCTCTTTATTAAAAATAAGTAGCTGATCTCCTTTTGATTCTATGTGGTAATAAGGATTGCTCTCTAAGAAATGAATAAGCTCATTAGAAAAGAAACTCTTAATGGCATACTCGTTTTCTCCCAATAAAAAGAATCGATTAGAAAAATCTGTATGGCCATCAATGTTGATGTCATTCCACCCAGTTATTGCATAAAACTTTTCTAAAAATCCTTCTTTATCTATTGTAAACGATGGAATAGGAGTAGGCAAGTCTATGGTGATCATAGTTGAGCGTACCGTTCCTTGTGCTATAAACTCTCCTTCTGAGTAAATAATATCAAAGAGATGCAGGACATTATCATCATCCTTAAACTCGTTATATGAATGATTTATATGTTTTGTCTGGAAATAAAGGAAATCTGTAAGCTCATGTACATCTTCATTTTTTTCTGGATGATATTCTAGATTATAGCTTTGAGCAAGTTCTTCAAGTGACACTTGGCGTTTGGTTTTACTCTTTGTAAACATCTTAGGCACTGTTATCATCTTGCGTAGTGCAAAAGGATGTGCAGAGTCTGTATCATGCATATCGAGGCCTACAACCTCAAAGTGCCCACCTTTTTTACTGAATACTTCTTGAAAGTCGTGAAGATTCTCCATGATTGTGTGATCTACAAAGCTACATTTTGAAAAATCTACCACCACGTCCTGACTCTCAGGAATAGCTTCGAGCTTTTGTTTGAGTTTGTAAAAGTTTAAAAAGGTACAAAAGTGTTTTACACTCACATAATAGTTACTCCCTCCTTTGTCTCCCGTTTCTTGGAACATCAACACGTTAGGCTTAAACATGTTTCTAAGAAATAGCCCTGTGCTTTTATTTAAAAGAATATGAATGACAAATGTGATGACAATACCTGCTAGAATACCAGAGATAAGATCTACAAACAAAGTAGTTAATAGCGTAACAAAGAAAATAAGCACTTGTTCTTTACCAATAGTAAACATCTTTCTCACAACTACAGGTGATGCAAGTTTATATCCTGTATACACAAGAATAGCCATTAAAGCCGGCAAGGGAATACGCGTAAGTTGAGTACTAAATAGTGCAATAAAAATGACTAAGAATGTAGCGTGGCTAAAGTTGGCACTTCTATTAGTACCACCATTATTTACATTTACAGAACTTCTAGCGATAACAGTAACTACATTAAGACCTCCTAAAAAACCAGAACCTACAGTAGCAAGACCTAAGGCCTTAAGATCACGATTAATATTTGATCTACGTTTGAGAGGATCTAGCTTATCTACAGCTTTAATACTTAGTAACGATTCTATACTTGCGATGAGTGTAAGTGATAAGACACTTGTCCAGAAAGTAAATGTCCCAACAGACCCAAAATTAGGTATTGGTAAATCCTCTACGATATCTCCTAGTGCTGGGATACCACTTATCATATATTCTTGAGCAATAGGGTTAGGTAAACCTAGAACCAATTCATAATAGTAACTAAAACCTATAGAAAGTAATACGATCCACATAGGTGCAGGAACGAGTTGTAAATATTTATTCCTGATTTTTCCATAAAAAATCATGATTGCAAGACTTCCTACGCCAAAGATAGCGGCAAAGATGAGTCCTGTATCTGTATAACTGAAAACGCCAATAATTGAATTTGGGATTTCAAGTAGATAGTCAATGCTCCCGTCACGTGTAATTTTATTCCCGAGCATGATGTGGAACTGCTTTCCTAGGATAATAAGACCGATGGCGGCTAGCATTCCTTGTATCGCAGAAGATGGAAAGAAATCTGCTAGTTTTCCCATACGCAGAAAACCCAATAACATAAGTAGTCCACCAGAACAAATAATAGCAGCATAGGTGCTTTCTAATCCTAGGGCTGTAATTGCTATGAGTACTACTCCCACAAGACCATTTCCAGGTCCTGTAATAGTTACATTACTTCCGCCAAGTATGGATACTAATATTCCTCCTACAACAGCAGTAATAATTCCTGAGATAGGCGGAGCCTCACTAGCCATTGCAAGTCCTAGACCTAATGGTAGTGCAATAAGACTTACCACGAATCCCGAAAAAATATTTCGCGGAAGCGTTTTAAAAAAATTATTTATAGAATTCTCTTTTGGACTCATCGTACAATTAATACATCTGTAGGGAGTTCTGTGAGAATATGCTCAATATCATGTGGAAATAAACGGTCCCAAAATGATGTTTTTGATGGGGCGTTCATGATTAATAAATCTGCTCTTACGACCTCCGCATAATGACCGATGGAGTATCCTCGTTTCCCAAAAATGGCTTGAGATCTTGCATCTACACGTTGCTGTATTTCTTGAGGTACTTTATTTATAATTTGCTGTACTCTGCTTTCTTCTCGTCTACGCAGTTTTTCCTTAGCAATATTTGCTCGGCGTAGTGAGGTATCATCATCTACATTTACGTGAATTTCGTTCTCCGTAATTTCTTCTACGATAGTCATTTTATCTGCACTCAGACCGTGTGCAACGTAAAAGGCAGTGGTAATGGTTTGTTCTGTTTTGGGGTCTTCAAGGCCATTTACAACTACATGTTTACACGGAATACGTGTAACAGAGGGATTGATAAGTAAGAGCACAGAGCAAGAGGCACCTCGCGTTATTTTTCTGGCAATAGACCCTAAGTAGTAATTGACAAAATTTTCTCTTTGAAGCGCACCAACAATGAGTAAATCAATCTTTAAAGTACTGGCAGCTTCTATCATCACTTTAACAGGGTCTCCAGGCTTAAATACTATTTCAGATTTAAGGCCTTCTTGATGAAAACTAGTGAGTAACTTCTCAAAAGATTGATGTTTCTCATCTGTATGATCACCTACGTGAATCACTACTAACGTTGCATTAAAATGAATACATAGTCTAGCAGCCTCGTACAAGTTTGCTTTGAGGTTAGGAGAGAAGGTGGCGCCTACGCCTATAATTTTAAAGGGATTGGGACTCACAGAGTCGTTTAGTTTTATGAGTGAGTTAAGGTAACATAATTATACGTAACAATGATGTATATCCTGACTTTCCAGATATGATGACAACAAGCTGTTGTAAAACAGAACATCCAAATGCTTGAACATCTGGATGTTATTATAACGTAGTTTTTAATTACTGTTTTTTCAGACTGCTGTATATAGCATATTGCTCTTTAGTTAAAAACGTTTGCATGTTACCATCTTTACGTTTGGCAAGTTTAGCAAGCTCTTCTTTTTTATCTGCAGCGCTAAGACCTCCAGCTCTAAGTCTATCTTCTGTAGATTTAAATGCTTTTATAGTTTTAGAAATATTTGCTACTTGTTCTGAGCTAAGATTGAGTTTCTGTGTAAGCATGTCAATCTCACTTGCTTTTTCTTTATTTACAGTACTTATGCTAGGGCTTTGTGCTTGAACATTTGACATTCCAACAAAGGCAAAGAGTACTAATGCGATAATTATTTTCATAATATTTATTTTTAAAATTATAAGCTCAAGAGCTTTTCTATATTTTCTAGAGGTCGTCCAATAACGGCCTTTTTTCCGAGAACTACAATGGGACGCTCTATTAATTTAGGATGTTGAGACATAGCGGCTACAACATCCGTATCGCTAAGTTCTTTTCCTTTATAGTTTTCCTTCCAGATAGCTTCGCCTTTTCTTACGAGTTCCATAGGAGCTATATCAAGCATATCAATAAGAGACGTAAGCGCTGTTTCAGAAAGAGGATTATCAAGATATTTTATTACTTCAAATTCTTTTCCGGACTCTTCTAGCAAAGCTAGACCTTGTCTGCTCTTTGAACAGCGAGGATTGTGATATATTTTAATCATATGTAATAGTTATTTTTCTAATAGTGTTACGTGTACTCCTTTTGATCTAAGTTGGACCGCAAGTGTTTGTGCATCTGTAAAATGAATACCTGTTATTCCAGCCAACTCGCAACCTTGGATATTTTTTATACTATCATCTATAAATATAGCTTGAGACGGTTCAATCTTATAGCGATCCAGCATAAGATCATAGATATCTTGAAAAGGTTTGCGAGTTCCCTCATCTCCAGAGACTAGAATTCCTTCAAACCATTGCAACCAAGGAAACTTTTTAAGCGCAATAGGGAATGTCTCACCACTCCAGTTAGTAAGTGCAAGCACTCTATAGTCAGGATTATCTATAAGTTCTTTAAGAATTTGTAGCGTGCCTTCATGAGTAAAACCTAGCATTTCTTCCCATCGGCCGTAATACATTTTTATAAGCCTTTCATATTCTGGAAACATTGCTATGCGTTCTTGTGTAGCTTTTTCTAGAGAATAACCAGCGTCTTGGTTAACATTCCAGTCCCATGCGCAAACGTAATTGAGAAACCAATCCATCTTGGCTCGATCTCCTCTAAATTCTTTGAGATAAACGTATTCTGGACTCCAGTCTATGGGTACACCGCCTAGATCAAATATTATAGTATTTATATTATTCTGTTTCATAGCGCTTTTTTTAGTCAATAATCGTGTGTGGGACGGTATCGAGATCCCAGTCTATCACTAATCCTCCTGCTAGTGAACGTGCTATTTCTGCACCATATAAGTGTTCTGTAAGGTAAAGCGCAGCCTCAAAACTTTTGGCACCACCAGCAGAGGTGATGTATTTTCCGTCGTGAACAAATAGGGTTTCTTTTCTAATATCAAGGGCTGGAAACTTAGCTCTCATTTTATCTATATCACTCGGGAAAGTAGTAGAAACTTTATCATCGAGAAGTCCTGCCTGTGCAAGCACAAAAGCACCATCACAATGAGAAGTCATAAAAAGAGCTTCTTTATCTACTTTCTGAACAAAAGAAATCATCGCCTCATCATCTAGATCTGTATCTAGGTGATGCTCTGCGCTAGGGATTACTAGAATGTCAATCTTAGGCATTTTCTCTTGTGTATAATCAAAATCGGGTAGGAGGTACATACCTTCAAATGTTCTAATAGGATCCAGTGTATTTGCAACGGTAAACACATTCATTGCCTTAATACTATCTCTGTAAATCGTGTGCTGAAAAATATCAAAAGGCGCCGTGAGTTCCGTATTAAAAGTGCCATCCATAATTAAGAAAGCTACGTTATACCTAGATGTATCTAATACAGGTTGCGCTTTCGCGAAAGCGTTATTTTCATTTGTAATATGCTCTTGTAATGACTTTTGATTGTCTTTATTAGTATTGCATGCTTGTACCAAAAGCGTACTTAAAATGATAATAATAATTCTCATAAATCTTATTTTGAAGTTAAAGATACAGGTTCTGGCGGTGTTTCATTTGCAAGCATGCGCTTAACAATATATAGCAATAGCCAAGCGATAAGCGTGAGCCCGATCAAAAATATCCACGTTGTTTGAAAACCAAATGCTTCTGTGATTTGCATACCACTATTGTGCCCAAAAATATGCGCTACCGAAAATGACATGCTGTAAACACCCATGTATGCGCCTTGTCTTCCCAACTTGGAGCGATCTAAGGCAAATTTATTACTAAAGGGAAACGAAATCATCTCCCCAAAGGTTGCGATAATCATCCCAATGACTATAATGCCTACCCATGCTTCCCATAGTAATAACAAAAAACTAGCACCTGTCATGAGTAATCCCAAGATGGTGCTTTGTACGTTAGAGAGGTTTTTCTTTTCCATCCAGGCAATGAGTGGCATTTCAAACACTACAATCAAAATACCGTTAAGAGCAAGAATAAGTCCTATGGCATCCTCACCAAGTTTATATTCATCTTTATAATATAATGGCACTGTCGAAAAGTATTGTACAAAGACAATCCCAAATAACGCAAGCGCAACGAGAAAGAGCACATAAGGCGTGTCAAGTAAAGGTTTTTTAGGATTTTCAATCATGACTTCTTTATCAAGTTCCTTTGTTTTTTTAGGATTTAATACTTGAGTCATCAAGATAGCAGCAAAGAGACACGTCAAGCCGTCTACATAGAATAGCGCATCATATCCTGCAGTGGCAATAAGAATTCCTCCCACAGCGGGCCCTACAGAAAAACCTAGATTAATAGCAAGTCGTATGAGGGTAAGCGAGCGTGTTTTATTTTCTGGTTTTGAGTAGGCACTAAGCGCTACAAAAAACGCAGGACGCCCCATATCTGCTAGTGCCATGAGGATAAAAAATGAAAAGCACATTACCCAGAAAGTCTCTACATGCATTACCCATAAAAAGTTTATTCCAGTAAAAATTAAACTTAAAAGGATGACTTTATAATAACCAATTACGTCACACAATTTACCGCCTAGCCATGCTCCCGCAAAAGAACCAAGACCATAAGACGTCATAATCCATGCAACATCTGGTAGACTAAAATGGAGATCTTTATTTAAATAAATAGAGAGAAAGGGAATCACCATCGCGCCCGCTCTGTTGATCAATGTGATGAGCGATAGCCACCAGATTTCTCTAGATAGTCCTTTAAAAGTATTTGTATAGTTGCGTAGTAGTGTTTTCATAAACGATAGATTAGATGGTAAAGTCCTACGCTAGACCATAAAAGTAAAGAGTCCAGCGTGGTGGCCGGACTCTTTTGTATTGTTACTCTTTATAATCATATAGTGACAACATATCAAGTCTGGCGCAACGTTGCACACGAGATGAATGTATATGTTGTGATTAATATCATACTATGTGTAAAGTTATAAAAATAATTGAGTTGAGTACGCTTTCGCGAAAGCGTAACGTTTATACAATCTCTCCTCTTGATTTCAATTCTTTTTTGATAGCTTTTCTCATAATAAACTGTAATGGAACTGTACCCAAGCAAGAAATACCAACTACCAGTGTACCTATAAAAGAATTTGAGTCTTCTCTTGTAGTAATCCCGTAAATCGAGATACCAATTAGAAATGATATTACGATAAGCAAGGCAACAATAATCACTGTAATCAAGTTAAGATTAGAGCGAAGTTGGTTAGAGGTTTTATTAGAAAGATCTATTTTCATTTTGACTGATATGTTTTAAAAATAAATTAAATATTACGATTACATCTCGCTACCAAAGAAGATAGCGTTCATTAATAATTTATTGGTACCATACCAGAATGCTCTAAAGTTTGTATTATCTGTAAATAAAATCACCTCTCCACGTCCAGTACTTTGATGTACAAAAGGTCTAGTTTCTGGAATTGCTTTTAGGTTAATTTTGGAAATATAACCAGCTTGTAAAGGAGTCTTAGTATACTGGATAGGATTTTTATAACTAGTAGAGTCTGCTTTTACAAAAATAGTGGTGTTTCTAAACAAGGAAACTTTATCTCCTGTATATCCAAAGTTAATAGGATGAGATCTATCTTGCTTTGCTTCAAAGATTGCTCCTCCTATTACTTGCGCACCGCTAAAATCTCTGCGCTGCTCAAAGCTCACATTCTTAGCAGGGTTTTTAGTTTCCTCAAAAGAAATATTCAGCATTTTGTTCCCTTTGAACCAGTTGGCTACATTTTTATATCCTATAAGTGTACCACCATCGCGTACCCATTGTTTAATATCTTCTGTAGTGCCTTTATCTATAGCGCTTCCCCAGAGGTTAGGTAGAATGATATCTGTGTATTGAGATAGGTCTGTGCGTCCTAAACTCTTAGTGTCGAGTTTTGTGATACGCATATTATAACGTGTATCAAAGAGATGCCAGATTTCTCCTGCATCATACGGGTTAATGCCTTCTCCTACAATAATAGCAACTTTTGCAGGCTTAAGTGCTCTAAACTGATTACTACCGAGATCTATTCCTTGTGTAAGTCCAGTGCTCACAGATTTGATAGTTACATGTGCATCTTGAGCTACTTCATTTATAAAGGCATTTAACTCTTGAGGACTCAATGATTGATTTTGCACAGGAATCATAATAGTCCCATAATCATAAGTAGCACCTTCTAGGGTGAATTGCTCCATACCTACTTTTGCTCTTATTCCTTGATTTAAGATACTGTTAAGTGCCTTAGGAGTATAGTAGTCATGCCATTCCATCAAGTATGCATAGGTACTTGAAGCTACGGCAGGCGTTGGGTTCATTGATAGTTCTTGAATCTCATCACCTGCATTATTTAAAGATGCGTTTTCTGAGAAGTCTACACCAAATGCTAGTGGGAAAGACCATGCACTAATATCATAAAACAAACTGTCTTGAAATGTAGTTCGTTTTTCAAACATTGCTTTTATAAGACGGCTTTGTCTCTGGTTTTTTGGAACCATGTAGCTCATGCCTTTTTTGAAGTTGCTATTACCTTCGGTAAAGTCTTTGGCTACTTCATGTACTTTAATTTTATGACGTTTTAGTATTTCGGCAAGGTGATAAGAGCTACTTGCATCTTTTTCACTCCCGAAAACGTATGCACCATTCGCTTTTTCGCCTCGAGCGTTATTAAAGAAATCGCGCTGATAGTCTAGTAATTTTGAACGCATTCCTTGCGCTGCTTCTAATGTGGATAAGATAGCAGTAAACTGATTGCGTATGGTGAATTTAAATTCTAGTAATCCATTTTCTGTTTCTTGAGCGTGGCCACGACTACTTCCTTGTTCAAAAAGAATCCCAATACCTCCATTTATATCTGGAAATGTAGATCCTTTTCCATAGTAAAAATCATCAAAGCTTTCTTCTGTGTAGTAGAAGCTACCTATTTTATCTAGTGCTGCTGCGTGGTAATTACCTATTTGCTTTGTGAGCTCTTGGTTTAAAGCAGGCGTGAGTGGGTGTGTACGTGATTGTATTCCTGGCTGGAAGAAAAAACTACTGTTAGATCCCATCTCGTGGTGATCTGTAAGAATATTAGGATACCAATTGTGGAAGGTATTGATGCGAGCACGAGATTCTGGAAGTTGTACAGGAAGCCAGTCGCGGTTCATGTCAAACCAGTAGTGGTTAGTACGTCCACCAGGCCATACCTCATTATATTCACGATCTTGTGGGTCAGGATTGATGTTTATACTCTTATTAGTATTTGCCCAGTATGCAAATCGTTGTAAACCGTCTGGATTAAAGGAAGGATCAAAAAGGATGACCGTGTTCCTAAGTAAGTCATCGATTTTAGGGCCTTGTGCAGCGGCAAGATAGTAGGCAGCTACAAGTCCAGCATTTGCCCCAGAAGGTTCATTACCATGTATAGAAAGTCCTTGATATACTACGATAGGCATATCACTAGTATTTAAAGAACTGCTTCCGTTTTCTGTAAGTTTTACATGCTCTGCGCGTATCGCTTCTAGGTTGTTGTGATTGCTAGGAGAAGTTATTGTAAGTAAAAGAATAGGGCGACCCTCAAAAGTTTTACCTCTGTTTTCTATTGTAATTCTATCACTAGCAGCTGCGAGTGTACGCATGTACTCAGAAAGTTTATCATGACTTACGTGCCACTCTCCAGGCGTATAGCCTATAATGCTTTCTGGTGTAGGAATAGATTGATCATAAGTTACATCTTTAGGAAGGTAGTAATCCATATCTACACTGCCAGTTTGAGCAAGTGTGTTAAGGCAACTTAATAGTAGGGTAGTAAGTGTAAGTAATAAACGCATTCTGTTGGTCGATTTAAAGTTGTTACGCTTTAAAAGTAAACAAAAGAAATCGTGCTCGCACATGAGAAGTGTAAACTCAAATAATAACTACTAGTAAATGAAAATTAATATTACTTGCGTTCCATTTTATCAAGATACCCACAAGCTGCTCCTATAATACCTGCATGATTTTTGGTTTTGGCAGCTACGATAGGGATATCTGTAGTAAGATATTTTTCAAATTCCTCCATGTGTTTGCTTATGCCACCACCTATGATGTAGTGGTTAGGAGTACAAATCAACTCTACATTTTTTAAGAAAAAATTAAAACGCTCTGCCCATTCTTTGTAAGTCAAGTCTTCTGCTTTGCGCACAGAGTTTGCTGCATATTGTTCAATAGGCTTTTTCTTGTATGGTAAACGACCTAATTCAAAATTAGGGATGAGCTGGCCATTATAAAACAAGCCAGAACCAATTCCAGTTCCTACTGTAATCACAGCAACAAGACCTTTTAAATCCTTTCCTGCGCCATATCTTACTTCTGCAAGGCCGGCTGCATCTGCATCATTTATGGCAGAGCATGGAAGTCCTGTTTTTTCGGTAAAAAGTTCGTCTATTTGAACACCCTGCCAGCTTTTATGCATATTGCCGTAAGCCATGGCCTTACCATCTACCACTACTGTAGGAAACCCTACACCTATGGGACCAGTCCAATTAAAATGTTCTACAAGTTCTTGTACGCACTGTGCAATAGCCTTGGGTTTTGCGGGACGTGGTGTATCTATTCTAAAACGTTCTCCTAGATATTCTTGAGTTTCAAGATCTACGGGAACTCCTTTAATTCCGGTTCCGCCTATGTCTATGCCTAGTATTTGCATGTAGTGATGGTTTGCTTTGGGAAGTGAAAGATAGGAATTTTGAATAAAACTCAAAGAATGTTCTCTAAGTTACGCTTTCGCGAAAGCGTAAATCAAATACTAGTAGGTAGTTATAGTACTTCTTTTTCTTCCTCATGAACCTCTTTACCGTACTCTTGCTTGTAAATTTTTACAATAAGTAGAAAAATACTCACTACAATAGGGCCGAAGATTAAGCCTATAAAACCAAAAAGCGGCACACCCACAATAACTCCGATAATAGTTACTAGCGGGTGTACATCTGCAAGACGTTGCTGTATAACTAGCCTAAATAAATTATCTGTAGATCCTACAACGATAATACCGTATAAGGCAAGCACTATAGACTGCCAAACATCACCAGCCGCATATAAGATTATACATACTGGAATTACCCCTAAAGCGGTCCCTACAAATGGAATCATAGATCCTACGGTTACTATTGCAAACCAGAAAAATGGATCTTCTACACCTAAAATCAGAAACCCGATGAGAGCCACCACGCCTTGCAGCAGTGCAACCAGCGGAATACCAATGGCATTAGATTTTACTAGATCTACACTGTCTTTTCCTATTAATTTCAAGTTTTTGTCACTAAGTGGAATGTACTCTAAAAGTGATTCTCTAAATGTTCTCCTATTAGTGAGCATATAGTAAAGCATGAAGTACATGATCCCTATAGCGATAAATATATTAAACGTGCTTCCTACGAGGCCTTGAAGATTATTACTAACCCACTCTGTAATGGAACTTGTATCTATCGAACTAGCGAGATCCATCCCAAACCTAGTCTCTAGAGAAGATAATTGCGTTTTAACAATATCTATGACTTTCCCGCTATTTTCTACTGCCTTACTTATTTTTGAGGTAAGCATAAGTACTAGCCCAGCGATAGGGAGGAGGATTACGAGAAAAGACGCAGTCATTAATAATCCTGCTGCTATACCTGGATTCCACTTACGTTTTTTTACAAGATATCCTTGCCATTTACGCATCAATACGAATAGCGTGATCGCTCCCAGAACACCTGAAAGATACGTTGCCATTTCTTTAAAAATAAGCCATCCTAATAGTATGATTAGGAAAATAACAAAGGCTTGTCTAAGTAATCCAGGTTTTATTGATTGCATATATTATGTTGCAAAGATTTGAGAATCGTCTTTAAAAGCTTTAAATTCTAAAGCATTACCGCAAGGGTCATAAAAAAACATTGTTGATTGCTCTCCTACAAGTCCTTCAAAGCGAGTATAAGGAGCTATTACAAAAGTGACGTGAGGCGCAATTTCCTTAGCAAATTTTTGAAATTGATTCCATTCTAAAACTACTCCAAAATGTGGGACGGGAACTGCTTTACCATCTACCTCATTGTGAACTTCATCTACGGTAGATTTTTCTTTATAATGTATTACAAGTTGGTGCCCAAAAAAATTAAAATCTACCCAATGATCGCTACTGCGGCCTTCAGGTAGATTTAAAATATCTCTATAAAAAACTCTTGCTTTCTCTACGTCATCTACGGGAATAGCAAGATGGAATGGTCGTACTGTCATAATGGTTGTTTTGAAGTACTAATTTACACCATTTTTTGCTTTGTTTATTTTTCAGATGCAATTGCATCTGTATCTTTTCTATGTTTAAGTAATGAGATACCTGCAAAGAAAAATACCACACCAAGTATTGTAAATGCCCATGGGCTCATCCCTGTGCTCAAACTTCCAAAAATTCCCATAACACCAAGTACTAACATAATGGCACCTGCAATTAACGCTATTACTCCTATAATCTTAATCATAACTTATTCGTTTTATTATTTAGAAGTTAAAAGTAATTGATTGATGGAGTGATGATTTACTAGTTAACATCACATTATCACAGTTTTAATAGGAGTTTATGAATGTGAGGTACATTTTGGCAATCTTTGGGAAAAGCAGTTTTCATTTTGTGGGGTAGTAGCGGCACTTTTATTTAAATTTGCAACCTTAATTACTAATCTTTTAGACGTTCCGCGTGATTACAAAACGAATTATCCCTTGTCTTGATATTAAAAATGGTAGAACTGTAAAAGGAACTAACTTTGTAAACTTGCGTGATGCTGGAGATCCAGTAGAGCTTGCAAAGCTCTACTCTAATACTGGTGCAGATGAGCTAGTTTTTTTAGACATTTCTGCAACAGAAGAACGTCGTAAGACCCTTGCAGATCTAGTATTGCGAGTAGCATCACAGGTAAATATCCCATTTACAGTAGGCGGAGGAATCTCTTCTGTAGAAGATGTAGATATCTTACTACAAAATGGCGCCGATAAAGTTTCTATAAATTCTAGTGCCGTAAAAAGACCAGAATTAATAAATGAGCTAGTGGCAAAATTTGGCTCACAGTGTATCGTAGTAGCTATAGATGCAAAGTTTATAGATGGCGAGTGGATAGTACATTTAGTAGGCGGAAAAGTACCTACAGAACTAAATCTTTTTGATTGGGCAAAGGAGGTAGAAACTCGTGGAGCAGGAGAAATCTTATTTACATCAATGGATAATGATGGTACAAAAGATGGATTTGCAAATGAAGCACTAGCAAGACTTTCTGAAAGTTTAAACATACCTATAATCGCAAGTGGTGGCGCGGGAAATATGCAACACTTTGCAGATACTTTTATAGAAGGTAAAGCAGATGCAGCACTAGCGGCTAGTGTGTTTCACTTTAAAGAAATAGAAATAACAGATTTAAAACAAGAGTTAACTTCGCAAGGAATAGCGATGAGATCATAACACTCGTTCATAAAAAAAAGTAATGGAAATAGATTTTAAAAAATACGAGAATGGTCTCGTACCAGCAATCATTCAAGATTCAAGAACTAAGAATGTCTTGATGCTAGGTTTTATGAATAATGAGGCATACGAGAAAACAATTGCTACAAATAAAGTAACATTCTTTAGTCGCTCTAAGCAACGTCTATGGACAAAGGGAGAGGAGACTAAGAATTACTTATTGCTAGATAACATCAAGAACGATTGTGATAATGATGCACTGCTTATCCAGGTAACACCACAAGGACCTACGTGTCACAAAGGAACAGATACCTGCTGGGGAGAAAGCAATAAAAGTAACTTCAGCTTCTTAACACAGCTAGAAGAAATTATAGAAGATCGTTGGAATAATAAGGACAACGCAGATTCATACATTGCATCACTATTTAATAGCGGTATCAATAAGGTAGCTCAAAAAGTAGGAGAAGAAGCAGTAGAGGTTGTAATAGAAGCAAAAGATGATAATGATCACTTATTCTTAAATGAAAGTGCAGATCTTCTTTTTCACATTATGGTATTGCTACAAGCAAAAGGTTTCCACTTACGTGATGTAGAGAAAACACTTATCTCTAGACATAAATAAAAAATCAATGGAGAAGTAGCAATAATACTACTTCTCCAGTTGACCAGCTATCACACTTAATTAGTTGTTATTTTCAATAATATCTAAGGTTTGAGTAATCCAGTCCTTATCAAAACTTAATTTGATTTCTGGTTGTACGCCTACATATTCATAATTGATAAATTTATGAAAATTCATATCTGTAGGGTAAATTGCAAATTGACCGGATGGTGAGTCTATTAGATTCCCATAATTAGAACCATAAGCAAGGGCGCCATAGGTGCGCTGGCCTAGATGTTTTGCGTTTTTTAATCCTTTCAGCTTGAGAGTAAATTGCTCACCATTACTTCCACACCAGAAGTTTGTAACGACATAAACATTCATTTTGTTCTTTTTAAAGATTTTGTAAAAAGGATCTGAATATTTAGAATTACCTCCAGAATTATCACGTAGATCTACGATAATATTTTTTGCAGTAAACTTATCTTTTGTTTCCTCATAAAGCTTTTTAAAAGCGGCTACATTTTTACTATTATTTGAAAATGTCCCCATATATACATACTGCGTGTCTGGTGTAAGTTGTTTAAATTCCCAATCTATTTGGTCTTCCTTAACCTCAGAAATCACATTAGTAGCTTCTTTTTTAAGATGCCATAAGCGTCCGTTAGAATATAAAAGTCCTCTCACGTATCTTAACTTTCCGCCAGGAATATCGCTTGTGAGTACATCATACATATTTTCTCCATTTGGCGTAATTCTATAAGCAATCTGTCCAGGAATCCAGCCTTTATTATTAGAGGTAAGGACAACTCCTTCATAAGCATCACCTTTCTTAATAACGCCTACGGTCATAGATTCCTTTTTCTCATAAATGCCTTCTAGACTTTCAAAAGACTTCGCTGATAATTCTGCTATGAGTTCTTCAACGCTCATATTACTCTTAGGATGATTTTTAAATAGTTCGCTTTCGCGGAAAAGTTCTAATTCAACATCTTGGTCTACTATTTCGGAAGTGATTACAGGCTTCATATGACGTATGTGTGCATGTTTATCCTTTATAACAGATAGTAGCGCATTGAGCTTAGAAAAGCAATCTGTCACACTCATTTGTGTAGTTACTTCTCGCTCTAATTGATTTAAGGTAGTTGTGTACTCTGAGAGTTTATTTCCTTTCATTTGTTTCTTAAAAGAAGTCATTTCTTTCATTTGTTTATTAATGAAAGAGAGTTCCTCTACGCAGTTGCAGGTTTGAGTGGATTGCGCTTTAGCGAAAGCGGAAAAAAGAAAAAATACGGCTACTGAAAGTGTGATAAGTGTTTTCATAATAGATGATTTTAAAGATTAATTCTAAATACTTGATGAGACAAATCTAGAATTACAAAATCAACAATCTCAATAAACACAGTGCTTTGGGGTGAGATGTCCTTAGTTTGTGGTAAAATTTAAGGCTTCTTTTGTGCTAAGTGCAAAAGTTTTTGACACAGGTATAAAAATTTCATGGGAGAGTACGAGACCTAACTTACCAGATTCTGTTTTGTAGGATAAAAAATGCGATGGATTTATTAAATAAGAGCGGTGCGTTCTCATCATACTAGGTAGTGATTTTTCTAGGTGAGATAATCGAGCTCTAATTAATTGTTTTCTATACGAGCCATTATCTTGAAAATGAATTTCGACGTAATTATCTGACGCTTCTAGTGCTATTAAATCTGATAGAAATAATCTGATTCCTTCATAATTGCCATCACCTTTTATTTCTATTTTTTGTTCTTCAATTTGCTTTTGTTTATACTTTCCAAAACCAAAACGCCCTATGAGAACTATAGGGAAAATGGTAAGAACTGCTGGAAGAAAAATAGAAGTTAGATAATAGTAAAGAGAGTACGGATTAGGTTCGCCACGTACTACGACATAAATGTAAAAACTACGCATCACGACAAACGACCAAATAACAAACACAAGAAAAAAGCTTATCTCATTAATAAGTAACCATTGATTTTTAGTTTTTTTAAATAACCAGTATTGAAATGGAAGTATGGTTACATAGCAAAGTGCGCCAAGAAGACCATAAAGTGATAAGATAAACAGACGTTCACTATCATGTAGCTGAGAAACATCAAGTGGCTCTGTAAAATATAGAAATGTAAAAATCCATAAAGCCATGCCTAAGGCTATAATAAGTTGATGTTTTATGGAAGGATCAAATGGATGTTTTTTCAATATGAATTAATTTAATTTTGAAATAACGAGATATAATGCTTCATTTTTAATGCGTGTGTAATACATTTTATAAAGTAATTGCCGTAAAGCGTTTTACAATAGCCCATTAAACTTAAGTATTACTGATTTTACCACCAAACTACGAAGCATTTTTCTATAATTCCACTTGGTTTTTTTATCCATAATAGCGGTGCTCTTTTATGGTTATGTTTCTCGGCTATAGATGTAAGTGCATCCTCGTGCTTTATATAAGTTCTCTCAAGATGAGGCTCATGCAACCACTCATTTTTGAGCGTGATATAAAAAGTGTATTCTTTAAAATCACTGGTGTTGAAACCCTCTATACGTATCCAATACCCAACAATGCACTGCTCGTTGAGTGGCTCAATAATAGGTGATAGCTGGCCGTAAGGTTTAAAAAGCTGTGCTAGAAAATAGGTTTGTTGCTCTAATTCGTCAGGATCTATATCAAGGGTGGAGAGGGTAGTGCGCCCTTCTGGAGTGAATACAAGAGGTAGCTGTTTATCTCTCGTTTTTTGCATTTTGGTAAAGAAACTATCTTTTCTATTGGGTCCTATAAGTCTATGTAGAGGCTCTTTAATCGTGTCATCCAGAATGTAGAATTTGTAGGTGAGCTCAATGTGGATCTTTTTGCTTTCGCGAAAGCGGTCTTCTATTATAAAATCTAATTCTCCAATAGTGTTTTTATCCCGTAAAATCTGAATGTTGTGTGCCAGTACTTTATAGCGCTCTGTGTGGTCTAAGAGTTGTTTGAATATATACTCGATTTGATGACCTAATCTAAGTTTTGAGGGAATAGGCTGCGTAACAAACGTAGAAAGATCAATGCTAGGCATTTCAAACTGGGAGAGGCCAAATGCTGTTTGCGTCCAAAGTGGGGGCGTAGCTAAAAATCCATTGATATGCTTCATAGGTTAAAAATACTGATTATGAATCCATAACAAACAAAAAGAGCTATCGCAATAATTGGGATAGCTCTTTGAATGATTTGTATTGACCTTACTTGAGCCAACCTTTTGATGCGCTATAACGACTCCACCAGTATTCAAAAATCGCGAGTACAATTATGATTAGTGGAAATATGACTCCTTCCCCTACACCAAAAAGCTCCATAGCACCTGCAAAACCTATATTGTAAACTGTATGTATAATTACAGCAATAAGAGATATGGCATAAACTTGAACAGCTTTTGTTTTTCTAGTAATCAGTAATATGGCTGCAAGGAGACCGCCTATTGTTGAAATACCGTATAATATTTTTGACCATATAGGTGTTGCATTTATAGCAGCCATTTGTTCCTCATTATAAGTGCCAGCGAGTGCATCGGTAAAGAAGTTGTCTACTATAAAAGCACTGGCTCCCATAAAATTCCAAAGAAGTAAAACAATTGCTATTACCCAAAATAGCGTAGAGGGTTTTTGTGAAGTCGTCATAGAGATTGGTTTTTAAATAGTTGTGTTTTAATTTACAATTATTTTTTAACTATCAAACTTTAATTGGTGTAAGGCTATTACTTTTGAAGAATGTTTGACAAGCGCTTTTATTACCTTCTTAAGATTCAATATTTAGGATTTCGTTATCATGGCTGGCAGAAACAGCCAGACGTTCTTACTGTAGAACGTATGATGGAACGTACTTTTTCATATGTATTAGATCGTAAAAACTTTAAGCTACTTGCTTCTGGAAGAACAGATGCAAAGGTTTCGGCAAATGTGGCTTATGTTGAGTTATTTTTAAATGATAGTCCGCTCCCTGAAGATGGATTTCTCACGCTTCTTAATGATAATTTACCTCAAGATATACGATGCCTTGAGATAACTCAAGTAGACAAGAAATTTAATGTAATGGATGCTCCTATAGCTAAGGAGTATGTTTATTTATTTTCTTACGGAGAAAAAAATCATCCCTTTGCTGCACCTTTCATGATTAATATCGCTGGATCACTTGATATTGAATTGATGAAAGAGGCTGCGCGATTATTTGAAGGAGAACATGATTTTAGGTCTTATGCTTATAAGCCTAATCCAGAGACAAAGACTATTGGTAATATATCTTCTTCTCTAATAGAGACAAACGAACTATATACAGCAAATTTTTTTCCTAAGGAAAGTTTTGCCCTTCGCGTAAGTGGTAAAGGTTTTAAGAGACATCAAATAAGATTAATGATGGGGATGCTGTTTGATATAGGCGAGGGTAATGTAGATTTAGACTTCTTCAAGAAAACGCTAGATGCTAGCAATGATATTAAATTGACTAGAATTGCTCAAGCCAGCGGATTATTACTTCAAAATGTCCAGATTTAACAATCTTAACAAATTGTTCATTGCATTAATAAAGGTTTAACCCAAAGCTTGTTTTTGTTACAATCTCTTTAACGGCCACAGCCAGAGTGCGCTAGTATCTTTGTATCATAATTAATTGTATAACTAAAAGATAGAAAGATTATGAACAAGAGAGTAGCAATATTAGCAACAGACGGATTTGAAGAAAGTGAGTTAAAATCACCGATGGAGGCAATGAAAGCCGAAGGATTCACCGTAGATATTATAAGTGAGAAATCTGGAACTATAAAAGGATGGGCAGATGGAAATTGGTCTAATTCTTATGATGTAACAGATACATTAGATAATGTAAGTGCAAAGGATTATAATGCATTAATGTTACCAGGAGGAGTTATTAATCCTGATAAATTAAGACGTAATGATGATGCGCTCATCTTCATTAGAGATTTTTTTAAGCAAAGTAAGCCAGTAGCAGCTATTTGCCACGCACCACAATTACTTATTGAAGCAGACGTGGTAAAAGGAAGAACAATGACTTCATTTAATAGTATAAAAACTGACTTAGAAAACGCAGGAGCTCTGTGGGTGGATAAAGAAGTTGTGGTTGATGAAGCGTTAGTAACAAGTAGAAATCCAGATGATTTACCAGCCTTTAACGCTAAGTTAATTGAGGAAATTAAAGAGGGAAAGCATGATTTACAACATGCATAATTTATTATCAAATTGACAATATTAAAACCATCACATGAATGTGATGGTTTTTTAATGCCTTTACGTTAGATAATGCATACCTTACTTAAGATTGAGGATTGCAGCTCTAATATTAGATAACTAATTTAGTAACTCAGCAAAAACAACATATGACTACTTCGATACCTCAATCTACTTTATCTTTTCTAGAATCCTTACGTGAGAATAATTCGCGTGAGTGGATGACAGAGCACAAGAAAGATTATCAGGCTAATGAGAAAGCCTTAAAGCAAATTTACGCCTCTATAGTAGATGGACTTAATGAAACTGATGAAATTGAGAAAATTAAGGTCTTTCGTATTAATAGGGATGTAAGATTTAGCAATGACAAAACTCCTTATAACGTACATCGTTCTGCAAGTTTTAGTAGAGTAGGAGCACACCGTCGAGGTGGATATTATTTAAGAATTGAGCCTGGTAATAAATCTGCAATAGCAGGCGGTTTTTTTAATCCAGAACCAGCCGATTTGAAACGTATACGCACAGAATTTCAAATGGATGCTAGTGAGATACGGGAGATTCTTTCTGATACCGCTTTCGCGAAAGCGTTTGGAGGCGCCTTTGATGCATGGAATCCTGTCAAGACAGCACCTAGAGGTTTTGACGTAAATGATCCGAATATTGATCTCATAAGGCTCAAAAACTTCGTAGTAAGGAAAAACTTTACTGATAAAGAAATTACATCTCCAGATTTCACAAAGATTGCCTTGAGTCACTTTAGATTACTAAGACCCTTTTTTGATTATATGAGTGACGTATTAACTACTGACCTCAATGGGGAATCATTACTTTAGTTTTATTTCTGCTTATTCTTATTCTTGACTCTTTTTCTGTTTACGAAGTAGACAATAATTAAAAGAACAGGTAATATTATAAATATTAATAGCTCTATAGGTGATGAAGGATCTATAGGGCTATTATTTTGCGGTTTAGGTACGTCTGTTGGTATTTGCATAACTATAAAGTGTCTATTGTTTCTTTAGGGATGTCAAAAAGTTGCACTTGACTTATAAGACGTTCCCTTATTAAGTTAGCGATTCGTTTATTATAAGCAGAAGAATCCCTATTATATTGTAGATATTCATCTACAGTAAAGTGACCTACAATCATACCTCTAATGCTATTGCGAAATTTCATATCCTTGTTTACTGCATTTTCAATATACAGTAATCGTTTTTCTAAACTCAAATTATGAAAGACATTCTTTCTCTTTATAATGTATGATTTGAATACTTCTATAAGCAGCGGGTTTTGAAGCTTTACAATGGGTCTAAGCGTAGCATTCTGAAAGCGCTCTTCATTACTCATTTGGTCATGTACTTTTGCCTTAGGTATTTCCGGTCTAATCCTTTTAATATCGTTTGGTCTATCATTCATGGCACTTTGTTTTTATTTAAAGTTAAGCAATGATAAGGGGGCTCGCAATTGATATGCTATAACTTCTCAATACTTTATTAACGAGCAAAGCCCCCGATAAATCGGAGGCTCTGCAATTAACACTTAAAATAATCTTGCGACTAGTTAAGTTTAAAAGTAACTCTACGTACTAACTGACGTGCAGGAGCAGAAGCTTTATCTACAGAAGCATCTTCACCGTTTCCAGTTGCAGTAAGACGGCTAGCAGAAATTCCTGCTGCTATCATAATATCCTTTACTTTTTGTGCTCTTCTTTCAGAAAGACCTTGGTTAGAAGATGCATTTCCAATTTCGTCAGCATATCCAACTAATTGAGCAGATGCACCTGAGTTCTCAGACATGTACTTGATTAGGTAGTTAATTGATTCTAAGCTATAAGTTTCTGGCTTAGTACTATTGAATTGGAAATATACATTTACATACCCTTCATTGATAAGTTTCTTGATTACATCTCCTCCAGTTTTCATTTCTGGTTGAGTAGTAACTATATCTCCTTTTTTAGCATAACGTATATCTAAAGAAGATTCTAATTCATCAGGAACTCCGTTTCCGTTTTTGTCTACAGCGATACCTTTAGTATCTACAGCAACACCAGATACAGTGTTAGGCTCACGATCTAAATAATCAGCAACACCATCTTGATCAGTATCGATAAGATCAGTCTCTAACTTAGTAAGACGATTTTGTAAATCTGCGATTTGCTCTTCAGCAACATTTTCTCTTGAGTAGAAATCTGCATGCTTGTCTGCTTTACCTAGATATATATTAATACCTGCAGTAGCATTTACGTAAAAACCATCAAATCCGCTTACTTGACCTTGATCTTGTAAACCATCAAATGTCAGATTTTGACGTACATTTCCAACTACTGTTAAGTCAGCTACAAGTGCTATTCTATTAGTAATTTTTACTTGTGGAGTAATACCAGCCATAAAGCTTAACATTTGGTCTCCATCTCCAAAATTTCTTACTGCTGCAGGAGCATCAGTTGTTAATTGTGAATATCCCATACCCCCGTGTACTAGTACATTGAAAGTATCAGTCCATTCTCTGAATCCAAGAATGTTACCTGCGTTTACAACACCTTCTAGTGAAAAATTGTAAAGAGCAGTATCAAATTCACGACTCTCGTCATCATTTCTGAAGCTATTATAAGCAACTCCTCCTTTAAGTCCAAACTTCTCATTGAACATGTATCTTACTCCGCCAGTTACAGTGTAAAGAGATGGAGTGTTAGAGTAAAATCCAGATGATAATGGTCTTACAGCTTTGTTAACACCACCAGTAAGCTCTACAGACCACTTATTAAAGTCATTTGTAGGAGTATCAGTTTCTTGTGCATTTAATGCTAATTGCATTCCAACAAGGGCAACTATAGCAAGTGAAATTTTTTTCATAATAAAGTATTTGTTTTGAAATATTCAAGCCGCAAAAATACCAATATTTAAGTCTTGGTCAAGGGATTTAGTATTAATTAACGCCTTATTATCACAAACTTAACACAAAGTGTAGATTGTAGTATTAGTCATAAAATATGGTGCTATTATTTGCATTATTGTTAATGAAATCCTTAATTGTTGTGATAGTCTAAATTTAATTTTGGTATTTGTTAATTATTATTAAATAAGAGAGCTATATTGATTCATAAAAATATTTTTGTAAAAAAAAAAGAATTATGAAAAAGGCAAATACTGAATTTGAAATATTACCAATTTTAGCAACTAGATGGAGTCCAAGGGTTTTTACTAACGATGTGATAAAGGAAGAGGAACTCCGTACGATGTTTGAAGCAGGTAGGTGGGCGGCTAGTTCTAATAATTTACAACCTTGGTTGATTATATGGGGAATAAAGGGAACTCCTGCTTTTGATCGAATTTTTAGTTGCCTTGATGAGTTCAATCAATCTTGGGCAAAAAACGCTCAAGCACTATTTTTAGGTGGCTATAAAAAGACTAATGATGATGGTAAGGAGAGTTTTCATGCTTTGCACGATTTAGGATTATTCATGGGTAACGTTTCTGCACAAGCAGAGCACATGGGTATAGCACTGCATCAAATGGCTGGAGTAAATTATAAAAAAGCAATGTCAGAGTTTAGTGTTCCGGATGATTATCATATTGCGACTGGTATTGCCGTAGGATACTACGGAGGAGATGTTGATAAACTTCCTGAGGATTTACAAGGAGAAGAAACAAAACCTCGTTCAAGAAAAAAACAAGAGTCTTTTACTTTTAATGGAGACTTTAATGAAGATACTTTTAAAGGAGAATAATTTAAAAAACTGTCCATAACTAAAAGAGCCACATACAAAGTATGTGGCTCTTTTTATTTGTAATAAATTCAATTAATGTACTTGATGCTCATCATCAGTATTAGATGAAATTTCAGGGCTGTCGCCTACAGGGTGTTTTTCAAGACCAGCAGAGTCAACGTCAATAAATTGCATAGCTTGCGACGGAGTTGTGATTTGTTTCGCTCGTTTCCCTTGTATTAATATAGGGTTTTGAATAGCGTTAGGATTATTCTGTATAAATTTAATCCAGTGGTCATCACTCATTGTTGCATCTTTAGCAAAGTCATCCACATCTGGATGGTCTTTAGAAACTAGTTCGTCTATGCTTGCACCAAGTAAATCTGCCACTTCACTCCACTGCGTTCCAGTAAGTCCTGCTTCTGTAATGTTGATTAAATTCAGTTTTGCATTGCTACTTTTTGCATAACCAAGCGTTTGTTTTCCAATACTTGATTCAGAAGAGTAGATTACTATTAGTTCATTATTATCTGTTGCTAGTGTCATATCAGTTAGCATGGTGATTAATGTTAGTGGTGAGACTGCATTTTTTCTTTCTTTTTTCTAAGTTGGCGCTCTACTTCACCTATTGCTTCCTTTAATGAAGGATAAAAATCATCAGAGCTGTGTTCTGCATATAATCTTGGACCAGGCATACTTATTTGTACTCCGGCTATTTTTCCGGTTTGATCACTTGATGTGTTTTCAGTTTTAAAGAAAACATCTGCTCTATGTGCAAATTGATATTTATCACTTAATTTTTTTAATTCCGCTTTCGCGAAAGCTTCTAATTCTGCACTTGCAGTTACGTCGTGGTATTCAAATATTACTTCCATAGTATTTATTTTTAATTAAGATAGTTATTATTTGTCAGCTAGCTGACGAAGGCTAAGCGGAAATTCTTTCACACCGCCATAAAGTTTGATTTCTTGTATATCTGCAGGCATATAATACCCAGCATCTTCTAAAGCTTCTTTTACATTGCGTACTACATTCCCTTTTGTAATCAAAGCTTGTTTTCTAAAGTCTTTAGTATCTACCCAAAAGAATACTTTTAAATTTACTGTACTTGTGGCAAGTTCATCTTCAATGACAAAGTTTTCGTGTATTGCATCATTGATTACGTTAGGCTCTTTAGCTAGCGCTTGTAATACTGTTTCCTTGGCGCCTTCTATATTATCCTCGTATGCAATCCCTATGATAAAATCCCATCTAAAAAAGCCATCTTCAGTATAATTGGTAACCGGTTCTGTAAGTACATCACTATTGGGGATATAAACATCTTTGCCATCAAAGGTCTTTAACTTTGTATATCTAAGATCAAGTGTTTTGACTTTACCAAAGTTCGAGCCTATTTCAACAGTGTCATCAACGTCAAAGGGTCTATTAAAGGCAAGTATAATTCCTGCAATAAAATTTTCACCAATATCTTTAAAAGCAAATCCTAGTACAACAGCACTCGCTCCAGCTGCCGTTAGTATTCCTGCAGCGATACCTCCCAAACCTGCAGCTCTTAATGCGAGCATTATAGCTATGATAATGAAGGTGTATCTAATTGCCGTTCCTAAAAATTTACTCATCAAAGGATCTTCTGTTCTGGCAGAAATTCTTCGTCTAGCAAATTTTCCTATCCATCCAGCTATTAAAATCCCCAAGACAACAATAAGGATACCCATTGCTATTTGTGGTAGCTGATCAATAAAATTGCTTACAGAATTTTGAAATGCTTCTGTAACAGACGTTTTTGTATTTTGTAAAGACATAATTCTGATTGGTTCATTAAAAATACTGCTCCTACCTGCATTTATTCTTAAAACCTTGTCAATTCACATTTTGTTAAGACCTTTTAGTACAAGCGCGTTAAAATGCTCTTAACCTTTCTCATTTACCACTAGGCACGTATTAACTTTATAAAAAAATGACTTATGAATATAGTATCTACAAATCCGTACAACGGAACAGAAGTAGCCAAAATAAAAGCACTCAACTTAGAAGAGATAGAAGATAAAATTGAAAATGCACAACAAACGTTTCTTTCTTGGCGCAATACCACTTTTGCAGAGCGCTCACAACATCTCAACAATGTGGCAAAAGAATTAAGAAAGAATGCTCGAGAATATGCAGAGATGATGACTAAGGAAATGGGTAAACCCATCTCTCAAGCTATTGCCGAAGTAGAGAAGTGTGCCTGGGTATGTGAATATTATGCAGAAAATGCACCATCACAACTAGCACCTAAAGAGATAAAAACAGATGCTTCAAAAAGTTACGTACGATATGAACCTATAGGTGTTGTGCTAGCCGTAATGCCATGGAATTACCCATTCTGGCAAGTGTTTAGATTCATTGCTCCAGCGCTTATGGCAGGTAATATAGGTGTATTAAAACATGCAAGTAATGTAATGCAAAGTGCAGAAAATATTCAAAAAGTCTTTGAACGTGCAGGACTTCCTAAGGGATGTTTTCAAAATATGGCGGTAGGAAGTGAGCGTATTGAAAATATCGTTCGAGATTCTCGTATTAAGGCAATAACACTTACTGGTAGTAAGCCAGCAGGAGCAGCCGTAGCAAGCACAGCAGCAAGTGAGATTAAAAAATCTGTGCTTGAGTTAGGAGGTAGTAATGCTCTAGTAGTTTTTGATGATTGTAATTTTGAGGAAACGGTACAAACGTGTGTGCAAGCTCGTTTTCAAAATACAGGTCAGAGTTGTATCGCTGGAAAGAGACTTATAATTCATGAAAGTATTCAAGACAAGTTTTTAGAAGCTTTCGCGAAAGCGGTAACAGAATTAAAATCTGGTGACCCTATGGATGAAGATACCTACATAGGAGTGATGGCACGTGAAGACCTCGCCGAAGAGCTAGAAGATCAACTCAATAAATCTATTGCCGAAGGAGCAAAAATATTAATAGGAGGGCATAGACAGAAGGCTTATTTTGAGCCAACAATTGTCACAGGAGTAACACCAGAGATGACAATATTTAAAGAAGAAACCTTTGGGCCTGTTATAGGGGTAACAACATTTAAAACTGACGAGGAGGCATTACATCTCGTAAATCAATCTGATTTTGGCTTAGGAGTATCCATTTTTACAGAGAGTGAAGAACGTATGGAAACATTGATTCCGCAGTTTGAAGATGGTGCTGTATTTGTAAATGATATGGTAAAAAGTAATCCTAACCTTCCTTTTGGAGGAACAAAAATTTCAGGATACGGTCGCGAACTCTCCATAGACGGTATTCAGGAGTTTGTAAATAAAAAGACGGTATATATTAAATAATAGTCCGCTTTCGCGAAAGCTTACAAAGAAACAGCCGATTCATAATCCTATGAATCGGCTGTTTTGTTGATTATATAAATAACACTGTTTACAACAAGAGCCATATCTCGATGTCTCCTTTCCAATTCCATTAGTAACCTTATCTTAGCTACACAAAATAGAGTTTATGAAATTTGGCGTAGTAGAGCAACCAGAGTTAATTGATTTTACATTACCTCCTGATCATCCAGATACTAAGGGTGTGATTGAGCATTCTTTCGCGAAAGCGGAAAACAAAGAGTTACAAGTCTACGTAGGTTGTGCAAAATGGAATAAAGCAGAGCTCAAAGGCTTCTACCCAAAAGGTACAAAAGATGAGCTAGGGTATTATGCAAGTCAGTTTAACAGTATAGAGCTTAACGCTACTTTCTATAGATTATTTCCTAAGGAGCAGTTTCAAAAGTGGTATTATAAGGTTCCGGAGGGATTTAAATTCTTTCCTAAAATTACAAATATGATAAGCCATCGCAAGCGGCTTATAGACTCGCAAGATTTTATTCCAGAATATGTAGAACATGCAACGATGCTTAAGGAAAAGCTTGGGACGGTGTTTTTACAGATGCATAATAACTTCCAACCTAAAGATTTTGACCGCGTTGATAATTTTGTAAACCACTGGCCAGAAGATCTCCCTATTGCTTTAGAGTTTCGCCACACAGACTGGTTTAATAATCCAGAAGTAGCAGAGCGTCTGTATCTCTTACTTGAGGAGCATAATATGGCAAATGTACTTGTAGATACTGCTGGGCGTCGCGATATTATGCATATGCGTCTTACTAATGGAGAAGCTTTTATACGATATGTAGGAGCAAATCACCCTAGCGATTATGCAAGGTTAGACGCATGGGTAGAGCGCTTGACGTATTGGGTGAGTCTAGGTTTGCGTAAGGTTCATTTCTTTATCCATCAGAATGTAGAGGTAGAGTCTACCTTACTTTCTGCATATTTTATCGAGAAACTTAATCCAGCATTAGGGATAAACCTACATGTTCCACATAGCGCGAGCGGTGGGATAAACACACTTTTTTAATGGGAAATGTATATATAGTTATGGGCGTTTCCGGTTGCGGAAAAAGTACCATAGGGAAGATGTTATCAGAGCGATTAGAGATTCCATTCTATGATGCAGACGATTTTCATCCCCAAGTTAATATTGATAAGATGGCATCTGGCACACCATTGCAAGATGAGGATAGATGGCCTTGGCTCGATAGCCTTGCTCTAGAGATACAGCAGTGGTCAAGTGATAAAGGAGCGGTACTTGCTTGCTCTGCACTTAAGGAGAGTTATAGAGAGCGTTTATTTTCTAATTCCGCTTTCGCGAAAGCAAAACAAAACTTTATCTATCTTGATGCAAATTTTGAAGCACTGAGTAAACGGCTAGCTTCTAGAAAGAATCATTTCTTTGATCCTTCATTATTGCAATCGCAGTTTGATACACTAGAAGTACCCCATTATGGTGTTCATGTGGAAGCAACCTTAGCAAAAGAAGACATCATTAGAAGAATACAACAAATTATAGAACAATAGGTTTATGGATTATCAACTACTTCTGGCAGTAATTGTGGGGATTTCGGTCTTACTTTTTTTAATCCTTAGGCTTAAAATTCAGGCGTTTCTAGCACTGCTTATTACTTGTATTGTAGTAGGTGTAATTGCTGGAATGGAACCGAAATCTATTCTCGATTCTGTAAAGAACGGAATGGGAGGAACCTTAGGTTTTGTAGCAACAGTAGTGGGACTCGGAGCTTTATTTGGCGCTATTTTAGAACGATCAGGAGGAGCACAGCGACTAGCAGAATCCTTATTGAAAAAGTTTGGGATAGATAAATCTCCTTGGGCAATCATGCTCACGGGATTTTTTGTGGCTATTCCCGTATTTTTTGATGTAGCATTTATCATTTTAATACCTATCGTTTACGCATTACAGAAGAAAACGGGAAAGTCCTTGCTTCTCTATGCTATTCCGCTGCTTGCGGGACTTGCAATCACGCATACTTTTATACCACCTACACCAGGACCTATTGCTGTGGCCGAAATTTTAGGAGCCGATCTTGGTTATGTTATAATATTCGGGTTTTTAGCCGGTTTACCTGCGGCTGTTATTGCTGGGCCATTACTTGCACGATATTTATCAAAAAGGATGCATATCACATCTCCAGAAGATATGGTGACAGAAATGGAAGTGCCAGCAAATGCACCAAGTGCAGGTAGCATATTACTTATAATAGCGATTCCTATTTTCTTAATAGTATGTAATACTGTACTTAACAGTCCACTATTTCAGGAAGGAACTTTACCTAGTTGGCTGATTTTTGGAGCAAATTTACTAGGTCATCCATTTGTTGCACTTATCATTGCAAATGTTGTTGCGTGGTACTTCTTAGGAATTAAAAGAGGATTTACTAGAGATGAACTTCTTGATATTTCAACAAAATCTCTCTATCCAGCTGGAGTTATTATTTTACTAACCGGTGCCGGTGGAGCTTTTAAACAAATACTAATAGATACCGGAGCAGGAACAATGATTGCCGAGAGTTTAAGTGGTGACTTCTTTCCTCCTGTGGTTTTTGGTTTTCTCGTTGCGGCTATTGTAAGAGTATTGCAAGGAAGTGCAACGGTGGCTATGATTACCGCCGCTGGAATAACAGCTCCGTTGTTAGGTTTAACAGAAACTAGCGCGCCACAGCTAGCAGTGCTTGTAATTGCAATAGCTTCAGGTGCTAGTATATTTTCTCATGTAAATGACAGTGGCTTCTGGCTCGTGAAGCAGTACCTTGGTCTCACAGAGAAAGAGACATTTAAGTCATGGACAGTTATGACTTCACTTATCGCAATTGTAGGACTTGTTGTCTCTACAATACTTTGGTTTATAGTATAAATTTAATTTCTTCGAAATGAGAATAGTAATATTTTTTTTAAGTTTTATTATTTGCTCTTGTGGCAATGCAGAGTTAGTAACAGTCAATAGAACTCAAGTTCAAAATGAGAAACCTACAGATTTAGAACGGAAAACTATAGAGAATCCTGAGTATTCAAAAGGAGATGTTACTAGTTTATATATCCAAGCTGCAAATTTCGGAGCCAAAGGTGATGCTATCCAATTGGTTGATTTTAGTGTAAAAGGAAATGAACTTAGGTCAAATTCGGCATTATTTACAGATGCGGATAGAGGAAAAATAGTAAGTATTGCAAGTGCAGGTGGTGGTGGTCAACATTTATTGAGCACTATTTATAAGGTAATAAATCCTACCACTGTATTATTGAATGATCGAGCTTTAAATAATGTTAGCAATGTCATGGGGAGTTATGGCACTGATAATATAATACCATTGCAAGATGCCATTAATGCATCAATCAAAGGCGGTTTAGATTTACGTGTAAATGAAGGAGTATATTTAATTGGAGACATAAATTCTAAAACAAAACAGACATCACTAAGAATTGAAATGACTCAATCTGGTCAAAGTTTTAAACTGATTGGTGCTGGAAAGAATAAAACTGTTTTCAGAGAACTTGATGGTAAGACACAACGTTTTGGGAGATACACTAAAATATTTTACCATTATTTGAATAATAAAAATAATATTAATGAGATTGAACTGTCAGATTTTTCAATTGATAAAAATGGACGATCATTGACAAAAATTCCATCTTCACTATATGAATGGGAGCAAGCGCACGGTTGGTCTTGGGCATCTAGTAAGAATGCTCCAGAAAGAATAGAATCAATCAAACTTAAGAATCTTGAAATTATTGATAAAATTGGAGCGGGTATAAATTTTTCAGCTGCCTCTACAAAAGTGGGTCGGGTAATTATAGAAAATATTACAGAAAAAGATTTCAACGGCTACAATCGTCCAAATTTAAAGTATGGACAACGAGGTGATCTAGAAATAAGCTGTTTTAGTGATAATATTTTAATGGAGAATCTTGACTTGAGATATATACAAGTTGAACCTGTCGCGAGTTCTGTATCTACAAGAGAAAGGCAGAGGCATGCTATCATGAGAAATAGTACTATTAGCACTATTGAGTATACGGAAGGTGATTATGGTGATCCAATGTATAGTTCATTGAAAGTAGACAATGTAACCTCTACTGATTTTGTAGTAAGATCTATCCGCTTTGAAGCCGTTAATAGTACGCTAACGATTAAGAGACTACTAAATTCGGTAGATGGAGTATTTGATAATTGTAAAATCTTATTACCATACGATATCAATTCTAATACAATTAAATCTGTAAATGCCTCCTATTTAACAACGCTTGGTAAGATAAAAAATAAAATTCTTTTTAATAATTGTTCATTTACTATTGATAGTAATAATAAAAATATAATTCCTAAAGGATTTGCCATTTATCCGAGTAGTAAAGTGATGGATGTAACATTAAATAGTATCAGTATAACTAATAGCACATTTGATAAGCGCTTAGAGGGTTCTATATATGCTTATGGAAATGGTGAGTGGAATTTAAGTAATAACAAACTAGCTGGCAAAAAAACGATTATTACAGGTGGAAGTTATGGTGTATATGCTAGTGCTTTAAATCTGTCAAATAATACGATAGATGAGCTTTCATCAGGTTCTATATATGTTAACAATAATAACCAGTTGTGGACTATAGATTTCAGTAGAGAAAATAAAGCTGTAGAAGAGAGATTAAAGCTCAAGAAGCCTGGTATCTTTGAGCCTAGACAAATAAAAAAATAAGATAGATATTAAAAAAAAAGAGCTAAATTTTTGAAAATTAGCTCTTTTAATTTAATGAGTGTTGCGCTTTCGCGAAAGCGAACTACTATATCCCTGTATAATTTTGAGGAGTAATTGCTTTTAATTCTTTCTTAATTGCCGTGCTTACCTCAAGTGTATCTACAAACTCAGCCATAGACTTTTTTGTGATTTTACTATTTACTCTAGTAAGTGCTTTAAGCGCTTCGTAAGGATTAGGATATCCTTCTCTTCTTAGAATAGTCTGGATAGCCTCTGCTACTACAGCCCAGTTATTCTCTAGGTCGGCAGCGATTTTTTCTTCGTTTATTAATAGTTTATTCAATCCTTTTACGGTAGAACGTAATCCTATTAATGTATGTCCTAATGGTACGCCTATATTTCTTAATACCGTACTATCCGTAAGATCTCTTTGTAGTCTTGAGATAGGAAGTTTTGCAGAAAGGTGCTCAAAAATAGCGTTTGCAATACCTAAGTTTCCTTCACTATTTTCAAAGTCAATTGGGTTCACTTTATGCGGCATTGCACTAGAACCTACTTCTCCAGCTTTAATTTTCTGTTTGAAGTAATCCATAGATACATAGGTCCAGAAATCACGATCAAGATCTATTAAAATCGTATTAATACGCTTAAGTCCATCAAATAATGCCGCCATGTGATCATAGTGCTCTATTTGTGTAGTAGGGAAGGAGTGATGCATTTTTAGCGTATCATGTACAAATGACTTACCAAATGCTCTCCAATCTATAGATGGGTATGCTACTTTATGTGCGTTGAAATTTCCTGTAGCACCACCAAATTTTGCAGCACTAGGAATATCATTCAATAAGTTGAGTTGCTCCTCTATACGAACTACAAAAACCTCAATCTCTTTTCCTAAACGAGTAGGAGAAGCTGGCTGTCCGTGTGTACGAGCTAATAAAGGAATGTTTGCCCACTCGTCTACAAGCTGCTTAAGGTGATCTACAACCTCCAGTAATTCTGGAATATATACTTGATTCATCGCGTCTTTAAGAGACATCGGGATCGCAGTATTATTAATATCCTGAGACGTTAATCCAAAGTGGATAAACTCCTTGTAAGATGCAAGGTCAAGTGCATCAAATTTTTCTTTGATAAAGTATTCTACCGCTTTTACATCGTGGTTTGTTACTTTCTCTATGTCTTTTATTGCTTGTGCATCTTCTGTAGTGAAGTCTTGGTAAATTTCGCGCAAAGCGGTAAAAACACTTTTATCTACACCTTCAAGTTGCGGAAGTGGTAGCTCACACAAGGCGATAAAATATTCTACTTCTACTTTTACTCTGTATTTGATAAGTGCGGCTTCAGAAAAGAAAGGAACTAAAGTTTCTGTTTTTGAGGCGTAACGACCATCAATAGGTGAGATGGCTTGAAGTGGTGACAACGACATTTGTTGTGATTTTAGTTAAGGGACAAATATATATAGAAGACTTCGTCTATCCGAATTCTAATGCAAAAATCGACAGATTATAATAGGCCTCTTGCTTTAATTTCTAGATATTTATTAATAGTACTTACCGTGAGATCATCTGGCTTGGTTAATATGGTTTGAATACCGTATTGTTCAAGTCGAGCAACCATTACTTTTTTATCAAGATCTGCTTTTTGGGCAATCGTTTTATGATACACTTCTGGAAGTGTGTCGGCAGGTGTTGCAATGAGCTGATCGAGTTCTGTGTTTTGGAAAAAGATAACCACCAAGACATGTTTTCGCGAAAGCGCTTTTAAATAAGGTAACTGTCTTTCAAGCGCAGTTATGTGCTCAAAATTTGTGTATAATAGTAGTAAGCTGCGTTGTGTGATTTTACGTTTTACCTGGTTGTACAACGCACCGTAATCACTGTCCAAAAACTTAGTGTCAATATTGTAAAGCACCTCTAAAATGGTCTGTAAGTGTGTTTTCTTACTACTCGCAGGAAGGTGGTTTTTAATAGTCTCTGCAAAGGTGAGCATCCCCACTTTGTCTTTTTTCTTTAAGGCGATGTTAGAAAATGCTAGCGTACTGTTAATCGCATAATCCAGAAGCGTCAGGCCTTTAAAAGGCATCTTCATCACACGGCTAGCATCTATAAGCGCATATACAGGTTGCGACTTCTCGTCTTGAAACTGATTTACCATTAGGCTCGCACGCTTTGCCGTTGCTTTCCAGTTAATGGTACGTGCATCATCACCAGGGACGTAGTCTTTAATTTGCTCAAACTCCATCGTGTGTCCCAGGCGGCGTATTTTTTTCATGCCGTGCATAGTAAGTCTATTGTCTAGGGCAAGAAATGCATACTTTTTCATTTGGATAAAAGATGGGTACACCTTTACCATCTGATCTTTCTCAAAGCGGTAGCGACGTTTTACAAGTTTAAGCTTCGTACTCACATAAACATTGAGATGCCCAAAGGTGTACTCACCACGCTCTGTAGGACGCAAGGAATATACAAATGATCTTGTTTCTCGTGCTGGGATCTCAATTACTTTACTAAAATCACGTTTTTGAAACTGCTCTGGTATTTCATCTATAATATCAAGCGTAACTGCAAATGGGTATTTATTCTCAAGGATTACAGGAAGCTCATTTGCATCACTGTTAGAGAATTTTTCTGGTAGCTCTCTTACACCTTTTATTTTTCCGCTTGCGCGAAAAAGAACTAATGCATCCACAAAAAATGCGAGCACCAATAATAGCAGTAAGATATTAGTGATTCCAAATAGGCTATTAAACCAATAGGAAATTAAATAAAGCACACCTATAACTCCCAGCGCATAAAAGAGACGCTGGTGAACAAAAAAACCTTTTATAAATCTTATAATACCCACTATTATCGTGGTATTTCAACAGATTGAACAATCATATCGATCACTTGCTCTGTGGTCATTCCTTCCATTTCACGCTCTGGAGCGAGTATTAAACGGTGACGCATTACTGGTATAACCGCACGTTTTACATCTTCTGGAATCACAAAGTCTCTACCTGCAATAGCAGCAAATGCTTTTGAAGCATTCATGATAGCAAGTGATGCACGAGGAGATCCTCCAAGGTATAAATGTGGATGCGTTCTAGATTTTACAACAATCTCTGCGACGTAGTTTAAAATCTTTTCTTCTATAAGCACTTCTTGCGTTTGCTTTCTAAAATCTGCAAGCTTAGCTGGATTAAGTACAGCCTCAATACCTTTTTGTGGAGCACCACCTTTACGATCGTGATGACTTTGTAGTATAGCTACTTCTTGTTCTAGCGTAGGATAATCTACTTTAATCTTAAATAGAAAACGGTCTAGCTGTGCTTCTGGTAGTGCATAGGTTCCTTCTTGCTCTACTGGGTTTTGAGTTGCAAGCACCATAAAAGGAGGTTCCATGATATATTTTGTGCCATCTATAGTAATCTGGCGTTCTTCCATAGATTCAAAAAGTGCAGCTTGTGTTTTAGCAGGTGCACGGTTAATCTCATCAATAAGGACGATATTTGAAAATATAGGACCTTTCTTAAATTCGAACTCGCTAGTTTTCATATTAAGAATCGAAGTTCCTAATACGTCACTTGGCATCAAGTCTGGTGTAAACTGTATACGTCCAAACTGTGTGTCTAGAGTTCTTGCAAATAACTTTGCCGTTACTGTCTTTGCAATACCAGGAACACCTTCTATGAGAACGTGACCATCAGAAAGTAAAGCAACAATGAGGAGCTCTATAAATTCGTGTTGCCCAATAATAATTTTACCAAGCTCTGCTCGTATTGCTTCGGCAGCATTGCGTAGTTCTTCTAATGGGATTCTATTAGTAAACGCGATTCCTTCATCTGCTTGATTTACATCTTGCGATGGAGAAGGAGTAGCATTAGTGATTCCATCTGTTGTATTATCTGGATCTTGTGGTGTGATATCGTCCATTATTTTTGATTTTTAAATGCTTCTATGCGTTTATTAAGTTCTAATAATTCTTCCTGACTTATGATTTGCTTAGCTCTTAAAGCCACCATATAATTAATCAGTAATTTAGTTTGCTCTAGCGTGTTGCTGCTTTTGGATGCTAGCTTATTGATAAATCCTTCACTTATCACATTGGTGTCTAGAGCATAGTTACTGCGTATGAACTCTAGAAAATGACTTATTTGATGACTCACGATGCTCTTGTGATCTTTCTTATCAAGATACATTCCCGCAATAGTCTTTGTAAATGTGAGCGTCTGGTTAGGTAGTGGTTTTATAATTGGGATAGCTCGCTGCTTGCGTCTCCCTTCAAATACTACCCATAAAAAGGCACCTATGAGCAAGATGTAATAAGCCCACTTCAAATATCTGTTCTGAAAGAATATATACAGCGGACTCGTATAAATGGTTTTACCATTTTTATAATGATTATCCCAGTAAAGCACTTCATTCTGATCTAGATAGGAGAGTACATTTTTTGTGTACGTATAATTATCCTCTCTCAGTATAAAATAGTTAGTAAACGTCTCAGGCATAAGATGGATGACAATCTCACCTTTGCCAAAATCTTGTTTTATAAAATTTATTCTAGGCTCTGCGACGGTTATGGTGTCTTTGTCAACCATAAGGCCAAACTCCCCTAAGGCAACGGTATTTAGAGTATCTACCTCTTCAAAAAAACCAGCGGTGGTCTCTACATCATGATAATAAGGAGTTTCTCTACGTAAGCTTGGGTTTACGAGATTTACAAGTGGCTTGCGCTCAAAATTATCATAATCATAATATAGATCAGTTTCTAGTGATAAGGTATCTAGTATCGTCTCGCCTATTCCTCTTGCTGCAATAAATAGCGTGTTACCCTCACTTACCCACGATAACAGTTTGAGCGATTCATCTTCACTAAAAAGGATGTAATCATTTACAAATAAATAAGTGCCATGCGCATCCGAGCTATCTGACATAAACTCATAAGGAGGTATGCGCACTTCCTTAAACTTATCCTTTTGCCAGTTGTTTTCTAGTAGATCGTGTAACACATACGTTCCGTATGGAATTTTATCAGTCTTTGTATAACTTGGATACCAGTTTATATCTTCCTTAGTACTTGACTCCATATAAATAACGAGTGCAAGAGCAAGTAGCAGCACACCGGCAATTACTTTAAATTTATTGCTCATAGCTCATTATTTATTTGGGTGAAAGATGTTTTTGCTTTCGCGAAAGCGGTCTCATCGACCTCAAAATTTCCATACCAGATATAGTCGTAAATATCTGTCACTTTTCTGAACTGGTTTCTTAAATTAAGATCTTCTATCTCGAATAAATAGTCATGATTTGTTTTCTGTACTTGCCAGTCTATAAGATCTTGAGCACTCATTTTCTGAAGTACACGTAGATAATAAAAACGCACAGCTAGTCTATAATTACCAGCAGCAATAGCCTGCTCAATGAGTTGGTCCAGGTCTTGTCGCTTTATGAGTTCCTCATCATCAGATAATAATGTCTCCGGAGCTTTTATTTTTTCCATTAATAAGGAACCGCTATCTATTTTCATAAATAGCCATACAAAGAATACTAGTAAACCTATGATTAGCAAATAGGGTAGTAGTTCTACTATGACTGCCCAGATACCAGACGCTTCATTACCACCAGTAAGCCAGCGTATGAAGGCGCTATATAGGTCATCAATTTTTCTTTTAAAGCGTGTCCACCAGGTATCTTCTGGAGTCGCTTCTTTATAATTGAACTCATCGTCTTGTTTGTACTCATCAAGACTATTTTCAGAGATGGGAAGCGGTGTTACTGATCCTTCATCATAAGAAATAATACCACGAGGATCATGATAGGTATTTTCGGGATAGATTACTTCCTCTTCAACGATTTCCTCTGTAGTAGTTTCTTCTTGAGTTTGTTGTATAGCAGTAGCTTTCGCGTAAAGCGAACATAGAAACAGTATACATAGCAACCACAGTTTATGCATTATTGCTGCCTATATTGTTTATTTGATCAAGACTTCCTGTCTGATTTTTACGCTCGTTAAGGTTGAAATAAATAAAGTTTGTAGAGATAGCGAGTATAGTGTATAAGATATAGTTCATTGCAGAGGCAAGAACCTGTAACACAAGATAAACATTGTCAAAAAGCGCTGTAGGATCACCCATAGAACCAGATTGTACACTAGTTATGGTCTTAATAAGCGTATAAATAACCACGGGAACTTGAAAAACAAAGCCAATTACTCCAATTAAAAAACCAATGATGATAAGCGTTATAAACGTCATCCACCATTCATCTTTAATCAAGCTTGAACTCTCTTTTATAGCTTCCTTTATGCTAAGATTCTTGTTTATAAGCGTAGGAAAGATCACACTAAGCTTAACATAAACATAAATTAATGGAAAGATAGCTAGTATCACAACTAAGACACCTATAGCCTCAGATCCTGTTGCAAATATGGCACCACCTAATCCCACAGGAACTAACGCTACAACTAGTATGATCAATAAGTTTGTAAAACCTAGACCTAAAAAAGTACCAGTTTTTGACTTAATAGTATCTACTACTGTAGTAGGATCAGGAACGTTACCTCCAGCGATGTATGCTTTAATATATTCAGAAACGCTTCCGTAGAGCATTGAGTTGTATATAATACCCACAATGGCAAGGCATACAACGGAGATGAAGAAGGTACTCATGTCTGATCCATCACCAAAACTTGTTAAGAAATTTGCGCCCGCCGTAGCTTTGGTGTAAAATCCTACAGCAACAATGAGAAGAATAAAAGGGATGGCACAAGTGCGCACAAGTACAGAAAGAAGTGGTTTTGCATTACGGCGTAAAAAGGTGAATGTGTCACTTATGATCTGGCCAAGTTCACGCTGTTTTCTAAATTCCACTAGTTTAGTTAAGGTCATTAATTATAAATTTTCAAGATTAGGAACAAGCGCTAGTCTAGCAGCTTCTTCTTTATGTTTTTTAATAGGGTAGTACACGTAATAAAATATGATTAAAGCGAGAGAGCTTGCGATAATTACAATTGCAAGCCAGTCTGGCATTTCTGTATGTCTTGTTACAAACCCTTCTAGAAAGCCTGCTATCACAAAAAGAGGTATGGTGCTTACAACGATTTTGAGGCCGTTTTTCATTCCTCTTTTAAACGATTCTAGGCGTGTGTATGTCTGAGGAAATAAAATAGAATTACCTAGCACCATGCCTGCGCATCCTGCTATGATTATTACTGAGATTTCTATAGTACCGTGTATCCATATGGTACGCACAGATTCCCAACCTACGCCTTGCTCAAAAAAGAAATATTGAAAACTGCCCAGCATGATAGCGTTGCGCATGATGATATACAACGATCCTATGGTTAAGAAGATTCCGTAAACAAACGCCATCAATGCGACTTTTATGTTATTAATGGTAATTCCTAAAAACATATTGAGTTCTCCTTGTTTTTTATAAACACCCATAGGATCGCCTTTCTCAATATTACTGAGGGTCATATTGACATAACCATCACCCATAATGCCCCTTACAAAAGACCCATCATTTGCAGCGCTGTAAGCGCCTATAATACTAAACAGTAAAAAGGTTAAAAAAGCGATAAGCAGTTGTCGCTGGTAGCGATACATAATAAGCGGGAACTCCTCTGTAAAGAATGTTATAAAGCGCTTGCTTGACTCACGCTTTGTCTTGTATATGATTTGATGTGACTGAGAGGCAAGGTGATTTAAATACTCTAAAGTCTTGCTTTGAGGATAAAATGTTTGCGCATAACTAAGGTGATCTGTCACTTCCATGTAAAGACTAGATAGCTCATCTGGATGAATCTGATCTTTGTTGACCAGAACACTTTCAAATGTTAACCATTTATCCTTATTTTGCTTGACAAAAGCAGCTTCACGCATATACACCTTGTTATAGAGGTAAAGAAAAAGAATATATGGATAACTTTCAAATAGAAACCGCCCAAAATGTAAGTATTTATCAGAATGTTGCGAGCATAGGCGATCGCATTCTTGCATTCCTAATTGATGGATTGATTTTGATTGCTTATTGGATTCTTTCTTTGTTTTTAATAGCACAGTTTGGTCTAGACTCCCAGTCTATGGGTGATTTATGGGTTTACTACATGGTGTTGGGCTTGCCTATTTTTCTTTATTACATTCTTTTTGAAACATTCTGGGACGGAAAAACACCCGGAAAAGCGGCAATGAAAATTAGAGTAGTCAAGCTAGATGGTTCAAAACCAGGTTTTGGAAGCTACTTTGTACGATGGATTATGCGCATTATTGATATTGCAGGTTCCTCTGGGGGTATTGCCGTTGTAAGTATCTTGATAAGTGAGAAAGGACAGCGCTTAGGAGATATGGCAGCAGGAACTACCGTAATAACAGAAAAGAAACGTGTGCGTCTTTCCGATAGTCTCATAGTAGATATTCCTTTAGATTACGTGCCTACTTATCCTCAAGTTACCGTCTTTAATGATAAAGATGTACAGCTTATTAAAACACTATTTTTAAATGCTAAGCGCAACGGTAATCACAATGTGATTGTAAAACTAGCAGATAGGCTCAGGGAGAAAATGGATGTAACTACTCCAGACGAGAATAATATTCAATTTGTAGAGCGTGTCCTTGCAGATTATAACTACTACACACAGCAATAATGGAGATTACTACAATTATTGATATACTCGGGACAATATCCTTTGCAATATCTGGTGCGCTCACGGCTATGCGTAAAAAAATGGATGTTTTTGGCATTCTTATTATCGCGCTTGTCACTTCTGTAGGTGGTGGTACTTTGAGAGATATACTCATAGGGAAAACCCCTGTGAGCTGGATGCTCAATATGACGTTTGTGTACGTAATATTTGGAACGACCATCATAGCTATTATTTTTAGAAGTCAGCTCAAGTATGTGAGACGTTCCTTATTCTTATTTGATACGATTGGGATTGCTCTATATACGATGGCGGGAGTGCAAATTGCAAGTGCAGCAGGGTTACATCCCGTAATATGTGTAGTGCTAGGTACTATTTCTGCATGTTTTGGTGGAGTGTTGCGTGATATATTATGTAATGAAATCCCTGTAATTTTTCATAAAGAGATATATGCCACCGTATGTATACTAGGCGGAAGTATCTATTTGTCACTTGAAACTTCTGGCTTACCTAAGGTATACGCCATGCTTATTGCAGGCAGTATCACTATTCTTATAAGAACACTCGCTGTAGTAAAGAAATGGAGCTTACCTAGTGTTTATAGGAAACAGCAAGCATAAAAAAAGGTTTCTGCGCTAGCAAAAACCTTTTAAAACCTAATAGACTCTTTAGAAAACAGGTTTAAAATATTTTAAAGGCTAATTCAAATAATTTATAAAACCAAATGTTAGTTCCAGTGTTGAGACTACAGTATATACTCATAGACGAGAAAAAGTGAGCAAAGTTTCAAGGCAAGTATTGAATTAACAATTTTTTAACCTGGGAAGGCTTATTTGGACTGAAAAGCCTCAAAAAACAAAATCCCGAGACTCGAGTTCTCGGGATTTCTTTGCTAGGTATCGTTTTTAATAAACACTAACCATCAAAACGAATTAAAAACGTCCCTAACAAATAAGTTAACTTACCCTATAGACGGTTTAATTGAGTCAACGTTACACCATAATTATTATTTAACTTTACCTTATGTTAAAAGCTACCATGGTCATAGGCGCTTCATTGAAGCCACAGAGATATTCACATAGTGCAATTATACGTTTAGATGCTCTAGACATTCCTGTCATTGCTATAGGTCTAAGAGAAGGAAAAGTAGGCACTACGCAGATTATAACATTTGATACAGCAGTCGCAAAATGTGATACTCTCAAAGAAAATTTGGATACCATTACTTTGTATCTCAATCCACAGCGTCAAGAGGAGTATTATGATTTTATCATAGACCTCAACCCTAGGCGTGTGATTTTTAATCCAGGAACAGAGAATCCTGCATTTGCCATGAAATTACAATCTAAAGGTATTCTTACAGAATCTGCATGCACCCTTGTTATGCTCGCTACGGGTCAATACTAAAGCGGTAGTTTTTCTAATTACGCTTTCGCGAAAGCGTACCCATTATTTCTTAATAAAAAGTAGTCCTAAGAATGTTAAGGCGCCATTCAAGATCAATATAAAGAAGCCAAATTCAAACCCAACCGTAGAAGCAAAAGCACTTATAAAGTAGGCTAGAATAGGCGAAGCAATCGCCACAACAGGAACAAACTTGTCGTTCACATTCCACTTTGTAAATAAGCCGAAGGCATAAAGTCCTAATAGTGGACCGTAAGTATATCCCGCAAACGTAAATAACTTTGCAATTACAGTAGCATCAGCAATCACATATTTGAATATGATGATTACAAGAATAAGTACTATAGACATAGCGATATGTATGCGCTTGCGTATGGCAACTTGTCTAATTGCGTCGTATTTCTTTTCAATCTCTAGAATATCTATACTAAAGGAGGTAGTAAGTGAAGTAAGTGCGCTATCTGCACTAGAATATGCTGCTGCAATTAATCCTAGTAAGAAAACAATAGCCAGTCCTATTCCTAAGCCGCTATTTACAGCAATGGTAGGGAAGAGTTGGTCTTTGTGAGCATCGATTCCATTTTGAGAAGCATATACAGTAAGCAATAACCCTAAAGCAAGAAAAACAAGATTTACAATGGTAAGCACAATGGTAAACCAGAACATATTTTTTTGTGCGTCTTCTAGATTGCGACAAGTAAGATTTTTTTGCATCATATCTTGATCAAGTCCTGTCATTACAATAGAAATAAAAGCTCCAGATAAGAATTGTTTTACAAAGAAGTCACCGCTTTTCCAATCGTCAAAAAAGAAAATCTGACTCATATCACTTTCAGAAATAAGATTGACTAAGGCACTTGCACTTAGTCCCATCTCGTCACTTACAAAGTAAATAGCAACACCTACTGCGATAAGCATAAAGAGCGTCTGCAAGGTATCTGTCCACACAATAGTTTTGATACCTGCTTTAAAGGTATATAACCAGATAAGCAGTATAGTGATCGTAACTGTAACAAAAAACGGAACTCCCATCTCATCAAACACGAGTAGTTGCAACACGTTTGCTACTAAATATAATCTAAAACTTGCGCCTATAATTCTACTTAATAAAAAGAAGGAGGCTCCCGTTTTATAAGAGTATGTACCAAATCTTCCTTCAAGATAAGTATAAATAGAGGTAAGGTTGAGCTTATAGTAGAGAGGTAGGAGTACAAGACTTATGACTGCATAACCCACAGTGTAACCAAGTACGACTTGAAAGTAACTAAAGCTTGATGCCTCAATCCATCCAGGTACAGAAATAAAGGTAACTCCAGATAACGAAGCACCTATCATCCCGAAAGCTACAAGATACCAAGGGGATTGCTTTCCAGCTTTAAAAAAGTCTGTGTTAGAATCTCCTCTACTTGTAAGGTAACTTATAAGCATTAAGATACCGAAGTATCCTCCAATGAGAAGTAAAATATGAATGGGTTGCATACATGAATCGTTAGGTCATACGAATATAGCCTTTTGATAAATAATTGCAGATTGTAAGAATAAAATTATCTATATAATTACTACCTATTACTCATAACGCAATGACTCTACAGGATCAAGCTTAGCTGCTTTTATAGCAGGAAACAATCCAGATAGAATAGCTATGACAAAAGTGATAATTGTGGCCGCAATGATTGCTCCCCAAGGAGTTGTAAATACAAACCCAGCGACAGAGGCTATTAGTGCTCCTATACTTATACCAAGTATGATTCCTAGAAGTCCGCCTAACTGTCCAACGATAATTGCTTCATAAAGAAATTGAGCAGCAATTACAGATTTTTTGGCGCCCAGAGCTTTTCTCACACCTATCTCCCGTGTACGCTCTGTTACAGAAACGAGCATAATATTCATAAGGGCGATACATGAGCCAAAAATGGTGATAATACTAATTACCCAGGCGGCAACACCTAGTACACCAGTAATCTCACTAATCTGATTAATCAGGTCATCACTGCGTCCTATCCCAAAGTTATTCTCTTCTATAGGTGAGAGTCCGCGTATGTTTCTAAAGGTGAGAATAGCTTCTTCCTCGGCACTATCTATATACTCGGCATCTTCTACCATCACGCTCACATTATAATTAATGTTTGCTTGAGTATACATCGTTCTCGCCACTTGTATAGGGATAAGCACGCGTAAATCTTGATTGTTACCAAAGGTGGCACCCTTTTCCTCAAGCATCCCGATAACGTTAAACTTAGTACCACGCACACTTATCGTTTTGCCTATGGGGTTGTCATCTTTAAAGATATTCTTATAAAAATCACTTCCTAGTATACACACTCGTGTATTATTATCGATATCGAAAGAAGTAAAGTTTCTTCCTTTTTCTAGCTTGAGTCCGGAGTTGTTTAAGAAGTTCTCATTTACACCCACCACACTTGCTTCTGGATCTGTTTTGTCACTTTCGTACTTCACTTCAGCACTACGTGTTCCTTGAAAAGAGATAGCTGTAAGCGCAGTAGGGTAGTTATATTGTTCCGTAAATTCTTTTACTTGACGATAGCCTATAATCGGGTTAATTACTTGCTTCTCATCAGAGCGTCTAGAGGTAAACTCATAACGTTGCACATTAAACGTATTACTTCCCATACTTGCAAAATCTGAGCTTATCGTATTCTCAAGCGCCTTTACAAGGCTAAGTATACCTACTAAAGCCGTAATACCTATCGCAATAATAAAAACGGTTAAGACAGTTCTAAGGAGCTGACTTTTGATACTATCAAAGGCAATACGAAGATTCTCGCGGAAGAGTGAAAACATATTTTTAGATCAGAATTGGTTGGAACAATTTACAATAAGACTATCAAGTGGTCAAAACGTTACCATTATTTCTCGATTCTTTTCAGTTTTAGCTATGAGGAGCATAAGCGGTAGTGCATATTTGCGAGGGTTTCTTCCCGCTTTCCGTTGCAATTCCTCAGCATGGCTAAGCCATTGCTTGCGGGATTTACACTACAATCAGGGCTAGAGAGCATTGTTTTTGCGTAGCGAATAACTGTCGTTAACGAGTATGAACTAAGAAGTCTTGTCAAAGTTTTAAAATCTTGCTCGCAACCCCTCATTTTTTAAGATATTTGTGCAATGCCGTTTGGTACAGTTAGTAGTGGATTTGCAGGGATTTGACTGTAAACATCTTCTCAGCAATGATTAATGTAAACAGCATTTGGGGCTTTTAAATCACATTTTCGCGAAAGCGTAAGCAGATCATTCTTTGCAACAGTATTTCTCTATGAAGAGAGAGTCAGGGAGATGTAAGCAAGAGTAATAGCCTCTAGCATAATTAAAATGTAAGGTGATACTCTAAAAGAATCAATTACCAGATTACCAAAATAAAAACGTAAAGGATTAACGTCTAACATATAATATGAGTACAAAACCTTCTATACCTAAAGGAACCAGAGATTTTTCACCAGAAGAAGTTGCAAAGCGCAGCTATATTATGAACACCATACGCACGCAGTTTCAGCGTTTTGGTTTTCAACCTATCGAGACGCCTAGTTTTGAAAACAGCAGCACGTTGATGGGTAAGTATGGAGAAGAAGGTGACCGCTTGATATTTAAGATTCTTAATAGTGGTGACTATTTACGTAAGGTGAAGGATGACGCTTTCGTAAAAGCGGACTCAACAGCACTCACACCACAAATCTCAGAAAAAGCACTTCGTTACGATCTTACCGTGCCTTTTGCGAGATACGTAGTACAACATCAGAATGATATTGTATTTCCATTTAAGCGTTTCCAGATGCAACCCGTATGGAGAGCAGATCGCCCGCAAAAAGGACGTTTCCGTGAGTTCTATCAGTGTGATGCAGATGTGGTAGGAAGTGATTCTCTATGGCAAGAAGTGGAGTTTGTACAGTTATACGATGCTGTTTTTAGCGCATTAAAGCTAGAAGGAGTAACTATCAAGATGAATAACCGCAAGGTGCTTTCTGGTATTGCAGAGGTGATAGGCGCGAGTGATAAACTCATAGATTTTACCGTAGCGCTAGATAAGCTTGACAAAATAGGAGAAGAGGGCGTTACTAAAGAAATGCTTGCCAAAGGCATTACTCAAGAGGCGATAGATAAGGTAGCACCGTTGTTTACACTTTCTGGTTCTTTTGGTGATCAGCTAGCAACACTTAAAACCTTGCTTGCAGATTCTGAGATGGGAATGGAGGGAATTAACGAACTGCTATTTATCAATGATGCCATTGAGAACTTAGGTTTACAAACAGCAACACTACAACTAGACGTAACCCTAGCCCGCGGACTTAACTATTACACAGGAGCTATTTTTGAAGTAAGTGCTCCAGAAGGTGTAAAGATGGGAAGTATAGGTGGCGGTGGTCGCTATGCAGATCTTACAGGTATTTTTGGACTTAAAGATATGAGTGGTGTAGGGATCTCTTTTGGTCTAGACCGTATTTACCTTGTGATTGAGGAGCTAGGCTTATTTCCAGAAGAGGCGACAGAAGGTGTTAAAGTGTTTTTTGTAAACTTTGGAGATCAAGAAGCTGGTTATGCAATGCAAGCGATAAGCAAGCTACGCCAATCAGGAATCTCAGCCGAGTTATATCCAGATGCTGTGACTAGCAATAAGCAAATGAAAAAGCAAATGACGTATGCAAATCGTCGTAATATTCCGTTCTTGGTACTTGCAGGAAAAGAAGAGATGGATGCAAAACAATACACACTCAAAAATATGGCAGAAGGCTCGCAAGAGACAGTCGGGATTGATGGGTTAGTAGAAGCTTTGAAATAAAATTTTGTTTCCTCCAATCCTAAAGGGAGTAAAAATTATAATGAATAAACCGAGCCACCCTTCAGGGTAGGGGAAAGCTCGGATGAATTCTTTATTCCCCAACCCTAATTGGAGTAAAAATTTTATAACGTATACACCGAGCCACCCTTCAGGGATGGGGAAAGCTCGTTGAGAATTTTTTATTTCCCCAGCCCTAAAGGGAGAAAAATTATAATTAATAAACCGAGCCACCCTTCAGGGACGGGGAAGCTCGGTGATAAATTTTTATTTTCCCCAGCCCTAAAGGGAGTAAAAATTATAATGAATAAACAGAGCCACCCTTTAGGGACGGGGAAGCTCGGTGAGATTTTTTATTTCCCCAGCCCTAAAGGGAGAAAAATTTATAATGAATAAACCGAGCCACCCTCCAGGGACGGGGAAGCTCGGTGACTAACGACTATTGACATAACACCTATGAACATCGATTTTAAAAAACTCCTTCCGCATATTCTAGTTGTCCTTGGCTTTATAGTCGTGGCGCTGGTTTACTTCAATCCGGTGTTGTCTGGAAAGCGTATTTATCAAAATGATATCAAGCTCTATGAAGGGATGGCAAAGCAACATCGTGATTTTAGAGCAGAGATGGGTGAGGAGACCTACTGGACTAATAGTGCCTTTGGAGGAATGCCTACATACCAGATGGGAGCGAGGTTTGAGTATGATATGATGGATAAGTTGGACCGTGTGATTCGCTTTTTACCACGCCCAGCAGATTATCTTTTTCTATATTTTATATCCTTCTATGTTTTAATGCTTGTGATGCGCGTCCCTTGGAAGCTTGCCGTAGTAGGTGCGCTTGCCTTTGGCCTGTCTACTTATCTCATCATCATTATAGGCGTAGGGCATAACTCAAAGGTGCACGCCATAGGCTATTTTCCGCTAGTTCTTGCTGGTATTATACTTACGTATCAAAAAAGATATCTCTGGGGATTTTTACTCACTGCCGTTGCAATGGGGCTAGAAATACAAGCAAATCACTACCAGATGACCTATTATCTAGGGTTGCTTTGTGTGATTTTAGGGATTGCATACCTCATAGATGCTATCAAGAAAAAACAACTTCCACATTTCTTTAAAGCTTCGGGAATATTAGTAATTGCCGTACTATTAGGTCTCGCTACAAACGCAACCACCTTACTTGCTACTGCAGAGTATGCAGAGACAAGTATACGTGGCGAGCAATTATTAAAAGATGACCTAGCCAAAGACGCCGTAGAAGACGGTCTAGGCTTTGAATATATCACACAGTGGAGTTATGGAAAGCTAGAGTCTCTCAATCTCATTGCATCAGATTTTATGGGAACTGGCACTGCAGCCGATTTAGGTCGTGATTCCGCTTTCGCGAAAAAGTTAAGCACACTAGGAGTGCCTCCTAACGAAGTAAGCTATTATGCTCAAGGAACGAGATTATACTGGGGAGAACAGCCCTTTGTAGAAGCTCCTCCATACCTTGGAGTAACAGTTTTTGCACTTGCATTATTAGGACTGTTTCTAGTAAATGGAAGATTGCGCTGGTGGTTACTAGCAGGTATGATTGTTTCCTTAGTACTGAGTTGGGGAAAGAACGCAGAAGGAATTACACGTTTCTTTATTGACTACGTGCCGTTATACAATAAATTTAGAGCGGTTACGAGTATACAAGTGATTTTAGAATTACTGTTACCTATCGCTGCAATGGTAGGTTTACACAGATTTTTAAACGACCGAGTAGATCAAGCCGAAAAGCAAAAGAAGTTACTCATTGCTATAGGTTCGCTAGCAGGTCTTTTTGTGATACTCTACCTTTTTAGCGGAAGCTTATTTAACCTACGCTCTGCCGCCGAAGGACAGATGGCCATCGAGCAACCAGAAATATTAAATGCCATAAAAGAAGATCGCCTTGCTGTATTAAAAAGTGATGTGTTGAGGTCTTTACTCTTTGTTCTTTTTATAGGAACCGCTTTGTGGTTAACGCTCAAGAAAAAAATTTCAGAAAACATTGCAATAATCACCATTGGTGCGCTCATAGTTTTTGACCTTGTAGGTGTAGATAGACGTTCTGTAAATGAAGAAAACTTTATCACCCAGCGACAGTATGATCAAAACTTTCAGATTACTCCCATAGATGAAGAAATCAGAAAGGATGATAGCTACTTCCGCGTGATTGATCTTGCTCGAGGATTTAATAATAGCCATACTTCGTACTATTTCAATTCGCTTAACGGATATTCTGCCGTACAACCGCGTACTATTGACGACTTATACAATCAGCAGATTGCTCAAGGGAATACGGAGGTGCTCAACATGTATAATGTAAAATACATTCTTCAAGATAGTGAGCAGGGAATGAGTATTAGCAAAAATCCAGAAGCAAACGGTCCAGCTTGGTTTGTAAATGAGATACAGTACGTGCCAGATTATAATGCAGAGTTTGATGGTCTTACTAAAGTAGACACAAAAAATACAGTACTCATCCGAGAGGAATACCGCGAGGAACTTGGAAACTTCCAGCCGCAACGTGATACCACGGCTGTGGTAAAAACTAAAGAGGTGCAGCCTAATAAACTCGTGTACCAAGTAGAAAATGGTAGCGACGGCTTTATGGTCTTTGCAGAGAACTATTACAAAAATGGATGGATTGCCACCGTAGATGGTGTAGAAACTACCATTTTACCAGTAAACTATGCCTTGAGAGGTATTAAAGTACCTGCAGGTGCTCATGAAATAACTATGACTTTTGAGCCACAAGTGGTAAAAACCGGAGGGATGATTATGCTAGGCAGTAGTTTATTACTTTTCTTACTAGTTGCGGGAGGAATATTATACACGATAAAAAATCGTGATACAGAAGCACATGCTTAATGAATAACAAGGTACTTATCATCGCATATTATTGGCCACCCGCTGGTGGTCCTGGTGTGCAACGATGGCTCAAGTTTACAAAGTACCTACCAGAATTTGGCATAGATCCTATAGTTTATGTTCCAGAAAATCCTAGTTATCCTATCGTAGATGATTCTTTGGTTGCTGAGGTTTCAGATAAGGTGACTGTGATTAAACAACCTATTAAAGAGCCGTATGGGTGGTCGAGTACGCTTTCGCGAAAGCAAACTAAAACCATCTCATCGGGCATTTTACCTAAGGAAGGAAAGCAGAGCTTGTTACAAAAAGCGATGCTCTACGTGCGTGGAAACTTCTTTGTGCCAGATGCTAGAGTATGGTGGGTAGCGCCTTCTGTGACATTTTTGAAAAGGTATATCGAAGAATACGATATTGAAAAAATCATCACTACAGGACCACCGCACAGTCTACATCTCATAGGCAACCAACTTAAAAAATGGAAACCCAACCTTAATTGGTTAGCCGATTTTAGAGATCCGTGGACGACTATTGGGTATCACGATAAACTCCGAATGACCGCCAAAACAAAAGCGCGTCACAAGCAGTTAGAAAAGCAAGTACTCACCACTGCAGATCATATCATTGTAACCAGCCCAGGAACAAAAAGAGAATTTCAAGCGATTACCGAAAGACCTATTACCGTTATCACAAATGGGTTTGACGATAGAGTAATTACTCCGCATCAACCTACGGAGCGGTTTGTATTATCTCACATAGGTTCTTTACTATCAGACCGCAATCCGGAGTTGTTGTGGAAGGTATTGAGAGAATTAAGTGATGAGTTACCAGCCTTTTCTGAAGCGCTAGAAATACAACTTGTAGGGAAAGTAAGTCAAGAAATCATTGACGCAATAACGGCAGCTGGTCTAGAGTCACAATTAAACCTTGTAGGTTATGTAAGCCACCAAGAAGCACAGCGTTTACAAGAACAAGCAAACGCCTTACTCCTCATAGAAATCAATGCCGAAAAGACAAAAGGCATCATTGCTGGAAAACTCTTTGAATACCTAAGCGCACAGCGACCTATAGTCGCTATAGGTCCAAAGGGAGCGGATATAGGAGCTATTATAGAAAAAACAGCAACAGGCAGTTTTGTAGATTACAGTCAAGAGAAAAAGTTGAAATCAGTAATTAAAGAGTTATTTACTGGTGACTACAAGTATGCTAGTGATGAAAACGAAGTAGCCAAATATCATAGGAGAGAACTCACAGCACAACTGAGTAATTTAATAGCGCAACTATAATGTCATAACGTGGGAATTGTATTAAAACAATCTTTTCAGAATCTTATAACGACTTACTTAGGCTTTGGACTAGGAGCTGTAAATACGTTGTTTCTGTACGTGAATTTTATGAGCGATACGTATTATGGCTTAGTAAGTTTTATTCTTTCTACAGCTTTTATTTTAGTGCCGTTTCTAGCTTTTGGTGTTCAAAATACGATGGTAAAGTTTTATTCTTCTTTTGAAGGAGAAGATCAAGATCGTTTTTTGAGTTGGATGCTGTTATTGCCATTATTCTTAATTATACCTCTTACGGGAATCACCTATTTCTTACATCAACAAATAGCAGATTTCCTTTCGTCAAAAAATGAAATTGTTTCTGGGTATGTTTGGTATATTTTCATAATAGCCTTGTCTTCGGCGTATTTTGAGATTTTCTTCTCTTGGTCAAAAGTGCAGCTCAAAAGTACATTTGGTAATTTTCTTAAGGAAGTTTTTCATCGTTTGGGAGTTACACTGCTGCTCATTTTACTAGCATTATCTGTTATTAGTGTGGACACTTTTATAATTCTTATTGTCGCTATTTATATAGTGAGAATGATAATCATGATGGTGTATGCCTTCAAGCAGCGTAGGCCGGTAATCACGTTTTCGCGAAAGCGTGCAAATACCACTTCAAAACTGGATGTACAGCGCTCTGCAATTGTTAAATATTCAACACTTATTATCATCGCAGGATCTGTGGCGACCTTACTTATAGATATCGATAAGTTTATGATAGGGAAATATGTGGCGATAGAGAATGTGGCTTACTATGCCGTTGCTATTTATATCGCTACGGTTATTGGAGTGCCTTCTAGAGCGATGCACCAGATTACGTATCCTATGGTGGCAGAGATGCTTAATAAAAAGCAGTGGAGTAAGATGCGTGTGCTTTACAAGAAGAGTAGCCTTAGCTTGCTGGTGATTTCTGGTTTGCTCTTTTTACTCATCGTATGTAACATTAAAAGCTTGTACTTACTTGTAGGTCCAGAGTATGCAACGGGCTTGTATGTGGTACTATTTATAAGCGCTTCAAAACTATTAGATAACTGCCTTGGTATCAACAATGCAATCATTTTTAATAGCGATTATTATCGCATCGTGCTAGTAATAGGTGTGGTTGCCGTGCTTGTTGCAATTGTATTGAATATGATTTTGATTCCAGCATTAGGGATTAATGGAGCAGGAGTTGCTACGCTTATTGCTACAGTAGGATATTCTGTTGCTAAGCTTCTTGTAGTAAAATCTAAATTCAAGATGCAGCCATTTTCAAAGAATTCGCTTAAGACATTTGGGCTGATTATAGGTGTGTTTTGTCTATGTTATTTTTGGGATTTTAATATAAGCCCAATAGTAGCAATTGCCTTAAAATGCTCGCTTATCACTATAGGATATCTATTGATTTCTTACGTGTTCAAGCTATCTATGGAGATCAATGTTGCCATGGATAAAGTACTCAACATCGTTAAAAAAAGAGGATAATTTATTCCATAGAAAAACCCCAGCCTGTAATGAAACAGACCGAGGCTTTAAAAAACCAACCAAAGTTATCGTTTAGTCATCGTCGGGATTATTCCTAACCTCTAATACGCTTATTATTTTTAGTATTCACTTTTATTTTATTTGCTTTATAAGGTGCGTTGTTTCCGCGTGCAAATCTTGAAAGCTTTACAATACGGCCGCTTCTGTTGTAGATTACATGCATGTCACCTACACGAGCTAGTTTACCATTTTCATAACGAAGTGCAACAGTACCTATTTGATTTACTTTTCCTTTTCGGTTATAGTTTATCACATTACGGCCTATTTGATAGATGTCTCCACGACGATCATATTTTACAAAGCTGTTACCTCTGTATGGAAAACTCACTCCGTAAGTTGTACCTGGTGTACTTTGAGCATATCCTCTGCGACCTTGATTGCGAATCTGAAAACGTTCTCCAGTACGAGCAAAATCAAACTGCCCATTTATAAAAACTTCAAATTCAACACCACGTTCTGTAAATGTGATAGACTGTGGCTGATTGTAACGTTTCCCTTTTTCTATAGATAGATCGAGATCTGTCACTGTGTTTGCTTGTGCAGTCATTCCTCCTAGGAACAATACTGCGAGTAATAGCTTTTTCATATTAAAAGTATTAGGGTTTGTACGTTACCGTCTTTCGGTATGCGCTTGTTAGGTAGTTTGCAATCAGCGTGCCAAAAATGAAAAAATACTGTTATGTCCTGTATTTATAGGTGTTCACGCTTTCGCGAAAATGTGAAATAAATCATACATCTGCAATTTGTTGTGTAAAGTGCAAAGAACTTCTTGCAAGTTTTAAAGATTTACTCTCTTATGTTTAGGATATTTTAACTCGTAACTGAATTCCTTTTTAGAACTATCTGATGGCGCAAGTTTTATAGTCCATTCTAGCAAACCTGTGTCCTTATCATAATCTGCATCGGCGGTTTCAATATCATCAACTTTGATTTCTTTGTTTTGTGATACAGGAATACGATCTACCATCTTTAGGTTGATACCTGTACTTTTATTATTCTTCACTGTTGTAGCGTAAGCCATGTCAACAATACGTTGCGAACCAATAAAAGAAGTTGACTTAAAATTATCTAACTGTTTGCGCTTTACAATAATATTAGGATCTACACCAAGTGATACAGATAACTCCTCTGTAGTCTCTAGCGGATTGATATACGTTTTACCAGAGAAGCTCCCTTCAAAATAAATATTTGCTTCTCCAGGAAGTAAACTATAACGCACCCAGTCTTTTATAGAAGCTGTAAGAAATACATTTTCATTAATAGCAGGAGCGACAAAATATTCATAGGTTGCTGGCACCTCAAACTTGTCAATTTCTATAACTGTCACATCTCCGTCGGAGTCAATTGAGTATTTCTTATTGATTTCAAAAGTAGTGGTTGTAATTCCTTCTGTTTTGGTATCTCCTGTAGCCGTTGTGATACTACTTGCCCCGCGTATTTGCACCCCTGCAGCTTTTCCTTGTAAAGTCCTACTAATTTCTTCAGATTCTACAGTGGTAACTGCATATGATAGACTTTTTTGAGATCTGGATGTAGCATAAGCAGTAATTACGACTTCGTCCAGCGCGTTATCTATTTCTAAGTTTGCATTAATAATACTAGCGTGAATAGGAATTTCCTTAGTTTTAAAGCCTACAAAAGAAAACGCTAGCGTTTCTCCATCATTTACTTGAAGTGTGTATTTTCCATCAAAGTCAGTTTGCGTCCCGTTTGTTGTTCCCTTTACTACTACAGTTGCACCTGGTAACGGTCCATTATCTTCAGTAACTATTCCTGTGATGGTTTTAATAGTAGGGTTGTATTTATAGTTGTATGCGCGAGTCGTTGTACTATTATTACGATAATTTCGATTTACAAAACGTAAGTATTTTGTGTCAATAGTTGGCTTAAGATTATTAGTGTTAGGATCTCCTGTTGATAATACAAGATTCACATCATCCCAGTCTATTCCTGTTTTTTGATATAAATGGGCTTTGTATGATAATTGTAAGGGAGCATCTGTTGCTATTGCTTTTAAGTCATATTCTGGATACCAGCCTGCTTCGCTTACATTATAGGTGATTTTAAGTTTTAAAGTCTCTCGCTGCTCACCGTTAAGTTTTAAGGTAATCTGACCTTTGCTTTTTTCTTCTGTGACATTAAACTCATTAAATTGCTTCGTGAGATCATTCACACGTCTCTGTAAATTTGTTTTTTCAATTTCGGCATCGAGAATGCCATTTTTAATTTCGGTTACTCGTTTCCTGTAGTAGGTAGATAGTTCCTTGATTTTAGCTAGATCTATTTCTGTGGTGTTGCTACCTAGTCGTTGGTTGGCTGTAATTACTTCCTCCTCTTTATGTAAACCACTCTTGAGGCTATTGAGCTTAAGGATATCTGTCTCAAGTTTTGTTTTTAAACTGCGCAGACTGTCTACTTTCTTCGTATTAAGTTGTTCTGTGAGATAGTTAATTCCGAAATTAATAGAGAGTATCGAGGCGTTTTTTAAGCCAGATATCTGGATGCTACTTTCATCAATATCGTTCGAGAGATTATCAAATAGAAAGCTATTTGTTCCCTCTGTTACCATAACTTCAGCAGTACGCTCTATTTGAGCGCCACTTAAGTAGACAGTTACTTTTGATAAGTTAGTACTTTTAGTTTGTGGTGGGGTAGAAGACGCTTTCGCGAAAGCGTAACTCATCAAACATAAGGCGAGTAATAATGTAGTTCTTTTCATTGGTGTGATTTTTATAGTTGGTCAAATCTATAAGTACACCAATGGAAATAAAATAGCTATTGAGTGAGTGGTTCATCTCAATGAGTGAACGAGCTATTGTGGCTGTTCATAATCCAGAAACTTACTCTTAAGCTCCGGAGTAGGAATCATACAAGCATCTTTCTTACCAAACCATTTATAACGATTACGGGCAATAAAATCATACACAGCATTGCGCAAGAACCTCGGAAGAAATAAAAACACAGCCAATAAAGGCCATCCACCAGAAAGATGCTTTGCGATACGGAGTGCTGCCGTAGACTTTGCGACGGCACTTTGATCTGTAACGAGTATGATAGAATCTACTTTATCTAAATCTATTTTGTGTTTTGCGGCAAGATTTTTGCCAACATCGCTTTGCAAAGGTGCATATCTAAACACATCATCTTTATCACGCTTTATGATAAATGTGATGGCGCCGTTGCACAAGTTGCAAACTCCGTCAAAAAGGATGATTTTTTTAGTCATAATTTTGAATGCACTATAACGTTTTTAGAGCGGTTGATTAAATTTAAAAAGCATTTGATTTAAAATTTGAATAACTCATTTTATCAATATTTATAGTCATATTCCAAAAACAAATACCACCATCGTCAACTTTTAAAATACCGTTTTGTAAAGAAACTTGTTCTGGCTGAGGGTCCTCAAAATTTGGAACGGGATTGTTTACAAAGCTCTCACACAAAGCGTTTACATAAAAAACTTTATCACCGTTCGTTAAAACATAAGGAACTAGTTGATAATAGTATTTACTTTTCATTTTGTACTGTGTTGGTACTTCTGGATTAATTTTATAGGCTGTAATAGACTTATCTATAATAAGTTTGGCCTTTTGCTTATCTGAATGAGAAGGATACCAAAGATCAAATTCCTGAAGGCTTAAGTTTTCTAGCTCTAGTTTGTCTTCAAAAAAAATATAATTATCATCAACACTCTTTTTTGTGCAGGATATAATTGTTATAAATATCAGTGTAAATTTTAGAGCGTATTTCATATTGAAATCTCCTTACTTTGCATTCTTCTTCTTGCGTTGTACAAGCTCTAGCTGCTCCACAGAAACTTTTGTAGTAAACATTCCGTAATCTACAGTGGCTTTACCTTTTTCTATATTATCAATAACACCAACAGCCTTCCCATCAAACATGCGCACGCGATCTCCTTCTTTTAAAGTCACCTTTGGTTTTACAGCTTCTGGTTCTTTTTTCTTAGCCTCTTTCTTTTTCTCGCGTATTACTTGTACGTGTTTTTCGGCCTCCTTTTTAGTGGCTTGTTCTTTTGCTTTTTCGGCTTTTGCTTGTTTAGCACTTTGTTTTTTACGTTTGCTATTTTCTATTTGTACGATTTTCATAAACTCGTCCATGAGGTCGCGTTTTTTCTTATCGTGATAGAATTTTTTACTGATTCCATCTAGTTTTGTACCTAGATAAATCAAGCGCTGGTTGCTATCATACAGTTCCTGATAAGCCTCTAGCTTACTTTGTACTTTCTCATTTATTTCGGCAAGCTGTTCTTTTTCTTTTGCCGCTTGTAGTTCTTTCGCTTTAAGCGAACTCGTAGTTTTTGAGAGTTTGCTGCGCTCCTTTTGTAGGTTTGCTATACTCTTGTCAAAACGAATTTTGCCACGCTCTACCTTCTTCTTAGAGCGATTGATAAGCGAGTAGGGGATGCCATTTTTTTGTGCTACCTCAAAAGTAAAGGAGCTACCAGCTTCTCCCATATGTAGTTTAAAAAGCGGCTCAAGCGTGCGTGCATCAAAAAGCATATTTGCATTTACAATCTCTGGCGTTTCATTTGCCATCATCTTGAGGTTTGCGTAGTGTGTGGTAATAATTCCAAAGGCCTCGCGCTCGTGAAAAACTTCTAGAAACGTCTCTGCCAGTGCTCCACCCAGCTCTGGGTCTGATCCTGTACCAAATTCGTCAATGAGGATAAGCGTGTTTTTATCGCACTTCTTTAAGAAGTAATTCATATTCTTAAGGCGATAACTATAGGTGCTCAAATGATTTTCTATACTCTGATTATCACCTATATCTGTGAGGATTTTATCAAATAAGCACATGCGTGAATACTCGTGTACAGGTATGAGCATCCCACTTTGTAACATTAATTGAAGTAATCCTACGGTTTTAAGTGTAATACTCTTTCCACCTGCGTTAGGTCCAGAAATCACAATAATTCGGCTTCCTTGATCTAGATGAATATCTTGTGGGTAGGTTTTTTCTTTTTTCGCATTATTACTTAAAAGCAATAATGGATGATAGGCTTCTTTTATAGTGAGCTCTCGATCTGTAGTGATTTTAGGCAGTAAGCCATTCATCTTTTCGGCGTACTTCATTTTAGCTGCAATCAGATCAATATCACTGAGCAACTCTTGATATTCTTCAAAAAGCGGAATATAAGGACGCATTCTATTTGTAAGCTCTTTGAGTATGCGTTTTACCTCTTCATCTTCTTCAAAAACTAAGTTATTAAGTTCTCTTTGTGCCTGCAATGTCGCTTCTGGCTGGATGTAGGTAATACTTCCAGTCTTTGAGCTTCCCATAATAGAACCTTTGACTTTACGTCTGTGCATTGCAGTAACAGCAAGCACGCGGACATTATCTACTATAGTTTCTCGTATATCATCTAGGTATCCATAACCGGCATATTGACCTAAAGCGCTAGCAAAACTAGAATTGATGCGTCCTTTGGTTTGATTTATAGCTCTACGTAATGTACCCAGCGTAGGCGTTGCATCATCACGTACCTCACCGTATTTATCAATAATGCGCGTGATGGTATCAATAATATCTGTAGTATATTCTGTCTCTCTTACCGTATTATATAAAGTAGGGTAAAGCTCTTCAAATTTCTTAAAGAATTTGAGGTGAATATTTACAGTCTCAGAAATACTAGAAAGTTTTTTAAAACTTCCTTTTTCTAAGGTACTATCTTCAATAGCAAGATACTTTATTTCATGATCAAGGCTGTCAAAACCATGATTAGGAATCGCAGCATCTGCAGTGCGAGAAGATAGATATTCATTAGTTTGATGAAGTCCAAAAATTGCCTGCTTAGGTGTAGGGTATGGCTCTATGGCTAGTGCCTTTGCCTTACCTTTGTCTGTAGTACAGCGCTCTGAGACTTGCTCACATACAGTATCAAACTCTAAATCTTGTAATGTTTTATTAGTGATCTTTATCATAGGGATCTCGCTTTCGCGAAAGCGTAATAGAGCCACAAACGACTCTTGTAATTATTTTCTTTTTCTATAGCTTTGGGTTGTCTAATAATAAGAACAAACTCCTTAACAAAAATACGGATAATGCACGTAAAAATAGAAGCAAGCTGGAAGCAAGAACTTAAGGAAGAATTTGATAAGCCATATTTTAAATCTCTTACAGATTTTGTAACACAGGAGTACCATACACATACATGTTATCCACCCGGTGAAGAGATCTTTTCGGCTTTTGATCATTGTCCCTTTGATAAGGTTAAGGTGGTCATTATAGGTCAAGATCCGTATCATGGAGCAGGGCAGGCTAACGGATTATGTTTTTCTGTACAAGATGGAATTGCTCATCCACCGTCACTTAAAAACATTTTTAAAGAAATAGAGACAGACGTAGGAATTGAAACACCTGTATCTGGCAATCTTGATAGATGGGCAGCACAAGGCGTTTTACTTCTTAATGCAACGCTTACGGTACGAGCAGGTGAGGCTGGGTCACATCAAAAACAAGGCTGGGAGCAGTTTACAGATGTGGTGATAGATACGCTTTCGCGAAAACGTGAAAACATCATATTCCTGCTTTGGGGAGGTTTTGCAAAGAAGAAAGGAAAGAAAATAGATGCTTCAAAACATTTTATACTGTTATCTGGGCATCCTTCACCACTAAGCGCAAATCGCGGATATTGGTTTGGGAACAAGCATTTTAGTGCAGTTAATGATACCTTACTGAGTAAAGGACAAGCTCCTATAAAATGGTAGATTAAGACATAAAAAAACGACGCCGAAAGTTATAAATTGCTTTCGGCGTCGTTTTGTTTTAAAGGTTGAATTTTTATTCTTCTTCTTCCTCTGCTTCAGGATCTGTAACTTCATTACATGAAAATTGCAATAGCAGGAAATTGATAGCAATAAGGATTGCTATCACACTAAAAAAAATGGTCATTAGAAAAAATATGTAGTTTGTACCCTATAGATGCATATCTATGGGAAAGGTTGCGTTAGTATGTAGTAAATATTATAGCGCTGCTTTAAAGAGAGTCGCTTCGAGCTTGTTATCAATCATTTTTAAATCTGCTAGTCGTGATTGTATGCGCTCAATTTCTTTGTTTGTAATTTTCTCTTGAGACCAAGTGGTCATCGTGAGCCATTTCTGAATATCTTCTAGCTGTTGCTCATATCTATTAGCCAGCGTGCGGTCTATAGAAGGGATGTTTTTAAAATCTGCAGAAACAGTATTAATGGTTTCTAGTACGACATTAATAGCCTCGCTATGTTCAGAAATAAAATCTTCTCTACCCGCAATTACAAAGCAACTCCAAGGTGTAGGAAAATCACCTAATCTCTTGAAGACTCCTTTATCTACAATAGGTTTTGTAGTAAAGTGTTCCCACATAAAATAATCTGCAGTACCTTCTGTAAGTGCTGTAATAGCGCCATCTAAGGTGTTTATTACTTTAAATTTGAGTTCATCCGTATTCCACCCTCTTTGTTCCGCTTGAACATGAGCCATCACATGCGATCCAGAGCCATAACGGCTTATTGCACATACTTTGTCCTCAAGTTCTTCTATAGATTGTAATGTACTGCTGCCAGCAACGTGAACACCCCATTGCAGTGGAGAAGAAACAAATATTTGTAAAATTTTTGACGGGTTACCATTTGCGATATCTTTAATGATTCCACCAGTTAAAATAACTGCAAGATCAATCTCGTTATCACGTAAAGCTTTATTCATAGCGCCTGTACCTTCTGGAAAATCTATCCACTGTACATGTACTCCTTGCTCAACAAACATTTCATCCTCTATTGCTAGATGCCATGGAAGGTTAAAATGTTCTGGTACTCCACCTATTCGTACTGTAGTCATATGCTTAATTGTGCTTCGCTTTTAGATAGTCAAAAATAGCATATTGTGATCTAATTTTTGGTGTTTCTTTTTCTGCTTTCGCGAAAGCGTTATTCTCTTCTTTATTTTGAATACGAGCCTTGACATTATCTGAGAGCTGAATGTCAAAAATCTCTTTTAACTCCTTGCGACAATCTGGATCTATAATAGGAACAAGTACCTCAATACGTCTATCTAGATTTCTTGTCATCCAGTCTGCACTTCCCATAAATAGTTGCTCATCGCCATCATGGTTAAACCAATATATACGACCATGCTCGAGATATCTATCTAAAATTGAAGTCATATGGATATTCTCGCTCAGCCCTTTTACTCCAGGGATAAGAGCGGTAAAGCCGCGCACAAGCATTGTGATTTTTACTCCGGCTTGACTCGCTTTGTAGAGTAATTTAATCATATCCTTATCCTCAAGGCTATTCATTTTTATCTTGATCTCTGCGTGTTTTCCAGATTGAGCAAAATCAATCTCGTCATTGATGAGCTTTTCAAAAGTGCGTCGCGTGGTAAAAGGGGAGACCAATAAATGCTTGTTACGAGGTACAATGAGGTCTCCTTCTAGAACTTTAAACACACGGTTTAATTCTTTGCCCAGTTTCTTATCTGCTGAAAAGAAACCATGATCTGCATAGATTTTTGAGGTTTTTGCATTAAAGTTGCCCGTTCCTATGTAGATGTATCTTCTATTTTTTCCTTCCTCTCTGCGCTTTACAAGTAATATTTTTGAATGTACTTTGATACGCGGGTAGCTATAAATAACGGTGGCTCCTTTTTCTTCAAAAGTGCGGCCCCATGTGATGTTATTCTCTTCGTCAAAGCGAGCTTTTGCTTCTATAAAGATGAACACCTTTTTACCATTATCTAACGCCTTAAGAAGCGCCGAAGTAAGTGGAGATTCACTTGCAACACGATACAAGGATATCTTTATTTCTATTACATCTTTATCCTCTGAGGCCTGCTCTATAAAACGTTCCACATAATGGAAAGACATAAAAGGAAAGTGTACGAGATGATCACGTTCTTTTAATACTTCAAAATAGTCTGAAGCTTTCTCGAGCGCATTATGTTTTATTAATGGTTGTTTTTTAAAATGTAGCTCAGGATTTTCTGTAGGATCCGGAAAAGCAAAAAAGTCATTAAAGTTGTGATAGCGACCGCCTGGCATCATATCAACTTTACCTACACGTAAGAGCTTGCGCAATTTTTTTGCGTCATCTTTATCCATAGATGCATCATAAAGCAACCTTGTAGGCTGCCCTTTGTGGCGTCTCTTTAAGGATTCATAAATACGATCTGCAAGAATACCGTCAAGCTCATCATCTAGGTATAACTCTGCATCTCTAGAGATTTTCACTTCAAAAATCCCACGTATTTCCTCATCAGGAAAAATAGTATCCATTTTATAATGAATAATATCATCTATAAAAGTAAGATAGTGCTCGCCATTATCTTTAAGTAGATGTACAAAACGATCTACCTTATGAGTAGGGATTGTGACAAATCCCACCTTTGAGTTATCCTTAAAAAGTACGTAAAAGTAAAGTGACTGATCTTCTAGAAAAATATCATTTTTGGCCTTAAGGTCAACCTTTTTTACATCAAGATGTTCTCTTATGGTAGAAGTGTACCAGCCATCTGCAAGAATTTTATGCTTGTCTGTGTAGGTTTTTGAGGTAAGTATGTGGATGTGATGCTTTTCAAGTTCTGGGATAATCACTTTTCTAAACGTGTGACCAAAACGTTGCTGCTGCTCATGTACCGTTGCTTTTATCTCTTTTACAATCTTATTAGGTTGTAATGATAATTGCTTTCTAATTTCTTTTTTAACTCTTTTGAGTTGGCGCAATTGTGACACGCGCACTCTAAAAAACTCATCTAGATTAGTAGAATATATCGCTAGAAACTTAAGACGCTCATACAGCGGATTATTCTCCACATCCTCAGCTTCTTGAAGTACTCGCTCGTTAAAACTAAGCCAGTTTAAATCTCTATGTCTAAAATTTTCGTCGGTAAGTTTAATCATCTCAGGGTATTTACTCAAATGTACAAAAGCACTACCCTGAAAGGATTAAGTCTATGTTAAAAGAGGAGCAATAAATGCTCCTCTTAAAGTAAATGATATTGACCTAAAGCGTATTAATCTTTAGTAATCGCGTCAAGTGTATACTGGATAAGAGCTTCGGTCTGCTCTGTAGGTTGCTCGCTAAATGTCATATTGGCTCTATTGGCAATAATACAATTAAGAGACACAGCACGGTGTCCTAATAATTTTGCAAGGCCATAGATTCCAGAAGTTTCCATCTCTAGATTAGTAACCTTAAGTTCCTTGCTAGTTGCGCTTTCGCGAAAGCAAAAAGTTCCCAATTTGTCATTCATGGTAGCGTCAGTTGTTTTAAGTCTTAACACTCTTCCTTGCGGCCCATAGAATCCAATATTTGTAGCAGTAAATCCATCGACCATTTTATCTGAAGCAAATTTATCTGCAAGTTGCTCATCGCAAGCCACTACATAAGGATCACTTTTTTCTGGTGCCCATGACATGTGCTCTATAAATGCTTTTTGAATTGCTGGATGCTGTACATGTTTACTATCATAAAAGTGGAGTAGGGCATCTAGTCCTATCGCATAGCGGCTCATTAAGAAAGAGTTTACAGGAATATCTGCCTGGATAGAGCCACTTGTACCTATACGTACAATATCTAGGCTAGTGTGCACCTCGTTGATTTCTCTAGTCTCAAGATTAATATTTACCAGTGCATCAAGTTCATTAAGTACGATATCAATATTATCTGTTCCTATCCCTGTAGAAATAACAGTGATTTCTTTTCCTTTATAAGTTCCGGTGCTTGTTTTGAATTCGCGCTTTTGCGTGGTAAAACGCACACTGTCAAAATATTTTGTAACCGTATCTACACGGTCAGGATCTCCTACAGTTATTATTGTAGATGCAAGGTGTTCTGGTCTTAAATTTAGGTGGTAAATACTACCGTCTGGATTAAGTATAAGTTCTGATGGTGCTATTGCCATGTATTAAGCTTTTGTAAGTTGGTGGTTATCGTTGTTGTAAACATATTCATACTTTGATGCACCTCCTAATGTGCAGGGGTACTTCATTTCTTTAAAAACATTGTATGAATTGTCTAGAATGTTATTTGCTTTCTCTGTGAGAGTGAGACGACCTTCTGTGTCCGTAAAAAATGGAGACATGCGAGTTATCATTTTCTTGATTTGTATATCACCGTAGCCATAGTACCCTTGATAATTGAGCATATAGCCACATAATTGATGTGGTGTTTTAATATCGTATTTTCTTATGAGTCTAAGCATATTTGTCTCGAGCGTATTGAGACCTGTAATTGCGCTAGGAAAACGTTCTTTATGAGCGCTTATACAATTAGATAAATAAGTAAAATTAGAATCTTTGGCTCTTTTTGGATCCAACTCAAGAGGGTCTTTACCACAATAAAGTCTCCATAAGTCATCTGCAATAAAAAGGTCATGATTATTGAGTAGTACTTTATCATTATAATGACTCAGTAATTGTTTTTCAGATAATTGAGAGAGCGCAAATAAATCCTTTTCTCCAGATACCCTGCCACTGCATACTAGATAAACGTTTCCTTTATATCCACGAGATTTTATGAAACTTATGCAGGCGAGCATATTAATATGGCAGTAAAGATCATATTCAAACCACAATACAATCTCTTCATATTGATGAGCATCTGCAATAATCGCTAGCTGACTCCCAAATTTCTCATCATAACCTCCCGCTTGGTCAGGGTAGTTGTTTTTAAAAAAATCAACACGTGTTTTTCTAAAAGCGCTACTCGTAAGATCTACTATGGTTTTTCCCTCACAAAGCATTTCTCTCCATACTGCATAATCACCTTCTATTTTCATAGTTAATAGGCGGTCATTAAGACTGTCACCATTAGTAACGTGTAACGTTTTCTTCATAATACGGAGGGATATTTTAAAATGGCAACAGTTTAAATAATAGATGTACTAGCCGCCTACACGCTTTGTTTTGAAGCCTTTTTCCTTTAAAAAGCTCATGATGCGATCTCTGTAATCGCCTTGAATGATGATACTTTCATTTTTAAAACTTCCTCCTACACCTAGTAAGACCTTAATCTCTTTAGCAAGGATTTTAAAGTCTGATGTTTCTCCAGTATAACCTTCAATTATTGTAATGGGTTTGCCTTTACGTTTCTCATATTTACAAATGAGTGGGTCATTTTGAATCCAGAGCGTATCTTCTATGTCAAGATTTTCTATAGGATCTTTTTCCGGAGTGTGATCCGGAAAAAGATTCTTTAATTGATCGCCTAAGTCCATACTTATTCTTTAATCAATCCTATTTCTACAAGGCGCTGGTGTAAAAACTCTCCAGCTGTAATATCCTCAAAGGCTTTTGGGTGCTCTTCATTTACACACTCATCAAGACAGTTAAGTTTCATATCTGATCTTGGGTGCATAAAGAAAGGAATGCTGTAACGAGCCGTTCCCCATTCTTCTTTAGGTGGATTAATCACACGGTGTATGGTAGAACGTAACTTATTATTAGTATGGCGCTCCAGCATGTCACCTACATTAATCACAAGCTCATCTTCGTTAGGGATAGCGTCTATCCACTCTCCATCTTTACGTAATACTTGAAGACCTCCAGCAGATGCTCCCATTAATAACGTAATCAAATTAATGTCTCCGTGTGCTCCTGCACGTACCGCTCCTTTAGGCTCTTCACTGATAGGTGGGTAATGAATAGGGCGCAAGATGCTATTTCCATTATTTGCCCAGTGATCAAAATAAAACTCATCAAGCCCTATATATAAAGCAAGTGCTCTAAGTACATAAATACCTGTCTTTTCAAGCATGCGATATGCTTCCATACCTTTTTCATTGAACTCAGGTAATTCTGCTACTTCAATGTTTTCTGGATATGCTTCGGCAAGGTTTGAGTCATCGTCTGCTTCTTGTCCAAAATGCCAAAATTCTTTTAAATCTCCTTCTTTCTTTCCTTTTGCATGTTCTTTACCAAAAGAAATGTAACCACGCTGGCCACCACCACCTTCTATTTCGTACTTTTTCTTAGTATCTTCAGGAAGGGCAAAAAAGCCTTTCACATTCTTATATAATCCGTCTACAAGTTGGTCATCTAGAAAGTGATTCTTCAGTGATACAAATCCTATGTCTTCATATGCAGAACCTATTTCTTGAACAAATTTTGCTTTACGATTAGGATCTTCACTTAAAAAATCTGCGAGATCTACACTTGGTATATTATTCATCTTTTCCTTCTTTAGGGTTGTGTTACGAAGATAAGAATTTTCTGTAGGTTTTATCAGTAGTTAATAGGGGTGAAGACGTGATTTTTTAGGGTTACGCTTTCGCGAAAGCGCACTCTTAAAAGTTTCCTCATAGTGTTAATAACTTTAATGAATAACTTAAATATTGTCGTATTACTATTAAATCATAGTTAAACTGAGCCTCATTTTTTTCAAAAGATGCGGTAAGCCCGTACCTTGAGGTCATGGAACAGATATTAGTAGCCGGTGCACATGGCACCACAGGAAAAAAAATAGTTAACTTATTAAAAGAATCTCAATATTTCAACCCGATTGCAATGGTGAGGAAAGAAGAGCAAAAAAGCTTCTTCGAATCACAAGGAGTTGATACGGTTATGGGGGATCTTGAAGAAGATGTATCACACGTATTTAACACCAACATAGATAAAGTATTATTTGCAGCAGGCTCTGGAGGAAAGAAAGTTGTAGAAGTGGATCAAGAAGGTGCAAAACGTCTTGTTGATGCTTCAAAGAAGAACAACATTAGGAAATTTGTGATGTTAAGCTCCATGGGAGCAGATAATCCATCTGAAGCCGAAGATTTACAAGATTACTTGAAAGCAAAGCACAATGCAGATGAATATCTAAAAGATAGCGGATTAAATTATGCTATTGTAAGACCTGGAAGTCTTACAGATAACGAACTAACAAATAAAATCGAGCTTGCCGAAAAACTTAATAAAAGAGGTGAGATAAGCCGTAATGACGTTGCACAAACTTTAGTGCGTACATTAAATGATGATGTAGCTAATAAGTCAACATTTGAAATTATTAAAGGTGAAACAATCATTGCAGACGCTTTAAATAAAGTAGCCGTACATTAATAAAGTACGACTGACTAAAAAAAATGCGACTTCCTTAGGGAAGTCGCATTTTTTTTGCTCTTTATTTTCTAGTATAATTATCTAAGACGAACAGGCAGGTAATTATAAGCTTAATCTTTTTATGATTTTGGTAGCAGTTTCATTTGCCGATGAAATTGCACCATCCATATATCCTGGAAACTCTTTTGCACTTTCTGAACTTGAGATAAATAAACGGTTATCCCATAGAGATTCACGAAACAACGGATTACCATTGTTTTGATGCGGGAATAATGGACGCTCAGATACTACATGAGTTTGAGGCTCTTTGCTCCATAAGCATTCATGATATGCTGTATACTCTTGGGCACCTTTACCAAAAACACTCACTAGCTGATTTATAACAAGCTTTTGACGTTCTTCACTACTCAGTTTGCTATAAGAGGCGTTTATAAAACCGCAAAGGGCAAAGCTTGTTTTTTCTACATTTTCATGGTTGTAAAATTCAGTTACGGGGCCTATGTTGCTAAAGAGCGTACTAGGCTTTTGCTCTTCTTTCCAGAAAGGGGTAGGATAGGTAATCGCCACTTTTATGGAGTCTTCCATCCAAGTGTGGGTTTGTAATGAAAGTTCTTTTAAGTTATCTGATAATTGTGGTTCAAAACTAATTTGAGAACCCCAAAGTTTAGGCGGTAGTGCCAGAACGACTACACCTCCTTCAAAGGTTTTTTTGCTTAAAACGAGTACTTTATTATTGAGGTATCGTATAGATTTTACAGGTTGATTCAGTAATACATTTGCGCTATCAAGCTTGTTGTAAATCGCATTGATTAAAGCAGATGTTCCACCGGCTACTCTATAACTTGCGGCTTGTGGTGGGATTTTTACTTGCTGTGCTCCATTGCTTCCCACAGGCTCATAAAAAACAGTTGCATCCATGTGCTGTTTAAATTTAGGAATGTCTAACTCTTCTAAAAGTCGAACCACTTCCGTATGATAATCTCCAAACCAGGTTGCGCCCATTTCTACGGGAGCTTGATGCTCATTGTAAAGTGTGTGTATTCGTCCTCCTATGCGAGATCTCGCCTCGAGAATGGTGTAGGGAATCCCTTGTTCTTGTAATCGATATGCTGTAAGTAATCCTGATAATCCAGCTCCTATAATTATAACCATTTTACAAAAGTAGAAAAATAGCGTACAGTTTGAGATTATTAACTATGTGATTTATTATAAAGAGATGGGCTGTTTTACTCACATTTTCGCGAAAGCGGTAACATTATTATAGTCATCCTTAAATACTTGAATTACTTTATATATCGCCCTATATCGATGTGTTTTAATAGCGTACCTTTAAGAAGCAGTTTATATCTTCGCGCACTGCAATAATTGATTATGGGATGTTCTCTACAACTTATAATTATAGAGTTCCAATCCCAATACTAAACGACATAACAGCATGAGTACAGACATACCATTACATAGGCCGACTCCTATTACTTCTGAAAAGAGAAGAGGCACTTTTGAGCGTGATACAGATGTAAAACGCACCATTAGATTACTAGAGCAAGGAAAAGAGGTTTTAATTTCAGCATTTTATAGTGATGGATTGACGCTACTTAAAGCACTCAAAGTTCACTTAGACAGAACAATGCCTAATGATTCTTTTGAAGAGCAGCGTGCGCACCGTGAAGCGTATCACCGAATGTCAAATTTTATTGTGATAGAAGTGGTTAATCATGCGCTTGCTGTAAAAAAAGCACCTTCTATAGGTTGGTTTGCAAAGTTATATCCAGAAACAGAAGACTTTTTACTTACGTTCCCTCAAGTTCAAGGGCTTAATAGTGCATGGCAGTGGTATAAAAATGGAATTGTAATCCCTGTGCTGCGTAATAAAGTGCATCCATATTATGGAACATATTTCCCTACACGTTTTGATCACCTCAAGCTTTTTGACAACTGGTTAAAGCGTTATGAAGGTCCTAAGAAAACGGCTATTGATGTAGGTATAGGTAGTGGTGTATTATCATTGCAGATGGTACAGTCTGGTTTTCAAAAAGTATTTGGTACAGATACAAATCCTAATGCAATTATAGGATTAAAGGAATCTATGGGAGACACAAAACTCTCTCGTAAGATAGAGCTGGATTATGCGCCATATTTTGGTAAATTTAATAAGCCTACAGAGCTTATTGTTTTTAATCCGCCGTGGTTACCATCTTCTCAAAAGCTTGAGAATATTGATGAGGCAATGTATTACAATGAAGATCTTTTCCCAACATTTTTTGCTAAGGCAAAAGAGGCATTATTACCTGATGGAAAACTAGTACTCATATTTTCAAACCTTGCAAAAATCACACACCTAATTGACACGCACCCTATAGAGCAAGAGCTTGAAAAAGGTGGAAGGTTCCAATTAGAAAAATGTTTGAAGAAGAAAGTTAGAAAAGCCTCTGAAGAGACAAAACGTGACCAACACTGGCGAGAGGATGAGGAAGTTGAACTATGGATACTTACTCATAAAGAATACGTAGCACCTGAATAGGAGAATTTTTTGAATATATACTAATAGCCCATTATGTTGCTCGTATCATAATGGGCTATTTTATGCAATAGAGGTAACAGTAAATTAGAAACGAAATCAAATTAAAATCGCGATATCGTTTTCGTTCTTATAATTCGCTACATTTGAGGTAATAGACAACAACCTAATGGCGACTACAACAAAATCTAGCATACCCTTTATTTACAATAGAGCATCTTTAGATAACGATACCTTACTTAGATTATACAGAGCAATGCTTAAACCTCGATTAATAGAGGAGCGCATGCTTATTTTACTTAGGCAAGGAAAGGTGTCAAAATGGTTTTCTGGAATAGGGCAAGAAGCAATCTCCGTAGGAGTTACTGCTGCGATGAAGCCAGAAGAGTACATATTACCTATGCACCGTAACCTCGGTGTTTTTACTACTCGTGAGATTCCTTTATATAGATTATTTACACAATGGCAAGGGAAAATGAGCGGCTTTACAAAGGGACGCGATCGTAGTTTTCACTTTGGTACACAAGAGTTTAATATAGTAGGTATGATTTCTCACCTAGGCCCACAACTCGGCGTAGCAGATGGTATTGCACTTGCACATAAATTGCGCAATGAGAAAGCAGTAACCGCTGTTTTTACTGGGGAAGGAGGTACAAGTGAGGGAGATTTTCATGAGGCGCTCAATGTTGCATCAGTATGGCAATTACCTGTTTTATTCTGTATAGAAAATAATGGATATGGATTATCTACACCTACTAGTGAGCAATACAATTGTGAGCATCTTGCAGATAGAGCAAAAGGTTATGGTATGGAATCTCACATCATTGATGGGAATAATATTCTAGAGGTTTACACTAAGATTTCAGAAATTACAGAAGATATACGTAACAATCCGCGTCCAGTTTTAGTAGAGTTTAAAACCTTTAGAATGCGCGGTCACGAGGAAGCAAGCGGTACCAAGTATGTGCCTGAAGACCTTATGGAAGCATGGGGAGAAAAAGACCCTCTACTTAATTTTGAAAAGTACTTGATGCAAGAAGATATTCTTTCTCAAGAGGTAAAAAAGTCCTATGAGCTTTCTATTAAAGAGGAAATTACAGAACATCTTGATAAGGCATATGCAGAGGAGAACATTACTCCTAATCTAGAAACAGAGATGAAGGATGTATACGCTCCGTTTAGCTTTCGCGAAAGCGTACCTAGCAAAGACACAGAAGAGCTTCGATTGGTTGATGCTATTTCTCAAGGATTGAGACAATCTATGGAGAAGTATGATGGTCTTGTGATTATGGGACAAGATGTAGCCGAATATGGAGGTGTATTTAAAATCACTGATGGTTTTGTGGAGCAGTTTGGTCGTGATCGTGTGCGCAATACTCCTATATGTGAAAGCGCCATTGTAGAAACAGCTATGGGTCTTGCTATCAATGGTAAAAAAGCGCTGATGGAAATGCAATTCTCAGATTTTGCAACTTCTGGCTTTAATCCTATTGTAAACTACCTTGCAAAATCACACTATCGCTGGTCACAACCAGCAGATGTGGTGATACGTATGCCTTGTGGAGCTGGCGTGGGAGCTGGACCTTTTCACTCGCAAACTAACGAAGCATGGTTTACTCATACACCAGGATTAAAAGTGGTATATCCAGCGTTTCCTGCAGATGCAAAAGGATTACTAACGACTGCGATAGAAGATCCTAATCCAGTCCTGTTTTTTGAACATAAAAAACTATATCGCAGCATCCGTCAAGAGGTGCCCACTAACTATTATACATTACCATTAGGCAAGGCATCTTTAATTAAAGAAGGAGAGCAAGTAACTATTATCACCTATGGTGCGGGTGTGCACTGGGCAATTGAGTTGCTTGATAGTATGAATGTCTCTGCAGATTTGTTAGATCTACGCACTTTACAGCCGTTAGATAAGGAAGCTATTATTACTTCTGTACGTAAAACGGGAAGAGTGTTACTACTTACAGAAGACAGCGCCTTTGGATCTGTAATGTCTGATATTTCGGCAATGATTATGGAAGAATGTTTTGAAAGCCTAGATGCACCAGTGAGACGAGTAGCGAGTTTAGATACTCCCATTCCTTTTGATTCGGAACTTGAGAAACAGTATTTACCTGTAGAGCGATTAGCTACCACACTTCAAGAGTTACTAGATTACTAAGACAAGGATAAAAAAATTAAAAGCCCCTAACTACATCATGTAGTTAGGGGTTTTGTTTTTATACGATGATGTAGGATGTTAATATTTTAAGCAAAAACCAATGTTTGCTAGTATTATTGGCGTATCGTTAACAGATCCTAGTTAAAAGCTGCTAAAGAATAAAAATAAAACGGTGTATCCAGATACTTTTACATCATACTAATCAATAAAAACAATATATTATGTTACGCTGGACAGTTATTTTTATCATCATTGCAATCATCGCAGCAGTCTTCGGATTTGGCGGAATCGCTTCAGGTGCGGAAAGCATTGCAAAAATATTATTCTTCATCTTTATTGTACTCTTCTTACTTTCTTTAGTAAGTAGATTATTTAAAAGATAAGACTATCTAAACATATTTAAAACGCAGCCTTTCACTTATGAAAGGTTGCTTTTTTTAATTTAACCCTAACTATTATGAAATATATAAAATCAGTAATACTCGTTCTTTTAGTTGCTACTATAGCAAGCTGTGGACCATCTCAAGTGGTAAAGCAATCTAAAAAAACACTCAAAGGAACTTGGACGCTTAACGAAGTAAGTTATGATCGTCAAGGAACTTTTAATATCAACCTTTTTAATGACGCATCACAAGAATGTATGGAAGGAAGTACATGGCATTTTATTCCTAATAATAACTTTGGAAACTACGAACTTTCTGGAGTAGGTTGCGATACGGAGAAACGTTACTTCGTTTGGAGTATTCCAGATACAGAAGGTGATGATATGAATTATAACATCCTTGTGAAGCCAACAGATGCTAAAATGAAGTCTGAAACTAACGCTGGTTTTAGAGTAGCGCTTTCTTACCTTTCTGAAGACCAATTGCAAATGTCACAAACAGTAAGCGTAGAGGGTAAACCTTTTAACATTACAATGAATTTTACCAAAATTGCAGAGTAGTCTGTAGTTAACAATCAACATAAAGAATTAAGATTATGAAAAATATAGTAAGAAATATTACAGTAATAGCATTAGGAGCAGCAATGCTTACAGGTTTCACAAGTTGTGAGGCTACTAAAAATGCAAACAATAAACAGAAAGGTGCTGTTATAGGTGCAACTGGAGGAGCTATCCTTGGAGCAATTATAGGGAACAATGCCGGTAAAGGTGGCAATGGAGAACTAGGAGCTGTTATAGGTGGTGTAGTAGGTGGTGGAGCAGGTGTCCTCATTGGAAACAAAATGGATAAGCAAGCGCAACAAATCGAGCAAGAACTTCCTGGAGCAACTGTAGAGCGTGTAGATGATGGTATCGTAGTAACTTTTGATGAGAACTCAGGAGTTTATTTTGATACGGCAAAATATAACGTGAATCCAGCTAGTCAGACATTACTTAATAAAATGTCTAACATTATGAAGGAGTATAACCAAACTAATGTTATTGTAGCAGGTCATACAGACAGTGTAGGATCTGATGTAAATAACATGACGTTATCTCAAAACAGAGCAAATGCTGTGACTAACTATATGGTAAGTACAGGATTATCTGCAGGAAGATTTACAACGGTATGGTACGGTGAAGCGCAACCAGCAGCTAGTAATGATACAGCAGAGGGACGTGCTCAAAACAGACGTGTACAACTTGCTATTGTTCCTAACGAAGAGATGAAGCAAGATGCTATGAAAGAAGCAAACGGAGGGAACTAATTTCTTCTGTTAAACAGAAATCACAAAATCCTCAAAACTTATGTTTTGGGGATTTTTTATGCGATCTAATCTGTAAATTCACATAGTGGAACAAGATTGCGATATCATAATAATAGGTGGAGGTCTTGCTGGACTCACAGCCGCTGTACACTTACTGCAAGCTGACTTCTCTGTGATGCTTATTGAGAAAAATACATACCCTAAGCATAAGGTTTGCGGTGAGTATGTTTCAAATGAAGTATTGCCATATTTAGACGCGTTGGGTATCTATCCTATAAATAATGGCGCTAAGAAAATAAATCGTTTTCAATTTTCTGGACTCTCTGGCAATGCACTCGAAATCGAACTTTCTTTAGGAGGTTTTGGTATCAGCAGGTATGCTTTAGATCTAGCTTTGTATGAACGAGCTATAAGCCTAGGATTGGTATTTGAGCAGGCAACCGCTACAAATGTTACTTTCGGGAGAGAGCAATTTGAGGTTACCACAAAAGATAAAAGTTTTAGAGCACCCTATGCTCTTGGAGCCTATGGTAAGAGGAGCGGATTAGATATCACGCTTTCGCGAAAATTTATAAGTACAAAATCCCCTTGGATGGGTGTAAAAGCACATTATGCTGGACAATTCCCAGAAGATTTAGTGGCATTACATAATTTCTCAGGAGGTTACTGCGGATTATCAAAAGTGGAAACAGATGCAATAAACGTTTGTTACCTCGCAGATGTAAATTCATTTAAGAAGCATAAAGATTTAGACACATATCGAGTTGAGGTATTAGAGCAGAATCGTTATTTAAAAGAATTTTTCGCGCAAGCGGAACCAATTTTTGAAAAACCACTCACCATTAGTCAGATCTCATTTCAAGATAAATCTGCGGTGGAGAATCACTTATTAATGATAGGTGATAGTGCAGGACTCATACATCCTTTATGCGGTAACGGTATGGCAATGGCAATTCATAGCGCAAAGATTGCAAGTGAGTGTCTTATAAGACACCTGCAAACTTCAAGAAAGCGAGAGCAGCTAGAAAAAGAATATACGAAGCAGTGGAAGCAAACCTTTGCGACCAGAATGCGTAACGGGGCGCTTATACAACGTGGCTTGCATAACGCAACAATAACTAGACTAGGGGTAGGAATACTTCAAAAATCACCTAGATTATTGAGAAGCGTGATACAGTCAACACATGGAAATCTTATAACATAATGAATTTTAAAAATCGTAGTACTACTCCTGAGTTAATGGATGATCCCAGTCTACCAGAGGCAGACTTACATCTAGCATTGAAGGATCTCGCTACGGTAAATAAATACCTAGGTGGTAATCATATTACGATTACAGCGCTAGAAGATTTAATAAGTGCACATCCTGAGAAAAAGAAATGGAACGTTGTAGATGTGGGCTGTGGTGATGGAGAAGTATTAAGACACATAGCAAAGCACTTTAAAAATAGTGCTAATGATATTTCATTTTATGGGGTAGACATTAATGATAAAAGTATTGATAGTGCCCGAGAGAAATCTAAGGACTTTGATAACTTAAGCTTCAGCCGCCAGAATATATTAACGATAGATGAGACTACGTTTGAATGTGATGTGATTATCTGTACCTTAACAATGCATCATTTTTCTGATGAACAACTACTTGTGTTTATGGAGAAATTTAAAAAATTGGCAAGTATTGGTATCATAGTAAACGATTTACAGCGAAGTAAGATAGCGTACCGTTTATTTCAGCTTTTTAGCGGTATATTTATGAAAAGTAAGATTGCCAAATACGACGGAAGAGTGAGCATTGCCCGCTCTTTTAGAAGAAAAGAATTAGAAACCTATTCAAAACAACTTGCACTAGACAATTATTCCATACAGTGGAAATGGGCGTTTAGATATTTGTGGGTGATAAAAACTATATGAGCGTAACCATTACGACGGTAGCAAAACAGTTACCACAATATTCACGTACTACAGCAGAGATAATGCCTTTTCTAGAAATATGGCTAGATGGGCAAGAAAATCGTTTTAAACGAAAGGTTAAGAAGATTTTTGGTAATGCAGCAGTAGATAAGCGCTATAGTATTATGGCGCCAGAAGAGGTATTTACAGCTACTAGTTTTCAAGAAAAGAATGACATTTATACTCGTGAGGTTGTAAAGCTAGGAGAGCAAGTATTATCTAAAGCGCTTACTAAAGCTTCATGGGATGGTACTAGCCTTGACTATATTATTACGGTAAGTTGTACGGGTATTATGATTCCTTCCCTAGATGCATATTTAATTAATGCGCTCAAACTACGCCAAGATATTGTACGATTACCGGTAACGGAGATGGGGTGTGCTGCTGGAGTAAGTGGTGTGCTATATGCAAATGAATTTCTTAAAGCAAATCCTGGAAAACGAGCGGCTGTTATAGCGATAGAAAGTCCTACGGCTACCTTTCAACATGATGATTACTCCATGGTAAACGTGGTGAGTGCAGCTATCTTTGGAGATGGTGCGGCTTGCGTTCTCATGTCTAGTAAAGAAGAAGATAGCGGGCCGCAAATAGTGGATACAGAAATGTATCACTTTTATGATGCTCAGGAAATGATGGGCTTTAAGCTTGTGAATTCAGGATTGCAGATGATTTTAGACCAGCGAGTGCCACAACAGATAGCAGATAAGTTTCCAGATATAATTCATCCTTTCTTAGAAAAGAATGGATATAGTATAGAAGATGTAAATCATCTCATATTTCATCCAGGAGGGCGTAAGATTGTAGAAACGGTTGAAGATCTTTTTGGTAAGCTTGGTAAAAATATAGATGATACTAAAGAGGTGCTTAAGTTATATGGGAATATGAGTAGTGCTACTGTGTTGTACGTTTTAGAACGTTTTCTTGATAGAGAATGTGAGGAAGGTGACTTAGGAATTATGTTGAGTTTTGGTCCAGGGTTTTCGGCGCAACGTGTATTATTAAAATGGTAAGTGATGAGTCAATCTTATAAAAATAAATACGCAGTAATCTTAGGAGGTAGCTCAGGTCTTGGGCTAGCCACCGCAAAGAAACTAGCGCATGAGGGAATGAACATTATTATCATTCACAGATCTCGTCGTAGTGTGATAGCAGCTTTTGAAGACGCTATGCGCGAGATGGAAGTTTCTGGAGCGACCATTTTATCATATAATACAGACGCCCTTAATGCAGATAAGCGTCAAGCTACTATCTCAGAAATAAAGGATACAGTTGGCGCAGGAGCAATAAAAGTAGTGGTGCATAGCATCGCCCGTGGTAATTTGAAGCCATTATATTCAGAAGATAGTGCCACACTTAGCAATGAGGATTTTAAAGGTACTCTAGACGCCATGGCGGTGAGTTATTATGATTGGGTATCCGCTTTCGCGAAAGCGGAATTATTTACCCCATCTGCAAGAGCCATTGCATTTACAAGTGAAGGTAGCAGCAAAGCATGGCCACAATATGGCGCAGTTGCTGCAGCCAAAGCTGCTCTTGAAGCCATCTCGAGAGGGATTGCATTAGAGTTTGCACCCTTAGGACTTACGTCTAACTGTATCCAAGCAGGAGTGACAGATACAGAGAGCTTACGCCTCATACCAGGGAGCGAGCATATGAAAGAAATGGCACAGCAACGTAATCCTTACAAGCGATTAACACTGCCTAAGGATGTAGGTAATGCTGTGTATTTGTTAACACGTGATGAAGCAGCCTGGATTAATGGCGCTGTGATTCCCGTAGACGGAGGGGAACACATACGATGAGCAGTGAAGAGATTATAGCGTTATTGCCTTATACGGCGCCTTTTCTATTTGTAGATCAGATAGAAGAGCTGGGCGACTCATATATTGTTGGTTCTTATACATTTTCTAGAGAATCTTATTTTTATGAAGGACACTTTAAGGGTAATCCTGTTACACCTGGCGTGATACTCACAGAATGCATGGCGCAAATAGGTTTAGTAAGTTTGGGTATTTCTAAGTTGGCAGGTCAAGATCTAGCTGCCTTAAAAGTAGCATTTACTAGCGCAGATGTTGAGTTTTTAAAACCTGTGATGCCTGGCGAGAAAGTGACCGTTATATCAGAAGAGGCCTATTTTAGATTTAATAAATTAAAATGTAATGTGAAGCTTCTTAATGCGCAAGATGAGGTGTGTGTAAAAGGAACACTTGCAGGAATTTTTAGCACTAAATAATGAAGCATAGAGTAGTTATAACTGGAATGGGCGTTTGTGCACCTAATGGAATAGGGCTCAAAGCATTTTCTGATGCCATTTTCTCAGGTAAGAGTGGAATTAAATTTCATCAGAAACTAGCAGACCTCAATTTTGGGTGTCAGATTGCTGGGCAGCCAGAAATTCCGGAAGGAATGCTCGAAAACTACTTTACAGCCTTGCAACTTCGAGATTTACAGAGCTCTGGCATTGAGTACGGAATGATAGCTGGAGTAGATGCATGGACAGACGCTGGACTCGCGCCTACAGATAAAGATACTGTCGATTATGATAGCGGGATTGTCTTTGGAGTATCACTACTAGGCGCCGAAAAATTTAGAAGTGCTATTTACCTCACCGATGAAGGCAAAGTACGCCGCTTAGGTAGTACTTCTGTCGTGCAAACGATGGCAAGCGGTATTAGTGCATATCTAGGAGGGTATCTAGGTTGTGGAAACCAAGTTACTACAAATTCTAGTGCCTGCACTACAGGACTAGAAAGCGTACTTATGGGCTATGAGCGTGTGAGCAATGGTGATGCAGTGCGAATGCTCGTGGGCAGTTGCAACGATAGCGGCCCTTACATTTGGGGAGGTTTTGATGCGATGCGCGTTCTCACAAAAAAATATAATGAAGATCCAGAAGCTGGAAGCAGGCCTATGCAAGAAGATGCAAATGGTTTTGTGCCAGGCGCTGGAGCCGGAGCATTAGTGCTAGAAACTCTTGAAAGTGCACAGCAACGAGGGGCAAAGATATATGCCGAAATTTTGGGTGGTGCAGTAAATAGTGGAGGACAGCGTAATGGTGGGACGATGACCGCACCTAACAGTGAGGCTGTACAGCATTGTATAAAAACTGCAGTTAAAAATGCAGGAGTATCTGCGACGGAAATTGATACCATAAATGGGCATCTCACTTCTACAGGAATGTGCCCAACAGAAATTGCAAATTGGAGTGAAGCTCTTGAATTGAAAGGAGAGGATTTTCCTTATATCAATTCGCTTAAAAGCATGACTGGACACTGTCTCGCGGCGGCTGGGAGTATTGAGACCGTAGCGACTATTTTAGAACTTGAGGAAGGTCGTGTTTTTGGAAATATTAACTCTGCTCACATACATCCGGAAATATTAGAGCGAGTAGCTCAGGGTAAAGTACTCACACAAACCATCGATATGCCTGTAAAGGTAGCGGCAAAAGCTAGTTTTGGTTTTGGCGATGTGAATTGCTGTATGATTTTTAAGAAATTTGAATAACTAGAGATAAAAATAACATACTGTGTTAATTATCACAGTTTACACATAATATTATGAATAACGAACACTACGAAGCACTAAAGAATATCATCAAAATTTACTTACCAGAAGACGTGTCTGTAGATGATATAAAACCTACAAGCCACTTAACTCAAGAACTTAATGTAAACTCTGCAAACCTTGTAGATATCGTGCTTGACGTAGAAGATCACTTTGATATTACTATTGAAGATGATGAGATAGAAAAGATGGAAACAGTGCAGTCTGCTATCGAAGTTATCGAGGCAAAAGTACAGTCTTAGGTTACTTTATTTTATAATTAGAGTAGTCGTAATCTGCTCTTAGATATTGTCTCACTTTTAAAGAATCTGTGCGATAACTTGTACGCTTTCGCGAAAATTGGAATCCATCCACCTCTGTCATTTCATCATTAATAACGAGGCTGTAGTGATCTGAGGTTTGCACCCAGTAACCTAGCCATGCAAACGTTGTTGGCTCATAATAAAGACTCCAGATATCTTTGCTGCCTGTAAATGTAACGACCAGTTCATGTGCTTGTACGCCTTCAAAATCTTGTAAGCCATTGTATGTTTTTGTCGAACTATCACTATCTAAAGTGTAGGGCAGTCCTAAAACGAAAGTAGCGGCGTTTAGTTTATTTTGTAGTGAAACTTTTGTGGTAGTGTCTGTCGCTCCATTTATAGTCTGGTATATATCTGAGTCCTTTTGTACGAGCTCATAATTTATAGTACCTGATGACCAACTTACATTGCGTTGAGTTCCCTCACTAAAATCATATTGATGTAACTCGACACGATCTATTTCTACAGTTCCATTTTCATGGTATAGATGAAAAGCTTTTTTAAAGCGTATGTTTTTTATGTTGTTGTAACGCACTTTTCCGCCACTGGCGTTCATTACTTTTTCTAATAAATCTTCGGCAGTATGAACTTCGGGTGGCGTTGTTGTTTGGTTTCTATAAATCAGCAATATAGCGATAGCACCACCCACAAAGGCAATTAATAATAATCTTCGATTTAATCCATTTAGTACTGCCATAAAATCTAACTTTGTAAGGATAGAAAGATACAAATCGCATGGTTTGTAAAGAAAAAGGAGAGAGAATAATTTAATCACATTTTGCGAAAGCATAGAGAATTTGGTAATCAACAATGCTATTTTTAAAATTGTTAATTATTTCTTTATTTTGAGGTTCTTTAAGCCATTGCAAGTCCTTATATTAGCGACTCCACGACATTTTATGACTCAAGAAACACAATACAACGAAGATAATATCCGATCGCTCGATTGGAAGGAGCACATCCGCATGCGTCCAGGGATGTACATAGGTAAACTAGGTGATGGTTCTAGCGCAGATGACGGTATCTATATCCTTGTAAAAGAGGTGCTTGATAACTGTATCGATGAGTTTGTGATGGGAGCCGGGAAGACCATAGAGATTTCCATACAAGGAGAAAAAGTAATCGTTCGTGATTACGGTCGTGGTATTCCGCTTGGAAAAGTAGTGGATGTTGTTTCAAAAATGAACACGGGAGGTAAGTATGATTCGCGTGCATTTAAAAAATCTGTAGGTCTAAACGGTGTAGGTACTAAGGCGGTAAACGCATTATCTAGCTACTTTAGAGTAGAATCTACTAGAGATGCAAAATCTGCAAGTGCAGAGTTTGAGCGTGGTGAATTACAGAATCAAGATTTACTAGATGAGACTTCGCGCAGGCGTGGTACTAAAGTGTCATTTGTTCCAGATGGTGAGATATTTAAAAATTTCAAATTTCGCTCTGAGTATGTAGAACGTTTGATTAAGAACTACGTGTATCTTAATCCAGGACTTACCATTGTTTTTAACGGTGAGAAATTCTTTTCTGAAAATGGACTGAAAGATTTACTTTCAGAAAGCATTGCAGAGGGAGATCGTCTTTATGATATTATCCACTTAAAGGGAGAAGATATTGAGGTTGCCATAACACACAGTAAATCGCAATATTCTGAGGAGTATCACTCTTTTGTAAATGGTCAAAATACAACGCAGGGTGGAACACACCAGGCAGCTTTTCGCGAAAGCATAGTAAAAACCATTCGTGAGTTTTACAATAAGAGTTACGAGGCATCAGATATTAGAAAGTCAATTGTATCTGCGATTAGTATTAAAGTGATGGAGCCTGTTTTTGAGTCGCAAACGAAGACCAAACTAGGATCTACAGATATGGGAGGTGAGTTACCTACCGTGAGAACGTATATTAATGATTTTCTTAAAACTGCACTTGATAACTTTTTACATAAAAACACTCCTGTAGCCGATGCCTTACAACGTAAAATATTACAAGCAGAACGTGAGCGAAAGGATCTTTCTGGAATACGTAAACTAGCAAAAGATAGGGCAAAAAAAGCAAACCTTCACAATAAGAAATTAAGAGATTGCCGTATCCACCTTACAGATAGTAAGAAAGAACGTAACCTCGAGACTACGTTGTTTATTACCGAGGGAGATTCTGCATCTGGATCAATTACAAAGTCACGTGATGTAAACACGCAAGCTGTTTTTAGTCTTAAAGGAAAGCCTCTTAATAGCTACGGACTTTCAAAGAAAATCGTTTACGAAAACGAGGAGTTTAATCTATTGCAAGCTGCACTTAATATAGAAGAGTCTATAGAGGACTTACGTTATAATAACATTGTGATAGCAACAGATGCCGATGTTGACGGTATGCACATACGATTATTACTAATCACCTTCTTCTTGCAGTTCTTCCCAGAGCTCATAAAAGAAGGACATTTATATATTCTTGAAACACCTCTTTTTAGGGTGCGTAATAAGAAAGAAACGGTGTACTGTTATAGTGATCAAGAAAAGGCAGATGCTATGGCGCGCTTAGGCGCAAAGCCAGAGATTACTCGATTTAAGGGACTTGGAGAGATATCACCAGATGAGTTCCAGTTTTTTATAGGAGAAGATATAAGGCTAGCGCCAGTAATGCTAGATAAAGCCTTGATGATTGAAGAATTATTGTCTTTCTACATGGGTAAAAACACGCCAGATAGACAGAAGTTTATTATTGAAAATCTCAAGGTAGAATTAGATAGAGTAGTGGAGGAGGATTAGTAGTCCGCTTTCGCGAAAACGTGAATAAAGAAAGATTGAGGCAACCATTACAAGTTTTTAAGCGTCTATAGTTATAGAACTTTAAAACAAGAAATATGATAAGGAGATTTACATTTATTGCGATGGTGAGTATTTTATTGATGGGGTGTGCCTCTGCAGTAATTAATACGGTAATGAAGATTAATACAGGAGAAGCAAAACGATTTGCCAAAGCCGTAATGAGGGATGAGCCAATTGATTTCAGAAAATTTTCTGTGTCTAGCGATTTGAAGGGATATTTGAAGAGTGATGAAGGTGTAGTTTTTTATAAAACGATAAGAAACGAAACAGGTGCTCTAAAAAAGTTGAAATTGAAAAGCGTTAAAGGGACGACCTCAGATACTATGAACTATTGCTTTATTGCAAGCTTTAAGGAAAATGAAGCCAAAAGGGAAGTGCGAGTTCAAACCTATGGCGACCATAGATTTATAAATGTATTTGTAACGCCGTGGCAAGACACGATGGAACCATTAGAAAAGTAAGTGTTATTACAACCAATTAATGAGCGAAGAAATAAACGACCATAACGAAGACGAAGAATTAAACCCAGAGACACTTCCTGCTGAAGTAGTGGACGGTGGAGGCGAAACCATCACTCGAGTTTCGGGGATGTTTGAAGACTGGTTTTTAGATTATGCATCTTATGTAATCCTAGAGCGTGCCGTTCCATCTATAGAAGATGGATTCAAACCGGTACAACGTCGTATTATGCATGCTCTCAAAGAGCTTGATGATGGTCGTTATAATAAGGTTGCAAATGTAGTAGGTCACACGATGCAGTATCACCCTCACGGTGATGCGAGTATAGGTGATGCTATGGTACAAATAGGTCAAAAAGATCTACTCATTGATACACAGGGTAACTGGGGAAATATTCTAACTGGCGACCGCGCAGCAGCTTCTCGTTATATAGAAGCAAGACTTACCAAGTTTGCACTTGATGTCGTTTACAATCCAAAAATAACAGAATGGCAGGCATCATACGATGGTCGTAAGAAGGAGCCTATAAATTTACCTGTAATGTTCCCAATGCTTCTAGCATCTGGAGCAGAAGGTATTGCCGTAGGTTTAAGTACAAAGGTACTTCCTCACAATTTTATAGAACTAATAGATGCTTCCATCAAGCATCTTAAGGACAAGAAATTTACATTATATCCAGACTTTCCAACGGCTGGTATAGCCGACTTTACTGACTATAAAGATGGATTACGAGGTGGTAAAGTACGTTGTAGAGCTCGTATAAGTCAGCAAGATAAAAACACGCTCGTTATTACTGAGTTGCCTTTTGGACAGACCACAACATCGCTTATAGATTCTATTCTTAAAGCAAATGACAAGGGTAAGATTAAGATTAAAAAAATAGAAGACAATACCTCTGCAAACGTAGAGATATTAGTACATCTTCCTGCTGGGATCTCACCAGATAAAACAATTGATGCATTATATGCATTTACAAATTGTGAGACATCAATATCACCACTAAGTTGTGTTATAGAAAATAATAAGCCACTCTTTGTGGGAGTAACAGAGATGTTACGTCGCTCTACTGACCGCACAAAAGATTTATTAAAAGCAGAACTTGAGATTCAACTAGGTGAGTTTGAAAACCAATGGCATTATGCTTCACTTGAACGTATTTTTATTGAAAATAGAATTTACCGTGACATTGAAGAACAAGAGACTTGGGATGGCGTTATTAAAGCTATAGATGATGGTTTAAAACCACATATAGGTCACTTAAAAAGAGCGGTTACCGTTGAGGATATCACAAGATTAACGGAGATACGTATAAAACGTATTTCTAAGTTTGATATAGATAAAGCACAACAGAAGATAGATGCACTAGAGGATCAAATCACTCAAGTAAAATATCACTTAGATAATCTTACGCAGTATGCGATAGATTATTTCACAAGGTTAAAAAAGGACTACGGAGCTGGAAAAGAACGTAAAACAGAGATTAAAATCTTTGATGATATTCAAGCAGCCAAGGTAGTATTGAGAAATACGAAACTTTACGTAAACCGTGAAGAAGGATTTGTGGGAACATCCCTCAAAAAAGATGAGTATGTAACCGACTGTTCTGATATAGATGATGTAATTGTATTTACAAAGTCTGGAACGATGATGGTGGTAAAGGTTGAATCTAAAACCTTTATTGGTAAAGATATTTTACATGTAGCCATTTTCAAGAAAAAGGATAAGCGTACAACATATAATATGATTTATAGAGCAGGTAATGGATTGCCTACGTACGTTAAGCGCTTTAACGTTACCTCTGTTACTCGTAATAATGATTACAAGCTGGCTGGAGACCAGAAGAGCGCTCAGGTACTTTATTTTAGTGCAAATCCTAATGGAGAGGCAGAACTAGTTACAGTATACTTGAGAGCAGTTGCCTCCATAAAGAAGCTCCGATTAGAAATAGACTTTGCAGATGTCATCATAAAAGGCCGATCTTCTAAGGGTAACATCGTTTCTAAAAATGCAGTAAAATCTGTAGAGCTTAAAGAAAAAGGGCTGTCTACACTTAAACCACGTAAGATATGGTTTGATAATACAGTACAACGCCTTAACCTTGACGAGCGCGGAGATCTTCTGGGTGAATTTCGTCCAGACGACCGTTTATTGATTATCAATCAGCATGGTAATGTGCGCACGATTATTCCAGAGGTAACACATCATTTTGATGAAGATATGATTGTCCTAGAAAAATGGAATCCTCAAAAGCCTATTACAGCTATCTATTGGGATGGTAATAAGGATCGTTATTATGGTAAGCGATTCCTCATAGATACTCCAGATAAAGAAGAAACATTTATATCTGATCATGAGAATAGCGTGCTAGAACTAGTTTCTACCGACTGGCGACCAGTAGCCGAAATGATATTTTACAAGCAACGAGGTAAGGAGGCTAAGGAAAATGAGATTGTATCCATGGAAGACTTTATAGCTGTAAAAGGTATAAGTGCTCTGGGTAATACGTTTTATACAGAAAAGCTTAAAGGTGTAAACTGGATGGAGTCTTTACCTTATGAGGAGGTAGAAGAGGAAAAAGAAAATATTGAAGTGGTAGGTGAGGAAGAAGTAACTCCAGAAAAGAGTTCTTCGCAACCCGCAAAAAAAGCAGATGGTGAAGTAGGCAACGATGAAGATGATTCTGAGTCGCAAACTTCCTTATTTTAGACTTTAATTGATTTAAAATCACACCTATTTTTTCCTACAAGATGCTTTAACGGCTAGTCAGTATATTTGATAGGTCTTTATTTTGAAAACTTTGTGGAATGAACTTGAGCAGTAAAGAGAGTTGCCTACGGTTCTATTTAATAGGATTGTTTTGTGTTTTTCACGTTTTCGCGAAAGCGGCCGTTCAAGACACCAGCTGTGCTTTGCTTATTTCTCCAGCTCAAGGCGAAATCAATGTTTCTGTAATTGCTCCAATAAGTTTTGAGCCAGTAGCCGGAGCAGTTAATTATTTTATAGACTTAGGTACTACTGCAGGAGGTACAGATGTACTTGATAATTTTAGTGTAGGTATTTCAGCGAGTTTTAATCCTCCGCAGGGAATGCCAGAAAGTACCATCATCTACATTACGGTCCGAGCCTTTTTTGTAAGTGGCTCGCAGTCATGCAATAGTCAGTCTTTTACTACGGAAGATGTTACCGTTATTCCGTCTTGTACGCAAGCAAGTTTTCCAGTAAATGGAGCCGTAGACGTTTCTTTAAACACTACAATAAGTTGGCCTTATGCACCTAGAGCTACGGGCTATATCATAAACATAGGTACATCACCTGGAGCGGTAGATGTTGTAAATGGTCAAAACTTGGGTAATATGTTGACTTACAATAGCGCTGCAGACTTTAATCCGGGTACTACGTATTATGTTACGCTGATATCATATAATGAGAATGGACAAGCAACAGGCTGTACAGAAACCTCATTTACTACAGAAAATATTGCCACGGAAGTACCAGTCTGCACCCAACTTATAGCGCCAATAGATGGAGCAACTGAAGTTGCGCTCACACCAATACTTGAATGGCAGGCAGTGACTAATGTAGAGGGTTATCTTATAAGAATAGGTACAATCCCAGGAGGATCAGACGTGCTTGCAAATACAGATATTGGTCTAGCTACATCTACAGCGGTACTGGACTTTCTTGAAGGTACTACGTATTATGTAACCATAACACCTTTTAATGCCGCTGGAGAGGCGCAAAATTGCACGCAAACAAGCTTTACGACCACCTTTGGTTGTGGTCCTTATACAGATGGGATTACAGGTGAAATGGTTGACTTAAATCCCATAATTGATCTCGCCGAAAATTATGAGATTTGCAGAGATAATGTTCCTTTTATCTTAAGCTATCCAGATTCATATGAGCGTATTGTATGGAGTGCAATAAATGATGGTGAAATGGCGACCATATCCTCAGACGCTCAAGTTACTATAAATATTTCAGGAGTGTATATGGTGGAGGTGAGTACACAAACAGTTATTGACTCTGGAACTATTATTTGTACCGCTACACATTCATTTGAGGTGGCTATAATTGATCCTCCCATCATTGATAACTTAGTAATCTCTAACCAAGGAAACACGGTAAACGTTCTAGTAGAATTAGAAGAGGAACGTGATTTTGAATATTCTAGCACGAGTGAGAATGGTCCTTATCAATCTAGTGCATTACTTACAAATATTAATGCGACAGATATTCAAGTTTATGTAAGAGACCGCAACGGTTGTGGAATGGATAGCAGGCGTATCAAACCAGACCCGGGATTTCCAAAATATTTCACTCCTAATGGAGATGGTGTTAATGACACCTGGCAGGTTAGGGGAGTAGTGGTAAATGGAGAGATAGTTACGAGTATAGAAATTTATGACAGATTTGGAAAGCGTCTCAAAACCATTTCTCCCTATGGGCAAGGTTGGGATGGAAGCTATCAAGGTAAAATGCTTTTTGATAATGGTTTTTGGTACAAAGCAAATACGCGTTCAAACGTGACGTTTACTGGATATTTTGCTTTAAGAAGGTATTAAGGTATACCGCTTTCGCGAAAATGTTATTTTTTTTAAATTATTTTATTTACAATAATTAGAGGTGAGTATCTGATTTTTAATCAAATAGAATCGTGCAGTATTTAATCTTTATTTTTTTTTGAATTAAAGTTGAAATTATTCTTGTTTTCTTCTATTTGTTGATGTAAATTTGCATCCGCTTACAACAAGCAAGTTCATTATTTTATTAAAGGAGAGGTGCCTGAGTGGCCGAAAGGAGCGGTTTGCTAAATCGTCGTAGGTGGAAACACTTACCCAGGGTTCGAATCCCTGTCTCTCCGCAAGTCATAACAAAACAGATGAGTAACCATCTGTTTTGTTATTTAAAGATTTATACACCTAGTGTATATTTCGGGGTATAGCGTAGCCCGGTTATCGCGCCTCGTTTGGGACGAGGAGGTCGCAAGTTCGAATCTTGCTACCCCGACTTATTGTTGATTAGGGCTCTTAGCTCAGCTGGATAGAGCACCTCCCTTCTAAGGAGGCGGTCGCAGGTTCGAATCCTGCAGGGCTCACATCACTTTAAAAACCACATTCTTTTTAGAATGTGGTTTTTTTTTGGATTGATTTTAATTAAATAACTCTTTTTGTCACAATATGAGGATATCCTCTTATTTATAGCTCGATGTTTTTATATATTCGAACCTTAAAATCAATAGCTTAGAAATTTTTAGTATTCTCAATAATTATGAGAATTAATTTTCAATGTTTGTTATGGATTTTATAATCTCAACTGTTCTATAAAACAGAACAGTGATAGTCAATTATTAATTACATACTGAAGGTTTTGAAAATCTCTATCTAAACTCATACACTAGATATTTTTTTTCTGTTTTTAAATTTCAAGCATTTTTATATGAGAGTATTTTTACTAGCTATTATTTTATTTTTTTCTTGTTACAATAGTTCATCAGCGCAGAGTATAGCTGTTAATAATCCAGTTTATCCAGAATCTGCTTTTACTGCAGAAGAGCTCATCCAAAATGTACTTATAAGTGGATCTTCATGTGCCGATGTGTCGCTTACTAATTTTCAAGAAAATCCCGGAGGTGCTACAGATTCAAATCAGAAAAGTTGGGGGTATTTTAATGCAAACGGTTCTAATTTTCCTTTTCAAGATGGAATTATCCTTACATCGGGTTTTGCTCGCCTAGCAGAAGGTCCCAATGATGACGGAGGTGGCAATAGTGCAGGTGGCTGGAATGGAGATACTGACCTTCAAACAATATTAGACAACTTATATGGTACAGTAGCTGTTACAAATGATGCTACTGTATTTGAATTTACCTTTTCTTCAAATATCGATACTGTAGATTTTGAATTTATTTTTGCTTCTGAAGAGTATGAAAATGAATTTGAGTGTGATGATAATTTCAGAGATGGTTTTGCTTTTTTAGTGAAAGGTCCAGGAATTCCAGATGACTCGGGTACTGCTTTTGGAGGTACTAATATTGCTGCTATACAAGGATCTTCAAATGTTGCTGTAAGTACAGCAACAATACATTTAGATCCTACGCAAGATGCCATCAATGGATTTTTATGCGGTTCAGAGGACTTAGGTGTAAATTATTTTCCAGAATTGTATGTAAGTAATTCTAATGATAATCTTAATGATATCCCTACTCAGTTTGATGGATTGACTACAGTATTGACCACAACGACAGTAGCAATAGTACCTAATGAAACGTACACGCTCAAAATGGTAATTGCAGATCGTTCTGATAACGGTTTTGACTCAGCTGTATTTTTGCGTGGTGGTAGTTTGAGTTTGGGTGTAGATATTGGAGCAGATCAAGTTGGTATTAATTTCAATGCTGCTTGTGAAGGAGAGACTATAACGCTAGATGCAACAGATAATACAACTGCAACTACAACATTTGAGTGGCAACAATTTAATACTACAACTAGTATGTTTGAATCATTTGTTCCAGCTCAAGTTAATGGAACGCTTGATGTAATGGTTGATGGTCAATATAAAGTTTTAGTAGATACTGGTAGTGGTTGTATAGGTGAGGATTCGGTAGCGATAGAGTTTGCGTCTGCTATGTATAATGATCCTATGGATATTATGGTTTGCGATGATCCATCTGGCGATGGAGTTGAAGTATTTAACTTAAACGATCAGTTAGCCGCTATCACCTCAGGGCAAACAGATGTAATGGTTACTTTTCATACGCTTCAATCGGATGCAGAAATGGATATAAATAACATATCTAACCCAGGGGCTTATACAAACACAAGTCCATCAGAAGAGATTTTTGTCCGTATAGAGACCATGCTAAGTTCAAATTGTTTTGATGTAGGTTCGTTTGTAATATCTGTAAGCGACCAAACTGTAGCAAATGATCCTGGGCCATTTTTAGTTTGTGACGATGCTACTGATGGAGACGATACTAATGGAATAACTGTTTTTGATCTATCTAGTATTACGGATACTATTTTAGGAGTTCAAGACCCTACTTTATTCAATGTGAGCTTTCATAGTGGAGGTGTAGATGCTAACAATAATGACAATCCTTTACCACTTGCTTACACTAATTCTAATGCTGGTGGTGAAACTATTGTAGTACGCGTGGAAAATAATAGTGACGTAAATTGCTTTGCTACTAGAAATATTTCACTTGTGGTAGGTGAGCTCCCAGTCCTAACCACACCAGTAACTTTACGTCAGTGTGATGATGATACAAACGGTGTTACAACTTTAAACTTAACACAGTCACAAAGCGAGTTGAGTACAAATTCGGCCAACGAGACTTTTACTTATGTAGACGCTTCTGGCACACCTATAACTGATCCTACGGCTTATATAAACAGTGGTTCTCCTTTTAATGAGGCTATTGCTGTGACTGTTACAAACCTAGATGGATGTTCACGAGAAGGAGTTATTAACTTAATTGTGAGTGCTTCTCAAATTCCAACAGGAACATTCTTTGCAGATGAGATTGAGTGTGATACTGATGGTGATGGTATTGCTGTATTTGATTTCTCTGGCGCTACTGCTACGATAGAAACATTTTTCTCACCACAAGTAGTATCTGTTGCTTATTATGAAACAGAGCAAGAAGCCTTATCTGAGATTAACCCTATTATAGATACTGCTGCTTATAGCAACAATCCGTTATTCACAAGTGCTGGTGGCGTTCAAGATATTTGGGTTCGTGTAGAGGCAGATACAGATAATGGTTGTGTAGGCCTTGGAGAGCACGTGAGACTTACAGTGACTCCCAACCCAACATTCCTTCCTACAATCAGTAGTATTGAGACTTGTTCTGCTGTAGCAAATGCAGCTACTTTTGATTTAACGCAGAATGTAGCGGAGATCACTGGTGGAGACTCAGATCTAGAAGTTACTTTTTACGAGAGTATAGCGGCTTACACAGCAACACCTCCTGTGGCGATTGCAAGTCCTACTTCTTTTTCAAACAGTAGTAATCCGCAGACTATTTTCTATAGTTTAAGAAGTACGAGTAGCACGTGTACGACCTTTGATACTGCGATGAATTTTGAGACTATTGTTAATCAAAATCCTGTGGCTATCACGCCGTCAGAACTTCAAGTGTGTGATGAAGATGGTGTGGTCGATGGCTTTACAACGGTTGATCTTTCTCAAAAAGATGCAGAAATCACTAGTGGTTTTAATGCAAATCTTACAGTGACCTATCACTTAGATGCCGCTGGCGCTACTACTGGCGATGCAAGCATTCCAGATAGTACCATGTTTACCACCACGAGTAATCCGCAGATTGTAGGAGTTCGTGTGACTAATAATACAACAGGTTGTTTTTCAACTACAAGCATGAGCATCCGTAGTTTCCCAGTACCTGTGGCTGTCACTCCAGCCGACTATGAGGCTTGTGATGATGATAATGATGGTGTGTTTGACTTTTTTGTGCTTTCATCTAGAGATACTGAAATTACTGGTGGTGACCCTAGTTTAAGTGTTGCTTATTACCTTACCCAAGCAGATGCAGATAACGCGCCTGTAGGCCAAGAGCTGGACGCAGCAATGTATATCAATAACGACCCTTTTGAGCAGATCATTTTTGCTCGTGTGTTTAATGCGATAGGTTGTTATGACACAACACCGCTTACCTTGAGAGTGCTTAACACTCCAATGCCTAATGAAAATGCAACTCCTTTTGCATTGTGTGATGATAATAGCGACGGACTACAGATTTTTGATTTAAGTACACAGGTGGTAAATATTTTAGGAGGTCTAGACCCTGCAACCCACAGTGTGGTGTGGTTTTCTTCTCTCGCTTCCGCGGAAGCTGGAACTCCTGCCATAGCAACTCCTAGCGCTTACACCAGCAATACGGCAACTGTTTTTGCAGTGGTGACAGATACGGCGCAACCAACGACCACGGCTACTTTTTGTAGTAATATAGCGACCCTTTCTCTTGTTGTGAATCCGCTTCCTACTCCGGTACAACCTGCCGAATATGAGCTTTGTGATGATCTAGAGAGTGGTAGTGATACCGATGAGTTTGCGAGTTTTGATTTACGTAGCCGTGATGATGAAATTACTGGTGGTAATGATGACTGGGCAGTAAGCTATCACCTTACCCAAGGCGATGCCGATGCAGGTGCACCAGCACTTCCAGATGTATATCAAAACACCGTAATGGCTAACCAAACTATTTTTGCTAGAGTAGAAAATATAGTAACTAGCTGTTTTGAAACCACCACGCTTACTTTAGTGGTAAACCCACTACCATCACCTACCACTATTGTAGCGGTAGAAGAATGTGATACCATGGCAAATGATGGTGATGTAGATAATGATGGAGACGCAGTATTTGATCTTACAGGTCAAGTAACTGCAGATATCATCAATGGAGAGACGTTTATGTCACTCACTTTTCATGAGACACTCGCTTCCGCGGAACTGGGCAGTCCATCGATAGCAACACCGGCGGCTTATGAGACTGTATCTAGAACAATATTTGTACGAGCAACCGATACGGATCCAGCAACTGCAACCCAGTGTTACCGTGTTATCGAACTAGAACTTATCGTACAACCAGCACCTGTGCTACCTGCGGTGATTCCAGATCTTACCTCTTGCGATGATAATGAAGATGGACAAGCACTTTTTGATCTTACTCAAAATGATGCGATTGTTCTAGGAACACAAACTACTGCTGATGTTACTTTAACGTATCATGAAACCCTTGCTAGCGCAGAAGCTATGGTAGGAAGCGTAAGTGATATGCCAGTTGCCGATCCGCTGAACTATTTAGCAAGTGCACCAACCACACCAATCTGGGTACGTCTAGAAAATACAACTACAGGATGTACGGTAGTTGGCACTTTCAATCTTAACATAGCGATGATTCCAGCGATCACACCTCCCGGCGTTTTTGAGGAGTGTGATAGCGAAGGAGCACTGGTAGGCACCGATACTGATGGAATTACAAGTTTTGATTTAACAAGCCTTGATACTTTAATTACTGGAGGAGACACCACTTTAAGTGTTAGCTATTATGAGTCGCAAGCAGACTTAGATGCTGGGACAACCAATGCGATTTCTACTCCAACAGCTTATGTAAATACAGGAATGAGTCCGCAGACCATTTTTATCTTAGTAACTAGCGATCAAGCAGGAATGTGTGGCGCTCAGACTACGGTAGACCTTCAAGTGAATCCGTTACCAGTAATTGGAGAGCCATTACCAGCTGCAGTTGCTTGTGATGAGGATAATGACGGCTTTGGAGCTTTTGACCTGCAACAATATAATGACGACTTACTAGCAACAGTAACAAACATAGACTTGCGTTTTTATGAAACACTAGATAATGCAACGGCAGATACGGGAGCAGGTCAGATAGATATTACCCTTCCTTATAATAATATCTCAGGAATGACTTCGTTATATGTAGTTGCACAAGATACAGACGCTACGACAGCCACAAGTTGTACGAAGATCTATGAGTTTGAGCTTATTGTGTTCCCTATTCCAGAACTTCCTACAACACTAGCAACCCTTGCAGCTTGTGATGATAATAATGATCTAATGGAGGTTATTGACCTCACCCAAAATGAGTCTACGATTATAGGAACGCAAGATCCAGCAACCCTTATCATTACCTACCATAATACACAAGCAGATGCTGATTTGGGAATCAATCCAATTGTAAACCCTACCGCTTATACAGCAACACAGATAGCACCACTAGAAATTATCTGGGTACGCTTGCAAGTAAGTGACGGCTCTCCAAATATATGCGCTGCCATTGGTTCATTTGAGATATCGGTAGAGACACCACCTACGGCAAACCCGAATGGTGATGATCTAGATCTCATGATTTGTGATGATGATACAGACACCTTTACGGAGTTTGACTTAAGCGTAAACCAAGCGAGTCTCACTGGTGGTGATCCGCTGCTTACGGTAACGTATTATGAGAGTCTTGCTGCTTTGAACGCAGGAACTCCTATTACAGATCCTTCGGCGTATACAAACATATTAAACCCTCAAACCATCCAAGCGGTAGTATCAAGTCCAGCAGGATGTAGTGATGGAACGACCTTTAATATCGAAGTATTACCACTGCCAACACCAAATACTAATCCAGATGCGCTAGAAGTGTGTGACACGACTACAGATATCGATACAGATGGTGATGGAGTGATTGATGCAGGTTCAGGTTCGGCAACAGATGGTTTTGAAGTCTTTGATTTAACACCTGCTATCGCGCAGATTGCGGGAGCAGAACCGGTAAATATAACGGTGTATACAGAACTCGCTTTCGCGGAAGCGAACCCAGAAGACACTACGCTCGCCATTACAGATGTGACTGCGTTTATCAATACCGTGACTGGCAACCAAACATTATACGCAAGGGTGGAACGTGATGTGCCAGGAAACAGCGACTTGGATAGCGACGGAAATCTATGTTTTGTAGTCGTTCCTTTTGAAGTAGTAGTAAATCCGCTACCGATCTTGGCAGCAGCAGGACCTGTAGATTATACCTTCTGTGAAGAATTTGATGGTGATGACGCGATGGGAAGTGTAGATCTTACGACCCTCGCAGATTTAGCTGGATTACTTGCTGCGCCGCAGGTAACCAGTGATTTTATTATCACTTACCACGAACTAGAAGTACAAGCGACTGCAAATGCAGCAGCGCTAAGCTCGCCATACACGGTGGCAGATAATCAGGAATTATTTGTGCGTATAGAAAATGCGACGACAGGATGTGTGAATTTTACTAGCATCATCTTTACAGTAGAGTCACGACCAGAAGTATTCCCAGCAGATAATATCGTGCAATGTGCAGACGATTTTGGAGTAAATATCGCGCCAGAGCAGAGTACGGCAACTTTTGATCTTACTCAGCAAAACGCTGTTATCACTGGAAACGTCGCAGCAACTTCCGTAAGTTATTACACTAGCCTTGCAGATGCGCAGGCGATGACAAGTGCGATTGCTACCCCTAGTGCTTTTGAAAACATAACGAATCCGCAAGTGATTTATGCTAGAGCCGTAAACACGGCTAGTAGCTGTGAGAGTAGCACGGTAGTAGATTTTGAGATATTTGTACAACCGTTACCATACACTAACTTAACTCAAGAAGGCGGGCAGATTTGTGTAGATGAGATTACAGGCGAAGCGCTTAATCCATTTACCATTGATGGTACGGTGGAGAGTCCGCAGATTGGGGTTACTTATAGTTATGTTTGGACACGTGATGGCGCATTAGTATCGCTAAACCCTGAGGTGACTATTGACGCTGCAGGGACGTATCAAGTGATGATTACCGCTACTTATGGAGATGGAACAAGCTGTGATTATGTAGCAGAAGCGGTGTATAGCGCAGAGAGTGCTCCCGTTTTTGAAGCGGTCGTTGTAGAATCTTCTTTTAACAATAGCGGATTATACACGGTAGAAGTAATTAATGTTACAGGAGCAGATGTCGCTTCAGCATATGAGTTTGCAATTGATGATGGGCCGTTCCAGAGTAGTACTACTTTTACAGGAGTAACTCCAGGAACACACACTGTTTTTGGAAGACTGGCCAGTGGTAACTGTAGTATCTCAGAAGTAGAGATAGGGATAATTGATTACCCACGATTCTTTACACCGAATGCAGATGGTTTCCACGATACATGGAATATCATAGGACTAGGAGTGGCACCAAACTTAAATGCAAAGATTTTTATCTTTGATAGATACGGAAAACTCCTAAAGCAAATCAGCCCAGTAGGTGCTGGATGGGACGGTACCTTTAATGGACAGCCTATGCCGTCAAGTGATTACTGGTTCCGAGTAGAGTTTACAGAAGTAGACGAGCTAGGGACACAAAGAACCGTAAACGGACACTTTACATTAAAGCGATAAACAATTATCATCTAGATTTAGAAAAGCCCTCAGTATGTGTTACTGGGGGCTTTTTTATGTATTGATGTTTAGAATACAAATATTAGTTATCTGCTAAGCAATCTTAACGTTTAAGCAAGCTTTAGCTATATGTAATTCATGGATACCGTTTAATTACCTGCGTGAGGGATAGTAGTGGTTACCCTGCAGTGTTGTGGAGCGATAGCGGAGCATCACGAAGCGTAAAAACGTATAGCCCGGTCACTATACTTGAAGAATTAAATGAATGAAGGATAGGGGCACGCCTTGATAAAAAGAAAGAGGCTATAAAAGTATATAATTGGCTCTGTAGCATATAACTATAATGTTATTGATTAATCCTCTAGTTCGTCATCTACTTCATCATCACCTACCTCTGGTAAATCAAGTGGAGAATCTGCGGGGATTTTTACAATTTTCCCGTTCCAGCGAACACGCTTTAATTCTTGATCTAGATCTACTCCGTATAAGCGATCAAAGATTTTGGTTCTTATGGTGTAGGATATAGCAGCAACAATGGCGATTAATGGAATAATTAATATTAATTCACTAGTATCTATTATGGATAAATCATCATTAAGAAGATTGAAGATTTGAAATACATACATTGATATAGGTATCAATATAGCATAATACCACCAGTGTTTACAGGTGAAAAACCAAACTAAGAGCAGAAGTAATGGGATTAACTTGCTAAGGAGAAACCAAGCCATAATTTGAACACTCTCATAGTATTTACTTTCATATATACCAAAAAAGGATTCCCAATACTTTTCGTCTGGGAATCCTTGATAAGAATAAAATAGGATAGGTGTTGATATAATAAACAACCCTATAAAACTGCCTATAGCTAAAGATTTTCTTTTATCCGTTAGGTGGTAATTTTTTGATTCTACTTTTTTCGAGTGCTTGTCCTGCATTTTCTGTAATAGCTGTGTACGATAATGCTGTTGCACCAGCGATCACTAGTGCTAAAAATAAAGCTTTAATTTTCATAATTTAGAGTGTTTTGAGTAATGATTTGTTGTTGCAAACATCACCCTAATCTCTCAAAATATTGCTAATTAATTTTTTATGTATATTCGCGCCCGTTTTGAAAAAAAAGGCACCCAGTATTATATATGTACGGTTTAAGGGGTTATCTATTAAATTCTTTAATTTCGTTTAAAGGTTTTAACCTTTGTTTTTTGCCTTTGTTAAAAAAACCTTAAAGAGAAAATTCTTACAATTTAAAATAATCGCTTTAACATTTTTTTAACATATCTAATGTAATGTCAATTGTCTTTTATCTGCACTTATTGTGGTAATCGTAATTTTTTGTGCATTTAATGGTAAAAAGGAGGTGATTTTTTCTGGCCATTCAATAAAAATCCAATCTCCTTGAGTTAAATATTCTTCAAAACCGAGATCCAAAGCCTCTTCTTCTTTTTCTAGTCTATAAAAATCAAAATGGTATAACACTTTGTTATTATCAGAAATATATTCGTTAACAATTGAAAAGGTAGGGCTACTTGCAGTCTCTTGTACGCCTAGTTCTTTTGCAAGCGATTTTACAAGTGTAGTCTTTCCTGCTCCCATTTCTCCATAAAAGAGAAGGATATTACTTTTTGAAGAAGAGATTATTGTTTTTGCAATATGCTCAATTTCAGACAAATTATAAATCATCTGCATTAGTAGGGTATTTAAGGGTGTTGCGAAGATAAGAAAATCTTAAAGTTTTAAGATTTTAAATTATAAAAGTAGACTTTATATGCCTTTAAACGATAATTTCTCGCTTTTCTAGGGAAATATACTTAAATATATAATTATTGGAGTGGTGTCCTTGATTCAAAAAGACAGAAGGAAAAATAATATAAATAGAGTGGTTGTGGTTAGAGGTGTGTAGGTGTAAAATAAAAATCGATGTCAACCTATAAATAGGTTTGAAGAATGTATTGAAAATATATTCTCCCTAATTACTAGTTAAAGTGCAAACCCCTAAAATGTAATTTCAAACTAGTTGTTAAACACCGATTTTAATTCTTCTTACTTGTAAGACTATAATTTGTGTTGGATGAAACACTAAATGATGTAAGTCCGTTTTTTGATTGATGAACATGTAGTTATTTTGTAACTAACTATATTGATGATTAGGAGTGTAAAAGTCAGCTATACTTAAGAGGATATCAAGAGTTGTGTAGGAACATTCATAAATTTTCGCTTTAAATTTATGATTTTTCCCATATTTATGAATCTTCCTTTTAATTCTTTGTTTTTTAAGGGTGGCAATCATAAAATTGAGGAATTTAGTAGTCATGAGATTTAATAATAGGGATATAAACTTTAACTTGCAGCCCGCTTAAATTTGCCTAAAACCAATTTTAATATATGAAGGAGTAAGATTTTTCTTAGAAAATAGTGCTCCCAATCGTTTCGTTAATGATTACAAAGTCCCCTTTATTTATAGTAATCTTTATGTGCTCTTTTTTCTCTATAAGTGCACAAGAGCTTCCATATCTATCAGATATTGCTGTACCTGATTCTATAGCTGTAAAAAGTTACCCTGTATTAAGAACTGAATTTTTTGCTCTTTTTAATGAATGTAAAACTTCGGTTGATTCATTGGTACTTGAATTAAAAGGAAAGGAGCTTGTAAGACGGGCTACATTAAGTAGAAACAAGTCCGATGTCGCTAAATTCTATTTGACTTTAGAAAATTTAAGGGATGGTGATTATGATATACTTGAATATATACTTGAGTATACAAGAACTAATGAGTTAGATGATTCCTACGAAGGAGGTTTGTTGCAAAAAGCTATTGCTCTTTATTATGATGAGCGAATCAAAGAGGCTCTAGCAGTAGCAGAAGAAGCGTATAGATTTTCTGAAAAAACTCAAAATGTATCTAATAAATGGGTCTTGAAAAGTCTTATTGGTACTCTACAAGTTGATTATGGTAATGTAACCACTGGATTGCAAAATCTAAAAGAGGTTGAGTCTATTTATGTCACTGGGGATGTTAAAACAATACACCCCTACAATACAGACTTTTACAATAGAGATGTGCTGGCATCTATTCGATATTCAATTGCAAAGACGTATTTTGAGATTGATAGTCTTGATGAGGCAGATGATTATATTGAAAAAGTTAAGTTATATGCTGAATCAGTAGGGGATAAAGATCATTTAGATTCTTATTTGGGCCTAAAAGCAGGGATACTAATTAAACAAAAAAGATATATAGAAGGTTTAGAAATAACCAATCAATATATTTCTAATGACTATGAAAAAGGAGATGATGAGTTGTCACATTCTTATGCTATGCAGGGTATTGCCTATGAAGGGTTGAATTTAGACGAAAAAGCAACTACTTCTTTCCTTACCGCTGATAGCCTCTTTGTAGTAGCAGGGGCCGATTACTATTATGATGAACTCAAGTATACATTTAATTATTTACTTAATCATTATAAGAAAGAAGGAAACACAAACAAACAAATAGAATATCTTAATAAAATGATTTCCTATGAGGAATCAGTAGGTAGTATTAAAGAATCTGTGAGCAACGGTGTATCGACTATGTATACTATCCCAGAGCTTACAGCTGAGAAAGAGTTTTTAATACGTAAGCTAGAAAAGGAAAAGTTCACAAGTAATGCAGGTGTTATTCTATTCTTAATCTTGAGTTGCATAGGAGTCGTCGTAGCGATATTTCAATACAGAAAAAAGCTTATTTATAAAAAGAGGTTTGATAATCTCAAAGTGACACTTGAGAAGCGTTTTAAAAATGAGGTTTCTTCTTCTATAAATACGACTAGTACGTCTGAGACAATTATTAAAAGCTCTTCACCACAATTAAAGTCTACACAAACAGATAAAATTAAAGCTGGTCTCAAAACTTTTGAGGAAACATTAATGTTTACAGAGGAAAATATCACGCTTAAGAGTCTAGCTCTTCAGGTAGGTACTAATTCATCATATCTGTCTAAATACATTAACGACAAGAAATCAGAGAATTTCTCTGTATATATAAATGACTTGCGTATCAATCATATACTTAAATTGCTCTATAGTTCTGAGAAAATAAGATCGTACACAGTGAGTGCTCTAGCAAAAGAGGTTGGTTTTTCTAATCCAAAATCTTTTTCAAACCACTTTAAACGTATTACTGGGCTTTCGGTGACCTATTTTATAAAAAATCTTGAGGATATTAAAGAAGTTTCTGCGAAAGAAAAGGGTGATAGTGTAATAGATTTTTTAGAGCGAATTAATAAAACTGGGTAAGCAGTTTTTACTCCAGTTATATGTCCTGTCCTTAAATAGCGATACACTAAATTCTCCTTTTAAATCTATGGTTGTTTCTATTTTTATAAGTGTACCCTTTAATTTTCAGTTTTTCAAGGGTGTCAATCACATAATGGAGGAATTTAGTACTCATGAGATTTAATTATAGGGATATAACTATTAACTTGCATCCCGTTTAAATAAGTTTAAAACCATTTTTTTTATACAAAGGAGTAAGATTTTTCTTAAAAAATAGTGCTCTCAATCGTTTAGTTAATGATTATAAGAACCCCTTTATTTATAATATTTTTTCTGTGCTCTTTGCTCTCCATAAGTGCACAAGAGCTCCCATATCTCTCTGAAATTGCTGTACCAGATTCTATAGCTGTGAAAAGCTACTCTGTATTAAGAACTGAATTTTATGCTCTTTCCAAGTTAAATAATTCTTCACTTGATTCGTTGGTGCTTGAATTAAAAGGAAAGGAACTCATAAAAAGAGCTATATTTAATGAAAACAAAAGTGATGTTGCTAAATTTTATTTGACATTAGACAATGCTAGAGGCAGTGATTATGATATACTAGATTATATACTTGAGTATACAAGAGCTAATGAGTTAGATGATAATTATGAGGCAGCTTTGTTGCAAAAAGCGATTGCTCTTTACTATGATGAGCGAATTGAAGATGCTCTAGCAGTAGCAGAAGAAGCGTATGAATTTTCTAATAAAACTCAGAATATATCCAATAAATGGGTCTTGAAAAACCTAATTGGTACTTTACAAGTTGATTATGGCAATGTATCCACTGGATTGAAAAATTTAAAAGAGGTAGCGTCCATTTATGTAACTGGAGAGGTTCAAACAATACATCCTTATAATACAGATAGTTATAATAGAGATGTGCTCGCGTCAGTGAGATATTCAATTGCAAAGACGTATTTTGAGATTGATAGTCTTGATAAGGCAGATTATTATATAGAGAAAGTAAAGGAATATGCGGATACTGGTGAAAATACAGAATATCATGATACTTATCTTGGTTTAAAAGCAGGGATATTAATCAAACAAAAAAAATACCTAGAAGGGTTAGATGTAACCAATCAATATATTTCTAATGACTATGAAAAAAGAGATGGAGAGTTATCTCATTCTTTTGCCATGCAGGGAATAGCTTATGAGGGGTTAAATATAAAAGAAAAGGCGACTACTTCATTTATAACTTCAGATAGTCTTTTTGTAGCAGCGGGATCTGATTATTATTTTGATGAGCTCAAGCATACATTTGATTATTTACTTAATCATTATAAGAATGAAGGAAATACCAATAAGCAAATAGAATACCTAAATAAAATGATTGCCTATGAGGAATCATTGGGTAGTATTAAAGAGTCTGTGAGTAACGGTGTCGTGTCTATGTATACTATCCCTGAGCTTACAGCTGAGAAGGAACTTTTAATACATAAGCTAGAAAAGGAAAAGTCAACAAGTAATGCTGGTGTTATTCTATTCTTAATCTTGAGTTGTTTAGGAGTCTTTCTAGCGATATTTCAATACAGAAAAAGGCTTATTTATAAAAAGAGGTTTGATAATCTCAAAGTGGCGCTTGAGAAGCGTATTAAAAATGAGGTGTCATCTCCTATAAATACAACTAGCACGGCTCAGGCAACTATTAAAAGTTCTCCACCACAATTAAAGTCTACGCAAACAGATAAAATTAAAGCTGGTCTCAAAACTTTTGAGGACACATTAATGTTTACAGAGGAAAATATCACGCTTAAGCGTTTAGCTCTCCAAGTGGGCACTAATTCAACATATCTGTCTAAGTATATTAATGATGAGAAATCAGAGAATTTCTCTGTTTATATTAATGACTTGCGTATTAATCATGTACTCAAACTGCTCTATAGTTCTGAGAAAATAAGAACGTACACAGTGAGTGCTCTAGCCAAAGAGGTTGGTTTTTCTAATTCAAAATCTTTTTCAAACCACTTTAAACGTATTACGGGGCTTTCGGTGTCTTACTTTGTAAAAAATCTTGAGGATATTAAAGAGCCTTCTGCGAAAGAAAAGGATGATAATGTAATAGATTTTTTAGATCGAATTAATAAAACTGGCTAAGCAGCTCTTTGAGTTTATATACAACCATAAAAAAAACCACAGCTTATATTGCTGTGGTTTTGTTGTTTGTGGTCACGCTTTCGCGAAAGCGTAACATTTCTATTTAGGTTCAAGCACCACAAAAGGAATCACCATTTCTTCAAGGCTTACGCCTCCATGCTGGTATGTATTTCTGTAATAACTTACGTAGTGATTAAAATTATTAGGATAGGCAAAGAATAGGTCTCCCTTTGCAAATATGAATGAGCTACTCATATTAATAGTAGGTAGGTGTATCGTGCGAGGATCTTCGGCAGCAAGTACGTCTTTATTTTCATACGTGAGACTTCTTCCTGTTTTATAACGCAGGTTGAGACTTGTATTCTTATCACCAATAACTTTAGATGGATTTTTGACATTAATAGTGCCATGATCTGTAGTAAGTATAAGCTTCATACCTAGCTCTTGCGCTTGCTGTATCATCGTGAGTAGCGGTGAGTTTTTAAACCAACTCTCTGTAAGTGATCTGTATGCCTTGTCATTACTAGCGAGTTCTTTAATTACTTCCATTTCTGTCTTAGAGTGAGAAAGCATATCTACAAAATTGTAAACGACTACCGTAAGATCATTGTTTTTCTGAGATTTAAAATTATCGGCAAGTTTTTTACCATTTTTCAAGTTGGTGATTTTGTGATATTCCCAGCTTAGGTCAAGACGTAGTCTTTTAAGTTGTGCCTCTAGAAAATCTGCCTCGTGCATATTTTTTCCTCCCTCATCTGTATCATCAAGCCATAAATCTGGATGTTTCTTTTTCATTTCTTCTGGCATGAGTCCAGAGAAGATTGCATTACGCGCATACTGCGTTGCCGTAGGTAAGATGCTGTAATAAGGCTCTTCTTGTACCTTTTTATAATGCGCATTAAGGTGCGGCTCAAAAGCCTTCCATTGATCATAGCGCATGTTGTCTATGACAATGAATAGGGTAGGGCTACCTTTTTTAAGATGTGGCTGTACCTTGTCTTTAAATAAGGTGTGAGACATCGTAGGTCCCTCATAGCCGTTAAACCAATCTGGGTAGTTTTTATCAATAAATTTACAAAACTGATTATTTGCTTCAGATTTTTGAGATTCTAATATCTCAAACATTCCAGTATCTTCTATCCCCTCAAGCTCCATCTCCCAGTATATAAGCTTTTGATAAAGCTCAGACCATTCTTCAAAACTATTTACCATAGATAAATCCATAGCAATCTTACGGAATTCTTGCTGGTAAGAAGAGGTGGTTTTCTGACTTATTAATCTACTATGATCAAGATTTTTCTTTAAACTCAGTAATATCTGGTTAGGATTTACTGGTTTAATGAGGTAGTCTACTATTTTAGAGCCTATCGCTTCCTCCATAATATACTCTTCTTCACTTTTAGTAATCATAACAACAGGAACATTTTCCCGTTTATTCTTGATTTCGCTTAAAGTTTCTAGACCCGATAGGCCTGGCATATTTTCATCAAGAAAAATGATATCAAAGTTTTGTTCATCAATCATTTCTACGGCTTCGGCGCCATTATCACAAGTAGTTACGCTATAATTCTTTTTCTCAAGAAATAAAATATGTGGTTTAAGTAAGTCAATTTCGTCATCTACCCAAAGTATTTGTATGTTGCTCATATAATTAGTTAAGTATGTTAGTTTTTAAGAGGCTCCTTGTTTGCAAGGCGAAACCTTATATTTGTATGTAATACGCTTTCGCGAAAGCATAAAAAATAGAAATCCAAAATTTTTAATATTGAGGTCTCCCAAAGTTACAATTATTAACGACCCTATTTATGGGTTTATTACTATACCTAATGGTGTGGTCTTTGATTTGATACAGCACAAATACTTTCAGAGACTTCGTCGCATCACGCAGATGGGATTGTCATATCTTGTATATCCTGGAGCGCATCACACGCGTTTTCAGCACGCGATAGGATGTCTTGGTGTTATGCAAAAAGCTATCAAAGTCCTTGAAGACAAAGGCGTTGAGATATCAAAAGAGGAAAAAGAAGGCGTGTTTATTGCAATCTTACTTCATGATATAGGTCACGGTCCTTTCTCTCATGCTATGGAACATAGTATTGTAGAAGGTGTAAGTCATGAGCATATTTCTCTCTTATTTATGGAGGCTCTTAATGCTGAGTTTAACGGAAGTTTAACGCTGGCTATTGAGATTTTCAAAGGGTCTTATCATCGCTCTTTTTTAAATCAGCTGGTTTCTGGTCAGCTAGATATGGATCGTACAGACTATTTAAAACGTGATAGTTTTTATACGGGAATGGCAGAAGGCAATATTAATACAGAACGTATAGTTGCTATGCTTAACGTGATGGATGATAAGCTTGTAGTAGAAGAAAAGGGTGTCTATACCGTAGAGAAGTTTCTTGTCGCTAGAAGGCTCATGTACTGGCAAGTGTACCTACATAAAACAGGTATTGTTGCAGAACAATTGATAACAAGAGTACTCAAGCGTGCAAAAGAACTCTCTCATAACGGAGTTGTACTATCTTCAAATAAAGCATTGCAGTATTTTTTACAGCATAGAATTGATAGCGATACCATTAAAAATAGCCTTGATACGTTTGCTCAGTTAGACGATTATGATATTATTTCTGCTATGAAAGAATGGTGTTTTAATGAAGATTTTGTGCTTTCTGAGTTGTCTAAGGCGATAATAAATAGAGATCTTCTAAATGTAAAAATTAAAAAGAAACCTTTTGCAGCGTCTAAGCTTGAGCAACATAAGTCCTTATTAATGGAGGAATTTAATATAACTGAACATGAGGCATCATACTTTGTGTTTACAGGGACTATATCAAACCAAGCTTATAATTATGAGAAGGGTGGAATCAATATTCTTCTCAATAGTGGGAAGATTGTAGATGTGGTAAAAGCAAGTGATCAATTAAGTTTAAAGTCACTTACAAAAGAAGTAGTTAAAAACTATCTCTGTTACCCAAAACCTAAACGTTAATTTTTCCTATTTTTGTCATCCATGAAATTTACCGCAAACCAAATCGCAGGAATACTAGAAGGAACTATAGAAGGTAACCCGGATGTAGAAGTATCGAAGCTTGCAAAAATAGAAGAAGGAATCCCAGGATCATTAACTTTCCTAGCAAATCCTAAGTATACATCATTTATATATACTACAGAGGCAAGTATTGCCATAGTAGGAAATGATTTTGAAGCAGAACAACCCGTTAAGCCTACGCTTATACGAGTAGAGGATGCTTATAAGTCATTTTCAAAATTACTTGAGTATTATAATCAAGTAAAACTTAATAAATCTGGAATAGAGCAGCCTTGCTTTATATCTGAAACAGCTACTTATGGAGACGGTCTTTATCTAGGTGCTTTTTCATACCTAGGAGAGAATGTAACTATAGGCAATAATGTAAAAATTTATCCTAATGTTTATATAGGGGATAATGTTACTATAGGAGATAACTGTGTACTCTTTGCAGGATCAAAAGTATATTCTGACTGTGTTATAGGTAACACGGTTTATATACACAGTGGTGCTATTGTAGGTGCAGATGGTTTTGGCTTTACTCCAAATGAAAAAGGAGAATATAGCAAAGTACCTCAAACTGGGAATGTAATTATAGAAGATCACGTAGATATAGGAGCAGGAACTACAATAGATCGTGCAACATTAGGGTCTACTGTGATTAGAACAGGTGTTAAACTTGATAACCAGATTCAGATTGCACATAATGTTGAGATAGGGTCTCATACAGCTATTGCTGCACAGACTGGTATTGCTGGTTCTACAAAAATAGGAAAGCATTGCCTTATAGGTGGGCAAGTAGGTATCTCTGGACACTTAACTATAGGTGATAATGTGCGTATACAAGCACAATCTGGAATAGGAAGAAATATAAAGGATAATGAAGTGCTGCAGGGATCTCCATCATTTAATTATTCTGATTGGAATCGTTCATACGTACACTTTAAAAATTTACCAAAAATTGTACAAACGGTAAACGAATTAAAAAAACAACAAAATAATGAGTAACGCTAAAGCACAACAACGTACGATAGCTAAAGAAATAAGCTTAAAAGGTGTAGGTCTGCACACAGGTGCAGATGTACTTATGACCTTTAAGCCAGCTCCAGAGAATCACGGGTATAAATTTAAACGCCTTGATCTTGAAGGAGAGCCAGTACTAAATGCAGATGCTTCTCTTGTAACTAATACACAACGAGGAACAAACCTTGAAAGAAACGGCGTTTCTATTCAGACCACAGAGCACGTACTTGCTGCTTGCGTAGGACTTGAAATAGATAACCTTCTTATAGAGCTCAATGCTTCTGAGCCTCCTATTATGGATGGTTCTTCAAAGTTTTTTGTAGAAGCACTAGAAGAAGCAGGGATCTTAGAACAAGAGGCTATACGAGATGAATATATCGTTAAAGATATTATCACTTTTCTAGATGAAGAGTCTGGGAGTGAAATCATTTTAATGCCGGCAGATGAGTATCAAGTAACCACAATGGTAGACTTTGGTACTAAAGTGCTAGGTACTCAAAATGCAAGCATACAGCATATCTCACAATTTAAGGAGGAAATATCAGATAGTAGAACCTTCAGTTTTCTGCACGAGATAGAGATGTTGCTTGAGCACGGTCTCATTAAAGGAGGAGATCTCAATAATGCTATTGTATATGTAGATAAGGAATTATCTCCTAGTACAATGGAAAAGTTGAAGGTAGCCTTTAATAAAGATGATATCGCTGTTAAGCCTAACGGCATACTAGATAACCTTACTTTGCACCATGCTAATGAAGCAGCACGTCATAAATTACTTGACGTGATAGGAGACTTAGCACTAGCAGGTACAAGAATACGTGGTAAAATCATTGCAAATAAGCCTGGACACTTTGTAAATACACAGTTTGCAAAGAAGCTTCAGAAAATCATTAAGAATGAACGTCGTAATTACGTTCCAGATGTAGATTTGCACGCAACTCCCGTAAAGGATGTAAATCAAATTATGGAGATGTTACCACACAGACCTCCATTCTTGCTCGTAGATAAGATTTTAGAGCTTACAAAAGAGCATGTGATAGGAGTGAAGAATGTAACAATGAATGAGCCATTCTTTGTGGGTCATTTTCCTGGATCTCCGGTAATGCCTGGTGTACTTCAAATAGAAGCAATGGCTCAAACGGGAGGTATTTTAGTTTTAAGTACCGTTCCAGATCCAGAAAACTATCTAACTTATTTACTTAAAATAGATAAAGTAAGATATAAGCATCAGGTAGTACCTGGTGATACACTTATTTTCAAATTAGACCTAATGTCACCTATACGTAGAGGAATCTGCCAGATGCAAGCTCGCGCTTATGCAAATGGTAAACTTGTCTCAGAAGCCGAAATAATGGCACAAATAGTAAAAGTAAAAAATCTCTAGTATGAATCAGCCATTAGCATATGTGCACCCAGGTGCAAAAATTGCAAAGAATGTAGTTATAGAACCATTTACAACCATACATAATAATGTTGTAATAGGTGAGGGTAGCTGGATAGGGTCTAATGTGACCATTATGGAAGGTGCTCGCATAGGGAAGAATGTAAGTATCTTTCCAGGCGCAGTAATCTCTGCAGTACCACAAGATAAAAAGTTTAATGACGAGGATACCGTTACAATCATAGGTGATAACACAACCATACGTGAGTGTGTGACTATTAACCGTGGTACCTCAGATCGTATGAAAACTCAGGTAGGAAACAATTGTTGGATTATGGCATATTGCCATATTGCTCATGATTGTATCGTAGGTGATAATTGTATTTTTTCTAATAACAGTACGCTCGCTGGGCACATCACTGTAGGTGATTATGTAGTACTAGCAGGAATGGCTGCAATACAGCAGTTTTGTACGATAGGGAGCCATGCTTTTGTAACTGGTGGGTCACTAGTACGTAAGGATGTGCCACCTTTTGTAAAGGCTGGTCGTGAGCCATTGAGCTATGTAGGGATTAACTCTATAGGACTACGTCGCCGCGGATTTACAACAGAAAAAATACGTGAGATTCAGGATATATTCCGCATCTTGTATCAGAAAAATTATAATAACTCTCAGGCTGTTGCAATTATAGAAGCAGAGATGGAAGCTACTCAAGAACGTGATGAGATATTGCAATTTATACGTAATTCTCAACGCGGTATTATGAAAGGATACTTCAATTCATAAGTTTTCTTTTACGCTTTCGCGAAAATTTGACAACATCACACTCATGCTTTTACCTAACATAAGTTGAGCTGAGAAATCCATAAAACGGAGAGATTGATAATCTTTTCATATTTTCGCGAAAGCGAGATTAACTTTTAATTAAATAAGAATTCTGCATTTGCAGAAACTTGATACTATATATGGCAACAACATCAGACATACGCAACGGACTTTGTATACACTACAATCACGATATTTATAAAATCATCGAATTTTTACACGTAAAGCCAGGTAAAGGCCCAGCATTTGTAAGAACAAAAATGAAAAGTGTTACCTCTGGAAAAGTATTAGATAATACATTTTCTGCAGGACATAAGATTGAAGAAGTGCGTGTAGAGACGCATAAATTTCAGTTTTTATATAATGATGCAGAAGGCTATCACTTTATGAATACAGAAGACTATACGCAAATCGCTTTACAAGAGACTGCGCTAGATCGTTCTAATTTATTGAAAGAAGGAGAGGTTGTTACTGTGTTAATTAATACAGAAGATAATGCACCACTTTCTGTAGATATGCCAGCATCTGTAATTCTTGAAGTAACGCACACAGAACCTGGTGTTAAAGGAAATACGGCTACTAATGCGACAAAGCCAGCAACTGTTGAGACAGGAGCAGAAGTAAACGTTCCTTTGTTTATTAATGAAGGAGATAAGATAAAAATAGAGACCGAAAAAGGGACCTATAAAGAGCGCGTTAAGGAATAGATAATTTACCCATTAACTTATTATATAAATCCCGTCAAATGACGGGATTTTCTTTTATATTCGTAATCGTGAAATTTAAAAAACAACATACGCTTCAAGATATTGCAAGTCTTCTTAATGTCACTTTTGTGGGTGATCCTTTGTTTCCAGTTTTGGGTATGAATGAGATCCATGTGGTAACACCAGGAGATATTGTCTTTGTAGATCATCCTAAGTATTACGACAAGGCGCTACAAAGTGCTGCGACTATAGTACTTATTAACAAAGAAGTAGCTTGCCCAGAAGGTAAAGCGCTTTTAATATCTGATGATCCCTTTAGAGACTTTAATAAGCTTACTGATCACTTTAAACCATTCAAAAGTGCAGCAGCTGCCATAGCAGAGACGGCAATTATAGGTCAGGGAACCGTTATACAGCCTAATGTCTTTGTTGGCAATAACGTGGTTATAGGTGATAACTGTACCATACACCCTAATGTATGTTTATATGACAATACGATTATAGGTGATAACGTTACTATACACGCAGGAAGCATACTAGGTGCAGACGCATTTTATTATAAAAAACGTCCAGAAGGTTTTGATAAACTTAAATCTGGTGGTCGTGTTGTAATAGAAGATAATGTAGATATAGGAGCTGGGACAACTATAGATAAAGGGGTTACTGGAGATACAACGATAGGTAAAGGAACTAAGATTGATAACCAAGTTCACGTAGGTCATGATACTGTAATAGGAGAACGCGTTTTAATCGCGGCTCAAACTACCATAGCTGGTTGTGTTGTCATAGAGGACGAAGTGACTTTATGGGGACAGGTAGGAGTTACTAGTGGTATATCTATAGGGAAGAAGGCTATCATATCTGCACAAAGTGGTGTGAGTAAGTCCCTAGAAGGAGAAAAGAGTTATTTTGGATCACCAGCAGGTGATTTCAGAACAAAATATAAAGAGCTTGCAGCGTTAAGACAAGTGCAAGAATTATTAGAAAAACTAAAGCAACAATAATGGCTAAGAGTAATAAGAAAATCGTAAAAGAGTTTTATAGCTCAGACTTTTTTAATGACACAACTGCTTTTGATGAGTATATTCATCCTGATATGCAGCTTTTTTGGAATGCAAAAACAGGCTACAATCATATGGAAATAGCAGGTTTAAAAGAAATGGCAGCAGAGGCTGGTAAATCTTTTGATGCGGTACGTCCAGAGATTACACACCTTCTTTCTAAAGATGATCAGGTAGTGATAAGGTTCACTTATTTTGTAACTACGATCGAGCAACCAGATACAGAGCAACCTATGGCACATTTTATGGCTATATGGGAAATGAAGGATGGTTTGATGTACAGAGGGTACCAAATGAGCCAACCAGCTGAAGAAGCAAAAGAGAGCATGAAATCTTGGAAGTAAATTTCATTGTTTTTACTTCATAATACTTAACCAAACTGTTACTTTTGCAGTGCAAAATTTTAAAACAAACCGATGAGCGTTTTAGTTAATAAAGATTCGAAAATAATTGTTCAAGGATTCACAGGTAGCGAAGGAACTTTCCACGCGGGCCAGATGATTGATTATGGAACAAACGTAGTAGGTGGTGTAACTCCAGGAAAAGGAGGACAAACACATCTTGATAAGCCTGTTTTTAATACCGTTCAAGAAGCAGTAGAAAAAGTAGGAGCAGATACTACTATTATTTTTGTACCGCCAGCATTTGCTGCAGATGCAATTATGGAAGCTGCAGATGCAGGAATCAAAGTGATTATCACAATTACAGAAGGTATCCCTGTTGCAGATATGATCAAAGCATCAGACTATATCTCTACAAAAGAGTGTCGCCTTATAGGACCTAACTGTCCAGGTGTTATTACTCCAGGTGAGGCAAAAGTAGGTATCATGCCAGGTTTTGTATTTAAGAAAGGAACTGTAGGTATTGTTTCAAAATCTGGAACACTTACGTATGAAGCGGCAGATCAGGTTGTAAAACAAGGTCTTGGTATTACTACAGCAATCGGTATTGGAGGAGATCCTATTATAGGAACTACTACAAAAGAAGCAGTAGAGATGCTTATCAATGATCCAGAAACAGAAGCTGTTGTAATGATAGGTGAGATAGGTGGTCAACTAGAGGGTGACGCTGCAAAGTGGTACAAAGAAAGCGGTAGCAAGAAGCCAGTAATAGGTTTTATCGCAGGTGAAACTGCACCAGCTGGACGTACTATGGGTCATGCAGGAGCAATTGTAGGTGGATCTGATGATACAGCTCAAGCTAAAAAAGAAATAATGAGAGAATGTGGTATTCACGTTGTGGATAGCCCAGCAGAAATAGGTAAAAAAGTTGCCGAAGTTTTAGGTAAATAATTTTACGATACATTATAAAGAAACCTCCTTTTTTAGGGAGGTTTTTTTGTTTCTAGTCGGTATCGTAATTCTTATATTTGAGTAAGTAAATTTAGCGATGTACGCTTTCGCGAAAGCGTGACGATACAACCTAATATTTAAACCAATTAGATCAATAAAAATAACCTCAGACAGTAATTATAATAGGTTAACTGTCTATTCATAGCATTTAATATGAAATTATTAGAAGGAAAAACAGCTATCATCACTGGTGCTAGCCGTGGAATAGGAAAAGGAATCGCAGAAGTATTTGCTCAACATGGAGCAAATGTTGCTTTTACATACAGTTCATCATCTGCCGCGGCAGATGAACTAGAGAAAAGTCTAGAGAGCACAGGAGTAAAAATCAAAGGATATAAAAGTAATGCAGCAGATTTTGAGCAGGCTCAAGAGCTTGTGAAGAACGTGCTTGAAGATTTTGGAACTATTGATATTCTTGTAAATAATGCAGGTATTACAAAGGATAATCTCCTTATGCGTATGTCTGAAGAGGATTTTGATAACGTAATAGAGGTAAACCTTAAGTCTATTTTTAATATGACTAAAGCAGTGCAGCGCACAATGCTTAAAGCTCGCAAAGGAAGTATCATTAACATGAGCTCTGTAGTTGGAGTAAAAGGAAATGCTGGTCAAGCAAACTATGCTGCCTCAAAGGCTGGAATGATAGGTTTCTCTAAATCTATGGCACTTGAGCTAGGTTCTCGTAACATACGTACAAACGTGATTGCTCCCGGATTTATCGAGACTGAGATGACAGGTAAGCTTGATGAAGCTACTGTAGATGGATGGAGACAGTCTATACCATTAAAACGCGGTGGAAGCCCAGAAGATATTGCAAACGCTTGCGTATTTCTTGCTAGTGATATGAGTGCATATATCACAGGTCAAGTTATTAATGTAGACGGAGGAATGCTGACGTAATTTACGAGTTACGTGACTATTGCCCATGCTCAATATATTTGAGATAAGAACAACCACAACATTTGCAAACAGAAACATTATTATTAATTATTGGAGCTGCTATTCTCGCCTTGGGAATAGCGGTTTTTCAGTATTTTTATAAGGCAAAATATAAGACCAGCCGGAATAAAGTTTATGCGCTTATAAGATTTTTAAGCGTTTTTGGATTGCTTATTCTTTTAATTAATCCTTCTTATAAACAAGTTACATACGTTACCGTAAAACCATCACTTGCGGTAGCTGTAGATAATACGGCAAGTATTAAATACTTGGAATATGATGATGAGAGTAGTGATTTAGTATCACGCTTTCGCGAAAGCGAACCTTTAAACAACGCTTTTGACGTACAGTTTTATAGTTTTGGTCAAGAATTTAAACGTTTAGATACTTTAGATTTTCAAGAAAAGCAGACTAACATTTCTAATGTTCTTAATAGTCTTGAAGACATTTATGGTACAGAAATAGCACCAGTTATCTTACTCACCGATGGAAACCAAACTTATGGTGAGGCTTATCAATACACCTCAAAAAACCTCAATCAGCAGATATATCCTGTAGTTCTAGGAGATACAATTACATACGATGATCTTAAGTTAGGGCAGGTAAACGTAAATAGATATGCGTATATCAATAATAAGTTTCCGGTAGAGATTTTTGCCTCTTATAACGGCAACAATACTGTAAGCTCACAATTAACGGTTACTTCGGGAGGTGCAGTAGTGCATTCTGAGCGAGTTACTTTTAGTCCAGAAAAAGAATCACAGGTTTTCAATTTACTATTACCTGCAACTAGCGTAGGCGTTAGGCAATATGCGATACAGCTTGCACCTAGTACGACAGAGAAAAACATAAAAAACAATAGTAAGAACTTTGCGATTGAAGTTATCGATCAAAAAACGAATGTTCTTATAGTAAGTAATATCGTTCATCCAGATGTGGGCATGCTTAAAAAGAGTATAGAGAGTAACAGACTACGCACGGTTACTTTTTCAAACCCTCTAGAAAGTATAAGTAAGCTCAATGACTATGAGCTAGTAATATTGTACCAGCCAGATGCACGTTTCAAGAATGTTTATGAGCAACTTACTTCGCTATCCAAAAATAGTATTACAGTCGCTGGCGCAAATACAGATTGGAATGCTGTAAATACCTTCCAGAATACCATTAATCAAGAAATCACTGGACAGCAAGAAGAAGTACAAGGCGAACTCAATGTGAATTTCTCTGCTTTTAAGATAGAAGATATAGGCTTTGCTGACTTTCCGCCGTTAAAGACAAGCTTTGGTGACGTTAATTTTAAGACAGAAGTAGATGTCGCACTGACCCAGACTATAGGATCTTTAAATACAGAAAATCCACTTATAGCAACTACTGATACAAATGGACAGCGTGAAGTTTACATTCTAGGAGAAGGCTTGTGGCGATGGAGAGCACAGAGTTTTATTAATAATAACAGCTTTGAAGATTTTGATAACTTTATTGATAATCTCGTTCAATATGCAGCATCAAATAAGAAAAAGAGTCGCCTTAACATAGATTATGAGTCCTTTTATTACGGTAATGGTGATGTTACATTGTATGCGCAGTACTTTGATAAAAATTACACCTTTGATACACGAGCACGTTTATCCATACGTCTAGTCCATGAAGAGACAGGTAAAGTGACAGATATACCGTTATTGCTTAATAAGAATACATATCAGGTTGCGATGAATAATCTAGAGCCGGGTAATTACAAGTTTACCGTGTCGGTTATAGATCAAGGACTCGCTCGATCTGGTAGTTTTACAATAGTTCCTTTTGAGATAGAACAACAATTCTTAAATGCAAATGTAACAGAACTACGTACTCTAGCGTCTAATACCGCAGCAGCCCTTTATACGAGCCCAACTGGAGACCAACTTATTGAAGATCTTTTGAAAGATACTCGATACAAACCTGTACAGAAAAGCACGGAAAAAATCGTACCTTTAATAGATTGGAAATGGTTATTATTTATAATAGCCTTACTACTTTCTATTGAGTGGTTTATGCGCAAGTATAACGGACTCACGTAAATAAAAATCAAAAAATTATTATGGAAAAATTACCAAAGATTGGCGTACCTATAGTTATAGGTATCATTATTTTATTAGTATTAGTTACAAAATCTGCTGTAACCATAGATTCTGGGGAGGCAGGAGTATTATTTAAAACGTTTGGAAATGGTGTGGTGACAGATGAGCCACCTATGAGTGAAGGATTTCACTTAGTTGCACCATGGAATAAGGTATTTGTTTATGAAGTAAGACAACAAGAGCTTTTTGAAAAAATGAAAGTTTTATCGTCTAATGGATTAGAAATACAAATTGACGCCTCGGCTTGGTATGAGCCAGTGCGCAAAGATTTAGGAAATCTACACCAAACACTAGGTAAAGATTATTTACAACGAGTAATCCAGCCAGCTATACGATCTGCAGCACGTAGTGTAGTAGGTAGGTATACACCTGAGCAATTGTACTCAAGTAAAAGAGATGCTATACAGGACGAAATATTTGTAGAGACTAAAGCTATTTTGTCTAAGCAATATGTGCAACTTAATGAGGTATTAGTAAGAGACGTGACGCTTCCTAATACTATAAAAGACGCAATTGAAAGAAAACTAAGACAAGAGCAAGAATCTTTAGAGTATGAGTTTAGACTTGTAACAGCATCTAAAGAAGCAGAAAAAGTGCGTATTGAAGCTCAAGGTAAAGCAGATGCAAATAAGATTTTAAGTGCTTCTTTGACAGATAAAATTCTTCAAGACAAAGGAATTGATGCAACTATAGAGTTATCAAAGTCACCTAATTCTAAAGTTATCGTTGTTGGTTCTGGTGATTCTGGACTTCCATTAATTTTAGGAAATAATTAGAATACTTCATAAAACTATAAGAAAGCGTTAAGATGACGCTTTCGCAAAAGCTTATATCTTTACAATCCATGCGAATTCACGTGTGGATTGTAAAGATTTTTTTATGTATAGATATCAGAAAATACTTTTCTTGTTTGGATTCATACATGCTATAAGCTGTGGTCAAAATGTAGAAAGTCAAAATAGCAAAAAGGGTTATGCACCTGAAGCAGTGAAGAAAACGTTTCAAGCAAAATATCCAGGAGAGAATGATCCAGACTGGCACGTTGATTCAAATGGGAACTATGAATCTAGGTTTAGAATAGATGGAGTACGTCACAGAGCAGACTTTAGTCCTAACGGTTCATGGATCGAGACAGAGGTAAGTATAGAGAAAGATGATCTGCCTAAAGTTGTTCAAAAAGCGATAGATGATAATTACTCAGACGAAGAAATAACAGAAATAGAACGCGTTCAAAGCGCCGCAAAAGGATTGTTTTACGATGTAGAGTTTAAGAGAAAAGGAAAGAATATGGATATTGAGTTTAATGAATCTGGAGTTAAGATTAATTAAGATTAGACATCAATAGTAGTTATAAAAAAACCACCTAATAGGTGGTTTTTTTATGCTTCATCTTTTTTTTTGGATCTTGAGCATCTTCCAGTAATTGTTCTTTGAGCCTGATTGCTTTGGCAACCCATCGATCATTTTTAATTCTATCTGGAAAAAACTTAATAAGCTTAGTTATAATTTCAATATCTTCTTTGGTCAATCTACTTATTTGATCAAAAGTGTAAATGCCTAACTCATTTAATTTTGCTTCAGTGTAAGGTCCTATACCTATAATTTGTTGAAGTTCATTTTTATCAGAAACTGTAGCTTTACCTATTCTTTCAAAATTAATGAGGTCTGTGTAGTCTTTCTCTACTAATTTCTCAGAAATAACTTCTTGAGAAAAAGCTCGATTTCTCACCTTGAGGTGATCAAACTCTTCATCCATTCTATCTTTTCTAAAAACACCATCTGCCTTGCGGTCTAGTTCGTCTTGCAGATTATCAATAGTCTCTTTTAGGTTTTTTATAGTGTCACTTTGAGCTGCAAGTTTCTTCTTAAGAACAATTTTACTGTATAAATGTGAACCTATATAACCAATCAAAAAGGCAACAAGAGTCATTACAAATGTCTCTATGTATGCAACTGGTATTGATATAGCCTCTTGTGATACACTCATATTAATCTACTATAATTTCTATTCTATTATTCTCTTGTCTGCCAGAGAGAGTCTTATTGTTTGCTATTGGTTCTTCCTCACCTCGAGATGTTGCTGTTATCTTGCGCCTTGGTATTCCTCTTCGTGCCGTGAGATACCATTTTACTTGTCGAGACATTTTAAGTCCTTGATTAAAATTATCCTTACTGCTTCCTACATTATCAGTGTGGCCTAGTATGGTAACCTTTTTATCAGGATTCTCTTTCAATAGTTGTCTAAGCTCTGTCGCATATTCAACTAATTCCTTGTCAAGTATAAGATCTGTATTGTTATAACGAGGGTAAAAAATATTACTAGAAAAAGAAGGGCCCATAAATGAATTAAGTTCCTTTTCAAATTCTAACGCAGGCTCATCTTTTGTAATATCTATAGTATCACTAATTGCAATAGATTTTTGAATTTCTTCAGCAAGTAGGGAAGAGGTCTCATGTTCAATTCCATATAAATCTAAACTATCTGGAGCAAAACGAGTCGTTGTCGACCTTGTTTTAGAAACTTCTCGGGGAGGTGATTGTTGGTCTTTTGGATTGAGGATACTTTTTTCTGAATTATCTTTCTCCTCAACAATTTGTTGTACAGCACTGTCACTAGTAGCCTCTCTTGTACTTACAAAGTAAATACAGCCAGAAGTCCATAGTAAAAAAACGAAGAATGCCCCAAAAAATCCCTTCATCGATTATGCTAAGCGAGCACTATTATAGGTAATAGCACTATCTTCAAAGTTACAGAAAAGTTATCAATGTTAAGAATTAATTAAATCAGGTTATCCACTTGTTTTTAACAAAGAACTTCTTAAATTTGTACCACAATGATTAATAACAACACACATCACCATCATACTTCAATCATCGCTCAAGCGAGGTAAAGAGTATGTATATATTTCATATTAAAAACCCGTTTGAATTACTCAAGCGGGTTTTTTCTTTTGAGTAATTTGGACATTAAAAAATTATCATGAGTCAAAAAATTAGAATTGCTATTCAAAAATCTGGACGCCTTAATGAGGAATCATTACAATTATTAAAAAATTGTGGTGTTTCTATTGATAATGGTAAAGACCAACTCAAAGCAACTGCCAGAAATTTCCCATTAGAAGTCCTTTATTTACGTAACGGTGATATACCTCAATACTTAAGAGATGGTGTTGTAGATATCGCAATCTTAGGCGAAAATACTTTAATTGAAAAAGGAAAGGATTTAGCCATAGTAGAAAGATTAGGTTTCTCAAAGTGTAAAGTTTCACTAGCTATTCCTAAAGGACAGAAATACAATTCTGTTAAGGATTTCGAAGGTAAGCGTATCGCAACTTCTTATCCTAACACTGTAAAGGAATATCTTGATAGCAAAGGTGTTAAGGCAGAGTTACACATTATTAATGGATCTGTAGAAATCGCACCAAGTATAGGACTTGCAGATGCTGTTTGTGATATCGTTTCTAGTGGTAGCACATTATTTAAAAATAACCTTAAAGAAGTAGAGCAAATGCTTACTTCAGAAGCTGTGTTAACCGTGTCGCCTACTATTTCAAAGGAGAGAGAGGCAATTCTTGATACGCTTAAATTTCGCATTAGAGCTGTTCTTACAGGTGAGCGTAGTAAGTATGTACTTATGAATGTACCTAACAATAAGCTTGATGATGTTATAGCGATGCTTCCTGGAATGAGAAGTCCTACTGTTTTACCTCTAGCCGAAAAGGATTGGAGTAGTGTACACTCAGTAATTGATAAAAATAGTTTCTGGGATGTTATAGATAATTTAAAATCTGCAGGAGCCGAAGGCATTTTAGTGTGTCCTATTGAAAAAATGGTACTATAAATTTATTTTGCTATGAATAAGATCTATAATCCAGAAAGAAGTGAGTGGGAGAAAATCCTTAAAAGACCTACTCAAACAGTAGATGATATCGAGGCTACAGTAAATGATATCTTCAAAGAGGTAAAGTTAAAGGGAGATGAGGCGGTTGCAAAATACACGTCCATTTTTGATAATGTTACGCTAGATACTATCACTGTATCTGATCATGAAATACGTGATGCCGAAAATTCTTTATCTATAGAATTAAAAGAGGCGATACAGCTAGCAAAAGGAAATATTGAACGTTTCCACACAGCACAAAAAACTACTAGAGTAGCAGTAACTACAACAGATGGAGTAGATTGCTGGCAAGAAAAACGACCTATTCAAAAAGTAGGACTTTATATCCCTGGAGGAACAGCACCATTATTTTCGACAATATTGATGCTTGCAACCCCTGCAAATATTGCTGGTTGTAAAGAAATTGTATTATGTACACCTCCAGATAAAAATGGAAATGTAAATCCTGCAATTTTATACACCGCAAAGCTGAGCGGAGTTACTAAAATTTTCAAAGTAGGAGGTATCCAGGCGATTGCTGCGATGACTTTTGGAACAGAGACTGTACCTCAAGTATATAAAATATTTGGTCCAGGAAATCAGTTTGTAACAGTAGCAAAACAAATTGCAACTAAGCACGGTGTAGCGATTGATATGCCTGCTGGACCTTCAGAGTTATTAGTGGTGGCAGATGATTCGGCAGATGCGAGTTTTGTAGCGTCAGATTTATTAAGCCAGGCAGAGCACGGTGTTGATAGTCAAGTTATTTTAGTAGCAACTTCACGTAAACTTATAGATGATGTAGAAAGAGAAGTGGAAATGCAAATGAGTACGCTTTCGCGAAAGCATATTGCAGAAAAAGCCATCGAAAACAGCAAACTAATATATGTTGAAAACGATGAAACTGCTTTAGCACTAATTGATGTGTACGGCCCAGAACATTTTATTGTATGCATGAAAAACGAAGACTTTTATGTGGATAATATCATGAATGCAGGATCTGTATTTATAGGTAACTATACGCCTGAGAGTGCTGGAGATTATGCATCTGGAACAAATCACACCCTACCTACTAATGGTTATGCAAAACAATACAGCGGTGTAAATCTTGATAGTTTTATGAAGTCTATGACCTTTCAAAAAATATCACCAAAAGGGATTCAAAATATAGGTCCAGCTATTGAGCTTATGGCTGCTGCAGAAGGACTTGATGCACATAAAAATGCGGTAACTCTTAGACTTAAAAAATTACAATAAGCTACACCTTTTAGTATGAATAAAACCTTTAGTATCTCTAGTCTCGTCCGTCCTAACGTGGCAAGCATGCAAGCTTATAGCTCTGCTAGAGATGAGTTTACAGATTTTGATAAGGAAATGATATTTCTTGATGCAAATGAAAATCCATTTGAAAATGGTGTAAATAGATATCCAGATCCGCAGCAACGCACTTTAAAGAGTCTTATAGCTGCACAGCGCGGTATTTCTGAGAGCCAATTGTTATTGGGTAACGGTAGTGATGAAGTGCTTGATTTAATATTTAGAGCATTTTGTATTCCAGGCAAGGATGAAATCATCACTGTGCCACCTACATATGGAATGTACAAGGTGCTTGCTGGAACAAATGATATTAAAAATACAGAAGTCTTACTTAATCAAGATTTCCAACTTGATACTGCGGGTATTTTGGCTGCCTTAAATGAGCATACAAAGCTTATTTTTATTTGCTCGCCAAACAATCCAACGGGTAATGTTATTGATGCAGCTGCTATTATTGAGATTTTAGAAACTTTTAAAGGTCTAGTAATTCTTGATGAAGCATACATAGATTTTGCAACTACAGAAAGTTGGTCAAAACAGTTATCTCAATATCCTAATTTAATAATCACGCAAACACTATCTAAGGCTTATGGCCTTGCAGGTATACGTTTAGGCTTGTGCCTTGCAAGTGATGAGATTATTACCGTTTTAAATAAAATCAAGCCTCCCTATAACGTAAACGCTCTTACACAAGAAAGAGCTTATAATAGGTTGGTGCAAACGGAGACTATAAATACAGAAATAAATACGCTTTTAGAGAACAGAGCGGCTTTATCAAAGGTCTTACAAGAAGTACCATTTGTTAAAGAGATTTTTCCATCTGACGCAAACTTTATTCTAGCAAGAGTAGATGATGCAAACGAGCGTTACAAGCAACTTATAGCTCTTGGGATTGTTGTACGTAACAGAAGCACACAGCCTTTGTGTGAGAATACACTACGTTTTACAGTGGGAACTACAGAAGAAAACACACAACTTATAAACGCATTAAATACATTAAAATAATGGCTAAAAAAGTCCTTTTTATCGACCGTGATGGTACAATGATTAAAGAAACGGTAGATGAACAAATCGATGCGTTTGAAAAAATGATATTCTATCCTAAGTGTTTTACTTGGTTAGGTAAGATTGCGCAGGAGCTGGATTATGAGCTTGTAATGATTACAAATCAAGATGGCTTAGGTACAGACTCTTTTCCGGAAGATACATTCTGGCCAGTGCACAATTTTATAATGAAGTCTTTTGAAAACGAAGGGGTTGTTTTTGATAATGTATTTTTAGACCGCACATTTCCGCACGAAAATAAAGACACTAGAAAACCTGGTACAGGATTATTAACTCAATACTTTTCTGAGGAATATGATCTTGCAAACTCTTTTGTAATAGGTGACCGCCTTACAGATATGCAACTAGCAACAAACTTAGGTGCAAAAGGTATATATATTAATGATGATACTAATCTTGGTACGGGAGAAATCACTATCTCACAAGATGATTTGAATAAAGATATTGCCCTAGAGACTAACGATTGGCAGAAGATTTATGAGTTTCTTAAGTTAGAAAGACGTGTTGCTACGCTTTCGCGAAAAACGAATGAAACAGACATAAACATTACTCTGAACCTTGATGGTACTGGTAAATCAAATATAGATACTGGGCTTTCATTCTTTGACCATATGCTGGATCAAATTGCTCGTCATGGGCAAATGGATTTAGATATCCAAGTAAAAGGAGACCTAGAAGTAGATGAACACCACACTATTGAAGACACAGCAATTGCCCTAGGAGAAGTGTTTGCCATCGCTTTAGGTAATAAATTAGGAATAGAACGTTACGGTTTTTGCTTGCCTATGGACGATTGTCTTGCGCAAGTTGCTATAGACTTTGGAGGAAGAAACTGGCTCGTTTGGGGAGCAGATTTTAATCGTGAGATGATAGGTAAAATGCCTACAGAAATGTTTTATCACTTCTTCAAATCGTTTACAGATGGTGCAAAGGCAAACCTTAATATCAAAGCCGAAGGAACAAACGAGCACCATAAAATAGAAGCCATATTTAAAGCATTTGCAAAGGCTATTAAAGTAGCGGTAAAGAGAGATGCAGATAAGATGATTTTACCATCTACAAAAGGGATGCTGTAATGAAAATAGTAATAATTAATTATGGCGCTGGTAATATACAGAGCATAAAATTTGCGATAGAACGCTTAGGATTTGAAGCCACTTTAAGCAACGATGAAGAAGAAATTCGTTCGGCAGATAAGGTGATTTTTCCAGGAGTAGGCGAGGCGAGTAGTGCCATGTCAAAACTGAGAGAAACGGGTCTTGATAAAGTGATTCCTACATTAAAGCAGCCTGTTTTAGGAATCTGTCTTGGGATGCAACTTATGTGTAACCGTTCTGAAGAAGGTAATACAGAAGGGTTGGGAATCTTTGATGTAGATGTGTTACGCTTTCGCGAAAGCGTAAAAGTCCCACAAATACAGTGGAACAAGATTACAGATCTTAAATCTCCATTATTTAAAGGAGTAGAGGATGGATCATTTATTTATATGGTGCATAGTTTTTACGCCCCAGTAACGACCGAAACCATAGCGACCACTTCTTATGGAATTCCTTATGGAAGTGCTTTTGCAAAGGATAACTTTTATGGAACACAGTTTCACCCAGAAAAATCTAGTAATGTGGGAGAACAAATACTTAAAAACTTTTTAGAATTATGAGGATTATACCTGCAATAGATATCATAGAGGGAGCTTGTGTACGCCTTTCTAAGGGTGATTATGCAACGAAGAAAGTGTATAATGAAAATCCGCTTGAGGTTGCAAAGCAATTTGAAGCACATGGGATTACACACTTACACCTTGTAGATCTAGATGGCGCAAAGAGTAAGCATATTGTAAACCATAAGATTCTTGAACAAATTGCTTCTCAAACGAGTTTAAAAGTAGATTTTGGCGGAGGATTGAAAACAGATGAGGACTTAAGGATTGCTTTTGAAAGTGGTGCTTCTCAAATCACTGGTGGAAGTATTGCTGTAAAAAATCCGGAAACATTCAAGAGCTGGCTATCAAAATTTGGGAGTGATAAAATTATCTTGGGAGCAGATGCTCATAATAGAAAAATTGCAATCTCTGGATGGCTTGAAGAGTCTGATGATGATGTGGTAGAGTTTATAAACTCTTACAACAAGGAAGGGGTGTCTTATGTTATTTGTACAGATATAAGTAAAGACGGTATGCTTGAAGGTCCTAGTTTTGACTTATATGAAGAGATATTAAAAAGTACGCCAGATTTGAAACTAATCGCATCAGGCGGAATTTCTACTTTTGATGAACTTCCTAAGCTTGCAGCAATGGGTTGCGAAGGGACGATTATAGGAAAAGCTATTTATGAGAATAGAATTTCATTAAAGCAGCTAGAGAATTATATTTTAGAAACAAAGGCGTAGTATGCAAAGTAGCTGGCACGAAGATTTTAAAGAAAATGCTATTTTTCGTTTAGACGAGAATGTGCGCATGATTAGTATTGCTTTATCCAAAATCTCAGAAGATGAAATTTGGATAAAGCAAAATCAAGCTCTCAATACACTTGGTAATCAGCTATTGCATATCTGTGGCAATCTAACTCAGTACATTATATCTGGACTTGGTGGCAAGCCAGATGAGCGTGATCGTGAACTAGAATTTTCGACAGAAGATGGGTATACTAGAGATGAACTTCTTCAAAAATTGTTGCTTACTGTACAGTCTGCGACTATTATAATAGAAGATGCATTACCTGAAAATCTTTTAAATAAAAGACAAGTGCAGGGATTTAACTATTCTGGAATAGGACTAGTGCTTCATGCAGTAGAGCATTTTTCATTTCATACTGGTCAAGTAGCTTCACAAGTTAAATTAATCATAGATGAACCATTAGGTTTTTACGTGGGTTATGATTTAAATGTACACAACGAAGGTTCTAAAAGTTCTCAAGATGATGTGGACGATATAGAAAACTTAAGCTAAAAAGTCTACAATATGCTTACGCACTTCTTCTTGATACAAGGAGTGCCCATAGCCTTCCGTTTCAATATAGGTGCTCCCTTTCCAGTTCTTGTGGATATTTTGAGAAGCAGAGACGGGCGTTATTTTATCATACTTATCATGAATAATCAATGCCGGTAGGGTAAGAGATTTTGCAAATGCCGCACCAGAAAATTCCTTAAAATTATAACCAAATAATTCCTTGACTAATTTTTCTAAGGCAGTCATAGTTCTATTATTCAAGCCAAGAATTGCCTTATAGCCCACCATAATTTCTGCAAGCTCTGAAGCAGATCCTAAGATTACTGCAGATGTCAAGCCTTCAGGTTTGTAAGTAAACTGATGAAACACCGTAGCAAGACCACCTATCGAGTGTGCGATAATATGATCAGGTTTATAAGCATTGACTGCAGTTTCTATTGCCTGAGCATATCTTGGAACGTTAAGTAATTTTCCAGTTGAGTATCCATGAGCAGGTGCATCTATGGCGTAGATGTCATAATTCTTTTTCTGTAAATCTTCTATAAGTCTATACCATCTATAAGTATTACTTTCCCATCCATGAATGAGAAGAACCTTTTTGCCAGTTCCTTTCCAATGATATGACTGAAGCTCACAAGATCCAGAATCTAATTTTTCAAATTTTGGATTTTCTAAATATTGAATTTGCTCCCCATAAGGTCTGCCTTTGCGAGGAGTACAAAAGATATTAAATGATTGCTGCGCTGCTTTGGCAGGACTAGCAAGACTAACGCTATTAATTTTTGCCCCTATAAGTTTAGGTATAAGGCGTTGTAGTGACTTTTTCAATAGTAATATTATTCTCTGTTAACGGAATCTGGCGAAAATGCAGGAGTACAAATGGACATATACTCGCATTCTTCAGTAAATGGATTGCTGTATTGAACTCTTGTATTACGTTCTATTTTAATGCTTTGACCCGTTTCCAGTATTAAAGTTTCGTTTTCTATGATAAATTGTTTCTTACCACGTATTATATAAGTATACTCGTCAAATTCTGGAGTTTGAAAAGGCTCACTCCATCCTGGTGGTGCAACCATGTGAGCTATGCTTACATCTGTATTTCCATCTGTGGCGCGACCCCAGTGCTCCTCTATTAACTTTCCATCTGTAGTAGGTACTACAAATGGGCTTTTCTGAATTTTATATTTTTTACTCATTACCAGCTTATTTGAACATATTTAATAGGTGCATCATCTGGGATTTGAGAAAGCTCTACTTTAGATTGTGTATCAAACATAAGTTCAGATGGAAGGTGCTTTTTATCGATTGTAAAGAAGATATCATTATCCTCGATAAGAACAACAATGGTAGATATCAAGTTGTCTATACGTTTAATCTTATAACCGTCTTGAATATCTTTAAAGGTACTTTTTGTCGTTACTCCTTCAGTCGTTTTAAAGCGCTCATCATATACACGTATATAATTTATAGTAGCATCGCTTTCGTTTGAACTAGGTCCTAGTTCTAACAGTTTTTTACCTCCTTTTTCAAAAACGGTCACATATCCTTGTGGCGTCTTAAAATCTGTGGCTCCTGTAGCATCTACAAGACTATCATTTGCAAAGGCAGTTTTAAGTTCGCTTACCTTTGTTGTTTTTGTAAGTGGTCCTACAGTCTCACTGGAGATACTGAAGTTTCCAGAATTACTACAGCTTGCTACTACTAGTCCTAAAAGTGATAATGTTATAATGTGTTTTTTCATAAAATATAGATGCACCTCATATGTGATGGATGCTATTATTTGTAATAAAACTACCGCTAGGTGAGCTTTAAATATTTTAATGGTTTCTAACTATTTAAGCATTTTACCAAGTATACCAAATACTCCGCGTATTACTGTAGCACTGGTAAGTACCTTAATTAATGCTTTTGCTCCAGCACTTTGTGTGCTTTTTGAACTAGATGATCTAGAAGAAGACTTTGTTGCTTTGGCACGTTCTTCTTTGGCTTTTTCCTTTGCTTCAGATTCGTTTGCTTTATCTATCTTTTTCTGTAAAAGTTCGTAAGCACTCTCACGGTCTGTGAGTTCGCTATACTTTTCTACTAGTTCAGATCTATCATTAATACTATCAATCTCTTTTTGAGTAAGCACGTCCATACGCGACATAGGAGCACGTAACATTGTTGCAGCAAGTGGAGTAGGGCGACCTTTCTCATCAAGGGCAGATATTAGTGCTTCCCCTATACCTAACGAGGTAAGTACGGACTTGGTATCGTAGTATGGAGAATCTGGATAGTTTTCGGCAGTAAGTTTAATTGCTTTTCTATCTTTTGCAGTAAATGCACGTAATGCATGTTGTACTTTTAGACCTAGCTGACTCAATACTCCATCTGGAATATCTGTTGGATTCTGGGTTACAAAATAAATTCCAACCCCCTTAGAACGTATTAATTTTACTATACTTTCTATCTGGCTGTGCAGTGCTTTTGAGGCTTCTTTAAATATAAGGTGTGCTTCATCTATAAAGATTACGAGCTCTGGTTTACCGCTATCACCTTGTTCTGGAAAGGTAGAGTAAATCTCTGCCAGCAAGCTCAGCATAAATGTAGAAAACAGTTTAGGTCTGTCTTGAATATCTGTAAGACGAATCACGTTAATAACGCCACGACCATCTTCTGTTTTCCTTGTAAGATCATCTGTATCAAAAGACTTCTCACCAAAAAAGATATCTGCTCCTTGTTGTTCTAGCTCAACAATCTTACGTAAGATAGATCCAGAAGAAGCAGGAGATATTCTTCCGTAATTTTCTTCTATCTCTCCTTTACCTTCCTTAGTAGCGTACTGTAAGATTTTTTTAAAATCTTTTAGATCTAGTAAAGGCAATTTGTTATCATCACTATATTTAAAAAGAATAGAGATAATACCAGATTGTGCAACCGTAGCATCAAGAATACGAGAAAATAATACAGGTCCAAACTCACTTACTGTGGCTCTTAGTCTCACCCCATTTTGATCTGAGAGTGTGAGAAGTTCTACAGGGAAATCTTTGGCCTCAAAGGGGACCCCAATTTTTGCATGGCGCTCATCTATCTTAGCATGTCCTGGGCTTGCTTTTGCAATACCAGAAAGATCACCTTTCATATCCATTAAAAGTACAGGGATACCTTTGTCAGATAAGTTTTCGGCTATTATTTGTAGTGTTTTTGTTTTACCCGTTCCAGTTGCTCCGGCTATAAGACCGTGACGATTCAAGGTTTTAAGGGGCACTTTTACATGTGCATTTGTAATCGTCTCACCATCTAGCATCGCAGCTCCCATCGTTATAAAGTCTCCCTTAAACGTATTTCCTGCTTTAATGAATTCTAGAAATTCTTGTTTTTTATCCATATTGGTAGGTTGTTAGTGCGCTTTCGCGAAAGCGTACTACATCATGTAATCTAAAAGTTTAAAAATACGTAATCCTTAAAAAAGGTTCTCATCTATGTGTACATTTATTGTCTAAAAAACAATCTATATGAAAAGACTTCTCTTAAGCGCCGCGTGTTTATTACTTCTTTTGTCTTGTCAAGAAAGACATTCTCTTACTAGACCTGTACCAGAAACCAAGGTTGAAATTAATGAAAAACCTGTCTTTCATAAGTCTCATGAGATCACAAAGAAAGACGCTCCTTTTTCTGACGCAGTGCAAGTGGGTAATATGTATTTTCTCTCTGGTCAAATAGGTTTAAATCAAAAAAACCGCACACTAGTACCTGGCGGAATAACTGCCGAAACAACGCAAACCCTTGAAAACATAAAAGAGGTGTTAGCGCAGCATGATATGGATATGAGTAATGTGGTAAAAGCATTAGTTATACTTGATGATATAGAAGACTTCAAAGTATTCAATGAAGTGTATAGTTCTTATTTCCCTCAAAAACCTGCTAGAACAACCTTCGCTGCCGAATCACTAGCTCTGGGTGCCAAAATTGAAATAGAGGTGATCGCTGTTAAAAATTAATAAGTACCTTATAGAAAAAAATGAAGCTATTAACCAGGTTCTCTTTGATAGTCACATGTGTTGCATTTATAAATTGCGATAATGATGACACATTTTCTTCGGCTATTAATGAAGAACAAATAATATTACCTGCAATAGCCATAATAGGGGATGACCTTACGACTGGGGCAAGCTTTAACTTAGTGAAGTGGACCGCATCTTATGAGGGTATGATTACTACAGATCTTCAAGAAACTATAGGATTTGAGTTTGGGTTTTTGCAAAACACTGTAGGAACAGAACTTGCATTTGCCCTAGATTTTCCAACTACGTCCTATGTATTTTACGATGTGGCTACAGGTGGTATGAGAAGTGTAACAGATTTTTTTAATCCAGAGAATGCTACAAATAATTTCTATACTATCAATGCAGAGCAAAGTTTACTCACCTATTATCTAGATGCTTCAAGTAGTTGTTGTGATATCTATGTACATAGTTATAATCAACTATCTGGTACAACTTCAGAATCATATCTAGGTAACGCAGATATAGCGCCTGTTCAATTTAATGTCTTTGCCAGCGGTAATAGATTTTTTGCCATAGCTGTAGATACTTTTACAGGTGTGCGTAATCTATATGTAAATAGCGCAATAGATGGCGAGCGCTTAGGTGTTATAGATGTAAGTGAATATGGTGGTTTTATGTACAATGATGTGCGGGATGAGATGTATCTCTTTAATTTTAATGGTGACGCAGTGTCTCATGTTGTACTTGATATAAGCACTTTTACAACGAGCGAGGTTAGTTCGTTTCCTTTAGGATTAAGTATAAGTGATGGCTTTAATGAAGCGCAGTTTTCTCAAAATGAGATGGTTTTTAAGGAGTTTGACGGGATTGTTTCTAGTATGTACTCCTACGAAACAGATACTATTGTAACCTATGAGAGTACGGATTTAATAAATAGAATTTTTGCAGAAACAGGTCGAGGGATTAATGTTATAAATACGTCAATAGATCTGGAAACAAGTACTTACGTGGTGATGGGGACCTATATGGAGGACAATATTGCAAATGGTCTAGTGGTATTGATGAGCTTAGATAAGGAGATTATACTCACGCTAGAAACAGGTAATGTGCGAGCTCAAGAAGTAATTTTCTTAAGAGACTAACAAAAAAAATACCACCTCGCGAGAGGTGGTATTTATATATTTTGGGTAATTTATTCTTTAAATATCATCGAAGCTTACATCTGTAAACTTGTCTGGGCTCATGCTACTAGGCTTCTCTGAAGAAACAGCTCCTGAGTCTACAACTTCTGTTGGCTCTGGGCGTGAGTAATCATTCTGGTGACGGTCTGATATTACTTCTTCTCCTTTTTCATCAAGAATGTATGAAGTCATATCATTCAAGTTTTCTGTAAAGCCAGCAAAGTCTTCTTTGTATAAGTAGATTTTATGTTTCTTAAAATGGAAAGAACCATCATCATTTGTAAACTTCTTGCTCTCTGTTATGGTAAGGTAATAATCTCCTGCCTTCGTAGATCTTACATCAAAAAAGTAAGTGCGTCTTCCTGCTCTTAATACTTTTGAGAAAATCTCTTCATTGTCACGTCCTTCGTAATCACTCATAATATTCCTTATTGTTTGGATTGTGTTTATCTACTTCAAAAATGATAAAAAATTAGCCATTGCCCAATTTTTTCTACATTTCTTTTTCGTCTAGTTGTTTTACGTAAAGTTCTTTATAGTATCCTTCTTGCTCTATTAGTTGATTGTGAGAGCCTTGCTGTGTTATTTTTCCATCTTCAATAATTAGAATTTGGTCAGCATTTTTTGCAGATGATATTCTATGGCTCACGATGATGGTCGTAGTATCGACAGTTAATTTCTCTAGATTGTTTAGTATTTCTTCTTCCGTCTCGGTATCTACAGCGCTTAAACAGTCATCTAGAAGTAATATTTTAGGGTTGCCTATAAGTGCTCTAGCTATGGATACACGCTGCTTTTGACCTCCAGAAAGTGTGATCCCTCGTTCTCCTAGAATGGTATCATAACCATTTTTAAAATCAATGATGTTGTGGTGTACAGATGCCGCTTTCGCGAAAGCGTAAACCTGTTCGTCACTTGCGTCTGTATCGCCAAACTTGATATTTTCTCCTATAGTATCAGAAAATAAGAACGCATCTTGAGGTACATAACCTATTTCTGATCGTAAATCATCAAGATGAATATCTTTCATAGCAAGACCGTCTATTTGTATAACACCGCTTGTAACGTCATATAGTCGACCTATAAGCTCAAGAATTGTTGACTTTCCAGAACCTGTAGGTCCTATTATTGCGAGGGTCTGTCCAGGATTAATAGAGAAAGATACATTCTTTAAGGCTGTGATATTTGTGTCATCATAGGTAAATGTAACATCCTTAAACTCGATAGCCCCTGTAATAGGCGTATGGTTACTTGCCGTATTCTGAATTTGAGGTGCTATTTCTAGAAACTCATTAATACGTATTTGTGAAGCCTCTGCAGCTTTAATTATCGAGGTAACCCATCCTACGGTAGCAACAGGCCAAGTAAGCATGTTTACATACATTATAAATTCTACTAGTGTACCTAAATCTGGTATGGTGCCGTCTATATATTGTTGTCCTCCCACAAAGATTACAATGAGGTTACTAGCGCCTATTAATCCTATCATGAGAGGGAAGAAGAAGGCTTGTACTTTTACAAGGTCTAAGTTTTTCTCTTTACTATCTTCACTAAGTTGTGCAAAATCTTTAAAGGTATTTGCTTCTAGCGTGTAAGCTTTTATCACGGATATCCCGCTGAAGGATTCCTGAGTAAACGTAGTAAGTTTTGAGAGATACTCTTGAACGATAGTACTCCTTACATGTATCGCACGACTTAGTTTATAAATAGCAATAGACAATATAGGTAATGGAATAAGTGTGTAAGCGGCTAGGGAAGGAGCCATTCTCACCATATAAGGTATTACCACAGCAAATAAAACAAGTGCTTGCAAGAGATACATAATTGCAGGGCCTACATACATACGTACTTTAGTTACATCCTCAGAGATGCGGTTCATGAGATCTCCGGTTCTGTTCTGTTTGTAAAAACCTAAGCTTAGTCTTTGGTATTGCTGGTACACATCATTTTTAAGATCTGCTTCTATATAACGAGAGACTACAATGATGAGCTGTCTCATTAAGAAGGTGAAAAATCCAGAAAGTAATGCTGCTCCCAGTAATAAGCCCAGTTTAAAGAGCATTGATTTTTTAAGGCCAGGAAGATTATCCTCTCCAGCATTTATGTAAATCTCTACGTCGTTTATGATGTCACCTACGATATCCACATTAAAAACTGCAAAGAATCTTGCAGCAATAACAATGAAAAATCCAGCGATAAGACGCCATTTATAGCGTAAGAAATATTTGTTTAATGATTGTAGTGCGCCCATGGCGATATTGTGCAGTTTTTTTGAACCGCTAAGGTCGGTTTTTTTTAAGACCTATGCGAGCCAAATTTTAGTGTAACATAATCCATAAAACATGGAGATACTTTTAGAAATACTGTATTTTTGCACCGATTTTAAAAATGATCTTTTTTCATTTTATAACCAAACTAAAAGTTCTTTGTCGCTATGTTAAACAGACGCCATATCCGTGTCAAAGTAATGCAAACCATCTACGCACTAGGTAGTAAGGAGCATTTTGATCTTCAACAAGAAGATAAATTTACAGTGGAGAGTATGAACCAGATGTACAATCTGTATCTCTTAATGCTAGATTTAATGGTGGAGGTTCACGCTTTCGCGAAAGCGGAACAAGAAAAATTCTCTAAAAAGATTCTAGCAACCGAAGAAGAAAAAAATCCTAACACAAAGTTTATTCAGAACCAAGTGCTTGTCAAATTATCTGACAATGCAGAGTTGCGCGACGAGGTAAGTAAGCGTAAACTCAAAAACTGGAGAATGAATGATGAGTATGTAACTCTTATTTATAACGAACTTATAAATAGTGAATTATATGCCTCGTACATGGAACAAGGAGAATCTGATTTTAAATCAGATAAAAAATTCCTTGTTGCTGCCTACACTGAGATTATTGCTCCTAATGATAAACTATATGATTATATAGAGGATGCTCGTCTTACTTGGATAGATGATATACCTATGGTAAACATGGCTGTATTAAAGCGCATAGGGAAGATGAAACCTGCATCTCCAGAGTCTATGTTGCTTCCAGTGCTCTTTAAGAATGATGAGGATTTATTATTTGGAACTACCTTACTTGAGAAAACTGTTGCAAATGAAGAATTCTTGTCTTCTGAAATTTCAGAAAATACGCCTAACTGGGATAAAGAACGTATTGCAGATGTAGACATGGTATTGATAAAAATGGCACTTTGCGAGTTTTTAAAATTCCCTACCATTCCAGTCAAAGTAACTATCAATGAGTACCTTGAGATAGCAAAGGAATACTCAACGCCTAAGAGTAGTATTTTTATAAACGGAATACTTGATAAGCTTGTAAAACAATACGAGTCAGAAAAAAGGTTAAAGAAAGAGGGTAGAGGTTTAAAATAATTAAATTTTCTTATTTTTACATATCATTATTTAATAAAAAACAACAATGAAAAAAGGTTTATTAGTATTAGGAGTACTTTCGGCTATGGTATTTACTTCATGTAAGGAAGATGCAGCTAGCAAAGTAAAAGAAGAAAATGTAGAAGTTGCTGCAGCAAGAGATGCACAAGCTACTACATATCCAGTTATTGCTTTTGATGAATCTGAATTTGATTTTGGAAACATTGAAAAAGGAACAACTGTTGAGCACAAATTTACATTTACAAACACTGGTAAAGCACCATTAGTAATTGTAGATGCAAAGAGCTCTTGTGGTTGTACTGTACCAGAATATTCTAAAAATCCAGTAGCTCCAGGAGAAAAAGGAGAATTACTTGTAAAATATAACGGTAGTGGTGCAAACCAAGTAACTAAAACTGTTACAATCAAAGCAAACACTGAGAAAGGTACAGAGACTGTACTTATCAAAGCATTTGTAAATCCTGCTGCAGGAGCAGCTAAATAAGCACTATGGGCGAAGGAATGCAGGGCATACTAGGCCCACTTTTACTCTTTACGGTATTTATAGTATTTTTTATTGTACTACCGCAGCGTAAAAAACTCAAGCAAGAAAAGAACTTTGATAAAGATCTTGCCAAGGGAGATCGCGTGATCACAAAAAGTGGTTTACACGGTAAAATCCTTGAACTTAATGATAACGGTACTTGTGTATTGGAAACAATGTCAGGTAAAATGAAATTTGAGAGATCTGCTCTATCTATTGAGATGAGCCAGGCCTTAAAAAAATCTGCTGTAGAAGTTAAGAAGTAATTTTATCAAAAGAACTTACTATAAAAAAAGCCCTCGCATTTGCGAGGGCTTTTTTGCGTTATGATATTTTTTAGTAACAAATTTTTAATAAGCATGGCCTGTTTGCTATGAGTAATATGTAGCGAAATGACTCAGTTTATATCATCAACCATAGAGATATGGATGTAACAGAAACTATCTAACGTCTCATTTATAGCGAGTGATACTTCCTTGGTATTATGTAAAAAAGATTCTAATACATGTAAATACCAATTAATATGGTCACAACAACGCATAAAAAAGCCTCACCGTTATGGTGAGGCTTTTTTTATAAACTTGTTAGTGGTCTTTCTTATTTAATAATTCCTCCACAAGAGATACGCTTTCCAGCTGCACCACTAGGTTGAGATGTAAAGTCATCTGTTCCTTGGTGTACAATAATAGCTTTTCCTACGATATCTTTTTTAGGATCTCCACAACCTATACACCACTGATCTGTGCTCATAGTGATCGTTCCGTTCCCGCTTTCGTCTGCTGGGAAGTTTCCTATATCTCCTTTATGGAAACCTTCTGTTGCTCCCCATTTACCGTGTTGCTCGTTAGTAGGGTTCCAGTGCCCTCCAGCCGATGAACCATCTGCACTAGAGCAATCTGCACTCTCGTGTATGTGTATTGCATGCATTCCTTCATCAAGACCACCTATAACAGCTGTAAAACTTACTTGGCCATCTTCTTCTTTAAAAACAACACTCCCAGTAGCTTTGCTATCGCTTTTAGGTTCTAGTTTCATTATAATTTTTTGCGCTACTGATGCTGCAGGAGCTTCTGCCTCTACAGTTACTTCCTCAACTTCTTCTACAGTCTTTACATCTTTTTTACAACTTGCAAGTGCTGCTGTCGCTAGTATTGCTAGGGTAATATACTTGAATTTCATAATTTAAAATTTTGTGATTAGTGTTTAATAACCTCTAAGATACCAAGGTTAGCTAAGAAATACTAAACATTTATAAAACCTTTTAGATACTTATGGTACTTAGGGCTGGTGTATCTGTAATATTTTGAGCATTTAGTGCATATTGAAAAACGCCACTTTCTCCTACAGCAATTAACAAGTCTCCTTGAATGATTACATCAAATGCCAGTCTATCAATGCTATGCACCAGCACAGACTCGGCTGGGTTTGTTATGTCAAATATTTTGATCTCATCATCACACACTATCAAGTAGTCTCCGTAAAGTCCTAGACCTTTTGGGAATGTAAGTTGGCGAATATTAACAAGCATAGGGTTAAGCACGTCAGATACGTCATAAACCTCTAGTTGATTTACAAAACCACCACATCCTAAATCACTCCATAATGTCACAAAAGCATAGTTGCTATTTGCTACAACAGGATCGCAAGAAGTAAAATGTTGCACAGATGATAATTGTACAGGAAACTCTGGATTATTCACATCATAAATAAACATCCCGTTTCGAGAACCTATGTAGAGGTAATCTTTGTAACTGAATAAAGTCTCAATGTCAAAACCAATAGGAACTGTATTTACAAGTACGGGATCTGTAGTTGTAGTGATATTAAAAACATTTAAATCTTCATTGTCTACGGTATAAAGGTAATCTCCTTTAATAACAAAAGTAGCTAGTGAACCACCTTGCCCTATACTATCAGCACTATTAAAGCTGCTTCCCTCATTACTATCTGAACTGCATCCTAATGAAACGATTGCAAATACTAGTATAAGAATATATGTTCTCATCTTGAATTAGTTTTGAAGTTCGTAATCAATAATTATAGCTCCATCCTCCACATCTGGAATATATCCATCTGGAGATTGTTTTACGGGAAACACATCGCGTATGCGTTTTGTGACAACCAGATTTGCATTAAGTTTATCATAAGTAACTGCTATGAGATCTACAGCTTGATTGATATAGTACACATTGTTTTTAATAGCGAGATCTGTTGCACCAGGAGCTTTAATAAATGCCAGGGCAGCAGGATTTTGTGGATCTTCATTATCAAAAACGTGAAAGCCTTCATTCTTTTCATTTACAAAGAGTAAATCATTAATGACATAAATTTTCCCTGAGTTGATAATGTTTCTTGCGTCTTCAAGAGTGACGCTTGCTTCAAAAGTGGGACGATCAAGAGTAATCGCATCGTAGTTTGATAATAGATCAATAGTATCTATATCATCACTACTTCTGTCTGTGACACAGCTCAGTAGAGAGAAAGATACGAGTAGTAGGATACATACGTGTTTCATAATGTTGTAGTTTATACCTAGATGCATGAATCTCCTTTGCGTTGCGTGTATCGCAAGTAATTTATAATTTGATAACCTAGGCAATAAAAAAAGTTCGAATAGGACATGGTATCCCTTTCGAACTTTTGATGTTTATTGATGATGTGTTTTTATGGAGTACGCTTTCGCGAAAGCGTAACTATCCTATATTAACTTCGTAAGAACCTGAGTCTCGCTGTGTAGTGTTTTATGTACTGGACACTTATCTGCAATTTGTAAGATGCGTTTAAGTTGTTTCTCATCAAGATTTGATGTGATTTTAATTTCTCTATGGAACGTATCTATTTTACCTGCGGTGTCACTTTCTTCACAAACAGCACAATCTTGAGCATGTGTTTTTGAGTAGCTAGTATGTACCTCAACATTTTCAATATGCCAGTTTTTACGCTTTGCATACATCTGTATGGTCATCGCAGTACAGGCAGATAAACTTCCTGCTAGTAATTCATAAGGAGTAGGGCCGTAATCATTTCCTCCTACGCGCGCAGGCTCATCTGCTTTAAGGTGGTGGCTTCCAAGCTTAAGAAGTGTAGAAAATCCATCTTCGGCGTCTAGGCTTGCTACTACTTGGTGTGTGGTGCTTATTGAAGCTTCATCTTCAGTAGGGATATATCGAGCAGCCCATCCCGCAATAATCTTTCCTACATAAGAAGCATTTTCTTTGTCAATTAATAAATGCTCAGACCCATCAAGAGTTACAAAGCTTTTGGGATGATGTGCTGCAAGGTAAATCTCTTCTGCATTTTTAATAGATACAGTATCATCTTGCGGTGAGTGAAGTATGAGTAACGCTTCGTGCAAGTCACGAGCAGCATCTACACATGAATTTTCTTCTAGATTGTCTATAAATTGTTTTTTAAACGTAAAGTCACGCCCAGCTAGTTTTACCTGAGCTTGGCCTTCTTCTCGTATAGTTGCGAGCTGTGCGCCTAGTTGTTTTTGAACGTGTACAGGGTTGCTAGGAGCGCCTATAGTCGCAACGGCTTTTATAGTGTCAATCTTGCCTCCAGCAAAAATTGCAGCAGCACCTCCTAGCGAGTGACCTACCAGTAGGGAAGGAGCTTTGTATTCTTTGGCAAGGAAATCTGCAGCGCTTATGAGATCATCTACATTGCTAGAAAAATTAGTATCGGCAAAGTCTCCATCGCTATCTCCTAAACCAGTAAAGTCAAAGCGAAGTACTCCAAATCCTTGTGAAGCCAAAGCGCGACTCACATTGCGCACTGCGCTAAAATCTTTTGTACATGTAAAGCAATGAGCAAAAATGGCAAAGTTATGTGGGTCTTGGTTTGCTGGTAAGTCAAGTTTTCCAGAGAGTACTTCTCCTTGTGCATTTGTAAAATTTATCTTGCTAGATCTCATAATAAGTTATTAGTTGAATGGTTGTAGCTCTTCTGTCGTAGGAAATCGAGCAACCTATCTTTAAAGAATTTAATGTACGATTATTAGGTGTAATTAATATCTTATAAAGGTTATCCTTCTAGATTTTTACACTTTTATCATATTTTTCTGTTCCGCTTTCGCGAAAGCGTAAAAAAAGAAAACCCCAATCATAAGATTGAGGTTTTTTAATGATATGGGAATGTTATCACCCTTTCTTCTTTCTTAAATCTGTTTTGATAAACAGTGCTACTTGAAAACGATCGTAGGTATCTACCGCAAAATCATTTTTGAGGTAGCCCACTTGCGTGCTCACATTCTTGTTGAAATTATACCCTACAGCACCATATAAACGGTTTTGACCGAAAAAGTCATTCTGCAGATTAATAAAAATCTCATCATAAGCTGTTAAAAACCAAGTGTCGTTAAGAGGGTAGGTTACTCGTAAAAAGTAACGTGCTCTATGCTCTGTCGTGTTCTCACCAAAAGGCCTATTAATAAAGCGTTGCTCTAAGCGGTATCTGTGGCTGAATTTAAAATTACCTAATGAGTTTTTTAATACAAATTGCTCATAAAGTCTATTTTCAGTTACATTCTTTTCACCATCAAACTCCTCAAAAGCTGTGTCTGTAGTGATATATCCATAACCAAATGATGCCATTGCATTCTCAGAAATATGGTAATTTAAAGCAGTACGCAATAACAACTGATTAAAATTGGTTCCAAATTCATAAGTACGATACTGCGCCTCTGCATGTAGACTTAATTTCTCAGAGATTTGATTTGTAGTAAAGAGCATACCCCATGAGCCTAGCTTGTCCTCACCGCGATCTTGCGCGGTAAGGGTAGCTGTCATGATTATGGTAACTACTATTAAAATGATTCCTTTTCTCATATTAATCTATGGTAAAGGTTTTGATTTCTTTAAACGCACTTACATTCATAGCCTTGAGTGTAGACTCAAAAGGAGCCCACTCCTCTGTAAAGAAGGTATTTGTCTTGTCAAGCGCAGTTTGTAACTCGTTGCGAGCGTGTGATATTAATGTAGTCTCTGTAGATGTAAGCCCATTAGGACGACTACGAGCATAACCACTTGCAGATCTTATACGATTCATTACTGTAATCTCTGGATTACGAGTGATTCCCTGTCTTTTATCAATAGTACCTATATAAAGAGCAATAACCTTATCAATGCGCTTAGTCATTTCTCCTATAGATTTGAGTTCGCTTTTATAAGCTTTATCATCATCTAGTTTTTTAATCATCTTCTTATAATCACTAGCGATTGTTTTGCTCTGTACTAGTTGCTTTACAGCATCTGCAGCAGTTTGTGTCATTGCTTCAAGTTGCTTTCCTGTGTTATAAGCATCATTAATAGCCTTAGCAGGAACGTCATAACGAGGATCACTCGCTACTTCAATAGAAGACTCACTTGATTGATCACCATATTGCATTACTAGTTTGTAAGTGCCTGGCTTTACAGAAACTCCTCCTGGCTCGTTCTTAGATTTTCTAATAGAACGAGAAGGACGATCGCCACCTGCTTCACGCATATACCAAGTCATTTTATGAATTCCTGTGCTATCTGGGGTTTTCCATTTTAAATGACGAATCTGGCGTGCGCCGTCGTATACTTTTAAATGGATAGAATCCCACGTTACACTTTTAACTTCTGTATCGCTATCGGTATCTTCTTCATCAGTATCATCTGTAGATGTTTTTGAAGATGCTGTTTCATCTTTTACAAAGTAATATGCTATTTGCGCTCCACTTCCGCGATTCTCTCCATTATAAAGAGCATCTGCGCCAAAACGACTTCCCGTAGGTTGCTGGTATGCGGCATCATAAGCAGTAGGAGGGTTGAAGAGTTGAAGCTTTCGCGAAAGCGTACTTCTATCCTTTGCAATCGCTCGTAACGGTCTTATGTCGTCAAGAACCCATGCAGCACGTCCAAAAGTTCCAATCACAAGATCCTGCTCCCTAGGATGAATTACTAAATCTTTAACCGAAGTAGTAGGGAATCCTTTAGTCCATTTTTGCCAGTTATTACCAGCGTCTATAGACACATATAAACCATCATCTGTTCCTAAAAAGAGAAGGTTTTTCTCTTCTGGATCCTCTATAATGGCAAGCGCATAACTTTGCACATCGTTCTCATCTACAATACGAGTCCATGATTTACCATAGTTTGTAGTTCTGTATGCATAAGGAGTATAGTTGAAACGACGGTAATCATTTGCTACTAATAGTGCTTCCCCTTTATTTTTATTACTAGCCTTGATTTGTACAATCCAGCTTCCTTCTGGAAGACCTTTTAGGCTTTTTGACACATCAGTGTAAGATTGCCCACCATTTTGAGTGTAATGCACACGACCGTCATCTGTACCCACCCAGAACATATCCTTTTCTAATGGCGAAGGCTCAATAACTAGAATCGTTGTGTGATTTTCTGCTCCTGTGGCATCCATAGAAAGACCACCAGATTCTGATTGCTTTTGTTTCTCTGGATTGTTTGTGGTTAGGTCTGGAGAGATAACTTCCCATGTAAGTCCTTTGTCTGTAGATTTATGTACAAACTGACTTCCAAAATAGATAGTACTATTATCAAAAGGGTCGATGTTTATAGCCGAGTTCCAGTTAAAACGTAAGAATACATCTGGGTCTGGATGTGTAGGTTTTACACCATAGTTGTTTCCAGTTTTCCAATCGTAGCGACTCACAGATCCCTGCTGACTCATAGTCCATCCAAACTGACTATCATCTGGATCTGGAATTACATCAAAACCATCTCCAAAAGAAATTTCTTGCCAGTAATCATTACGTATTCCTTGAGCTTTCCATACATAAGCAGGACCTCTCCAAGAGCCGTTATCTTGCATTCCTCCATATACATTATAAGGAAATTCATTATCTACATTAATATGATAGAACTGTGCTACAGGTAAGTTTCCTATAAAACGCCATGTTTTACCACCATCTTTTGTGATGTTAAGTCCGCCGTCATTACCGTCCATCATGAACTTCCCATTATTTGGGTGAATCCACCATGCGTGGTGATCTGGGTGCACTCCATTATCTACTCCATACGCTCCCATAAGTTGGTCAAAATTCTTTCCCCCATCTTCAGATACATTTACATATGTAAACACAGAAAAAACACGATTCTCATTTTGAGGATCTACGTGAATATCACTGTAGTAAAATGGTCTGTTCCCTATATCACTCTTATCATTGATCTTCTTCCAGTTAAAACCACCGTCGTTAGAACGGTATAGAGCATTCTTTTTTGCCTCTACAAGTGCATATACCACATTAGGGCTTCCTGGGGCGATAGATAAACCTATACGTCCTAGCTCGCCTTTAGGTAAACCATCTTTATCACTCAATTGTTTCCAAGTAGCACCACCATCATGAGTCATGAAGATGCCAGAACCTTCACCACCAGATTTAAAAAACCATGGATCACGCTTGTGTTCCCACATGGCAACAATAAGCTTGTTAGGATTAGTTGGATCCATCACCATATCTGCAACGCCAGACTTTATGTTTGTAAACAAGATCTTATTCCATGTCTTACCGCCATCTGTAGTTTTATAAACACCTCTTTCTTGGTGCTCACCCCATGGCGAACCTATAGCGCCTACGTAAACGATATCTGGATTAGTAGGATCTATAATTACGCGGTGTATATGTCTTGTTTTCTCAAGTCCCATAGACTTCCAGGACTTACCACCATCAAGAGATTTATAAACACCATAACCACCATTAAGAGAGTTACGAGGATTTCCTTCTCCCGTACCTACCCATATCACAGAAGGGTTAGATTGTTGTATCGCAACAGCTCCTATAGATGCTGTAAGCTCATTTTCAAAAATAGGATCCCACTTAATTCCGCCAGAGGTAGACTTCCATAAACCTCCAGAAGCAGTACCTACGTACATTACATCTGGATTGTCTGTAACGACATCTATTGCAGTCACACGACCAGACATACCGCCTGGGCCTATGTTACGTGGTTGCATGTCCTTTAATAAAGACATGTCAAGTTTTTGGGCAGAGACTACCGTACAGACGCACAGTAGCAACAGAGAGAAGAGTTGTTTCATTTTATATTATTTGGTTGATTCTTTGTGACTTTACAGTCAAGGGACTAAAGTTAAAGAAAAGCTAATTTGAAATTCTTAAAGGGATGTTAATGGATGCGCTATGTTATAAAGGTTTTATTCACGCTTTCGCGAAAGCATAACTAATACCCTTGAAATCTTTATGAAATGATTAACAAGGAATTGAGATAGTATTATGGTTTGTCTAACAAAATCGAATTATCTTTGAACAAATTAATTATTCAAAAAACCAATTATTATGAAAAAGATTTTATTAATGGTTGCAGGAGCAGGATTATTATTTGCTTCATGTGCCGAAGGAACAAAAGAGAAAACTACAGAAGTAAACAACGAAGTAGCTGAGGCAACAATGGAAGTTGAAGCACCAGTAAAAGAAGAAGTAGGAACTATTGTAGATGTAGCAGTAGGAAATGAGAACTTCACTACACTAGTAACAGCAGTAAAAGCTGCAGGACTTGTAGAGACTTTTGCTAGCACAGGACCATTTACTGTATTTGCACCTACTAACGATGCATTTGCTAAATTACCAGAAGGAACTGTAGGAACATTAGTAAAGCCAGAAAATAAAGCAGCGCTTACAGATATCTTAACGTATCATGTAGTTGCTGGAAAATATATGGCTGGTGATGTAGTAGAAGCTATCAAAGCAAACAACGGATCATTTGAAACTAACACAGTAATGGGAGAGAAAATCACATTAATGATGGACGGAGCAAATGTTGTGATTAAGGATGCAAAAGGTGGAATGTCTACAATTATTATGACAGATGTAGCTGCTTCAAACGGAGTAATACACGCTATTGACACTGTGATTATGCCAAAAGGATAATTACATCTCTTAAGAAAGATTTATGAAGCACCTCTAGCGAGGTGCTTTTTTATTATACCATTAGGTAGTATTTTTATAAAGCTATGAGAAGACAACAAGAAAGGAGTGGGTTTGTCTTTAAAACCTATGATGCTCCGCAACAATCATTATTTGATCAGTTGCTAGATATTTTCCAAGAACTGATTACACATACCTCTGGAGACTTTGACGAGGCTATGGATTGGCTTAAAGACTTGGATAAAGAATATAAACTTACAAATGAGGACTACACCCTTGATGACTTTGTTCAAGAACTCAAAGACAAAGGCTACATACGTGAGGAAGTCAAGCCCGATGGCAACAGTGGAACCGCAATAACAGAAAAGACAGAACGCGCCATAAGAAAGCGTGCTCTTGATCAAATTTTTGGTAAACTTAAAAAAAGCTCCCAAGGAAACCACCGTTCCAAACTAAATGGAAGAGGCGATGAGCATACTGGAGATCATCGTGAGTATCGTTTTGGCGATCCGTTAGAGCGTATATCTATGACAGAAAGTTTGCGTAATGCTCAAATTAATAATGGAGCAGATGACTTTAGCTTGCGCGAAAGTGACCTTATCGTAGAGGAGACGCATTTTAAAGCTCAAATGAGTACTGTGTTAATGATTGATATCTCTCACAGTATGATACTTTATGGTGAAGATCGTATCACTCCTGCAAAGAAAGTCGCGATGGCACTCGCACAACTTATCACCACGCGTTATCCTAAGGACTCTCTGGATATTATCGTGTATGGTAATGATGCCTGGCCTATCAAAATTAAGGATTTGCCCTATTTACAAGTTGGTCCTTATCACACCAACACAGTAGCAGGTCTTAATCTTGCTATGGATATCTTGAGGCGCAAGCGCAACTCAAATAAACAGATATTTAATATTACAGACGGTAAACCATCTTGTTTAAAACTTAAGGATGGTCGTTACTATAAAAACCCTAACGGACTAGACGAGTATATTGTAAACAAGTGTTACAGTATGGCTAGACAAGCACGCAAGCTTCATATACCTATCACTACTTTTATGATAGCAAATGATCCTTATTTACAACAGTTTGTAGATAATTTTACAGAAGCAAATCAAGGGAAAGCATTTTTTACAGGCCTGCAAGGGTTAGGTGAGATGATTTTTCAAGACTACGAGACTAATAGAAAAAAGAGAATTAAGTAAGAACTTTTATAATAATCACTTATTACAAAGGAGATACCGTTGCTAGTAGACTATTCAGACAAGCAGCTATTACATAAAGGAAATAAAAAAATACTATGAATTACGAAACGATAAATACACTAGGACAACTTAAAGAAGCCGGATGGATATCTCGTAGCATAAAGGATGAGTTACGAGAACACTTGATAGAAAGATTACAATCTAGTAAGCCTACATTTGAAGGTATACACGGTTATGAGCACACAGTTATCCCTGAGCTTGAGAGAGCTATTCTTAGTAAGCATAACATAAACTTGCTTGGGCTAAGAGGACAAGCCAAAACACGTCTTGCACGTCAAATGGTAAACCTACTTGATGAATGGATGCCTATAGTAGGCGGATCTGAAATTAATGATGATCCACTTAATCCTATATCTAGATACGCTACAGAGCTTATTGATGAAAAAGGTAGCGATACTCCAATTACATGGATTCATCGCTCTGAGCGCTTTGCAGAGAAGCTAGCAACGCCAGATGTAACAGTTGCAGATATTGTAGGTGATGTAGATCCAATAAAAGCAGCAAATTTAAAACTGAGCTATGCAGATGATCGTGTGATACACTACGGGATGATTCCTCGTGCAAACAGATCAATTTTTGTAATCAATGAATTACCGGATTTACAAGCTAGAATTCAGGTAGCGCTATTTAATATTCTACAAGAAGGAGATATTCAAATACGCGGATTCAAATTAAGACTACCTCTTGATATGCAGTTTGTTTTTACTGCAAATCCAGAAGACTATACAAACAGAGGAAGTATTGTAACTCCTCTTAAAGACCGTATAGGTTCTCAAATACTTACGCACTATCCAGAAACAGTAGCTATTGCAAGAACCATAACAGATCAAGAAGCAAATCTTGATGAGCGTCAGAAAACAAAGGTTCATGTTCCTAATCTAGTGAAAGACTTAATTGAGGAAATAGGCTTTGTTGCTCGTGAAAGTGAGTTTATAGATGAAAAGAGTGGGATAAGTGCCAGAATGAGTATTACTGCTTTTCAAAACCTAATGAGTACTGCAGAACGTCGTATGTTGCTATCGGGAGATGACACTACTACGATACGTTACTCAGACTTATTAGGAATCGTTCCTGCAATTACAGGCAAGGTAGAACTTGTTTACGAAGGGGAACAAGAAGGAGCAGGAGAGGTTGCCAAAATTTTAATAGGTGATGCAACAGCTTCTTTGTTTGATGACTATTTCCCTAAGATTGAAAAACTAACTAAGGATGATGAGAAAGATCCTTATGAAGAAGTACTAGCATGGTTTTTTGAGCAAAGCGGTTTTGAACTAGAAGATACGCTTACCAATAAAGAGTATGAACTTATGCTAGATAGTATCACACCTCTTGATGATTTGATCAAGAAATATCAACCAGAAATGGCAAAAGAGGATACGTATTTCTTAAAAGAATTTATACTCTTCGGTCTTGTAGAATACAAGAAGTTGAGCAAATATAAGCTTACAACAGGTATGCGTTTTAATGATCTTTATGGGTCTTACTTATCGGGATTAGCTTAAAAAATACAATTAAATAATCACTTTAATTAGCTAGTATATTTAATTGATTTAAAGTTGATTACATAAATTATTTAGTTTAGGCTAAAAATAAAAAAGCTCCCAATTTGGGAGCTTTTTTTATAGATAATTACCTATAAGAAAATGATGCTATCTTATAAATTTGGAATCACAAGATTTTGATCTGGGTGTATAACATCTGGGTTTTTTAAGATGTCTTTGTTTGCTTCAAAAATCTCTTTGTACTTCATTGCATCACCATAATAGTGCTTTGCAATTTTTCCTAAAGTGTCGCCACTTACCACTGTGTGTTTTGCATATACAGATGTATCTGCAACAGAAATATCGGCTACTATATCACTTGGACTTTCTCCTCCAGCTGCTTTAATAGCATCCCAAAGTTGATTTTTCTCATACTGATTTGTAGCAGTACCTGTTACATGAAGTACTCCGTTTTCTTCTTTTACATCTCCGTTCTGGATGTTAAGTTTTTCTCCTAGGTCAAGAACGTTTTGATATTTTGCTTTTACCATTATTTAAGTTTATTGTTATTACTGATTAAAAGATACAATGTTTTCTACAATTAGATACTTTTTAGTCTTCAAAGATAAGTTGTCCCGTAAATAGCACTTCTACCTCGACTAAAGGTGGTTCGTTTACAACAATTACATCGCCCGTGGCGCGTATGGTTCCTTTAAGACTGTTTATAGGGTTAAATACCATCGCAGCGGCGCTAGTGTGTGTAAATTGTATATTATCTACTAGAAAATCTCTTCCGTCAAATTGTGGGAGCTCGTCACTAAAACTGATATTCATTTGATCTGCTCTGCCAGATATTACAAAATTGCTTGATCCATTTGCAGATATTCTTAAGAGTGGAACAGCCAGATTTAAATACACATTACCACTTTTATTGGGGTCGTCTATGTCAAGACTATTTGGGTTAGTATTGCTGAATAAAGTTAAAGTTGGAAAGGAGAGAACACCTTCACTTTTTAAGTCAAAGGAGGATGCTTGTCTTATAAAACTAATGTTTGGAGACGTTATTGTCACTAGGGTTCGTCCATACTCCCTTAAGATATTACAACTATTATTGTTCTGTAGTACAAGTGTTCCTTCTGATACTTCAAAATTTAAGTCCGATACAAGGTTTTCACCTGTTTCAATAATCACTTGTTGTTCTGCTCCCTGCTTTAAGAGCACCCGAATGTCATCTTCCATTTGGATTTTTGTAAAAACAGGTACTTCAATTTCATAAGTGATGATATCACCATCCGTTTGGAGGCAATCATTTGCATTTTCTGTATCGCAAGAGAATAATAGTACAGCAAGTAGAAGTTGTAGTATGAGGTTACGCTTTCGCGAAAGCGTACTTAAAAGATGTATTTTTTGTGTTTGTAAACTCATAATCGTATCCCTAATCCAAATTCTATTGCCTCTGCTTTTGCTCCGTGGGTTTTTACAGCCACACTACCAAAGTACTTTTTGCCAAAGGTGCGTTTAAGTCCTACGCGTTGATAAAATCTACCTTCAAAATCATACGGATAATAAAGGTAATATCCCGCATGTGTTATTAATGCTGTATTGTTGAGGTGTAGCTCATGGCCAACAAAGACTCCTGCGCGTTTCCAGTCTTGATCTGCAGTTACGCCACGTCCAGGAAAAGCAACAGATAAGAATTCAATTTCATTATTCAGGAATTTTGAAAAGAAAGCTTCTGCACCAGCAAGAACAGTACTTTTTTTGCTCAATCTCTTATCAGCATAGGCAGAGATTATTGCAAATGGCTCTCTGCCTAAACCTATAAAATCACTTTCATTGAGTCCAGCGCTTAAGGCAATATTATAATGAATAGGCTCTTTGTAAGATACTTTTTCTCCCTTTGGAATAAAATCTGGTACGGCTCGATCTTTATAGATAATCCCAGCATTTAATGCTATTGTGTTTGTGCTAGTGTTAGGTGCTCGTAAATTTCCATTAGAGCCGTGCAAAAAAGTAAGACCAGTTTGAAATGATAGTGTGGGAGTGATGGTTTGTTTATAATTAAGCATCACGAGTGTCGCGCTAAATAAACGAGAACCATACGCATTGTTCTCCACATTAGTTTCAAGGTCAAAGGGATTTGTGGTGTAGCCAATACCTTGCCCTATTCTAAACATAAGCTTACGGTTCAAAAAATAAAAGTTGTAGTGCGCCAGCGCATTGTAGGTGTCTCCTAGACTTTCATTTTTAAGGTCTTGATATGCAAAGGTGAATCCCCAATCTGGATAATTATAAAGTCGTTCCCACTCCTTTAGACCGTAGGTTTTTCTATTGTAACTCAGAATAATTCCTTCCGGATGCCCGGTAATAAGTGAGGATACATCTTTATTGTGCCTTAGGATGCTCCCATAAAAATAGTTTGCTTCTAGTTCGTAAGGTTTTACATCTTGACCATTTGCTTGTATAAGAAATAGCAAGGCAATTGTAGCAGTAAGTAGTTTTTGCATCATAAAGTAGAGCTGCGAAAATATCAATAATTATTTGAGATATACCCTCATTTCTGTTCATCATGTAGATATTAAGAATTTTTATACTTATGATCTCTCTTTATCCATGCGGTAATGTGCTTGCATCTTGCTTTATATGCTGCACTGCTCGTCATGTAGTTTTCCTCCATAATACGTTGTAAATCTTCATGTATCCAATTAAATTCTGTGCCTAGATAATATAGCGACGTCATTGAGTATGCTTTGACAGCGACTTTTTGGTCGGTTATTAACCAGTCAAAAGCTGAAGTGACCATGCGCTCCCTTTGAATTTTGGTTAGGGAAGCTCTCGTTTGTGGATTTTTTATTTTGAAATAGGAGATGGCAAGCTCTTCACAGATTTTGCTCACGGGTCGCAGTGCGGCATCTTGATAAACAGTATGCATCTTAGTTGTAAATAATTCAAGATGCGGAAGAATGATTGTGATATCTTCTTTGGTTGCAAATTCTGCTATCCATCCAGCTTTGGGAGATCTAGCGTCATCTACCATAAATAGAATTTCTATAACGAGCTCCGTAAGACTAGGCTCATTTAAGATTAACTGTGCGTAGTACGCACGCTTCTCACGTGAGTGATTTACATATGCTAGCTCATTATAAAGTTCAGATAACGTCATTTTTTAAGTGTTTGGACTCAATGTAACAATGAGGTAACCACCTTTTTTATACCTGTTGATGCTATTTCTGGAACTATCGTAAGACGTTCTCTCTGTGCTATTGAGGGTTTTGGATCTATAAAATAAATCTGAGCACTAGGTTTTGCAAAATCAATAAGTCCAGCGGCTGGATATACTTGCATGGAGGTTCCTACAATGATTATAAAATCTGCTTTACTCACAAGCTCTGCTGCTTTGTCTAGAAGTGGCACCTCTTCGCCAAACCAGACGATATGAGGCCTTAGCTGAAACCCTAGCGCACATAGATCTCCTTCTTTTAAGTCGGTTGACCATGGTTTTATATCGCTTTCATTTCTACTACTGCGCACTTTGAGCAACTCTCCGTGCAGGTGTATCACATTTGAGCTACCTGCGCGTTCATGCAAGTCGTCTACATTTTGAGTGATAATTGTAACATTATAATCCTCTTCTAATTGTACAAGGTCTTTGTGTGCGGCATTAGGTGTGACCTCTAGCAGCTGTCTTCTTCTGTCGTTATAGAAGCGTAAAACGAGTTCTTGATTATTGTGCCATCCTTCTGGAGTAGCAACTTCCATCACATCGTGACCTTCCCAAAGACCTTCTGCATCTCTAAAAGTTTTTAGTCCGCTTTCGGCACTTATTCCTGCTCCAGAGAGGACTACTATATTTTGTTTAGACATTCTAGTTTGTTTTGCATTTTAAAAGTACAGTATCTTTGGCGTGTAAACAACAATCATGGATCAAGAGCTTCTGGCATACTTACAATCATTTCTTACAGAAAGACGTGTTCAATTATTTGATAATGTACTTAAAGAGCGTACAAATCATTTTACTGTTGCGGTGGAGGATGTGTATCAATTACATAACACCAGCGCTGTGATACGTAGCTGTGAGTCTTTTGGCGTGCAAGAGTTACACGTGATAGAAGAGGTAAATGTAAAAAGTATAGACCGTGAGATTGCAATGGGTGCTCAAAAATGGGTAGATGTGCAACGTCATAACAGCGCAAAAAGCTGTATCTCTCACTTAAAAAGTCAGGGATATAAAATAATTGCAACTTCCCCGCACAAGGATGCTCATACGCTAGAAAATTTTGACATTACTCAAAAGGCAGCGATATTCTTTGGTCGTGAGACAGAGGGATTAAGTGATACGGTGCTTGATATGGCAGACGATTTTATTTATATCCCTATGGTGGGTTTTACAGAGAGTCTCAATATTTCTGTCTCTGCGGCAATAACTATACAGCATATTATGACTAAGCTCAAGCAATCTAACGTGTCTTGGCAATATTCTGAGCAAGAGCTTTTTGATAAAAAACTCGAATGGACACGTAAGATGATCAAAGATGTGGAAAGAATCGAGCAAAGATTTATAGAAGAAAGAGGGTAGAGGTACGCTTTCGCGAAAACTTGAATTCCTGAATTATAAGCTGGAAATAAATGTAAAGTTGATGCACTTTTAAAGACCAACATTCAAATTGAAAACGTCAAATTATGAAACTTACCGCATCACTAAAAGAACTTGCAGATAACAGTATTAAACGTCATCCTGGCGCTGCTCAAGACATCATGAGAAAAGCCATTGAAGATCTTGAAGCTACAGATATATTGAAGCACGCAGTAAAGACAGGAGATAAATTTCCAGACTTTACATTGCCAAATGCTCAAGGAAAAACTATCACACTGAGTGAGCTTTTACAAAAGGGTAAAGTAGTGATTACCTTTTATAGAGGTGGATGGTGTCCTTATTGTAACTTAGAGCTTAAAGCATTTCAAGAGGTATTACCTCAAATTAAAAAGAAAGGAGCAACGCTTATTGCTATTACTCCAGAAACACCGGACAATTCGCTATCTACTAAAGAGAAAAATGAGCTGGATTTTGAAGTCCTTACTAGTGAAAATAACGAATTAGCAAGATCACTCAATTTGGTTTTTAAACTTCCAGAGGCGCTTGCAGAATTATATGGGAAATTTGGTATTGATCTTTTAGAGAGTCAAGGTAATGATGCAAATGAGCTTCCTATCGCAGCCACATATATTATTGACCAGAACGGAGAAGTTTCTTACCACTTTCTATCAGAAGATTATAAACTCAGAGCAGATCCAGAGGTGATTATAGCAGCATTGTAGCATCATATTTTCGCGAAAGCGTACCATTCAAAATGCTATATAAAACAGAAAGCCCGCTAAATATAGCGGGCTTTCTGTTTATATGTATAATAGATAATTAATCTTTTCTTTGAAGAACTCTGTACTCTTCATAACATTCACTTATTGCATCGAGAATTTGAAGATCATTTGCGCTCATGATAAAATTATCTGAGTAGCTACAATTTTTAAGTATTGCGTCTATATCAACACGATCTATTTGAAGTAAAGCACTTAGTGTCTCGCGGTCAAATTTACGTTCTAGTAGATTACGTACTTTGTCATCTTCCTTCATTTGCCTAAGCTTACGAAGTTGGCCTTTCTTTCTGCTAAAAATATTATAAAGAAAATCTGCAGGATTAAAAATAGAGCTCAACACTCTAGATATTGCTCCTGGCTGACTTTTACCTACTTCATAACCAGAATTTAATCCAGATATACTGTATCGTTGATTGCTGTAAATAGGAACTCTCTTTGCATCAATTTCTAGATATCCAGTAAGCTCAATTTCTTGAACCACGACTTCTTCAAGTGCGATACCTATCTCTGTCATTTGGATTTTTACGTCACCGTATTTAATCCAGTCACCGCTCACGCGTACTTTAAGAGATTTGTATCCTAGGTAAGAGAAGTATAACGTATCATTTACTTCAGCCTTAATTTCAAATTTACCATACTCATTAGTAGTAGCTCCTTTAAAATTTGAGAGGTTGAGAATGTTTACGTTCTGTAATGCAATATCTGTACTACTGCTTAATACTTTTCCATCGATAAATCCATCCTCTAGCTTTTCTTGAGCTTCGGTTGGGTCTGATGTAGTATCTTTTTCTTGTGAATATCCTACTGCAACGGCAGAGAATATAAGTAGGTTTAGTATGATCTTCTTCATATGCTAAGGCAATTTATGCATTCCATAGGGAAAATCATACCAAATCTATTTATTTACAATAATTCTAACATTTAACGTGCGTCAAACTAGCTTCTGCGACGTCTTTTACCAGAAAATGGGCTCTTATTTCCTTCAGATCTGTTATCTGGAGTTCGTGGAGAAGAACTGCGTTCTGATCTTTCAGATCTTGCTGGTCTTTCTGATCTGCTTCTAGAGCGACCACCTTGGTCATCTCCATAGCTCGATTTACGATCACTACGTTGTCTGTCTGAAGATCCTCCACCACTACGACGACGATCTCCGCCACCGCTGCGACCGCCAGATCTAAATCCATCATCACCGCCACTACGACGACGATCTCCACCACCGCTGCGACCTCCGCCACTACGACGACGATCTCCGCCACCGCTGCGACCTCCGCCACCACTGCGACCTCCGCCACCTTGAGTTTCCTCAACGCTTACACGACGACCGTCAAGTTCGAAGTTTTCAAAATGTGCTATGATTTTATCTTTGTGCTCTGTATCTGTATTAAAGAATGAGAAGGCATCTTTACAGTCTACACGGTAAACACCATCTTGACCTAAACCTAATTCTTCTTTTAAGAAATCCTTAAGCTTCATCCAGTCAAAATCATCCTTGCTACCTACGTTAATAAAGTAACGAGTAGAGTCACCAGATTGCTCCTTAGCCGCTCCAACTGCATTTTGATTAAGATCTTTTGATTTCTTATAGTAATTAAAGAAACGTGTAAACTCTACAGAAAATACTTTTTTAATAAGCTCTTCTTTAGTGTTGTCTTTTAAAACTTCTTCTATTTCTGGTAAGTAAGCCTCGATCTCGTCATTAATCTCTGTAGTATTAATGCTGTTTGCAAGGTGCATTAACTGTACTTGAGTGATTTCCTTTCCGTCTGGAATGGTTTTTTGCTCAAACTTCTTACCTAAGATCTTCTCAAGTTGTTTGATCTTACGCATCTCACTTTTAGTAACAATTACTAAAGAGATACCTGTTTTACCAGCACGACCTGTACGACCAGAACGGTGTGTATACGTTTCTATCTCGTCAGGTAATTGGTAGTTTACTACGTGTGTAATATCATCTACGTCAATACCACGTGCAGCAACATCTGTTGCAACAAGCATTTGTATCTGACGATTTCTAAAGCTCTTCATTACCAGGTCACGCTGGTTCTGACTTAAATCTCCGTGAAGCGCTCCTGCGTTGTATCCATCTTCAATAAGTTGCTCGGCAACTTTTTGAGTATCGCGTTTAGTACGACAAAAGATTACAGAGAAGATATCTGGATTTGCATCAGAAAGTCTTTTAAGTGCTTGGTAACGATCTCTAGTGTGTACTACAAAGTACTCATGAGATACGTTCTTTGCTCCTTCATTTTTATGTCCTACCGTTATTTCTAACGGGTTTACCATAAATTCTTTTGCTATACGTGATACTTCTCTAGGCATTGTAGCACTAAATAACCATGTAAGCTTGTCTTCTGGAGTATCTGCAAGAATATTTGTGATGTCCTCATAGAATCCCATGTTAAGCATCTCATCTGCTTCATCAAGAACACAGTAGCTTAATTTTGTAATATCTACCATACGACGACGCATCATATCTTGCATACGTCCTGGTGTAGCTACTACAATTTGTGCTCCGCGAGAAATCTCACGAGCTTGCTCTTGTATGTTTGCTCCTCCATAAACTGCAACAACACGCACACCTTTCATGTGCTTTGCATACAATTTCATCTCGTTTGTAATCTGGAGACATAGTTCGCGAGTAGGAGCGATAATAAGACCTTGAGTAGTCTTACTATTTGCATCTATATTTTGTAATAGTGGAAATCCAAAAGCTGCTGTTTTTCCTGTTCCTGTTTGTGCAAGAGCAACCATATCGCGGTCTTCTGCAATAAGTTGTGGGATAGCTTCTTCTTGAATTTTAGAAGGTTTTTCAAAACCTAAATCGGCGATAGCCTGGAGTAAAGGCGCATTTAGGCCTAGTTCATCAAATGTCATAAGACAATAGTATTTATAAGTGTTAGCGTGTATAGGAAGCGCAACGACTTATAAACCAATTGCTTCGATCAACACGTGCCAGAAAAATATGGCAATACCTCACCCTGAGGTTTTTCAAGCTGCAAAAGTACTCAATAAAACTATAATGAATGCATTAGGGCGTAAAAAAATTATTCTTGATTATGTAGAAATTCAAGAAATGCAGATACAGCAAGCCCTCTGTGGCTTATTTTTCCTTTTAAAGATGGAGCCATTTGTGCAAAAGTTGCATCGTAACCTTCTGGTCGGAAGATAGGATCATACCCAAAACCGCCATCACCGTGACGTTCTTTAGTGATTTCACCTCTGCATAATCCTGTAAAGGTTTCTGTTTTGTTTGCTTTCGCGAAAGCGATAACTGTTTTAAACTGTGCTCCACGATCCTGCTTAGTAGCAAGATTTATTAAGAGCTTGTTCATGTTATCCGAATCATCTTTTTGCTCACCAGCATATCTCGCCGAATATACTCCTGGCGCACCATCAAGTGCATCCACCTCAAGACCGGTATCATCTGCAAAACAATCGTACCCATAGTTAGTTAGCACATGATTTGCCTTAAGAAGTGCGTTACCTTCGATGGTATCTGCATCCTCAATGATTTCTTCTGTGCATCCTATGTCTGTTAAGGATAGAAGGGTAATATGATCAGGCACTAATGCTTGAACTTCGCGAAGTTTATTGTGATTGTGTGTTGCAAAAACTAGTTTCATTAGGATACAAGGCTAAAAATTGCTGCTCCGTAAATTGCATATCTTACAAAACGAGCAAGACCAAATAATGCCCAATATTTAAACTCGAAGCGAATCATACCCGCAGCAAGACTTGCTACGGCAAAAGGAAGCGGAAGTAAAGCTCCTACTAGAATTAAAAAACCTCCCCATTTACGAGCATTTTTTAAGTGCTTCTCCATTTTTACCTCTAGGTAATTATGAACGGATGGAATTTTTAAAGCTGCTCTTCCTGTAAAATAGGAAACTGCTCCACCAGCATATGATAATAGTGCAATGAGACTAAGATATAAGATAGGATTACTTGTTTTATCACTCCAGGCAATAAAAAGCTCTGGAGGAATTATACCAAGTATAGATTCTGAAACAAAAAATAAGGTAAGGACAAGCAGGTTTGAATAGTTGTCTATTACATATTGCAGTGCCGTATTAAGGTCTATTACAAAGAAGTGAATAAGAACTATCGCTGCTACTACAAGTAGAATAGGAGGGAGTGCTTTTTTAAGAGCGTCCCTTAAAAAAGTATAAAAACCAGTGTACACGTAGTACTGGTGCAATAATTGCAGCCTGTTTTTCTTTTTTGTACCTGATTGTGATCCCATTAAATTGTAGTCGTATTAAGGATACAAAAATAACACGTAGCGGTAATAATTATGCTACTTATGCTCATAAAAATAGGTTAAACCCAATAATTATTTAGCATTAATAAATTAGGGCAATTAAAAGACGATTCTAATTCTAGAAATTATGTTTATTGATGATGATATGGCTCACCTTTTAAGATAGTATATGCTCTATAAATTTGCTCGGTAATAAATAGTCTTACCATCTGGTGAGAAAAAGTCATAGATGATAATGATACTTTTCCTTGTGCTTTTGCATAAACCTCTTCAGAAAATCCATAAGGACCACCTATAACAAAGACTAGGGTCTTGATGCCACTATTCATTTTCTTTTGTAAAAATTTTGAAAAGCCTACGCTTGTAAACGTTTTTCCATTTTCATCAAATAGCAAGAGGTGGTCATAAGGGCCTATTTTTGATAAAATAAGGTCGCCTTCTTTATTTTTTTGTTCTTGCTCACTAAGATTTTTGACATTCTTAATATCCGGGAGAATTTCTATGGAGTATTTTACATAAAAGTTGAGCCGTTTACTATACGTGTCTACCAGTGCTTGCAACTGTTTATTATCGGTCTTGCCTACGCAGAGAAGTTTAATATTCATGTAGCAAAAATACAAAACTACATTACAGAAGTAAGAAGCTTTACCTTTTGCTTATTTTTACATCAAAGGAACAATACAAATATGATTTCAGAAGCACAATTTCAGATTGAGATAGAAGGTATAATTGCAAATGCTATAAGAGAGGATGTAGGTGATGGAGACCACAGTTCACTGGCTTGTATACCAGCAACCGCCACTGGAAAAGCAAAATTACTTGTAAAGGATGAAGGTATTCTTGCGGGTTGCGCTTTCGCGAAAGCGGTATTTGCATACGTAGATCCTTCATTAAAAGTTGAGGATATATTAAAGGATGGAGACGCTGTAAAATATGGTGATATTGCATTTTATGTATCTGGTTCAAGTCAGAGCATTCTTAAAGCGGAACGCCTAGTGCTTAATGCTATGCAGCGTATGAGTGCTATTGCGACGAAGACAAAGTTCTTTGTGAACCTTTTAGAAGGAACAGATACTAAAATTCTAGATACAAGAAAGACAACGCCAGGAATAAGAGCGCTAGAAAAATGGGCTGTAAAAATAGGTGGTGGTGAGAATCACCGTTTTGCCCTGTATGATATGATTATGCTTAAAGATAATCACATTGATTTTGCGGGTGGTGTAACAAAAGCGATTCTCAAAACAGTAGATTATCTTAAGGAAGAGCAGCGAGATCTCAAGATTATAGTAGAAGCTAGAAGTCTGGATGAGATTAAAGAAATACTTGAAAATCACGAGCACGTATATCGTATTCTTATAGATAATTTTAATTATGAGGATACTCGTACGGCAGTTGCATTAATAGGCGATAAATGCCTTACAGAATCTTCTGGTGGTATTAATGAAGAGACAATACGTGAGTACGCTCTTTGTGGTGTAGATTATATTTCTAGTGGGGCGCTCACGCATTCTGTTTATAACTTAGATCTTAGTCTGAAAGCAGTTTAATGGCATCAGATAAGACAATAGAGCAACGTTTAATGAGATTCAAGCCATTCTGTTGGCTTGTAAGTATCTTGGATAGTATCGTTATTCCTGGGTTTGAGGGAATGACGCTTCTTTACTTGCTACGCGCTTATTTTAATGGGATTATCCAGGGAGCTCTGGGATCTCGTGCAAGTTCTATTGCCTATAGTTTTTTTATGGCCATTTTTCCGGCATTGCTGTTTTTACTCAATTTAGTGCCATATGTGCCTATTGAGAATTTTGATATCAAGTTCATGGCCTTTATTTATGAATTGATACCTGCGCAATCCTTAGATTTCTTTAAACCTATCATAATCGATATCTCACAGAATGAGAGAGCAGGTCTTGCTTCCTTTGCTGGTTTACTTGCCTTGTTTTTAACGGCAAATGGTGTCAATGCCATTTTTAGTGGTTTTGAAGGTTCTCATTATAACGAGATAAGCCGTAATTTCTTTAGGCAATATGCGGTTGCTTTAGGGACTTCCATTATTCTGGCATCGTTGTTGGTTACTACTATATCAGTAGTGATTTATTTTGAATTATTACTTAATTCATTGAGAGAGCGTGACTTTATGAGTAACGACATGGATATCGCGCTATTAAGCATAGGGAAGAACCTGTTTTTAATCATTATGATTTATTCGGTAATTGCTACGCTATATTATTTTGGAACTAAAGAAGGGCGTAAGAGTCGTTTCTTTTCACCAGGAGCATTAATGACAACAATATTATTTATGATAACCACTTATCTATTTGGCATTTATATTGATAATTTTGGCACATATAATGAGTTGTATGGCTCTATTGGTGCATTATTAATAATGATGCTTTATATTTGGTTAAATTCCAATTTGATTTTATTGGGTTATGAGCTGAATGCAACCCTTCAAAAATTACGAATTTTACATAAAAACCCTAATTCAAATTAAATAACTCACAAACACAAAGAAAAATTATGAAAAAGTATTTATTAGCTTTAGTAGCTGTATGTAGTCTTACAGTTAGCCAGGCACAAACAGTAGTAGGAGATGCAACTTTACCTAACTCAGTAACAATGGGAGGTACAGAACTTATCCTTAACGGTGCTGGTATGAGAGAGAAGGTAGTATTTGACCTTTATGCTGGAGGATTATATCTAGTGTCAAAAAAGAGTGATGCTGCAGCAATTATCAATGCAGACGAGACTATGGCGCTTAAATTAGACATCGTTTCTGGAATGGTTTCTAGTAAGAAAATGATAGGAGCTGTAGATGATGGTTTTGACGCTTCAATGAATGGCAATACTAGTTCGCTAGATGCGAAGATTGAGCAGTTCAAAGGTTTTTTCAGCGATAAGATTGTAAAAACAAACGTGTTTGACATCGCTTATATTAAAGGAAAAGGAACTGTAGTTTACAAAAACGGAAAAGAAGTAGGATCTATTGCAGGTCTTGATTTTAAGAAAGCTCTTTTCGGAATCTGGTTAGGTAATGACCCAGCAGATGATGATCTTAAAGATGCGATGTTAGGTAAAAACTAATTATCACAATCATATTAAAAATGGCGATCACTTGTGACTCGCCATTTTTTATGCATTATAATCTCTCTGTAAATCACATTAATTTTAGAATCTTAAAACTTGAATACTATGAAAAAACACATAACCCTACTTATGCTGCTATTTTTTGCAGTGAGCATACAAGCGCAACAAGGAACTATTTTTGGACAATGGAAAACTATAGATGATGAGACTGGTGAGGCAATGTCTATCATAGAAATTTATAAAAAGGATGGTAAAGTGTTTGGTAAGATTGTAGATATATTAAATCCAGCAAATCGTGACAAGACTTGTATTTACTGTAAAGGTGAAGATTATGATAAACCACTCATAGGTCTTGATATCATTAAGAATCTAGAAAAAGATGATGATGAATATGAGGGAGGAACCATCTTTGATCCAGAAAAAGGAAAAGAATATAAAGCCAAACTGTGGATTGACGAGGATGATAAAGATGTCTTAAACGTTCGTGGTTATATAGCATTCTTATTTAGAACACAACAGTGGATAAGAAGCTAGAAATCTAGCCGTCTAAAATTGAAAGCCGTTTCTTTTGGGAGCGGCTTTTTTTATGCTTTCGCGAAAGCGTATGTCAAACATTAATGTTCTTTTTATTTATGATTAGCACCTACGTTTGATCTGCTTCTGTAACTTTGTATATTCATACTTTCTTATCACAATTTACTATGCCTTATTTTATAGATGTTATACTTCCTATCCCTGTAGAGAATACGTTTACGTACCTCGTCTCTGAGGCAGAGTATAACTATATTCAAAAAGGGATGCGGGTTGCTGTTCCTTTTGGTAAAAAGAAAGTATATGCTTCTATCGTAAAAAACAAACATGAGCAGGCGCCTACAATTTATGAAGCCAAGGAAATACAGCAAATTCTAGATGAGGACCCAATAGTCACTGAAGAGCAGCTGAAATTCTGGAGTTGGATTGCAGATTACTATATGTGTACCGAAGGAGAGGTAATGCGTGCTGCGCTCCCTAAGGCTTTCTTGCTGGAAAGTGAGACTGTGATAAGACTTAAGGAAGATGGGCTTGATATAGATGAGACATCGCTTAAGGATGATGAGTTTCTCATATATGAAGCATTACAGCATCGATCAGAATTAAAGGTTCATGAGGTGATGGATATTCTAGACAAGAAGAAAATCCTTCCTTCTATACAGCGTTTAATTGATCAAGGTGTGATTGAGATGCAAGAAGAGATTTATGAGCAATACGTACCTAAGCTTGTAAAATTTATTACTATTGCGCCAGCATATGAAGGCGAGGAAGGGCTCACTAATGTAATAGAAGAATTATCTCGAGCTCCAAAACAAAGAGAAATGGTGCTCACATTTTTTTCGCTTAAAGCGAAAATAAATAAACCTATCTCATCTCAAGATTTACAAAAAGCATCTGGCGCTACTGCTAGTCAGCTCAAGGCGCTGGTGGATAAAGGTGTTTTTCAAACGTATCAGAAACGTCAAGACCGCGTAGGCTTTGACGGTGAAGTTTTTGAAACAAAGGTTCTCAATGAATACCAGCAGACGGCTTATAATGAGATAAAAAGTCATTTTGAAACTAAAGATGTTGCCTTGTTGCATGGAGTAACTGCATCGGGTAAAACGGAGATTTATGTGCAGCTTATTGAAGAGATGCTTGAATCTGGTGATCAAACACTCTACTTACTTCCAGAGATTGCACTTACTACGCAGTTAATAACTAGGCTACAAACATACTTTGGTGAGCGCGTAGCGATTTTTCACTCCAAATACTCAGTAAACGAGCGAGTAGAGGTGTGGAATAATGTATTAAAAAAGCTGGATAAAGCTCAAATTATTATTGGGGCACGTAGTGCACTTTTGTTGCCCTTTAGAGATTTAAAATTTATCGTAGTAGATGAGGAGCATGAAAGTAGTTTTAAGCAATACGACCCTGCGCCTAGGTATCATGCTCGTGATGCTGCTATTGTGCTAGGAGCAATGTTTAAAGCAAAAGTATTACTAGGGTCTGCAACGCCATCTATAGAAACAGTATACAACGCACAGCAAGGGAAATATGGTTATGTGTCTTTAAAACAACGACATGGAGGTATTTTAATGCCTGAGATTAATCTTGTAGATATTAAGGAGAAAAGCAAAAAACGTGAGATGACGGGTCACTTTTCTGACAGCTTAATACGCGCAATTACAGATGCACTAGCATTAGGGGAGCAGGTAATTCTCTTTCAAAATCGTAGGGGTTTCTCACCTATATTAGAGTGTACTACTTGTGGTCACGCACCGCAATGTCCTAATTGTGATGTAAGTCTTACCTATCATAAATACAGATCACAGCTACGTTGTCATTATTGTGGTTATAATATCGCATTACAGCAAAAATGTATGGCTTGTGGTAGCGCAGAGCTTACCACAAAGGGCTTTGGAACAGAGCAAATAGAATTAGAACTGAAAGAGCTGTATCCAGACAAATCTATTGCAAGAATGGATTCTGATACTACTAGAGGTAAGTATGGATTTGAAAAGCTTATCACTGCCTTCGAGCAAGAGCAAATAGATATTCTTGTAGGTACGCAAATGCTTACCAAAGGATTAGATTTTAGAAATGTAACTCTTGTAGGGATTATGAATGCAGATAGTATGCTCAATTTTCCAGATTTTAGAGCGCATGAACGCAGTTACCAATTGATTGCACAAGTATCGGGTAGGGCAGGGCGAACAGAAAAACAAGGTAAAGTACTCGTGCAGACTTATAATCCTTACCATCAGATCCTACAGCAGGTTTCTGCAAATAAGTTTGAAGAGATGTACAAGGAGCAATTAGAAGAACGACGTAATTTTAAGTATCCACCTTTTCATAGATTGATACGTATTACTTTAAAGCATCGAGATTATCAAAAAATAGAAGAGGCGAGTATCTGGCTCGCAAAAGCATTGCGTCAAACACTAGGAGCAGAAGCTGTTTTAGGACCTGAGACGCCTTCTGTAGCTAGAATAAGGAATCAATATAGACGTAATGTACTAATTAAGATAAGCCGCCGCCAAAAGTTATTATACACTAAGAAAGCTATAAAGCGTGTTGTAACAAGTTTTAATGCGATTGCTCCTTACAGAAGTGTACGGCTTGTGATAGATGTGGATTGTTATTAAATGAGATATTGAGTGCGTTTTATAGAAACAAAAAATCCCACTCAACGAGCGGGATTTTTAATTTTATATCTAAATTTTGTCTAACGTCTACTTATGCAGATAGAGCATCTATAAGCTCTGACTTTTTATGTCTTGATAAAGGAATTTTTTCTCCGTCTATCTCAATATTTCTACTGTTGTATTTATCTACCTTATCTATGTTGATAATGTAAGACTTGTGTATACGCATAAAACGTTCTGGTGGTAATTGTGCTACAAATGATTTCATCGTTGCAAGTACAACAATAGGATCATGCACAGTAACTAACTTTACGTAATCTCCAAGAGCAGTGATATATTTAAGCTCATTGAGCATCACTTTCTTTTTCTTTAGGTTACTTTTTACAAAGATATAGTCATCATCTTCGACAGCACCTTCAGTTTTTAGTTTGTGTAAACTTATTGCTTTGTAAACAGCATTTGTAAAGCGATCCTTAGTAAGTGGTTTACGTAAGTAATCGATTGCGTTATAGTTAAAAGCCTTGTAAGCGTATTTTGTCTTACCTGTCACAAATATAATCTGTGGCTTATGGATAAGATCATCAAGTAAATCAAATCCAGAGAGGATAGGCATTTCTATATCAAGAAAAAGCAGGTCTACTTTAGTCTCGATAAGACCATTTTTAGTTTCTATGGCATTGTTATATTCGGCAACTAGTCGTAAGTTCGGGTGATCATTGATCATCTTTACGATAGCTAGACGTTGTAAACTTGAATCATCCACAACTGCGCAGTCTAATAGTACTCCTTCCACAGCAATTAGTATTTAAATTAGGTTAAGTTTGTCAATATTAAGTAAAAATAACCTATTTACCAACAAAATCATGACTTTCATCGGGTATTCGTGCGATTGGTCGAATGATTTTTCCTTTATTCTCATAGGGAACGGCGATTTTAACGTCTTAATCGGTAAAAATTTGACTATTGACGATTAGGCGTAGGTTTAGACGAATTAAAGAGACTTAGAATTTCTGTTTTTAAACGACTTAACTTTAATTATAATCTATGAACTAGATGATAATTAGAACTACTTTGAGAAGTGTCCTTATTATATAGTAATTGCGTGGGTTCTGTAAATTCACTTTTTCGCGAAAGCGAAACTAAAAATTGTGTTCTATAATTAAGGTAGCTTTTTTTTAAATTTATAAACTAATTGCTATTTGAATATTGAAAGTAAATCGTTACTTTTGCACTCATTTTTAATTAAACTCATATTATATGAACCATTACGAAACTGTTTTCATCTTGAATCCCGTTTTATCTGATGATCAGATAAAGGAAACAGTAAAGAAGTACGAAGGTCTTCTTAAAGAAAAGGGCGCTAAGATGATTAGTAAAGAGGATTGGGGCTTAAAAAAGCTTGCATATCCTATCCAAAACAAGAAAAGCGGTTTTTACCACTTACTTGAATTTACTGTTGATGGACAAGCTATCAATGATTACGAACTAGCTTTTCGCCGTGACGAACGTGTGATGCGTTACCTTACGGTAGCACTTGATAAGCACGCGATCTCGTGGGCTGAAAGAAGACGTGAAAAACTAAAAAAGCAAAAAGCGTAAGTTATGGCATCTTTACAACAACAAGCAAAAGGAAAGAAGGACGGAGATATCAGATATCTTACGCCTCTTAACATTGAGACTAACAAAGCAAAGAAGTACTGTCGTTTTAAGAAATCTGGTATCAAGTATATCGATTACAAAGATGCAGACTGGCTAGCAGGTTTTGTAAACGAGCAAGGTAAATTGTTACCACGTCGTCTTACAGGAACTTCTTTAAAGTACCAACGTAAAGTGTCTGTAGCAGTAAAACGCGCACGTCATCTTGCATTGATGCCTTATGTAACTGATTTATACAAATAGAAACTAGATAACAGATGGAACTTATATTAAAGAAGGACGTTGAAAATCTAGGATTTGCAGACGATCTAGTAGAAGTAAAAAACGGATACGGTAGAAACTACCTAATCCCTAACGGTCATGCTGTACTTGCAACGCCTAGCGCAAAGAAAGTACTTGCAGAGAACCTTAAGCAACGCGCTCACAAAGAACAAAAATTTGTGGACGATGCACAGAAGCAAGCAGATAAACTTAACGGACTTGAAGTTAAGATTACTGCAAAAACTGGAGATGGAGACAAGCTTTTTGGATCTATTAATAATGCAGACGTTGCAGAATACCTAGCAAAAGAAGGTGTTTCTATCGATAAGAAATTTATTTCTATCGCAGGAAACGTTGTAAAACGCTTAGGTAACTATGAAGCAAAAGTACGTTTCCACAAGAATGTGGTAGCTACACTTCCTTTTGACGTAGTAGCAGAGGCTAACTAAGTCATTAGACATTATATGAAAAGCCGTTCTTACAACCGTAAGGACGGCTTTTTTATGAATTTTTTTTTTAAATACGCTTACGCGAAAAAGTGATTCACAATGAAATACGCTCGCCTTACAAAAGAACAACTAGAAGAACTAAAGCCAGAATTTATAAATTTTCTAGCAACGCAATCTATCACTGGTGATGAATGGGCAACCATTAAAGAAAAACAACCACAAGTAGCCGAAGAGGAAATAGATGTTTTCTCAGATCTTGTGTGGGAAGGTGTGCTTACCAAAGCACAATACCTAGAGCATGTATCTCCTAACCAGATGCACTTATTCTTACTAGGAGAAAATAATATGTCACTTATTGCTGTAAAAATCAATAAGGAAGATATAGACATCACCACTGCCGAAGGCTATGCATGGCTTAAAGAAAACTTAGGGGATGATGATGTTGTCTTTATGAGTGCAAGCAAAGATTATAGCGCAGATCGTAATGCAGATAAGTTTAAACTTATAAGTGAGGGTGCTGTGATAACTAGAGGTGACCTTTACAAATGGTTTGCTCGCTTTGTAGAAGTAAAATAATTCTTATAACCAAAATTGGTTATCATTAAAAAAGGATTGTAAAGACTACTTATTAAATGTAGTTTTTACAATCCTTTTCTGTTTTACAAATGCTTCTCTAGGCGTGTTGTATTCTTAGTTTTGCCTTTTTAAGTCGCTTATTATCTAATCTTTGTATCATTTCTTCTGCAATACTTTTATGTACAGCTACAAATGATTGTAAATTTTTGACCTCTATAGTACCTAGATGTTCTCTATCTATGTTTCCTTCTTTAAAAAAGAAACCAGCAATATCACCTTTAGAAATCTTATCCTTACGTCCTCCAGAAAGCTCTAAAGTTCGCCATTGTGATCCATCAGGGATACCTTTGTCATGTATGAACTCTTCATCCATTTGAGGCATAAACTCTGGAAGTTTCTCATCTTTCCAGTGTAATACGTATGCTGTACCTTCAGACTGCATACGAGCTGTACGACCATTACGGTGCGTAAACTCTTCTGCATGAATAGGTAAGTGGTAGTGAAGTATAAATTTTATTTCTGGCACATCAATACCACGGGCTGCAAGATCTGTAGCAAGTAGTAATTGGTGTGTACCGTTACGAAACTTTAGTAACGACAGCTCACGCTCTCTTTGTTCCATACCGCCATAAAAAGTCCCATGAGCAATGCCGCGATCACTAAGGTATTCACTTATACGTGCGATAGTTCCTTTGAAATTGCAAAAGATAATCCCTGGCTGATCGCCTAGATGGCACAACGCCTTAACAAGCATATCTAGCTTATCCTTATCTGGGGATACAATAGCTTTTATCTCAAGTTTTGATCCTCCTTCATGCAAGTAGTCTACTTCTACCGGAGTAGTAAGGCCTACAAACTTTGGGATCTCTATTCCTTGTGTAGCAGAGGTAAGCACTTTCTTTTCTAGAGCTGGTAGAAAACTAAGGATTTCTGTCATTTCTTCTTCAAAACCTACCTCTAGTGATTTATCAAATTCGTCTAGAATTAAAGTTTTAATGTGATCTGTAGAAAATGTCTCTCTGCGCATATGGTCTGCTAGTCTACCAGGCGTACCTATTAAAATAGCTGGACGATGTTTTATAGCTTGCCTATCTGTATTAAAACTTTGCCCACCATAAGCAGCATGAATTTTATACCCAGTCCCCATATTACGAGCTACATTTTCTATCTGGATAGCAAGCTCGCGAGAAGGAACGACAATAAGTAATTGCACTTCTTCACAATCTGGATCAAGTGCTTCTATTACAGGTAATAAAAAAGCGAGTGTTTTACCAGTACCCGTAGGAGATAGTAATATCACCTCTCTTGCAGATTGTATTGCTAGTTGAGCTGCTTCTTGCATCTCATTGAGGGTCTTAATCCCTAGCTTGGCAAGGATTTGTTTTTGCGTTTTTTGGTTACTTGTCATAGACTGCAAAGATAATTATTCATTCATGAGTTATCATATTTTATAGAGTACATGTGAAATTGTTGTTTGTGAATTAAATAAGTTCTTTTGAAAATTTTGGATTTATAACATGATGGTAATGAGGTGTTATCGATATTGTTTATGATGATTTTACGCTTTCGCGAAAGCGCACCTAAAAAGTATTTAACAATTGTTAAGAAAATGCTAAAGAAATGTTACTAAAATGAGCGTCTACCTTGATTTACTCTAGTATTTTTACGGAAACAAATTCAAACTTTATGTTCAAAAAAATTTTCTTATTAATTGTAGTACTTGGCGCTTTTAGTTTGCAAGCACAAGTAACTACTTCCTCTATTTCGGGAGTAGTAAATGGAGGTAGCGAGACTTTGCCAGGGGCAAATGTACTTGCAGTACACACTCCTACAGGTACAAAGTATGGAGCTATTACAAACTTTGACGGTCGTTTTAGTCTATTAAACCTACGTGTAGGTGGACCTTATACGATCACAATGAGTTATGTAGGTTTCCAAAGTCAGGAATTTACAGGCGTAACTCTTAATCTAGGAGAAACGTACAACGTTGAAGTAACACTGAGTGAAGATAGCAATGCGCTAGAAGAAGTAGTAATTACAGGTTCTCGTAATAATACTTTTAGTGATGGCCGCACAGGTGCAGCGACAAATGTAGGTGAGAGACAATTAAAGTCACTTCCTACAATATCTAGATCTGCAGCAGATTTTTACCGTCTAGAGCCTAGTGCTTCTAGTAATGGATCTTTTGGAGGACGTAACGATCAGTATAATAACTTTAGTCTTGATGGGGCGGTTTTTAACAATCCATTTGGACTTGATGCAGCGACTCCAGGAGGACAGACAGGTTCTCAACCTATATCTCTTGATGCTATTGAGCAAATTCAAGTAAGTACAGCTCCTTATGATGTAACGCTTTCTGGATTTACAGGAGCTTCTGTAAATGCAGTAACAAAAAGTGGTACTAATGAAGTAAAAGGAACTGTTTACGGTTTTTACAGAAATGAAGATCTTACAGGAGGTAAAGTAGGAGGAGATGACGTTTTTGTAGCAGACCAGAGCCAGAATACTTATGGTATCTCAATAGGGGGACCAATCATCAAAAACAAACTATTTTTCTTTGCAAACTTTGAAAAGGAATCTAGATCAGATCTTGGAGCTCCATGGGCACCTAACAGAAATACTGGAGCTATTAATGAGTCTCGCGTATTACCAGCAGATCTTGATGCTGTTTCTGCTGCACTAGGAAGTATCCAGTATGCAGACGGTTCTTTTTATGAGCCAGGAAGATATGAAGGATTTAACTTTGATGCAGGTTCTACAAAAGCACTTTTCAAGTTAGATTGGAACGTGAATGACAAGAACCGTGTAGCGCTTGTTTATAACTTACTACGCTCTTCTAAGGAAAATCCAGCAAACCCAAATGCAATTGCACTTCGTGGACCTAACCAGACTACATTGCAGTTTGAAAATGCAGGATATGAAATTAACAACAACATAGATTCTTTCCAGTTTGAGTGGAATAGCGACATAGCTAGTAACATTTCAAATAAATTACAAGTAGGTTACACGTTCTTTGATGATTTTAGAAAACCTTTTTCTACTCCAGGTCCATCTATAAACATTACAAAAGGAGGACAAAACTATATCATTGCTGGTCATGAGCCATTCTCAATTTCAAATGTACTTGAGCAACAAGTTTTCCAAATCACAAACAACTTGAATATTGTTTCTGGAAGTCACACATTTACTTTAGGAACGTCATTTGAGAAATTTAGCTTTTACAACTCATTTAACTTAACAGGATATGGTTTTGATTTATTTGGAAGCGTATCAATCGATCAAGACATGGATTTTGATGGTGATGGAGTACTAGATACAGATTATGTAAATGATACAACTGGAGAAACTGACCTTGTGGCTTTTCAAGATTTCTTAGTAAACCAATATCAAGGAACTTTCTTATCTGCAGAGGCAGAGTTTAACGAGAATAACGGTCTTCCTATTGGTGATCCAGCAGGATGGGCACTTGCCGAAACTAACGTAGGGCAGTTCTCTCTTTATGGACAAGATCAATGGAAAGCAACAGATGATTTAACTCTAACACTAGGGCTACGTCTTGATAAGCCATTATACTTTGATACAGAAGATAAAATTCAAGAGAACATTGATCGTAAAGGAACGTACCAACCAGAAAACGTTTATGTAGATCCATCTACGGGAGAAGATATTCTTCTAGATAGTACAGTACTTCCAGACAATGGATTCTTATTCTCACCTAGATTAGGTTTTAACTGGGATGTAGAAGGCGATAAGACTTTCCAAGTACGTGGAGGAACAGGGATATTTACAGGTCGTTTTCCTTTTGTATGGTTAGGTAACCAAGTACAAGGTGTTGACTTTTTCTTCTACCAGACAGTAGATCAAGATTTCAAATGGCCACAAGTATGGAGATCTAATATAGGTGTAGATTACCGCCTAGATAATGGTGTAGTACTTACAGGAGACTTCTCTTACACAAAAGATCTTAACGCTGCGCACGTTCAAAACTGGGCACTTGATAATCCATCTGCTACCTTACAAGGTGTAGATAACAGACCTATCTATCAAGCTTCAGATTTTTCTACTAATGCCTTTGGAGGACCTACAAATGCGTATGTATTTACAAACTCTGATAACGGTCGTACAATTAACGCTACATTAAAAGCAGAAAAATCATTTGGTAACGGACTTTATGCAAGTGTAGCATATAACTACCTAGATTCTAAAAATGTAAACTCTATTGACGCAGAGATTACAGGTGATGCTTTTAACGCAAATGCAATACGTGGTAATGCAAATGATGCAGTATTATCAAACTCACGTTATGGTGATCAGCACAGAGTAATTGCTGTAGCTTCAAAGAAATTTGAGTATGGTGATGGCAAATTTGCTACTACCATTTCTACATTTGCAGAGTGGGCTAGAGGAGGACGTTTTAATTATACGTATGCTGGTGATGTTAACGGTGACGGAAGTAACTTTAACGACCTTATTTACATCCCAACTGCTGGAGAAGTATCACAGCAAAATTTTGCTACACCAGAGCAAGCAGCAGCATTTAATCAGTACATCGAGCAAGATGATTACTTAAGTGATAATCGTGGTCAATATGCAGAGCGTTATGGAGCACTTGCACCATGGAGAAGCCGTGTTGACTTCCGTTTATTACAAGATTTTAATTTTGATGTAAAAGGAAAGAAAAACACAATCCAGTTTAGTGTTGACGTTCTTAACTTAGGAAACTTCATCAATTCTGATTGGGGACTTGTTGAGCAACCTAACAGTATCCAGCCAGTAAGTGTAAGCGTTGCAGACGGTGTACCTACATACACGTTCAACGAAGAGCTTACTCAAACATTTGGAACAGATGCAAGTCTTTTAAACAGATGGCAAGCACAACTAGGACTACGTTATATCTTTAACTAGTCTATTGTAGCTCTTTACTATTAGCAATAAAAATGCCCCTCATTGAGGGGCATTTTTTGTTTTATAATCTTCGAAAGGTTTAAATTCCTACGTAGTTGTAAACTGCAATAAAGTGAGAGGCTGTTCCTCCCAAAACAAATACATGAAAAATAGCATGATTATAAGGAATGCGAGAAATGCTATAAAGAACAGCACCTATCGTATATAAAATACCTCCAGTAAAAAGCCATTGCACACCAGCTGGATCAAGGTTTGCTAGTAGTGGTTTGTATGCAAAAACGATAAGCCAACCCATCGCTACATAAAGTATGGTAGAAAGAATATCAAATCGTCCTGTAAAAAAAAGTTTTAATATTATTCCGAATAAAGCAATAGACCATGCAATCCCAAAAATCCACCATCCAGTACTTCCTTCCAGAGTTACAAGTGTAAAAGGTGTATATGTCCCTGCTATGAGCACATAGATAGCCGCGTGATCAAATATCTTTAGTCTAGCTCTACGTATAGGTTTTACAGCGCTGTGGTAAGCCGTAGATGCAAAATATAGCAGAGACATACTTACTCCAAAAATGATGAGACTAATGGTTGCTGTGGTTGATACGCTTTCGCGAAAACATAAAAAACCCAATGCAACTACACTAGCTACAAAACCAAAACCATGCGTCCAGATATTGAGCTTTTCCTCAAGTGGAGAGTAATCTAGAGTTGGTTCTACAGTGTTTTCCATTAGTTATCTGCAAGTAAGTAATCTAGGTGTTCCTTAAGAATTTCTGTAACCTCTGCGGCTGGGCCTCTGCCTTGGGCCATTACTGCATTTTCTACAAAACGCACGGTACCATTACGGTCCATAAATACGAGTTTAGGATACGTATTGGTTTTTAAGTCCTGTTTTAAATAGCTGGCACCATCTACTAAGTGTTCAAAATCAAAAGGTTTCTTGGTTAAAAAATTATCAATTTTACTTTTTGGCTCAAAAGTGATCGCAATAAAATTTACGCGATCTTCATATTGCTTTTTAAGATCATTAAGATATGGAATCTCAGCAATACAAGGAGGGCAGCTTGTAAACCATAAGTTGATGAGTGTAATTTTATCATTATAACTCTCCTTAGATTTTAATCCATTTGCAAGATCTTGCAGCTGAAAGTCGGGTAGGGGTTTATTAATTAAGCCATTTACCCCTACATTAATATCTAGAGGCGCGCTATTAGATTGCGAAAGCATCACCTCAACCTCTTGTATAATTGAGTCTTGTCGCACACGAGAATGGCGAACTTTAAAGTTGGCTTGTGTATACTTATAATTGCCCTGTGCACCGTAAACCTCTTCTATAGATTTTAGTTTGGCTTGAAAGCTTTCCTCGTCATAGGTGTCACCTTGAAAGGTATAGTAGTTTTGTTGAGCGCTTAAAGAGAACGCAACAAATAGTATAAATAGGAATGGAATATTTTTCATGGTATATGTATGTGTTACAAAGATAGCTATTGCTATCAAACACGCACCTATATACATTTATCGTGCCTTAGTGTGGGTTAGGGGGATTTTGTTACGATAGTTTAGGACACTATAAATTTTGATTTTGTTTCTAACTGAGTTCTTTATTGCCAATAGTTTTTTCTTTTTATTACGTTAATATTGTTTGCTTTTGAAAATAATTATAATTAGAGGAAATAAAGTCAGAATCAATAAATTCCCAATTCCAGGTGAAAAATCCTGAATCGGAAATGATAACGAAAATACTGCTCCAATAAAGTAAAGAATTGAGAAAACAATAAACAAAATCAAAAATGTATTTCTCCAAACAATTTTTTAGAAAGTTGAAATCCGATTGTTAAAATCAGAATTGGTAAATAAAATACAATCAGGTCAATTTCTTTAAACACAAAATTTGGAATCCAATGTAATTCTTCCGTTTCGTAGTTATGTCCAAAAGAGTATGAATTGGGAACAATTAGAATCAGAAATACGATTAGGTCCAAAATACTAACAGTTTTATTTTCCTTTATGTAATTCCAGATTTTAATCATCATTTCAATTCATTACCAACAGGCCCCTAAATAAAGACAATTTAACTCCAACAACTATTGGTTGTGCAAGTAAGCCTATTGCGTAGTTCTATAATTGATTATTTAAATATACAGATATTTGCGTTTTCACGCATCGCATAGACAGTTTTCAATTTCCGGTGTAATCGGGACGCTTCATGTATTGTTGTGACCGTTGCAACCAATATTGAACTTTCTATAAATGAGACGTATACTCTTTGGCAAACAGCCGCAGTGGTTTTATGTATGGTGAGTTTTTCTTAAATATCCTTTCTTAGTTTGTCAGGATTTTGTCTTGTATCAAAAATTGTAATGATTTCAATTTCGTCTAGTCTTGTCGAAATTCTATAATAAAAGGTAGTTTGTTTTGTTACAACACACTTATACAAGCCTTTGAGTTCTGAAGATTGAGGGCAGCTTTCTGGTTGAAAAGATATCTGTTTAATTTTTTCAGTTAGCTTTTCAATAAATGTATCACGTGTTTTTGAATTCCAATTTTCTAAAAGATATTCGGATAGTATCAGGAGTTTTCTTTCTGCTAATTCAGATAAGAATACCTTCATTAAGAAATCTTTTTCAAGAATGAATCAAAAGAAACTCGTTTTCCACTATCAAGCTGATTAATTCCTTCTTTAATTTCACTTTGTTCAGAAGTAGTTAATTCATTCCAAAAATCAACTTTTTCAGCATTTACAAAGTCAGCTACTTTTTGAATAAAATCACTATTTTCTATCGCTAAGATAGTTTTTACTAATTCTATTTTTGTTGATTGAATATCCATATTAATTGAGTTAACTCATCAAATATACAAAAAGAGTTTTTATCAGTTTGATGAGTCTTATGCATCCCAGCATGATACTACATAAAGCAAGCGGATCTCCCGTTAGCTATCGGCGCTTCTAATATTCCTGTTTTATTATTTTTTAATTGATCGTTTATATACAAGTATTTAAGAAGGATGATGCTTTCGCGGAAGGGTAAATTGGAGAGGGCTCTGCGATGTGAATTATGGATCAAACTTAGCTTAAAAGCTTGTGCTGAGCGCAGTCGAAGTAGGCTTGTTTTTTAACTCAGTTCTTTGTTAGCCAAAGTTTATTTTTTTGCGAAATGATTTATTCTCAATTCAGATTTTGCATCTGCTTTACTTATTGACACAATCGGAAGTTCATATAATTTGTTTATATAATTTATTCTATTAGTGAGTGTACTTGTTTTTTCTTTTTCCTCAAGTGTTGTAAATGAATCGTGTTTACCATAAGGAACACGATCAACAATAATAATATCAAATACGTTTTGTTTGATATGACCATTTATCTCAATTTTCTTTTCAAAGAGCTCTTTAAAATTTATTAAGTTTAATCCTTCTAATGTTTCAGTTGAATATTTCTCAGTTGCAATTAATACTCTTTTATCCTCTAGTTTTTTGCTTATTTCAACTATTAATTCATTTTCTATGTTTTGGTCAAGCGGAACCATTACTTTAATTAATTGATTCCCTAAAGAAACAGTATTTGATACTTGATTCGCTATTGTTATGTAATTCATTATTAGCCAAAGTTATCTTATTAATTTTCGTTTTAATTTAAACATAAATGGTTCTTTTGATAATTGAAAAACCTTAATTTTTTTGAGATTACAAATTTTCAATATTTCAGCTTTATCATTTTCAGAAATCTCTATGCCAAGAATGACTTCCGAAATAAACTCATCAGGGTATTTTATTATTCTATCTTTTTTAGTAAGCCCTTCAAGTTTTAGGTTAATTAATCTAAATTCCTCTTCGTATTTCCATTCACTTGCTTTATGACCAAGTTGTAGAAATGAATCTTGAATTGGTTCTATCCTTTTCAAAGGATTCCTTTCAGGGAATTTTGTAGTATAGTTAACTTCAAAACCTGCACCAAATAGACTAGACTTTCTCATTAAGTCTTCTCTAAAGCCAATACAAAAACCTTTATGATTATTTCCATAATGTGACCACATTAATAATGAATTCCACTTTTTTGATAGGGAGAAAATACCATAACAATCATTAATCTGTTTGAAAAAATGATTTTGGTGATTCTGTTGTACTTCTTCAGGGTTTTTAAATCTTTTCTTAAAGTTATTACTAATTTTTTCTATGTCGCTTTTCGTGAGTTTGCTTAATTTATCCTCATGTTTGGACTCAATATATTCCATAAACTGGTCAATTTTTTCTTGAGTATTTAACAAGTGATAATTTTCAGGAATTCGGCAATCAAAAGGGTCGTTAAAAGAACCTTGGTGAAGCCATAAACATTTCATTTTTAGTTAAAATGTTTTTATGATGTTCATCTGACCAATCTCTATATTTATATAATATCACAGGATTTAAATGTAATTATTGATTAGGATAATTTTGGCTAACAGGCCACTAAATAAAGCGAGTGCGGCATATTTAGCAAGCTCAGCACAAGCCTTCCTGAAATGGCTGTTTTTTATTTTTTAATTGATTGCTTAAATATACACTTATTAGTGTATTCGTCACCGCACAAACAGCCCTAAAAACTTACCACTCAGGCCACAAAAAAAGTGGATACCTATCGCTAGATATCCACTTTTCATCATCGTCAATTAATCCTTATTCTTCTTCTCCTGTAATTTCTGCTTCATTTCTAAAGACTAATTTATCGTCAAAGGAATCTACGAGTATCACACTATCAGATGCTACTTTACCGCTCAAAATTTCTTTTGATAACTGGTTAAGCACTTCACGTTGCATTGCTCGCTTTACAGGTCTTGCACCATATTCTGGTTGGAATCCGGCTTCAGAGATAAAATCTATTGCTTGTTTTGTAGCATCTAGGGTTATGTTCTGTTGAGAGAGCATTTTTTGAATCCCTTTAAACTGCAATTTCACAATATCTCTAATATCTTTTCGCGTAAGCGGACTAAACATTACAATGTCGTCGATTCTATTTAAGAATTCTGGTCTTATGTTTTGTTTAAGCAAACCTAGTACGTCAACTTTTGCAGACTCCATCGCAGCATCTACATCCGGAATCGCCTCAAAACGTTCTTTGATAATCTCACTTCCCATGTTTGAGGTCATGATAATAATCGCGTTTCTAAAGTCGGCAGTACGTCCTTTGTTATCTGTAAGTCTACCTTCATCAAGCACCTGTAACAACACGTTAAAGGTATCTGGGTGTGCTTTTTCAATCTCATCGAGTAATACCACGGAGTAAGGACGACGTCGTACGGCCTCCGTAAGCTGGCCACCTTCATCATAACCTACATATCCTGGAGGCGCTCCTACAAGACGACTCACACTGTGACGCTCTTGATACTCACTCATATCAATACGCGTCATTGCATTTTCATCATCAAAGAGATACTCTGCAAGTGCCTTTGCAAGTTCTGTTTTACCTACACCGGTCGTTCCTAAGAATAAGAAGGAACCAATTGGCTTTTTTTGATCTTGCAATCCTGCACGACTACGTCGTACAGCATCACTTACTGCTACAATAGCTTCTCGTTGTCCCACTACACGTTTGTGCAGCTCGTCTTCTAGCTGAAGTAACTTCTCACGCTCACCCTGCAACATCTTTTGAACAGGAATACCGGTCCATTTTGCTACAACTTCTGCAATGTCTTCGCTTGTTACTTCCTCTTTAATAAGCGAGGTATCTGCATGACTTGCGAGATCTTTTTGAAGTTCTTCTAGATGTTCTTGAGCATCCTTGATTTTCCCATAACGCAACTCTGCTACAAGGCCATAGTTTCCTTCACGCTCTGCGATTTCTGCTTCTATTTTATAGTTTTCTATGTCTTGCTTTGCCGTCTGTACACTCTCTACAATGTCTTTTTCTGATTGCCATTGTGCATTGAGATCGTTACGCTCCTCCTTAAGGTTTGCAAGATCTGCACGTAGGCTTTTGAGCTTATCTTCATCTTTCTCACGCTTGATTGCCTCAATCTCAATCTCTAGTTGCATCACACGACGGTCTAATACATCCAGCTCTTCTGGCTTAGAGTTGATTTCCATACGCATTTTTGCGGCAGCTTCATCCATCAAGTCAATTGCCTTGTCTGGTAAAAATCTGCTCGTGATATAGCGTTGTGATAATTTTACCGCTGCGATGATTGCATCATCTTTGATACGCACCTTGTGGTGTGTTTCATATTTATCTTTAATACCTCTTAAAATAGAGATGGCACTTTCTGTATCTGGCTCGTCTACTACCACTTTCTGGAATCTACGTTCAAGTGCCTTATCTGCTTCAAAGTATTTTTGATACTCATCAAGCGTAGTAGCACCTATTGCACGTAGTTCTCCACGCGCTAGTGCGGGTTTTAAGATGTTTGCCGCATCCATCGCTCCTTGTCCGCCACCAGCACCTACAAGTGTGTGTATCTCATCTATAAAGAGTACGATATCGCCATCACTTTCTGTTACTTCTTTAATAACCGCTTTAAGACGTTCTTCAAATTCTCCTTTAAATTTTGCTCCAGCAATAAGCGCACCCATATCGAGGGCAAATATTTGCTTGTTCTGTAGGTTTTCTGGGATGTCACCATCTACAATTCTATGCGCTAGACCCTCGGCAATGGCTGTTTTACCAGTACCTGGCTCTCCTACGAGTATAGGATTGTTCTTTGTACGACGCGTTAAGATTTGTAATATGCGTCGTATTTCTTCATCACGTCCTATTACAGGATCTAGTTTACCATTACGCGCGAGTTCATTTAAGTTTTTTGCGTATTTGTTTAAAGAATTGTAGGTTTCTTCGGCACTTTGGGAAGTTACACGATTTCCTTTACGTACTTCGTCAATCGCGGCACGTAAATGCTTTTCTGTCACTCCTTGATCTTTTAAGATTTGAGCTACTTTGCTTTTAGTGCTAAAGATTGCGAGTATTAAATGCTCGATAGAGACATATTCATCGTTCATTTTTTTAGCAATAATACTAGCCTCCGTGAGTGCTTTATTTGCCTCCCGACCTAGTACAATATCTCCACCAGATACTTTTGGATAGCTCTGTAACGTACTATCAAGTACTTGCTGGAATAACGGAATATTTACATCAAGCTTTTGAAGTAAGAATGGAGTAACGTGCTCATCTATTTCAAAAATTGCTTTAAAAATGTGCTCATTTTCTATCTGCTGGTGACCCATTTCCTGAGCAATTTGCTGTGCTCTTTGGATGGCCTCCTGTGATTTTATGGTATAATTATTTATATTCATAGTATATGTTTAATAGACTTTAAAAGAGATAAGTACCTCTCTTTAATGTCTTGGTTTGTCCTTTGTTTGATGGACTAAAGTCAATTATTATTCCACAGCGGCATATAGACAAAATGTCTTGTAAACTCTTGTATCAGCTGACTTTATGACTTATTTAAGAACTATTTCACGCTTTCGCGAAAGCGTAACACAGACACAACGACTACCTTTGTAAAAAAGAACTTAATTACAATGGGAATATTCAATTCAATGTTTGGAGGAGATAAGGAGCCAAAAGAGGAAAAAGCACCTATGCCTTGGAAGCAATTAACCACTTTAGAGCAACTCGATCAAATCGCAAAAGATTCTGAAACGAAGCCACAGGCAATTTTTAAGCATTCTACAACTTGTGGTATAAGCCGTATGGTAATACGCCAGTTAGAATCTCAGTACGATATAGACCCTAATCAGTTAGATATTTATTATTTAGACCTTAAGGCGTATAGAGAAGTGTCTAACGAAGTGGGATATAAATTTCAAGTAATACATCAAAGTCCGCAAATGATTTTAATCAAAAATGGGACAGCGGTTTATGCAGATAGTCATGGAGCGATAAGTGCACAAGCACTCGCCGAAAAGATTTAATCTAACGCTCTTATTGTAACCCAGATTCTATACCCAAAAATCGCAAGCTGTATTTTACTAGCTTGTGTAAGGTCGAGACCACGTTTTGAATAGGAGGGAAGTACTGCCTTATTAACTTTGGCAAGAAATTTATAGAGTGTTTGCATACCGTCAAAAGTAGCTAAAAAACAAAGCCGTAACGCATAGCGTTACGGCTTTTATCTGTTTGTAAAGACTAGTTATTATTTCTTAGAATAATATCCTTAATGCGATTTTTAATGTCTTCACCAGCGTCGTACACCATTTGCTCATTAGTAGGAAACGGAACTGCTCTATTGCGAGTGCGATCATAAAGCTCATCTTCTAGTGCTCTTCTATCACCTCTATAGGTAGCATATCTGTGATCAAAAATAAACTCAGATGCTAGCGGAAGCGACTGCAAGACCTGATTAGTATTACTATCAGAATAGCGCACGCGGCCTACTACATTTACAGCTTTGTTCTGGATAAACTCAAAGTACGTGCAACGTACAGTAATCATATTATCTACCAGTACTTTCTCACCATCCTCATCATAAACCACATTACCATCTTCATCCTTTAGAACGATGCTACCGTCTTTAATGAGTTTTTCTTGTTGCACCTCTCTTTCTTTGATGCGCTCTGGTGAAATATTAATCTCTGTAAAAGCAACTTCCATATTGTAATCGTAGGATACCTCATTAAGCGGATTGCTATGATACACGGTCCAGAAATCGTTGAGACCATAGGTCGAGAAGTCTAATAATTCGTTTTCTAATCGTACTGGTAACGCTATGTTACTATCATTAAATAAAGTCACTGCAACAAAGTCTGTCCCTTTGAGATGTACAGATTCCATCATATTTTTAATGTCTTTATAACCTGGCTTAAGCGTATTTAAATAAGCTAGATCATCATAAATATTACGATAATCCTCTTTTGATGATGCAGCGGTTATGGCATCAAGGCTACTACTATATAACGAAGCAGCTAGTTTTTCCTTAGAAGATATGAGTTTATCGGTGTAGTTTACAAAGTCAAAACGTGCAGATCTATTCTCGTCAATTACTTGTAAAGGTAAGATAGGTCTTATACGATCTTGACGTCTTTGTAACGATACATAGGTCTCATAAATTTCCTCAAGATTTGTTTCCTGATTTTCTTTTACGAGAAATGAAATACGATCTGCATCGCGCGCAGATGCTTTTGCAAATGCATCTTCAAGAAGGAGCACAAAGTCTTGCTTATTCTTTTTATCTGGATTGCGTTGCAACTTCTTAAGAGTAATTGCGATGGCATCATCATAATTACCGCTATTAAGCGTTGCAGTAGTCTTTTTTACCGAATTGCAGCTTACTACAAATACGGTAGTAAGGATTGCGAGAAATAAATTTTTCATCGTACAATGGGTATTGATTGGTGATGACAACTCCAACGAGCGTTCCAAAATTATAAAAGCCCAAATGTAGCTGAAAATATTTTATCGGAAAGAATGGGAGGGATGTGATTAGTACGCTTTCGCGAAAACGTGCTATATCTAAAGTAAGTTTTTAAAAAACACACACAGAGCAGGCCTTAACTCGGCGGTGTGAAGAGGTCAATTATTTATCCGAAGATAAGTTCTAATGCAGTGATGATAATTTGGATCATTTTTGATTGTTTTTAATTGATTGATAAAGATTGATGAATGTTGATTGATGATTGCTGATAGATGAATGATGAATGATGATTGATGAATGTCGGAGTGATTAATTCCCTAAATGTAAAAAGGTTGTGACTATATAAGAAATACTGAGGCTTACCATAAATACGGTATAGATTCCTAATACTTTATTTGTTTTTACTTGCGGCTTGTTGTTTGCTTGCGTTTTCATAATGGATGGTTTTTGATGGATTAGTAAAGATTGATGAATGCTGATTGATGAATGCTGATTGATGAATGCTGATTGATGAATGTCGGAGTGATTAATTCCCTAAATGTAAAAATGTGGTTACTATATAAGAGATACTGAGGCTCACCATAAAGATGGTATAGATTCCTAATACTTTGTTTGTTTTTACTTGCGGCTTGTTGTTTACTTGCGTTTTCATAATAGATGTTTTTGATTGTTACTAGATACGTTGTTTGTTATTGATGAAGCAAAGAAGTCACCTTAAGCGCAGTAAAACAAATTGAAAAGAAGTTTTTAATGAAATTAACGTGAATATTATAACTAGATTAATGACATAGATTAAAATGTGTAATCTCAATGTCTCCAAGTTGGTTAATATATGTTAGCCTTAATTATAATAATCATTCATTATGTAAGTTTTGTAGAGACTTTATGAGCCATTTAGAATTTTTGCAGACAAATTATGGCTCATTTTAACCGTATTAATCCGATTCCATCATTTTGGAGTGAATTTTCATAAGTAGTATTTGAAAAAAACAGCGCATAAAAAAAGTCCGCTTTCTGATTGAAAGCGGACTTTTACTCAAGATTAATTACCTTTTACTCTTTTGTTTCTATTACGACAACACCATTAACAGCCTCTTTACCGTAGAGTTCAATTGCTTTTTCCCCTTTATAGACTGTTAGAGTCAAAATATTATTAGGAGCCACATCCATTTCTTTCAGTTGGCTCACTGACATCTTTTTATCGTTAACATAATAGATAGCTTTATCAAGTGAGCTAGATTTAATAATTCCATCCTTAGGTGCCATATTCATTACTTCATCTTTGCTCTTATCATCTACTGTAAAGTAACCTTTTTCTAAAAGCCTTTTATAAAGTGGAGTGTCTTCTTTTATTTGTTTCCCCCATCGATCATAGAAACTCTTAGATCCTTCAGGACTAACAACAGAGTAGTAAGTTTTTTCGTCGAGTGTTACGTAGCGCATGTCTCTTTGTTGTCTGCTATTTTTATAGTTTTCCCTATCGCCTTTCAAATTCTCACGTCGCTCCTTCATTTGCATTTTCATGCTGTCACGGCGTGATAGCATATCTTGTCTCATAGAGTCTACCTGAGCTCTCCCTTCTAGATTTCTACGCTCTCCCATACGAGCGCGCATATCCTGCTTGCGAGCTTCCATATTTGTACGCATACTATCTCTAGTATTCATCGTAGTGTTACGTCGTTCTTCTAAGCTGGCTCTCCTGTTGTCATATGTATCTCTATTATTATTCTCCATATTTACATTACCCATGCCTGTACTACCGTTAGCATTGCGGTATATATAAATGTCATTGATAGGGTTAGAGCTCTTTAAGGTGTAATTTTTATTATTTCCATTTTCATCTCTAAGATCGATTGAAATTTTTTCTATTTCTTGATTTCTATTTCTCTTAATTCCACTTACTTTAAGAGCTACATTATGTTTATCCTTTAAAATTGCCGCAAGCGTTTTAATTTCTTGATCCGTGCTATTTTTCGTTATTACGAAATTGTAGGTTTCTTGTATTGATACCCTCGTTGTTAAGATTGTGTCGAGTTGAACATTGTTATCTAGCTTACGGATACTATCTTGAGTCTTAGCACCAAATTTCTTGACAGCTTGTGTAGGAGTTAGCGTTGTGATACTATCGGCAGTAAAACTCTTTTCTTTCTCTCGAACGATGTTATTATTTACAACTATTACCGGATTAGAACCTAGCGATTTATTTGTAACACTATCTTTTTTTATAGTGGTTTCTTTTGTTGCTGCAGTTATTTTATCATCTGCAATAGTTGTTTTATCTGGAGTAATGTTTATAAATGTGCCATCTTTTTGCTCCATCACGACAACCTCCTTTTCTGTATTAACCATAAGGCTATAGCCATCCCACTGTTTAATTTCTTTAGAATTAAAAGAAAGCTTATTTACAAAACCTTCCTCCTCGTCAAATTGTACCTGCAACGTAAAAGCTGATAAGTCATTTTCAGAGGTATAGCTTCTTTTTGAAAATTTGATTGCGACTTCTTTCCAATGGTCTGTGACATACTTTTCTATTCTGTCTAGTTTGTCATTTGTGGTCTCACGATCTATAAAGAAGACATCTCTTCCTTTATTAGTCGGATTTTTAGTTGTTTCCGCTTTCGCGAAAGCGGTATTGTCCTCTTCAACATAAGTGACTACTTCTTTTACATTAAAAGAATATAGAAAGAAAGAGACGAGCGGGATGATTAATCCCAGTTTCCAAAGATGGTGTTTACCTGATTGTGGTGTGTTGAGCATAACGATTCGTTTTTTGATAAATGATTGATAAAATTGATTAGTAAGCGCTGGTCGAATGGAGGGAGATGAAACCTTAACCAGTGTACGTTGATATTGCTGCGGATTATTAATGCGCTGGATAGCATGAGCATCTGCAATGTATTCTAAATTTTGTTCTAGACTCTGCTTATACAACCACGCCAGCGGATTGCACCAGTGAAGTGCTAATATAATTTGTGTGATTAGTATGTCTATGGAATGGCGTTGTCCTGCATGAATTTGCTCGTGAGCTAATATCATTTCGAGCTCTTCTAATGTATGAAGCTCGGGATTATATACGATATACGAGAAGAAGGAGAAGGGTGCTATATTATTTGTGACAGTTACATACGTGTATGCATTCCTTTGTACCACAGTTCCTGAAGAAATGAGACTTCTAAGTGAGAATAGTTGCATACCTAATCTAATACACATGACAATAACGCCTGCAATATATATAAGCAATGCTATTTGCCACCAATCAATTGTTGGCACCTCTGCTGTGGTTGCCGTAGGAAGATATTCAACTTGCGATAATGGAACTACATTTGCAGTATCAAACACTTGCTGTGAAGGCAATACGATTTCTGTAACTTGAGTAAATTCTAAAAAGGGTAGCGTGAGCGCTGCAATGATACCAGCAATGAGAAAATGCCTGTTTGCTGTAAAGAGCGTGTTTTTATGCAAGATGGAAATGTATATCACATAAAACAAGGATAGAATTCCAATACTTTTTGCTATTAAAATAAGGATTTCCATAAGTTACTTTTTTTCTATGATTGCTAAGATTTCCCTAAGCTCATCTGCAGAGATTTTTTCTTCTTTGGCAAAAAAGGAAACCATATTTTTATAAGAGTTCCCAAAAAACTTTTGACTCGTAGTTTCCATAAACTCTTTTCTATAAGCCTGAAGAGATACTACTGGAAAATATTGATGGGTCTTTCCAAACGCTTGGTAGCCCACATATCCTTTATCTGCGAGGTTACGCACAATGGTAGATATGGTATTGTAATGATTGCCTTCTGGCAAGCTAGCAACCACTTCTTTAACAAAAGCGCGCTCTAACTTCCATAATGCGTGCATTACTTCTTCTTCTTTATTTGTTAGTTTTTCCATGTATAGAATTGATTATCTAATGATTGATAATTCAAACTTACAACGAAAAGTATAGTTACACAACTATTTTTATAGTTATTTAACGAAATTTATAGTTTTCATTCATTTTTCACATAAAAAAAACGACAGTTAACACATTGGTTAACTGTCGTTAATATAATCTTTACCGTAATGATGGAGTAGGGGTTATTGCCCTAAATAGTCATGCGTAAGTTGTACAAATGTTTTTACTCCTAGCAGCATCCCGCTTTCATCAATGTAAAAATCTGGAGTGTGGTGAGGAAAAGCTTCTGTGCTTCCTGGTGTTTTACCTCCTAAAAAGAAATAAAGCCCTGGAACTTCTTTTTGAAAGAATGAAAAATCTTCGGCACCTGTAATGGCTTTTATCACAGAGACATTATCCTTACCAGCAGCTTTCTCAAGTGATGGAAGCATTTGTGCGGTAAGTGCTACGTCATTAAATGTGATAGGGTAGCCTTCAGGAATAGTTAACGTAGCTTCTGTACGATAGGCTGCAGCAATAGCAGGAATCATCTCCTTCATACGCTGGTTTATAAAAGCTTGCATATCATAGTCTAGCGTGCGTAATGTACCTACTATATGTACTTCTTCTGGGATAATATTACTTCGCACACCTGCATTAATCTGTCCTATAGATAATACAGCTGCTTCTTCTGTAAGTGGTATTTCTCTAGAGATAATAGTTTGCAATCCGTCTATAATTTTTACTGCTGCCATAATAGGATCACGGCTCGTCCATGGTGTAGAACCATGACTTTGCTTTCCTTTTACATGGATTTCAAAACTCTGGGAAGCTGCCATAATCCCTCCAGGTTTATAGGCGATGGTGTTTACATCTTGACCAGAACCTATATGCAGTCCGAAGATGGCATCTACATCTGGGTTTTTAAGAACATTTTCTTTTACCATAAGCTCGGCACCACCTTCTTCTCCCGGAGGAGCACCTTCCTCTGCTGGTTGAAAAATGAATTTTACCGTTCCCGCAAAATCATTATTTTTTGCAAGTACTTCGGCAACACCCATAAGGATTGCAATATGTGTATCATGCCCACAAGCGTGCATTACAGGCACAGGATTACCTTGATATTCACCCATCGCTGTAGATTTGAACGGTAGATCTGCGCGTTCCTTTACAGGTAGTGCATCTATATCTGCTCGCAAAGCAACTACTTTTCCTTTGCGTTTTCCTTCAAGAATTCCTACCACACCTGTTTTTGCAACTCCTGTCTGAACTTTAATCCCTAAAGACTTAAGGTGTTTTGCAATTTTATCGGCAGTATTGAATTCACGATTTCCTAATTCTGGGTTTTGGTGAAAATCTCTACGCCACTCGATGACTTTTGATTCTATAGCTGTAATTTCTTTATCTAGATTTGTTTGCGCTTTCGCGAAAGTGGTAAACAGTAAGACACTAGAAAATAATAAGGTTGTTGTATACTTCATTTATGGTAATGATATTATTAATTAATCGTTGTGCTGAAGGCCGTTTCTCCGCCTACAACTGGCAGTGTAAGTTTGGTTTTTAACAGATCTACAGTAAGTTCTGTTCCAGGATTAGGAAGTACTGTAAACTCGCTGTCACTAGAAAAAATCATCAAGCCTATTTGCTGTCCTTTTCTTATAATTTGATCATCTGGCATTAGGTCAAATGTCACTTCATAAAACTCATCTTTCTTAAGACGCTCACTCTTACGTATGGAGGCATAATTTTGAGGATCTGCCCATCCACGAGTGATGAGATTATCTGTTATTTTAATCCCTTTTCCTTCTTCATAAGGTAATGAAACAAGGTAGACGCTCAAGTTTGCTGCTTCCTTACTGCTAGATACAGTAATAGTCACTTTAGGTGTTCCAGAAATATGTAATTCATTCTTAAGAGTAGGAGTGAGGTACAATAATCTGTTTTGAGATGCAGAAGCTTTCATCATATCTTTAGCGCTCACAGAAGCATCGTCTACAAGTGTTTCCTTAGGTAGTTTCTTTGCTTTTTGGGTAGATAACGTTCCTGCTCCATTAGTGCTTTTTCCTAAGTATAATGTAATGTCCTTTGCCTCAGGATTTGGGTAGTTTGCATATGGTGTAGGTTGATCTCTAGCATCGTTTTCTCTAACAATTTGCGCTTTGGGATCATTTTCAACACCATTATCTATTCCGTGTAAATATTTTGTAAACCATCTGTTCATCATTTTCATAGGTGGCGGACCTCCATGACCATTCTGATGATAAAAAATCTGACTAGGGATTCCCATTTCTTGGGCTCTCTTGTAGATGCGGTAGCTATGTTCTGGCATTACATTCCAGTCATTAAAACCATGCGACATTAACAACGCTGCTTTCATAGGTTTCATATCATTAAGATAATCTCTACCTGCCCAGAAATCATTGTAATCTCCTGTTGCACGGTCCATCCCGTTTTTAAGCTCAATATCTCTCACAAGACTATCTGCATACGCTCTTTTAGATTCGTCTCCGCTATGTATAAAGTTGTATAGTACGTCAATATCTTCACCTAGATACCCTCCAGGAGAACGCACTAGTCCGTTAGACCTGTAGTAGTGATAATATGAGGTGTTAGGAGCTATAGGAATGATAGCTTCAAGACCATCAACTCCAGTTGTTGCAGCAGCTAGTGGCAGGGTTCCATTGTAAGATGTTCCGGTCATCCCAACTTTACCTGTAGACCAGAATGCTTTTACCTCTTCACTACTATCAATTTCTTTATAACCTTTTGCTCTACCATTAAGCCAGTCTATAACAGCTTTAGGTGCAAGAGATTCATTATCACCACCTACCGTAGGAGATCCTTCTGATAGTCCAGTCCCTGGAGAGGAGGAATGCACCACAATATAACCTCTAGGAATCCAAGTTTTAATCAGCGAATTTGAAATTACAGGACGTTTTCCTCTTCGTACAACCACTCCGTTTGCTATTGGTTTTTCTTGAGCTCCTATTTCATGCTTTACATCATAAAACAAGTTTGGATCATTTGCTGCAACACCTGCATAATAAGGGCTTGTCTCATAAATAACGGGCAGTTTTAGTCCGCTTTCGGTTTGTAGGGGTCTTGTCACATCTACGTGCATGCGATCTAGCTCTCCGTCGCCATCTGTGTCAAATTCTGTTTCAACCCATAAATCCTCTCGAATCCAAGTAGACGGTGTATCAAATGCAGGAACTATCTGCGCTTCTCCATCCTTGAATATCGGTTGGTCATTCTGTTGTGAATGTAAGGTGGTAGCCGCCATTGCAGCAACTGCATACGGCATTAATGTTTTAAAAAATGTCTTCATAGGGATCTAATTTTTATTTACCGTTTAAGTAGTCAATACTCATCTGGCTTAGTGCTTTAACGCCTAGTTGAAATCCAGCTTCATCAATCACAAAATCAGGTGTGTGATGAGGAAAAGCTTCAGTACTTCCAGCGGTCATACCGCCTAAAAAGAAATAGAAGCCAGGTACTTTCTCTTGGAAGAAAGAAAAGTCTTCTCCACCAGTTACCGCTTTCTGTAGCGATACATTTTCTGTACCACCTACTTGTTGTAAGGTAGGGAGCATTTGTGCAGTAAGATCAAGATCATTGTAAGTTACGACAGTCATGTTTTGCCAGTCTATCGTAGCCTCACCGCCATAAGCTTTTGCTATACCAGCAGCCATTTCGTCCATACGACGTATGATTTTTGTACGCATATCTGGATCCAGTGTGCGTACCGTTCCTATCATTTCTGCGCTTTCAGGAATAATATTAAATCGTGTTCCAGATGTAATCTTACCTACTGTAATTACTGCAGCTTCTTCCGTCAATTCACTCTCACGAGAGATAATACTCTGGAAACCATTGATAATCTGTGCAGATATTAAAATAGGATCCACTCCAGACCAAGGCTGACTACCATGAGATTGCTTTCCTTTTACATTTACTACAAAACGCTCTGTAGCTGCCATGGTGCCTCCTGGTTTATATTTTATAGTATTTACAGGGGTAGCACTATTAATATGTAAACCAAAAATAGCATCCACCTTAGGATTGTCTAGCACACCTTCTTTTACCATAAGTTTTGCACCGCCTTCTTCTCCTGGAGGTGGTCCTTCTTCTGATGGTTGAAAGATGAATTTTACAGAACCTTTGATTTTGTCTTTATTTTTAGATAGCACTTCTGCCACACCCATAAGAATAGCAGTGTGTGTATCATGACCACAAGCATGCATCACACCAGTTTCTGTTCCTAAAAATGAAGTAACTACCTCAGATTTAAAAGGAAGGTCATTACGTTCTGTAACGGGAAGGGCGTCTATATCTGCTCTTAAAGCAACTACTTTACCTGGAAGATCTCCTTTAAGTAATCCAACGACACCTGTTTTGGCAACTCCTGTTTGTACTTCAATTCCTAAAGATTCAAGGTGTTTTGCTATTTTCTCTGCAGTTTTGAATTCGCGATTTCCTAATTCAGGATTTTGATGAAAATCTCTGCGCCATTCTATGACCTTTTTTTCTACAGCTGCAATGTCTTTGTCAAAAGAGGTTTGCGCTTTCGCGAAAGCGGTACCAGCAATAAGGGCACTTAGTATTAATACTTTTTTCATAAGGTATATGTTGTGATGATTTAAAATCAATATGTATTGTTATCTAATAATCTGGCTCGGGAAAGCAACAGGACTTTCATGACCATCTTTACCTACAGCAGCAACACCAAAGAAAAAGTTATCAATCACAATCCCTTTTAATGTCGCCGAAGTTCCATCTGTAATCAATCGTGCATTATCCCAAGTAGGTGAAGTCGTATCTCTCCAGTACACTTTATAAGCTACTGCTCCTTCAACTTCATCCCATTGTAATCTCGCGTTTGCCTCTACAATACCACCAATGCCTACATTTTTAGGAGTAGGAGGTGCCCAAGCAATACTTGCAAGGTTAATCGCATTTACTGCGGTAAGCTTTGCGTTATATGGGAAGTTTACATGCTCAAATGTATCTCCGTAATTAATGCCATTTTCTGTACGTATATCTTGATGTTGTTGTGTGTAGTTTTCATGAGCTTCCATGATACGGATACCTGCAAAACCAGCGTCATTAAAAGGTCTGTGGTGACCACCACGACCAAAACGATCTAAACGATACACCATCATAGGGTTCATTTCTGGCATGTAGTCTTGTGTAGTTTTGTAAATAAATCTTGCTAGTTGGCGAGAGATTCCATCTACCTCACCACCATAAAAACGGCGAGCTCTGCGTTGCTGCTCTGTCTCTGTAGGAGGTACAGGCTCAGAGAAAATTCTAAACGTACGGTTATCAATAACACCATCTACACCTTCAATGTTACCTATCATGTCATTATTCATAATCCCGATGATTTCCCATCCTTTTTCTTTGGCATGGGCAGCAAGTCCTTTTCCACCATAAAGTCCTTGTTCTTCACCAGAAAGACCTACGTAGATAATGCTGTTCTCAAAAGAATATTTAGAAAGTACTCTTGCAGCTTCCATCGTTCCAGCCATTCCGCTCGCATTATCATTTGCTCCTGGCGCGTCATCCGTATAATTGTTAGGGTCAGATATACGACTGTCTATATCACCACTCATAATTACATAGCGATTAGGATATTTAGTTCCTTTTTGAACTGCCAGTACATTTACAACCATCACATCTTTTGTGATACGGTCATTATCACCTTTTTTTATAAGGTTACTTTGATAAAATACATCTAGACAGTTATTACAGTTTTGCGAAGTCTTTTCAAATTCGCTTTTTATCCATCTTCTCGCAGCTCCTATTCCTCTTGTGTTTGATACAGTATCACTTAATGTATGCCGTGTCCCAAAATCGGCTAATTTCTTTACATCTGCTCTCAAGCGATCTTCAGATACTGCATCTATAATTTCGTAGATTCTCTCATCGGTTTGTGCATTTGCTGTTACTACAGAAAAAAGTAGTGTAACCACCATAAAACCTAAGGTTATGGGTAGTCTTTTAGTAGCTCTAAATAGGGTAGAAGTATGCGTGTTTAACATTATAAAGTGTTTAATAAATTGTTATGTTTTAAAGATACTAAAACAATGTATGTGCTAGAAGTACGCTTTCGCGAAAGCAAAAAAAAATCCCAAACCTATGTTTGGGATTTTCACTGTCTTATTTTATTACTCTACTAGCTCTATGGTGCCAAAGATTCCAGCGTCTATCCAGCCTCTATTTTTATCTTCACCAGGTACAGCTACAGAACCTATAAAGTTCTCTCGTTCTGCACTGGTATCGTTATCACAATAAGCAAGCGCAAAACCTAGTCGCTGATTTACATCTAGAATTTTTGGTTCATTGACACCACCATCTTTGTAGGTATCATTATAAACGGTCATCTTACATTCCCAAATCATTGTATTTTCTCCTGTTTTTACAATCTTAGACTCCACGTGATTATTATACAGCGTAGGGACTTGACCAGGAGCTACGTCTACCACATTTCCATCTAGCGCTACATGGTAAGCAAAAGCATTGTGTGTAAACTGGTGCCCACCACCAGAATTATCTGCATCTATAAAGATCTCAAGACAATCATCATCCCACCATAATGTAAGCGGATCATCTTCCTTATCGTAAATAACATCATCTGTAATTTCAGCAATGATATATAAAGCCTCAGGCGTCCAAGTGAGTTTGTATTTTCCAGAGAAGTCCTCTGCTGTATAGTCTTCTCCTAACCATTTTTGATCAAGGGGTTGCCATGCTATATCTTGCCACGCAGGATCTATCGCTAGTCCGTCTAATTCTGGTGTGATGGTCGCCTTTGTCACTTGGCGTAATTGGTGATCTGTTTTTGAGTTGGGTATTTCTGAGGTGTCCTCAACGAGATCTGATGTTTTTTCTTGTTGATTTGGATTGTTCTTACAGCTCGATAATGAGAGCGTAGTGATACATATTGCCAAAAATAATTTCATAGTAATGCTATTAGTTGTTGTGATCTAAAGAAATGTAACTCTGTTGATTTTTCCATTCAAAACTTCATTGATTGCCACACCATACCATGTATTACCATTTGCAAATAGCTTTTCATGATCTATGGTTATGTTTCCTATTACGATTCTGTTATTAATAATGGCCTTGAGGTCAGGAAGCTGTGTAAACATATCTCCATAGGTCTTACTAATAACTGATCTTTCCGTAAGTTGTGGAACGGTGGGATAGCGGTATAACGCGATGCTATCTGTATACAAATCCATAAACCCTTCTATATCGCCCTCGTTATAATTCTTTAGCTGCTTGTCTACTGTAGGCTCTGGATCTGTTGCATCTCTATTATCTCTTATAAATGACATAGAAGCTATCTTGCCATTGCGTACTTCGTAAATAGTTGCCTGTTTATTAGTAACACCATTCCCTGTTACTTCCTCTTCATCAATAACTATATTACCCTTAATGATTCTGTTAAGCACAGCGACTTTTGATGTTGTCGTTTTCTTGAAATAAGCTTCATAATGATCACGCAGTGCATCTCTCCCTGTATAAAGTGTATCCTTAAAGAAATTGCGTACAACAACATCTTCAGTAAAAGAATCTGCAAAAGCATTTAAGTTCCTTTCATTAAAAGGCTTTAAATGTTTATCTACCGTTTTACCTGGGGAAACCTCTGAAACTACAGCAATTTGAGAGCCATCTGCAGCAATTGCAAAGCGTGAGATATTTTTTAAATCTTCATCATCAAAACTATAGAAAGATGTCCATTGCGCATTTTTCCTTTTTATAAATATGGTGTTTTCTTTTGCAGCAAGAAGACTCCCATCTGGCAACCAGGCGATATCTTCTACTCCGGGAATGAGCGCTGTGATTTCTTCAATCTTAAGTGAAGATGGATCAATGGATTTTACCACCCACGCATCTTCAGATTTATCTATAAAACTTACAAGATTTGTATTAGGTATTTTATGAAAAGACCTGCCTACAGCGATGCCAAGATCATTGCTGCGACCAGTTTTAATATTATGAATAACGAGGTGTAAATCATCTTCAACAATATCGGCAGAGACAATCGTTTGTGCATCTGCCCATGTGTAATAAGCAACCACTGCATCTTTTATGAGCATAGGAGTTTCCTCTTTTCTTGGAAGATAAGCGTACAGTCGCTGTAAACCGGTAGTGTCCAACCGTACTGCCGAAATACCACGTTTACCAACAATAAATTGAGGAGAATACTCGCCACCGCTTGTGGTTTTGTTAAATACTCGAGTTGTCCCTCGAGTGTATTGCATAATTTCTGTTTGCCCTTCCTGAGAACCGGCATATATAAGAATATCTTTTGCTAGAAATTGCGGCTGATTATCATATCCTTCACTATTACTTATATTCTTTCCATTAACAAGCGATGCCTTTGTGCCATCATTTATAATATCAAAAAGGTGAATCTCCGTATTGGTTTGTGCTGCTAGTGTGGTTGCGAGAAAACATAAAAGGTAACTGTGAAGTAGTTTCATAAATTGTAGTATTGAAGGTAGAAGTTATTACGCTTTCGCGAAAGCGTACTTATTTACATTTTTCTTGGTTTTGATGAGTCGTAGTCTTGATCAAGTTCGTCAACTACTTCCTCTTCACTTGAGTACGTTTTTGAAGTAGAATCATAGTTACCCTTTACTTCATTTTGATTAGTAATATCTGGTTCAAGACTGTTATAGGCATCTGTAGTATCGATATTTTTTGAAAAATAAGTAGTAGCAGTCATTTTATTCCAAACATGAACCCCTAGAAAATCACTGAGAATTACGGCATCTTGCTCTATGCTCTTACGATGGCCATGGTCGACCACATTATAACGAGTGCCATCTTCAAAAACGAGATTAATCTCGTAGCTAGTGTACGAACTTTTATCGCCACGAACTTTTTCAGGCAAGATTTGGAGTGCCTTTATGGCGTCTAGTTTAAAGGTATTTGCATCTTCTGAGATAGTAAGGCTTTTGATTTGTTGCTTTTTGCCTTTGTGAAAATATCCTGTAGACTTATTAAACGTAGTTATAGTGTGTAATTTTTTTAAAAGGAAGATGCCTACACCTATAAATACTAAAGGAAACAGTGCGAAAAATATTGATTCTATGCTAAAACCGTCATTAATAGTGGTTGTGATACCTACTCCAACAAATATGAGTGGAAATAGAATAAATATCCCGCTAAAAATTTTACCGAAGGATGAGGCCTTATAGCGCAACTCACTATCTGAAACCACTTCTAGTGTTTTGGTTTTAAAATTTGCACCACCGCCAGCCTTTGGAGACCAGCTTGTCTTTGAGGCAAGCTCATGGTTAAATACCGAAGGATCAAATACCGGAGTACTCGTAGATTGTACAAGGTTTTTAAAAAACGAAGAAAGTCCCATTGTACTAAAATAGGACTTTCGATAGAATAATATGTTTGGGAATGACTAGAGTTTTTCTTTCAGGTATTTTCCTGTAAAGGACTTCTTGTTTTTTGCTACCTCTTCCGGAGTTCCAGAAGCGACTAGAATACCTCCGTTTTTTCCACCTTCTGGCCCCATATCAATAACATGGTCTGCGCATTTTACAAGATCCATGTTGTGTTCTACCACAATAATAGAGTGACCTTTTGCAATAAGTGCCTCAAAGGAAGCTAAGAGCTTTTTAATATCATGAAAATGTAAACCTGTTGTAGGTTCATCAAAAATGAATAGAGTTTTATCTTTTGTAGTTCCTTTTACTAAGAAACTTGCGAGTTTAATACGCTGTGCTTCACCACCAGATAGGGTAGAGGAGCTTTGACCTAGCGTTACATATCCTAGACCTACATCTTGTAAAGGTTTAAGCTTGCGAGTAATTTTTGCCTCATTATGTGTTGTAAAAAATGCCACGGCATCATCAATAGTCATGGTGAGAATATCATCAATATTCTTATCGTTGAATTGTACCTCGAGTACCTCTTTCTTAAAGCGCTTGCCCTTACAAGTTTCACATTCTAAGTGCACATCTGCCATGAATTGCATCTCAATGGTTACTTCACCTTCACCTTTACAAGTCTCACATCTCCCGCCATCTACGTTAAAAGAAAAGTGCTTTGCCTTATAGTTTCTTATTTTGCTAAGCTTCTGACTTTCAAATAATTTACGAATATCATCGTAAGCTTTAATATAAGTCACAGGATTTGATCTAGAAGACCTCCCAATTGGGTTTTGATCTACAAATTCTATAGTTTTAATGTTCTCGTAGTTTCCTTTGAGCTCCGTAAATTGGCCTGCTTTTTCACCATAGCCGCCTATTGCCTTTAGCATGGCTGGGTATAATATTTTTCTAACTAAGGTAGATTTTCCACTTCCAGAAACACCAGTTACTGCGGTAAAAACACCTAGTGGAAAACGTACGTTTACGTTCTGTAAGTTGTTTTCACGAGCGCCAATAACTTCGGCATAATATTTTGAAGTTCTACGCTTCTTAGGAACTTCAATTTCTAATGTTCCGTTAAGGTATCCTGCTGTTAAAGAATCGCTTTTTAAAATCTCATCATAATCACCTACGGCAACCACATCTCCTCCAAAGGTTCCTGCTTCTGGGCCAATATCAATGATAAAATCTGCTTTTTTCATGATATCCTCGTCATGTTCTACAACGATAACGGTATTACCGAGATCACGTAGCGATTGTAGCACCTCAATGAGCTTTTCTGTGTCTTTAGGGTGTAAACCTATACTTGGCTCATCAAGAATATACATAGAGCCTACAAGACTGCTTCCAAGAGATGTTGCAAGATTGATACGTTGCGACTCACCACCAGAGAGTGTATTTGACTTTCTGTTGAGCGTAAGGTAGTTGAGTCCTACTTTGTCTAGAAAGCTAAGTCTACTTGTGATCTCTGTAAGTAATCTTTTTGCAACCGTAGTATCATACTCATTAAGCGTTAAGCTCTTAAAGAAAGCTGCGACTTCGTCTAGTGGTAGCTCTACTAAATCTACAATATTTTCACCACCTATTTTTACATAAGTTGCTTCAGGGCGTAGGCGTTTTCCTTTGCAGGTATTACACTTTGTTTTACCGCGATAGCGCGATAACATTACTCTGTTCTGAATTTTATATGCCTTAGACTCTAAGAATTTAAAGAACTTATTGAGCCCATCAAATTCTTTATTTCCGTCCCAAACAAGCTGTTGTTGTTCTGGAGTTAACTCAAACCAAGGCTTATGGATAGGAAAATCAAATTTATAAGCACGATTAACTAGCTGATCGCGATAGTGGCTCATGCTATCACCACGCCATGGGAATACGGCGTTCTCGTAGATTGATAGTCCAGTATTAGGTACTACAAGATCTTCATCTATTCCTATTACATCACCATAACCTTCGCAAGTAGGGCATGCACCGTAAGGATTGTTAAAGGAGAATAAGTGAACATTAGGTTCTAAAAAAGTAATTCCATCAAGCTCAAATTTATTTGAAAACTGGCGGCGAGAATTATCTGCAAGCTTTTCTATAAAAAGTTCGCCCTTTCCTTCAAAAAAAGCCGTCTGTACAGCATCTGAAAGTCGGTTTATAAAATCTTCATCTTCTGGATTATTAATAATCCTATCTACAACGAGTAGTACATCTTTGGCTTTGAGTTTGCTTCCTATTTCGGCAACTTCATCAAGGCGTTTTACTTCGCCTTTTACTTGTATACGAGCATATCCTTGTTGCAATAATGCTTGCAGTTTAGATTCTATTTTTCTTCCTTTTTCTAGATGAATAGGAGCGAGTAGGAGGAGTTTTTCTCTTTTCGCGAAAGCGGAAACATGAGCAACCACATCTGATACCGTATCCTTTTTAACTTCATTTCCAGAAACAGGAGAATATGTCTTACCTATACGGGCAAAAAGTAGTTTTAAATAATCGTAAATCTCCGTAGATGTACCTACTGTAGATCGTGGGTTTGTGCTATTTACCTTCTGCTCAATGGCAATGGCAGGAGCAATTCCTTTTATATAATCTACCTTAGGTTTATCAAGTCTGCCCAAGAACTGGCGAGCGTAGGAGGAGAGGCTCTCCACATACCTGCGCTGTCCCTCTGCATAAAGGGTATCAAAAGCCAGAGAAGATTTACCAGATCCAGAAAGTCCCGTAATAACAACGAGCTTGTTACGAGGGATTACTGCATTTATATTTTTAAGATTGTGCAGTTTGGCACCCTTAATGATAATATTCTTCTTAGGATTTACATCCTTAACGTCTATAAGCATCGCAATTCTTTAGTTCTATTACAAAGATACCGAAAGTGCATTGCTATTGAAACCAAGTGCTAGTCGCATTTTGAACGTTATTTTTAATTTATTGTGCAAAATGAATGTTTTTTTGCAAATGTTAACAGATTTATTATATATTTACCGAAATATTCACTAACACATACTCTGCGTATAGCATAATACTACTTTATAAAATTTTGGGCTAAGGGAATTCCCCTTGCAATTTTAACCTACAAAGTAGTACTTATGAAAAGTGTATTAATAGACGATGCTACGCTCGTTAGCAATTACATCAAAGGAGACGAACAATCACTAGCTATGCTCATTGCGAGACATAAGCAACGTATATATAGTTTTATATACTCGAAGGTGTACGATCGCGATATCTCTGAAGATATTTTTCAAGACACTTTTATTAAAGTTATCAAGACGCTCAAGAAGGGCAAGTATAATGAGGAAGGTAAATTTTTACCATGGACGATGCGTATTGCGCACAACTTGGTGATAGACCACTTCCGTCGTAATAATAGGATGCCTAAGTTTGATAACGCAGGTGAGTTTTCTATATTTTCTGTTTTGAGCGATAATAGCCTCAATGCCGAAAAGCAAATGGTGCGAGATCAAGTAAACAGAGATGTTAAGCGTATTATTGAAGAGCTTCCAGAAGATCAGAAAGAAGTACTCAAAATGCGTATTTATCAAGAGATGAGCTTTAAAGAAATTTCTGAGCGTACAGGTGTGAGCATCAATACTGCCTTAGGTAGAATGCGTTATGCACTTATCAATATGAGAAAAGTAATTGATACCAATAATATAATTCTAACAGATTAATATAATATGCGGTACATATTTGCGTTCTTAATAAGAATCAAACAAAAACCGCATGGCAAAAACTTACACTACACCCTCGTCAGGTCATAATAAGACGAACCAATTTGAACCGAAACAAGAGACTGTAGATTTTCTCTTGAATTTTTCTAAGGCTTTAAGTGTTATGCATTATAAATCGATGAAGTTTGAAGCATTCATCAACTAAACTTTGATAAAACCTCGACCAGTCATCGAGGTTTTATTTTTTCTTCCTTTTTGCCATCATCTTCTCATAGTCGGCTATTACTGTTTTACGACCTATGGTTTTTGTGATGATATCTTTTTCTAGATCCCAGCCTCTTGCAGGTGAGTACTGGCGTCCATACCATATAATTTGTAAGTGAAGATCATTCCACACATGTTCTGGAAATAAACGCTTTGCATCTTTTTCTGTTTGTACCACATTCTTACCATTTGTAAAACCCCAGCGATACATTAATCTATGTATGTGAGTATCTACAGGAAATGCAGGAATGCCAAATGCTTGAGACACCACAACACTTGCCGTCTTATGACCCACCGCAGGAAACTCTGTAAGTTTCTCAATGCTGGCAGGCACCACACCATTATACTTATCTATAAGCATATGTGATAAGCCATGAATTCCTTTTGCTTTCATAGGTGAGAGTCCTACTGGTTTTATGATATCTCTAATATCTTCAACCGTAAGTTTAATCATGTCATAAGGATTATCTGCCACTTCAAATAGGAGGGGAGTGATTTGATTAACCCTAACATCTGTGCTCTGAGCACTCATTAACACGGCGATAAGAAGTGTATACGGATCTTTGTGATCTAATGGAATAGGTATCTGAGGATATAATTCTTGTAATGTTTTTATCGTGAAGTCTACCTTTTCTTGTTTAGTCATATGGTGTGCATAATTATTCTTTATGGTGTAATCCATAAAGCTTAAACGTATTCCTTTATTGTAATTGCTAGAACTCGTAACTTTATAATTCCATGCTTTCACTAGATGTGATAGTTTACGCTTTCGCGAAAGCATAGAATTGCTATGTAAAGATAATTAACTAGTGCCAATGATGGATGAGATTTCCAGCATTGCCAAAACGAAACACAGATGAACACATTAAAAGTGGGCGATAAAGTCCCAGATTTTACAACAACAGATCAAGATGGAAACGAAGTAACACTTGCGAGTTTTAAAGGTAAGAAACTTATCGTTTTCTTTTACCCGAAAGCAAGTACACCAGGTTGTACCGCAGAGGCTTGTAATTTAAGAGATAACTACAAGGAATTACAGGCGCAAGGATATCACTTACTGGGAGTGAGCGCAGATTCTCAAAAACGCCAGAAGAATTTTGCAACTAAATATGAGTTTCCCTTCCAGCTACTAGCAGATGAGGACAAAACAGTCATCAACGCCTTTGGTGTTTGGGGACTTAAGAAATTCATGGGTAAGGAATATGACGGTATTCACCGTATGACTTTTAAAGTTGATGAAGAAGGTGTCGTGAGCGATGTGATACAAAAAGTAAAAACTAAAGACCACGCAGCACAATTGCTTGACGCGTAGTGTTGTGAACTTAGTAAAAGTATAAAGGGCGATACATTTAATGTATCGCCCTTTGTTTTATAAGTATTTGTGTAATTATTGCTTTTCATAAACCAGTAAAGGACCATCACACATCATCCAGCTATTCTGAAGTTTACCATCCTTACGTAGTAGCAACTCTTCATTATCATTTCCAGTACAACTGCCTACTATTTGCAAAGCTTCTGTGTATTTTAATGAATAAAAAATACCTTCACTAGTTTCTTTTGTAGTGTATGTTCCAGAGGCTTCTATAGTAGACGCATCTTTAGTTTGCTGCTTTGTAAATGTCATTTCTGGAGTAAAAACATAAGTCTGGCTCATAGAAAGCTCAGCTTCTTGGTCTGATGGGGATACCATACCGGCAGTCATCTCAACAAGTTGCCAGGTTTCTCCTTTTATGTCGCTTGTAGTAATCTTACCTCCGCAAGCGGATACAAGAAATAGGAAAGAGATACCAGCTATGTAATTAATCACATTCATTATTTTTTGGCTTCTAGAAGTGCTTGAGATTGATACCCAAAAAGATTACGAGACTTAATAAGCTCTGCAACTCCCTCTGGAAGCATACCTTCCCAACCTTTTTCACCGTCAGAAATCATTCTTAAAACTTCTCTAGAGAAGATATCTGTGATTTCTGGGTCGTAATTTTCAATGTCAAGTACTTTTCCATTGAGTTTAAAGAACTTATAAAGCTCTTTCATACGTGGATGTACTTTTAAATTATCGCTATTAGTGTATTCTCCTGTTTTTGGATCTTTCATAGGGTATAAGAATACCTTAAGATCTTTAAAGAATAATTTACCGAATGCTTCTAGAATACCTCCACTTAAGTGACGGTAATAGCTAGTGTCAAAGATGTCAATTAGGTTATTTACACCCATAACCAGCCCCATACGCTCCTTAGTATAGTTTGAGAAGTACTCAACAACACGGTAATATTCTTTAAAGTTTGAAATCATTACTGTCTGTCCAAGAGAACCTAATAATCGAGCTCTTGCCATGAAATCTTCCTCATCAATATCACCTTCGGCGCGAAGGTTAGACAGTGTGATTTCAAAAATAGCTTCTGTCTTTTTCTCGTTCACACGATTTGCCTCTACAAACATTTTATATGCTTTTTCAAACATATCCATGTTTACCTTAGTTACAGGACGGAAACTACCGCGCAGTGCAAGTACGTTTTTCTTATATAGTAATGCTGCTGGAAGGATGTTATTTCCTTTTGCGTCAAACATTACGGCCTCCGTCATTCCGTTTTTAACAAGCTGTAAACTCATTAAGCGGTTATCTACGTGCTCAAATTGAGGTCCAGAGAAGTTTATAGTATCAATCTCTATCTGATCTTGATCGATGTGATCATAAAGATAGCGAAGTAAGTTCTTAGGGTTATCATGCTTATAAAAAGCACCATAAATTAGGTTTACACCTAATGTTCCTAGGGTAAGCTGTTGTAAACGAGCATCATTTTCATGAAAACGAACGTGTAGTATAATCTCGTTAAATTCACCTTCTGGAGTAATCTGGAATCTAATTCCTACCCATCCGTGACCTTTATATTTTTTTGCAAAATCTATGGTAGCTACCGTGTTTGCGTATGTAAAGAAGATTTTATCTGGCTGCTTGTAGCGTGAGATACGATCTTCAATGAGTTTCATTTCATGCGAAAGCATTTTCTTAAGACGCTTTTCTGTTACATAACGACCATCATCTTCCACACCATAAATAGCGTCAGAGAAGTCTTTATCATATGCACTCATTGCCTTTGCTATGGTACCACTTGCACCACCTGCTCTAAAAAAATGACGAACAGTTTCTTGTCCAGCACCTATTTCGGCAAAAGTTCCATATATGTTTGCGTTGAGATTTACGCGAAGTACCTTATTCTTGAGAGGAGGTACTTTTTCAAAGTCTTTGTCTCCTAAAATTTTAACAGCCATAGTGTGTTTTTATCCATTAATTAATGGTCACTCAAAGATACTAAAAGGTTGTAGTAGCCAAAAAAATAACTGTATTTTTGTTACACAATTAACGGCGTGATAAGCGCATTATTTTCTTAAACATTAGTGAAAATCACCTTTCTCGGTACTGGCACATCACAAGGAATTCCCGTAATAGGAAGCACACATCCCGTGTGTTTAAGCAGTGATGCTAGGGATAAAAGATTACGTGTTTCTGTTCTAATAGAATGGGAAGATTATAATTATGTAATAGATTGTGGTCCAGATTTTAGACAACAAATGTTGAATACGCTTTCGCGAAAGCGCACTACTGAAGGTGATTCTGCACCTTTACATGGTATATTATTAACGCACGAGCATGCAGATCACGTGGCTGGACTGGATGACATAAGACCTTTTGTTTTTAGACAGGGTGATATGCCCATTTATGCTCATAAACGAGTATTGAAAACTCTTGCCGAACGTTTTGATTACATTTTTACTACGGAAAATAGATACCCAGGAGCGCCAAGTGTTGCATCAAAAGAGGTAGTAAATGGTGTTCCTATCAAATTAGGTAATATCGAAGTGCAGCCTATTGAAGCATATCATGGATCATTGCAAGTCTTTGGATATCGTTTTCAAGATATTGCGTATCTCACAGATGTTAAAACTATTGCAGATGAGGAGATTGAAAAACTACAAGGATTAGATATTCTCGTGTTAAACTGCTTGAGGGAAGAGGCGCATTATACACATCTTAATGTAGAGGAAGCGCTTGATCTCGTGGCAAAAATCAAACCTAAACGCACTTATCTTACGCATATAAGTCATCATCTAGGTTTTCACGCAGAAGCCGAACAAAAATTACCCAAAAATGTCTTTCTAGCTTACGACGGACTTACCCTAACTACATAATTTATGAGACGTAATATTTTTTTATACTTATTCCTTTTTGCAGCATTGTATATTATTTTTCAATATATCAACAGTAGCAAGGGGTTAGAATATCAAGCAAGACAGATTGAAAAATTAGAAGTAAAACTTGCAGACAGAGATTCTATTGCAGGAATGTATCAAGAACGTCTTGCAAATGTGGAGTACTTCACGCTGTTAGGTAATGACAATGCAAAGGAGTATTTTGATAATGATAATCTTGACATAGCTGTGATTAAACCAGCTATAGAAGATGGATTATATGCAAAAAATACAGCTCAAGGTAACGAGCTTATCACTTTTGTAGGTGATGGAAGACCTTTCCAAATTAATAAAGTACAGATTTTAAACCATCGCTGGATCATCGCCGACTTTTCTGATGGTAAGAAATGGGGAGAAATGCTCGTTGAGTATTTTGTAAATGAAGACGGAACGGTAGATTATAAAACCGTGGAGAGTTTAGTGTATCCTAATTAGGAAATTATATTTAGGTGATTTTACATCACGATTAGACACAAAAAAACAGGCTTTACGCCTGTTTTTTTGTGTCTCTATTTACTTTGTAACCATTCCTTAAACTCATAGAAGTTAGTAGGGTGAACTCCGTGACCTACAGGAAATTCACTTAGTGTGGATTCAATCCCTATATTTTTGAGATAGCCTGGTGTTTTGCGAGCAGCATCTATTGGTATTACTTGGTCTACTGTACCATGTGAGTTATAAATATTAAGATGTGCATATGATGGATTACTCTTTAAATCTATAATCTCTTCATTGATGTAACCACTCAAGCCTATAACATTCTTAACTTTTTCTGGGTAGGTGAGTGCTACTGCATAGCTTAATATCGTTCCTTGGCTAAAACCTAGTAAGGTTACATTGTGCTTATCTACATTGTATTCTGCTACAATCTCATCTATAAATCGTGCGATGATATCTCTAGACTCACGAGCACCTTCATTATCTGAAGATTTTACACCATCACCATCTATAGTGATATGATACCATGCATTTCCATAAGGTTGCATCGTAATAGGAGCCTTTGCAGATACTATGAAATACTCTTCAGGAATTTCTTCTGCAAAGCTAAAGAGGTCTTCCTCATTACTTCCATAACCATGAAGGAGAATAATTAATGGAGCTTTACCCGTAGAAGGTTTTGATGGTTTTCGTGTGATATATTCTAATAACATATAATTGAAATAGTAGACATTACAAGGCAAGTAATATCCTGATGTATAATTGTTGCTGGCTCGAAGGGAGACTAGTTGTTTCCGCCGAAAACGCTTTGATAAAACGCACCTACTAAAGGTACAAGTTGGCGTTTTCCTTGAAAAGCAGAAATAATTCCAAAAAGCCACAGTGCAAAAAACAGCACTAGAAATCCTATAGATGCCATTGGTATGTCTAGATAACTAAGCGGCATCATTACTAAAAAGTAGCTCAAGGTTAAACCTAATGACTGTCTAAGGTGAAAAGCGGCAAACTCATTTTTTGACTCGCTATTCATAAAATAGGCTATAATTAATCCTACGAAGGTTATGTAGCTTAAGACTGCAGCTGTTTTTCCTTCAAAAACGGTGTTTTCATCCATTAGTTAAGTACTAGTTGGTTATTTGCAATAATTCCATAAACTTCTCCTTTCATTTTTTGATTAAGGAATATGGCATTATTTGAAGTTGATTTGATGTGTTCTTGAGTAAACGTAGCCGTGCCTTTTGTTGTAAATAAGGTAATATCTGCTGGGCTATTTTCTTGTATCGAATTACTTGTACCTATAAATCTACGTCTACCGGCAGTAAGCAGTGTTACGGCACGCTTCTCGCTCACAATTGTAAGTAGCGCTTTAAATGTAGCTTCTTGAGATATAGCTCCATACATAGCATTATCAAACTCTACGTGCTTGCGCTCAACATCTAGCGGATTATGATCACTAGTCACCATATCGATAGTGCCATCTTTTACACCTTCTATCAATGCATCTACATGCTCTTGGTTTCTTAGTGGAGGTAATACTTTATAACGCGTGTCAAAATCATCTATAACTGTATCTAGTAGGTACAAGTTATGTATTGCAACACTACAAGTAACGTCTAATCCTTTCGTTTTAGCTTGTTTTATAAGTTCCACACTTGCCTTTGTGGATATAGTAGGAATGTGCAGGCTTCCGCCAGCATATTCTAATATGTGTAAGTCTCTTGCTACTTGAAGACTTTCGGCTATAGCGGGAATTCCTTTAAGACCTACTCGGGTGCTTATTTCTCCTTCATTTACCATTCCTTTTCCTGCAATTTTCTGCTCTTGAGGAAATGATAAAACGAGTCCGTTGAACCCTTGCGTGTATTGCAGTGCAATTTTAAGCAAATTTGGATTTGCGATAGGTTGTTGGTAATCACCAAAAGCGACAGCTCCGGATTGCTGCATATCGTATAATTCTGCTAGATCTACGCTTTCACTATTTCGCGTAAGCGCGCCTATAGGAAACAGAGATGTTGCATGTCCTTCTGCCATTTTCTTTACAAAAGTAACATCAGAGCTAGTGTCAATAATAGGGTAGGTGTTTGGATTGAGTGCTACTGCTGTAAAGCCACTTGAGGCCGCAACTTGTAAGCCGTGATCTATAGTTTCTCGCTCCTCAAATCCTGGTTGCCCCATACTCACGCTACTATCAAACCAACCTTGTGATATATGGAGATTATCGCGCTCTATAAGCGTCTCTCCTTTTGTATTTTCTAGATGTTCTCCTATTTCTATAATGAGGCCATCCTTGATTCTTACATCTTTTGTACTACCGTGATGTGGGCTATCACTGTCTACAATTATGGCGTTCTTTATGAGTGCTTTCATTTATAGAATTTTAAAATCAAGATTTCTAGTACTAGGAATAACAAGGCAAAAATAACAAACCATTTCCAAAGCGATTGGACACTATCTGCTGTTTTGAATTCGTCAAAAAGATCTTCTACAGAGGTGTTGTAATGATCTGTAGCGCCCGTGTTTAACGCTGCATATCGTAATGTGCTTTCACTACGACTGTAATTATAACTGACTTGCTGTACTGTATTATCTGATAGCTTAATATTATAGATACTTGCTTTAGATGGCGAGTCGCTCGTTGTAATTTGCACTTTATTTCCTTTAGATTGTTGCAAAGGAATAAGTGTATTTGAGGGGTCTAACATGTCTTCCAGACTCAAAATATCATCTTCTTGAAGCGCGACAGGTATGTCGTATGTTGTGTTTTCACCTATGGGCATATATAATCGTGGCAACTGCAAGCTCTGTCGCGACATATTGTAAAATGTAGGAACTATGAGTGGCGAACTTTGGAGATTTGAATTTGCAACGTCTATACCTCCAGAGATTACAAAGAAATTTGAAGCATATGATAAGAAAGGACTTCCATCTTCAAAACGAAGTAACGCATCTCCACCTTGTAAAGCAAAGGATTTTGAAACTGACGGATATTGAAAGTTCTTTATCCTTGTATCAAACACATCTTTATACACAGGATGGTCATAGTTGATGGTGGTTACTAATCGTTTAGTGGTTTCACTTTTTGAGATTTCAAAGTTTCCTAAATCTCTTAACGCATTGTTGTAACTAGCGGCATCTGCATTTGGATCTAAAATAATGGTGGTGATTCCTCCCGCTTTCGCGAAAGCGTTCAAAGCACCACTAAGAGATACGCCTATTTCTGAAACTTGATTTACAACAATGTAATTAAACTCTGGTATGCTGCTATAATCAAGGTTCTTAATGTTTGTGCTTTTATACTCAAACTCTGGAGCTGTAAAAATACGTGACAAATAATCTGAGTTTGCACCATTTATTGCAAGCACTTTTATGGGCTGACTTTTATTAATGTTAAAAAACATGGTGTTATCAAAAGCGAGTAGGGGATCTTCAATCACGATACGCCCTGCGATTTCTTCTTTTGTATCTATATCAAAAATTACGGTAGTCGTTAGTTCGCTATCAAAAGATGCTGTTCCCTTAGCCAGTAATTGATCACCGTTGTATAGAGAAACGGCAGTATTTATATCTTTCTTTTCACCTGCTGAAAGCGCTACTGTAAGGGCAATGCTTCCTGATTTTCTTTGTGATATAAAAACGGAATCTATACTTACATTGTTTTTTATGACAGGCTGGAGCTGCACGTAATGTTTTTCTATACCATCTGTTTCTAACTGATACGCCTCGCCATTGTCCTGAAAGTCAGAAATCATAATGAGCCTCTTATCTTTTGATTGGTCTCTAGAGAATTCTTTCTGTGCTCTGAGTGTTACAGCAGTTTCAGATAACTGTGACGCTGCATACGGCAGTTGTAGCAGCTCGTAACGCATATTTTTAATAGAGGTGTTTCTATACGTATCTGTATTTGTAATTAAAGTGAAGGTTTGATCTTCTGGAATATTAGTAATAATATCTTGCGTAGCCGTGCGCAGCAATTGTCCAGAAGGACCTTTTGCTTGCATGCTGAATGAGTTATCCAAGTAAATGATAGTTTCCTTTTCTCGCGCTGCACTATCTGACTGTGTGATAAATGGTTGAGCAAATGCCAGCACAATTGCCGCAATTGCCGCCATACGAGACAATAACACAAGCCATTTTTTTATGGAATTACTCTTACGAGTTTGAATGTTGAGCTTTTGAAGAAAGGCAACGTTTGTAAACGCTTCTGTTTTAAACTTACGTAGTTGGAATAAGTGAACGAGAATAGGGATAAGCAGTAAGAACAGTGCGTAAAGGAGTTCTGGATGTCTAAACTGCATGTGCGTTTTTAAGTTTGTTCAAAAATACTTAAAACGGACTTTATCGCCTAATGGTAAAAGTGAAAATACTCCCTTCTCCTACCACAGAAGAAACACTAATAGTACCACCCAATCCTTCCACAAGTTTGCGCACGGTTGCAAGACCCATCCCAGATCCTTGTCTACCATTGCGATCTTTTGTACCTGTAGTTTTAAAGAGGTCAAAAATGATTTCTTGTTTGTCTTCTGGAATCCCAGCACCGTTATCTTTTACGGAGATAGTGTAGAAGTCTTTTGATTCGTTTCCGCTTATTTGAATTGTTGGTGCATCCTTATCGTTATACTTTGTAGCATTATCAACCAAGTTTGAGAGAATCTGGTCAATAGCAATTGCAGAAACAGCGACTAGTTTCAAGTCATCTTCAATCTTAATGGCAACATTACTAGATTTATGTAAATCTGCTACATCCTTAACTAGTGTAAAAAGAGTAGTATCTTCTTTTGTTGCAAGTAGGGTGTCTGCCCTATAATACTTGAGAAGCCCGTCTATATAATCTCTCATAGACTTAGCCGAAGTATCTAAATGCTTTATATATAATGCAAAGTCTTCATCATTCTCTCCGAGATAATCTTCTTTTAAAAGGTTAAGTAAACCTTCTATACTCGCTAGTGGAGACTTAAGATCATGTGCAACTAATCGTGCAAAATCTTCTAAACGGTCATTGCGCTGTGCTGTTTCATTTTGTGCGGCTGCAAGATCTATATTGCGTTTACGCGCCTCAAAGAGTAATACTGTTTGCTTTGCAAGTCCTCTTAAAGCATCTTGTTCTTCTAGGGATAACGTTCTTGGTTTATGATCATACACACACAAAGTGCCTAGCGCATAACCATCACTTGTGCGTAAAGGAACACCTGCATAAAAAATCGCTTTAAAATCCCTAACAAGTGGGTTGTCTTGAAAACGTTCATCCAGGCGAGCATCTTCTACGATAAATACAGGTTCTTCTGAAAGTATAGCGTGACCACAAAAAGAAATATCTCTAGGTGACTCAGCGATATCTATCCCACGTCTTGATTTTAAAAAATTACGATCTGCATCTAGCAAAGTAACTAGTGATATAGGCGTATTACAGATATATGAAGCTAGCTTCGTAATAGTATCGTAAGCATCTTCTGGAAGTGTATCAAGCAGATTATACGACTTTAAAACTTCGAGACGTTTACTTTCGTTAGTGGGCTTTTGAGGTGCTATCACAGTATAATTTTAATCAAAAATAGTCTTTCTTAAATATAGCTGATCATATTCTATATAAATAATACTTATGGTGTATAGAGAATAATTAAAACTTTTCAAACGCTCCTAATCCAAATAATGCAAAATCATATTTAACAGGATCCTTAGGATCCATCTTTCTAAGGGCTTTATCAAGCTCTAATAAGGTTTTTCCATCGTTTTGCTTTCTTGTAAGCAGCTTGAGTTTCCTTGCTACATTACTGGTATGTACATCTAAGGGGCATGAAAGTAAACTAGGAGAAATTGTTTTCCAGATTCCAAAATCTACTCCCGCATTTGCATCACGTACCATCCATCTCAAAAACATGTTGATACGTTTTGCAGCAGAGTTCTTGAGTGGGTCACTCACATGCTTTTGTGTTCTTGGCAAATGTTCGACCTCAAAAAATAATTTCTTAAAATTTGAAATAGCGGGTTGAAGGCCTTCACTTGTGATTCCCTTCTTAAAAGCATTTTCAAGACCACCATGATTGAGATAAATGTGCTGTAATGCTCTTATGAATGTCTCTAAATCTCCGCTATTAAAAGTGCGATGTACAAAACCGTCAAAAAGGTGCGCTTGTTCTGAATCGTAGTTTATAACAAAATCATAAGGAGCATTCCCCATGATATCCATCATTTTTGTGGCATTCGTTATGATACTCTTGCGATTGCCCCAGGCAATAGTAGCTGTTAAGAAAGCGGCAATCTCGATATCTTCTTTTAGCTCAAATTGATGAGGGATTTGAATAGGATCGTGTGGAATAAAATCGCCATTCTCATATTGAATTGCTTTTTCGTCCAAGAAGATTTTAAGATCCTTTTTATTCATGTGTTCGTATATGTGTGCAGTAGGGTGTGTTGCGCTTTCGCGAAAGCGTACTAAGGTTAACTAGTAACAAATTCGCCATCTTTCATTACAAGCTTACGGTCTGCCATATCTGCTAACTCTTCATTGTGAGTAACGATAATAAGCGTTTGATTAAATTCATCTCGCAGCCTAAAGAACAACTTATGAAGATGATCTGCGCTTTCTGTATCGAGATTACCAGAAGGCTCATCTGCTAGTATGAGCGCAGGATTATTGATAAGCGCTCTAGCAACTGCTACTCGCTGTTGCTCACCTCCAGAAAGTTCGTTAGGTTTATGATTATAGCGATGGGATAGGCCTAAAAAGTCAAGAAGCTCTTTTGCTCGGGCCTCTGTGGGTGCTTTATCTTTTTTGGCAATAAATGCAGGAATACACACATTTTCCATAGCTGTAAACTCTGGAAGTAGTTGGTGAAACTGAAATATAAAGCCAATATGCTCATTACGGAAAGCGCTTAGTAGCTTAGATTTAAGCCCTGTTAGTGATTTTCCGTTAATGGTAAGTTGTGTTTGGGCATTGTTATCGGGCATGTCTAGAGTGCCTAGAATCTGTAGTAGTGTAGTTTTACCAGCACCACTTTGCCCTACAATAGAAACTACTTCTCCCTTTTTTACGTCTAATGCAACGTCTTTAAGGACTTGTAAGTTTCCAAAAGTTTTTGATATATGTTCTGCCTTTACCATAATACAATATTGACTGTGAAAGTACTATAATACCTGCTTTTTACCAACGTACTAGGCGGTCTTTTTAAAGAAGCCTTTGACATTATTATAGTCTATAAAATAAGTAACTCTAAGGGATAGCGTATGGTTAAGAGGTTCATCAAATAAGTTGCCAAGACTCTGTCCATAATCTAAAGTGGATTGCTCATCGAAGTTCGAAATCTGATGGCGATAGAGTAGGGACGCTTCGCTTCCTGGAGCAAAACGCCAGCGATAACTCACATCCAGATTCCAGATATTAAAGTTTGCATTAGGATCACGCTGTACGGTGGTATCATAGTTATCTATTTGAGATCTCGACCCGTCAGTATTTAATAGATAATACACATTACTACTGTGATCTGATACTGCCCAGAAGTTGCGTAGACTTAAGTTGAGCGCCTTATAGGGGTCAAAATTATAATTTACATTAACTCTGTTTTCTAAAGATTTTACGTCTCTAAGGCCCAAAAATACCTCTGTATCTGTATTATCAACCCATCCAAAGTTATCTTTTCTACTAGAGTAATTAGATGATAAAATAACGAGCAATTTATCTGAAAATCTATAACGTGGTGAGAAATTAATACTGTGATTAAATTGATCTTGATTTCCAAACCATGAACGCACAGAACCTCTTAAATCAAAAGCAAATTTCTTTCTAAAGTCGGTTGAGATAAATCCACTACTACCTAGGTTAGACTCAAAGGTGACAAATCTTCCTTCTACTCTTGGCTCAAAATAATCCTGGTCCTTCCCGTTGACACTCAAGTCAAGTCCAAAAGCTAGGCGTTCTGTGGTTGAGAAAAAAGAATCAAAGCGTATGCTGTTTCTTGTTTTAATACTAGGCTCATATAGACGTCTATGTCTTACGGTTACATCAAAACGATATCTATTAAATTTACCCTTAGGTTGTATCAACTCATAAGATCCACCTACAGCAAAGCTATTAAAGTTATTTCTAAAGTTTACGCCTAGGTCATTGATGTTGAGTTTAGTATCTGCAAAGTCATGACCAAAACGATAGCGCCAGTTTCCTTTAATCTTTCTAAAGTCAAATTCTGATAGAAAACCGCTAGTGGTTTCTCCGGCTTCCCTTACGTTACTAAAAATTGCACGTCCAGATGCTCTGAAGTTATTCCCTTTATCTGCTATATCAAATACACCACCAGTAACATTTGCATTTCTAAATTTACTGCCACTTCTTGTTACATTAGTATTAATGAGCGATACAGAAGAGTTTTGATTAAACTGTTGGTCCAGTACAAATACATTGTAATTTGTGAGTGGTTCCACCACTTCGTTGCGTTTACTTTTTTCAATTACTTCAACGCCATTTACCTCTGTCGTTGTTGTATTCTCTATGGTAGCAAAGGTTTCTTGACCTATTGAATTTAAGAAACCTACGCCCAGACCGCCTTTGGTACGTCCAGAGATCTTTACAGAGTTTACAAGCTTTACAGTAGAGGGTGAAGATATTACCTCTTCTGTATCTAATAGTTCAGGGCTGGCAGAAGGTGCTCCTCCTATACGTCTTGAGAAGAAAATTCTTCCCTTATTAAATAAATCTATTCCTTCTGTAAAGAATGCTCTATTCTCTCCAAAAGTTTGCTCAAAAGGTCCTAAGTTGAGCTCTACATTATCAAAAGCTACTTGCCCAAAATCTGGAATTAGTTGGGCATCAAGAGTAAAACTATCGGTAAGGCCATATTTTATGTCTAGACCACCAGCAAAGTTGGTTTCATTATTTCCATCAAAGAAATTAGTAGAGGTTTGTGCAAAAGGGAAAAAAGTAAGTCTTACCGGTGGATCAATGTCGCGCACACCTGTCACTGTACCGTTGTACTGCGTGTCTCTACCAACACCACGTTCTATAAAATTCCATGTATGTGTTTCATTCTTTTTTACTAACCTTCTATAGAAATTTACACTCCAATCTTGAACTGCTACTTCTGGAAAACGCAGTGCATTATAAGGAATGCGATACTCTGCATACCATCCTTTGTCATCTCTAGAAACTTTACATTCAAAAACTACATTAAATCCAAAATCTCTGTTGTTCTGTGTAATACGTTGATCACCTATCGTTCCGGCGCTAGTTACATAAAACCGAGTTTCATTGATACCATCATTATAAGTATTTAAGGCAACGACAAAATGATCTGCTTGTGAGAATACTTGATCTCGCTGACTGAACTGACTGGGTATATTTTCTGGGTCTGGATCAAATAAGTAGGCTGCGATGTAAACTGCCTTATCATCATAAGCCATTTTAATTTCTGTGCGCTGGTCTTCTTCAATCGTTCCTACATTCCCAGGTTCAAACATGTTAAAGCCATCATAAGTAGCTAGAGACTTCCATACAGCATCATCGAGCACACCGTCTATCTTAGGTGGCGTGTTTATGCGCTCTGCATTAAGCGTTTTAGTTTGCTGAGCTTTAAGGAAATGGGGCAATAGTAAAAACAGGGAGAATATCCCAAATAGAAAAATGCGCATAGCATGTGTTTGATTGGCTTGACAAATCTAACCGTGTCATTCTAAGAAAACTCTAAATAAAAAGTTAAATAGAGAAATAAAAATGTTTAATAAATAGTATCTTTGATTAAACAAAAATAATTATCTCCCATGCCATATAGAAGTTTTGAAGAGTATAACATTGAAGTTACAGACGAAATAAAAGATAATTTCACCTCAATTATTAAAAACTTAGGAGAAGACACCACAAGAGAAGGTATTGTAAAAACACCAGAAAGAGCAGCAAAAGCAATGCAATTTCTTACTTCTGGATATGACATGGATCCAGCTGCTATACTTAAAGGAGCGATGTTTAAAGAAGATTATGATGACATGGTTATTGTCAAGAACATAGAGCTTTATTCATTGTGTGAGCATCATATGCTTCCTTTCTTCGGTAAGGCTCATATTGCGTACATTCCTAATGGTCATATCGTAGGGCTAAGTAAACTACCTCGTATTGTAGACGTGTTTGCAAGAAGACTTCAGGTACAAGAAAGGCTTACACATGATATTTTAGAATGCATCAACTCGACATTAAAACCTAAGGGTGTTGCTGTGGTCATTGAGGCGTCTCACATGTGTATGATGATGAGAGGTGTACAAAAGCAAAACTCCACAACGACCACTTCAGGTTTTAGAGGACAGTTTGAAAAGCAAGAAACTCGTAACGAATTTCTCAAATTGATTTCATCTAGTCTAGATTAATAATTTTGGAATGTTATTTGATTAGTTTAAAGTATTATATTTAATATACTTATGGATAATCAAACAAATAAATACAAGCTTTTATTAATTGGACTTCTTATAGACGTCTTAGGGATTGTTACCTCAAGTTGGGTATTCCCGGTTATAGGAGATATGTCTGACGTAGTATGGGCACCATTATCTGCATGGCTCATGACAAGATTGTATAAAGGCGCTGCAGGAAAAGTAGGAGGTGTTATTACCTTTGTAGAGGAGATTGTACCTGGTTTAGACATCATTCCTTCTTTTACTCTAATGTGGTTATATACATACGTTTTTAAAAGCTCAGCAATAGGGCAAAGTATTGAGAAGAAATTTGAATAAACTTCTCAATTACAATTCGAACTACAACATTATGTTATAAAAAAAGCCACTCAATCGAGTGGCTTTTTTATGATATGTATAAAGAGTAATTGTATACTAGTACTCTCTTAAAGCCTTTACGTATTCACGTAATTCGTCTTCATTTGTTTTTTTATCTACATCTCTTATCAAGCAAAAGAAGTAGTGTAGACTTTCTTCAGGAGTGCTTTCCGCAGGATCTGCAGCTGCAATCACTTCTTCATTTTCATCTTCAATGTCATCATCTGCAGGGATAGGAATTGCAAAAGTTCCTGTTTCCTCTATATGTTCAGCAGCAAGGCGTGTAGCTTTGGCTAATAAAGGAAGTTGCTCTGTAATAGTATGAGGGCGAAGCGTTTTAAGGTCTTCAACTACTGTATTTGTTATAATTCCGTTTTGAGCAACATCTCCTATGAGTTTTTTGATCAAGTTTACGGCTTTACTATCTTGAAGTGTATTCATTGTAAAATGATGATTTATATATGAAGTTGGTATAGTTGCAAAAATAGGTTTTTGATTCGCTTTTTACGACTATTTTTTATTATAAATTCGCAATAAGTAATCAATTAGCAATGAGCAAACGGGCGTTAAAAAAGCAAATTTCTACATTAAGCAATGCAGAGCTTCAAGAGCAAATTATGGAGCTTTATGAACGTATACCTGAGGTGAAGACCTATTATGACTTTGTTTTTAACCCTAAAGAAGATAAGCTCGTAGACGAAGCAAAAATTAAAATAAGCAACGAGTATTTCCCCACACGACGCAAACGTCCTAGAAAAAGACGTTCTATTGCTCAAAAGTATATCAAGCACTTTAAAACATTAGGAATCAACCCGCTGTTGCTTTCTGATGTGATGCTTTTTAATATTGAGATTGCACAAACATTTGAGCAATCTAGTCCAGGGCTTCCAGATGCGTTTTATAAAAGTATGCTCAATTCCTTTAAAGAACTCGTGCAGTATATTACTTATCATCATCTATTAGAAGAACTAGGAGAGAGGATAGAACGCATCGTTTCACTAGCAGAAGAACGTAAGTGGCCTAACGCAGATTTGTTTGACGAAGCAGCAGATCCATCTTAAAAACACCCTCTTTCGTCCATTTTCAATAAATAAGGCATAATTTTTAAAATTGTGTCAAGAATTCTTGCAGTACGCTTTCGCGAAAGCATAAAAATCACTTAGTTTTGCAAGATTGACTTTTAACCGAAGAAACCTACACTTTTGAGCGACGCTATTCAAGAAAAAGAAACTCCAGAAAAAGAATTATACGATTACCAACTCAAGGATCTTGAGGCTGTTTTTAGCGTAATGGATCGTACATCGGAAGACTATAACTTGTTGTATCAACTACCTACTGGTGGTGGAAAAACTGTTATTTTCTCTGAGATAGTACGTAACTACATAAAAAGAGCAAATAAGAAAGTAGTAATCCTCACGCACCGTATTGAGCTTTCTAATCAAACCTCAAGAATGCTTACAGAATTTATGGTCCCTAACATGATCATAAGTAGTGACGTTAAGACCTTAGAAGAAGGTGATGATTACATGTGTTATGTGGCGATGGTAGAAACGCTTACTAACAGACTGCAAGAGGAGCAAATGAATATGGACGATGTAGGTCTTGTCATTATTGATGAGGCGCATTATAACTCCTTTAGAAAACTCTTCAGCTACTTTGATAAGGCCTTTATTTTGGGCGTAACTGCAACTCCACTAAGTTCCAATATTAAGTTGCCTATGAAAGACAACTATAGCGAACTGTTAATAGGGGAGAGTATACCTGCTTTGATAAAAAGAGGGTTCTTATCTAAAGCAAAAACTATAAGCTATAATGTAGGGTTAAGTTCGCTTAAGCTTGGTATTAATGGCGATTATACAGTAAAGTCTTCAGACATTCTGTATACAGATACCATCATGCAGCAAAAGCTATTGAGCGCTTATGAGGATCAATCTAAAGGGAAGAAGACGCTTATCTTTAATAATGGTATAAATACCTCTCGCTACGTCTATGAGACGTTTAAAATGGCAGGGTATGACATACGTCACCTTGATAACACTAATAGTGCTAAGGAACGAACAGAAATCTTAGACTGGTTTAAAAATACTCCAGATGCGATACTTACTTCTGTAAGTATTCTTACTACTGGTTTTGATGAACCTACGGTGGATACTATTATCTTAAACAGAGCAACAAAGTCACTTACCTTATACTTCCAGATGATAGGTCGTGGATCACGTATTGCTCCAGGTAAAACTACATTTAAGGTACTTGATTTAGGAAATAACGCTGCACGTTTTGGACTATGGGAAGCACCAATAGACTGGAAAGAGATTTTTGCATACCCAGATTTCTATCTTGAAAATCTAATTGCAGATGAGGAGATAGAGCGCAACTTCACCTATGTGATGCCTCCAGATTTACGTAAGGAATTTGCAAATACTAAGAATGTTTATTTTGATATCAAGAAGGAATACAAACGTGTAATTAAAGAAGGACTTAAAGCAAAAACAGCATTAGAAAATGCCATCGAGCAACATGCAGAAATGGTGATTGAAAATAGTGAAGATGTTTTTGATGCTAGAATCCTTGCACGTAAGTTAAAAGATGATATCGCGTATCGAGTGCGTTTATATTCATACAGCATTATGAATAACACTAAAAACTATAGAGACTGGTTACAAGAAGATTACGAGCGTAAGTTAAAGCTTAGAGTTAACCAGATATGTAGAGAACGAGATATGTAATCTCTGCAAGAAACTACCATAGTATATTTATAAAAAGAGCCCAGAAGTATAAACTTCTGGGCTCTTTTATTTTTGAAAATGATTAATTTCTATAATGAGAAATTAGCTTTTCTGTTCTGCGGCATATGCTTGCACTTCATCAAGAACACGTAGTAAATTACCACTCCATAGTTGCTCGATTTCTTCTTGTGTATAACCACGGCGCACAAGCTCTATAGTTACATTCATAGTTTCTGACGCATCGCTCCAGCCTTCAACGCCGCCACCACCATCAAAGTCTGATGAGATACCTACGTGGTCAATTCCTATCTTTTCTACGAGGTAGTCTATGTGATCTATAAAGTCTGTCACATCTACGGCAGGAGGAAGGTCTGTGCGTTCTGCCAGTTTCTTCTTCTGTGCAGGAAGTAACACGTCTGTATAGGTCTCGTAATACGCTTTTCTTTCGGCTTCAGGTAGTGCTCTTGCTGCTGAGCGATCTAACCATGTAACACCTAGAGAATCTGCGATGTTTTTTATTACTTGATTTGCTTCAGCTTGGTATGCGTCATTTTTTTCTGTGTTTAAGTAGCTTTTAAAAGCAACTGTTTGTACCACACCGCCATTATCTTGCATCCATTGCAATTGCTCGTCATCAAGATTACGACTATGGTTACATAATGCTCTAGCAGAAGAGTGAGAAGCTATAATAGGTGTCTCACTTAGCTCAATCATCTGGCGCATGGCTTCCTTGCTAGGGTGTGATACATCTATCATCATCCCTACACGATTCATCTCTGCAATAACTTCCTTTCCTAAGTCACTTAGTCCATTGTGCAGCCATACATCATCGGCTTCACCGGTGTTACTATCACTTAGCTGGCTATGCCCATTATGTGCTAGTGACATATAACGACCTCCTAGATTGTAGAACTTCTCTACATTAGAAATGTCTGTTCCTACTGGATATCCATTTTCTATACCGATCATGGCTACTTTTTTACCAGATTTCCAGATATCTCTTGCTTCCTGAGAAGTGGTAGCTAGCTGGATTTGATCTGGTGCAATCTCTTCGCAGAGTTTATGAATGGCATCAAACTTTGACATTGCATTCTCATAAGCGGCTTTGTAACCTTCTTCGTTGAGTTCTCCTTGACCTGTATACACCACAAACCATGGCACGTCTAGACCACCTTCTTGCATTTTAGGTAAGTTTACCTGTGATGCTAGGTTTTGTGTATAGTTTACGGTGTCTGTAAAGTTATCTACGTTTATATCGCAGTGCGTGTCTAGCGTCATCACGTTGCTGTGTATTTCTTTCGCTTTTGCTAGTACTTCGGCCTCCGTCATTTCTTTTGGTGGTGCTACTTCTTTTTTCTTTGCTTCTTGACAAGAAAACATCGCTAGTATACAAGCGGTAATGGTAAGGGATCTAATCATTGGTTATTATGGTTTTTGAAGTTCCTAAGATACTGAAATTGAGTGTTCACATTTTCGCGAAAGCGTAATTATCTCAAAAGTCTAAAAAAAGCTGCGTGTCGTACCATATACCGTTTGCATCTTGTATGGACGCAATGCTGGTATGTGTGGCATCACTTTCTATAGCTGCTTTGTGCTTGGGGCTATTGAGCCAGCCGTTTACAACACCTTGAGCCGTGCGGTAACCTTTACCTACATTCTCACTCACAGCGGTGGCGCCTTTGTACTTTAAGTAATCACTACGCTTAAAGAAGTTATCGTGACTCATAAGCCGCTTGTCTACCATATAATTAGTATGATCAAGCGCTTGGGCTTGAGATAGGGTAGTGGTTCTCAAGATCCTGATACCAAGAGAGTCTCGGTAGTCATTTACGAGCTGTAAGATGGCAGCTTCTCTAGCGCTATCACTGGGTCTGTTGCTCGTAGAAGTAATGGGTGGACTAGTAGTGGTGTTAGATTTCTTTTTCTTTTTACAACTGGCAGTAAGCACTACCAGAACAAGTAATACGTTTAAAATTCTCATATTTAGATACTTATGGTTAACAGTAGCTAAGTTATAAAAAAAAGAAGACCCTAGCGCTTATAGCAACTAGGGTCTACCAAACTAACCAACCAAAAATCTAATTCTTATCCTCTTCTAGATCTCGTAGATGTGCTTCTACTTGACTTGCTATTTGAGCTTCTGCTCGTGCGCTGTGGTGCAGTTTTACGAGTTGAAGATCGCTGAGTGTTTACTTTACTTGAGCTTCTACTCTTAGTAGATACCGCTCTTTTTTGTGAGGTACGAGGTGCAGCTTTAGACTGTGTACGTGATCCTCTATTTGTTGCTACAGACTTAGTACTTCTGTTTGTAGTACGCGTTGTAGGTCTTGTAGTTCTAGGAGTACTCTTACGTACGCTATTTCCAGATCTAGAAGATGCCGTAGGGCGTTGTCTAGGTGTAGTAGCTACTGGAGGTCTTCCTCGTTGTGTTTCATTACGATTAGAGATTACAGCACGCTTGTTTGTACTTCTTCTTGACGTTGTAGTAGCAGTACCTCTCTGTGCACCATTACGTCTAGTAGATTGTGCTACACGACCATTTCTACTTGATGTATTTGCGCTAGATGTTCTACGTGCAGAAGTATTATTTCTTCTTGTAGTAGTAGTGTTAGCACGACTTGCAACGCGTCCTGTGTTTGCTCTTGTAAAGCGAGCGTTATTACGGTCTACATTATCACGTCTACCATTATTGTGAGCTACACGACCTCTATCTGGACGTCTAAAGTCACGGCGAGCATTTGCATACCCATGGTTGTAACCTCTGCTAAAATTGTTTCTATGGAATGCATAGTTATAACGTACTGGTGTGTAATATCTTCTATATGGTGTATTAAATACTAGACATCTGTTAAAAACTGGTCTGTAATAGTAATTGTGATACGGGTGGAATACATAGTTTCTATTATACACGTTGATGAAGCCTGTATAGTGAGAAAATAATCCGCGGTTGTTGTAATAAATCTGTAATCCTCCTACACGAGATATTCTGTTGTCTCTATAGTTGATACGTACGTCACCTGCTTGTGCTAAGCGTCCGTAATTATCATAATAAAGCGGAGTGTCTTCTACTTGAATCACAGCTCCATACTCATCATACTGTACATATGGATCGTAGTCAAAACCTGTGTTAAAGCTTATGCCCACTGGACCAGCGTTTACAGAAAGACTTACTCCTTCTACATATTGTGGTATGTAAAAATCAAACTCTCCATCTGGAAATACTGAAAATTCGATACCGTTTTCTACAAAAATATACTTGCTACCGTCATATACGGTACCGCGTCGTATTGATGTATCTTCTTCTGCTGCATAGGTACTTGCCGAGAAGGTAAGTAGTCCTATAAATAATAATGCAAGATGTTTCATAATGTTCGTTTTTAATTAATTGTGTGGATTGATGTTCACGATTAGATAATTACAAGTAGCGTGCCAAAGTCTGAAAAGCACCTTACACCAAGTAGGGTAGTAGTACCGCTTTCGCGAAAATTTTAAATCATTATACTTAGTTAAGTATTTGAAAATGAGGTTTATATATTAATTTAAGAGTATAGTCACCTTGTAGAAAATCACCTTGATATTTTCTATCCCTAATATCTTTAGTGGGATTTTTTTTTAAAAATGTATATGCTTGTATATACGTGCAAAACGTTAAATAACTCTGAATTAGCATTTTGATTAACAACTAGCTATGATGCTTTAAAATACCTTTATCAAAAAAAACATAAAGCTATGAATACTACACAAAACAAAAAGCACGCAGACTTTCAAGATGCACACAGAAGATCTTCAAACTTTAATCGTACCATCCCAAAAGAAGAATTTGATATTAAAGGTAACGGAGACGTTACTTTAGATAATGAGTAAGACTTATATAATACTTGTAAGTTTTTTTAAGATAAACCCCTTGATAAAGAGCCACTACCACATATAAGGTAGTGGCTTTTTCCTATTATAGAGATGATACCTTACTCGTTAAACTTCTCTAAAGACAACTCTTAAATACTATTAAAGTGCATTCTCAGCATGTAGTCTCCCCGTAATTTTACAACAACAAAAAAAACATTACCAATGGAAAGAGAAATAAAAGGAGGTTTTAGAACCATAAATCCTCATACCGAACAATCAATTAAGGAGTATACATATTTTACAGATGATCAGGTTACAGAAGCGATAGACAACTGTCATGACGCTTTTAATGACTGGAAAATGCAATCGCTTGACGATAGAGCCACTGTAATAAAGAATATAGGAGAGCAACTTAAAAATTATAAAGATCAACTTGTACAACTAATGACCGATGAGATGGGTAAAACCATTGAGCAAGGAAAAAGTGAGATTGACCTTTGTATTGCTATCACAGAATACACTGCCGAAAACGGAGTAAAAGAATTAGAACCTATAGAAAGAACGCTACTAGATGGTGGAAAAGGAATTATCAACTTTTCTCCAGAAGGTGTTATTTACAGCATCCAGCCGTGGAATTTCCCAACATACCAACCACTTAGAGTAGCCATTGCAAACTTACTAGCGGGTAACGGGATTTTATTAAAGCACGCGCAGAATGTAACGGGAAGCGCATTATTAATAGAAGAGCTTTTACTCAAAGCTGGCGTACCAGAAGGACTTTTTAAAGTACTTGTGATAGATCACGCACAGTCTGATAAGGTGATAAGCAATGATAAAGTACGCGGAGTGACATTTACAGGAAGTTCTGCTGGAGGAAAAATCATAGCAAAAACTGCAGGAGCATCTATTAAGAAAACAGTATTAGAGCTGGGAAGTAACGATGCATACATCGTACTTGATGATGCAGATGTAGAAGAAGCTGTAAAAGCTTGTGTACAAGGTAGAATCATAAATAATGGTGAGACTTGTATTGCTGCAAAACGTTTTATCGTAGTAGATAAAGTGTATGATGCATTTAAGGAAGGCTTCGTACAAGGAATGAAAGATGTGGTTATGGGAGATCCTAATAAAGAGGGAACACAACTAGGACCAATTGCTCGTAAAGATTTACAGGAGTTGCTAAGCGACCAAGTAAAAGAAAGTGTAGAAAAGGGAGCAAAAATTGAAACTGGAGGAGAAATACCAGATGGTAGCGGATATTACTACCCATCTACAGTACTAAGTAACGTACAGCCTGGACAACCAGCTTATGATGACGAACTCTTCGGCCCAGTAGCTTCTTTAATTAAAGCAAAAGATAATGAAGATGCAATGCGCATAGCAAATGATAGCCGTTTTGGACTAGGAGGAGGAATTTTCTCTAAGGATGAAGAAGGAGCAGTAAAGCTAGCACAAGAGCACTTTGATACAGGAATGATATTCATTAATTCGTACGGACTTGCACAGCCTATGATGCCTTTTGGAGGAGTAAAAGACTCTGGATACGGTAGAGAGCACGGAGGATTCGGGATTAAAGAATTTGTAAATGCTAAGTCTATTTTACTAGCAGAAACTGAATAATATGAGTTATCAGTCATCTTTTATGAAGCAAGCCATTGCGCTAGCTCGAGAAGGTAAAGATACAGACGGTGGCGGCGCTTTTGGCGCCGTCATTGTTCGTTCTGGGCAAGTCATTGCGGCTTGTCATAATCTTGTGGGAGGTGCGCAAGATCCTACGCAGCATGCAGAGTTACGTTGTATTCAACTAGCTTGTAAAACACTGGGTACAAAAGATCTTTCAGATTGTGATTTATATACGAGTTGTGTGCCTTGCATGATGTGTTTAGGCGCAGCGAGATGGGCTCGATTTCAGCATATTTATTACGGAGCTTCTGCTGCCATGGCAAAAGATGCTGGCTTTATCTATAGCGATATGTTTTACGCTAGAGATATTAAGGCACGTGATCAAGAGTTTAACATGCAACAGTTTCTTGGAGAAGAGGCAGCTGCGGTGTGGAAAGAGTAATTATGGAGTTACGCTTTCGCGAAAGCGTACTAAAAACCACTACAATGATATTAAGGCTTCAAGACAACCGTTCTTGGAGCCTTTTTCTTTATCCAGAACAGAATACAGAGTGATATTGCGGCACACGAAGAAAAACCAATGAAGAGTGGGAGCGTGGTCTCCTCAATAAAACGACCTATAAATGTACTGATGGGAACTGCCATAAGTGTAGAAATAAGTCCCGTAATTGCCGCTCCTATACCAGCAATGTGACCTACAGGCTCCATCGCTAGCGCTCTAAGATTACCAAACATAAAACCTATACAGAAAAACTGCATCGCAAAGAACCCTATAAGTACATACACCGAAGGATGCAACACATTATTAAATAAAATCACATATAATATGGACACGACAAAGAAGCCTATGAGGGCACCGGTGACTATTTTTTCCATCCCAAAACGCACGACAAAGTTAGCATTGAGCAAGATAGCAGCACCTATAGCTGAGGCAAGACCGGCAAAAATGTAAGGAAACTCATCTACGAGACCATATTGATTTTGGAAAATTTGCTGACTAGCACTTATGTACACAATAAACGAACCAACAATAAAGCCTTGTATAATCGTGAATCCCATGGTGCGCTTATATTTTATAGTCTCGCGGAAACCTCTCGTTATGCGCTCTATAGAGAAAGGAATTCTGTTTGCTGGTTTGAGTGTCTCCTCTTGACGCCTCCAGAACCATAGCATTACAAAGAGGCTTATTATTACCTGCACTAAGAAAATCGCTTGCCAATTCCAGATATCTAGAATCACCTTACCCATAGCGGGAGCGATTATAGGAACAAGTAAAAAAACTACCGTGACAAAAGACATGATACGCGCCATATAATCGCCTTCATAAAGGTCTCTTATAATAGCAACACAAATAGTACGCGGCGCCGAAAGTCCGATACCCTGTAATATCCTGCCTAATATCATTACTTCAAAACTACGTGTGTACATACATATAAATGAAGCGATTATAAAGACGGTAAACCCAAAGTAAACAGAAGATTTTCTACCTTTAGCATCGGCTAGTGGTCCAAAGACGAGTGGTCCCAGGCCTAAACCTAAGAAAATCATGCTTATAAGTAACTGATTATCGGCGGGAGTTTTGGTTTGTATCGCAAAACCTATAATATCAAGTGCTGGAAGTAGGGCATCAATAGATAGTGCGGTGACAGACATTAAAGCCGCCATAAGTGAGATAAATTCTATTTGCGATCCTTTCGTTTTTTGCATTCGGCAAAAGTACAAGAATGCCTTACGAGCGATGGTCGTTTTATGTAAAATCTAACACCGTGTTAACACCCCACAAAGGAATAGTTTTTGCTACCTATTTAATAAAACTGCATCTTATGAAAAAATACATCATCATCATCCCGTTTCTTATACTCGCAATCGCGTGTAAAACTAAGCAACCCATGACGCAGCAAGAGCTGGCAACAGCAAACCGTGTGCAAGAATTAATAGACAATCGCAAGATTGATATTACAGCAACCTGGGCATACCCGCTGGCAAGTAATGTGCTCAACCAACTAGCAGTAAATAATGGGCTAGGGTCTGGTAACAGCGGTAGCCGCATCAATTTACTGGGTAACGGTAACTTTCTCAAAATACATAACGATAGCGTGAGCGCTTATTTACCGTATTATGGCGAGCGCAGGATGGGCGGTGGTTACAACTCATCAAATGGTGTGGAATTTTCTGGAATTCCTAAATCCTTTGAAATTACTAAAGACAAGAAAACAGATCGCACAGAAATGAAATTTTCTATATCTCAAGATGCTGAAACCTATGAGGTGTTCATAGAATTTTTTAATACCAAGAAGGTGCAGATTTCTGTAAACAGCGTCCAACGTTCAAGCATTCGCTATGATGGATTTATGGATTTAGATGCAGAATAATGTTTTATAACGCTTTCGCGAAAGCGTAAAAATGAATTTTTAAACCTGTAAAAATAGTTTGTAATGAATGAATTACAATTCGGGAGTGAATTGTGACTGTTCAGGGCATATCATGTGGCGGTGGTGTAACATTGTGTGTTATTTGTGGTCTCTTATATAAATCAAAAAACGAACCAATGACCATCATTAAACAACTTAGCCTTACACTCTTAGTACTACTATGTAGTGCTAGCGCTTTTGCTCAGAAGCCTCTAACCGCTGCACAGTGGCAAGAAGATCTAACTTATCTAAAAGAAACCGTACATAAGGAATACCCCTTCTTATTTAAAAAAGTCACTGCCGAAAAATGGAATGCGGCCGCAGATGCATTTTATAATAAAATCCCTACGATGCAAGAGCACGAGGTAAAAGTAGGGTTAAGTCGTATGGTGTCACTCTTTGAGTATGGTCACACGCAAGTACCTTTTAGTACGGTTGCATCACAAGGAGTGCTGCCTGTAAATTTATATCATTTTGAAGACGGTGTATTTCTAGAAGGGGCAACTAAAGAAAACGCAGCCATTATAGGCGCCAAAGTTCTCAAAATAGGAACTGTACCAGTATTACAAGCCATAGAAAAAGTACGTGCCGTTGTACCAGTAGAAAATGAATCATATCTAAAAGCATACGGGATGCGTTTTCTCACCGTGCCTGCAGTATTGCACGCTCAAGGAGTAATACCTAGATACAGCACGGCAGTAACACTCACATTAGAAAAGGATGGAAAACAATTTAACCATACCCTTAATGCGATACCGCTTGAAGAGTTATCAAGAGATTATGGCTTTACAATCCCTAGTGAGCAGTGGGAGAGTGGTAGAGCGCAAGATGTGACTCCCTTTTATTTAAAACATCTTAACGACAAGCTGTATTATTTTGAAATGATACCAGGTACAAAAACCTTGTATGTGCGTCAGAGCTCCGTTTTCCACGATGATGAAGAAACGCTACACGATTTTTATAAACGTCTTTTTGAGTTTATAGATAAGACAGACGTACAGAAGCTTGTGTATGACGTGCGTCTCAATGGTGGTGGAAATAATTATAACAACAAACCCCTCATAAAAGGACTTATGGCAAGACCTGAGATAAATAGCCGTGGTAATTTTTTTTATATCATAGGTCGTAACACCTTTTCTGCTTGTCAAAATCTTACAAATGAGATAGAGCAGTACACAGAGGCGATTATAGTAGGAGAGCCCACTGCCGAAAATATAAACTTTTATGGAGATACTAAACGCGTTACTTTACCTAACTCAGGACTCAACGCATATCTCTCATTTGCCTGGTGGCAAGATAGATCTCAATGGGATAATAAAGACTGGACCATACCACATCTAGCTGTAGCGATGACATCTGAGGAGTATTTTACAAATCAAGATCCTGTACTTGACGTAGCGCTCAATTATAACGAGACCGGAGCTATTTTAAACCCGATGGATTATCTCACGGAGTTATTTACCGCAGGTAAATTTGCAGAGGTAAAATCTGTAGGTATACAAGTGGCAAAAGATCCAAGATATAAATACTATGATTTTGAAGATGAATTTGGTACAGCTGGCTACAGACTATTTTCAGGTGGTAATAAAGAAGGCGGATTGTTTATTCTAGAACTGGTGGCCGAAATGTATCCAGCGTCTACAGGAGCATTATACAGTCTAGCAAGCGCACAAGAAGAAATGCAACAAACTGATAAAGCAATTGCAAATTATACAAAGCTTATAATACAACATCCTACAAATGAACTCGTATCTACGGTAAAGAAAAAACTTGCGGTATTACAGAAACTATAGATTAGTTATAATGAGTGGTACGCTTTCGCGAAAATAACATGCAGCACGTATAACTTAATAACTCAAAGTGAAATGAATCGCTCTAATGAAAATTAGAGCGATTTTAATTTAAAGAGGGTATACAAGTGAAGTAAAGAACTATTGTGTTGTGTAATTAAATATTCTATTTGACATAATGTAAATTATAGTACAAATTGATATATCTAGAAAAAGAGTGGATAGCGCGCTTTTCAGCGCTATTTGACATAGTTACAGATATAAACCACCACAGGTGTTTTATATCGATAGTAATTATGTCAAAACTCTTTTTCGGACTTACTGCTATAGTTGACTTTAGAATAATCACGAAATCCAATAACTAAAACCTTGTGAGTAACTATGTTTATGCTCTTTTTCAGACTGATCAATACTTACAGCTGTAAAATGCTTTATTTTTTCTTTTGATTATAATTCGCTTATATAGGAAAATATACGGGATGATTTTGTTTGAGTGATTCTTGCGAGGTGTTCCATAAGAGTAAAACATTAATAAAACACACCAGCGACCTAAATTTCTTTACTCTTACTCGTTTGGTTCTTGTGTTTGATATTTTTTGTTGATAGCTTTAATATTATGTAAAATAGAATTAGCCTAGTTCTATTGATTTAAGCTCCTTTCATTTTTCCTTGATAAAATCCGTAATAATTTAAATCATTTTAGCCTAAATCTCTAAAGAGCTTAACGCTCAATTCCCCTATTGTTTAATCAAAGTTTCTGAAATCGAAAATTTAATTGGCTATCAAAATATTCTCAATCAATTTTACTGAAACATATGGATCAGATTCCATGTCTCCAAACTTAGATTCGATTTTGAATTTGTCTAGATTAACGGATGATTCATATAAAATAATAAATATAACAGCTTTGACATTTGCATTTTCCAAATAAAAATTTTTTAAACCCTCTAATGTTTTTAATGTATCATTCTTTTTTCCAGTGGAATCAATATACTTCACTTCTATTATTATTCTATTCCCTTTAATTGAAAAATCAGCATTTTTAGTATTTCCATCAAACACTATTGTTGCATTTTCAGGTTCTAGGCTTGGAAACCAGGGTCTCAAAACCATATGTATTAGATTTTGAAAATCATATTCGCTTGAAACTGTAATATTATTAGAATTAATATTTTTAGCTTTATTACCGTTAGAGAAATATGATGGTACAGGAAGACTTTTTTCTATTATATCTTCTATTTTATATATTAAACTTTTTAATGTAATACCTGAGGATGTGTTTGGTAATCCATTATTAGATATATGCTTATTGACTATATTATATTGCTCTTCAATTAAATTATTAACATATTGATTTCTTATTTTTAATAAATGGTAAATAATCGAATCTAGTTTATCAGACCATATTGTTGAATCTTCTTTATATTCTATTAAATTCCATAATTTAGAAGAAAAGTGATTATGAGCCTCTGTAATTTCATCTTTAAAACCTGACATTCCTACTATATGAATTGGTGGTTTTATTGATGGATTAATCAAAATTTCATCTAAAAAACCTAAACCAACTTTAGCTAAACTTTCTCCATCTTCTTCTACGGGTAAAACGAGATCTAAAATCATTAAGTCATACCTCTCCTTATATAAATATTTTGATGCATTCTTTTTACAATTTGCACAATCAATAGAACTTTTATTAATGGGATGACTAGTAATTATAGAGTTTAATATTTTATCAAGTTTATATTGATTATCATCAACTATTAAAATTTTAATCATTCCGTATAGAGTTTAAAAGCACGAACAATTTATCCTGCCATTCTTCATTTATTTGTGTGTAGTAAACATAACCAGCATAGTTATCTGAAAATTCATCTTTCAATTGATTGTCTAATTCAGTAATTCTGGTTCCATCATCGAAACTACCGTGCATTGTAACTACAATAGCTTTAGTGGAAATGTCACGTAAGTACATTTGTTTTAATATTTTTTTTCCTGCTAATGGCATCCAATCACCTCCATTGTCTTCTGATGATATGTCATAGTTGGGCATACTTATATCTAGTAATAATATATTATAATCTTCACTTTTGAAGATTAATTCCTTTAGCCCACTATTATAAGAATTACGGGTAATTATTTCTGCTTTTTGAAATTTGGACTTAATGTAATTTATTATTTGAGCTTGCTTACGTGGGTGATCTTCTATAAATAATATTTTCATACTCCTACCTCATTAAGATTAATATTTACTGATACTTCAAACCAAACTTCATCTTCAGAAATTTTAGTACTTAAGCATTTCTTTCGGTCAGATTTAAGATCTGAAGTTAATATCTTATATGCTTTATGGTAACCAGATTTCCCCTCACTTATTAATTTAGTAACATCCATTCTATTATTACTCCAAACGGCTTTTAGAGCTTCTATTGAATCTGCATTTGTTATTTCATTTTCAACTGTTATAACCAATCCATTTTCGAGTGATTGAGACTTTATTTTACATTTGATATTATAGTGAGAATCATCCGAATGTTTAAGAATATTTTCTAAGAAAATTCTAAGTAAGTCAGCTAAATGGGTCTTAAATTCACCTTTTATTTTAGGGTTAAATAAAATCTCTTCACTTATTATTAAAGTTGTTTTGAGACTACTTCTATTTATATGATCAGAAACTAACGTAATTAAATCGCTTAACATAAAGTTTGTGGCTTTAATCTCACTCCGCTTAAACCACCTGCTTATTTTATTCATCACAGTTTGTACTTCTGTTGAGCAATTTTTAATTGATTTTATTAATTGTTGACATTTTGCACTTCCAAATTGGTCAGTAATTTTAATTTCTATTTCATTAAAGTAGTCATTAAATTTTTCCAAAATTTCATTTTCAATTTTACCCCGTATCAACTCCAAATTCTCATCAGTCCTAACCCATAAAATTTTAAATATCTTACTAGCAAAATCTTCAAAATTCTTACAATTAAGAGCATCTATAGAATGTAACCAAAGATCTGTATTATCAAAATCATAATTAAACCACCCTTCCTCATTTATACCGTGTTTGTATACTTGAAGATATTTTTTTATCATATCAAAAATTAATCCATCAACCTTACTAGAGAAATCACTAAGTAAAAATTGTATTTGTTCTTTTTCATCTGAATGAAAACTATCATAGATATAATCCCAATGAATATTTCGTCTATATGTAGAACTGTTACCTTGCTTAAGAGTAATAAGATTATGTGTTTCAAATATTGGTCTTAATTCTCCAACTAAAACCCCGTGCCTTATACGTGTACTCAAATATGCGACAATACCAAACTGGCTATTTAAAAATTTATCTTTGACAGCTTCAAAAAGTTCGTAATATATTTCAAACATAGGATTGTTTGAATACTCTACTTTTTCATACTCAGTATTTTCGTTTGTAACAAAGGTTGTTAACTTGCCGCCTTCAAGCCATAAGAATTTTTTATTATCACCCGTAATTCCTGAAATAATTTCGAACCGTTCGTAAACAGCTTCAAAATCTTGAAGCTCGTTATTGATAATTCCTTCCTCATTTACATAAATCTTACTTTCATCTAAATCAATTAGACCTTGTTGAATAATTAAAATATTTTCAATACTTTTAATTTCATCTAAAATATTAATATTATCAGCAGAGATATTTCTTAAGTAACTTAATAGTTTTAATCTTTCTTCGAGTCTATGTTTTGAATTGTCAATAAAAGGTGAATGCATCAAAATTTTTCCTTTACAAGAATTTTCAAGGAAGTATATGAATTTTTCAGATTCAAAACTTATTGATTTTTCTAATAAATTTGATGGTAATTCAACACCATTTTGAATATTAAATCTTTCAAATGCAATATGCGTTTCGATCTCATCGGCATCCACTATTGTGTAGAATATTGGAAGATCAATAGTTTTTTCTATATTTCTAAATTTCGATAAACGTATAATTTTCAATACCTCACTAACATCTATCTTTTCAACAATATAATTGTTATAAAAAAAGCTATTTACATAAAGGCTTACACAATCACCTATTCTATTTAATTTTTGATAACAGTAAAATAGATTTATTACAGTTGTTTCCAAAATTGGAACCGTGTCTTGATAATTATTTCGTAAATATTCCCACTCTTTAATTGCATTCAAAAAATCTCCGTTTTCTTGAAGTTTTTTAGCATACTCAGCTTTAAATTTTGCTTTCGGCAGATGCTTTTTAAATTTGAATAATTCATCTATTCCTTTTATCTTTTCTTTGAAAAATTTAATTGTAATTGAATTAGGAAATTTATCTTCTAAGAGATTTAAAAATTCCAGTCTCTCATTATCACTATCAAATACATTGTAAATAATAGGATTTGCAAAATTGTAGGAAATTGTCGCGAGCATTTTTCTCTCACTTTTACCACTTTTTTGATAAAAAACAAAATCAGTAATTCCATAACTTAAACTACAACTAGTTAAATTATTAGCTATTCTTAAAAGATTAAATCCTGCTTGTTCTGGATTTCCATCTACCGAAATTATTCTATGAAGATTAAAAAGTATTTGATTTTGTACACTGTTTTTTTGACCAATAGGTATAAAATATTTCTTTTGATATATAAGAGATTTAATGTACAATAGGTATAGATCAAATTGGGCTGGTCTTTCTAATAACAAACTTTTCAAATCATTTTCAACCTCATTGTATAAACCAATGGTATATTTGTCTATAATTCTAATTTCTTTCTGACTTTTTGAAACATTGAAAGCGGGAAATATTTTCTCTCCAGCTAAAACCTTTAACTTAAAAAGTACGGGATCATTTACTTTTCTTAATAAGTAATTGACTCTATTTAATATATACTCTTTAATTAAAATCTTTTTAGATTTCAAATCTTCATCCTCTAAGTATGTTGAAACAACTAAAAGATTTGAGAAAACTTTTACTAAATGTAGATATCGATCTATGATACTGTGATTAAAATCTAATGATAGAATTTCAGCATAATCTTTGAAATCTGTATGATTTAAAAAGGTAAGTCTAAATCTATAGTAATTCTGGAAATATTGCTTTGTTTTTCCATCAGGAATGTTAAATAGTGCATTTTCTAAATCATTAGTATATCTATTTATAGAAAGTGATTGTTCTGCTCTTAAACTTAAATAATGAGCTAATGATGTAGTTATTGAATCAGATTTGTTTACTTGATTAAAATTATTTAAAAACTCTTTATTTTCAGGCGCTCTACCTGACATTTCTTTAAGCAAAAATCTATTTTCTAAAGTCCACAGCGAATAGCATACTTCATGTTCGATTTTATCTAAAATTAATTCAGCTTCTTCATAACGATTGGTTAGCAGGTATTTTTCAAATTCTTCTTTATAATTAAGGAAGAGTTTTATTTCTAACTTATATTTTCTAATTCCTACTAGTAAAAAATTTAATTCCGCATTTATGTTATGCCCTAAATAGGGCAACTCTTTTAAATCGCCTAATTCAGAATAATCTTTGGGCAATGGAACACCCCACAACAGTTGTTGCCATCTCTTATTTAAATTTTTATCTAGATAATCTACTGACTCACATAACTCGGAGAAATTTAAACCCTCTTTAATATCGTGGTAAGCTTTTTTTCTCTCTTTCTTTTCAGAAGTAATAAAAGAATATTTGTTTCGAGCGATTTTGATGCCATAAGGGACTTCTTTTGTTCTTTTCTTCAAGTGATGTTTTTTTAATTCTTATTTCTAAATTAAATATAATTTTATCTAATCATTAATTGCCACAGTTCTTTGCTTTATAAGACTTATTAATATAACTCACTCCACACACCTTCCTTCCACCTCCACCCTAATTCAGCCGACACTCTAAAAAATGTTCATTAACAATTTAAAAGTAACCTATTGATTTGAAATACAATTACTAAAACCCGCAATAACATAATATTTTTTAAAAAGTCAAGCACATCCCCTAAAAACCACAGCAATCTATTACCCAGCGATTCCCTTCCTGTAATCTACCCACCCCAAAAGCGATTAACTACCCACATAAAAGTCTAAGGCATATTAGTGCTCACTTGCAGTTTTATTTACCTTAGAATAGATGTTGATTGCTTAACAAAGAGGAAATGTGAACTTTATGCGGGAGGTTGTACATTGTTTAAAGTCTAGATGGTATCTGTACAATGTACATTCTCCTGTATGATATCCTCAAGCGCTTCTTTGTTTATAGGCTTATTGATAATATCACGTATGCCCACATTGTGACATCGCTCTTTTACCTCGCTTATTTCTAGTGCTGTTAATGCTATGATGGGAATATGCTTGTTTTCTGCTGAAATAACTTCTGAGGCTTCAAATCCATTCATCACGGGCATATTGAGATCCATTAAGATGAGATCAAAATGGGTGTTGCGATATTCTTTTATAGCTTCTTCTCCATTTACAGCAACGGTACACTTGTGACCTAGCGTGCTTATTAGTTTTTGAGTTACTAGTTGGTTGATTTTATTGTCCTCAACGACTAGTATGTGTAGGCTTTTAGTTTCAGAAACCATCGGTTGCTCATCAAGCTTATCTGCAACTTCGCATGCCAATATAAACGAGAATTCTGACCCCACACCTACATCGCTTTTTACAGATAATTTACTCCCCATAACCTTCATTAAGGACTTAACGATAGGCAGTCCAAGACCAATGCCGTATGAGGTGTTTTCTTCTGTATTAGCTTGTTTAAAACTATCAAAAATGACTGCTAGATTTTCTTTAGAAATGCCTGTTCCTGTGTCTGAGACTTTAAAAGTGATGTGATCCTTGCCTTTTTCTCTTTCAGCTAAATTTACACTGAGCGTTACAGTACCATTTGTTGTGTTTTTTAGCGCATTATCAATGAGTTTTAAAAGAACCTCTGTAAGATTAGTTTCATCTAAGATGTAGTAGCTGGAAATCTCATCTGCAATAGCTAGTTTTAGTTCCGTTTTTTGCTGGTTTGCTAGATAATGTAAGGAGGTGATAATATTCTCTAAGAGGTTATGTAAATGAACCTTCGTACGCTTAATCGTAATGTTGTTAGACTCTACCTCATTAATCTTCAATATGTTATTTACCACCGATTTTAAATGATCTCCAGAGAATTTTAAAGCATTTAAAAGACCTTTATTTGTCTTAATAATGGAAGGATTTTCTATAAGCATCTCCGTTATACCTACCACTCCATATAAGGGTGTTCTCAAGTCATGACTAATGTTAACTAATAGCTCAGATTTTAATTTGTGGGCGTGTTCTGCTTCATTTTTTGCTTGTAATAGGGCTTTATTATTTTTTTCAAGTGCTAAGAATGACAACCGCCTTTTGTGATTATAAAAGATTAAAAAGGCGGTACTTAAAAATAGCAGCGCACTAATACCTCCTATAAAGATAGCGTTAGATTTTAATTGAGACGATTCGGCTTTTTGTTGGAACTCTTTTACTTTAAAATCTGCTTCAACTTGTTCTATTTGTAGATTTTTGACCTCATTAAAATCTAAGTCTTTATAATAGAAGTGTTTTCTAAGGCTTTCCAGAGCCGCATCATATTCTCCTAGCTCTTGATGTATCTCACTTTTAAAATCATAAATATCTATGAGTTCTCTGGTGAGGCTATGCTCCTCTCCTATCTCTAGTGCGTTATCAATAAAGGTGAGCGCGAGTCTATGATCTTCTTTTTGGTTGTGATAAATAGCAAAGTTCAACTGCTGTAAAAGCCCGTAGATTGGGTCTTCTTTCTCAATGAGAGGCAACAACGTATCGGCTTGTAGAATGTAAGGATATGCCTTATCTGGATCTTTAAAATTAAGATACATTCCCGCTATATTGTAATAGGTATAAAAGGAATGTTCATTTTTGCCCGCCTCTAGTGTGTATACGATAGACTTTTCAAAATACGCAGCAGCCTCGTCTGCCGTGGTTATATCCATTGAGTATATATTACCGAGACCGTTGAGTGAAGCTACGTTTACGAAGTAATCATCTGTTTTTTTGCCGAGTGCGAGGTTATAGTACTTTTTCGCGGAAGCGAAATCTTTTATAGCTTGATAGGTATTTGCCAGACTCACATGAGCCTTTGCTTGTAAGGTTTTATCCTTACCTTTATTTGCATATTGCACGGCTGATGTTGCAAATTTTAATCCATCCTTATAATTCCCGTTTATGTTTTCCTCCTTAGAAAAGGAAATTAAAATACTCACGCTATCTATATCGCCACTAGCGCTATTTTGAGATAAAATAGGCACGCAATAGCAGTATACAAGTAGGACTAAAAGTAGCTTGTTTTTCAACTTAAATAACTTTTGGGGCATTAGTAAGATAGCAAAGAATAATTTAAAAGTCACTGGAAAAGACATTATTACGATAAACTGCATATAATAATTAATAATTGTTACTTCTTTAATTTCAGATGCTTATGGCTCATATTCAGTAATTAGATGTAAGCTGTTTTTGTATTGTTTAGAGAAATATACGTTATAAAGAATCGGCATATTTTTTAGAATTCACCAACAAAATTTTCTGTAATTCAGAATTGTTTACTGTAAATTTTAAGTATGCAATTTTCAAAGGAATTGATTTTTTTACTATATTACAGAGACAACTACTTCATATTTAAGTTATTATAACCCCTAATTGTAATTACATTTTATATAAGTTTTGAGCCTTAGAAACGTAATTAAGAATGTAGATGAAAATCAAGTATTCTTAATTATTGTACTTGTATTATATTCTTAACTAACCACCGCCCCATATGAATAGTTTTGATATTAATTTTTTAATAGTATCCTCATTTACCGCCATCTTTGGTGTTTTCGGAGTTTATCACTTTGTTTCTTATTTAATTTTAAGGCACAAAATTCTGTGTCACTATTGTATCATTCTTTTTGGACTTACACTGCATTGGAGTTGGTCACTTTTTCCAGACGGATTTCTTCCCGAGGTAATTCAAAAAAATGGATCGCTTATCTCTGCAATGACTACCACCTTTGGATTTTTATTGTTTACAACCAATTATTTAAATATTCATCGCGGCAATCACCCTAAAATATCACGTAGTTATACTTTTTTAAAATATAGCACAGTTATAATCCCAATTCTTTTTGTTCTCAATATTCTAACGCTCCATATTCCTTGGTTACATAGTTCGCTAGTAATGTCTGCAGCGATTACTGCTTTGCTATCTGTACTTTTGAATATTTTCTCTGGGATTCGCTTATTTAATGAAGAGCGTTTTAATAAATACTATTTGTATGCGTATTCCCCAATGCTGCTCTCCTCAGTCATCTATATAACTGCATGGTTTTTAAAGGAAAACTATAATGTTGATAGGGAGTTTATCGTATTCATTACGTCATTACTTATTACACTCCAACTTATTTTATTTTCTATTCTTATTAGTTATAAGTTTAAGTTTATAGAAAAGTCTAACATGAAGACGCAGGTAGAAACTAATAAAATGCTTGCTCTAGAAGTAGACAAGCAGACGAAAGATCTACAAATTGCAAAGCAAGATGTAGAGAGTAAAAATCGCGAACTTGAATCTGTCAATTCTCTTAAAAACAAGCTGTTTTCTTTGCTTACACATGACGTTAGAGGACCGCTGCATAATATTTCTTTACTGGTTAATTTACTTGAAAACCAAATAGAGGACAGTGAACTAAAAGTGATTTCACAAAGTCTCAAAAATGAGTTGGATGAGAGGATTGCCATGGTAAGCGCCTTATTAGACTGGTCATATAATCAGCTAGAGGGAATTAAACTCAATAAAAAGCACTGCGATATTGAAGAAATATTTAATACTATGGCTAAGCAATTTCAACGCCCAGCAAAAGAAAAGGACGTAAAGTTATTATTTGAAATTGAAATCCCTACCCTATTTATTGATGAAAATATGTTTAAAGTGGTATTACGTAATTTGATTTCAAACGCCATAAAATTCAGTACAAAGAATCAAAATGTCATATTATCAAGCATGAAAGGACCTGAGGGTATTGAAATAGGCGTACAAGATTTTGGTGTGGGAATGACAACTAGCTGGCACAAAAACCTTGTTAAAGATTGTATTCCTAAGACAACTTTAGGCACTAAGGGCGAGCAAGGAACGGGTTTTGGGCTACTCATTTCAAAAGACTTTGTTGAAATGAATGGAGGCGAACTTTTCTGTACGAGTACACCCAATGAAGGCACCCATTTTGTAATGCGGTTTCCGGTGAGTAATAGCTGATTTACGCTGTGTTTCTGCGGGTTTACTAGATGATTTATTAGTAAGCAGATCACGTCCCCAATCCCCATAAAAACCTACCAACCAAAACATAACATTTTAAATTTTTTACATTTTCTCTCGTCTAGTTGAGAATAATTATTACTTTTAAAGTCTAAACTTTAGGAGTAGCTATTAAATTAGTTTGAGAAAAATCCTTAGAACCTGATTTGGTTAATACCAACGTAGGGAAAAGTTAGAGGTAGTGCATTCCTGCATATTTCCTCTATTTTTAATTCTATCCTTCTCATTCCTTTATCGTTTATATAACCGAGGCACTATGCTTCATAATTGTATTAAACATGATAAACATAAAGGTCAATCAAACCTCGTATCAATTTCCAGCACAGGTCACACTAGACCAGATTCTCACGCAACTCGACATTTCGGTTAGTGGGATTGCTGTGGCTATTAATGAGCGCATTATTACCAGATCACAATGGGTTTCCACCATTCCTGATGATGGTGATGCGGTTCTTATTATCAAAGCCACACAAGGTGGATAATAGCGACTTCTAGGTACTTCAAGAGTAGAAAAACATCATTAATTAATCCAGAAAGATGAAAAATAGAGACACTGCGCCTAAGCAAGGCGGCATTACCAGAAATCCATTTCCTAATTCAAAAAAAATCTACGTAAACGGTAAGATTCATCCACAGATTAAAGTGGCTATGCGTGAGATTGCGCTTAGTGATACTGTGGACTCAATGACCAAAAGGAAAACGTCAAACGAGCCAGTAACGGTGTATGACACCTCTGGTCCATACACAGATCCAAGCAAAGAAATCGATATTCACAGCGGTTTAGAGCGCATCCGTGAGTCGTGGATTCTGGAGCGCAATAATGTAGAACAATTAGACAGCTACTCCTCTACCTATTGCAATGAGCGTCTTAATGATAAGAGCCTAGACCACATGCGTTTTAAGCTTTTAAAGAAGCCTATGCGTGCAAAAAAAGGTGAAAATGTAACGCAGCTGCATTATGCAAAACAAGGAATCATCACTCCAGAAATGGAGTATATCGCTATTCGCGAAAATCAGCGTATCGATGAGATGACAGAGATTAGAAAGCAACATAAAGGAGAACACTTTGGTGCATCTATTCCTGATAAAATCACGCCAGAATTTGTACGCTCGGAAGTTGCAAGAGGTCGCGCCGTAATACCATCAAATATCAACCACCCAGAAGCAGAGCCTATGATTTTAGGGCGTAATTTCTTGGTGAAGATCAATGCAAATATTGGAAACTCTGCAGTTACCTCGTCCATCGAGGAAGAAGTAGAAAAAGCCGTGTGGGCATGCCGCTGGGGTGCAGATAATATCATGGATTTGTCTACAGGTGAAAACATACATGAGACCCGCGAGTGGATCATACGCAACTCCCCTGTTCCCGTGGGAACGGTCCCTATTTACCAAGCATTAGAAAAAGTAAATGGCGTTGCCGAAGATCTTACGTGGGAGATTTTTAAAGACACCTTAATTGAGCAAGCAGAGCAAGGCGTAGATTATTTTACCATTCACGCTGGGGTGCTATTGCGTTATGTGCCTATGACCGCAAATCGCGTGACGGGTATCGTTTCTCGTGGCGGATCTATCATGGCAAAATGGTGTCTTGCACATCATAAAGAGAGCTTTTTGTACACACATTTTGAAGATATTTGTGAGATCTTAAAGCAATATGACGTTGCCTTTTCTTTAGGTGACGGTTTACGCCCTGGCTCTGTAGCAGATGCAAATGATGAGGCACAATTTGCTGAGCTAGAAACGCTGGGCGAACTCACAAAAATCGCTCGTAAGCATGATGTGCAGTGCTTTATAGAAGGTCCTGGTCACGTACCGATGCACATGATTAAGGAAAATATGGAGAAGCAAATCGAGCTTTGCGATGAGGCTCCATTTTACACTCTAGGTCCATTAACCACAGATATTGCACCTGGATATGATCACATTACCTCTGGAATTGGTGCTGCCATGATAGGCTGGTACGGTTGTGCGATGTTGTGCTACGTTACTCCAAAAGAACACCTTGGATTACCTAATAAAGAAGACGTGCGCGTTGGTGTGGTTACTTACAAACTAGCGGCTCACGCTGCAGATCTGGCCAAAGGTCACCCAGGATCCCAACATCGAGATAATGCGCTGAGTATGGCGCGTTTTGAATTTCGCTGGGAAGACCAGTTCAATCTTGGGCTCGATCCAGAGCGCGCTCGTGAGTATCACGATGAAACCTTACCAGCTGCTGGAGCTAAAGTGGCTCACTTCTGCTCCATGTGCGGACCAAAATTCTGTTCCATGAAAATTTCTCAGGAAGTAAGAGATTTTGCTGCTGTAAATGACATAGTCGATAACGAAGTCATCCAAAAAGGAATGGAAGAAAAGTCTAAAGAATTTAAAGCCAAAGGTTCCGAAGTATATCTGTAAAAAGATGTGGGAGTTCCCACGCTGAAAAAGCGTGGGCAGGCTTTCCACTACAATCTTTTGCCAGAAAAAGGCAAAAGGATTTTCATTGCAATCCTTAACTCAAAAACATGATCATCGTACTATCACCAGAAAATGATATCTCTAATGAAGTAGAAATACTACACCAGTTATTTAAACGCGGATTAGCATGCTATCATGTAAGAAAGCCACATAAAAGTTATGAGGAATATTGCGCCTATATACAGGAGATTGATACTTCGTTTCATGACAGGGTTGTAGTGCACGATCATCATATGATAATCAACGAATTCAATCTCAAAGGAATCCATTTTAAGGAACAACATCGTATAGATCACATAGATAATCCTGGTAAGTATTTTAAAGAATTAAATATGTTCGGAAAAACGATAAGCTCTTCCTTTCATGATTTGCAAAATCTAGAAGATTGCTATTTTGAATTTGACTATCACTTTTTGAGTCCTGTGTTTAATTCCATTTCAAAGGAAGGCTATAAAGGCCGTGGCTTTGATGTAACTGAAAGCAATAAAACAATCATTGCCTTGGGCGGGATCTGCCCAGAAAATGTAGCACAAGTCAAACAACTAGGCTATAACGGAATTGCAGTTTTAGGAAGTATTTGGAAAGCAGAGAATCCGCTGCAGTGTTTTAAAAATATTAAAGCAGCATTTGGATAGCCTATATCAAAATAAAAAACAGTTTGCGTTAAGGATTGAACGGTTAGACTGCGCTTACCGCAGGCTATACTAAGATTAGAGGATATTTCAAGCGCATGAAAGTGATATTTAGAGGACTAAAAAGATAACAATAAAACAGTTCGCGTTAAGGATTGAGCGGTATGTTTGAGCTCTTTTTATGAATTTTTCGTTCATAAAAAAGCGAGTAGTGAAAGCCTGACCTGAAAGGGAACGTCCTAATAAAAAAGTAGAATATAGTATTGAAAACAAACAATTATATATTAACCATTGCAGGCCTAGACCCATCAAGTGGCGCAGGAATAACTTCAGATATTAAAACATTTGAAGCGCACCAACTATACGGTTTATCAGTATGTACCGCAGTTACGGTTCAAAATGACATCGATTTTAAAGAATGTGTGTGGATAGACAAAACTGTGATTATTTCTCAAATAGAAACGCTTTTTGAACGGTTTAAAATCTCCGTAGTGAAGATTGGTATTATTCAATCATGGGAAGTGCTGTCGCTTGTTTTGGAGAGGTTACATACGCTTAATCCTGAGATAAAAATCATTGTAGATCCCATCATAAAAGCGAGCGCTGGTTTTGATTTTCATAGCCTCGAGCATCAAGATATTTTGGATAAAATATGGTCACAATGTTATGTGATTACTCCTAATTATGATGAGATCCAACTACTGTATCCAGACCTCAGTATTGAGGAAACGATAGAACATATAAGGAGCTTGACAAATATTCACTTAAAAGGTGGACATAGAAAGGATAAAACAGGCTGGGATGTGATTTACCACAGTAAAACCGTTGTAAAACATATTGCTCCAAAGGCAGAAAAGGTGTTACAAAAACATGGAAGCGGTTGTGTGCTTTCGGCCGCGCTGGCGAGTAATATTTTGTTGCAGCAAGGTATAGAAGAAGCCTCGATAAACGCAAAATACTATACCGAAGCCTTTTTAAACTCAACTGATAGCTTACTAGGACAACACAGTTACCCATCACTAAAAATTAAATCGCAATGATACCAAAACTACATTATATCTCTCAGGGTAAATCGCCAGTAGTGCATCTTGATAACATAGAGAATGCTTGTATTCATGGCGCAACACTGGTGCAACTGCGCTTAAAGAATGTTCCTCTAGATCAGGTGCTGAATATAGCAAAGGAAGCGCGAAAAATTACTACTCACTTTAATACGAAACTCATCATCAATGATCATTATAAAATTGCAAAAGAGGTAAAAGCAGATGGTGTGCACTTAGGAAAAACCGACTCCTGCCCTACTGTCGCTAGAGAACATTTGTACTCTTGGCAAATTATAGGTGGCACAGCAAATACGCTAGAAGACTGTCAAGCATTAATAGACAAAGGTGTGGATTATATAGGTCTTGGTCCGTTACGATTTACATCTACTAAGAAGAATTTAAGCCCAATTTTAGGTTTTAACGGTTATCGTCTCATTACAGATGAATTAAAAACTAAAACTCCCATTATCGCAATCGGAGGAATCACTTTAAGCGACGTAACAAATCTACTAAAAACAGGTATTCATGGCATCGCTGTTTCTGGAGAAATTACCCATGATTTTACAAAAATAGAAGCCTTCCAGCAATCCCTAGGAGCATCATTAATAGAAGAACAACGCCATACATTTAAATAATATATGAACGATATTTTAAGAATAGCTGATAAGGAATTCAGCTCACGATTATTTACTGGAACTGGAAAATTTAGCGCAGATCATTTAATGACAGAGGCTTTGATAGCCTCTGAAAGCGAACTAATAACCGTTGCTCTAAAGCGTGTAGATGTTGGAAATGAGGAGGACACTATGCTGCAAAGCATTATGCGTCCTCATGTGAATATACTACCTAACACCTCTGGAGTACGAACTGCAACAGAAGCAGTTTTTGCAGCGCAACTAGCACGGGAGGCACTAGAGACTAATTGGATTAAACTAGAAATTCACCCCGATCCCAAATACCTTTTACCAGACCCTATAGAAACCCTCAAAGCCGCCGAAGAGCTTGTAAAGTTAGGTTTTGTAGTCATGCCATACATACATGCTGATCCTGTGTTATGTAAAAGGCTGGAAGATGTGGGTGTACAATGTGTAATGCCTTTAGGAGCACCCATAGGCACTAATAAAGGAATAAAAACGGTAGACTTTCTAGAAATTATCATTGAGCAAAGTAATGTACCTGTAATTGTAGATGCCGGTATTGGTAGTCCGTCGCATGCGGCTTATGCCATGGAGTTAGGAGCTGATGCTGTCTTAGTGAACACGGCCATCGCAGTGTCTAAAAATCCTGTAGCTATGGCAAAAGCATTTAAAATGGCAGTAAAGGCTGGTCGCATGGCTTACAATGCAAAATTAGCTCCGGTAAAAACATATGCAGAAGCTAGTAGCCCGCTGACTTCTTTTCTTAATTAAAACAACTGCCTATGTCTTTTAAAAACACTTTTGATACCTATAAATGGGATGCTGTAGAAAAAGAAATTTACAGCTATACAAGACAAGATGTACGGAACGTCCTTGATAAGGAGAAAATCGATTTAGAAGATTTTAAAGCGCTTATATCTCCTGCTGCCAAGGATTTTCTAGAAGAAATGGCACAACGTAGTCATGCGCTTACAAAGAAAAGATTTGGTAATACCATACAGATGTATATCCCGATGTATCTGTCTAATGAATGTCAGAATATTTGTACGTACTGTGGGTTTAGTATGACTAATAAAATCCCTCGTAAAACACTTAGTGATGCCGAGATTTTAAAAGAGGTAGCATTCTTGAAATCTAAAGGATACGATCACATTTTACTAGTTACCGGAGAAGCAAACAAAACGGTAGGTGTTTCTTATTTAAAGAACGCTATTGAACTCATAAGAGCACATTTTGCAAACATTAGCATCGAAGTGCAACCGCTAGATCAAGAGGAATATGAACAGCTTATAGAAGCTGGTTTATATGCCGTATTGGTATATCAAGAAACGTATCATGAAGCAACGTATAAAACGCATCATCCTAAGGGTAGAAAATCAAACTTCGATTATCGCTTAGATACACCTGACAGACTTGGTAAAGCTGGAATACATAAGATAGGTATTGGTGCTTTATTTGGTCTTGAAGATTGGCGTGTAGATAGTTTTTATACAGCCTTACATTTAAAATATTTACAAAAAACCTATTGGAAAACAAAGTACTCCATCTCCTTCCCTAGGCTAAGACCGCATCAAGGAGAAGTGCAACCTAAGGTTGAAATGACAGATGCAGATCTGGTGCAGCTTATTTGTGCATATCGCTTACTAGATGAAGATGTTGAGTTATCAATGTCTACTAGAGAAAGTGAACGTTTCCGTAATAATATTATAAGTCTGGGGATTACGTCTATAAGTGCGCAATCTAAGACAAACCCTGGAGGATATGTGGTAGACCCACAATCCTTAGAACAATTTGAAATCTCAGACGAGAGAGATACGGAAGAAATCAAACAAATGATAGAATCTCAAGGGTACCAAGCAGTTTGGAAAGATTGGGATAAAAGTTATTTTGAAATTGCTTAGCATGGAACTAACAACCGCCGAAAAACAACAATATAGCCGACATCTCATTCTAGATGAAATAGGATTAGAAGGTCAATTGAAAATCAAAAAAGCAAGCGTTTTAATCATAGGTGCAGGTGGCCTAGGCTGTCCAGTGTTACAATACCTTACTGCTGCGGGTGTTGGTAGCATTGGTGTTATAGACAACGACGTCGTTGAGCAATCCAATTTACAACGTCAAATTTTATATACTCATGATGATCTTGGGAATAACAAAGCCATATCAGCTACAAGGCGCTTAGAAAAGCTCAATCCTTATGTCAATTTTGATACATACCCAATGCGCCTTACTAGAGATAATGCGCTAGAGCTCTTTGCAAACTATGATATCATTGTAGATGGATCTGATAATTTTGCTACCCGATATTTAGTAAATGATGCTGCTGTATTAAAAGATAAACCTGTCGTGCTGGGTTCTATTTATAAATTTGAAGGTCAGCTGGCTGTATATAATTATAAAACTGGTCCTACCTACCGATGTTTATATCCAACACCTCCTAAGCAGAATGAAATGCCTAATTGCTCTGAAACCGGAGTGCTAGGCGCACTAGCAGGAATTATAGGTGCACTACAAGCCAATGAAGTATTAAAAATCATCTGTGGAATAGGTGATGTTCTTTCTGGCAAACTGCTCACCTATAATATGTTAAGCATGGAACAAATGATTTTGGGATTTGATAAGGATACCAGTATCATAGTTAGTCGTCTTAAAGATAAGTACGAGTTACAATGTGAATTTCCTATTGACAATATGGGTATTACAATAGATGAGATTAATGAATGTCCAGAAAAATACAATCTCCTAGACGTGAGAGAGCATCATGAAAGAGCAGTACATCATATAGGAGGGCAACATATTCCTTTAGGCGAACTGCAGAATAGAGCACATGAAGTATTGCAAACTAAAGATCTGGTTGTGTATTGTAAAGCTGGTGTACGTAGTAAAAAAGCTATCAAATTATTGCAAGAAGAAGACTTTGACTGCAGGCTTTTATATTTGACGGGGACTGTTTTGTAGTTTATTGCTGAACAACCTTAATTCTATACAAAAAGAAAACGCCTTAGCTATGCTAAGGCGTTTTATATACTTAATATTAAGTCGTCTTATGCAATCTCTAAAAGCTCAAGTTCAAACTCTAGTGTTTGTCCTGCTAGTGGGTGGTTTGCATCTACAATAATGTGATCTTCATTTACTTCAGATACACGTAACTGCTGCTCAGAACCATCAGGTCTAGAAGCTACTAATATAACACCTACTTCTGGTTTGATTTCTTCAGGTAATTGCGTTTTCGGTACTGTTTGAAATAACTCTTGCTGTACGTCACCGTAAGCTTCATCCTTAGTTATAGTAACCGTTTTCTTCTCGTTAACCGCCATATCTATTAAAGCATTCTCAAATCCTGGGATAAGTTGGCCTTTGCCAAGTTCTACCTGCAAAGGTTCTCTTTGTAAAGAGCTATCAAACACCTGTCCATCTGCTAATTTTCCTGTGTAGTGTACTTTTACTACATCATTTCCTTTTACTTTACTCATAATTACTTGTTTTTAATCGAATTATAATTTGCAAAACTACAAGAAGAAAATCGGCTTACGAAGGAATCCATCAATGAATCTAAAGACTGTAAAAACTTGTACTGTGATATGTAGTTTTACGATGATTCATAATAACCAATATTATCTCAAAAAATAAAGGCCTGACACCCCTGCCAGACCTTTATAAGCTCAAAAATCGTGAGCCCCTCTCACGATGTTGATTCAATTGAATTGTGCGCAAAACTACTTCTAATCTCAGAGAAGCATGAACGCTATTCAACAAGAAGCTAGTGCTATTGATAATCTTTTTGCCAGAGGTAAATTGATTATTAGACTTTATAAAGATTACTTATTTCATATTGATCCAACTTAGGAATAGCGGCGGTAAATACTTTAATCTCCCAGTGGCTTAAGTGCGGCATCATTTCCATAGGATGCTCAAAGAATATCGTATTATCTGCTGTTGTAAACGTAGCAGACGGAATAATATAAAAGGCTCTTGGAGCATCCTCTATTACTGTAACTAAACCCAAAAAACGGTGCGGTGCAATCTGTCCATAATCAAGCTTTTGAATTTTAATACTCTCCTCCTCTTTAACTTTGATGTTACGCAGCTGTAATTCGCTTGTTTTACCTGTAGGCGCTGTGATGAGAAAGTCTAGACCTTCTACCCTATTAATATCTGGAGTGATTGTAAAACCGGCTTTTGAGAGTTCGCTAGTAACAAAATCTAGTAGTTGTGATGTTTCGTTTTTCATAATGGGGTGCAAAGGTAATTATTTCTTTAAATAAGTATGATTACACAACCACCATAAAGATCCTATAAGAAGGTTAAATCAAATGTATTTTTAGCTGAGAGTTACGCTTTCGCGAAAGCGTAAAAAGAAAATATTTAATCATATTTCAAACAACATCAACCACAACTTAATAATTAAAAATGTAATGCGAATTATAAAGCGATGGACAGATAGCTGAGTCTCTTAAAAAATAAATAGATTCTTGTGTAATGTGATCAAGATACTATAGTCAGAGTACAAATAGCTTAAAATGAAATCTATATTATATAATGACGGTTCATAAGCACGAGTTATGCTGTCAGCTATTTAATTATAGAAATATTGAAAAATTAACTTTTTTTAAAGTTTAAAATATTATTTGAACACTAGTTTTGCGCTTTTAAATTATTTATCAAGAATCTCAATAAGGAGATAGCAACCTGCAATAACGAGCAAGGTGCTAAATAGATAAGCCAATTAATTGGAAACAATGTTAACTCATACTTCTATCTAATTGCTATTATCTCCTTGCAAGAATGAAGAAGAACATGACACAGACTACACAAATTACCCCAAAATTTACAGCCTTAATCCCGCTATTTGTATTTGTTATTACATTTTTAGGCGTTGGTATTTATCAAGAAGACTTTTATGCACTGCCTGCTCCTATGGCGGTTATTGCTGGAATTATTGTGGCTTTTATAATGTTTAAACAGACTATAAATGTTAAGATTGACATCTTACTCAAAGGATGTGGTGATGACAAAATTTTAACCATGTGCCTCATTTATTTACTTGCTGGGGCATTTGCCGCAATTACTAATGCTTCAGGGAGTGTAGATGCGATTGTAAACCTGGGCTTAGATTACATTGCGATACAATATATCTACGTAGGTATTTTTGTGATTGCTGGGTTTTTATCAGTTTCTACAGGGACTTCTGTGGGAGCAATTGTAGCTTTAGCACCCATTGTTGTTGGTTTTGCAGATAAAAGTAGCGCAGACCTTGCCATACTTTGTGGAGCTCTGCTAGGAGGTAGTATGTTTGGAGATAACCTCTCAGTAATTTCAGATACCACGATTGCTGCCACTCAATCTTTGGGAACAAAAATGAGTGATAAATTCAAGCAAAATATAAAGATTGCCGTTCCTGCTGCACTTATAACAATCGCTATCTTAATTTTTCAAGGAGTAGATCTAAAAACAGATGTTACAGAAACAGTTGTTTATGAATATGATGTAATAAAAATTACTCCTTATGTCCTCGTCATTATACTTTCTATTGTAGGTCTCAACGTTTTTGTAACGCTACTTGTAGGTGTACTTGCTGCAGCCTTACTAGGGATTCTTTATGGTGATTTTACCATTATTGAGTCCACAAAAATTGCCTACACAGGATTTACAAATATGACTGAGATTTTCTTGTTATCTCTACTCACTGGTGGTCTTGCTGCGCTTGTGGCTAGTAATGGCGGTATTGAGTTTATATTAGTTAATATTAAAAAATTCATTAAGAGTAAAAAAACTGCCCAACTTGGTATTGCAGCGCTGGTAAGTACCATCAATATGGCAATTGCAAATAACACCGTATCTATCATCGTTGCTGGACCTATAGCAAAAACCATTAATGATGAATATGAGTTAGACAATAAGAAAACGGCTTCTATTCTGGATATTTTCGCTTGTATCTTTCAGGGCTTATTACCTTATGGAGCCCAGGTTTTGATGATTTTGAGCTTCTCAGAAGGTAATATCAATTACTTAGATCTTGTAGCAAACACCTTGTATTTACTGCTGTTGTTTATAGTTACAATACTTTACATATTATTTATGAATGGAAATGAGAAGCACGCTTTCGCGAAAGCTAATTAATTTATCATCGAAGCACGTGGTTAGTACTAATGACGGGCAGGCTGTATGTAGAATTTTTTGCGAAAGCGATATTATATTAGTGGTTATTATTGCCGTTTACGAGAAATATACCTGAATAAAACTTATGTTTTTACATACTAACACAGCGCTTAGATTCTATCTAAAACCGCTTTTCTATACGATTTACCTATTGGTAATTTAAGATCGTTTTGTAATACTATTTGATTACCATCAATTAATTGTAATTGGTTAAAATTAATCAAGAATGACTTATGGATTCGTAAAAATTGGTTGGGTAACTTTTCTAGAAAATCAGATAATGTTTGTTGCGTTAATATCATGGAATCACTAACGAATATTTTAATGTAGTTACCGCAAGCTTCAATATGACTTATAGTGTTAAAATTGATCTTGATGAATTTCTTATCACTTTTTACAAATATGTACTCTTGTACATCTTCTTGTTGAGTATTACTGTAGGGTACACTCACCATTGCCGGCTTAACTTTATGAATCGCTTGGATAAATCGCTCTAGTGAAAATGGTTTTAATAAATAGTCTGTAACAGATAGTTCAAAACCTTCAAGAGCATATTCTGAATAAGCCGTCGTAATGATTACTGCTGGTTTTTGCTCCATAGTTTTTAGTAAACTCAAACCTGAAAGCTTAGGCATATTAATGTCTAAAAATAGTACATCAATAGTTTCTTTTTGAAGTGTTTCCATGACTTCAAATGCATTTTTACAGGAGGCTACTAATTCTAATTGCGGAAGCTCTTGAATATAATTTTCTAATATTTGACGGGCAATTGGCTCATCATCTGCTAGAATACATTTTAGTATGTTCATGTTATAAATGTAGCGTTAATACAATACTAAATAGCTTCTCACTCTTTTGAATTGTTAGTTCATGTTTCTCAGGATATATTAATGCCAATCTTTTCTTTGCATTTTCTAATCCAATACCGCTTTTACCTTTCTCTAGATGTTCCTCATTTAATATAGATGTCTCACTTGTATTTACACAACTAAAGGTTATCCTATTGTGTTCTTCTTTTATTGAAATAACGACACTCCCCTTTTCTTTATTTGATACATGTAAATGCTTGAAAGCATTTTCTACAAAAACTATTAATAGCATAGGTGCTATTGACACATCATCTAGATTTCCCTTTTTTGTGAGGGATATTTGCGTTGTATTTTCTAATCTAATTTTTTCTAAAGAGATATAATTCTCTAAGTATTCTATTTCCTTGGTAAGCGGTACAAGAGTCTCCTTAGTTTCATATAAACTATAGCGTAACAAGTCTGAAAGTTTCAACATTAAGCTGGGTAGTTTATCAGACTTTATAACAGATAATCCGTATAAATTGTTGAGGGTATTAAATAGGAAATGTGGGTTTAACTGCGCTTTCAGTAATTTTAATTCGGCTTCTTTTTCTTCTTGTCTTCTTGTAAAACTATCTCTTGCTAATTTCATGGCTATAGCACAAACAAGTGCTAATATCATGATACCAAAGAAATTCAAAAACATTTCTAATTTAAAATCTCCCTCTATTCCCATTTTAATGAAGAAGACTGCAACTACTGTAAATATGATGGTATTTAATAAGAACAGAAAGATAAATATGAGAAGCTTTTTTCTAAATAAAGGAAGTATAAATAGATTGTTTAGATAGACTGGAGGTGCAAGTAATGCAATAGCAAATAGCGCAGATAATGCTCTATTTTCTGACTGAATACTCGTTAATAAAATCAAGAATAAGAAAAACCATACAAAGAGGTTTTGTACGATTTTGTTATCTATCCAATGGTCTAGTTTTGACATTACACGGAGTTTAAGTCTACTCAAAAATACCACATCATCCTCTTAGTATTATTTTAAATGATGAAAGTCGCATTTTCTTATCTGAACATACATTTTATAGAGACAAGCCTACTTTGTGACTACATCATTTTAATAGAGCCCTTTATCATTCTTATTTTTTAATAGTAATTGATTATAAGAGTTTTGAGGTGTGATTGAGAATAGATGCTCCTTGAGCATTTCATCCTTTTTGATAGCTATACTTATTTAAATAACTACATATAATTAAGACGCGCTAGCAACAATCATAAAACGAAATAACAAATAATATGATGAAACTAGAAATTCAAAATGTATCAAAAAGGTACTCCAAAAATAAGTACGGATTAAAAGACTTTTCTATTACTATTGAGAAAGGCATACTAGGCTTGCTAGGTCCTAACGGTGCAGGAAAGTCTACATTACTTAAGATGATAGCCACTGTAAATAAACCTAGTGATGGGCGTATTTTATTAAACAAAAATAATATTATTAAAGATCCTAATTATATGCGACAGCAATTAGGGTTTCTGCCTCAAGATTTTGGGGTGTACCCTAATCTTAATGCTTTTGAGTTTCTAGAATATATGGCTGCCATTAAGGGTGTAGGTGGACCTAACTTAAAACCAAGAATTAAAGAGTTGCTAGAAGGCTTAAATCTACAAGAAGCCAGCCATAGGCCTATAGGTGGCTACTCTGGAGGAATGAAGCAACGTGTGGGTATTGCTCAAGTTTTATTAAATAATCCTAAGATTGTAATCTTTGATGAGCCTACAGTGGGACTTGATCCTGAGGAGCGTGTACGCTTTAGAAATCTCATTTCGGATTTGGCAAACGATTGTATTGTGATACTCTCTTCACACATTGTTTCAGACATTGATACCATTGCAGATAACGTTGCAATTATAAAAAATGGAAGTTTAATTACTCATGGAAACCAAGACCAAATAATCGCTACTGTTAACAATAAGGTGTTTGAAATAACAATTAAAATAGAAGAATTAAGCACTTTCAAATTGCAGCATACCATTGTAAGTACTTCTAGAAAAAAAGGGGACATCAAAGTTCGATTTATTACAGAAAAGCCTGTAGAAAGGGCAACTAAAATGGAAGGCAATTTAGAAGATGCCTATTTGTATATGACTAAAAATAATTGATATGGCGCCATTTTTCAATATTATAAAATTAGATTATTTGCAACGCACTAGAAGCTATGCCTTTTTAATAACGCTTTGTGCAAGCCTCGTAATTGCTTACTCTTTTGTTCCTGAGCCAAATTCAAACTATTCTACAATAAGAATTTCTGGATATGTAGGGTACTATAATGCTGCGTGGTTTGGTTATGTAACCGCAATTATGACTAGCTTCTTTCTGTCATTAATTGGTTTTTATTTAATCAACAGTGGTTTAAAAAAAGACATAGAAACAAAAGTTGGTCAAATTATAGCTTCTACTTCTATATCAAATTTTAAGTATCTACTTGCTAAAACACTAAGTAACTTCTTAATACTATCGACCATCGTTGGGGTTGTTTTTATAATGAGTATCATACTCTTTGTGTTATACAATGAAGGATACTCCTTTGAACTATATCAATTTATAAAACCCTATCTGCTCATTACAATTCCAACCATGTTTTTGATTTCAGTAATAGCAGTTGTGTTTGAAGTGTTTTTAGGTAGATTTTCGGTCTTACAGAATATAGGGTACTTCTTCCTGTTTTCTGCACTAATCACCTTTACACCTATAAATGAATCTGAATTTAACTATGATTTGTTTGGAAGCAAAATAGTCATTCATCAATTGGAAGAAATGGTGAGAGAGCTTACAATTACTGATGAAAACTCAAACTTAAGTATTGGATATATACTAAGTGATATTGATTCGTCTAAAAAATTCCTTTTCAATGGAATGGACTTTTCTATGTCCTTTATCATAAGCCGATTCATTTGGGTGGTTTTAGGCTTTATAATCATTGCCATAATCTCACCATTTTTTCATCGATTTAATATGAGGAAGCTTAAGTCTACAAAGAAGCTCAACAACTTTACAGAAAATGAGATCAGTAGTAAAAATATAAATTTATTAAAACTACCCAAAGCACAAATCAATTACAGCATTCTTCCTTTAATAAAAACAGAGTTGATACTATTATTTAGAAAAGGTAAAAAATGGTTGTGGCTTATTAATCTTCTCGGGATGCTGCTATTAGTCGTATTGCCTTTAAAAGTTTCTCATCAAATAGTTTTACCGGTTCTTTGGTTTTTACAAGTTAGTAGATTGTCTGATTTAACATCCAAAGAGATCACAAATAATCTTTCTCATTTTGTATTTACTTCTTATAAACCTTTAGGTAGATTATTACTTTCCCAAGTAAGTGCCGCAGTTATTTTAATGCTACTTCTCGCCTTTCCTCTAATAATTCGTTTAGGATTATTAATAAATTTTGAAGGTATGCTAGCGATTATTTTCGGAGGTGTTATTGTTGTTATGGTTGCGGCCTTATTAGGAATTATCTCTAAAGGTAAAAAGCTATTTGAAGTACTCTTCTTCATGATTACTTATGCAAATATCAACCTAGTTTTGTTTGTAGATTACTTTGGTGCACTTAAGCATCATAAATTATATGTAATACAACTTGCAGTTCTAGGATTTCTTCTATTATGTGCTAGTTTGTTGATTAAAAAAAATCAATTGGAGAACGACTGACAATAATTATCAACTAGAATTGTTAATCTGTTTCTATAATTTGTAAACTCTGAGACAATCACGACTTTATATAGCCTTTAATAATAGATGTTGTGGTCATTCTATTTTTAAGGAAAAGTACCGCTTTCGCGAAAGCAAAAAAATATATGCAAACCAAATCAACATTATTTTTATATGTAATGCTGTAACTATACTCCTATTGTCATTTTATGATTATAAAGTTCCTTATTGTTAAAGCTATCCCAAAATCAAGCCTTACCGAAAACCGTGATAGAAGTTGCTGGAACTATCGCAAAAACCATTAATGATGAATATGAGTTAGACAATAAGAAAACGGCTTCTATTCTGGATATTTTCGCTTGTATCTTTCAGGGCTTATTACCTTATGGAGCGCAGGTTTTAATGATTTTGAGCTTCTCAGAAGGTAATATCAATTACTTAGATCTTGTAGCAAATACTTGGTATTTATTGCTGTTGTTTATAGTTACAATACTTTACATATTATTTATGAATGGAAATGAGAAGCACACTTTCGCGAAAGCTAACTAATTTATCATCGAAGCACGTGATTAGTACTAATGACGGGCAGGCTGTATGTAGAATTTTTAGCAAAAGCGAATAAAGGCAAGCTAGATAATAGCATCATCTAGCTTGCCATATTTTTTATTGATTAGTCAATATTACAATTGTTACGTCAATATCTTCCCAAACTTTATTCTCATGATAATCACCGCATACACTATCTAGCGCATCATAACCTAACTGCCAGTTGAAAATATTCATATCTGGAATACTTCCAGAAAGCACAAGACTATCCTCATTTACAACAATATCAAAAGTCTCTGTTGCTGTGATTCCATTCATTTCAAAAAGTATGGTGACTTCATTGTTATCATAACTAATTACATCTCCTATGATATCTGGTGTAAAGGCACTGAAAAATGTTCCTACATTAGTGGTTCTCTCTGACTCATTACCCACATTAACAGAGCTTGTATTTACAGTTACCTTAGCATTATCGAGTAAGTCAATAGGTACAATTGCGCTTTCGTTAAGTTCGTAGCTTATTTCATCAAAGGTACCGCTCACTCCTGCCCTATTATCGTAGTCTGGGTATTTATATGCTGTCCATTCTATTTGTATTCTAGCTGCAGGAACTTCTTCTTCATTTGCACTTAATAACGCTAAGAAAGTCTGGAAACTCTCACTCTCTTCTTGAGTAAGTTGGACAGCATCGGCTGGTGGCATTACAGTATTTGAAGTAGAAGATATACGACTTACCATCTGTACGATATTTGATTTAGTTTTTTCATACGTATCGTAGCGGTTGTTACCTTCAATATGATATATATGGCAGGAAATACACTTATTATCAATGACTTGTTTTAAAGTAGTTGTGTAAAACTCTTGAGCCGCGGCATCATTTACAGGGTACTCAACATCTGCTTGCTCTGAGGTACAGCCGGTCATTACGAGTAGACCTAGTACAATTATTAATTTATAAGCTGACATTTTGATAATATAATTTCATTAAACATCTCATCTAATCCACTGTAAACCCCTTTCACAGTTATTTCATTTCCTATAGTCAAGGACCCTTCCAGTTGAGCGTTATGTATTTCACACTTTATTTGCTCATTAAGAATAACAATGGTTGTTTGTTCTCCTTTTTCTAATAATGAGACCTTACCGGTAACCTCGATAACTTGATTTAATAAGGTACGAGCAGCCTCTGTATCAGATTCCATCTTGTCAATTAAGGTGGTTGCTGTAACTTTCAAATCTGCATTTGAGGTAGTAACAGTTTCTGCGGGCTTATTAAATGAATAAATTCCGTAAACAATAGCTCCTACAATGACTAAAAGCGCAACAATACTTATCTTTTTAACCATATTACTTATAATTTGCTACAAGATTAACATCAATGTCTGCTGCAATTTTGTCTTTTACAAGAGATGGTATTTCAATGTCATATGTTTCTAAAACAAGTTTGAAGTCACTAGTGACTTTTAAGGTTTTGTCTTTCATCACTTCAATAGTCGCTTTAACAGACGTAGGTTGTTTTTTACCATGAAAAAGCATAGTGCCATTAATATTTACATCTTTATAAACTTGAGGAGAATTTAAATCAATATCTGTTTCAAAAGTTCCTTGAAATTTTGCAGATGGGTACTTATCTGAGTGCACATATTTTTCATTAAAGTGCTCCTCCATCAAGGCTTTTTCAAATTTGAAAGATTTGAGTAAAACATTAAAAGCTATTAACTTCTTCTCTATATTAAGAATGCTAGCTGCTTGATTACTTGTAGCCTCAATATTTTCTATAGGGGTTTTTGAGGAGAAAGAGATAGTGCCCGTTCTAGTAACTAGCTTTTCTTGTGCTTGAGTAAGGCTTGAAGCAAAGACTAGAAATAAAATTGCGATTGATTTGTACATGGTATAAGAGTTAAATTGATTTGTTATAATGAGAATTCTCGCAGTATGCTGAAACCGAAGTTAATATCACGATTGAAGAAATTACCGCTTTGATTGATAGCAAATTTCCCTGGGTGTAAAGCAAATGCATTTGTAAAAAACAATTGGAAAACATGGCCGCCTGTCTCTATATCAAGACCTAAAGCGAGCGTATTCTTGCGAGCACTGTGCGCATCAAAGGTAGGTAGCGTGTAATAATACTCCCCATTAATCGAAATAGATCTCGATATGAGATAACGACCTCCTACAGCTATAGAATATATAGCGTTAGGATCTTCCTGAGTTTCAGTTAAGTTTCTGTAAACTAGTGTAGGAGAAAGTTGAAGGGATAATTTTTCTGAAAACTTGCGACTTATAAGTAATTGATTTACATATTCTAGTCTTCCTGAGAAGTTATTATTACGTGCCTCTGGAAAATACTCTCTAGTCTTAATATCTAAGCTCCCAAAATAGCTTAATGCAAAAGGGAAAGACTTTGATCCAGATCTTTGTCTAAGAGCACTAATCTTAATACTATTTGAATAGGTTTTGTCTGGCTTATTCGATCTCGCCACACCCAGTTGAATATAGTCTGTAAGGCCATATTCTAGACTAAAGTGCATATTATTAATTTGATCAAGACCAAAGAAATTGTCAATACCTTTTATTTTTCCAAAAACGTGTGAGATTCTAAAATGTAATTGACTTTTCTTTACACGTTCAGTAGATTGCCCGATAAGTAATCTAGTAGATTTAAATGAAGCGATTACTTCGTTGTCTCCTTCTATAGTAAGGTCATCAAGTTCTGAGAATAAATCATCGATTTCTGTTTCTTGTGGTTCTTGAGATTGAATGCTTAGCGAGAATACTACACTGAATAGTATTGACAAGAAAAATTTCATTAATAAGGTATAAGTTGGTTAGCTTAAGTTTGTTAAGACCTTTTTTAAGAGGTTTTACAAATTCAGCTCAAATTTAGAGTATAATCACAAATAATCTTAACAAATTTTAACTTTTAATCAGAGTAACAGAAAGTTACCTCAATAATTACTCGCATTACTATATATATGTCACAAAGGCACTTATGACGTGCCATGCTATGATGAGTTCTTAAATTTGTAAATCAGATTACGCTTAAAGTCTTATCACAAACGTTTTATTTAGAATTTCACTTTCTAACGTATACTGTTAAACCTATCCCAAATTCAAACCTTACCGAGAACCGTACGAGAAGCTGCTGCGTTATATATGTAAATCTATATAACACAAACACTAAACAATTATGAAAACAGTAAACGTATTATCAATGGCACTTTGTGCAGGACTTTTATCACTTGCATCATGTGAAGGTTCAAAAAATGTAGGAAAAGAAGAAGCAGCAGATCAAAAAGAGATGATGGATGATAAGTTGTCTCAAGTGGAGGATATGATGGACGATAAAATGTCTGAGGGTGAAGATATGATGGATGAAATGACAGTGATGGTAGGTGGTGCAGCAATGTATCCTTCTAAAAATATTGTTGAGAATGCTGTAAACTCTAAAGACCATACTACCCTAGTTGCTGCTGTAAAAGCTGCAGGTCTTGTAGAAACTTTACAAGGAGAAGGTCCATTTACAGTTTTTGCTCCAACAAACGCTGCCTTTGAGAAGCTTCCAGCAGGAACAGTAGCAACACTACTTAAGCCAGAAAGTAAAACAGCTTTACAAGGTGTACTTACGTACCATGTAGTTGCAGGAAAATTTGATGCAGCTGCTATTATGAGCGAGATCAAAAAGAACAACGGTACGGCTACATTTACTACTGTAAACGGTGGTAAACTAATGGCTTCTGTAAAAGGAACATCAGTAGTTCTTATGGATCAAAATGGAAACAGCTCTACAGTAACTATTGCAGATGTAATGCAGTCTAACGGTGTGATACACGTAGTAGATACAGTGGTTTTACCAGCTAAATAATTATAAGAATACCCAACTTGAAAAGCGTCAACTGTAAATTATAGTTGGCGCTTTTTTTATTTCAGCTTTTTTATGCGGTAAATCACTCGTATTAAAAGAGCTAGCTTCATGAATTGGAGATTGTGAATATCTATTGTTGTTTTTTACTTTTTCGCCTTGAGCTAACCCCTATTTTTGGCAACCTTAAAATAAAAAAGATATGAGTGCAACTTGGTATGAGTGCAAAGTAAAGTATAGAAAATTTGATGAGGCATCTGGAACTCAAAAGGTAAAAACAGAGCCTTTTCTAGTAGATGCAATATCATATACAGAAGCAGAAAGTAGAATAACGCAAGAAATGGCTGCCTACTTAAGTGATAGCGAAGAAATCAAAATCACAAACATAAAAGTAGCAAACTACGCAGAGATACATCCGTTTGAAAACTCAGATAGATGGTTTAAATCTCGTGTATCACTCATTGCTTATGATGAGGAAAGTGGTAAAGAGCGTAAGACTAATCAATATTTGCTTGTACAAGCAAATGATGTGAAGGGAGCCTTTGATAACACTGTTGTCACTATGAAAGACACGATGGGTGAATATACAATTCCAGCAGTTTCTGAATCACCTATTATGGATGTATTCCCATACTTTTCTGGTGAGGAAGAAGATCTTGAACGTCTAGAGGAGTTTACTAGAATTAAAGATTCTGTTCCTGTAGATTATAGCGAAAACAAGGAGCAAGCCATGGCAGACTCACTCGTTACCGAAGAAGAATAGATTAGACGATTTTACATAGAATCTACTATAAAGAGGCTGTTTATATACTTATAGGCAGCCTCTTTATTTTTAATAACACATGCATTCCATAACTGCAGTAAGACCCACGCGGGATGAGTATCTTTGCTAGATTACTATATAACTGTTTTACGTAGTTATTAAATAAGAAGAATATGATTCCAAAACTTCATTACATATCGCAAGGAAGCTCACTCAAAGAGCACATAGAACATATACAAAAAGCATGTAATGCCGGAGCTGAGCTCGTGCAACTCCGTGTAAAAGATTGTTCTCAAAAAAAACTGCTTGCCATTGCACAAGAAGCTAGAGAGATTACCGCTCATTTCCAAACGCGATTAATTATTAATGATGATTATAAACTTGCCAAAGAGGTTAAAGCAGACGGAGTACATCTAGGAGGTACAGATGCCTGCCCTATCTCTGCTAGGAAGCACTTATACACTTGGCAAATAATAGGTGGGACGGCACATACTTTACAAGATTGTGAGGCACTTATTGAGAAGCAAGTAGATTATATAAGTCTAGGGCCTTACAGCACTACTACCACAAAAGAAACTACAGCAAGCACGCTGGGTGTTTCTGGTTACAAAGCAATTATAGAAGAACTGGGTACCACTACTCCTATTCTTGCCGTGGGAGGAATCACACTTGATGATGTTACAAAAATTTTGGAGGCTGGTATAGATGGTATTGCCGTTTCAAAAGCGATAACGATAGATTTCAATAGCATTCGCTCGTTTAATGAGTTGCTCAGTGCTTCTTCTACACAAGAGCAGCGACACACTTTTAAATAAGAGTTAGTTACTTGTGACATGCGTTACGCATTAGAGGTACGCTTTCGCGAAAGCATAAAAAGTCCATAACAACAAAAAGCCCATCTAAATAAATAGATGGGCTTTTTTAAAAACTTAAAGTATGTATTAGATAACTTTTACGTTTACTGCGTTTAAACCTTTGTTACCTTCTTGAAGATCAAATTCAACTTGGTCACCCTCGCGAATCTCATCGATTAGTCCTGAAATGTGTACAAAGTGATCTTTTTCAACACCTTCTTCTGTAATAAAACCAAATCCTTTGGTATCGTTGAAAAATTTTACTGTTCCGTTACTCATAATAATATTTATTTAATAATTAGTAATCGATATTCAATTACGCTGCAAAAATACAACTTTTAATTACCAATCTATAGGGAAATAGTCTTTTAAAAATTTTCCAGACCAATGTTTACCTGTATTGATACCATCAATAAGTGGGTCCATCACCCTAGCAGCACCGTCTACGATGTCTAATGGTGGTTGAAAGTCATGTACTTCTACTTTCTTTTTTGATAGCTCTGCAGGGTCCTCATCTGTCACCCAGCCCGTATCTACGGCGTTCATATAGATCCCAGACTTAGCAAAAGTGGCAGAAGACGTGTGTGTAAGCATGTTTAATGCTGCCTTTGCCATATTAGTATGTGGGTGTCTATCTTCCTTTTTAAAGCGGTGAAATTTACCTTCCATAGCAGATACATTTATGATATGCTTTTGTCCAGTATCTTCCTTCATCATAAGGTTAGACAAGCGATTACATAAAACAAAAGGCGCCACAGCATTTACTAGCTGTACTTCTACCATCTCCGTAGTTTCTATCTCGCCTAGCTTTAATCGCCAGCTATTAGTCTTACGTAAATCTACTTGTTGTAAATCTGCATCTAGTTTTCCTTCTGGAAAGACTTCGCTAGTTTGTAACGAATTATCAAAACTATAAGGAATCTGAGAAAGCTCTGCCGAGTTGCGCAGTCCTATTCCTGGCTCAGGTCCATGCCAAGTAACTGGCAATACATTATTCTTACTAGTTTTTGCAGTACTCACACTTAAGTCTGATAACTCCTGCAAGCAGGTAATGTGATCTTGTAAGAGTGGCTGTGCGAGCTTAGGAAGTTGATCAACGGGTAGTTTTTCATTTTCCATTAAGTGAAAATAGAATCCAGATGGCCTACGCACCGTTTGTGCCGCATTATTAATTAAGATATCTAGTCTATCATATTTCTGCTCTATATAATTACAAAATATCTCTACACTTGGTATATGACGTAAGTCAAGACCATGGATATGCAAGCGATCACTCCAATCACCATAATCTTCTTCCTTTGCATATCGTATTGCGCTATCTGCAGGGAAACGTGTGGTTGCCACAACCGTCGCACCAGAACGCAATAGCATGAGAGTTATATGATAACCTATTTTTAATCTTGAGCCTGTTATTACAGCTACTTGCCCATTTAAATCGGCTGTTTGAAAGCGTTTTGCATAATTAAGATCACCACATGAAGTACACATGGTGTCATAAAAGTGGTGCAGCTTTGTATACACTGCTTTACACACGTAGCAATTTCTTGGAGACTCAAGTTCTGGAGTGTCTTCTGGGATTGCAGCTGCGCCCAGTAACTTAGGAGCAACAAAAAGCGAAGCTTCTCTAGCAGATCGTATTCCAGTGGTTTTACGAGCGTGCTTATCTCTAGTAATCATCTTACGTTTGGCAGCCTTCTTTGCGTCTTTCCTCCTACGCTGAAACTCATCTCTATTAGGGCGAGATAACATTCCTGAAGCCTTGAGAAGCGCTGTGCGCTGTTCTTCTGGAAGCTCAAAAAGCTGATTCGTATCGGCTACTAGTTGCTGCAATGTATTTATACATGCATCAATTTCTTGTTGAGAGAGACTTTTATCTTGGGTATTTTTACTTTGATCTTCGGGCATAATGAACTGCAAACAGATTTTTTGCAAAGGTAATTATACTCTTTTGACCTTTTCTTTAAAAGTGGGTGTTATATTATGTATTTGGGTTACGCTTTCGCGAAAGCTTTGAGAATCCTCAATACTACGCACTTTAAAATCTTACAAAAAAGTATATTCGCGCCATGTGGATGTATTTAGGCTTACTAGCCGCACTTTTTCTTGGATTACACAACTTAGCAAAGAAACATGCAGTACAAGGTAACGAGGTGTTACCAGTATTGCTAGGCACACTTTGTGCTGGTTTTGTATTAATACTTCCATTTTTTATAGGTTCAAGATTTTTTCCAGAATACACTAAGGAAATAGGGTTTTACATCACTCCTATTCCGTGGAAAACACACGGTTTTATCATTATCAAGTCCATGATTATGACTGCCTCATGGATACTGGCTTATCAAGCCTTAAAACATTTACCTATCACCATAGTCACTCCTATACGATCTGCTGGACCGTTTTTTACATTTATAGGTGCAATTTTTATATATAGAGAGCAACCGAATGCTCTACAATGGGTAGGTTTCTTTGTGATTATTCTATCAGTAATTCTGTATGCAAATATTGGTAAGAAAGAAGGGATTCACTTTAGAAAGAATAAGTGGATTTTTGCCATTATAGGTGCTACTTTCCTAGGAGCCTCCAGCGGATTGTACGACAAGTTCTTAATTCAGAATCTATCTCTTAATCCTCAAACGTTGCAGTTTTGGTTTTGCTGGTATACTATTTTGATGTTACTAGCCATTCTAGCGATTACTTGGTTTCCCAAAGCCGAAAAAAGACAAGCCTTTACCTTTAGGTGGACCATTATAGCAGTAGGTGTACTACTACAAACCGCCGATTATTTTTATTTTAAAGCGCTACAAGATCCAGATGCGCTTATCATGTTACTCTCTGCAATAAAACGTAGCCAACTTATCATTGCCGTAGTTATAGGTGGTCTTGTATTCAAGGAAAAGAATAAACGTAAGAAACTAGTTCCGCTCGCAGGTATTTTGCTTGGTGTCTTCCTTATTTTGTATTCTTAGTGAGGTAAGGTTCGGTTATCATTGACTGGTGTTAGTCTGTAGCTCATGCTTAAACTTAATTAAATAGTGTACTTTTTTCACGCTTTCGCGAAAGCGTAACATCACACCTATACGCCTTCTTAGTTATTAAACCTGCTCTGTTTACAAACCATAATTAATACTCCTAATTCTCTTGTTAAATTAAATGTTTGTTAAAAAAGAATGAACGTTCATTTTTGATACTATCTTTGCACCAGCAATAAGATAACATGGCAAAACTTCAAAAAAGTATAGATAAACGTAATGCGCTTGTAAAGGCGACCATCGAGCTTGTAAACAATAACGGTTTTCACGCTACTCCTATGAGTAAAATTGCCAAAATGGCAAACGTTTCTCCTGCCACTATCTATTTATATTTTGAGAATAAGCAAGACCTCGTAAATAAAACATATATAGAAGTTAAGGCTTCTTATACAGAATATGCATTTGCCTCTTACGACGCCACGCTGCCAGTAGAATCAGGTTTTGAGTACATCTGGAAGCGCATTGCAGATTTTAAATTAAAGGAATGTGAAAAAGCAATGTTTCTTGCTCAGTGTGATAACACTCCTATGATTGATGAGGAAAGCAGACAAGAAGGAATAAAGCACTTACAGCCCCTACTCGACTTATGGGAACGCGGTAAAAAGGAAGGAATTATCAAACCATTATCAGATTTTATACTATACGCATATGCAATTAATCCGCTTTCATTTTTAATGATGACCCAAAAGCGAGGAGCCTTTCAATTAGATAAAACTCACATGGAAGAAGCTTATCAATCTGCATGGAGTAGTATTAAAGTATGTCAATAAAAAACAACAAGAAACCAAATAATAAGAATATGGATTTATTAGATAAGTTAAACTGGAGATATGCCGCAAAGGCAATGAATGGTGAAAAAGTAGCCGAAGATAAAATTGAAAGAATTTTAGAAGCTACAAGACTTGCTCCTACTTCAAGCGGACTACAACCTTTTGAGGTTATGGTAATTAAAAATCAAGACATTAAAGAACAAATTAGACCTGTAGCATGGAACCAGTCTGTAGTTACGGATTGCTCACACTTGTTAGTTTTTGCTGCTTGGGATACATATACTCCTGAGAGAATCAACTACATGTTTGATCTTACTAATGATATAAGAGGATTTAAAAATGAAGGATGGGAAAACTACCGCCAGATGTTATTAGATTCTTACCCACAAAAAGATGAGCAAGAAAACTTTGAGCACGCTGCGAGACAAGCATATATCGCTTTTTCGCATGCAATCATCGCTGCAGCTTATGAAAATGTAGATGCAACACCACTAGAAGGTTTTGACGCTACAGAAGTAGATAAAATATTAGGCTTACGCGAAAAGGGTTTACGTAGTGCAGTATTACTTCCTTTAGGATACAGAAAAGAAGATGAAGACTGGCTAGTAAATCTTGTAAAGGTGAGAAAGCCTATGGAAGATATGGTGACTGTAATAGAGTAAAAAGATATAGCGATGACTAAAAGTATATTATTAAAAAGTAGACCAGAAGGAACACCATCTTTATCAAATTTTGAATTTGTTACAGATGAAAAAAACTTATCTGCTGGTTCTGGTGAAATCTTAGTAGAAGCAGCATATGTTTCTGTAGATCCTTATTTAAGAGGTAGAATGAGTGATGCAAAGTCATACATTGCACCCTTTGAAATAGGTAAACCTATACACTCTGGTGTAGTTGCAAAAGTAACAGCATCTAATAATGACGCTTTTAAAGAAGGTGATTATGTTTCGGGAATGCTAGATTGGGCAACTGCTCAAGTGCACACTGGAGAAGGATTGCTTAAAGTAGATCCATCAAAAGCTTCATTAAGTGCGTACCTAGGTATTTTAGGAATGACTGGACTTACAGCTTTTCTAGGGTTACATGAAATAGGAAAACCTGTAGCTGGAGAAACGCTCGTAGTTTCTGGTGCAGCCGGAGCTGTAGGTAGTGTTGTAGGTCAGATTGGAAAAATCTTAGGACTACGCGTAGTAGGAATTGCTGGAACTGATGAGAAGGTAGCAATGCTTAAAGACAAATTTGGCTTTGACGCAGCTATCAATTATAACACTACAGATGATATGGCGGCGGCAATAAAAGCTGCAGCGCCAGATGGTGTAGATGTTTACTTTGATAATGTAGGTGGACCCATCTCTGACGCAGTGCTCGTAAATATTAATCGTTTTGCAAGAATGATTATTTGTGGAGCAATCTCTGTGTACAACAATACAGAAATACCAATGAGTATGGGTGTACAGCCGTTTTTAGTTAAAAATAGCGCACTAATGCAAGGTTTTATTGTCTCGAACTATGCAGAGAAATTTCCTGAGGCTATGAAACAACTGGCTACTTGGTTATCTGAAGGTAAACTTACTTACACGGAAACTGTAGTAGAAGGTTTTGAAAGTATCCCAACAGCTTTTATTGATTTATTTGAAGGTAAAAACAAAGGGAAAATGGTCGTAAAGATCTAAAGATTATTGAAAGAAAAAAGAAAAAGAAAAGTACGATGAACAATTTTGAATTTAAGAATCCGACTAAAGTCATCTTTGGAAAGGATACGATTGCAAAGCTAAGTGAAGAGATTCCTGCAGATGCTAAGGTGCTATTATTATATGGTGGTGGAAGTATCAAGAAAAATGGAATTTACGACCAAGTAAAAACAGCGCTATCAAATGTAAATGTTACTGAGTTTGGAGGTATCCCTGCAAATCCTGAGTATGCAGTACTTATGGAAGCGTTAGAGGTAATTAAAGACAAAGAAATTACATATTTACTTGCTGTGGGTGGTGGTTCTGTAATTGATGGAACTAAGTTTTTATCTGCAGCAGCTCTTTATGAAGGAGATACGCCTTGGGATATTCTTACTCAGAATATCAAAACTGAGAAAGGAATGCCTTTTGGAACAGTATTAACACTACCAGCTACAGGGTCTGAGATGAACTCAGGATCTGTAATTACGAGAAAGGAAACGCAAGAGAAGCTTGCTATGGGAGGTCCAGGATTATTTCCAGTATTTTCTATCTTAGATCCGCAGGTTATTACTTCTATTCCAGAACGCCAGCTAGCAAATGGTCTTACAGACGCATTTACCCACGTTCTTGAGCAATATATGACGTACCCTATAGGTGCGCGTTTACAAGATCGTTTTGCCGAGAGTATCTTACAAACATTAATCGAGGTAGCTCCTACTGTTATTAAAGACCCAACAGATTACAAAGCCGCAGCAGATTTTATGTGGAGTTGTACCATGGCTCTTAATGGATTAATTCAAAAAGGAGTGCCTACAGACTGGGCGGTACATGCCATTGGTCATGAACTAACAGCAATGTTTGGTATAGATCACGCACGCACGCTAGCAGTTATTGCTCCTAGTCACTATAAATTCAATTTTGAAGCTAAGAAAGAGAAGCTTGCTCAATATGCAGAACGTGTATGGAACGTCACAGAAGGTAGTGTAGATGACAAAGCCTATGCTGCTATCGAAAAGACAGAGGCATTCTTCAAAGAATTAGGAATAGATACTAAGCTCTCAGATTACACAGAAGATTACGAAGGAACTGCTGAGAAAATTTCGAAGCGATTTACAGATCGTGGCTGGGAAGGATTAGGAGAACACCAATCACTAACTCCAGATAATGTGGAGAAAATAGTCAAAATGGCTTACTAATAACAATTATGAAGATTATACAATCACTAGCACTTGTGCTAACTATTATCACAGCAACAAGCTGTAAGGAATCAAACACTAAAACAACTTCTGAAAAAGTTTCGGAAGTAACAACAGAAACCAAAAAAGAAAAAGAAATGAACGTTTTATTTGTATTAACATCACACGACCAACTAGGAGACACTGGAAAGAAAACAGGATTTTGGGTAGAAGAATTTGCTGCACCATATTACTCGTTACTTGACAAAGGTGTAAACATTACAATCGCAACTCCAAAGGGAGGAGCTGCACCTATAGATCCAAGTAGTGACTCTCCAGACGCTGCAACAGAAGCTACAGAGCGTTTTGACAAAGACGAAACTGCAAAAAACCTTATCGCAAATACAAAAGTACTTGCAGATATGAATGCAGACGATTTTGACGCTGTATTTTACCCAGGAGGTCACGGACCATTATGGGATCTTGCAAATGACGCAAAATCTATCGCACTTATTGAAAAATTCAATAGTCAAGACAAGCCAGTTGCTTTCGTATGTCACGCTCCAGCTGCATTAAAAGATGTAAAAGGAACTGATGGAAACCCATTAGTACAAGGGAAAAAAGTAACAGGATTTACTAACACTGAAGAAGAGGCTGTACAACTTACTGAGGTAGTACCTTTCTTAGTAGAAGACATGCTAACTAAAAACGGTGGTATCTATTCTAAAAAAGAAGATTGGGCTGCATATGCAATCCAAGATGGAAACCTTATTACAGGTCAAAACCCAGCTTCATCAGAACTAGTAGCAGATAAATTATTAGAGAGCATCAAGTAATTGATTTCATTCTAAAAAGTAAAAAGGTTGCCAAATGGCAACCTTTTTTTATGCGGTAAAGTGTGATAATCTTTAATTTGTTTGCTATAGAAGGGTTACGCTTTCGCGAAAGCGTAAAAACATAGAACATAGTGCTACACCTCCTACTCTGCCTTTCTAAGCACCTCAAGAGGAGAACTGCGCAATACACCTCCTATATTACTAAGGCCAATAAATACAACCAAAAACGTGATGCCAGGCAGAAATACTAAGAAGGGTATAAATGATGGAACAAATGGCTCTTTAAATACGAATATTGCTAGCATTAAACTACTTACTAATGCCAGTAAGATCCCAACTAAACTACCCAAAACACCTAAAAAAAAGTATTCAAATGCCGAAATCTTAAGAATCTGCTTGTTTTTTGCACCTAAAGTTCGCAGTAGTACGCTTTCTTTAATGCGTTGATATTTACTCGTACGTACAGAACCTATAAGTACGATGATCCCTGTAAGAATACTGAAGAATGCCATAAAATTGATTATCCACGAGACTTTGCTCAAGATATCTTCTACCACATTATAAACCTGTCTTAAATCAATAATAGAGACGTTAGGAAATGCCGTCACTAAATCCCGCTGTAATCCCGCCGATTTTTCTTTAGTATCTGCATATGTAGTTAACACGTTAAATTGAGGAGCATTCTCAAGTACACCCTTTGGAAAAACGATGGAGAAATTGAGTTGTAATCGTGCCCAATCAACCTTGCGTATACTTCCCACAGTAGTTTCCATAAGCACTCCTTGCACATTAAAAACAATAGGATCACCTACAGTCACATTTGCATCATTTGCAAGATTATCAGAGATGGAAATTTTTATAGGTTCGTTAGGTGCTATAGCTTCTATCCACTCCCCTTCCACAATTTCTTCTGATGCTATAAGCTCATCCCTGTAAGTAGTTCTAAACTCATGGTTGAGAATCCACTTACGTATTTGTGCGGTACTATCTGTACGTAAGGTGTTTACTAGAATTCCATTAATACTGTGCATACGCATAGTCACTAGCGAAATATTATCAATAACTTGTAAATCATTAGTTTTGAAAGTAGTGGCTACCTCCTCAACTTGATCTGGCTGGACGTCTAGCGTAATGATATTTGCACTATTTGAAGTGTTGCCTACTTCCGTTTTGGCAAGTAATATATCCTTTGTAAAATAAAGTGTACTTATTAAAAAAGTGCCTAAACCTATGGCTACCATCAATACTAAGGTTTGATTATTAGGTCGGTATAAATTAAGCAGACTTTGGCGCATGGTGAATGATGCCTTCTTGGGGAAGTATTTCTTAACGATGAGCATCGTACCTCTTGCTACTCCAGCTAAAACAGCAAATGTCACGACAACACCGCCTACAAAAGCGAGTGCGAATAAACCATCCTTTAATAACCAAAAGGAAAATAAATACAGTGATACCAAAATAAGCCCTACGACCACTAATCTAGCTTTTGCACTTTCTTGATTAGATGTTTCAGTCACTCTTAACACATCTAATGGAGACACATACCAAATACGAATAAGTGGTAATAGCGCAAATAAAACAGACATAAATAAACCAAGTAATACTCCCATGATGAGTGGCTGTATGGAAATATTTATGGTCACATCAAAAGGTAAAAACTCTTGCAGGATATAAGGGAATAACTCTTGTAGACCTGCGCCTATGATGGTGCCTATGATTCCACCTATTAATCCAATGCCAGCTATTTGTATCAGAAAAATTAAAAAACTCTGTTTTCTAGATGCTCCCATGCACTTCAAAACAGCGATAGCTTTCAGTTTTTCTTTGATATAGATATTTACAGAACTAGCGATGCCTACGCATCCCAATAAAAGTGCTATAAATGCTGCAAGGTTGAGAAATGCTCCTACATTCTCGTATCGCTGTCCTAAGCGCGCACTGGTACTTGTATGGGTATCTATGTCCGCATTTTCTAATTTGAGAATTGGATCTATGTTTTTTTCTAAAGCTTCAAGATCTATGGACGGTGCTTTATAAAAAAATTGATATTCCTTACGACTACCAAACTGCAATAGCTCCGTCTCTGCGATAAAGCGATTAGGGATTATTACGGGCGGTGCAACAGAACTTGATACGGCACTACTTCCTGGCATAGATATTAACTCCCCAATGATAGGCAACGTGATCGCTCCTACTTTGATAGAATCTCCAGGAACCACATTGTACTGTAACATAAGAGTTGCGTCAACGAGAGCTCCGCCATTAACCTGATAACTAGCTCCTGCGTTTACGGGATTAGTTTGCATAGTTCCATAAAATGGAAAATCACCTTCTAGACCTCTTACTCGTACCAGTTTTGTTCCTCCATTTTTAGGAAACGCAATCATAGATACAAAGTTCACCTCTGATGCATCTGGTTGAAGCGAGTCTATGATAGCTTGAGCACGCTCGCTTGGAGCTTGTCTACTGTCAATGATATAATCTGCCCCCATGAGGGTTTTAGATTGTCGCTGTATATTTTCTGTAAGATTCTGGCTAAATAGCTGAATGGAAACCACCGCTGCAATTCCTAATATGATGGAAGCCATAAAGAGCAACAAACGCACTTTACTTGCCTTAGCATCCCGCCATGCCATTTTAAACAACCAACTTGTAGCTGCCTTAGTGATTAGTTTTGGATTATTCAAGATGCTGCGGTGCGTTCGTTAGTTAAAATTTGACCTCCTTTTAATCGTAAGATTTGTTGCGTTCTATTTGCTAGATCTAAGTCGTGTGATATAATCACTAAGGTAGTTCCGGCACTTTTGTTTAGTTCAAAAAGGAGTTTTATCACTTTTTCGCCAGTTTCTTCATCAAGATTTCCCGTAGGTTCATCTGCAAAAAGTATCGATGGCTTATTTACGAAAGCTCGTGCAAGAGCGACACGCTGTTGCTCTCCACCAGAAAGTTGGGAAGTATAATGATCTATACGATCAGCTAGACCTACCTGCTCCAGTAGTTCTTTTGCACGTGTACTAGCATTCTTGTCTCCCTGAAGTTCAAGAGGTACACTCACATTCTCTATGGCAGTAAGTGTTGGTAATAGTTGGAAATTCTGGAAGATAAAACCTACTTCTTTATTACGTAATGCAGCACGCTCATCTTCGTTTAATGCACTTAAGTCATGACCGCATAACTCAACAGTACCAGCATTAGGCTGGTCAAGACCTGCACATAAACCTAGCAGAGTCGTTTTACCACTACCTGACGGACCTATGATAGAAAAAGTTTGACCCTCTTCTACTTCAAAATCTATATTTTGTAATACGGTGAGCTGTTTTGAGCCGCTGGTATACGTCTTTTCTAGCCCGCTTATCTTTAATATCTTTGACATGCTTCCTTAAATAAATACAACTAATTATGTTCTCTATAAAATTAACACAATGGTCTTTAAAAAGCTCACAGTCGCTACAATACATTATCACAAAGTTTAGTATTGTTATAATGTCGATTTCCTTCGCTTCATGTAACAGTAATACGGCGACAAAAGAACAAGTTGTACAAGAGCCCACAATAGCGGTTTCTCAAGAAGAGGTACATGATTCAAAAAACACACTACTCTTCTTTGGAGATAGTATTACTGCTGGCTATGGACTAGATGATACAAATGATGCCTATCCAGCACTCATCCAAAATAAAATAGACAGTCAAAACTTAGATTATGAGGTTATAAATTCAGGATTAAGCGGAGAAACCAGTGCAGGTGGTCGAAGCAGGATAGATTGGATACTAAATCAACCTATAGATGTATTTGTGCTAGAACTTGGTGCAAATGACGGCTTACGAGGTGTTGCTGTAGAAGAAACCAGAGAAAACCTTCAAGCTATTATTGATGCTGTACGCGCCAAAAGTCCGTCTACTACTATTGTTCTTGCTGGAATGCAACTGCCTCCTAATTTTGGAGAAGTGTATACATCTAATTTCAAAAACATGTTTTTAGAACTTGCTACCTCAAATGATATAAGCTTGATTCCTTTTATTTTAAAAGATGTAGGTGGTATTAAAGCTCTTAATCAAAATGATGGTATTCATCCTACAGAAGAAGGTCATGAGATTGTTGCCGAAACTGTCTGGGAAATCCTAGAAGAGCTTCTCACCAAAAAGCAATAAAAAGTATTGATTATCAGTTATTTGAAAATATAAGTATCTCGTTATATCATCAATTGCATCTTGTCATTTTACAACGCTCTAATGCGTTAAAACACTCTTATCACCTTCTTAAAATACCATTAAGACCCATGGTAAAGCTGTAAAGTCCACTTAATTTTATAAAAAAACAAAATTATGGAACTTACAAATAAGACAATTATCATAACAGGAGCATCAAGTGGTATAGGTGAAGCAACCGCACACAAACTAGCATCACACGGTGCAAATGTGGTATTAATGGCTCGTAGTGAAGATAAATTGCAAGAGCTACAAAAAGCAATTACAGATAATGGTGGAAAAGCGATTGTAGCAACAGGTGATGTAACAAGCAAAGAAGATTTTGATAAAGGTGTTGCTGCCGTGGTAAAAGAATATGGCAAAGTAGACGGCCTTATTAATAATGCAGGATTAATGCCATTATCTTTTGTAGAAAAGCTCAAAACAGATGAGTGGATGCAAATGGTAGATGTAAATATAAAAGGAGTATTAAATGGAGTTGCAGCCGTTTTACCAGAACTTAAAAAGAATAAAGGAGGCCATATCATAAACATATCTTCCATGGCAGCACACCGCTATTTCCCAGGTGGGGCTGTGTATTGCGCTACAAAGAGCGCCGTAAAGATGTTTTCTGAAGGACTACGTCAAGAGCTAGCTCCAGAATATGGAATTAATGTTACCTCTATCGAGCCAGGCGCAGTAAGCACTAGCCTTACTGAGACAATCACAGATGAGGACGTTAAGGAAATGATGGAAGGAATGCAAGAAATGACAACGCTAGAAGCAGAGGATATTGCAAATGCTATTTACTACTCTTTAAGCCAGCCAGCGCGTGTCAATATTAATGATGTGTATATTGTGCCAAGTGAGCAAAAATAAGCTTAGATAAGAATTACAATCGAAATAATGTAGGGTATGCTTTCGCGAAAGCATACCCTATTTTTTTACCAGATATGTATACGCTGCTCCTCGGTCTTAAAGTTCTCTTGTCCTTCAGTAACATTAAAGGCTTCGTAAAAAGGCGTAAAGTTCATTAATGGTCCGTTTACACGCCACATAGGTGGTGAGTGTGGGTCTGTAGCAACATAGTTACGCAAATACTCATCTCTTGTCTTTACTCTCCATATGCGAGCTACAGACATGAAAAAACGTTGATTAGGAGTATATCCGCCTATAGAGATAGTATCTTTTCCTTGCTCCGTCATTTTAAAAGCATCATAAGCAATTGCGATTCCGCCATTATCTGCAGTGTTCTCACCTACTGTGAGTGCTCCTTTAAGATGCACACTGTCTAAAACGGTAAAAGAATCATACTGCTCGATAATTTGCTGCGTCTTTGCCTTAAATTTTGTGTAGTCATCATCCGTCCACCAGTTTGTTACATTTCCATCTTTGTCATACTGCGCTCCTTGATCATCAAAAGCATGTGTAAACTCATGTCCTATTACCATACCTATACCTCCATAATTTACAGCATCATCTGCATAAAGATCAAAATAAGGCGGCTGTAAGATTCCTGCAGGAAACACTATTTCATTAAGAGATGGGTTATAATATGCTGTAACAGTGGATGGAGTTGTACCCCATTCATCACGATTAGGCGCTTTATTCAATTGTTTAAGTTCGTAGTCATAACTATCTTTACGCAAGTCTACTACATTTTCAAAAAACTGCTCCTTGTCGATTGACACATTATACTCGCGCCATACATCTGGATATCCTATTTTCTTGTTGATGGCATATAGCTTTTCTTTAGCTTTTACTTTAGTGCTATCACTCATCCATGCTAGGTTTTCAATGCGAACTTCAAGTGCGCTTTGAAAATTATTTACAAGCTCGAGTGCTCTCTTTTTTGCATCCTCATTGAAGTAACGCTTAACATATAATTGTCCTAATGCAAACCCAATTTGCCTGTCTACATTGCGCACCATACGTTTAGATCGAGATTGTTGCTCAGACTGTCCAGATATCACCTTAGTATAAGCAAATGCCGCATCTTGAAAAGGAGTGCTCAACATAGTATCATGACTGCTTATAGAGTGTGCTTTTAGATATAATTTCCATTCCGCTAGTGGCACACTTGATAACATGCTATTTAATGCATCATAATATGCGGGCTGTCTAACGTCAAGCGAGTCTACGCTTGCTCCTAAGTTCTCTAGCATTTTTGACCAACCTATAGCAGGTTGTTTAGCCGCTAGATCTTCAACTGAAAACTTATTGTAGTTATCCTTTATGACTCTGCGCTCGATACGTGTTTTATGAGCGCTAGCAAGTTGTTTTTCTATGCTGTATACTGTTTCCGCTTTCGCGAAAGCGTTATCCTCACCCACTAATTCAAATAGTGTAGCTAAGTACTTTTTATAAGCTTTTTGAATTGCTTTTGACGAGCCATCTTCATTGAAATAATAATCACGGTCAGGTAATCCCAAACCAGTCTGACCAACATGCAAAATATTAATCTTACTATTTTTTTGATCTGGAGATATGTAAGGAGCTATTACTGAATAATCTCCGCTCATAATTTGCGTGCTCACAAAGTGCATCATCTCTGAAACATTACTAATGGACTCAATTCGATTGAGAATAGGTTTCATAGGTTCAATCCCTCGTTTATCAATACTCAAAGTATCCATACCAGAAGCATAAAAATCACCTACAAGTTGCTCTACAGAACCTTTGATATGTGTTTCTGTTGAGACTTCTTCTAAGATATTCTTTAATAACTCTTGCTGCGGAATATTTAAAAATCTGTAAGCCCCTACTCCTACTTGATCATCTGCAATAACGGCATTATCATACCATGTTTTATTGACATGATTGTAGAAATTATCCCCAGGCGCAATGGAGGTATCTATTCCATCAAAGGCGATGGCTTGTTGCTTTTTCTGAGCTTCGTCTTGACCGTCATTCTTAGTATTGCAAGAAATTACCAAAACAGCAATGACTGCCGAATAAATGAGATTTTTCATAATGTTATACTTTTAATCTGGATACAATCAATGTAAGAATTAAAATTAATCTTCTGATCCCCAAGGTGCGTCTGGAGTTTCTATAGGATTTGTGAGATCCATAACCACTGTAAATAGTCGATCTGTACCCAGTCTTCTTAAATTATATGTAAATGAAGTTTCATCTACGGTGATCCACCATACATTAGTCGCTGCTCCCGGAATCATTTGCTGTGTGTGGACATCTGCAGGAAAAAATTGAATATTAGCTTTTCCAGCATTACTAGCAGTACCTCCATAGAAGTTTACATCATCCTCGCTGCCATCTTCATGACGATGATCATGTTTTAATGAGATAATACCGTCATTCATAGTAAGTATCCACGTACGTGACTTATCATCACCTACAAAAAACGGAATTCTAATCTCGTTTTCATTGCAAGAACGTACATGCATAGTGAGTTGTTTACCTCCAAAGGCTTTATCTTCTTTAGGTTTTTCAAGTACTCCTTGATATGCTTTACCACAATGCGCCTTGAGCGTATCCCAAAATTGTTGAGAAGGTACATCTGATTGAGCAGAGGCAGAAAATGAAATTAAACCGATTACGAGGAGAAAAAGAAGATTTTTTATCATTCTCAAATGTAATTAAATTCCAGATGGCTTAGATTATATCATAATCATTAAGAATCTATATTATAAAAAAATGATACAATTTCTCAATTACTAGTCTCGTTAGAATCTTCTATTTTCTATTTCTAAACCAATTAAACTCTGTACTCTTAATCACATAGCCTAGTCTGATAATACTACTAGATTTTTGAAAATCAAGTAATGACTCTGCTTGACCTAAATACCACTCAAGCATGATGTATTGGTTAAGTTTACTTGTTTTAAAAGGGTTGTAATATAATCTAGAGCGCACTACACCTCTGCCATCAAAACCTAGTCCTTTGCGTAGCATAAGATTTAACGTGAGCTTATCATGCTTAATCTCATGATTAATATGCACTTCCCCTACTCCTACATAGTCTAATAAGTCTGCATTACTTTCTTGGTAACCAAAAGGCAACCAGAGCTCAAATCGTGCTGTAGTATTTTTAAAAAGAGGTGTTGTGTATCCAGCGGTAATACGATTCCAACTGCGAGAAGATATACTGTCTCTACCGTTAGACTCATGCTCAAATTCAAGTGATGCTATACCTCTTAATTGATTATCCTTATTGAAAATCGCTTTACCTATCGCGATAGACGGATTAAAATTCACATCTCTAAAAGGTAATGACTCCTTATAAATATTCCAGAATGCCTTTTGTGTATACGTCAAGTATAAATAAGACTCGAAGGGAAGTAAATCTCTCGAGATAATTTGCTTGAAACTTACTTGATACTTAGCATCTGCGCTATTGCGATCTATATCTCTATTAGTAGGTAAGCCCGTTACAAAGTAATTGTCTTGGTAACTAGAAAATGAAGGCAAGCCCTGTAAAGAGTCATTAAACTTATCACGTGTGATTTCTTGTCCAAAAGAAACGCCGTAAGATAACAGTAGAACAATTATGAGTAGTTGTTTTTTCATCATTTTAAGATATGAAATTACTAATGTAAAAGCTAAGCTATGGTAATTTGGATACTTAAACCGACTTAACAGAAGAAAACAACAGCTTCTTGTCTTTAAAACTTATTTTTTCTTCTTCTTTTTTGGAAGTGCCTTAGGTTCGATACTTTTAAGAGCAGATGCAATGCGCTCTGCCATAAGTTTATCAATAAGTTCGTCCTTTGTCAAGTGATGAAACACTGCGTGAACGCTTTCTTTTAGCTCCGCAGCAATTTCTCTGTTAGGCTTCGTTTTGAAGATTTTCTTGGCCCAAAGTACCGTATTATTATCCTCAATTTGTTGTGGTGACGCTTTCGCGAAAGCGGAAAAAGAAATACCAAGCTCATGTTCAAACTCAGGAATCTCCTTTACTTCCTCTTCTTGTAAAATAGTAAGCGCATATCCCGTTGCACCAGCACGAGCTGTACGACCACTTCTGTGTACATACATATCGTAAAATTCTGGAAGGTGGTAATTTACTACGTATTCAACACCCTTCACATCAATACCTCTAGCAGCAAGATCTGTTGCTACAAGAATGTCAATGTGCCCTTCTCTAAACTGGCCCATCATACGGTCACGTATAGGCTGGCTCAAACTTCCATGGATTGCACCAGAGGAAAATTTATTAATCGCTAGATTTTTGGCTAGTTTGTTTACTGCTGCTTTTGTTTTACAAAAGATGATACCTCTCTGCCCTATTCTTGAGTTCAAGAAATGCATTAAAACATCTAGTTTTTCAATAGGCTCAACAACTACATATTCATGTGTAATTTTCTGACTACCTAGGGTTGCCATTTCGGCGCTAACTTCTATTGGGTTTTTAGAAAGGTAATTCTGTACTATTTGTTTAATTGCTCCTGGCATGGTAGCAGATAATAGAAAAGTCCTTCTATTATTAGGCATAGCAGTAACAATCGTATCTAGACTATCTTTAAGAGAGCTTACCATCTCATCTGCCTCATCAAGCACAAGATAATTGGCTTGCGTGATATTGATAGCTTGGCGTTCCATAAGATCTATAAGACGTCCAGGTGTTGCTACAATAATTTGAGCAGGTTCCTTAAGTCGTTCTATCTGATCTTTTACAGGTACACCTCCATAAAAAACGGCAGTGCTTACCTCAGGAAGATGTGCAGCAAGTGCCGCAATGTTAGATTGTATTTGTTGCCCTAATTCCCTTGTAGGTACAAGAATAACTGCTTGCGTAGTTGGGTTAGTGCGATCTATAAGCTGTAATAACGGTACCCCAAAGGCTACCGTTTTCCCAGTCCCAGTTTGTGCGAGCGCTATGACATCTTTTTTAGACGTGAGCATTGCAGGTATAGTCTGCTGCTGTATATCTGTAGGAGAAGTAATCTCTAGTGATTTTAAGGCTTCTTGGATAGTATCCATTACACCTAATGCTGTGAAAGTACTTGTCATAGTCTCAATATTAATTAAATAATAATCTCCTATTTACTGTAATGTACGATGACTATCTCAGTAAAAGGATGTAGTAATCTTATGCTTCTTGTAAGTGTCTTTTAGACTTACGGTAGTTATGCTTAGGGTAAATATTGCGCTTTGCAAAACGATTAAGGTTTCCAGCATTTACCATTTTAATATAAATAGGCTTCGTAACTCCAAAGTACTCATAAGTAGTCCCATCTGTAAATGTGATTTCTAGTAGTAATCCTTTGTGCTGGTAATCTGCGATAGCGGCATTTGTTATCGTCTCTGTGTAAGCTTCTAAGTTTGCAGCTTTGGTCTCTGGTGCCATGCTTACTAGAAAGTGGTAACCATCAATAATGCGACGGCTTTGTATCTCTGCTTCCTCTTGTTTTGCATCACCATCTTGAAATTTATCTGGGTGCCATTCTTTTACAAGGTTGCGGTAGCTCTTTTTGAGCATTTTAAGATCAATTTCTTTTTCAACTCCAAAGAGTTTCTTGTATTCATTTATTCTCTTCATAATCAGGGCTTTTATCAGAGCGCGAAAGTACTTCTTTTTAATGTAATTTAATAAATTATAAAAAGTTAATAGCAAGGACACTATAAATTAAGAGTAAACAAAAAAAAAGCCCGTCAGTTATGACGGGCTTTTCTCTTAATTGAAAGTATATATAACTTAGATAACTTTTACGTTAACTGCATTTAATCCTTTGTTACCTTCTTTAAGGTCAAACTCCACTTCGTCACCTTCTCTAATCTCATCGATTAATCCAGAAATGTGTACAAAATGGTCTTTTTCAACTCCTTCTTCTGTTATGAATCCAAAACCTTTAGTGTCGTTGAAAAATTTTACTGTTCCTTTACTCATTGTATTATAATTTAATTTATTAATACTTAGTGATAAACAAAGATGGTGCCACAATCTACAATCATCAATTTATATCCTATAACTCAAAATGCATCAAAGGTCATTTACTGTACTACAATAGGACACAATTCCTTTAAGATATTTTTTTGAAATAAAAATATAGTCTTTAAGAAGCACGATAGCAATAAAGTAATTTACAACTCGTAATGAACGCCTGCATAAATATCTGTAAATAAAATAATTACCACTAATTTAAACGCATTACAACAAACTTAAATTGCATAGGTTTTTAAAGGATTTTTAATAGTTCTGGACAACAGACCATTATTACATTTATCGTTAAACTATTTATAAAACGTTCAGCCTTAGATTTTTGTTAACACTTTAGATTTTAAATTTACGAAACCAAAAACATCAAAAGCTATGCAACACTCAAACAATACCATCTTAAAAAGTCTCAATGATTTAATTGAATACTCAACAGATTTTAGATTTCAACGTAGTGCTAGCTTTCAACAGCTTCACATTGCATTGATCAAACATTTTTTTAATGCATCATCTGTTGTTTTAGATATTGATACAAATAGCGTTTGCTTAGGAATAGATGTACTAAAAAAAGGTGCCGAAGTGACTATAGCGTTTGATAATCTAGAAAAATTCTTAAAGTCATGTATTCGCAATAAGCCAACTAACATGGCATTTTATAAAAATATACTTCACTACTACGCAAGTAATGCGGCAGTAGCTTAATAGTAATTAAAAGCGGTTCTTATTGAGTCGTTTTTTTTATGCTTTCGCGAAAGCGTAAAATCAAAAAATAGCATACACCTCCCACTTGTTAGTTCTTAAAAAACAGGTGTTTATTGCCAAAAATGTATTAATTAAAACACAATCTAATCATAGTTTTATTGCTAGCTCAGATTAGTCATTATCTTTATATAACAACAATCAAACCCACTTAATTATGAATAATAACACAAAAGGTATACTAGGACTAATCGCTGTAGCAGCAGGAGCTTTAGGATTATATAAATACAAGAAAATGTCTCCTGAAGAGAAAGCAGCTTTAAAAGACAAAGCAAGAAAAGCTGGAGACACTCTAAAAGAAAGTTATAATGAAGTTGAAGATCAAGTGTCTGAAAAACTTACAAGCTTAAAAAATGCTTTAGAGCGTGAGACAGCCAAAGCTAAGAACTCCGTAAATAGAAATATAGATCATGCAGAAGATGTTATTGATATCACTGCAGAGAACATTGAAAAGACGGTAAAGTCTTAAGACGATTTCAAGTAAAAAAAAGTCCCATCTACACGATGGGACTTTTTTTGTTTCCAAGAAAGAGTGCGGTTATACCCTACCTCTTCTAAAACGCATCTTCTTTGTTTGCGTCTTATCATTTTTACGTACGCTATTTATAAAATATACACCGCTTAGCAAGACACATGCTGCAATAATAGACTGAGTAGTTACATTTTCATCTAGAAAATACCAACCTAAGAATAAAGCAACAACAGGATTTATATATGCAGAGGTTGCCACTTTTTCTGTTGAAACATTTTTAAGTAAGTAATTGAACGAAGTAAATGCCGCTATTCCTCCAAAAACAATAAGGCATACCATAGATATCTGTGCGCGCGAACTCCAATCTACCGGAGAGCTCCATGTTTCTCCTATAATGAAACTCCATGTCCACAATAAAATACCAGCACTTACCATTTGATAACCAGTAGTAATAAAAAAGTTTTTAGGTAAATCTGCTTGCGCTACAAACAAACTCCCTATACTCCAACTCAAAATACAGGTAAATATCATTATAATTCCTAGGGTTGCTCCTTCTTGCATCGCTATCTCCCTTTGAGAAACCAGTAAGTACATCCCTATTAGACCTAAAACTACACCAATAATTGATTTGAGCTTTAATCCCTTTTTCTGAACGATACGCATTAACAAAAGAATAGACAACGGCTGTAATGCTGCTAGTAGCGCGGCAAATCCGCTATCCACATACTTAAGTGACCATACAAAAACTCCGTTACCATACACGAGAAAGAAAAAACCAGCAAGTACAGAGTTACGCAGTTGTTTTCTTGTTATTTTAAGTGATTTACCGCTTAGTCCTACTATTAGAAATATAATAAGACCCGCAGTTGTAAAACGTAAACCGGCCAGCATAAATGCAGGAACTTCGCTTACTACAATTTTATTCCACAGATAAGTTGATCCCCAAAAAACATAAATAGAGAAAAAAGCGAGAATAGCTAGATAGGTTTCCTTCTTCATTATAAGGCCTTAAATAGTTTAAAATTTATAAGTTACGAACTTAGCTATTTTATGCATGCGGAGTATATCTTTATTTTTAAATAAAACAACAATAGAATTTGTAATTTATTCAAGTAAACTGCGCTCTTGAGTAGTATCTTTACTCTTATTTATAAACCATCTTGGACGAAATACGCACCTATATAAACCAGTTTGCTCCCGTATCTGATATAGATTGGCAACTTTTTACGTCAAAGCTTGTAGAGCGCACTTTCAAAAAGAAAGAAACCATTCTTAAAGCTGGTGTAACAGAAAACTATATTTCCTTTATTAAGGAAGGTTCTGTACGTTTATTTATACCAAAGGAATCATCAGATAAAGAAATCACCTTTGGTTTCTGCTTTGAAAACCAGTTTGTGAGTGCCTACGATTCATTTTTAGTTCAAAAACCATCTGATCACTCTGTACAAGCCCTCGAAGACACTGTGATTTTGAGCGTTTCATATAAAGATCTACAAGAAATTTACGAGAAAACTGCTATAGGCAATCTTATAGGCAGACTCACTGCCGAAAATCTTTTTATTACAAAATCAAAAAGACTACAATCACTCCTAGATCAAACTGCCGAAGAGCGTTATTTAAGCATCTTTAAAGAACGCCCTCAGTTACTTAAGGAAATTCCGCTTAAATATATAAGCTCTTACATAGGCGTGACACCACAGGCTTTAAGCCGCATACGCAAGCGTATTACTTGATACAGGTTCATTGTCTGGCATCATTTGTGAAAGTACCTTTGTAAAAAAAAATGCTTATAATATTCTTTATAGTAATCCTCTGGTATAGCGGGTTATTTTTTCAGTCATTCTTTCTCCATAGATATGCAGCTCACCAGACATTTACAATGTCTAAAACCACAGAAAAAATCACTTTTATATTAACCTGGCTTTTTCAAGGACCAAGTTACTTAAGTGCTTATGGTTATGGGATTATGCACCGTATGCATCATGCTTATACAGACACAGAAAAAGATCCCCACTCCCCTTCTTATGATGCAAACCTATTTGCAATGATGTGGAAGACTAAGACTATTTATCAAGATATAAATAATGATCGTATTGAGGTAGATCCTAAGTTTAAGAAAAACGTACCACAGTGGAAGAGTTTTGACAACTTCGCTAGCTCGCGCTTATCACGCTTACTTTGGGTAGGTTTATATATCGCTTTCTTTGCCGTGTTTGCAACAGCTTGGTGGCAATGGTTATTATTACCTGTTGCCTTTGCAATGGCTCCTATACATGGAGTTATTATCAACTGGTTTGGTCACATTCTAGGGTACACAAACTTCAAGACTAAGGACACTTCTAAAAATTTATTTCGCTTTGACTTCTTAATGATGGGTGAAGCATATCATAATAACCATCACAAATTTGCGGCTAGACCTAACTTTGGAGGGATACACTGGTATGAGATTGATGTTACTTATGTAATTATGAAAGTATTGCACCGCACAGGAGTGATAAAGATGAAACCTATCACGATAGACGTGCACTCGCACCATTAAAAATCGACCATTCTGTGAGCAAACGTGTTCTTAAGTTCCCCCAGCTTAGGTGATATGTAACGCTCACAGAAGGGTTTATTTGGGTTTTTCTGATAGTAATTTGTAATCTCTTCTCTTGAAGGATTAAAGTCTTTAAAAGGTATTACGGCAGTTATTATTTTCTCTTCGCTGCTTTTTTGTAATGTTTTTAATACCGCTTTCGCGAAAGCATTATCCTCCTCATCATAAACATACACCGCAGATCGATATGTATCTCGCATGCTGTGCATCTTTGTACTCTTATGCGTGAGAAGGTGAATTTCAATTAATACCTCCAGAGGTATAACATTCCTATCATAATGCACAATAACAGCTTCAGAAAAAGAAGCGTGTTCTCCCTCTGAAGCAATGTATCCTTGCTCTACAGTCTGAACACCACGCAAGGACTGGAACACCGCCTCTGTGCACCAGTGACAGCCACCTCCTAATCCTATTTTATAAATCTCCTTTTTTTGCAATTAGTCTAAATTTAATAAAGCAGACGTTCGTTTTAACTCTTGATTAAAGTGCTCCTTGGTTATCTCCTGCTTGTAGCTAGGTACAATCTCGCTTAATCGTTGTTTACCCTCAGCTGTTTCCATAATCTCTGGGAAGGCTTTCTCTAGTACGTCTAGCATAATTCTAGGCGCTGTAGACGCTCCTGGCGATGCACCAAGTAAACAAGTAATTTTCCCATCAGATCCGCTTACGATTTGAGTGCCAAATTCAAGCTTCCCTCCTGCAAATTCATCTCGTTTTATAGTCTGTACTCGCTGTCCAGCCACCTCTATGCGCCAGTCTTCATTCTTGGCATCTTTTATAAAGGTGCGTAAATCTTTCATGCGGTCGTCAAAGTTCATGGTGATCTGACCTATCAAGTATTTAGTCAAATCTAGATTGTGCCAGAAGGCACCTAGCATAGAAGGTATATTTTTAAAAGTAACACTATCAAGCAGGTCAAAATTAGATCCTTCCTTCAAAAATTTAGGACTAAAACCAGCAAAAGGACCAAACATTAATTGTCGCTCCCCATCTACGTATCTTGTATCTAGATGCGGCATACTCATAGGTGGTGCGCCCTCGCCTGCTTTGCTATAAACCTTTGCATAATGCTGATCTATGATTTCCTTGTTTTTACAAACAAGCCATTCTCCACTTACAGGGAAGCCTCCAAAACCATCTTTCTCTTCTATTTCAACAGTTTCTAGCAATAGCAAAGCACCACCACCAGCACCTATAAATATATGATCTGCCTCTATAGATTGCTTAGTTCCTGTTTTTAAATCTTTTGTAATTGCCGTCCAATTCCCATTTTCAAGCGGATCGAGATCCTTTACTTCTTTATGGAAATGAACAGGAGTATCAAATTCTGTTTCTAGAATCTCATATAATCGCTTTGTAAGAACGCCAAAGTTAACTTCTGTCCCTCGATCTATGCGCGATCCTGCCATTACCTCATCCTCTGTGCGCTCTCTCATGATAAGCGGGAACCACTCCTTCATTTTTGATACATTGCGAGTAAACTCAATAGTATCAAACATAAAGTGATCTTTAAACGCCTCATAACGCTTCTCTAGATAATCTGCGTTCTTTTCACCAGTCACCCAACTATGATGTGCTATAGGCTTTAAAAATGCCTGAGGATCCTCTATTAGACCTTCTTCTACGAGATGCGCCCAGAACTGTTTTGTGATTTCAAACTGTTCGCATATTTTAATTGCCTTATCAATAGATACAGAACCATCACTTTCTTCCGGGCAATAATTGAGTTCGCAAAGAGCAGAATGACCCGTTCCGGCATTATTCCAAGCAGCCGAACTTTCTTGAGCTACATCTCCAAGTCGTTCTAGAATTAAGATGCTCAAATCTGGTTTTAGCATCTTGGCCAGTAACGCCAGATTTGCACTCATAATTCCTCCGCCTACACAAATGAGGTCGTAATGTTGTTTTGGGATAGCTCCAGTCATAGTAAATTTTTACACTCTAAAGATATTAATAAGCTCGTTGAGTTTGAGTAAAACATCAAAAAAGAATGAGTCGGCAAAGATTCTAAATGATAACAATTACGCTTTCGCGAAAGCTTAAAAAGGCAACACAATAATCTCACATATATGATGAATTTAGTCTTTTAGTCTTGTCTAAAAATTAAGCTAATTCAGCAATCAAAATCCTCAAAAGGACTACTCTTTCCACTATGCAGTTATCATCATAAATTAACTTAAAATCTCTGATACCAATCTTAAATAGCTATTCTTTATAATTAAACAATAACTTTACAAATACTATGTAACTAATTGATTTTAATACTTTTGATATTATTTTAAACTCTATATAGACAACATCTATAGTTAGTAATTAATGATGATTCATTTACCATTGATTTGCTAAACAAAAGTCTTAAACAAGCATTATTTATTGAGTCTGAGGATTCAAAAATTAAGTCCACTTTGCTCACTATTCTGCTTTAGAATATTCCGAAACTTACTAGTTCTACATCCAGAATGTATCGAACAAAAAAGAGGCGATGATTATAAAATCATCGCCTCTTTCAGGTATTAATTTAGGTTCCTAAAATTACTTTAGAAGACCTTCTATTTTTTCGATTACACCTTCTGCTGCTCTCTCCCCAGAAACCATTGCTGCATTTAATGAACCATTTAATAAATGATCTCCAGCAAGAAAAATGTTATTGGTAAGTTGCGTTTCTGATGGCGCGCAATTGTTACGGAGATTGCTAAGCTCGGGTAATGCTTTTCTTATTTCATATGATTTGAGAAAAGTAGCTCCTTTTATACCGCAATAAGTACTAAGCTCTGACGATACCATAGCGATAAGCGCTTCTATGCTCAAATCGCTATCATCTACTACGGTAACAGATAATAGACTTTTGGGACCAGTTGTAGCTGTTTCTAAGGTGTCGTGATAGAATATGTTATTAATTCTTGTATTCTCATCTGCCACAAGACCAATGAGTGGTTTACGGTCTTTGGGAGCATCTGCTTCAAAGTATAAGTTTACACATGATTTCCAAGGAGTCTCTTGACCTCTCAGGTTGGGAACTATATGACTTGCTTCTGTTGCAATGATGATGTAGTCACTCTCTAGAACCTCGCCATTTTCCAATGTGATTGTTTGCCCTGAGACTTCCTTAACGGAGGTGTCTAGTCTAATCTGAGTAGTAGCTAGCTGTTCTTGTAATTGTTTTGGTATTGCTCCTATTCCAGCTTTTGGCAATGTTGCCATACCAGTACCAAACATCTTATAAACGAACTCAAACATCCTACTAGATGTTTCTAGTGAAGATTCTAAAAATATTCCACTAAAGAACGGCTTAAAGAAATCTGTTATCATCGCTTTACTAAAGCCTTTATCTTGCAAATACTTTAAAGTGGTTGTTTCTTCTTCCTCAAAAATATCCTCCAGTGATTTCTTCTTAAGACTTTTATTAAGCTTTAAGATCTTAACCTTATCCCCTAGTGTGCCTATAGATGAGCTCATAGTCGGGATAAGCATTTTGAGACTACGTGTAGGATCTCCTATAGTTTGCGAGTTTCTATTTTTATAAATAGTAGCTCCAGGTAAAAAGGACTGTAATTCAAGTTTGTTGTAATCAAGATACTCTTTGGCTTTCGGGTAGCTTTCTAGTAGCACTTGAAAACCATGATCTAGCTGGTATCCTTTTACAATATCAGTTTTTACACGTCCTCCTATGCGATCTGTAGCTTCAATAATTATGGGTGCGTAGCCTTTTTTCTCTAAGTTAATAGCTGCAACAAGGCCGCTTATTCCAGCGCCTATAATGTAAATCTTCTGGTCAGTTTGATTCATAACTCAAAAATAAGGTAAGTATGTATTGTTTGGTCTGTTGGTTTGATAATTCTTGTACTATAAAAATCCGCTGGCTGTGATGTGATCTTATTCTAATAGGAAATCGTTTCACATTTTCGCGAAAGCGAGATTGTTTTAGAATGGATATCCAATAGCAAAGTTGAAAATAGGTTCGTCAAATTTGAAATCCCATCGCTCGCCCTCCGGTAATGATGGATCGTGAAAAGGAGCTGCGAGATCAAAACGAATCACAAAGCCCTGAACATCTACTCTAAGCCCAAAGCCACCGCCTATTCCTAATTCATTGATAAAATCTGAGGTGAACTTATCTTTACCTTCAAGATCTTCATTTTCTGTGCTATTCCATATGTTTCCAGCATCTACAAAAAAGGCTCCTTTGAGATAACTGAAAATTGGAAAACGGTACTCTGCATTTGCTTCTAGCCTGATGTTTCCTATTTGGTCAAAGAAGTTTCCGCTAGATTGATTTCCAGAAGATGTTCCAGGACCCAAAGAGCGTATTCTAAAAGCACGCACACTATATGGACCACCAGAATAGTATTGCTTTACAAATGGCAATATCTCTGAGTTGCCGTACGCATACCCATATCCTGCAAAGAGTCTCGTTGCTATTTTCTGCTCATTTGCCATATTAAAATGATACCTAAAATCTACATCTAGCTTTGCAAACTGCGCATATTCCAGTCCTATGAATGTCTTGTTTTGTGTGTCTGCATCATCTTTACCTAGCAAACTAACGGCGTTACCTGCAAGTTCAAAATTAGAATTAAAAAAGATTTGATGTGTTTTTTGCGCGTCTACCATCCCATTATAGGTAAAACTGTAATTGAGTCCTGCAATAAACTGCTGATCAAAACTCTGTCTTAATAAGGGATTTTCAGTGAGTATATCTTCAAATTCTGTCGTGGTATTAGAGAGTCTCGTATAACTCACAGAAATAGGATTAATACGGTGTGTGACATATTTATTTGCATCCCACACATAGCCAAATCCTACATTACCAGATAATAAGGTGTATAATTTAGAACGACTCAAATAATCCACGCCGAGTGCTGCAACCGTTTTTGGAATATTATATTCAAAGAAATCTGTTGAAATATCAATAGGAAAAATCACTCTTGGAAATACGAGTTCGCTAGCCAGACCTAGCTCAATACTACTTAATGACTCACCTCCTCCTAGTTGTACTTCGTATCCTGCAGATCCTGTGATATTAAGAATCTCTCCACCGTTAAAAAGATTTCTATTGCTATAAGTTAATGCTAGTCCTGGTCCAGCAAAGTTGTTTGATTTGGTCACTGCTTGCACTTCTGCTCGTATGGCTCTTTTATTTAATGGCGACAAATAAATATTTGCCTCAAGAATACCCAAGCTATCTGTGCGCAAGCTATCAATCTCGTCATACTGGATATTTACAAATTTATAAGCTCCTATAGTAGACAAGCGTCTTGCCGTATTGCGGGATACATCTGGATGGTACAACTGCCCTTCTTCAAGTTGCACAAATGGCGCAAGGTATTTAGGTTTAAAATAAAGCTCTTCTTGAATAAAATTCAAACTGTCATAACGAACCACATCAGACTGCAAAGAGTCTTTTAGGGCATAATTAGGATATACATTTACCTTGCTTATCTTGTAAGGAACAATGACCTTATTAGGAACATCCTTCTTAATCTTCAAGAACATATCAAAACGCTTATTGCTGTATTGATTGGTATCTATCTCAAATATTAAAAATGAAGGATTGAAGTTGTAATATCCTTTTCTTTTAAGGAGATAATCAATACGATCGCGCTCAAGTTTAAGATTAGACAAGTCATATCTCATGCCTTTTTCAAGCGGTGAGGAAGCCACCGTGCTTATCATCTCTCTATAAATAGGCGGTGATAATGTATCAAGTTGATACGTCTCCATGCGGTATGGCGTAGGGACTTTCAAATCATAGATGATGGAGGCTCTTTTTTTTGTCTCGCTTTCGCGAAAGCGTGAACTCACCGTACTATAGAAAAATCCGCGATTTTCTAGTCTGTTACGTAGTAATGATTCTACTTCAAATTCCTCTACATTAGATTGGTAAACAGGCTCCTCTCCTATCTTTTTATTAAGCCATTTATTAATTACTCCTGGTTTTTCACGTTGTGCTTTGTAATAAACACTTAAATAAGGATAACCTCCTAAGATTTTAGAATTAGGGGTAGGTCGTAAGACGCCTTCAAGCTCTGTCTGTAGCGAGCTTTGATTTGTGATGGTGCTATCTGGCGTTATGATAATTTCAGCGCCAGTATATAAACGTTCTCCCTCTGGAATGTACTTTTCAACACTACAAGATGCACATAAAGCAATCAAAACTAGAGCTGAAAAATATGTAGATAATCGGTATTGCACGTGCTAGTTGTTTTTATTATTTTCAATAGTTTCCTCAGGTGGAGTCGCTTCTTTCTTAGCTTTTTCCTCTTCTACAAGCTGCTGCTGTTTCTTTCTTAAAATAGCATCCCACAGCTGACTAAATTTATTGAACTCTTGCTGGAATATAAGTGAAATACCACTTACAATCGTTTGTCCATCTATTACATTCTCAAACTCACTACGGCGAAAACCTTTAAGACGGTATTGACCGTCCTCGGTAAGCTCATATTCAAGACTCACATTCCCAATAAGCGGGTTACTCTCGCCAGAAGCACTTTGACCAGCTACATCAACACTACTGCCTACGCGTACTGTAAGCTTATCACCAAAGAACTTACGTTGTGCTGCAATATCTAGCTGTGTACGCTCTTGTGGTGTGGTTCCTTGATAATCTGTAAAACTATCTAATCCGAAATCAAGTTGAAATCCTGTTTTTCCCAATAACTTATCTGAAAAAATATTAAGCTGATCCGATAGAGCGTCATTTAAGTTATCTCTTGCAATACTTGCAAAACCACCACGACTTCCATCAGAATTAGAATCTGGATAAAATCTATTTAACACCAGCAATGAAAACACCTGACGATTAAGCTCTCCTTCTTGCTGGTTTACTTGCTGCACACGGCTATAAACTTGGCCACCTATGGCGCCTTGCTCATCTTCTGGCAAATCAAGAGCAAAATTAATTTTTGGACTCAGCAGTTCGCCATCTATATTTAAATAAACTAAGAATGGTAGCTGCTGTCTGTATTTACTACTTTGAGCAGGATCTGCTCCCGCATTTGCGCTTGCCATCAAAGGTGATGCAGAAGCCTCAACTTCATATACAGCACGTACATCAAGTTTTGCATCAAAAGGATCACCAGACCAGCTTACTCTACTACCAGGATCTAATTTGAATGTGCGGTTCACTAGATTGTAAAGATTCATTTCATACTGACCACTAGTTACGTCGTACACACCCGTGAGCGTCATTCTACCATTAGGTTGTAATGTAAAATTAAAATCTCCTTCTCCTTGTACTTTAAGATTATCACCCGTTTCCTTGTCAATGAGTACGGTTACTTGCGCTTCTTTATTAACCTTAAAAAGTCCTTTGAAATCGAACCCTGTAATTGTTCCAGTCTCCTCTTCTGTTCTTGTAAGTATGGCATCTGGATTTTCACGATTTACAAAAACAACAATTCCGTCACTAGATTCTATATTTGCTGCCGCCGTAGGCATCACATAAGTAACATCTGTAGCACCTCCTACTGTCGCGTCCACTGTAACAATTGGAATTTGTAAATCCCCCTTGATACTTGCTTTTGCATCAAAAACAGCCGTACCATAAATGAAGTCATTATCTTCTGGCTTAGCATTTAAAGCTTGAAAATCTTTTGCGTTGATTGTTAAATCAAAAGATGGGTTAATAAAACTCTCCGTACCAATGAGCCCAGAGACTACAAGTGTGTTTTGTTTTTCATCTAATATTGTAAAATTAGACATTGAGATTCCATCGTTATCTAAGGAGATTGTTTCGTTCTTTAAAGAAAAAGGAGCATTAAGCTTTGACACTACAAATCCTGCATTCTTAAACCTCAAAAATCCTTGATATTCTAAGCTTGCAAGTGCCCCATTTAATTTAAAATTACCCTCAAGACTTCCTGAGCCATCTTTGAGCTCTCCAAGAGAAAAGCCATCTATAGCTTCCATTTTAATCTCGTTAATATCGAGATCCATGTTAATTAATGCGCCATCTACATCTGCTACATAATCACCAGTCAAATCAAGGTCTACACTTCCACCTTGCACGCCCAAGTTAAAGTCATAACGATCCCCATTAAGTGATCTACCTGTAAGCTCTGCTGTACCTAGATCCTCTCCCAATAGACCAAGCTCTTGCACATATAAGTCTGCCAAGAAACCTAAATCTCCAAAAGGCTCTTCTAACACCAGATCGCCGTTAAGATTTCCAGTAGCTAGTTGCTCATTTGGATTGAGATAAGCTAAGAATTCGCTAATCTTAAAATTCCTAAAGTCTATTGCAATATGGTCTTTCTCAATGGTAGGAAGCTTATCTGTAATCTCTACCGACTGTGTATTTCGCTTAAAGCGAAAATCGGTAAAGGATAATTTTTTATCTGTGATGAGGACTTCGTTAGTAACTGGGATTCCCCATTGTTTTTTATTAAAAATCAAACTATCTCTCAATACACGAAAACGGAGATTATCTCTACTTCCAGTAATTTCAGATTGAACTTGTATAAGCTTCTCTCCTCCGGCATAGGCAATAAAATCTAATGCTAGCTCATTATTGGTCTGATTACCGCTTATCTCTGTACGCTGAATTGCAAGTGGACCAGCTGTTATTCCTTTAAAGCCTAGATTAAAATTAAAATCATCCTTATCTGTATTCATTACAAAAGCAAGACTATCGATCTCGTTACCTCCATAATTAATATGTGGTGCTTTAATAGAAGCATTTAATACACGCTTTGCTTGTGCAAAGTCTAGATCAATGGATACCGTGTCAAGATCTTTCATGTTTACTAAAAACACTTCATTAAGTAAAGGCGACTGTCTAATTTTTCCTTTAAGAATAAGATTTACAGGATTCACCAGTGTATCTGCAACAGCCACATCTCTATAGAAATAGCTATAAATGTGATCTTGAAATGCTGTTGTTATGCGTGCTGGATCTGCATTTGATTTTAAATCAAGATTCATGATTTTATTATCAAAAGTAACTGAGGTACTATCTGGGCGAACTCTCGCAGTACCATCTAAGTTCCCAATGAGGTATGAGCGGTCATCATAAACAACAATACCATCATTCATCGTAGCAGCTACGTCATAACTCGTTGCATTACCCTTAAAATTTCCTTTTAGTTTAAAACCTGTGCGCACATCTCTTTGCATGAGACCAAGCGCTTGCAGATCTGCTCCTATAATGTCAAGATCTATTGAGGCTTCAGGAGCTATAGAATCTAACACTACTAAGCCGTCTAACGTCATATTAAGATTTTCATCTTTATAAGTAGATTTAAATGCCCCTTTACCATTTGTGACTTGACCTTTGAGGTTAAGGTCCTTAATAGCATACTTATTATATTGGAAAGTATTTACAGTAGCATCTATACTAGCATCGAGTGTATTTATAGTGCTTCCTGATCCACTAGTTTTAACAGATAAGGTGAGTGCTCCTAATTGGTCATTACCCAATAATTCTCCCATCGCATATTCCTGCACAGCAAGATCTGCCTCAAATGCAATTGTGTTACTATTTTTAAATCTACCAGCTATGGTTGCTGCACCTTGGCTTGTAGTCATTGTTGCGCTCGCTATAATATCCTCAATACTACCTTTTGCACTCCCTACTAGTTTAAACTTCTCAGGTAAATTAATAGAAAGCGAATCTGTACTTACAAACTTTGAAATATCTCGCTTGGTTGTTTGTGCTTGTATTTTTGGTAGGTTCATGTAGAGCTTATCTACATCATTAAGATTACTAAGAGAACCACTTGCTGAAATCGCTGTTTCTTTACCCCAATTCATACGTAATGATGGAACATCAAGTGAAGCCAACGATCCTGATGCATTTACAGATCCAGTTATTAATTGCTTGCTTAATGCGCTTGCATATTGATTGTTTGCTAAGTCTTTCTGAAATCGATAAGCATCCTTAACATTAAATTTAACGCTTGGTATTGAGACATTTAGAGTTACCTTTTCAGGTTGCGATGTTAATGACTCAAATGAAGGGTAATTCATTGATATATTACCATCTAAAGCACTATTATTTAACTGAAGCTTTAAATCATTGATGGCTAGATTTTGCTCTGAAACAATAAAATCTGTTGCCAAAGATTTAAGATGAATACCACTAAATTCATAACCCGAAAGATGAGCAATTGTGCTACCCGCTTTAAAATCTTTTAAAAATGTATTTGATGCATCAAAGGCGATATCTTCAAGAATAACAGCATTGGGATTGAATACACCTTTAGAAGGAGTTGCTCCATCTACTGTATAGGCAATATCTGTATTTTTTATTAGCGCTTCGTTTATTTGAATAGTGTAAGCCGGAAAAATGGAACTCGCTACCGTTTCATTATTTGTTCCAGATGCAACAGTAGTCATATCAATACCCAACTTGCTATCTGCAATATTGATTGTATTTACATCTATGGTAAACGTATTAAAATCTGCCTTTGGGATTTCGGCATATAGTTGTTTAAAATCGAAGTCAAAATCGATTCCTGCCTCTGTACCAGTATAATTACCGCTAACGTTGTTAAGCGTTAACTCGTCAAACGCTAAAAATGGTAACGGAATTTCTTCTGCATTTGGATCTGCAGGTATTGGAACTTGATAAATATTAAAGCGTCCATTTGTTATCAAGCCGCTAGTAGCAGTAAACTTCATTGCTTCCAGGTCTACAATATCCATCTCTACTTCAAGAACATCAAATACGTAGCTACTCGTAATTCCTGTCACACCATCATTGTAAGTGATGTCAAAATCCTTTAGGGAAAGATCTCCTAAAATTATATCAAGAGGCTTTGTCGTAGTGGTATCTACCACTGCAGTTGATGGGCTAGCAAATGCTTCTGTAATAAAGTCAAAGTTAAATCCAGAGATACTATCTTTTCTTATGATATTTGCACGGACGCCTTCCCACTGTGCATCTTCAATTCCTATTCCAGAACCCTGTATTATGGGAAGAAACGGGATATTTGCCTCTAATGATCTGCTGTAAACCAGTGTATCACCCTTCTTATCTTCTATATAAAGTCCTTCTACCGCAATATCACCATCAAAGGTGATAAACACCCTTTCTAGTTCAACTTTGGTATTTGTCCTCTCAGATAAATAGGTAACTGCTTTAGAAACTATAATATTCTGTCCCCACTCACTTCGTATGAATAAAATAATTAAGAATAATATGAAAAGTATGATCAGTAAGATTCGACCAATAATGCGAAGCCATCGATACTTTCTCTTAGGCTTTTTTGGGATAGACTGTTGTTCTTCTGACAATGAAAATAGAGGATTTGATAAGCTTTAACAAATTAACGCCGATAATCGCTTTTAACATAATTTGACGACGTAATCTTCTGTTAAATAGTATCAACCTACTATTAAAATTTTAACATTGTTGTGTGTTACGCTTTCGCGAAAGCGTGCTAGAACCATACCCAAGCAAGAGTTTTTAGAAGTTTTTTGAGCTTCTGAATGTAAATTTCGTAGGCAACATAAACAGTAACCACTAACTAAATACAGAACGAAATGATCTATGAGATGGAGATAAGTAAAGGAGCAATTGGTAGGCTAGTCAGCCATTAAAACGCTATCTATAATATATAAAGAGCCATTTGAGGCACTCATATCTGAAGTGAGTATTCTAGCAGTATGACCACTTTCATCATTAAGGATGATGCTTGTTTTATTTAATGTCGCATGGATGCTAGCTCCATTCTGGGTAGTCAACTCTAATGAGCCTCCACTTTTTTTAATTTCTGATTCAAGTTTTTCTGTAGTCCACTTATTTTGAACTACGTGATACTTAAGTGCGTTTTTTGCCTCAACCTTATTATAATCACTAGACTTCTTATTTAAAACACTTAATTTTTTATTGTCAAATGCCTCATTATTTGGGGCAAACACAGTAAAAGACCCTTGATTTACTAAACATTCATCTATTTCTAGTTCCTTAATTTGTGATTCAAATTCTGAAAGTTCCTCGGTATTGTTAATTTTAGAAACTAAACCATAAACCTTATTATCTTCAATGATGATCTGTTCTTTAAGAGCTTTTTCTGATAGTTTCTTTTGGAGAATCTCGCGTTGTGCTTCCTCGCGTATTTCTTGACCTCGTTGTTTATGATCACAAGATGATAGCGTAACGAATGCAGCAATGCACCCTCCTAACAGTATCGTTTTGTTGAAAAACATAATAATTCTTTTTTTTACAAATATCACAAGGACACTAAAGAATGACCGCTAAGTAATCGTTAAAAATGAAGTAAAAGACGTTAAAAACATAAAAAGCGAGCCATTATAGCTCGCTTTTTACAACTTTTTAATAAATAAGACATCTATTATAGTGTATCCATATCTATTACAAAACGATATTTTACATCGTTATTTTGTACACGCTCATAAGCTTCATTAATATTTTTCATATAAATCATTTCTATATCGCTTACAATGTTGTGCTTACCACAGAAATCGAGCATCTCCTGAGTCTCTTTAATTCCTCCTATAAGAGAACCTGCAACACTTTTACGTCCCATAATAAGATTACCACCATGTACATCTGGTAACGGCTCTATCGCTCCTACCATACACATAGTTCCATCTACGCCTAACAATGCTAAATATGGATTGATGTCGTGACTTACAGGTACTGTATTTAATATAAAATCAAAAGTTCCATGTTGCTCTGTCATAGCATCTTCATCCTTAGAGATTAGAACGCTATCTGCTCCTAGGCGTTTTGCATCATCAGCTTTTCCTTTTGAAGTTGTAATCATTACTGTCTCTGCTCCCATGGCATGAGAAAACTTAATTCCCATATGACCAAGACCACCTAGACCTACAATTCCTACTTTCATTCCTTCCTTGATACCCCAGTGGTGTAATGGTGAGAATGTAGTAATACCTGCACATAATAAAGGTGCAACGGCTTTAATATCTAAATTACTAGGTATGTTAAGCACGAAGTTTTGATCTACAGTCACTTCTTGAGAATACCCTCCAAAGGTGTGCCCATCTGTATGCTTGTCTTTACTGTTGTAAGTCCATGTCGCTCCTTCTTTACAGAATTGCTCAAGGTCACTTTTACATGATGAACATTCTTGACAAGAATCTACTAGACACCCTACTCCTACTACGTCTCCTTTTTTAAATCCTGTGACATCAGATCCTACTTCTATTACTTCTCCTACAATTTCATGTCCTGGAACTACTGGGTACATTGCTGGTCCCCAATCACTTCTTACCGTATGTATATCACTGTGACAAACTCCACAGTATGTAATTTTAATTTTTACATCTGTAGCAAGTGTATCACGACGTTTTATTGTCATTTCTTTTAAGTCGGCGTCTTTATCTTGAGCGCCATATGCTTTTACTTCTGTCATATTTGGTTATTTAGTTTATTATTAATTGGTAGTTTTCGCGAAAGCGTAACTATTCTTCTTTCTTTTTAAAATGTTGAAATCTTTTGAAACCTATTCCTGTCTTTAACTGGCGCGCTTCATTATAATATGCGTCTGCATATACTCTCGTAAAATTTGCTCCAAAGAATAAAATCAGGCTGCTATAAGAAACCCAGAGCATGATGAGGATTATAGATCCTGCTGCTCCATATGTAGAACTAGGCTCCATAGTATTAAAATAGTATGCCATCGCAACTTCTCCTAATATAAATAAGATGGTTGTAAGACCGGCGCCTACTCGTACTGCTTTCCAGCGCACATAAACGCTGGGTAAGAACTTAAACAATGCAGCAAATAGCGTATATATCACCATAAATGAGACTGCAATATCTATTACAAAAATAAACTTTATTAAAGAGGCTGGTAAAAATTCTGCTAGTCTATTTGAAAATGCACTAAGTAGTGAAGTGGCTATAAAACTGATGAGAAGTAAGAACCCAATAATTAAAATAAATCCAAATCCCTTCGCCCTACTTTTTATAATATTAAGAATCCCATCTTGCTCATTGAGATTAACTCCCCATATCGTGTCTAGCGCCTGCTGTAATTGAAAAAAAACACCCGTTGCACCGTATAATAGCACTAAAATACCCACTGTAGCTGTAAAAAAACCTGTTTCTTCATCTCCTCGGTCTACCATCATGAGTCGTATAGACTCTGCTGTTTCTTGTCCTAAGACTTTAGTAATTTCAGCAAGTAGTTCTCCTTGAACGATATCTCTACCCCACACCGCCCCTACAATGTTTAAAATAATAACAACAAGTGCAGGCAGTGATAAGATGGCATAATAGGCAACGATAGCACTTAACTTAAATGGGTCTGATGCCATCCATTTTTTATAAGTGTCAACCATAAGTCGAGGCACATCCTTTATTTTAAAAGAACGCCTACCTTGGTCTGCCGTCATATAATTATCTGTTTTTTCCATAAAAAAACCCTTTTGCAAGGGTTTAAAAGTTATGCGTTATTTTTTTGCTCTTGGAGCGTTGGGTAATCAATGTAACCTTCTTTTCCAGGAGTATAAAACGTATCTGGATTAGGCTCATTGAGAGAAGCATTTTCTTCAAAACGCTTAACTAAATCTGGGTTTGCTATAAAATTACGTCCAAAAGCGACTAAATCTCCTTTCTTATCCATCAAATCTTGATTTGCCTTTGCAGCATCATAACCACCACTAAGAATAAGTAAACCACTAAAACGGTCACGTATATTCTTCTTAATATCTGCTGGTAAGCCTGGTGCTCCCATAGATTCATGGTTTACGAGATGTATATAAACTGGTGCAATCTCTTCTAATTTTGCAGATAGGTAATCAAATGTCTCTTTCTGGCTATCAAAAGGTCCTAGGTCATTCATTGCTCCATTAGGTGATAAACGAATTCCAACTTTTTCCTTACCTAATGCTCCTACAACTCGTTCTGTAACCTCAAGTGTAAAGCGGCATCTATTCTCTACAGAACCACCGTAGTTATCATCTCTCTTATTTGTTCCAGTATTTAAAAACTGATCTAATAAATAACCATTTGCGCTATGAACTTCTACGCCGTCAAAACCAGCTTCAATAGCATTTTTTGCTGCAGTAACGTACTCTTCTATGGTATGCTCTATATCCTCAACGCTCATCGCTGTAGGTTCTGGAATAGGTAATTCACCTTTTCCATCTACATACATCTTCGTTTCTTCTGGTCTAATAGCAGACGGCGCAAATACTATCGCATCATCAGACATGTTATCTGGATGTGATATACGACCAGAATGCATAAGTTGCATAAATATTTTTCCACCATTTTTGTGTACAGCAGTTGCAACTGGCGTCCAAGCCTTTACTTGCTCGCGACTATAAATACCCGGTATACGAGGATATCCCACACCATTAAGTGACGGCGACGTTCCTTCTGTTATTATAAGTCCTGCACCGGCACGCTCACCATAATATTGAATCATTATATCTGTCGGGATATGTCCTGCAGTAGATCTAGACCTCGTAAGAGGCGCCATTACCACCTTATTTTTTAATTTAAAATGCTCAGTGTTTAACGGGCTTAAGAGTTCTTTATAATTTTCCATGCGACTTTTTTTTTACAAAATTAGTCCATGCTCTCGCCCTTGCGGTTAATGCGTTGTTAAAACAATGTTTTCATTATCATAAGGTTTTCACTTTCGTGAAAAATTGAAATCATAACCAACTATCTTTTTGATGCAAGTAGGTGAAGTTGTACTTTTATCTCTTAAAGCGAGTATAAAACCTTACTCACATCATTATAAAAGAAAATTTGTATGGCTACTAAAGATATGATTCTCAAGAAACTTCAAATCTTAATTACACAAGAATTTGATAGTCCGGAGCAGGCTTTTGCTTTTTTTGACGAAGATGGTAATGGTACTTTATCAAAGGATGAAATCAAAGAACTATTAAAAAAAGCAGAAATAAGTGGTTTTATAAGGTCTATGGTTGCCTCTGCATTAATAGACGGATATAGTAAGGATGGTAATGATAGTGTGAGCTGGGAAGAGTTTAAAAAGGCACTTGACGAGATCAAACACTAATTTCTTACCAATAGGATTCACTTTTTTAAAATAGCATTCATAATATTTTCCATTTTTTAGGAATTATTCCTAATATCTCAAAATAAAGAGTAACTTTGTAACTCATTTATGAATGAGACAGAGCCTACATATCATTGTGTTATAGACGTAGAAACTACGGGAAAAGGAATTAATGGCAATCGCATTACAGAAATATGTGCGGTACGCCTTAAAGATGGTGAGGTAGTAGATAAATTTACTTCACTAGTAAATCCTGAACAATACATTCCGCCATTTATTACCAATCTTACGGGTATAGATGACGCTATGGTGGCAGATGCACCACTGTTTAATGAAATCGCAGATCGAATTATTGAGATATCCTCAGGAGCCGTATTTGTAGCACATAATGTCACTTTTGATTTCAACGTGTTACGTAGCGAGTTTAAGCGACTCGGTCACTCATTTACTCGAAAGAAACTTTGTACGGTTAGGCTTTCGCGAAAGCTTATACCTAGTCTATTCAGCTACTCGTTGGGTAATCTTTGCGCCTCCATAGGAATTCCTCTTAATAATCGCCACAGAGCTGAAGGAGATACAGATGCTACTGTAATTCTCTTTAAGCGATTACTCACCCTCGATGAGGATGGCAAAGTAATGAGTTCCTTTCTCAACGTTCGCTCTAAAGAAGCCACGCTCCCACCTCATTTACCATCACGCATTATTCAAGAGTTACCAGAAACAGCTGGCATTTACTTGTTTAAAGATCGCGCGGGTAAAGTGATTTATGTGGGCAAGGCAATTAATATAAAGAAGAGAGTCCTCTCGCATTTTTACGATAAAAAGAATAAGGAATATTTATTAGGTCAAGAAACCTATCAAATAGATTATGAAGTTACAGGAAATGAACTTTGCGCACTATTACTAGAATCTGAATATATCCAGCAATATTTCCCAAAGTTCAATAGAGCTCAAAAAATACCCACAAGCACCTACTCTATTATATCGTATGAAAATAGAAAAGGTATCATACAGCTCGCGGTAGCCAAGACAAAATATAGACATACAGCTACTCAAAAAGTATTTACTAGGGCTAAAGCCATAGAGCGACTCATGGAGCTTTGTGAGATGCATGAGTTATGCCCGCGTTTTTGCGGACTTCAAGCAACCTTTGATGAGTGCTCACATTACAGTTTAAAAAATTGTAAAGGTATCTGTAGTGATAAAGAATCTGTGTCTGATTATAATCTCCGCGTTCGCGAGGCATTACAATCCTTTGATGCAGAAAATGAGAGTTACATTATAAAGGAAGACGGTCGCACCGAAGATGAAACAGCCTTCATATACGTAGATAAAGGTGTTTATAAAGGTTTTGGCTTTGTACCTGAGACAGAGCAAGTGAGTCATTTTGATGAAGTAGCCTCACATTTATTACCTAAAAAAAGTACGTATCATACAGACATTATATTGAGAAGTTATTTACGTAGACATAAAAATCCGCATATTGTATCACTTGCTATTTCTGCTTAATTATGGACACAGCCTTAGATTTTAAAACCTATTACCTTGAAATACCTGAACTATTAGTAAGTCATTATCCAGATCTTAATTTTCAAAATCATTGCTATCTGCGCATTGCGCTAGATAATGTCATAGGTACAAAGTGGGATACTCAGATTGCTAAGCCAGCATATAAGCACCTTACTACAGACCAAAGAAAACTGGTCATATCTTATCTCTCATCTTACGTGAAGGACAAGAACTTACTTTTATCACATAATATGATCTCACTAGCATATAGAGGAAAGTTAGTGTAAACGGATACTTTTTCCTACCCAAAGAAAAAGGCTTGCTTCTCTTACTAAGGAAAGTATAATTGGTAATTTTGCACCGTTAATCACTTTATATATTAATTAGGTATAAAGTGGCTAATAAACTGTCGTGATAACATATAATCAGGGCGTTACTAATTATCTAGCTATGCATCCAAATAATAAAAATATAGGTCCTTATCTTTTTAAACAGCTTAGAAAAGCAAATAAAGAGCTTGCTCCTTATGTTCTAGAAACAGACCGCGGAATTCAAACAATAGATTTTACAAATCCTAAAGCGGTTTTAGAACTCAATCGTGCTATTTTATTGAGCGATTATTCTCTAAACTGGTATGAAATTCCTGAAGGATATTTGTGTCCAGCAATTCCGGGACGCGTAGATTATCTACATTATCTCAATGATTTTATAGGAAAAGAAGATGCTCACGGCCTTGATATAGGTACTGGTGCAAACTTTGTATACCCACTTCTAGCAGGATCTGTTTTTAATTGGAAAATGAAAGGAGTTGATATCGATGCAAAGGCTATTAGAAATGCAAATACAATCCTTGAGAAAAATACGCACCTCAAAGGATTCTTAACAGCTACTTATCAACAAGATCGTGCTAATATCTTTACAGGAGCGATTTTACCTGGGGAGCATTACGATTTTACAATGTGTAACCCGCCTTTCTACAGCTCTGAGAAGGATGCTTTTAAAGCAACTAAGGAGAAATCAAAAGGGCTTAAACTCAAAGAAGTTGAACGTAACTTTGCTGGACAATCTAACGAGCTTTGGTGTAATGGTGGAGAAGCACTATTTATCAAACGCATGGTGAAGGAAAGTGTAAACTTTAAATCACAAGTAGGTTGGTTTACAACTTTAGTTTCAAAAAGCGAACACCTTCCTAAAATCAAAAAGCAACTTGAGAAGCTTAATGCTGAGCATAGAACGGTAGATATGTCTCAGGGTAATAAGAAATCAAGATTTCTTGCCTGGAGATTTAAAGAATAATAGAAAACAATACACTTCTTAACAATCAACTTTATTTATTTTACTCTTCCTTTAATTAGATATGAGCCATACTCACTTCAAATTATTCAAACCTTATGGTTTTATTAGTCAGCTGCTTAGTAATGATGCGCGACAGGCTAGAAAGAAGAAGTTTTTGAGCGAGTTATATGATTTTCCTGAAGGCACAATGGCTATAGGGCGTCTTGATGAGAAATCTGAGGGATTACTACTCATGACAACAGATGGTAAACTCTCAGATACCATTAATCGATCAGGTATTGAAAAGGAATATTATGTTCAAGTAGATGGTATGATTACGGACGACGCTATTGAACAAATGGCCGCTGGAGTCGAGATTGGTTTTGACGGTAAGAAATATCAAACAAAACCATGTAAAGTAAGACGATTAATTGAGAATCCTACGCTGCCAGAACGTTCTAAGAAAATAAGAGATGCTCGTCATGGTCCTACACCATGGATATCTGTAACTATTACAGAAGGAAAATTTAGACAAGTACGTAAGATGACGAGTGCTGTAGGATTCCCTACACTGAGACTTGTAAGAATAAGAATAGGCTCACAAACCCTAATGGGTCTGGAGCCTAGACAAGTTATTGAGGTAAAGGAGTTGCTTTAAGCAACTTTACTCACGCGTACTGCGTTCATTCCTTTTTGTCCTCTTTCTATTTCGTAAGACACTTTATTGCCTTCTTTAAGTTCACCATCACGTACTTCAGAAATGTGTACAAAGTACTTTTCTGGAGTATCGGCATCTTTGATAAATCCAAAACCTTTTGAAGAGTCAAAAAATTCTACAAAACCAGTTCTGATAGGATCTGGCTCATCGCCTTCAACTTTCTTAGGAATCCCTAAAACAATATCTTCTACATCTACCTCTTCCTTCAAAGCTGGATCTGGTGGAGTATCTACTAATTGTCCTAAGTGGTTTACGTATACAAACTCATTTGCTTTTTCTCCGCTTTCTTTTCGCGCTGCTTTTTTCTTGCGCTTATCTTCAGCTTTCTTAAGCCTTTTCTTTTCTCGTTCTTTTTTACCAAAGGTTTCTTGTGGTCTAGCCATTAACTCTTTTCTCGTATTAAATGAAGTCGTTACAAGAATATCCCGTAACGCTCACGTTTACGCAGTTTAAAAACAATTAAGTCTGTAAAAGATTTTTGAACTGTGTAACCTACCTTTTGATAAGGTATTCGTGAATAATTGTAAAGATACAAAAAATAATGTGATTTTTTAGCTTTCGCGAAAGCGTAATTATGTACACACCCCACTATGACTTGTATTTAACACCATTTGTTATCCTTTTCTTATCAATGGGTTAAAGCCCATTTTATAACTATGATATCTTCTTAACTTTATAAAAAACAAAAGATATGAAAGCACAAGCAAATACCAATAACAAGTTAAAGGAAGACCAAAAGGATACATCATACAACTCTGATATTACGAGTGAAGATCTTAAAGTATTAGGACAAGATATCGAAAGCAATATTCGTCAAGATGGTGGAGATGATGTTGCGTTAACTAATAGAGTAGAAAAAGTTGATTTTTCTGGAAAAGATCTAGACGTGCCTGGACGTAGTGCCGCTAGCAAGAACACAACAAACAGAATTAAAGACGAGGAAAACATGTTATATAGTCAAGGTGGAGAATCAAAAGAGAATCTTGAAGAGCAAAGTGATCGGTATATAAAGTAACCATTTACAATAAATGATAAAAAGCGACCAAACGGTCGCTTTTTGTTTATCTGGAAGTTAACTTTACAATTAGTATATCTTTATTAAATGACAATAGCACATACAATACTTATAGGGTTAATAGGCTTTTCATTCCTTTATTACGGTGTGAGTTGTTTGTCTTCCAATTTTATGACCGCCGAATTTGAGCGTTTTGGACTATCTAAACTACAACGAAAAATTACTGGCGTCGCACAAATTATTGGAGGACTAGGAGTCTTAATAGGATACTTCTACAAGCCGTTACAAATTGCAGCCCTGATGGGGATTTCACTACTAATGCTATTAGGATGGGGTGTTCGCCTTAAGATAAAAGATACCTTTATAGCCGCTTTGCCATCCTTTGTATTCTTTGTTCTCAATGCTTATCTAGCTTATTATCTGATTTTCCTTAGATAAGAATAATCAATACTGAAAGTGCTAAAAATAGGAATGCAGGAAAAGACTTTTTTAAAGCATCCCCTACTTTCAAGTGCATTGCAATTGCCCCTACCATCATCACCGCAATACCTAAAGCACTATAAAATTCTAAAACTGGTACAAAAATAGAAACTAGAAGCCCTACAGCAAGTAAACACTTAATGGTCCCTACCGATTTCATCGCTGTTTCTGATAATCCATAATGAGCAAATTCTTCTTTTAAAGAGTTTGCATTTCCTCCTCTCCAAGGTGAAGATTGTCCTTTACGCAATAGCCAAACATTAAGAATGCTTAAACCAACAATACATTTTAAAACAATCGATAAATATTCCATGTGTTTTTTTATTTAAAATTAAGATTTTAAGATATGTAAAGGCTGCATTTCACAAAAAATATTAATTTCTATCATGAAATTTACCAAGAGATTAAGATTTAAGACCTTTACTTAACAAAATATAAGCAAAATCATGAATGACAACAGTACACCCGCATTAAATATATTAGGCTCATCATTGATAGGTTGTTGCAGTGATCCTATGACAGGGTATTTTAGAGATGGATACTGTAGGACTGCTGGCATAGATCAAGGAGCTCATGTAGTTTGTGCTATTATGACAGAGGAGTTTCTCACGTATACAAAGTCAAAAGGAAATGATCTCTCTACTCCTATTCCTCAGTGGAATTTCCCTGGACTTAAACCTGGCGATGGATGGTGTTTGTGTATTTTAAGATGGCTAGAAGCAGAAAAAGCTGGGGTTGCACCACTGGTAAAGTTGGCTGCCACAGATCAAAAAGCATTAGAGTACACTTCCATTGATATGCTTAAAAAATATGCATACGATTAAGAATAAGTAGTTTTTTCGTAGTACTTAGACTGTAAACATAGTATAGTGAATTGTTTAATTACTAGCTATTTAAAAAATCACTAAATCTTAGCTTGATACGTGTATAAGTCAAAATACCTTCCTTCTTTATCTATAAGTTCATCATGAGTTCCCTGCTCTGCGATGCGGCCATCTTCTATCACTAAGATTTGGTCAGCCTTTTTTATAGTACTAAGCCTGTGGGCAATAACAATAGTCGTTCTATCCTTTACCAGTTGTGATAACGACTTTTGAATAAGCGCTTCGCTTTCGGTGTCGAGATTTGAGGTTGCCTCATCTAGTATAATCACTTTAGGAGCAGCAAGTATTGCTCTAGCAATGGCAATACGCTGTCGCTGCCCACCAGATAGTTTTACACCTCGCTCACCTATAAGTGTATCAAGTCCATCTTCAAAACGATCTGTAAACTCATTTACATAACCAGCCTTTACCGCTTCCTGTAATCGCTCTTCTGAGGCATCTGGTCTAGGGAACATTATATTGTCCCTTATGGTTCCCTCAAATAGAAATTCATCTTGCAATACAACTCCTAAATGCTTTCTAAAACTAGGTAATTTTACTCTTGATAAATCTTGACCATCTACAGACACCACTCCTTGTTGAGGATTTAAGAATGTTGCAGATAATCCTGCAATAGTAGATTTTCCAGAACCAGAGCTACCTACAAGTGCTACCGTTGTTCCTGCTTTTGCTTCAAAGGAAATATTATGTATCACTTCTTTTCCTTTTTCATAAGAGAAGGATACATTTTCAAATTTTATATCTCCTTTAAAGTGTTCTAGTTCTATATCCCGATTGCCTATTTCATCCTCAGGCGTCATGTTCATTAATTCTTCCGTACGGTCTAATCCTGCTAGCGCCTCTGTTAGTTGGCTCCCTATATTACTCATCTGCACGATAGGTGCAATCATAAAACCTAGCAAGAGTGTAAAAAACAGAAACTCTCCCGTAGTCATCTCTCCTTGTATCATAAAATAGCCACCTATACCCATAATTCCCACAGATGCTAAACCAAGTAAAAATGTTGAACTACTAGACATCACTGCAGTAGCAGTAAGACTTTTCTTAACGTTTTGAAATAATCTATCAACACCTTCTTCAAATGATTTATTTTCTTGTTCTTCTGCACCAAAGCCCTTGATTACTCGTACACCAGATAGCGTCTCGGTGAGCCTTCCTTTTACTTCGGCATTGATTTTACCTCTATTTCTAAAAATTGGACGGATATATTTGAAAGCACGTAAGGCAACATACCCAAAAATGGCTACTGGTAAGAACACAAACAACGTCATTAACGCATTAATACGTATCAATAGCACTAAGGATATAACGGCAGTAATGGTCCCTCCCACCAGCTGTACTAATCCTGTACCTATAAGATTACGTACGCCTTCTACATCACTCATGATACGTGATACGAGGGCTCCAGATTTTGTGTTATCAAAAAAACTAATAGGTAATGACAATACTTTTTTCTGTACCTGAGCTCTAAGTTCTGAGATGAGATACTGTGCTTGCACACTCAATATACGTGTAAGTAAGAATGATGTGATGGCTTGTATAAGAAGCGCAACCCCTACGAGCCACAATAAATCGTATAGTGCAGCCATGTCCTTATTAGGGATAATGTCATCTAGTAAAGCTTTTGATTTCCATGGCAACACGAGACTCGCTAGACGACCTATTACGATAAGAATGAGTCCAATAAATACTAGCTTTCGTCGTGGCCAGATAATGGTTTTAAATGCAGATGTTATAGTTACTTTACTCTTTTTACTTTGATCTTTTGACATAGTACAAAACTAGTTATAATTGCGCTTTCGCGAAAGCGTAACTAACCACCGTCATTATATTTGAAAGCTGTAACTATGGGGTAATTATCTAATGCTCGTGGCATCATACACTATTACTTTTTCCCAAAGATGAGCACATTCTTTAATAAATTTTTTATGTGCAGCCTCATCTTGATACGCCTGCTGATCCTCAGCTGATGCAAAACTCAGCACTAGATTATAAGTAAAGGTATCATCTACAACTTCCCTTGTTGCTCTAGGCGCTGAACCTATAAACTGTGTTTTTGCATACAACGAACTATCCAAGAAAGTGCGCAGGGACTTTTCAAAAAGTTGCTTATCCTCCTCGTTGGTAGGGTCTTTAAACCAAAAATACACGATGTGGGCATAATTTTCATTAAACGCTGTCTCGCTATCTGTTGAGATAATGACATTATTCTTGATCGCAGCAGTACCCACATTAGATTCCTTTTGATCGCAAGAATTTATGAAAATGCTGAAAATGAAAAGAATAATGAGTTGCTGTTGTATTTTCATGCGCTATAATTATGAGTTAAATGTAACAAATCTTACCTTTGCACGTTATATATACTCAATAATAGAGTTTATTCTTTATTATAACTTTATCATATCTTAAAATTATCATAACGTAATTTTTACTAGTCTCGGTTTTACTGGGTTTAGCGCATATTTTTAACAGTTTTAGTTAAATACTTGCTTTTATGAATCATTTAGGTTATAATGGGGTAATACTCACTTAATACAAAGACAATACATGAGACAACTCAAAATCACCAAGCAGGTTACTAATAGAGAGACGAAATCCCTGAACAACTACCTTCAGGATGTGAGCAAGATTGATTTAATTACTGCCGAAGAAGAGGTTGAGTTAGCACAACGTATTCAAAAAGGAGATGAGAGAGCACTAGACGCTCTTACAAGAGCAAATCTTCGTTTTGTAATATCTGTAGCAAAACAATATCAAAATCAAGGTTTATCCCTTTCTGATTTAATTAACGAAGGAAACGTTGGGCTTGTAAAAGCAGCAAAACGTTTTGATGAAACTAGAGGTTTCAAATTTATCTCATATGCCGTATGGTGGATTAGACAATCTATCTTACAAGCTATTGCAGAGCATGCACGTACGGTACGTCTTCCTCTCAATAAAATTGGTGAGATAAGTAAGATTAACAAAGCAATGGTTTACTTACAGCAGGTACACGAGCGTAAGCCTACCTCTGGAGAAATTGCAAAGTATCTTGACATATCTGAAGAAAAAGTAAAAATCTCACTTAAAAACGTAAGTCGTAGTTTAAGTATGGATGCTCCTTTTGCCGAAGGTGAAAATGATAACAACTTATATGACGTTTTAAGTTCTAGCGAGTCACCTCGTCCAGATAGAGAACTTATGCAAGAGTCTTTAAGTATTGAGATCAACAGAGCACTTGATACACTTACAGAGAAAGAAGCAGAGGTTGTACGTTTAAACTACGGTCTAGGTAATCAACCAGCTATGACGCTTCAAGAGATAGGAGATATTTTTGATCTAAGCCGTGAGCGTGTACGCCAGATTAGAGAGAAAGCTATCAAGAGATTGCGTCACACTTCTAAAAGTAAAATCTTAATGAAGTACTTAGGGTAATCTCTTTAACTACATTACAACATAAAAAAAGCCCGTTTTTACGGGCTTTTTTAGGTTAAGTAGGTTAGATATTAATGCTAGCTTTGGGGCCTAGACACTAAAAACTATTGTAAAATCAACTTATGAATTGGGGATTCTAATTGACCATCTCTTAATGATGATTCAAATATAAAACCCTTAATTCAATCCCACAAGCTATTTGTGTATTTAATCGTGATTAAATGCATTTTATCGATATTTATAGTGTCTACATGTTAATATCTGCCAATTAAGACTACAGATTGTCATCTGGATTAAACCTTTGATTACATTAGAAGTCTTATAGTTAGTTAAAAACGTATCTCATAGAAGAGCAGGACCTCATACTCGCATTACAGCAAGATCCAAATAATGGATCATTTGCTATGTTACTTGATAAATATCAAAAGCCATTGTATTGGCATATACGAGGGATTGTAAAAAATCATGAAGATGCAGATGATGTACTGCAGAATGTCTTTATTAAAGTGTATAAGGGTATTAAAAACTTTAAAGAAGATAGTAAGCTCTATACCTGGTTGTATAGAATTGCTACTAATGAATCGCTAACGTTTTTAAAGAAACGTGCTCGACATTTACAAATTTCAAATGAAGAGCTTCAAACGCGTATTGTAGAGAACTTAGAGAGTGATGTCTATTTTAATGGTGACGATATACAGCTAGCGTTAGAAAAAGCAATAGCGCAATTACCAGAAAAACAACAGCTAGTCTTCCAGATGAAGTATCATCAAGATATGAAATATGAAGATATGAGCGAAATACTCGGCACTTCTGTAGGAGCTCTCAAAAGCTCTTACCATATCGCTACAAAAAAAGTAACCGCCATATTACAAGCAGATTAAACCTTTTGACTTTTTAAGAGTCTTATTTATAGAACCGTGAAAACAACAAACAACATACCGTCTAAAAGAGGTTTTAAAGTTCCTCAAGATTACTTCGACACTAGTCGAGAAGTAATTCTTGATAATATCACTTTAGAAGTATCATTATCTAGCTCAAGTAATGAGCGCTATGATATCCCTGATGGATATTTTGAGAACTCTAAAAATGAAATGCTTGCTACGCTTTCGCGAAAGCTAGAAGAAGAAAGCACACCAGCTCAAAAAACTGCTACTAAAGTAATATCTCTTAAAAGCTATTACTATTCCATTGCGGGAGTTGCGGCTGCCCTCCTACTCTTAGCAAGTATTGTTTGGTCACAACTAGACACAACGGCGGGAATCGAGAGTATTGCTATTGCAGAATATCTTGATGGCGAAGCAGGTGATCTTGAACAAATAGAATTTGCAGATTGGTTATCTGATGATGACATTGATGCACTTCACAACGATATTGCCTTAGACGAATCAGTTATTATAGACTATCTAGATGATCGCACAGATAGCTACCACTTTTACTTAGATTAAATTATGAGACTACTTATAACATTTATAGTTACCATCATGATCACTGCGACTGCGGTAGGTCAAGAGAAAGATAGAAATTCAAAAAAAGAAAGAATACAAGCACTTAAGGTTGCTTATATAACAGAAAAGCTATCGCTTACTCCAGACCAAGCACAAGTGTTTTGGCCTATTTACAATACCTACGGTGAGCGCATGTCTGAGATTTATAGCAGAGAACGTAAAGTACTTAAGGAAACCAGAGATCAATTTGATACTATGGATGAAAGCAGTGCAAAAAACACGCTTGATAACATTCAGTCTTTTGAGCAACAAAAACTTGATGCTAGAAAAGCATTGTTTGTGAGTTTAAAAAATAAGCTCTCTTATAAAAAGACACTTATACTTCTCAAAGCCGAAGGAGATTTTAGACGTGATTTATTACACAAACTTCGTGGTGATAAAGATGGAAAGCGCGATCACAGAGAGCCATAATAACTCTCTTATCTTTTAAAATTAAGCCTTGCTAGTGCGTTTTTTCCTCCCGCATAAGCTGTAGAATCATTTGCAAATCTTACAGTCAAGAAAGGCGCGTCAGATAATTGTTTCCATGAAGCACCTGAGTCACTAGAATATGAAATACCTGTAAATCCAGCTGCAATGATTTCTTTTCCATTTGAGTTAGGAACATACTGAACACAACTTTTATAGCCATCATTTTTACCAGAAGCTGTAACTATCCATGACTTACCACCGTCGCTTGTCATGGCTATATTGTCAATATTATCTTCTGGTGTAGTATAATCACCTCCGTATATAATACCTGTTTTATTGTCATAAAAATCCATGGTATAAGCACCTTGAGTATCTTTTCCTTGAGCTACTGGAACGTTATAAATACTCCAAGAAAACCCTTTGTTTGCAGAGTAGTATATTCTAGACGTACCACCACCGGTAATAATCCACGTCTCGTCACCTATGGTTTTAATATTAGTATTACTAGCAGCAAAAGCTCCTTCTTTTTCTAGTTGATTAGGCAATGATCCACAATCTAGCTTTCCCCAAGTAGCACCGCCATCCCTTGTAACAATAATAGATAAACAACCGTTTACAGAATCTCCTATCGCGATTCCCTCTTCCTCATTCCAGAAAGTCATAGCGTCATAAAAAACACCATCCTGTTGTTCTGTATATACTAATGAAACCTCTTTGCTTGTTCTATCATAACGATATAACAATGCTGGATTTTCAATGGAGAGTATGTAAAAAGCCTTGCTCGTACTAGCTATACTTCTAAAAGCTGGGTTTTTACCCAAAAAGTCTATTCTACCTTTATTAGTTTCCTTAAACTGTGAAGCCATCGCAGCATCTGTAGACTTGGTTTTATCAAGATTCATCTCATAAATACCATAGTGACCGTCGCTACCTGCATACATCACTGCATCGTGAGCTACTTCTAGAGCACGTATACTTGTACTGTCCTGATGTAAAAATTCGATATCCACTTTCGTGAAAACTTGAGCATCCTCAACAGCAGGAGATTGGGTATTGGTTTTTACATCCTTACAAGATGTAATAAGAATAAATAAAATGAAAAAAGTAGATAGAAAACGCATTGTCAAAATTTTAGTAAAAATAGCACTATTACCTAAAGAACCAATACCTTTACACCCTCAAAATAAAGTATGAAATTACACAGAAATTTAGTCTTTGCCGCAGTTGATGCACTAGGGATGATATTTAATGACGGAGAACAAGCTGATAAGGTTTTAAGAAAGGTTCTCAAATTTGACAAAAGATGGGGATCCCGTGATCGCGGTTTCATTGCAGAGACAGTTTACGATATCGTGCGCTGGCAACGATTATACTCAGAAATTGCAGAAGTAAAAGCACCATATAGTAGACCTAATTTATTTAGGTTATTTGCTGTTTGGGCTACATTAAGAGGTATTGAAGTTCCAGACTGGAAACAAATGGAACCTATACCTACGCGTAGAATAAAAGGACGTTTTGACGAACTTTCAAAAATCAGAAAGTACAAGGAGTCTATTCCGGACTGGATGGATGAGATGGGAGAGAAAGCACTTGGTAAAAAATGGGCTTTAGAACTTGCAGCTTTAAATACACAAGCACAAGTTGTACTTAGAGCAAATACCTTGAAGACTACTCCAAAAGATTTAAGAAATACGCTTGCAGATCAAGATATAGATACTCGATTATTAGATGGATATCCAGATGCCGTAGAGCTTGTAGAGCGTAAGAATGTATTTACCACAGAAGCTTTCAAGAACGGTTTCTTTGAAGTGCAAGATGCCTCATCTCAAAAAGTGGCACGTATGCTTGATGTAAAACCAGGAATGCGCGTAGTAGATACTTGTGCAGGAGCTGGAGGAAAAACATTACACCTAGCAGCCTTGATGGAAAACAAAGGGCAGATTATCGCCATGGATATCTATGAAGGTAAACTTAAAGAACTTAAAAGAAGATCTAAGCGTGCTGGAGCGCATAATATTGAGACAAGAGAAATCACCTCAACAAAGATTTTTAAGAAACTATATAATACGGCAGACCGCGTGTTGATTGATGCGCCATGTACAGGACTAGGAACTATTAAACGTAATCCTGATCTAAAATGGAAATTGCAGCCAGAATTTATAGACAAGGTCGTACAAAGACAAGCAGAATTACTAGAAAGCTATAGTAAAATCGTTAAGGAAGATGGTAAAATGCTTTATGCTACTTGTTCTATCTTACCTAGAGAGAATCAAGAGCAAGTGCAAGCCTTCCTAGCTACAGAACAAGGTCAGAAGTTTCAACTTGATAAAGAAGAAACAGTAAGCCCTGCAAAAACAGGTTACGACGGATTTTATATGGCATTGCTTTCGCGAAAGCAATAAAAAATCACCTCAACACTTCTCTTATTTATTATAGAAGAGTTCTGAGAATGTACTTAATGAAAAAGCCTTATTATCGATTGATAATAAGGCTTTTTCTATATGCATATATCTAATGTTATAATTAAAATCTACTGCACTATAATCTTCTTAGTTTTAGTAAATCTGCCCGTTTGATCATTTACTGTTACTATATATACTCCTGACGAAAGGTTAGCTAAGTTCAATAATACTCTAAAACCATCATTACCTCTAGCTATTGCTTTATACGTTAATTGCTGCCCTAGAAGATTAGAAACACCTATATACACTTTACCATCATAATCTGTTGGCAATTGCACATCAAATTGATTCTCTCCTACTGACGTAATGACTAAGTCTGTAGTTCCTTCTAGGAAATCATCAACGCTTAATGTATCATCTATAGTAACCGTATAATCCTGCACCTCCCCAAAACGGAAATCTGAACAAGGATTATTAATATCACCTGGCTCTCCTCCATCGATGGCCTTTGCTCGTAATATATGACTTCCCAAAGGTGCATCTAGTGGAATTACAAGATCAAAACTATCAAGCGTATTTGCTCCTGGGAAAGGAACGCCTTGAATCAATTGTTCTGACTCTTCAAAAATGAAATTATCATTAAAATCAATCCATACCGAGAGCACTTCGATGCCTGCTCCTGCATCATAGTTATGACGCGCCTGAAGTACGTATTCATTTTGACCAGCAACATTACTTAGTGTCGTCTCAAGAGCTGTACGGTCTGCATAACCTTGAGGCCCGTTTGAAGGTTCTGTATTACATCCATCACCACCATCATCTACATTGATAGTGTTTAATATAAATTGTTTGATTCCGTCTGCTTGGCATCCTGCACCATTGGGTTCAGTAGCTCTAGGCATACATGTGTTTATCACTTCTGCAGTTGCTATATCATTTGTAGGGTCTTGATCTCCCACGCCATTAGTTCTAGCTTCTAACTGATACGTAGTAAATGCTGAGATATCTGCTTGTCCTGTAAATGAGAATTCCTCAATCGCTCCAGGAGCGATGGCGCCAGTAAATGTTTCTACTACGGGAGTTCCTCCGTTTGTACTGTACTGTACTTCAAAATCTGACTGCGCTATGGCGCCAAAATTCTTTATACGTATAATCACTGTTTCTTGAGATAAACCTCCAGCCGACTCTGGAGCCCTGATACTTAATACTCCAAGATCATTTTCATATAAGTGCGTTACTGTTTTTACAGCATCATTATTTACTAGAGCTTGATCTGTTACGAGACTAGTCTCCGCAGCTATTACATAAGATTGTCCTTGTATGGACAAATCTGCTGTGGCTATAAATTCATAAGAGCTGTTAGAGTTTGGAGCAATTGGTCCTGCAATTACCTCATTTGCTATCACCACTCCATCCAGGGATAAAGAAATTGGAATAGCTACTTGTGGGTCTGTTCCAAAGTTCCTTACGGTAACTTGAACCGTTTCTGTACTTGTTAGGATTCCATCTACTGGTGAGTCGATAGCAATTACACCTACGTCACTAGTAAATCCATCAGATAACCTAAAAGAAGCTATTTGCGTATCCCAAAAATTGGTTGCCGAGAAATATTCTGCCGTATGCCAAAAAGAAAAGTCATTTGGATCCATTGTTAAATGTGAGTAATCTCCAAAACGATTAGTAAAAGTTTGTATTCCAGAACCTTGTATAATGATAGCTTCACCCAGTGTCATCTCACCAGCAGTATCACCATCAAAACGCCCTGTATAACTGATTCCGATAAAATCACTAGCGCTTCCTATATTAAAGGCTAGTCCTATGTTCCCTTGAGCATCCATTGCACCGCTTCCCATAAAACGACTTTTTCCATCCTCAGGAGCATAAGTTCCTTGCTGGAAAACACTCCATGGTTCTGTATCACTGTTACGCAACTCTGTCCAGCGTATTCCTGATCTATCATTTCCGTCTACATCTACATTAAATGTGATAAGCCATGAATTATGATCTTCAAAACTTCTATAGTTTGCAGCATAAGAAATAACACCTCCTATCATATCTATTTTTCGAGAAGAACCAGGCTGTGCCAGATCTCCCTCTCCAAAATCTGCAAACACAGAATCAAATGGAGCAACAGGAATTTCTAAAGGCATTGATACTGTTGAACTACTAGGTTCGTCAAAATTTACATCTAGCTCCCATACTTTCAAGTGATCTTCTGTAATAGCTCCACCCCAGCCGTCGTCTTGTAAATAAACAATATAACCTGGAGCATCTTCAGGAAATGAGAATCCCGTAAGGTTTGCTGGCTCTGGACTAAAAACAGTTCCCGGATTACGGGTAATTCCTGGAAGATTAAAACCAACTAAAGTTGGGTTTTCTTCTCCAGCGAGCATTGCTGCTCTATCTAATGCATAGGTTGTATTTCCTTGATTTTTATTTGCAGTTAAGTAATATGCATCTGGCCACACTGCATAATGTGGATAGTCTGGAAAGGCATCTAACTGAAATTGATATAAGAAGTAAGCACCTGTAGGGTCTGGAGTTTCTGAAACACCTATTACAAGAATATTATTTAAACTAGCAACATTAGAGGTTTGAAACTGACTAACAAAAAAGCGATCTGCTAGTTGGTCATACATAACAATCGGATCTCCTTCATTTTGCCCGTTTCCTAGAAAATTCCCTAATGCTGTAGGTCCTGCAAGTAGTGTTCCTTGCTTATCATATATATTAATGACACTATTTACTCCTTGTACGTAATGATTAGGCCCCACCGCTCCAGAAGGATCTGGTGGTGTAGCATTAGATTGTGAAGAGTTTCCTCCACCAAAGTTGGCTTCAGTCTCTAGCATCATAAATTGTCCAGTTGTAAACTGCGCAATAGGATCTGCACCCAGCGGTAACGCTTGATCATTAACCTTCTGATTTCCTCGTAGATTATTAGGAACAATAGTAATCTCTGAAACTCCTTGGGATCTATTTGCAGCAATCACTGGTATATCTCTTAAAGCTGCTGTTTTACCAATAAAATTTCCTTTACTAATTTCTGTAGGAGGTAATAACTCCTGCGCAGTTAGATAAGTAGAAAATGTAATTAGTAAAAGAATAAGTAGTTTGTTCTTCATAATCTAGGGTTTTCATTAAAGATAGTGTATTGCTAGTTATTTACAATAGTTAATAACTCATTATAAGAACAAGACAAAGAGATATTATCCTACCTATAATATCAATAAATATTGTAGTAAATTTACGTTCTTAAACAACGCAACAAAACCAATCGGATGATCCACTTCTTTGGAAACCCTCAAGGCACTGTTTACGCAGTACAAAGTACACAAGCATTTACACAAGACGATACCGCAAAGCTGGTATGGCTTTTCGGCAACTCTCATAAAATTGAAGCGTCTCATATTGACGCTTTTTTTATTGGTCCACGAGCTGCCATGATTACTCCATGGAGTACTAATGCTGTTGAGATTACCCAGAATATGGGAATTTCAAATATTATAAGGATAGAGGAGTTTCACGCTTTCGCGAAAGCGGACTCTTCATCACAACAAGTTAACACGAATCCTTTTCCATCTATAGAAGATGCTACAGGCGTGGTTACAGAAAACACTCCTGATTATGATCCTATGATCTCTCAAGAGTACGCAGCTTTAAATCAAGATATTTTTACGGTTAACGTTACTCCAGAACCTATTTTATCTATAGAAGACATTGCCGCATATAATGAGCAAGAAGGTTTATCGCTAAGCGATGAAGAGGTTGCTTACCTTGATGGTGTTGCTGCCAAAATAGGTAGACCACTTACAGACTCTGAGGTTTTTGGTTTTAGCCAAGTCAACTCGGAGCACTGTCGTCACAAAATCTTTAATGGAACTTTTGTTATAGATGGAGAAGAGATGCCTTCTTCCCTATTCAAATTAATAAAGGAAACCTCAAAAGCAACTCCAGGAACAATAGTTTCTGCATATAAAGATAATGTTGCTTTTATAGAAGGACCTAGAGTAACACAGTTTGCTCCAGACACTGCAGATAAGCCAGATTTCTATACAGAAAAAGACTTTGACTCTGTGATTTCTTTAAAAGCAGAAACGCATAACTTCCCAACTACCGTAGAGCCTTTTAACGGAGCTGCTACCGGTTCTGGTGGAGAAATACGCGATAGACTTGCTGGAGGTAAAGGATCACTTCCACTTGCTGGAACAGCTGTGTATATGACTCCGTATTCTAGATTAGAGCAAGAACGCCCGTGGGAACATGGCATGGATGCCCGCAAATGGCTTTATCAAAACCCGATAGACCTACTTATCAAAGCTTCAAATGGTGCTTCAGACTTTGGAAACAAATTTGGACAGCCTTTAATCGTAGGATCAGTTCTTACTTTTGAGCATCAAGAAGACGGTCAGCGTCTTGGGTATGACAAAGTAATAATGCAAGCTGGTGGTATTGGTTATGGTAAACGTGAACAAGCACTTAAAGATACTCCACAAGATGGTGACAAAATTGTAATCTTAGGTGGTGAAAATTATAGAATAGGAATGGGTGGTGCTGCAGTTTCAAGTGCAGATACTGGAGCTTTTGACTCTGGAATCGAGCTTAATGCGGTACAACGTTCTAACCCAGAAATGCAAAAACGTGCTGCAAATGCAGTACGTGGTATGGTTGAGAGTGATGTAAACCCAATCGTATCTATACACGATCACGGTGCTGGAGGGCATCTTAATTGTCTTTCTGAACTTGTAGAAGATACTGGAGGTCTTATCGATCTTGACAAACTACCAGTAGGTGACCCTACCCTATCTGCAAAGGAAATTATAGGAAACGAGTCGCAAGAACGTATGGGACTTGTGATAGGAGAGAAAGATATCGATATGCTACAACGCATTGCAGATCGTGAGCGCTCACCTATGTATGAAGTAGGCGATGTTACAAATGATCACCGTTTTACTTTCAAAAGTAAAACGACAGGCTTAAGTCCTATGGACTTGCACCTAGATGATATGTTTGGGAGCTCTCCAAAAACTATAATGACAGACAAAACAGTTGTTCGTAATTATAAAAACCCAGAATATCAACTTGAGCATTTCCACGATTATCTAGAGCAAGTATTGCAACTAGAAGCTGTGGCTTGTAAAGACTGGCTTACTAACAAAGTAGATCGCTGTGTAGGTGGTCGTGTTGCAAAACAACAATGTGTCGGACCGTTACAAATACCACTTAACAATGTGGGTGTGATGGCACTTGATTATAAGAGTACAGAAGGGATTGCTACTTCTATAGGACATTCTCCAGTTTCTGGTCTTATTGATCCTGTAGCAGGAAGTAAAAACAGTATTGCAGAAGCACTTACAAACATAGTATGGGCACCTCTTAAAGATAGTTTACAGTCTGTAAGCCTTTCGGCAAACTGGATGTGGCCTTGTAAAAATGAAGGAGAAGATGCTAGACTTTATAAAGCTGTAGAGGCAATATCTGCAATGGCAATCAATCTTGGGATTAATGTTCCTACCGGTAAGGATAGTCTCTCAATGAAACAAAAATATCCAGATGGAGATGTAATTGCTCCTGGGACTGTCGTTATTTCGGCAGCTGGAAATTGTAATGACATTAATAAGGTAGTAGAGCCGGTTCTTCAAAAAGATGGTGGTGCTATTTATTATATCAATATGTCTGGAGATACTCATAAACTAGGAGGATCTAGTTTTGCACAAGTGTGTCATACTATTGGTAATGAAGCGCCAAGTGTTGTAAGTGATACCGCTTTCGCGAAAGCGTTTAACACCATACAACAACTTATTAAAGATGATAAAATTCAAGCTGGTCATGATATCGCTAGTGGCGGACTTATCACTACCCTACTTGAACTTTGTTTTGCAGATGTAAACTTAGGTGCAAGCCTAGACCTGACTGCACTTGGAGAACAAGATCTTATCAAGTTACTTTTTTCTGAAAATGCAGGATTAGTATTCCAAGCAGATGCATCTGTTGAAAAAACACTTACTGAAAACGGCGTTACTTTCTTTAAAATAGGAACGGTAACCACCACTGCAGAGCTTACAATCAAAAATAGTGGCGTAGAATTAGGTCTTAACATTGCATCGCTGCGCGATACTTGGTTTAAGACTTCTTATTTACTAGATAATAAACAAACGGCAAATGGTCTTGCAAAAGACCGTTTTGACAATTATAAAGTACAACCATTACAATATACGTTCCCTGTAAACTTTACAGGAAAAAAACCAGTATTAGACACTAATAAAGCTAGACCTAAAGCTGCAATCTTACGTGAAAAAGGAAGTAACTCTGAGCGTGAAATGGCAAATGCGATGTACCTCGCAGGTTTTGATGTAAAAGATGTACACATGACAGATTTAATCTCTGGACGTGAAACGCTTGAGGATATTCAGTTTCTTGGAGCTGTAGGAGGATTTTCTAACAGTGATGTATTAGGTTCTGCCAAAGGATGGGCTGGAGCCATAAAATATAATGAGAAAGCAAACAAAGCGATTAAAAACTTTTTTGCACGTGAAGACACACTCTCTGTAGGAATCTGTAATGGTGCCCAACTTTTCTTAGAACTTGATCTTATAAATCCAGATCACGAAAAGTTAGCTAAATTAAAACACAATAATAGCCGCAAGCACGAGAGCAACTTTACTTCTGTAAAGATTGAAGAAAATAACAGTGTGATGCTATCTACGCTTGCTGGAACTACTTTAGGCGTATGGATTTCTCATGGTGAAGGCAGATTTGATTTACCTATGGGAGCAAGTGCTTATGATATCGTGGCGACCTATGGTTATGAAGGATATCCTGCAAATCCTAACGGATCAGACTTTAATACAGCGATGATTTGTGACACTACAGGTCGTCACCTTGCAACGATGCCGCATATCGAGCGATCTACATTCCCATGGAACTGGGCGCACTACCCTGCTGGAAGCAACGACGAGGTGACTCCTTGGGTTGAAGCCTTTGTAAACGCAAGAAATTGGGTTGAGAAAAACTCATAATATTATATACTTCTAATTACAGAATGCCTCACTTATCACTAAGTGAGGCATTTTTTTTTATAAAATCTTGTAATTGAGTTACATAATATTTCAACGAGTATATAATTTGTAATACTATTTATATATTACCGACTAGGTAGGACAATTTGATTGCAGCTTGTTTTATCTTTAGTTGCACGTATTCAACCAAGTAAGACACTTTTATGCTCTTTAAAAAACTACCAATTATTGTTTGTATATTTTTCTGTTACGCTTTCGCGAAAGCGCAACAAGAGACACCACAATATAAACGTGTAAAAGTATTTTTAAATCAAACAAAAACGCTTGCACTATTAAACCAAACTGGTGTTGCCGCAGACCACGGAATACATAAAGATGGTACTTTTATCATCTCAGACTTTTCATTACAAGAGCTGGAAAAAATTAGAAATGCAGGTTTTCAATTCGAAACAATTGAAGAAGATATACAGAAAACCTATAAAGAACAATCAACACGATCCACCATTGCCACTCGCAATGTAGCTTGTAGCTCTAGTGATGCTGTTGCTTATGAAACTCCTGCAAACTTTAATCTAGGATCTATGGGTGGCTACTTGACGTATCAAGAACTACTCGATGAACTTGATGACATGGCTGGACAATATCCAGACTTAATAACTGCGAGAGCTCCTATAAGTAACTTTCTTACGGAAGGCCTTCCAGATGATGGCGTCACGCCGTCCATAGGAGGAAATCCTATTTACTGGTTAAAAATAAGCGACAATCCTGAAAACGATGAAACCGAGCCAGAAGTACTCTATACATCTATACATCACGCTAGGGAGCCTATGTCCCTCATGCAGCTGGTGTACTATATGTGGTATTTACTTGAAAATTACGATACTAATGATGAGGTACGAGCCATTGTAAATAATACAGAACTCTATTTTATACCAGTTATAAACCCAGATGGTTACTTATATAATGAGCTAACAGATCCTGAGGGTGGCGGACTATGGCGTAAAAATAGAAAGAATGGACATGGAGTCGATAATAATCGCAACTATGACTACCATATTAATGGTAATCCTAACGATGGTAGTTGGGGCGGTCCTGGGTCTTCATCAAATACAAATAACGAGACTTATCATGGTTCGGGTCCATTTTCTGAAGTAGAGACGCAAGCAGTAAAATGGTTTGTTGAGCAGCATGATTTTGTGATTGCTCTTAATAATCATTCTTTTGGCGAGTTAGTATATTATCCTTTTGGCTATGCAGATGTGGACACTTCTGATGATGATTTGTTTCAAGGAATTGGAGGAGCACTTACCTCAATGAATGGTTACAACGCACTTAATGATTTTCCTTTTGCTGGAGACAGTGACGATTTCATGTACGGAACCGTGGGAACTCATGATAAAATTTTTGCTTTCACCCCAGAAATAGGAACCTCATTCTGGCCGCCTGCAAGTACAATAGTAAGTACTTCACAAAATATGATGTTCCTTAATATTACGGCTGCACAAATGGCAGGTAACTACGGCGTACTAGAAGAGACATCCCCTACATTTACAGGGGAGTCTATTTCACTTTCTACTTCTTTTGATGTAAAAAGGTTTTCTGTAGAAAATACAGGAGACTTTACTATTACCTTATCTTCTGTATCTTCTAATATTATTGATGTGGGAGCGCCAGTTACATTATCGAATTTAGCACCATTACAAACTCAATCTGGAAGTATTGCTTATTCCCTATCTACAAATATTGAAGTGGGTGATACTATTGAATTTGATCTAATTATAAACAACGGCCTTTTTGAAAAAGAAGTCCGCGTTAGTAAAATATACGGTAGTACAACACAGATATTTTATACAGATGGAAATTCGCTCGCAGATTTTGAATCTACAAGTTGGGGAACCACGAGTGAAAGCTTTGTTTCACCTTCCTCTTCAATAACAGATTCGCCTTCTGGTAATTATAGTGACAACACTAATAATACCATAGAACTCACACAGTCTTTAGATCTCACAGAAGCAACTACGGCTACAGTAAGCTACTATGCAAGATGGAACATAGAAGATACTTGGGATTATGTACAATTTGAGATTTCTAAAGATAACGGAGCCACCTGGGAGCCGCAGTGCGGTAATTACACAAGTGCCGGTACAAATATTCAACCTCTAGGAGAACCTCTATACGACGGTGTTCAAGATGATTGGATACTGGAAGAAATTAATTTAAGTGATTATATAGGAGAAACTATTAAGGCAAGGTTTAGTTTGCGCACAGATGGCGCGGTAACACGTGATGGTTTTTATGTTGACGACTTATCATTCTCTATAATATCTGGTGAGCAATTACACGTAGATAGTGAACAATTTTCAAAAGCTTTTGAGATATTTCCAAACCCAGTTTCGAATCATCTCAATATACGCACATCACTAGCTTCATATACGACTAGTGTATATAATGTATTAGGTCAAGAAGTGATTACCTCCCTCCAACAAAGTGGAAACTCAACCGTAGACTACAGTGTTTTGCCTACGGGAATGTATTTTTTAAGGCTAGAAACACCGAAAAACAGTGTTATTTATAAAATTGTTAAAAAATAAGTTAAAACGCATCTTAAAGAAAATCAAAGGTATATCGCACTTTGATTAAAAATCCTTTCTCATTTTATGAATATCTCAATAAAAACCGTGCAATTTTTCCTATTTTGTAACACTATATAAAAAGCAATCTATGGAAATTACCAGACTTTTTGATTTTCCTTATTATCAATTGGAAAAATTTAATCTCTCAGACGCACTCAATACCAAGAAAAATGGTGTTTGGGTTGCTACGTCTACTCAAGAATATATCGATCAAGCAAATGCTATAAGTCGTGGTCTATTAAGATTAGGTGTTAAACCTAATGATAAAGTTGCCGTTATCTCTATGACTAATCGCACAGAGTGGAATATTTGCGATATAGGGATTTTACAATTAGGAGCTCAAAATGTACCTATTTATCCTACCATTTCTGAAGAAGACTACGCTTATGTACTTAATCACTCTGAGTCTAAGTATGTATTTGTGTCTTGTAATGAAGTACGTGATAAGGTAATGTCTATAAAAAATAAAGTGCCATCTCTTATTGAAGTGTACTCTTTTGAAGATATTGATAATTGTAAAAACTGGTCTGAGGTTCTAGAATTAGGAGCAGACACTTCTAATCAATCAGAAGTAGATGCGCTTAAGGCTGCAGTAACCACTAAGGATCTTGCTACGCTCATATATACATCTGGTACTACTGGACGTCCTAAAGGAGTAATGCTTTCTCACGAGAATATTGTAAGCAACGCACTAGCTAGTGCGTACCGCCTTCCTCTTGCCGAAACAGGAATGAGAGCATTAAGCTTTTTACCAGTTTGCCACATTTATGAACGTATGTTGATGTATTTATATCAATATAAAGGTGTATCTATTTTCTTTGCAGAATCGCTGGAGACTATAAGTGACAACTTAAAAGAGGTGAAGCCTCAAGTTATGACTGCAGTGCCGCGTTTACTTGAGAAAGTATATGATAAGATTATTGCAAAAGGAGCTGCACTAACTGGAGTAAAGAAAAAATTATTCTTCTGGGCTGTAGATTTAGGTCTTAAATATGAACCATATGGTCAAAATGGCTGGTGGTATGAAAAAAAACTTGCACTTGCTCGTAAACTTATATTCTCAAAGTGGAAAGAAGGTTTAGGAGGTAATCTTGATCTCATAGCTTCTGGAAGTGCTGCGTTACAACCACGACTTGCTAGAATATTTAACGCTGCAGAGATGGGCATCATGGAAGGTTACGGACTTACGGAGACTTCTCCTGTATGTTCTGTAAATGATATGCGCGATGGAGGGTTTAGAATAGGCACTGTGGGTAAGCTGTTACCAGGTGTTGAAGTTAAAATTGCAGAAGATGGTGAGATCTTAGTAAAAGGACCTAATGTAATGATAGGTTACTACAAGGATCAAGAAAAAACAGAAGAGGTATTAAAGAACGGCTATTTCCATACTGGTGATATAGGTCACATAGATGAAGATGGCTTCCTTAAGATTACAGATCGTAAAAAAGAGATGTTCAAAACATCTGGAGGAAAATATGTTGCTCCTCAACTTCTAGAAAATAGATTTAAGCAATCACGTTTTATAGAACAAATCATGGTAATAGGAGAAGGGCAGAAAATGCCAGCTGCTTTAATACAACCTAACTTTGAATTCTTAGAAGAATGGGCAAAAATGAAAAACATAAGCTATTCTAATTTAGATGAGCTTCTCGCATCAGAGCGTGTTCAAGATCGCTACCAGCAGGAAGTAAACGAAGCTAATGAAACATTTGCTAAATGGGAGAAAATTAAAGCTTTCCGTCTTACACATGACGCTTGGACAGTAGAAGGTGGACACCTCACTCCTACTATGAAACTTAAACGTAAGATTATTAGAGAGAACTATATTCATCTCTATAATGACATTTACGATTTATAACATTAAAAAAGGTTGCGCAATGCGCAACCTTTTTTGATTAGAGCAGTTTCTATCAAAAAACTCTATCCGTTTATGTCTCTATACTCACTAGCACTTGTAATATCTCAGTTTAGCTTAATCTTCCTCATCATATGGAACGCGAAGTCCATACATTGGGATCTACCCTCTTTAAGTGTACAATTACTAGGCATATTTATAGCTCTTTGGGGCATTTACAATATCCGAATAGGAAATTTCAATATTCAGCCAGAAGTAAAGTCCGAGGTTCTTGTAACTAAGGGAATCTTCAACATTTTAAGAAACCCCATGTACACAGGTATCCTATTAGTTTTTCTGCCTGTGGTTATAAGAGGTGACCATCCGTTTCTCTGGATTTGCTATGTATTATTATTTATCGTCCTTATTCTCAAGATATATAAGGAAGAAGCTTTCTTGGAGGAAAAATTTGGTCAGTCTTATTCAGTATACAAGGCTCGCACATGGAGAATATTGCCATACATATTCTAATATGACAAGTGGTTTGAGGATGATTTTGTGGGTTATTTACGCTTTCGCGAAAGCGTAACAACAACAACTACCAATACCGTTAATATTAACAATCTCTTATAGTGCTACTCACTTTCTATTTAGGGCGCAAAGCGGTAAATTTGTTGCTTTGTAAAAATGTATGATAGATCACGAAGAACGTATTGAAGTTTATGGTGCTCGCGCCCACAACCTGAAGAATATAGATGTAATGATACCGAGAGAAAAACTCGTTGTGATTACAGGATTATCTGGAAGTGGAAAGAGTTCGCTAGCTTTTGATACCATCTATGCAGAGGGACAACGTCGTTACATAGAAACGTTTTCTGCATATGCACGACAGTTTCTAGGAGGATTAGAACGTCCAGATGTAGACCAAATTCTAGGGCTTTCTCCAGTTATTGCTATCGAGCAAAAAACTACTAGTAAAAGTCCGCGATCTACCGTGGGAACCATTACAGAAATTTACGATTTTTTACGTCTCCTTTATGCGAGAGCGGCAGATGCCTACTCTTACAATACGGGCGAAAAGATGGTAAGTTACAATGACGAACAAATACAGAAGCTCATTACAGAGAGTTTTGAAGGTAAAAGGATTAACATCCTCGCTCCTACCATACGCTCGCGTAAGGGGCATTATAGAGAGTTATTTGAACAAATTGCAAAACAGGGTTTTGTTAAGGTTCGTGTAGATGGTGAGGTTAAGGATATTGTAAAAGGATTAAAAGTAGACCGATACAAAGTACACGATATTGAGATTGTAGTAGATCGCATGCTTGTAAAAAAGGGTGATGACGATGATAAACGCTTGCGCGAAAGCATAAATACCGCAATGTATCACGGTGATGATGTGTTGATGGTGCTTGACCAAGACACGCAGGAAGTACGTTATTTCAGCCGAAACTTGATGTGTCCTTCTACAGGAATCTCATATCCTAATCCAGAACCAAATAACTTCTCCTTTAACTCCCCTAAGGGAGCTTGCCCTAATTGTAATGGTATAGGAGAACTATACAAAGTAAACCCTAAAAAGATAGTTCCAGACCCAAAACAGTCTATTAACGCTGGCGGACTAGATCCTCATGGACCTAAGAAGAACAACTGGATCTTTAAACAACTTCAACTTATTGCAGAGAGGTTTGACTTTAAACTCACAGACCCAATAGAAAAAATCTCTAAAGAGGCCATGGATTTTATATTCTATGGTGGAAATGAAAAGTTTTCTGTTTCCTCAAAGCAATTAGGCGTTACTAGAGATTATAAAATTGATTTTGAAGGGGTAGCAAATTTTATAGAAAATACCTTTAATGATAGCGAGTCTACTTCTCTTGTACGTTGGGCAAAAGGATACATGGATAAGGTAGCCTGTCCTGTATGTGAAGGATCAAGATTGCGCAAAGAATCACTCTACTTTAAAGTTGATGATCGCAGTATTGCAAACCTTGCTTCTATGGATATTCTTGAACTACAAGAGTGGTTTAAGACAGTAGAAAAACGACTATCTAGCAAGCAATTACAGATTGCATCTGAGATAATTAAAGAAATAAATTCAAGAATACAATTCCTTGTAGATGTAGGACTTACATACCTTAACTTAAATAGAAGCTCTAAGTCATTATCTGGAGGAGAGGCGCAGCGTATCAGGCTCGCTACACAGATAGGATCGCAACTTGTAGGCGTGTTATACATACTAGATGAACCTAGTATTGGACTACATCAACGTGATAATGAAAAACTTATTAATTCGCTTATTTCTCTACGTGATATAGGTAACTCTGTCATCGTTGTAGAGCATGATAAAGATATGATTGAGCGTGCAGATCACGTGATTGATATAGGGCCAAGAGCAGGACGTTTTGGAGGAGAAATTATAAGCGAAGGAACTCCTGAAGATTTGCTTAAGCACCATACATTAACAGCACAATACTTGAATGGTGAGAAAGAAATTACCATCCCAAAACAACGCCGAAAAGGAAATGGTAAGTTTATAGAGCTCAAAGGAGCGACAGGAAACAATCTTAAAAATGTTTCTATTAAAATTCCTTTAGGTAAAATGATTGCTGTGACAGGAGTATCCGGTAGTGGTAAGTCTACGTTAATTAATGAGACGCTCTACCCTATCATGAATGCTCATTATTTTAATGGTGTAAAAGTACCTATGCCTTACAAGAGCATCAAGGGACTTGACGAATGTGATAAAGTAATAGATATAAATCAAACACCTATAGGGCGTACACCTAGATCTAATCCTGCAACGTACACTAAAGCCTTTGACGAAATAAGAAGTCTCTTTGCAAAAACTCCTGAGGCACTTATACGAGGTTATAAACCTGGACGTTTTAGTTTTAACGTTACTGGTGGTCGCTGTGAGACGTGTAAAGGTGGAGGTTTAAGAGTGATTGAGATGAACTTCTTACCAGACGTTTATGTAGAGTGCGAGACCTGTCAAGGAAAACGTTTTAATAGAGAAACCTTAGAAATTCGTTATAAAGGAAAATCAATTTCTGATGTTCTTGAGATGACTATGACCGAGGCAGCAGATTTTTTTGAACCTATTCCAAAAATATATCGCAAACTTAAAACGATAAAAGATGTAGGATTAGGCTATATTACGCTTGGACAACAGAGCACAACCTTATCTGGCGGTGAAGCGCAGCGTATTAAACTTGCGTCTGAGCTGAGCAAGAGAGATACTGGGAATACCTTTTACATACTAGATGAGCCTACCACAGGACTTCATTTTGAGGATATTAGGGTATTAATGGATGTACTCAACCGTCTTGTAGATAAAGGAAATACCATCCTCATTATTGAGCATAATCTCGATGTTGTAAAAACGGCAGATCACATCATAGATATAGGATATGAAGGAGGAAAAGGTGGTGGCGAGGTAGTTGCCGTTGGTACTCCAGAACAAATAATTAAAAAAAATAAAGGATACACAGCCCAGTTCCTAAAGAAGGAAATGGCATAAAACTATATTTACAATATGGTTTTAAATTAACAACACTAAATATAATTATGAGCAACGAAAATAGACCTAAAGGCTGGAACGAGAAAAAAACAAATGATTCTTGGGCTATCTTTAAGATAATGGGAGAATTTGTAAATGGATTTGAAAAAATGAGCCGTATAGGTCCATGTGTATCCATTTTTGGAAGTGCGAGAACAAAGCCGGATAATAAGTATTACAAACTAGCTACTGAAGTTGCCGAAAAAATTGCAGATAACGGTTATGGTGTAATTACTGGTGGTGGTCCAGGTATCATGGAAGCGGGTAACCGCGGTGCACACCTTGCAGGAGGAACATCTGTAGGGCTTAACATTGAACTTCCTTTTGAGCAACACGACAATCCATATATTGATAGTGATAAGAGTTTAGATTTTGATTACTTCTTCGTGCGTAAAGTGATGTTTGTAAAGTACTCACAGGGATTTGTAGTAATGCCAGGAGGTTTTGGAACTCTTGATGAGCTTTTTGAAGCAATCACACTTATCCAAACACATAAAATTCAGAAGTTTCCTATTATTCTTGTTGGTACAGAGTTTTGGGGAGGACTTATGGATTGGGTAAAGACAACTTTGCTTGATAGTTTCCAGAACATAAGCGCTGGAGATATGGATCTTATACACCTTGTAGATACTTCAGATGAGGTAATTGAGGTGCTTAATAACTTCTATGATGAATACCAATTAAGTCCTAATTTCTAAAGGTGTTACGCTTTCGCGAAAGCGTGAAAACCACATATAAAAGTAAAACAGCTTTATCTATTACAAATTAACACATTCCCTTTCTAGTTGAGACACACCCTAAAATCTCTGTATGTTTTTATCTCATTGCTTCTCTTAAGTATAGTAGCCACGAGTCAACATACCATGGAAATTAATGCACAATTAATTCCAGACGAAAGGGCTATACATCTCAATCATACAATCACTATCACAAATACGTCTAGTGATGCGTGGAACGATGTATACTTAACAGACTGGGCACATAGTTTTTCTAGTAAAACCACACCACTAGCAAAGAGATTTTCTGAGTCTTTTGATAAGAAATTTCATCTTGCACCTGATAGTGATCGTGGTTTTACTAAAATGACTTCTATTGCGGGTCAGGAAACAATTCTTCAATATACAAGACCAAAAAAACACCCTGATATCATCAAGGTTTTGTTACACGAACCGCTATCACCAGGCGCTTCTGTAAGAATGACCCTTGATTATACTGTAGTACTTCCAGATGTAAAATTTACAGACTACGGGATTACTAAAAATGGTGATTATAACTTGAGATATTGGTTTGTAACACCTGCCGTATATAACAATGGCTGGGAGTATTATAGCAACAAGAATCTTAACGATCGTTATTTTCCACAAACAGATATACGCTTACAATTTTCTATTCCAAGAGGATATCAACTAGTCACAGACCTTGAGCAAAATAACATTAGCAGTTCACATATTCAAGGTGAGAGACTTACTGTGCTTACAGGTAAAAGTCGCACAGATGCTAAGATTTTTTTACTTAAAAACTCAAACTATGAAGAGGTTCAAACAGATTATGTAACCATTGTATCTAATCTGCATGACTACAGAATTCCTTCACCATTAAGAGCTTTAATATCTGACCGCATTGCAGGTCATTTGCATAAAAATTTAGGTCAATATCCTTTTGATAAAATTCTTGTTACAGATCTTGACTATAAAGAACAACCAGTGTATGGGCTTAATCAGCTACCTAGTTTTATAAGTCCGTTTCCTGATGGCTTTCAATATGAAATTAAGCTTCTTAAAACAACGATTAACAACTATGTAAATAACACACTTCTTGTTAACCCAAGAACAGATAGATGGCTCATTGATGGTATTAAGGTCTACATGTTGCAAAATTATATGGACACTTATTATCCAGACCTCAAGGTTGTAGGTTCTTTAGAAAAATACTGGCTAGTGCGCCAGTTCTATGCTTCAGAACTAGAATTTAATGATCAATTTAATATTTTATCTACTCATATATCTAGATTAAATCTTGACCAGCCACTAGATACACCGTACGACAAGCTTATTAAATATAACAAGAATATAGGCTCTTCATACAAAAGTGGTGTAGGACTTAATTACCTGAATGATTACATAGGAGATAATAAACTTGATGAGATTATTAAGAACTTTTATCAAAAATATAAGTCTCAACCACTCACGTCATCGCAGTTTGAAAAGGAGGTAAACTTGCAAACTGATGAAGATGTAGATTGGTTTTTTGAAGACTACATAACTTCTAATAAACGGATAGATTATGCTTTAAAAAATTCTAAAATTAAAGGCGATTCTATTTATGTTGATGTAAAAAAGAAAGAGCGACGCTCCTCTCCTATTTCTATATATAGCTTTAAGAATGATAGCCTTACAAGTAAGCGCTGGGTTTCTGGCACTCAGAAAATAGAAACACTTGCATACTCAAAAGAAGAAGCAGATAGGTTTGTTTTAAATTATGAGAATATCATTCCTGAAAATAACCTGAGAAACAACTACGAGAAACCCAATGCTTTTTTGAGCGTGGATAAACCCGTACAACTCAAATTCTTGCAAGATTTTGAAAACCCTGCAAAGAATCAGTTGTTTGTAATGCCCGTTGCTCAGTTTAATATATATGATGGTTTTATTCCTGGCGTGAAGCTCTACAATAAAACACTTTTAACAAAAGCTCTTAATTACAAAATAGAACCTCAAATAGGTTTAAAGTCTAAAAAGCTTATAGGTAGCGCTTCTATATCGTATAGACATGACTATCAAAATCAAGGACTGTACGCATTGAGATATGGGATTTCTGGAAATCGTTTTTCTTATGCACCAGATTTATTATTTACAAGAGTTACACCGTTTGTAAATATGTCTTTTAGAACTTCAAACCTTAGGTCAAATAAGCGCCAGAGTGCATCTGCACGATTTGTAAGTGTACAACGACAAGAAGACCCCCTAGTCGCATTACCTACTCCTAATTATGATGTACTTAACTTAAGATACACAAGATCAAATCCGGGAATTATTCATACACTAAACGTTACAGGAGATTTACAGTTTGCAAAAAACTTCGGGAAAGTATCTGGTAATATATTTTATAGAAGACTCTTCCTTAATAATAGACAATTAAATGTGCGCTTATTTGGCGGTGTATTTACCTACAACAATACACAGGCAGATGGCAACTTTTTTAGCTTTGCGCTAGATCGACCAACAGATTATTTATTTGATTACAACTACTACGGGCGATCTGAAGATAGCGGTTTATTCTCTCAACAAATTATCATTGCCGAGGGTGGTTTTAAATCACAGCTTGATGATGTAGCCCCTGTATTTGCAAATGACTGGATGTTTACAGCAAATGCAAGTACCACCCTCTGGAAGTATTTTTATGCTTATGGCGATGTTGGGGTAGTTAAAAATAAGAAAGCAAACGGAAGACTTGTGTATGACTCTGGGATTCAAGTAAGTCTACTTGATGACTACTTCGAACTATATTTTCCTTTGTACTCTAATTTAGGCTGGGAAATAGGCCAACCTAACTATGACCAGAAGATTAGGTTCCAACTACAAATAAGTTTTGATACGGTGATAAGACTTTTTTCACGAAAGTGGTACTAAAGATTCTCAAAAAGGACCGTTTAAGTTGTCATATTCTTAATAAAATCAAAAAATCTTGATTTTTGTTGAAAATGGACTGCGTAAAAAGCACTTCTAATGCGAAAATTATAAGTATTTAACGCAGCTACATATTGCATTGTGGATATGTTTTGGCTATTTTTACAATCAAATCTTTTAAACTTATGGCAATTACTTCTAATACCAAAGCAGCATTATCTTATGATGACTTTAAAGAATCTGTTCTTGAAGATTATCGAATCGCTGTTACTAGTAGAGAATGTAGTCTTTTAGGACGTAGAGAAGTCCTTACAGGAAAGGCAAAATTTGGAATTTTTGGTGATGGAAAGGAGCTTCCACAGTTAGCATGGGCACGCGCTTTTAAAAATGGTGACTTTAGATCTGGATATTATAGAGATCAAACGTTCATGATGGCCATAGACCATTTATCTATAGAAGAATTTTTTGCTGGTTTATATGCACATACAGATATAGCATTTGACCCTATGAGTGCTGGAAAGCAAATGGGTGGTCACTTTGCAACACACAGTCTTGATAATGACGGTAACTGGAAAAACTTACTAGCTCAAAAGAATTCAAGCTCAGACATCTCTCCTACTGCTGGACAAATGCCTAGACTTTTAGGACTTGCGCAAGCTTCAAAAGTATACAGAAACGTTGCCGAAACTCAGAAAGAAAACTTCTCACATAATGGTGATGAAGTTGCTTGGGGAACGATAGGTAATGCTAGTACAAGTGAAGGTTTATTCTTTGAAACTATAAATGCTGCAGGTGTACTTCAAGTACCTATGGTAATAAGTGTTTGGGATGATGAATACGGAATTTCTGTTCACGCTAGACACCAAACTACAAAAGAGAGTATCTCTAAAATTCTTGCTGGTTTCCAGAGAGACGAAGAGGATAACGGATACGAGATTATCAAAGTAAACGGATGGGATTATCCTGCACTAGTAGATGCATATGAACGTGCTGGAAAAATAGCTCGTGAGGAGCATGTACCAGTTTTAGTCCATGTTGTTGAGCTTACACAGCCTCAAGGGCACTCTACTTCTGGATCTCATGAACGCTATAAAGATCAAGATAGATTACAATGGGAACGTGAGAATGACTGTAATGTACAGTTCAGAAGCTGGCTTATTGATCAAGGTCTAGCTACAGACGAGGAACTTACTGTTATAGATAAAGATCTTAAAAAGAAAGTGCGAGATGGCAAGAAAGCTGCTTGGGAAGCATTTTTAAGACCTATTAAAACCGAAAAAGATAAAATCACAACAATCCTTGAAGCACTTATCAAGAGCTCAAGTAACGGAAGTTTTATAAAGCCACTTTTTGAAAAACTTGTAGAAAATAAGGAATCTCTTAAATGTGATTTACTTAGTACAGCGCGTAAGGCTTTACGTCTTACTATAGGTGAGGAATCTGATACTCACAAAGAACTCGCAGCATGGATTGATAACTATATTGCAACAATTCAACCACAGTACAGCGCACACTTATACAATGAAAATGGTAATGGTGCGACTTCAATAGAGGCTGTTGCTCCTACTTATGGGGAAGAAAACCTTGTAGATGGTCGCGTTATCTTAAGAGATAACTTTGATGCTATCTTTAGCAAATATCCTAATACACTAGTTTTTGGAGAAGATGCTGGAGCCATTGGTGATGTAAACCAAGGGCTAGAAGGAATGCAAGAGAAATACGGAGAGCATAGAGTTGCCGATGTAGGAATACGTGAAGCAACGATACTTGGTCAAGGAATAGGAATGGCGATGAGAGGCTTACGCCCTATTGCCGAAATTCAATACCTTGATTATATTCTATATGCAATCCAGATTATGAGTGATGATCTAGCGACATTGCGCTATAGAACTCATGGTAAACAAAAAGCACCACTTATCGTAAGAACTCGAGGTCACAGACTAGAGGGAATATGGCACAGTGGATCACAAATGGGAGCCATCGTACATCTTCTTAGAGGTATGTACATTCTTACTCCTCGTAACATGGTGAAAGCTGCTGGTTTTTATAACACACTATTAGAAAGTGATGAGCCTGCACTAGTTGTAGAATGCTTAAACGGTTACCGATTAAAAGAAAACTTGCCAACTAACATAGGAGAATTTAAAACTCCAATAGGTGTTGTCGAAACTGTAAAAGAAGGGACAGATATCACAGTCCTTTCTTACGGAAGTACACTGCGTATCGTTATGGAAGTTGCAAAAGAACTTCTAACTGTAGGTATCAACATCGAAGTAATTGATGCACAATCTTTATTACCATTTGACCTTAATCACGATGTTGTTGAGAGTATAAAAAAGACAAATCGTTTTATCGTTATAGATGAAGATATGCCAGGTGGAGCTAGTGCTTACTTACTTAATGCGGTATTAAATGAGCAAGATGCTTACAAATATCTAGATAGCAAGCCAGAAACGATGACCGCTAAAGCACATAGACCAGCGTATGGTACAGATGGAGATTACTTCTCTAAACCTTCGGCAGATGATATATTTGAGAAAATATACAGTATGATGAACGAAGTTAATCCTTCTAGTTTTCCTACTTTGAGATAAGAAACTTAGTCTAAATATAAAACGAGATACATTAATTTGTATCTCGTTTTTTTTTACGCTTTCGCGAAAGCGTAATGAGTTCAAACCATAAGAGAACATCGTTTATACTTGATTACTCTCGTAGTGTAATACTATATCCTTTTGCCTCGGTAACTCATAAATTTCTTCAATTATCCGAATACCCTCATCAATAATCATTATGAAATCATTTGTGGAAGTCGCTTTATAGAGTTTTCTATAATTAGCCATTTGATTGCCGTGCTTATCATTTTCGTAAGGCTTTATAAATCCTTCATTTAGAAGTCGCTCAATTTGTATGTTCGATAGTGTATCTTTTACTTTTAAAAATTCATTAGATACAGCCTCACACCATATTTCACCAGAGTTTGTAAGTAGAAGATACTGTAGGTAGTAGTTTTCGAAATCCAAAATCACAAAACTTCCATCCTGCTTCTTTTCAATGGACTTTAGAAAGTTTTCTTTTAAACCAGATATTTGCTCTGGATATTTATATGTATCTAAATCTTTTACTATTGGTTTGTCATAAAATTTAGTGACTTGAATTATCACAAAAAATAAGACTAAGCTACCTATAATAAGAATTAAGAAATAATAGACTTCTGACATAGTTGACTTTTTCCTGCGCTTTCGCGAAAGCGTTACTAACTAATATTACTCCGTTAGAATATACTTTTAATCTAGCTCCTATTCTGGATATTCAATCCTAAGGTGATAAATGTTATTAAGCTTCTTTTTAAGTACTTTCTTAATCTGCTGAATTTCTTTGAACGTAATATTTGCATTTAGAAACTGCCCTTCATCCATTTGCTTCTTGATTATCTTTTCTACAAAAGCATCTATAAGTGTTGAAGTTGGATTTTTAAGACTCTTGGAAGCAGCCTCTACACTATCTGCCATCATTAGTATCGCAGTTTCTTTACTAAAAGGTAACGGTCCTGGATATTGAAAATCTGTGATTAGTGTGTCTTCATTAATTTCCTTTTCCTTAAAATAAAAATATTGAACAGTACTGGTACCGTGATGCGTGCGTATAAAATCGATTACACGATCTGGTAAATTGTATTTGCGTGCGAGTTCAATTCCATTAATCACGTGATCTATTATTATACGCGCACTTTCTTTTGGCGATAAATCATCGTGACTATTAATACCTGTAGCTTGGTTTTCTGTAAAATCTGTGGGGTTTTCTATTTTACCAATATCATGATAAAGAGCTCCTACCCTAACAAGCATGGCGTTTGCACCTATTTCATTTGCTGCTGCTTCAGATAAGTTTGCCACATTGAGACTGTGGTGAAAAGTACCAGGAGCTTCATCTGCGAGGCGCTTGAGAAGCTTTGAGTTAGTATCTGATAATTCTAATAGTGAAACATCACTCACCAAACCAAAAACCTTTTCATAAATATAGATGAGCGGCTGTACAAATAGTGTTGCTAGACCAGCGAGTAAAAACATACCGAAGTCTTCCCACTGCAGCCCCTCCATTCCACCTTCACTTATAATATTAAATGCAAAATATGCTAGAATATAAATGAGTGTAATTTGACTTATGGAAATAAAGAGATTTGCTCTTTTATATAATTCCGGTATTGTTAAGATAGTTACGATACCCGCAATGACTTGTAAGAAAAAATATTCAAAACTATCTGGCACTATAAATCCTAATAATAGTATTGCAATTACATGTGTAAAAAGTCCCAATCGAGCATCAAAAAATGCTTTGATAATGAGTGGTAGTATACACATAGGTACTGCATATACATACTGAGGACTCCACTTTACAACTATCGTTGTAAGAAGCACCATCACTAGAACATTAAAAAATATAAAGGTTACTTTAGTATTATTTAAAAATACGGATAGCCTATATGTACGTATAAAAAGAAGCAACATTACGAGTGCTAGCAGCACTAATAAGATGTATCCAAAAAGCACCCAATTATAACGCGAATCACTTATGTTTTGCGACTCGTATTTGGCTTTTAGAGATAGTAATTTTTGCAGATTATCACCTTCTACGAGTTCTCCTCTTGCTATCACAATACTTCCCTTAGGTACTATATTGCGTGTTTCTGAAATCTGACCAAGCTCTATATCAAGTGTCTCCTTTGTAAGAACTTCATCTAACGAAACATTTGCTTCTAGTCCATCAAAATAAAGCTGAAGATATTTATTTGAATATGCTGCATAAGCACCATTCTCAATGACAGATGTAAGATCATCTGTTACATTATTAAGCACTGAAATTTGGTTTAACCTCATTTCATATACTTCATTTCCTTTTTTTATAAAGATTAGTCGGCCAGAATCATAGACAGGTTTGTTTTTTATAACCCCAGTTTTGTAAACTCCTTTTAGCAAATTACTTCCATACCTTCTCAATTCTGGTTTTGGAAATTGATAATCAATACTATCAGGAAATACCTTATCAAAATTCTCATCATAAGATGCTATGATGTTATCTACAATGCCTTGATTATAATTAAAGTACACTGCAGATTGAGACTTTACCTGACTACGTTCTTCTTCAAGTTCTGTAGTACTCTTTAGAATGGCAAAATCTTCATCTGCATAAAGATTTTCATACTGCCACGGAAATCCCTTTTGAATCTCGTATTGGAATTTTCCGCTTTTCGGAAAAAAATAAACAATAAATCCTGCACAAATGAAGACAAGCAAGAGCTTGTAGATGAGATCTTGATGTTTATAAAACTTTTGTGCAGTGCTGCTCATAGGGTTGTCTAGTATGAAGCTAAAGTACTAAATTATTATCGCTTGATATACCACTTAGAGCGTCGCTATAGATTCTAAAATCTTCAAATTTTCCTTACATTCGCAAGAGAAAAATTTAGTACTTCAAACACACAAATATATGAGTAAGAACGTTGTTATAGTTGCGGCTGCACGCACACCGATAGGGAGTTTCATGGGAGCTTTATCCTCTGTTACTGCTAGTAAACTTGGATCAATCGCTATAAAAGGCGCTTTAGATAAAATTAACCTTGACCCCTCACTTGTAAGTGAAGTATATATGGGTAACGTGGTACAAGCTGGTGTAGGCCAAGCACCTGCTAGACAAGCTGCACTAGGAGCTGGAATTCCAGATACTGTGCCTTGTACTACTGTAAATAAAGTATGTGCTTCAGGAATGAAAGCTGTGATGATGGCTACACAAGCTATTGCTCTAGGAGATGCAGATATTGTTGTTGCTGGTGGAATGGAAAACATGAGTCTTATTCCTCATTATGTTCAGTTACGTAATGGACATAAATTTGGACCGCAGACTATGGTAGACGGTATGCAAAAAGACGGTCTTGTAGATGCTTATGATGGTAACGCGATGGGTGTATGTGCAGATGCATGTGCAACTGAATATAAATTCTCACGTGAAGATCAAGATGCTTATGCTATCCAATCTTATAAGCGTAGTGCTGCTGCTTGGGAAGCTGGAAAGTTTGATAATGAAGTAGTACCAGTTCCGGTACCACAAAGACGTGGAGATGATGTTATCGTATCTCGCGATGAAGAATTTACAAATGTAAAAATGGAAAAAATTCCTGCTTTACGTCCTGCATTCTCAAAAGACGGAACAGTAACTGCTGCAAATGCATCTACAATTAACGATGGCGCTGGTGCTGTAATCGTAATGAGTGAAGAAAGAGCAAAAGAGCTTAACCTTACTCCACTTTGTACTATAAAAAGTTATGCAGATGCTGCACATGAGCCAGAGTGGTTTACTACTGCACCTTCAAAAGCATTACCTAAGGCTCTTGCAAAGGCAGGTGTAGCTCAAAGCGATATTGAGTTTTTTGAGTTTAATGAAGCATTCTCTGTAGTAGGTCTAGCAAATATGAAAATATTAGGCTTAACAGACGAAAACGTAAATGTAAATGGAGGAGCTGTTTCTTTAGGACATCCATTAGGATGTAGTGGAGTGCGTATTCTTATTACACTCATGAATGTATTGAAGCAAAATGATGCAACACTAGGTGCTGCCGCGATTTGTAATGGTGGTGGAGGTGCTTCTGCCATGGTAATAGAAAATCACAAATAAGAATAGTTATACCCTATGCGATACGGTATTTGCCAGCTTAGTATAGTCCCTATGCGCGCCGAACCTTCGGATCCTAGCGAACTTGTAAATCAAGTTCTATATGGTGAACATTTTAAGGTTGTGGAGCAACGCAAGCAATGGAGCCGTATTAAACTTTCTCATGATAAATATGAGGGATGGATTGATAATAAGCAATACGTAGAGATTAGTGAGGAGGAGTACGCTTTCGCGAAAGCGCAACAAACCATACTCACCACAGATCCTGTACAATTTATCACAACAGAACATAACCAACTACTTACGGTAGTGCTAGGTTCTTCTGTTGAAAATATTGCGCTTCTTAAAGATTCTTACGATGGCAATAGTCACACTGGAAAAACATCCAGAACGCAGCTTGTGGAAACAGCACTACTCTATCTGAAAACTCCATATCTGTGGGGCGGAAGGACAACCTTTGGTATAGATTGTAGTGGTTTTACTCAAATGGTGTATCGACTTAATGGCTTTGACCTTAAAAGAGACGCTTCACAACAAGCAACACAAGGTGAAGCATTAAGTTTTATAGAGGAAAGTGAACCTGGTGATCTAGCATTTTTTGACAATGCAGAGGGATTAATTACGCACGTAGGTATTATTATGGAAGACAATTATATCATACACGCTCATGGCGAAGTGAGAATTGATCGCTTAGATCATTCTGGTATTTATAATGTACATAAGGGTGTACACACTCATAAATTAAGAGTGATTAAGAAAATTATATAGTTTAGATTTAAAATATCTCACAAAAAAATAGCCACTCAAATGAGTGGCTATTTTAATTTATAGAAGATAGAAGATTAGTTTCCTCCTTCTAGTTTTTCAATGTTTGCTTTCATTGCATCTGCCTTAGATGTTTCACCTAGTTGCTCATAGATTCCGTAAAGAGATCTTGCTACATCAAGGTAATCAGGCTTTGCTGTTAATGCTTTTTCTAAGTAAGGAACAGCATTCTTGTAAACATCCTGACGTTTAAGTTTTAAAGCATCATACTTGTCATAGTCTGCTTTTGAAGTTCCTAAACTGTTCATCTCATCCACAATTGCACGCTCATCAGATAAGATAAGAACAGCAATGTTATTATAAGCTGCAGCATATGTAGGATCAAGCTCAACAGCCTTCATGTAATATTCCTTTGCCTTTTCCTTATTTCCTTGTTGATCAGAACTTACACCTAGGTTATATAATAACTCTGGATTGTTAGGGTCTTTCTCAAGAACTTTTGCAATTACTTCCTGGTACTTATCCATTTTCTTCATCTTAAGGTAGATATCTGCCTCAGAACGTAATAATAAGATATCATCTGGATTCTCTTTACGAGCATCTGCCATTGCAGCAAGTGCCTTTTCATTTTCATCCTTAGAGATGTAGATAAGAGCGATGTTTTTTGCAATCTCCGCACTTTTAGAATCTCCTAACTGCTCTTCTGGTTTTACGTGAGTTTTAGCAAGTACTTGAAGATCTCTTTCTTGTTTGCTTGCGAAATTTTCAACTTCGCTTGTCTCAACATTAGTTGCTACGTAAGAAACTTCTCTTCCTTTAAAACCTAAGTCTTTAAGCTGCTCATAATAACCTAATGCAGTATCGTAATCTTTTCCATTGATTGCGTTTGATGCTGCAAAGTATAAGTATACAGTATCCTTCTTACTTAAGTTATATGCTTTTTCAAGTTTTGTTGCTGCACTTGCATAATCTTGACCATTTTGATCTGCTACTGCACCGTTGATGTAGGCATTTGTAACATTTGCAAGACCTGCTTCTGCTTCATTACTGTACTTAGTATCCTTTAGATCTGAATAAGCTATTGCTGCTTTTTCTAGATCCTCTTGATTTTGATTATCTACTCCTAAATATGCCTGAGCTTTAAGAAGCATGAACTTCTCTTTTGTTTTCTCATCCATATTAGTTGTAAGAGCTTCGGCAGCTCCTAGTAGCGTTTTTGCTTCAGTATAGCTTCCAGACTTAATAGCCTTCTCTATAGCTTTAACTTCCTTTTTCTGTGCAAATGCCATTGATGTTGCGGCAAGTGCTATTGCTAAAAATAGTTTATTTTTCATTGTAATGGTTTAATTAATATAAGGGTTTCAAAATTACTACTTTTTTATCAACCCTTGATTATCGCTACTCCTCTTCATCAGATGAGTTTTGTTCTTGGGCTGTTGACTCTCCAGTAGGGTTCTCAGTAGTTTCACCTACTACTCCTTCTAGATCTTCTTCATCTATTGCATCATCGTCGCTTTTTACTTTAGCAACAGCTGCAATGGAATCATTTCCTTTAAGATTTATAAGTCTAACACCTTGTGTTGCTCTACCCATAACTCTAAGAGAAGCTACTTCCATTCTTATGGCAATACCAGATTTATTGATAATCATAAGATCATCCTCATCTGTTACATTTTTAATAGCTACAAGTTCACCGGTTTTCTCTGTTACAGAAATAGTTTTTACACCTTTTCCTCCACGGTTAGTAATTCTGTAATCTTCAAGACTACTACGCTTACCATATCCTTTTTCTGAAACAACTAGAATATTGCTTTCTACGTCATTTACAGAAACCATACCTATGACCTCGTCTTGATCATTTGCAAGAGTTATGCCACGAACGCCAGAAGCGTTTCTTCCCATAGGTCTTGTCTTGCTTTCTTCAAAGCGTATCGCCTTACCAGACTTAAGTGCAAGCATTACTTGACTTTCTCCTGTAGTAAGTTTTGCAGATAGTAATTCATCATCATCCTTAATGGTAATTGCATTAATACCATTAGTACGAGGACGAGAATATTGCTCTAAAGCAGTCTTCTTCACTTGTCCTTTTTTAGTAGCCATGATGATAAAGTGATTATTGATGTATTCCTCATCTTTTAAATCACCGGTACATACAAATGCTTTTACTTCATCATCTTGCTCTATATTGATAAGATTTTGAATCGCACGACCTTTTGAAGTTTTACTACCTTCTGGAATTTCAAATACACGCATCCAGAAACATTTTCCTTTTTGTGTGAAGAATAACATGTACTGGTGGTTTGTACCCACAAATAAATGCTCTAAGAAATCCTCATTACGAGTAGTAGATGCTTTTGTACCTACTCCTCCTCTATTTTGTGTTTTATATTCTGTAAGTGAAGTTCTCTTAATATATCCAGCATTTGAGATGGTAATTACCACTTTCTCATCTGGAATAAGATCTGTGATACTCACATCTCCTCCAGCATACTCAATAACAGAACGACGCTCATCACCATATTTATCTTTGATTTCTTGAAGCTCTTCTCTAATGATCGTCATACGACGTTCTTTATGAGCAAGAATATCCTTTAAATCATCAATAGTTTTCATGATCTCGTCATACTCTGTACGCAACTTGTCTTGTTCCAGACCTGTAAGTTGACGTAAACGCATCTCTACAATCGCCTTTGCTTGAATTTCAGAAAGCTTAAAGCGTTCAATTAAGTTGTTACGAGCTTCATCACCGTTTGCACTTGCACGTATAATTGCAATTACTTCGTCTATATTATCAGATGCTATGATGAGTCCCTCAAGAATGTGAGCACGATCTTCAGCTTTTTTAAGCAAGTATTCTGTACGTCTCACTACCACTACGTGACGGTGCTCTACAAAATGATGAATCATGTCCTTAAGATTAAGCATCTCAGGACGCCCATTAACTAAGGCAATGTTATTAACACTAAAAGAAGATTGTAGTGCAGTATATTTATAAAGTTTATTAAGAACGATATTAGGAATACCATCACGTTTAATTACATAAACGATACGCATTCCATTACGGTCAGATTCATCACGAATAGCAGAGATCCCTTCGATCTTTTTATCGTTAATCATATCTGCCGTTTTCTTAATCATATCTGCCTTATTAACTTGATATGGTATCTCCGTAACGATGATACACTCACGACCTTTAACTTCTTCAAACTCTGCCTTTGCACGCATTACAACACGCCCACGACCAGTTTTAAAAGCTTCTCTTACTCCGTCATAACCATAAATGGTACCACCAGTAGGAAAATCTGGAGCTTTTACATGCTCCATTAGTTCATCTATAGTAACGTCATTATTATCTATGTAAGCATGAATCCCGTCTACAACTTCAGAAAGGTTGTGTGGAGGCATATTTGTAGCCATACCCACTGCAATACCAGAAGCACCATTAATAAGTAAGCCTGGCACTCTTGTAGGAAGCACCGTAGGCTCCTTAAGAGTATCATCAAAGTTAAGTTGATGATCTACAGTGTCCTTATCAATATCTGCAAGCATATCCTCAGATATCTTTTGCATTCTAGCCTCCGTATAACGCATTGCTGCTGGGCTATCACCATCCACAGACCCAAAGTTACCTTGACCATCTACGAGCATGTAACGTAAGCTCCATTCTTGAGCCATACGCACCATAGCGTCATATACAGAGGTATCTCCGTGTGGGTGATACTTACCTAATACTTCTCCTACTATTCTAGCACTTTTTTTATGAGCACCGCTTGCTCGTATTCCTAACTCGTGCATCCCAAAAAGAACACGACGGTGTACTGGTTTAAGACCATCGCGTACATCGGGTAATGCACGTGACACGATAACCGACATCGAGTAATCGATGTAAGCAGATTTCATTTCATCTTCAATATTAATCGAGATCAGCTTTTCTCCTGCAGCCATATATAAATTGATTAGATTTTATGTCAAAATTTTACTAGCTAGCAATGTAAGCATTTTGAAGGTTTTTTAAGGGTTCACGCTTTCGCGAAAGCGTACTATTTATCAACAAATTTTAACAAAGTCTTTTAATAACTACCTAAAGCCCTTGAAGGCAAATTGTCAGGTATTTTTGGTAATTTGGACTAATGACTGTAAGCGGAATGATTTTTGAACCAGTTTGCTTAAATTTACCTTAGAAAGAGAAGATAGATATGGACGATAATTTTTCACCAAGAGTAAAAGATGTGATTGCTTATAGTAAGGAAGAGGCCTTGAGATTAGGTCATGACTTTATAGGTACGGAGCACTTACTACTTGGCTTATTAAGAGACGGAAGCGGTAAAGCAATCGATATTTTAGGAGCTTTAAATATAGACTTAGAGCACTTAAGGCGTAAGGTTGAGATACTAAGTCCGGCAAACCCCAACTTGAACTTACAGAGTAACGATAAGAAAAACTTACACCTTACTCGCCAGGCAGAGCGTGCACTTAAGACCACATTCTTAGAAGCAAAGCTTTTTCAAAGTTCATCAATAAATACGGCTCACTTATTATTATGTGTATTGCGTAATGAAAATGACCCTACCACAAAACTGCTCAATCGACTTAAAGTAGATTATGACAGTGTAAAAGACCAATTTAAATTAATGATGGCAAACGAAAGCGATGAATATATAGAGCCTATTAAGTCAGAATCTTTTAGTGATGATGCCGATAATAGCGATGAAGGATCAAAAGAAAATCCTTTTAACAGCCCTACTACTCCTAAAGGAGGAAAGAAAAGTAAAACACCTGTTCTAGATAACTTTGGTAGAGACCTTACTGCAATGGCAGACGAGGGTAAACTTGATCCAGTAGTAGGACGCGAGAAAGAAATAGAACGTGTCTCTCAGATTTTGAGCAGACGTAAAAAGAATAACCCTCTTTTAATAGGAGAACCTGGAGTAGGTAAATCTGCTATTGCAGAAGGACTTGCTTTACGTATAGTTCAACGTAAGGTATCTCGTATCCTTTTTGACAAGCGTGTAGTTACTCTTGATCTTGCTAGCCTTGTGGCTGGAACAAAGTATAGAGGACAGTTTGAAGAACGCATGAAAGCTGTGATGAATGAGCTTGAGAAGAATGATGATATTATTCTTTTTATTGATGAAATTCACACGATTGTAGGTGCAGGTGGAGCAACAGGATCTCTTGATGCATCAAATATGTTTAAACCAGCTTTAGCTCGAGGCGAAATACAATGTGTTGGAGCTACTACGTTAGATGAATTCCGTCAGCATATAGAAAAAGATGGAGCCCTAGAGCGTCGTTTCCAAAAAGTAATCGTAGAGCCTACAACAGTTGAAGAAACTATTGAAATCCTACAGAACATTAAAGGAAAATACGAAGAACACCATAACGTAACGTATACGGATGAGGCTATTGAAGCTTGTGTAAAGCTCACTAATAGGTATATGACAGACAGATTTCTACCAGACAAGGCTATTGATGCGCTGGATGAGGCTGGATCTCGTGTGCACATTACAAATATAGATGTCCCAAAGAAAATTCTAGAACTAGAAAAGAAGCTAGAAGAAGTAAGAGAACTCAAAACATCTGTTGTTAAAAAGCAGAAGTATGAAGAGGCTGCGAAATTAAGAGATGACGAGAAAACCTTAGAAAAGGAACTCGCAATCGCTCAAGAGCGCTGGGAAGAAGATGCGAAGCTTCATAAAGAAGAGGTATCTGAAGATAATGTTGCAGATGTAGTCAGTATGATGACGGGAATCCCTGTTAATCGTATTGCACAAACAGAAAGTAACAAACTTGCCGAATTACCTGCTATCATTAAGAAAAATGTAATAGGTCAGGACGAAGCAGTTGCTAAAGTGGCTAAGGCTATACAACGTAACAGAGCAGGATTAAAAGATCCTAATAAGCCTATAGGTTCATTTATTTTTTTAGGACAAACGGGTGTAGGTAAAACGCAACTAGCAAAAGTCCTTGCAAAGGAACTATTTGATAATCAAGATGCACTCATACGTATTGACATGAGTGAGTACATGGAGAAATTCTCAATATCTAGATTAGTTGGAGCGCCTCCTGGATACGTAGGTTATGAAGAAGGAGGACAACTTACAGAAAAAGTGCGTCGCAAGCCTTATGCAGTAGTACTTCTTGATGAAATAGAAAAAGCGCATCCAGATGTGTTCAATATGCTATTGCAAGTACTAGACGATGGTTTCTTAACAGATTCTTTAGGTCGTAAAATCGATTTTAGAAATACAATCATCATTATGACGTCTAATATAGGTGCAAGAAAACTCAAAGACTTTGGTCAGGGAGTTGGTTTTGGCACCGCTACTCGTAAAACTCAAGTAGACGATAATGCTAGAAGTATTATCCAGAATGCACTTAAAAAGGCCTTTGCACCTGAGTTTTTAAATCGTGTAGATGATGTTGTAGTATTTAATGCACTTGAGCGTGAGGATATTCATAAAATCATTGATATCGAACTTGCAAAACTATTTACTAGAATTAAAGACTTAGGATATGACTTATCTCTTAGCGAAAAAGCTAAAGATTACATAAGTGATAAAGGATTTGATAAAGAGTATGGAGCAAGGCCGCTTAAGAGAGCTATTCAAAAATACATTGAAGATGCACTAGCTGAGGAGATTATAAATTCTCAACTAAAGGAAGGTGACAGTATCTTCATGGATTTTGATGAGAAGAAAGAAGAACTAGTCATTGATATTAAAAAAGCAGCACCTACAGAGTCGTAGTTAAAGCCACATATTTATAAAAATCCCCGAAAGGTCTAATTGACTTTTTGGGGATTTTTTTATTAAAAGTACTATGCACACATAGTTAATGTATTGATAAATAGATTATTATATTAGGTATTATTATTATCTTAAATGTCTAAGTCCCCCATGTACCTATGACACAACCAATAGAACACCACTTAAGTTTATCATTCGGAGAGATAACTGTCTATAACGATTATGTTTACACTGTTATGAACGAAGGCATAACAGTATCACCAAATCTGAACGATATTCTCCTTGCTGTAGCCGAAATCTATTATAGTGATAGAGAATTTGTCTATATAACTCACAGAATTAACTCCTACTCCATTGACCCTATTGTTTACATAGAAACTTCAAAAATTAAAAACTTAAAAGGTTTTATAGCCGTTTGCCCAAACAAGAGTCTTATTGAATCTTTTAGAATTGAAAAATTATTTTTTGAAAAGCCTTTTGCTGTTTATCAAACGCTAGATGAGGCCTTAGTCTATAAGGAAGAATTGCTCTCTGGTAAACAATGATTTTTTTGTGGTAAATACTTTTATCTTATTTAAAAAAGAAAGAGTTTTGCGCACAAATTAATTCCCCCTACAACTCTTGAAAAATATTAAAGAATTTGAATTTGGAAAAATCCAAATTGAAGACAATTTCGTTATTGGTATTATGAAAGAAGGCTCTCATGTAGATAGAGAGTCTAACCAATTACTACTATCATTTTGCAATGATTATTTTAATGATAGACCATTTGGTTACATTTCGTATAGACTCAATTCATATTCAGTAGACCCTACGGTATATATGGATGCAGGTAATCATCGTGGTCTTAAAGCCATCGCTGTGGTTTTTGATAATCCGCTTATTAAATCCAATGTATTATTAGAAAAGCAATTTTTTAACCAACCCTTTGAGTCTTTCAATACTGTAGATGACGCAAAGAATTGGTTATCTCAGCTGCTAGTTACATAGTCACTAGTAAAGATCATGAGGGTCTATATTAAGACTGTTTAAAAACTCCTTCCCTTTAAAAATATCTTCAGAGAAGATGCGATCTTTTGCAGCAAAAGGAACAACTTCTCGATAACTCTTTACAAAAGCCTCTAGAAAATCAGAGGTTTTTAAGGGTGCTCTATAGTGTAATGCTTGTACAGCATTAAGGAGCTCGATAGATAGTAAGGTTTCTATATTATCAACAACACGTAATAGTTTTGTCGCAGCGTTTGCCCCCATGCTTACATGATCTTCTTGACCATTTGAAGAAACAATTGAGTCTACGCTTGCAGGTGTACATAATTGCTTATTCTGGCTCACGATACTCGCCGCAGAATATTGGGTGATCATCATACCACTATGAAGTCCTGGACTATCTACGAGAAATGGAGGTAACCCTCTGAGCCCACCTATTAGTTGAAATACGCGGCGTTCACTAATACTCCCTAATTCTGCCATTGCAATGCACAAAAAGTCTAAAGCTAGCGCTAGTGGTTGACCGTGAAAATTTCCTCCACTTATAATTTTATCATCTTCGGGAAAGATATTTGGGTTATCTGTAACGCTATTGATTTCAGTTTTAAATGTTTTAGTTGCAAATTGAATAGCATCCTTAGATGCACCGTGCACTTGCGGAATACATCTAAAAGAATACGGGTCTTGTACGTTATTCTTTTCCGTCTCAGCAATGGTGCTTCCATCTAGTAATTCGAGGATCCGCTCTGCTGTTTTAATCTGTCCGCTATGCGGTCTTACAAAGTGCACTAATGGATCAAAGGGTGATAGATTACAATTAAATGCATCAATAGATATTGCTCCTATGAGATCTGCCATGTAAGAAAGCTTATGACATTTTAAAAGAGCGTATACTCCGTATGCACTCATAAACTGTGTTCCGTTTAAAAGAGCAAGTCCTTCTTTTGAGTGAAGCGTTATAGGTTCGAAACCATATTTAGACATTATTATACTAGACGATTCTACATGCTCGCCGTTCCAAACAAGCCCCTCGCCTATTAACGGTAATGCAAGATGCGCAAGTGGCGCTAGATCACCACTAGCACCTAGCGAACCTTGCTCATATATTACTGGTAGGATATCATTATTATAGAAATCTAATAATCGTAACACTGTATTAATATGTACACCACTATGACCATAACTTAGAGATTGAATCTTAAATAAGATCATTAATTTTACGATATCCTTAGGTACGTAATCTCCAGTACCGCAAGCGTGAGATCGCACAAGATTTTCTTGGAGGTGCGTTAAGTTTTCATCGCTTATTGCGACATTACAAAGACTTCCAAAGCCTGTATTTACACCGTATACAGGCACTTTACTAGACGCTATCTTTTTATCTAGATAACTTCTAGAAGCACTAATGTTATGAATACTTTCTTCACTAAGCTCAAGGATTTTGTGCTCAGATATTATTTCTGAAATAGTCTGTAAATTGAGAATATCATTACTGATATAATGTATTGTTGACATAAGGGGAAGTTTTGCTGCAATTTCGTAAAAAATATATAGATAATTGTGAATTTTTCAAATACAGCTCACTTACTTCTATAATACACCCTAGCTAATTATAAAAAATCATAACACGCAATTAATAACTAACTAATAAAGAAACTCTTACTGAAATAATATTTCATACTCGTAAGTAATTACGGTTATTAATATCGCAATAATAAATTGCGCATTTTTTGTAAATGGGTCATAAATCAACGAAGCCTTCAATTATAACTAATTGAAGGCTTCGTTGAAAATAATTTACTGTTATTTAGTAGGTGGTTTAGATGGACGCACTTCTATTTTACTAGGTAATGTTCTTGGATGCATTTTAAGGAGATCAACGGTAATCTGACCAAGATCCTCTGGTTGTATGCGCCAGTCAGTACCTTCCTCTGGTGATCTACCTCCAAAATGGCTACTTACAGAACCTGGCATAATGGTAGTCACTTTTACATTATCTTGTCTTAAGTCTAACATAAGCGCTTGTGAGAATCCTGTTAAGCCAAATTTGCTCGCGTTATAAGCTGTTCCTTTTTCAAAGAAATTTGTTCCCGCAAGACTAGAAATTGTAAAAATATATCCTTCTGTTTTTTTAAGTGCTTCAAGTGACGCTTTTACTGAGTAGAAAACTCCTGTAAGATTGGTATCTATGGTCTCATCCCATTGTTTTATAGACATATCTGCAATACTCTCAAAATGCCCTAAACCTGCATTTGCAATGAGTACATCAATTTTTCCAAATTTATCTAGTACTGCTTTTACCGCATTTTGCTGGCTTTCATAGTTCCTTACATCTGCAGCAATACCGAGAATGTAATTATCATTTTCAGTTAGTTCATGAGCTGCTTCTTGAGCACCTTTCTCATCTCTTCCCGTGATTGCAACCTTCATCCCTTGATGCAACAAGGCTTCGGCTATACCGCGTCCTATACCTTTAGTTCCACCAGTTATTAATGCGACTTTATCTTTTAATGATTCCATGATTACGTGTTTTTTATAAAGATAATCACGCTTTCGCGAAAGCTAACAAGAAATTTTCTTAAACTAAATCTAAAAAAGTGACACCTTTGCAAACAACTTAATCTGTAATCAAATGTCTATTAAATATATCTATTCGCTTCTTGTTATTACCATTTTACTATCCTGTAAATCTACTAGCCTACTTCCAGAGAACACGCAAGAAATACAGCAGTTTAACTTTGTAAATGAAGTGATTATTCCTGCCGACGCTATGTATGACGGAGTAGCTGTGGGTGGTTTATCTAGTATTGATTACGTGGATGGCAAGTGGTATATTATAAGTGACGACAGAAAAGATCCGCGATTTTATATTGCAGATATCAAGATTGAAAATGGCAAGTTACAATCACCAGTTTTCACATTTATGGTGAACCTCAAGGACACCTTAGGTATTGCTTTTAAGAGTGGTCTGGCTGATCCAGAATCTCTCCGAGTTACTCCATCAAAAGACATTATATGGTCAAGTGAAGGAAATATAAGCAAGGGTATTAATCCGTTTATAAGAATATCAAGTATAGACGGAGCGTTTAAAAGTGCTATTGTGATTCCTTCTAGATATCTTGTTCAAAACGATCTTGCTAGTGGGCCGCATAATAATGGAATTTTTGAAGCGCTTACTAGAAATTACGATAACAATGGCTTCTGGGTAACTACAGAATTACCACTTAAACAAGATGGCATAGTGCCAACTGCTAGTGATGCAAACTCTCCCGTGCGTATTGCATACATAGATCATGAACGCAACACTTTTACTAGAGAGTATGCTTACATACTAGATAAAGTGGCTAGGAATGGGAAGCTTGAAGTAAATGGTGTGACTGAAATTTTGTCATATGACGAACACTCTTTTCTAGTTCTTGAACGGTCTTATGCTTCGGGTCATGATGACGGTGGAAATGACGTTAAGATTTACCAAGTTTCTACAAAAAATGCAACAGATATAAATGACTTAAACAGTCTTTCTAATTCCTCTTATATCCCTGCTACAAAGAAGCTGTTATTGGATTTTAGTAGCGTGCGCAGTCAGCTCACAGATGGTATTGTAGATAATATTGAAGGAATGACTTTTGGTCCTAATTTTGAAAATGGAAATAGATCACTAGTCGTTATCTCTGATAATAATTTTAACTCCTTTGGAAAACAACTTAGTCAGATAATCCTATTTGAAATTAAGTAAAAGTTACTCTTTGATGAGTAGGCTTATTACTAGTTTGCCCTTATTTTTGTTGAAAAATATACGATGCTTAAGACCTTTAGAATTCTCAGTGTATTAGAAGGAATATCATTCTTATTAATCCTTTTTATCACCATGCCATTAAAGTATATATTTGATAATGGAGCACCTAATAAAGTTATTGGTATGGCTCATGGATTTCTATTTCTTGCCTATGTAGTAATGGCAATTATGATGAAATCATATATGAAATGGAACAATAAAACAGTAGGAATCGTCCTTTTATGCTCTATTATTCCATTTGGTACTTTTTGGATGGATAAAAAATATCTCCAGTCTACTTAAAGAATTTTATACTGATATAATAGTTAGGCTCTTCCCCATTACTAGCTCGTATTGCATTAATTATAGGCAAAATAAAGCCTAACACCGCAAGTATTAATAAAGTAACGAGACCTAATCCAAATAATAGTATTGCAGGGATGCTCAGTATGCAATAAATGAACAGACTTATCTGAAAATTTGCAATAGATTTTCCATGCTCATCCATGTCAATTACTCGGTCTTTATTAGAAAGCCACAGTATAAGTGGTACTATAAAACCTCCAAAACCAGTTATATAGTCTAGAAGTTGGGATAGATGAGTAAGTGCTAGCAGCGTTCTATCTTCACGCGCAAAAGTGGTTTGTTGTACGATTTCCATATGATTGATTATTGATTGATACTATATATGTATATGCTTACGCGAAAATGTTACACGTTTACGTAATTTTGTAAAGATGAATGTACAAGATACTATAGTAGCTTTAGCAAGTCCAGCAGGCGCTGGCGCAATTGCTGTAATACGCGTTTCAGGAGCTCAAGCCCTAAAAATAACCTCCCCTATTTTTAAATCTGTAAGTGGTAAAGTGTTATCAGAACAAAAAACACATACCATCCACTTAGGACATATTATGGATGGTGAGCGCACTATAGATGAAGTTCTAGTCTCTTTATTTAAAGGCACAAACTCATACACTGGCGAGCCTACCGTCGAAATTTCTTGCCACGGATCTAATTATATTCAGCAAGAAATCATACAGTTACTATTAAGGTCAGGCTGTCGTGCTGCGCAGGCAGGAGAATTTACGCTTCGTTCATTTATTAATGGTAAAATGGACTTGAGTCAAGCAGAAGCTGTTGCAGATCTAATTGCAAGTGATAACGAAGCTTCTCATCAAATTGCCATGCAACAAATGCGAGGAGGCTTCTCTAATGAAATAGCACAGCTGCGTCAAGAGCTTTTAAACTTTGCATCCCTCATTGAACTAGAATTAGACTTCTCTGAAGAAGATGTTGAGTTTGCAGACCGTAGCCAGTTTAAAGAACTCATCGCTCGTATCACAAAAGTACTCAAGCGTCTCATAGATTCTTTTGCAACTGGTAATGTAATAAAAAATGGAATTCCTGTAGCTATTGTGGGCGAACCTAATGTAGGGAAATCAACATTATTAAATGCACTGCTCAATGAAGAGCGCGCTATTGTATCAGATATCGCAGGTACCACTCGCGATACCATTGAAGATGAGCTATCAATTGGTGGTATTGGTTTTAGGTTTATAGACACTGCTGGTATACGAGAAACTGTAGATGTGATTGAAGGCTTAGGAATAAAGAAAACATTTGAAAAAATCAAGCAGGCACAAGTAGTTATTTTATTATTTAGTGCAAATGAATTTCTTGCAAATGCCGAGTCTTTCAAAACAGAAATTGAAAAAATCAAAAACAAGTTTCCACTAAAGCCTCTTGTTATTGTCGCCAATAAAGTTGATCAAGTTTCTGAGAGTAACGTTAAAGAAATAATTAATCAAATACCAAATCTCCATTTACTTTCTGCTAAAGAAAATAAAGGAGTTGATGAACTTAAAACTAAACTTCTAGAATTTGTAAACACTGGTGCTTTACGCAACGACGAGACTATTGTTACAAACAGTCGTCACTACGATGCACTCTTGAAAGCACTAGAAGAAATAGAAAAAGTGCAATACGGACTAGATACAGATCTCTCAGGAGATCTTATGGCAATAGATATTAGAGAAGCACTCTATCATTTTGGAGAAATTACCGGACAAGTTACTAATGATGAGCTACTTGGAAATATTTTTGCAAACTTTTGTATCGGGAAGTAATTACGGTAACGAGCAAAAAAATATAAGAATCTTCCTAGAAATTTTGCAAAGTAGATTGATTTAGAATTTTTCTTTAACATTTTATAAATCAATCCTACATTCATCAAAAAATAGTTCCGGAGTATTAGTATTTAGAAAACCTTCATTTGAGTATATTAAATAATAAAGGCTGAGCAATAATAGTATTGCTCAGCCTTAAAATTATAAAGATATAGTACTCCTTATTATCTCTTGATAAGAACTTTCGTTCCCTGTTCTACTCCATTTACAGTTGGCTTTAAGAAATAAAAACCTCTATGTAAATTTTCTAATTGAAGAGACGTAATAGATTGACCTTCAGAAACTATTGCATTTTGAGAAAATACACGAACTCCAAAAATATTGTATAGTTCGAAAGACACTTCGGTATCTATAGAGCTAGTGATTTTCACGTTGGCATCTTTAATTACTGGATTAGGATATACTTTAATCTTAGAAATAATATTTGCAGAATTATTACAAGAACCTAAAGTTGCTCCTTTTCTCAAAAATACTCTGGCTGCATTACGGCTTACACAGAGTGAACGCCCCTTATAACAAACTTGAACGCGTTGTATATATGGGTTATTACCACATGTAACATCCTCTACTGTAACAATAATTTCCTTTGTAGTCTCACATCCATTATAGTCCATTATGGTAACTGATACGGTTGTTGTTTCTTCAGGACAAAAAGTAATACTCTCTGTAGTCTCCCCCGTACTCCATAGTATGGATGTATCACCTTCTGCTACAATATCAAATACAGATAATGTCGTACAACCAGAATCATAACCTTTGTATATAGTCACATCCTCAGATACTGACAATGTTATTTGTGCAGGGCTAGATATATTAATATTTTCAACTAGGAGCTCTTCATCATTACTATCACTAATAATTACTGAATAGGTACCTTCAGATAGATTCTCTGCAAAATTTTCTGTCTGCCCGTCACTCCAAACATAGCTATACGGAGCACCACCTCCAGTTATAGAAACGGTAGCGACTCCATCATTTGCACCAAAACAAGTGATGTCAAATGTTTCTATAGATGCCACTTCTAAAGGCTCTATATTTTCAAATAAGAATCTAGCTGAAACAGGAAAGTGATCAGACGCGGTGAATGCATAGTCTTCATCATAAAATTGATATCCTATTGATGCACTGCTCTCGATATAATTATCAAAAAGCTCATTTGTGATTGCAATATGATCAATCATATTTTCTCTAGATACAAAAGATCTAAATCCAGCATCACTTAATACACTTGTAACAACATTGTAGTTTTCTGGATCTTGTACGTAAGCTATAAATGATGATTCTGTTGTGGGCACACCATCTGCAACCGTCTCATCTACATCATCATTGTAATCTCCTAAAAGAATAACCTTTCTATCTGAAAATTGTACATCTAGAGAATCTTTAAGAACCTCTACATCATAACGACGCATATCATATCTATTTTGAGATTGAGTACTACCATTTGCACGAGCATGTAATGCTATTAAATCTATTTGCTCTGTGGTTCCATTGATGGTAACATCTGCAGTCATTAGGAATGGTAACCGTCCACTTGCGTAAAAACGATCTGTAGTACTAGGATAATCTACTAGAGCACTATCATCTCCTCCATTGTATAATGGATGGATCGTAGCTAATAGTGCTTGAGTTTTTACAAGATTCACCGTAGCAGTTTTATAAATAAAACCAAGCTTTTGAAAAGGTGGTGTACCTGTTGGATTAGAAACAGCATCAGAAAGGATATAATCGTAGCCTTCCAATCCATCCACTAGTTCTGCGAAAAGTACATCATCTGCAATCTCTTCTACAGCAATAACATCTGCATCTAATCTTCTTAGTACTGTACGTACGCTATCTCTCTGTATTTCATCAGACATAGGTCTGCCAGCTGGCGGAGCATTATTTTCATCTCCAAACCACTCAATATTCCACGCGACTACATCAAAGCTATCATCCCTTGAAACATCAGAGGTTTCATCTGGACTTTCAAAAGGAGTAGCGCATGGTATATCACTTGCTACTCTAGGTAATAGTTGGAAATTATCACCAAAACGACCTACAACTCCTACAATATCACAACTACTAGGTTGTGTTAATGTAATAAGTGAAGATGCATTCCCGTCTATACGCAACTGACCTGTTCCACTGCTATCTGTTAGTTCAAAATTAGAATTTCCAAATAGTAAGTCTCCTTCATTAGGAAAGCTCGCATTTACAACACGCACTAATTGTCCTTCGTAATTAGATAATTGTGATAAAGTGATAGTTATAGGTTCTATAACACCTGTAGGCGGTGCATTAATTTCCACAATATTTACAGGACTTATCTGTGCAAGATCATTGAATGCACTTCTTGTACCTGTAACTGTGATAGAATCACCGATAGCAAATACATTCTCACCATGAACAAGATTATCAAATATTGCAATTCCTCCTGTTGCATCTTGAATAAATGCAGGTCCATTAAACTGATCACTTACTGTTAGGATTCCAGTAGTTGTTACGGTATCTCCTTCAGCAGCTGCTCTCACCTGCGCGATAGTAAGTATTTCCCCTGGCGTAATAATGGCATCATTTGCTTTCCCTGGTGTTGGAGTCTGACCAACATAGTTTGCTGTATTTCTAGTCCCTCCTTGTCCATTTGGAATTCTCTGTAAAGACTCTGAGTCTTTACTTCCGTTTGAATTCTCATTAAGCTGCTCTTGTCCAGGATTTAATAATATTATTAGTTCTATATCTGTATCATCATCAGTTCCATAAACTATTGCATCAACTAGTCCATCAAGGGTTAGTACTGCTCCATTTGGAAAATCAACCGCAGTTCCCTGATATAAACCTATAGCATCTGCTCCATTTTGAAAGGAGTTGCCAGGAATTACTAAATCTACATTTAAAACATCTGCATTTCCTAAAACAAAGTATCCTTCTTCATTCGTAGTAAAGCCTTCTAAGTCAAAAGTGTTATAAACAGCATCGCCATTTCCATTATAAGCAACAACTACAAATCCAGAGAGAGAGGTATTACCCTGTCCACCATCGTAAATTTCAAGAAATTCTTGTGAATCTGATCCTGCGGTGTCTGCATCAAGTTCATTAATAACTAAAGTAATTGGCTCAGTAGCATTGCTATTTGTGGCTCCAGGAGTAGGCAATGCACTCACATAAGCTGTAGTTTCTCTTAAACCACCTGATCCATTTGTAAATCTCTGTAAAGAGAATGTATCCTTATTACCTAAAATATCTTCATTAAGCTGTTCTTGACCTTCTTTTAGAAGTATGAGCAAACCATCGTCATCTGCATCATTAGTATCGTAAACAACGGCATCTTGCAGATTGTCAAGATTTACTGGACTTCCATTTGGAAAATCAATGGTAGCATCTTTATAAAGAGCAATAGCATCTGCTCCATTCTGAATCCCATTATTAGCAAAAACGATGCTTGCAGAACCTATTGACTCATTTCCTAAAACAAAAAAACCATTTGCGTTTGTGGTAAAGCCATCTAATGAATAAGATGCATAACTTGTATCACTAGAACCGTTATAAAATACTAAAGTGTATCCCTCAAGAGATGTATTACCCGTTCCTCCGTCATATAATTCTATAAATTCCATGGTATCTGTACCAGTATTGTCTGCATCAATTTCATTAATAAGCAACACCGCATCGTTTGTTGGTTCTGAAGGAACTGTGATATTTTCAGAATTTGGAGAATTGATAGCTTCTCCTGCAGATGGTATTGCACTTGGAAAACTTGGAAGCCCAGCCCCATTAAAATTATTTCTAATCCAGTCTGTTGTGCTTCCCGAATTAGTTCCACTAGGAATTCTAGATGCTCCACCTACTGTAAAAATTCCTCCATCAAAATCATTGGTTAGTACCACATCGCTGTATGACATATCTCCTTCATCACCATCACTTACCGCTACACTATCAATAATCTCATCCCAAGGATTAACATCAATTAATCCATCTACATTTGTATCAATAGTTTCTCCTATGTTACCACTAAAGTTTGTAACAAGAATAATCGTTTGAGATCCATTTTGAAACACATTGTTTTGAAAAGGTATTGTATAAAGTCTATCTGCGGTGGTAATACCTAATTGAAAAACCGAAGTAATAGTTCCAACAGAATTTACATCCCCCTCAATAATTAAAAGTGAATAGGCTGAGAGATCTTCATTAGCACCTGCTAGAACTTCTATAAACTCTTCAGTATCAGAACCAGTATGATTAAATACAAATTCATTAATTACAGGCGTAATTATCAAAGTACCAAAAACTTGATTTGTATTTACCGCTCCAAAGGTATTTGTATTTGTAATTTCCCAAGTAAAATCACCTGCTTCTGTGCCATTTCCAGATAGAGATAGTGAACTTTCGGTTGAAGTATCTGCTCCTTCGGCTACACCTATATTTCTACTAGTAAGTCCATCTGCCGGACCGCCTATAGCAGTAAGCTCTCCTTCATATGATAGAAATTGAACCACGTTATCTGTTGTATCTACAAGAGCGATACCGTCTGGAGCACCATTCTGAATTCCTGTAATAGGAAAATTTACTGTTCCATAACCATTTTGTTGATTGGCTATTACTCCTGAAAGGTCTACAGTTCTATAAGCTTCGTTATTAGAACCATTATATAAAACTAATGACCATCCGGCTAAATCCATTCCTTCAGGACCAGCAAGCTCGATTCCTTCATTAACATCGCCTCCGGCGTTGTCATAATGCAATTCATTAATAAAAACACCTTGAGCATTTATATTAACACTTAGAAATGCTAGTATAAAACACAAAAGCGCATTGAGTAGTTTTTTTTTCATTGAGTGAGTTTTTAGTTATGATTTTTGCAAATCTACAACCAAACTCAGTGTGCAATGTTTCTATATTGTTAAGCAATCGGCAAATGGTGATCAACAATAATTTAAATATAATTTTATAATAAAATAGGACTTATTATAGATGATATAATTTCAAAGGGGTATAATTATTATCTAGGTTTTCCTCTTTGATATTGATTTGGCCAAGCAATCTTCTTTCCACCAAGTTCAGGACTTAATAATCCAAAATATGGATTTCGTAACATTTCTCTACCTATAAATATTAAATCTGCCTTGTCTTTAGTTAAAATCTCATCAGCTTGAATGGCGTCATCAATTAAGCCAACTGCGCCCGTGGCTATATTTACTTTCTTTTTAATTTCTTCTGCAAAAGGAACTTGGTAGTTTTTTTCAACTGGAATTTCTTGATTATTAACAACACCCCCGGTTGAACAATCTATCAAATCTACTCCGTTATCTTTGAGGAGTTGAGAGATTTTTAAAGAATCCTCAATAGTGTAACCACCTTTTGCCCATTCCGTAGCAGATATACGAACAAATAAAGGCATTTTATCAGGAATTACTGATCGAATTCCCTTTGTCACCTCTTGTAAGAAGAGGGCTCGCTTTTCAAAATTACCGCCATATTCGTCTACACGTTTATTGGTTAGTGGAGACAAAAACTGATTTAAAAGATAGCCATGTGCGGCGTGAATTTCTATAACATCAAAACCTGCTAATACAGCTCTCTTAGATGCATCTATAAATAACTTAATGAGATCTTTAATCTCACTTATAGAAAGCTCTTTGGGCACCACTCCTTCATCATTAAATGATATAGGCGACGGCGCCACAGGGAGCCATCCTCCATTTCCATTTGTAAGCACCTTACTACCTTCCCAAGGCGGTAACGTACTTGCTTTTCTCCCAGCATGTGCTAGTTGTATTCCCACAGCTTTACCTTGCTCTTTAATAAATGTAGTAATTCGCTTAAGAGGTTCGATATGCTCATCTAACCAGATACCCATATCTGAGTGAGTAATTCTTCCTTTTGGACAAATTGCTGCAGCCTCAGTAATTATTAATCCGGCTCCTCCTACAGCTCTAGAACCCAAATGAACAAGATGCCAGTCATTTGCCATTCCGTTAACTGAGCTATACTGGCACATGGGAGAAACTACAATTCTATTTGATAATTCTAACCCTCTTATTGTAAATGGAGTGTATAATTTTGACATTAAAATTTAAATTTGGGATTAGGTAATAGTGTCTGCGTAATTACTACGACCTAAAAATAAGGTTTCACGTAATGTAAAGGTACTTGAAATATGGAAAATCTTATTTAGTAAAATTCTAATTGTTTATTATCTAGTTCATGAATTAATTGAATAGATAGTACTACAATTACAAAGTAGTAACAATAATATTTTAACATTGAAATATAAATTCGAATTGCAAAAAATATTTCCTTGACGAATATTTTGGTTTTTTAATTGATAAAAAATCTATACCCAATGCTTAGCGCATAATTATCAGGCTCACTATTTATAAGATCTATACCCATTAAAAGGCTAATTTCTCCCCAATTATGAGTTCTATAAGTTGAAGACAAGTAGGAAAGAAGCTTTTTTTGTCTAGTTTGTAATGGACCTGCATATGTTCCTAAGTTCTGTAAATAAGTTGCTTTACCTGATATTTTAACACTTTTTAAAGTACCAGAAACTCCTATATTATGAGCTATAACTCTATTGTTTGTAATTCCTAATCCCGTTTCTGGATTAAGTTCAAAGAATGGTAATCCTATTATCCTACCTTCATAAGTCCAACCACTACGATATCCAGCATTACTGAAATAGTTATCTCGACCTGATCTACCAGAACTCCCGCTTTGGCTTCTAGTGTCAACATATTCGTACATTATAGTCTCAAGGATTGAATTATTATTAAATGTGTATTGAGCACCCCATACCCCATCCGGAAAATTTTTAAAGGCTGTTCCTGACCCATCATCAAAGAGATGCAAATGATAAGTTTTTATAGTTCCTCGTTTTAATTGTTTTTCATAACTAAAATCAAAACTACCTAGATGATTGCCTAGTGCATTTACCTGTTCGCCATCTGTAGAATCTTCTCCTCCTCCTTGAGCCAAAAATATTTTAAAATAATCTCCTAGTCCATCAGGCAAATCACCAAGTGTTCTACTCGTTCCTCCCCATTGTGCAAAGTGCTGAACTCCTATTGTAAAATTTTCTGAATCATTAGTTCTGTATCTTAAATTCAATCGTTTATAATGAACCTTAGTATTATCTACAAACCGATTATCATTCAGAATATAATGTCCTAAGCCGTAATCAATGGAAATTTTATCAGTAAGATTAATAAATGATGGTGCTTCAATGACTATCCCAGGTAAAGCCCTTGCATTTCCACTCAATAATATATTTTCATTTGTGGTTGATAATACATTTAAACTTTCAGAAGCTTTTGCTCCCACAGTAATCTTGAAATAAGGAGCCGTATATGATATAAATAGATTACCTCTTTGTAAATTTTCGTTAGTTCCATCTCTATAAAATAACGACGTCCCTCCTTCTAATGAGCTTTTATCGGAGATTTTAAATTCCGCTTTCGCGAAAGCGTGAATACCAAAGGTTGATTGTTCATTTACGTATCCATTATTATTAGAATACATCCAAAAAGGCAATGATTCTGACGACAAAAACACCCGACTATTAATTGACCCCTCGACTTTGACACTCTCTTGTGCTATAATTTGAGAGCAAACAAAAAGAGTTACTAAAAGTTGGACAAATCGCTGTGTCATATCTATATCTTTGAAAATTAAAAGTACTGAAATCTCATCTACTACTTATGTTTTTAAATATACTCAGCTTCTTTCATAAAAAAGTACTCTTTATAAATATTTGGAGTGGTACTCCAGAAATGCATTGTCATGTACTACCAGGAATTGATGATGGGCCAAAAAACAAAATAGAAAGTCTCAACCTTCTTGAAAAATATGCACAATTAGGCTGTAAAAGGATTATTGCAACGCCTCATACAATGAATGGAATTTACAATAATACTATTCATTCCATCAAAAAAGCTTTTGAATCTGTACCCAATATTCCCGAGATTAAACTTACTTACTCTTCTGAATATATGTTAGATGATAATTTTAATAATCTTCTTGAAGAAGATCTAATAATCCCTCTTAAAGATAAGTACATACTAATAGAAATGTCTTACATGCGACCTCCTGAAAATTTATATGAGTTAATTTATAAATTAAAGTCTAAAGGATACATGCCTATACTAGCACATCCTGAACGCTATAAATATTATCATGATAAATACCATATCTATTCCGAACTCAAAAGAAAAGGCTGCCTTTTACAGCTAAACGCTCTAGCACTCACACCGCATTATGGAAATTCTTGCCAAAGGGTTGCATTTAAACTTTTGAAAGAAGGCCTTTATGATTTCATCGGTGTTGATGCTCACAAAATAGATCACCTTGAAAAAATTGAGACTATGAAATTATCTAAACAATATAAAAATAGGTTAACTGATATATGTTCTAAAACGACAAAAGTATTCTCTAGTTGAAATTATTAAGTGTAATGAAATTAATATAAACTATTATCAAGAACAAATATGTTATCCCTTGAAATAATAGAAAGCTAGAAACCTATCCCTAATTTTTGTTTTATTCTCTTCATTAAACTAGGTTCTTCTAGACCATAACCGTATCCATATTGAGAGCCATAACCCAAATTAGTCATTTTAACACCATTTATAATAAACGCCACATTCTTTAATTTTCCTTCTTCAATGAGCTCCTTTGGGTGTTTAATTAGTTTCTTATCTGTATAGTTTGCGCGTGATACATATACTGTCATATCTGCTTTCTGGCTAATTAGTAGCGTATCAGTAACTAATAGCGTAGGCGCAGTATCAACAATGACATAGTCATATTTTGACTTAACTTCATCTATTAGATTATCAAATCTCGAATTAATTAAAAGTTCGGCTGGATTGGGCGGAATATGTCCTGACAATATTAAATCAAATGAACTATCACCTCCATCTGCTCTATTAGTTATGGTTTCAATATCTAAAGTTGAGTCATTTAAATATTCAGATAGTCCAATATTCCATTCTTCTTTGTCTATATACCTGTGCAACTGAGGATTTCTGATATCTGCTCCTATTAATAATACAGATTTACTTGTACTATTAAGTGTTAACGCCAAATTGTAAGCGACAAAAGTCTTTCCCTCGCCCTTCACTGCAGACGTAACAAAAATGACATTTTCCTTCTCATTAGCATTTCTCTTTAAAACATAAGCGATATTAGTCCGAATAATTCTAAAGATTTCTGCAAGAACGGAACGATCATTAGCTGTAATTACGTCACTATCTTTATTATTTAAAATAGGTATTTCACCTAAAAAGGATAAGCTTGATATGTATCTCTCAACATCATCTCGATTATGAATTTTAGTATCAAATAACTCCTTTAAATAAATTAACAAAAGTGGTATAAGTAAACCGAGAGTGCCAAATTTCAAATATGTAATATTCTTCTGAGGAGAGACCAAATTTCTTAGACTGTATGCCCTATCTACTATTTTTGCTTTCGGTGTTGCCACTGCAAGAGATATAGCTGTTTCTTCTCTTTTCTTCAATAAATAGAGATATAGCGATTCTTTTATACCTTGTTGTCTTGCTATATCACGCGCACCTTTAGACAAATTAGGCATGGTCGATAGCTTATCTGTTATATTATATTGTTCATTATTTAAATCATTTTTCTGAATTAAAAATGATTTCTTTACAGACTTTAGGCTGTTTAAAATATTGTCTTTTAAACTTTCAATTTGACTCGTTAATTGTACAACGACTGGGTTTAACTCTGTTGCATTTTGTAACAGTCTATTTCGCTCTAATATAAGTGTATTATAATTTTCTAGCTGTCCCTCGGCACCGGCAAGAGCTATACCAGTATTTGTGGGAAGAAGCTCTGTTTGATTATCGGTTTTAAGATATTCAGTCATAAGATCAAACAACTTAACTTGCGTGTTAAGTTCTACACGTTTTTTTACAAGTTCATTTGCATTTAGTAGAGAGAGCCTTCCCTCCGTTTCTAAATTAATAATCTCATTACGTTCTCTAAATTTTACATTATCCGTTTCGACTGAATCTAATTCGGCTGTAATTATGGATAGACGATTGTCAATAAAATTTGCAGTATTTTTTGATACCAGATTACGATCATTAATAGCATCCTCATTATAGACAGTTATGAGATTATTAAGAATTGCTTCACCTTGATCTTTATTAGGCCCTTTAATTGACAAGCGCAACACGCTGCTATACTTAGTAGTTTGAGTTATTGACAAACTATTTTGAAGTCGGTTTACGGTGTTCCCTCTATCCACATAAAGGATACGTACAAAATGTTGATCTGCATAGTCTATTTTGGCAAACTCATCACCGTTGGTTGGTACTACTGTGATACTAACGTCGGATAAAACAATTCTCTCTCCAAAATTGTATGTCTTCGAATTTTCATCCTTCTTTTCCTTCATAGCAAATTGCGTTTTAGATAGCACTTTGATATAAATATTCTTATTAAGAATTGAAGTATTATCTAAAGAGAATAAGACTTTAAATGGGATGTTCTTATAAATATAAACGTACTTCAAATTTTCCTCGTCAATATAATTCGTTGTAAGCTCTAAATTATCAACAACATACCCTAAAAGACGTTTCGATTTGATTATTTCTATTTCATTATCAAATGAAGATGGGCTTAAAGCTGTACTTCCAATTCCTAAATCATCAAAAGCAGCAAGCTCAGATACCGCACTATTATTTTGATCTTTTATAAGTATAGTAGTTTGACTTTCGTAAATGTGTGTAGCAAATTTTAAATATAAAAATGCCAATGTCAAACTTAAAATAAAGCTAAAGATAATTATAGGCCAGAATTTTAGATATTTAAGTACTTCCTCTTTAATATTTAAATCATCTTCTTTAGAAGAATTTGTTGATTCTTGCATATTACTTAACGAGTAAAGAGAGTTATTACGGCAAGTGCTAAACCAGCTATAGAAAATAAAATGGTAGTACTCCTAGAAAAGGCTGCACTTTGAACTTGTGCCTTATTAGGGGAAACAATAAGAACATCATTTTGTTGTAAATAGTAAAACTCAGAACCTAGAATCGATGCCGATGTCAGATCAATTACTTTATAGATTTTAGACTCATTAGATTCTCTTATGAGTACTACATTCTTTCTATCTCCATATATAGTTAAATCGCCAGCAAGACCTAATGCTTTAAGCAATGAAATATTCTCATCGTTAATGGAGTATGTACCAGGTCGTTTTACCTCGCCTAATACAGAAATTGTAAAATTTATTATACGTAAATTAATAACTGGATCTTTTACATAGATGCTTACTGCTTCCTTTAGCCTTTGCAGCGCTTCTGTACGGCTTAGATTACCAACTGTAATTGAACCAACTAATGGAAACTCAATAGCTCCATATTGATCAACTAAATAGGTATTAGAAGGTGAATATCCTGTAGAACTTCCATCCTGTTGTGCAACACCTACTGTGGGGTTAAACGCTGAGACTACTTCTGGAGAACCTCCAACTACAAAAATGGAAAGTAAATCATTAGGTCTTATTATTGTATTGTAACTTATTTCATTCTTACTTGTGTTTAACCTTTCAATATCTTGAAAATAAAGCACTTCCTTTTTGGAAATACAGGAGGACAAACATGTGCTCACAAGTAATAAAATTACTAGAATTTTAAAAATTCGCATTAAGTAGGGGGATTTTTTATTATGTTTTGAAAAATAGTGATTTGGTGCTAGGCAATATTTTTTGCACCAACCGCCCCTTTTTCTTGTGACACCTCTATATCAAGTATCTCATACTCAGAATTGTTACTTTTAAACTCAGGAATGAGAGATTTAAGTTTTGCAACACTAATTGAGTTATTATTTTTGATAGCAGCCTTAATAATGGAGTTTACCACTTCATTAATCTGTTCATAATCATTCTCCATGTCCTCACTTATCATTATTTTATTATGATGTGTAGGAAGCGTTGTACTTTCGTCACTTAGAAGCTCTTCATATAATTTTTCACCAGGACGTAAACCTGTTATTTTTATTTCAATGTCTTGATTGAGAGTATGCCCTGCAAGCTTAATCATCTTTTCGGCAAGATCCATGATGCGAACAGGTTCCCCCATATCAAAAATAAATATTTCACCTCCCTTACCCATTACGCCTGCTTCTAGTACCAACTGACAAGCCTCAGGAATTGTCATGAAATAACGAATAATATCTGGGTGTGTTATGGTAACAGGCCCTCCAGCTTCTATTTGCTTTTTAAATAAAGGAACCACAGACCCATTAGATCCAAGAACATTTCCAAAACGGGTAGTTATGAACTTAGTATTTCTTTTCTTGCCATTTTTAAGGAGATTAAAATGCTTAGACTGGACATACATCTCGGCAGCTCTCTTGGTTGCACCCATTACATTTGTTGGGTTTACTGCTTTATCAGTACTTACCATTACAAAGTGACTCACTTTATGCTTTGCGGCTATATCTGCAAGGTTTTTTGTTCCGTAAATATTTGTGAGTATAGCCTCAGATGGATTATTCTCCATTAATGGCACATGCTTATAAGCTGCTGCATGATAGATAATATCAATTTTAAAAGCATCAAAAAGAACTCTCAATCGGTTACGGTTTGCTACATCACAGATAACAAATTCAAAATCTATGTCAGGAAATGCTCCCATAAGTTCTAAACTTAGAGAATGTAACGGCGTTTCTGCTTGATCTAATACAATAAGCTTCTTAGGGTTGTAAGATGCTACTTGTCTTGCGATTTCACTACCTATAGATCCAGCACCACCAGTAACAAGTATAATCTTACCTTGTATTTTACCTGATTTAACACTGTCGTTAAGTTGTATTGGATCTCTATTTAACAAATCTTCTATTTGTAAACTTTTGAGCTGATCTGTAACTGTAGTTTTCTCACTCCAGTTTATTACTAATGGAGAATTGAAGACTTTAATGTCGTGCTCAAGACACTCTTTTACTATAGAAAAACGTTCTTCGGCAGTCATGGAGTTTCCTGCAAAGACTATTGCCTCTGCATTTAACTTTTCTAACAAATCAGAAATACCTTTATCCAACTCTAACACAGGTTTATCTAAAATCCTCAAGCTTTTGTTTTGCCTTTTTGAAATAAAGCCAGTGATTATAAAACGTTGCGGATGCTCGATATCAAGCGCTGCTGCAATTGAAATTGCACCATCATCTACTCCAATAATTACCGCTCTAATAATCTCTTCGTGCTTTTGAGCAATCTTAAATCGTTCGTATAATTGCTTTACCGCGAGTCTAAAGGTAAAGAGCGCTGTAAATGAAATAAAAGAGAATAAAATAAGCCCTACATTAATAAATAGCTTCTGGTTCTCAATCTCCAACCAGAAGATATTAATAATCATCAAAACTCCAAATGTTGAGATGGTAGCAAACATTAACTTAAGAGCATCCATAAAAGATGAATGCCTTATAAGCCCTGCATACGTTTTAAATATTAAAAGAAAGACAAAGTTTACACCTACAATAAGGCTTAGTTGTTGTGTATTTGATATTGCCTTTAGAGGAGCTATATTAAGATCAAGAAGTAATAAATAAGTAAGTATTAATGAGCAAAAAATTAAGAAGGTATCAATAAAAAGTACCGCCCATCTCGGCAAGTACCTTACATTCCTTATATCGAGTTTGTTCTCCTCAGAAAACAATCTATTTATTGCACTTAATAACCTATTGAACATTCGTCAAACAATTTTTGAAGACTTCAAAGATAACTTTTTCGATGCGCACTCTATCATCATTTGTTAAATTTGAACCAGATGGAAGACATAACCCATTATCAAACAACTCATCAGATACTCCACTACCGTAATATGGAACACCTTTGAAAACAGGCTGTAAGTGCATAGGTTTCCAAAGTGGTCTTGACTCTATATCTGCTTTCGCGAAAGCGTGGCGCAAATCTTCTCTAGTAATACCGCCAGTTTTTGATGGATCAATAAGTATAGCACTAAGCCAGTGATTACTAAAATAATGATCTGATGGTTCTTGAAAAACAGTAACACCACTTATGGTTTTAAATGCCTTAACATAAAACGCATTCATAGATCTACGTAAACCTATATGTTTATCTAACACTTCCATTTGCCCTCTACCAATCCCTGCCGAAATATTACTGAGTCTATAGTTATAACCTATCGTTGTATGCTCATAATGCGGAGCATCATCACGTGCTTGTGTAGCAAGAAATACTGTCTTCTCTTTATCTTCTTGTGAATGGCAAACCATTGCTCCTCCTCCACTTGTTGTGATGATCTTATTGCCGTTAAATGATAGAATTCCAAAACGACCAAACGTTCCACATTTCTGCCCCTTAAAAGTTGATCCAAGAGCCTCTGCACTGTCTTCTATTACCGGAATATCATATCTAATAGCAACTTCATTTATCAAGTCTACTTGATAAGGCATACCGTATAAATGTACAGCAACAATAGCTTTAGGTTTTCTACCTTTTGTAATTCTATCCTTTATTGCTACTTCTAGATGCACAGGGCAAAGGTTCCATGTAGTTTTCTCACTATCTACAAGTACAGGATTTGCACCTAGATATTTAATAGGATTAATACTACCACAAAATGTAAAAGACTGGCAGATTACCTCGTCTCCTGCTACAACACCACACTGTATTAATGCAAGATGAATAGCTGCTGTTCCAGAACTAAGAACAGCTATTTCTACATCGTTATCTTGATATTCTTTAAGATCGCTTTCAAAACCATTTACATTAGGTCCTAAAGGAGCTACCCAGTTTGTATCAAAAGCTTCTGTTACATATTTACGCTCATTTCCTCCCATATGAGGAGAAGAGAGCCAGATTTTACTAATACTTGACATACACTATGCGGTGATTTTATTTTTTACAAATATAGCTTTTAGCGTAAGACCTATGATATAGAGATCGTGCCTAAGGGATTTTTTTTTACAATAATCGAGATTCATCTTAACTTTATCGGGAAATATGACAGTATCATTATATTCTTGAGGATTGTCCTTTGTTAATAATAGTGCTTCTTCATTCAAATATTTTAAAGCTGCTAGACTAGTAAGACCAGGCTTACAGTTTAAAATTTGTCTGCTTTCTCCGCGCAAAAGGTCATAGTATCCTGGAACATCAGGCCTAGGACCTACAAAAGACATGTCTCCTATTAATATATTAAATAACTGAGGAAGCTCATCAATCTTAAACTTTCTTAAATATTTTCCAAAAAGAGTCACTCTATTGTGTCTCATCGTTTTGACCTTATATATTATGAAAGGTTTACCGAACTGACCTATTCTAATTTGTGAAAATAAACCATATGACTTTGTACTAGCACTTGATATAATTAAGACTAATACGATAAAAGCGAAGAATACGATTAAAAGTATAAAAGCAATCAGTTTTTCTACATTATTCATGAAATTTTATAGGTTTCGCAGGTATACCAACTGCTGTACATTTTTCTGGCAAACTTTTAGCAACCACTGCTCCTGCGCCAACAATTGTGTCTGCTCCTATTTCTAATTGATTGATAATTTTTGCACCGGTTCCAACATAAACACTTTTGCCTATATTCACTTCGCCAGATATATTAACAGATGGCATAAATGATGAAAATTCATTTATAACAGTATCATGCCCCACTGTGCATGACAAGTTCAAGGTAACAAATCTTTCTATTTTTATATCACAAGTCACAACAACGCCAGCACAAATTACAGTACCTCCTCCAATATGGATATTATCGTAACCTATTATTGAACTTGGATCAATGAGGACAGGAAAGGTTATCAGCTTATTTTCTTTCAAAGAGTTTACAATTATCTCTTTAATTTTTGGAACTCCTACACCCAAAACAACATTAATAGTTTTGTTATAATTTATAAGATCCTTTGTTGTGCCTAATAACGGAACACCATTTATAGTAGAAGGTAAATCTGTGTTGTCATCATAAAAACCTAATAAATTATATGTTGGATTTACTGCATTTATCCTATCTATAATAAACTTAACTTCTCTACCAAAACCTCCCGCTCCTGCGATTACTATGTCTTTCATATGTTATTTTTTTGTTCCTTTAAACTTAGTCGTTGTAGCCTCTCCTTGTGCACTAATTCCTTCACTCACAAATACTTTCTTAACGGTTAAAAATAGAATTTTTAAATCTAAAAGAAAAGATTGATGGTTTACATACCACACATCAAGTTCAAATTTTTTCTCCCAGCTTATGGCGTTACGGCCATTTACTTGGGCCCAGCCAGAAATTCCTGGTTTTATATCGCTGCGTTTACGTTGCTCTGCTGAGTATAATGGAACATACTCTGGCAGCAAAGGTCTTGGGCCTATAAAACTCATATCACCTTTAAGAATATTAAGAAGTTGTGGTAACTCATCAAGAGATGTTTTTCTAATAAACTTTCCTACAGGAGTAAGTCGTTTTGCATCTGGAAGAAGATCACCAGAAGCATCACATTTATTATTCATTGATCTAAACTTTATAATTCTAAAAACCACATCCTTTTTCCCTGTTCTTAACTGTGTATAAAAAGGCTTTCCCGCATTTGCAATAGCCAGCAGTATTGTGATTACAATAAACACAGGAGCAATAAGAATAAGACCTACTAATGCACAGCAAAAATCTGCAATGGGTTTCAAAATTTTATTATATAACATGAGTTTAATTTTTGTTACCCTTTAAAGTGGCCAATAGTGTGTTGTACTCTTGAAGTAGCGCTTGCCAAATTTCTTTTCTTTCATAACTACTTGTTATGATTGCTCTAGCATTTGCCTGAGTATGACTATAAAAATCCTTATCCTCTATAAGTTTATACATTGCTATTTCGAGTGCGGCACTACTTTTTACTGGAATAATTAATCCATTGAGATTGTTTACGATAATCTCATTACATCCATTTATATCTGATACTATAGACGGCAACCCCATAGCACCGGCTTGTAATACCACATTAGGAAATCCCTCCCTATATGATGGAAAGGTTAACGCTTTCGCGAAAGCAAGATAAGGCCTTACATCATCTACATATCCTGTTGTATAAATCTTAGGATGCTTTTTAATAATATCTTGTGTAGTCTGTAAAAGTGGATCCAGTTCCTCTTCTAGAGGACCCACAAGCAGTAATGATGTCTCTGGATGCTTTTGTTGAACAGTTACAAATGCTTTTACCAATTCATTCACACCTTTATCTCCTACTAGTCGCCCTACAAGAATGAATGTAAAATCACTAACCGCTATTTTGAGTTCGTCACTGACATCTAGACTATTATTTACTAAAGAATCTTTTGAAAAATAAGTAGTATCTATCCCATTTGAAGAGCCCTTTCCTATCACTTTAAGCTTTGAAGATTCAACAAATTTTAATTCCTCCACAATAGTTTTAAGACCCTGAGCGTTAGGATACACTTTTGTTGCAAAACGGTAGGTTAATTTTTCAACAATATCTAGCAGTTTTCTTTTTGCACCAGTAGCCTCTAGTAATGGTAACCCAGCTACTGTATGCAATCTTAGAGGTACTCCAGCAAGCTTTGCGGCGAGCATACCTACAATGCCCGCTTTAGGCGTATGCGTATGAACAATAACAGGTTTCTCTTTCTTTAAAAATATATAAAGTTTATATACAGCCTTGAGGTCTTGTAATGGCGTTATTTTTCTTGTCATTTCAAGAAAAAAATAAGGCACACCTTGCTTTCTAGCTACTCTTTTAAGCTCCTCTTCTTGAGAAGATACAGCAATAACCTCAAAATAATCTTTCATAAAGTCAAGCTGCCCCTCGAGGAGCTTATCTAATGAGATAGGTACCGTTGTAATTCTTATTAATTTTTCTCTTTGCATTTTTTCTTGTGCCATCGTAAATAGGTTGCTGTGTTATTTTAATAGCCTATTTTATTTGCATCTTTAATTAATTTTGCTGGATTACCACCTACAATTGTATTTGGTTTTACATCTTTATGTACAACACTATTTGCTGAAACTACTGCTCCTTCACCTATTGTAACTCCTCCTAAAATAAAACAATTTGCTCCTATCCATACATTACTTTCAATGATAATAGGCTTGCCTTTATCTGTAGTATTTATTCTATCAGATGTATTATCAAATGATAATTGATGTCCATTACCATCTATGATTTGAGTATTGGCGGCAATTAATACATTATCACCTATTTTAATAGAATTATATGCATGTATACAAGTTCCGTGAATTCTACAATTTGAACCTATAGTTATTTGAGCTTTATCTCTATCTGCTAGGATTTTACAAGAAGAATGCATATTTATATGATAACCAGTATTACTTGAATTCAGTAATGTATTATTTCCTATTGTAATAACTGCTGTAGGGTTTCTCATAACTGCAGGAAAGCTTTTAAACAAAACTCCTTTACCCAATTTTACACCTTTGACATTACATCTTAATCTAGTAATGATAGTCGCTAATCCGTAATATAGTTTTATAATCATAAGTCTATAGGTAATTTGCAATTCCTGATTACAGCATTAAATTTGCCATTTTTACCAAGAGGGATATCATTTAAATATTCCATTTTTACTGTAACCTCAGTACCGAGCCTTTCTTCTAGATTAAATCTAAATTTTTTCTCAATAGCATCTGTATATTCTTCACTGACTACATTTTTAACAATAAACAAATTAACTTCCTCTTGAATTATCTGACTTTTAGAGATTCCAACTAAACCTTTATATGCCGTATCCATTCTCCCCACATACCCTTTTTCACGAGTCCATAATAGATCATCTTCCCTACCTATTATTTTATCAATTATTTGCATTGCACACCCGCAGTCACAAGTTATGTCAGTAGAAGGCATCAATACAGTATCCTGAATGTCATATCTTACCAAAGGTGTTTTATAATTTCTAAAGCTAGTAACTACCATTCTTCCTATTTCATTAGGACCTGCTGGTTGATCATTTTTATCCAAAAACTCAAACACACCAGAGTCTTCATTAACATGTAAATTGCCATTTACACATTCAGTTATGAATGGACTCCCTTCACTAGATGCATATTGATTAAACACTTTACAGTTAAACACTTTTTCGATTAAGACTCTTTGATAATCGTGAAGCGTCTCTGCAGTTGTTGTTATTCCCTTCGGTGTGAAGTTTATTTTCCAATTATTCTCTTCTACAAATTTTGCAAGAATATAAAATGCAGAAGGATAACCGTCCATAAAGACAGGTTTATACTTATTTATCTTAGTAATATAAGCCAACGCATTTTTGTCTGTAAGATGATACGTAGACATAAACAATTGATTCTGTATATAATTGTTTACCCAAAATGGCGGTTTCGAACTCGTTGGTTTTACTAAAATTCTACCCGAGAAACGAATGCTTTTATCATTTTTCTTAATACCTATAGTATTTTGAAAACGTGTCCAAAGTGCAAATGCTCTTTCTATAGATTCTTTGTCTAAGTAGTTTACGGTAGGAGAACCAGATGTTCCACTCGTATATCCTACTTCTACAAGTTCTCTCTCTGGGTTAGTATTAATTAAATCATCTACTTTAGTTTTTCTATCTATTTTGGATAGAAAGGGCAATCTCTTTAAAGCGGCATAAGGATCATTTACTATTTCCTCAGTACTAATAGAAACCTTGTTGAAAGAATCTTTATAATAAGGGACATATTCATTTACTTCTAATAACAATTTTGTCAATCTTTCTCTCTGATAATTTACTACAGTAGTATTGTCTGATTTCCATAAGGCGTTATACTCTTTCAAATAAGCATAGTACCCTTTTGTATATCTACTTCTCTCATTAAGAAAAGCTTTTATGTTAAGTAAAATAACTTTAACAAAATAAGGACTTAGTTTATAAATTTTATCAATCATTACTCATGGATATAAACGTTGTTACTTAGCATTAAGTAAAAAATAATTACTTAGAATAATCTATAATTACTTCTAACTCCTTGGTTTGATTTTTTCTATCAAATATATCTAAAACTCCTTGTTGTGAATGAACTTCTAGACCATCATGCTTCCATTTCGATATTACCTTTTTCCAAATTTCCATCTGCCTTTCCTTAGAGTCATTATGAATATCGAAATTAGAACCTAAATCATATTTGTTAATTAATGCTGTAGGTTCTGATTTATTTGGAGCAAAATTCATAATAAACTTATTTGCTGCGAGATATTCATAAAATTTTAAAGGAACTCCTGTATAATGAGAAAGCTTTTCTCCTACAATTAACCACAGAATGGTAGATTCTTGGTATTGTTTGATTACCTCATTACGTGGGATCTTACCAATATATTTGACTGTTTTATAAGACATAAAACTTGCCATTTCTTCTTGTAAAGACTTTTCGAAATTTCCAGCAATAACGATCTCCACATCATCAAGCTTCATTAATTTATCCTCTACAGCCCAATCAATAAGCTGGAGCAACCCTTTTGGAGACCTAATACCCCCATAAAAGCTACCTGCGTAGAAAATTCTAATCTTATCTGAATGTTGATTTACAGGGTCATTATCAAAGCTAAAATCATCTTGATCAAAACCATTATATATCACAGAGAATTTTGCGGAATCTTTCTTATAGTGATTTGCATATATCTCACGCATCGCATTTGATATAAATGTAATTTTATCCGCCTTATGTAAAATATTTCGCTCAAATTTCTTATGAAATAAAGAAAGTGGCCATGGCGAGTGTAATTGATGTCCTCCTATGTAATGATAGTCACGTAAATCTCCTATTAGTTTTATTTGGGGATATTTTTTTTTAATATGTAAACCTAACAGATGATTAGTCATTGCTGGAGATGTTGTAATAACCACATCCATATGCCTGATCAATTCATCATTATCTTTCAAGTACTTTTTCACATTAGAATACCAAAATATAGCTTTATCAGGTATAAGAAAATACGACCCTATTTTAACCAAATTTCTTTTGATTTTAGTCTTAATTGTTGAGCCTGTATTTACCGTATTTGAGTCACGTAAATCTGAACTAATATTACTTTTTAAAGAACTTTGAATAGATATAAGGTTAACACCTTTAAGTTGAATATTCATCGTTTCGTCCATTCCCAATGAACTATCTGGATTACTACAAGTAAGGACAGTTATGTTATACTTATTTTTATCTAAATATTTTGCCCAGCTATATGGTCTTCGTGCCGCAGGAGCATTGTAAGGAGGATAGATATAGCTTATAATGAGTATGTTTTTCATTTTTTGTTCTCTATAATGTAGATAAATGTTTGTTTTCTTGACTTACAAATAAATAAAGGTATAGTCCCATCCCTCATAAATAATCCAGAATAAATTGCCGTACCAAATTGTACTACTAGTTAAAGTAACACTTAAAAAAACAGTGTTGAAGAAAAAAGTAAAAGAATAAACTGGTATCAGCGCTAAAAAGTATTTTTTATTTAAAACTAAACCGTAAACATCGCACATTTTTATCATAAGTAATAAGGATAGAATATAACCAACCATTAAAAACCTACCGCCTGAAGGGATTGTTGCTATAATAAAAGAAAAAACAAAATAAAATAGTATGAAAGCCATCAATCTATTTATACTTGGATTTATATATCCATTCTTCTCCATGAAATTCCTAAAATAGACTATAATGGTAAAAAAAGTGATTTTCATCAGAGCCTGAAAAAAATTAGAAACAATTAAAAATGGAGAATTGGCCTCCCTTTCTGCGTAAATATCAGAAACTTCTGCGCTATTATAGGTTCCAATTTTATTAGAAATACTATCTGAAGGAACAATATTTCCAATAAAATCAAAGCTTATAATATTGGATTCCAAAATCCACGAAAGACAAAAACTACCTACAAACGCATAAAAAAGAAACTTATTAACACTTAATTTTGAATAAAGGAATCTTCTCGTAATTGAAAATAAAACTACTACTACTACTCCATATAAAAAAGAAAAATGAAATAATGGTGCACATATTAAAAGTAAAAAATATCTGTTCTTTTTGTAAAGTACAATATTAATTGTAGCTAGAAAAAAAACCCAAATAGCGGTATTAAATCTTGCTCCATTAATATTTGTTATAGGATTAATAATTACAAAAATAAAAAATAAGAGAGATGCATATAACCCAGTGTAACTACCTTGCTCCTTTTTAAAGATTCGCAAAGAAAAATACCAAAATACACCGAAAACTAATCCAAAAGTTGCAAATAATAATTTTGGGTTTTCTGTGAAGCTTTTAAGTGTTGCATAAACGAAAAATCTATACAAATCTGGTGCCCCTCCTAATATATAAAGTTGATAGATATCAAAGAGTGATTTATAATCAAATTCATGAAATACCAATGCAACGCGATAAGAATCTGCCGAATCATTAGAGAATGCAAAGGCAAAACCCAAAAGGGTACAAAATGAAATAAATATTAAACCATTTGTTCTCGACCTTAAGTTTCTAATTGCTATTAAAAAAGAAACAAAAGGTATAGCGCAAAACAAAGGTATATTCAATAAGGATTTTTTGCTCTTCATATTAATTTCATCTATTAGAACAATTTAAAAATATTATATAGTAGACTAAATCCTATTATAATCTGCAATCGCAAATACCTTCTAATTTTACTTTTCCTGAGCAATTAGGGCATATCTTACATATAACTTTTGCGGGATTACCAACAGCTATACTGTGGCTAGGAATATTCTTTGTAACGACTGCTCCAGCACCAATAATAGTACTATTCCCAATTTGAATACCTGGTAAAACAACACAATTACTACCTATCCATACATTTTTCCCAATTTTAATGGGATCACTCTTTTTATGTTTTGTCAGATCTTCATTTGAATGATTGGCACTAATAAAACTACAATTATAGGCCCAAATAGTTCCTTCTCCTATTTCAATTCCGTTGATTGCTTGATAATAGCATCCTCCAGAGGTAGCTAAGCTTAAATATACACTTTGCTTATCTTCACCAAGAATAATAATGCTTTTAGCATTATTTACCCGTGATGTAAAATGCAATAAAAAAGGGCTAGGACTATTAATGCGAAGAATAACTTTGCAAAAAGAATTTAATAAATATGTTCCGAAACCGGTTGCATAGTATTTTCGATCAATAAGTCTTTTAATGAATGGAATAAAACAAAAAAGCTTGAGGAATCTAATCATAGGATATATATTAAAAATATCAATAACTGAAGTATTAATAACACTTTATTTAAAATTATTGTTTTTAAATACTCCATAAATAGCTGCTCTTTGTAAATGTAAATCACCCACATCAGGAACGTCGATAGTAAAGTACCAAATACCACTCCTTGAATTCCATAAAAATTATATAAAACTAAAGAGCAAATTATATTTGTTATCAAAACAACAAAACTAATCTTTGTAATAAGTTTTGTCTTACCTTTTGCAGTAAGTAAAATTCCATAGCTATTATTTCTAAATAACAACACCAAAAGGTAGGTTTTAAATAATACTACAGATTCTTGATAGGAATCATTGTAGATAAAAAAAATAATATCTTCGGCAAAATACATCGTTAGTAAAATAATTGGATAAGTTATATAGGAAACTTTTTTGGTCGTTTGCAACCATAAGTCTTTTGCCTCGTATTCTTTTCCTTCTCCTATGAATTGAACCATTTTGGGAAATATTTGTTGAGAAAACGCTGCACTTAGCATTGCGAAAATGGGTATTTCGAAAGCCCCTACTGCAAAAATTGCAAATGTTGCTTCATTCTCAAAAATATTTACAATAAACTTATCTAGATAAGAGCTAAATAATCCAGAAAAAGTAGCTAAGTATAAGGGAAAACCATACACCCACATTTTCTTAACAGTCGCTTTATGCTTACTAAAAAAATTTATAGGTAGCCCTAAAGACTTGTAATAAAAGAGAGAAGGAAAAAGGAAAACTGAAAAATACGAAACTACAGCTATAGAAACATAATACTCAATTGAAATAGCCAACAGATACCATCCAGCAACTAAAACTATAAGACTAAATATTCCTCCAAAAAAGGACAACTTAGTTAACAACTCTGCCTTACCTAAGTTTATATAAATATATCTCAGCGTTTTATTAAAAAGAAACGCTAATAATGGTAGAGGAAAAAACAAAGAATTAATATAATAAACTCCAATATTAATTATGGTTAAATAATGTAATATATTAACAATTGCCAATGCAACAAACAAAATAAGAGCAATTCTAAATATTACAAAAGTTAAGTTCTGAAAAAAGAATAATATGTCCTTATTTTCCTTAGCTATAAAATATTTAAAACTTTCTGTAAAGCCAAATGAAAGAAAAGGGATTCCTAAATTCATGATAAAGAAAGTTTCTTTCCAAACGCCGAAATCAGAGACGGATAATCTCTTTGAAAAGATAAAGTCGATGAAAATAAATAAAAAAGCTATAAAGCTTTGTGAAATAGCAAGATGAAATGCCTTTAAAGTATTACTTCCTTGATATTTATTTAAATAGGAAATTATTTTTTTGTACAAAATAAATAAGTTAAGATGATAGAGAAAGACAGTAGAGTTTTAATAGTAAAAACCTATAAAACTAAGCTTAGATTTTAAACTTCCTTCCAAAGACTACTTACATATGATCGAGATACAATAAATAAATATCGAAATACAGCTACTATAAATCCAACAATTCCGTAAATAAACAGTGTTATGATAGAATTATTCCCATCGGCTCTAGAAGGTACAACAGCCGGGTTTATAATAGTAAAATTAGGAGTATCCTCCTTAATTTTTATACTTTGAGTAATTCTTTGTTGTTCCAAATCCGAATATAATGCATAAAGTAATGTACTCTCACTCTCTAATTCTCTTTTGCGTATTAATGACGACTCTGTAGTGTTAAATCGGTTACGATCTGAATATCTGGCTAGTGAAATTTGGGAATCCTTATATTTTTGTTTTGTTTCTTGGTATTGATTTTCTATAAAATCATATTTTTCTTGAGCCTTACCAATTCTATACCTTATAATTTCCTTTTGTAACTTTAATTGCACTTGTTTTGCCAGTTGTGCTGCCGCAATAGGCTCTTCCCTAATAGCTGTTCTTATCTCCAGAGTACCATCATCCTTACTAATTGCAAACGAAACTTTCTCTTGTAGAGATTCTAGTACTCTTCTATCATCGTTTGTTATATATTCCAAAGAATCAATTCTATCACTAGATATACTTTTTACTTCATTTTTACCTGAGATTAGCCCAGGAAGTCCTACTGTATACTTAGCGACCGTCTGCATTATCGGAGTTCCTTCTCTTTCTAAAACATATCTTCTCAGGGTAATAAGAGAATCTTCGTTTTTTAACTTCAATGGAGTATCAAAAAGTTGTTTTCTAAATTCCCAACTATCAATAATTTGAGGATATAAAAAAGTTGGTATATCATTAGTAGATGATGATTTAATAGTACCTCCACTTATTAATGATGCTATGCCACCCAAACCGCTAGATTGCGCACTACTTGAATCTTGTGTTATAAACAAGACACTAGAGCTATACGTTTTTGGTTTGCTTAAAACAACTATTACCCCTAAAATTAGAAAGACTGTAACAGAAATTATAATAAATCTCTTAGTTTTTAAAAACCCCTTAATAAGACTTAATATAATCTTATAGTCGTTTTCATTAGAATGATCTAAATGTTTTTTCATATTAATTTGAAAATAATCTCTCCATTAATAATCCCAATGTTGCAAAACCGGTACTTATACCTAAAATTTCTTGAGTACTAATTCCTCCTGCACGTTCCTTCTTTGCTGGCACTATAACTAATGCTCCTGGTTCAATGGATGGGTAAGATTTAAAGAACAGAAAATTCTTTGTCGCTTTAATATCACCATTTGCATATATCACATAAGATTTTCGTTTTAATGCTTTACTATTAAAGCCTCCAGATTTACTTATGTATTCTTTAAAGCTAATAGACTTGTCATATCGCACTAATGATGGTAACATCACCTCTCCTTCTACTTTTATAGTTTGCTTTATAGATGGTATAATTAATCGATCACCATCTTTAAGAATCATGTTGTTTTTTGAAGTTTCTCCCTCTTTAAGTAGCTTTTTAAAGTCAATACCCACACGATACTCTTCTAGATTATTAAGATTAATATTTATATTTTTTGTAGCAGTACTGTCATTTACATTATCTGAAGTTAATTGTTGTATAACTTCTTTGTAATATGGATTTTTCCTCACTAAGCTTCCTCCTTGTTCAAAAGCATATGGTGAGAGACCTCCTGCTTTATTTACAAGATCAAGTATGCGCTCGTTTTTAAAACTTACATCATAACTTCCTGGATAAAGGACTTCACCTGTAACAGAAACGGCAATTCTGTCTCCAGAACCTTTCAAATAGCGTACAGTGATTTTATCATTAGGCTCAAATACAAATGTAGTATTGGTATTGACATCTAATCCCCCCTCTGCCGAGATTTTAAATGTTTCTGAGACTGTTTTATAGTCGTCATCTATAACCTCTCTAGTTACATCAATAACACGCGCGTCTGCCTCCTTTTCATAACCACCTGCCATAATAACAAGTTCTTCAAGACTAACTCCTTCTATATAAGATATTGTTTTGGGATTTTTAACTGCGCCTCCTATTGTGATTGTACCTAGCTCACGCACGCTATTCTTGTCAAAAACATTGACTACGTCATTTACCTTCAAGTAAATATCTCCATCTGTCGTTAATGAGTAGGATTGAGAAGTACTATTTTGCCCTTCTATATTACTTGTAATAACAACTCTATCAAGATATGCTGTTTCCTTAAGACCACTTGCTTTACTAAGCAACTCTTGCAAGGACATATTAGATGTATACTCATAATCTCCAGGTCTATAAACAGCACCGTTTATAGTTACACGATTTTCTACCTTATCGATGATAGAACCAACAGTAATAACGTCTCCGTCAAAGAGTTGCTCATTTCTAAAATCATTTAAGCTTATTTCTTTAAGTACTTTTCTATCACCTTGTATTCTCTCTAGTTTTATAATTTCTCTAAATGCATTAGAAGTAAAACCGCTTACATATTTTAATAAATCGGAGAACTTTTCTGATTTTTTTATTTCGTACACCCCTGGACGTTTAACACTTCCTGTTATGTTTATTTTAGAAATATAGGGTTTTACAATAATTACATCCTGATCTCTTAAAGTAACGTTCCCTACCTGACTACCATTAATCAAGTAATCATATATATCAAACAAAGGCATCTCAACACCGTTACGAACTAATTTAATTTCTCTAAAAGTACCTTGATCAGTAGGCCCTCCCACTGCATACAACGCATTAAGAACTGTAGATAATGCACTTAAAGAGTAAGTGCCGGGCACCGCTACCTCTCCTATAATATTTACTTGTACTGTTCTTACACTAGACAAGGAAATGTCTGTGAAGATTTTATATGGACTACTATTTGGTGCGGATATGCCTCTATAAACATTAAGTAATTTACTTTTTATTTTAGAACTGGCTTCTTCCATAGTTAGGCCGCTTACCAATACTTGACCTACATTAGGTATTTTAACGCTACCATTTCTGTTTACTACTAGATCATATGTATTCTCTGCTGCTCCCCATAAACTTATAACAAGACCATCACCAGGACCTAATTGATAATTTACAGGTGTAGCAAGATTAACATTAGGCTGAAAACTAATATTTGGATTATTAAAAAAATCATAACCAAATAATGTTGACTTTTTTGGCACCCTCGTATTGTCTAATGAAGTATCCACATTAGTATTGGGAGTAATCGCAAGATTATCAGGAGTACTTTGATTTCCTGCTTGATTTTCACCCACCTTTCCTACTAAAGCATTTACTTGATCTTGAGATAGTCCTTTAGATAGAGCTAAAGCCTTTAGCTGCTCAGGTGTATAACCACTTGCCTTAGCTTTAGAGATTAGACTCTGAACATCTTGAGATGGCATTGCATTAATATCTTCAACTGTTTGGCTATAAGATTTTGTCGTTGCAATAAGAACAAAACAAATTGCAAATACAGAAATTAACTTTTTAGATATTGTCATTGATTCTGATGTATTGTTCATATTAAAAAAATTATCTAGTCATAATTTACTTAATATTAAACTACTGTTTTATTTATACTTTAAAAGGCCTTCTATAATCTTTTTGCTAGCTTCACCATTACCATAAAGGTCTAATGAGAAATCTGGCTTTTTAGTATTGACATCATTAAATGCTTTCATAATAACATCAAAATTTGCTCCTACTAGCTGATTGAACCCATTATCTATAAGCTCTACCCATTCTGTCTCGTCTCTTAGAGTGAGACAATACTTTTCAAAAAAATATGCTTCCTTTTGAAGTCCTCCACTATCTGTTAAGACTAGTGAACAATTCTTAAGAAGATATAACATCTCAACATAGCCTACAGGATCAATGCAATGCAGTTGCTCACCAATCTCAATATTATATTTCGCCATAAAGCTTTTGGTTCGAGGATGCAATGGCAGTACTACGGGAGTATCTTTAGATATTGTATTGAGTGCTTTAAATATAGCCCTCAATCTAGCCGGATCATCTGTGTTTTCTGCTCTATGAATTGTTGTTAAAACAAATGCAGCCGGTATACTTTCTTTGGGCGCTTTCGCGAAAGCGGAAAACATTAAACTAGCATCCATCATCACATCACCATTTTTTACAATAGCGATATCCAAATCATTATAACCCTCATTCTCTAAATTTTGTACTGCCGAGTCTGTTGGGCAAAACAAAACAGTACTTACTCTATCAGTAAGAATACGGTTCACCTCCTCCGGCATACGCATATTAAACGATCGTAATCCAGCCTCAATGTGTGCAATTTTTATATGGAGCTTTGATGCCGCTAGAGCTCCAGCAAGTGTTGAATTTGTATCGCCATACACCATTACCCAATCAGGCTTTTCTTCAAGCAATACTTTTTCAATAGCTTCAAGCATTTGCCCGGTCATCGCACCATGCCCTAACCCATTGATATCTAATTGATATGCTGGCTTAGGTATATCCATTTGCTCAAAAAAGACATCACTCATGTTACTATCGTAATGCTGTCCTGTATGAACTATTACTTCATCAATAGTTTCTGGTGGTCTAGTATTATTAAACTCTATAAAAGATCTACTTACCGCTCCAGATTTAATAAATTGAGGTCTAGCTCCTATGATTGTAACTACTTTCATTATCTATTTCTTTCTAAAAGGATGGATAGCTAAGCTCTTCTTTGCATAAGGGTGATATTCTCCCTTAAGACCTACTGGGCTAGAGTTACGTATGTCGTATACAATATCTATAGCTTGTGAAGCATCTTCTATTCCGTAACCATTGCCTTTTAAAATCTCTTTATAGCTTGTCGTATGTAAGTCTGTAAAGCCACCACTAAACTCAAGCTCTTCACCCTCAATAGTTATTGACCTATATGTTCGTTGTCCTTTTTCAACTATTTCCTTAGGCAGTACATCTTCATTTATCGATAGGAACCAACGTACACGGGCTCTTTCAAGTTCTAAATATCCAGAAGCTCTATCGTGCTCATAAATATGGGTTATATTTTGCTTAACACCTCCAAAAATCCATGATAACATATCAAAAAAGTGAACTCCAATATTTGTTGCTATTCCTCCTGATTTAGACTCATCGCCTTTCCATGAAGTATAATACCAATTACCTCTTGAGGTGAGATATGTAAGATCTACGTCATAAATCTTATCTTTAGGACCATTGTCAATTTTTGCTTTCAAGTCTATAATACTCTGATGTACTCTTAACTGAAGAATATTATAGATTTTTTTTCCTGTTTCCTTTTGAATATTCTTTAATGATTCAACGCTCCAAGGATTTAGTACCAACGGTTTTTCACAAATTGCATCTGCACCTTGTCTCAATGCAAACCGGATATGAGCGTCGTGTAAGTAATTAGGAGTACAAATACTCACAAAATCTAGTTGTACATTTTTATCATATTTCAATTTAGAAATATGTCTATCAAAACGTTCAAACTCTACAAAGAAGTCCGCATTAGGAAAATAACTATCTATTATACCTACGCTATCAAAATTATCTAATCCAGCTATTAGATTGTTACCTGTATCTTTTATAGCTTTCATATGTCTAGGAGCTATATATCCTGCTGCTCCGATTAATGCAAAATTCTTCATATCTATTTTATGCTATTCTTTGTACTGTATTGTTTACTATTTTATACTCTTGTTGTGTCTCTGGACAAAAAGCAAGATTATTTTCGTCAAAAGTTAAACGATGTCCATATTCACTTACCCACCCTATTTGTTTTGCGGGATTACCTACCACTAAGGCGTAATCTGGTATTTCTTTTGTGACTACTGCTCCTGCACCAATAAATGCAAATTTCCCAATATCATTTCCACAAACTATCGTTGCATTTGCACCGATAGAGGCACCAATTTTAACTCTAGTCTGAGCATACTCTGCTTTGCGGTTTACTGCACTACGAGGATTGATTACGTTTGTAAAAACCATAGATGGCCCAAGAAAGACATCATCTTCACAAATCACACCTGTATATATAGATACATTATTTTGAACTTTTACATTCTTACCTAATATAACCTGAGGAGATATAACAACATTTTGACCAATATTACAGTCATCCCCCAAAACACAGCCAGGCATTATATGAGAAAAATGCCAAATTTTTGTTCCTAGACCAATAGAGCAACCTTCATCTATAACTGCCGTTTCATGAGCAAAGTATGTTAGTTTTGGCATAAAAAAATAAAAGTTTTTCGTGATTTTGAACTAGTTGCAAATATAGTTTCTTTGATTCTCATCTGCTAATTAAAATTTAATCTTTCAAAAGCCGCTTTTTTAGCTAGTATAACAAACAACAATGTAAAAACATACTGAACAACTATCCTTTCCCTACAGCGTAATAATCAAAACCTATATTTTTTAAAAACTCTGCGTTTAACAATGCCCTTCCATCAAAAACAAAAGCAGGCTTTTGCATCAGATTGTAAATTTGCTGCCAGTCATATCCTACAAACTCATCCCACTCGGTCATAATCGCAATAGCATGGGCATTCTCACAAGCTTCCATAGGATCTGTGACCACCGTAACTAAAGCTCTGTTTTCTGCTTCAGAACGAGAGTTTAAATAATCTAAATCTGCTAGAATCTTTTCCTCAGAAACTTTTGGGTCGTATATAACAACCTCTGCTTGTTCATTGAGTAAATAATCTGCTACATAAATGGCCGCAGATTCTCGGGTATCATTAGTGTCCTTTTTAAATGCCCATCCTAACAATGTAATCTTCTTACCAGAAACAGTGTTAAACAGCGTTTTTACTATCTTTTCTGCAAATCGCCTTTTTTGATAATCATTCATAATAATTACCTGCTCCCAGTAATCGGCTACTTCATCAAGCCCATACGTTTTGGCAATATAAACAAGGTTCAAAATGTCTTTTTGAAAACAAGAACCTCCAAAACCTACAGAAGCCTTTAAAAATTTAGGACCTATACGTGAGTCTGTACCTATTGCTCTAGCAACTTCTTGAACATCTGCTCCAGTAACTTCACATAGTTCTGACATGGCATTTATAGAAGATACTCGCTGTGCTAAGAAAGCATTTGCCGTAAGCTTAGAAAGCTCTGAAGACCATACATTTGTTCTCAAAATACGTTCTTCTGGCAACCATTTTGCGTAAATTTCTGCAAGTGCATCTGTTGCTTTTATTCCTTCTGGTGTAGCCTCTCCACCTATTAAAACACGGTCTGCGTCTAACAAATCTTGAATTGCAGTTCCTTCTGCTAGAAACTCAGGGTTTGATAAAATATCAAAGCGCACACCATTTCCTGTATTATGTAAGATATTTTGAAGTGCCTCCGCCGTTCGTACGGGAAGTGTTGATTTTTCCACTACAATCTTATCAGACGTTGCTACTCTTGCAATTTGTCGAGCACATAGCTCGATATACTTAAGATCGGCAGCCATGCCTTTTCCTACACCGTATGTCTTTGTTGGTGTGTTAACAGAGATAAATATAAGATCTGCTTCATCTATTGCTTTATCTACTTCTGTTGAGAAAAATAAATTCCTTCCTCTAGCCTTTCCTACTACTTCGGCAAGTCCTGGCTCATAAATAGGTAAGTTGTCCAAGTTTTTATCATTCCACGCGGCAATGCGTTTTTCATTAAGATCTACTACAGTTACCTTAATATCTGGACACTTTAATGCTATGACAGACATGGTAGGACCTCCTACATATCCTGCACCTATACAGCAAATATTTTTAATCTTCATTCTAGTCTAATTTGTGGCAAATCGCAAATATAGCGGTTTGAATAATAAGGTAGTTGTGGTATTCCTTTACGCTTTCGCGAAAGCGAACTTAAGACTTTACGTAATAAGACTTGTACCATGTTACAAAAGCTGCTATCCCTTCTGCAACAGAGACTGAAGGCTCATAGCCAAAATCTTTTTGCAATGAGGAAACATCTGCCCATGTTCTGTGTACATCTCCATCTTGCATAGGCATCATTTGCTTTGTAGCAGTTAGGCCTAGCTCTGATTCCAATGCCGAAATAAAATCTAACAACCTTACCGGTTTACTATTCCCAATATTATAAATTGGGTTTTTAGACTGCGAAGCACTAGAAATTACTGTCATCACACCATCTATGATATCTGATATATATGTAAAATCACGTGAGAGATTACCTTCGTTAAAGACTTTAATAGGTTTGTTATTTAATATAGCATCTGTAAATAAAAACATCGCCATATCTGGTCTTCCCCAAGGCCCGTAAACGGTAAAAAATCGTAATCCTACAGTCTCTATATTAAATAGATGACTATACGTATGCGCCATTAACTCATTAGATTTCTTAGTCGCTGCATAAATACTTATAGGCTCATCTACAGGCTGCTTTTCTGTAAAAGGGACCTCTTTACTATTACCGTAAACACTGCTACTACTGGCATAAACTAATTTTGAAACTTTATAATCTCTACAGCATTCCAAAATATTCAAGAAACCCACAATATTAGTATCCACATACACTTCTGGGTTTTCTATAGAGTATCGCACTCCTGCTTGAGCTGCAAGATTACAGACTTGATCAAAGGAATTTGAGCTAAACAGTTTTGGTAGCGCTGCTCTATCTTGAAGATTTAATCTAATAAATGAGAAGTTGTCTTCTACAGTACTAGCAGAAAGTGTATTCCACTTTTCTGCCTGTTCCTTCACTACACCCAGCTCTTTAAGTCTATCAAACTTGAGTTGTGGGTCATAATAATCGTTTATATTATCGAGGCCTACCACAGCGTGACCCTCGCTCAGTAATCGTTTACAAAGGTGATAGCCTATAAATCCAGCAGCGCCAGTAACAAGAATTTTCATAAATCAATTAATGTGCTACGAAGTTAGGACTAAAAAGTGATTCTTTATTATATAATAGTTTCTCCCTGGTATTTTCAAAATAAACAGCTCCTCCTACTCCTTCACAAATAGCGTCTCCCGCTGCAGTATCCCATTCCATACAAGGCCCAAAACGCGGATACACATCTGCAGTTCCTTCTGCAACTAGACAAAACTTATATGCACTACCAGATGGTACTACTTCTGTATTTTTACCTGCGTTCTGCAAGTCCTTAACAAATTCTTGCGTTTTTAAATTTAAGTGAGAGCGACTAGTGACTACTTTGACGACATTAAGGTCATTGTAGTTTTTAAGCTTTCGCGAAAGCCGGATTGCCTTACTTATCAACGTTTTCCATGAGATATCATCTTTGGGATCAACCAACTTATAACTAGCTCCATCATCTGACCCACCAGCATACAAAGTATTATTTATAGGAACATAAATCACACCAAAAACAGGTCTATTATCTACTACTAAAGCGATATTTACCGTAAACTCACCGTTGCGTTTTACAAACTCCTTGGTACCATCGAGAGGGTCTACCATCCAAAATTGATCCCATTTTGTACGAATTTCAAAAGGTATTTCACTTCCTTCCTCACTCAATATTGGAATCCCAGTTTCCTCAAGATGAGCTACAATAGCTTCATGAGCATTTAAATCTGCCTCAGTGAGCGGAGAATTATCTGATTTATGTGCTACATCAAAGTCACGACGGTAAACATCCATAATAACTTCCCCTGCTCTTATTGCAGCTTTAATTGCGATAGTTTTCCAAGATTCATTCATTATAGTCTTTTGAGCATTTTTTGCAGCGAACTACCCCATTCTGGAATATCAACTTGAAATTGCTTTTCAATCTTATGCGTGTCTAGCACACTATTTTTAGGGCGTTTTGCTTTGGTAGGAAACAAATCACTTGTAACTGGAGTAATGAGAACATCGATTTGTGAGTTCTCAAAGATGGCTTTCGCAAAATCATACCAAGTAATACTTCCCATATTAGAAAAATGATATACACCGGAATTATCTTCTTTCAATTCTCGGGCAACAGTTAAAATAGCATATGCCAGGTCATTTGCCCAAGTAGGACAACCCAACTGGTCATTTACAACAGAGAGCTGACCCCTTTCTTGCCCTAATCTCAGCATTGTTTTTACAAAATTATGACCGTACACACTATAAACCCATGACGTTCGAATAATAGCGTATTTTGATATCTCTGAAGCCTCAATTAAGATTTCTCCGCCTAGTTTTGACGCACCATAAACTGTTTGCGGATTAGGCTTATCACTTTCTACATATGCAGTAGATTTATTATCATCAAAAACATAATCTGTAGAGACATGAATTAATGCACAATCGCGCTTTTTACACTCCTCTGCGAGATAACCCACAGCTGTTTCATTAATAAGGAATGCTTGATCTTTATCGTCTTCGGCAGCATCTACGGCTGTATATGCAGCAGTGTTGATAACAACATCTGGTTGATGTGTATCAAACACTGATGAGATATTATCACGAGAAGTTATATCAAAGTCTTTTCTTGAAAGAAACACATAGTAAAAATCCTTATGGTACTTAGACTGCTCTAGTAAAGCCATTCCCAGCTGACCAAGAGCTCCAGTGACTACAATCTTTTTTAATGTGACCTCTCTATTACTCGCAGTAACATTCATTAAAAAGAAATGTTTTTAAGTTCGCAGAGCATAGGGTTTTCTAAATCCTTAGGAGAAAGCAAAAATTCATGCTCGTCAAGCAACCAATCAATCTTTAATGATACATCATTGTAAGCAAGTCCACGTTCACTTTTTTGATCATAAAACGCGTCACACTTATATGCAAAGATAGCAGTATCACTCAATGTAATAAACCCATGCGCCATTCCTTTAGGTACAAAGAGCTGCTTTTTATTAGCACCTGAAAGTTCGATAGCAAAAGATTTTCCATAAGTAGGTTCTTCCTTACGAAGATCTACAACAACATCTAGCACCTCACCCTCAATGACTCTTACAAGCTTAGACTGAGCATGTATTCCTATCTGAAAATGGAGCCCTCTTAGTACCCCGTACGTAGATTTAGACTGATTATCTTGAACAAAAGATGGGGAGAAACCTGCAAATTTTTTAAAAGCTTCTGAATTATATGATTCATAAAAATATCCTCGGTCATCTTCAAACACGTTTGGAGTGCATATAATTAAATCTTTGAATGCTGTTTTTTGAAATTCCACTATAGTGTATTTATATATTGTGCATAGGCACCTTTACCATACCTTGATGCGCTTGCCTTAAGTGCTTCGTATGATATCCAATTCATTTTGTAAGCAATTTCTTCAAGACATGCTATCATTGTACTTTGATTGCGCTGTATCACTCTTATAAATTCTGTTGCATCATCTAGCGCGTCTACTGTACCTGTATCAAACCAAGACATACCTCTACTCATGATACCTACTGAAAGTTTTTTCTTCTCGAGATATTCTTGATTGATTGTAGTAATTTCTAACTCTCCGCGTTCTGACGGTTTTATTTTCTTTGCAATCCCCACTACCTCGTTATCATAGAAATAAATTCCAGGAACTGCGTAATTAGATTTTGGTGTACTAGGCTTTTCCTCAATGCTTGTTGCCTTCATTTCCTTATCAAAAGCCACAACACCAAATCGTTCTGGATCTCTAACGGGATAAGCAAAAATAGCCGCACCATCAACATCATTCTTACTTTGCAATAACTGACTAAGGCCATTACCGTAAAAGATATTATCTCCTAGAACTAGTGCTACTTTATCCGGTCCTATAAATGATTCACCTATTATAAATGCCTCTGCAAGTCCGTTTGGTGATTCTTGAACTTCATATTGAAAATTACAGCCTAGCGTGCTTCCATCACCCAATAAACGCTCAAAAAGGTGACTATCTTCAGGTGTAGTTATTATTAATATCTCTCTTATACCCGCAAGCATTAACACAGAGATAGGATAGAAAATCATAGGTTTATCATACACAGGTAACAACTGCTTACTTACCGCTATGGTAAGTGGTGATAAACGCGTCCCCGAGCCGCCTGCTAGTACAATACCTTTCATTATGAGTACATTTTTTTATAATATTCTTGGTAAGATCCGGAAGTTACATTTTTGAGCCACTGATCATTAGCAAGATACCAATCTACGGTAAGCGATAGACCTTCCTCAAAGGTAACTGATGGTTTCCAACCAAGTTCTTTTTCAATTTTTGTTGCATCAATTGCATACCTCTTATCATGACCAGGACGATCTTTCACGTAAGTTATAAGTGATTTTGAAGAATCCCGCTTTCGCGAAAGCTTCTCATCCATTATATCACATAATAGCTTTACTAAGTCAATATTTTTCCACTCATTAAAACCGCCTATATTATAGGTTTCCTTTAATTTACCTTTTTCAAATATGAGTGCTATTGCAAATGCGTGATCCTTTACAAATAACCAATCTCTCGTATAATTTCCATCACCATACACAGGTAGTGGTTTATGCTCAATGATGTTATTTATAAATAAAGGAATTAATTTTTCTGGAAATTGGTTAGGACCATAATTATTAGAGCAATTGCTAATTATATATGGTAAACCATAGGTTTCTCCATAAGCTCTTACAAAATGATCTGAGCTTGCCTTAGACGCTGCATAGGGGGAGTTTGGGTCGTATGACGTATTCTCTGTAAACAAGCCTGTCTCACCAAGTGTACCGTACACTTCATCTGTACTGATATGGTAGAAAAGTTTTGACGAATAATCGTCTTTCCAAATACTCTTTGCAGCATTAAGAAGATTAAGTGTTCCAATAACATTAGTCTGCACAAAGGCTATTGGATCTTTTATACTTCTATCAACATGAGATTCGGCAGCTAGATGAATTACTTTATCAAATTGATATTTAGAAAACAGATTCATTAAAAAAGGGGCATCATTGATGTCCCCTTTTATAAATGTATAATTGCTAGAAGTTTCTACATCAGAAAGGTTTTCTAGGTTTCCAGCATAAGTAAGCGCATCAAGATTGTAAATATGACTTTTGGGAAAAATTTCTAAAAATAGTCTCACCACTTGAGACCCTATAAAACCTGCTCCACCTGTAATAAGAATGTTCATTACAGCTTAGCATCTGCTTTATTACCTAACACCCCTTTTACATCATAAACTACAGATTTATCATTCTTAAGAGAATTTAAATCTAAAGAAGCAAATTCTTTATGCGCCACGGCTTGCACGATGGCGTCATATTTTTGGTTTGGAACTTCTGTAAGAGCATCTAGACCGTATTCATGGTGTACCTCGGCTGCATTTACCCATGGATCAAAGATAGTTACATTAACCCCAAATTCTTTCAAGTGTCTTATAACATCTGTAACTTTCGTGTTACGTACATCTGGACAGTTTTCTTTAAAAGTGATACCTAGAATCAATAACTCAGAACCTTTTACTTTGATATCGTTTTTAAGCATAAGCTTTACCACCTCAGAGGCTACATATGCTCCCATACTATCGTTAAGTCGACGTCCTGCTAAAATAATTTCTGGATGATATCCTAATTCTTGTGCTTTCTGTGCTAGGTAATATGGATCTACACCTATACAGTGACCTCCTACTAGGCCAGGTTTAAATGGTAAAAAATTCCACTTTGTACCTGCTGCTTCTAGAACATCATGTGTATTGATACCCATCAAATTAAAAATCTTAGCTAGTTCGTTTACAAAAGCAATATTGATGTCACGTTGAGAGTTCTCGATTACTTTAGAAGCTTCTGCTACTTTTATAGTTGGAGCTAGATGCGTTCCTGCAGTAATTATAGAGCTGTACAAATCATCTACTTTCTTCCCTATTTCAGGAGTGCTTCCAGAGGTCACTTTTAGTATTTTCTCTACAGTATGTTCTTTATCTCCTGGATTAATACGTTCTGGAGAATACCCTACAAAAAAGTCTACATTAAACTTAAGTCCGCTTACGCGTTCCAAAACTGGCACACACTCATCTTCTGTTACACCAGGATAAACAGTACTTTCATAAACAACGATATCACCTTTCTTTAAAACTTTACCTACAGTCTCACTACTTTTATATAAAGGAGTAAGAACAGGTCTGTTATTTTTATCAACCGGAGTCGGCACGGTTACAATATAATAATTACAATCTTCAATATCCTTACTATCTGCACTACATAACAATCCATTTAAGTCATTATTTTCAGTCTTAAGTACGCCTTGTAACACCTCATCAGAAACCTCTAATGTGCTATCTGTACCTGATTGAAGTTCTGCAATACGTTTTTCATTTATATCAAATCCTACCGTGTTATATTTAGTTCCAAATAACCTAGCCAATGGTAATCCAACATAACCTAATCCAATAACTCCTACTTTAATTTTTGTCATATTAATTTTCTTTATATGCTTTTATTGTAAAGACCTTTACTTTTATTTTAAATTTTTCCAATACCAAGCCATCGCTTCCTTGAGACCATCCTTAATACTATACTTAGGATCATATCCTACTCTCATTTTTGCACGATCAATACTTGCTAGGCTATGCGGAACATCACCAGCTCTTTTGGGTCCAAATTTTATTTCAACATCTGCAATTCCACTGTCAAATTGACTTAATTCAGTTTTTAGAATCTTAACAAGTTCGTTTAAATCAGTTCTTTCTCCGTAAGCAACATTGTAAACTGTATTAATTGCCTCCTCATTCTCAGTGAGCATTGCTCTGATATTCATTTGAATTACGTTGTCAATATACGTGAAATCACGAGAAAAAGTACCATCACCGTTCATAACTGGTGATTCATGGTCCATTAATAACTTTGTAAATTTAGGAATAACAGCTGCATACGCTCCATTAGGATCTTGCTTACGACCAAAAACATTAAAATATCGAAGTCCTATACAATCTAATCCATATGTCTTATGAAATACATCTGCATAAAGCTCATTCACATATTTTGTGATGGCATATGGTGATAATGGTTTACCAATAATATCTTCTTTCTTAGGTAACCCCTGGGAATCACCATAAGTAGAAGAACTGGCAGCATATACAAAACGTTTTATGCCTTTGTCTTTAGATGCTATAAGCATATTCAAGAAACCTCCTACATTTACTTCGTTACTTGTTGCTGGATCTTGAATAGACCTTGGAACTGAGCCTAATGCTGCTTGATGAAGTACATAGTCACTATTAGAAACAGCGTTCTCACACACTTTAATATCTCTAATATCACCATTTATAAATGTGAAGTTAGGATTTGATATAATAGCATCAAGGTTATGTTTATGGCCTGTAGCCAAATTATCTAAACAAGTAACAATTGCTCCATTCTCAATCAATACCTCGCAAATATTTGAACCTATAAATCCAGCTCCGCCAGTTACTAACACCTTCTTTCCCTCGACTTGAGAATATACACTATCAATCATAAAAAAAATTTTGAGCAAATATAAAGTATTTTGACTGTCTAAAGAAGATTGTTTGTTTTACCATATCCTTAGCATTTGTGGTTAAACTTATACTAAACCAAATGTATATTTGATATTAATCCTAAACACATTTGTAACTTTATTTAAATAAAAAAATAAAACTATGAATTATTTGAACTTAGATACAGAAAAGAGTAAACATACAGTAAATGAACTCAACACGCTGCTTGCAGATTACCACGTGTACTACCAAAAGCTCCGTAACTTTCACTGGAACATTTCAGGAGTAAATTTCTTTGATTTACATATTAAATTTGAAGAATTATACGATGATGCAAAATTAAAAATTGACGAAATCGCAGAGCGTATTCTTACACTAAGATTTGCACCTACTAGTAATCTTTCTGACTACTTAGAAAAATCAAGCATCAAAGAGGCAAAATCAGATTTATCAGATAGAGATATGGTCGATAACATTCTTGAAGATCATGGAATTATTTTAAAACAACTAAGTGCTGTTGTGAAGAAAGCAGATGAGGCTGGTGACGAGGGAACTATTGACCTCATTGGAGCATATATACGTGAATTAGAAAAAACAAGCTGGATGCTGGATGCATGGAGAAAGAAAACAGCAGGAACATACACTGAAGCATAAGTTTAACACATATGTTACTAAAAAGGCTCAATTACTATTTTGTAATTGAGCCTTTTTTACGTCTGTAACAATTCTTTTATTCCTCTGGAGTAAAACTATACTCAGGTACCTTCCCTACTGCTCCTTTAAAAAATGCATAGATAGTTTTCATATCTTCCTCAATATTTCCAGATGGATATAATGGTTGAGAAATACGATGCTCTTTCTTACCAAAATCAAAAGCTACCATAATGATAGGTACTTCTGCTGCTAGGGCTATGTAATAAAAGCCGGTTTTTAGTTTGTCAACTTTCTTACGCGTTCCTTCTGGAGCGATTGTAAGTCTAAATTCTTCTTTATCCTTAAAGACATCTGCGATAGACTGTACTTTATCTTGACCTGGAGTTCTGTCTATAGGTGCGCCTCCCATTGCCTTAAAAAGAAGACCCATAGGCCACTTAAACAGTTCTTTCTTTCCTATAAAGCCTATTTTCACATCAAGTGCGCTTCGTAATAAAATCCCCATATAGAAATCATGCCAACTGGTATGCGGCACAGCGATTACCACTGCTTTTTTTACAGTATCTTGAGAAAAATCACCTATTGCTTTCCAGCCTATAACATCGTTATATATCCATTTAAAAAATCCCATAACTTTTATAAATCTTTATAAATTTTTATTGCCTTCTCAAGATCTTCTGGAGTATCAATTCCTATTGCTAGCTTGGAAGAACGTACCATTTTTATCTTTTTACCATATTCTAAAAAGCGGATGCATTCTATCTTTTCTGCTTTTTCTAATGGTGTCATGTTCATAGAAGCAAAGTCTAAAATAGCTTGCTTTCTAAAAGCATATATTCCCTTATGCTTGTAGGTAGTTATACCAGCTGTAGTATCTCTCACGTAAGGCAAAGGAGATCTAGAAAAATACAGAGCAAAATCTGCGTTATCTACTATTACCTTAACATTGTTAGGATTTTCAATTTCAGATACATCTGTCATGGGCATCATTACACTTGCAAGATCTATTTGATCTGCATCTTCATCATAGAATACATCTAGTACCGGTGCAAGATCTTCTCGTGTAGTAAAAGGCTCATCACCTTGTACATTTACCACAATATCTACATCAAGACTTGCAACAGCTTCTGCAATACGATCGCTACCACACTCATGTTCCTTTATGCTCATGATTGCTTTACCTCCAGCATCTTCTACCGCTTTGTAAATAACCTCACTATCAGTAACTACAAATACTTCATAAAAAAGTCCCGTTGCCACAGTACTCTCGTAAGTGCGCACAATTACTGGCTTACCAGCCAAATCCTTCATCATTTTGCCTGGGAAACGTGAGGCTGCATAGCGAGCAGGAATCATGGCTATAATTTTAAGTTGTTTACTCAAAAAAGATATTTTTAGAAAATTACAAAGGATGTGTTTACGCTTCCCGAAGTAAATTCGGGACGAGTTTCTCGACAGCGTGATACATCACCTCAAAACAAGTAGCGAAGTTAGTGAAAAGAGTACAAAAGCTATGCTCTTCTAAGACGACGAATTACCTTCCAAACTAAGCCCACTAATAACAATACGAGAATAAGTGCCAAAATAGGAGAAAATATACTTGCCACAGAGACTGTAGTCGCAGCAATTGTTTCTGTACCAGCGATTACCGGGTTTGCGAGTCCACCAGTGGTTGCAGTACTTCCTAATCTTGTAGCACTTGTAGTGCCAGAAACTGCTGCCGCTGCTCCACCTCCAGCAATAATGGCAAGTGCCCAAGTGATAGTAGGATCCATATCTCCCATCGTTGCTACCATTAATAATGTACCTGCTACTGCAGCTAGTGGTACCGATATAGTGTCTAAGATATTATCTACCCAAGGAATAAAATAAGCTCCTATTTCAAAAATTGTGGCTACTCCTAGTAACACTAATGCGGGAACACTTCCCACCCATTCCCATGAATTGTTTACAGGAAACCAGCCAAAATGAGCCGATAGACTTAATACTAATAAAGGGACAAATACTCTAAAGCCTGCAGATGCCGCCAGAGAAAATCCTAGAATGATACTTACAATTAATTCAAAACTCATAATGGTAAACTTAACTAATAATGTGCACAAGGTAATAATGAAAAAGAAAAGTGCCAACGTACTAACCTATCCCCTAGCCCCGATTGCAGTGAAAATCCCGCAAGAGCTGGCGCAACCGCGATGAGGAATTGTAACGTAAAGCGGGAAATAGCTCCAAAAGACCTACAACTTAAGCCTCTTCTACAAACATATCATCTTTAAAGCCTATTAAGTACAGCTTACTTTTAGATCGTGTGATAGCTGTATATAACCATCTCAAATAATCTTTATTCATCCCGTCAGGAAGATAGGGTTGCTCTATAAAAACATTATCCCACTGTCCACCTTGTGATTTGTGACAGGTGATTGCATAGGAGAATTTAACCTGTAGGGCATTAAAGAATTTATTATTCTTTATTTTTTGGAAACGTTTGTAGTTAGAAGTTTCATCTGCATAATCTTTTTGAACTTCCTTGTATAAGGTGTCACCTTGCTCATAAGGAAGTGCTGGCGTCTCAAGGGTAAGTACGTCAAGCATGACAACAGTTTCAAAAGGTTGCATCTGTGGATAATCTACCATTTGCACTTTTACCTCTGCAAAACGGAAACCGTAGAGTTCCTTAATTGCTAGAATTTCTAGCACTTTTACAATATCGCCGTTTGCAATAAATCCAGCATCACTTTTTGCATCAATCCAGAAGTAGTTATTCTTTACCACCATTAAGTGATCTCCAGCCGAAATTTCCTCTTCTTGAAATAGAATTCTGTTTCTTATTTGCTGATTATATAAGTTTGCTCGTTTGTTCGATCGTACGATGATGGCTGTCTCTTCTGTACCTACGCTACTGTAACAGTCATTGATGGCATCCATAATCTCATGACCATCTATAAGTCGCACCACGTCTGTAAATCCTGCGATGTCAAATTTAAAATCTTCATAAAACTCTTCAGAGAGTTGCTCCCTTAAAGCGGTTGCGTTCATAAGGATACCACTATCCTCTGCTTGCCTCATTACTTCATCAAGCTGTATGGTCTCAACATTTTTATTATACTGCATGGAAAGCAGATTAATGTCAAGTGCAGGAGACATATCAAGCTTTACTGGTGGTAACTGCGCCTCATCACCTACCAGAATGAGCTTACAATTATGACCGCTATAAATGTATTGCATCATATCATCTAGTAGTGATCCATTATCAAAAAACTTAGACTCTGCAGCCCTATCAGAAATCATAGATGCTTCATCAACTATAAAAATGCAGTTTCTATGCTTATTGGGTTGCAGACTAAAAGAAACGCCCCCTCCACGCTCTTTTTTTGGGAAATAAATTTTTCTATGGATGGTATAGGCTTGTTTTTTACTGTAATTACTCGCCACCTTTGCCGCTCTTCCTGTAGGTGCCATGAGCACAGATGTCATGCCAGCTTGCCATAAATTTTTAACTACAGTCCCAATTACTGTTGTTTTACCTGTACCTGCAAACCCTTTAAGAACAAACACTTTATCCTTAGAGGTGTCAAATAGAAAAGTAGACAATTGCTCTAACAGCCTGTCTTGCTTTAAAGTAGGTGTGTGCACAAAGTCTTTAACTAGCTGCTTGTAAAATGCTCTGGGTTCTTTAATCATAGGAGGTTGAGAATGCTCGCAAATTACATAATGAAAAATGAGATAATAAATTTTTGTGTGTAAAAAAAAATTGTAGATTTGTTCCTAACCATAACTAATTTTAAACATCATTACATGAAACTAGTAATACAGCTTGTACTTTGGGTAGTAATTGCCGCTTTAGGTTACCTTCTTTTTAACGCAGTTTGGGGAGAGGTAGAATTTAATGAAATAAAAGAAAAGCGATATAAGGCCGCTATTACCAATATGAGAGACTTACGTCAGGCTCAATTAGCTCATAAAACTGTAACAGGTAAATATGAAAAAGACTTTGACAAACTAGTTCGTTTTATAGACACAGCTGAGTTCACAATAACTCAACGTAGAGATACAACTATACTTGATGTAGAAAAAACTAAGCGTTTCCGTGTAGATACTTTCAAAGAAATTGTTGTTACAGATACATTAGGTACTAAATCTATCAAGGACTCTTTATTTAAAGGTTCAGATCGCTATAAGACAATGATAAATGTTCCTATTGAAGGGATTGATGCAAAGTATACTATGGACGCTGGAGAAATTGAGAAAAGTAACACCATGTATCCTGTTTTTGAAATATCTATAAAAAAGGAAATTTTACTTGCAGATCAAGATAGAGACTATCTTCAAAAAGAAAAACAAATTGTATCTGTAGACGGTGTAAATGGTGATGCCTTGACAGTAGGGTCAATGGTTTCTATTAATACAAATGGTAACTGGCCTAAGAGTTACGGTGCTAATGACTAATAGCAAGCATGCAAATTCATTATATAGTCTGTCCATCCAAATACATTTGGATGGACTTTCTTTTTTTACTCAACATATCCATTCTAAGGACGTAAAGGATGCAGAGGTAGTACGCTTTCGCGAAAACGTGAATCCTACAACCCTACTTGTTGAGATAGAAAAGGCTTTCAAAGAGATAGAGGCGCTTGCACAACCATTTTCTAAGGTTACTGTGGTATATGCTAACGAATTGTTTACGCTTGTCCCACAGGCGCTATTTGATAGTGAGAAGGCAGCAGACTATCTTAAGTTTAATACAAAGATTTTAAGTACTGATTATATAGCTCACGACACCATTGATTTTTATGATCTTATCAATGTCTATGTGCCCTATTCAAACATAAACAACTTCTTCTTTGACACTTTCGGATCGTTTGAATATTATCACAGTACGACAATATTTGCAAAACATCTTCTTACGGAGTATTCTAATAATGAAGAAGCTCAAGTATTAATAAATTTACAAAGCTCGTATTTTGAGATGGGCGTTGTAAAGAATAAAAAACTACTTTTTATTAATAGGTTTGAAATACGCGCCAAAGAAGATTTTATATATTACCTACTTTTCACACTAGAACAACTAGAACTTAATCCAGAAAATACACCTGTAACACTTACAGGTACTATAGAAAAGGATGACGAATTTTATAGTATAGCACATACGTACATCAGACATCTTATTATTAAAGATAGTCCGTCTACCAGCCTCACAAGATCTCAATCCCTACTCGCAACACTACTATGACAAGAATAATCTCAGGAAAATATAAAGGACGCCGCATCGCTGCTCCAAAAAAATTACCCGTACGTCCTACCACAGATATGGCAAAGGAAGCATTGTTTAATATTCTGAGAAGCAATTACCATATGAGCCAGCTTAGGGTTTTAGACCTTTTTGCTGGTACAGGAAATATAAGTTATGAGTTTGCCTCACGCGGCTCAGACCAGATTACAGCCGTAGATGCAAATTATGGTTGTGTGCAGTTTATAAATAAAACGGCAGAGGAGTTTGAATTTTCAATTCAAACCATAAAAAGTGACGTATTTAAGTATCTAGAGCGTGCAAGAGGTACTTATGATATTATTTTTGCAGATCCACCTTACGACATCAACATTAAGGATTTTGAAAAAATAGCAACGCTTGTTTTTAAACAAAATTTGCTAGATCAAGATGGCACCTTGATCATAGAACACGGAAAATATACTAAAATGGACTCGTTTCCTAATTATGTACAAACACGTAATTATGGTGGCAATGCCTTCAGCTTTTTTGAAATGCCAGAAAGCGACGAAGAAGAATAACAATTTATATAAGCACGCTTTCACAAGACTCGTCCCGAATTAACTTCGGGAAGCGTAACAACATATAGTATAACAAATAAATCCCGCCACTAGCGGGATTTATTTGTTATAAAAAGCTTGTAAAATCTTAAAAAAAGCAGGCCTATAAGCCGGATTCTGTTCACTCTAGATGATTCTAGAGATTCCTTATTATTTATCTGGGATTACCATTACTAGTAACCTCTATCTGCCTACCCTCCCACAACGCGCGGATCGCACTTAACTGTGAGTATACTTGACATTGCACCGCATAGAGTTTACCTGGGTTCGCTACAGCATTACCTGTACATTCTTTCTGTTGCACTTGTCCTCCACTAAAAATAAATTTAGCGTGACGGCCGTTAGCCGCTATGCTATCCTATGGTGTCCGGACTTTCCTATCCATTGCTGGATCAATAAGGCGGCCTGCTGGCGCAAAGGTACTCTAACTATTATAAGGGAGCAACGCATTACTCCCTTATGATGCTTTTTTATGCCGAGTTTCTACTCGCATTAATATTACCAAATAATGATCTCGTCACCATCTGCTCATACACAGCAAGCTTATCTGATTGTTCTCCAGATTTTTGCATTTCTTGTATAGCTCTCAATGCATATTGCTGGATGGTAAGAAGTGGTAATACAATGCGCTCCCTTTCTTGTATGGAAGCTTTACCAGCTTGCTCATTCTCCATTAATTCTTTGAGTCCTGACACTTCAAGCATTAATCGCTTGCTACGCTCATATTCATCAAATAGAATTTTCCAGAAAGCACCAAACTCCTCGTCATCTGCCATGTAAGCGGTTAAGCCAAAGAAAGACTTGGTAAGGCTCATCATACTATTTTCAAGCAGCGTACGGAAGAATGGACTGTTCTTATAAAGCTCTTTTACCTCGTCAAGTGTTCCTTTTTCTTCAAAAGAAGCCAGCGCAGTACCTACGCCATAAAAACCTGGAACGTTTTGTTTAAGTTGGCTCCAACTGCCCACAAAAGGAATTGCTCTTAAATCCCCAAAATCTAGCGTAGACTTCTGAGAACGCTTACTTGGCCTACTACCAATATTTGTTTTTGCATAATACTTAAGCGTACTCATACGCTCTAGGTACGGCAAGAATTTATCGTGCTGTTTAAAAGCTGTATAAGCTTCATAACTCTTTTGAGCTAGTGCTTCTAGTGTGGCTCTATCAGTATCTGTAATGTCATTATTTGCAGAAGCAAAAACTTCATTTGCAACACCACTACTTAATAATTGCTCCAGGTTATATTGACATGAATCCAATGTCCCAAAATTTGAACTGATGGTTTGTCCTTGTACTGTAAGTTGTATTTCTTGGGCTTCAATTTTTGGCCCTAAAGATGCATAAAATTGATGTGTCTTTCCGCCTCCACGTGCAGGTGGTCCTCCTCTACCGTCAAAGAAGATTACAGTAACCCCATATTCTCTAGACATGGCAGTCATCGCTTCTTTAGCTTTAAAGATACTCCAGTTTGCCATGAGATATCCACCATCCTTGGTTCCATCAGAGAAGCCTAGCATGATAGTCTGTCGCATGCCACGACGCTTTAAATGCGCACTGTATGTTGGGTTTGTATATAACGCCTCCATCACTTCTGGAGCAGCAATTAAATCTGGAACGGTCTCAAAAAGTGGGGAAACATCTGCAGTAGGCATATCCCAATCACATAGTCTTAAAAAAGTAAACGCCTGCATTACATGCAATGCACTTTGTGAATTACTTATTATATAACGGTTGGAACCTTTTTCTCCATTTTCTTCTTGAATGGTTTTCATTGCATAAATAGAACCTAGTGTTTTCGTGACAACTTCTTCACTAAAACTCTCTGGATCTAAGGAGCCAGAAACATCATTTAAAAATGCAATCTGCGCTTCGTCATCTAGACTCAAGTAGTTCTCTGGAAATATAGCTTTACCATCTATCTGAGCATGTGCTACTATTTCTTCAAACACAATTTTATGGATGCTACTATCTTGTCTTATATCTAGGGAGGCAAAATGCAACCCAAACAGTTCTACTTTGTGAATTAAGCTATCTATATGGTCTAAGTATAAACTTTGATGCTTATCTCTTACTACATCACGCACCTCTTTAAGAACGGTAAGAATATGCTTTTGATCAATCTCTGGCTTACCTTCTATAAAAATCGCTTTATACAACGCAGCCTCTAATGATCCCAGAAGTTCCTCTGTACCTTGAAAAGTTATACGACGACGCAGTTGTCTTAGTTCGCGATAATAATTTCTTAGTACGGTGCTGCGTAATTTACGTGCAACTTTAAGCGTGATTGCTGTAGTCACAAATGGATTACCATCGCGATCTCCACCTGGCCAAAATCCTAGGTCTACTAGTGAGTTACTAAAAGCTTCGTCTTGTATTAAGTGTTTATGTAAGTAATCATAAATAGCACCTGCACTATGGTAAAACACATTTTCTAGGTACCATATTAAACTTACTGCCTCATCATAAGGCGTTGGTTTTTCTTTCTTAAAGAAGGGTGTTTTTCCTAGTTGAGCCAGTAATGATTTTATGTCTTCTAGACGGTCTTCTCGTATTGCTTCACTAAGATCATTAATAATACCTAGCACCACTCCTGGATAAAACTGCGTAGGGTGTGCAGTAAGCACTGGTCTTATTTTAAAAGTATTTAAGTAAGCAATAAGCTCTTCTTTTTTACCAGTTGCCTCTGCTTCTTCTTTTATGTTACGCAGTGTTCCACGGCCGTCCATATTGTTTACAATACGATATGAAGCATCCTCTATCGCATCAAAAAGTACCACTTGACGCTCTATATATTGTATAAATTTAAACAGCAAATCTTCCCTTTCCTTTGCCGAAGCATCTCTCATGTATCTTTCAAAAAAGTACTCAATGATTTCAGAAGGATTTTTATTGTCTTCATATCCTGCTTTACAAATAGAATGAAAAAGCGGTAGAAGTACTCCCGTATTTGAAATACCGTCAAAGGGAAGTGTCATAAATATAGCGTTGTACACTTCATATTTTGACTTTACATTTGTATTAAATCTCTCAATTTTTGGTTCTCTAGACATGGGTATTATTTTTATTAAAAGTACATATCACTTTTCACTTACTATATAGGGTTGTTAAATTTCAGAATCTCATAATTACACTCGTTTATGAGTCAACCTCATTAGCAAATAGCCAATTAATACATCGTAAAATTTATAATTTCTCTTTTTTGATGGGTTATTATTACGCTTTCGCGAAAGCGTAAAACCATATACTTCCAGCTTTTTTTGAATATTCTGAGAAGTAAAGTAGCAATAAGGAGTTTATAACAATGTGCAAGGGAAATTAAGAGCATAAAAAAAGGCCAGCAACCGCTGACCTTTTTAAAATTATGTGATTAATGATTACTCAAAATCTGCATCTGAAACTCCTTCATTTACTTTGATCTCTGTAACATTAAACTCTATAGCTTGTGGGCCTAAAGACTGGCTCAATGTAAATGGAAACATGATTCCTCCTACATCTTGGTACTTGCTATAAACGATCGTAGTCTTGAAAGTTTGACCTTGTGCTTCTTGTACAGAAACTTCTTGAAGTTTAAGTCCAGTTTTTGCACTGTAATAAGCCATTTTACCTCCATCAACCTTTACAACATAAGCATCTTCACCATCTACTTTCTCCATGCCTTCTAGAGTAGCTCCACCACTTAACCAGTTTACTTCTGGAAAAGGAGAAGATTCTGCTTTTACTTTGGCAATATCATCACCTTCTAGGTCTTTACGCTGTCCTTGTGCTACCATATAAGCGGTCTCACCATCTAGCACTTGCTTAGAAAGAGAATTACCTCCCATCATGATGTTCTGTACAAATTGCTCTTTAGTAGTCTTTTTAAGCTCAAAATCTAACGTCATACCTTGCACAGTACCTTGTGCCTTGATATACACAGAGTTTACTGCAGCAATCTTATCCTTACCACCTATGGCAGCAATGTAAGATTCAAGCACTTTATTTACCGTTAAATCTGCAGGAAGTTCTTTCTTGAATTCTGGCTTTGCAATTGCTTTACCGTACACATCAAAATACTTTACAGGTACAGCTTTACCATTAATAACAACTTTATTAAGATTATCAATTACCTCGCTACCTTTTCCAGTAACTACGATTCTAGCATTATCTCCTTTAAACAATTTACTTGCAGCATTCTGCACGTCTTGTTGAGATACTTTATCAATATTAGAAAGGTAATTTTTGTAGAAATCCTTTGGAAGTCCTTTGCTCTCAATATTATAAGCATAGTTTGCAATAGTTTGTGGACGCTCTAACGCTAGTACAAAATTACCAGTATACTTTGCTTTTGCATTTGCAAGCTCTTCGGCAGATACTGGCTCAGATCCCATGCGATTAATCTCTTTTACAATCTCAACCACAGAGCTATCTGTAACTACGTTACGTACACTTGCTGTAGCGCTAAAACGTGTTACCGTTTTTTCGTTAGATCCTATTCTAGAATAAGAACCGTAAGTATACCCTTTATCTTCACGTAAGTTGTTAAAAAGACGAGCTTCTCCACCACCACCTAAGATGTTGTTTGCAATCAATGCAGGAAAATAATCTGCATCAGTCATTTTTAATTCTACAGTGTTCTGAACAGCAATTTCTGACTGTACAGCGTTATCCATGTTTATGAAATTGATTTCTGTAGTAGATGCATTTCCTTGCTCTGAGAATGGCGTTTCAGGAATGTTTCCTTTTTTCCAGCTCTTGAAGTTCTTAGTTACAATCTTCTTTACATTATCAAAATCTACATCACCTATAATGATTAAATATCCATTATTAGGTCTGAAGTAATCTGAGTGAAACTTATTTACATCTGCAAGAGTTACATTATTTACCGTCTCTTCTGTAGTAAATTCTCCATAAGGGTGATCTGCACCGTAAGCAAGAACGCTTTGTACACGACCTGCAATTGCACTTACACTTTTCTCATTAGATTTTAAACCTTCTATGAGACGCTCCTTTTCCTTATCAAACTCTACTTGTGTAAAGTTAGGATTGATACCAGCATCTGCTGTAAGTTCTATAAGACGCTCAAAATACTTTGATAATCCGCTAGCAAATGCACTTTGAGAACCAAAACCTATGTTTGCTCCTAAGTAATCTACTTCTTCCTCATAAACATCTTTTTCAATGTTTTTAGAACCTTTACCCAGCATAGATGACGTAAGGGAAGCAACGCCTGCCTTATCTCCTTCTACAATAAGAGGATTATTCATCGTAAGTTGAATAGATACTCTAGGTAATTTTTTATTTTCAACAACCATTACTTTGAGGCCATTCTTGAGCTCAAAAGATATTGGATCTTTTAAATTAATCTCAGGAGCCGGACCTGGCTTAGGTTGTATGCTTCTGTCTACTTGTGCATAACCAGCAGTTGCTAGCATTAATAGTGCACCTAATATAATATGCTTTTTCATTAATTTTCTTTTTGAGATTCTGGTAAGTACTCTAATATTACACGCTCATTTTCTTTGAGGTACTTTATAGCAGCTGCTTTAATGTCCTCTCTTGTTATAGATCTGTAAATATCAATCTCTGTATTAATAAGATTAGTATCATCATATAACATGTAGTTACGAGCAAGTGAATTTGCAATACCTTCTACACTACTGTTAGAATTTACAAAACGGTTTTCAAATTTATTTTGAAGTTTTTGATAATCTCTTTCAGATATTAGCGTTGTTTGAAGTTTTACAATCTCCTCATCCATTTCTGTTATTAAATCTTCTAGAGAGTTTTCGCCTAGAGGTAACGCTCCTATTAAGTAAGAACCGTAATCTTCTTGAGCACCGCTAAAAGCAAATACTTGTAATGCTTTCTTCTGGTCATCTACAAGTTTCTTGTAAAGTCTAGAGCTTTTACCATCACTTAATACAGATGATACCATGTCTAACACATAAGCATCTTTTTCTGTTTGAGCAGGAGTTCTGTAAGCTAAGAATATCGCAGGAATCTGGATATTAGGATCATAAAACTTCTCTCTTACAGGTACCACAGGATCTTCTTTAAAAGTGCTACGTGCAATGTCCTTACCTCTTGGGATAGGCGCAAAGTATCTATTAATCATCTCTTTAGTCTCTGCAAGATCAATATCTCCAGCTACAACTAAGACTGCGTTATTTGGCACATAATAGGTATCGCTAAATTTTTGAAAATCTTCTAGTGTTGCACTAGCAAGGTGATCAAGAGATCCTATTGTTGTCCAGCGGTATGGGTGCTTCTTAAAAAGCATCTTCCCTATTACTTCTTGAAAACGTCCGTATGGCTGATTGTCCACTCGTAAACGTTTTTCTTCTTGCACTACTTCCTTTTGAGTATCTACGCCTATTTGATTGATGATTGGGTGTAATAAACGCTCAGATTCCATCCATAGACCTAATTCTAGGTTGTTAGAAGGAAACACTTCGTAATAATACGTTCTGTCTTGTGTCGTGTTTGCATTGTTTTGTCCTCCATTTGAAGAAACTACCTTAAACCACTCGCCACGTTCAATATTTTCTGTACCCTCAAAAAGTAAGTGTTCAAAAAAGTGAGCAAAACCAGTTTTACTTGGATCTTCATCTTTTGCACCTACGTGATACATTACAGATGTTGTTACTACTGGAGCGCCATTATCCTGGTGAAGAATAACGTGCATTCCATTGTCAAGATCATACTCTTCAAAGCTAACCTCTTGAGCATTAAGGGCAACGCCACTTAACAAAAGAGCTGCTAAAGCATACATTTTCTTTTTCATATTAGATTTTAAAGTTATTGTTAGTATGTAAGTCGCAGCAAGATAAAATTGTTACAACTTTACAGGAGTAAATTTATATACTCATTTGACGAATTACAAGGTATTTGTGCTTAAATTCCTACAAAATCATTTGAATAACACTAATTAAGAGGACTTTAGCTTTCTTGTTTAACTTTCTTGTTAATTAGGACTTCCATCATTTTGGTATTCACTATTTTTATTTTTTATGAAAAACTCTATGAAGCGTAGTATTCTCGCACTTGTTATCATGTTATTTATGTTCGCTTTCGCGAAAGCGCAAAATCTAGCAGTGCTCAAGTATAAAGGAGGTGGAGACTGGTATAGTAACCCAACAGCTTTACCTAATCTCATTACTTTTTGTAATAAAAACATCAATACGAAGATGAATTCTACTCCTGTATCTGTAGATGCTGGTAGTACAGACATATTCCAATATCCGCTATTGCATATGACTGGACATGGAAATGTTCTTTTTACAGATAATGATGTAGAAAACATGCGCAATTACCTTATAAGTGGTGGTTTCTTGCACATCGATGATAACTATGGAATGGCTGAGTACTTGCCTAAGGAACTTAAAAAAATATTCCCAGAGCAAGAACTTACAGAACTTGCCGCTACTCATCCTATATTTTCTAGCGCATATAGATTCCCTAAAGGGCTACCTAAAATCCACGAGCATGATGGCAAACGACCACAGGCGCTAGGACTTTTTTATGAAGATAGACTCGTTGTGCTTTTCACTACAGAATCAGACTTGGGTGACGGCTGGGAAGATCCAGAAGTACATGGAGACCCAGAAAGCGTACGCGAGAAGGCACTACAAATGGGTGCCAATATTGTTAAGTATGCTTTTGAGAACTAATTTATATTCCTTTTAAAAATCTAGACCTTTGAAATTATACTATTACTGTAGTTCATGTAAAAAAGAAAATAGCTTTAATACTAAAGCTAGCAATCGTTTTGAATTACAAGAAGAACGCGGCAATCATATAAATGACAGATGTAATCATTGTGGAACCCAAGTTAAAAGAAGAGTTAATCGAGTTCACGCAAAACCCGATATAAAAATAGTTTCAATAGGTTTATTATTAGGTATAATATCGACTATATTTTTATGGAATCTTGGCTGGATAGCAACCCTAACATTTAGTATTCCTATTCTTGCATTTTCATATGCTAGTCAACAAGCGAATAATTTTAATAAAGTAATGGTAGACGATAAATAGTCGGCTACAATCCTAATTCCCTATACTGTGCAACTCGCCCATAATCATCATAAACCGTCCACTCACAATAAAGAGATTATCCTCGTCTGTGAGCATATGACAAGTCCTGCTAATGCTGGAAGTATTTTTAGGCTAGCAGATGCCTTTGGTGTAAAAGAAATTATTTTCTGCGGAAATCAACCAGATACAAGAAGTAGCCGTTTACGTAAAACAGCTAGAAATACAGAAAAGACAATACCTTTTCGCGCAAGCGATACTATAAAAAATACATTACAAGAACTACATGACCTTTCCTTTACTAGTATTGCCCTAGAAATCACATCAAATAGTAAACCTATGAGCACAATAGATTTTTCTAGATTAGATAAAGTTGCTCTAATAATAGGTGCAGAAAGCATAGGAATTACGGACGAAACACTGGAGCAATGCAATAACATAGCGCATATTACGATGTATGGTATTAATAGTAGTATGAATGTAGCACAAGCTACAGGTATTGCACTTTATGAACTTACAAGGTCATAATTATAGTATCTTGCAGCCTCAAATGAAACCACTCAAAGCAAAAATAATAAGCATAGGTATATTACGAGCAATAGGCGTTGTAGTAGGCGTTCTCATGGTACTATGGTTGCTCTATACCATTCAAAGTGTAATCGTTTATCTTGCCGTAGCTGCGGTGTTGTCACTAGTAGGAAGACCTATTGTGAAGTTTTTACGGTATTCACTTAAATTTAGCCCCACTTGGGCATCCGTAGTAACTATTCTCCTACTCATCATGATTATTATGGGAGTGCTCGCCTTGTTTATACCAGTGGTGATTGATCAGAGTCAGCATCTTAGTCAGATTAATTTTGATGATGTCAAGGTGAATATTAATCGATTGTACGGAGAGATTGCCGCCTACTTTGGTATTAATAAAATGACCATCATACAAGGTGTACAACAAGCCGACTTTGTAAAGAACTTTGATTTTGGGATTATACCAACGTTTTTAAATAGTATTATAGGAAATCTAGGAGCTGCAGGAATAGGGATTTTTGCTATTATTTTTATCACATTCTTCTTCTTAAAAGACAATAGACTTCTTGTAAACAGCTTGTTAGTATTTGCCAGGAGAGGTAATGAGGGTAAATTTTTACGTGTTTTTGAAAAGATAAAGTACTTGCTATCTCGCTATTTCATAGGACTCATCATACAGGTGTTTACCATGTTTGTACTTTATGCGATTATCTTGCTTTCCTTTGGGATAGACAATGCACTTGCAATTGCATTATTTTGTGCGGTATTGAACCTAGTTCCTTATATCGGTCCGCTGGTAGGTGGAGGTGTCATGTTATTACTTGTGACATCCAGTAATATCAATATGGATTTTAGAACTGTGATATTACCTAAGTTGTTTTGGATTTTTATATGCTATGGAGCTGCACAAATGGTAGATAATTTTATCATACAACCATTCGTTTTTGGAAATAGTGTAAAATCACATCCCCTAGAGATATTTCTTGCAATCATTATTGCAGGATTACTATTTGGGGTATTCGGGATGATTCTTGCCGTACCTGTATATACTGCACTTAAAGTGATTTCTAAGGAATTTTTAAGTGAATACAAAATTGTTCAAAAACTTACACAAGATTTGTAATGAACACTATGCTTTTAAAGCCAGAAGTGCTTGATTATTTGAAGCTTCATGAGCAAACACCACTACACTCATTCATTCTCAAAGGTAGTCCGTTCAAAGAAATAAGCGTTCAAGAACTAGCGCAACAGCTAGAAGGCAAACGTAAAGCAAAGGGTAAATTACCGCTGTGGCATGAAACAGATGGGATTTTATTTCCACCTAAACTTAACCTAGAGCAAACCTCTTCACAAGCTACAGCTCGTTACAAAGCGAGTCTTATGGAAGGTAACCATATTGTTGATGGAACTGGTGGGTTTGGTATTGATGCATTTTACTTTGCTCAAATAGTAAAGCATGTTACGCATATTGAAATGAATGGTGAGCTTTCCGCTTTCGCGAAAAATAATGCGCAAACACTACAGCAATCTAATATTGATTTTATAGTAGGTGATTCCATAGAATTCTTTTCTAAAACTGAGCAGAAGTTCGATACCATTTTCTTAGACCCTGGAAGACGTACAGACGCAAAGGGAAAAGTATTTATGCTTAAAGACTGCCTACCTAATGTTCCTTTATATAAAAATCTATTACTATCTAAGTGTGATAGCTTATGGATTAAAACTGCGCCATTATTAGATATATCTGCAGGACTAGAAGAACTACAACATGTTGCCGAAATTCATATTGTTGCACTTAAAAACGAGGTAAAAGAAATACTGTGGAAGCTATCGTCTAAAAAAATGAGTATTCCTCAAGTTACCGTTGTTAATTTAGACTCAGAAGATCCTATACTTGAATTTGATTATACTGCAATTTTTGAGTCTACTCCCACATATGCAGCGCCTCAAACATATCTATATGAGCCCAATGCTGCACTTATGAAAAGCGGAGCTTTTCATTGGATTTGTGATCATTTTAAAGTAGATAAACTTCATGAGCACTCACATCTCTACACATCGGCAGAGTTAAAAGAATTTGCTGGAAGACGCTTTGAAATATTAGAGGTACTGCCCTACTCAAAGAAAGTTGCAAAAGAGCTGCAAATCAATAAGGCAAATATCACCACCCGTAATTTCCCTATGAAGGTAGAAGATATACGCAAGAAGCTTAAGATTAAAGATGGAGGTGACGTTTACTTATTTTTTACAACGCTTGAAAACAGTGATCTCGTTGTTATAAAAACAAGTAAAATTTAATTCTAGTATTTTGTTATAATCACCTGACCTATATATGAAGTCCCTATAGGTTTTAAACTAGACACCTCTCGTCCCCCTGATGTGCTTACATAGGCCATAGATAGACTTAATGTAATACGATCTCCAGCGTTATAAAATCGCACATCTGTAGCATAAATTGGCAAAGAAAGAGCAGCAGTCACGTTTCCTCTGGGTACTCCTCCAAAAACTCTAAAACTATCTGTTTCATCAGGTAGTGTCGCTTTATCGTTATCAAGCTGTAAATTTATTAAAAAGTCTGTCGAGCCACTTAAAGTAATGTTAGTGTTAATCTCAAATCTATAGAATCCGTCGGCTTCTATTTGAAAATATTCATCGCCGTCTGTTGCACTTGGATCTATTAAAGTTACTAGTGAAGTGTTATTAATGTTTACTACTGGATCAACAAATTCAATCCTACGACTGTCATTTGAATTACATGGAGAACATGTTTCAAAAATACTAGAAGTGGTAACCCCAAATTTTGCTTGATAAGCAAGTTGAGGGACTGCAACACTCTCAACTATCTGACTTGATTGTACAGTTACGATATCTCCGTTTGCATCTCTAGCTAGCAATCTACTCCTAGCATCATCATCTGATCCCAACGGGCTATCATCTATGCGCAAACCTCCATTAATGTGTAAGTCATTTTGAGGGTCTGCGGTACCTATTCCAACTTGTGAAAGTACCGTATTACCTAAAAGGCAAAAAGCAATATAAAACAGTAAACGCATAAACTAACTCATTATAGAGCCAAGTTAGTAATTGCAATGCTATTAATGTTAAAATTTCGACGAGCGACTATATAATTCGTTGTTCTACAACCTTGTAGCCATTGGTGCTTTTAAATTTTAAAGCATTTGGTAAAAAAACAAATTTATGCCGCTTTACTATAGCACTTAACATTCTCAAATAATGCTCTAAGAACTTATAAAAAACACTTTAGACAAATGCTAGAGCTATAATAGGTAAACGTTTTACATAGCTAGAATGAAGAATAATTACTTCTTCTTAGGCGGCATCGGTCCACGCTTATGAATCACAAGACCATTTAAGAAATTACGTAAAAACTGATCGCCACACTCCATAAACTTAGGATGGTCAGGATTTCTAAAAATAGCTCCTAGTTCGCTCTTAGATACTTGAAATTCTACGAGTTTACAGATTTCAATGATTTCATCATCACGCAATTGAAGTGCTACTCGTAATTTTTTAAAGATATCGTTGTTTGTAAGAGCCATACTTGTCGGTTTTGAGCGCAAGTTACGAGATTAGACAGACAATCTTTATCATATACGAGACCTAATTTCAGTAAATAGCGACTTTTTTCATACAACTTTTAGTTAGTCAAAGCGCTATATAATGGCGATTACAAGGGTTTTAGCTTTCGCGAAAGCGTATAAAAAACTATTTTAAAACAATTAACTACAATTAATAGTTTCTGTATTAAATAACTGTAAATTTGCAACTTAACATATTTAAATTATTACAATGCACAAAGGAACAGTAAAATTCTTCAACGACACTAAAGGTTTTGGATTTATCAATGAAGAAGAAGCAAACCAAGAGCACTTCGTACACGTAACAGGACTTATCGACGAGGTAAGAGAAGGTGACGCTGTTGAGTTTGAATTAAAAGAAGGTAAAAAAGGATTAAATGCAGTAAACGTCAGAGTAATTGACTAAGCACATATAACTTTTTAGTTCACTTTTATGAACTTGCAATGCCAGTCTTACGACTGGCATTTTTTTTGTCCAATTATATAGTACTTTTGTAGCTCTATGGAAGAAAGAAAACAAACACGCATAAATAAATATTTAAGTGAAGTGGGCTACTGCTCCCGCCGTGCTGCAGATAAATTGATTGAGCAAGGAAGAGTAACCATAAATGGTAGAATTCCAGAGATGGGAACAAAGATCTCGCAAGGTGACGAGGTCCATGTAAATGGCGAACTTATCTCTGCTCCTACAGAAAAGCCTGTTTATATCGCCTTTAACAAGCCTGTAGGTATCGTTTGCACGACAGATACACGTGTAGAAAAGGATAATATCATTGATTACATTAATTATCCTAGTCGTATATTTCCTATAGGAAGACTAGATAAACCTTCTGAAGGTCTTATCTTTTTAACTAATGACGGAGATATTGTAAATAAAATTTTACGCGCTCGTAACAATCACGAGAAAGAATACGAAGTGTGGGTAGATAGACCTATTACACCTTCTTTTATTCAACAAATGGGGAATGGCGTTCCTATACTTGATACCGTAACACGTACCTGTCACGTAGAACAGTTAAGTAGATTTTCTTTTAAAATCATTCTTACTCAAGGGCTCAATCGCCAGATACGCCGCATGTGTGAAGCACTTGATTACGAAGTTACACGTTTAAAGCGTAACAGGATTATGAATGTTTCACTAGACGTGGAGGAGGGAAAATGGCGCTATATAACAGAAGAAGAAATGAAAGAAATCTATGTACTTGTAGCAGATTCTGAGAAAACACAGGCAGAAAAAGATGCCGAACCAAAATTTAAAGATTTAAGAAGTTCTAGAAATAGATAATATTTTAGTTACGCTTTCGCGAAAGCGTTATCTTAAAATCTAGAAAATAAAAAAGGCAAAGAATATACATTCTTTGCCTTTTTCTATAAATACCTTTTACTATTGTTCGTTCTTAGCTCGTAATATCGCCTCATCATTAGCCTCTTTCTTAGCTAAATCTGATTCTTCTCGATGTACACCATTTCCTATGGATATAGGGTTGGGATTATCTCTAACGATGCGTGCTTCTATTTCTTTTTCTCGCTCTGACTTATTTTTGTTTTCATCTAACTTTTTCATATACTAAAGATACTGAGCTACCCTAGATGATATGGTTAACACGTCGTTAAGAATAGTTAAGCTTAGTTTAATTTAAAGCTCACCGCTATTTTAGTTGTGATAATAAGCTCACCAGGTGCAATTGTTTCTCCTCCTGAGTTGTCCATTTCCATAGACATCATTCTTGCTTTATACATAGGTGGCTGTGGTGAAGAAGTGCCTTGCTCACTTATTTGTACCGCCTTACCTATAGTCTGTCCGAGCGCTTCTGCATATGCTGTTGCTTTTTCTTTTGCATCCTTTATCGCTGCTATACGAGCGTCTGCCTTTAAAGCATCCATCCTAGACGATGTGAATCGTACATTATCAATACGATTAATACCAGAATTAAGAAGTCCAGTCATTACACCCTCATACATTCTTAATTCTTTGAGCTGTATAGTGAGCGTTTGGTTTGCGTTGTAATTATACGTCTTGCTGTTATAATCGTAATTTTTATTAAGATTAATGTATTCTGTTTGTACATACTTATTGTCAATTCCTTGAGAACGTAAAAACTTAATCACCTTGTCTATAGATTGATCATTTTCTGCCTTTACTTGTTGCGCTTCCTTTCCTTGAGTTTCTACGCGAACTTTTATCGCCACGCCGTCTGGAATTACTTTTACTATTCCTTCTCCTGTGACATTTACAAGTGGTTCCATAGTATCAGTTTGTGCAGTTAGACTCATTACCATAAATAATAATATTGCTGTTAGATATTTCATATTTGTTTGTTTAAGACAATTAAGATAACAAAGTTGATACCATAGTTTCTTAAATCTTTCCCATTTTAAATAAGACAAAGAAAACAAGAATGGGTGCTGCAAGCGCAAGCACAATAGGTAATCTTACTTCTAGGAGCTCTGGAACCGAAATGAGCGCGATTGCATAACCCGCAATAGCACCACCAAAATGGGCATCATGCCCTATATTATCATTGCGCTTTACCATACCATAAATGGAATAAATCATATACCCTACTCCGAATACCCAACCCGGTAAAAAGTAAATTTCTAGTCCTGGGTTAAGTAGAATACCAGCGTACACAACACCCATTACTGCTCCACTAGCTCCTACTGCCGAGTAATGATATTCATCTTTATGTAGAAAATAAGACAGAATATTACCTAAGAGTAAACTGGATAGATATACCATTAAAAACTTAGGTACACCTATGGTATAGATCACAGCATTTGCAAAGAAATATAACGTGAGCATATTAAATAATAAGTGCTGCGTGTTTGCATGTAAAAAGGCAGAAGATACCATACGCACCTGCTCTCCTCTTCGTATAGCACCTATATTAAATTTGTATTTTTCAAACATAGAGTAGTTATTAAAACCACTCATAGAGAATAAAACATTTGCTAAGATAATTGCAATTGTAACTGGATGTAAATCCGCCATAAATACTAAGTTTTACTTGTAAAGATAGCTATATTTGTGCTATCAATTTCTTAACAAAATCTGAATGAAAGTAGTCGTTTTCTGGTTATTCTATCCCCTTTTATGGTTACTCTCTGTACTTCCTTTTAGAGCTTTATACATCGTTTCAGATTGTTGTTACTTTCTTGTTTATCATGTCATAGGTTACCGTAAGAAAACGGTGAGATATAACTTAAGACTTACTTTCCCAAACAAGTCTAGTGATGAGCTTAAGACTATTGAAAAAGAGTTTTACAGCCATTTTTGCGACATGTTTCTAGAAATGATCAAGTCTATGAATATTAAGAAAGACGATCTCTTAAAGCGTTACCAGTTTACAAACAAGGAACTCATTACTCAATATGATAAAGATGGTTTGAGTACTTGCCTCATGATGGGACATTATGCTAGTTATGAGTGGATTTTTGCGCTACAACTTTCTATGGAGAATCCTGGTTATGCTGTGTATAAAAAAATTAAGCATAAGCAATTTGACGACCTTATTAGAAAAATAAGAGGACGATGGAATACCTTTATGATTGACTCAAAAGAAACTGTGCGCTACATACAACGACTAGAAAATGATAATAAGGTAGGCACTTATGGTTTTGTCGCAGATCAAACACCTAGGTATCATAAAGCACATTATTGGACTCAATTTTTAGGTCATGAGCTTCCTTTTTTTACTGGTGTTGAACGTATTGCCAAAGAATTTTCTCTACCCGTGATATATTTTGGGACAGAAAAAATAAGCAGAGGTCACTATAGAGGCACATTTGAGTTACTATCTCCAGATGCTTCAACAACTGATGATGGTGAGGTTACTAACGCTTTCGCGAAAGCGCTAGAAAAACAAATTCTTGCACGTCCAGAATACTACTTATGGACACATAAGCGTTTTAAACTTCTAGGTAAAAAGGAAGAAATACTTTCAAAAATAAAGAAGGCCTAAGTTTCTTAAAACTCAAACCACTGGTCTATCGCTTCGCTCCTACTCTTTGACGTAGCAGCATCATCCTTATGTAAATATTCATTAGAGTGCGTCTGATAACGATAATCTTCTGACCATTCTTTATGCTTTAATGCTAGTTCTTTAATGGCACTACAAGCATATAAAACCTCTTCGTTAGTGAGTGTAGGATGTATAGACATTCTAATCCAACCTGGTTTGTGAATTAAATTACCAGCGTCGATCTCGCAGGTAAGTGAGTTAGACGTTTTTTGATCTACGTTGAGTAAATAATGACCATAGGTGCCTGCACAGCTACAACCACCGCGCGTTTGTACTCCAAAACGATCATTAAGCATTTTTACGGCAAGGTTAAAGTGTAAATCATCAATATAAAATGAAATCACCCCTAACCTATCTGTATGGTTACTCGCTAGAATATTAATGTCTGGTACCTCATTGAGTTCTTTCCAGATAATATCTATGAGCTCGTGCTCACGATTTATAATATTACCAACGCCCATCTCTTCTTTAAGTTTTATGGATAATGCGGTGCGTATGGTTTGTAAAAACCCTGGAGTACCTCCATCTTCACGCTCTTCTATATTATCAATATACTTGTGCTCTCCCCAAGGATTTGTCCAAGAAACGGTACCTCCGCCTGGGTTATCTGGTACCACGTTTTTATATAATCCTTTATTAAAAATCAATACACCTGAAGATCCTGGGCCTCCTAAAAATTTGTGTGGCGAAAAGAAAATCGCATCTAGGCGTTCTTCGGGATTTGCTGGATGCATATCTATGTTAACATAGGGCGCGCTGCAAGCAAAATCTACAAAACACAATCCGCCATGTGCGTGCATTAATCTTGCTACATCATGATACGGAGTTTGGATACCTGTTACATTGCTACACGCTGTTATAGATGCTATTTTAAACGGGTGATTCTCATATTTGAGAAGTTCGTTTTCAAACATCTCTATACAAAAAAGCCCATCCTCCTTTGCGGGCACTACTACAACCTTTGCTGTAGTTTCTAGCCACGTAGTTTGATTACTATGATGCTCCATATGAGAGATAAAAACAATAGGTTTTATCTCCTCTGGTACGGTTACAAACTTTTTTATATTCTCAGGAACTTTTAATCCTAGTATTCGTTGGAATTTATTGATCATTCCCGTCATCCCGTTACCTCCTACTATGAGAACATCATCTTGATCTGCATGTACATGCTCTTTAATGATATCCTTAGCTTTATGGTAACTCATTGTCATGGCAGTCCCTGAAACGGTTGTCTCCGTATGTGTATTTGCCACATAGGGACCAAAATCACGTGTCATTTTATCTTCTATAGGTCCATACAGTCTCCCAGAGGCTGTCCAATCTGTATATAGTAATCGCTGCGTGCCATAAGGTGAAGTAAAGTATTGATCCACACCTACAATGTTTTCGCGAAAGCGTGAAAAGTAATTCTCTAGTTTACCACTAGACTTAATAGGATTTAATGTTTTCATAATCAAAACTTTAGGATGTAAATTTATTAAAAAAGTCTACAAAAAAGGAGCGCCGTGGCGCTCCTTTTTAAAATTGTATGAACATAAATTTTATTCTCTTACAACAAATTCATAGGTTCCAACTTTTAATGAGTCGACAATTTTTCGTCTTATATCATATACGATGATCTTTGATCCACGAGATGTTTTTTGAATAAGAGACAAACCTCTTCCATCGATTTTATTCCCTTTTACAAGAATTGATGGACGCTTGTCTACTCGTAATTTAAAATCTAATACTTCGTTTTCAGATTCCTCAGTATCTATTCTAAATTTTGACAAGTCCTCCTTAGTAATGAGCCTAATCGCTTGTCTTCTTTCTCCTTTAGGTGGAATAGTACTTTGTGAATAAACATTTACAGCACTTAAAAAAAATACTAGATAAAATAATATGCGATAATTAATCATAATAATAAGAATTTTGTGGAGACGAATACAATTTTATAATATTGTTATTATAAACAATTAAATACCTGCAACCTCCTTTATAGTAGCAATCATATCATTTGCGATTTGATCTGCGTTTTCTTGTGTGCTTGCTTCTGTATAGATACGGATAATAGGTTCTGTATTTGATTTACGTAAATGTACCCAGTGGTTTTCAAAATCTACTTTTACACCGTCTACCGTTGATACATCTTCATTTGCATATTTTGCAGCCATTTTTTCTAGTAAAGCATCTACATCAAGCTCTGGAGTAAGCTGGATTTTTTGCTTACTCATAAAATATGGAGGATAACTAGCTTTAAGTTCGCTCACGGTAATTTTAAGCTTCGCAAGGTGTGTTAAAAACAATGCAGTTCCCACTAAGCTATCACGACCGTAATGCGATGCTGGATAGATGATTCCGCCGTTTCCTTCTCCTCCTATTACAGCGTGTTGGTCTTTCATAGTTTGCACTACGTTTACCTCTCCTACAGCACTTGCAAAGTATTCTCCGCCATGTTTTCTTGTAATATCACGTAATGCACGAGAAGAAGATAAATTTGAAACCGTATTTCCTTTAGTCTCTCCTAGCACGTAATCTGCACAAGCAACAAGCGTATACTCTTCTCCAAACATTTCACCCTTCTCATCTATAAAAGCAAGACGGTCTACATCTGGATCTACTACGACACCAAAATCTGCACGCTCATCTACTACCATTTTACAGATATCACCTAGGTGTTCTTTTAGTGGCTCAGGGTTGTGAGGGAATTCTCCATTAGGTGTACAATATAATTTTACTGCCTCTACTCCTAATTCTTCTAGAAGTCTTGGTATTGCGATACCTCCGGTAGAGTTTACACCATCTACTACGACTTTAAATTTGGCAGCCTTAATAGCATCTACATCTACAAGTTCTAGCGCCTTTACTTCTTCAATATGCAAATCGATGTAAGCATCATTTTTTGTGATAGCACCTAGATCATCTACTTCAGCAAAAGTGAAGTCTTCATTTTCTGCATACTTAAGGATCTTCTCTCCCTCTACTCCGTTTAAGAATTCTCCTTTGCTATTTAATAACTTTAAAGCATTCCACTGTTTTGGATTGTGAGAAGCCGTGAGTATGATTCCACCGTCTGCATGTTCCATAGGTACGGCGATTTCTACGGTAGGCGTGGTAGAAAGTCCTAAATCTATAATATGAATCCCCATACCTATTAAGGTGTTCATCACAAGTTCTTGTATCATTGATCCAGAGATACGAGCATCACGCCCTACTACTACTCTATAGGTTTCTTTGTTACGGTCATTCTTGAGCCAGGCCCCATATGCTGCAGCAAATTTAACCGCATCTACTGGTGTTAAGTTATCTCCTGTGCGTCCTCCTATGGTTCCGCGTATTCCTGAAATGGATTTTATTAGTGTCATAAATTATGATATTCTGAGATTAGGTGTTAGTTGATTGATGACGCAAAAGTAAAGAATTGAACTCGATAGCACTTATGACGCAATTTAAATTATGTTTAAGTTTTTTTGCTTTCGCGAAAGCGTAACTATCGCAACATTGATTTTTTAAGTATTATTTGCCCCATTACCATTGATAATACAACTTGCAACGACTATCTTGTTCTCTATATGAACTTCCTTGCACACATTTACCTTACAGACGGATTACCACAAGAAACCATAGGAAACTTTATGGCAGATGGTATTAAGGGTAAAAAGTACCTCAAATACTCAGATGATATCCAGAAAGGGATTTTAATACACCGCTGGATAGATAGTTATACAGACAGTCACCCTATTGTAAAACAAAGTACAAAGCGGCTTCATGAGAAATATGGACATTACTCTGGTGTGATAGTAGATATTCTATACGATCACTTTCTTGCCAAAAACTGGAAGAACTATCACGACACGCCTTTAGACATATACATCGCAGATTTTTATCAATTACTTGAGGATAATCACCATCTGCTCACGAGCCGAATTCAGAAAATGATGATTCCGATGATGGAACAAAACTGGTTACTTAGTTATGCGACTATGGAAGGAATAGGCACAGTGCTCTATAATATGAATATACGCACAAAACGCCGCGTAGCGATGGATAAGGCTATAGAAGACCTAGCAGAACATTATGAGGCCTTTGAAGATGAATTTACACGGTTTTTTGAGGAGCTACAGGCATTTGTTGCATTAAAACTCAAAGAACTATAAGTTTGATATATTTACGTTAGAAAATACAACCACATGAAAAAAATACTATTACTCCTCTCTCCTATCTTATTTATAACGTGCAAGACAGAAACGTCTACTCCTGAGCCCATACATGGATTAATTGCACAAAAAGCAATGGTAGTTTCTGCTCGAGAAGAAGCCTCACGCATAGGATCAGAAATTATGGAGCAAGGCGGTAATGTTTTTGACGCCATGATTGCAACAGATATGGCGCTTAACGTGGCATATCCTTTTGCAGGAAGTCTAGGTGGTGGTGGTTTTCTAGTATATCGTACTAAGGATGGCGAGATAGGCGCACTTGATTATAGAGAGATGGCTCCCGCAGCCGCTACGCACGATATGTACCTTGATGAAGATGGTAATGTAATTCCTAACCTAAGCACAGAGGGAAGCCTTGCTGTGGGTGTTCCTGGAGGTCTTGCGGGTATGTTTGCCGTACACGAGAAGTTTGGTTCTTTACCTATGTCTCAAATTTTACAACCGGTCATTGATCTTGCTCGTAATGGATATGTGGTAACTGAGAGTCAAGCAAAACGATTTGACGCATTGCGCGAGAAGTTTATCGAGCTTAATGGAGATAGTATTTTATATGCAAACGCTTTCGCGAAAATGTCTACTCTCAAAAATGAAGCTCTTGCAAAAACACTAGAGCGTATTGTCGCAAATGGTAAAGATGAATTTTACAAAGGAGAAACTGGACAGAAGCTAGTGAACTACCTACAATCAAAAGGTGGAATTATAACGATGGAAGATCTTGCTGCTTACGAAGCAAAATGGCGTACTCCCGTAACTTTTGAATATGATAACTTAAGAATTATCTCCATGAGTCCTCCCAGTTCTGGTGGTGTATGCTTATCTGAAATCATGCAAATGATTGAACCATATGACATCTCACAATATGGACATAATACGTTAGAGAGCATACAGCTACTTACCGAAGCCGAGCGACGAGCCTATGCAGATCGTAGCTTTTATCTAGGAGATCCAGACTTTGTTGAAATTCCGCTGGAAACATTACTGTCTGACGAGTATGCAAAAAATAGAATGGATACTTTTTCTTGGGATATTGCCACAAAGTCAAGTGACATGAGCCATGGGAAGTTACCAGGCTATGAAAGTATGGAAACCACGCACTACAGTGCTATAGATCAGTACGGTAATGCAATTGCTGTGACAACCACGCTTAACGGTGCTTATGGATCAAAATTATATGTAGACGAGATAGGTTTCTTTTTAAATAATGAAATGGATGATTTTTCTAGCAAACCTGGAGTTCCTAATATGTTTGGCCTCATAGGTGCCGAGGCAAATAAGATTGAACCAGGGAAGCGTATGCTATCAAGTATGACTCCTACACTAGTAGAAAAAGATGGAGAATTCTGGATGACCGTAGGAACTCCGGGAGGATCAACAATAATTACTTCTGTATTACAAACGGTTCTTAACGTTCATGAATATGGAATGACTATGCAAGAAGCGGTAAATGCACCACGCTTTCACCATCAGTGGTTACCAGATGTTGTATTATTTGAACCAAATAGTTTTGATGCTGAAACTATAAAAGGATTACAAGAAAAAGGATACAACACAAATGAAGAACAATCTCCAGTTATCGGAAAAGTAGACGGTATTTTAGTGCTTCCTGACGGCACATTAGAAGGTGGCGCAGATAGACGTGGAGATGATACTGCGGTAGGGTTCTAAATAGCTTCACGAGTATAACACCCAATTTTATAATAACTTTAAGAATACAGTAAATACTATAGTTGATTATAGAACGTTATCATCGTTTTAACAGTAAAGGTTGCTATCTTTGGCAGCCTTTTTGTATACTATAAGAAACCTTTAAAAAAACATATATTTATGAAATACATTGCGCTTTTTATGTGCTCCTTCCTTGCCTCAGTGATGACGGCACAAAATCTTCCACTAGCGGTAAGTGATGTCGCTCCACTAGAGACACACTCTAGTCCTATTCTTCAAGAACTACTTTCTCAAGAAATAGCAAAGAATCCTAAATGGAAGAGCATGGTCAAAGCAAATAAAATGTCTATAGGTATTGTAGATATGAGTAATGTAGATAGAATAGAATATGCAGGATTAAACGATGAGTTTATGATGTATGCAGCTAGTCTACCTAAAATTGCAATTTTACTTGCAGCTATGGATGCTATAGAAAATGGCGAGCTTAAAGATTCTAAAGAAGTGCGCAAGGATATGCATCTTATGATTAGTAAATCAAATAATGCTGCATCTACACGTATGATAGACCGTGTAGGTTATGAAAAAATAGAACAAGTACTACGTAGCGATCAGCTTAAACTTTATGATGAAGAAGTAGGTGGTGGTTTATGGGTAGGAAAAAGATATGCTGCAGGCGGGAGACGCCATCCAGAACCTATGAAAGGTCTTAGCCATGCTGCGACTGCAAGACAAGTATGTAGCTTCTATTACCAACTTGCGATGGGAAATCTTATCAACCCAGCAAGATCTTTAGAAATGCTTAAAATCATGAAAGATCCTGCATTACACCACAAGTTTGTAAATACACTGGATAAAATTGCTCCAAAAGCTGACATCTATAGAAAGTCCGGATCATGGAAAAACTGGCACTCAGATTCTGTGTTAGTATGGGGACCTGAGCGTAAATATATTTTGGTTGCTCTTATAGATGATTCTCAAGGAGAGCAGATTGTTAGAGATTTAGTAATTCCTTTAGAAAAAGCAATGAAAAAATCACGAGCTTTAGCATTCAACTAGAGTGTCTCACAATCCAAACATAATTAATGATAAAAAGACTTTATAAAAAAGCCTTTGATATAAGAGATGGTGAAATCACCATCTCTTTTTTTATGCAACTGTACATCTTTTTGGTGATTACAGTATTGCTCATTGTTAAGCCTACAGTAAATGCACTTTTCCTCTCTGCCCTAGGTGCAGAAAAATTACCCTATGGGTATCTCATGGTTGCCGTGGTAGCCATCATTAGTTCGTTTTTTTATAACAAAGCGCTTAAACAATATTCTTTTAAGAGGGTTGCGACAATCACACTCTCTGCTTTTTGTCTATTTTTCATTATTCTCTCTATAGCGCTACACTTCAAATTTCTTGAAGTTTGGGTGCTTTATCTCTATTATGTTCTCATATCGCTTTTTGCAGTTGTAGTAACGTCACAGTTCTGGATACTGGCAAACATGGTGTACAATGCTAGAGAAGCAAAGCGCTTATTTGGTTTTATAGGTGCTGGTGCTATTGCTGGAGGTATTTTTGGAGGATACTTGACAACGCTTATTTCTGCAATGTTCGGGAATAAGGTTTCTATTCTCATAGCAGGTATTCTTATTCTCTCATGTGTTCCCATTTTACACCACATATGGAATTTAAGGCTTCGTACGCTTACCGTATATTCTAGAAAGAAAGAGGTTCATCAAGCAACTTCGCCAGACCGCAATGCGTACCAACTCATATCAAAATCAAAGCATTTACTATACCTCGCGTCTATAATTGGTGTAAGTGTCGTTGTTGCTAAGCTCGTAGATTTTCAATTCAGTGATTTTGCGCATAGAGCATTGCCAGATTCAGATGAGTTAGCTTCGTTTTTGGGTTTTTGGTTCTCTTCATTTAATGTCGTTGCACTATTAATTCAGCTGTTTATCACAAACAGAGTGCTCAGTTATCTTGGGGTAACCTCAACCATGCTCATCCTTCCATTAGGGATTGCTTTGGGATCACTCCTATTTCTTACGGTACCTGAGCTTTGGGTACTTATCATTATCAAAGGATTAGATGGTAGCTTCAAACAATCAATAAACAAAGCAGCTGCCGAGCTTTCTATTTTACCCATACCCTACGCAATAAAAAATCAAGCTAAATCATTTATAGACATCGTAGTAGACAGTGTTGCTACAGGTCTTGCAGGATTTTTGCTCATTTTTGTTATAAAAGGAATGGAGCTGGATACTAAGTTTGTGACAGTACTCACACTCTTTTTTCTATTTGTTTGGCTCATTTTAATTTACAAACTAAGGGATGCTTATTTTGACTCTTTCAGAACTAACTTAAAGAGCTTACTTCTCAACAAGGAGAGTTCTAAAAAGACATTCCAAGAAGATAGAACAATCTCTACCGCGAGACGTATTTTACAAACTGGTGAAGAACAAGAAATACTTACGCTCCTTACGAGGTTATCTACTACAAAACTCAATCCTCTTAAGTCACATATTGTAAAACTTCTCGATCACCCTTCTAACGCTGTAAAAAAAGCAGCTTTAGAAGAATTATATATATACAAAGAAGGAACAGCGCTAGCTAAGGTAAAAACACTGCTCTCTAACGAAGATGATGCGCTCACACTTGCTGTATTACAATACTTATTGCATCATACCCAATTAGAAGACGACAGCGTCTTTAACGAATACCTCAACCACCCTAATCAAAGAATATCAAAAGCTGCATTACTTTGTCTTGCACAAGATGCGCGCACTAATGATCGCCTTGCAACGCGATTTGACTTAAGAAATCGTATTGCCAAAGAAATCGAGAGATTAGGAACTCCCGAAGGATTAGAAAATCAAAAAGAAACATCAGAATTACTGCTAACGATTGCATACTCTGGGATGAAAGAATTTTATTATTTCATCTCTATTCATTTTAGTAACAAGCAACGTTCTGTTGCTAGAAAAGCCATTCAAGCTGCAGGTATCACTACAGATCCATTATTTGTAGGACACCTACTGCAATACTTAGAGGATAAAGACTTACGTAAGACTGCTATAAAAAGTTTAACTCAGTACGGACCAGAAATTACCAAAACCCTGCTTCAGTTAGAAAGTGAGGATGCTTTTAGCCTTGACATAAAAAGAAATCTACCTAAGGTCATTGCAACTTTTAATTCTCAGAATGCAGTACGCATTTTATATAAATTTCTAGCTAGTAATAATCTTATCGTACGCAAGAATGCCTCAAAATCATTGTTGAAATTAAGCACGCAAAATCCTTCTCTAATAATAGATAAGCGACGCATAACAAGATACATCCTAACGGAAAGCAACTATTATCAAAGCACCATAAATGCCCTTTCAACCTTTATAAAGCTTGTAAATACGACTTCCCTAAGCGAAGACATAAACGGAAAGGAAACAGAAATCTTACTCGCACGCGAGGCAATTGTAATGATTTTAAGAGAACAAGTAGATTTGAGTCTGAATAGTATTTTTACTTTACTGAGCATACGCTATAACCAAGACGACATTACAGCTGCTTTTCTAGGCTTAAAAAGTGATGATGATAATGCAAAAGTGAACGCTATCGAATTTTTAGATAACCTACTTCACATTAAACTTAAGAATAAGATCTTACCGCTGCTAGAGTACAATATTATTGAAACAGAAGGAGCAGATACAGCACACTTTGAAATAGAAGATCAGTCAGAATTTCAAACTATTCGTAATTTAATAAGAAACCGAAGCAGGCAAATGAATATCGCCATGCTACATCTTATAGAAATCTTAGAGGATGCGAGATACATTCCCATCACACAATCTTTTACTAAACATAGAAACAAAGGCATAAGCAAGCTAGCAACGAGAGTTCTACAAGGTCTTAAAAGCTCTCAGAAAGCTAACAAATAATATAAAAAATGCCCATTAGATGAGTTCTAATGGGCATTTTTAAAGGTATTAATTAATTGTGATGACTAGGATGGATTCACCACCTCATCAATACTACTTGCTAGATACATGTGAGCTCCAGCAGAGTTTTTATTAAGCACATTGGTCATTAAGCAAACTATGTACTTCTTTCCATTAGGTTGCTCTACAATGATTACAGAGTTCATATAGTTATATACATTTCCGGCATAATCCTTACATCCTGGGTCTTTACTGCGATCACATTTATAAAATGATCCAGATTTAAAAAACACAGCGGCATCATCAAGTCTATTAGATTGTGCATAACGTATTCTTCTATCTGTCATATATAATAAACGCTTCATCTCTAGTGAGCTTTCTTCATCTATTACGTTTCCTTGCTCTAAGGCTACTAGAAACTTCATGAGTCCTTTAGGAGTTCCTATACTTCCACCTTCACGACCTACATACTTTCCAGCAGGTCTTGTAAACATCCCTCCTAGTCTCCAGTCATCTTCTGTTATCCCCAGCTCTCTTAGTGGCTGATTTACAACTCTGTTTGCTTGGCTGGTAAGAGAGTCTCTATCTGTCTCTATAAAGTAATTTTCAGACTCTTCTTCTGTTAATTCTGCATAATCTCTTCCAAAAGCGTCTAGTAACATCGTTTCTCTATATAATACACTTGCAGCTCCGTTGTTACTTACAGACACCATATGATCTGCCCACTCGTATAATGAAAACTCATCACTTGCCACTACTTGGCGTTTTGTAAGCTTATCCTTTTCAATATCATAAATTGGAATGGTGTGGTGATCTCCTGTACCCCAGTAACGTGCTTTCACTCGTTTATTACACATAAGTCCTGTACGTAGTGCAAAATCATCTGGATAGGTCTCTGCAAGCTCATTAAAAAAACCGTTTAGTACGGCAATTTTACCCACACTTCCTGGCTGGTAACCAGCATTCTCTCTATGGGCTGCATATTTCAAGTTTTCTGGATTGCTCATATCAAGAACTGCAAGGGAGTAGTTTCCGCCTGGAGTGATTCTTGCAATAGCGCGCGCAAATTCTGGATCTTCAACGAGAAGTGCACCAAGAGAATCTTGCTTTCGCGAAAGCAAATTCAACTTAATATCATTTAATTTTAAATAAGCTCCATTAGGAATACGCTTATTAGTAATGCTATCTTTCTCCATTTTTTGAAGACGATACAATCTTTTGATTCCAGTGCTGTCATATCCATCTATTGGATAAATCATCGTGGCAACAAGTGTGGATAATGCAATAAATGTAAATGTGATAAATGTCTTCATTAGTTTATTGGTGCGTCTAAGGTTATTAAAAAGTCTTCATTAATTACTGGCGATATAGATTCTAAATATTCAGAAGTCTTTGCCGTTTTATTCTCTACAAAAGGTCTAATCTGGAATAACCACAATTTGTCATTCTCAAATCCTAACTCAACATCATAAGCTCCATCATAAGTAGATCCTGTCATTTCTGGAAGGCGCGTTCTTATAGACTGAGCTATTGCACGTATATCATTTATGTTTTTCTCGTTGAGTATTTGCCTATCAAAGGTGGCTATGTTCTTCTTCACACCTCCCGTTGCCGGTAAGCGTATATAATCTGCTTGACGTGCAGGAGAAAGTAACCTGCTGCCTGTTGCTGTTACAAGTCTAGTTTCGGCAGCTTGGCCATCTACTGCTCCTCCTGCACCACGGCTAAAGGCGATTGTAAGATCCTCATCTGTCCCTTGATTAATTCCTTTGGTAATCATCACTCCACTATAATCCACATCTACAGATGGTATAATTAAAATGGATGGAAATACATTTTCTGGATTACTCAGATATTGCTGGCGCCATTTAAAGCTACGCTCTGTGTATGGAGAAGCCCAAACGTCTTTAATTCCTTTTAAGATTTTGTCCTCATCTAAGATATTAAAGAGCGTCAGGTTCAATCCTGCGCCTGTAAACTCTTCAAGGTCTTCCATATTTGTATCACTACGTAAGAACACAGGCGTTTTACCGATAGGTGATTTAAATACTTTCTGGAAATCTGCTCGCAAACTATTCACAAATGATGGCTTAAGTGTCATTAAATTGATAGCATCACGCAACCTCTTCAACTCTTCCAGTTGGAAGGTCTCTATCTCTTTTGACGATGCGCCAGAGGTTTTCATGTCTTCCGCTTTCGCGAAAGCGTTATTTAAAAAATCCCAGTAAGAACCATCATAATCGGTCATTTTTTGGTCCATGTGATCTTTAAATATTCCAAAAGGAATCACAAGACCTTCTACCACCTGCTCTGGAAACATCTTTTTAAGCTGACCAAGATTTGCCGCCTTAGGACCTACAAGTTTTCCAGATGCACTTGCATCAAGATCTCGCATGTTTATAATATCTTTTTTATCAAGCTGAATTTTTTCTACAGGAACGGTCACTTGGCTAGTAGAACGTTGCTTCTTTGTAAATAACTCACGTTCCTCATCTGTAATATCGTCCTCGCCTTTTATGATAACGCTTCCCTTGTTTGAAACGGCATAAAACACGTTCTTACCACTATACTTACTCAAATCTTGTAGATTTTCTTGTGATAATGCAGCATTAGGAATACCTAAATTTCTAGCTAGTAATTGTACGTGAGAAACAAGATTACCTTCTGACACGGTCATAATACCAGCTACTGGCTTTAAGTCTGATGGTGGTTTTTCAAAAACGTAAATTTTCTCCGTATCAACCTCCACACCTTCTGGAGATCCTTCTATAACCACAAGCTCACCGTATGCATAACCTGGGTTTAATCCTCGTACAGAAGATTGTCCATCTATATCCATCACCTTGTTTTCAAGTCCTGAATGCTTTGCTATAAAAGCTCCTAACGTACTTACACTCTCTCCTAAGTCAAGAGCAACAGACGAGCGTACACGATCATCTATGAAGCCATATGCCTTAGGTTCAAACTGCGCATAGGTATCAACAATTTCTTGATAGTTTGCTTTTACCTGAGAGGCGCTCCACTCTACAAGTCCTCTTGATGTGGCAAGAAAATCGTTCAGTTGGGCTACGCTTTTATCGTTATGATAACTATCGGCAATTAGATAAGGCTCTACCGCTGCCCACTCATTCATTTCTATAAGTCCTGTTCCCGTTGCGGCATAACCCAACGTCTGAATCTTATATAGTAAACTCTTGAGTGTCTCTGGTTTCCATTCTTGTGTTTTTATTAAAAGTATATCTTCAAGTTCGTTAGAGAGATCAAGCATAGTGAGCTTATCACTCCCTATATCTAAAGTTTCTATCTCTTGGCGAATTAAGCACAAAATGTCTGCAATTTCTGGCACTAATATCTCAGGAGAGGCGTCACGCTCGCTGTTTGCAAGAAAGCTTGTTATACGTTCCGTGAGCTCATTTTTTACAGAAACACGATTTACTTGTGCTTGTAATTCCTTAAAGTTAATAGGTGCATAAAAAGCAGCCATTGTTTTTTCTAAATCATCAAACTGAGATTTCAATTTATCAGAAAGATTGCCTTTATGCTTTGCTCTAAATTCTTGTACCATCTGGATATCACTCACGCTAGGTTTACCATGTATCTTAATACGAGCATCCATAAACTTAGGATAATCTTCGGCTAGGATTTTTGATTCGCTACGCATACGTTGTGCAATGTTACTATCACCATCGTGTGGTATATCTCGCAATGTTTGACGCAGTAAATAGTAATTCTGTCTTAGTCTCGTATCGCTACGCAGTAGCCACTCATAAAAGTCGATACCCCATGCTTCTTCATCTTCAGATTGTACAGCTCCTCTATAAAATTGAGATTTGCGCTGCACCCATCCATCATCTACACTCCCTAAGTAGCGAGCAAGTTGATATTGTTTAATGCGGCTATGGTCGTTTGCCACATCCCAAAAAAGTTCTTTATCTGTATTTGCAAGAATGTCTGCTACATATATATGGTGCTTTTTACCTAGTGCGATAAGATCATCACTGTAACTAGCATGTTGTACTCCACCACCTATGTCATCTGGACAAGGGTCACGTGCTTCGCGCCGTGTACCATCTTTGCAAAACCATTCAATCTTTTTGTAAGGACCACGAGCATTTTCTTTAAATGTTTCAATACTCTTTTTTATAGATGCAACAGGAAGGTCCTGCGCATACATTGCACTTGCTATACAAATAGTAAGAATTGTAAGCAATAACTGGGTAATTTTCAACATGTAGTAATGTTTGATTTGATTGTTTGGACTAATATAGGTTAGTCCAAATTTGATTGACTAGAGATTAACGTAAATCTAAGTGATAATTAACTTAATAATAACGATTATAGCCTACAGCAAGCCTATTTGGTAGCCAGACACCTACGGTAAATTTATAGGCTTGAATTACCAATGATATGAAGTGTTACGCTTTCGCGAAAGCGTACTTAGCTATCTCGCTATTGTAAAAATAAACTCTGTAAATTTCCCAAGCTCCGACTTTACTTTTATTGTACCGCCAAGGTTATTTACAAGTTTCTGCACAGTAGAAAGTCCAATTCCATGACCGCGTTCTCCATTTTTGTCTAAATGTCCTACGGTACTAAATAATGTAAAAATACTATCTACCTTATCCTCTTCTATACCACGACCATTGTCTCTTATAGAAAATTCAAAATGCTTGGACGTTTGGGTGGCCTTGATATCTATTACCGTATGCTTCTTATCATTATACTTAAGACTGTTCCCTATAAGGTTTAAGAAAATCTGGTCAAGTGCAGACCTATTGCAATGCAACTCTATATTATTTTCTGGGAAATGAACGTCGCACTCATAATTGATATTGAGAAGATCTACAAGATCCTCAAGCATATCATTAAGCATAAACTCATGCACATCATCCTTATCATAAGCGGTACTCTCATAATGCGTAAGAATGTTAGTGATATACTTACTCATAGACATAGATGACTTTTTAAGATAACTTAAATAGTTTTTACCTTTTTCATCTATCTCGTCATTATATTTTTTCTTTAAAATATCTGATGTCAATATGAGATTTGCTAGTGGCATTTTAAGATCGTGAGATACGGTCCCTGCAAAATCTTGTAGTAAAGAATTATGCTTAGTGAGGTTCTCCTTGGCAGCTCTTAGCTTAGCATTTACAGATCGTAATTCAAAAAGACGTTCTACCTGCTTACCTAAGGTAATGAGTGCTTCTCGTTGTTCTTGATTAAGTTTATTAGGCTTATGATCAATCACACATAATGATCCTACAGCCATCTTGTTCTTAGTACGCAATGGAATTCCAGCATAGAATATAACTGGCGCGTCGCCCTTAGTAAGTGGGTTGTTTACAAACCTCAAATCCTTTGTAGCGTCTGGAATCTCAAAAATCTCATTAGGTGTTAAAATCGCGTGTGCGCAGAATGAGCTATCTCGTGAGGTTTCACAAGGTGCAAACCCTACTTTAGACTTAAACCACTGTCTGTCTTCATCTACTAGAGTGACGAGGGCTACAGGCGTATTGCATATATAAGCAGCAAGTTTAGTAATGTAATCAAAGTCTGGTTCTTGAGCTGTGTCTAGAAGTTCTAGACCATGCAAAGCTTTCATGCGCTTAAACTCATTTACTGGTGTTGCTGGTACTATCATACTGGCGATACATTTTAAGAGCCGTTTTAGGGTGTTGAACAGTTCGGCTCAAGGGACAAAGATAATGGCTTACTTTTAACGTTATAGCGTTTATACAATATCATTTTGACTGTATTGAATAGCATGAGACGATATAATAACATAGAATTTACAAAAATTCTACGAACTTGAGGTATATTACAGTCAATGTATTAGCAACTACTCAAGTAAAATAAATAGTAGAAATCAATAAAATTCGCAAAAACTACTGTGCGTGCATAGTAAATTATTGTATATTTACAACGATTTCGGAATAAAACCCTATGAATGATAAAACAATAGACTACTGTTTGAGAGCCACTTGGCAAGCAGTAATGAAAATGTATAATGAACAAGCAGCAGAGTTTGATGTAACGATGGCCGTTGGTTTTGCCCTATTAAGTATAGATCCAGACCAAGGAACACCATCTACAGCATTAGGTCCTCGTATGGGTATGGAAGCTACTTCCCTATCTCGTACACTTAAGACTATGGAAGAAAAAGGCTTGATAGAACGCAAACCTAATCCAGCAGACGGACGCGGTGTTCTTATACATCTTACTCCATTTGGAAAAGAAAAAAGAGATTTCTCAAAAACAAAAGTAAAGACCTTTAATGGTGCTGTGAGAAATACTATAAGTGAAGAAAAAATCAACAACTTTTATGAAGTTATTGATACCATCAATGATTTGATTCAAAATAGAAAAGTTTTTAACCAAAAAGAAACCTTAGTAAAATAATGGCAAAACGTAGAATAAAGAAAGTAGCCGTCATCGGTAGCGGAATTATGGGAAGCGGTATCGCTTGTCATTTTGCAAATATCGGTGTAGATGTACTCTTACTAGACATCGTACCTAGAGAACTCAATGCTAAAGAGCAAGCAAAAGGTCTTACACTTGAAGATAAAGTAGTTCGTAACCGCATGGTAAACGATGCACTTACTACTGCTTTAAAAAGTAAGCCTTCTCCTATTTACAACCAGTCTTTTGCAAGTAGAATCACCACAGGAAACCTTGAGGATGATATTGCAAAAGTGAAGGATGTAGACTGGATTATAGAAGTAGTTGTAGAAAGACTTGACATTAAAAAGCAAGTTTTTGAAAACTTAGAAAAACACAGAACTCCTGGTACACTTATTACTTCAAACACATCTGGTATTCCTATCCAGTTTATGTCTGAAGGTCGTAGTGAAGACTTCCAGAAGCACTTCTGTGGGACACACTTCTTTAATCCTGCGCGTTACCTGAAATTATTTGAAATCATCCCTGGACCAAAAACAGACCAGAGTGTACTTGATTTCTTAAATAACTACGGTGAGCAATTTTTAGGAAAAACATCTGTAGTAGCAAAAGATACTCCAGCGTTTATAGGTAACCGTATCGGTATCTTCTCTATCATGTCATTATTCCATACCGTTAAGGAAATGGGAATGACGGTTGAGGAAGTAGATAAACTTACGGGACCAGTAATAGGTCGTCCTAAGTCGGCTACTTTCCGTACGGTAGATGTTGTAGGTCTTGATACGCTTGTACATGTTGCAAACGGTATTGCAGAGAACTGCCCTAAGGACGAAAGAAAAGAATTATTTGCCTTACCAGGTTTCATCAGCACTATGATGGAAAATAAATGGTTAGGTTCAAAAACTGGTCAAGGATTCTATAAAAAGAATGTTGATGCGACAGGACAAAAAGAAATCCTTACGCTTGACCTAGATACTATGGATTACCGCTCTGCAAAAAGAGCAAAATTTGCAACCTTAGAGCTTACTAAAACTATCGATAATGTATACGATCGTTTTAAAGTGCTTGTGGGTGGTAAAGACAAGGCTGGTGAATTTTACCGCAAGTCTTTTGCTCACTTATTTGCATATGTACAAAATCGTATTCCAGAAATTACAGATGAGCTTTATAAGATAGATGATGCTATGAAAGCTGGTTTCGGCTGGGAGCACGGACCATTCCAAATTTGGGATGCTGTAGGTGTAGAAAAAGGTATCGAACTAATGAAAGCAGAAGGTCTTGAGGTTGCCTCTTGGGTAACAGATATGACTGCTGCTGGAATCGAGACTTTCTATTCTGTAAAAGATGGTGCTACGCATGTATATTCCGCTTCCGCGAAAGCGCATGTAAAAAAACCTGGTCAAGATTCATTTATCATTCTTGATAACATTAGAAAACAAACTGAAGTATTCTCAAACTCTGGAGTATCTGTACAAGATCTAGGAAACGGAATCTTAAATGTAGAATTCCGCTCTAAGATGAACTCTATAGGTGGTGATGTTCTTGCAGGATTAAATAAGGCTATTGATATGGCCGAAACAAACTACGACGGACTAGTAATAGGAAATCAAGGTACTAACTTCTCTGTAGGTGCAAACATTGGAATGATTTTCATGTATGCAGTAGAGCAAGAATATGATGAGCTTAACGCTGCTATAAAATATTTCCAAGATACGTGTATGCGTTTACGTTACTCTGCAATTCCAACTGTTGTTGCACCTCACGGTATGACTTTAGGTGGTGGATGTGAGATGACACTTCACGCAGACCGCGTTGTAGCTGCTGCCGAATCTTATATTGGACTCGTTGAGTTTGGTGTAGGTGTAATACCTGGTGGTGGTGGATCTAAGGAAATGGCCTTAAGAGCATCAGATAAGTTTGACAAAGGTGATGTACAATTAAATGTACTACAAGAGCACTTCCTTACTATTGGTATGGCAAAAGTCTCTACCTCTGCTCATGAAGCGTATGACCTTAACATTCTTAAGCACGGTAAAGATATCGTAGTGGTAAACCGTGATCGTCAGATTGCAACAGCTAAGGCTGTAGCACGCCAGATGGCAGATCAAGGATATACACAACCGGTAAAACGTAATGATGTACTTGTATTAGGTAAGCAAGCATTAGGAATGTTCTTAGTAGGAACAGATTCTATGGAAGCTTCTCACTACATCTCTGAGCATGATAAGAAAATCGCAAATAAACTCGCTTATGTAATGGCAGGAGGAGATCTTTCTGAACCTACAAGAGTTTCTGAGCAGTACTTATTAGACCTAGAGCGTGAGGCGTTCTTATCACTAGCGACAGAGAGAAAATCGTTAGAGCGTATCCAGCATATGTTACAGAAAGGGAAACCGTTGAGAAACTAGTTTTTCTGAATACGGATTATAGAGTATAGAATATAGACTTCTTACTCTTGTGAAATGGACAAAAGATTGTAGAGATAATGGCTAGGCATAATTTTAGAAACTTGAAGATTTGGCAATATGGTGTAACCTTTGCTAGTCAGAATTATAAGTTGACTAAAACCTTTCCAAAGTCTGAAATCTATAATCTTACAAGTCAAATGAATAGATGTTCAGTATCTATTCCATCAAATATCGCAGAAGGCTCTGCAAAATCTACTGATAAGCATTTTAAGTCTTACTTAGAAACAAGTCTTGGATCTGCTTATGAATGGGAAACACAATTAGAGATTGCTAAAATCGAAAACTATGTTTCTGAAACTGATTATAAAGAATTAAAAGATAGTATACAGCAATTGCAAAGAATGATAGGAGCATTTATTGATAGACTAAATAATTAAGTCTATACTCTATTCTCCATATTCTATAATCTTAAAAATTATGAAAACAGCATATATAGTAAAAGCATATAGAACAGCCGTTGGGAAAGCTCCCAAAGGTGTCTTCAGATTCAAGCGAGCAGATGAGCTTGCTGCAGAAACCATCCAGTATATGATGAAGGAGCTGCCAGAATTTGACAAAAAACGCATAGATGACGTAATCGTAGGAAATGCAATGCCAGAAGGATCGCAAGGTCTTAACATGGCACGTCTTATCTCATTAATGGGACTTGACGTAATTGATGTACCTGGTGTAACTGTAAACCGTTTTTGTTCTTCTGGAATAGAAACTATCGGGATGGCAGTAGCAAAGATTCAAGCAGGAATGGGCGATTGTATTATCGCTGGTGGTGCAGAGTCTATGTCTTCTGTACCTATGACAGGATTTAAACCAGAATTAAACTACGATGCCATTGTAAAAACAGGGCACGAAGATTACTACTGGGGAATGGGTAACACGGCAGAGGCTGTTGCAAATGAATTCAAGGTATCTCGTGAAGATCAAGATGAGTTTGCATACAACTCTCACATGAAAGCACTACGTGCACTGGCAGAAGATCGTTTCCAAGATCAGATTGTTCCTATTGATGTGGAGCAAACGTATATCGACGCAAATGGTAAGAAAGCTACTAGATCTTACACAGTAAATAAAGACGAAGGACCACGTGCTGGAACTAGTAAAGAGGCGCTTGCAAAGCTTAGAGCAGTATTTGCTGCTGGAGGAAGTGTTACTGCAGGTAACTCTTCACAAATGAGTGATGGTGCTGCCTTTGTAATGGTAATGAGTGAGGAAATGGTTAAGGAGTTAAACATCGAGCCTATCGCACGTATGGTAAACTATGCTGCGGCTGGTGTACCACCACGTATTATGGGAATAGGTCCTGTAGCTGCGATTCCTAAGGCATTGAAGCAAGCAGGTCTTAAGCAAAATGATATTGAGCTTATCGAGCTTAACGAGGCATTTGCATCACAATCACTTGCAGTAATTCGTGAACTCGGTCTTGATCCAAATATCATAAACGTAAACGGTGGAGCTATCGCTTTAGGTCACCCACTAGGATGTACAGGAGGAAAACTTTCGGTACAGTTATTTGACGAGATGCGTAAGCGTGATATGTCAGGTAAATACGGAATGGTAACTATGTGTGTAGGTACTGGACAAGGAGCAGCAGGAATTTACGAATTCCTTAAATAATATTATGGATGAGATCTTCTGTTAAAAGGAGCATCTCATCTATTTAAAGTTCGCTTTCGCGAAAGCGGGAAAAGAAAAATTAAATAAAGAATAACACAATTTAAACATAGAGATCAGATTTTAGAAGGATGATTACCCCCTATCTAACGTCTAAAATCTCGAATCTAATATCAAATTATGGCAACAGAAGAAACAAAAAAAGATATCCTACGCGGTGGACAATTTATCGTAAAAGAAACAGCTTGTGAAGATGTATTCACAATGGAAGATCTTGACGAAGAGCAAAGAATGATGCGCGATAGTACTAAGGAGTTTGTAGATCGTGATCTATGGGCACACTGGGAGCGTTTTGAAAAGAAAGATTATGCATACACAGAGGAAACAATGCGTACGGCTGGTGAACTTGGTTTACTAGGTGTTGCAGTACCAGAAGAGTATGGTGGATTAGGAATGGGCTTTGTATCTACAATGCTTGTTTGTGATTACATCTCTGGTGCAACTGGATCTTTTAGTACTGCCTTTGGAGCACATACAGGAATTGGTACCATGCCAATTACTTTGTATGGTAACGAAGCGCAAAAACAAAAATATGTACCTAAACTTGCTACTGGTGAGTGGTTTGGAGCTTACTGTCTTACAGAGCCAGGTGCTGGATCTGATGCAAACTCAGGAAAAACAAAAGCAGTACTTTCTGAAGATGGAAAATCTTACAAGATTTCTGGACAGAAAATGTGGATTTCAAACGCAGGTTTCTGTAACCTTTTTATCGTATTCGCAAGAATAGAAGACGATAAAAACATTACAGGATTTATCGTAGAAAATGATCCTTCTAACGGAATCACACTAGGTGACGAAGAGAAGAAATTAGGTATCCACTCTTCTTCTACACGTCAGGTATTCTTTAACGATACTGTAGTATCTGCAGAGAATATGCTTTCTGAGCGTGGTAACGGATTTAAAATTGCAATGAATGCACTTAACGTAGGTCGTATTAAACTTGCAGCTGCTTGTCTTGATGCACAACGTCGTGTAGTAAACGAAGCAGTAACGTATGCTAAGGAGCGTGTACAGTTTAAAACTCCTATCATAAACTTTGGAGCTATCAAGCAAAAGATTGCTACCATGGCAACAAACGTATATGTAGATGAGTCTGCATCATACAGAGCTGCAAAAAACATAGAGGATCGTATCGCTATGCGTCATGCAGAAGGAAACACACACCAAGAAGCAGAGCTTAAAGGTGTTGAGGAATATGCTATTGAGTGTTCTATCCTTAAAGTTGCTGTATCTGAAGATGTACAGAATACAACAGATGAAGGTATCCAAGTTTTTGGAGGAATGGGCTTTAGTGCAGATGCTCCTATGGAATCTGCTTGGAGAGATGCTCGTATCGCTCGTATCTATGAAGGTACAAACGAGATTAACCGTATGCTAGCGGTAGGAATGATGGTGAAGAAGGCAATGAAAGGTCATGTAGACTTTATGGGGCCTGCTACTGCTGTAGGTGAAGAACTTATGGGTATTCCTTCTTTTGATACACCAGATTTTTCTGAAACATTATCTGAAGAGAAAGATCTTCTTAAGCGTCTTAAGAAAGTATTCTTAATGGTAGCAGGATCTGCTGCAAAGAAATATGGAACAGAGCTAGAGAAACACCAGCAATTACTAATGGCTGCTGCAGATATCTTGATTGAAATCTATATGTCTGAGAGTGCAATCTTACGTACAGAGAAGAATATCAAACGTACAGGTCTTGAGAGCCAAGCAACGCAACTTGCAATGACTCAACTATACTTATTTAACGCAGTAGATATTATCCAGACCAAGGCTAAAGAAGCTATTATCTCTTTTGCCGAAGGTGATGAGCAACGTATGATGCTTATGGGTCTTAAGCGTTTTACAAAGTACACAAACCAGCCTAACGTAATAGGCTTACGTAACCAGATTGCTGCAGATGTGGAGCAACATGGAAAATATCGCTTTGACGCATAATATATCTTAATAAGTCACTAAAACTATGTGTAATAGATTACGTATTGAAAATGACTTAAAAGTGTTTATGTTCGCTTGCGCGAAAATTTAATTTTATCAAAGCCACTTCTCCCATTGAAGTGGCTTTTTTTGTACCCTACTACTACAACGATTTCGTAACACAACAACCTATCTTATACAATGAAAATTAAAAAAGTCCTTGTCGCCAATCGCGGGGAAATTGCTATTAGAGTACTGCGTGCCTGTACCGAACTTAATATCGCTACAGTTGCGATTTATACCTACGAAGACAGATACTCACAACATCGCAATAAAGCAGATGAGTCTTACCAAATAGGCAAGAATAATGAGCCACTCAAGCCCTACCTTGATATGGATCAGATTATTGATCTAGCCAAATCAAAAAATGTAGATGCCATTCACCCTGGATACGGTTTCTTGTCTGAAAACTCCACCTTTGCTAGAAAATGTGCCGAAAACGGTATCATTTTTATAGGTCCTAAACCTGAGGTGATGGACGCACTAGGTGATAAAATCACTGCAAAAAAAGTAGCACAAAAGTGTAATGTGCCCATAATAGAAAGTAATAAAATTGCGCTAGATACACTAGATATCGCTCTTAGCGAAGCTACAAAAATTGGCTACCCAGTGATGCTTAAAGCTGCCTCAGGTGGTGGTGGTCGTGGGATGCGCATCATCCGTAAAGAAGAAGATTTACAGCTTAGCTTTGACTCCGCTCGTAATGAAGCACTTAACTCCTTTGGTGATGACACCATGTTTCTTGAGAAATATGTAGAAGATCCTAAGCATATAGAAGTACAGATTGTAGCAGATTCTCACGGTAACATCAGACATCTGTATGAGCGTGACTGCTCTGTACAACGTAGACACCAGAAGGTGGTAGAGATGGCTCCTTCTTATGGGCTATCACAAACACTACGCGATAATCTATACAAATATGCCGTTGCCATTGCTACCGAAGTAAACTACAACAATATTGGTACTGTTGAGTTTTTGGTAGATGCAGATGATAATATTTACTTCATTGAAGTAAATCCGCGTATTCAAGTGGAGCATACGGTTACCGAGATGGTGACAGGTATTGATCTTGTAAAAACTCAGATTTTTGTAGCTGGAGGTTACGACCTATCAGACAAGCAGATTAAAATTTACGGTCAAGAATCTATAGGTACTTATGGTTTTGCAATACAGTGCCGCCTTACAACAGAAGATCCTGTAAATAACTTTACGCCAGATTATGGGAAGATTACTACCTACCGCAGTGCTTCTGGTATGGGAATCCGTCTTGATGCGGGAAGTATTTACCAAGGGTATAAAGTAAGTCCGTTTTTTGACTCTATGCTTGTCAAAATTTCTGCACATGGTAGAACGCTTGATGGCTCCATTCGTAAGATGGTTAGAGCATTAAAAGAATTTAGAATACGTGGTGTTGAGACTAACATTCACTTTCTGCAAAATGTCATCCAGACAGATACCTTTAAAAACGGAAAAACTACCGTAAACTTTATACAGAACACTCCTTCCCTATTTGACATCAAACTATCGCAAGACAGAACTTCAAAAGTGGTTCAGTTTCTTGCAGAAGTTAGTGTGAATGGAAATTCTGACGTAAAGAAAAAGGACGACTCTAAGATTTTTAGAACACCAGAAACCCCATTATACAGCCTCTCAGACCCTTTCCCGAAAGGGACCAAGGACTTACTCACAGAGTTAGGTCCAGAGGAGTTCTGTAAATGGCTCATGGCAGAAAAAAAGATACATTTTACAGATACGACCATGCGTGATGCTCACCAGTCCCTACTGGCTACACGCATGCGTTCGTATGACATGCTTAAGGTAGCTTCTAGTTTTGCAAAGAATCACCCTAACACCTTTAGTATGGAAGTTTGGGGAGGTGCAACCTTTGATGTTTGCCTGCGTTTCTTACATGAAAGTCCGTGGACACGCCTGCGCGAACTGCGTAAAGCGGTGCCTAATATTCTTTTCCAGATGCTCTTGAGAGGATCAAACGGCGTGGGATACAAGGCGTATCCAGATAACTTGATAGAGAAATTTGTCGAAAAATCTTGGGAGAATGGTGTAGATATTTTTAGAATTTTCGATTCGCTTAACTGGGTAAAAGCCATGGAACCTAGCATCCAGTACGTGCGCAACCTTACAGGAGGAATTGCCGAAGGTGCGATAAGCTACACCGGAGATATTCTTGACGTAAAGCAAACTAAGTATGATCTTAAGTATTATACCCAGCTAGCAAAAGATCTTGAAAACGCAGGAGCACACATGATTGCCATAAAAGACATGGCAGGACTCTTAAAACCGTATGCCGCAACAGAACTGGTAACAGCGCTTAAAGACACCGTAAACTTACCTATCCACTTACACACGCATGATACATCATCACTACAGACGGCTACCTATCTCAAAGCCATTGAGGCAAATGTAGATGTGGTAGATGTAGCCCTAGGCGGACTATCAGGACTTACCTCTCAACCTAACTTTAATGCGGTGGTGGAGATGATGAAATATCAAGAACGTGAGCATCCTTTTGAAATGGAAAAACTCAATCAGTTTTCAAATTTCTGGGAAGACACGCGCGAACTCTACTACCCTTTTGAGTCTGGACTCAAGGCAGGAACCGCAGAGGTTTTTGAACATGAGATTCCTGGAGGGCAGTATTCTAACCTTAGACCACAAGCAACTGCTTTAGGTCTTGGTGATCGCTTTGCCGAAGTAAAAAAGATGTATGCTGCTGTAAATAGTATGTTTGGAAACCTAGTTAAAGTAACACCTAGCTCAAAAGTAGTAGGTGATATGGCGATATTTATGGTAACTAATAACCTTACGCCAGAAGATGTGATGGAGCGTGGCGACACGATTTCCTTCCCAGAATCTGTGATTAATTTCTTTAAAGGCGATTTAGGGCAGCCAGTAGGCGGATTCCCTAAAAAATTACAGGCTATCATCTTAAAGAATAAAGACGCCTATACAGATCGCCCTAACGCGCATCTGGCTCCTGTAGATTTTGACAAGGAATATGAAACCTTTACGGCCAAATTCCAAAAAGGGTTTACACGTCCTCTAGAGATGGAAGACTTCTTATCATACATGCTCTACCCTAAGGTTTTTGAGCAAGCGCATGAAAATTACAAGAAGTATGGTAACCTAGCCCTCGTACCTACTAAGAATTTCTTTTACGGTATGGCATTAGGAGAAGAGATTCTCATTGAGCTAGAGCCTGGTAAAACTGTTATCATCAAGTTACTTTCCATTGGGATACCTAGTGATGAAGGAATGCGCACCGTGTTCTTTAAAGTAAATGGTGAAAACCGCTTTGTAGAAGTGCACGACACCTCGCTCAACATTAAGAAAGTAGAAAATCTTAAAGTAGACCCAGAAGACAGCAACCAGATAGGCGCTCCCCTACAAGGATCCCTTTATAAAGTGCTAGTCAAAAAAGGACAAGAGGTAAAAGAAAACGAACCACTATTTATCATTGAAGCCATGAAGATGGAAACCACCGTAGTCGCCTCAAAAGACGGCCGCGTAGCATCCATTACCGTAAGCGACGGCAATATGGTCTCACAAAATGACCTTATCCTCACCATTGAGTAGTACGCTGCTCAATTAATTTCTTATAAGTACGCTTTCGCGAAAGTGTAACAAACTAAAAACCACCCGAGGAATTGGGTGGTTTTTTTGTGGGTGATATTTTTATCATTGACGCTATCCTATTAAAAATTGAAAAATCGAAGAGACCAATTTTTAAAAATTTACGAGTCTTAAAACTTTGTGTTGAGTAAATAATCATCCAAATCCTCATCATTTGAGAACTCTAATTGTGGTTCTTTTCCGAGCTGAACAAATTGAATTAATTCTCTTAGCTCAAGAAATAATCTAAAATGATATCCTTCGTAATTATAGACGTAAACACTTTTGCACTTTTGTCCAATTAATAATGTTTCTATAGTCCGACTTGAAGTTAAATAAGTAATGTCAATTTGGTTGATATCGTTCATATTACAAGGATAAAAAGCTTAAATCGTCTTTTTAGGTATTATAAAATTATCAATCTTAACTTAATAAAATGATACATATTGTCGGTTGATAAAAGTATACAATCAGTATAGTTTTGACTAATGATAAATAAATTTCTTCTTCAAGAATTTGGTAATAGGATACGCCACTTGAGAATTCAAGAAAAGTTAAGTCAAGAAGAACTTTCTTTCAAAACGGGATTCCATCGAACTTATATAGGAATGATAGAGAGAGGTGAAAGAAATATTTCTCTCACTAACATGGCAATTTTCGCAAAGGTATTTGAATTAACTATAGATCAACTTCTCAAATTCGATAATGCTACAAGTTTATTAAAAAAATACAAACTCAAAACGGAAGATTAAATTCTTATTTTTTTTTCAAACAAAATTCATTATTCCTAAGCATTATCATTTATGAAAAGAGCCTACTACTCAAATTCTATACAGCAATTTTTATTAGAAACAGAAGTGAGCATACTAGGTCATCTAACTACTAATCATAGCAACAGAAAGCTAGAAGAGCTACAGATTAATGCATGGATTAAACAAATTCAAATTTTAAAGACTCAACTCGAAAGTTTTACAGGTAAAGTCTATTTTGAATTTGCAATTCCGAGAATGGGTAAGCGAGTGGATAATATTATTATTATAAATGATATAGTATTCGTTGTTGAGTTTAAAGTTGGAGACGGAGGATATGAGAAACATGCCATTGAACAGGTAATTGATTATACTATTGACCTCAAGAACTTTCACGAAGGGAGTCATCATTTAAGTCTCGTACCATTATTAGTTGCTACTAATGCTTCAATAACTAAAGAGTATCTATTCTCATAAAGATGCCGCAAAATCAAATCAATATTTCATATCTGATACAATTAGATATTATGTAAACGTACATAATCCTCCGATTGATATTAAATATTGGGAAAACTCTATTTATAAACCAACACCAACGATCGTTGAGGCTGCTAGGGCTTTATATAAAAATCACAATATCGAGGAAATCTCAAGGTCAGATTCTGGAGCCATCAACCTTTCTAAAACCTCAAATAGTTTAAATTCAATTATTGAACAATCCAAAATAACTAAATCAAAATCTATTTGCTTTGTTACGGGTGTTCCTGGTGCGGGCAAAACTTTAGCTGGTTTGAACATTGCTGTCCAAAGAAAAAAAACTGATGAAAATGAACATGCAGTATTCTTATCAGGAAACGGACCACTTGTCGATGTTTTAAGAGAGGCATTAACAAGAGATAAAGTCTTAACTGCTAAAGAAAATGGAGAAAAACTGACAAAAAAAACAGCTTCAATAGATGCCAATGCTTTCATTCAAAATATCCATCACTTCAGAGATGATAATTTATTATCTGACAAAGCTCCAATTGAAAAGGTTGTAGTTTTTGATGAAGCGCAAAGAGCCTGGACCAATGAACAATTAAGTTCATTTATGAAGAGAAAAAAAGGCTACGAAAATTTCAATAAATCCGAACCTGAGCTTTTAATAGATGTAATGAACAGGCACTCTGATTGGTGCACAATTGTTTGCTTAATTGGAGGTGGACAAGAAATTAATACAGGGGAAGCTGGGTTAGGTGAATGGATACAATCGCTAGAAAGCCATTTCTCTAATTGGAATATATTTTATTCAAACACAATTCTGGAGAATAACAATTATTTGAAATTAGACGCATCACGCAAATGGCTCAAAAGTAATGGTGTAAGTAAAAATGATTTACATCTTGCGGTTTCCTTAAGATCTTTTAGATCTGAAAAACTATCCAATTTTATTCATGAATTACTCGATATAAAGTTGGCAAGGACTCAATCTCTTTATTCCGAAATTCAAGAGCTTTACCCAATTTTAGTAACAAGATGTTTAAAAACAGCGAAAAAATGGTTAAGGAATAAAGCAAAAGGGAGTGAAAGAATTGGCTTAATAAGTTCATCTGGAGCAAGAAGATTAAAACCTTTGGGGGTTGACGTAAAAAATGAAATATCCGCACCTTACTGGTTTTTAAATAGTAAAGAAGATATTAGATCGTCATTTTTTTTGGAAGAAGTAGCTACGGAGTTTGATATTCAAGGCCTTGAAATTGACTATGCCTGTGTTGCTTGGGGTGGAAATTTTCATATGACAGAAAATGGTTGGAAATACCAGAATTTTAAAGGAACTAAATGGCAAAATATCAATAAGGATATTGATAAAGAATATCTTAAAAATACATATAGAGTACTTTTAACCAGAGCGAGGCAAGGTATGGTTTTGTTTATTCCAGAAGGTTACAAAATTGATCATACAAGACCAAATGAATTTTATGATAAAACATTTAATTATTTGAAAGAAGTTGGTTTAAAAGAAATCTAGATCTATTACTTTATTAAGAATCACATTTTCTATAAATTAGATTAAAGCAAAATTGAAATATTTACAATAATCTATCCATCCCCACCAAAACCATATCTTTGAGTAAAACACTTCCACCACTCAACCTATGGACGCCAAACCGCAAAAACATTCCGTCACCTACATCCTATTGCTTATACTAGCGGGTGAGGCGGTTTTTATATTGCCATTTGTGCTAGCTAGGGTTTTTAGGGCGACGGTGCTTGATGTATTTGAGATAAACAACACAGAGCTTGGATTTTGCTTTTCTATTTATGGTCTGGTAGCGCTGGTGTCGTATCTTTTTGGCGGTCCGCTGGCAGATAGGTTTCCTCCTCGTAAGTTAATGGGGGTGGCACTTGTACTCACCGCCCTAGGCGGACTGGTATATGCCAATAATCCGTCGCTAGTTACCTTGCAAGTGCTGTATGGCTTTTGGGGTTTTACGACGATTTTCTTGTTTTGGGCGGCAATGATAAAAGCCACACGTGTTTGGGGTGGTGAGAAAAGCCAAGGGAAAGCCTTCGGCTTTCTAGATGGTGGTCGCGGCCTTGTAGGTGCGCTATTTGGAGCGTTGGGAGTATTTATTTTTTCGCTGTTTGCTCCTGATAATGGAAGTGAACTATCACCAGAACAGCAAGCGGAGGCGTTTACTTCTGTGGTTTATTACTCCTCTGCCATTGTAGCAATTATTGGAGTTCTTGTATTCTTCTTTCTTAAAAGTGATGTAGAAGCACAAGAAATAAATAAGGAAAAAATTACTTTGAATACCATAAAAACGGTACTCAAACTTCCCTCTATGCCCTTATTAATGATTATTATTTTATGCGCATATGTAGGCTATAAAATCACAGATATCTTCTCGCTATACGCAAATGTAGTCATGGGATACAATGAGGTGGACGCTGCCAAAACGGGTACTTTCTTACTTTTTATTCGCCCTGTGGTAGGCGTTGTTATTGGTTTTCTAGCAGATAGATCTAGAGCTTCTATATACTTGATGATAGGTTTTGTGCTGTCAGTTTTTGGCGCCATACTATTTGCTTCGGGAGTGCTTCATGAAGGAACTACGCTACTATTTTTTCTATCTATAATCATCACAGCCGTAGGTGTGTATGCTGCGCGTGTGCTGTATTTTGCAGTCATGAAGGAAGGTAATATTCCGTTATATCTGACGGGTACTGCTGTGGGCGTTATTTCATTTATAGGCTACACACCAGATATTTTTGCTGGCCCTATGATTGGCTACTTTTTAGACGGCATGCCTGGTCGTGCGGGTCACGAGGCTGTGTTATGGTTACTCGCTGCGTTTTCTGCGGTAGGACTTGTGGCTTCTATGTTGTTTTATCGATTTTCGCTACGTAATGATAAAGCCTCATCTTTAAGGAAATAAGCTTTCGCGAAACTTGTCCCGAATTCACTTCGGGAAGCGTAAAAAAGCAGGGAACTTTTAGTATATATTACAACTTATGACTGCTTACCTAACCAGAGCACATAATTAATAACACGTTGCAAAGCTTCGCTATCTGCATCGTTAGTGTCATTAATTGCGATGCTACATTGATACTTAGGGAAATGAATAAAAAGTGTACCCCAAAAACCAGAATGAGTATAGGCTACAATATCATTTTTCTTTCCTTGTATACTGCCAAAACCTAGTCGCTGTTCAGGTAGTTGCTTTCCCGAAGCATCATAATCCTTTTGTAAAAGCATTACTGCAAGACTGTCTTCATGCTCAAAAATTTGCCCGTCAAAAAGCGCTTGAAGAAACATCGCTAAATCTCTTGTGGTAGAAACTAGACCGCCACCACCATATAAATCTACAGAGGCATCCCAGTCTGACGCATCTAGCGTTCCCACGTATCTTTTTACAGACGGTAGTAATCCTTCTGGCTTAGGTTCTAAGGTTTCAAGCCAGGTGGCATTCATCCCTATTTCATCAAACTTTAAAAGACTTCGTAAGCCTTCGGCTAGTCCTGTGTTAGTAGTTTTTTCAATAATCTCCCCTAGTAATATATATCCTGTATCGCTATAATGCTGCTCTATTCCTGCTGCAGCATGTGGCTTGCCATAATCCATCGCAAACTGGATTTGTTCTGTTCTCGTCCATCGTCTTGAGGGCGTTTTTGAAGCTAACTCTATATATTCTGGACCACCTTCGGCATAATCATAAAAGCCACTAGAGTGATTTAAACATTGACGTATCGTAATTGCATCTGGATGATAACCGCCTTTTCTTAGTATCTCAATATGCTCTTGACTAATGTATTGTGTAATAGCATCGTCTAATGCAAGTTGGCCATTTTCGCGCAAGCGCATTATAGCTACTGCTACAAATACTTTTGTAAGACTTGCAATCCTAAAAGGTTGTGCCGCATCAAGTTTTCTATCCTTTTCTAAACTATCAAAGCCCGCTGCACCTGTAAAGTCAATATCAAGTTTAGGCGAAATTACGGTGAGTGATAAGCCCGTAGAGTGAGCCAATTTCTCCCCTGTCTCTTCATCTAAAATACGCTGAAGATTAATAGCTGGATTTGCATCATAATCAACAGCTTTTTGAGAAGTTCCGCAGCTTGTAAGCAAAGCACAAAGAGCAATATAAAAGTATCTGAATTTCATTGGTTTTTATTTTTGGTAAAGATGACGCTTTCGCGAAAACGTCCATTGTAAAAATTCGTCACAATTACATAGGTCGCACTTTTATAAAAGCAGCGGTTTTTAACAATTGCCCCGGAGTGAGGTAGGTATAGCGCTTAATATCTTTGATAAAATGCGACTGATCGTAATACCCATATTTGACTACATAATGCTGCCAGTCGCTATTACGAGTGATGTACAACTCTCGTAAGGCAAGTTTATAACGTTGCAACGACTGAAACCGCTTAGGAGTAAGCCCTGTGTCTTTTTTAAAATGACGCTCCATAGTGCTATATGAATATCCCGTAGCATCCATGATGGTTTTCATGTCAAAAGTGGTGCTTATTTCTTGCGCCATTGCTACCACGAAACCTTCTGCTTGTTTATTATACTGCTCGAGGAACCATTCATCTAATGCAGTAACGACTTGGGGAGCTTGAAGTGTGTCTAAGTAGCTAATGAAGTTGTTAATTGCAACGCCAAAAACATCATCTAGACACGCCACAGAGTCACGCATAATTGTTTGCGCATCTGCCCGTAAAAATGGACGTAAGGATGAGAGACCACGTGACTTAAACTTCACAATAATACATCGCTTAAGAGCAGATAAATCAAGGTAAACCTGATCGTGAATGAAGCTAAAAAGCCTACTCGCATCAGAATGATACGTTTTTCCCATGTAAGTCATCGTGTAATGCCCTTCTAATACAATAATCATATCTGGCGTAATGCCAGGATAGGCATACATAAACGGACTTCCAAGTGATAAAATTCCTGCATCATTGAGTATCCAATAATGATCAATATGCTTTTGAATTTCTGGGATGGAAGGTGCTAGAATCACCATCCGAAGCTAGTCATAATATATGGAGGATACAAAGAGGATTTGTTTTAGAAAGGTACGCTCTCGCAAAACTCGTCCCGAATTCATTTCGCGAAAGCGTAAAAAACATAAGTTATACCATCCTTTTTAAATTTATCTTTGCTACCAAATACAAACAATGCCCTATACCCTTCTTTCCTCACCGCTACAAGGCTTTACAGACTTTAGATTCCGTAATGCGCAACAGCAATTTTTTGGTGGTATAGATACCTACTATGCGCCTTACATACGTCTCAACGGGAAGATGGCGATAAAGGGTTCTTATCAACGCGACCTTGATCCTGCGGCAAACACGACACTTGAGGTAATCCCACAGGTGATGACGGCAAGCGCAGATGAGTTTATGTTTGTGATTAAATATATAGAATCGCTAGGCTACACAGAGCTAAACTGGAACTTAGGTTGCCCCTACCCGATGGTTACAAAAAGCGGAATGGGTTCTGGGCTTATCTGTAACACAGAAAAAATTGATCATATTCTTGATCGCGCACATAGCGAGTCTAATGTGACCATCTCTATGAAAATGCGCCTAGGTTATGAGAGCCCAAATGAGATTTTAGAATCTTTTAAAGTGCTAGATAAATATCCGCTTAAAAATGTGGCTATTCATGCACGGCTTGGTAAACAGCTGTATAAAGGTGGTGTTGATCTTGAAAGTTTCCAGAAATGTATAGACGTTGCAAAACACACTCTATACTACAACGGTGATATTACAAGCGTCGAGCAGTTTAGAAAAATGCGAGAGTTATTTCCTTCTATCGAGCATTTTATGATAGGTAGAGGTCTCATTGCAGATCCGTTTTTACCAAGCATGATCAAAGCAGATACGACGGAGTATCCTGCAAAACGCTGGGAAACTTTTAGAGCTTTTCACGATACAATTTACGAGCAGTATGATGCTGCATTGTCTGGCCCTACGCCTATCAAGATGAAGATGCTAGGCTTCTGGGAGTTTTTCTCTCAGTCTACTCACAATCCGCAAAAGGTGTATAAGGCAATTAAAAAGGCAGGAAATCCTGTAAAATATAGGCAAGCCGTTGGCGAGATTATCGCAGCGCAGCGTAGAGCCCAATAATTTTACGCTAAGCGGTTGATAAAAGCGTTTTCTTCTATCAATTTCGCTATTTTTAGATTTCATAATTAATTTGCGTCTATGAAGTCTAAGATTCCCAACGGGGTAATGCTTAATGCATACCCAGATAGTATAGGTAACAAACTAAGCGATACCGTAGCTTTACTGCAACGTCCAGAATTACAGGATGTATTCTCCTTATTTTACGTCTTGCCTACATTTTTTAATAGCGACCTAGACCGCGGATTTTCGATAGTTGATTATAACATCAATACGGATCTTGTCTCGCAAGATGATCTTGATGCTCTTAAAAAGCTAGATGTCATGCTTAAGTTTGACATTGTGCTTAACCATCTTTCTGTAGGCTCACCACAGTTTAAAGACATGCTAGAAAACGGTGACAACTCTATCTACAAAGACTTTTTTATTGACTGGAATACCTTTTGGGAGAACAACACAGCTTCTTATAAAAACGGCGTAGCAGTTCCAAAAAAGGAATATCTCGATAAACTCTTCATGCGCAAGCCAGGCCTGCCTGTGCTTAAGGTGTTATTTCCCGATGGTACAGAACGTGCATACTGGAACACTTTTTATCAGCAAATTACGTATCACGCGATAACGATTGAAGATTTAGAAACTTTAAACGAACTGTCAGAAGAAGATAAAAAGGATACGGTAGCACTTGTAAATAATGCGATTGCTGGTGGATATGATATTTCTGAAGTACGCTTTCGCGAAAGCGTAACACCTCACATTCCAGAGCTTGTAATGATTATAGAGCAAAGACGTTCTTACCTAGGGCAAATGGATGTAAACGGCACCTCAGAAATGGTGTGGGACTTTTATGATGAAACACTAAAAAAAGTAGCCGATTTTGGGTGTAAAATATTACGCCTAGATGCCTTTGCATACTTGCATAAGGAAGTGGGGCAAACTAACTTTTTCAACAAACCAGGAACGTGGACATACCTAGAGCGAATTAATCAAATTGCTCAAAAATATGGTCTTACCTTACTTCCTGAGATTCACTCAGAATACGGATTAGGTCTACACGACGAAGTAGCTTCTGAAGGATATCAAATCTATGATTTTTTCTTCCCAGGGCTTGTTATTCACACCATTGAAACTGAAAATACAACAGCCTTTATACATTGGGCGCAAGAAGTTATTGCTAAAGGTTACAAAACCGTAAATATGCTAGGTTGCCACGATGGGATTCCCGTGCTCGACCTTAAAGGAATCACAGATGCACAAGGAAACAACCATCCAGGACTTCTAAAGGACGCCGAAATTGAACACATTATTGAAACTATTTTAAATCGTGGTGGGCGTGTCAAGAATATATATGATCCCGAAGGAAACAAAATCTCCTACTATCAAGTAAACGCAACGTTTTACAGCGCCTTAGGAGAAGATGACCGCAAGCTCCTACTCGCTCGTGCACTACAAGTATTTATGCCAGGAATACCGCAGGTTTGGTACTTAGACCTCTTTGCAGGAAAGAATGATTATGAGGCGGCAGACGCTGCTGGAACAGGAGGTCATAAAGAAATCAACCGAACTACATTAACACAAGAAGATATTGATCGCGGACTAGAAAAAGCTGTGGTCTTAAAACAACTGGACTTACTCCGTTTACGTAACACTGCTGCGGCTTTTTCTGGAACGATGTCCATAAAAAGTGAAGATGTTAGCCAGTTGGAAATCAGCTGGAAACAGAACGATGATACAGCCACCTTAAAAGCAAATCTCGCTGACTATTCATTTACAGTTACTCATGTTTTAAATGGTATAGAAACGGTCATTGCTAATAGCTAATTAATCATAAAACTCTGCATAATTTTAATTAACAAGCGTGTAATTGCTTTATTGTGAATGATGTTGCTCTTAATTTAAAATGCATTCGTAACTTTTACCATCTTAAAAACCAATCCAAATGAAATTAAAATACAGCACACTAGCGCTAGGACTTGTATTAAGTACTTCGCTATTTGCCCAAAAGGACAACCCAACCGTTCAGGCGCTTATTAAAGAAGCAACCACCAACTCGCAACTAGAAACACTAGCACATGAAATTACAGACGTATTAGGACCTAGACTCGTAGGAACGCCACAAATGCAGGCTGCCAATGATTGGGCAGTAGCGCAATACAAATCTTGGGGAATTGAAGCAAGAAATGAAAAATACGGAGAATGGCGCGGCTGGGAACGTGGTATCTCACACATAGACATGCTGGAACCACGTGTACAAAGTTTACGCGGTACACAACTCGCATGGAATCCTAGCACATCAAAAGAAGGAGTTACTGCAGAAGTAATCACTTTACCTACTGTAAAAGATGCTAAGGATTTTGAAAGATGGCTTAAAAATGTAAAAGGAAAAATTGTACTCCTTTCCATGCCACAAATCACAGGACGACCAGATTATAACTGGGAAGAGTTTGCAACCGAAAAGTCTTTTGCTAAAATGAAAAGACAACGCGACTCACTTTCTAACCTATGGAATGATAACATACAACGAACAGGATTTACGAGTAGAGGTCTCCCGGAAGCACTAGAAAATGCTGGAGCTGTTGGGATTGTTACTTCAAACTGGTCAAGAGGTTTTGGCGTGAATAAAATCTTTAGTGCACGCACAAAGAAAATCCCAACCGTAGATTTAGAACTAGAAGATTATGGGATGCTATACCGACTTGCTGAGTCTGGACATACACCTAAAATCAACATCACAGCCATTTCAAAAGAACTTGGAGCGGTACCTGCTTTCAACACTATTGCAGAAATAAAAGGAACCGAAAAACCAGAAGAGTATGTAATACTTTCGGCGCATTTTGATTCTTGGGATGGTGGTACAGGAGCAACAGATAACGGTACGGGAACGCTAGTTATGATGGAAGCTATGCGTATTTTAAAGAAAATTTATCCTAACCCAAAGCGCACTATTCTTGTAGGTCACTGGGGAAGTGAAGAGCAAGGTCTTAACGGATCAAGAGCATTTGTAGAAGATCATCCGGAGATTGTAGCAAAGGTGCAAGCATCTTTTAATCAAGATAACGGTACTGGACGTGTAGTACGCCTTAATGGTGGCGGATTTTTAAGAAGCTACGACTATCTTAGTAGATGGCTTAATGCAGTGCCAAATGAAATTACAGATGAGATTGAGACTACATTTCCAGGAGCTCCTGCACGCGGAGGATCTGATTATGCATCCTTTCAAGCAGCTGGTGCACCAGGATTTAGCCTGAGCAGCCTTAACTGGTCATACTGGAACTATACATGGCACACCAACCGTGACACCTATGATAAAATCGTTTTTGACGATATACGTAACAACGTAATTCTTACAGCAATATTAACGTACATGGCTAGTGAAGATCCAGAGTTTACTTCTCGTGAGCGAGCGGTACTACCTATAGATCGTCGTTCTGGAGAGCCTAGAGAATGGCCTACTCCTAGATCTCCTACTCGTAAAGGAGGAATGGATTAATTAAAATAATGGGTACGCTTTCGCGAAAGTGTACCCATCTCTTTTTTAAATCATCGTTACCTATTAAAAATACCAAAAGCCTATGAAACCATTAAAAAGAGAAGATATTGCTCAAGGAGTTTTTCATCTTTATGACGACTATGCACATAATAAAATAGACCGAAGAATCTTTATCGAACGCTTATCTGTGTTTGCTGTGGGTGCGGTAACGCTACCTGCGCTGCTTAGTTTTATGACACCAGATTATGAAACAACGCAAACCGTGGCGCAAGATGATCCTACTATCGATAGCGACTACATTCAGTACGATTCTCCCAAAGGTGGCGGAAGCATTAAAGGATTATACTCAAAACCTGCAAATGCAACAGGCAAATTACCTGGAGTCATTGTTGTGCATGAAAACAGAGGTCTCAATCCGTACATAGAAGATGTAGGAAGACGCACTGCCAAAGCTGGATTTTTATCCCTAGCACCAGATGCTTTAAGTCCGCTGGGTGGTTATCCTGGTAATGATGATGATGGTAGAGCAATGCAACGCAAACGCGACCGTCTAGAAATGCTAGAAGATTTTATAGCTGCCTATCACTATCTTAAAAACCATGAAGACTGTAATGGCAAAGTTGCTGTGGTAGGATTTTGTTTTGGAGGATGGGTTTCAAATATGATGGCAGTATTACTACCTGATCTTGCAGGAGCTGTGCCGTTCTATGGAAGACAACCGGATGATGAGCAAGCCGCCGAAATCAAAGCTCCGCTCCTACTACAATATGGAGGACTCGACGAGCGAGTAAATGCCGGATGGCCCGCTTTTGAAAAAGTGCTTACTGCAAATAATATTCCGCATACGGCTCACTTTTATGAAGGTGTCAATCATGGATTTCATAATAACACGACTCCCCGATTTGACGAGAAAGCCGCTACGCTCGCTTGGGATAGAACGATAACATTTTTTAATACATATCTCAAGGCCTAGTCTTTATGAACCACAATACTCTTATTGAAACATTTTACAAGGCGTTTACTAACGGAGATGCAGCAGGAATGACCGCTTGCTATCACGATGATATAATTTTTTCTGATCCTGCGTTTGGAACCTTACATGGCAAAGAAGCAAAAGCCATGTGGCACATGCTTATCGAGCGTGGTAAAGGAGCCAATAAAGTGAGTTATAGTAACATTGAAACCACCGCCATCACTGGAAGCGCGCAGTGGACGGCCCGCTATCCATACGGACCACAAAAACGTCCCGTAGTAAATCATGTGACTGCAAACTTTACATTTAAGGATGGCAAAATCATAGAACATCACGATACTTTCGACATGTATAGCTGGACCAAACAAGCACTTGGGTTGCCAGGAGCTTTATTAGGATGGTCAGGTTTTATGCGTAACTCGATTCAAAAAAAGACCAACGGGATGCTTAAAAAATACATGGAAAGAAATCCGCAATAAGACGTCTTACTTCTAAAGTGTCACGATGCTCATATCAATAGTGTGGAGTAATTCAAGTATCTTTATGCCCCGTTAGAAAAAGCATTCTTTTTGAAAGATATTTTACTCATCACTCCGCCATTTACGCAACTCAATACCCCTTATCCTGCTACGGCATATATTAAAGGGTTTTTAAATACTAAGGATATTTCGTCATTCCAGATGGATCTTGGTATAGAGGTTATTTTGCAACTATTTTCATCTAAGGAGTTTACAAGGCTTTTTGAGATTGCTCACGAGCATGATACCATTGTTTCAGATAATTGCAGGCGTATTTACGCAATGCGAGATACCTATGTAAAGCTACTTGATGACGTAATTTCGTTCTTACAAGGAAATAATCAAACCATCGCTAGACAAATATGCACCGGCAACTTCTTACCACGTGCTTCTCGTTTTGATCAGCTAGATGATATGGAGTGGGCTTTTGGTGAGATGGGAATGCAAGACAAAGCAAAACACCTTGCCACTCTTTTTCTAGAAGATCTCTCAGATTTTATTGTGGAGTGTATTGATCCTAATTTTGGGTTTAGTCGCTATGCAGAGCGATTGGGGCAGAGTGCAAACTCTTTTGATGAGTTATACACCTCGCTACAAGATGATCTTACTATTATAGATGAGATTACTATAGAGATTTTAGAAGCACGCTTTCGCGAAAGCGTACCAAAACTAGTGTTACTCTCGGTTCCATTTCCAGGAAATTTATACAGCGCTTTTAGATGTGGACAGTGGATTAAAGAACACTATCCATCAGTCAAAGTGGCTATGGGAGGTGGTTTTCCTAATACAGAATTACGAGAATTAACAGATACGAGAGTCTTTGAATTTATAGATTATATTACGCTAGATGATGGCGAACTCCCAGTAGAACTTCTCGTAGAAGATGTTGTGCAAAACGTTGAAAACCCTACCTATAAGCGCACATTCATTCTTGAAAATGGTGAGGTTACTTATAAAAATAATACGCTCCGTCAAGACTATAAACAGGCGTACTTAGGTACTCCAGATTATTCAGATTTATTACTTGATCAGTATGTCTCTGTGATTGAGATTGCAAACCCTATGCACAGTTTGTGGAGTGATGGTCGCTGGAATAAGCTTACAATGGCGCATGGTTGCTATTGGGGAAAATGTACCTTTTGTGATATTTCGTTAGATTATATAAAAATTTACGAGCCCATCGCTGCGAGTATTCTCGTAGATCGTATGGAAGGGCTTGTGGCACAAACAGGAGAAACTGGTTTCCACTTTGTAGATGAAGCCGCGCCACCTGCGCTCATGAAAGCGCTAGCGCTAGAAATCATTAAACGTAAACTTGTAGTCACTTGGTGGACAAACATCAGGTTTGAGAAAAACTTTACTAAAGATTTATGTAGACTTCTCAAAGCCTCTGGCTGTATTGCCGTTTCTGGCGGACTAGAAGTCGCTTCAGATAGACTATTGAAGCTTATTGATAAAGGAGTGACTGTTGCACAAGTTGCTCAAGTTACACTCAATTTTACCGAAGCAGATATTATGGTGCACTCCTACTTGATGTATGGATATCCTACTCAAACGGAGCAAGAAACGATAGATAGCCTTGAGATGGTACGCCAGCTTTTTGAGCTGGGCATTATACAATCTGGATTCTGGCATCAATTTGCCCTTACCACGCACAGCCCTGTAGGCAAAGACCCGGAGAGCTACGGAGTAACTCCACATTATAACGAGATTACCTTTGCAAATAATGATGTAGATTTCAGTGATAAGACAGGAATAGACCATAGCAAATTCAGCTACGGACTTAAGAAATCACTATTCAACTACATGCACGGTATTGGATTTGATGAGGGCTTGCAAGAGTGGTTTGACTTTGAGGTTCCTCGCACAACCATACATCCGCATGTGATAGAAGATAGCCTTCAAGACGAATTACAGTTTAATACAAAATCTACCTCTAGAATTTTGTGGCTTGGCTTTGCTCCTATGCAAAAGACATTTAAAAAGAAAAAGCGCGAATTAACAGAGCTTACATTTCAAGATCAAACGGGAACTACACAAATTACCGTAGATACTCAAGATGCACTTTGGCTAATTGACATGCTAGAAACAGCGAGTCCACATCAAGATAAATTACCAACTTACGCAGCACTCAAATCTTCGTATGAGGAAACGCAAGAAAATTTTGAGTTATTCTGGTATTCTAAGGCTATGCTCAGTTTGCGAGAAGCAGGACTACTGGTTATATAAAATAATAGATTATTGAGGTACGCTTTCGCGAAAGCGTAACAAGAAAAATACTACTAGTGATATTTCTGAAAAACCTTTAAAGCTTCATTATAGCTACTCTCAAAACTCATTGCGTTCACATTATCATTTGCCTTTACCGAAGCAAAATAAGAAATGAGCTTTTCTGTAGGCATGTTGCCTGTAAGATCATCTGCTGCCATAGGGCAACCTCCAAAACCTTGAATCGCTCCGTCAAACCTACGGCAACCAGCTTTGTAAGCTGCATCTACCTTCTCATGCCAAGTTGTTGGCGTTGTGTGTAAATGTGCTCCAAATTCTACTTTTGGATAACGCTTAATAAGATTAGAGAATAGATAATCTATCGTCTCTGCATCTGAGGTACCAACGGTATCTGATAATGAAAGTATTTTTACTCCCATACTGCTGAGCTTCTCTGCCCACTCCCCTACGATATCAACATTCCATGGATCACCGTATGGATTACCAAATCCCATGGATATATAAACAACGAGCTCTTTATCCTTAGAAGAAGCGAGCTCTATAATATCTTTCAATAAATCTACAGATTGAGCGATAGTTTTATGCGTATTACGCATCTGGAAGTTCTCTGAGATAGAAAATGGATAACCAAGATAATCTACCATTTCATGCTGCACGGCATCTTGAGCACCACGCAAGTTTGCCACAATAGAAAGTAACTTACTATCTGTCTTTGAGAGGTCAAGACTGTGCAAAACCTCTGCAGAATCCTTCATTTGAGGAATCGCCTTAGGCGACACAAAACTCCCTACGTCTATGGTATCAAAACCACAACGCAGTAGCGATTGTATGTATTGCACCTTAGATTCTGTAGGAATCCAGTCTTTTATACCTTGCATCGCGTCACGAGGACACTCAATAATTTTTACATTCTCATTCACTACGTAAAAATAGGAGTTTCAATTGTTGTATCACAACTAGAAGCGACAATTAAGTGACGATTTTATAATTTAATTGTCAACAATATTCAACAGCATCTACTGCTGTGCTTCTTGTTTTGCAACAATTTTATCTACGCAGTTGATACCATCTATAGCCGCAGAAATAATTCCGCCAGCATACCCAGCACCTTCACCACACGGATATAATCCTTTAATCTCTACATGCTCAAGTGTTTCCCAATCGCGAGGAATAGAAACTGGAGATGATGTACGACTTTCTGGAGCGTGTATTACAGCATCATTAGTGAGATAACCTTGCATCTTTCGTCCAAAACCTAAGAACGCCTTCTTCAATCTTTTGGCTATCATATCTGGCAATACCTTATTAAGATCTACCGACACAATTCCTGGTTGGTAAGAGGTTTTAGGAAAATCCTTAGACACACAACCGTCTATAAAATCACGCATGCGCTGTGCGGGTGCTGCTTGAGTTTTACCTGCAGCTTCCCAACATGCACGCTCTACAGACTTTTGAAAATCTAAACACACAAAAGGATCCCCTTCTTTGTAATTAGGTAAATCTTCTGGTGTCACACTAACTACAATACCAGAATTTGCATACGGGTTATCACGCTTAGAAGGACTCCAACCGTTAGTTACAATCTCTTCTTGATCTGTAGCACAAGGTGCTATAATTCCGCCAGGACACATACAGAAAGAGTATACTCCTAGTCCGTCCACCTGCTGCACCAGACTATAAGAAGCTGGTGGTAAGTACGGATTATCACCATCTAAATGGTATTGTATGTCGTCTATTAATTCTTGCTGATGCTCAATACGCACGCCTATTGCAAAAGGCTTTGCCTCTATCTTAATATTACGTTTATGAAGTAAGTAAAATATATCACGAGCAGAATGACCCGTTGCAAGTATCACGTTATCAAAATCAAGCCAATCGGTATCATTTACCTGTATTGCTGTAATGGCACTATCTTCTATTTTGAGGTCTGTAAGTTTTGTATCAAATCTCACCTCTCCACCATACTGAATGATGGCTTCACGCATCGCTGTAATGATTTTAGGCAATTTATTGGTACCTATATGTGGATGAGCATCTACTAAGATATCTTCTACCGCTCCAAAGTGTACAAACCACTCAAGTGCTTTAAGTACGTTACCACGTTTTTTTGAACGCGTATATAACTTCCCGTCAGAGTATGTCCCTGCTCCTCCTTCTCCAAAACAGTAGTTAGAATCTGGATTTACGATATTTTCTTTATTAATAGCTGCAAGATCGCGTCTTCGCGCACGTACATCTTTTCCTCTTTCAAAAACAATAGGTTTTAATCCGCCTTCTACAGCGCGCAGTGCGGCATATAATCCCGCAGGACCAGCACCTATAATCGCTATTTCCTTTGCATTTGAAACATCTTGGGGTACAAAAGGAGGAATCTGGGGACGCTCTTCTCCATTTTTCCAGAATTCAATCTGTAGTGAGACTTTCACTGGTGATTTGCGAGCATCTATAGATCGCTTGCGTATATCCCATTCTCTTACATCATCTGCTCTTAGTCGCGCTTTTTTAAAGGCAACTTCTGCGATGTAATCATCATCTTCTGCTTGGTGTGGAAGTACGTTTATTTGAACAAGTGTAGACATAGCGCGAAGATAAGTCGTTACAATCTTGAAACCGAACTAGAATCTAAAAATTGAAACGTAATTTTTAGGAATCGTAGACAAAAAGAAGATTAGTCTATTTCTTCATAGTCTACATACTCACCTACCACTTTTGACGCTTTTTTAGGCACATCTTTAGTTTGAGCTGTAGGTCTTTGTGTTTGTTGAGTTTGCTGCTGGAAACCTTTAAAAACGTTTTCCATTTTTTGTCCCGCCTTTTTAGTAATGTATTTTACGAGATAAGGCCAAAGTAATTTACCTAAGAATCGCAACCCAAAATAAACCATCAATATGATGGCTAATGTTTTTAGGAAACTAGGAATTTCTGCAACTAAGAGCATAAATATAGCTTTTAGACAAAATTAGTAATTATGAATCGCAACAATAGCCCGTATAAGCTTAAAAAAAAGATAAATTCTCCTATATTTGATATACTAACCTACAAACCTATGCATACGTTGCGTTTTTTAACCTCAGTCTTTATATACTTCGCACTCGTGGCTACGGCTACTGCTCAATATACTGAGACAATTAATTCAAACAGACCTGGAGAATCCCAAGGTGCTTTTAGTGTAGGTACTCGAGTTTTACAGGTAGAGACAGGCTTTGATGTAGGTAACGACACCCACTCATTATTACAAACAGATACAGATATAATAGGCTATAATCTTAATTTAAGATATGGTTTGTTTTTTGAAAATCTAGAACTAAATGGACTTATGCGTTATCAACGTAACGAGGTTTCCTTTACTTCTGGCTCTGCACCATTAGATCCTATTTCTGGACTTGAAACGGTACAAATAGGAGCAAAATATTTAGTCTATGATCCTTATAAATACGCTAAAGACGAGGTAAATCTATACAGTTACCATGCTAATAACCGCTTCAAGTGGAAAACATTAATTCCAGCAGTAAGTGTTTATGCCGCCGGTGTTTTTGACTTTACAAATAGTCAATTTAACACCGTACGCGAAGACGGGATTAGTCCTAACATTGCTTTAGTGTTACAAAATAACTGGGGTCGCTGGGTATGGGTAAATAACATAATCTTAGACAGAGTAGGCACTGAATTTCCTACAAACTCATGGATTACTACTCTAACGCATTCATTTAATGAGAAATTTGCTGGATTTGGAGAGTATCAACTTATAAATGGCGATTTATATGCCGATTATATTGTGAGAGCTGGTGCGGCATATTTAATTACAAAGGATTTACAAGTGGACTTAGGCGGTCTTGTAAATTTTAAGGACACACCAACTCGATGGAACGTTTCGGCAGGGTTATCATACCGACTAGACCTACACGAGAAAGACGAAATTATAGAAGATAAAAATGCGACTGATGATAAGAACAGTTCATCTAAAAGGCAAGCAAAGCGCATAAATAAAAAGAAACGTAAAGATGCTGTAGATCCAGATGGTCAAAGCAACGATACAAACTAACTCCCCTAAATGCAATCGATGATTACTCTTAAGGAAATGTCAACCCCTAGAGAACTTAAACAATTTGTAAAGTTCCCATTTTCCCTATATAAAAATGAACCTAAATGGGTACCTCCTATCGTGGCAGATGAGCTAGATAGTATGGATCCAGCAAAAAATCCAGTTTTCAAAAATGCTACAGCTCGTTATTTTCTTGCTTTCGCGAAAGCGGAAAATGGAAAAGAGAAAGTAGTGGGAAGAATATGCGCAATCATTAATGCCATTGAAATTAAAGAACAAGGAAAACCTAAAATGCGTTTTGGTTGGTTTGACGCCATTGACGATATAGAAGTTACAAAGGCACTTCTTGCCAAGGTTACTGAGATTGGGAAAGAAAATAACCTCGATTTTATTGAGGGACCTGTAGGGTTTTCAAACATGGAAAAAGCAGGATTACTTGTAGAAGGTTATGAGTATATGAATACCATGATTACCTGGTATAACTTTCCTTATTATAAAGATCATTTTGAGCAACTAGGCTTTGAAAAAGCTGCCGAATGGGTAGAGTTTAAAATACAGATCGATCCGCCAGAAAAGCAAAACCCAAAAATTAAGAAGTTTGCAGATATTATTGCCAAACGCTATGAGCTTAGTCCGCTAGAGTTTAAAACCTCTGCAGATGTAAAGCCATATGTAAATGAAATGTTTGGCTTACTTAACAAAACGTATGACAAGCTGAGTACGTTTGTACCCATACAGCAGTACCAGATTGATCATTACAAGGAAAAGTATATCAAGTACATACATCCGGATTTCATTAAGTGTGTACAAGATAAAGATGGGAAACTAGTTGCATTTGCGATTACGATGCCCTCTTTTAACGAAGCACTCAAAAAAGCTAATGGTAGTTTATTTCCTTTTGGTTTTTATCACTTGCTTAAAGCGAAAAAGCGAAATGATACTGCTGCGTTCTATCTCATAGGTATTGATCCAGAATATCAGAATAAAGGAGTTACTGCAGTAATCTTCCAAAAAATGCAAGAGCTTTTTAATAAGCGAGGTATTACTCAAGTTGAGACGAATCCTGAGCTGGAAGAAAATAAAGCCATACAGCAACTGTGGAAAAATTATGAGCATATACTCCACAAACGAAGAAGAACGTATAGAAAAGATTTTTAATAAGGCTTTACACGTTCTCAAAAGCAAATAACAACTACCTATGATGATAGATGCTCTAAGCCTTTTTCAACTTCTTATTGATTTTGGTCTCGTAGTGTTAATCCTTATGGTACAGCTTACAATTTATCCCAGTTTTCTGTATTACAAAACTGAAGATTTAGTGCGCTGGCATCAGAAATACACAGGAGCTATTGCTATGGTTGTTGGCCCATTGATGCTTGCACAATTACTTTTGTCCATTTACGTAGTATTTGTAAACCAACAGTATTTGCTAGGTGGAATTCACCTGATTTTAGTTCTAGCCACTTGGATAGCTACAGCAATACAATTTGTGCCTATTCACAATCGGATTGGAAAAAGTGAACATACCAATAAGGATCTACAAAAGCTTGTACATCATAATTGGATACGAGTAATACTTTGGATTTTAATCCTGCTGCTAGGCCTATTTCAAAACTATCTAGCTTAATACTATAAAGATTTTTACAAGGTCTATTATGCTTGTAAAATGTGTTGCTTGTGATGAGCAACTAAACCATCAATAGGTCTTTTTAAAATTTTACCAGGTGTAAGTCTAAAACCTTTAAGCACTTCTTTTAACTCTGCTTGAAGATAAAAACCTATAGAACCTACAAAGTGAATTGGTATTTCCTTAGCATCTGGAAACTGTAAAACAACTTGGTGTTCTATAAATAGAGAAAGTCCCTTTTTGATAACCTCTTGGCAATAATCTTCATCTTTATTCTCTATAAGAAAACGAGCAAAAGTTGCTAAGTAGGTGTTAGGATTAGGATTTTTATACAAGTGATTCTTTATATTTTCTGAAGTAAGATCATATTCTGACTCAAACTTCTCTGCAAGATGTTTAGGTATTTTGCCGAATTTATAATCTCTTATAAGTTCTGCTCCATAATAATTACCACTAGCGTCATCCATGAGTATATAACCTAGGGACACTACTTTTTGGATAATATCTTTACCGTCATAATAACTACAGTTAGAACCTGTACCTAATATACAAACAACGCTCTTCTCACCTTCTGTAGCGGTTGCATATAGTGCCGCATAGGTGTCTTCTTGAATTACAATCTCTTTTGCCTCTTTAAATATCTCATCAAATACCTCTCTTATGAGTTCGCGAGGCTTTGTTGTTCCACAACCTGCTCCATAAAAGTAAAGTCCTTTTACTTTTTTTCGATCCTTATATAGTTCAAAGTTATTTACGATACGTTCACGTAAAATTTCTTGTGATAATACCTGCGGATTTAAGCCCAAAGTTTGAGTCTGGAAGAGGTGTTTACCATCATCAGAAAGTGCGATCCAATCCGTTTTTGTGGATCCGCTATCTACTACTAAGATCATATAGAAGTGTGTAAATTTGTGTGTAAAGAGAAAATAATGCGCCTCTAGAGCGCATTTATAATAGCATAAATATAATTCTAATAGCTACTAATGCATTGATCATTAATAGCTATTAGATTATAAAAAACGTTCTTATAGTCCGTTAATCTTTTCTGCTAGGTCTACTAGTTTGTTTGAGTAACCAAACTCGTTATCATACCATGATACTAGCTTAAAGAATTTTGAGTTAAGCTCAATAGAAGCGTCTGCATCAAAAATACTTGTGCGATCATCGCTTACAAAATCTTGAGATACAACTCCTTCTTCTGTATATCCTAAGATTCCTTTCATTGAACCTTCAGATGCTTTTTTGAAAGCTGCTTTAATTTCTTCTAGACTAGTTTCCTTTTTAGTACGTACTGTAAGATCTACTACAGATACATCTACTGTAGGAACTCTAAACGCCATACCAGTAAGTTTACCATCTACCGCAGGAAATACTTTTCCTACTGCTTTTGCTGCTCCTGTAGAAGCTGGCACAATATTTACAAGTGCACTACGACCTCCACGGTAATCCTTTTTAGAAGGACCATCTACTGTAAGTTGTGTCGCTGTAGTTGCGTGGATTGTAGTCATAAGACCTTCTTCAAGACCCCAGTTATCCTCTACTACTTTTGCAAGTGGTGCAAGACAGTTAGTTGTACAAGACGCGTTAGAAACAATCTTATGATCTGCTGTTAATTTCTCGTCGTTTACACCCATTACAAACATAGGTGCATCTTTAGAAGGTGCAGATATCACTACCTTTTTTGCTCCTGCTTGAATATGATAATCTGCAGTATCAAGTGTAGTAAAAATACCTGTACACTCTGCTACAACATCTGTATCCACTTCATCCCACTTAAGGTTTTTAGGATCACGCTCTGCAGTAATACGTATTGTTTTACCATTTACTACTAGGTTCCCATCTTTTACTTCAATGGTTCCATCAAAACGACCGTGCACAGAATCATACTTTAAAAGATATGCAAGGTGCTCTACATCTAGAAGGTCATTTATTGCAACCACATCTACATTATCTCGCTTTACAGTTGCTCTAAAAACAATACGTCCTATTCGTCCAAAACCGTTTATTCCTAATTTCAAATTTGCCATCTTATCTTATTTACAATTATGTGGTCATTATCTCTGACACACGGATTAATTCTTTATTAATTTTAGTTTTACCTTTTATTGCTTCATCTAGTGGTGTAAGCTCCATCATATCATGAATAGTACCCACCATAAAATTACTTTTACCCTCTAGAAGTGACTCTACAGCCTTTACTCCCATCCTACTTGCAAGAACACGATCATAACACGTAGGAGAGCCTCCACGTTGCATATGTCCTAGTACAGATACTCGTACATCATACCCCTCCATATTCTCATCTACATAGTCTTTAAGTTCAAAAACAGATTTACCTATTTTATCACCTTCGGCTACTACAACAATACTTGAAGATTTTCCTGATATTTTAGAACGTTGTAACGATTCTACCAGTCTTTCTATTCCCATGTTTTCTTCAGGAATAAGAATTTCTTCTGCTCCTGCTCCTACTCCTGCGTTAAGAGCGATGTGACCTACATCACGTCCCATCACTTCTACAAAGAAAAGTCTGTCATGCGAGTGTGCAGTATCTCGTATTTTATCTATTGCTTCTACTGCTGTATTAAGTGCTGTATCATATCCAAGAGTACGATCTGTACCTGTAATATCATTATCTATAGTTCCTGGAATACCTATTACTGGAAAATCAAACTCTTCACTAAAATGAAGTGCTCCTGTAAAAGTTCCATCACCGCCTATAACAACAAGCGCATCTATACCACCCTTCACCATCTCGTTGTGTGCAATCTGTCTACCATCTTTTGTTCTGAAGCGTTGACACCTTGCAGATTTTAAAAAGGTTCCTCCTTTATTAATAATCCCTCGCACGCTTCTAGCGTCAAGAGGAATAAAGTCACCTTCAATCATTCCATCATAACCTCTGTAGATACCTACACAATCTATATTATGGTAGGCACAAGTACGCACTACAGAACGTACAGCAGCATTCATCCCTGGAGCATCTCCTCCAGAGGTCATAACTGCGATTTTGTTTATTTTTTTTGTCATATAAGAGCCAATAAAAATTAAATTTAGGAAACTTACCCTAGAAATATCAAGGAATTAGAGGGTATTTTGCGAGATTGTCAATTTCAAACGTTTTCGTTTGAAAAGTTTTTTCAGATTCTGAGAATTTGGAAGAAAAAATGAAGAAAATAGAAGGGTAATATTGGAAATACGCTTTCGCGAAAGCGTAAAAAAAGTCTAATTAGCGATTAAACTGTACTCCATCTGGAGCTATCTTTTTAGGCACGTCCTTTTCACCTTTGGCTTGCTCAACAGCTTCTTTAATTTTGCCTTTAAAGATCTTACGAAGCAATTCTTTAAAGGTATTAAAATCTACCGCATACGATAATCCCACTCCTTGCGTGTATCCTTCTGTCTCACCTATAAATTGAATATCTGTCTGGCGGTTGAAAACTTTGGCGCGAAGTGTACCATCTTCGTTTAAAAGAAAATCTATCTCCACATCTCCTACAATCACGCTCTCACTGACTCCACCCGTAGGAACTCCTACCTTACCATTAATGAGTACACGGTTTGTAATCTGTGTAGAGAGCGTCACTCCCACTCTACCTGCAGACTGGACATCGAGTGTAGGGTCACGATCTGCTTGCACAAGATCAATACCTACGTCAAAAATACTGTCATCATCATTAAAGAGTATTCCCGATAGAATAGATGACGTAGTCTCAAGTAAGTTATTTACCGCCGCCGAAGCCGTATTAATATCTGCCGAACTTAAAAAGGCTCCTTGAGATACTAGGGAAATCGCATTAAGCTCCTTAGCATTTCTATCTTGAAGTAAAAACTCTAATTCTGAAACCACCGTACTACCTGCTCCAGGAAATTCTATATCAAAAGTAATATCTGGCTTGAGTAGCTCACCATCTAAATTGATAACTACGTTTACAGGAATCTTTCTATTTACCGTAGAAGTTTGCAGTAACGTTCCTGGGTTTGCTTGCGTTCTATAGATTGCGCTTACATCTAAGAGTGCTTTTGCTGGATCGCCATCCCAGCGTATGTTTGCATCTTGCTGCAATACAAAGTCTTTTGTAATAAAGCCACCATATCTAAAATTAAAGACTCCTTCGGTAGCAATGAAATCCCCGTTCATTATAAATTTACCGTTAGTATCGAGTTGTATCAGCAGTGTACCTACACCTCTACCTCTCAAGGTACTTCCGTTTGCTTTATCAACTACAACCTCCACTTCTGCATCTGGATCAATATCTAGATCAAAGTTTACAGAAAGTCCTTTTACAGCCTCTGTAATTACTTGTACACCGTTAATTCGAGCTTCTTTTTCTTCTGGACTTAAAAATTTAATATAAGAGTTATCTCCTAATGCTTCAGAGTCATCTATCGGTATTTTAAAAGTAGTACCTCTTGCAGTTTCTCCAAAAACATCAATAACCAAGTTATCTGTAGGTCCTTTTATAAAGGCCTCTCCTTCTAGAAATGCTGTACCATAATAAAGTGACTCTAGATCCTCTTCGGTATCTAGCACTGCAATTCTAGTTGCCGAAATTCCAAGATCAAGTTTCCAATCACTAAAAGACTTATGACTTATAGAACCATTGAGTGCGCCTAGCGTTTTATACTTTACATCTTCTAGCTGTATTGCCTCAAAAATGAATTGTTGCTTATTTAACTTAACATTTGAAATGCCTTTGAAGTCGTAGTTTACATTTAAATAAGGAATGGCAATTCCTGCATTCTCTAGCGTGAGATTCCCATTGATGTCAGGATTTCTATAATCGCCTATTACTTTTGCCTCTCCACTTGCCAGCCCTCTTATTTGATCTATGACTCCTTTACCCATGGGGTTAAATGGACTAAGATCTAATTCTTTGAGACCTACATCCATATCAATATATGGCACTTTTCCAGATGCATCTATACTACCATCTGCAGTTAAAGAACGGAGACCGTCACGCTCTAACTTAGACTTTATATTATACTTTGATAATGTTGCGTTACCTGTGACATTTAAGTCCAACTGACCAAGATTTGTACCGTTTACCGAGAAGTCTTTAATGGCTAAAGATGTATTAGGAAAATAAGCGCCATTCTTTTGTAAGATATCTAGTTTACCATTGATACGCCCTCCTAAATCAAGACTATCAAGATCTGGCGTTACCTTAGCAAGGTCAACATTTTTAAAATTTGCTTTGATATCCTTGTAGGTGCTATCTCTAAGCTGTCCTTTGAGATCAATACGTTCATCATTGTGGCTCAGCACTAATGTATTAATATCGATATCTTTAAAATTATTATCAAAGACTACGCTGTTCTTTCTATCATTTTGCTCATTGATAAACCAAGGCTTTTCTTTAAAAATAATCTTTGATTTTTTAAATCCTAATACAGAGTTCCCTTCTGCATTTATCGTATGATATAGTGATAAATCAAAAGAATCGTCATTACGTTTACCACCCGTAAATTCTGACCTCATGAATAATGTATCCTTAAGGGTTACATTAATGAGGTTAAAATCTGACACCGCATAGAAACCAGCGTTTATACTATCTGCAGCTACGTAGGTATTAAATAAAGGGTTCTTATTATCTACACGTACCTCTATAGCCTCTGCCATATAACCAAAGGCATCTATCTTAGGCGACTTGAACGTAAGTTTGAATTCAGAATCATTTGCTACCACACTACCTCGTATGATTGTTTCTGGCTCAAAATCTAGCTCGGGAACAAATATGGCAACTATCTTATTATAGATAGTAAACTCAAAATCCATAAACTGATCTTCAGTCAAGACCTCTGGCTGGTAGTTTGTATATAAACTTCCTATTGCATTTTTAAATAAGGGAACAACTTCATTAAATTTAAAAACACCACGTACCTCACCACTTATTATCTCTGTAGAGTTGATATCAATGGTGCGAATTTTTTTTGCGTCAAACTTCGATGTAATTTCAAAATCTTTAAAGCTGTAGGTATTATTCTTATTTTGATAACTAGCATCTGCAAAGGATATTCTACCATATACATCTTCTACATTAGTACCCTTCATATCAATGATTACATTACCCTTAAGGATAGAGATGCTATCATTAATAAAATTGAGCTTTTTGAGATCTGCGTAGTCAATTTGAGCTTCTAGATCGTAGCTATTAAACTCTTTTGAGATATCTATTAATCCGTTAAGCTTTGCTTTTGCATTAGGATCATTGAGCAATAACTCTCCATCAAAAACTGGTGCTTTAAGATTTCCAAAGACCGTAATATTTTTATAAACGTAATTATTATAACCTATACTTTTAATACTTCCAGAGAGCTTCGTATTTATATTTTCTTGTATAAAGCCCTTTCCTTCAACGTCCATGTCAAATGTGGCCTCCCCAAGCCGATTATCGTCTAGCAGTTTACCTAAGTTAAAGTTGTCAAACTTTACATTACCCTCATAGCCTGCATTATCTGCATCTCTTAATCCTTTGAGTACGAGATCTAGGGAAACATCTCCTAGGTTTGTAGTAATATTACCATCTGTAACCACTGTAGATAATGTAACCGTATTTGCACCACGAAAAGAAACTTGGCCTAATTTTGACATTTCTGGTGGTAAAGAAGAAAGCACGTCTGGTAGTAATCTTTTTAAGTCAAAATAATTCGTCTCAAGATTATTGTACGTTCCAGAAATTCTAAAGTCATCACCGCTTACTACTCCGTCAAAATAAACATCACCTTCTATCACAGAATTTCCTAATCCTGTTACTTTAAGATTCGGTACTCTAAAGTCGTTAAGATGTCCAGTTACATTCCCAGATATATCTAAATCAATGTCTGGAGCAATCTCTCTATAAAATGGACGTATATCATTAGTAGATATTTTAGCTTTCGCGAAAGCGGCCTCAACCTCCACTAGCGTATTAAAATCATCTAGCGCTCCATCTGAGGTATCTAATTTGATATCACCTTCAATAGCAGAAAAATCTGTTGTAAGTGAAAAATCTTTGAGCGTTATTAAATCTGGATCATAGTGAAAAGTTCCATCTAGGGATCTTATCTGGTAGCCTCTAATGGCGTCAAATGACAGTGACTCAATATGAGCATCTACAGAACTACTATTGAGATAAAAGTCTTCCCAATTAGTTGAAAGGTCTTGATAATCGAGTACTAAAGAGTTTTCTAAATCTCCATTTATATACATGAATCTACCTTCAGATATTGCCATATTATCTGAAGACATAATAAAAGCCTTTCCAGATTTAGGAGTATTTGTAGCAAACTGGCGAGAGAATAGCGTTAAGTTATCTGAGGCCTCACCTTTATACTTTGTGAGGTAAAAGTTTACACCTTCAAGTGAAATATCGCCCAGCTCCATATTATTATCTAGCACCTTCTGGACGCTATAGAGACTTGTAGCAAGCTCTCTCACGTAGATCATTGTATCTTGCTTATGGTCTTTAATTAATGTTCCTTTTACAAGGACATCTCCATTCCATTTTAGACCTACACGTTCTACTTGTATACTGGTACCGTAGGTATTATTTATGCGCTCTGTAACGCTCTTAGCAATTCGAGTTTGAACGCTGGGAAGAGAAAACAACAATAGAATGAGCCCAAAAAGCAAGAATAACACTAGAAGTGTGCGAAGTGCTATTTTTTTAAATTTCTTGATAGGGCTTATTGTTTTAACTTTGTACACTTACTGCAACATACGTGCCTTATGAATAATACGATTACTTCTACTTATATTCTTGCAATAGAATCATCTTGTGATGACACTGCTGCAGCTGTTTTACACAACGACAAGGTACTCTCAAATGTTGTTGCAAACCAAGACATTCATCAAGAATATGGAGGGGTAGTTCCAGAGCTTGCTTCACGTGCACATCAACAAAATATTGTTCCCGTTGTAACGGCTGCTTTACGCAAGGCAAATATCGATAAAAATCAGCTAAGCGCTATAGCTTTTACAAGCGGTCCAGGCTTATTAGGATCTTTACTTGTAGGTACCTCTTTTGCTAAGTCGTTTGCTATGGGTCTGGATATACCTCTTATTGATGTTAATCATATGCAAGCACACATTCTAGCTCATTTTATTGATGAAGAAGGCTATAGTAAACCTACATTTCCCTTTCTAGGAGTTACTATCTCTGGAGGTCACACACAGATTGTACGTGTAGATGATTACTTCACCATGGAGGTTATAGGGCAAACTATAGACGACGCCGTAGGCGAAGCTTTTGATAAAAGTGCAAAAATCTTAGGCCTACCCTACCCTGGAGGACCATTAATTGATAAATATGCACAACTAGGGGACCCAAAGGCCTTTCCTTTCACAAAACCTAAAGTAGGCGGACTGGACTTCAGCTTTAGTGGTCTTAAAACGCAAATCATGTATTTTGTACAGAAGCAACAGCTAGCAGATCCAAGTTTTATAGATAATCGTCGTGATGATGTTTGTGCTTCCATCCAATATACTATTGTCAATATCTTAATGGACAAAATTAAAAAAGCTGTAAAAGAAACTGGCATCACTCAAATTGCCATAGGTGGTGGCGTCTCAGCAAATAGTGGAATACGTACTGCTCTAAAAGCATCTGAGTCAAAATATGGATGGACAACCTATTTACCAAAATTTCAATACACCACAGATAACGCAGCAATGATAGGAATTGTGGGTTATTTGAAATATAATGAGCTATCTGAGAAAAACGCATATCAAGACCTTGGTATTAGTGCTCAATCACGATTAAAAATATAAGAATGCAGTTATTTTATAGTGAGACATTAACAACAGATAGCGATACTTATACCCTACCTAAAGATGAAAGTAAGCACGTAATACGTGTATTACGTAAAAAAACTGGTGATGCCATTCACCTCACTAACGGACAGGGGTATCTTTTTAATGCAATTGTGGCAGAAGAAAATCCTAACAAATGTAGATTGCAAATAGAAAGTTATAGTTATCAAAAGCCTAGAGATTATAAACTTCATCTAGCTGTTGCACCCACAAAACTTAATGATCGCTTTGAGTGGTTTTTAGAGAAAGCTACAGAGATAGGTATTACAGAGATTACTCCACTACTTTGTGATCATAGTGAACGCAAGGTTATAAAAGAAGAGCGTTTCATGAAGATTATTCAGAGTGCTATGAAGCAATCACTGCACTATCATCTTCCTATCTTGCATCCGCTCACGTCATTTTCAGAGTTTGTGGAGCATCGCAGTATAGAAAACACGTTTATTGCCCACTGTGAAGATCTTAAAAAAGAGTCACTTAAAGATTATCTCAAACCTCATAATTCATACACTATACTCATAGGCCCAGAAGGCGATTTTTCTACTGCCGAAATTGAACTTGCTCTCAAGCAAGGTATTACTCCTGTGTCTCTTGGTAATAGTCGTTTGCGTACAGAAACAGCAGCTGTAGTTGCTTGTCACAGCGTCGCTTTTGTAAATGAGTAATCACTTGCATTTACTCTCAAAACACTAGAGCAAAACCCAGATTTTGTAAATTCAAATATTAATGGTTTATTTGCTTCCTGCGTCTCCACAAGAGATAAAGGCCCAACCTATTATTAATCAAAAGATTAGATAAAATTGCGCAATTTTGTCAAGACGGTTGTACCCTTTATCCCGGCGCTTATGAGCGTTTGCGGAGGGATTACTATGATGATAAGTTTAGAGTTATTTTTTACAAATGACCACCTACCTGAGCTCAAAAACATACTTCTGTTACTCTTATTTTTGAGTTCTATTCTTGTTGTCGTTCTTCTAGGTTTTATTCTCTCAAAAACCGCCCGTCTTAAGTTTTCTGGAGATTCATTATCTCAAGAGATACAAAAAATGACACAGCAAGTTCACTATTTTAGAGATATTGCAGATATTCTTTTAAGATCATCCGTGTGGGCACCAGGGCTTAAAGAATACATTGACGAGGAATTCTCAAGTCTCAATTACTTTTTAGTCAAAGAGTTCTACAAAGGAAGATCTAAACTAGCTTTAGAATATATTGAAGAGAAAGATCGCTACGGAGAAACAGAAATACTTTACCTAGAAACCAAAGCATTACTTCTCAATGACCCTAGTAAGAGCAGTGTAAAAGGCTACATGAATCCTAAAGAATATGATGTGCGTATGCTCAAAAAATGGACTGAGCATAAGGTGGGAATGGGCTGGAACCATTACTTTGGATTTAAATATAATCAGTTTAAAGAAGAACTGGATATACATCGTGTGTATGAACGTCATCAAGAAAGAATTTTAAAGTATGCAATACAGCTAGACCCCATAAGATATAGAGGAATGGGATTTAGTGAAGAACTTATTTCAAAACTTGGGATGCACTTATCTGAGGAGGTATTACCTCAATTACTAAGCCTTACATCGCAGTCTGTGCGCAAGGTTCCCAAAGTTATCACGGTTGCATATATACTAATTGTATTGCTCGTTATATTTGGAGTAATACAACCTACCATTACACTTCTTTTCGGATTACATGTAGTTTTCGGTTTTATATCTATAACAGTTGTAGTGAGCATAATTTTCTTTTTAATGCTGTCTATATACCCTTTTGTAAAACGCGAAATTAATGGTTGATTTACGCTTTCGCGAAAGCAAAATAAACCTACTTAACCCGTATCTTTGCACCCAAAATAAATTGCTGTTTTAAATGCACCTTCTAGGTTTTTAAAAATGCTACTACCTAGAAGTTTATGTCAAAATTACCCAAAGCCCACAAATTTGTTGACCTTTCTGATTATGGCCGAAGCATAGCTCGCCGTATCGCTCTTTCTCTAAAACACACGGCTGCTACGCCTGTACAATTAACGTACTCTTTTGTAGTAAGTGGTATTATTGCTATTATTTGTATTACCAAAGGATATTACTTTTGGGCTGCATTTTTCCTGATTTTAAAATCAATTCTTGATGCAGCAGATGGCGAACTCGCGAGAATTAAAAATACTCCTTCATACACAGGAAGATACCTAGATTCTATATCTGATATTCTCTTAAACGCCGCTATCCTTTACACTATAGGATTCATAACTGACACTAGTTTATACTGGACGGTACTTGCTTTTTTTTGCATCCAGCTGCAAGGAACATTATATAATTACTATTATGTGATATTGCGCAGCAAGCTTGATGGCGACACCACAAGTCGTGTTATAGAAATAGGAATTCCTAAGGCGTTGCCAGGAGAGCAGCAAAGTACTGTTACATTTTTATATAAAACATACAGAGTGTTGTATGGCGCATTTGACGCTCTTATTTATAAGCTGGACCCTAAGGCAGAGAAAGGGTCTATTACACCTAACTGGCTCATGACAATAGTTTCTACTTTTGGTCTAGGTTTTCAATTATTATTAATTGCATTGTTTCTTGTGGTTGGGCTTGCAGACTATATCATTCCTTTTTTTATAGCATATTCTATTATGATCCCTATTCTAATAGTTACTAGAATGACCGTTACAAAAGAAAAGTAACACCAAGTTCTATAAATCAAAAAGCCCAGCTATTTATTATAGCTGGGCTTTTTAATTAAATAATAAGGTAGGTTATAAACGGTACCCTATACTCAATGTAATGTATTGATTAGTTCCTGATCCATTTACAAGGAAGTTATCTCCATTCACAAGGCTATTATTATCTGCTTGTGGATCTCCTTCTCCAGGAGTATATGGTAAACGTACCGCTGCATCGTCCTCAAAAACCTCTAAGAATCCTTTTGTAAAGCGAGCTTCTACAAAGATGCTCTCGTTAAAGTGATATCCTATACCGCCAAATGCAGAAAAGTCAAATGATTTGTAATTTTCTGATTGCTCATAAAATGAAATCTTAAGTCCTGCTTGTGGTCCTGCAATAAGAAAAAGTCTATTAAGGTTAAGACGTAATCCTAAAGGGATTTGTAAAAAATCATAACGAACACCTTCATACTTGTTTCCTTGTGATGCAAAAGCAAATTCTGGCTGAAAGCTTAATTTGTTAGTTACTGGAATTTCTGCAAGAAATGCAACTGCAAATCCGTAGCGGCCTTCATCTATTGAATTAAAAGGCGCAATAGCCGGGTCACCATCTAAACCTGTATTTACGATAGTGTACTCAAGATTGCTTATTTCACTCACACTCAAACCTGCTTTGAACCCAAAACGTACGCCTTGTGCAAAAAGCTGTGTGCTACATAAAAATGCAAAAAAGATGATAGATAGTACTATTTTTTTCATAATTAAAAGATATTCGTCATTAGTAAATAGAGATAACGTTGGGAACCTCAGAGTATAAAGATAAATTGTATAAATCAGTTTTCTATAGTAAAACAACAAAACCAAGTAAATAAACTGTAAAAAACAAATTACACCCGATAACGAACACGATTTGCTCTAAAGTCTATAGCCTATTCCCAATTGAATCACAGCATTTTTACCTTCTAAGCCAGAAAATCGAGTCTCATCAGCGTTATCAAAAGTAAAATTGTTGTTGTCTTGAAAGATATCTGTGAGACCGTAAGTATATCTTGCTTCAATAAAAATATTAGATTCAAAGATATATCCTAAACCTCCAAATGCAGAAGCTTCAAAGTTTGAAAATATTCCAGACTTATTAGGATCCCAGACTTTTACACCTACTTGTGGCCCAGCATTAATATACAGATTACTTAGATTAAGCTTTAATCCTAAAGGAAGGTTTAAGTAATCTAGGCGAAAACTTTCTAAATTTTTACCCTGTTGTGAGAAGATAAATTCTGGCATAAAGCTCAACTTCTCTGAGATAGGAATATCCACTAGAAAACCTACAAAATAACTTGTGCGCTTACCGTCAAGTTGGTTTTCAATTCTATCTGCCGCAGAGCTACCATCATTATCAAAAGATAATCCATTTACATCTGCAAAATTCACACCTGCTTTAAATCCAGAAGTAACTTGAGCGTTGATGGAAAAAAAAGATAAAAGAAACAATCCTGTAATAAAAAATAGTGATTTTTTCATGAGCTAATGTTTTCTAATTCTACGTTTTACAAGCAAATATACGTTAAATTTAAAATCCTCATTATGAATTGTTAGAATGATACAAACTCTTGATGATACCATCTGCAAGTCCAATTTTCGGCACAATAATCTGTTTTGCTTTTGATGATTTCATTGCTTGTAAATAGATACGCAATGCAGGAAATATTACGTCTGCGCGGTCAGGATTGAGTTCTAGCTTAATTATACGCTCATCATAACTCAAATTCTTAAGTTCTTTATATAATTGCGTTAGAAATAGGTATGATAAGGTTTTACCTGGCTTTTTTGCACTTAACTTAAATACCTTATTTATGTTTCCTCCAGATCCTATAAGATCTATATGATCATAGTTTGCGCATTTTAAAGCAATCCATTTTTGCATAATATCCCAATCTTCTTGCGAGACGAGATCATTTAACAATCGTACAGTTCCTATTTTAAACGATCTAGATGCAATCATGCTACCCATGTGATAGATGGTTATCTCTGTGCTCCCTCCTCCTACATCTACATAGATATACGTTCGGTCTTCCTTAATAAAACTATTAAGATCTGTAGCTGCTATAATTTTTGCCTCTTCCTCGCCGTCTATGATATCTATAGTAATATTTGTTTTTTTCTTTAACGCTTTCGCGAAAGCAAAACCATTACGAGCATCTCTCATCGCACTTGTAGCACAAGCTCTATATTCTAGCACTTGATGAGCATTCATCAGTAATCTAAAAGCTTTCATGGCATCCTCCATGCGCTCTTGATTCTTTGGGGAAATCTCACCGTTAATAAAAACGTCTTCCCCAAGCCTAATAGGCACACGAACTAAAGCATTTTTTCTAAATAGCGTAGGACCATCCTCCTGCTCAATAATATTTGCTATAAGTAGACGTATTGCATTAGAACCTATATCTATTGCAGCATATTTTTTTATGGTAAGCACTATAATTGAGAGAGTTTATTTACATAATAATCATAAGTAGCAAATTGTGATCTTATTACTGGCTTATCATCCTTTTTGTATCTGTTATCCATCTCTTTATTGAGTACACGTGCTTTTACGTTGTCACTCCACGCAATTTCATGTGTTTCTATTATTTCTTTCTTAACATCCTCATCATAAATAGGCACAGTTACCTCTACTCTATTATCAAGATTGCGGCTCATCCAGTCTGATGAAGAGATAAAAACCTTCTCCCATCCCGGCTCTCCAAAAATGTATACTCTTGTATGTTCTAAGAATTTATCGATAACGCTAATTATTTCGATGTTTTCACTCATACCAGGTACACCTGGAATAAGACAGCATACACCACGTACAATCATCTTTATCTTTACACCAGCATTACTTGCCTCGTAAAGCTTATCGATAATTTCATAATTAGAAATACTGTTGAGCTTTAATCGTATTAAACCATTACCGCCATTTTTGACAACCTCGATTTGCTCTTCAATGAGCCTGTACATCTTATTTCTCGAGTAGTGTGGCGCTACAACGAGGTGCTTATATTTATTTACAATATAATTAGTATCAAAGAAATTAAAGAGCTTGCTTAAATCCTTTAGTATTTCCTTGTTTGCCGTAAAGAGCGTATAATCTGTATAAATACGTGCTGTAGCATGGTTAAAGTTTCCAGTACTTATAAAGCCATATCTTACGATCTTCCCTTCTTCTTCTCTATCAATCACGCAGACTTTACTATGCACTTTTAAGCCAGGAACGCCAAAGATGAGGCGTACCCCTTCGTCTTGCATTTTCTTGGCATAACGCATATTTGATTCTTCGTCAAAACGTGCTCGAAGTTCTATCTGTACCGTTACTTCTTTACCATTTTGAGCAGCATTTATAAGAGCACTTGCAATACTTGATAATTTTGCAAGTCTATAAATGGTTATTTTAATAGATCTCACCTTTGGGTCTAAGGCTGCTTCTCTCAAAAACTTGATGGTATAAGAGAAACTTTGGTAAGGTGTGTATTGTAAAAAATCTTTTTTAGCCACGACAGAAAAAAGACTATCCTCTAAACTTATTCCAGGTATAGGTAAGGGCTTTACGCTTGGATAATACAATTCTTGTCTATTAAACGAAGGGAAGTTCATGTAATCCTTTCGGTTGTGGTAACGACCTCCAGGTATGATACTATCTTTACGTTTAATCCCTAATTTATCAAGTAGAAACTGCAGCGTTTCTTTTTCTATAGTTTTATCAAATACAAAGCGCACAGGCTCTCCATCTTCTCGCCCTTTTACACTTCTCGTGAGCTTCTCTAAGAAACTTTTACCTAAATCAGACTCTATGTCAAGCTCTGCATCACGTGTAATTTTAATCATATGAGCAGTGATACTGTCATAATCAAAAATACTGAAGATGGTATCAAGATTGTACCTAATCAAATCATCTAGCATCATGATGTAATCCTTACCATCCACCTGAGGCAATACTACAAAACGATCTATTGTACTTGGTATCTCTAAAAGTGCATAGAGTGGCTTTTTTGTATCTGTAAGCACCATTTTGACCATTAGATAGGCATCAAGGTCTTGTATACGTGGTAGCTCTACATCTTCTCGCAGTATAATGGTCTCTACAGCGAGAGATACTTGATCTGTAAAGAAGTCTTTAATAAATGTTTTATGCTCCGGAAGTGTAATCTCATTTTCCGTGAGCATGTAAATATTTTCTCCTTCTAGCTTCTTGTAGATATCCTCAAGAATCTTGAGACTTTCTGTTTGTTGCTCTATAACTACCTCCGTAATTTTACCTAGTAGTTCCTCGGCAGAGTAAACTCCTAACGCCTTTCTTCCCGTCTTTCCTGCATCTACAATTCTACGTACGGTAGCATATCGTACTCTAAAAAACTCGTCTAGGTTGTTTGAAAAAATACCTAAAAAACGAAAGCGCTCAATAAGTGGTACATTTTCATCTGCAGCTTCTTGTAATACCCTAGCGTTAAATTGCAACCAACTCAACTCACGGTTTATATATCTATTTTCGTCTGTTTGTGTCATTACTATAATTCTTTAGGAGCTTTGTAATAAATCGTCTTTCCTTTTTTGAGGTCTTTCCAGCTATCAATATCAAAAGTTATTGCTGTAAATGCAGCTGTAGAAACATTATCTACAGTTTCATTTCCATACGTATTAACCACATTAGTCATAGCATTATTATGTCCAAAAACCATTAAACAATCAACCTCATTACTCACATTACGTATCACCTCAACCAGATCTTCGCCCGCAAAGTCATACATTTTATAATCGAGTACTATGTTCTTATCATCAATTCCATATGCTTGGGCAAAAAATACCGCAGTAGTTTTTGCTCTTAACGCATCACTACTCATCATAAGATCTGGCTTAGGCATTGTTGCCGAAATATGGGCTGCCATAGCAGGTGCATCTTCTAGACCCCTCTCATTGAGCGGTCGCTCATGATCTATAACATCAAATTTCCAACTTGATTTGGCGTGTCTTACGAGGTAGAGTGTTTTCATATTATGAAGCTAGTCTTTCTTTAATCCACTGGTTATTTTCTAGTCTGTAGCGTATTCTATCATGCAAACGGCTAGGTCTTCCTTGCCAGAATTCAATAGATATAGGTTTTACAATATAACCACCCCAGTGCGCTGGACGTGGTATATCTTTACCCTCATAAGTGGCTTTAAGTGCTTTCATCTTATCCTCTAGCACTTCTCTCCCAGCAATTACACTACTTTGATCAGATACCCACGCGCCTAACTGGCTATCCTTAGGTCTCGCGTTAAAATAAGTATCAGATCGCTCCGTACTTACTTTTTCTATATCACCTTTGATAATCACTTGACGCTCTAGATTAGGCCAGAAAAAAGAAATTCCCACCTTATTGTGGTGAGCAATACTTTCACCTTTCTCGCTTGTGTAGTTTGTGTAAAAAACAAAACCATCTGCATCTAGTTCTTTGAGAAGAACAATTCTTGATTTTGGAAAACCGTCTGTTCCCAAAGTGGCAACAGTCATCGCATTCGGTTCGGCAACGCCGCCGGCGTCTTCAACTTCCTTAAACCAATTTTTAAATTGGTCCATAGGGTTTAAAGCCGAGTTTTCTAATAGCAACTCGCCTTTCTCGTATGATTTTCTGTAGTCGTGTAAGTCTCTGTTCATTGCAGTAAATGTACGAAGACCGAGGTGAAGATAAAAGTTAGAATTAGTTCAGAATTCGTAAAAATGAACTAAAATATACTCTTCAAAAGATAAAATTTTTGAGGTGCACGCTTTCGCGAAAGCGTACTTCTACTTCCTCATGAATCTTTTTTTAATTAAAAGTTTTCTCACTTTATCATTATGCTTTCTAATACGTGTAAACTCTTCATAATCCATGTCCTCATCATCTACTCCTGATGCAGCAAACTGACCTTCAAAGTTCTCTAGCATCTCCACACGATCTGTATAGATATTATAACGACGGTGCTCTGTAAATCCATCTGCTTGTAAGAAATACTCACACATATACTGATCTTCTAACATGAACATCTTAAAAGTAATGCTTATGTTTCCCTTTACAGAAGTAGATCCATAGATGGTATTTATCTTTTTAAGCTGCGTGTCTGGGCTTACTAAAAACAGGTTACGAGGTATCAAAATATCAAAATGCTCTTGCAACTTTGCTAGTACTGGTTTTGCTATTTTCTTAATTTCTTCTTCCATCATAACGCTTTAAAATGTAAATTCTTTACCATCGTCTCCTAATAAGACATTCTCAAAATGAGGTCTAGCTTCTTCTATAAATAGATTCAAATCTCCATATCTAATGGAATAATGACCTAACACTAAACTTCCCACCTCTGCCTTTGTTGCAATCTGCGCTGCTTGTGCCGCTGTACTATGACCAGTAGATTTACACAAATGTGCGTGACTTTCTAAAAAAGTCGCCTCATGATATAACACGGTAGCTCCTTTAATTTGTGTAGCGACTGCTTCTTTATAAGCTGTATCACTACAATATGCATAGCTCTTAGGCTTAGATGGGTCAAAGGTAAGCTTATCATTAGGGATAAGCGTTCCATCATCTAAGGTAATATCACCACCTTGCTTAATTTTTGAGTAATAAGCCTTATCAATCTCATAATTAAGGCAGGCATTTATGTCTAGTTTACGCTCTCCTGGCTTTTCTTGAAAGTAAAAGCCATTTGTATAAATGCGATGTTTAAGCGGTATTGTAGTTACGGTCACCTCATTATCCTCATAAATAACCGTAGGTTCCTTACTAGTGATCTCTACAAATCGCAGAGGATAACTTGTAAATCCTTGCGTGATTTTTAATTGTAAGAGTATAATTTCTTTAAGCCCTTTAGGACCATAAATAGTGAGCGGTGCTGTTCTTTTAAGAAGACTAAAGGTGGTAATCACTCCCATTAGTCCAAAAAAGTGATCTCCGTGTAAATGCGATATGAATATGTGCTTTATACGAGAAAACTTAATCTTGTTACGGCGCAGTGCAACCTGTGTGCCCTCTCCACAATCTATAAGAAATAAGTGATTTCGTATGTCTAAAACTTGTGAGGTGGGATTTTTAAAAGAGCTGGGCGCTGCCGCATAACAACCTAAAATAGTAAGATGTAGATTGCTAGACATAAAATATTTTAAAATCCGAGATCGCGCTCTATTTCTTCCATTTCAATTACGTCTCCAGCTTCCTCAATCGTAGGAACAACAATCATCTCATCAGGTACAACATCATAGTTAATCCCTGTATTTACAAATACAAACGATTTCTTATCTGCACGCTGGTAGTTTGAAAGCTTTAAAAACTGCACAAGATCTTCAAGTGTGAGCTCATCATACTTAAGAAGGTCTATCACTAGATTCTTTTGATCGTAGTGATCTGGTACTATATTCTCTAAGTATAATGCAAAATCGCGCACATCTGTGCGGTCGTCTGTAAGTATGGTATAGGTAGGCTTTTCTGTAACCGTCATTATTGTTTGATTTTTGAAGCTAGAAGATACATTACTGCCATTCTCACTGCAACTCCGTTCTGTACTTGATCTAAGATAATTGCATGTTCTGAGTCTGCTACGTCACTCGTAATCTCTACACCGCGATTTATAGGTCCTGGGTGCATGATTACAATTTGCTTATCTAGAGAATCTAGTAACTTCTTATTCACTCCGTATTGCTGCGTGTATTCTCTTGTGCTTGGAAAGTAACTAATATCCATCCGCTCATTTTGCACGCGAAGCATATTTGCTACGTCGCACCATTCAAGTGCTTTGCGTAAATCTAGCTCTACTTCTACTCCTAGTGATTCTATGTATTTAGGCAATAGCGTTTTTGGACCACATACTTTTACGTTTGCTCCTTGTAACTTAAGCGCATATATATTTGATAGCGCAACACGGCTGTGAAGGATATCACCTACAATCACCACGTTTTTACCAGCAACATCACCTAGACGTTCTCTTATAGAATAACTATCTAGCAATGCTTGTGTAGGGTGCTCATGAGCACCATCTCCAGCATTTACAATACTTGCCTTGATATGTTTTGATAGAAATACGCCAGCTCCAGGGTTAGGGTGTCGCATAACTACCATATCTACCTTCATGGATAGAATATTATTTACGGTATCAATGAGCGTTTCTCCTTTCTTTACAGATGATGCTGCAGCCGAAAAGTTAATTACATCTGCACTTAGACGTTTTTCTGCAAGCTCAAAAGACAATTTTGTACGTGTACTATTTTCAAAAAAGAGATTTGCAATAGTAATATCACGTAATGATGGTACCTTTTTAATAGGGCGATTGATCACTTCCTTAAAATGATCTGCCGTTTTAAAAATAAGTTCAATATCTGCCTCATTGATATACTTGATTCCTAGCAGATGATTGACACTCAACTCGCTCATAATAATTAGCTTTTTACTAGATATACGGTGTCTTCTCCATCATTTTCTTCCCAGCACACCTTCACTTGTTCATCATTTATAGCATCTACCTGACGCCCTTTGTAATCTGGTTGGATAGGTAAATGACGAGAGAAACGTCTGTCTATAAGACATAATAACTCTACTTCTTCTGGTCTCCCAAAACTCTGTACCGCAGTAAGAGCAGCGTTTATACTGCGTCCTGTATACAAGACATCGTCTATAAAGACCACTTTCTTATCCTCTACTACAAAGTCTATTTTGGTTTTATTTGCTTCTAGTGTTTTCTCGCTACGGCGAAAATCATCACGATAAAACGTGATATCTAGATAACCTAACTTGATAGCCTCAATGCCATAGTCTGTGGTGAGCAACTTCTTAATACGTTCTGCTAGATACACGCCGCGAGGCTGTATCCCAATGAGAACGGTATTTTTAAAATCAGTATGATTTTCAATAAGTTGACAAGCCAGACGATTGAGAATGATGTTAATCTCTGTCGCAGTAAGAAGTACTTTTTGGCTCATAGAATTTTCCGAAATCTGTTCGGGGGTCAAAGTTACATAATTCTAAGGATTGATGGTAGTGTTTGTTACGCTTTCGCGAAAGCGTATCTATTACTAACTTCGTTACAACCTAAACGCTGAAAAAGATGCTACAAACTCAAACATGGTGGAAAGAAGGAATTGTATACCAGATTTACCCTAGATCCTATCGTGACTCCACGGGTAACGGCATAGGTGACTTGCGTGGAATCATAGAAAAACTAGACTACATCGCTAGTCTAGGGGTAGACATTATCTGGCTTAACCCTATTTATGATTCGCCTAATGATGATAATGGTTATGACATACGTGATTACCGAAAGATTATGGCAGAGTTTGGCACTACGGAAGATTTTGATGAGTTACTTTCAGGCATGAAAGCTAGAGGACTGCGTCTAGTGATGGATCTTGTGGTAAATCACTGTAGTGACGAGCATGAATGGTTTAAAGAAAGTAGGACTTCTCGTGATAATCCTTACCGAGACTACTTCCACTGGTGGCCTGCGGAAAAAGGTACACCTCCAAAAAGATGGAGTTACTTTGATGTAGAAGAAAATGCATGGCAATACGATAAGCAAACAAATGCCTATTACTTACACTACTTTGCTGTAAAGCAGCCCGACCTCAAATGGGAAAACCCAAAAGTGAGAGCCGAAATATATGATATGATGCACTTCTGGTTTAAAAAAGGTGTCGATGGTTTCCGTATGGATGTGATTCCTTTTATAAGTAAAGATATCAACTACCCAGAAATTGACGCAAAAGAACCTCATGAATACATTGCGTATTATGCAAATGGCCCAAAAGTGCATGAATATCTCAACGAACTTAATAATGAAGTAATCTCAAAATACGATGCGTTTACTGTAGGTGAAGGTCCAGGTATAAGCATTGATGATGCGCTGGATTTTGTTCATGAAGAACGTAAGGAGATGGATATGTTCTTCCATTTTGACCTCATGAGTTTAGACCGTGCTCCTGGAGAGGTTTTTAAAATGCGTGAGGGCGGCTACTCCTTACCTGAATTTAAAAAAGTATTTACTGACTGGGATGCGGTATTTGCAAAAGCTGGCTGGGGATCGTTGTTTCTAGCAAACCATGATTTCCCCAGAACTGTGAGCCGCTGGGGAAATGACACTCCAGAACACTGGAGAAACAGCGCTACCCTACTTCAAACATTTCTATTAACCATGCGCGGTACTCCTTATTTTTATCAAGGTGATGAAATTGGAATGACTAACGTACGTTTTACAGATATAGAAGATTATCGCGACATTAATACGATTAACAGATATGAGACTGTAAAAAACAGAGGTGGAGATCTTGATGATTTTATGGACAGTGAGCAACATGCTGCTAGAGAAAATGCACGCACGCCTATGCAATGGGATCACACAGAAAACGCTGGCTTTACAAGTGGCACTCCGTGGATAAAGCTCAATGAAGACTACAAAATAGGTGTCAATACAAAAGACCAACTCGATAAAAAGGATTCGGTACTCTCCTACTTCAAACAGATTGTTGCTGTCCGTAAAAAGTACCCAGCGCTCGTGTATGGCGCTTATGAGTGTATCAAACCCGAAGATGAGCAAGTATATTGCTATACGCGAACGCTTGAAAGTGAGCGTTTCTTAGTGCTATTAAATTTCTCTGAAGATACAGCACACTTCTCGTTACCGCTTTCTGTAAGCTATAATAGGAAGATCAAAGTCATTTCTAATGATAAAATAATAGATGATAAGACCTTTAAAGAATTTACAATCCGCCCATGGCAAGCGATTGTGTATCGATTAGAAAACTAGCCGTCTATAAAAATGTAAACAGCAATCCCTATAAAAACGATAATTTGTAGCCACTTTAAGACAATACCCGCATTCTTATTAGTGCGAAGTACATGAGAGATTTTTCCTGCGACTAGTGCAATACTTCCAAAGATGACAAAGGATTCTAGCATAAATAGCAATCCTAACACATAAAATTGATACACCGTGTTTCCTTCTGGATCCCATAAGAATCCTGGAAAAAATGCTAAGAAGAATATCGTCACCTTAGGATTAAGGATATTCATAATCACACCTTGTTTAAAAAGGGCTGTGTATGACTTTTTTGGAGCACCATCTGCGAGGTTAATTGACGCATCGCTACGGTATACTTTAAAGGCTAGATAAAGCAAGTACATTGCTCCTACCGTTTTAATTGCAAAAAACAGAAAAGGCGAAGCAGCAATCACTGCCGATAGCCCAAAAGCAACAAGTGTAGTATGTGCAATACATCCAGAAATTAACCCTGCGGTGGTTGCAAGTCCAGATTTACTGCCATTTGCAACACTCTGCGTGAGTACATAGATGTTATCTGGCCCTGGCGAAAACGCAAGTAAAGCAGTTGCTGCTAGAAAAGCAATGATGGATTCTATCAAAGGAATACTAGTTAGTTAGTCATTGCAAAATAAGAAAAAACAAGATGCTTACAACACTACCACTGTCGTTCCTTCCACATCGAGTAAAAGCCTAGCAATAATAAAAGACCTGCTGCAGCAAGCTTTGCCCATTGCGGGATAAAGGTTGCGATATCAGGTTTCATCGCAAAAAGCATGACGGCAATAGAGGCAAAAATAAGTTTATGAGAATTCCTCATGGCATGAATTGATTAACGTAAAGTTACTAGACGATGGCAACTTACTATCCTTTCGCTAAGATGGCGTTATTTATTTCTTTAATCAATCCTGGACCTTCATATACAAAACCTGTATATAACTGGATAAGCGATGCTCCTGCTTCAAGTTTATCGAGAGCATCTTGCGCAGAGTGAATTCCTCCTACACCTATGATTGGAAATGAGTTATTACTCTTATCTGATAGGTATTTGATCACACGTGTAGAACGATCGGTAACCGGCTTACCGCTTAGTCCGCCATTACCTATTTCTGCAAGGCGAGCGTCCGTGGTTATCAAACCTTCTCTATTTACAGAGGTATTACTTGCAATCACACCATCTAGCCCTGTTTCTTTTACAAGCGATACTATTTCATCTAGTTGCTGATTATTAAGATCTGGAGCTATTTTAAGTACAATGGGACGTTGCACCGCATACGTCTTGTTTGCTTGCTGTACAGCTCCTATAAGTTCTTCTAGATAATCTTTGTCATTCAATTTTGCATGACTAGAAACATTCGGGCAACTTACATTAAGCACAAAATAATCTATTACAGGATGTAATTCGTGAAAACACGTTAGATAGTCTGCTGTATAATCTTCCGGCTTAGTATCGGTGTTTTTACCGATGTTTCCACCTATGATAATGTTGTTGTTTTTACGAGATTTTAATCGAGTTACCGCTTCGGCTACTCCTCCATTATTGAAGCCCATTCTGTTTATGAGCCCTTGATCTTCTTTTAATCGAAACAGACGCTGCTTTGGATTTCCTACTTGTGCTTTTGGAGTAACGGTACCTATCTCAATAAAACCAAAGCCTAAATCTCCTAGTTCATTAAAAAGCTTTGCATCTTTATCAAAACCGGCTGCTAGTCCTACGGGGTTTTTAAAAGTAAGTCCCAGGACATTGCGCTCTAGCCGCTTGTCTTCCACCTTTCCCATACGATTAAGAAGTCCGGAGAGTCCTAATTTATGTAATCGCTTTATCCATCTAAAAGTAAAATAATGCACTTTTTCTGGATCAAAAGAAAAGAGAATTGGGCGTATGAGGAGTTTGTACATTTCGGTCGTTTCTGTGGTGCAAAAATAGTCCAAAAAGAGGTATTTTTGAAGCAGAATTGAATGATGATTTTTACGCTTTCGCGAAAGCGTACTCACAACAACCCATTATGATTGATAAAGACGCACTTCTTAAAAGATTTATAAGCTACGTAACTACCTATACGGAAAGTGACCCTAACAGCGACACCACGCCAAGTACTGAGTGCCAGTGGGATCTTGCAAGACAGCTCAAGGATGAACTGGAAGCAATGGGAATGAGTGAGGTAACGATAGATGAGCATGCGTATGTGATGGCAACACTCCCTAGCAATGTAGATCATGAGGTACCAGTTATTGGTTTCATATCACACTTTGATACAACTCCAGATTTTACGGGGAAAGACGTAAAACCACAGATTTGGGAGAATTATGACGGTGGAGATCTTGTTCTTAATAAGGAACAGAATATCGTGTTATCGCCAGAATACTTTGATGATTTAAAGCAATACAAAGGGCAAACCATCATCACAACAGATGGCACCACCCTACTAGGTGCAGATGACAAGGCGGGTATTACCGAGATTATGGAAGCAATGAAATACTTGCTTGAAAATCCTCAAGTAAAACACGGTAAAATACGCGTAGGCTTCACTCCTGATGAGGAAATTGGTCGTGGCGCACATAAATTTGATGTAGCAAAATTTGGTGCCGAATGGGCGTATACTATGGATGGTAGCCAGATAGGCGAACTAGAATATGAAAACTTTAATGCTGCTGGGGCGGTCGTTACCATAGAAGGTAAAATTGTACACCCAGGCTATGCAAAAGGCAAAATGGTAAATAGTATGTACATCGCTACAGACTACATAAATAGCTTACCAAGGCTAGAAACTCCGGAGCACACTTCTGATCGTGAGGGGTTCTTTCACTTATATGATATTAACGGAAGCGTTGACAATACAACGCTAGAATATATCATAAGAGATCACGACAAAGGACATTTTGAAGCTCGCAAGGAAATGATGATCCAACTAGCAGATGAGCTTAATGCACAGCTAGAAAAAGAAGTAGTGACTGTAGAGATCAAAGATCAATACTTTAACATGCGTGAGAAAGTAGAGCCTGTAATGCACATTGTAGATATTGCAGAGGAAGCAATGAAATCGCTAGACATAGAACCACTTATTAAACCTATACGTGGTGGTACAGATGGATCACAGCTCTCGTTTATGGGATTACCGTGTCCTAACATTTTTGCAGGTGGTCATAACTTCCATGGGCGATATGAATATGTACCTGTAGAGAGTATGATGAAAGCCGTTGAGGTTATTGTAAGAATTACAGAAATCACAGCACAAAAGAACGTTTAACATAACAATTACAATTAGCGAATTTCGAATAACTATCGTTTTATAAATAAGCTCACTTATGAATCCTTCTGCCACTGGCTGGATAAATAAACACTTCCCAAAGCTTCTTGACTATCTAGTTAAGAACCCTATGGATGAGCGTGCATTTTATGATTCGCTACGAGCCAAGGGTTTTATCTATGGACACTCTCTAGATACCTTGCTGGATAGTGAGTCCTCACAACTTAAGTGGACGGTACAGGAGAAAACAAAGATTAACCTCTTTGACGCACTTGCTTTTACGTATTACGATACGATTGCAAATGCTAGGCAAGAAGATTGCCTAGAAGCTATCGTTTCATTTTACAGGCAGCTAGATAAAAAGGAACAATACTTTATTAAAATTCCTTTGGGTAATGAATCTGCTGCTGCTAAGGTGGAGAAAATTATCCACCAGCGGGTGCAGACTAATGAGTCTGCCTTGCAGAAGAGTTTTAGTCATCTTATCACTAATGCTTTAGTGTTTATAGATATTCTAAGTTTTGATCACTACCTCATTACCCAAGGTGATCCCTACGAGTATGCAAAAAACCTAGAGGCTGTTCTTACAGAATCTATATGGCTGGCATTGCAACAAAAGGAAAGTAAGGATGAATATAACAAGCTCCTTATAAAGCTATTTGAAAGCTCTGTACGCTATAACGAACTCATAAAGCACACGCATACCAAGGTCTCTGAGATTAATCTCGGGATTATCACAGAACCCCTGGAGCAACAATATCTTCTAGATTTATGTAGTCTATCGCTATGGGATGACGAGAAGATCGATAAGCACGAACGCGAATTTATCATGCAGTTCTGTACGATTATGGGTCTTGATGAAAAGGGATACCTTGATGCAGTACTTGCCGTAAAAACTTTTTTGACGGAACACGGCACAGAGATATCGTATCTTAAATACAGTAATCCTATAAAGCACTTTTATAGTCAGACGACTTCTTCTGTGGGTAATCTTATCTCACGCAATAGCAATCGTCTTGTGAGAGAAATAAGAGAGAGCCGTGACTTAATGATTTTACTAGGTCAGTCTACTACACGTGATTTATCTAAAGAAGAGCGCAAAGTGGTAAAAAAACAATTACTTGACATTTGCAAGAGCATACCGTCACTCGCCGTATTCTTACTTCCAGGCGGAGGGTTATTACTACCTATTCTTGTGCGGTTAATCCCGACAATGTTACCTAGTGCTTTTAATGAAAATCTTGAGGATTAAGCAATCCACGTTTTAAAATCTTTTACACGCTCCCTGCTTACAATAATCTCTTGCTCGCTCCAGGTGTTCAACTTTATTTTTAGTCTTGAGTTGGTGTACGCAATGATATCTGCTATCGCATTGATGTTTACATAAAATTTTCTACTCACGCGGAAGAAGGTTTCAGGCTCTAAATCATTCTCTAGCAGTTCTAGTGTAGTATCTAGTAAATAATTACGTCCGTCAATTGTACCAGCATACGTTCCTTTGTTTTCACTATAAAAACACTCAATCTCATCTATAGGAATCATTTTTATATGCTGCCCTATTTTTGTCGTAAATCGCTTTTTATATTCACGCTCTACAGCCGTAGCGCCAAGTAGCTTACGGATGTCTTCAAAGTTAAGTGACACATCCTGTGCCTTAGGCATGCGCTCTTTGTACTTATTTACTGCCTTTTCAAGGTCTTCGTCGTCTATGGGTTTTAATAAATAATCTACGCTATTGAGTTTAAAAGCCTGTAGCGCGTACTCATCAAACGCTGTTGTGAAAATAATGGCACTCTTCACCTCTACTTGATCAAAAATCTCAAAAGACAATCCATCTGAAAGTTGGATATCAAGAAAAATCAAATCTGGGTGTGTATTTGTTTTAAACCAAGCCACTGCTTCCTCTACAGAATGCAGCATTTCATTTACAGTAACTCCTACTTCGGCAAGCATTCTATTTAGGCGTCTTGCAGATGGTTTTTCGTCTTCTATAATGAGTACGTTCATGGATTGGTTGTTTGATGATTTTTTTGATGTACGTAAAAATACTAATTCTTTATTCTTGCGTGATAAGCACGCCCTCTTTCCAGATTTTGGCTATCGAGTTCATGTGCTTCACATCTTCTACGGGAGATTTATCAAGCAATAACATATCTGCTTTAAAGCCTTCTTTTATATAACCTACGTTCTCTAGAGAAAACTTATCTGCCGGTAATGAGGTGGCACTTGCTAGCACTGCTTCGATGGGTAATCCCGCTTTCGCGAAAAAAACCAATTCCTTATACAAATCGCTGCCTATATTAATATTGGCATTAGGTGGATCTGTACCTGCTAGAATTGGAATACCTGCATCATATAAGCGCTTAACTTCCTTGAGGAGACGCGCTTCTATTTCGGCTGTTTCTTGGGCTGTTTTGTTGTAGTACAATGGCTGAATCAATACTGTGGTAAGTATGGTAGGTATCACAAAGAAGTTTGCATCTTCATTAAGTTGATCGAGCTGTGCTGCTGTGAGAGGCTCATCATTATAAATATGCACGAGACCATCTGCACCGCTTGAGAGTGCATCAAAAGCATCTTGTGCTCGTGACACATGTACAACCGCAATTTTATCTGCTTTATGAGCTTCTTTAATAATAGCCGCTACTGTTTCTTTATCAAGTGTAGCTTTCCAAGGTTCTACAATGATTTTTATGTAATCAACTCCAGCGGCTACACGATCTGCTACCCATTGTTGCGCATCTTCTGGCACCGAAAGTGTGGGAATAGGAAAACCGTATTGTGTACCGTGACCACCTTCTGTAGTGGCTGCATATCCTGCGCGATATAGTCGAGCATTCCCAGAAGTATCTCGCAGATTAATCATTACCTCTTGCATAGGTTCCATGCCGTGCATGTCTAGCAAATTGAGAACACCTGCTTGTGCTGCTTCTTGTAGTTGTGGAGCCGCCCATGTATGTACATGAGCATTAGTAAGAGCTGGCATTAAGAACTTCCCAGTGCCGTCTATGGTAGCTTGTGCAGTAAGTGGGTTTGAGGACACCTCGCTTATGATTCCGTTGTCTACTTTTACAAATTGATTTGTTAAGATTTCGGTGCCATTAAATAAGGTTACATTTTCTACTACAAAACTTTGCTGCGCGCGCACGGAGTAAAAGCTCACTAATAGTAAGATAACTAACGTGTGTCTCATGATTTCCTGTTTTCGCGAAAGCGGTTTGAAAACTCTTCTTCCTCTTGATCCATAAATTCTTGAATCTTGCGATCTTCCCATTTCTTTAATCCTTTAAAGAAGCGGAAGCCCTTAAAGACATATATCCAATGCACTAGCAGCGATAATCCCCAGAAAAATGGTGTTGTATAACGTACCCACCAAGGTGCATTGCCCAGCACATCGAAGTTAAAAAACATCCCCGAATAGAATAGCTGCAAGAGCGTATTTATAATCAGATAGACGGTGAGATGCCTGTAAAACCCTTTCTCTTCTTCTACACGTTTTTTTGCGCGTTCGTATTTGCTCGTAGTTGATTCCATTATTTTTTAAATAGTGTATTAGACTGTGATTCTTGTTCTTCTTTTTTTAAATGCTCCTCTATCTTACGTTGTTCCCAGCCTTTGCCTAAAAAGAAGTTCAACCCGAAGAGTTTTATAGCATCTATAATAATCCCTAACAATGAAAAGCCTATGACCCACAATACCCACGGATTACGAAACTCGTTAACGAAGTAATTTATGACTGCTACAATAGCAATAAAAATAAGGGAGTTAATTAATCTACTATAGAATTTCTTAACCTTTTGAACATGCGCTGTGGCTCTTTGATACTTTTCTTGTTGCGTTTCCATGTTATCTTATTTAAAGTCCTCGTTACGAATGTACTCATCTATCTTACGTTTTTCCCAATCTTTTGAGAAGAAAGGATTCCAGCCAAAGGTCTTTGCAGCATGACTTAGTATCCCGATTCCCCAACCTGCGATAGGAAATATAGCCCAGAAAAAGCCTGTGGTATAAAAGTTTAATGCTAAGAAAAAGCATACAAAGATGAGGTATGTCCCGAGGTGTGTATAAAACTCTTTAAGCTCGCTTACTCTTGCTCTTGCTCTATCGTACTTTGTGTTTTCGTTTGGTGTGTTCATGATGTTTGTTTTTTGTTTGATGGTGTAAATATCATATCAAACCTTCCTTTTTTAAAGTAGTACTTACCGAAGTGTAGAAATTCATTACTGAATTGTAAAACTGTCATAAACTCGTTGACATCACTTCTTATAAACCGTATCTTTATGTAAAAAAAAGTTATGTTCGGATTATTTAAAAAGAAAAGCGAAGTAGAAAAACTTCAGGAAAAACACAAAAAGGTTTTAGAAAGGGCGTTCCAACTATCTAAGAGTGATAGAAGTGCAAGTGATAGTTTATATGCAGAAGCTGCAGAGATTGAGAAGCAAATATCACAGCATTCGTAATTTTCTGCACAAATTGTTACCATATCGTTAACTATTTGTAAAAAAAATTATATTTTACAACTGCAAACAAAAACACTCTAGTATGAAATCCCTATTCAACACATCGCCAAAACTGAGGCGGTTAATGGCATATCGTAAAAAAGCGATGTGCAACGCAAAAAAATGGAGCAATAAAGATGAAATGGCTAGTCACAGCTACCAGATTATGGTGCATGTAATTGACCAGAAGCTCTCTGCACTTACTGTTAATAAATAAGCAATAAAGAGTCCATACTCACTAGCATAATAATACGTACCCCTTTATATTTGTGAGTATGGAACCTTTTATAGTATCTGCCCGAAAATACCGTCCCACCACTTTTAAAGATGTTGTTGGGCAACAGGCTATTACTAACACTTTAGAAAACGCAATACGCAACAACCACCTTGCTCAGGCGCTACTTTTTTGTGGTCCTCGTGGTGTGGGTAAGACGTCTTGTGCACGTATTCTTGCAAAGCAAATTAATACCGACGAGAATACAAGTCCAGATGAGGACTTTGCTTTTAACGTATTTGAGCTTGATGCAGCGTCAAACAACTCTGTAGATGATATACGTAGTCTTATAGATCAAGTACGCATCCCGCCACAGGTAGGAAAATACAAAGTGTATATTATTGATGAGGTGCACATGCTCTCTGCTGCGGCCTTTAATGCGTTTCTTAAAACACTAGAAGAACCTCCTAAGCACGCTATCTTTATACTAGCGACTACAGAAAAACATAAAATCATCCCTACGATACTTTCTCGTTGTCAGATTTTTGACTTCAAGCGTATTACAGTTACAGATGCTCGCAAGCATCTTGTACAGATTGCGATAGAAGAAGGTATTGAAGCAGATGAAGAAGCACTACATATCATTGCTCAAAAGGCAGATGGAGCGATGCGTGATGCATTATCCATTTTTGACCGCGTAGTAAGTTTTAGTGGTAAAACGCTTTCGCGAAAGGCAGTGACAGAGAACTTAAACGTTCTAGACTACGATACCTATTTCACCACCACAGATTATCTACTTACAAACGATATCCCACAGGTACTCGTACAGTATAATGATATCTTGTCTCGTGGTTTTGATGGACATCACTACATAGCTGGTCTTGCATCTCACTTTAGAGACTTAATGGTTTGTAAAAATCCGCCGACGATTCATTTACTGGAAGTTGGTGATACCACTAAGAAAAAGTACTACGAGCAATCACAAAAGACAGATATGGCTTTCTTAATGGAAGCTATCAATATTGCAAATGACTGTGATCTCAAATTTAGAACCAGCCGTAACCAGCGACTTCTTGTAGAACTTTGTCTCATGCAACTTGCCTCTATCACTTTTGATGGAGAAAAAAAAAATGACGGTCCATTCTTAGTACCTCCCTCTTATTATAAAGTAGATCACACACAGACTGGCGCTGCACCACAGACGCAAACGGCAGTCACTCCAAATAATACTGCAGCTACACAAGCACCAAGTGGTACAAATGCTGCTCCAGTAGCAGCACCTGCTGCGCAAACGCAGAGTACTCCTACTCCGCCGCCTACTGTACAGCAAAATGTTCCTGTACAAGTAAATACTGTTGCACCAAATGCAGTCGCTCCACAAGCAACGCAAGCTCAAACGCAAAATGCAGCTCCTACACAGAACACAGCAGCGGCGCAACAACCTGCTCCCGTAACACCACAAGCTTCACCAACAACTCCTAGCGTACCCGAATTATCATTGCGCAAGGATCGTGTGTCTGGGTTATCACTTAAAGGATTACAGCGTAAAAAGGAGCTAGAGCTAAAGAAAGCAAACAAAAAAGTAGATGTAGAAAATCTACCTACAGAGCCATTTACCGAAATCGCAATGCAAGCTGCTTGGGCAGAGTATGTAAAGCGCCTTCTTGCCAAAGGAGAACGTATTATTGCCTCTAACCTAGAAGCAGATCAGCCTACGTTAAATGGGACTACGATTGAACTAGAATATCCTAACGAAACGATGAAAATTGAGGTAGAACGCGCTCAAGGGCCACTACTTGAATTTTTAAAACGTAGTCTTAACAATTATGATATTACTTTAGGAATTACGGTAAATGAAGAAGTACAGCGCAAGTATGCGTATACTGCTCAAGAACGATATGATAAACTACGAGAACATAATCCTGCGCTAGATATCCTCAGGAAAACGTTTGATCTCGACTTATAAAAAAACACGCTATGGAAAATAAAGAAGCTATCCAGATGCTCCACCTTAAATTACCTACAGATCCTCGCTGGGTAAATATTGTAGAAAAAAACATAGAAGAAATACTTACAGATCACGCATATTGCGAGCAGAAAGCTGCTTCAAGTGCGATTTCCTTTATCATAGGTTTTCCAGAATACTCAGAACTTGTGACTGCGATGAGTGATCTTGCCATGGAAGAAATGAGCCACTTTAAAATGGTGCATGATATCATGATAGAAAGAGGATTACACTTAGGTCGTGAGCGTAAAGATGCATACGTACATAAGCTACGCTTCTTTTTCCCAAAAGGAGGATCAAGAGTAGAGAGTTTAGTAAATCGCTTGCTAGTTGCGGCGCTTATTGAAGGTAGAAGCTGTGAGCGTTTCCGCTTACTGTCTGAGGAGCTTGAAGATAAAAAACTTGCTAAGTTTTACCGCAAACTCATGATAAGCGAGGCTGGACATTACACGATGTTCTTAAACTTTGCGCGCCAGTACGGAGACAGAGCAAAAGTAGATGCGAAGTGGCAAGAGCTACTAGATTTTGAAAAGCAAGTGATGAAGGATCTAAGTGTTACAGAAACCATACACGGATAAAAGCACTACTAATTTTCTCACCTAAACACAAGCTTATATGCGCACACGTTTTCTTATCATTTCTTGTTTAGTAATGAGCTGTATCGCTTGTAAGGAGAAAGCTGTTGTGCAAAAACCAACCACACCTTTTGATTATCTACTAGGAGACTGGGAGCGAACTAATAGTAAAGGCGGTAGTGAGACCTTTGAACACTGGAAAACAGTTACGGCTACAGAGCTACGTGGTCATGGTTACACCTTAGAAGACAAGGACACCGTTTTTAACGAGCGCATACGCCTTGTACAAAAGAAAAACGAGTGGCAACTGCAAATAAGTGGGCCAAATGAAACGCCAACTATTTTTAAAATCACCGAGAATGACGGCAAGTCATTTACAGCAGTAAATCCTGAAAATGAGTTTCCTAAGGTGATTAGGTATTCTTACTTTGATGATGTGCTTACGGCAACAATTTCTTCAGAGGAAATGGAAATTCCGTTTATATTCTGGCGGGTAGAAGATTAATCTTCGGCGAGTAGGTTGTCTATGATGGTTCTTATGCTATCGCTATTCCAGTCTGAGGCGCCTGTTTCTTTTACCACTATATTTCCTTCTTGATCTATAATATAACTCGTAGGTATCGAGCGTTCAAAAAGTAACTCCGGTGTTTCCATGGCAGGTAATACTGCTGGGAGGTCTAGTTCTCTTTTGGTCATAAACTTTTTGACTACCTCAGGATCTTCGTTTGTGATGAGCAAGAACGTTATTTTATCTCCATAATCTGCATGCAGTTCGGCTATAGATGGTAGTTCGGCAATACACGGTGGGCACCAGGTTGCCCAGTAACTTATAAATGTCACTTTTCCCTTCCCTATGCCTACTTCGGCTGGGATTCCTTCTAGTGAGCTTACTTTATAATCAAAAGACTGGAGTTGAGTTTGGTCCTTTTTCGCGAAAGCGGACGGAGAAAAGATCGCCACCTTCACCTTATTTATTGCCACCTGGATAGGAGTCCTCGTCTGCGGGATAATAAGCAAGAGAATCACAATGATGAACACTATATTTTGCCAACTAAATCTTTTTTTCTGAGCCATAGGGAATAAAAAAATGCGTGTGCACGATGAGTCGTACACACGCATTAAACTTACGTTTTTTTATACTTAATTACGAGTAACCGTCACAGGTTCTGATAAGTCAAAACAACCGCTTAGGTCATTTGCATTTGCACCCACCATAAGACCGGTAAGTCCTTCCTCATAACGCAGGTACCAGATAAGGCAAACGCCCGTTCCAGCATCGTCAAAGTTTACGCCCTCTACCGCAGCCAGTGTAGGTGGTAATCCCAGAATCTCTCCAGTATCTGTAGTGATCACCCAGCTATTTAAAGCGCCTACGCTCTCTCCCGTAAGACCTAGCCCGCTTACCATATCTGGTGTGCCGTCTACGGTAAAGGTAAAAGGACCTCCAGTAATTTCGGCAGCGATAGCCTCGTTACGTACTACTTCTACAGGTTCAGAAAGATCAAAAACTCCCGTAAGGTCATTTGCATTTGCGCCAACTTCTAGCCCTTCTAGTCCTGGCTCATAGCGTAGGTACCAGATAAGGCAGATTCCTGCTCCTGCATCGTCAAAGTTTACACCCTGCACTGCATCAAGCGTAGGTGGTAATCCTAAAATTTCGCCAGTGTCTGTGGTAATCACCCAACTATTCTCAGATCCTACAGAATCTCCCATGAGTGATAAACCGCTCACCATATCTGGTGTACCGTCTACACAAAACTCAAAAGGTCCTCCCACGATTTCGGCAGCAAGTGGTCCCGCGTTGCGGTTTACTACTAGAAAGTTAGAGAGCTCAAAATCTCCTGCAAAGTCATCAAGATTTTCACCCGTTGCTAGTCCGCTCAAGCCATCTTGATACGCAAGGTGATAGATATAACAAGATCCTACGCCAGCATCGTCAAAGTTTACACCCTCCAGCGCCTCCAGCGTAGGTGGTATTCCTAAGATGTTTTTTGAGTCATCTGTCACTACAAAAGTAGTCACATCTCCCGCTAGTTCGCCAGTGAGTGTCACGCCCGTTACCATATCTGGTGCTCCATCTACAAAGAAGGTAAAAGGACCTCCTGCTAGTGTGCCAGCTTCTGGTGTGATTGCGTTTGTGGTGGTATCGTCGTCAGAGTCACATGATACAAGGATAGCTCCTAGAGCGAAGCATCCCATTAATAGTTGCTTTTTCATTATTGATAGTTTTTTTTGATTTATATGGTAAATCTAAAACCATCAAGATTGCTTAAATGTAAGCTAGCTTACATTTGGTGATTTTATGCCACTTTTATGCGAATTTCATTGCGAGAAAACTCTAAAAACTGCGTCGCCTTTAGCTCGTTCATAATCGCATTAAGCGTAGGTCGCGAGGTGCCTATGAGACTCGCAATATCTTTTTGAGTGTATGGATGTTTGATTACCGTATCTCCCGTATTTGGACAGCAGTAGCCATAATCTTCGGCTAGTTCTGTCATAAATTCCTTTACACGTGTGGTTGCATCTTTAAAGAGTAGCAAGTCTAGACGGCGTTCTAACTTTTTAAACCTAATCCCGAGAAATTTATACACCTTAAGACTAAAGCTGTGATTATTGCGCATTAACTCCTGCATCTGGCACACCGGCACGGGGCAAACCGAGGTTTTTGCATCTATAGACTGTGCAAACTCACTGCGCGACTCCTCCCCTAGTATTGCCTTCTCGCCAAAGAGTTCGCCCTTAGTAAGTATCGCCCGCACCACCTCCTTACCATCCTCTGCATAGTAGCCCAGCTTCACCTTACCCTTCTCTATCAAGTACACCTTATTTGCCGCATCCTCCTCAAAGTAAATAAAGTCTTGCTTCCCGTATTGTGAGAAGTTATGCCGCTTTCTATACTGCTTTGTTTTATGGGGACACAACACGCTAAAAACATTTACATCTTCAAGAAACCAGATTTTTGACATAGCGCGTGTAGGATTTAATTATTACACATCTGTCGGCAACTCCTCTGTAACCTTACAGCCAGTAGGCGTTTATAGCATTGTGAGTGTTGTACGCTTTCGCGAAAATGTCTCGCATTATATCCATATGCTTTTATGAGTAATGTGGTTAGTGGGTGGTTTTTACAGAGTGACTCCTGCCGAAATAGTATCTTTAATACCCATGAATCACTTCCCACTCACCACCGAACGGATCACCCTACGCCCTATCACAATAGCAGATCTTGATGTGATACACAACCTGCACTCGCTACCAGAAACAGATGCGTATAACGCACTTGGCATTCCAGAGAACATCGCAATAACCAAGGCGATTATCACTCCCTGGATAGCAGATAACCAGCAAGAAAACATCACAAATTACACCCTTGCCATGGTGCGCAGCGAAGACCAAAAGTTTATAGGACTCTACGGACTTAAAATAGGAAGCCCAAAATACCAAAGAGCCGAAATATGGTATAAAATACACCGCGACTATTGGAACAATGGCTATGCCACCGAAGCAACACAATGCATTCTCGATTTTTGTTTTGACAGCCTACATCTGCACCGTGTAGCAGCTGGCTGCGCAGTAGAAAATACGGCCTCTTATAAGGTACTAGAAAAAGTAGGCATGACCAGAGAAGGCAGATGCAGACAGATATTACCTCTAAGCACTGGCTGGGCAGATAACTATGAATATGCCATCTTAGAAAGTGATCCCCGCAAGCGCTAGATAGCACAGCCCACTCTCTCCCTATTTGCAAGAAAAACTACTTATTTTCAATTATTTGGCTCCAAATGAGGATTACCGTATGGCAGTTTGGATTTGAGGTGGTAGATTAGTGGTAATTACTGGGTCAAACAAACTATAACCTAAACAACCATTTGCAATCATGAAGATATTTTGAAAAAAAATTACAATTCATGCCTATAAAAATTTTTCATAGTTATTAACTCAATATAAAATGATAACAAAAATTCTTTTTCAAAATACAAAAAACAGAAAAATCGTAGATTTGATTTTAATATGAAGAAACTAACAGTAATTGATTTTTTTTGTGGCGCTGGAGGATTTTCCGAGGGTTTTAGGCAAAAAGGTTTTGAAATTGTAAAGGGTTATGATAATTGGCAGCCAGCTATTGACACTTATAATCATAATTTTGGTACTAATTCAACAGTAAAAAACCTTTTAGACTTCAAAGACTCTATTGAAGAAATAAACCTTCTACCCGAAACAGATATTATAATTGGCTCACCCCCTTGTGTTTCATTTTCTAGCTCTAACAATTCTGGGAAAGCAGACAAGTCACTAGGTTTAGAATTAACAAAATGTTTTTTAAGGATAGTAGCTGTAAAAAAACATCGAAAAGATTCTATACTTAAAGCCTGGTATATGGAGAATGTTGTCAATTCTAAAAAATACATAAATCAAGTATATTCTTTTGAGGATTTAGACCTTACTGAATGGGCTTTAGATAATAACATAAATCCTCAAAATGAGGCGTTGAATCTCTTAGATAATACAACGATAATAAACTCAGCAGATTACGGTTCTTATCAAGCTAGAAAAAGGGCTATTTCTGGAGAAATAACAAAAGCCAACAAACTAGTAATACCAAAAACTACACATTTCAATAAGGGAGAACACCATAAACGAAAATGGAACACACTTAGTGAGCTTATGTATTATTTTCCTAGTCCACTTTTAAAAAAATCTACGAAAAAAATAAAAGATCCAGTATATAATTCCATTGCTATCGATTTGAACCAATTGACTGACCACTTTTATGATAGTGGACTTTATAAAAGTGAGTGGAGACAATCAAGAGAACATAAAATCAATCATTATTGTATGGGAAAAATGTCCTTCCCTGAAAATAAAGATAAGCCAAGCCGTACTATAACTGCCACAAAAAGTGGAACTTCTAGAGAAGCTTTAATATATAAATCTGAATACTCTCGTAAAGGAAATGGTGAATATCGTAGTCCAACCGTTAGAGAAGCTGCAAGTATAATGGGCTTCCCTTTTACTTATCAGTTTCTCGGTACATCTCACACAAAATGGAGATTAGTTGGTAATGCAGTTTGTCCATCTGTAAGTAGAGTTCTGGCAAATGAAGTGTTAAAACAATATAACTTACCAAATCCAATAAATTTAGAATTAGTTAAAGAACCTAATCTAATTGATGTACCAAATCTCAACGATTTCAAAGAAAAGGCATTTGACAGACAACCAAAAAGAACTAAAAATTCAAGGTTTAGAAGACATCCTATAAAAGCGGGAAACTTAACCGTAACATTATCCAACTATGACATAGAAAAGAATACTAAAGCAACAAATAAATGGTATACTTCCATCCAATATGGAACAGGAATAGACTATAAAAACCAAAAGGTAAAAGATGGGTTTTACAAAAAAATAGAACCCATCATACTAGAAGAGAAAACTGGACCCAAATTTGTTAAAATTATAAATAATGGTTTTTCAGAAAAAGTTGGTTCATCATCAGATTTACAAAGAATGTACGAAGAACAGGTTGCTTTTGAAAATTTACTAGAACCAACTGCATTGATTGAAAAGGTAAATGAAATAATATCTCAAATTAAATTTAATAAAGCAGACTACATTCAAAGCGAAACTATTGTTTTTGAAAACAAAGATATAGTCCCTATGAGCCAGGTTTTTGCTCTATATGCAATTAACAAGATAACCACTATTGCCAACTCAAACTAAATAATGCCTGTAACTTTCCTGCCATACAATCCGATTTCTGCATTAGATAAAATTATAACCAAAGAAGATGGGTCTCCTTTACAAGGAGAAATTGATGTTTATAAAAAATTATATTCGGATTTAACTAATAGTGAGGATGATTGGTATGTGTGGCACGATTTAAAATTACCATCACATTCAGACAGTTATAATTATTACAAAAAGACAAGTGCTCAAATTGATTTTCTAATCTTATGTAAAGAAGGGCTGCTGGTTCTTGAAGTTAAAGGTGGTCCCATATCAACTAAAAATAACGACTTTTTTTATGGTAAAATGTTTCAGCAAAAAATGAAGCAGAATCCTTTTAAACAAGTCGAAGGTTATAAATTTACACTAAAGGACAACTTATTAAATAATTTTAAAAATTGTTTTTTTTGTGATGCTGTTGCTTTACCTCACGTTAATTATGAGTTCAAATCTAAACTTGTTGACACCAACTTATTATGGACTGAGTTTACCGCAAAAGAATATAATAATTCAATAGAAAAGTTCATTAAACACACTTTCTCTCACACTAAAAAAAGACATAAAAAACACTTTCGCTCGTACACAAACATATCACATCAAGAAATTAATGCAATAAAAAACATTCTAAGTCCAATAGTAAATGACAAAAATGAGTATGATTCAATTGACACATTAAAATGGCTTGGAATACAGAATATTGAAATTCTAGAAGGGTTGAAGAAAAACCCAAGGATTATGATTGAAGGCCCCCCAGGTAGCGGAAAAACAACTATCGCCAAAGCATTTATAGATAAGCAAATTGGAAAAAAAGGAATTTATATTTGCTGGAATAATTTGTTAATGCATTATACCAAAAACATATTAAAAATACGAGATAACGCAAAAGATATTGAAGTAACTACTTTTTTTAGATTCATTCAAAAACATAACCCACAAAAAACATATTCTGAAATCACATTACTTTCGGAAGAACAGTTCTATCTGTTGTTAAAAGACACTCTTTCCAATCTTAAGAAAACAAAATATTATGACTTTATTGTTATTGATGAAGGGCAAGATATTTTTGACAGAGGATTGGACTTATTTATAAATAAATTATGTGGGTACAATGAAAATGGATTAACAAATGGTAACTCATTGGTATTATACGATATTGATCAAAGCTATTCATTAGGTGGCAGATCAATAGGTGAACTTGCGGACCTTTTAACAGAATATTTCACTCATTTTAAATTGAATGAAATTAAGCGTAGTGCTCAAAACCCTGATATTCGATTATTATCTTCAATCATTTTAGAAAATCCGAAAGAAATTTTGATTGAAAACTTTAATGAAATATATAGCAACATCGTAATTAAAAAGCACTCTTCCCTATCTAAAGTAAAAAAACATTTAGTTAACAATGTTTTAAATTCAATTAGACAGGAAAATTCATCACTTAAAGGTTCAGATTGTATAATACTTATAGAATCTAAACTATTAAAAGGAGAATATTTAGGTAATCCAGATATGCATTACGAATTAGCTATTAAAGACATTGAAGAGTTAAGCGAAAAAAATATTACCGATACTGCAAATAAATTAAGATATACATCTATATTAAAATATAAGGGTCTTGAGAGTAAAAATGTATTCTTAGTTGTAACAGAACCTTCTGACTATAATAAATATGAGTTCTTTATTGGAATAACTAGAGCAATAAATAACGTTGAAATAAATATAATTTACTGATGGAAGTAATTAATCAACATATAAATAAACATATAGCTCCATTTGTAGAAGACCCAACTGATGGGTTTGAAGAAATCTTTTCTGAAATAATTAATAGTGAAAAAGAAAGATTAAAAAATCTATTAATCTATGTTGATAGAATACTGAACATTACTACTACTTCTAATAAGTCAAAAATAAACTACTTACATCTTCATTTTGAAAAAGATTTTGATTTTAACGATAGAACAATAATTCTAGAGTTTCTAGTATTAAAACACTTTTTATATTCTTTAGATAATGATAAAACTGAATTAACAAATGAGTTAATTCAGGATAATATTTCACGCATAAAAAGAGAGATAAAAAACAACCAAATACCAGCCAACGCAAGTGGAAAAAATGGAGGAAATCGAATTTACAAAAAATGGAAAAATAAAAAGGATGAAAAGAGAGCTGAGTTAGATTTTAATAACAAAATTCTTAATTCTAATAAACTACAAGTGAATACACTAGTAAACACTTTAACTAGGTATTTCACTGAATGTATTGATAAGTTTAAATCAAAACAGTATGGAATTAAAATTGAAGATGTAACCGTAAGCAAATCATATGTTGCCTTCAATAAAGAAAAAACATTAGACCAAATAGACCAAAACGAGCAATTAGTAGATAGCTTGGAAAACATTATCCTTTTTGATAGTGAAAGCAAGTCAAATTTCATCAACTTCAACCTAAAAGAACTTCTTGAATGGAATGAAGATGGAACAACATTCAAAAACTTATTAATTATCACTTTTGGCAAAAAGAAAGTAAATATAAACAACTTAAAAAATAAATTAAATCAAGTTGACTTTAAATTTAATACAGAAAAAAATGAGTTATTAAAACCCTATGTTATCACAAATGGTGAAGTCAATAACCTTATGAAAATAGATAATCAAAAGCAACTAAAAACAAATTTTTACGGTATTGAAAGTAATACCTTTTGGGATAGCTTTCTATTAGAAACACAAATACACGAAAACTTATACGAATTAATCTCAATAAAAATGAGAAATATATATTCGTTAGTTATTAATGAAAAGATAAAAGAAATTGTACTCGAAAGTGTCTTTGGTGGTAACGAAGGAACAGCTCTTATTTCAGAAACTACACAACAGGAATTTCCTGATGAACTCAAAAATGAATTAAAAGAAAACCTATCCAACACATTAGATTACATTATTAACTCAGCTTGGAAAGATGAAATTAAAAAACTTATTCACGAAAACACAACAATAGTTATTTCAAATGAATTCTTAGAAAATAATTTATTAAAAAAAGAATTGCAGAAAGAACTAGGACTTTCACATTCTAAAAAATTAATCAATTGGGAAGAATTAAACTCAATGACCCCTGAAAACTTATTAATTCTAAATTACTTGGACCCTGGGCATTACCCTTATTATTTTTACCCAAATATTATTGAAATACCTACTATCAATTCTAAAGGAATTTTCCTCAATCTATTGTTTAAAAACAAATTTCAATGGGCAAATTTCAATAATAACAATGATTATTACAAACTACTTAATCATCAAGTAAGATCTGACTATTTTGATTGGATTGCTGTTAAAAACAAAGTAAATAGCTTAAGACCTAAAGTTAAAGAAAAAACTTCTTGGGATATAGAAAGCACATATGTTAATAATGGTAATAAAGAGGTAATAAGAATTAAGCTTTTATCTGAAAAAAAGCCTCATAATTATCACACCTCAGACTTATTTATCTATAAGTCTAATTATACAAATAAAGTTGTGAGAGCAATAGACTTATTGGCTCTAAATCCAACTGAAATACAGAGCTTAGATTATATAACAAATGCACTTCCAATATATGATAAACTAGCAGACATAAACAAACAAGAAGAAGAATTAGATGTTATCCGTAAAAAATTCAACATTGAAGACGGAGAAGATGCTGGACGTCTATGGAAAGTTCTATTAAAACGTAAATCAGAAGACTTAGGGAAAGAGTCTTTGTATTCTGAAATTCAAGAATTATTAGGCCAACAGAACCTTAAGATGGTTTCCTTTCAACATTTTGAAAATCACTGGATAAACCCTGAAAGTAAATCTTTAGCACCTATAGTTAAAAAAGTGTTTTTATCAATTTGTAATTACCTAAATCTTCCTAAAGCTTATATTATTCTGATAAGTCGAATTAAAAATAAAACAAAGCAAACTACCAGAAATAACACAAGAAAAATGAATCTTTTATTTAAAGATTTATTTGATGATGGTTGTTTTGATGATATTTCAAAGACAAGAGAAATACTAATTACCAAAAAAGAGTATTATCAAAAAAACCATTCTTTAGAAGAGTTGGGTATTGATGAAAATCATTTGCTTGAAAACTTGGTGGCTTTAGTAGAATTAATTAACCCTGAAATAAGCTTGCAAAAAGTGGATTCAATTGAAAGCATCAATTTATGAGTATAATAAACGAAAAAAGAGAATCTCTTGAACGATTTATAAAAGAGCAAACTTTAGGTCCTGGAATAAATGGTTTTAGGTTTATTGATGTTGAAAATGAAGATTTTCAAAAAACAAAAATAGACAAATTAAAACCTATCGATTATACTAATGAAATAATAGACATTGTTCCTGCTGCAGTATATAGTACAGGCATATTATTTCCGCAAGATAATAGCAAAACCTGTAATGAAGGAATTACTCTTGATAATAACGAAGGTAATGAAGATGAAGAAAATGAATCAGAAGAATCAAGTACTCAAAATACAAGTACCGATAATATAGAAGAAACAGATACGATAGCACTTGATCAAATGTTTCCTAAAACAATGGGAATTACTTGCTGTCTAGATAATAGCTTTTTGGAGAACGAAAATTTAGAGATTAAACTTAATGCTAGATATTATAGTAAGATAAAAAGAAAGAATGATAATATTTATAATAATAGATATGGAGTAAATTGTGAATTACCTTTTGAAATAATTAATCAATTCATTGAAAAACATCAATTAAAAAACTTTCATTTAAAAGAAGTAAATGGAAATTTATTTTTATTTATGAAGTATCTTAATTCTGAAGATATTTCTCAACTAAAAACTAGTCTACGCACCATTCAAAAAGAAGTTGCAGAAGAAATATTTTTACTTAATAAACAGTATTTCATCTCAAAAAATATTACTCAAAAAAGAAGTTATTTAAGTAATCTCAAATCAACAATTTATAATGATTTAAAATATAATATTACAGATCTAAAACAAAGAAAATCTTATTATGATATTTCTCAGAAAATAGAAGAAGGAGAGAACATCATAAGTCATTTTGAAAATTTATTAAATGTAAATGGTGGTGGTTTTGGATTATGGCAGTCAGAATTAATCGAGAGAAGAATTTCCTTAAATAAGGTTTCTTTTCCAAAAGACAGAAATAAAATATCCTTTCTATATAAAGATTTAAATGAAGATTTTACTGTTTCTGATATAGATGGGAATATTATTAGTAATGACTTAACAGATGTTTATCAGAATGAAATAAGTAAAGAAGATGGCAAAGCTTCACTATCATTAAACCTACAACTTAGTAGAGATACAAGAAACTCAAAAAACTCAAAAAAGATTTTTGTAAAAGTTCAATTAATTAATACAAGTACTCCATTTACACAGGCAAAAGATAGCTCTAGATATTATTCCACTTTCAATGAAAAAGTAAATGAAAAATGCTTTTTTGGTGTTAAACTATCAATTACTAATAAACATCTTATTCCCTATAACGAATTAAGTTTAGATACTTCTAAAAAGGAGTATTCAGAAGATGAAACTACTGATTATATTTATAGACAATTCGAAGATTTTGGTATAGGTCACGGTTGTTCGGTAAAGTGGGACAAAAAGCTCAATACCATTGAGTCGGAATATATACCTATTTGTGACACTCCAGATGTTGACCCTACTCCAAGAAACAAATCGAAAGATTTAATTAAAGACAATAAAGGGAATTACAAAAATCCTTTGTTTTTAGAAAATTCGAAGGCACAACAGTTCAAATGGCTCTCAACTTTTTCAGACGCAAAAAATGAAGAAGTCATTAGTGGATTAAATGCTTTTGTTGACGCCTATGGAAATTGGATAAAAGACAAGAGAAAACAAGTAAATGACCAAGAAAAAAACATAGCTAATCAAGAACTTAAAAAATGCTCACTTGATTATCAGAGAATGAAAGAAAATATTAATAATCTTCTTTCAAATGAAATAAATATAGAATCCTTTAGATTAATGAATTCTGCTATGTTTATGCAGATATGGCACTCTGTATATACTAAAAAAAATAAAGTACTTCCTTTAATGGAAGATGTTAATTTTTCAAACTTCAATGCCGATTTTTATAAAAAAGCTAGTGATAAATTATTCTCAGAAACAGAATCAACTTCTTGGAGAGCCTTTCAATTAGCCTTTATTCTATTGAATTTAGATGGCATTTTTAAAAATGAAGATGATATTAATTGGGAAAAAAGAAATGATTATGTTGACTTAGTTTGGTTTCCAACTGGTGGTGGTAAAACTGAGGCATATCTTGGGTTAATAGCTTTAACTATAATAAACCGTAGAAAGCTACACAAAGAAAGAGGTGGAGGAACTGCGGCAATTATGAGGTACACCTTAAGACTATTAACATTACAGCAGTTCCAAAGAGCTACTTTGATGATAATGGCACTTGAATTAATTAGACGTTGGGATGTATCTGTTTTAGGAATAGAACCAATAAATATTGGATTATGGGTAGGAAATAATTCAATTCCAAATAAACTGACATACAGAGCTAATGATAGAAACAAAGACTCTTTGCAATATGAATTTGAAAAACTAAATGATGTTAATGGTAAAGAGAATAAAATACCTTTTAATGAATGTCCTTGGTGTTCATCCGATATAAAAGGAGAAGACAACCCTGATAACAATGAAAATATATTCAATAATGGTAAACTTCATTTAAAATGTTCAAATAAAAAATGTTCATTTTATTTTAGTAGACGAAATAGAAATAGAAACGATTTAGGACCTATTCCTGTTAATCTTTGTGACGAAACAATTTACCAACACCCTCCTAGTTTGCTTTTTGGAACGGTCGATAAATTTGCTCAATTAGCTCATAAGGTTTCGAATTCAGATAAAGCAAGAAATAAAGATTCTAGAAGATTGTTCGGTAGAGGAAATTGGGAAAGTGGAAAACCAACAAATGGATATTTCCCACCAGATATTATTATCCAAGATGAATTACATTTATTAAATGGTCCTTTAGGTTCATCAGTAGCTTTATTTGAATCGGCAGTTGATCAATTATGTACAAGAACAGATGGCACAAGACCAAAAGTAATATCATCTACCGCAACAACTAGAAATACTGGTCTTCAAATTGCAGCATTATTTGATAGAAAAGTGAATCTGTTCCCAAAACAAGGCGTAGAATGTGATGATTCTTTCTTTTCATTTTACAAAAGATCGTTCTCTAGTAATCATAAAGAAGATTTTATTTACGAATCTAAGAGAAGGTATATAGGCATATTGCCAACAGGAAGAACTCAAATTTGGATGCAAATGAGGTTAGCTGCTATAACAATGACCCATAGAGCTTTGTTTGAATTGCAACAATTGGGGAATAATGAAAGTATAGATTTTGAAAAATATGATTCATTTGAAAAATCTATGGATTATTTTCATACTATTATTTCCTATTTTAATAGTCTAAAAGAAGTTGGTAAAACTCAGTCACAAGTACAATCTTACATTTTAAAAGAAGTTCGTAGGGTTTTCAATAGAGTAATTAGATCGCAAAAACTACTTCATTCTTTATACACTTATGGTCCAATAGAAGAGTCCGAGTTGACAGGAAGACTCTCTGGTGAGGAGGTTAAAAATGAGCTTAAAAAAGTAGAGGAAAAATGGGACGCTTCATTAAGATTTGCTCACATAAAAAATGATGAAATAAAAAGAGGGAATGTTCCTCCTGAGTTTTTGGTCGCTACAAATATGATTTCTGTAGGAATAGATGTTTCTCGCTTTAATTTAATTATTATGAATTCTATGCCTAGAAATACGGCAGAATACATTCAAGCAAGTAGCCGTGTGGCAAGAGACTCTTACGGCTTAGTACTTACAGTACACCATCCTTTTAGAGCAAGAGATATTTCACATTATGAGAAATTTATTGAGTTTCACGAAAAAATGTATAGTTATGTCGAACCAATATCGATAACTCCATTTACATCAAAGTCTGTTAGCAGATATTTAGGATTATACTTAGCTACAATGTTGCGTCACACAACTGATTTTGTAGAAAGAGCATCTGCATCTAATATTTGTAACATAACTGATTCCGAAATATCAAATATTATAAGTCAATTAACAGCTAATTTTGATACTCGTATTATCAAAAATAATGTTTATGATAAGGAAATTCAGAATCTTCTTAAGCCACAAAATCTTGAGTTTATTAAATCTTGGATTAAAAATGCTTTTGACGAATGGAAAGAATTAGCATCAAAAGAAATTGCAGATGGGAAAACATTTGTTTTCAGTAATAAATCAAAAAGAACAAATGCTAATCAAGAACAATTATATGTTGAATTAGATGCTTATGTAGATGATATTCATAGTGAAAAGTGGCAAATCCCTATGTCATTAAGAGTAATAGAATCTGAAGCAGCCATAAAAATTAATTCAAAATGAAAATACTAAATCAAGCACAATATAATCAAGGAATTGGCAAGTTCAAACTTCTATCATCAAATGCAGGTGTTGGTTCTATTATTACTACTAAATTAGGCTCATATGCTTTAATATTAGACATTAATAAATGGAAGTTTATAGAATGGGCTAATAGAAAGATTTCCCTCATTAGAGAAAATGAATCGGATAATCAAAAAATCTATAACCAAGCACAAAAAGAAATAAACAATAGAGGTCTTCTAATAGTAGATGATAAGAGATTTGTAGAATTCTTGAAAATAGAAAAAGAGTTAGAATCTTTAGTTTGTTTGATTGACATTCCTCATATGTCATTAAATGAAAGTTTTAATACTCCTAATTGGAAAAATCACCCAATAAAAACTGCACTTGATAGAAATGAAGAAGAGGGTAAGTCTTCTGATTATATGATTAATGCAACTCATTTTCCTAAATGGTTTACGAACAGGAAAGGTCATCTTAAAAAAATAAATGAATGGAAAGATATTTGGAAAAAAGAATGTCAAAAACAAGGTGGCATTTTAAAGGATTTTCATTTTTCTCCTCCAAGAGATGGAAATGATTTTAGAAGTGAATTTTATGCAAAAAATATTGAAGGAACCCTTGTTAAAAACAAAGTATATCAAACTTTAAATCAAACAAACATATTGTTAATTTGTCCGAATGGTCATTTATCTGATATACCTTGGTCTAAATACTTAAATTGGAAACTCAATCACAGAAATGAAGATCCAGAAGCTAAAGATTTATTAAGTTATGATGGTTGTTGTACAAAACCAGAATTAATTTGGACTGAAAGCAAGAATAAATCTGAAGGGTATGGCAGTATTTACATTCATTGCAACAATTGTGGTTCTGGTAAAGACAAAGCTTTTAAAGTTAATTTAGAAGGAATTAATAGTATTAAACCAAAATGTAAAGGTGAAAAGCCTTGGGAACAAGAATTAGACAGTTGTTCAATTCCAAATGAAATCTGTAATCTTAAGCCAGAAGAAGTAATGCGTACTGCTCTTGTAACTGCAAATAATGTTTATTATGCCAGTGGTTTTTCAAGCCTATATATTCCAATGCATCTAGCAGAGAATAAATCAAAAGAATTGATTGATGCTTTAATTGTATGTAATGATAAATTTAATAGAACATTAGGTACAAAATTTGAGAAAACAAAAGAACAATGGTTTAATAAAAATGTTGATGAAGAGTTTTTAGAAATAGACTGTGGCATAAATATCTCAAATTTATCATTTTCAATTGATGAACTTATTTCAAAATTGGGAATTGAGTTTAATAATGATTGTACAGATAATAATATAGATAATTTCGAAAACTACAGATGGCAAGAATATCATTGTTTTACACAAAACCCATCAAATGAAGATGAAGGGTTGAAATTCACAGACATTGAATTGTCAAAGGAGTTAAGCTCTTACTTTTCCAAAGTTCAACAAATTGAAGAATTAAAAGTTACACAAGTTCAACTTGACTTCACTAGAGTTCAACCGAGAGATAGGATAGTGAGAAACGGCACAGTTGAGTATTCCAAAGAGGCTAAAAATATTTTTTCAGAAGAAGCTGATAAACTCTTTATATTACCTGCTAATGAATCTTTAGGTGAAGGTTTATTTTTTCAATTCAATCAAGAAAAAATGGATAATTGGATAAATTCAAATGAGAAGATATTATCTGAAAGATTTAAACGCTTTATGCAAGAACCAAATATTGATATTCAGGGGGCAGCAACAATGCGGAAAATATATAATAATGGCATTAAACATTTTTTAATTCATAGTTTTTCTCATATGATTATGCGTGAACTTGAATTCTCTTGCGGATACCCAACTGCAAGTTTAAAAGAACGTTTATACATATCAAATAATTCTGAAAAACAAATGTCAGGTGTTTTAATATATACAGCAGAAGGTTCTGAAGGAAGTATGGGAGGTTTAGTTTCACAAGGGGAACCTGAAAGGATATCTATAATCATAAAAAAAGGCTTAGAAAGAATGGAAAACTGTTCTTCTGACCCTTTATGTTGGGAGTCCGAAGGTCAAGGTATTTTTGATTTAAATTTAGCTTCTTGCTTTTCCTGTTCATTAGTTTCAGAAACAGCTTGTGAAGAAATGAACTTGGGGTTGGATAGAAGAGTGTTAGTTGATGAAGAATTTGGTTATTTTATGGGGAAGAATAAATAGCTAGCGCCTAAGTCGTACACATTTGCAATTAGCTTCAGCCATCATAAAATTGCAAGAGAGTATGTCTTTACCAACGCTATCAGCATAAAGCAACAAAGTGCAAAAACCTAACGAAAAGCTGAGTTAAAAAACAGCCCACTCCTTCCCTTCCACTCCTTCCCTTCCACTCCTTAACAAAACCATAACTAATAACCTCAAATCCATCCTCATGAGAATCTTCTTTATTATTTTATTGGTGTTCTTGGTGTCTGTTTCTTGTAAGAATGAAAAGACTACAACAAAAGTTGATAGTTTTAACCTATTAGTACAAGCCAAAAATTTTCCTGACAGCACTAAAGTTGTTCTTTACAATAGAGATATTGATAAGGATATAGACTCAGCTTTTGTGGTTAATGAACGCTTTGAGTTTTCTGGAACAGTAGCGCTAGCATCGCTTTCTTATTTGAACTTTTATGATAAAAACGGTAAGTCCCTAGAACCTTATACTTATTTCTTTTTAGAAAATACCAATATGTCCGTTACAGGAGAGTACTCAGACTTCCTTAATGCAAAAGTAACAGGCTCTGAGCAAACAGATCTATATACCGTATATAACGCTATATCCCAAGACAACGATACATCAAATAGGTTTCAGAAAGAAGTAGACTTCCTCTACGCTAATGCCAATAGCCAAATGGCCTTGACGGAACTACTATACATGAAAAAACAAATCTCAAAAGATAGCTTGTTACTCTTTTATGAGAAATTAGATACAATCAATACAAACTCAATAAAGGGTCAGGAGTTACTGAACTATGCAAAAGCGATTGATATCAAAGCTGGAGATAGATTTAGAGACATCAAAGGGACAGATCTAGAAGGCAAACAACACAAACTCTCTGACTATGCTGGAAAAGTAATTTTATTAGATTTCTGGGCAGCTGGTTGTCGTCCTTGCCGTTTACAAAACAAAAAGGAGTTTCCTGAGTTGGTTAAAAAATATAGCAAAGACGATTTTGTTCTCATAAGTTATTCCCTTGACACTGATAAAAAGAGCTGGAAACAATCAAGCGAAAAGGATAATATCAATTGGCTTAATATTTCCGATTTACAAGGAATGAAAGGTGATAATGTCTCAAAATATGCCGTAACCGCTATTCCTAATAGCTTTTTAATTAATCAAGAAGGTATTATCGTCAAATCGTTCATAGGCTTTACTGAAGGCACAAACACCATTGAAAAAGAGATTAATAAGCTTTTGGAGTAGCCATAATTTTATAATTTGCACTCGGTAAGACTTATACGAGACTTTACTATCACCAAACAACTAACAAACCGTTCATCACAATCAAAAAATAATCATGAAAAAATTATTGTTTTTAGTACTCATCAGCTTCACTTTATTAGCATGTTCATCAGATGATGATGCAAGTCCAGACAATTTACAACTACGAATTACAAACGTAAGCACTTTTGATTATGACAATATACAAGTTAGCACCACTGGCGACTTAGTTGATTTTGGGGATTTAGCTGCTGGCACTAGCTCTGAGTATATTGTTTTTGAGTCGGCTTACAGATATGGTTTTGTTGAGTTTCAAATTGATGGAGAAACTTTTACATATCAGCCTATAGATTATGTAGGAGAAAGACTTTTAGAAAATGGGAAATATGCCTACGAAATAGATGTAGACATAGAGAACCAAAGAGTGTTATTGTCATTGAAGATTGAGTAAAGGGTTGTTTTTTCTATACAGCTTTTAAAAACTATTATTAAACAAACTTAAAACCATCCTCTTGAGAATCCTCTTTGTTATTGTATCGGTGTTCTTCTTGTCTATGAGCAACAATATGTAAAAAATAATGACTGATTTATTTACGCTTGATTTAGAAAAAATCATCAAATTACATTTTGGTGAAATCATCGAGGAGCACCAGTTGCAATTCACTAATAAGTCAAGTCCGACTCTGGAAAATGAATTCTGTGAATTACATTTTGTAAGGTTTGATCAAATTACGTTGAAATTTCACTTTGCTGAAAAGGGACAAGATTTTGAATACAAAGTGGATACCTATGCTGACATTTTAGACAGAAAAGGGTTTTATAGTAGATTGAAAATTAAATTTGATGAGAAAGATGGTCTATCTCAAAAAATAGACACTATGGTTGCGAGTTTAGCAGAGCAAACTAAAATATATCTATCCAAACCACTACGTGGAATTTTTGATTGGAAAGAAGATTATTACAAAAGAGAGAAAGAATTAAAGCCATTGCTTGATTTTATATTTAAAGAAAAGAATGGAAGGACAGCAAGAAGGTTATTTTTAAATAATGATTCTAATTGGGAGGAAGTAGCCAAAATCGATATGCTGCGGTAATAACTACATGAACAAGATGTGAATATCAAGTAAGTCGTTGTTAACAGTATAAATTTGTGTTAATTAAACGAATATCCATCAGAACTAGGAAATTTAAGATGAATACAAAGCCTAATAACACACCAATAATACTTCTTGAAAAGAAATGGAAAGCAATTCAATAAAGGAAAATTATAAAAATTTTACTACGGAAGAACTATTAAAACTAGTGCTAGAGCTTAAGTCTATAAAGCCTGAATATATTCCTTTACTGCAAGAAGAGCTTATTGATAGAAATGAAATACATGGAGCTTTAGATATAACCAAATATTTAATTTCTATTAAATATCATATTTCAGATGATGCTTTATTTGATACTATTTTAAGCTATCGAAAATCATTAATGTCAGAAGATGAAATTGATATAAAATTAAAAGAGGACTATGGTATTAGTCCTGAATATGCTCAATTGATTCATATTAGTCTTCTAGTAAAAGGTAAAGAGAATATTGCTATAGGAATTGCAATGATCATACTACCATTGATCTTTGGTTTACTCTTATTAAATTCAGGAGCTCTTATCGGTATAATACCACTATTATTGATTGGAATTGGCATCTGGAGATTAAAAAAAGGAATTGATCAATCGAAAACTAGATAATCCCAAAAAGAAGATTTTATTAAGAATAGCTAACAATAATACCGAACCCTGATTAACAACCTCTACAATTTCTTATTTTTAAGTTCACAAAACCAGAATACCAATTCTACCACACCAATGAAAAAACTACTACTTCCCCTGCTCCTAGTTGGAATTCTTATTGCAGGATGCAATCCGTCAACTAAGAAAACAAATACGCTACAAGAGTTCTTTAGTTATACTGAGAATGGCGAAACATTAATCAGTGCGCATCGCGGTGGTAAAAGTTATGCAGGCTACCCTGAGAACTGCTTAGAAACCATGAAATACATTAAAGAGTCTATTCCAAACGCGTTGTTTGAAATTGACGTGGCAAGTAGTGAGGACGGCGTTTTAATTCTTATGCATGACAGTTCGCTAGAAAGAACAACAACTGGCTCTGGAAGAGTTGATCAAAAAGATTGGGAAACACTCTCACATCTCCACTTAAAAGATGATTTTGACTCCATCACTAATTATAAAATTCCATTATTTAAGGATGCGTTAGATTGGGCAAAAAAGGAAAACGCCATACTCACGGTTGACATCAAGCGCAGCGTTGATCCAGAACTTGTACTCCGTTTCATAGAGGAAAATGATGCCTTAGAACAATCGGTGATTATTACTTACTCTATGGAAACGGCACAGCAACTGTACAAATTAAATCCTGAGGTTGTACTTTCTGTTAGCATTAGAAATATGAAAGAGTTTGATACAGCTGCTAGCTCTGGCATTCCATGGAAAAATATGGTCGCTTTTACGGGAACCATAGAATCAGATCCATCACTGTATGCCAAATTGCATGAAAAGGGAGTGATGTGTATGCTAGGAACTCTAGGTAACCTTGATAAAAAAGCAAAGGCAAGAGGCGATGTACTCTATAAACAATGGACAAAGCTTGGCATAGACGTCTTTGCAACCGATAGACCACTTGAAGTGAAAAAAGCAATTTCAAAGTAGCAAATCAACCAGCAACGCCTAGTATTTAAAATAACCCAGTAACAGCATTTACAACCTTAGATTACCACACCAATGAACAGACTAACACTTCTACTCCTTTCAATCGTATTAATTTCTTGCAACAACACCGAAAAGAAAGAGCAGCTTCCAGAGAAAAAGGAAGTTGTACAACCCACAATAAAATCCATAGAAGAAGTTAAAAGCAAAATCAAACGTTTTAATGATTTCATCCCGAGCGATTACGAACTTGTGATTTCTAGAAATGAACTCAATAAAGTAATGTCAGATTTTAATAAAGACGGCGTTTCTGATTACGCGGTATTACTAGCCAGCGGAAAAAACGACAGAGATTACGCAAACACAAAAGACGTGCGACTTGCGATTTTTGAAGGACAAGCAGATGGTTCTTTCGTACTCAAGAGCCAAACCGGTAATTTGACTTCGGCCTTTTTACATGTAAACCCTAAGCGTAGGATAAAAGTTGCCAGAGCAAATGTGATCAGTGTGAAGCACGAATCGATGAGACATGACTATGAGTTACAAATCAAATATGATAAAACATACAACGACTATATGCTCATAGGCTCTGAATATAACAACTACGGGAACGCCGCAAAAGATAGCGCCGGTAACATAAGCTCCAACTTTATAGAAGGCAAAAGAGTGTCGACTATTGGTAAGAAGAAAACAACGAATTTAGATAAGAAGCTCTTGCCTATTTCGGAAATTAACGACGGTAATATTTATGAATTGATTGGTGGGTAGGGTTCGTTGAAGTTGAAATTGAAGTTGTAAAATCTAACACTTTGCCATACCTCAAAACTACCATCTAATCACAAAACCTATTAAACCAATAGTTGTTTCACGCTGTATAAAGGGAGATTACGCTCAATGAAGATGAGCAATTAACTAACTACATATCAATACTCTAAAGATAGTTTTGTGTCAATATAAATCATAAAACTTTTGACATGCCTACAGAAACAAAAAAATCAGACAACGTTCTTGAACAATTTTTAAGCGAATTTGAAACCTTAGTTTCCGGAATTACCGAGCACGCATTAAAAAATGCAGAGGACGAAGATGAAAAGGCGGTGATACAATCATTTGCACCATCACTTAATAATCAAATTTTTGAACTCAATCAGTTCATTAGAGAAGGTTCAAAAAAATCTTCAAAACAACAAGAGCGCGATGTACTTGAAGTTTTAAAAATAAGCTCAGGTGTATCACTTGCCAAAAATGCAAAAGGGATGTTCCCTAGCATAGGATCCCTCGTAGGAAAACTTGGAATTGATAGAATTATCAAAGAAATTAAAAAGATTATCTACGCTATTCTTGATATGATAGGTATCAAACTGCCTAAATGGTTGGATAAAATTATAAACCTTATTGATGAAATAATCGCATTTATCTTATCTGGAGGCTCTTCAAAAATGATGACTACATTTTCTATTCAAGAGCAGAATTACTTGAACGAATTAACACAGCTAGCCAAATTAGAGCAAGCGCACCAATTCAAGTTTCAAGAAGATGAAGATGAGGAATAAGACATTAGAATAAAAAAGCTGCACTAAGCAGTTAGCATTCTAGTCCATTACTACAAGCTTTTAATTCAATCTATGCCATTATAAACCTTTGGCTCGCGCTATAAGTTGTAGCTCATGATTGTATTAAGAGCTTGTTTTTTTACAGATATTTCAATGGCTGTTGCGCTTTCGCGAAAGCGTATACTTCACCATAAATTCTTGTATATTTAATGTAAGATAAACTGCTAATCACTATTGGCAGGTTAGAATCCATAAAGTTCCACTCCCTAATCTTTGATTATTATTTATGCTAGAAACTATCAGACTAAGGTTTGAGCCAATATCTCCAAAACATCTAGAAGATGCTGCAGATATGTTTTGCACTAATAATCGGGTTATGGCATCTACACTAAAAGGCAGCGTTTTTACTAGAAGCGAATTTGATTCCTTACTTCATACAGATTTTATAAATGAACAAGAACCTGTATTTGGCTTCTGGTGCGTCATATTAAAGGAAAGCAATCGTTTTATAGGAGTCTCTGGTATCCATAAAATCAATTATCAAGATAAAGAGTATTGTGAGTTTGGCTTTATATTAAATGATAGGCACTGGGGTCAAGGTTTTGCCACAGAGATAGGTCACCACTGGATTTCATATGCAGCGGAAACCCTACAACTAGATAATATTATAGCCACTGTAAGTCCGCACAACCTAGCATCTAGAAGAGTATTAGAAAAACTTGATATGAAGTATATGGATCAAGTAACATCTGTAGATAGAGGCGAGCGCATTATCTTAGGTAAGAACCTCTTTAAGCACTGATTATAAACAATTAAACCAAAAAGTATACGTATTATGAAAATGTGTATACAAGAAGTAAGGATAGCTACAACTAATTTTGCCCTCATAAATCTTAAGCTAAAAAGTAATAATTATGAGTGCAACTATATTTGGTAAAGAAGGATGGACACCGGAGCGAATAGGTGACTTAACTAATCAAACGTTTTTAATTACTGGCGCAAATACTGGTGCAGGTTTTGAAGCAGCTAGACTATTGTTAGAAAAAAATGCAAAAGTCGTTATGCTCAATCGGAACAGTAAAAAATCTGAAGATGCTATTACTATTCTAAAAGATGAGTTCGGTGCTCAGGTAGATGTTTCTTTTATCAAAATGGATCTGGCAAATCTTGAATCTGTAAGGAAAGCTGCCTTAACTATAAATAATAAGATTTCTAAAATTGACGCGCTTCTATGTAATGCAGCTGTCGCACAGCTTCCTAAACAAACATTTACAGCAGATGGTTTTGAGAGTCATTTAGGTATCAATCACTATGGACATTTTTTACTATGTGGTTTATTGTTTGATAAAATTGAGAGTTCAAAGGGGCGTATTGTAGTTGTAGCAAGTGAAGGCTATAAAATGGGGATTAAAACAATTCAGTTTGAAGATATGAATTGGAATAAGAATTATCATCCTAATAAAACGTACTGTCACAGTAAACTAGCTCAAATGATGTTTGCATATGAGCTTCAAGACAAAATTAAAGCTGCGAAAAAAAATGTAAATGTGTATGTATGCCATCCTGGAGCATCTGCCACAACACTAATTAAAAACAGCGGTGGCCTTAAAGATAGGATCATTTTTGGCTTAATGTCACTTACTCCACTAGTACAATCTGCACGAAAGGGTGCATATCCAGAAGTGATGTGTGCTACAGAGGAGGAAAGACTACTAAATCTTAAAGGATATTATGGTCCTACAGGGAGAATGCAATGGACGGGACCTGTGGGTGAATGTACTCTAGAATCACATGCTCAAGATAAAGCAGTAATGAAACAATTATGGCAGGTATCAGAGAAAGCCACCAATTTCAAATGGGATCTAAAATCATAATAATCAATACATTCTTTTAAAGAAGGTGTTATTTTCTGCGATACCATATCTTTAAAATGATTACTTTAATTACTTAAATTATAGAAGGTTTATTGACTTTCGGATGTATCATTAATTTCACGACTCATCATGCAACATTTTAAAACACTATCTGCGTATTTAGAATATATAGAACTACCAATGCCAGAGCACCCTATGTTAAGCGTTTTTACTACACATGGAGATGGGTTTTTACCTTGCCCAAAAGATAGTTCTCCTCCAATCACAAATGACTGTTATAGCATAAGTCTCAAAAAAATAATGAAAGGCGAGCTCAATTATGGTCGCACTACCTATGATTTTACAAATGGTGCACTTATATGTATCGCTCCGCGGCAGGTATTACAATGGGATAATAGCGTAGTATATGATCAAAAGGGATTTTCTATTAATTTTCATCAAGATTTTTTAAACGGTACAGAGCTAGCAAAGCAAATCAAATTGTATGGTTTCTTCTCTTATTCTGTAAATGAAGCTTTACACCTATCTCCTAAGGAAGAAAAGCAGATGATATCCATTGTAGATAACATAGCGCTTGAATACAACAATAATCAAGATGCATTTAGTAAAGATATTATCATATCACAACTAAGCACGCTCCTTAAATATGCAAACCGCTTTTATGAAAGACAGTTCATAAACCGAAAAAAACTATCTAATGATCTTCTTAAATTATTTAATAATTACTTAAATCAATATTTTGAATCTGGCCAGCTACAAGAAAAAGGAATCCCTAGTATAGATGATATTGCGACCCATCTATCTGTATCAAAGCGCTACCTAAGTGATACGCTTAAAAAGGAAACAGGTAAAACCTCTACAGAGCATATACAACTTTACCTAATAGACGAAGCCAAGAATGTTTTATTAGATCCGCATAAGACCATCTCGCAAGTAGCTTATGATCTTGGGTTTGAGTATCCAGCTTACTTCTCTAGATTATTCAAAAAGAAAGAAGGAATGAGTCCGAGTACATATAGACAAAAACACCAAATGAATTAATATGGAAATTTTAAAAATTGCCATTGAGTGGGCAAAAGCTGAAGTCTTTTCTTCAAAATTTTTTATCCTTTTTGCCATACTGTTTATAGCTGGGAGCGTGGGATTTTGGCACCTAGGAAAAACAGAAATTGCAAAAGCATATATTATCCCAACTGCAGTAGCCGGAGCATTACTCTTGGTTGTAGGTACTGGTATACTCTATGCTAATAATAAAAGAATTACAAGTTTTGAAACGGACTATAACACCAATACTACAGCATTTATAGCATCCGAAATTAAGCGTACAGAAAAGTCTATGAACGAGTACAAATTAATAGTTTTTAAAGTAATTCCTATTATTATAGTTGCTGCAGCTTTACTTATCGTATTCATTGACAAAAACAACTGGAGGGCTAGTTGCATTACAACTATCGCAATGATGCTTGTAATATTACTTATAGATAGTAACGCAAATGAAAGGTTAAAGGAATATCATAGACAATTACAGATTGATGTTACACAGTCATAAATTATAATCCAGCAATAATATACACCTCTATTAAGTTACTAGCATACTCGTATTCAAATACCATTATTTCACTAGTAGTACGCTTTCGCGAAAGCGCACTAACCCATCAATAACTTCCAATAAAGATTGATAGGCATAATAGATGTATATTTATTGCCTTGTTATTATGTAAATATCTTAATCGCTTTATGCCATCATCTTCCCTCAATAAACTCTACAAGTACTTAAATAATGAAGGCGATGAGCGTGTGTGTAAAGGCATTACAGATGAGGCCTGTAAACATGTTGCTACAAATTACTTTAGCATTCTCTTTACACACACTTTTACAAAACTAGGTGATACACTAAGTAATCCTAAAACAGTGCTCACATGGCTCATGAATTATGTGGGAGCTCCTGTTTTTCTCATAAGTCTCATTGTTCCTATACGTGAGTCTGGCGCCCTTATCCCGCAAGTTGCTATCTCAAACTATGTAAAAAGAAAACCCATACGTAAGTACATCTGGGTTATAGGTGCTATTATTCAAGGTCTTGCTATTGCTGCAATAGGGATTGTGGCATTACAATTTGAAAAACAAACTGCGGGATGGTTAATAATTATATGTTTAATCATTTTTAGCCTTGCGCGTGCTCTAGCTTCTGTGAGTTCTAAGGATGTAAAAGGAAAGACTATCCCAAAAACGAGGAGGGGAAAACTAGGAGGGTATACTTCCTCTTTTGCTGGTGTTTTAGTTCTTGCTGCAGGCTTGTACATTACCTATAAATCTAAAACTAATGAGGATATACAGTTTTATACAAACCTCATATTTTTTGCGGCTTCGATGTGGATCATTGCAGCGGTGATTTATGCTTTTATAAAAGAATTTCCAACAGACATTACAACAGACGAGAGTGAGCAAAACAGTATTCTAGATAATATTAAACTACTTAAAGAAGATAGCCACCTAAGAAACTTCGTGATCGCAAGATCGTTATTACTCTGTTCTGCCCTATCTGCACCGTTTTACGTCACATTAGCACAAAATAACGTTGAGGGAACTAGTTATCTATTAGGGTTACTCATTATCTCAAATGGACTTGCCTCTATTGTAAGTTCGCCATCCTGGGGTAAACTAGCAGATAAATTTAGTAAAAATACGATGGCATATGCAGTTACTATAGCCTCGCTTTGCGGTATTGTACTAGTCATTCTTGTAAGCTTTTCATCTAGTTTAAAAACACAATTATGGTTATATCCCTTGGCTTTCTTTATCCTCGGTATTGCGCACAGTGGCGTGCGTCAAGGTAGAAAAACATATGTTTTAGATATGGCAAAGGGTAATGAAAGAACAAATTATGTCTCTGTAAGTAACACCATCATAGGGATCATTTTACTTTTTACAGGAGGATTGAGTGCTGCGCTATCCTTGATATCCGTAGAGGTTGTTATCATTGTACTATCTATTTTAGGCTTTTGGGGCGCCATAAAAAGCTACCGCTTACCTAATGTCGAAAAAGAGAACGGGTAATTATGAGCCAACTTATTACTGAGTTCTCATCTCAAATCTAATGGCATGGGTTGATGCAAATCCAATGTTCGCGAAAGCGAATAATCACATCACATTTGGTTGCATACTAAAAAGCAAGTAAGTTTGTTATTCATCCAGAACATAGCAATTATAACCTACTTAATATGACACAAGACCTTACTAATCTCGCTTTTAACCTTCTACCTGCAGTGATTGTTGCGTTGCTGGCATATTACTTTTTTAGCCAGTACATAAAGGAGCAAGAGGGACAACGCAGATATCAACTTCATAAAGCCAATCAGGCAAATGCGTTACCGCAAAAATTACAAGCCTATGAACGTATAACGCTATTTCTCGAGCGCATCTCCCCAGGCAATCTAGTATCACGTGTAAAGCCTTACAGTGATGATTCTAATGAATATGAAGCGCTTTTATTACGCACAATTACAGAAGAATTTGAGCATAATTTATCACAGCAAATCTATATTACTCAAGAGTGCTGGAACGTGGTGCGCACTGCCAAAAGTGCAACTGCAGCCCTCATTCGTAAGACTAATATGAGTGATAAAGTAGATACGAGTGACAAACTGCGTGAGACGATCTTACGTGATCTTATGGATACGGCGGCTCCTAGCGACACGGCTTTACAATTTATCAAGCAAGAGGTGAGCGAGATTATCTAGCTATAACGCCTTTATACCTTGCAAATAAGCGATTTCTTGTTCTGAGAGGTCGCTTTTTATAGTTACAAGCAGAGCGGCTATTTTTGGATTTTTAAGGGCATTAATAAGTAACTTTCTTGCGCTTTCGCGAAAACGCCAAACGTTATGTACACTAGCTTCTATAAGATTATGCAGGCTCTCCTCCTCATAAGATTCTAGCTGTCTTAAATAGTTAAATGCATTCTCCCGCAGCTGATACGGTTGAGATGGCGCTGTATAACCTATAAGCTCTTTATAACGAGCTAAAGATGCTGCAGGCTTATATTGTGGCGTCGCGAGCGATAACGCAAGCCACAGCGTTCTTATATTGCCATCTGCAAACCCCAGCTGATTGTCCATGAGATCTAATACCTTACGTTGTGACGTAGGGTCGTTACGCTGCTGATGATATACCCATAACTTAATCATGGCTTGCTCACGTGTGATATAACTCTTATCACTAAGCAACTCATAAAACTCAAGTACCAGTGCTTCTGGAACTTGCTCAAGCGAACTAGCGATAGCTTGTCTTATAAACACATTCTCTGTTTCCATGGCGCTTTTATATGCCGGAAGCGTAGCGTTTATTGATTCTTGTGAGAGTTGGTAGATTGCCTCAGCGCCTAGATAATCGTTATTTGTAGCCATGGCATTCATAAGCGCTGTAAACTTCGAAGAAAGCGCCACTGCTCTACCCGACTGCAATTGGAAATACTGCTGCATGAATGCGTTTTCCTTGAGAGACGCAAGCGCTTCCTCAGCTTGAAAAGCGGTCTGATACAACCAGTTTTTCTTAAATGCAGTGAGATCAACGTTTGTTACTGCGGCCACTTCTGCCATAAATAGGTCCGTTGTGACGTTTTTATAAGCGTATTTAGTCAGGTAGTTTCTTACTGCGGTATCAAAAGCTTCGGCTCCTACTTGTTCTCGTAGTATATGCACTGCCCACGCGCCTTTCTGGTAATACGTGAGGCTACTCCCTCCAGCAGCTACGAGTCTCTGCCCTTCGCCCATATCGCTGAGTTCACGTAGCTGCTCTGCGGTTTCAAAAAGCTTGAAATAAAAATAATCATCTCCAAAAATCTCACGCTCTGCTAGCAATGCGTAGTACGTAGCAAATCCTTCATGCAGCCAGTGATGCTCACTACTAGTTTCTGTCACTAAATCTCCAAACCATTGATGCGCCAACTCGTGAGCGTTTACATTTACATAATTGCGATCTGTAAAGCCTATCTCATCTACCATAAAACTATCTGAAAACACAGTGAGGCTTGCGTTTTCCATGCCTGCATACAGAAAATCCTTTACGGGAACTTGCTTATAATCTTGAAAAGGAAACGGCACACCAATCGTGGTTTCTAAGAAGTCGAAAATCTCTTTAGAGTGCTTGTAAGTAGTCGCGACTTTGAGCGAATCCTCAGGGCGATAATAATATTCTAATGGAACTCCAGAACTAGCAGTCCCGCTCTTCATGGCGTAATCGCCTGCTACGAGCGCAACGAGATAGCTAGAAATAGGTTGTTGCATATCAAAAGAAGAAAACTGAGCTCCATAATCCTTTAAAACCCTATTGCCTTCTCCATTTGCAATAATCGTCTTGCTGTTATGTCCAGCTACTTTTAAGTCAAAAACAATCTTATCGTTCATATCATCTATACTCGGTAACCAGTGCGATGTATACTTCCCTTGTCCTTGCGTCCAGAATTCTTCTTTACCGTTATTATTTACAAAGTAAGCCGCTTTTAATGGTTTCACTTGATAATCAAATTGGGCTTTGTAGGTTGTACCTACCTTAAATTCCCCAGTGAGCACAATGGTACTATCTGTAGCAGTGACAGTGATTGACGGTGTTTTATCTACAACCTTCATTGCGACGCCATCCATGACTACTTGATCTACATTTTGTAATATCGTAAATGTAGTTTCAACGGATCCTAAAATGGATTTACTGTCAAAATCTAAAGACAAGGATGCATTGATGGTCTTAAAATCAACAGTAGCGGTTTGTGCAGATATCTCTTGAGAATACGCTTTCGCGAAAGCGCAACAAGTGATTATAAACAGGAATAGGTATTTCATATTTTAAAAATAACAACTTTTAAGCCACTATCTTTTAAATATCAATTCGAAAATCTGAATTAAAGACCTTATTTTTACTTTAATGAATCCCACTTTTTTACAAACTCCCATAGATTACCTCAAAGGCGTAGGTCCTAACAGAGCAGATTTGCTCCGTTCTGAGCTGGGTATTCATACCTTTCAAGACCTGATGCACTTGTTTCCTAATCGATATATCGATAAAACGCAGTATTACAAAATAGACGAACTAGAGCGTAATAATGCCGATGTGCAAATAATAGGTAAGTTTTCAGGACTCAAAATGATAGAGGGAAAAGGGCGACGACTCGTTGCTACTTTTAAAGATGACACTGGGCAAATGGAGCTTGTGTGGTTTAGAGGACATAAATGGATTAGGGAGAGTATAAAGCTCAATACTCCTTATGTAATTTTTGGAAAATGTAATTATTACAACGGTAATTTTTCCATGCCTCATCCAGAAATGGAGCTACTTGCAGATCATGAAAAAAGTATCAAATCTGCTATGCAACCGGTCTATCCATCTACCGAAAAATTGAGCAATCGAGGAGTCACAAATAAGGTGGTAAATGGTGTGATGCAAACCCTCTTTTTAGAGTGTAAAAATCACCTCTTTGAGAGCCTCTCAAAACCCATCTTAACTGAACTTAAATTGATGCCAAAAAGAGAGGCGCTTTTGAACGTTCATTTCCCGCAATCTCAAGAGCATTTAGCAAGGGCACAATACCGCTTAAAATTTGAAGAATTTTTTTACATTCAGCTACAATTAGCATTCAAAAATGTTAACCATAAAACTAAAATAAAAGGGTATCCATTTGAAAAAATAGGCCCTAATTTCACCACCTTTTATAACGACCATTTACCCTTTGAATTGACAGGTGCACAAAAACGAGTGCTCAAAGAAATACGTCATGATCTAGGTACAAATGCACAGATGAATCGTCTTTTACAGGGAGATGTAGGTTCTGGAAAAACTATTGTGGCGCTCATGTCAATGCTTATGGCACTTGACAACGGTTTTCAAGCTTGTTTGATGGCTCCTACTGCCATCCTGGCAGTGCAGCACTATAACGGTTTAAAAGAATTGTTTAAAGAGCTGAATACCAGTATTTTACTATTACAAGGTTCAACCAAAACTTCAGAACGTAAAATCATACACGAACAGCTTGAAAATGGCGAGTTAAACATCCTTATCGGGACTCATGCACTGCTAGAAGACAAGGTGAAATTTAAAAATCTTGGGCTTGCTGTGATAGATGAGCAACACCGTTTTGGGGTAAAACAACGAAGTAAATTATGGCATAAAAACGAGTACCCTCCACATGTACTTGTGATGACCGCCACCCCTATTCCGCGCACCCTCGCCATGACCGTTTACGGTGATCTAGATGTGAGTGTTATAGACGAACTTCCACCGGGTAGAAAGTCCATAAAAACAGTGCATAGATATGACTCAAATAGGCTCAAAGTTTTCAAGTTTATTAGAGACGAAATTGCACTAGGAAGACAGGTCTATATTGTATACCCATTAATCCAAGAATCTGAGGCAATGGACTACAAAGATTTGATGGATGGATATGAGAGTATTTCGCGAGAATTCCCCATGCCAAAATATCAAATTTCTATCGTCCACGGACAAATGAAACCAGCCGATAAGGAGATTGAAATGAATCGTTTTATCAAAGGCGAAACACAAATCATGGTCGCCACTACCGTTATTGAAGTTGGCGTAAATGTTCCCAACGCCTCAGTGATGATTATAGAAAGCGCAGAACGTTTTGGTTTAAGTCAGCTACACCAATTACGTGGTCGTGTAGGTCGTGGAGCAGAGCAGAGTTATTGCATCTTAATGACGAGTCATAAGTTATCAAGCGACAGTAAAGTGCGCTTAGAGACGATGACACGCACTAATGATGGTTTTGAGATTGCAGAGGTTGATCTCAAGCTACGTGGTCCAGGTGATATTACCGGAACTCAACAAAGTGGTGCCTTAAACCTCAAGATAGCCGATATTATAAGAGATAATGATATTCTTAAAGTAGCCCGAAGCTATGCGTGGGCTGTGGTTAAGGATGACCCTACATTCAAAAAGGAAGAAAATCAAATTGTGCGATTCATGTATGCCCAGATGATGAAGTTTAAAAATATCTGGAGTTATATATCGTAATCACTCAGCCAGCAGCTGCGCTACAAATTCCTCAAACCCCTTTTTAAACTCGAGGTGCTTCTCCCCTGTTGCAGTACCGTTATATCCTGTGTGGATGCGTCTCACAGTTCCTTTCTTATCTACAAAAATGAGTGTAGGATATGAAAGCACATGATTAAGCATAGGTAGCTTTTCGGCAGCCTTTTTCTTATCAGAATCTCCCCATTGCGCTAGAAGTATCGGATACGGAATGTCTAATCGTTCTTGCATACGCTTAATGCTCGCAAACGCCTTCTCCTTAGTGGGCGCATATTCAAAAGCCAAAGAAACTACCTCAAGATCATCTGATGGAAATTCTTTCAAATATTGTTTTATAAATTTTGATTCTTCCAAGCAATTAGGACACCACGTACCCATAAGCTTAACGAGTACTACCTTATTTTTAAATCGCTTGTCTTCTAGTGACACCACTTCCCCACTGCTATCCGGGAAAGAAAATGCAAGTCTATCATACCCCTCTTTTAAATAAGTCAAGGTGTTTGCATCTGGAAGTTCGTAGTTGTCATTCTTAGTTGCTACAAACGGCTCTTTCCAGTGATCACCACTATAAAAATGCCCCTGCATTGTACTATCTGTTACAGTTGCCACAAAGAGAAACGCATGCGCTCCATCAAAGGTTGATAGTCGAAGCTTGTCGCCATCTAACTTTCCCTCGAGATAACGGTAATCACCCGTTGTAGTTCTAAAAGTACCCGTAACAATATCACCATCTGACTTAAAAGTACCTTTGGCGATATATCGATCGTCGGGATTATCTGGACTAAAAACAGTCTCCCAACTACCATCTACATTAACATTCGCTGTATTCTCGCTTAATACTTCGGCTGAGGAAACAAAACGTTCTTTTACTCCGTGAGTCATTGTAAACGGCACCACTCGATCAAGACTTGGCTTTATAAAAGAGCCCGTTATTTGATTTCCGCTTTCGCGAAAGCGTCCCGCAAAATACCCTTCAAAAACAGGAGTTTGGATACGTATACTATCGCCATTAATCACAATCTCGTCCACCTCTATGCGCTCCTCTGCGTTATAAATGGTAATAGTTCCATCATCATTTGCCTCAAATATAAAGGGAAGTTCTTCATGATCTTGAACAGCTAGTGTAGCTCTCCAAAAGCCTGAATTCAACGTTTGAGGAGTGATTACCGCCTTGTCTTGATTACAAGAAATAATGCTAATAAATGAGATGAGAATAAGTATCTGTTTCATAAATCAAAGATATACCAACACAGTCTCATTCTTTTAAAGCGCCTTACAGAAGTTTTAAATAGTAAGCTACGCATAAAGTCTCACCGCCTAGTAATTAGAAAATGCCAAACACCTACAAAACAGCGTTTATAGTCACCAATTATCGAGATGACGTGTTGCTAAAACACGCTTTGGCGAAACTAGTTCCTAATTCACTTCGGGAAGCTTAAAAAAACTGCTGAGATACTCGCTCATCTGCTTTGCTCACTAGCTAGGTTATTCTATCTTTGACGTCTTAAAATCGCAACGTTTTATGAAGATTTCTTACAACTGGCTTAAGCAGTTTATCGATATAGATTGGAGTGCCGAAAAAACCGGAAACCTCCTTACAGACCTAGGTCTAGAAATTGAAGGAATAGACACCTACCAAAGTGTAAAAGGTGGTCTAGAAGGAATTGTAATAGGTCACGTACTTACTTGTGTGCAACATGAAAATGCAGACAAACTGAAGGTTACCACCGTAGATATAGGTGCAGATAAACCTGTACAAATAGTATGTGGGGCTCCTAATGTAGCAGCAGGACAGAAAGTGCCAGTAGCGACTATAGGAACTACACTTTATACAGAAGAAGGTGAAGCCTGGAAAATAAAGAAAGGCAAAATACGCGGTGAAGAATCTCACGGAATGATCTGTGCAGAAGATGAGCTAGGATTAGGAAAGAGCCACGATGGAATTATGATTCTTAATGAGGATCTTATCCCCGGAACTCCAGCTGCCGACGTTTTTGATATAGAAAATGATCAAGTTTTTGAAATAGGACTCACACCTAACCGTGCAGATGCAATGAGCCACTGGGGTGTTGCCCGTGATCTTAAAGCAGGTTTATTACAACATGAGGTTAATAAAGGCCTTATCACTCCATCAACGTCTTCTTTTAAAATTGAGAAGCGCTTGCATAAAATTGATGTTCAAGTTCTAGATGCAGAAAAAGCACCTCGTTATGCAGGAGTCGTAATAAGCGACTTAAAAGTGAGTGAATCTCCAGAGTGGTTAAAGCACAGACTTAAAGCAATAGGCCTCTCTCCTATTAACAATATTGTAGATGCGACTAATTATGTATTGCATGATCTAGGACAACCGCTACACGCTTTTGATTTAAACAAGATTGCAGGAGATAAAATCGAAGTGCGCACTGTAGAAGCAGGTACTAAGTTTACTACACTAGACGGTGTAGAGCGTGAGTTACATGAAGATGACTTAATGATTTGTGACGCAGAGAAACCTATGTGTATTGCAGGAGTTTTTGGTGGAGCCCACAGCGGAGTTACAGAAAACACCTCTGCTATATTTTTAGAAAGCGCCTATTTTAATCCTGTTGCTGTACGTAAAACGGCTAAACGTCATGGTTTAAATACAGATGCATCTTTCCGTTTTGAGAGAGGTATCGATCCTAATATTGCAGAGTATGCTCTTACTAGAGCTGCGCTTCTTATTATGGAAATTGCTGGTGGAGAAATTACTAGCGAGATTGTAGATATTTACCCAAAGAAAATAGAAGACCAGCAGGTGTTCTTAAACTTTGATAATGCTACAAAACTTATAGGAGAAGAACTCCCTAAGGAAGTTATTAAAGGAATCTTGATGTCACTAGATATCAAAATCAATAACGTTACAGAAAGCGGTATCGGGATGACCATACCTGCTTTTAGAAACGATGTAACTCGAGAGGCAGATGTTATAGAAGAAATTCTAAGAGTGTACGGCTATAACAGTATCACCTTTGGTAAAAAGCTTAATGCTACGGTGTCTTCAAGTTCAAAATTTGACGATCATAAAGTAAGCGACGTGATAGGAAACCAACTTGCCGCTCAAGGTTTTTATGAGATGATGGCAAATAGTCTTACTACACCTGCATATACAGCACTTTCTGAAAATCTAAAGGAGGAGCATCAAGTTGAGATGCTTAATCCACTAGGGAAAGAATTGAGTGTGATGCGACAGTCTATGTTATTTTCTGGACTAGAAGCTATCTCATACAACGTAAACCGTCGTAGAGGAAACATCAAACTCTTTGAGTTTGGCAAAACGTACCATAACTATACAGAGGAGCGCCAGGAAGATAAGCACCTTGCCCTTTTTGTTACTGGAAGTCGCACCGAAGAATCATGGACTAACCCTACCACTCCTACTAACTTCTATTACCTAAAAGGTGTAGTAAGCGCTGTACTAGAAAAGTTAGGGATTAATAAAGTTCGATCTTCTGCAGTGAAGAATGATATTTTTTCTGAGGCCGTAGGACTTTCTCTAGGAAAGCAACAAGTAGTAAGCTACGGTATCGTTAAGAAAAGTATCCTTAAGAAATTTGACTTATCACAAGATGTGTATTATGCAGATTTTAACTGGGATGCTATTTTAGAGATTGCTGCTCGTAATAATGTCAAATTTAAGGACATTCCAAAATATCCTTCTGTACGTCGTGACTTTGCACTTTTACTGGATGCTAATGTTCAGTTTGAAGATATTGCAACCATTGCAAAGCAAACCGAGAAGCAACTACTTAAAGATGTAAATCTTTTTGACGTTTATGAAGGTAAAAATCTTCCTGAAGGCAAGAAAAGTTATGCAGTAAGCTTCTTGTTACAAGACGAAAACAAGACACTTACCGATAAGCAGATAGACAAAACGATGAATAAACTGCAACAGCGATTTGAAAAAGAACTAGGAGCTACACTTCGATAGTAAGGTAGCTGTACTATTTTGAAGCTCTTAGATACTTGATGTATCTAAGAGCTTTTTTTTTGGCTCATATTTCCTTAACTGTTTTGTTTAATTAATACATAAATCACCTAGTATCAATTATTCCCATTGACATTATCGCATTTGTATTGTACCTTTAAAAGAAAAAAAGATGCTATTATCCAGAACCAACATTCACGAAAAGTTACTTCGTGAGCGCAGTAAAAGTGAGCAAGAACAAGATATCCTAGCACAAGTACAACAGGTTTTTGATCAAGACCGCTTTCGCGAAAGCGGAATCCTCAAAACCCTAAAAGGAGCTTCTGAGGCAGGTTATAACGAGTTTGACTTTGACTTACTCGAAACCTCAAAAATCTTCCACATTAAACAAATAGAGAAAATATGCGTAGACTATAGACTGCGTTTTCTCGATACCAAATACTTTAAAGGAAAATATCCTCAAGAAGTATTAGATAATATTAAGTACCTAGAAAATACGCATCACACGGAGCTTGATGGTTTTAAAATCATTGCACCTTCAAAAATGTTTGTGCTAGAAAAAGCAGACGACCCATTATTATTTGCTCCTATGGGTAATGGTTATTACTATCTAATACACCAGTGGGGTAATGACCTCAATCCTTTTAGAAAGCAATGGGCATGGTCATTTAAGTCTGTTGAGAACCTAATAGTCACGACTGTACTTATTAGTTTAATCGCCACGCTTTTAACACCAGACGGTCTTTTCACAAAGAATCAAGATTTTGGTCAAGATATTATGGTATTTTTCTTTATGTTTAAGTCCATCGGAGCAGTAGTTCTATTTTATGCATTTGCATTAGGTAAGAACTTCAACAAAGCGATATGGAATAGTAAATACGACAAAACAAGATAAACTTACCAATATAATATATGAGCATACTTCCAGACTCTCGTTATGAAAAAATCCACACTGGGTCCATCATAGAAATAAAAAGATTACAGGCCATTCTAGAGGAAAAAGACATTCCTAGTATAGTGAGAGATGATAACGAAAGTGCAAAGCTGGCAGGCTATGCGCTAGGCTCTCCTGATCAATCTAGATTGCTTGTTGACAAAGAGTATCTGGTAAAAGCAAAACATATTGTAGAAATTGCTCTTGAAGACTTTTCAAACAACGCACTATCTGACGAGGAATTAAACAATCTATCGCAACAAGAAGCGCCGAATGTAACAATCAATAGAATCACAAGACCAGCACCAGAAAAGAAAAAGCCAGAATTATCTTCTGGCCGTCTTCTCTTATATGTATTTTTCTTAGGACTCTCTATCTGGAGACTCTCACCGTTACTTCAGGGTGAAGAGCTTCCTACTTTGCGCATTGTGCTAAGTGGAGGCCTCATTGTTTTTTGTAGCTATATGCTCATTACACACTTTATGAACAAGAGTAAGGCTTAGCCTTACTCATACATTGCCATACGTTGTTCTTTTATGCTCTTGTCGCTCATGTACTCATCAAAGTTCATGTAGCGATCTATAACACCCTTAGGCGTTAATTCTATCACACGGTTACCTACCGTGCTAGCAAACTCATGATCATGCGTTGTAAGCATCACAGTGCCCTTAAAGTTTTTAAGTGCATTGTTAAACGCTGTAATTGATTCTAGATCCAAGTGGTTAGTAGGTTCATCTACCATAAGGATATTTGCACGCTTCATCATCATTTTTGAAATCATGCAACGTACCTTCTCCCCTCCTGAAAGGACATTAGACATTTTAAGCGCCTCTTCTCCAGAGAAAATCATTTTACCAAGAAAACCTCTTAAGAAAACTTCTTCTCTTTCTTCTTCTGTTTGCGCGTACTGACGTAACCAGTCCACAAGATTAAGCGTTCCATCTTGAAAGTAAGATGCATTATCTAGTGGCAAGTAAGATTGTGTAGTAGTCACTCCAAAATCAAAAGTCCCACTATCTGCTTGCTGGTTACCATTGATAATCTCATAAAAAGCAGATGTTGCACGGCTATCTCTTGAGAATAACACTGCCTTATCTCCTTTATTTAAGTTCATATCTACTCCCTTAAATAGGACTTCACCATCTAAAGTAGCGGTTAGACCAGCACAGTTAAAAATCTGATCTCCAGCCTCACGATCTCTATCGAAAATAATTCCAGGATAACGACGACTAGAAGGTCTTATCTCTTCTATATCTAGCTTATCAATCATCTTCTTACGAGATGTTGCTTGCTTAGATTTTGCAACGTTTGCAGAGAAACGAGCAATAAATTCTTGAAGTTCCTTTTTCTTCTCCTCAGACTTTTTATTCTGTTGTGCACGTTGTCTTGCTGCTAGTTGAGAAGACTCATACCAGAAAGTATAGTTACCACTGTAGTGCGTAATTTTATTGTGATCAATATCTGAAATGTGTGTACACACAGCATCAAGGAAGTGACGGTCATGCGATACAACAATCACACAGTTGTCATAGTTTGCAAGGAAATTCTCTAACCACGAGATTGTCTCATAATCCAGGTCGTTTGTAGGCTCATCCATGATAAGCACATCTGGATTTCCAAAAAGCGCTTGTGCAATAAGCACACGTACACGTTGCTTACCATCAAGATCTGCCATCATTGTATAATGATGCTCTTCTTTGATACCAAGGTTAGAAAGCATGGTTGCAGCATTACTATCTGCATTCCAACCATTCATTTCTTCAAACTTAACTTGAAGCTCTCCGATACGATCTGCATTTTCATCCGTATAGTCTGCATACAGTGCATCGATTTCTGCTTTGATTTCATAAAGAGGCTTGTTACCCATCACCACTGTCTCAAGGACATTATACTCATCATAAGCATAGTGGTTTTGCTCTAGTACAGACATACGCTTTCCAGCCTCTAGATGCACGTGACCAGAGGTAGGATCTTGTTGACCTGTAAGTATTTTTAAAAAGGTAGACTTTCCTGCACCGTTTGCACCTATGATGCCGTAACAGTTACCGTTAAGAAATGAAGTATTAACTTCATCAAATAAAACGCGCTTACCAAATTGAACTGAAAGATTAGAGACTGATAACATAAAAAACTTCTATTTTGAGCGTGCAAAAATACCTATAATTAAAGAAAGTTTAATCATAACAAACACAAAATGCTTTTAACGATATGTTAACAACATGCAAAAGTCATTAAAGTTACTTTTGGAAATAGCCATATAAGCTACCTTTTTAGTGTAAATTGACCTTTATGAAGTACCTCCTACTCTTAGTTATTCTATCCACCACCCTTACTAGCTGCGTTTTTGGCGAAGATGACAAATCTCAAGGGACATATCTAGGTGGGCAGATTATTAACCCTGTACAGAGTTATGTGCTGCTACGTAAGGGAGAAGTTGTTACTGATAGTATTCCACTAGACAGAAGAAATAGGTTTCTATATAAATTTGACAATTTTCAACCAGGACTTTACAGACTAGAACATGGAGAACATCAACTTGTTCATATAGAAGAAGGAGACAGTATATTATTAAGAGTAAACACTAAAGATTTTGATGAGTCACTTAGTTTTTCTGGATATGGGGCAGAAAAGAGTACTTTTTTACTAGACATGTATTTGCATTGGGAGAGTGAAAATGAAAGCATCAAGAAAAAATATCAAAAAAATCCAAAGAACTTTCAGAAGACGCTAGATTCTATGGCGATTACTCATAAAGAGGAACTAGATAAGTTTTTGCTTGATAAGGATTATTCGGATGAATTTATTGAAATAGCAACATCTGTAACAGAATTTGATAATTACCAGCGTAAAGAATGGTATCCATTTGCTCATTATGGGAAAGACAAGTTATCCTTCATTGATAGCTTACCTAATGATTTTTATAGCTTTCGCGAAAGCATAGATGTAAACAATCCCAATCTTGAAGAATTATATAGTTTTAGAAGATATCTTGCTTCTTACATTAATAACTTAACCTACCTTCGTTATGGAAAGGAGAACGATTATAATCGCACTTCATATATACACAATCATCACCAGATAGCAGTTATAGATAGCCTTATCAAAAACAAAGACCTTAAGGAGCGACTTTTATCTCAATTGTCACGTATTTTTATAGCAAACAGCAATAATCTAGACGAAGTAGATAGGCTTTTTGACGAAATAAAAGAAGTCTCTACTTCTGATGAAACTGTTGCACTAGTCGATGCGTTATATGACAATAACAAATCTATGCAAGCCGGAAATATGATTCCTGATGTCATGATTGTAGGTGCAGATTCTGGTATGAATACTCTCTCTAGTCGCATCACAAAACCTACGGTACTATTTTTCTGGTCTTATTTAAGAATGGCTCATATGGACAACTCTCATGCAAAAGCTCGCGAGTTGCAAGTAAAGTATCCTGAGTTTAATTTTATAGCCATTAATGTGAATACAGAGCATAATAAATGGATGCTTCACTTAAAGAAAAATGACTTTGATGAGTCTAAAGAATATAGACTTTCAAAACCAGAGCAAGCTAGAAAACAACTTGTGCTCAATGATATTAACAAGACCATCGTTCTTGATAAAGACGGGAAGATCTTAAACAGTCACGCAAACTTGCACAACTCTAAATTTGAAAACGAATTACTGGCTTATTTAAATCAATAGCCACCCACTTATAGAAATAAAAAACCCCTTTTACTTTTCAGTAAATGGGGTTTTTTATTGGTGGGAAACAAGGATTAGTTATTACCCTTCTCGTAGTCTGCTAAGAATTTTGCAAGACCGCTATCTGTAAGTGGGTGCTTTAATAACCCTTCTATAGATGATAAAGGTCCCGTCATTACATCTGCTCCTATTTTTGCACAATCTATTACGTGCATAGTGTGGCGTACGGATGCTGCTAGAATTTGAGTTTCAAACATATAGTTGTCATAAATATGACGAATCTCTGCAATAAGATTTAATCCATCTGTTGAGATATCATCTAATCTTCCTATAAATGGAGAAACATATGTTGCACCAGCCTTAGCCGCTAGTAAAGCTTGTCCACATGAGAATACTAGTGTACAGTTTGTACGTATTCCTTTATCAGAAAAATATTTTATAGCCTTAATACCATCCTTAATCATAGGTACTTTTACTACGATTTGCTCGTGTAACGCAGCAAGCTCCTCCCCTTCTTTTACCATCTCGTCATAAGTGGTAGCAATTACCTCTGCACTTACATCTCCTGTTACAATCTCACAGATATCTACGTAATGTTGTAATATATTTTCACGTCCAGTAATGCCTTCTTTGGCCATTAATGATGGATTTGTGGTAACACCATCAAGAACTCCTAGATCTTGTGCTTCTTTAATTTGGTCAAGGTTTGCTGTATCTATAAAAAATTTCATAGTCTTTTCTTTTTATGATTATACACAAATGTAGCTAAAAGTGATGTGCAGAAGCTAAGAGCGTGTTTAATTGTTTGTTAACTAAAGTTTATAATGATTAAGAAGTAGCTTTTCATACCAAGTATCTGGCAGTATGCGCTTGAGCGCAATACTAAAACGCTGCATAAAGAATCCTACGCGATAATGCACTTTAGGGTTTTTAGACTCCATCACACGTTTCACCACTTTTGCCATGATTATCGTATCCATTCCTTCATCTACATGCGCATCCATTAATGAAAGTGTATTCTTATAATTCTCTTTGTATGGGGAGTTTTCAAGTACTGGTGCGTGGTAACGGCCTGCAGCAATATTAGTTGCAAAGTCACCTGGAGCTACCGTAGTCATCTTTACATTAAATTCTTTAAGCTCCATACGGTACGCCTCTGTAGTAATTCCTAAGGCACCCTTGGTCGCAGAGTAAATACCTCTATATGGTAATCCCATATATCCTGCTATTGAGGTAATATTAATTACCATACCGCTGCGCTGTTTACGCATCGTAGGCAAGACAGCTTTTATTACTTCTAGAGCGCCAAAATAATTAGTCTCAAAGACTCTTTTAATTTCGGCATCTGGTGTTTCCTCTAGAGGACCCGTAATACCCATTCCAGCATTGTTAATCAGGTAGTCTAATCTCCCTTCCTTTTCTAATACAGACGTTACAGCAGCCGCAATAGTCGCTGGTTTTGTAACATCTAGCGCAACCATATGCACTCCTTTTTCTATATTATTTTTTGGGTTACGGCTCGTTCCATATACAGTATACGACTGGTTTACAAGATACTGAGCAATGGCTAAACCTATTCCTGAGGAAGCCCCAGTGATTAAAACTACTTTTGACATAAATCTATTTAAAGGTGGTCAAAGATAAGAAGTTCGCTTATTGTTAATTAGAACAAGCGAGATTTTGTTAGTAGTATCTTTTTAATGGAGGATTTGAGGGTTACGCTTTCGCGAAAGCATAAAAAAAACGCTCAGCATATGCCGAACGTTTTATATACGATTGTAAATGCTTGCACTATCTCGAACGCCTTGCCTTATTAAAAAAAGCGTAGTAAGGTGCTGTATCTCTAAGCATACTATATCCAGAAACTTCATCCTTTCTTCTACCATTTGAGTCTAGTAAGAGTACAGTAGGAAAAGATTTATCCTTATTGTATTTGTCCTGAAGCTTCATATTCTTCTTCTTTTGTTCTGGAGAAATGATATCTTCTCTAAAAGGGATATCTACCTCAAGCAACACAAAATTGTCTGCTTGTTGTATAAACTCATCCGTCTCCCAAAGATCTTTCTTAAGCATTTTGCAAGGTCCACACCAATCACTACCTGTAAAATACATGATAATAGGCTTTCCCTGGCGCTGCGCTACCTTTTTTGCTTTGTCAAAATCAGTATGCCATTTAGCTTCCTGAGCTTGTAATGTTACTGTCGAAATAAAGAATAATAAAAATGCTATATGTTTCATTGTACTAAAATTAGGGCTACTGCAAAGTTATAAACTTTTAGAAAATAACAAGAATCCTGCCACAATATTGTGTTACAGCCCTATATTCTGTGGAAAGTTACAAATCAAGGACCGCATTGTCCAAGGTTTTGCGCACTTTTTTCATAGTAGAAAACATATCATCTTCTGCTCTATAGCCTATAGGCATTACTAAAACAGACTGCAATCCTTTGTTAGCAAGATCAAAAAACTCATCATATCCTCCTGGAGAAAAACCTTCCATAGGGCACGCATCTATTTCTTCAATCGCACAAACGGTGAGCAAATTACCCATAGCAAGATATGCTTGTTTCGAAGCCCACAAGTCATTTTCTGCATTTGTAGCACTTCTAAAATGATCAAGAAGATAATTCTTAAATGGCTTTATAATTTCCTCTGGCGTGTTTCTGATTTCTTTTACGTTATCAAAATAGTTTTCTACATAATTTTCATCCACCTGCTTTTCAATACAGAAAATTAGCACATGTGAAGCATCTGCTACTTGTCGCTGGTTCATTGACAAAGGAACGAGAGCTTCTTGTTTCTCTTTATTACTTACTACAACTAATCGTACTGGCTGTAACCCAAAGCTAGTGGCAGTAAGATTAAAAGCGTTTTTTACTATTGCAATTTTTGAATCTGAGAGTATGCGCTGGCTATCAAACTTTTTAGTAGCATATCTCCATTTTAAAGCATCTATTACTTGTGGCATCTGTTCTATTTTAAGACCTTGCAAAGATACACTTAGAAGTAAGCTCTGTATATTTTTTGTTTATTAAATATGTAAAATTATTAAACAATTATGATTACTCTCAAAGAACGCATTGTAAATTCTGAAACCCGCATCTTTAAAGCGGTATTCCCAAATACTACAAATCATTACGACACCCTTTTTGGCGGGACTGCAATGCATATGATGGACGAAGCAGCTTTTATATGCGCCACACGCTTTAGCCGAAAGAAAGTAGTTACCATATCTACTAGCCAAATAGACTTTACTAAAGCCATTCCGCAAGGAACTATCGTAGAATTAATTGCTCGTATTGAAAAAGTAGGCAATACAAGCTGCGTAGTACGCGTTGAGATTTATAAAGAAGATATGTACAATTATGACCGTGAACTTGCAGTAGCTGGAACCTTTACCTTTGTTGCTATCAATGATGAAAAGAAACCTATTAAAATAATAGATAACGCTTAGTGCTCAAACATCTAAAGAAATTTATTGCCGTCGCTCTCATTGGGATTATCCTCCTTATTTGTGGAGTGCTCGGACTTTCTCACCATATTGAATCAAGTACAAAGAATCAAACTTTTACTCGTAGCTCAAAAGTGCCAGAAGCCTACACAGCAATAGTACTAGGTGCTAGTGTGAGAGCAAATGGCAATCTATCAACGATGCTAGAAGACCGTGTAGCAAGTGCTCTCAAATTATATAATGAAGGCAAAGTAAAACGTTTTCTACTTTCTGGAGACAACGGCACTGCTTCTTATAATGAGCCTAAGGCAATGAAAGCATACCTTATGGACAAGGGTGTTCCAGAGGATGATATCTTTCTAGATTATGCCGGCTTTGATACCTATGATAGTATGTATAGAGCAAGTTCTGTATTTAATGTAAAAGAAGCTATCGTGGTTACTCAAGAATTTCACTTGCCACGAGCATTATATATCGCAAATAAATTAGGCCTTACGTACTATGGATTTGTGGGTGATAAACGCACCTACCAGAGAGAAAGCGCAAATAAGCGCAGAGAATTACTAGCAAATGTAAAAGCTTTTCTGGAGTTGACTATAAATAAAGAACCTACGTACTTAGGTGCAAAAATCCCAATTGATGGACCACCACAGTCAAGCTATCCTCAATAAATAATTTCTAAAAAATTAAAAACTACAGTACATTTACTTTTTAAAACAAACCACTTTGTTCGCTATACTTAAAAAAGAAATATCCTCATTTTTTTCCTCGGCAATTGGGTATCTGGTTATTGGGTTATTTCTCGTAGTTACCGGTTTATTTCTATGGGTTTTTCAAGGGCCTTTTAATATCACAGAGACTGGATTTGCAGATCTCGCACCGTTCTTCCAGATTGCACCTTGGATTTTTATATTTCTTATTCCTGCGATTACCATGCGCAGTTTTAGTGAAGAACAAAAAGTAGGCACCTTAGAACTGTTACTCACAAAACCTATCTCTAAACTCCAGTTAACACTAGGAAAATTTTTAGGAGCATTTGCTCTTATCATACTTGCTCTCATACCCACACTTATTTATGTAGTTGCAATTTACCAACTGGGTAATCCCGTGGGAAACCTTGATGTAGGAGTAACCATAGGCAGTTATATAGGACTAATGCTTCTAGCTGCAACATTTACGGCAATAGGCATATTTGCCTCAAGCCTTACAGATAATCAAATCATAGCTTTTATAATCGCCGTGTTCTTAAGCTTCTTTTTATATTTTGGACTTGAAGGCATAGCAGCATTTAGTACAACAAGCAGCGTGAGAGATTTCATTAATTCAATGGGTATACAATCGCATTATACCAGCATAAGCCGCGGTGTGGTAGATACTAGAGATCTCATTTACTTTATTAGTGTAACCGCATTCTTTATCATTATTACGATGATGAAACTGCATAAAAGGAGTACACTTTCGTGAAAAATTTAAAATACATACTATCACTTCTTCTTGTAATTATCGGCCTATTTATAATTAACATTATAGGTTCGCTAGTTCACAAGCGCTATGACCTAACACAAGATCAACGCTACAGTTTAAGTGATCCTACGCTTGATTTATTAGATCAAATAGACAGTCCGCTTATTATTGATGTTTTTCTAGAAGGAAATTTTCCAGCGGAGTTTAAAAAACTTCAAAACGAGACGCGTTACCTGCTAGAGGAAATGCAAGCCTATAATGATAACATTAGGTTCGAATTTTCAAACCCAGTAGAAGATGGAGAAAATGTAGCTGAAGTTGCGGGACAATTCAATGAATTTGGGATGACTACCATCCCTCTCAAAGTAAAAGAGAACGGAAAAGAAACCACGCAAACTATTTTTCCTTGGGCTACTATAAATTTCAATGACAAGGCAGTACCGGTAGGACTTGTAAAGAATGTAGTAGGCGCTTCTCCAGAGCAACTCGTATATGCCTCCATCCAAAATCTTGAATACGTCTTTGCAGAAAGTTTACACAGCACTCTTAATGCTAAGTCTAAGCGTATTGCTGTATTGAGAGATAATGGCGAGCTACCAGATGCAAATATTGCAGATATGTTTCGTAAGCTAGGTGATACCTACAATATTGCACCTTTCCCGATGGAATTTGCAAATCAAGATCCAGATAAAGCGCTCAAAGCTTTACAAAACACCTTCGACCTAATTGTCATTGCAAAGCCTACAAAACCTTTTACAGACAAGCAGAAGTATGTGATTGATCAATATATTATGAATGGTGGTAACAGCCTTTGGATGCTAGATGCTGTAGCCATGGAAGATGATAGCCTGCGCAATGATCAAGGTAAAACTATTGCTTTCCCTAGAGATATTAATCTAGATGACCAACTATTCAAATATGGGATTAGAGTAGACCCATCCTTAGTAGTAGACCTCTACTCTGCCCCACTTAGTGTTGCATCTGGTGATGGCAGTGATGCTCAGTACATACAGCTACCATGGTTGTATAGACCACAAGTACCTAGTATGAATACGCATCCCATTAATACTAATATTGAAAAACCTGTTCTTTTCAATTATGCAAACTCGATCACTTTATTAGACAACAATAGAGGCGTAAATAAAACAGTCTTATTGCAGTCTAGTATTTATACTAAATTAGAAAGTACGCCACGAGAAATCTCTCTCGGCCAGGTAGATATTGAACCTTTAGAAAGTGATTTTCAAAGCGGACAGCAACCACTCGCCGTTCTACTAGAAGGTTCGCTTAATTCGGCTTTTACTAATAGAGTATTACCAGATGAAAGTGATAAAAGTAATTTTCGCGAAAGCGCACAAAAAAATCCTAAGCTTATTCTCATAGCCGATGGTGATATAATCTCAAATAATCTTGATGCACGCGGGCAACCACTAGAATTAGGATTTGATTATTATACAAGAACCAGCTATGGGAATAAAGAGTTTTTGCTCAATGCGATTAACTATCTCCTTGATGACACTGGGCTTATTAACATACGCAGTAAAGAAATTGCGCTTCCTTTTCTTGATATGAAAAAGACAGCACAAAGTATGACCACGTGGCAAGTCTTGACTATTGGGCTTCCGCTGGCTATTTTGCTTATCTTTGGACTCATCTACAACGCAATTAGGAAACGTCGTTACGCACGCTAGATGTTGATAAGTTAATTATAAAAGCCGTCGCATTTAAAATATATTTGTAAGTAGTGAGTGAAGCATAAATTGCGTCACTTTCAGTACCATTTTATTGTATTGCAAAACCTAACTTTCTATGAAATTTATAGTCTCTAGTACATACCTCCTTAAACAATTACAAGTATTGGGTGGTGTGATAAACAACAGCAACACCTTACCTATACTCGATAATTTCCTTTTTGAACTAGACGGAAATACACTTACAGTTTCTGCATCAGATCTAGAAACTACGATGACATCAAAATTAGATGTGGAGTCTAGTGATAATGGTGCGATTGCGTTACCAGCTCGTTTACTTCTTGACACGCTTAAGACGTTTCCAGAGCAACCACTTACGTTTACACAGCACGAGAATAATACGGTAGAGATAAGCTCTAACCATGGTAAATATGCACTAGCATATGCAGATGGAGCAGAGTTTCCTAATGCAGTATCACTAGAAGATCCTAGTGTTGTAAAAATACCTGGAAGTGTACTAGCTACCGCAATAAGCAATACTATTTTTGCTACAGGAAATGATGATTTACGTCCAGTAATGAGTGGTGTATTTTTTCAGTTTGGTACAGATGGACTTACGTTTGTAGCAACAGATGCTCACAAGCTTGTAAAGTATGGTCGCACAGACGTTGTGGCTTCTCAAGCGGCAGAATTTATCATGCCTAAGAAACCACTTAACTTACTTAAGGGAATACTTTCTACTTCTGACGATGAAATCGCTGTAGAGTATAATGAGAGTAATGCAAAGTTTACATTTGATAATGTGGAGCTTGTATGTCGTCTTATTGATGGTAAATACCCTAATTATGAAGCGGTAATCCCAAAAGAGAATCCAAATAGACTTACTATAGATCGTAATCAGTTTTTAAACTCTGTACGTCGTGTTTCTATTTTCTCAAATAAAACTACGCACCAGATTCGTTTAAAAATAGCTGGAGCAGAGCTTAATATTTCTGCAGAAGATATCGATTACAGTAACAAAGCAGAAGAGCGTCTTACTTGTGATTATCAAGGTGATGATATGCAAATAGGCTTCAACTCTCGTTTCTTAACAGAGATGCTTAATAATATGAATGCAAATGATGTTTCACTAGAAATGTCACTACCTAATAGAGCAGGTATCCTTACTCCAGTAGATGGACTAGATGAAGGAGAGCAGGTAACAATGCTTGTAATGCCAGTAATGCTTAACAACTAAGATATTTAATATCCTTATAATAATGAGGTCACTCTAGCAATAGAGTGACCTTTTTTTATGCTCGTTTTTTAAAGTTGTATAAGATATATTAGGTAGTTACGCTTTCGCGAAAGCAAAAAAACACACTACGCTATCTCATATTTTATTCAACTGAAATCAGTACTTTTAGCATAATAAACAACACCTCATAAATGAAAAAATATATTGCGCTCATGGGATTGGGACTCATTGCCCTTTCCTGTAACGAATCAAAAAAAGTAGTAGCACCTGCTGCTCCTTCAGAACCTGTACTTATAGATGTCACTTCTCTTGAAAGCAATGAGAATGATGTGCGTAAATACACTAATACTATTACTGCAAATGAGCTACAAGACATGCTTTACGTATTTGCAGGTGATGATTTTGAAGGTCGTAACACCGGAGATCCAGGGCAAAAGAAAGCGGCTGCATACCTTGTAAACTATTACAAGCAACTAGAAGTGGCTCCAGGAAATAATGGAGATTATTACCAGATTGTACCTAACACCTTTTTTAGGAAAGGAAGTGATCTAAACGACTCAGAAAACATACTAGCATTTATAGAAGGATCAGAAAAGCCTGGGGAAGTGCTTGTACTCTCTGCACACCTGGACCACGTAGGAATGGACTCAAAAGGTAATGTCTTTAATGGGGCAGATGATGATGGATCTGGTACTGTAGCTTTACTTGAGATTGCAGAAGCTTTTAAACAAGCTGTAAAAGACGGAAAAGGACCTAAGCGCTCTATCCTCTTTTTACATGTTACAGGAGAAGAGAAAGGCTTATACGGGTCTAGATTCTACTCTGAAAATCCAGTATACCCACTAGCAAATACAATCGCAGACCTTAACATCGATATGATAGGTCGTAATGATGATGCCCACTTAGAAGACAATAACTACGTTTATTTAATAGGGTCAGATAAATTAAGTACAGATTTACATAATGTATCATCTGCAGTAAATGCAAAGTATTTTGATATTAATCTTGATTATCGCTATAACGTAGAAAATGAGCCTAACCGTTTTTACTACCGCTCAGATCACTACAACTTTGCAAAGAAGAATGTGCCTATCATTTTTTACTTTAATGGAACACATGAAGATTATCACAAGATAGGTGATACACCAGATAAGATTAACTACCCTTTACTTGAAAAGCGCACAAAACTAGTTTTTGCAACTGCTTGGGAACTTGCAAATCGTAAGGATAGACCTGTAGTAGACAAAGCGGAGAAAGAAGAATAAATTATTTTAAAAATTATTATGTGTTTTATTTAAGTAAATTCACCTAATAATCAACACTTTGAAAAAGGAGTGAAAAATTTCACTCCTTTTTTTATTAGAAAAAGTTGCACATCTTCTAATATTAATTATCTTTGCACTCGCAATTAAAATGGTGGTTGTAGCTCAGTTGGTTAGAGCGCTGGTTTGTGGTACCAGAGGTCGCCGGTTCGAACCCGGTCTTCCACCCTTATTCAAGTCTTCAGAGAAATCTGAAGACTTTTTTTTGTTATGTAAATAAGTAGCGCCTATTCCATTCTTTACATACTAGACATTAAAAAGCCACCCGTAGGTGGCTTTTTAATAACTCAGAATATTTATTCCCTAGTTGTTTAATGTAGTCTTATCTATTCCATATATTCTTAAGTATTGCGTTGTTGTGGTATCTGGGATAACAACTCTCATCTCATCATTTGATTTAATAGGATAAACCCTCATGGTATAGGCTTTCTGCTTACTAGACGCAAACTTTTCATCAACAATGAGATTTCCTGACATATCATATCTCTTAAGCAGTTGAGAAGGTAACTTCTCAAGAGCATCTAAGCTAGATACATTTGGCACGTGTTTGAAAGGTATCGAGGTAGGTATACTATCTAAATGAAACGAAGACGTCTGCCCTATGGCTACAACTCCAAACATTACAAAGCCAACAATCAATACCCGCTGTATCATCACTAATTATTTTAAATCAAATAAACTATCTACCGCTGGATAGCGCTCTACGGTAAAACCTTCTCCATATTCTGTACCTATGAGACGTCCTAGGTCTCTAGAGCGATAATTAATACTCTCCTTGAAGGTTTCGCTAGAAATTGGTGTATCACCATCTTTATTATTTGGATCGTGAAACTGTGAGCTGTATGCAAAGACGGCATCACATTTTTTATCTATAAACCCACTTACATCTACCACTACATCTGGCTCGATGTGCTGCCATTGTATATAGTGATACACAGTCTTAGGGCGCCATTTTTCTTGTGACTTTCCGTCTACAATGGTTTCAATCTTTTTCAGCCCGCTCAAAAAGCAAGCATCACTGGCAAGTTTACTTCCCTTTCCGTGGTCTATATGCCTATCTGTTATAGCGTTACAGAGCACCATTTCTGGTTGATACTTTCTTATTACTTCTATGATTTTGAGTTGGCTCTCTTTATCATTTACAAAGAAACCATCTGCAAGTGCAATATTCTCACGTACAGCTACACCTAGAATCTTTGCTGCAGCTGCAGCTTCCTCATCACGTATCTCTGCACTACCTCGAGTTCCTAGTTCGCCTCTTGTGAGATCAAGTATTCCTACTTTCTTTCCATTTGCTATCTCCTTTGCTATGGTTGCACCACAGCCTAATTCTACATCATCTGGGTGTGCTCCTATGGCAAGTATATCTAATTTCATATGTATGCTCGCTGTGCGAGTATCTTTTGGATTATTGTTATATAGTCATCAAACTTACGTGTGAATGACATTTCCCTTTATTTAATTACCGACTTTTAAGAACAAATAAAAAGTTAAGCGCAATCGAGTTTTAATCTGCGACTAATACTGTTTTTTTCAAAACAGCTTTAAGTGCTTGGTCTATATCTTCCATCAAGTCTGCCTTCTCCTCTATTCCTACAGAAAAACGAATTAAGCCATCTGCGATACCCTGTTTTGCTCGCTCTTCTTCTCCTAGTAATGAGTGCGAAGTTTGTGCTGGACATAACATCGTACTCTCTACACCTGCAAGACTCATAGAAGGTTTGATAAGTTGTAAGGCTTTCTGAAAATCTTCGGCATCAATGTGTGATACTAACTCGAAGGACATCATCCCTCCAAAACCGCTCATCTGCTCTTTGGCCAGTTTATAATCTGGATGAGACTTTAATCCTGGATAGTACACCCGACTTATCTCGTCTTTCTTATCAAGCCATTTGGCTATTTTCTTTGCATTTCTATTTTGAGCTTTTACACGTAGTGCCATGGTTTTCATGCTACGCTCAAGCATCCATACGGTAAGGTCACTTAGACTTCCTCCTAGATTTTTTGCTAGATTCCAGATGCGATCCATATGTTCTTGGCTCGCAGCAATTGCTCCTGCACAGATGTCACTGTGCCCTCCCATATATTTTGTTGCAGAGTGAAGTATAATATCAATCCCAAAATCTGCTGGATTCTGATTTACTGGAGAGGCAAATGTATTATCTATCATGGTCACAATGCCGTGTTTTTTGGCAAGTGTAGCAACCATCTTCATATCTGTCACTTTCATAAGTGGATTAGAAGGTGTCTCAATGTAAATCACTTTAGTTTGTGGAGTTATCGCTTTCGCGAAAGCGGCCTCACTCAAATCCTCAGTAAATGAATATGTGATACCGTACTTCTCAAATTCCTCAACTACGAGGTTATATGTACCTCCATATAATGTTTCTTGAAGCACAACATGGTCGCCACTTCTCAAAAAAGCCAGCAATGCAGTACTTACTGCCGCCATACCACTACCAAAGATCATCCCAGCCTCTGTCTTCTCAAGGGCAGCAATTTTCTTGCTTAATCCTTCTTGATTAGGAGTATTAAAGTAGCGAGGGTAGCGCTTTACATCTACATCCATAAAGGCATAAGAAGATGATAAGTAGATAGGAGATACAGCTCCTTGAAACTGCTCGTCTTTAATTTCTCCTGTATGCGTACAAATGGTATTAAGGCCTTTATGTGATTTACTCATAGTGTATGTTTTTTTTCAAATCTAAAAATACAAAAAAGGGTTACAGTAAATCAGCCAATTTATTATAGTTTACGAGGGTACTTACCAAGAAAATTCTTACACCACTAACGTTCAATATTTTACATTTTAATATAAAATTCTCGGTCTAAACTTAGATAAACTATCAGTTAAAGTAGCTACCTTTAAGACAATGAAATTAATCACAAATATCCACCAGCTTCTAGTAACAGGAGATTTTACAGCTCCCCTCTCTGGAAAAAATATGGAGGCAATGCCTTATCTCGAGAATGCATACCTCGTTATTGATGAAGATCTTATTTACGAATATGGTCTTATGGAAGACCTTCACCCTATTGCTGTAGAAGAGGTAATAGATGCCACCGGACAAATAGTGCTCCCTATGTGGTGTGACTCTCACACGCATCTTGTGTATGCAGCAACTCGTGAAGATGAGTTTGTAGATCGTATTAAAGGTCTTACTTATCAAGAAATTGCTGCCAAAGGCGGCGGAATAATGAATAGCGCAAGAACCTTACGTGAGATGAGTGAAGATGATCTTTATGAAGATGCACTAGTAAGACTTAATACTGCTATTGCAAGCGGTACAGGTGCTATTGAAATTAAAACCGGTTATGGTCTTACAAAAGATGCAGAGCTTAAAATGCTCAAGGTCATACAACGATTGCGTAAAAAAGTAAATATACCTGTAAAGGCTACATTACTTGCTGCACATGCTATTCCTGAAAATTATAAAACCAATAGAGAAGGATATATTAAAGAAATTGTAGAGGAAATGATTCCTGCTTTCGCGAAAGCAGACTTATGTGATTTTATAGATATTTTCTGTGAGACGGGTTATTTTACGGTTGAGGAAATGGATACTATTGTAACGGCAGGAGCTGCTCATGGTCTTAAGGCTAAAGTTCACGTCAATCAATTTAATAGTATAGGCGGAATCCAAAAAGCAGTAGCGCTAAATGCACTTTCTGTAGATCATCTAGAAGAATTAACAAAAGCTGATATATCAGTCTTACAGGGTTCAAGTACCATACCCGTTGCATTGCCTGGCTGTTCTTTCTTTTTGAATATACCATATACTCCAGCACGTAGTATTATAGATGCTGGATTACCACTTGCGATTGCAACAGATTATAATCCGGGATCATCCCCTAGTTCATCTATGAATTTTATAGTCTCTCAAGCTTGTATAAATTTAAGAATGACACCAGCAGAGGCTATTGTAGCAGCCACCATTAATGGCGCTTTTGCTATGGATGTAGCAGCAGAAACTGGAAGTATTACCAAAGGAAAAAAAGCTAATTTAATCATCACAAAACCCCTACCTTCTTATAATGCGATACCTTATCATTTTGGCGAAAGCCAGATAGATACTATTATCGTAAATGGAGGCATTTTATGATCATACCTAACTTTAACATCACAGCAGGAAACACCGTAAGCGATATTTTTATAGAAAATGGAATATACACATTTTATGACGCCATACGCGCTGTACATAAATTGCCTTATGGACGTATTGATAACCCACTTGATTTTGGAAACATCATTACTGAGGGGCGAGGTACTTGCAGTACCAAGCATGCAACGCTTAAGACACTAACAGATGAGCACGCAATCTATGGCTTACAGCTAGAACTAGTAATTTATGCGATGGATAATAAAAATACTCCTGGCATAGGAAATATACTCGAAAAGTATAATTTACCGTACATGCTAGAGGCACACACTGTCTTAGCATACGATGATGAGGTGTATGATTACACCTTTGCAGGTACTCATAATATGAGCTGGAGGGAGGCTGTGCTCATGCAAACTACTATCGATACAGATCAAATAGAAGATTTTAAGATGGAGTATCACAAATCTGTTCTGGAGGACTGGATAAAAAGAGACGAGCTAGCATATTCACTAGATGACATCTGGAACATACGCGAGCAATGCATTGAAGAGCTAGCTAGCGTAAAAATATTATAGCACCATGATTCAACTTCACATAGCCACACGAGACCATATACGTACTCGCACTTTTGTAAGAGAAGGCGAGACTAAACTAGGTGAGACTGTACAAATATGTGATAGCCTAGATGATATGGCCACAACTCTAGGAACATTTGTAGTCTTTGGTATTTGTGAGGATATAGGGGTTCAAGCAAATTATGGTAAGGCCGGAGCAAGAAAAGCTTGGGATAGCTTTTTGACCTCATTTGTAAACGTACAAGAAAATACATTTAATAAAGGAGCAGATATTATTCTCTTAGGTCATATCTCTGTATCTCCAGATATTAAAGACATCGCGCAGGAGCCTGCCGATTCTCTTGAAACTATTGTAAATAGAATTGATAGCAAGGTAGCTGCTGTAGTACAACGCATTATTGAGTCTGGCAAAATCCCTGTAATCATAGGTGGTGGTCATAATAATGCTTACGGAATTATTAAAGGTGCGGTTGGTGCTTTAAAGAAGCCAATTGACGTGATTAATTTTGATGCGCACACAGATTTAAGAAGCACAGATTATAGAAATAGCGGTAATGGTTTCTCCTACGCTTTTATGCAAGAAAAATATGCTTATTTGAATCACTATACCGTATTTGGACTTCATAAAAATTATACGCCACAATATATTCTTGAAGCTATAGAGACAGGTTCGTATAAAAATAAAGTAAGTCTCTTCCTTATGGAAGATATGCTCTTAGAAGCTGCTCAAGTAATCCAATTTACAAAAGCAAAAAGTACACTTTCAAAAAATAATCTTGGTATTGAAGTAGATTGTGATAGTATTGCAAACTTTTCAAGTAGTGCGCAATCTCCTACTGGTTTTAGCCTTGAAATAACACGCTATTACCTAAATGAGCTTGCTCAGTTATCGCAGGCTACTTACCTTCATATTTGTGAAGCTTCACCATCAAAAAAGAATAAAAAACAGATAGGAAAAGCACTCACCTATTTAGTAACAGATTTTATAAGAAACTACCGTGAACATCATTCCATATAACTCTCAATTTGCTGCAGATTTTAAAACTCTTAATATAGAATGGCTCGAGGCCTTTTTCTACGTAGAGCCTTATGATCTCAAAGTGTTGAGTAATCCCGAAGAATATATCATTAACAAAGGAGGTTTTATCTTCTTTGCATCAAAAGATGATCAAATTCTAGGTACGGTAGCGCTTATGCCTACTGGAAATACTGGTGTGTTAGAACTTACAAAAATGGCAGTTTCACCTTCGGCTAGAGGGATGGGTATTGGACAGCAATTGATTGCACATTGTATCGCTTTCGCGAAAGCGCAACACCTCAACAAACTCATTCTATACTCACACCGTAAGCTAGAAAATGCCATTCATATCTATAAGAAATGGGATTTTAAGGAAATTCCACTAGAAGAGGATGTTGTCTACAAGCGCGCAAACATTAAAATGGAACTCGCTTTTAACTAATTTTTGTCATAATGTAACCTACAAGACGATAACTTTGTTAATGTAATCCATTAAAACAATGTTATGAAATATTTATGTACCCTCTTTCTTATCGCTTGTACGATGAGCAGCTGTAAAGAAACTGCAAAGGAAACAGTAACCGTTACCACGGTAGAAGAAGTGGAAGAAATAACTACCACAACAGATTCAGAAGTAGAAGAGTTTGAAATTATCCCTATTGAGCATGCATCTACTATTCTTAACTGGGATGGTAGAACCGTTTATGTAGATCCAGTGGGAAAACCTGAGCTTTATAAAGGTTATAAAAAGCCAGATCTTATTGTAATTACACACCTACATGGAGATCACCTCAATGTAAAAACGCTCGAAGGTCTAGACACCTCAACCGCAAGAATCGTTGTGCCACAATCTGTAGCAGAAAAAATGCCAGAAGCATTTAGCTCAAAGCTAGAAATCTTAAATAACGGAGAAAAAATAGAAACTTTAGGTATCACGACAAAAGCTGTACCCATGTATAATCTAGGTCCAGTAGAGGAACGCCGTCACAAAAAAGGATGGGGTAATGGTTATGTACTAGAGAAAGATGGTAAGAGAGTTTACTTTTCTGGAGATACAGAAGATATTCCAGAGATGCGCAGCCTACAAGATATTGATATTGCCTTTGTATGTATGAACTTACCTTACACTATGACGGTAGAGAGTGCTGCTAGTGCAGTTTTAGATTTTAAACCTACACAAGTATATCCATTTCATTACAGAGGGTCTGACGGTCTGAGTGATGTCGCTACATTCAAATCTATTGTGAATAATGGAAGTGATGCTATTGAGGTTGTACAGCTAGACTGGTATCCTAATCGTGACTAAATATACATTTTAATACCAGCGTTTATAACAAAAGAAAGCCGCAATGGACCTAGGTCGCATTGCGGCTTCTTACTTAACCTACTTAAGTATCTTCTATTTTAAACTAAATGATGTTTGAGCAATAAGTACTCCTTTATCAAAAACGTTTACTTCGTACTTTCCTTCAAGAAAATCCTTTGTTGTTTTACCTATATTCTCACAGATATCAAGTGCAGTGTTCTCATAGTAAAATTTAGAAATTGCACTATAATTTACAACCTTACCATCAAAGGCCACTTGCTTATTTTCTCCTAGTGTTGCTCCAGAAGGATCAATGATTTGTACATATAACACACGGTCACCAGCTTCGGCAAGTCTGTTTTGTGGTACTGTATAGCAAGCTCTTAACTTATCTACTCGCTTATTATTTGCGTTTTCTACGAGTTTTCCAGAAGAGCGCTCTATAACTCCTACTGCTCTAAGCTTGTTTGCTGCAAGCGCAGATCCTAAGGTTACTCTTTCTGCTAGTGCAGAGTTTTCTAACGTTAGGGAGTCCCCTACTCCACGCTGTACTTCAAGTTCATAAGTTGTGCTATCTATACGCATAGCCAGCATCTGGTTACTACCGCGTAGTGAATCGTTTTGAGCAAATAAGAAATCACGCTCATTACGTAATTTAAATACTTCTGCTCTATACTTTCCTAAACTTGCAATAGTTGCATCCTTTTCCTCAATATCACCTATGAGCTTCTGGATTCTATCACGCGCATCATTAAGTTCTGTATCCTTAAGATTATTCTCTTCAATGACTACATCGTATTTACTCACCATTTCTTTAAGATCTGAGAGTACTACGTTCTTTTCCTTTGTGAGTTGGCTCTTTGTATCCTTCTCTTGATTATACAATTTTACAGCAAAGGCACCGGCTACGACAAGAAGTACTGCAAGGATTCCTGCAATAATCTTAATCCCGTTTCCACTTTTTTCGTTATCCATAATTTAATAGTTGTTTTAATGGTTATACGTTTAATGCAAAGAATTGGATTTTATTATAAACGCTTTAGCGAAAATATTCTTTTTACCATACAATTAACGCCAACTTTTAAAAAATGTTAAAATATATTCAAGGCTTAGATTGTAGGAGATGAGATTCTTAAACATTAGTCTGCTTATACCCGCACTACCATTAATTTTGAAATTCCTAATTTACATATAGCGGCTGAGAGGTTCGGTTATTAGTATTATTCAGTATAGAATAATTAAGCGTTACAAGTATTGAACTTTCATTTTTACGCTTTCGCGAAAGCGTAACACCTCAACACACGCTGCTATCACTGTTAACTAATATTAAAAAAGAAACCTACTCAAACTATTTTACGGAAATTGCAGTAATGAATAAAATCTACACAAAACTCAGATTACTATATAGTCAAGTTACTGGAAACATAGGCTTCTTCCCAAGTATTATAGCATTAATGGGACTTGCTTTTGCTTTTTTAATGCTCTACATAGAGGAACAAGGGGTTTCCAAATACTTTATTGACAACTTCCCGTGGCTCGTTATTAATAATGCAGATACTGCTCGCTCCTTATTGAGCACGTTTATAGGAGGGATTATCTCTCTTATGGTTTTTAGCTTCTCTATGGTGATGCTATTGCTCAACCAAGCTTCGAGTAATTACTCTCCTCGTATTCTTCCAGGTCTTATATCAAATAAAAAACACCAGTATGTATTAGGTTTTTATATTGCTGTAATCATTTATTGCATCATCATATTATTAAGTATTGTTCCTACAGATGATAAGAATCAGCTACCTGGATTTGCAGTACTTGTGGGTATTGTTTTAAGTATTCATGTACTTGCGGCTTTTATCTATTTTATTCACTCTATCTCACAAGCAATACAGATTAACAATATTACAGATCGCATTTTTGTTGCAGCTCACAAGAGGTTACAAGGCCTCATTGATAAAGAGAGTGAGGTTCAAGGATTAGATATTTTTGAGGATATTTCTGAGTGGCATGGATATAAAAGTACCTCATCTGGATATCTCAATGATATTGCATTTGATTCCCTATCTAAACTCGCCAAAGACTGTGACATCTCCATAAAAATGCTGGTTTCTAAAGGAGAGTTTGTACTAGTAGATGTCCCTATTGTAAAAGTGAGTAAAGAACTAGACGAAGAAAATCAAGAAATGCTACAGTCATGCTTTGGATTTTCTCGCAGTGAGATAGTAAAACTCAATTATGTACTCGGTTTTAAACAGCTCACAGAAATTGCAGTAAAAGCAATGAGTCCGGGAATTAACGACCCAGGAACTGCTATAACCTGTATTGACTATCTCACAGAACTCTTTGCTTTAAGAATGCTCAAGAAAGATAATAGCTACGTAGTAAATAATGAAGACAAAGCTGTCGTTTCCTTAGATACTGTTGATTTTGAAGAGCTTATCTATTTCATTTTCGCTAGCTTACGTCAGTACTGTAAATCTGATTTTATAATGATGACAAAAATGTTGACCTCCCTATATTACCTCAAAAATGTAGAAACTATAGATGATGATTATAAGAAAGTAATCGACACACAGGCTCATCTTATTCTAGAAGATGCTCAGGCATATATTAAAAATGAAACAGATTTAAAGAATCTAAAAGAGTTTACTGAAAAATTTAAGTAACCAAAATACTTAGAACTTGACCACCTTTAAATAAGATAAAGTTGGATCCACTGGAATAGTTGCTCCTCCATTTGTGCTATTTGGATAGAAATCAATTGTTGATGTAGTTGTTATCGTAAACACTGCTCGTTGTCCTTTTGGAACTATTTCTGCTTGTGTCTTTACTGTCGCCATCGTACCCATTATTCCTTCGGGAGTTCCGTTTATTCTAAGTAAATAATCGAAATTATCACGGCCAATGTTTACTTCAGAATCAATCATATAACTTCCCGGTGGTAGGGTAAGTGAACTACCGGAAATAGAAGCTCCTATGATAGAGTTAAAACTAATCTTACCAAAATTGAAAGATTTATCGCTAGTCGACTGCAATGTGCGAACGGTAGTCTTGCTATCTAAAAAAGTAGCAAAAAGAACGCCCTGCTTATCAAATTCATCAAGAAATTTTATCCATCTTGAGTAAGGTGCACTCCAATAATAAAAACCAACTTGGACATTGTTTACAGCAACCTTATTAAATACTAATAAACTATTTGCAGGATTTGCTATAGTTACTACATCTGTTAAGCTCTGTAATTCTACTCTTGGAATTAATAGTCCTTTGTCTATTCCTGCTATATCTAAAGAGCTTGAACTATCTGGAGACGTTGTATTGATACCTACTTGGGCGTTTATAGTCGTAGTTAAAAAAACTACAGCAATAAAAAATTTTAAAAGCTTCATAATCTGTGATTTGGGAATACAATTTTACAATTTCGCTTTATAACAGAAAGCTCTAATATTGAATAATTACAAAATTTTCGACAAAAACACTTTAATGCCCGACCAATAACATAATCCATAGGATATTTACTATAAAGTCAGAAGTAAACTACTTTACTCCCTACTCATCCAGTTCTCTAAAGTGTTTTTTCTTTTTGAGTAACCTATACTTGTAAAATCTCTACTTATAACTATAAACTTGCCTAGAACTGGAATCAAGTCGTTGATATGTAAAAAATCATTCCACCGAATCACTACGCTTTATGTTAGCTTTTTGCCATTTATAACCACAGAGAGTCCGTTTATTTCTATAACTACTTCTTGATCCTCATTTCTTATCAACTTGTTATCTATCAACTCCTGAAGAAGCCGGTCTTATAGAACGTGAGCACTCGCAATATCGTTTCTAAAGTTTTGCTATTACCAAGGGTTTTTAACCTCGACTTTGTCGCGCGCTGGCAGTTTGCTCCCGCAAGTGAGCTATCACTAGGGTATCGTGTAGGTAAAACTGCCTTTGCAGATAATGTAGATGGAGATTACTTAGACGGAATACATACACTTAGTGAGGCTACTGGTTTAGAAACCTTGAGTTTACGTATGCGTTGGTTTTTAGACTTTAACAGATTAAAAAAACGCAGTTAATGTAACAAAGTGAAATACTTTCCTACATATAGGGTATGTATAAATCATTTTTTCAAAATATAGCGACAGAGCAAGGAGGTACTTTTTTATACCAAGATCAAGATACTAGTATAGGTGGCGGCATACGCCTTCCTAAGGTTCAGTATTTATTAAAAATACCTGTAGGGGATACTGAGATGAATATCATCAATATCACTGGAAAAGAATTTTCTGGTCATATCTCTATGAAGTTACCAAAACAGCCAGAGAGTAACACTTTTGAACTAACTACAAACTCGCATATTAAATCACTTTTTATAGGCAAATCAAAGCGCTTTAATATCAATAGCGACAGCTCTCAAATGACTGAGTTTTTAAGAAACAACAGACATATTGCAATCTTAAAAGAAATTGCTCAAGAAGATAGCTTCCAGCCTATAATTACGGGTACAAACGAGGATGATCATTATCTGTTGATAGCAAAATATCATCTAGAATTTGATAATTGGAACAGTCCTCTGCTTCCAATTATGGATTTATTTAAAGAAATGTACACAAGGTTTGTGGTGAATAACGAACGCTTTGCAAATGATGTCACTATCAGTATGGGGTCTTAAATAACTCCTAACACAATCTTAAACAACTACCGCCTAGCGTAGTAATGCCATAGCTTTGTTACACTTGCCCTTTTATAAAGGGTGAGTATAACAACCAACCTATGAAACACTACGCCATAATAGGAGGAGGTCCCAGAGGACTTTTTGCTCTTGAAAGCCTTTTTACTGCCCTCTACAATAACGCTCCAAAAGCTCAAATAAAAGTCACTTTATTTGAACCTTTTAAATATCCAGGTTCAGGCTGGGTGTGGAATCCTGAGCAAGTAGCGAGCAACTGGCTTAATATTACTGAGCGTGCCTTACAAGACTTACCTGGCAGACCAGAAATAAAACTAGGTGATGATATCATCCCTACATTTCCCTCATATACGGAGTGGTTACCAGAAGAACAACAAAATCCTCCAGCGACGCATCCAGATCAGTTTCCTCCACGGGCAAAGATGGGAACCTACCTTAATGCCCGTTTTGAGACTATTGCAAGTGCTCTTAAGGGGTTTGACTTATTAAATATTGTTGAGGAAACGGTCACTAAACTCACCTATATTGCACCGGAATTCACAGCAATTACAGAAAACACATCAGTCACTGCAATAGATGAAGTAGTCATCACAATAGGACATCAGGATACAGAGCTTTCAGAGCAGCTGCAAGAATGGAAAGATCACATTGCACAAACTGATAAAGCCCTCCTATTTACAGAAGCCTATCCTGTAGAAAAAATGATAAATACAAACATTAACTCAGAGAGCGTAGTTGCTTTTAGAGGTTTTGGACTTGCAATGATTGATCAGATACGTGCGCTCACCTTGCAACGCGGCGCACATTTTGAGATGCTTGATAATGATACCAAAGAAGTAGCTTTTCACGCTGGAGAAAACCATCCGCAGCGGTTTGTACCTTTTACCTTAGACGGGCTTCCTATGGTGCCAAAACCTATAAATAAAGCGGTAGATAAGTGGTTTATGCCAAGTGATGATGCTATAAACGCTTTTGCGAAAGCGATACATAAAGGTGCCTGCGGCAATCACCCCGCAAAAGATCAATACTTTCTACTAGAAGCAATGGCAGCTGTTGTTGCTCCCTTGTTTTTAAAATTAGGAGACAAAGCCATACAACACGATCTTACTGAGGAAGAAGTTTATTTCTTGACGATAAATTACCTCAACAATAAATCACTTTCGCATCCCCTACTCCTATCACACCAGACGCCCGTTTTAGAAATGATGCAACTGCAGGTGGAAATGGCAGTAGGAGAAGCACCTGTTAGCATCGACTATTTTATAGGTCAAGTATGGCGACACTGCCAGCCTACAATCTACAGAGAGTTCTCATATCCAGCAATCGCAGATGATGTGGTTGCCGAAGTTATTGCGCTAGATGAAGCATCAAAAAGATATTCTTACGGACCACCCGTTGAAAGCACACAACAACTTATCGCGCTTGCAAAAGCAGGATTGTTAGATCTTGGTTTTGTAAATAATCCAGAAATCACTTGTGTAGACGGAGGCTGGCAACTTGAATCTAATGGTTATAAGGTTACGGTAGACGTGATGCTTAACGCTGTACTAGACTCTCCACAGCTTGTTACGGTAAATACACCTATCATTAAAAACTTGCTTAGCTATGAAATGATTGAGCCTAAACATACAGATCTAGGCATACGCACAGACGATTATGGTTATGTAGAAGTACCAGAGGGTAAAAGTTTTGTGCCACTAGCGGTATTAGGTAGACTATCTAAGGGAAGTGTGATAGGTGTAGATGCAATTTTAGAATGTTTTGGACCGCGCACTATAAGCTGGTCTGAGCGCAGTATAGCCTTAATGAAGAACGAAAAATAAAGAAGATGAGCAGAGGATTTGTAAAAGAAGATGACCAAGAAGAAACTCCTATAATTCCGCCTAGGGCAGCACTACCAGATGGTGTGACAAACTACGTCACTAATCACGGATTAACGCAGCTTAAGGAAGAGCTTAGTACGCTAGATAATAAAATCTCCACCCTAGATGAGACAGATGAGCGCGAGCGCAGGCGCGCACTCGCCGTACTTAATGGGAAGCGTAACTTACTACTGGAACGCATACAGAGCGCAAGACTACTTGATCATATTAAGGATGAGGGAGAAATACGTTTTGGCGCCACAGTCACATATACCATCGCTGGTATGTCTAAGCCTATTACTATCCAGATTGTGGGCGTAGATGAGGCTAGTGTAAAAGACAAAAAAATTGCCTTCACCGCTCCTATTGCTAGAGCACTTATTGGCAAAAAGGTGGATGAAACAACTACATTTCAGCTAGGTAATGAGGAGAAGAAACTCACTATTAAAAATATAGCCTACGTAGAGTAGTATGAGGTTTACGCTTTCGCGAAAGCGTAAAAACACATTTAAAAACAAGTTTACATATCGTAACTTTATCACTAAAAATAGAGCTACTCAAGTCCTAATTTATCAACTATGCAAACGATTCTATATAAAGCAAACAGTCGAGGAAACGCAAACCACGGCTGGTTACAGAGTTTTCACACCTTTAGCTTTGCGAGTTACCATAACCCCAATAGAATGAACTTTGGAGCGATGCGTGTGCTCAATGATGACACCGTAGCAGCTGGTAGAGGTTTTGATATGCACAGGCATCTCAATATGGAAATTGTATCCATCCCGCTTTCTGGTGATCTAGAGCATAAAGATAGTATGGGTAATCAGACGGTGATACAGCAAGGTGACATCCAGGTAATGAGTGCTGGGACTGGAATAGATCACAGTGAGTATAATAAAAATAGTGATCGCGAGGTTCAGTTTTTACAAATCTGGATTATGCCTAACCAGCGCCCAGTAACGCCTCGTTATGACCAGATTAAAATAAATGAGCATCATCTCAAAAATGAATTTGTACAAATACTCTCACCAAATCAAGATGATGAGGGCGTATGGATTTATCAAGACGCTTGGTTTCATATGGGGGAGTTTACACAAGAGCAAACGCTTGTACACAAACTACATAAAAAAGGAAATGGCCTTTTTATTTTTGTACTTGAAGGTAGCGCCCACGCCGCTGGCGAACTACTAGATAGACGTGATGCTATAGGAGTTTATGACATTGCCGAGCTAGAAATTACCGCACAATCTGACTCTAAAATATTACTTATCGAGGTGCCTATGCAGTTTTAATAAATCAAACGTTCAAACCTATGAGTAGTAAACCCATTTCAATTATCATTTGTTGTTTTATTTATCTTTTCAATTTATCTACACTTGCTCAAAAAAATGAAACAAAAGAATTTCCTAAGCTTAGTGATACTATACCGTCAGAAGGAATATATAATAGTAATCCTATAGGAGAATATAATGACGCATATTACCAGTTAGAAAGACTTAATGATAATATAGGACTACCTCCAAAAGAGTTTAATTTTACAACACCCCAGGCTACACTTGAACATTTTATAATAAGCTGTCGTGAGGGTAAATTTGAAGATGCGGCCTACGCATTAAATCTTAACCTTTTTCCAAAAAGTGTTACGAGGAAAGAAGCAGCAATCCTAGCAGAAAAATTTTACTTTGTTATCAATCAAAGAATAGCCATCGATTGGGAAGGAATTTCTGATAGACTTGATGGACAAGTTGATATCACTACATCTACAAACAAGAATATCTCCGGTAAACCAAGACGAAGTGTTGTTTTTGGAGAAGTCGCATTGGAAAATAGAGATGCAGTCTTACGCTTACAGAGAGTCAAGCTAAAGGAATGGGGTGCATTTTGGATAATAAGTGCTAATACTGTTGAAAATATTGAACCACTATATGCAATCTATGGCCCTCGAAAGTTAGATAGAGTAATGCCAGGCTGGTCTAAGGTAGGGGTCTTAGGAATTCCCATCTGGAAAATTATAGGGACTATACTCTTAGGATTTCTTGGTTATCTGCTAGGGCAATTTTTTTCTTTTTTTACCAGGAAACTATTCCTCAAATCAAAAAAACCATTACTCAAGTCCATCGCAACAAAAATGGCTAAACCAGCAGGCATAGTCATTGGTGTACTTTTCTTTTACCTTACTCTAACATATCTTATTTCGTTTTCTGGGAGTATGGCAAGTACACTTTACGCTATTTTATTAATCATTGTCATTGCCTCTATTGCTTGGTTTCTAATGAGCTTTATTGACTACATTTTTGCTTATGTTACAGAAAATCGTGTGGGTGATTCTTCTTTAGAGGAGAACAAGCATGCTCGTATGATGATGACTTATATATCAGTTGCAAGAAGGGTCTTGACAATCATTATAATTATAGTAGCTATCACAGTGATTTTTTCACAATTTAGATCTCTTGAAAAATTAGGAATTTCCCTCCTAGCATCTGCGGGACTTATTACTATAATATTAGGTGTGGCAGCACAGAATACTTTAGGTAACATCATAGCAGGTATACAAATAGCACTTACGCAACCAGCAAGTATAGGTGATACCATTAATATTCAATCCGAGTGGGGTTATGTAGAAGATATTCGATTTACTTATATGGTAGTACGCACTTGGGACTCGAGGCGACTTATAATTCCATTGAAAGATGTCATATCAAAACCTTTTGAAAATTGGTCAATGACAAACCCAAAACAAGTAAGACCGATAACCATTTATGCAGATTATCATATTGATGTGCAAAAAGTAAGAGAGAAGTTTGCGCAATTGCTAATAGACTCTGAGGACTGGGATGAAGAGCATGAGCCTACTGTACAAGTTACAGGTGTGACAGAAAAGTCTATTGAAATACGAGCGCTATGTAGTGCAAAAGATGCTTCTACAACATGGGATTTACACTGTAAACTTAGGGAACAACTAGTGCAGTTTGTAGCTTCACTTAATAACGGGGGATATCTAGCCAAACAGCGTCTTCAGATTGAGAAAGATGAGATTAATAAAATTGATAATTATTAATTTCGCTTTCGCGAAAAAAACATATGTACACTGTATTTTATATACAATTAGTCGTGAAACGAATTAGCACGGAGTATATTTAGTACTTTAATAACTAAGTGGTTATAAAAGTTGCATAAGCATGAATCTAAAAAATCTTTTACTAGCTGTAATTATATGTTCATTAGTTGGCTGCCAAAAAGAAAACAACCCTGCACAAATAAGTTTACAAACTGAGACTGCCTTAGACACTATCTATATTTCAGAATTTAATACTGAAAGACTGGTTGCAAAAATCTCAGATAGTAATCGGCTACAAGCTGTAAACTTAGTACATCCTACTGCAGTAACTATAAATCACAAAAATAATGATGATCCTTATCTGGCTATTCTAGCCAATAATAAAAGTTTAAACATTTTTCTTAATCAAGATGGTATTATAAACACCCATGATAAAGCAGATTCACTACTCAACAATCTCTGGCACAGCAACAACAAGTTTATAAGTGATAACAGTAGTTTACTTTTTGGTTCCAATAACATAGATACAATTCCGCTTGTTTTTGAAACATTCAGACAGGAAAGAGCTAATAACATTGACTTATATAAGGACGAAATAGGTACTGATATTTTGGAATTGTTACACTATCAGAATGATGCAAGAATCTATTCATTTCTATTCTATTATGGCAGAATGATAAAAGAATTAGAACCAGATAACACCTATTTTGATTTCGTTAATAAAATTCCGAAGCTTACGCTATCATCAAAATCTCTTCCTGATATTTATCTCTACAAATATGAAATTGAATATTTAAGAGAAAATGATGCAATAGAAAGTATTACTGATTTTTTAGCGTTCATAGATCAAAAGACGAATAACAAGGAGCTTGCTGATTACCTAAGAGCGAGCTATATCAAAGGTTTGATAGAAGCACCTACTTACTGGGAAAAACATGAGAGATTATTTAACACTGAGGTACTTACTCAAGCCCTCATTTCAGAAAAAGAAAATCCATACAATTACTTACTTGAAAAATCATCCAGCTCTTTTTATGTTTCTCAAAGTGGGGAAAAAGCTTACTTATTTACAGCAGAAGATGCATCTGGAAATCAGTACAAACTTGAAGATCACCTAGGAAAAGTAATTTTTATAGACAATTGGGCCACATGGTGCAGAGCTTGCCTTAATCACAGACCTAGTGTTTTAGAACTTGCTGATAAGTATAAAAATAATAGCGATGTAGAGATTTTGCTCATGTCTGTAGATAGTTCTAAAGAGAAATGGTTAAACTTTCTAAACAAAGAAAACTCTGAAATTGGTTATAATTTATTTATTGAAGATGGAAGAAGTGAAGAATACGGTCAACAATACAATATCAACTTTATTCCTAAATACATGCTCATTGGGAAAGATGGTAAGATTATAAATGCCAATATTCAAGAACCCTCCGTTGCGGTCGAACAGGCAATAGAAAATGCATTGAGGATGCAATAAGGTTTAATTTAGAAAAGATTGGTTGTCTTCATAAAACTATCAATGTTATATTTATTGCTTTCGCGAAAGCGTAACAAAACCATCTTAAAAGCTACTTACATACAAACTTATATAAATGATTATAACGACTACAAATAGTATACAAGGCAGAGAGATCACACAATACTTAGGTGTGATTACAGACTTCATCTATGCAAAGATTTACGATACTAAAGGGCTTAGTTTTCGAGATTCACTCAATAGAGATAAGATTTATGAGCGAAGTGAGGAAGGAATAGATGCTGCTAAACAAGAAGTACTCAAGAAACTGGAAGCCAAAGCTAAAGAAATGGGAGCTCACGCGATTGTAGGAATTACTATGGATGTTGAGGTAATTATTGAGAACTCAAAATTGGGAATTTCAGCAATGGGAACTGCTGTTGTATTGAGATAAGGATACATATAGAGCACAGTAAGATTCGCGATTTTCTTGATTGATAGTTTAGAAGTATCTGACATTCTAAAATCTTAAATCTTTCCCATTTAATATGGCTTTAAGAGAGTTAAGCATTTTTAAGGATAGTTTTGCATAACCAACCAATCCAATAAAATGAATTTCACTCTCAAAAACTTTTTGCAAGGTTTCGGCATTATTGCTGTCATTTTAACATTATTACCTCTTATTGCCGTAGATTACTGGTGGATACGCGTTTTTGATTTTCCGCATGCGCAGCTTACGGGGCTTACATTTATTGCTATTCTTACCTACTTTATACGGTTTGATATAAAATATTACAAAGACTACCTCTTTGTAATTATTCTTATTGCATGCTTTACATTTCAACTAGGTAAGATTTATGCCTACACGCCTTTTTCTTCTTATGAGGCAAAAGAAAGTACGATTACAGACGCTTCAAATACATTGAAAATTTACACAGCCAATGTTTTACAGAAGAATGAAAAGTACCAACTCTTACTCGACCAAGTAGCCGAAAAAAATCCTGACATTGTACTGCTCATGGAGACTGACCAACTGTGGCAAAATGCCGTACACAAAACATTATCTGCAACTTACCCTTATAGTATGCTAGAACCTCTAGATAACACCTACGGGATGTTGCTATACTCTCGCTTACCTATGTCTCAAAACAAAATTAATCATCTTGTAGATAAAGAGATTCCATCTATGGAGGCGATTGTTACCTTGGAGAGCGGTAATCAATTTCAATTATTTGCCATCCACCCTACTCCACCTATGCCACAACATAATCCTATGAGCTCAGACAGAGATACAGAGATGATGACTACGGCACTTCGTGTTTACAAAAGAGAAATGCCGGTAATCGTATTAGGAGATTTTAATGATGTTGCTTGGTCTAATACTACTTCGCTTTTTAGAAAGACAAGTACACTACTTGATCCTCGAATAGGTCGCGGGTTTTACAACACATTTAATGCAAAAAATGTGCTTATGCGCTGGCCACTTGATCATTTATTTATTTCGGAAGAGTTTCGTGTAAAGACTTTAAACCGCACAAAAGATATCAAATCTGATCACTTCCCGATGTATACAGAACTAACCTTTGAGCCGGGGAAAGCAAAAGAACAAAAGGCCGAAAAACCTTCTAAAGAAATTCTCGATAGAGCACAATCCCAATTAAAAGAACAGCATCTTCTTAATATGGAAATGCCTACAATTTCTAGTGATTAAAGTTTATCTATATTTATAGTCTAACTCACTGTTCATGCGTTTTATTCTATTACTATTTGTATGCTGTATTTGTGTCGTTGCTTGCGATAAAAATTCTCAAGCAAAGGCTGCACTACTTCAAAATCATATTAGGCATCAAGAGGATACTATCGGTTTTACTCAATATTCATGGCAAATGGATAGTATAATCAGTAGAATGGATGACGCGGATAAACTGCCAAATTCTGAAACCTACAAAGCTGTAATATGCCCACATGATGATTATGGATATGCCGGAGGATTGGATTACAAAACCCTCTCTGGAATAAAAGCCAAAACAATTATCCTTGTGGGCGTAGCTCACAGAGCAAGAAATTTTGATTTACAAGATCGTATCATTTTTGGGAGTTATGATAGTTGGCAATCTCCCGATGGCATTATTCCCGTAAGCAGCCTTAGAGATAAACTCCTCACTAAACTCAATAAAAAAACATACGCCGTGCATGATTCTATGATGCAGTTAGAACATTCTCTAGAAGCTATAACCCCTTTTTTGAAACGTAAAAACCCTGCTCTAGAAATCATACCCATGCTCGTTCCTTACAACACATTCCAAAACATGCAGTTATTTTCTGATGATATAGGAAGTGGTATTGCTGCACTTATGAAGGAAGAGAATCTAATATATGGTAAAGATATTGCTGTCGTAATTTCTAATGATGCTATACATTACGGTTCTGAGGGCTGGGGAAGCGGTAATCTCGCTCCCTTTGGCACAGACAGTACAGGGACAGCTCAGGCTAGGCAGAAGGACCTTGATATTGTAAAGGAGACGTTGCAGGGAGAGCTCACCACAAAAAGGATTAAAAAGTTCAATGATATAACCATTATGGCTGACGATTATAAGTCTTATAAATGGACTTGGTGTGGTAGATACTCCACTCCTTTCGGCTTACTGCTTGCAAATCGCATAGAGCAACTTACGGGAGCGTCTAATAAAGATGGAAAACTTCCGCACCTCACTGGTACGTTTATAGACTGGCGATCTAGTATACACAATACTCATATTAAGGTTGACGATTTACGTATGGGGCACACCGCACAGGCAGATAGCACGCACTGGGTAGCTTATGTAGGTATGTCTTATCAATAGCATTATAATTTCTCGATTATATTAGTTGTTTGGTGTTACGCTTTCGCGAAAGCGTACCTATCCTCAATACTGGCTTTAACATTAATTGTAACTATTTTAACCCGAGCTTAATACTTAAAGGCTCGTCTATCTTGTATCTTACTGATTATGATATACTCAGATAAAACAGAAAACAAGAACAACGCTTTTTTAACAGAAACTATCGAATATCTAGAAAACAAGGGATTCGAAAATATCAAGGCAGATGCCGAAGGTTATGAGACTCCTATTTCCTTTAAAAGACAAGAAACAGGAAATTCTCTTACTCCAGATATCGTAGCCGAAAAACGTGGTATCAAATACTTTTTTGAAGTGAGTTTAAAAAGTTCGAAACCAAAACTATTAAAATCTAAGTGGTTACTTCTAGACACCTTAACTAGAATGAAAGATTATCGCTTTAGAATCATAACAACCAAAGGACATTTAAGCTTTACAAGAGATATGATTGCAGATACTAATCTCAATAAGGATTTCATTCGCATATAAATTTCAATACAGTACAATCACCTAAAGGGTCTTGCTTATATAAGCAGGACCCTTTTTTATTAACATATTTTAATAGTACTATGGCAACTATTTAGGAAAAAAGAAATGTACATTGAAAAAAATATTTCTTGTGAATAAAAGACTACTCTTCTTTAATAAAATGTTTGGCTTATCTATTGTATCTCTGCTATTTATAGCGTGTGCTGTGCATCGCGATAATTATAGAGATAAAGATAATAGTACTTTTTTTAACTCCAATTCTAGAGAATACACGAGTATATTTTCTATAGCCAATGCTGGTGCAGACTTGAAAGGTCCAAATAACCAACTAATTGTCGCATTAGAAAAAGATTTTGCTTCGTTATCAAAAGAAGATGATTACCTCCTATTTCTAGGAGATAATCTACATAATAGCAATCTAGAGGATAGCCAAGTTTCATCTCAACTTGATGCTCAATTATCATTATCTAATTCCTTCAAAGGAACTTCATTGTTTCTTACTGGAGAGCAAGAATGGAACGAGAGAGGTGTAAAAGGTCTTGAAGATATTGAAACTTACATTGAAGACTTTTATAAGGAAGAAGATCACTTTTTACCTAAAAATGGTTGTCCGCTAGAGGTGATAAGCGTGAATGATGAAATAGAGCTTATACTCATAAACTCACAATGGTATATAGAAGACTGGAGTAAAACGGACGGTATTAATGATAAATGCGAGTTGAAGACAAGAGTACAGTTTAATACTCTTCTCGCTAGTGAGATGCGTAAAGCTCGTCACAAAACAGTGCTTATTGCTATGCACCACCCTTTGTACTCAAATGGTATTTACGGTGGAGAAATCCCGTCTACAGTTGTATATAAACCTACTTCTGAAAATGCATACATACCACTCGCAGGAGCATCGTTATCATTTTTAAGATCACAAGGAGGTCTATCTAAGCAAGACCGCTATAACCCTCTTATGAACGAGTTAATGTCTACCATAGAACTGGCTGCATTTGATGTTCCAAAGGTAATTATAGTTTCTGGTCATGAACGCTCATTACAGTATATAGATCACGGAGCTATAAAGCAAGTAATATCAGGAACGGGAAGTAGTGTAAAACCTGCGCGTTTGAGTAAGAGAGGACTATTTACCTCAACAAAACTTGGATATACAGAAGTAAGGATTTATGAAGACAACTCATCATCTGTGCACTTCTTTACATTACAAAACGGCACGTTTAAAGAAGCCTTTAGCCAGAGAGCTTTTAAACAACCAGAACCTTACAATCTTGATTCACTTCCTACGGTTTTTCCTAAAACGGTGAAGGCTTCTGTGTATCCTGCAGAGGCTGTAAAGAAATCTGAGAAGTATGAAAAATTCTGGGGTAAGCATTATCGATACGTATACGGAGTTGATGTAGAAGCACCCGTTGTACTACTCGATACCCTATATGGAGGACTTACTGTAGAAAGAGCAGGTGGCGGAAACCAGACTAACGGTTTGCGTCTAGTAACAAAAGACGATAAAGAGTATAACATGCGAGCCATTGCAAAAGACCCAATCGCCTTTCTTAAATCTGCTGGATATAATGATCTCGATGGAGAGAGTTATTTTAAAGGAACAGTGCCGGCGAGTGTTATTAAAGATTTTTACACGGCTGCACATCCTTATGGTGCTTTTGCTATCCCTAGGCTAGCAGGTGCGATAAAATTACCACATACGCATCCTAAATTATTCTATGTACCTAAGCAAAATCTACTAGGAGATTTTAATAAAACACATGGTGACCAATTATATATGATAGTCGAAAAACCTGATGGTGATTTTGACGATTCACATATGTTCAAATTTAGTAAGGAGGTAGAAAGCACTCAGGATCTTTTTAAAGAACTACGCGAAGATGATCAAAATCAACTTGATGAAAGAACTTATATACGAGCTCGCATTTTTGATATGCTCATAGGTGATTGGGATAGACATGAAGATCAATGGCGCTGGGCTCAAAGTCAAGTAGATGAGAAAGAAGGAACTACCATATACACCGCTGTCCCTAGAGATCGGGATCAAGTGTTTGCAAAATTTGATGGTTCATTCCTTACCTCCATGCAAAAAGTGATGAGTGGTTTGAGACAGTTTGGTAATTACGGCCCAGATATTCCATACATAGAACAATTTAGCCAGAGCGCTATTAATCTCGACCGTGCCTTAGTCATGCATTCAGATAAGTCTGTGTGGTTAGAAGAGATGAAGTATATCCAGCAAAATATCACACCTGAAGTGGTAAAAAAGGCTTTTAGTGAGGCTCCAATTGAAATTCAAGATGAGATATGGAAAGGTATTCAAACTGATCTTCTCTCACGTAAAAACAACCTAGAAGACATTGTACAGAGGTACTACAAGCACTTTCTAGAGTTTCAAGTGCTCAAGGGAACCGATAAAGACGATCATTTTGATATCCAGAATCTTGCTAATGGTGAGGTACGTGTAACGGGCTATAGAATTAAAGATGGTGAAAAAGGAAACGTATTATTTGATCGTACTTTTAATCCTGTTGACACTAAAGATATCTGGATTTATGGACTTGATGACAAAGATGTATTTGATGTGCAAGGTGAACATAAAAGTGCGATTAACATTGTGCTATCTGGAGGATTAGACAATGATACTTATGAAATTATTGGTGGAAATAATGTTACCATATACGATCAAAAATCTACTAAAAATAAGATTGTAGATAAAGGGAATGCGACAAGGCACATAGATGACATTTATGAAAACCGCATTTACGATTCAGAGAGAACACCTAAAAAAGGAGGTAGCTTTGGTCTCGAGGCTGTCTATAATCCAGATGAAGGTTTCTCTCCTAGAATACAATTTGGAAAATCTACTTTAGGATTTGAAAGAAATCCTTTTACTACAAAATTTGAGCTAGATGCTCGCTATATTTCCCTTACCCAAGCAGGTGATGTTAAACTATCATGGCATAAAGCGCACCTTTTTCATGACTGGAATTTCAAAGTTTTTGGACGAGCAACTACTGCAAATTTTACAGAAAACTTTTTCGGAGAAGGTAATAGTTCACTGTTCAACACTAGCAACTCTTTTGACGCAAACCGCATTAATATGCAGTATCTCACAGGTGGTATAGGGATGTACTACAATGGAGAATATGGAACTACTTCTGAGATTGACATATCTTATGAAGATATAAATGTGGGACCTCAAAATAATACTAGCATAGTAGATGCTCGTTATTTTGTAGTAACAGGGCTCTATAATTATCATAGTATCGATGATGAGCGATTCCCTACTCGCGGGATGGATGTGGCTATAAGAGGAAGTTTTCTTGATGAAGTAACCAGTACAAATACTGTAGGAGTGCTAGATCCTCGTCTTACGCTTTGGAATGCAATAGATAGATCTCGTGATCTTGTACTTAAAACTAGTCTAGCGGGACAGTTGCGCTTTGGAAATGATATACCGTTCTATAAAGCAGCTTCGTTAGGAGCAAATACAGGGTTGAGATCTTATAGGCAAGATCGTTTTATAGGCAAACAAGCGCTTGCAGCTTCGGCAGATCTGGCTTTCCAATTGAAACCTATTAGAACTGCTTTTTTCCCGTTGAGAATAGATATGTATGCTGGTTATGATACTGGAAGAGTCTGGAGTGATTTCACAGAAAGTAACACACTACATTATAGTTATGGTGGTGGTGTTAATCTTTCTACCGCTAGCGCTCTTAAAGGAAATATAAGCTATTTCGAAGGTCCTGAAGGTGGAAGACTAGGCTTCGGAATATCACTCGGATTATAATAGACTACTAGTTTTAGAGTTACGCTTTCGCGAAAGCGTGAAAAAGAAATTTACCCCCTAAAAAAGAATCAAGTCTTAGTATTTTACAACTTACACAAGTTGGGAAATATTACTCATAAAAAAAGCTCCCAAATAAGGAGCTTTTTTTATGAATTAATGCGAGATTTTAAGTCTCTATAAAAGATCATTACAGTCTTACACCAAATCTAAAATCGATTCTCATACCATCTTCACCAGAAAATGCACCTATTTGACCAGATACAGTATCTATCATATTTAACCAGAAACCTCCACCAAAGTCATTGTGCCATTTCTCACTATCCTCTCCATCAAGCCATACACGACCTACATCTCCTCCTCCAAAAACACCTATCTGGATAGGAATCAATCCTGTAGAAAATCTATTGAAACTATATCTCAAATCTGCCGAACCAGCTAGGGCTGATTCTCCTGTAAATCTATTGAATCTATATCCTCTCAAACCAGAATTTGCACCTAAAGATGCGGCTTGGTAGAACTCATAGTCATCACCTATAAGCACTTGAGCTTGCACAAGTGTTTTGAGGACTAGTTTTCTGTTTTTAGATAGTGCATTGTAGAAACCTAATTTAGGATTTACATATGCATACATTCTACTACCATCGCTTATGTTGCGCTTTGCACCTATTACTGTTGCAAAATCCATCCCTCTCGTAGGGTTAGCTTGGTTATCTGCACTTACATAAGTATAAGCTCCCTCTACACCTATAAAAGATTGCCCTCCAAAGAAATTACTGCGATCTGGTGTAAATAAGCTAGCGTCATCAATCACTCGGCCACCTGTAGGTTCAATTTCAATACGCTCATAATTAAATACAAATCGCAATCTACTACCAAAGGTATTATCACTCTCTACTCCTATATGAGCGCCTACTTCTCCATTACGAACTCTATTAAAGTCAAGCCCTAAATCATCATCGTTATTTACAGTCTCGTTACCAAAACCAAAGAAGTTACGAGAAAATGCTTCATTTGTAAACTTCCCTCCTATCAATAAATTCCACTGTCCAAAGGCGTTTGCAAAATTTCCTTCATATTTTAAGCTGAGTGATTCTGTTGCAAATGAGTAGGTACCATTAAGAACATGCTTGCTGCTAAAAGGATCATTCTTAAAACCGTTAGTAGTAAACACATCATTTATTCCTATCAAGAAACCATCATCAGGATTAAAACCTATGGCTGGTAAAATATTATTTGCGTAACTCTTTTTCTTTAAAGGATCATAAGTGTTAAAGGAATAGATATTTGACATTTTAAAACTTGCTCCTCCTTTTTCTTTTATCGTATTAGGAAGCGTCTTATGCTCATAAACCTTGAGGCGACGACCGTCTTTTATCTCATAGATATCGTTGTTTTGTCCTCCTACAATTTTCATTCTAATAGGCGACTTTCCTTCTCCACTTACTTTAAAGCTATCATCATCATCAAGACCGTAAATCCATATCTCGCCAGTCTCATCTGAGTTTATAATACGATCTACAAAAGGAGTTTGAACATCGCCATCTTTAATCCTCGATATCTGGACTCTAGTCTCCTTATCATTACGAGTAATTTCAAAATGATCATCCTTATCTGTTCCAGTAAGTACTACTAGCGAAGCCAGATAATCATAATATTCACCTGCGATGTCAACGATATTACCTCTTCGTTCTTTAAGGCTTTTCTTAATCTCATCTACACCTACGTCTTGCACTTCGAGAGGTAGTTTTGTAAATGCTCTAGCGATATCTTCATCACTAAGATTATCTTGAATGTATTGAGCTTGTGCTATCCAGTCCTTCTTTACAGAATTCTTGGTAAGCGCTCTATCCATTTTTATACCTGCCTCGTTAATCCACTTTACATTTTCTAGATCTCCATCATAATTTTGAAACTGTCTAGACGCTGGAATTAATGTTTTGAGTAATCCTAAAATAGCACCATCAAATTTTGAAAAAACCTGATCTCTATCTCTTGGAATAGGCTTGTATATTTTCTTTCCATCACTATCAAAACGTGCCCATCTCCACTGGTCTGCATGACGATCCCAGTCACCTATAAGCATATCAAAAATACGTGCTCGTAAATAGGAGTCTTCATCTACTTGATACTTCTCATCCTTACGTAAGTTTTCATAAAGATCATCTGTACTATCAATACTATCAGGATTTCCAAAAGAAGGAACATCTAGAAAATCTTCGTCTGGGCGTTCTTCTATAATATATAATTCATTCCCGTAATCTGCATTATACTTACCTAATGCATCATGTTTTGGAACATAAATTAAGCTAGGGTTTGTGTGATAAATACCCACCGCATCAGACAGCTCTGCCACAGCAAGAGAAGCATATGGATGTGCAGATGTATAGAAATCTAAGATTAAATCCTCTGTAAATGTATCTCTGAATTCTTCTTGAACAAAAACCTCTTTAAAAGCAACACTTTGCAAGAACTGCACGGCGCTTTTTCTCACTGCTCTTAAATTATAAGCTCTTCCGTCTTTATCTTTTAATCGTAATGATCTTGTCTGGTGACCACCACCCTTACGGTCAACTGTAAATCCGCCCATGAGTGTATCTAGCGTAGCAACTTTAGCCGTTACTGGAGTTCCGTAAACAGCTCTATAATGATCTCCCCATAGTGACTCATGTACATCTGACACATCTGTATTATTCTGAGCATACACCGTAGCCATTACAGTCTCTGGATATATCTCTGGTAGCGAGTCTAAATTTACTTCTTTTCGAGGAGCAAAAATTTCCTTTGTATAAAGTAAAGTAGGTTCTCCTTGATTTGCTGCATAAAATCTTACAGATGAAGACTCATCTTCATATACGTCCAGAATAGCAAATCCTTGACCTCCGTAAGAAAACAAACCATCGTCTCCTAAAGCTGCTGCAGAGTTCTTTGCTCCTGCTCCACTCACAATCTGTTTTATACCATCATGCTCTATATACTGTATACTGTGCTCGTGACCTGATGCAAAAATCACTTTATCTGTATCTCTCGCAAGTACAGAGATGCGTTGCATTAACTCATTATATTGCTTGTTATAGCGATCTTGAATTGACACTCCACCTTGTGATCTTACTTGGGTAACTAGAGAGGCAAGTACTGGAAGCGGCAGATTGCTTTGTGTAGGATATAACTGCTTTCTTATACCATATTTACCACCATGAATCCCATTTGTATACATAGGGTGGTGCATTGCTACAAGTATTGTCTTTTCGTTATTCTTTTTGAACTCATTTTCTATTTCTAAAAATAAATCAGTTCTATTTCTAATATCGCAATTATCATTTATTGTAGGATGCTTGTCCCAGTCTTCTAGATACCACTGCGTGTCAATGATCATCAATTCTACAGAGTCGCTTATGCTTTTCATTTCAATAGGACATCCGTTTTCAGGTTGAAATGCCTCCTTATCATCTAGCGCATCTTCTATATACTTCTCTTGACGCTTTACACCTTCTACGCCATCTGCATACCAATCATGGTTCCCAGGAATAAAAATAGTTTTACCCTTAAAATTTTCGACTGCTGCTACCTGTATGTCTAATCTGCGCTCAGCTTCGGCTCTTTCTGGATGTTTTTTTGATGGAAGTCCCGCATCATAAATATTGTCACCTAAAAAGATTGCATAGTCATTGTCTGTCTGTGCCGTGTCTATCACTTTCTTAAATGCGTCAAGAGCATAGGTGCTACCACCATCTTTATCTCCTCCTGCATCGCCTATGAGGTAGAAGGTTTTATGTATACGCTTTCGCGAAAGCGAACTATTATCAAAACGAGAAGGCTCGCTTGACTCATCTGCATATTTAGGAGAATAAGTCGCACAACTACTAAGCAAAATGGCCACTGAGAAGTTAAGAAAACGGTAATATTTGTTCATGTCCTTGTTTTTAATGTACATTAGAGGTCTAACAGGCTTATAGTAACTATGACTGAACTACTAGAAAAGACAGATAGATTTATTTCTGAACTATTTGATAATGAACTACCTAAGACATGTATATATCATAACTATGTCCATACCAAACGAGTACTTAAAAGTACCCAAGAAATAATTGATAATAGTGAAGAAAGTCTTAAAGATGAAGAAAAGCTCATCTTACAGCTTAGCGCACTACTACATGACATAGGATATGTAGATGGAACCGATAATCACGAAGCACGCAGTGCAGAAATGGCTGAAACGTTTTTGAAAGAACAGGGCGTTGAGGCTTCTATTATAGAAGAGGTGAAAAAAGTGATTCTCGCTACAGATATGCGTGTAGAACCACAAACATACCTAGAACAAGTTTTAAGAGACGCAGATGCCTCACATTTTGCTAAGGATTATTTTCCTGAGGCTAGTGAGTATCTACGTCAAGAATTAAAAATAAAAGGTATTAAAGAGTTTACCACGGAGGAGTGGAATAAGGCAAATATTGAGATGTTTACGATAAAGCATCGCTATTACACGCACTATGCCCAAGAAAACTGGAAACCAAAAAAAGATAATAATCTAAACGATCTTACCAAAGCAAGAAAGAAAGCTAAAAAGGCACGTAAAAAGGAAAAACTAAAAGTACAACTCAAAGATGCTAGCCCAGAAAAAGGGATCCAGTCTATGTATCGCATCGCGCTACGCAACCATATTAAATTAAGTGATATTGCAGATACTAAGGCAAACATATTGCTTTCTGTAAATGCGATTGTGATTTCTCTTGCTCTTGCAAACCTGATTCCAAAACTAGAGTCTCCTAGTAATGCTCACCTTATCTATCCAACGGCGGTATTTGTACTTTTTGCCATGATATCGATGATTATGTCAATCATTGCTACACGACCTAATGTAACGAGAGGTGAGTTTGATAGAGAGGATGTAAAATTGAAAAAGGTGAACCTATTGTTTTTTGGTAATTTTCATAAAATGAAACTTGAAGATTATGAATGGGCAATAGGAGAAATGCTTCAAGACAAAGATTATATCTACTCTGCCCTTACTAAAGATTTATATTTTCTAGGAGTTGTACTCGACAGAAAATATAAGCTCTTAAGAATAACCTATAATATTTTTATGGTGGGTATCATTATATCTGTACTAACGTTTGCTGTGTTCTTTGCTTACAGAGATCAAGCAGTAGAAGTCATGGAGGATGTAGAGAGCCTCACTAATATGGTGACAACACTATTATAAAAAGCAAAACGGGTTCTTTACAGAACCCGTTTTTTTATGCTTTCTTAATTTTTTATTTCCTCAATGAGATCTTCATAGGTGTAAAATTCTTTTGTCTCTTTACCTATTACTTTTTTATATAATACATTCACACGAATAGCCTTTAATCCGGTAACAGCTTGTAAGTCTTCTAGCTCAAGAATTTCTACTTCATTACCTAAGTGATTCTTTAACTGTAAGAAGTTAATGTATCTGAGATACTCTTGCTCATCTGCTTCTTGTGAGTAGACTATAGTGATTTTTCCAGCTTGTGTTATACGTTCTGTAGTTCCTTTTATGAAAGCCTTATCTACACGCTTCTTTACAACTTCATAGCGAGCGTTATAAGTTCCATCTACATCAAATCTTTTCTCATCCATACGGTATCGTACAGATAATGATGTATTAAACACTAGAATCATAGAGGCTACCTCAAGTGGATGATCCATTTTTTGCGCAAGCGAGAAATGCTCGTTTTCCATCTCGCACATTACTTGTAGTTGCCACAACCTTAAGTTGTAGAGATAAATCTTATTAAAGCTATTATGCTTTGTTATAGACTCACCTACATACATATTATGCTCTACTCCGTCTGTTTTAAAAAGTTCAAAAAAGTGGGGATACATCATCTGCGCCTCTTTTTGCTTGCGCTGTAGTACAGACGCTAGACGCTTATTTAATAGCATTACAGATTCATCATAAAACTTACGATGGCGATATACGAGACCCAGACTATCTTCTATCTGGCTTCTGTATGCTGTAATCAACTCATTGAGTTCGTCACTTTTTTTAAGCAAGTGCGTAAATAATGGCCTGATATTCTCACTCAAGAAATTTAAAATCTTACGCTCACTATCTACCTCTAGCTTCTCTTCTGTTTTTTCTAAAAATATATTAAGATTGAAAATAAGTTGCTCATAGATAGGTAGACTTTCATTAGTCTTGGCCGCTTCTAATATCGCAATGGCATTATGTAACTGTAATAAGATATCTTTTTGAGTCGCAGCATTACGAGACTCTGAAGATCCTTTAATATCAATCTGTCCAAATAATGGATAAACATCTTTAAATACAACATCCCTATATTGAACGTTATTATCCCCTTCTATCTGTAATCTTAAATATCGTTTTGCTTCCTTTTCAAATTTCCAGTACACACTTTTATGAATAGATGTACATTCATTTTGAATAATTAGGTCTATTTCATTTTCTTGTTGCTCCTTGTTACGTAATACAGCATCAATAAGATATGGCATTATGTCTGCAAGCTTATTTGCATTTATACTATTAAGCGCTCCTTTATTAGGAGAGGCTAGCTCTAGAATACCTAATAAAACACCTTTGTGACGTATTGGGGCTAGAATAACACTCTTTATCCCCTGGTCATAAAGATTTTGATACATCTTTATACTCTTATCGCTTTTATGATGTTTTGCAATATCTGAAACCGCAAAGTAGTCTCCAGTATTAAATACCGCGTCATAAGATCCTTTACAAAGTATCGTATTACAAGAAGCTTCTGTATCACCATATAAGAGATAACTACTTATATCCTTAAATGGCACAAGCTCAAAGGCCTCGTCTTCCTTATTATAATTAGAAAAACCTATTTGTAATTCTGGAAGGTCAAATATGGCTTGAAAAATTCTATGGAAGTCATGTGTAAAGTTTATGTCCTCATCTTCATAACGAAGTAAGCCAGACTTAAAATCTGATATTGAAACTTCGGTAGTGGCATCATATAAATTTGCTATCACAAAGCCTTTGAAAATATAACTGTGCGGAGGAAATTTTTCTTTCCACATCTCTATATTATCAAAATTATCTAGCAGTACGTTTACTTCTTCTTCTGTTATTTGAGGTGTTCCTTCCTTACGTTCTATATCTATATAATCCCCATTATAGAGCATTCTATAAAAACGTGTCATTCCCAAACCGTCAGGAATTTCATAATAAAATGGACGTCTAAAGTCTATTTTAAAACCATAATACTGCATTAGGATAATGCTACATCCCATGAGGTAGTAATGGTCTGCATTAAAATTCTTTATTTCTGGAATAAAATTATCACCTGCATTGAGAAGTATGTTATCATACCTCTGCGTAGATTGTAGCACAGCCTCTTGAAAAGGCATAGATGCAATTTTTATTTCATTTTGCTGCAGTACTTCTGGAAATAGCTCACTAAGAAGATCATCAATTTGATTCTTATAGCTCCCTATAGTATCTAGATTATTTATTCCTGATTCTAATTCTGGATAGTCAGAAATAATTTCCATTATTTCTGTTGCACGTCTTTTTAATCTTAAATTATCTGAAGTAAGATTGTTTTTATAATGACTCACTAATTTCCCTACACTAAAATGTAATTCTAGTGGAAACTCTTGATCTTTAAAATGTACTCCGCTTTTCATAAAATGGGTCTTCAAAACTCCTCTTCTCTTCTTTATTAATAACTGTAAACCTTATTTTTGTTATAATAAAAATATGATCTCATGAAACAATTACTAATTCTTGTAATTTTATTCTCTTTATTCTCCTGTGGAGATAATAATAGTACTCCTATAAAAGGTACCGCTGCTGGTATGGCTGATGGTACGTCACTTATCTTAGAGGAATTAGGGCCTAATAATAAACGTATTCCCTTAGACACTGCCGTTGTAAATGCTGGTAAATTTACTTTTACAAAAGCTATAACAGAAGGTACTGGTTTATTAATACTAAGTGAAGCTACAGCTACTAGCCAACTTTTGCTAGTAAAAGATGAGCAACCACTTAATCTAACTCTGTACAAAGATAGCTTATCTAGCTCTTTAGTCACAGGTAGTATAGAAAATGAGTTGTTTAATAATTACCGTAGGACTGCTATGCAGACTAATAAAAAGAGACAAAAGCTCATTCAAGAGATGCAAAAGGCACAGAGAGAAACAGATGGAATTAAGGTAAACATTATCCGTGACCAAATAGCAGCCATGGACACGCAATTTATTACCGATAAAAAAGCAGTAGTTGAGAAAAATACTGACAAAATGGTCTCCGTAATTGCACTATCTGACTTAATAAATGAGAAAGTCTTGAAAATTGAAGAGTCCGAAGCATATTATAATAGTCTTTCTGAGGATATTCAAAACTCTACTGTGGGAGAAAGTGTAGAAAACTATATCGCACAACTCAAGTCACAACGTATCGCTAGCGGACTTGCCAGTATAGGAAATAAAGCTCCTGAGTTTACCGCAAAAACTCCAGAAGGTAAAGAACTTTCACTTTCAGAGACTTTAGGTAAATACACCATCATTGACTTTTGGGCTTCATGGTGTCGCCCTTGCCGTATGGAAAATCCTAATGTTGTAAATGTGTATAATCAATATCATGATAAAGGTCTTAATATTATAAGTGTATCTCTTGATAGACCAGACCAAAAAGAAAGATGGCTACAAGCCATAGAAAAAGATAAAATGGACTGGTATCATGTTTCAAACTTACAGTTTTGGCAAGATCCTATCCCTAGAAGTTATGGAGTACGAGCAATACCTGCGACATTTTTACTAGATGAAAATGGCGTTATTATAGCAAAAGATCTAAGAGGTCCTGCACTAGGAGCGAAAATGAAAGAGCTCCTAGGAGAAATTTAGGTTTATTCTTCACAAACAATTCTAAAAAGCATCGCTCCTATCGCGATGCTTTTTTACATTTACTATAATGTTACTAATACTATTCTCAATATTTATCATAGGGCCACTACTCCCCTTGCTTCCGGCGACACACTGGAGCATACGCTTTTTTGATTTTGTGAGAATTCAAACAGTAGTTATTCAGCTACTTTTATTAGGAGTTGCATTTATATCTTGGGAGGTCTTCACTGTGACACACATAGTATTTATCGCTGTGATGATAGCGGTACTTTTATTTCAATTATGGCTCATTAGACCTTACACACCTTTTTATCACAGACGCAAGCCTAAGGCAGAGTTCCATAAAGAACAGCTCACACTCGTTACCGCAAATGTATTGCAGACTAACACGAACTACGATAAATTTATAACTATCATAAAGGAAAGCAATCCTCATATATTTATCACCATGGAGTCTGATCAAAAGTGGGATAAAGCAATATCTCAAGCTTTTCCAGAGTATACTCACACCGTAAAAGCTACACTGGATAATTTTTATGGAATGCATGTGTACTCAAAAATTCCGTTTCAATCATCAGAGATAAAATATCTTGTAGAAAAGGACATTCCATCCATACATTGTGAGATAACATATGCAGACCAGCCTTTTAATCTTATAGCAATACACCCTGCTCCTCCTAGTCCATCAGAAAACGAAACTTCAAAAGAACGTGATGCCGAGTTGATGCTCGTAGGTAAGCAATGTAGAGAGTCTAAGGACGCAACCGTAGTTTGCGGCGATCTCAATGATGTGGTGTGGTCTAAGACTTCTAGACTTTTTAGCAAAATCACAGGGTATCTAGATCCGCGCGTAGGTCGTGGTCTCTATCCATCCTTTCATGCAAATTACTGGTTACTCAGATTCCCTCTTGACCATTTATTTTATTCAAAAGATCTTCATGTAACAAACATGAAAAGACTGGCATATTTTGGTTCAGATCATTTTGCTATGTACTATAACATAGCATTTCCTATGGTAAATATTGATGTTGCAAATCCTAAAATCACTACAGAGGACAAGGAAAATATTCAGGAGATAATAGGCGATGGGATTCTTTCGGCTAGAGCTTCACAAAATCATTAAGCGGAGGATTATTATTTTTTCACGCTTTCGCGAAAGCGTAACATTCCCACATTACTTCTTAATATTTACTCAAAATACCTTACTACAGGCGTTAATGATGGTTAAAGCCCTTGTGAACGCCAACAAGCAGAAGTAAATTGAAATCCAACTAAAAAAAAGACATGGATAAGATTACTGAATCATTAAATAATCTCTCAGAAAAACTCTGGGGATGGGTTGAAGCTTTTATAAGAAACTTACCAAACTTAGGAGTCGCTCTTCTAGTTTTACTAATTGCTTACTTCGTATCCAGATTTGTAAATAAATACTCTCAAAAGATTGTAAAGCGATACGTACCACAACAATCTATCACAAAACTCATAGGTAGAGCACTAGCTGTATTTGTAGTACTTGTAGGTATATTTCTCGCCTTAGGTGTATTAAATTTAGACAAAACATTAAATACCTTAATTGCTGGAGCAGGAGTTTCTGGTCTTGTTATAGGTCTGGCCTTACAGGGTGCCCTAGCAAATGGAATTGCAGGTATCATATTATCTTTTAGAAAAAGAGTTAATATAGGAGACTGGATAGAAACTAGTGGATATGTAGGTTTTATAGAGGATATTAAGCTTAACAACTTTAGTATAAGAGAGCCAGATAATAATATTGTTGTAATACCAAATAAAACCATTACTGATAACCCGATGAAAAATTATTCGGTTACAGATCGTATGCGTATCATTATAGAATGTGGTGTAGGTTATGAGTCTGACTTGGAAATGGTAGAAAAACTAACTAAGGATACCATCTCAAGTAAATTTCCTCAAGAAGGTGATAAGGAGGAGGTAGAATTTTTCTACACTGCCTTTGGAGGAAGTTCAATTGACTTTATATGTAGATACTGGGTAGATTGTATAAATGGCAAGCAAAAACTAACTGCCAAGCATCAAGGAATGCTAGCTATAAAGAAAGCTTTTGATGCCAATGATGTTAATATTCCATTCCCTATTAGAACATTACAATTTGATAATCAATTGCAAATGGCTTCATCTAATGATAGTCAAGAATAGATTTTAAATAGTGTAAAAAATAAGCCGTTACTTTTTAAAAGTAACGGCTTATTTTTTAAAGTATATAGTGGAGTTTTATGCTCCAAAAGCTTCTGCTACTTTAGCAGAAAGTCTTTTATAAGTTCCATTATCTAATCGCTCACGAATTGCTTCAAAGGCATTTAGAGTCTCTTCTACATCTGTAAGTGTATGTGACGCTGTAGGTATCATTCTAAGTAAAATAAGTCCTTTAGGAATCACTGGATACACTACGATAGAACAAAATACACCATGGTTCTCACGTAGATCTTTTACAAGCGCCATTGCTTCTGGTACGCTTCCTTTGAGGTATACAGGAGTTACACATGACTGTGTAGTCCCTATATCAAAACCTCTATCTTTTAATCCTCCTTGAAGTGCATTTACATTCTCCCATAACTTCTCACGAAGTTCTGGCATTGTGCGTAACATATCAAGACGTTTAAGTGCTCCCACCACAAGTTGCATTTGCAATGACTTTGCAAACATTTGTGATCTTAGGTTATATTTTAAGTAATCAATGATTTCTTGATCTCCCGCAATAAAAGCTCCTGTAGATGCCATAGACTTTGCAAATGTTGCAAAATACACATCAATGTCATCTTGTACTCCTTGTTCTTCTCCTGCTCCTGCTCCCGTTGCTCCTAAAGTTCCAAAACCATGTGCATCATCAACAAGTAAACGGAAGTTAAATTTTTTCTTAAGAGCTACTATTTCTTTAAGCTTCCCTTGTTCTCCGCGCATTCCAAAAACACCTTCAGAAATCACGAGGATTCCTCCTCCTGTTTGCTCTGCCATTTTGGTAGCACGCTCAAGATTCTTTTCGATACTTGCCATATCGTTATGCTTGTAGGTAAAACGTTTACCCATATGCAAACGAACACCATCTATAATACAAGCGTGAGTATCTACGTCATATACGATAATATCATCTTTACCTACTAGTGCATCAATAGTAGACATGATACCTTGGTATCCAAAGTTTAAAAGATAGGCAGCTTCTTTTTGTACAAACTCCGCACACTCATTTTGTAATTGTTCATGCAATGAAGTATGACCAGACATCATACGAGCACCCATAGGGTAAGCCGCACCATAATCTGCTGCTGCTTGCGCATCTACCTCACGTATTTCTGGACGATTTGCAAGACCTAAATAATCATTTACACTCCATGTAATTACTTCCTTTCCTTGGAACTTCATTCGGTTAGAAATAGGTCCTTCTAGTTTAGGAAAAACAAAGTATCCCTCTGCCACTGAAGCCCATTTACCTAATGGCCCCTTATCCTTGTAAATTTTATCAAATAAATCTCTCATATACTTGTTTTGAAAACAGGTGCAAAAGTACACATTTTTGATATTTTGAACAAATACAAAAACAATTGTAATATGATGCCAAAAATCAAAAAGCTCCTACATAGGTAGGAGCTTAAATATACGTAATATTTTAGACGTTTATTTGATGTATTCTATAGTTGCTACAGTCTCTTCGTTTTGACTATCAAAAAAACCTTGATCATTCATCCACTTATCAGAAAATACTTTACTCATATAGCGACTTCCGTGATCTGGAAAAATAACCACCACCTTACTATTCTCATCAAACTCTCCTTGCGCAGCAAGTTGTTTTACTCCTTGAATAGCAGCACCACTTGTATATCCTACAAAAAGACCTTCTGTAGTAGCAATCTCTCTCGCACTGTGAGCACTCTCTTGATCACTTACTTTTTCAAACTTATCTATTGCATCAAAATCTGTTGCAGAGGGTATTAAGTTTTTCCCTAGTCCTTCTATACGATATGGATAGATTTCTGCTGCGTCAAACTCACGGGTTTGATGATACTTTTGAATCACAGATCCATAAGCATCTATACCTATAATTTTTATTTCTGGGTTTTGTTGCTTTAAAAAACGTGCAGTACCAGATATAGTACCTCCAGTTCCACTACAAGCAATTAAGTGAGTAATGTTACCTTCTGTTTGATTCCAGATTTCTGGTCCTGTCGTATTAAAATGAGCATCTATATTTAACTCATTAAAATACTGATTGATGTATACAGAGCCCTTAGTTTCCTCATGTAAACGCTTTGCAACACTATAATAAGATCTAGGGTCATCTGCCTTTACATTTGCAGGGCATACATACACCTTTGCTCCCATCGCTTTTAAAGCATCAATCTTATCTGGTGATGATTTTGAGCTTACTGCAAGAATACATTCATACCCCTTAATGATACTTACCATTGCGATACTAAATCCAGTGTTTCCAGATGTAGTTTCAATAATAGTATCACCAGGTTTAAGAACTCCTGTACGTTCTGCCTCTTCTATAATGTGAAGAGCGATACGATCTTTTGATGAGTGTCCCGGATTAAAAGCCTCTACCTTTGCGTAAAACTGACCTTCAAAACCTTCTGTAATTTTATTTAACTTGATGAGTGGTGTGTTACCTACTAGTTGTAACACGTTATCATACACGTTTAAATCCTTATTCATATATCTTGGTTAAAGCGCTGCACAATCCTAAAAAAGAGACATGCAAAACAGAGCAAAAGTAACACAAAAATATGGAACGTGTTTCCTCTACCCTAGTTCAATATCATGCAGTTATAAACAGCGTTTTACCCGTTTACCGATTAATAGACTCTAAATCAAGTAAGAACGCATAATCTTCGGCGATTTCTTTTAATGCTTCAAAACGTCCAGAAGCACCACCATGGCCTGCATCCATGTTGCAATGAAACATGATTTTTGTATCAGCTTGATTCATTTCTCTTAGTCTTGCTACCCATTTTGCAGGTTCCCAATATTGCACTTGACTATCATGGTATCCTGTGGTAACAAATATATTTGGGTACGCTTTCGCGAAAGCGTTATCATAAGGACTGTAGCTCTTCATATACTCATAGGACTCCTTTTCATTAGGGTTGCCCCACTCATCATACTCACCTGTGGTAAGCGGAATGGTGTCGTCAAGCATGGTTGTCACCACGTCTACAAAAGGTACGGCCGCAATAATTCCACTATAAAGCTCTGGCGCCATGTTTACAATTGCACCCATCAATAATCCTCCTGCCGAACCTCCGTAAGCATATAAATGACTAGCCGAAGTGTAAGAGTTACTTATCAAATGTTTTGAAACATCAATAAAATCTGTGAACGTATTTCTTTTCTTGAGCAACTTTCCATCCTCATACCACTTTCTTCCTAAATACTCACCTCCTCTTACGTGTGCGATGGCATAAATAAAACCACGATCTAAAAGAGATAATCTTATTGTTGAGAAAGAAGGATCTGTAGTACTACCGTAACTTCCATAGGCATACTGTAACAAAGGAGCTGTACCATCTAGTTGTGTGTCTTTGTGGTAGATTATAGATACTGGAACCTTAACTCCATCTTGAGCAGTTGCCCAGATGCGCTCCATGTTATAATTATCTTTATAAAAGTTTCCGCCTAATACTTCTTGCTCTTTAAGGACCACTTTTTCCTGGGTGACCATATCAAAATCTATGACAGATGCTGGCGTATTTAGAGCATTATAAGCATATCGTAAAATCTGAGTGTCAAAATCGATATTTGTGGTAGGATAAGCGTCGTATGTTTCATTATCAAACGGCAAATAATAGCTTTCTGAATTATCCCATCGCTTGATGTGTATTTTATTCAACCCATTGCTACGCTCACTTACCACAAGAAAATCCTTAAAAATCTCTACATCTTCTAGCAAGGTATCATCTCGATGAGGGATAATATCTACCCAATTTTCCATTCCAGTAGCAGATACTGGCGTTTTCATGAGTTTAAAGTTGGTCGCCTTATCTTTATTAGTCTGTATATAAAAAGAATCGTCATAATGAGATACTGCATACTCCAGCCCTCTTGTACGTTCTTGAAAAACTTTAAAATCTGTAGTACCCTTTGCAGCAGATGCAAAACGAAATTCGCTCGTCATCGTGCTGTCAGAACCTATCATGATGTAGTCCTTAGACTTTGACTTGAAAACATAGGTATAGAATGTCTCATCATTTTCTTGATAAACAAGTTCGTCTTGACTTGGATCTGTTCCTAGGGTGTGTTTAAATATTTGATTAGATCGTAGGGTTTCTTCGTCTTTTCGAGAGTAATAAACTGTTTTATTATCGTTAGACCAAACGGCACCACCAGTAGTATTTTTGATTTCAGCTGGGTAAATTTCTCCAGTCTTGAGATTTTTAAACCTTATTGTATATTGCCTCCTACTTACGGTATCAATTCCAAAAGCAGCAATCATATTATCCTCAGATACGGCATAACTAGCCTGACTAAAATAAGTATGCCCCTCTGCCATTTTATTATTGTCAAAAACTATAATTTCTTCACTATCTAAGGTAGCTTCTTTTCTACAATATAGCGGATAGTCTTTTCCAGTCTCAAAACGACGATAATACCAGAAACCATTATGCTTATAAGGTACTGAGGAATCATCTTCCTTAATACGACCTTTCATTTCTTCGAAAAGTGATTTCTGAAAATCCTTTGTATGCGCTGTCAGTTTATGATAATATTCATTCTCTTGATTTAAATAATCAAGAACCTCAGGAGCATCGCGCTCTTTCATCCAGAAATAGTCATCAGTACGGATATCTCCATGCTTCTCTAATTGTACTGAAATCTTTTTGGCTACTGGAGGTAATATGTGCTTTGTCAAAGTAATTTATTTTATAAAATGCTCACAAAAATACAACGCACAGGCTTAACTATTTTCCGTTCTTGTAAATAGCTTCATAATCATTTAATAACTTTGTCTTCTTAATACAAAACACAAAACTATGTTTGGAGATATGATGGGCTTAATGGGTAAACTCCAGGAAGCAAAAGTAAAAGCAGAAGAAACAAAAGAACGTCTTAAAACAGTACTTGTAGATGAGTCGTCATCTGATAATTTATTAAAACTTACAGTAACTGCAAGCGGGCGCTTAAAGGAAATTTCCCTTGATGATAGTCTACTTGAAGATAAAGAGCAACTAGAAGATTATTTAATCTTAACGCTTAATAAAGCGCTAGAGAAAGCACAAAACATCCACGATACAGAAATGGCAGCAGTTGCCAAAGAAGGTATGCCTAACATACCTGGTATGGATATGTTTAAGTAAATTAATTCTTTATTACCTTAAAAGCTTGGAAACCGTTTTCGGTTTTCAAGCTTAAGATGTAAATACCACTAGATAATTCTGAATAGTCTATTGTAAAATCAATGGCGTTAGGTCTGTATTGATTTATGGATTGTCCACTCAAAGTATACAGCGAGATTATCTCAATATGTGATGAAGCGTTTACTTTCCATTGACTATTACCAGAATCATTTGCGACCATAACTAGCGATGTTGTATCGTCATTTAAACCTAGAGTTTTAATCTCAAAAGATTGTTCTTGTGAAAATGGCGAACCGATGTATTGATTATCAATAGTCTGCACAGCCCAATAATATGTTCCTATCTCAAAATCAACTAGATTATAACTTGTGTTATACTGATTATTCCCTAATTCTACGGTATATCTTAAACCCGTTTCAATATTCGCATTAGGACTTAGTATATTACTTGTATTGGGCTCAGTGCCTATATAAAGATTATAGCTTAAATTATCAACGGCTGTTTTCGTATCTGTTCCAGCTTCCCATGATAATAACACTGTACTTCCAGCTACAGCACTTTCTAAAACCGGTGGCGAACTAGGCATCTCGTTCGGAGTTGCCTGTGTATTAAAGTAAATATCACTTTCTTGAGAATTAACTACAAATAGGTCTAAATCACCATCTAAGTCAAAATCTGCAACTTCCATTTCATTATAAGATGTTAATGGTAATCCCGTATTTGTGTTTTCAACAAATGTAAAGTCGCCGTCATTTTCTAATAATTCATTATAAAATAAAACCTGTGTAAATGGAGGAACTCTACCTATATTTAACAAATCTAAGCTACCATTTCCTGTGAAATCTGCTACTAATAAGTTGGACTCATCTCCTACTCCCGTAAGATTAATATTCTCTGCTAATATAAAATCAAAATTGGCATTATTTAAATAGACCTTAGAACTTGACTCACTATTAGTATTCAGGGACCCTGTCTTAATGATATCTACAAAACTATCTTCGTTAATATCCCTTAATTTCATTGAGCCGTTAGAGAAGCCTTCAAGTTGCGCTGCGATTTGAAAGTTAAAATCACCTAAATTTTCGTAGACATATAATGGATAGTTTGCTGCATCAACTGACGCTCCAGACGTAGCAACATCAAGGTCTCCATCACGGTCAAAATCAGCAAAAGCTGTAACTCCCTGAAATGATGGTAAAAAATCATGTGTAATACTCTCAAAGGTGCCATCTCGTGAACCCTTGAATAAATAAGCTTCTTCAATTACTGCATCTACCTCTCCAAATAATAATAGATCTGCATATTTATCATTATTGAGATCACCCCAAGCAAATTGTCCGTTAGTTATTGTATTATTAAATAAATAATCATCTTGGATAAAAGTAGCTCCGTCATTAACGAAAAATAATGTCTTAGCTTCTCCATTATTTGATAAACCTGTTATAAATATATCAAGATCATCATCTCTATCTATATTAACAAATGCTATATCTCCATTAGTAAACTGCTCAGTAAATATAATTTCAAATTCTTGAAAAATCCCTTGACCATCATTATTATATAATATAATTCGATATTGACTTCCAGCTGAGTTATCAATTCCCATAACTACAATATCCATATCCCCGTCCCTATCGTAGTCTCCTACGGATGATTGAGAATTTTGTAACGGTATAAATACATTCTGTTGTGTTGATTGAAAAAATTGTGCCTGAGCACTAAACGGCATTACAAACAATAGCGCTATTAATAAAGAATTGAGGTAGTAATCATTCATAACTGTAAACTTAATAGAAATGCCACAAAAGAAAAATGATAAACAAAAAAAAGCGCCTTCTTTCGAAGGCGCTTTAACATTGGGCTGGTTAGCTAATGTTTTATAGAGTCTTAGTTATTGATAAGACGGAATTCAGTACGACGGTTGTCAGCATGCTGACGCTCAGTACAAGAAACACCATCTGCACAACGATTCTTAAGTTTGTTTTCTCCGAAACCGTTTGCAACAAGTAAGCTGTTGTTTACTCCTTTAGAAATAAGGTAGTTTGCAACAGATTGTGCACGACGCTCAGAAAGATCTTGGTTAGAAGCAGAAGCTCCTCTAGAATCAGTATGTGAAGCAATCTCTAATTTTACACCTGGGTTTTGAGCTAATAATGGCATAAGACGTGTGTCAATGATGCTTTTAGCAGCAGGAGTTAATGTAGCAGAGTTAGTATTCCAGTTGATAGGAAGTGCTTGGTACTCAACAAGAGCACACTCAACTTCTCTCCAAGTAGTAAGACCACCTTTTTGCTTAAGAACTTCTTTAGAAACAGTAGAGAAAGTAGCAGCAACAACATCTTCTGTTGTAGTTGCATCTTTAACCATTACAGTTTTAGTAATAGTTGCAAATTCAGCTGGGATTTCTTCATCAACAACACGTGCTGGTTGATCAATTACTCTTACAGTATAAGTTCCGTTTGCAGAACCTCCTGGAGTAGATTGAACAGCAGCGTCAGAAGCTAAAGTACGCTTAGATACCGTAGTATATTCTGCTGGGTATCCTTTGTAACACCAGTAACGACAATCGTCAGGGTTAGAAGAAGCACAATCAGGAGCTGGAGCACCTAATTCCCACTGCGCATATGCAGATTTTACTTCAATAGTTTCAGTATCGTTAGAAAAAGATGCAGGAACAATTCTTAAAGAAGAACCTGAAGTACTTTTTACATAAGTTACTGTTTCAGTTTTGTAAGTAGCTGGAATTACTCGAAGACGCTTAGAAGCTTCTTTTACCATAACACGCTCAGTTACTGTATCGTATTGAGCAGGTACTACCTTAAGAACCTTGTAAGCAGGAGTCTTTTGGATTTGAACACTTTGAGTCTCATAGATATCAGGAGTAGTACAACGTACGTAACACTTTCCTGGCTCAGGGTTTGTTGGTAAATCTTGTGCTTGCACATTTGCAAATGCAAAACCTACAAAGGCACATAAAAATAAAATTTTCTTCATAATGTTGATTTTAAAAGTAATTGTTGTGAATTTCAATTTCAAAGTACAAAAATAAGAGCTTTCCTTAACAAATGCATTAACTTTTTTTTAAGAATTTTTATTTCTGACGAAATCACATCTTTTATCGATGAAATACATGAATAAAATGAAACTTAGTAATTGTTATGATATTAATGCATAAATCCTCAAAAACTAGACACTCTCAAATTTCTTCAAAACGTCTAAAACAAGCTTGTGAGACGCATTACTGTAGTCATAATGAGTTACAATCCTCAACTTACCCTGCCCCATGTCACTTATAATTACATCATTATCAAAAAGATAACTAACAAAAGCAGCTTCATCGGTCGTTTCTTTTAGATTGAAAATTAAAATATTGGTCTCTGTTTTCTCTACAGATTTAACATATGAAAGCGATTCAAGTAACCCTGCAATTTCTTTTGCCTTAGCGTGATCATCACTCATTCTTTCAATATTATGATCTAGTCCATACAATCCAGCAGCTGCCATAAAGCCCACTTGCCTCATTCCTCCCCCTAGCACTTTACGCACGCGCATTGCCTTGTTCATAAACTGCTGCTTACCTACTAAAACAGAACCCATAGGAGCTCCCAGTCCCTTTGATAAACATACAGAGATGGTATCAAACAATTCACCATAAGAACTAGCTGTTTGACCAGTTGCTACAAGTGCATTCCATAAACGTGCACCATCTAGGTGTAACCCTAATCCATGTGTATCACAAACCTCTTTTATTTTCACAATCTCATCTAGATCATAACAAGCACCTCCTCCTTTATTTGTAGTGTTTTCTAGACATACCAAGGTTGAGAGCGGACTATGATAAAAATCTGGTGGATTTATTGATTCTTCTACCTGCGCTGCAGTTATTAAACCACGATTACCATCTATAAGTTTACATGACACTCCACTATTAAAAGATACACCTCCACCCTCATAATTATAAACGTGTGCATACTTATCTGCGATGAGTTGTTCACCAGGTTGGGTGTGAATTTTTATGGCAGCTTGATTAGTCATACTTCCTGTAGGAAAATAAAGTGCACTATCCATCCCAAACATCTCTGCAATGCGCTGTTCAAGCTCATTTACAGTAGGATCCTCCTTATAAACATCATCACCTACTTCTGCACGCATCATATAATCAAGCATTTCAGGCGTAGGCTTTGTAATTGTATCAGAACGTAAATCTATTTTCATCAAAAATATAAGTATTAATTATGGAGACCATTGGTTTATCTCCACTATGATTGGTTTAAAAATGTATACGCTTTCGCGAAAATGTTACTCAAAACACCCTATCGGGGATCCATCAGGAATCTTAGGTGATGGAAGTACTTTAAACTTCTCTGGTGATTTTAAAAAGTCTTTAATCTCATCGACCATAAATGCTGCATTAGCATCAGAAGTTTTAGAACCAAGATTTGCCATCACCTCTTTTAACTGTGCTTTTGCAAAAGCCTTAGTTTGAGGTATTGCCTTTGTATGATTTGCAAGGTTCATTAGGTGCTTCAATACATTGTAATTTATAGTTTGCTGTACCTCCTTGCGGTAACTATCTGATTCTTTTGAAAAAAGTGTAGTCTCAACCAAAGTATCTAGCATACCTTCTAACCCCGTTTGCTTATTATCTAAAGCCTTCTGTTGTACTAGCCTGTTTGCTCGTTCTGGATGTAATAGCAAGCTTAATGTCATATCACTAGCTGTTGCCGCTGCGCCTAGTGCATCAAATGCTACTCCATCATTACTTTTGAAACTTTCTCTAGAGCGATAATACCCCTGCGCTCTAGGTGGAAATAAAGCCAATTTATCTTTGGGAATTGCTAGTTCGCTAGCAGTAAGTGTTTTTAAAACACTTTTTAAAGCTCTCTCCTGCTCTTTAGGAGCAAGTGTTTCTGTTACTTTGAGATTACTATCTCCTTTTACAGCATAATTATAATCAAGACCTCCTATCATCTTTACTGCCCCTTCGGTTTGATATCTGTGATAGAAATATAAAGGGACAAAAACATCTTCAAGCATTGAGTATGGCTCGTTTGTACGGATATTATCTATAGAAAAGTTTGAAATTGCACCTTTTCTAAGAACGAGCATTTTCTCTAACTCATCTGCCGCATCTGTTCCATTGTCCCATAGGTGTGCCTTATAATGTGCTCCTCCTTGAGCTCTTGCATCGCTATCTGTAATATATCGTAATCCGGCCTTTTCTGCGGTAGTAAGTATATTATCAAGAAAGACCTCTTCTGATGTTCCTTGAGGTGCCACTCCGTAGCTATAGTTAACAGTTACTTTATCCCAAGCTCCTATTCCAGTGGCATAGGCATTAGAAAAGTCTACTTCATCACCAGCCCATGTAAGCGTAGGATGAGGATAATCCATCACACTTGCTCTATTTTCTGTGCTGGCAGCAAAATTATGAGCAAAACCTATGGTATGTCCCACCTCGTGAGCGCTTAGTTGGCGTATTCTAGCTAGTGCCATTTCTAGCATTGGCTTATAATTATCATCTCTTTCGGCAAAAGGTTTATTCATAAGCGCTTGAGCAATAAGGAAATCTTGACGAATACGCAGACTACCCAAACTTACATGACCTTTGATAATCTCACCTGTACGAGGATCTGTAACACTTGCTCCATAACTCCACCCTCTTGTACTGCGATGTACCCACTGTATCACGTTATATCGCACGTCCATAGGATCTGCATTTTCGGGTAACATTTTTACTTGAAAAGCATCTTTAAAACCAGCAGCTTCATATGCCTGATTCCACCAGCTAGCTCCTTCTAATAGTGCAGAACGAACAGGTTCTGGAGTACCTGGGTCTAGATAATATATGATAGGCTCCACCGCCTCACTTACTGCTGCCGTTGGGTTTTTCTTTTCTAAACGGTGACGATTTGCATAACGTTTTACAATAGGCTCTTGTATAGGTGTTGCATAATCTAGATATGTAGTCGAGATATTTCCAGCTCTTGGATCAAAACGTCTAGGTGTATAATTATCATCTGGTAATTTTACAAAAGAGTAATGTTGTACCACTGTGAGTGCACTCGCATCTGGAGCTACACTTCTTATGTTTCTACCAGTAGGAGTTCCCTTAAACGTAAGCAGCGCTTCAAACTCTGTATTTTCTGGAAATGCTTTTGTGCGCTCCATATACATAGCACTTCTAGTTTTATCTAGTTTATAGGTTCCTTCCTTGCTTCGTTTTAGTCTAGCTACTACTCCATGAGTGTCTTCTAGTAAAAATGGTGTGAAATCAATGAGGTACTTCCCTCCTTTTGTTTCCTTAATAGGAAACCCAAATAGCACCGACTTTGCAAATGCTTCCTCTATAGATTTACGCTCTAAGGCATTATCCGTATTTGCTCGGTACTTTAAATTAGGCTGGACTAATATTAATTTATTACCCGCCTTTTGAAACTTTACAACCGCAGTTCCTCCTAGTTGACCTCTATCTATCCCGATATCATTACTTCCTAAACCTGTGCGAAGAGAGTGAACATATAAAAACTCCTCATCCAGCTTATCTACCTCTACATATACTTTATCCTCGCTTTCGTCATAGTGAAGGGTAAAGAAACCCTTTTCTGTAACGAGGTCTTTTTTTGTTTCTAAAAATTGTGCGAACGCAGAGCTTGCGACAAGCAAGGTAACGGTGAGAATTAGATATTTTTTCATGGATTGCTGTTAAGGTTGTCTAAGATACGTGTTTAGCTCAAAAAATTAAATCCAAATATCAAAATAGCTAATATCATCGGGCTGAATATAGTAGAGACACACAATACACTCCAAGCTAGCCCCGATTGCCGTGTAAATCCCACAGCTGCCTGGCGCAGCCGGCGCGAGGAATTGCAACAGAAAGCGGGAAACTTAGTGTGCGGTTACACAATGACCACATGCTCCAAACAAAAAAGAGCACCCCAAGGGATGCTCTTTATATATGGAAAGCCTATCGCCAAATAGGACTCATGCGTTCAACATTTTTTGATCATTACTGATTTTCAAAAACTTCCATAATACTACCAAACTGAGATACGTCTATATCACTTTTGTTAAGTGACTCTGCCATACGCATCATATCTCCTATATTCATGTCATTACCTAACAGACGAGCTAGAACGAATCCCTTGTTGTCATCTGCACCAAAGAAAATTACTTCGTCGATAGCCTCTTCTTCTCCCTTAAAATAAAGGCGCATTTGGCCCATATCTCCAGAAGCTTTCATAAGCTCTTCATAATCATCTGAGGTAAGGATATCTTTTACTTTATCACGCTCTATCTGCATGGCTGCAGTGTCTCCAGATTTTGTTTGATATGCCATAAGATTGATCTTACGCACGGTCTTAAAAACCTTTTGTTGCTCTTCTGTTAATGCTTCTACATTCTTACCAAGTAGGCTTGTAGGTACATCTACAAGAATGAAATCACCATTCTCTTGATTGTCTACATAATATTCTTGCAAAGACTGCTTATTACTACAACTGGCTAGTGTAACAACAGCTAGCACTGCAGTGATGGTTACTTTTATAAATGTGTTCATCTTACGATTTTTTTGCGTTACCTACTTCTTTAAGAGCATCACTACCTTTAAAGTCTAAATCTTGTGCAAGTTTTGAGATTTGCTTGAGATCAATGTTTCCTGTTACTTGAAAGAATACAGCACGTTTCTCACCTTCCATATCTCCGCTTAAGAACATTACAAATTCTTTTACATAATCTTCACTACTTCCTTCTTTGTAGTAAAATTTTACATTTTTACCATCGTCCTTTACTCTCATTAACTCTTGAAGATTGCTACTTATAATATAGCTCTTCATCGTACCGCTCATCTGATCCATTACTCCTGTATTTGCACTTGTGTACATCTTTACATTCTCAAGATTATCTACAAGGTTGATATACTTTTGCATTTCTGGGTCAGATGAGTTGAGATCTACTTTACTAAGCAGCTTGAACATCTTTTGATTCATTACAATAGAGGTAACTCCTTTTACATCCTCGTATTTATCAAAAGGACTCTGTGCGTAACTTACTAAGGTTACGAGGGCAAATGCCACTAACATTATTGACTTTTTCATAATATTTTTAATTTGAATTTTTATTTAAATAAAGTGCTGGATGCCTTATCAAATTCTTGTACCACCTCCAGCTGTGTCGTACTTTGATTAATCATTTGGGACATCATCCCAAGTGCTTGTTTTGTTTTTAAGATGGCTAGTTCTTCATTCTCATAGTTAGTAGAAATACTAGCATCTACTTGAGTACTTTGCGTCCATAATACTAACCCCACAATAACTGCTGCTGCAGCACTGGCTGCAAATCTGTAAATAGATGTTGACCGTTGTTTTTGAGGTAGCACTATTGGTGCATCATATGTTTCCTTTGAGGCAACACTAAATGCCGTAAACATGCTAGTATATTCTTCTAAGTGTGGCGCCACATGATCACTTGTAAAATAAGCTCTCAACTCCTGCTCTTCCTTAAGCGTAGTTGCTCCTTCAAAGTAACCATCTAGTAGCTTCTCTATATTATGAGATTCCATAGTTTCGTTTTTTAATCAATTCTTCTCTTAGTTTTTTGCGAGCTCTAGATAAAGCTACTCTTACAGCAGTTTCATTCATCTCGAGTATCACAGCAATCTCTGCGTTATCCATTTGCTCTACATCTCTCATTTGTACAATAAGTCGTTGTTGCTCTGGTAAATCTTCCATGAGTTTAAAAACCCAAGCTACCTCATCTGCAACTTCTATATGCTTACTCGTATTTCCTGAGTGATCTTCATAATTGTTATGAACGATTTTAAGATTATTGCTTCCTTTTGCTTTAAGCTTATCATAGCAATAATTTTTTGTCATCGTCATCGCAAATGCTTCAACACTTCGATATTTTTTTATGTCGGACCTCTTTGTCCATAAACGCAGTAGTACTTCCTGCGTAGCATCTTGAGCTTCATCGTCAGATACGAGTAACCGCTTTGCAACGCGGTACACTTTATCCTTAAAAGGAGTTACAAGTTTTATGAACGTATGTTGGTCCATCGATTAATTGGTTAGTTATAAGGAAGACGAAGCAGTATTACTTTTGTTACAATGAGAATAAGAATTTTCTTTATGCTTTCGCGAAAACGTGATACAAACACAAACAACTAATCTATAAAAACAAGAAATCCCGTCTCAATAAAGACGGGATTTCTAAGTAATTATGAAGTAGTAATACTAAGGTGTATTATTTCTTTCCTTTTTGTTGTTGCTCTGCCTGCTCCATCATCTGTTGCATTTTCTTAGCAAATTTACCTTGCTTTTTAGGCTTAGCTTTCTTCACTTCAATTTTTGCTTTAATCTTCTCTTCATCGATAATGAAGTTTTTGATTACCAAAATAATACCAATCGTAAGAAGGTTTGATATGAAGTAATACAAACTCAATCCACTTGCATACTGGTTAAAGAAAACAAGCATAAGTAGTGGAGAGAAATACATCATGTACTTCATCATCTTACTCATATCTGGCATTCCTTCTTGCGTAGGCTGTTGCATTTGCTGGTTACCTGTGGTTAATCTCATTGAGAAGAAAATAGTAACTGCTGCAAGTATTGGGAATAAACTCACGTGATCTCCATAAAAAGGAATTTCAAACGGAAGCTTTGCAATCTCATCATAGCTAGATAAATCATCTGCCCATAAGAAGCTCTTTCCTCTTAAATCAAAAGCAGATGGGAAGAACGTAAATAATGCATAAAACACAGGAATCTGTAATAAAGCCGGTAAACAACCTGCGGCGGGACTTGCCCCTGCTTTGCTATAAAGCGCCATTGTTTCCTGCTGCTTCTTCATTGCATTGTCCTTATGCTTCTCTGAAATTGCTGCAATCTCTGGTTTTAAGATTTTCATCTTAGCCTGAGAAGTATATTGCTTGTACTGTACTGGAGACAACAATAACTTGATTGAAATAGTCATTACGATAATTGCGATTCCCGCTGGTAAAAATCCAGTTAAGAATGCAAAAAACGGAATTACTAAGTATTTGTTCAAGAACCCAAAGATTCCCCATCCTAATGGCATTGCTTCATCTAGGCCCTGATCATAAGACTTTAGAATAGTATAATCTGTAGGACCATAGTACATCTGCATGGCGTAGTCTATCTCTCCATTTTTTGCTTCTAGCAATACATCAGACTTGTATTCTTTTGTAAAAATAGTTGCCTCATCTCTGTCATCTGCCTCCTTATATAAATCGGTAGATGATAATCTTGCTTCTTTAAATGGAGTCTCAGAAATAAGCATTGAGCTAAAGAAGTGCTGGCGGTAATTCATCCACACAAGATCTTCTTCTATCTCATCGTCATCTCCTGCTGGAGATAACTTATCTGTCTTATCTTCTTCATATTTATAAGTAAGACGTGTGTATCTGTTTTCGTAAGACTGGCTACGTGCGTGACGCATTCCTTTAAAGTCCCACTGCATGCGCATAGGGTTAGACGTATTTAAACGAGAAGAAAGTCCTTGAGACTTCATCCCAAAATCCATCATATAATCTCCTTCTTTAAGCTCATAACGATACTCTAAGTATTCACTTGGAGACACCTTAAGCTTCATAGACAGGACATCATTCCCACCATTTTTTGATAAGGTAGGCTCAAAAAATAAATCCTTTGTATTAAGATTACGATTATCTGCCGTACTAAAGCTTACATTAAATTGGCTATTACCATCCTTAATAAGGTATACCGGAATTGAGTCAAAAGTACTGTGTTTAAGCAGTTTTACTTGTGTAATATAACCTCCTTTATTACTTACTTTAAGCTCCAATACATCATTTGCAATTGTAGTGGTTGCTCCTTCCTTTGCAGATGGGAGCGAACCAGAGTAAGCAAATGTTCCTAATCTATTTTGTAATGCTACATTACTTAAAGAGTCGGTCGCAATTGCAGGCGTAGCATCCATTACTGGTAGTGAAGCAACATCTTCTTCGGTTTCTTGAAGTTGTTCTGTTTGTGCTGCTTTTTGTGCTTCTATTTCTTCAGGAGTAGGCTTATTAAAATAGATAATCCATACTAGAATCCCTCCCATTAGGAGCATTCCGATAAGAGAATTTGTGTCGAAGTTCTTTTTCATCAATTGTATTTAGGTAGTGTTTTTTATTACGCTTTCGCGAAAGCGTGATTTTCTCAAAGCAATTCTGCCTCCATTATTATAATTTATGACATAGTGGCACGCGTACTATCTTGAGCATAACTTACAGCTGCTCTTACAAATGCCACAAATAATGGATGTGGATTTGATACAGTACTCTTATATTCTGGGTGATATTGCACTCCCACAAACCATGGATGGTCTTCTAATTCTATAATTTCTACAAGTCCAGTGTCTGGATTTGTCCCTGTGATTTTCATGCCAGCTTTTTCAAGCTGCTCGCGGTATACATCGTTAAATTCATATCTATGACGGTGACGCTCCATAATAACTTCTTCACCGTAAACATCACTCACAATACTGTTAGGCTCAAGTTTACAAGCCCAAGCTCCCAAACGCATGGTACCTCCCATCTCTGTGATGTTTTTTTGCTCGTCCATTAAACCAATTACTGGATGCGGAGTATTTGCATCCATCTCTGTAGAGTTTGCTTTTTCAAGACCACAAACGTTTCTACCATATTCTATCACTGCCATTTGCATACCAAGACAAATTCCTAAAAATGGAATTTTATGTTCTCTAGCATACTGTACCGCTTTGATTTTACCCTCAATACCACGTTCTCCAAAACCTGGCGCCACAAGAACACCATCTAGTTTTGCTATTTTATTTTTGATGACGTCTGGAGTAATATGCTCACTATGTATACTTTCTATCTTTACTTTCACCTCATTTTCTGCACCTGCATGAATGAACGATTCAAGTATAGATTTATAAGAATCTTGTAACTCTACATACTTTCCTATTAATCCAATAGTAACTGTAGATTTTGGGTTCTTATGTTTTGCAAGAAATTCATTCCATCCAGTAAGCTCTGGTTGTGTTGTATCAGGAAGGTCTAGTTTCTTAAGTGAGATAACATCAAGTCCTTCTTCTAACATAAGATTAGGTACATCATAAATAGTACTTGCATCTATAGACTCTATAACTGCTTCTTGCTCTACATTACAGAAACGAGCAAGTTTTGCTTTAAGCTCATACCCTAGTTCATGCTCTGTACGACATACTAAGATGTCTGCCATGATACCACTTTCCATAAGTGTTTTTACACTATGTTGCGTAGGCTTAGTCTTAAGCTCTCCTGCTGCTGCAAGGAATGGAATAAGTGTTAAGTGAATCACTAGCGAATTTTGCTTTCCTAGCTCCCACTTAAGTTGTCTTATACTTTCTATATATGGAAGTGATTCAATATCACCTACGGTTCCACCTATTTCTGTAATAACAATATCATAATCTCCACTTTTACCTAAAATCTGGATACGCTCCTTGATTTCATTTGTAATGTGAGGAATTACTTGAACCGTTTTACCAAGGAATTCTCCTCGACGCTCTTTATCGATAACGCTTTGGTAGATACGACCTGTAGTGACATTATTTGCTTGTGATGTAGGAACATTGAGAAAACGTTCATAGTGACCTAGGTCAAGATCTGTCTCTGCACCGTCATCTGTTACATAACACTCACCGTGCTCGTAAGGATTTAAAGTACCTGGATCAATATTTATATAAGGATCTAATTTTTGGATAGTAACTCTATAGCCTCTGGCTTGAAGTAATTTAGCTAGCGATGCAGCGATGATACCTTTACCTAGAGAAGAAGAAACTCCGCCCGTTACGAAGATGTATTTTGTAGATGCCATTGAAGGTTTTTCTGTAGTTCGTTTACGGGGTGTAAAAGTACAAGATTTTAAGGAGACTTTAAGACACTTGACCCGTTTATTTAATCAAAACAAAAGGCAATCCTAAGCTGGATTGCCTTTTGTAATTTAAGTTTTGCTTTGTAGAAAGCGGCCTATTTATCTAGAGTAATTAGGTGCTTCTTTTGTGATTGTTACATCATGTGGATGGCTTTCATTAATACCACTAGCCGTGATTTTTACAAATTGTCCATTTTCCTTTAGTGCATCTACACTTCCAGCTCCACAATACCCCATTCCAGCTCTAAGACCACCTACAAACTGGTGGATACTCTCATTAAGTTCGCCTTTATATGGTACACGACCTACAATCCCTTCTGGGACTAGTTTTTTAATATCATCCTCTACATCCTGGAAGTAACGATCTTTAGATCCTTGTTTCATTGCTTCTACAGAACCCATACCACGGTATGATTTAAACTTACGCCCTTCATAGATGATAGTCTCTCCTGGAGATTCTTTAGTACCTGCAAGTAATGATCCTAGCATCACACAATCTGCTCCTGCAGCAATTGCTTTAGGGATATCACCTGTGTAACGTATACCACCATCTGCAATTACTGGAACTCCAGATCCTTTGATAGCGGCTGCACATTCAAGTACTGCGCTAAATTGTGGAAAACCAACACCTGCCACTACACGCGTAGTACATATAGATCCTGGACCAATACCAACTTTAACTGCATCTGCTCCAGCTTCTACTAAGTACTTTGCAGCAGCTCCAGTAGCAATGTTCCCTACTACACAATCTAGTGTAGGATATTCTTTTTTGACTGCCTTAAGCACTTCCACCACCCCTTTAGTATGACCGTGAGCAGTATCTATAACAATAGCATCTACTCCCGCTTTTACTAATGCACCTGCACGCTCAACAGCATCTCCAGTTACACCTATCGCAGCTGCAACACGCAGTCTACCATAGATGTCTTTATTTGCGTTAGGCTTTAAGGTAAGTTTTGTGATGTCTCTAAAAGTGATGAGACCTATAAGTGTATTACTATCTGTAACTACAGGTAGCTTTTCAATTTTGTGATTTTGCAGAATTTCTTCTGCTTGTTGTAGTGACGTTCCTTCGGCAGCTGTAACAAGGTTTTCTGAAGTCATTACTTCGCTTACCGGACGATCATTATTTTTCTCAAAACGTAAATCTCTGTTGGTCACGATACCTATCAATTTCCCGGCGTCATCTACAATAGGAATACCTCCGATGCTATGCTCCTTCATAGCTGCTTTTGCATCGCCTACATTTGATTCAAGAGGTAATGTAACTGGATCGATAATCATTCCACTTTCGGCACGCTTTACTTTGCGCACTTTAATCGCTTGCTCCTCGATAGTCATATTTTTATGCAACACGCCTATTCCACCCTCTTGCGCTATTGCAATTGCCATACGACTTTCTGTCACTGTGTCCATTGCCGCAGAGACAATAGGCACATTAAGTGTGATGTTTCGGGTAAATTTTGATTGTATACTAACCTCTCTTGGAAGTACTTCAGAAAATGCTGGTACTAATAGTACGTCATCGTACGTAAGTCCTTCTCCTAAGATTTTATTCTCGTGTGCAGTCATCGCAATTATTGTTTTAAGAAGTGAGAGTGGATTATTACGCTTTCGCGAAAGCGAATAAACTATAAATCCACGCTAACAATTAATTGCGTGCAAAAATACAGATAATATGTAAACCTTGCGAGTCAAAAATCATATTTAAGAACTGCAACCTATATTATACAATGAGCACCCTCTAGCTGAAGCCAAAAAATAGTCCCTTATTTAAAGTTCACAACCCCCCGTTAAGACTACTTAACGAATAATTACAACTTAATCTGTAACGTCGTATAAAAAGTAACCGGTTCTGCTGGTATAATCCCAGGGCCAGGATATCCTGTAGCACGTCTCGTGAAGTAAGACTCATCTAGTGCGTTATTTAATCCAGCCTCTAGTTTAAAACGCTTCCAAGTATATGCCGCCGAAATATCTAGTACACCGTATGAAGGTATTGTTCCCTCTATACCACGCTGATTGTCATTTACATCTTGTGGTGCATTTGACGCATCTGTAAATTGCTCTGTAAGATATGTGTACTGCACACTTCCTGTGAAGTTTTTATATCCAAAATTTACCCCAGTTTTAAAGTTTACACCTGGAATAAACTCTACTTCATTACCCTCTACACCATTTGCATCAGAGCTTAAATATTCTGAGCTTGTAAGCGCTAGGTTTGTAAAGAGCTTAAGTTTATAATTTGATTGGTCTTCAAAAAATGTGTTTTTTATATTCCAATCTGTAAAAAATTCTAGGCCGTAAATAAATGCATCTCCTATGTTGCCACGACGTCTCTTTATACTATTATCTGTATCTTCAAAAAGCACTTCCCCTAAGCGGTCATCATATCGCACACCAAACAAACTAAAGTCATAAGCAAACTTGTTGTCTATACGACCCCTAGCCCCTAAGTCAACGGTAAATCCCTCCTCATCAGTTATATTTTCATCAACTACAAATGATGGATTTGTAATTCTAATATCATTAAATGTAACAGAACGATAATTCTGGCTAAAGTTCCCGTACAATTCAACTGCTGGAGATAGATCATATGTTACGCCTGCACCTAACAGTAAAAAATCACGGTCAAAAACTCTATTATCTGCTATATCCTCATTTACAAGTAAATTACCCGCTAGGTCAACAACTACATTATTAAAAGAGCCTGCACTCTCCGTTTTGATTTGCTCATATCTAAAACCTGGAGTTATAGAAAGTCTGTCTGTAACATTAAAAATGTTTTCCCCAAAAATAGCTAGGTTTCTATTAGGAAAATCAAATTCAGATTGACGATCATAATTAGGAAACTGCTCTGTAGCAAAACTAAAATCTGCATCTGCAGCCGTAGTTCCAGGCCCTTGCTGCTGACTGTTACTTGCATCATAATATTTACTTCCTATCAAGAAAACGGCATCCTTCTCTCCTATCTTATATCTCGTAAGCAAGCGTGCTTCTGCACCCCAATTTGTAAAGCTATCTACAAGAAGTTCTCTAGGTTCTTCTAGATCATCTGGCTGTGATACTCTATTGGTTCTAAAACCTACTGCACTACGTTGTGCGTCTAGTCCAAACACATTTAAACTAAAATCTGTTTTATTACTAAAGGCGTGATCTAGGCGTAAAGAATATACTTTCCAGTCTACATCAAACCAATTGCGATCACGGTTACTAAAGTTAGGATCCTCTATAAATTGAGCGTCTGTGAGACCTCCAGCCTGTTTGGCTAGATAATTAAACAAGGTTAATTCTCCAGTTATTTTAGTATTCTCACTAAGCTGGTATGCTGCGTGCGCAAAGTAATTACGGCTATTAAACTGAGAGTTAGGTCTCCAACCATCTCCTTCTTTGTAATTGAAGTAGGTGTAATAACTGAATTTCCCCACCGTACCACTTAGACTATTAAAGGAAGTAAGTAACCCGTAAGAACCCGCAGTCTGTCTCGATATCAATTCGATTTTCTTGTCTTTTACTGGCTCTCTGAATTTAAAATTTATCAATCCGCCAAACTGTGTTCCATATTGCAATGATGCAGCACCACGCACTACTTGAATTTCTTTAAGAGCCTCTGCCGGTGGCGTGTAGTAACTCTCTGGATATCCAAGAACGTCTGCACTTATATCGTAGTTATTCTGTCTAATATTAAAGTTGGCAGAGCGGTTAGGATCTAACCCTCTTCCACCTATATTGAGTTGCAATCCAGCATCTCCATTCTCGTAAATGTTGAGCCCTACTACCTGACTATAGATCTGTCTAGGTGCATTTGCTGCAAGGTTTGCTGTAAGTTGGTCTACAAGCACCACTTCACTCTTTTTACCAGCATAAATTGCTGTTCCCTCTACTTTTTTAAGTGAGCGTAAAGCGAAAATCTTCTCGCGACGACTTGTAAGCACCACTTCAGAAAGTGATTCCCCTAGCTCTTGAAGTGTATAATTCTTAGTCACATTGCTTGTAATAGAAACCTGGTCTTCCACAAGCTCATAAGCAAAGCCAAAAACAACTACGGCATAGTTTCCAGATGGCACATTCTCAAATGAAAAAGCCCCAGAAGCATTTGTGGTAACTACCATATTTGCCTGGCGCACATAGACCTCAACCTCAGGAATACCAGCACCTGTGGCGTCTGTTACTTTACCTGAAAATGTAAATTGTGCACTCGTAGAAAGAGCACATAAAATCAATAATAACGTACTATAAACCTTTAATTTCATCTGTAAATGGTATAATCCAATTTTTATGAGCAAATGAATCTTCTATTTGCGCGAGATCCATTTTGGGATCAACATAAGCGGTACTTAACCTTCCATTGAGAGCAACATAAGACTCAACGTAGACTTCTACCTCTTGATGACCTTGCCCCTCAAAATGGTCGCGAAGATAGTGAGCATATTCTAAAATAAAGTCTGGTTGGAAACTCATTTGCTTTTCTTGCAGTGGCGTTAAGAAATCTGTGTTATCTACATAAAATCGCTTTCCGCTCACACCGTCTACTATTTTGAATTGTGCATAGCCAGATTTCTCCATAAGCATCACTCTCCATGAGAATCTGTAACCCTCTTCTGTCCAGAATAACTCCCCAGGATATGCTAGATAGCGCCATGGCAAAAGTAGTTGGATTACAAAAAATACTACAACAATGACTACAGAAGTCTTTGCTAGATTAGGATTTTTAGGTGTAAAACGCTCTGTAGTTTCTAATAACTGTTGTGGGTATTTTACCGCTTTCGCGAAAGCGTAAATAATCTTTTTATGAAAACCTGCGTCAAAGAAAATCAACGCGCTCACTATCATCACATACGGAAACATCCCGATAGGAAATAGCACTCGTGTGAGCACATGGAAAATAATAACCATGACAAATGCGTAAGGTCTCGACTTGCGCCAGAGCAGAAAAAATGGAATAAATAAATCATAACCTGCTCCAAACCAACTAAAAGCATAATGCACCCATTCTTGACCCAACAAATCGCCTATAAACGGAATATCAAATTTAGAAGGTAACCAGATTTTAAGCGGCATAGCCTTTACAAGCCAGTCGCTATTAAGTTTTGCTAGGCCAGCATAAACATACACTATCCCCAGCAGCAGTTTGATACTATCAATTGTCCAACGAGGCACAAACTGGATGGGTGTAGCTGTACGCTTTCGCGAAAGCTGTAATGCATCGATCGAAAAATAAGAGCCAGCTGGTATGAAAATCATCAGGAAACTAAGCATGCTGATGAAGTAGTAGTGATTGAGATACATGGTTTTATCCATGAGCTCTATGTAAGTAAAGCTTAAAAAGAAGACAATGATTGCCAAACGGTATTTATAACCGAAGGTTATCATGATCGTACTCAACACACATATCCCAAATAATAAATAGGTATAATTCCCAAAAGGACGCACCCACTCAAAACCATAAAATGTAAAATGGAAGGATGGCGTAATGTAAAATTTTTCAATCCACCCGTAACTCCAAAATCTGATGAGACTGGCAAACATGAGCAACCCAAAAGACACACGAAAGACCGCTAGTGGTGCGGCCTCTCTTTGTGTATTTAAATATCTTTTGACTTGTTGTATCATCTAAGATCTAATCTCCGTCTGCATCTGCAAAATCAATACTAATGCTCATCGCGCTTACCATATCTACTTTAAGAAGTGGTACAAGACGTTGTACTTCATTATAAGACTCTAAGAATGTAGAAGGAGGATTTTGAGAAAGTTCGCTTTCAAAACTACCTAAAGCCGTTACAGAAGCACGTGCAACATCAAACTGATTATTAATAATCGAACTTAAAAATATATCACCTTCTATAGCGTTAAGCTCATCTAGGTATGATGATAAGCTTTCGCCTTGAGCGCTCGTGTTATAAGCTATTCCATTAAAGAAATCTTGAGTTGCATCTAGACCTGCTAAGAATAATTCTTTAGAAAGATTGCCTGCATACAGTGCTTCTAGATTGCCAACTTCTACATTACCAGAAAATACGCCTCCAGGAATTCCCATTTTACCAGCACGTAAGAACTTCTCGTAATAGAATATGTAATCATTTACAAAACGATCTGTAGACGCCGTCGCCGAAGCTCCATCGTTTTCTATAAATGCAGCTCTGTAAGAACCTTGCCACTCGCTTAATACTGATGCTGTAAGTTGCTTCATATCTGCAACTACATCATTAAGATATTGCTTGTAAGCAGCTCCTTCTGCTCCATTATAAACTGCAAGAATCGCAGTCTCGTCTACTCCTAGACCGTATAATAAGTAATCGATTGCTGGAAAACCTTTGGCAGAGCGGTTTGATGAAAGTCCGAAATCATAAGAACCGTTATCAATGTTACTCTCTATGGTTGTTACATTTGCTGGGTAAATATTTACATTAAGGCGTAGGTTAACCGTTTCGGCTGGGCCTATTTCAAACATAGAAACTCGTTGCCATGTTTTGTAAGCGTCTAACCATGCGGCACGCACTGCGGTAAGATCACTAGCATCTGCAGTAAATGCTGCTGTTGCGCTTTCTAACGTATTTACCTTTGCACTAAAGTCTACATAACCTGGCACAATAATATTATCTGCCCAGTTAGTAAGCATCGCGCTACGATCAAAGTTACCTGTGTTATCTGTTCCACTATCGTCTGTTGTAATGGTTGTATCATCACTACCACATGCATAAAAGAACAAAGCAATTGCTATAATTCCAAAAATCTTTTTCATAGTTAATTCTTCTTTTTACCACCAAAAGGGAGCCAATGGGCTCCCTGTTAATAGGTGTTATTTCTTATTAGCTTCCTGCCTGCTCTAATGTGAAGTCAAAACGATCTGTTATCGTAGTTGATATCAAATCAAGGGTTGCTGGTGTAACTTCCCAAAGTCCGTTACCAGCTGTAAGTTGGCTTACGATTCCCTGTACTTCTTCTCTAGATAAGTATGGTGCATCTGTATCAGGGTTACGTGTAAATTGTAAGCTATATACAAATCCAAAACCTTCTGATAGATCATGAAATGCAGTTCCAAAATTACCTGCCTCTATCGCATTTTTACCTTGTTGTAAGTAATAAACTGCACGAATCCCTACTACCTCAGAGATTTTTGTTCTTAAGATTTCTGCTTGCTCATCTCTTAATTCGTAATCCTTTGCAACAATTGCTGCACGACCTAGTTTAAAAGCATCAAACACATCTTGAGCAATACCTGCAAAGTCTTCATCTCCTTCTACACGACCTAAATATCTGTTTAAAAAGAAATCATCTGTACCTATAGTAGCATTTGCATTTGCTGGATCTGCACTGTTACCAAAAAGGTAACCAAAAGCCTCATCCCACTTGTGCTCCATGTCTGTATAAACTGCTCCTTCTACAAGTACATCTGTATCATTATCTGCTACATTAGTACCAGCGTCTAGTACGTTTGTACCTAAATAATTGTTAAGCATTTGATCTACCATAAGTGACCCTATAAGACTCTTTGCAACTACTTGGTTATATTCAAAACCATTTGCTGCAACGTAGCGAGTGCTTTCTCCATCTGCTATTTGACCAGCAACACCTATAGAAGCTTGTGTATTTTGAGCTGGAAATACTTCATTTATTTGTGTTGTGAAGTGTGACTCTATATATGCTTTGATTTCAGCAGAGGCTGCTGCATTTGTAGAAAAGTAATCTGTAGATGCAGCTACTTTGCTTTTTACACTCTTGTCAGACGCATTTAAATCTGCATCCTCAAAAGGGTTGTTCTCATTTGCAAACATGTCTGTTAATGATGCTATAGAAGCATTATCAAAGTCGCTCATCTCGCTCACAATTTCTTGTGCCATTGCGATGCGTGTTGTTTGTCCTGAGAAGCTTACTGTGCTTTCTCCATTTCTTTCAAAAGAATAAGTTGCTGGTGCAATTACTTCAATTTCTTGTTCGATTACTGGGCTATCGTCATCTTCACATGATGTAAAGGCGATTGTCGTAATTGCTAATGCTATTGGTAAGAAGTTTTTCATTTTTATTTAGACTTAATATAAATAGTTAATTTGTTTACGACGGCAAAAATAATAGTCATTTCTCGTTCTCGCAAGCTTATTTAGAATAAATAAGAATAAGAATGTGTTAAAATTGATTTTTGCTAGTTTTACTGTACCACCATCTCCCTCTGTATCTGGGTTCGAGCTTCTTTTGCCCAATTTTCTAAAAGCTCTTTTTCTTCGTCAGATAAGTCTCCATGAAGCAATGTATATGATTTTAAAGGCATTTCTCCCTCTTCTACTTCTTCTATAAGCTCATCTAGTTTATGGTCTTTTTTCTTAAGGGAATAGTTATTCCACTCTTCCACATCAAAATGTCTTTTACCATCTTCAATGTGATCGTTAACCCAATAAGATAAAGGCGCTATATCTGCATACCAAGGATATGTGGTTACACCACTATGACAATCATAACAATTGTTGCTGAATATCGCTCTCACCTCTGCAGGCATATTAGTTTCTGTTTCAAATGCATCTATAGCGAGATAATTACCTTCTTGCTTATCTGGTCTAATAAATTGAATAACTACAAGCGCTATAAGTGCAATGATCAAAAAATATCGAAGAATCTTCATAATATGGTTGTTTGTATTATGCAGCAAAAATAATACGTAATTGAAAAAGAGACAACCTTATCTTTAATTATTCTAAATAAGTTTAAGGATAATAAAGTTTTCTTAACATACGCTTTCGCGAAAGCATAAAAAAACCCCTTATCCATACAGATAAGAGGTTTCATATTTATTAAAGAAAACTATTAACGTCTTCTTGAATTTTTATTTCTGCTATCAGAACTTTTACTTCCTCCAGTACTTTTTCCTCGTGCTCCACCATTACGTGAGTTACGACGTCCTTGCTGGTGTCTTGCTTTATTTTCGGCAGCTTCTTTTTTGATCTGCGCTAGTGTATCTGTTGGCTGAAAACCTTCTAATACTTCGCTATGTAGCTTTTCTCCTAAGAGTTTTTCTATTCCTCTTACGTATTCTACCTCATCTACACCTACTAGTGATATTGCTTGACCACTTGCTCCTGCTCTACCTGTACGACCTATACGGTGTACATAATCTTCTGGCACATTAGGAAGCTCATAGTTAATTACATAAGGTAATAAAGGGATATCAAGACCACGAGCTGCGATATCTGTTGCTACAAGTACGCGTACTTTCCCACTCTTAAAACCAGCAAGTGCTTTCACTCTCGCGTTTTGAGTTTTATTACCGTGTATTGCTGCAGATGAGATTCCGTCTTTTTCAAGTTTTTCAGAAAGTCTATTTGCACCGTGCTTTGTTCTTGTAAATACAAGTACTTGATCCCAGTTTCCTTCTCTTATAAATTTGATAAGCATTTCTGTTTTACGAGACTTATCTACTCTATAAGATTTTTGATCTACTTTCTCTGCAGTAGTGTTTTCTGGTGTTGCTTCTACTAATACAGGATTAGTAAGAATGCTACTAGCAAACTTCTTAATGTCTGTATTAAAGGTTGCACTAAAAAGGAGGTTCTGCCTTTTCGCCGGAACCATTTTTAGTACTTTTTTAATATCGTGTATAAAGCCCATATCAAGCATACGGTCTGCTTCATCAAGTACTAGAAACTCTACATCAGAAAGGCTTAATAAACCTTGGTTTTGTAAATCTAATAATCTACCAGGAGTGGCAACTAGAATATCTACGCCTTGACGTAAGGTGCGTACTTGTGGGTTTTGGTTCACTCCTCCAAAGATGACCATAGATTTAATATCTACATACTTACTGTACTCTAATACATTCTCTTGTATTTGTGCAGCAAGTTCTCTTGTAGGCGTAAGCACAAGTGCCCTTATCTTACGGCGTCCTTGTCTTGGGTTATTTATGAGCCTATGGATCATAGGCAATGTGAATCCTGCAGTTTTTCCTGTTCCTGTTTGTGCACTTGCAAGAACATCTTTGCCTTGAAGTACTACTGGGATTGCTTTTTGTTGAATAGGTGATGGCGTTGTATAGCCTTTTTCGCTCACAGCTTTGAGCAGGGCATCAGAGAGCCCTAAAGATTTAAATGACATATAAAGGTTTTGTGAAATGACCTATATGTAGTCACTTCCTTAAGGGCGCGAAGGTAGGGCTTATTTAGTTACTTACTCCGCTATTAGTAAAGTGTTGTGATTATGGACATCCTATAGACAGGAGAATCTGAGAATCACTAGCGTTTCCAAAATTTTAAACGCTTTTTAAGTCGTTTCTTTTTGTAAAATGCTTCTTGGAAGTTTTGTACCGCTGCTAGCATGGCATCAAATACTTTTTTCTCATTATCACCACTCTCTGCTGCATAAGCACCAGCCATTACTGCAATATCCTCTGGACGTGGAGATAAACGTGCAAAATTATTCATACGCGTCTCAAAATCCATAGGGCCAAATTTCATCCTATTAAGATCTACCAAGTAAAAATCATAGCCTTTATCTGTGATAACAATGAGCGTATTACCTAGAGAGTGATCAAGAAAGTGTATTCCCTTTTCATGCAAACTATACGTAAACCTTGCAAAAGCTCTTAGTATATCTTTATTCCCTAAGTAAGGAGATGCTTCACATAGCTCTCTATACGTAAGATCATAGTTGAGATGATTACTCACATAAAAACTTTGCCCAAATAACACTCCTTCTTCTTCAAAATAAGCAATGGGTTGTGGTGTAAGAATTCCGTTTTCTAAAAGCTTATGAGCATACTCAAAAGATCTCGCTGCTTTTGAGCTACGTAGATATTTGTAAGCTATTCTATTAACAAGATTAGGAACCTTAAAAGACTTCACATTAATCACCCTTCCTCCTACTTCAAAAAGCTTTAAAGAATTGCGCTTGCGCTCATCAAACTTCTTACCCGAAGTATCAAAATCTGTAATACACTGCTTGATTGCTTCTGTATCACCCTTAAATTTTTTTGAGAAAACTATGTTCACAGATATGAGTTAGTTAAGATGGCATTTAATCTCGTTGCGTTAGAAATTCATAAGAAGTCGATCTTACGATTACAGTCGTTTACTATAAAACATCAATACATTATATCCCGCAAATATATAAAATTGCTATCCTTCCCTTTACAAAGTGCCTTAGAGTATACTAATAAAAAAAGAATAGGTTATTTTTGCAGTTAAATTTATTTGATGAAACAAGAACACGACGCAGCACTAGCCGTTTTAAAAAGAGGTGGCCTTATTCTTTACCCTACAGATACTGTATGGGGAATAGGTTGTGATGCTACAAACCCAGATGCCGTAGATAAAGTATATGCACTTAAAAAGCGCGCAGAGAGTAAATCTCTTATCTGTCTTGTAAGTGATTTTAAAATGCTTAACCAGTATATTGAAAATATTCCTGAGGTAGCATATGACATACTTAAATATGCCGCAAAGCCTACCACAATCATCTATGATGACCCTATACGCGTGGCTACTAACGTGATTGCACCAGATAACAGCACTGCCTTTAGAGTATGTCGTAATCAGTTTTGTAACTTTTTACTTAAAAAGTTTAGAAAACCTATCGTTTCTACAAGCGCAAATGTAACTGGAAAGCCTACTCCTCAAAGTTTTAGTGAGATTTCTCAAGAAATTATAGACGGTGTAGATTATGTAGTGAATTTAGATCGTGATCGCACATCAACTAAACCTAGCGCAATTATAAAACTTACAGAAGATGGTAAAGTAACCATCATTAGAGAATAATTCATTTAAGTACCTACTTTTAATTAAGTAAGCCTATCTCTATTTTTATAAAAATTGCTTGGCATGATCTCGCTTTCGCGAAAATGTGCCAAATCCACACCTTTACCTCTATTTAAATTCTAGTAATGAATCTAAAGAACGCACTCTCCCTTCCTATCTTTAACAATATTTCTAACGCCGCAGATGCACTCGAACTAGAAACCTACGTTATAGGTGGATTTGTACGCGATTACCTTTTAAAGCGTAATAAAGAAGTAAAAGATATTGACGTTGTAGCTGTAGGTAGTGGTATTGCACTTGCTCGTAAAGTATCGCAAATTTTACCAAACAAACCTAAAGTACAAGTATTTAAAACATACGGTACTGCTATGTTACGCTCTGGTAATATGGATATTGAGTTTGTAGGTGCTCGTAAAGAATCTTATGCTACAGACAGTCGTAATCCCGTAGTAGAAGATGGTACACTAGAAGATGACCAAAACCGTCGTGACTTTACTATAAATGCACTTGCTATTAAACTCAATGATAACGGTTATGGCGATGTGATTGATCCCTTTGATGGAATAAGCGATCTTGAGCGTAAGATTATAAGAACGCCCTTAGATCCAGATATCACATACAGTGACGACCCACTTCGTATGATGCGTGCAATCCGTTTTGCTTCACAGCTAGACTTCATGATTGAGCGCACGTCGCTAGAATCTATCACTAGAAATGCAGAGCGCATTAAGATTATCACAAACGAGCGCATTGTAGATGAGCTTAATAAAATAATGTTGAGCCCTACTCCTTCTAAAGGTTTTTTACTGCTGGAAAAAACAGGACTACTCCCATATATCTTACCTGAGCTTATGGCCTTGAAAGGTATAGATGAGATAGAGGGACAAAAACATAAAGACAACTTTTACCACACCCTTGAAGTAGTAGATAACATCTCAGAACACACCGATGATCTCTGGCTACGCTGGGCTGCATTGCTACATGATATAGGAAAGGCGCCAACGAAGAAGTTTTCAAAAAAAGTAGGCTGGACCTTTCATGGGCACGAGTTTGTAGGCTCAAAAATGGTCTACAAATTATTTAAACGTCTCAAAATGCCATTAAATGACAAAATGAAATTTGTTCAAAAAATGGTACTTATGAGTTCACGACCTATTGTTATCTCAGAAGATCATGTGACAGATAGCGCTGTACGAAGACTCATATTTGATGCGGGAGATCACATTGAAGATCTCATGACGCTATGTGAGGCAGACATCACCACAAAGAACCCAAAACGCTTTAAGAGGTACCACAACAATTTTAAAGTAGTACGTGAGAAAATGAAAGAAGTTGAAGAGCGTGACCACGTGCGCAACTTTCAGCCGCCAGTTTCTGGAGAGGAAATCATGGAAGCTTTTAATCTTAAGCCAGGTCGTGAGATAGGGATACTTAAGGAAGCAATTAAAGAGGCAATCTTAGAAGGTGAAATCCCTAACGAAAAGGAAGCTGCCCTTGCTTTTATGATCAAAAAAGCAAAAGATATAAAACTCATTAAATAGAGAATGTCTTCATCCAACTAAAAAGCCCTTAGCATATCGTAGATATACTAAGGGCTTTTTAATGACAATGAGTTAAATTTATCCTATTTCACACGTCTTGTGACTTCCATCACAGTATGGAGGGTTCTTTGTCATCTTACAGTTACATAAGTATGCTGTTCCTGTCTTTTCTGCTTCAAAACGTAAGCTAGGCGTACTTTCTGCTGCTTTATGTCCTCCGTCGCAAAAAGGTTGCTTCTCAGAGTGACCACAAGTACACCATGAATATTTCTTTCCTTCTTCTAGCTCTACTGCTATTGGTGCAATACCTGCTACTTTTTTATTGTCTTCCATAATTTATTAGATAATCACCTCAAAGAGTGGTGATGATTTATATTTTTAATTTGTAGCGACTTCAACTGTCTCTTCGTTATCGCCTATTACTTCACTACTCTTCTGGAACATACCAATTGTATAGTCAAGTAACTCTTTATCTCCTCTACCACCATGCCCTGGAATCACTTGCTCTACTTTTGGATAATGGCTTTGTAACCTTGTTACCGTATTTGACCACTCATCAAGATTTGCATCTGCGAGATTTCCTTTTGTTCCATCTAGCGGCTTGATCATACAACCACCTAATAAAATATTTGATGCTCGTATGTATGCAATAGAATTATCATCACTGTGAGCAGGTCCTAGATACTCCATCACAACATAACTTTCAGCTAGCTGTATGCTGTCTTTTTGTGAGAAAGGATTGCTAATAGCTATAGAATCTTTGGCTAGCAATGCTGCTGTTTTGGCAGAAGCGTAGGTGGGGATTTTTGCTTTCGCGAAAGCGTTAATACCACCAGCACCATCTTTATGGGAGTGACTCACTTGCACCCCTTTTATAGTTGCCTTTAAGTCTTCTTGTACAAATGTGATAAGCTGCTCAGAAAGCGTATCGTAAAGTGGTGTGTCAAAAATAAAAGCTTCGCTTCCTTCTACACGTATGTAACCATTACAAGGAATAAAACCACCATAACTATCTTTAAGATAAGATACATGTATGTAATCTTGTTCTGATAATTTTATGATCTCCAAAGATCTTACATATGGTTCTGGATCATACTTACTATTATCAAAACAGGAGTTTAATAGTAGTACGGCTAGACAGATCCCTAACATCTGTAGTAGTCGACACATTTCTTTACTTATTTACGTTTGTTTCTTTTGTTGTAGTTCTTATCTCCCCTAGTCTTAGGTTTCTTATATTTTTGGGCTATTTCCCTTCTATAAGCACCTCCTAAATTGACCTTAGAGTTCTTTTCACTTTTATCATGAAAAGCAGGCCCTGGAGCATCGTCATCATTTTTATTCCATCGATGCGGATTAAAAATTTCTTTTGCTTCTGGGCGTTCCTCTGGAGTTAGTTCTTTAGAAATCGCAACATCTTCTGGCAGTGGTTGAATAGCAACCTTCACTCCCATTAATGCTTCTATTTCTGCTAGGTATTCATCCTCTTCTGGAGTACTAAAAACAATAGAAACTCCTTCTTTTTGAGCACGACCTGTACGACCTATTCTGTGCAGGTAATTTTCTGGAAAACGTGGCGTGTTGATGTTGATTACATGTGTAATATCATCAATATCAAGACCACGTGCCATTACATCTGTAGCTACCATCATACGTACCTTCCCTTTTGCAAAGGATTTAATACTATTGATACGGTAGTTTTGCGTTTTATTTGAGTGTATAAGATCTACATCACCCGGAAAAGCCTCTTCTAATTTTGAATAAAGCCTGTCTGCCATACGTTTGTCACGCACAAATAACAGCACCTTAGGATACTTATTTGAAAATGCAAGTTCTTCTAACAAGAAGTTCACTTTCGTATAAAAGTTAGGCATTTTATAACCTATCTGTGTAATGTTTTCTAGCGGTGTACCACTTTTTGCAACCTTAATAAATTGAGGCGCGCTAAAGTAATCTTTTATAAGTGCATCTACATCTTCTGTCATCGTTGCACTAAACATGATATGCTGGCGACGCTTAGGTAGAATATCAAAAATATTCATGAGCTGCGGTCTAAAACCTAGATCAAGCATCACATCTACCTCATCAATCACCACTTTCTGGATACTCTTGAGTTGTAATACTCTACTCACCGCAAGGTCATAAAGCCTTCCTGGAGTAGCAACCACAATATCTTGTCCTTGAGCAATAAGTGCTTTTTGAGTATTAATATTTGCACCTCCATATACACCAGCAACGCGCACATCAATGTACGTTGTAAGCTTTTCTAGCTCACTTACCACTTGCAGCACTAATTCTCTTGTAGGGACAAGGATAAGTACACGCGGATTCTCTTGACGAGAATATGGTAGTGTTCTAAGTATAGGAAGTAAGTACGCGTAGGTTTTACCCGTACCTGTTTGTGCAATCCCAACCACATCTCCACCAGACATAACTGGAGCGAGTGCATCCACCTGTATAGGAGTAGGTTGAGTGAATCCCATATCGTCTAGGGCATTCCACAAAAATTTATCGAGATTGAGGTCTTTAAAAGTCATAGCTATAAACGCGAAAATACCTCTTTTTTAAAGATTGACAGTACTTTAGAGCGTATTATCGGCTTAAAAGTATATCATTTGTGGGTATTACCTCGTTTTAGAATTTGGTCACACAATAAATAATCAGCAATCTTCTTTTGGGATAGAATTTTCAGAACTATACTAAGTCTCAATAATGAAACTATAACACATAAAATAAGCACTCACGATGATGTGAGCGCTTTAATGTATGTACGCTTTCGCGAAAGCGAAATCTTATAAATCCCTCTTCTTAAGTAAGGCAAGACTTGCATAAATAAATATGAATATCCATACAGATACAATGGCAATCTCGTGGAAATATACCGTGTAATCTGAAAGTACATCTGCCTGAATCTGATTTGCTGCAGACTGTACTACGTTTAATCTTGTAATAGGTTGTTCTATAAGATTACTCATAGACTCTAGCGGTAAGAACTGCGTTACATTACTGCGTAAACCTTCCATGTCATACTTCTCTTGAAAGAACAAGCACACTAATTGCACTACGCCTTCAAAGAAATACCACATCAATAAAAATCCTAATGCAAAAGCCGAACGCTTTATAAGTATCCCTAAAAAGAGACAAAATGAAAAGAATGCAACTAGCTTGATGAAAAATGCTAGTAAGTACTCCATATCAGAGAAAACGATAGATGCCTCTGTAAAATCTGAAAATGCAAAGCCTAAAATAAGACTCATTACTGCTACAAATATGGTAGACACTGCCGAAAACACAACAACTGTAAGAAACTTAGAGAGTATAAACTCCTTCTTGCTTAATCCATCTATGAGGTTTTGCTTGAGTGTTCTATTACTATATTCATTTGCCGTCATGGATACAATCACCACGGCAAGAAAGAACTTAAGTATTGCCGCAACATAGGTATTAAAATGCCAGATGTAAGGAAAATTAAATATACCCTGATCTGCCAGGCGGAACTCGGCTCCAAAAAGATTAAACTTTATAGAAGCGAGCAATGCTATTGCCGAGAGTAAAATGAAATAGCCAATTATGAGTACTCGCGACGTTTTACTGTGCTTGAGTTTATGATATTCTATGGTAAGTAGTCGTAACATCTGGTTGGTTAGTTTTTAGTTAATTCAAGGAATTGCTCTTCAAGGCTTTCTTTACGCTTCACAAGATGCGTAAGTACAATTCCTTGCTGGTGTAGTTGAGTATTTAACGTTTTCGCGTCAAGCGGATTCGTTAAGAACCCCGTGAGAAGATCATCTTTTATACTCACTTCTTCAAAGTCTGAATGACTCTCTAAGTACGTTTTCAATAGCGCAAGATTGTCAGAACGTAGCTCAAAGAATCCGTGACTTGCATTCATGGCATCTACACGTCCAGCATATAGTTTTACTCCTTTACGTAAGATCACGACATGCGTACACACTTTTTCTACCTCGTCTAGTAAGTGAGAAGCTAAGAGAATGGTAGTTCCCCCTGCTGCAATGTTTTTTATAATCTCTCTTATCTGGTGTATTCCTTGAGGATCTAAACCATTAGTAGGTTCGTCAAGAATTAAAATCTCTGGATCATTAAGCAATGCAGAAGCAATAGCAAGACGCTGTTTCATCCCAAGAGAATACGTACTGAACTTGCTGTGCATACGATCTAGCAGACCTACGATAGTAAGTTTTTCTTGAATTTTATCTGGTGAAACATCTTTAATCTTACAAACTAAAGCAAGATTTTGTGCTGCTGTCATGTATGGGTAAAAGTTAGGACGCTCTATAATTGCTCCTACTTTCTTTAAGGCATTGTGTGTAGTGTCTGTTCCGTCAAACCAGTGAAAAGTTCCTGCCGTGGGATTTACCACATTGAGAACCATTCCTAAGGTCGTAGATTTACCACTTCCGTTAGGTCCTAGAATTCCGTACACGTTTCCTTTTTCTATCGTAAACGAGAGATCATTTACCGCCTTCACATGGCCGTAATGCTTCGTGAGATTGTTAATTGTTAAAATAGTTTCCAATATCTTGGTTGTTTTTTGATTGCTAGTGTTTACAAGACGTCTGTCTCCGGTATTTGTTACAAGCCTTTAGTATCTTTACTAAAAAGCATACACCCCTATGGAGAAAAAGTTAATGTCAAAGAAGAAGCCTTCTTTCCCTGTAAATGAGAAGCTCCTTGCTTATTTAGACAATTACGGAAGGACTACTAAGGTTTCTATTTCTTATGAAGATCTTTTACGCTTTTCTGGTGGTATAACTGTTTATGACAAGGAAGATAATGACACACTATGGATACGCGTGTACTATCCCGAGTTTGAACAAAATGAAATTGAATATAATCTCAAAAGTATATATACCCAACTCCACTCTGATGGTAATGAGAATATTTTTGACTATTTAAAAATAGCCGGCATAGACTACTGCACCTTTGGAAACTCTAAGCCTTTTCGCATCAAAGTATTAAATGTGTACAATAATAACTATGTATACTTTTATGTAAAACAGGCAGATGCAAGTAGAATTTATGGGCTAGAACTAGAGCATATACTTTCTCCTAATAGGATTAATTTCTTAGTTTATAAAAACACTCTTATTGAAGAACATATTGCCGGTATTCCTGGTGACGAATTTATAAATGAGCATCTTAAGGAGTGTGATGACCTAGGGCTTGCCCAAATAGCAAAGGAGTTTGTAAAGTTTAATGAACGTTGCATGATTACGCTCTTAGGAGACATGAGATCGTATAATTTTGTAATTATACCTACACACGATTTTGATCTAGTGCGTTATAAAATACGCGCGATAGATTTTGACCAGCAGTGTTATGAAGGTAATTTTAAAGTCTACCAACCAGCAATTTTTAAAGAAAATATAAAACTTGTAAGGCTTGTTGCAAAGCGCTTAGACAACCGCTCTATCGAGCAATATCGCAATGAAGAAAGAGCTTTACTAGCAAAGCGAATCATAAATGGTAAAAAACGCCTCACAAGATTACTTAGAGTAATGGCAACTGATAATATCTCACCACGCGACCATGTCAAGCAATTGAGAGCAGATATTTATGACTTTACAAACGATATGAAATTTAGACGTGCAGCAAATATGGGAGCTATACTGAGAGCAGCCTTAGAATTTGTAAAACGTAACTATGAAGACATCAGTTTAAAGAGAATTATAAAAGATATATAACGCTTCAAAAACTAGCGACATAAAAAAAGCGTAGCACTGTGTGCTACGCTTTTTTTATATCAGAACTGGTTATTACTATTTCTGTTCTTTATTAAAGTACACTAAGTAATAGTACATCTGTTTTTCTTCATCCCATCCTTTTTCAACAAACTTCTCTGCGCTTTCTCCATTGATAAAATCTAGTTTTATCTGGATATTAGTATCAAGATTAATAACACTCTTTATCTTCTTACGCTGTGCTGTTACTGCTTTGTTGCTTATAGAAAAATCGGTAAGATCCTCTATTTTATATTTTGGAGATTGCTCTGTTTTATAGTTTCTAAACTCAGGTATTAAATCTGGATTTTCAATCACCTCATTCATAAAAGCAGACTCGTCAAAGGTATCGTTCTTTGCAAAGTGATTTACCGCACGGTTCATAAAAAGAACTTCTTCCTTCTTGTCCTCTGCAGGTAATACAACGTCTTTTGCAAAGTCTTGACAGAACTTCAAGTACTTTTTAGTGTAGAAAGTCTCATCTTCAAAAATCTCTACGCCTAAGAAGTTCTCTAGCCAGTACTTCGTATCATAGCGGTTAGAATCTACAGAGAGTACTTTATACCCCTCCTCTTCTTTATGATTAAAAATCAAACATCCTTTGTCTAGTTTGTTAAGATTAATCCCTTGCTCAAGAATCATCTCTAGATTTGTCCCGCTTTCGCGAAACTGTAAGAAATCCTGTTTAAGTTCGCTCTTAAAGATCCCTATCGCATCTGTTTTAATATTATCAATCTGCACACCATCTAAGTGTACAATGTATAACTCTCCTGGTTTGATATGCGGGTGATCACTTTGTGCATAAAGATGCTTTGCGATATCTTCAGAAAGTAAGTGTGTACCACTTGGATTATCAAATATTTTCTTGGCTAGACTAAAAAGCGTGTTAAACTCTATATCTTGCTCATGGAAGAATTTATAATAATTCTCCTCTTTCTCACGAAAAGGCTTAAAGAAAAACTCCTTAATAAGTGGTGTAAGTTCATCACTTAATGGATATGGATCTTGAGATACAAAAAGCCCTTCTGCTTTACCTTTATTTCCAATACGGTGAATGGAAAGTGATTCTATCTGGGCGCTGTATAAGTTTATCATTTGTAGGTATAGGTTGTTAATTATGAGCTTGCAATAGCAGGCTCAAGGTACTACGTAAAATTTAAAGCAAACTAGTTCCAGTTTTCATCAAAACTAAGATCGTCAAAATCGTCGATGTTATAGTCGTCATTAAACTCATCATCATCGTCGTCCTCTGCTCCTAGCTCCTGATCTTCTATCTCAAACTCTGGCGCTTGATCTGGCACTTGGCCTTGTACATACATCAAGTTAGGATACGTCATGCCATCTTCTGGCTCTGTAATTTCAGCCAGTTCTACTAGAAAACGCCACATATTTAAAAAGTCATACACATAGATAAGACGCGTCTGATGTTCTCCTAAAAGACCATCTAGCGAAGTCTCATTCATAATACGTAGCTGGCTCTCACCTTCTCCCATATCAAATTGTGCAAACTCCTCTCCTTGCATCCAGGTTTCATCACTTAAGTAAAAAGCGGCAACCTCTGCTCCATCAAATCCAAAAGACTGATTTATAGCATTATGTAAATCTTCTAAAGTATCTGTTGCTTCAATTTCAAGATCGCGAAAAACGTCTTCTTCTGTGTCTAGAATTGCTCTAAAACGGTAAATCATTGTAAAAATTTTAAGATGGTAAAGATAATTGGTTTTAAACAACTACGCAGGAGAGAGGGCTTCCCTTTTTGGGAAACTTTCTAACAATACGTAGAATTGTGCGCCAAACAATAATGACGACACTACAAGGTGTAAAGGTTGCGTACCAAATGGAAAATCTATGTAGTACATAGCAATCCCAGTTACTACCTCAAGACCTATAAAAATAAGCACCCAGTTAAGCAACTTAGTATGACCTAAAAATAAGCTTCTATTACGCCAAAAAATATAAAGATTCAATAGCGTCACAAGGATAGAAAAAGATCTATGCACATAAAACCATATAGTTGCAGGATCCAGCCACAAACTCTTAGCCTCATAGCCTACTTCGGCAACGCGCTCATCTACATATTGTCTCACTTGCGTTCCCAGTGCTATCTGCACAAGTGTGAGTAAACTTGCTATGACTATTAAGTTTTTAAAACGTGGGTCATAAATACGCTTTCGCGAAAGCGTATCCTGTACACCTTCCTTTATCTGAGATTTCCACCATAAGAATAACAATAAGGCTACAATAAATAACGCCGCTATCATGTGAATGGTAATCTTCACGGGAAGTAAATTTGAATCTACCACTTGCTTACCAAGCCACGCTTGAAAAAGCATGAGAGGTAACACCATGAACGTGGCAAAAATGAGCCATTTATTACCTTTCCAATACCAGAAAGCCAGGATAACCATGAGTAACATAGGGATTCCTGCAAGTGCAGTTACAAGCCTGTTTATATACTCTATCCACGTATGCCACACATTAAAACTAGCATAATCATGCTTCTCATACGTCTCCCAGTTTGCTTCGTTATAAGAATCTCCAGAAGTAAAATCTGTAGGAGCAATACGCAATGATTCCTCTAGTATGATTACTTGTCCATCTTCATACAGATGGTTAGGCTCCCATCGCAGCTCACTCTCCTCTGTAGGCGGCACCAGATACCCAAAACACTGCGGCCAGTCTGGACACCCCATACCACTTCCCGTCATACGTACCACTGCTCCAGCAATGATAATTAAGTATAAAAATATAATGGATATTTTAAGAAGGCGTCTGTACCACATAAGTGTTCATTTTTAAGAGGTGCAAAAATACAAAACGACCTTATTTTAAATCTCGTTTGGTGTTCAAAATAGTTGAAAATTGGGAAGATATAGTAAGAGAAACTACAATGTTAATAAACCATAAAAACTAAAGTAAAAACATAGTGATTTCAAACTCTGATAGCCTGTATATTTAAACAATAACTTAAAATTGAGCATAATAAGACTTAATGTCTTTGTTAGTTTAAATCATTATAAAATCAAAAATGAGAAAGGCCATAACTGTAATTGGAATCATTGGTTTCCTATTTTTCTTTGCGTCGTACATTCTTCCTAATCTTATAGGCGCACCACTAGCAGCCTATAATTCATATCGAGTATGGAATGAAAGCAATGAGAGTTCAAGCAAGAAAGTAAGTACACCTAGCAGAGAAAACTTACTTCGTTTTCCGGCACCTTTAGGTGTGCTATCAGACTATGAAGGTATCTTCAGTGAAGAGCAAAACTTAAGTTTAACTAAGATTTTAAATGATTACGAAAAAACTACTTCACGAGAAATTATAATTGTTACTATCGATTCAATTACACCTTATAATAATCTAAAAGATTTTTCGACAGATTTAGGGAATGAATGGCGAATCGGAAAAGCGAAATCTAACAATGGATTACTCATAGTGATGAGTAAAAACTTGAAAAAAATAAGGATTACAACAGGTTATGGAACTGAAAAAATTCTAACAGATAAAATCTGTAAAGAAATTATTGACTCCACAATCATTCCAGAATTTAGACGAGGTGACTATTACGTGGGAATAGAGAAGGGAGTACAAGCCTTACAAAGTAAGTGGTTATGAATTATCAGAAAATGAATAATTAGACTAGAAACACTTTTGATTTAAAAAAACTATTCAAATGAATTACCTTAATCTCACTAAAAATCAATTACTCACTGAAATTGACAACAAATCAAAAGCTTTAATCAATATGGGCAAACAATTAGCAGCTATAAGCTCGAAGGTTGAAGCGTTTGATATTTTTTTAATAGTAGCCCTAAATCGAACAGTTAACATTTCTAAAGGCTACACTACTTTAATGAGGGAAAATAATTTCATATCTGCAGCTCCTTTAATAAGAATAAATATTGACACTTTATTAAGAATTTACGCATCAATAATCTCAGAATATGATAGAAATACTTATGCTTCAAAAGTGATGGAAGGTGAACAAATAAATAAGATGAAATTTAATGGTACTAATCAAAAATTGAGTGACGCTTTTCTATACTCAGAACTCTCTAAAGTACAAAATATGGAATGGGTATCTAGTATTTACAAAGCAGGAAATTCATTTATACATTTAGAAAAGGCTCATTTTTACTCTTCTTATCAAATTAATAAAAATGAAAATCAAAACCTTAACTTTTCAATAGGCTTTCACGACAATAATATTCCAGATAAAGAAAAATTGGGGTCTTCAATTTGGATGAATAAAACGGTTGACTCAATAATAGAGCAGTCTCAAATTTGGATTTATGAAAAATGTAGAAAGTATGATTATGACATAAATAAGTTGAATAACTTATAAGTACTTTCTTATATAGAGAAGTACCCCACAAACGAAAAAAACCTGCTATCACTAGCAGGTTTTTTGGTACTCTATAATTTGATATTGTGATTACACGTGCAACGCTCTGTCTTCCGTAGCAGCTAGTGCTGCTTCTTTTACAGCTTCTGCATATGTAGGGTGTGCGTGGCTCATGCGTGCAATATCTTCTGCACTTGCACGGAATTCCATTGCGGTTACACCTTCAGCAATAAGATCTGCTACACGAGCTCCTACCATATGTACTCCTAGTACCTCATCTGTAGTTTTATCTGCAAGGATTTTTACAAATCCATCGGTATCACCACTTGCGCGGCTACGTCCTAATGCACGCATAGGGAACTGTCCAGACTTGTATGCTACACCAGCTTCTTTAAGTTGCTCCTCAGTTTTACCTACAGAAGCAACTTCTGGCCATGTGTACACAACACCTGGAATTAAGTTATAATCAATGTGAGGTTTTTGACCTGCCATAATTTCGGCAACAAGTGTTCCTTCTTCCTCAGCTTTGTGAGCAAGCATTGCTCCTTTAATCACATCACCTATTGCATAAATGTTTGATACATTAGTTTGCAAGTGCTCGTTTACCTCAACTTTTCCTCTCTCATCTGTCTTGATACCTACAGCATCAAGATTAAGACCATCTGTATAAGCATGACGTCCTACAGCTACAAGCACGTAGTCTGCCTTAAACTCAACTTCTTGACCTTTCTTATCTGTCGCTTTTACAGTTACCTCATCTCCATTTCTCTCTACAGCAGTAACACCATGAGAAAGAGCAAATTTCATTTTTTGCTTCTTGAAGACTTTAAGTAATTCTTTACTTTGCGCGCCATCCATAGTAGGGATGATGCGATCCATATACTCTACTACGGTTACCTCTGCGCCTAGACGCTTGTATACTTGACCAAGTTCAAGACCTATTACTCCTCCACCTATTACAACTAAGTGCTTAGGTACTTCTGGAAGTTTTAACGCCTCTGTAGAAGTAATGATACGCTCTTTATCTAATGTGATAAAAGGTAATGTACTAGGCTTAGAACCTGTGGCAATAATGGTGTTTTTTGCCTCAATAGTTTCGTTCTTTTCACCAGCAATATTGATGTGCGTAGCATCTTTAAAAGATCCTACACCTTGATAAACGTCTATGTTATTTTTACCCATCAAGAACTCGATACCCTTTGTAGTAGTATCTACAACGCCTTGCTTACGCGAGATCATTTTCTCAAGATTAAGGCTTACTTCGCCTACATCTATTCCGTGATCTTCAAAATGTTTTATGGCGTCTTCGTAGTGGTGAGAAGAGTCTAAAAGTGCCTTAGAAGGAATACAACCTACGTTTAAGCAAGTTCCTCCTAGTGTACTATATTTTTCTATAATTGCAGTTTTCATTCCTAGTTGTGCACAGCGTATTGCTGCAACATATCCTCCAGGACCAGAGCCTATAATGGCTACATCGTATGAACTCATAATTTATTTTTAAAAGTTATTCAAAGATACAAATATGAGCAGTAGTTTAAAACATAAACAAGACTCCTTTTTTTGTATAAACTCATCATAACGACAAGTATTAATTTTCCATAAAAAAAGCCCTCTAGTGAGGGCTTTCCTGTTTTCGCGAAAGCGAAAAAGTACAACTTACATTGCTCCCCATTCTTTAAGAGAGTCCATGTTCATTTTTACATAATCTTGATTCTTTGCTTCCTTTGCTCCTTCTAGAGATGCTTGTGCAGCTTTGATAGCACCTTTCTTGTTACCTACTTTTGCAAGTAATAAAGACTGCTGGCGTAGTTGCCAGAATTTTGGCTCCTTAGTCATAGACATTGCTTTCTCCATGTACGTATTTGCCTTTTCTAGAGATTGACCAGTGCTTGAAAGATATACTGCTGCAGCATAATAATCATTTACTCCTGGTCCAGCCATGATTTTATCAATCTGAGCCATTACCGTCTCGTTTGCTGGTACATTAAAAGGTACTGCAACAAACGTTTTATCCCACTGCATTGTTAAGTGTGCACCCTCGTTAGTAATGTGGTTGATTCCCATAGTAAATGACTCTGCAACCATGTTACTCATTTGTACTTTTGCTGTAAACGTAGCTGCTACTTTACTATCATCCCAAGTAGCTGGAGTTCCCCAGTTGCTTGTATCATTATAAAAATAAACTTCCCATGCATCTTGCGTAGGCTTAGTAAATACAGCATAAGAACCTGCTTTAAGTTCCTTCCCTCCTACGGTTACTGGAGTAGAAAAACTTACCGTAGTATTTGCATTTGCTCCCGTACGCCACATTGCACCATAAGGCACTAGATCTCCCATAATGGTACGTCCTTTCATTGCTGGGCGTGAGTATTCTAATGTAACATCTGTAAGACCTACTACTTGCATCACTTTGGCCGCTGGGCTAGGTGCTGGAGTGTCAATTTGTGCAGTAACGCCCGCAGTCATAAGACCTAAGAAAGCTACAAAAAGTAATTTTTTCATTGTTGTTGTTTTTTTAGTTAATGTGATTTTTAACGCTTTCGCGAAAAAGTCTCTCACAAAAATAAGGCGTTATAAAGGGGTAAGTGTTAACAAAATCTTAATATCAGCGCATTCTCTTAAATGGCTTAAAACCGTTTCTTTCCATATATGTATTTAGTGTGTGCCGCTACTCTTGATGCTTCTGTCTGCTTTACTCTTTAAATAAGGTACTCATATAATAATGCGTCAAAATGATATATTATTTTAATTTAATTTTTGTTTAACCTTTTAGTACTTGTAATTAAACATTTTGATTGTATTTTTAAACTCTCAATAAAGCGACTATGAAAATCTATCAAATACATACCAAGCAAAATGTTCCCATCACGGTGGAGGAAGCTTGGAATTTCTTATCAAACGCTCGTAACCTAGGTACCATCACGCCATCGTATATGAACTTTAATATCTTATCTGGTGCAGATAGACCTGTGTATGCAGGACAGCTTATACAATATACGGTGACTCCTATTTCTAACATTAAAATGAAATGGGTGACAGAAATTATAAGTGTAAAGGAAGGAGAGTACTTTGTAGATGAGCAAAAATATGGTCCATATGCATTATGGCACCACAAGCACTTTATCAAAGCAATACCGGGTGGTGTAGAGATGGAAGATATTGTAGACTATGCAGTACCCGCAGGATTCTTAGGTAGACTAGCACATCCCTATCTAGTACAACCTAAGCTTGATGAGATTTTTGAATATAGAAAGAAAGCCCTTGAAGAAAAATTTGGAGTTTATAAAGCTCCCACAGAAACAACAACAACTTTAAAACAAGATATAATCGCATAACTGCATCACCACAATAACATATAACACTATGGGCAAAAACATACTATTAATAGGAGGAAGTCACGGGATTGGTTTTGAAATAGCCAGCAAACTGCACCACGATCACACAGTATACGTAGCATCGCGTACTAATGAAAATCTTGGAAATCTTGATGTAAATTACATCGAGTATGACACAGAAAAAGACGAACTAGATTTGAGCCAGCTGCCGGATCATATCGATGGTTTTGTATTCTGCCCAGGGACTATCAACCTTAAGCCTTTTAAAATGCTAGGTGTGGATACTTTTAGAGAAGACCTAGAGATTAACTTTTTGAGCATGATTAAAGTGGTGCATCAGGTTATGGAACATTTAAAGAAGTCTGAGCAAGCGAGTCTAGTATTCTTCAGTACCGTAGCGGTTAAGGTAGGTATGCCTTTCCACACGAGTGTAGCCGCTGCAAAAGGCGCTATTGAAGGTTTTGCAAAAGCACTAGCAGCCGAGTATGCTCCTAAGCTTAGAGTAAACGTGATTGCTCCATCGCTTACAGATACTCCTCTTGCCAAAAGATTATTGAGCAATGACAAGAAAAAAGAAATGATGGACGCTCGTCACCCGCTTAAACGCGTAGGTACTAGCCAAGACATTGCAAACATCGCAGCCTTTTTATTAGGCGATGAGAGCTCTTGGATCACTGGGCAAGTGATAGGCGTGGATGGAGGAATGAGTACGCTTAACGTAAATTAAACCCCTACATTTATTAATTATGGGTAGTACGCTTTCGCAAGAGCGTGCAACTCATTATCACAAGGCTCAAAGATGCGATTAGTATCTTTGAGCTTTCTTATGCAACAACTATGAGCAGTAATAAAGTAAATATTTTTTGGTTTCGTCGTGATTTACGATTAGATGATAATGTAGGATTTCTTGAAGCACTAAAAGGTGACTTCCCGGTGCTACCTATCTTTATATTTGACAAAGAAATTCTTGACAAATTACCAAAAGATGATGCTCGTGTTACGTTCATTTTTGAAACGCTACAAAAAATGCGCAGCACCTTGCAAGATGAGCATGGTAGTTCGCTAGCCATGTATTACGATACGCCAGAAAAGGTATTTACACAGCTCAGTAAAGATTATGAGATTGCTACGGTTTTTACAAATCGCGATTATGAGCCGTATGCAAAGGAAAGAGATGAGGCGATTACATCATTGCTAGAAGAAAATGATATTGAATTCAAAACCTTTAAAGATCAAGTGATTTTTGAAAAAGACGAGGTGGTTAAAGGCGATGGCGATCCATACGTAGTCTACACACCGTTTAAGAACAAATGGAAAGAACGCTTTGATGCTGTTAAAGATCTTACCATACACTACACTTCCCAACATCTCAACAATCTTATAGAACACAGTCGCCTGCCTAATCTAAGTTTATCAGACATGGGGTTTGAAAAATCATCTATTGAGGTTCCTGAGTATGACGTCACTCCTACTCTTATCCAGAATTATGAAGATACACGCAACTTTCCTGCACAAGATGGCACCTCACATTTAGGGCCGCACTTGCGTTTTGGGACGATGAGTGTGCGTAAAATGATGAAAAAAGCCATCGCAGAAACTAATGAGATTTTCTGGAGCGAACTCATATGGAGGGAGTTTTTTATGCAAATTCTGTATCACTTCCCACATACAAAGGATAAAGCCTTCAGATCAAAATATGACCGTATAGACTGGCGTAATAACGAAGAAGAATTTGAGAAGTGGAAAAATGGCGAGACTGGTTATCTACTAGTAGATGCAGGTATGCGCGAGCTAAACACTACGGGATACATGCACAATAGAGTGCGTATGCTGGTGGCGAGCTTTTTATGTAAGCACTTACTTATTGACTGGAGGTGGGGAGAAACTTATTTTGCCGAAAAACTACTGGATTACGACATGAGTTCAAACGTAGGAAACTGGCAATGGGCAGCAGGTTCTGGTGTGGATGCAGCACCTTACTTCCGCATATTTAATCCTATGACGCAGGTGGATAAATTTGACAAGCAAAAAGAATACATCTCAAAGTGGATTCCAGAGCATGACACAGATAAGTATCCTGAGAAAATGGTAGATCATAAAGAAGCTAGAGAGCGTTGTTTAAAGACGTATAAGGAGGCGGTGGCTTAGTATGCTTTCGCGAAAGCGTAACGACACAAACAGCAAATTTCAAAAAACCTTACAAAAAGAATATAGGTTTAACAACGCTGCTAAAATTTTCATAAAGAACACATAATTACTTTTGACGCGTCTCGTACTTACTAGAGATTTGTTTCAAAAATTATTATGAAAACAACAACCATAGCAAATATACTCACGATTATAACCATACTAGCCATCGGTTATTTTGCATTACCAAAACTGATAAGCCTTGAGCAAAGCGTTAAAGGTTTTTCTAATTTTAATGAGGTAATAGGAATCCCAAACAACATCGCGCGATACGTGACGGGGTTTGTAGAGTTAATAACGGCTATACTACTTATTCTCTCGCTTACGCTTACAAGAAAAAGAGAGGTTACTCATATTTTAGGATATTTACTACTAACGGGAACAATGCTAGGTGGACTACTCACAGAATATTTAATACGTCCCGAGCCTAAAATGATGCTCGTATATATTGCCATAGCTTTGCTTATAATTGCTGTGTACCAACTTCTTAATACCTACACACTTAAAACCGAAAACCATGACTAATTCACTAAATAAAGTAATACTCATCACAGGTTCGTCAAAAGGTATAGGCAGCGCGACAGCAAAACTACTTGCAGCACATGGCGCAAAAGTGGTCATTAATTATGCATCAAGCGACAAAGAGGCTTCTAAAACATTAGAAACTATCAAAGAGAACGGCGGTGATGCGATTGCTATAAAAGCAGATGTAAGTAATCCAGAAGATGTACAGGTGTTATTTGATAAAACCATTGCTCATTACGGCAAAGTAGATGTGCTTATCAACTGTGCAGGTATCATGAAAAACAAGCCTTTTCAACTTATTGAGCAAGATGATTTTACATCACAATTTGATGTAAATGTGAGAGGTGTATTTAACACAATGCAACGCGCATACCACGACCTTTCTGACAACGGAACTATCCTTAATTTTTCATCCAGTACTACAAAAATGATGCTTCCTAGCTACGCTATTTACTCAGCAACCAAAGCAGCTGTTGAGCAAATGACGCGAGTGGTAAGTCAAGAGATAGGACGCGGAATTTCTGTAAACTGTATTGCTCCTGGCCCAACAGAAACCGATTTATTTCTAGAAGGCAAATCTGCCGACTTTATAGAGCAACTTAAAAGTAAATCCCCATTTAACAGACTTGCACAACCAGAAGATATTGCAAAAGCGGTTCTCTTTATGGTAAGCGATGACTCAAAATGGGTGTCTAGCCAAGTGCTATACACAAATGGTGGTATCGTATAGCATTCTTTTCGCTTTCGCGAAAATGTGCTTGTTGCAAACACCTTTTTGAACGCTACGCTCTCTATGCCAATTCATTGTATATTTTGATCGAATAAACGAGACTAGACGTTGAAGAGAATCAGGAATTCCTTTAGCTATTAGGAATTGTATTTCTTTTATATCATGGGCTATTGTACATAAATTTGAGAAAAATATCAAAAATATGAAAGTACACGTTTTTTTAGGAGAGTTTAAAACTAGAAAAGACGCGACATCTTATACTGAATCATATTGGGAACCTGAACCTGATGAATCTGTATCTGATAGAGATTACGAAATATGGGAAAATAGTAATCCAAAATGGAAAATGAAATCTGATTTAAACTGTTATTTGGATGGAGATTTTATTGAAACAATTACTGAGGGTAACAAATTTGAATATCTATATGGAGTGATACAAAACCCAGAAAGCATAAAACATTTAAAAACAGAACTAGACAAGAAAGTACTTGTTTTAATATTTGAAAAGGGAATAAATAGTCAAAAATCTAAATTAAAATCAACTGAGATTTTAGAATATATAGGAGTTTTTGAAAGTACTTTGAAATAAAACATCCGTTAGACTAAATATCCGTACTCCAACCCTGCTAGAGCTAAGCTAATTTCAAACTTTAAATAATTTAGGTTTACCCTTATAACAAGTAATGGCTTCCTTAAAAGGATTAAACATAACTGCAAATAATTCTAGCATGTTACCGTAACCTTCTTTCATTATTCTTTCGCGAAAGCCTACTTTTCATATATTAGTAGCTAACAATCAACCATGCTAGCATCCATACTCGCCTTCTGGAAGTCCTTATCATACACTACTAGATTCTCTATTATAGCTTTTGTAGCAATACTTCCTATGGGACTCTTTAGTATGGGAATTCTAGGTGCATTGCTCTATTATCCCGTTTCATTCTTTTTTACCTCCTATCCTACTCTCAATGACTGGACAGGCGATTGGGTATGGCCAGCAACTATAGGTGTTGGGATGTTTTGGTCTTTTGGCTTTATCTGGGCTGGACTTGCTTGGCACTTTCTACGCAGCAAACTACATTCTGTACATATTCTGAGAGTGATATACACTCTTATATGTTGGGCGTGGGCTGCAGTATTATGGTATGGAGTGATAAACACTAACCTGTCGTAACGATATCATTTTCTGGAGTTTTGATTTTGTGTATCTTAGAAGCTACCAACCAAAATGTTAGACTTTAATGAAAAAATTGACACTCCTCTACGTTTTGAGTATGATCACGCTAAGCGTCTCTGCTCAAAAACTATCAAAAAACAAACAAGCAGTAATTGCCTCTGTTGAAAAACATGAAAAAGAACTCATCCGCATTTCTGATGAAATATGGTCTATCGCCGAGACTGCTTTTGAAGAAACCCAGTCGGCTGAAATTCTAGCCAGTTATGCTGAGAAAAATGGATTTAAAGTAGATCGTGGCGTTGCAGGAATGCCTACAGCTTTTGTTGCTACGTATGGATCTGGAAGCCCTGTAATTAGTGTTTTGGGAGAGTTTGATGCACTGCCAGGACTTTCTCAAAAGACAGAGCCAACAAAGAATCCGCTTAACGAAGGCGAGCCTGGTCATGGCTGTGGTCATAATATGTTTGGCGCAGCGAGTTTAGGTGCTGCCATTGCCATAAAAGAACAAATAGAAGCCGGAAAAATCAAAGGAACCGTAAAATTTATGGGAACACCATCTGAAGAAAAGTTCTTTGGGAAAATATGGATGGTGCGTGAAGGTCTTTGGGATGATGTAGATGTAAATATTTCTTGGCATCCAGCAGCAGAAATGAAAGCAGATGTACAAAGCTCTCTTGCGCTTGTAGATTTTAAAATAGAATTCTTTGGTCAAGCAGCACATGCAAGTGCAGATCCATGGAATGGACGCTCTGCCTCTGATGCACTTGAAATTTATACAACAGGTGTAAACTATTATCGTGAGCACGTAAAACCTACCGTACGAATGCACTACCACATACAAGATGGTGGTCAAGTAGTAAATGTAGTACCAGATTACTCGCGTCTCTGGATGCGCGTGCGCGACACAGAACGCAAAGGTATGATGCCCGTGTATGAACGCTTACAAGAAATGGTAGAAGGCGCAGCCATCCTTGCCGATGTAGATTATAAAGTGTCTCTTATTTCTGGGATTTATGAAGTACTCGTCAATAGAACTGGTGGAGCAGTAATGCAAAACAATCTTGAGCTTCTAGGGCCTATAAATTATACGCCAGAAGAAATTGCCTTTGGTAAAAAAATTCAAGAAGTAACTGGAAAGCCTCAAGTAGGAATGGATAGTGCTATCAAACCACTTGAAGCGACTAGAGAAAATCCAGGTGGCGGTAGTACAGACGTAGGTGATGTGAGCTGGAATGTTGCAAACATTAACCTTGGCGTTACCACTGCTCCTAAGGATACACCGTGGCACTCATGGGCTGTCGTTGCTTGTGGCGGGATGTCTATTGGTCACAAAGGAATGACATATGCCAGTAAAGCAATGAGTATGACGATGCTTGATCTTTTTGAAGATCCTACGCTTGTAAAAGAAGTCAAAGCAGAATATAAAGAACGTAAAGGCGATGCCGTGTACGAAGCGATTGTACCAGCAGGGCCACCTCCAGTAAACCAAGGGAAATAATGATGGCTAACAAATTATTTACAAACGCAGTAGCTATTGTAGTTACTGCGTTATGCTTTTACTCTTGTGTAGAAAAAACAAGAACAACACCCACTAATCTAGACTCAGCGTCAGGATTTCAAGTTGCGATAGATCATTATGCCATAAATGTTGCAGATTTAGATCAAAGTGTCGCTTTTTATCAAGAGGTCTTTGGTTTGAAGGAAATTAAGGATGGTACAGAGCAGCCGCATATAAGATGGTTTAGACTAGGATCATCGCAAGAATTACATATCATTGAAGTAGATAGCCTTGATAAGAAAATACCTAAAGGAGTTCACATTGCACTTGCTGTAGGTGATTTTGACCGCTTTCGCGAAAGCATAGAAAAAAGAAACCTCAACTACTATGACTGGCCAGGAAGTGCTAGCCAAATTTCAACACGTCCTGATAAGGTACGCCAACTCTACTTCCAAGATCCAGATGGATATTGGGTGGAAGTAAATGACGGTAATCAGTTTAATCTTTAAAAACCACATCATGTCTAAAACCGAAACCATGAAAGAAAATGCCATCGCTTTTTACAAAATGGCATATGAGGGAAATCCGCGAGAGGCGGTTTCTTTATACGTAGGTGATGAATATATACAGCACAATCCCGACGTCGAAAATGGAACCGAAGGATTCATTTCCTACTTTGAAAGAATGCAGGCTGAGTATCCAGAAAAGTCAATTAACTTTGTACGCGCCATTGCCGAGGGTGACCTTGTTTCCTTACACACGCATCAAATATGGCCAGACGATGATCAATACATCACGATGGACTTTTTTAGATTTGACACCAACGGAAAAATCGTAGAACACTGGGATGCTATCCAGCAAATTCCAAAAACATCTGCAAACCCAAATACGATGTATTAAAATCAGGTCTTAAGTCGCTCGTTGCCTAGAGTGACTTAAGACTTTATTAAATCTATTTCCTTAAGATTTTCAATACGGTTTCTTTTTAAGAAATCGTCAATGCTTTCAAAGTGTTCAATAACTCGCTTCTCCTTAAATTCGAATACCTTTTTAGATAGTCCTTGTAAAAAATCACGATCGTGAGAAACAAGGATAAGTGTTCCATCAAAGGTTTGTAGTGCTTCTTTTAAAACATCTTTAGACTTAATATCTAGGTGGTTTGTAGGCTCATCCAGTATTAATAAGTTTACTGGATCAAGAAGCAACTTCACCATTGCTAGTCGTGTTTTTTCTCCTCCAGAAAGTACACTTACCTTTTTATCTAGATTATCTCCAGAAAACATAAAGCGACCTAATATATTTTTAATCTGCGTGCGCATATCGCCTTTGGCAACCTCATCTACCGTTTGGAAAACGGTAAGATCTGGATCTAATAAAGCAGCCTGATTTTGGGCGAAATAACCCACTTTTACGTTATGTCCTAGTTCGCAAGCACCTTCTACCTCGATTTCGCCAAGAATGGCTTTAATCATCGTCGATTTTCCCTCGCCATTTCTACCTACAAAGCTCACTTTTTCGCCTCGAGCGATATCCATATTTGCACTACTAAAGACCGTATGATTGTCATACTTCTTAGTAAGATCTTTCACTTTTACAGGAAAATCTCCAGACCTAGGCGCCGGTGGAAATCTCAATGCTAGTGCCGAGTTATCTACCTCATCAATCTCAATGATGGTAAGCTTTTCTAGCATACGCTCACGAGAAGAGACTTGATTTGTTTTACTATATGTTCCTTTAAAACGATCTATAAAGGCTTGGTTATCTGCAATAAACTTTTGCTGCTCTTGGTAGGCTTTGATTTGATGCGTACGACGATCTGCACGTAGCTCAAGATAGTGCGAGTAATTTGCTTTGTAATCGTAAATGCGTCCCATCGTCACCTCTATCGTACGATTTGTAATATTATCAATAAACGCCTTATCGTGAGAGATCACAACCACTGCCTTTGCCTTATTCAACAAGAAATCCTCTAACCATATCACAGACTCAATATCTACGTGGTTTGTAGGCTCATCCAGTAAGATAAGATCTGGTTTTTGTAGTAAGATTTTGGCTAGCTCAATACGCATGCGCCATCCTCCAGAAAATTCGCTAGTAGGTCTTGTAAAATCTTCGCGTTTAAAACCAAGACCTTTTAATGCTTTTTCAACTTCCTCTTCATAATTTACCTCCTCAATCGCATAAAACTTCTCGCCAAGATCTGTCACCTTAGTGATGATGTCCATATATTCCTTAGACTCATAATCTGTGCGAGTTTCAAGCTCCTTGTTAAGACGAGCCATCTCCTCCTTCATTGTAAAAACAGTAGAAAACGCCTTAGAAGCCTCCTCCATTACCGTACAATCATCATCTGTAAGTAAGTGCTGTGGTAAATATGCTATGACTGCATCCTTTGGAGTTCGAACATTACCGCGAGTAGGTTTTAGCGCTCCTGCGATAATTTTCATCATGGTAGACTTACCAGCTCCGTTTTTACCCATGAGGGCAATTTTATCATTCTCATTAATAGAGAAAGAAACATCTGCAAAAAGTGTGTCTCCGCTAAACTCAACGGCAAGGTTATCTACTGCAATCATAATATAAATTTAAGATTGCAAAAATACTATATTAAGTGGTGCTGTGTGAAGATTAGTACGCTTTCGCGAAAGCGTAATTTTTAAATATAAATCTAAGCGAAAAGATGAAAAATTAGCATACTATTCTTCTGCTAGTTCAAACGTGAGAGGTAGCATTGCTCCTACCTTACGTGCTGCCATCGCACCTCCTGTATACAATACATCAACAGGACTGTGATTTCCGAATGAATCAATAAAAAATGAAGCTGTAGCTTCAAGTTTTGATTGCTCGTCTTGGTTATAAAGAATCTGGATATCTTCTTCAAGAAGGGTTACTTCATGCCCTTTATCTATAGCAATTATTTTAAAAGGCGCATACGGAGCAGTCTCATAACTGCCTAGAAAAACTCTATACTTTTCTTCTACTAATTTATGATCGCGTAGCGCTCTTAAAAAGTGAAGTAGTGAGCCCTTATATTCTGCAGTTCTATTTTTTAAAATCTTACGTCTCGTTTTTTCTTTAATATTTTCAAAAAACACAGTACCCACAAAATAGGACTTGCTCGCCATATTAAATCCGTTGAGACTTTTCTCATAAGTAACCTCAAAGTCCATGAGATCATAAGATACGAGATACCCTAAGTTTTTATTTCTAATCCTAATAGGCACATTGCTGTCTGCATATAGCATTCCGTTAGTAGCACTATATCTCAACCGGATATCTTTCTCATTAAGAATCTTGACATCCTTTGTATTTAATACAGAACCTATAAAGTGCTTTTTAAAAGCCCTCATTTTACGTTCTCTTGACCATGTATCATCATCTAATATTACCTCATCTAGTGAATCGATACTTTCCTTGAGGTAAAGCGTTCCTAAAGAGCCTAGTTGATTGTGGGGGATAATAAGCGTCTCAAAACCTAAAACACTTATAATAAGTTCGGTTTGTATCGCATTATCTCTAGTGATTTTGAAATCTCCTTGCGCATTAGATATAGCGCCAATTGTGGTATTATTAAAATAGACAGAGGCATTCTCGATGGCAAGACCGTCTTGTGTAGCTAGTAGTGTTCCTGTAATTACATCTTGAGCGTGTATTGTTATCGCAAAAAGAAAAAAGACAATACAACTAGCTACTTTCATAAGATATAAATTACGACAACATATTATTTTTTAAGAGTAAATTTATTGATCTAAACCACTTGCTGCATCTTCGTCCATAAACCAATGAAGTTCTCCAGAGAGTGGTGAAACAAGACTTGCTGGATAATCTCTAAAATCTTCTTCTTGATTAATGATAGTGACTACCTTTTCTTCTTTTGAAGCTCCAGTAACTAAAAAAGCTACGGCTTGCGCATTATTGATGATATCGCCCGTAATACTCACGCGTTGTTGTCCAGATTCTGGATGTGTAGCGACTTCGCACCAGTTTGATGAGTCCCACAACTCTATCTCATGAGGAAATATAGATGCAGTGTGACCATCATCTCCCATACCTAATATGACTAAATCAAATTGAGGCACCTCATTTTCTGAAGCGAGCGTACTTTCTAAAACCTCTGCATAGCGTATAGCTTCTGCTTCTGGATTATTTTCGCCAAGGATGCGATGTATATTTTCCGCAGGGATATTAATTTTTGAAAACAGATGATCGACTGTCATTTTGTAATTGCTTTGCTCATCTGTAGGAGCAACACAACGCTCATCTCCCCAGTAAAACTGAAACTTAGACCAGTCTGTATCTTTATGCTTCTCTGCAAGTAGGTCAAAAACAATCTTAGGAGTGCTTCCTCCAGATAGTGCTACAGTAAAACGTTCTTTACCGCTTGCAGCTTCCATTAAATAAGTAGCAAAATCTTGAGCTACTTCTTGCTTTGTTTTTGATATATGTAGTGTCATTGTTTTCTATTCTATAACTGCAACTGCAGAAGCTAGTTAATATGGGTAAAACTCAATATTGTTATTCTATCACACAGTATCCTGGATCATCTGCTAGATGTGCTCCTGGATTACGCCAGCCGCCACGACCTTCTATAAGATCATCTGCAAATTCTGGTCCCCAGACTCCTGCTGCATAACCATACATCTTTACATCACGACTTGTCCAATATTCAAGTATAGGATCTGTAAATCTCCATGCTGCTTCTACCTCGTCTGCACGAGAATATAAAGTAGCATCACCTTGCATTGCATCAAGCAATAGACGTTCGTAAGCCTCCATAATATCTGTATCACCTAAGCTAGAGTAGTAAAAATCAAGATTACCACGTTCTACCTTAAACCCTTGTCCTGGAACTTTCACACCAAACTTTACTAAGATACCCTCATCAGGTTGAATACGTATGATGAGTTTATTATCCTTATTAATGTCTGAGTTTTTAAAGATCTGGTGGTGCGGTGACTTGAAGTGTATCACAACTTCTGTAACCTTAGTAGGCATACGTTTTGCCGTACGCACATAAAAAGGAACATCTGCCCAGCGCCAGTTGTCTACAAAAAACTTAACCGCAGCATAGGTTTCTGTAATACTATCTGGGTCTACATCTTCTTCCTCGCGATAGCTATTTACACGCTCGCCATCTATCTCACTGCTTAAATATTGCCCGCGTATGGTATTTTTATCAAGCACCTCTGGGTCTGTCATTAATCGCAATGACTTGAGTGCTTTTAATTTTTCGTTACGTATTTCTTCTGGATCTGCACTTAATGGCGGTTCCATTACTATTAATGCAACAAGCTGTAATAAGTGACTTTGAAACATATCTCGCAATGCTCCAGACTTATCATAATAACCACCACGAGACTCTACGCCTCCACTCTCTGCATTTGTGATCTCAACGTGGTCTATGTAATCACGATTCCATAAAGGTTCAAAAATGCTATTTGCAAATCGAGTGACAAGTATGTTTTGAACAGTCTCTTTACCTAAGTAATGGTCTATTCTATAAATCTGCGATTCTTTAAAATATCTGTGTAATCCCTCGTTAAGTGACTTTGCAGTCTCAAGACTGTAGCCAAAAGGTTTTTCTACTATAAGTCGTTTCCAACCTAGACGCTCATCATTAAGTCCTTTTGCTGTAAGATTCTTTGCAATGGCTTCAAATAAACTAGGCGGTGTAGATAAATAAAAGATGATATTATTATCACACTGGTATGTCGTGTTGATATCTTGTATGCGCTCATTAAGCTCACGGTAATCTACATCATATTTTTTATGGAGATCTTCATAAAATAACTTCTCAGAAAATGCGGCTATAAACTCCTCACTATCGTCTAGATATTTGCTTTCTAGCGCTACGCGTTTTCTAAACTCCTCATCGGTCATAAAACTACGCGCCACACCAAGCACAGCAAAATGCTTAGGTAGGTGTTTATCTTTATATAATTTATATAGAGCAGGAACTAATTTTCGAGCAGTGAGGTCACCCGAGGCGCCAAAAATGACTAATAACTGATTCTCTGTCTTGCGCATATGAATAACTTATTTAAGGTGCTTCAAAAGTATTGAAACTTTCGTCCATTCCCAACCGACTTACCTACCACTTACTCACAAAAACAATTATTTTTCCACTATTTTTGAAGAGCAATGCCCACTGATAATTTTGAGCTGCTTTTCTGAGCATATTTGTGGGGAATGAAACTTTACTTATGAAAAATTCTTACGATTTTGGCTTGGTTGGACTGGGCGTAATGGGACGCAACTTTATATTAAATGTAGCCGATAATGGCTTTAGCGCGATGGGCAATGACCTTGACCCAGAAAAAGTGCAAGCACTTATAGAAGAAGGCGGTGACCCAAAACGCGTAGATGCGACGGTAGATGTATCCGCTTTCGCGAAAGCGTTATCATCCCCACGTAAAATCATGCTACTAGTACCCGCAGGTAAAGTAGTAGACATCGTCATAGAAAGTTTACTACCACACTTAGATAAAGGAGATATCATCATAGACGGAGGAAACTCTTTCTTTACCGATACCGACCGAAGAGAAGCTTACTTATCTGAAAAAGGAATTCACTTTTTTGGAGCAGGAGTTTCTGGAGGAGCAAAAGGCGCACGTATAGGACCTAGTATCATGCCCGGAGGATCAAAGCCAGGATATGCAGCGGTTCAACCCATCTTTGAAGCAGTATCTGCCAAATATAATGGAGAACCTTGTGTTGCTTACTTAGGACCTAAATCTGCTGGAAACTATGTAAAAATGGTGCACAATGGTATTGAATACGGACTCATGCAACTCACTTCTGAGATATACGACGTGCTTAAAAAGGCAGGAAACTTATCTAATCAAGAACTTCACGAAACCTATAAATCATGGAATGAAGGACGTTTACAGTCTTTCTTAGTGGAAATTACATCAGAAATTTTTGCCGAAAAGGACACTCTTACTAGTGGTGACCTTGTAGACCAGATTCTTGATAAAGCAAAACAGAAAGGCACAGGAAAATGGACTTCGCAAAATGCGATGGATCTTGGTATTCCCGTACCCTCTATTGATATTGCTGTGAGTATGAGAGAAATCTCTGCACTTAAAGATGAGCGCACCATTGCAGATTCTCTATACGATCGCCCAGAAGTGGCAGCGATGGATAAAGCAAAGCTGACTAAGCTTACAGAAGAAGCGCTTTACTTCTCTTACATTATTACTTATGCTCAAGGTTTGCATCAGCTAGCAGACGCATCTAAGGAATATGGATATGACCTCGATATTGCAGTAATTGCAAAAATATGGAGAGCTGGATGTATCATAAGAGCAAAGCTCCTTGCAGATATCACAGATGCATTTACAGAAGATACAGAGCTACCTAATCTATTGTTATCTCCATCGTTTATTAAAAAAATACAAAGCACTGTGGACTCGGCTAGAGAACTTGTTGCTTATGGAGCTGTTAATGGAATCCCGCTTCCTGGAGTATCAAACTCGTTAACGTATTTTGACGCATATACTTCTACGAGATTACCACTTAATCTTATCCAGGCACAACGAGATTATTTTGGATCTCACACCTACGAAAGATTAGACCGCGAGGGAATCTTCCACACAGAATGGGAGAAATAAGAACGCAATAATTAATATCACCATTGAAGCACTTCCCTATTGTATCATAACAATATCTTTTTAAGAAAATCTAGCACATGGACAGCAGCTGCATGGCTTGTTGTCGTGCTTTTAAGTCTATTTGTAATAGGTTGTTCAAACACTACAAACACTGATCGAGATCATGAGGTTTTTAGATACAACGAGCAATACCAGATTTCAACATTAGATCCTGCTTTTGCTCGTAATCCGCCTATTATCTGGCCGGTGAATCAATTATTTAATGGACTTGTACAATTAGACAATGATCTTAATGTGCAGCCAGATATTGCTAAGTCTTGGATAATTTCTGAAGATGCCCTCTACTACTCTTTCACGCTACGTGATGATGTAAAGTTTCACAAACATGAAGCTTTTAATACTGTAGATAGCACAAGGAATGTGGTTGCAAGTGACTTTGTATATTCCTTTGATAGACTTACAGATCCAGCTATCGCATCACCTGGAAGTTGGGTACTTAGTAATGTGGAACATTATAAGGCAGAAAATGACAGTACTTTTACAGTAAAATTAAAGCAGCCTTTTCCAGCCTATTTAGGATTGCTTAGCATGAGATACTGCTCTGTTGTACCTAAGGAAGTGACTACTTTTTATGGAAACGAATTTAGGTCAAACCCTATAGGTACTGGTCCGTTTAAATTTAAACGTTGGGAAGAAGGCGTGAAACTCGTACTTCGTAAAAACGAATTATATTATGAGAAAGATGCTGCTGGAAATAGTCTTCCTTACTTAGAGGCGGTTGCCATTACATTTTTGCCAGACAAGCAAAGCGAATTTTTACAGTTTGCTCAAGGTAATATTGATTTTTTAAATAGTCTTGATCCTTCTTATAAAGACGAGATACTCACTGCCTCTGGAACGCTACGCGAGAAGTATGAAGATCAAGTAAATTTTGAAAAAGTGCCATGGCTCAACACTGAGTATATAGGTTTCTATCTAGATAGTAACACTCCAGAAGTGCAATCTACTTTATTACGCAAGGCAGTGAACTACGGTTTTGATCGTGAGAAAATGATCACCTATCTGCGCAATGGGATAGGAAAGCCTGCTGTAAACGGTTTTATCCCCAAGGGGCTTCCAGGTTTTAATGAGATAGAAGGTTATAATTACAATCCTACACTTGCTAAAGAACTTGTAGCTCAGTACACCGCACAAACTGGAGACCAGTCACCACAACTCACTATCGGTACAAATAGTCAGTATCTTGATATATGTGAGTACATTCAACGGGAGCTACAAAAAGTAGGACTGGATGTACAAATTGATGTGATGCCTCCATCTACCTTACGTCAGATGAAAAGTAGTGGTGAGCTAGACGCTTTCCGTGCTAGTTGGATAGCAGATTATCCAGATGCCGAAAATTACTTGAGTCTATTTTACAGTAAAAACTTCACTCCTAACGGACCTAACTACACACACTTTAAAAGTGCCACATTTGACAGTCTTTACGAGAAAAGCTTAAGTATTACAGATATTAATGAACGCAAACAGTACTACATAAAAATGGACTCTCTTATTATAGAGCAATCCCCTATCATTCCGCTTTATTATGACGAAGTAGTGCGATTTACACAGAAGACCATTTCAGGTTTTGAACCCAATGCTCAGAACTTCTTAGTGTTGAAATATGTAAAAAAGAGTAAAGAGTAGTGTGATTACGCTTTCGCGAAAGCGTACCTAAAAAAATTATAATATCGAAAACAAAGACACTTATAACACCATTTTATCACCTTCTGAGGAGACACTCTTCAAGGATCGTAATAGCAAATTCTTTGGCTATGCATTCCCCGTTACCACAGAGGAAGAAGTCAAGGAGCATATAGACGCCTTAAAAAAACAGCACTACCAAGCCAGACACTGGTGCTATGCTTATGTGTTAGGTAAGGAATACGAACAATACCGTGCAAATGACGATGGCGAGCCTTCTAATAGTGCGGGTGCTCCTATTTATGGACAGCTACAATCTTTTGATGTTACAAATGTACTTGTGGTGGTTGTAAGATATTTTGGTGGAACAAAATTAGGTGTAGGTGGTCTAATCAATGCTTATAGAACGGGTGCACAACTCGCACTTGAGAATGCTCGTATTGTAAAGAAAACAATTGATATTCCTTTCTCAGTACAATTTGAATATCCCCTACTCAACAAAGCAATGCGCTTAATAAATGATCATAAGGTGACCATTATCGAGCAAAAAATGGAAATGGACTGCGTCTTCCATCTCGCCATACGCAGAAAAGAGTCTGAAAAGGTGATTGAGGCTTTTAATGAAGTCTATGGAATTAACCTTCTAAAAGAAGATTAATTAGAGCTTCTCTAAAATGTATTTTGGGCACCTCATAGGTCTCCCAGTTTTAGTATTCATAAAGATCAATTCTGTACTTGCCACTGTTAATAACTCTTCCTTTTGGTTATAAACTTTATAATCGAACATAATACGCACCGTAGGAATATTCCTAAGTGAAGTTTCTATTTTAAGGCGATCATCGAAAAGTGCAGATTTTTTAAAGGTCGTATTTAAATTATATACCGGTAGCATAACTCCATTTTCTTCCATCCATTTATATGAAATTCCAAGCTGTTCTAGCCATTCAAGTCTCGCAATTTCAAGATATTGAGCGTAGTTACTATGGTGCACAAAGCCCATCTGGTCGGTTTCTGAGTAGCGAACTTTAACAAAAGTAATATGGTTTTTCACAGTAGAGAGGTCTAATTTTTTGTAATTTTAAATCTGATATATGATGCAACAAAATTTGCAAAAAAACAACCCTCTACTAGTTTTTTTATTACTTTTTTTGTTCACATATTTGCTTAGCTTTTAAAGGGGGCCTTATCAACAATACGATAATCCTTTTAAAAGGCATTCTGTACTAAAAAACAACCAATAATTTAACTCAACGAATGACTCTAACTGCGCAATCTGTATGGGATAATTGTCTCTCTTTTATTAAAGACAATATTACACCCCAGGCATACAAGACGTGGTTTGAACCGATTAAAGCGGTCAAGCTCACAGATAACGCATTAAGCATACAAGTGCCTAGTAAGTTCTTTTATGAATGGCTAGAAGAGCACTATGTTAAACTTCTTAAAGTTGCGCTTAACAAAGTACTAGGTGAAAATGCCAAACTGGTTTATGTAATCAGAATGGAAAACACTTACGGAAACAATCAACCGTTTACTGAAAAGATTCCTAGTGCAAATCGTAGCACTATGAAATCTCAAGATGTTGATGCTCCATTTAAAAACAAGAACCCAGAGCTTAAAAATCCTTTTGTAATTCCTGGTATCAGAAATTTACAAATTGAATCACAGCTCAATCCTAATTATAACTTTGATAACTTCCTTGAAGGCGACTCTAACCGTCTTGCACGTTCTGCAGGAATGGCAGTTGCAAATAAACCTGGAGGAACATCATTTAATCCACTACTCGTTTTTGGCGGTGTAGGTTTAGGAAAAACTCACCTTGCACACGCTATAGGTGTTCAAATAAAAGATAAATATCCAGCAAAGACTGTTTTATACATATCTGCTGAGAAGTTTACACAACAGTATATTGAGTCTGTAAAAAAGAACAACAGAAATGACTTTATACATTTCTATCAAGTTATTGATGTTCTTATTGTAGATGATATTCAATTACTAAGTGGTAAAGCAGGAACTCAAGATGTGTTCTTCCATATCTTTAATCACCTACATCAGAATGGTAAGCAAGTAATTCTTACCTCAGATAAGGCGCCGGTTGATATGCAAGACATCGAGCAACGCCTTCTTTCTCGTTTTAAATGGGGATTAAGTGCAGAGCTACAACACCCAAGCTTTGAAACGCGTATAGCCATCATAAAGCAAAAGCTATATCAAGATGGTGTTGAGATGCCAGAAGAGATTGTAGAATTTCTTGCAAATAACATCAAGACAAATGTAAGAGAGCTAGAAGGTGCTATTATATCACTTATTGCTCACTCTTCTTTCAATAAGAAAGAAATCACATTAGATTTAGCTAAGAAGATTGTAGACAACTACGTGAAGCATACGAAGCGCGAAGTATCTATAGATTACATACAAAAGATTGTATCAGATTACTTCCAGATGGATGTAGAGACACTACAGTCTAAAACTCGTAAACGTCACATTGTACAAGCGAGACAGCTCGCTATGTTCTTTGCAAAGAAGCTTACAAAGGCATCACTTGCAAGTATAGGTTCTCAAATAGGACAACGCGATCACGCAACCGTATTACACGCTTGTAAAACGGTAGATAACCTTGCCAGCACAGACAAGCAGTTTAGAAAATACGTAGAAGATTTAGGAAAGAAGCTATCTGTGTAACTTCTATCTTGAATTGATTATAATAACAAAGCCTCTACATTTTCATGTAGAGGCTTTGTTATTTTTACTGTTATAGTCAAATTTAATTCTCTTTTTCTATTTTCTTTTTTGCGACACCACTCTTAAGTGAATTGACCACTCCAACACTCGTAACAAGAATACCCGCTATGAGAAATCCAAAAATAAAATAACTACTGGCCTCAAAAACCATACACATGATTCCTATTACAACAAGCACTCCTCCAAAAGTTGATACCCATTCTCCTTTTGAACTTTTTTGAATTTTCATGATACTACTTCTATTGTTAGAAATGTCAATATACAATTAACATCACAAATAGTTAACGTCTAGGCAAATCGCTATCCTCATCTTTTAATGGAAGCTCAGAACTTCCCATTAAAAACTTATCTACGTGATGTGCTGCTTGACGTCCTTCAGAAATTGCCCAGACGATAAGGGATTGCCCCCTACGCATATCACCTGCTGCAAATACACCCGAGACATTAGTACTATAATCAGTTGCCTTAATGTTACCTCTCAAATCTGTATCGAGATGTAATTGGTCAATTAATGTTTTTTCTGGACCGGTGAAACCTAATGCTAGAAATGCCATATCACATTCCCATTCTTTTTCTGAATTAGGAACTTCTTTTAACTCTCGTCTTCCACTTTCATGAGTAATCCACTCCACTTCTGCGGTAATTAATCCCGTAAGATTTCCTGCAGCGTCACCCACAAATTCTTTGGTTGATATACTAAACACACGATCAACTCCTTCTTTATGCGAAGAACTTGTGCGTAGTCGCATAGGATAATATGGCCAAGGCTGTTCTGTAGGTCGCCCTACAGTAGGCTTATTAAGAATCTCAAAGTTAGTCACACTACTTGCTCCTTGCCTATTACTCGTGCCTATACAATCAGAACCTGTATCTCCACCTCCTATTACAACAACGTTTTTACCGGTTGCTACAATTTCTTCTTCCCAATCATTTAGACCATCTTGACGCTCGTTATTTTGCTTTAAAAAATCCATTGCTTGATACACTCCTTTAAGATGTGCACCCTTAATTGGTATGGATCTTCTTATGGTTGCTCCTCCGCACAGTACAATAGCATCGTACTCATCTTGGAGCGCCTCTACACTTATGTTATTACCCACATGCGCATTTGTTTTAAAGGTGATTCCTTCTTCTTCAAGGACCTCAAGACGACGATCTATTACATTTTTTTCCATCTTAAAATCTGGAATTCCATAACGTAGTAATCCGCCCACTTTTGCATCCCTTTCAAAAACAGTCACCGCATGTCCAGCTCTGTTAAGCTGTTGTGCCGTAGCAAGTCCAGAAGGTCCAGAACCAATAACAGCAACAGATTTCCCTGTACGTTTCACAGGTGGTTGCGCAGTAATCCATCCTTCTTCAAAAGCACGCTCTACTATATTTTTTTCTATATTTTCAATACTTACAGGGTCTTCGTTAATACCAAGAACACAAGCCTCCTCACATGGGGCAGGACAAAGTCTTCCTGTAAATTCTGGAAAATTATTAGTTGCATGTAATATCCCTGCAGCCTCTTTCCAGCGACCTTTATACACTGCATCATTAAAATCTGGTATAAGATTACCCAACGGGCATCCAGAATGACAAAATGGAATCCCGCAATCCATACACCTTCCTCCCTGCTTTTTAAGATCTGACTCTTCAAGTGGAACGGTAAATTCTTTGTAATTTTTTAAGCGTTCCTCCGGAGCTACATAGCTCTCATCTTTGCGCTTATATTCTAAAAATCCTGTTACTTTTCCCATCTCTTAGTTTGCTAATTTTTGTTCTTCCTCTAGTCTTATTAAAGCCTGGCGGTATTCTTCTGGTAACACTTTCGTGAAATTACCTATTTCCACATCCCAATTTTCTAGGAAACGTTGTGCTAGTGGAGATTGTGTGGCGTTGTAATGGTTTTCAACCAATTGTCTAAGCTCCTCACGATCTTGTGTTTCTTCTACTTTTAAGAAGTTTAAGCCCTCTGAGTTTGCTTTTCGCGAAAGCGAACTATCAACATCATACACATAAGCAATTCCTCCACTCATTCCAGCTCCGAAGTTTCTTCCCACTGCTCCTAAAATCACTGCTACTCCTCCTGTCATATACTCACAACCATGATCACCTATACCTTCTACAACAGCTCTAGCTCCCGAGTTACGTACACAAAAACGCTCTCCAGCCTTTCCATTGATGTAAGCCTCTCCAGCGGTAGCACCATAAAATGCTACGTTTCCAATAATGACATTATCTTCAGGAATTATGGTTGCCTCTACAGGTACTTTTACAATCACTTTTGCTCCAGAAAGTCCTTTACCTATATAGTCATTTGTATTTCCAGTAACCGAAAGTGTTAGTCCATGCGTTGCAAATGCTGCAAAACTCTGCCCAGCCGAACCTTCAAAGTTGATTTTTAATGTATTTTCTGGCAGCCCATTAACTCCATAAATTTTTGAGATCTCATTACTTAAAATGGCTCCTACTGCTCTGTCTTCATTTGTAATCTTAAGATCAAGCGTGGTTTTCTCTTTTCTGAATAATGCAGGGTGCGCCTGAGATATAATTTTGAAATCTAATGCTTTTTCTAAATCGTGATCTTGCTTCTCTGTATTTCGTAAGGACTGTCCTTCTTTAACAGCAATCTTGTGTAATATAGGAGACAAGTCTAGACCTAATGCTTTATACTGATCTATAGCGGTGTTTCGCTCTAGTTTTTGCACTTGCCCAACCATTTCATCTACGGTCTTGAAGCCAAGCTTTGCCATAATCTCACGAAGCTCTTGCGCCACGAAATACATGAAGTTAACTACATGTTCTGGCTTTCCTTTGAAACGCTTACGTAACTCTGGGTTTTGCGTAGCAATTCCCACAGGACAAGTATTTAAATGACATACACGCATCATAATACATCCAGAAGCCACTAGCGGTGCAGTTGCAAAACCAAACTCCTCTGCTCCCAAAAGACATGCAATTGCCACGTCTCTACCTGTTTTGAGTTGGCCATCACATTCTAATCTCACACGACCACGCAAATCATTCATAACGAGTGTTTGCTGCGCTTCGGCGAGTCCTAGCTCCCATGGAAGTCCAGTATGTTTTAATGAAGTAAGTGGCGTTGCACCAGTCCCGCCATCATGACCAGATATTAAAATAACATCTGCCTTTGCCTTTGCAACACCAGCGGCTACAGTTCCCACACCTACTTCTGACACTAACTTCACATTAATGCGTGCCTCTCTATTTGCAGATTTAAGGTCATAAATAAGTTGTGATAGATCTTCAATCGAGTAAATATCATGGTGCGGTGGCGGAGAAATCAATCCTACATAAGGAGTAGAATTACGTGTTTTTGCAATTTCTGGATTTACTTTAGGTCCAGGTAGCTGTCCTCCTTCACCAGGCTTAGCTCCTTGTGCCATTTTAATTTGAATCTCTGCAGCATTTGTAAGGTAATTTGAGGTCACCCCAAATCGCCCAGAAGCTACCTGCTTGATTGCACTGTTTTTCCAATCACCGTTTACATCTTTATAAAAACGCTCTTGATTTTCCCCTCCTTCGCCAGAATTTGATTTACCATCTATACGATTCATCGCTACAGCTAGTGTTTCATGCGCCTCTTTACTAATAGATCCATAAGACATTGCTCCCGTTTTAAAACGCTTTACAATATCCGTCCAGGGCTCTACTTCGTCAATGTCTATAGGATCATAGTTTGTAAACTCAAACAAGCCCCTAATAGTCATTAGTTGTTTAGCTTGATTATTTACACGATCTGCATATTCCTTATAAATTACTGGCTTATTGCTTCGTACAGATTCTTGAAGTTTTGCAATCGTAAGCGGATTAAATAAATGAGCCTCCCCGTCTCTTCGCCATCTGTACTCACCACCTATTTCTAGTGGTAAGTCTGCAGCAATTTCCTTTTTATCGTAAGCAGCTGTATGACGCTTACTTATTTCTCCTTCTAATTGGTGTAATCCAACACCCTCAATTCTAGTCACCGTGCGCGGAAAATATTTTGAAACTACTTTTTTACTAATACCTATACATTCAAATAGTTGCGAACTGCGATATGAATTAAGTGTAGAAATTCCAATCTTGTTCATCACCTTAAGCACACCCTTACCTACAGCTTTATTGAAATTTTGAATAGCCTCCTCTACATCTACACTAGCAAGCTCAAGATCTTCTGGATGATTTTCTATAATCTCATTAACCATATAAGGATTAATCGCACTCGCACCATAACCAAACAATAACGCAAAATGATGCACCTCTCTAGGCTCTGCAGATTCAATAATTAAACTTAATTGAGATCTCTTCTTATGAGTTGCTAGTCCGTTGTTTATATAAGAGCAGGCAAGCAATGCTGGTATAGGTGCCTCTGTAAGTGACGTATTTCTATCTGATAGAATAACAATATTTGCCCCCTCATCAAGCTGCTTGCTTACATTTTGCAACAGTTTTTCTAGCGCTTCTTCAAGACCGTTATGACCTCTCTCTACCTGATATAGCATCGGCACAGAAACCACTTTGAAGTTTTTATCATCTAGACTTTTTATCTTATCTAAATCTTGTTTTGATATAACTGGATTTTGAATTTTAAGTTTTCTACAATGCTCGGGATTTATGTCAAAAATATTATAATCGGCTCCCAAGGTTAGAGAAATATCTGTAATCAACTCTTCTCTAATACCATCTAGTGGTGGGTTTGTAACCTGAGCAAATAATTGTTTGAAGTAGTTATAAATGAGTTGCGATCTTTCTGAAAGCGCAGCAATAGGAGCATCATTACCCATAGAACCTATAGGCTCCTTAGCATTTGCTGCCATGGGTAGTATAATTGTATTTATATCTTCTTGTGTGTACCCAAAGGTGATCAAACGCTCCTTGAGGGGCGCTTCATTTAAAAATAGCGGACACTCATTATAAGGAATGTCCCTTAAGTGAATTAAATTTTCATCAAGCCATTCTTGATACGGGTGACGCGTTGCAATCTCCTCTTTTATTTCCTCATCGTTAATGATACGACCTTGCGCCATATCTACTAGAAACATCTTACCTGGTTCTAAACGACCGTGGAACTGCACATTGCTAGGCTCAATATCTACCACACCAATTTCTGAAGCCATAATCACGTAGCCATCCTTTGTAACAGAATAACGCGATGGACGCAATCCATTACGATCAAGTACCGCTCCTATATAATTACCATCTGTAAACGGAATAGACGCTGGACCATCCCAAGGCTCCATAAGGCAGGAGTTAAATTCATAAAAAGCACGTTTTGCAGGAGACATCTCCTTATTTTTTTCCCACGCTTCTGGCACGAGCATCATCATTACCTCTGGAAGTGAGCGGCCGGTCATTAATAACAGCTCTACCACCATATCCATAGACGCACTATCAGATTTACCTGGGATTACCACTGGTAACACAGCTTTGATATCCTCCCCAAAAAGCGGACTCTCCATAAGCTCTTCTCGCGAATACATACGAGTTACATTCCCTCGCAACGTATTAATCTCTCCATTATGGCACATGTATCTAAAAGGCTGTGCAAGATCCCATGTAGGGAATGTATTTGTTGAAAAACGCTGATGCACAAGTGCCAGACGTGTCACAACCCTAGGATCCATCAAGTCCTTATAATAGACCTTAATATCTTGAGGCATTAGTAGCCCCTTATAAATGATTGTTTTGGTAGAAAAACTAGGCACATAAAAGAATGAACTTTCAGATAGCTTAGAATCATATATGGTGTGTTCTGCAATTTTACGTGCAGTAAATAATTTTAAATTAAATGCAAATTCTGGAGTTGGTTTTTGTTGCGCTTTCGCGAAAGCGGGATTCTTATCACCACCGTCATACGAAACAAAGATTTGCTTTACAAAGGGTTCTGAAACCTGAGCAATCTCACCCAAAATAGATTTATCTACCGGTACATCTCTCCATCCTATAATATGTATACCTTGATCCGTAAGGTTCTTTTCAAACACCGAAATACAGTAATCTCGTTGGTTTTGTTTACGAGGAAGGAACACATTACTCACAGCATAACTTCCTTCTTGTGGCAACTCAAAATCACAGCTCGCTTGAAAATAATCGTGAGGTATATCTATAAGGATTCCTGCGCCATCTCCCGTTCTTCCATCTGCACTTACAGCTCCTCGATGCTCTAGTTTTTCTAGAATTTCTAGTGCTTTATGAATAATGTCATTTGACTTTATTCCTTTTAAACTACAAATGAATCCCGCTCCACAAGCATCGTGTTCAAATTCTTTTAAATATAATCCCTGATCCTTAAGCATTGTCTACATTTTTATGGTGAAACCATCATTACTTATTCACAAGATAATCCTACTTATCTAAGTCTCAAAAACCACCACACATTATTGCGATTAATAAATTATAGACACCACTTAATTCATATAACCTCATTAAAACATAGGTTATTTTATCATATTCAAATTAATAAAATTGCTCAAAAACCACGAAAACGTTATCGCCATTGCAACGAATACCGCCTAAGACCAAAATATCCTTAATAATTTAACTCATTTAGCACTAAAAACCCAACAACCCAAAAACACATATCACAACAAAATCACAAATTATTTACCACACCCCTAATTTTTTAGGGGTGATTTTAAAAAAAACATAAAAATTTACAAAACAACACCACAATTTATAGCCTTAACTAAATTTTAAGATACATTTGGGAACTAATCAACAATAAAACCACACTCTTATGAAGTCCATTATTACGTTCTTAGTACTAGCCATTACAACCACTTCCTTATTTGCTCAGGAAGAATCAACAAAGAAAAAATTTACTGTAGAAGGAAGTGTTGACACATACTTTAGACAAAATCTTTCTGGACCTAATGGCGAGGATGCTATCGCTCCAAATACCTCCTTTGCAAATCGCAATGGTTTTGCAATTGGTATGGCAAATGTGATAGGTTCTTTTGAAAGTGAAAATGGAAAAGTAGGTGCTGTCGCAGATTTAGTTTTTGGCCCTAGAGGTGAAGAAGCTGTTTTCTTATCTGGACCTTCTTCAAATATTGTAAACCAACTTTACGTATACTGGAATGTTTCGGAAAAAGTAAAACTTACTTTAGGAAACTTTAATACCTTCTTAGGTTATGAAGTAATCTCTCCTACTCTCAACTTTAACTACTCAACGTCTTATATGTTTTCATATGGACCATTTTCTCATACGGGTATAAAAGCAGACTTTACTTTATCTGAAGATTGGAGCGCTATGGTAGGTGTACTTAACCAGACAGATGCTACAGAATTTAATTTTGATAACGATTACACACTAGGCGCTCAGCTAGGTTATAAATCCACGTATCTTAATTTCTTGTATGGAAAGCAAGGAGGAAGTACAGAAAGTACATTCCAAGTAGATCTTACTACTGGTCACGATCTATCAGATGACTTTTACCTAGGTCTTAACGCAACATACAATGACACAGACGGAGCTTCATTTTATGGTGTTGCGCTATATCCACAATACAAAACATCAGAATCTTTTACACTAGGACTGAGAGGAGAATACTTTGCAGAAGCAGAAGGTGGTGCTGGAGCCATAGGAGGTTATGATGATGAAGGAGATGCATCTGTACTTGCAGTTACTCTTACTGGAAGTTATACCGTAGGTGACCTTACCATCAAACCAGAATTTCGCTTAGACAGTGCTAGTGAAGACACATTCCTTGATACTGACCTTGAACCTAACAGCTCATTATCTTCATTTCTAATTGCAGGTATCTATAAATTCTAATAAAACTAATCTCTAATTATGATACAACTATTAAACTCAATTATGCCTAATCTCATGTTTATACAAGACACTGTAAGTCCTGAAGATTTAGAAAATGCAATCACTGCGATAAATGGAGACATAGGAATGCTTTGGATGCTACTATCTGGTATTCTAGTATTCTTTATGCAAGCCGGATTCACATTAGTAGAATCTGGAATGACACGTTCTAAAAATGCCGTAAATATTGCAATGAAAAACCTACTAGACATTTGCGTAGGTTCTTTAACATACTGGATTGTAGGATACTCTCTGATGTATGGAGACACTTCTAACGGTTGGTTTTTCTGGAGTGGTCTTTTTCAAGGAGAAGGCGCAGATCTTTTCTTCCAAACCATGTTTGCTGCAACAGCTGCAACCATCGTGTCTGGAGCAATTGCAGGTAGAACAAAATACTCAACATACATTATATTCTCTCTAATAATGACAGCCGTTATTTATCCTATTTCAGGAGGATGGCAATGGCAAGGAGAAGGCTGGTTATCTAACCTAGGCTTCATTGATTTTGCTGGATCATCTATTGTACACTCTGTAGGTGGATGGGCTGCATTAGTTGCTGCTATATTAGTAGGACCACGCATTGGAAAATTTGTCGATGGAAAAGTATTTGAAATCCCAGGACACAACCAAGTACTAGCCACTCTAGGTGTATTTATTCTTTGGTTAGGATGGTTTGGTTTTAATGGTGGATCTCAACTCGCTTGGGGTGGAGCAGATGCTATAGGAGCTTCAAACGTTGTATTAATCACAAATCTATCTGCTGCTGGAGGAGGACTAGGTGCATTAATAACAACGTGGATCTGGTATGGAAAACCACACCTAGCACAAACCTTAAATGGAGCCCTTGCCGGTTTAGTAAGTATTACTGCGGGTTGTGGTAATATGAGCGCTGGAGGAGCGGTTTTAGCTGGATTAATAGGAGGTATCCTAGTCGTATTTTCAATAGAGTTTATCGAGAAGAAACTTAAAATTGACGATGCAGTAGGTGCAGTTTCAGTACACGGAGTTGTAGGTGTTTGGGGAACCATAGTAATTGGACTTTGGGGAATTGATGGAGATGCAGGAATAGGCCTACTTAATGGTGGTGGCGCTAGTCAACTAGGCGTTCAAGCATTAGGTGCTTTGGCGTATGCAGCATGGTCTATTGGCTTATCATTCATCATTTTATTTGCACTTAAGAAGACTATTGGACTACGTGTAAGTAAAGAAATAGAAGAATTAGGTCTTGATATGGCAGAACACGGTACCATAGCTTACCCAGGAAAAAGAGATAGAGGTGAGTAATTAAATATCAACCTCAATTCGCATATTTTACTTTAATTTTAAAACCCTGACCAGATGGTCAGGGTTTTTTATTATCGGTATTTTATTACGCTTTCGCGAAAGCGTATATAAATTAAGTACCTTAGAGTAATGAACGAACAAGCTCCCACCACTACAAAGATCTTAATGGTTTGCCTAGGAAACATATGCCGCTCTCCGCTAGCCGAAGGTATTTTAAGATCTAAGCTAGACGAAACTCTTTTTACTGTAGACTCCGTAGGTACAGGAGATTGGCACGTTGGTAATCCGCCAGATCCTAGGAGCGTAAAAGTAGGATTATCTCATGGTGTGGATATCTCAGGACTTAGAGGGAGACAGTTATCTGAAAGTGATTTTAATGATTTTGATCATATTTATGTGATGGATCAAAACAATCTGGAAGATGTGCTAGCCAAAGCAACTTCAGATGAGCAGCGCCGTAAAGTAGTGATGATTCTCGATGTAGTGTTTCATGGAGAAAAAGTAGATGTTCCAGATCCATATCATGGAAGTGCAGAAGACTTTGAGAGAGTATATGAAATGCTGGATACCGCATGCGATCATATCGCAAAGGAACTAGCGTAATTTATTACATCATACATCTTATTAGAAATTATAGACATTGCAAAAGTAAATATTGCTCATATGAGACGATGTATTTATATTGCAACCCATACGATAACCCCAACCTATAAACTACTTACCTATGAGTTCATTTACCGCAACTGGAAAATTATATCTGATACCTACGACTCTAGGTGACACAAGCGCTCTAGAAGTAATGCCTATCTCAGTAAAAAAGGTGGTAGAATTTATAGATACGTATATCGTAGAAAACGAAAAAACAGCACGTCGCTCCATTAAAGCGATATCTCCTGGCAAATCACAACCCTCATTAAAATTATTCCCATTAAATAAATACACAGATATTGCTGAGCTCCCATCGTATTTAGAGCCATGTTTACAAGGGGAATCTGTAGGGTTACTATCTGAGGCTGGAGTTCCAGGTGTTGCAGATCCTGGAGCAGAAGTTGTAAAAATTGCCCATCAAAAAGGCATTCAGGTGGTACCACTTGTAGGTCCATCTTCTATACTCATGGCAATGATGAGCAGCGGTATGAATGGTCAAAATTTTGCTTTTAATGGATATCTACCTATTGACGCACAACAGCGTAAGCAAGAGTTGAAACGATTAGAACGATTATCTTCTGAGCAGGGACAAACGCAATTATTCATTGAGACTCCGTATCGCAATAATAAGATGCTAGAAGACATTTGCAATACTGTTCATCCTGAAACACAAGTTTGTATTGCTTGCGATATCACGCTTCCTACAGAATATATAGTTACAAAAAGTGCTTCTTTCTGGAAAACTAATGCACCAGACTTACACAAAAGACCTGCAATTTTTATAATTCACAAGTCATATTAAGTTAGCGCCTCAAATTAGCTGGCCTAGGATATTTTTGTTGGATTTTTTTGATCATAGGTTCTAGACCATTTACTTTAATTTCCATCATTTCTTGAAGTAACCTTCCCAGCTTACCTTCTGGAAAACCTTGTTGTCTAAACCACACAAAATAAGATTCTGGCAGATCTACTAAGTACCAACCTTTATATTTACCAAAAGGCATTCTATAATAAGCCATCTCGATGAGGTGATCCTGTGCTTCTTTATGTATATCTGCCATGCTTGTTATTTCTTAATCACCGTTTTACCCTCAATCGTTATTGCCGAACCTTCTATCAAATATATAGAAGTAGGCTTCTGTGTTTGTAGGAAGCTAAATTTAGCACCGTACATCGCCTCAAAGTCAATATCAAACGTTGCTTTCTTTATAGGATGATAATTCCATCGCGGGTGCGTTACCTCGTACTCATTAGTTTTAAACTTAGAAGGACTCGCATATCCCCAATAATGTTCTGATATGAACTCCATCTCACTATTCTTCTCAATAGGTTGTGAAGCTACAGCGGCCTCTATATTAATAGACTGCCACGTGCCATCCTTTTTCCATCCATATGAGATCTTGCGATGTTCACTTGTAATCTCCCACTCATGTCGCATGGGTAAGGTTTCATAGCTCTCATTATAAAGTGCATTTGCAACAAAAGAAATTGCAGGCTTAGGAACTACTTCTTTTATAAACACTGCTCCACGTTTCCAAATACCACCATCTTTTCTACGCACGTAAAAACGCAGATTCACTTCCTCAAAATTTACGTGAAACGGAATTTTAATACCCTTAATACGCGTATCCATAAACATAAAGGCAATGACACTCACATAACATTTACCTTCATAAAAATCTAACTCTGTTCCATAAGGGACATATGGCTCTAAAAGAGCTGGATCTACCTCATAATTTATAAAAGCAAGCTGGCGCCATACTGCGGTAAGGAAGCTCATAGAATTATAGTGTGATAGTAATTAATGTAAAGTAGTGCGAGTCTCACCTAGACTGTAAAGTAGGATCGCCTACTGCTGATACACTTTTACACCATCTACATACGTAGCAGCGACTTTTAAGTTAGGAATCTTATCCTCTTCCACCGTCATGATATCTTCATCCATGATGATGAAATCTGCAAACTTTCCAGTTTCAATACTTCCTTTCTCGTCTTCTTCAAAATTTGAATAGGCAGCCCAGATTGTCATTCCTTTTAAAGTTTCTTCTCTAGTAAGTGCATTCTCCATTTGATATCCACCTTCTGGATATTGTTTTAAATCTTTACGAGCAACAGATGCATAAAATGTATAAAACGGACTTACCTGCTCTACAGGAAAATCTGTTCCTAGGATTACAATTCCTGACTGATTTAATAAGTCTTTGTATGCATAAGCTCCTTTGATACGCTCTGCTCCTACTCTATCTTCTGCCCAGTACATATCGCTAGTCGCGTGTGTAGGCTGTACAGAAGGTAAAATCTTATCACTAAAAACATCAAAATCTTCTCTTGATACTATTTGTGCATGTTCTACTTTCCATCTTGGATCTGTTTTTGAAGCTAGCACTTTTTCATAAGCTCTTAGTACGACTACGTTTGCACTATCACCTATGGCATGTGTATTCATTTGGAAATCTGCTGCGGCGATACGCTTTGCAAGATCATTCATCTCTTCAGATGGTGTGATCATCGCTCCAAAATGTCCATCCTTATCACTATAAGCCTCACGCATTGTCGCTCCACGAGAACCAAGAGCTCCATCACCATATACTTTTATAGAACGTACATTAAGACGATCTGTTTTTACTTTTCCTGTAGTTAGGTAGTGATCTAGATTTTCTTCATTATTAGATAACATTGCATATACTCTCATTTGCAAACTTCCAGCTTGCTGAAGACTATCTATAAGTTCTACAATGTTTTTATTAAGACCTGCATCATTTACTGTAGTAAGACCGTAAGAAAAACAAAGCTCCTGTGCTTCTAGTAACACTTGAGCACTTTCGGCAGTGCTAGGTTGTGGTAATACTGCGTCAACTAATGTTTGCGGTGTGTCAATAAGAACACCCGTTACTTTGCCGTCTACAAGTACGACTTCTCCTCCACTTACCTTTGTAGAAGCATCTATACTAGCAAGATCTAACGCTTTTTGATTTACTAAATATGCGTGACCGTCCACACGCTCTAAAACAACAGGAACATCTGGAAATAAAGCATCAAGCTTCTCCTTAGTAGGAAATTCTTTTACAGCCCAATCGTTCTGATCCCATCCTCTTCCTCTCAACACAGTTGCATCAGGATTTGCCTTTGCAAAGGCAGATACTTTTGCAATTACCTCATCATAACTTTCAGTACCAACGAGATCTGCTATTTGGAGGTTTTGACCAAGTCCATAAAAGTGACAGTGACCATCTATAAGTCCTGGCAACACAGTTTTTCCTGTAGCATCTATTGTTTCAGCAGCTTCATACTTTTCGGTAATGTCGTTAGACGTACCTACTGCTATAAATTTCCCATCTTTGATTGCAAAAGATTCCGCTTTCGCGAAAGCGTTATCTACCGTATACACATTTGCATTTGTGACAATAAGGTCTACAGATTGCTTAGTCTCGCAAGAGAATAATAAAGGAAGAATTGCTAAAGAATATAGAATTTTACGCATCGTTGGTTTTTTGTTTAAAAATACAAAAGACTCCTAGTACGTTGATAGTTTTTATCTAAGATTATGAACCTCAAGATTAACTTTTGCATCTTGTGGTGACCTATAATTGGGGTGAAGATCAATTTCTAAATCATAAGTAATATTATACATCTCCAGAACTGCATCTATTCTATCTTTTCTGAGTTTTGCCTCTCGAGTTTTCAAGATGTACATATTGTACATCTTCACAGAATGTGTCAGAAATTTGTAAGCGAAAATAAAAATGAAGAAAGGTAATCCATACAATTTAAAAATCAGATAATATCCAGGGGGTTTCATGGATTCAAGTATCGTATACATGTAATGTAGAAAATAAACTCCCACGCCTATTAAGAACAAACCTAATAGACCAAAGACAAATACACTTTTAAACTTTGATCTCCTTTCAATTTTAGCATACTCAAAAAGAACATTAACCTCTCTTAGCCTGTTTTTGAATTTTGTAGAAAATAGCTTTTTTGAGCACGTACGGTTAAAGTCTGGTTTGCATTTTGTGAGATTACAAATTGAACCCTCACGTAAGTTTTTACGCTGGTGATTACAAAGTTCGCAGTGCCAATTATTGTTCAATAGTCTCTAATATCTTAAATAACTGCTACTATCTTAATAACAGACTGGCTTAAAGATATACATTATAGAAAAAACCACCCTGACTCTGCACCACATTTTCAACATTTGAAAACTGTACATCTGAGTAGTTGTTTACATTACAACACTCTCCCTCTTGAAACTCCACGTCAAAAGACAAATCTGTATCAAAACCATCAGGAACTGTTATACGCAACACTACATTAGAGCGACTTTCAGAAAAAGCATTAAGTGCTACTTGAGCCATTTGTGACTCATCAGATATACCCGTAAAAAAAGGGAAGTCTGCATTATTCGACACATCTGTAACTACTAGTTCATCAAAAGAATATGTATCGTTAAAGAATACATCCTCTCCAGTTTCGGAGTCTAAGAATTGTATAATAATATTACCTGACGCACAAGATACTGCACTGCAATCTGCTAGAGCGCTGTCTAAATCACTACTACAAGAACTCAGCATAATAATGAATGCTAGCGCACCTATTAATCTCTTCATAACCTTAGGGGTTTATATGGAAGATGCACTCTTTGTAGAAAGGTTGCTTTTAAAAGTCAAATTTATAAGTAGCTCCCACCATTCCTTGAAGACCTTGCACTTCATAGTTAAGCCATTTCTCGTAATTACTGTCTAGAATATTGTTTACACGAGCAAATGCAGACAGACGATTATTAAAGCGATAGCCCACATGAGCATTTGCATCAAAATAGCTATCTAGGGTTTCCACTGTATTTGTAATCAAAAGATCTGCAGGGTCGTTACTAGATACTAAATCACTGCGTTCTCCCATGAAGAATAAGTTTACTCCGGCAAACCATTTTTCTGTAATCTGGTAATCTGCAAAAACAGATGCCTGCAAGTCTGGAAGGTTCCAAGCTTCTTGCTGGCTATCTGTGTTATAAGTATAATATTGACCGTTTACTTTCATTTTAAAGTTTGCATTCACATCAAAATTAAGCTCTGCAAATACTCCTACCGTATTGATATCATCATAAGCAATTGAGAAAGAGTTTCCGTTTGCATATCCATTTGCACCAAAGCCATTACCGCTTTGCGAGTATGGATTGTGAATGAATAAAGCCTTATCACTCTCTGCCGTATAACTTGCACGTAGGTTATAACTCAAAGCTTCAGATAATTTACCCTTCATTCCTAAATAACCGTCATACTGTTTATCTGTTGGCTTGATAGTAAGTGTAGGTGAGATAAATGGATTTTCTTGAGCAAAGTCATGGTAGTTATTTTGCTGTAATCCACCTTCAAGTCCTGCATACGCAATGAAATAATCTCCAGCCACTCGGTAAGAAGCTGTAATTTTTGGATACACAAAAAAGTTTGTTTCACTGGCCTCAGTATCAAGCGACACCATAGCCTCTACTCCTAAAGTCACCTCAAGATCATCTCTTAAAATTACAAGACTTGGATTAATCCCCGCATTAAGAAAGCTATAGTTGATTTCTGTATCTACGGTACCAAATGCGTTGTCAAAAGAACCACTTACATAATCTGCTGTTACTTTAGTAGTAATAAGCTCTCCCGCAATAGGAAACTCAAATGTAGGAGCAACTACTGCTCTAAGTTCGCCGCTATCTTGATCATCACCAAAGTATCTCAACGTAGCATTTGCTTTCTTAAAGAAAGAATCTTGCAAACTCACACTACCATTTAATCCTGCTGTGAGAAAAGAATGAGACACGTCAAAATCTTCATTAAATAAAGGCGTGTTACCTGCTCCGTTAATTGTCTTAAGTTCCTCAGGAATTCCATACCAATTATATACTTGATGTTTTGCATCAAGATCTGCTCTCCATGTCATATCACGCTCACGCGCTCCGTAACTTAAATTAAGTCTGCTATCATAAAAATAATCGTCAACTACAGTACCGTCTATTCCGCCCTGAGAAGAATTATGGTTTAAAAAGACACCAAAATCCTCTGTACGGCTTATTTGAAAATTACTATAAAGCTCTGCTAAAACAGATGTATAGCTACCAAAACCAACAGTTGCATAGTTATCATACAACTTCTCTTTTTTAGTTTTCTTTACTACGGCAGCTTTGCCTTTGGCTGGAGTAAACGTACTCGCTACAGGCACAGAAAAGATGCTATAAGTCACCTTCTTTTTTGCTGTAGTGATAGAGTCATTAAGCGCAGGAGTCGCTTTTACTTTAAAAGCATCACTTATGGTAGGAGTATACGCTTTTACAACGTTTACCACTTCTGTACCTATGGTAGACTCTTCTTCTTGTGCAGTAACTACTTGAACAAAAAGCATTGCAAATGCAACAAGTCCTAAGTTATATAATGTATTGAATGAACGATTCATATAATGTATTGTCTTAATTCGTTAGACGTTTGTCTTATTTATAAAGCAAGTGATATGTTGATGTATTAATCAACAACTACCCTTTTTCTACAGAGGCATTTGTTTTTCCTTCTGCTTGTTTAATAATTGCTAGTTCGCCACGTGCTTTTTCTACAGTTTCTGGATAATCTGCAAAGTTTGTAATTACACTTTCTAGAATGTATGTTGCTTGATATGCATCTCCTAATGCATAAAAGTTCTTTGCCATAAGCACAAGTCCTTTTGCTCCATACTCTTTAAAACCACTGTAATCTTTAGCAAGTTTTTGCACTGCCACATTAGATGCTTCAAAGTTTTGAGCCTCATTTTTAAAGTAGGCATCATAATACAAAGCCTCTGCTGCTAGTGCACCTGTAGCAATTTTTTGAACCTCGGCGTATGCTGTTTTAGCTCTTGCCTTATCCCCTGTTTTTATAGAAGAGCGAGCAATTATTATTTGCGCATCACTTTTTACTGCATTATCAATTTTTGCATTTCCAAGTACCTTTTCGGCATAGCTTACTGCTTTTATCAAGTCTTCACCTTCATAAAAAGATTTCATGAGATTAGACTGAGCAAAAACAATATTCTGTGGGAAGTCTGCTTCTGTTTCTAGTCGCTTTAACACCGGAATTGCAGCTGTGTAGTTCTTATCTGTAAGATATACTTGTCCTAAACGTGCAAGTGCTTGCTCTGTAAATTCACTGCGCTCCTTTGCAATAACAAATTGGTAATGCGGAATTGTTTTTTTGTATTCCGCTTTCGCGAAAGCGAGCTGTCCTAAATAAAAATGCGCCTGTAATGCATGCTGCCCATTAGGATAGTCACTCAAATATGACTCAAAAAGTCGTTCTGCTTGACCTACATTATTCTCCACATATTGCTTCTCTGCCGAAGCGTATGCAGCATCATCAAGCTCTGCATCCTCCACATCGATAAAATCTAGTGTACTCACCCATTGTCCATACTCATCTACACGACCTAGGTCTATATAAATAAGTTTTGCTGTAGTCACTGCTTGCAATGCCTCCGGAGTCCCAGGATAATCGCCAGCTACCTTGCGCAATAATGCGAGTGCCTCGTCAGACTTGTTTTTATTATCAAGTATTAACGCTTTTTTAAGCATTGCTTTTGACACGTAAGAGCTACCAGGTAAATCTCTTACTAGTTTATCATAAGCTGTAATTGCTTGATCATTTTTGTTTTGAGAAACATAGATATTCCCTAATTCGTAAAGCGCATCATCGCGATAAGTAGAATTTGGAAACTTGGTCGAAAAAGTTTGAAGTCCGTTTATTTTGTCCTCATCCTTTTTTATAAAACCGTAACTCATCGATTTTTGAAAAGTCGCATAATCTTGATCTGTCATATTAAGCGCTATAGACTTATTATAGGCTTCAAGTGCAGGCCAGTACTTACTACTTATAAAACGGCTATCACCTAGACGTAAGTACGCATCATTAAGTTTAGTTTGATCTTGCACACTACTTGCAGCATACGACTCAAAAACTGTCGCTGCTTGCTCATACTGCTTATCAGAAAAATATGCGTAAGCAAGATTATAATTGATGTCTTGATATTCTGGAGTACTTGCAGCATTACTGTTATTTAAAAACTGCTTGTACCCTATAATTGCTTCTTTAAAATCATTTGCAACATAATCACTTTCTGCTTTCCAGTAAGTTGCACGTGTCACATATAATGGATCGCGTGGCTCTTTAAGAGATTTCTTAAATGCAGCAGCAGCCTCTGGATAATTGCCCTCATTATAAAGATCAAGACCATAAAGAAATGCTACTTTTTGATAAGCTACCTTATTATCAAAATTGCTGTTGCTTTCTAGCAAGCGCATTGCCTCTTTATAATTTTTTGAGGTGATATAAGAATCTATAAGTAATGCTTCTAGTTCTGTCTTAGCTGGAGATTTTGGATATGCGTCTATATAATCTGTAATCACAGCAGGTGTAGACTTGTATGCATTACCTATTTCATAGCTCAACTTTGCATAATTAAGACCACTATCTTCTTTAATTTGTGCATTAAAATCCATCTCACTTGCATTTTTAAATGCATTGAGTGCTTCTTGCTTTTTATCTAATTTTAGGTAAGATTCTGCTAAGTGGTAATATCCATTTTGTGCTACACTATTATCCCCATCAATAATTTTATTAAATTCATTGATAGCATTTGCATAATCTCCTTGCTTATAATAAGTATATCCTAGCTGGTAGTAATCTGTATTATTCCACTTACCACGTTTTCCTTTGTAGGCTTGTAAATATGGTAATGCCTCTGCATACTTCTTTTGATTAAAATAGCTTTCTCCTATAATTTTATTAAGCTCAGACTTTTCTGTTGGGTTTGCTTTTGCTAGCTGTGACTTTCCCTCAGAAATTGCTTCATCAAATTTCCCTAACTTAAAATTAAGGTCTGCTTTAAAGTATGCAAGATCCTCATTATATGCTCCTCCTGTCTCTGCTTCTACTTCCTCAAAAAGCTCATTTGCCTCTTCATATTCATCACCCTCATAAGCCATAAAACCTATGTAATACTTAGCCTGCGCTCCATATTTTTTTGAATCACGTACACGGTTTAAGTACTTCTTTGCTTCATCAAAACGATTACTTTTAAAATAAGCATAACCGTTATTAAAGTAAAAAGTCTCCTTTTCTCCAGCTGTAAGCGTACTTTCATCTACGCGATCATACCATTTACGAGCATAAGCAAATTTGCCATTATCAAAGTAATACTGAGCTACATCTAGAAATGCACTGTTGCGCTTTGTACTTGTAGGGTATTCTGTCACAAAAGTGGTCATAAGATCATCTGCCCCTTGCTGATTAAGACGCACTGCCGCGTTTGCAATGTAATAAGCACAATCACCTTTTACGGTGGTATCATCTGTATCTCCCTTTACTTCCTCAAAAAGAGTTTGCGATGCTAGATATTGCTTACTATTATATAAGGAGAGTGCCTTATTAAATTGTACAAGATCATTCGTATATATTGCCGATTGTTGCGCTACAGCAATAGTTGAATATAAAAATAATGCAACAAGTACGTACTTGATTTTATGCATAGTTAAGAGTTGTTTTATGTGTTCTGATCATTATCAGGAATAGACTAAAAAAGTATAATATAAGTACGCTTTCGCGAAAGCAAAACGCATCATTTACACCTCACCAAAGTTAGCTTTCTTCCTTAAGGATAACGTCAGAAATCTTTGTTAATTATATCAAGTTGTGAAAAGGATTTTAACAGTCTAAAAGATTACTTCAAAAAGCAAAACAATTAAAATCGAACCTCTTGCTTCTAAGTAAATTAGCCACCTGAAATAAGATTAGACTGTATTCTATTTTAATTTTGACATCGTACAACACCTAACAATACACAACATTCCTCCATACCTTTGTAATACTAAGAGCAAAAGGAAACATCTATGACAGCAATTATAAAAATCAAACAACTAGGCTTTCAATGGGAAACACAAGATCCATTTCTTTTTTGTGCATATCATCTAGATAATTACCCAAAATGTAATGAGCAGCTAGGTCCCGCTGCATCACTACAAGGACGTAATCTAGGAATGGATTTTGAGCCCCATCCAGATGGATGGAATATGTATCACGGCACTACAGTACCGGGATTTCCTGCGCATCCACACCGCGGTTTTGAGACTGTAACTATTGTAGAGCGAGGTCTCGCAGACCATAGTGATTCTCTAGGAGCTGCTGGGCGTTTTGGAAATGGAGATGTACAGTGGATGACCGCTGGTAAAGGTGTACAACACAGCGAGATGTTTCCGCTACTGAATGATGATAAAGAAAATCCGCTGTTATTATTTCAACTTTGGCTCAACCTTCCTAAAAAGAATAAGCTGGTTGATCCGCATTTTAAAATGTTGTGGAATGAAGACATTCCTATTCATAACTTACAAGACGACGATGGAAAAAGTACAAGCATAAAACTCATATCTGGAGATTACAATGATACAAAAGCTCCCGATGCTGCTCCAGATTCTTGGGCTATGGATACTAGTAATCACGTGGCCATCTGGCTCATTACTATGGAATCAAACGCTGTGTGGAAGACACCCTCAGCAGCTGCTCAACTAAATAGATCTCTATATTTTTATAGCGGAGAAAAAGTAACTATAGAAGGTAATCAGATACCAGTTAATCACAGTATTGATCTTTTAAGTGATCAAGAGCTCGAGATAAATAACAGCAGCACCACTGCAAGTTTTCTACTCTTACAAGGTAAACCTATAAATGAGCCAGTAGCTCAACAAGGACCTTTTGTAATGAACAGCCCTCAAGAAATTCATGAAGCCATCACCGAATTTAGAAAGACGGCTTTTGGTGGCTGGCCTTGGAGTTCTTATGATCATACGCACCCTAAGGAACGCGGGCGTTTTGCACTGCATGCAGATGGTCGCGAAGAGATTAAGTAAGATTTATCACATTTTCGCGAAAGCGTCACACAAAAAAAACACCTCGCCTTTTACAGACGAGGTGCTTAATTTTTAACCTATAGTGTGGGTAAACTATAGCTCTTAATACATAGCTCTTAATGCAGTAACATCATTTGAGCTGAATTCACCATCCTCATTGTTTGAGAAACAAGCTTGCATGATAGAGTCAAAATCTCTTGTTGGAGTTCCAGGTAATTGTATTGCTCCTGTAGATCCAGCAGACTCACCACCACCGCTTCCACAGCTCGCGCGATCATAGTAATCTGAGTGACGGAAACCTATAGAGTGACCTATCTCGTGTGTGATCACGTGCTCATTTACGTTTGTAGATGATCCCTCAAGACCATAAATCTGTACAAACTTATTAGGAAGTCCTTGTGCACTTGGAAAACCAGCTACACCTCCACTTTGACCAGGATTATTTGCAGTGTTGTCATACACTACCATATCACTGTTATTGAAGTTAGTTCCAAATGTAAGACGGAAACGTAATGCAGATCCAGAGATACGGTTGTAGTTATTTACAGCCCACTCTAATGCAGTACGGCCTTTTGAAGAAAGTCCGAAGTTATCATTACCAGTATAACCTATGATATCTACTGTTCTGTTTGCTCCAGTTACAAGGTTGTTTGTTCTAAACTGTCTTGTGTCTTGATTCACTGTCATTTCTTCTAGCTCCTTTGCTGTCACAACAATATCTTCACCTATATAGATACGTTCTTGTACAGTTCCATCAGGAAGGTGGAAATCTCCTTTTGTTACTGCACCTGCATCAAGTTTAAGGTCCTCTCTAATTTTACCTAAAATTCCTGCATCAGTCACAGCTTCTCTAGTTTCTGCTACAAGCTCTTCAGTTACAAGATCATTCTCGATTGCTTCTTCTGTTTCTTTCTCACATGATGTGAATGTAATAGCCATCATCGCGATAGCCATTGCACTAAATTTGAATTGATTTTTCATTTGGATTGTTTATAAGGGTTAACATTTGATCCAAATTTAACTCTTTTTAACAATTAAAATATAGTAATCATACCACTATAACGTTTTCGCTAATATTTTTATCAAATAATCATTTAAATAGCATAATTATTCGCAAAGCAATAAAGGGAATCCTTTTTTGGGAATCAACCACTTGAAAAGCAGCAGATTGAAAACCCATAAAACTACTAGAGTTTTAAAAAATCCAGTAAATATTCAGTATTTACTTGTAAAAATGGCAAATAAAATCATAATATTATATGTAAAATCCTTAATAATTTTACAACTATTAAGGATTTCGCAATTATATGGTCAATTATGAGATATTCTATATTTTGACTTAATTACTGTATGTTATAATCCTCAAAGTCTAGAGGATCAAAGTTTTTGAAATGCCCATTAAGAGCTATTAGTCTTTTAGTCCTATTTACAGATTTAAGCGTAGGTAATGCTATCTCTAGATGTTCTATGAGATATTGTAATCGTCTATCTTCAGAAGGAATTTGTAGCAACTCATATTCTTGCTCTAAGGTCAATCCCATTTTATGAGCAAGTGTGAAACTTCGTATGGTATTGACATTAATTTCTGGCGTTTTCATATCGAGCTCATCATAAAAATCAGAAAGTAATGTGATAAGTCTTATTTTACGAGAAGAAGATGGCTCTTGACGTTCCTCTGTAAATGTAACCTCACCTCCAGCATATAGTCGTTCTCCTAGCGTATTATAAAAGTTCATAAGTTTAAAAACCCTCAAGCCCTTACAGATAATATCTGCAGCTCCAGAAGGATATCGTTTTACTACCTGTGTAACTTCCATTTCTGTACCATAGGCAAGACTATTATTTATATAGGTGGGAATACCAAAGGTGATACCTCCAGATTCACAATCTTGTAATAATTGCTGGTATCTATCTTCAAACACATGTAAATTGAGCGGCTCGCCAGGAAAGGCAACCATTTCTAAAGGGAACATAGGTAAAATCGCTGTAGTCATAACTCAGTTTTATCTACGAAAAATACGAAAGCTTCTGCTCACTGTTATATAATGAACAATTTTTAACCTTATTGTTCAACATTTATTGACATTGTATCTTATCAATTTCCAAAACTCTTCTAATTTTGCTTTAAATACGTCAAGATGAAAAACAGAGATCTTTTAAACGTGGTCAACACCCACGGAAGTCCAGTTTATGTATACGATACAGAGACTATTACGACACAATATAATAGACTTACTAATGCATTTAAGGATGTAAAACAGTTAAGACTTAACTATGCCGTAAAAGCTTTAAGCAACATTTCTATATTACAGCATTTAAAGAGCTTGGGTTCTGGACTAGACACTGTTTCTATTCAAGAAGTACAACTAGGCCTTCTTGCTGGCTTTACTCCAGATCGCATCATCTTTACACCTAATGGCGTATCGCTTGCAGAGATAGAGGAAGTGGCACAAATGGGTGTACAAATTAATATAGATAACCTTTCTATACTAGAACAATTTGGGACAAAGCATCCTCAAATACCCGTGTGTATCCGTGTGAATCCTCACGTGATGGCTGGTGGAAACACTAACATTTCTGTAGGACACATCGATAGTAAATTTGGGATTAGTATTCACCAGCTACCACATGTACTCCGTATTGTGGAAAATACAGGGATGAATATCAATGGAATTCACATGCACACTGGAAGTGACATTCTCGATATTGATGTATTTGTATATGCTACAGAAATATTATTTGATGCTGCACAAAAATTCAGCGACCTTACTTTTATTGATTTTGGTAGCGGTTTTAAAGTACCTTATAAAGCAGGAGACATTGAGACTAACATAGAGGAACTAGGAGAGAAATTAGGTAAACGTTTTAACGCTTTCGCGAAAGCGTACGGAAAACCCCTCACTCTTACCTTTGAACCTGGTAAATTCCTTGTGAGCGAAGCAGGTAAATTTCTTGTACAAGTAAATGTGGTAAAACAAACGACCTCAACAGTGTTTGCTCAAGTGGATAGTGGGTTTAACCACTTAATACGACCTATGCTTTACGGAAGCCAGCATGAAATACGAAATATAAGTAACCCAAAAGGGAGAGAACGTTTTTATAGTGTTGTGGGATACATCTGTGAGACAGATACTTTTGCAAATAACCGTCGTATCTCAGAAATTTCTGAAGGTGACATTCTAGCATTTGATAATGCAGGTGCGTATTGCTTTACGATGGCAAGCAATTATAACAGTCGCTACAGACCTGCAGAGGTGTTGATCAAAAACGGCGAAGCGCATTTAATACGTAAACGAGAAACCTTTGAAGACCTCATAAGTAACCAAGTTATTCTCAAAGAATAATCACACATAAAACTATCATAAAGACCAGCAAACAGCTGGTCTTTTTTATGAATACTCAGTACATTTATACTATGAAATATTGGGTATTTATAGTAGTAATATTTGCAAGTTGCAGCAATCCTATCGAGACAGCATTAAGCTCAAAAAACGAGCTTATAAATACCGTTGTGAGCGATATCAAAAAACACGAAGTACAAATATTATTTACACAAATCGACACGTCAGATAGTGGCGAAATGATATTTACAGATTACGAGTATAACGTAAATACTGATCAATATTTCTATCCAGCAAACACTATAAAACTACCTGTAGCCCTACTAGCAGCAGAGTTTATGGATGCAAATGAGAACCTCAACCTTGACACACCATATATTATAGGTAATGACGACAACCTCCACACAGTGTCTGACGATATTAGACAGATTTTTGCAGTAAGTGATAATGAATCCTACAACAGGCTTTATGAGATTTTAGGTAGAGATTATATTAATAACCGCTTACGCGAAAAAGGACTAAACAACACCCGTGTCGTCCACAGATTATCTACGCCAAATGCTGATAAAGCTAGCAGGAGCAATATTCGATTTTTTCCAGGATATACAGAAGACGTGATTGAATTAAAAAATCAAAGAGATAGCGATATCACTCCAGTTACTATACAAGGAATTAACAAAGGCAAAGGATATATAGAAGATGGAGTGCTAAAAGAATCTCCAATGGACTTTAGCGAGAAAAACTACTTCCCACTAGAAGAGCAACATGTACTAATCAAAAAGCTTATAGCCCCAGAAGTCTTTCCCGCAGCAGAACGATTTGACCTCTCCGAAGAAAGTAGAACTCGCTTACTATCTGCAATGAAAGCACTACCTAGGGAGGCAAAATATACCTCGCCAGAGTATTATGATAGTTACGTTAAGTTTTTCATGTATGGAGACTCAAAGGATGATATACCTACCAATATCAAAATTTACAATAAAGTGGGATATGCATATGGAACGCTTACAGAGACTGCATATATTGTTGACACAGAGAATGACATTCGCTTTATACTCTCTGCAACTATTTTAGTAAATGAGAATGCAATTTTTAATGATGATACCTATGAGTATGAAAATATAGGTATCCCTTTTCTCGCGCAACTAGGCCGTGAGATCTACAAACAAGAAAAAGAGCGTAGGGAATAAAGCACCTTAGATGGAAATTTTGTTACTTCGCAGCACTATCAAGGCAATGCCTTAAATTGACAGCAAATTAATTTGCTTTTACAACCTATAAATCGAGTACTGTGAGCTTAAGAGAACTTAATAAACGCACCACCATTTGTGAACTATGTAGTAACGAATACGATCTTTCTCCATTTATCGTGGAACCAAGAGAAGATGATATTCTTGCCTGCAAAACATGTATCAACCAGATTAACAATCCAGAAGAGGTAGATCCAAATCACTGGAGATGTCTCAATGATAGTATGTGGAGCACAGAACCTGCAGTACAAGTTGTCGCATGGCGTATGCTTACGAGATTACGTAAAGAAGGCTGGCCACAAGATCTTCTTGACATGATGTACTTAGAAGAAGAAACGCTTGAGTGGGCAAAGGTTACTGGAGAGCATATAGAAGAAGATGAAAACACCATCATTCATAAAGATTCTAATGGAACGAGACTGGCTAACGGTGATAGTGTAGTTTTAATTAAAGATCTAGACGTAAAAGGAGCCAACTTTACTGCAAAACGCGGAGAGTTTATGCGTAATATAAATCTTGTACATGATAATCCTGAACACATAGAAGGGCGTATACAAGGCCAACAAGTTGTCATTGTTACTCAATATGTAAAAAAGAGTAGCTAGACTCTACTCTATTTTACTATAAATCAAAAAACGCTCTGGTAAACCAGAGCGTTTTTTTTAGTTCGTTTAAACAAAGCTACCAGTTATCAAAATTGATTAAAGCATTCTTTGCTTGCGTGTATTCTGTTATCATATCTGAGACTATTTGCCCTGCTGGCTTTATATCATGTATAAGTCCAGAAATCTGACCTATTTCTAGTTCGCCATCCTCAAGATCTCCCTCAAACATACCGCGCTTTGCACGTGCACGTCCTAATAATTGTGACAGCTGCTCCTTTGATGGTGCCGTAGTATATAATTCTGCTACCTGCTCATAAAATTTGTTTTTTATGAGTCTTACAGGCGCAAGTTCCTTAAGTGTTAATACAGTATCTCCTTCCTGAGTATCGACTATTGCTTGTTTAAATAATTGATGCGCACTAGATTCTTCACTTGCGGCAAAACGACTTCCTACTTGCACACCGTCTGCACCTAATGTCATTGCTGCAAGCATACCTCTACCTGTTGCAATACCACCCGCTGCAATAAGAGGGATATCTAACTTTTCTTTCACCATTGGTATTAGCGTGAATGTTGTAGTCTCCTCTCTTCCATTGTGACCTCCAGCTTCAAAACCTTCGGCTACTACTGCGTCTACTCCTGCTTCTTGTGATTTTAAGGCAAACTTCACACTACTTACTACGTGCACCACTTTTATTCCGTGCTTCTTTAATTCTTTAGTCCATAGTTTTGGATTACCAGCGCTTGTGAAGACAATAGGGACTTTATAGTCTACTACCGTTTTCATATGCTCTTCTATGTTGGGATATAACATAGGTATATTTACCCCAAAAGGTTTATTGGTTGCTTTTTTACACTTCTCTACATGCTCCACTAAAACATCTGGATACATAGACGCTGCTCCTATTAATCCTAGACCTCCAGCATTACTCACAGCACTTGCGAGACGCCAGCCAGAGTTCCATATCATTCCACCTTGTACTAGTGGATACTTAACGTTAAATAGGGATGTGATTCTATTCATTATGCTTTTATAAATTTTTGAGTAACGATTGAAGTTCCATCGTTTATTTGAATGAGATAAACTCCTTTTCTAAGTGTTGAGATAGGAAGTGCATTTACTTGTTGTGACATACGTTTGGTTGTGATCTTCTTACCTAAAATATCAAAAATGGTCACTTCAACTTGAGTTACTTCCTTAGGCAATACTAATACTGCCATCTCAGATGCTGGATTAGGTAAAATTTGATAGTCTTTAAACTCTTGAGCTTCATTAAACGTTGCAGTGTTTAAAACCTCTTCTAATGCTGCACCAAAATCTGGTATACCATACCCTAACTGCGCAGTAGGATTTTCATATATACTAGCACTCTCCCGAACGAGCTGCATTATACGAGCATTTGTAAGCTCTGGATTTGCCTGCCAAAAGCTCGCTATTGCTCCAGCCATTATTGGCGAACTAAAGCTTGTACCATTATTTGTAGTAATGTTATTATTTTGATCTATAACTGCACTACCCGCTCCCTTTGCTACTACGTCTGGCTTTATCCTGCCGTCACTTGACGGTCCTATACTACTAAAACTAGCATAATTACCACTGGCATTTACAGCTCCTACAGTAAAGGAACCTACAGCATCTGCTGGTGCACTTATCATTCCTGTGCCACTATTTCCTGCACTAGTTACTACTAGCATTCCTTTTTCAAATGCAAGTGTTGCTCCTCTGGAAATGAACGTAGTCTCTCCATCCATATCATCGTAGCTGTAGTCATAATTAGGATTATCAAAGGTTCTATATCCTAGTGATGTATTTATAACATCTACCCCTAGACTATCTGCTCTTTCTGCGGCTTCCACCCAGTAAGATTCTTCTACTGGATTCTCACTTGCCACATCTTCTGTTCTAAAACAGTAGATGGCTGCATCTGGAGCTGTGCCTACAAATTGATTTTCTATAAAACCTACAATGTCACTTGCTACTCTAGTGCCGTGGCTACTGTTTGAAAATTCAAACTCATCGTTATTTCTCCCCACAAAATCATAACCATCTAGCAAGTTTCCTGCATTTCTCAATCGTGAGAATCCTTCATTATTATTAACTCCTGGGAAACCAGAATCCATAATTGCAATTACCATTCCTGCGCCCGTAAAATCTTGCTCATGCAACTCATCTACAGAGAGCATAGTCACTTGATTATCTGTTGCTCCATAATTAAATGTAACTCGTGATTGTGGAGGTAAAGGATCATCTTTTAAAAACTCAAAAGGAGTAGATTGCCTTGTTATACTTCGATCTGCATACTCTATATAATCTACAATTTGCAGTGCTTCTAATGCTGCAATCTCTGCTTCTGTCCCTATTACGTGGATGCAGTTCATCCATTTAGACTTTGCTAGTACAGTAATTCCAGATTCAGATTTAATTTGAGTAATATAATCCTCATTTACGGGCACATCTCTTTCATCTATAGCTACACCGTGTAGCTCTTTACGGTCTAATGCTTCTTGAGAAAGAATAGAAATAGGATTATCAAGGCTGGCCGCAACGTTTTCTTTATCTACAAAAAATACCCAAGCATCCTGCTGGGCGTTTCCATAAGCCGTCATAAGTAGCAGTAATAGGAGTAATTTTATATTCATAAGCAAGAAGTTGAGCTAAGCTCCATAAGGTGAGTATGTAAGTTACGAAATAACTCCAGAACCTAAGCACTCTTCTCCATGATGCCATGCCACAAACTGACCTTCGGCGATTGCGGTTTGAGGATTGTCAAAAATCACATACATTCCACCTTCCACTCTATAAAGAGTAGCTTTTTCTAGTGGTTGTCTATAGCGTATTCTTGCTTCTACTTCCATAGTTTCATCTATAGCAAGCGTAAGGTCTTCACGTATCCAGTGTATTTCTTCCTCTTTTACAAAGAGACCTTTGCGGTACAATCCTCTGTGATTTTTACCTTGACCTGTGTAAATCACATTTTCATTTACGTCGGTATCTATTACAAAAAGTGGCTCTACGGTACCTCCTACTGCGAGTCCCTTGCGCTGGCCAATTGTAAAGTAATGTGCTCCTTGGTGCTTTCCTACCACCTTTCCTTCGGCAACGCTATAAGTTGGTTTTTTTACAAGGTTTTCTAAGTCCGCTTTCGCGAAAGCGTTACTAGCCTCCATACCACCTGCAACCTCAGGAATAGTATCTTCCATAACCTCAACAATCACACCTTCCTTAGGTTTTAATTGCTGTTGTAAAAAGTCTGGTAATCGTACTTTCCCTATAAAACAAAGTCCTTGAGAATCTTTCTTTCCTGCAGTTACGAGGTCTTGCTCTAAAGCAATCTCGCGCACCTTAGGCTTTTGTAAATGACCGATAGGAAATAATGTCTTTGCCAATTGCTCTTGCGATAGCTGGCATAAAAAATATGATTGATCTTTATTATCGTCTGCTCCAGCTTTAAGCTGATACATTGTCTTACCGTCTACTTCAATTGAAGCCTTTTGACAATAATGTCCCGTAGCTACAAAATCTGCTCCGAGAGAAAGTGCTATTTTCATGAACACGTCAAACTTTATCTCACGATTACAAAGCACATCTGGATTAGGAGTGCGTCCCATCTCATATTCTTTAAACATGTAATTAACAATACGCTCTCTGTATTGCTCGCTTAAATCTACAGTCTGAAAAGGAATTCCTAATTTTTCGGCAACGAGCATTGCGTCATTGCTATCATCTAGCCATGGACACTCGTCAGATATTGTCACAGAATCATCGTGCCAGTTCTTCATAAAAAGACCTATCACGTTATATCCTTGCTCCTTTAATAAGTGAGCCGTAACACTACTATCTACTCCACCACTAAGACCTACTACTACCGTTTTCATTTTCTGATATATGTTTGCAAAACATCGGCTAATTATAGCTTCACTTTGCTATTTTAAGAGCTATTATTCTTGCTCATAATTGAGGATGCAAATTTACACAATAAGAGTGCATTTTTTCACATAAGAAGTAGTTGATATTTATAGAGAAAACTTACACTAAGATTACTGAACTCCTATCTTGTTACGAGGGTATTTAATTTCTTTATCTACCCTATCACCTTTATAATACTTCCAGAGACCGTGCTTACGATTATTCTTGTAAAAGCCCTCTACTTCTAGTTGTCCAAAACCATTGTATAATCGTACTGCCCCTTCTAGTTTGTCATTTACATATTGTAATTCTTTAAGTACTTTCTTTTCTTCTGAGTAATAAGTGGCTTTCCCTTCTTTTAAACCTTTCTTATAAAATTCTTGTTGCGCAAGGACGCCATTTATGAAGTAAACAGATCGTTCTCCTTCTAATTTGCCGTTTTCATAATTCTCTTTTATCATTACTGATCTTCCATCTTGATGATATGACAACCACTCTCCTATGTGTTCTCTCTCATTCATCTTTCCTTTACTTACCATCTTTCCATCGGTTGTAAAAAAGGTTACATCTATATAAGGTGAATCTGGCGTATATACTTTTACAGCAGTGGGATGACCTCCTTTACTATCATAAAAATTAAAGGTGCCTACTTCTTGACCATGACTAAAAGCTCCAGTATATCGCAATTGATTTTCATTATCAAAAGTTTTCTGCCATAGGCCGTGGCGCTTACCATCTTCATCAAATTGATTATAGCTTTGTGCTACGCTCAACTGCTGATATTGAGCCATTAGAATTATTAAAACAATTGTTAATCTTGACATTTTAACTATTAATTAGGAGTTTATCTTGTTTAGTCATTTTAATTTTACATTAAACAAATCAAAAACTACATTTTTATGAAAAATCTAATGAGTATTACAAAACTAGCGTTTATTGCATTAACGCTATTAGTTACAATTTCTTGTAACGATGACGACGATAATGGAAACATTATAGAAGGAGAAAGCAACACCATTGCAGACTTTGTAGCAGGTAATGAAAACTATAGTTCTTTACTAGCCGCTTTACAACGCACCAATCTCGACGCCACACTAGCAGGAAGCGGAACATTTACTGTATTTGCACCTGATAACGCAGCTTTTGAAACATTTTTAGATGGAGCTGCTTTAGAAGATGTAGATGATGCGGTATTAACTCAAGTACTATTAAACCATGTTCTTAACTCGACTGTAACTTCTAGCGAACTGTCAACTGGATACGTAAGCAACTTAGCTACTGAGCCTTCTTCTAACGCAAATATAAGTCTATATGTAGACACAACAGATGGTGTTGTACTTAATGGACAATCTACAGTAACAACTGCAGATATTGTAACAGATAATGGCGTAATACATGCCGTAGACACCGTAATTGATTTACCAACCATTATAACATTTGCAACTACAAATCCTGCATTAACATCACTAGTTGCCGCTCTTACAGATGAAGGTAATACAACGTTTACAAATCTATTAAGTGATACAGATGCAGACTTTACTGTATTTGCGCCTACTAACGACGCCTTTGCAACATTTTTAGGTGATAACACCCTTGCAGATGTAGATAATGGCGTGCTTGCACAAGTATTATCAAACCACGTGGTACCGGGAGCTGTTGCGATTTCTACTACATTAAGTAATGGATATGTAAATACAGCTGCTACTTTTGAAGGAAACGAAGATGCACCTATAAGTCTTTATGTAAATACAGATGATGGGGTAACACTCAACGGAACTTCAAATGTAGTTATAGCAGATATTGTAACTGTAAATGGTGTGATTCATGTAGTTGACACCGTAATAGGACTTCCAGATATCACGACATTTGCCACTGCAGATCCTAATTTTTCTACACTTGTTGCAGCATTAACTGCAGATGAATCTTTTGGATATGTAGCTGCATTGCAAACTCCTTTTGGAACATCACCAGCACCGTTCACTGTATTTGCACCTACTAATGATGCTTTTGGAGATTTACTAGCAGACCTAGAATTAGAGATGTTATCAGATATTCCTACAGAGACACTTGCTGCGACTTTAGAATTGCACGTGATTCCTAATTCAAATGTAAGAGCAGAAGATCTTGCAGATCTTGATGGTACTGCAGTTACTCCACTAGGAGGAGCAGATGTAACTATACAAGCAGATCCTACAGCAATCATTGACCCAGATGGCGATGCAAACCCAATTGTCGCTACAAATGTACAAGCTAGAAATGGTGTAATACATGCTGTAAGTAGAGTGATAAGGGACTTATAAAAAAGATTCTTACCCAACTATTTAAAATCTCCCCTGCAATTTATTGTAGTGGAGATTTTTTTTGATCTTACATTACAAAAAAACCTCCCATCTTAAAGTAAGATGGGAGGTTTTAAGTGTTACGCTTTCGCGAAAGAGCACTTATTATATTTAATCTAAATGACCGTATTTGCTAGAATAATCAAGCATTTGATTTTCAAAGCTTTCTGGTTGCTCTACAGTAAAGCCAGTAATTTCCTCACCTTCCATTTGCGGAACGATTACAGGGTTTACAAAACCACTGTAAGGTGCGCTTTTGAATTGGCTATTACGAGCCAGCACTTCCTTATGTATGTCCTGATCTGCAATCACCCCATAATTTTCAACAAGTGCTTTTGCAGCTTCATAATCTCCTTCTGAAGTAATACGCTGCGTCTCTCTTAATAATTCTCCAAAGATTGCACGAAGCTTCGTATAATCTGTGATGTTAAAGTAGGTCTTACCATCACGAGTTACTTTCTCAATAACATTTTCTTTTGCACCACGCTCAAAAGCCCATGCACTTACCCACTGACGATTTACCATGTGTGCTTCTTCTACGTTGTCACCTAATTCAAGACGTATAAGCTGTGTCATCAATCCATTACGGATGTAACCATCGTAAGCAGCCATCCCAGTTTTTTCCCAGTCTTCTACTAATCCTATTTCTTGAAGTTTTGGATCCATAAGGTAATACAGCCCAAAAAGATCTGCGCGACCTTCTTCTATAGTAGACTTATAACGTTTAAGAGTTTCCTTAGGTGTACCCACTCCTTTGTTAATCTGTCCAGAGGCATGACCTACTACTTCATGTAAAGCTGTGTGAAGCTTATCTCCTAATTGTCCATATGCTTCTTCTAGCTCAACTTCCTCTGCATCATGTGCAAATTCTTTAAGACGTCCAGATCCACCAGCATTGTTGTAAGCATTGATTATGTTACCTAGAGAAACCGATTTACTACCATGCGTCTGGCGTATCCAGTTATTGTTAGGCAAGTTTACACCTATAGGCGTAGATGGTGAGGCATCTCCTGCTTCTCCTGCTACAATCACTGTTTTATAAGAAACTCCTTTTACTTCCTTCTTCTTATGCTCTGGCATTAATGGTGAGTTATCCTCAAACCATTGTGCATCTACAGATAGTGCTGCCATCTTTTTTGACATGTCAAAATCTTTAATTTGAACTACTGTCTCATAAGAACCTTTATAACCTTTAGGGTCATTGTAGACTTCTATAAATCCGTTAATCCAATCTATATTTCCTTCTGTAGAAGTTGCCCATGCGATGCAGTAATCATCCCAAGTATCAAGGCTTCCCGTCTTGTAATATTCAATAAGCAGTCCTAAAGCTTTTCCTTGCTGCTCATTTTCGGCAACGGTTTGTGCTTTTTCTAACCAACCGATTATATTATCTATAGCCTCGCCATATAATCCTCCACTCTTGTAAACTTGTTCTACAAGTTTACCGTTTTCTTTTACAAGGCGGGTGTTGAGTCCTTTTTCTATAGGCTCATTTTCATCTACTTTAATTGCATCATAAAATGCTTCTGCCTCTGCTGTAGTTACATCTGGTCCATAAAAGTTAATCGCGCTTTCTAGAACGATATCAACATCTTTGGCTAGGTTTACTTTCTTGCTGTCCTTATCATTAAAGAGTACTTCAAAAGCTTCACCTTCTAGTGTTGCTCCACTTTCAGCAAGTAATTGCTTTAGGTAGTCTTGAGAAAAATCTGGCTTCATCTTAGCATTACTGTAATGGTGGTGTATACCATTTGCAAACCATACTCGCTTCATGAATGTTTCAAACTGCTCCCACTCTTCTCCTGTTTTTGCAACCTTATCAGATGTATAAATCGTCTCTAGCGCGTTTCTTATCTCAAGATTATGACGGTAATTCTGTGCCCACATGATATCACGTCCTGCAAGTCCTGCCTGTGTCATGTAATACACCAGCTTTTGCTCCTTAAGTGTTAGGTCTTCAAAACCTGGAATTTGGTAACGTAATATCTTAATATCGGCAAACTGGCCAACTGTAAAATCAAAATCTGCGGTTGTTGTTTCCGCTTTCGCGAAAGCGTTATCATCCTTATTTTCTTCTCCACATCCTACTGCGAGAATCGCTGCAATTGCTAGCGCGTATAATCCTTTGTGACTCATAAGTTATTTAATAATTTGTGCTCGTAAATATAGCAAAATTCCACACGATGAATTTTGTTATCTTTACTGCAAACCAAACCATCACCAATGAAATTTTTAAAATTTTTACTCTTCGTTATTCTTATTGTTGTTATTGCTGGAGCAATATACTTTGGCACTCAAGATGGCACTTATCAAATAGAAGCCTCTAGAGAGATTAATGCGCCAAGAGAGGTGGTTTACGATATTGTAAACGAGTACAAAACATGGGAAGAATGGGGTCCTTGGAAGAAGGAAGAGCCTACTATGGTTTTTAATTATGCTGATAAAACATCTGGAGAAGGAGCTTCGTACAGCTGGCAAGGTGAAGTGGACGGAAGCATGACTACTACAGAAGCTGTTCCTGGCATTTCACTAAAACAAGATATGACGCTGCAAACACCAGGAGGTGAACGCAAACCTGAGGTGTACTGGACATTTGAAACTACAGAACAACTTGCAACCATAGCAACATGGGGAATCAAAGGTGAGCATACGCTCATGGATAAAGTATATTTTGCCTTTACAGGAATGGACTTTGAAGCCGATATGCAAGAAATGTATGAGCAAGGGCTTACTGGTCTTGAAGCAGCTGCTCGTGAAGAAATAGGAAAATACAACGTTAATATAGATGGAATCACGCAATACAGTGGAGGTTTCTATTTATACAGAACTACTTCTGCCAAAGCTCCTTCTGTACCTACTATCATGTCCCAAAACTATAACGGCATCTCTACATTTATGTCAGAAAATAATATTGCAGTAACTGGGATGCCTTTTACTATTTACAATGAGACATTCCCTAATGGTGATGTTATTATGACAAATGCTTTACCTGTGCGTGAAAAGATTATTGTAGCTGGAGATACAAACGTTTTTAGCGGATATATGCCTACAGTAACTGCGGTAAAAGTTACACTAGTTGGTAATTATATAAATCTGGGAGAGGCATGGAGCACTGCTATGAAACATGTGCAGGACAAAGGATATACACTTTCCAATGAAAAGCCTTTTGAGGTTTATGTAACAGACCCTCAAGATCATCCTAACCCGGCAGATTGGATTACAGAAATTTATGTGCCAATTGAAGATTTAAAATAAGCTCCTTTGAAAACTCTTATACTCGTTTTTATAGGTGGTGGTACTGGAAGTATTGCAAGATACCTTCTAGGGAAGTTTATAAATGATCCTAGTTCTGGTATACCTTACGGCACTTTTGCGGCAAACATTATAGGTAGCTTGCTGATAGGTATTATACTAGGATGGGCACTTAAAAACAACACACTTAACAGTAACACTACATTATTACTAGCAACAGGTTTTTGTGGAGGTTTTACCACTTTCTCCACTTTTGCATATGAGAATCACGTACTTCTAAAATCTGGAGATTTTATGACATTTGCATTGTATGCCATTGCAAGTTTCGCTCTTGGTATTCTTGCAGTGTTTGGCGGAATTGAACTGGCAAAGAGTTTTTAAAATATCGCAGCCTTTCACTTTTAAGTAGGTTAATTATACTTTGATTCTCTTTTTCATCTCCTCTACGATATTAAAAGCAGCTGGACACATCTTTACGTTTTCCATAGTGAGCTTAGAAATTTGCTGAAATTTCTTTCTATCTGTATGTGGAAACTCTCTACAAGCCTTAGGTCTCACATCATAGATAGAGCAATAGTTATCTGCTCCTAGAAAAGTGCACGGTGTTTCTTGTAGCACATAATCCTTCTCTTCATCAATACGTAAATACGTCTTAATAAAGTCAAATTCCTTCATGCGGAAGTGTTTTGAAATACGCTGGATATCCTTATCTGTAAAGAGCGGCCCTGTTGTCTTACAACAGTTTGCACACGTAAGGCAATCTGTTCTTTCAAACTCATCTTCATGCAGTTCTTGCATGATGTAGTCCAAGTTTTTTGGAGGTTTACTGCGCAGCTTTGCAAAGAACTTTTTATTCTCATTCTGCTTATCTTTGGCCAGCTGCGGGAGGGCTTTAATAAAATCTTCCATGGCGCAAAGGTAATCATAAAGCTATGGCAAAAGAGGTAGATATTTTTGGGGCAGCACTCCAAGATTTTATTGATAACAAGTACACAGAAGATATCGTGGTGCACTCCTCTATTGCAGAAGATGATGTAATCCCTATTCCATATTTATTCAGGCCATTTGAAGAAATGCCAGTGATAGAGCAACGAGCATTATCACTTTCTAAGGGAACTATACTCGACATAGGTAGTGGCGCGGGCAGTCATAGTTTATGGTTACAAGAGCAAGGACTTGATGTTACTGGAATAGATATTAGTGAGGGAGCTGTTACGCTTTCACGAAAGCGTGGTTTAAAAAAAGCTGTGCACTCTAACATTCTAGAACATAAAGACACCTACGACACACTTTTACTACTCATGAATGGCACAGGAATTTTTGAGCGAATATCAAAAATTGACGATTACTTAAAGCACCTTAAAACGTTACTCAATAAAGATGGTCAGATTCTTATAGACGGATCAGATATCGCATTTATGTTTGAGGACGAGGATGGCGGATTCTGGATGGATACACATCGTGACTACTATGGAGAGGTGACGTACTCGATGAGCTATAAAGGTGAGCAGAGCTCTAGCTTTGACTGGCTTTATCTAGACTATGAAAGACTTGCATGGTATGCACAAAAAAATGAGCTCAATTGTGAGCTCATTTTAGAAGGTGATCATTATGAATATCTAGCGAAACTTACGCTTACATAGTATATCCCTTTTCGGCAAGTTTATCTACCATCATTCTGTATAAATCTCTACTCCAGATTTCTGATATTTCTCCTATGTTCTGAGCAATATCTGGCTCCACAGTTAAGATTTTTTGTCCTGTAGGTGTATTATAAAATACCGTTACTTCTTTCTGTTGTTCGTAATCTAATGCCGTTTTATCTGTAAGCATTTGACGTCCTGCACCCGTTTCATAAAAGGCAAGCATATTCTGAATGTCCTCTTGATTATAGCTTCCTCTATAAGCAGAAACCAGCATATTTAAGATGCGATCTACTTGTTTAGGTGTTTCTGTCTTTAATTCGTTCCACACAGCGTCTGGAACATTCTTGCTAGCGTATTGATTTTTTAATAAATCAAAGAGGCCATTAGTTGCGTTACTATACTGATCTGCAGTACCATTCACTTGAAAATATTTCAAAACTTGCTCGTGATACGTTTTCTCCTGCGAGTATCCAGCTAAAGAAGTAAAGAGAAATACGGCTATAAATAATTTTTTCATCATTTTTGTTGTTCTAATAAGGGCATAAATATAGAACATTATACACATGAAATCATTGAAACAGCTTGCATTTTTAATACTATCACTCCTTTTTATTATAAGTTGTGACGATGATGATCCTACTACACTATCATCTGACCCAACAGAGAATGCTGCAAATAAACAACCACTAGGAACCTCTGCAAACGAATTACTATCTAGTGATGAGTTTACTAGCTTACGAGTAGAAATAGCATATCCAGAAGGTTTTAGACCAACGGATAGCACTATAGAATTATTAATTCCATTTCTTGAAGAACGACTTAACAAACCAGACGGTATTACACTTGTAGAATCTACAGTAATAACAAATACAGAAGGTCCATATGATATAAATGATATCGTGGCCATAGAAGATGCGAATAGATCTGTTTTTAATAATGGGGATGAAATGGGCGTGTGGCTATTCTTTTCTGACGAAAGCAACCCAACAGATACTGACACTTCTGTAGTATTAGGTACTGCCTACAGAAACACATCGATGGTTATCTATGAAAAAACTTTAATAGATATAAGTGAGAATGCTATAACTCCTGGTAACAGAACAGCAATTGAAACAGGTACTATCCGTCATGAGTTTGGTCATATTTTTGGACTTGTAAATGGTGGAACACCACTTACGTCTGATCACCATGATGAGGAAAATGGTAGACACTGTAGCGTAGAAGATTGCTTAATGTATTTTCAAACCGTAACTACCATCTTTAATACTAGTAATACCGCTTCACTTCCTAATTTTGATGCTTTATGTATTCAAGATTTACAAGCAAACGGAGGGTTATAAAAGTTTATTACAACAACTAAAAAAGGGATTGACTTACGTCAATCCCTTTTTTAATACAATTTAATTTAATCAAGTTATTCCTCTACAAATGGCACTTCTTCAAGTTCTAATGTATCTGTATATTTCATAAGATACACAGCGTTATTTGAAAAGCCGCCTTTTGCTCTTGAGCTATACTTAAACTTGTTTTCTACATAATCTGTCTCGACACCTGTCGCTGCCGCAGCATATAAATCTGATGAGTAAGCTAGACGCAACAATGTATCATACATTACATCATATCCTCTTATTGCTGCCTCACTAGGACTTACACCATACATAGTCTCGTAACTATCAATAAAAGCTTTTGCTTTATTGTACTTATATTCTTTTTCTACAGATGGAAAATGGAAAGCAAGATTCTTTAAATGATCATGCTGTATCTCATCACTATCATAAGCATTACTCCTATCAGTAGTAAACATCACTACTTTCATAGTACCCAATTGCCCATTAAGACTTGTAGTAACACTACTAATTAAAGGAACATCATTAGTCTCTACAATCACCCAATTTTCTAGTTCGCTAGAAAGCTGTGCTGGAATATCACCTGGATATAAGAAGTATCCTTTATCGTTAGAGCGAGGTGTTACCGTCTTTAGATTAGGGAAAATAGCTCTTATCTTTGATAATGTAACGCTATTTTTCTTATCTGCTATTACCACAATATTTTTACCTGACCCATTAGCCTTTAAGTAAGAAAGCATCTTTTTACTTAACAAATCATCCTCTGGTCTTGATACAAAAATATTATTTCTTCCAGCCACCTTATTAGACATAGGTGATATTACAGGTATGTTGCGTGCATTGAGTAGTGATGACACTCTATCTATATTATTACCTAAAAGCGGTCCTATTACAGCATTAACCGCAGAAAAATCATTTGACTGTATAATAGTTTCTACTTTGCGTGCATTTGTTGCCGCGCCATCTTTACGATTGTATGAGGTATCATAGGTATCTACAACGGTGGTAATACCAGCTTTTTTAGCATCTTGAACTGCCATAAGCATACCACTGTATAAGTCTAATGATAGTCTAAGAATACGATCATCTCTAAGTAAATTTTCATTTACCTCTGCATTACCCGTATTTACACGCCCTACTCCAAAAGGAAGCATTATAGCAACACGTTTTGGTGAGAAATCAGTTAATTGATTAACTAAAGATCCTTTTTCACCCTCTAAAATAGTAACATCAGGGTTTCCTGCAACGGCTTGCGTTGATGTACCAGAACCTGGACTTCCCTTAGGCACTTTGAGGATCATTCCTTCCTTAAGACCTTCGTCTAGTGCTGGGTTTAATGCGATTAACTCATCTGCTTCTAGCTTAAAAATACGTAACAAACTATATAGTGTATTTCCTTTCTGCACTTCATAAAAGGCATACTCATCATTATCTATGATGGTACTCTTTGCAAAATTTGCTTTAGGAACTCTTAGTTTATCACCTATTTTAAGACCTTCTCTAAGCGACGGATTTGTACTTTCAAGCTCTGCTATGGTAATTCCATACTTTCTAGCGATCCCGTATTTAGTCTCTTTTGCTATAACATCATGAGTTATATAAGCTCCTTGAGAATCTGGTAAGTTTACTGTGGTATCTGTCACCGCACTTTCAGAATAATTTACAGGTATGCGCAGCTTGTCACCTTTGCGTAGCACTTCGCTATATAAAGACTTATTAAAACGCTTTATCGTCTCTTGAGAAACACCATACTTTTTAGAAATGCTATAAAGTGTCTCCTTGCGTTTTACCTTGTGCGTTTTAAACTTTACATTATCTTGAGTAACATTATCTACCTTTCTAACAGCAGTTGCTGTAGATGGCAATATCAATACCAAACCTTCGTAAACTTCTTTACGAGCATCTGGATTGAGCTTAGTGATTTCTTTTGTAGTAATACCATACTTATCGGCTATGTCTTTTAGTGTTTCTCCAGCTTTCACTTGATGAGAAACAAACTTTTGAACAGTAGCAGTATTGCTAGATATTGTAGCTGCTGGTGTTGAGCACGCTTTCGCGAAAGCGCTAAAAACAACTATCGCAATTACAGTAATATATTTTTTCATAGTTAAGATTTATTCCCACTCAATTGTAGCAGGTGGCTTAGAGCTTATGTCATAGACTACTCTATTAACGCCTTTTACCTTATTAATTATATCGTTAGACACTTTTTGTAAAAATTCATAAGGAAGATTTACCCAGTCTGCCGTCATTCCATCTGTACTCTCTACAGCCCTAAGTGCAACGCATTTTTCATATGTGCGCTCATCACCCATCACTCCTACAGAGTTTACTGGTAATAACATTGCTCCTGCTTGCCATACTTTATCATATAATCCCCACTCACGAAGACCACTGATAAATATATGATCTACTTCTTGTAAGATGCGTACTTTCTCGGCAGTAATGTCACCTAGAATTCTAATCGCAAGACCAGGTCCTGGAAAAGGGTGTCTTCCTAAAAGTTCTTGTGACAACCCCATGCTCGCTCCTACTCTACGCACCTCGTCTTTAAATAACATTCTTAAAGGCTCTACTACTTGAAGTGTCATATAATCTGGTAATCCTCCCACGTTGTGGTGAGATTTTATAGTTGCGCTAGGTCCTCCCGTTGCACTTACAGACTCAATAACGTCTGGATAAATAGTACCTTGACCAAGCCACTTTGCATTTTCTACCAGTTTACTTTCGTCATCAAATACTTCTACAAAAACGCGTCCTATAGCTTTACGCTTAGTCTCTGGATCGCTCTCTCCTTCTAGCGCTTCCAAGAAACGTGCCGAAGCATCTACACCTTTTACATTAAGACCCATACCTTCGTATTGCTTAAGTACTTGAGTGTATTCGTCTTTACGTAGCAATCCATTATTTACAAAGATGCAATATAGATTCTTGCCTATTGCTTTATGTAGTAAAGTTGCTGCAACAGTACTATCTACACCTCCAGAGAGTCCTAAAATTACACGATCGTCATTAAGCTTTGCTTTTAGATCTGCAACCGTAGTATCTACAAAGGCATCTGGCGTCCATGTTTGAGCTACTCCTGCTATTTTTACTAAGAAGTTTTCTAAAATCTGCTTCCCGTCTGTAGAGTGATATACTTCTGGGTGAAACTGTATTCCATAAGTTTCTTCTCCTTCTAGTTTATATCCAGCGTTTTCCACATCATGTGTCGATGCAATACGCTTTGCTCCTGCTGGTAGTTTCTTGATGGTATCACTATGACTCATCCACACCTGACTTCCTACAGAAACACCTTCTAAGAAAAGCTCTCCTTCGTCTACTACAGAAAGTTTTGCTCGTCCATACTCACGAGTATTAGATTGTCCTACCTCACCATCATAAAAGTGAGCAAGGTATTGAGCTCCGTAACAAACTCCCAGAAGAGGTTTTTTACCTTTTATTTCTGAAAGATCTGGATGCGGTGCATCTTCTCCTCTTACAGAATGCGGTGATCCCGAAAGGATTACAGCCTTATAAGAAGAAAGATCTTTAGGTGGATTATTAAATGGTTTTATCTCGCAGTATATATTTAATTCTCGCACTCTACGTGCTATTAACTGCGTGTATTGAGACCCGAAGTCTAATATGAGGACGTTATTTTGCATAGACAAAAATAGCATAATTTGATAGAGTTCCTATAAAGACAAAAGCAGAAATATTTGGATTTTTTTCTACAGCGCTTTTACCATTAGAGGACATCCCATGTAACCACTTAAACTTATTTAAAATTGCAGTCTATAATAGCTACTAAGTTAAAGGTTATAATGACTTTTATTAATCCGTTGCATGAAGAATGCAACAGCAGTTATATTTCAGAAATTAGTAACCTATAAACGGTGATTTCTACCTACTCAACGAGAAGTAGTGAAGTACATTAATTACTAATTTTAAACTATTATAAAATATTTAGTTTTACATGCAATTATGTATCTCTAACTATATTTAATAGTAAGTAACGACCACATAAACAACTTCTTATAAATCCTTATGACCGAAGATGAAAACAATCACTATGAAAGCGGAATAGATGAATGGCGTACGCTTCCTGTTTTTAGACAAGGCGTTGTGATTCTTCATCTTGTAGAGCATATCATAGAAGGTATTAAGCTAGAGGACAACAATCCTAACTCTCAATATAAAAAAGCGCTCTACCAAAGATATACACAACAAATGATGGATAATGCGATTCTTATTCCATCTGCCATAGCCACTGCTCACGGAGTAGATCTGTATGACCTCAAAATGGAGAATGCTACCGTAGTAAGAAAGGCGGCTAGAGAAATCATTCAGGATTCAAAAGGTTTACTAGCCTCTGGCTATAAAGATGTTGAGTATCTCGATTTATTAGGAGATGCTATTGAGATGCTTAGACCTATTTTTGCTCGCTGGGTTCAGACCTTTGATGCCACTCAATATATCATTGATAGATGGGGTCTCTTTAATCCCCCAGGTGTAAATTTTGATGATCCCGCCCAACTAAAGAACATAGACCCAAACACATTTTTAAATAATCTAGATGAAGATGATGACTGGGAGGATAGTGAGGACGAAGGCTTAAAAAATTAAGCTTCTTTGCTATTTAAGAATAGGATTTTGAGCAACTACGTGAGAAAGTACTATTTGCGTTTTTGACTCCCCGTACGATATCACTCTATCTATAAATTGCTCTAGGTGTTTTTGATTGCGCAACACGACTTCCATCACAATATTTTCATTACCTGTAATACGATAGCAATTCACAACCTCTTCCCATCCTTTTACGTTTTCTAAAAAAGGTTTCAACTTCCCCATAAAAGCTCTTATCGTAATAATTGCTTTGAGTTGATACCCCAAAGCCTCCTCAGAGACTTCTGCCTTATAACCTAGTATTATCCCTGCATCTTCCATCTTTCTTATGCGCTCTCCTACGGCTGGCGAACTTATTCCTACTTGTGTAGCAATTGCAGTATTAGACTGTCTCGCATTTTCTTGCAAACATTTTAAAATACGATTATTAAGTGCATCTACCATATAATTTAAACTTCAAGGTTAATAATACAATATTCTTAAAGCAAAAATAGCATTCTGCTTAATAAACCAAATTTACAATAAGTATTCTGATTGTATTTTTACTTTACGATGAAAATAGTTCAAGAGCCACAGTTTAAGCAATCTTTTGATATAAAGCGCCACGCTTTATACAATGAGGCTATGGATCTTTTTACGCTTTCGCGAAAGCTGTCTAATGGAAATTTGCAACACAATATTTTAAACTGTCCTTCAGAAAAAGAACTTGCCACAAATCTATCTGAATTTATTTCGCACACAGCGCTATCACTACCTATGTCTATTGCCGAAGCCGCGATAACTGCCGACTATTCAAAAAAGCTTTATTTTCAAAAGCATATAGAGGAGCGAGTAAGCCAACTTTCTAAACTCTGTAAAAAGCTCGAAGTCCTTTACCGCAATCGCTGTCATAGTGTACAACAACTAGCACATAAAGCTCATAAGCTTGAGGCAGGATTTAAAAAGTGGTCGTTACAGTTGACAAGTCAAAACTAGCAAGATAAATTTCCCCAACGTCTCCAGGGAAATTGTCAATATATTAAGAATGCCTTGTTAAATATCGTTAAGCAAATATCTGGATTTCAGCAATCCACCTACTTTTAACATTGAACAACTATAAAACCAATTGTTATGAGAGATATTGTATCGCTTATTGTAGTACTATTAATTATAGGCTGGCTCGTAGGCTATTTTGGCTTTGGAGATGCAGTAGGAAGTTTAATTCACATCTTACTTGTATTGGCCGTAGTAGGAATTCTCTACAGGCTAGCAACCGGAAAAAAGTTATAAAAACAAATTAATCAATAAACCATAAAACAATGACTAAGAAATTTTTAACACTAGCAGCAATCGCAATTTTCACACTTTCATTTTCAAGCTGTAGAGAAAAAACTACTGGCGAAAAAGTAGGAAACGCAGTAGAAAATGCAGTAGATGACGTAGAAGATGCAGTAGATTAATCGCATCAAAATTTTTAACAGAAAAGCCTTTCCAAAACGGAAAGGCTTTTTTTTGTTTCTCATGTTATCAAGAAAAAATGCGTTTTGAAGAATTGCTCTGCAAAACGCATTTCAGAATGAGGGATTTATTTGGGGGAACTTGCGGTAAGCTATTTATCAATCTTAAATGACTCAACACATTTAAGAACCATTATATAATGTGATATACGCTAGAAAGATTGTATTTGGATTACTCAGCATAAAAAAAAGTGCTATTTATAATTGACTTACAACTAGTTACTACTTAATTACAAAATTATCTCTACTGAGATGTAAGCGTTCCCATAAAGCTCCGTCCAACCCAGCATAAGAATTTCAAATGGTAAAGCTTTAGTGATCACTATAACCACCATGAAATTACTAAACTGATTTTTAAAAAAACATTTACGTTCAAAATCCAATACAATGAAAAAAATAATTTCAATTTTCGTACTTATCTTAACGGTTTCTTTTTCTGCACAAGCGCAAGATAAAATGATGAAGGAGAGCTCAAACAAAGTAATCGCATTAGAGCAAACTAAAGGAGAGTTTACTCAAAAGCAAATCGTAGTAAGTGAAGGAACTTACACGTTTTCAATTGCAAATAACAATGTAGGTACAGATGTAGGTTTTGTTTTAGTACCTAAAGGAAAAGATATTTCTAATCCAGAAAATCACATCAAAACTGCCTATGTAACTGCAGTAGTACCTAATAATACGACAGGAACTTCAAACGTTACAAAACTTACTAAAGGTGAGTATGTTTACTTCTGCCCACTTAACAAGACATCTACAGACAACGTTCTTGTAGTACAGTAAGCTATATTAAAATATAGCAAAGCCCTGTATAATCTTATACAGGGCTTTTTTTAGTTATTTTTGTACCTCAAAAATAACACTATGAAATTATACTCAATGCTTCTTGCATCTTCTCTAGTTATATTAAGCTGTAAAGAGGAAAACACCACAACTACAGGAGACACCAATAATTTAGAAGCTGAAGCTACATTCACACCTACTACAGAGGCAGAAAAAGTTGCTTATGCAAACGGTCTTGCAAACTGGAAAGATGTAAAGCAACTTGACTTTACATTTAATGTAGATCGCAACGGCGCTACTGTAGCAAGTCGTTCATGGTCATGGAAACCAGTAACAAATGATGTGACTATGATTGCCGCTGGAGATACCATTTCTTATAATCGTGCTACCGTAGACAGCACCTCTATGCAAGCAGACCAAGGGTTTATAAATGATAAATACTGGCTTCTTGCTCCTTATCAACTTGTTTGGGATGAAGGAACTTCAATAAAAGTAACCGATAGTGTTATGAGTCCGCTTTCGCGAAAGCAAACTAAAAAACTTACCCTTCTCTACGGAAATGAAGGAGGTTACACACCAGGAGACGCCTACGACTTCTACTATGGCGATGACTATGTAATTACCGAATGGGTTTTTAGAAAAGGAAATGCTACCGAACCTTCTATGGTTACAACTTTTGAAGGATACAAAAATATCGAAGGGCTTTCTATAGCTACAGATCACAAGAGTGAAGATGGTAGCTTTAGACTATACTTTACAGATGTAAACGTCATCAAATAATATGAGTTTTAAACAAAAAAAGAACAGCCCAAAGTGGAACTTAATCACTTTGGGCTGTTTTATTATTATCTGCACCGCAATGCTCTACTATGGCGATTATGGTACTTTAAGCAAGAACGCAGCTTCGGTTGCTGGAATTCCACTTATTTTAGGAGTTGCAACAGCTTTGCTATATGTTTTATCAAGATTAATTGGTAAACGATATAACTGGATTATCACTATCCTAGGTATTATGAGCATGCTCATGATCGCGATTCCTATTTTCTTTGGAGCCGCAAAGCATGCTTAATTATTTATTCTTAGACATCGCTCTGTGACGCTCGCGAGCTAGTAAAGTATTCTTAAGCAGCATGGCTATTGTCATAGGCCCTACTCCTCCTGGTACTGGCGTGATAAAACTTGCCTTTTTACTTACAGGCTCAAAGTCTACATCTCCAGTAATATAATATCCTCTCTCACGAGTTTCATCTGGTACACGAGTGATTCCCACATCTACAATTACAGCTCCATCTTTTACCATTTCGGCTTTAAGGAATCCAGGAACTCCTAGTGCAGTAATAATGATATCTGCTTGCGATGTAATTTGCGTTATATTCTTAGTATGACTGTGTGTTAAGGTAACAGTAGAGTTTCCTGGGAAGCCTTTACGCCCCATTAATATACTCATAGGTCTACCTACAATGTGGCTACGTCCTATAACCACGGTATGTTTTCCCTTAGTCTCTACACCGTAGCGATCCATAAGCTCAAGGATACCAAATGGCGTTGCAGGGATAAATGTACTCATATCAAGAGACATCTTTCCAAAGTTTGTAGGGTGAAAACCATCTACATCCTTATCTGGATCTACCGCTAGTAATACTTTTTGAGTATCAATTTGAGGAGGTAATGGTAACTGCACTATAAAACCATCGATATCTTCGTTCTGGTTAAGTTCCTCAATTTTGTCTAGCAATTCAATTTCGCTAGTCATGTTTGTCATGCGCACCATGGTAGACTCAAAACCTACACGCTCACAGGCGCGTACTTTACTTCCTACATATGTAAGAGAAGCTCCATCATTACCTACAATCACTGCAGCAAGATGAGGCACCTTCTCACCGTTTGCTTTCATTTTGTCAACTTCGGCTTTGATTTCGTTTTTAATGTCGTTTGAAGTTTTCTTCCCGTCAAGAATAGTCATAGGTAATAGCGTTATGGTTTAGTTTGTATTCATATAAATTAAAAAGACACCCGTTATGGGTGCCTTTTAAGGATATTGTTATTTCATTTGATTCATCATCTGCATCATCTTGCGGCCTCCGCCTCCTTGCATCATTTTCATCATCTTACTCATTTGATTAAATTGCTTGAGTAACTGATTTACTTGTTGTACCGAAGTACCAGATCCTTTCCCTATGCGCTTTTTACGACTTGCGTTAATCGTAGTAGGATTTTCACGCTCACTAGGCGTCATGGAGTGAATGATTGCTTCTATATGCTTAAAAGCATCATCATCAATGTCTACATCTTTGAGCATCTTTCCGGCACCTGGGATCATTCCCATTAGGTCCTTCATATTACCCATTTTCTTTACCTGCTGTATTTGCTTTAAGAAGTCATCAAAACCAAATTGGTTTTTTGCAATCTTCTTTTGTAGTTTTCTAGCCTCTTCTTCGTCAAATTGCTCTTGTGCTCTCTCTACTAGTGACACAACATCTCCCATTCCAAGAATACGATCTGCCATACGTGAAGGATAAAATACATCTATCGCTTCCATTTTTTCACCAGTACCTATAAACTTAATAGGCTTATCTACTACAGATTTAATAGAGATTGCTGCTCCACCTCTAGTATCACCATCAAGCTTTGTAAGGATAACACCGTCAAAGTTAAGAATGTCATTAAAGGCTTTTGCTGTATTTACAGCATCTTGACCAGTCATCGAGTCTACTACAAAAAGTGTCTCTTGTGGTTGTATTGCAGCATGAACGTCTGCAATTTCTTTCATCATCACCTCATCTACAGCAAGACGACCTGCTGTATCAATGATTACTACGTTGTGACCGTTTGCTTTCGCGAAAGCGATACCATCTTGAGCAATCTTTACTGGATTCTTCTCATCACGATCAGAATATACATCTATCTTAATCTGATCTCCTACTACGTGTAACTGATCAATAGCCGCTGGACGATATACATCACAGGCTACTAATAAAGGCTTCTTTGTTTTCTTGGTTTTAAGGAAGTTTGCAAGCTTACCTGAAAAGGTTGTCTTACCAGAACCTTGTAAGCCTGACATTAAGATAATAGACGGAGTACCAGAAAGATTAATTCCTTCTGCATCACCTCCCATTAACTCTGTAAGCTCATCTTTTACAAGCTTCACCATTAACTGCCCAGGTTGTAGGGTCGTTAATACATCAGATCCTAAAGCTTTTTCTTTAACACGGTTTGTAAATTCCTTTGCAGTCTTAAAGTTAACATCTGCATCTATAAGAGCACGACGCACTTCCTTAAGTGTCTCTGCAACGTTTACTTCCGTAATGCTACCGTGACCTTTGAGTACGTGTAGGGCTTTATCTAACTTATCACTTAAATTATCAAACATAGTTATCTGCTATTGTAAAGGTTGCAAATTTAAGGATTTGTAGTGGTTTATCACTCCTTTAATAATTACAGATTCTATAAAAATGTGTAGAAAACTACTTAATAACTAGAAGCAATGCAATGAGCGCCACTAGTACAATTGATTCATGCTTGCGCTTAACTTCTTATAAGATGAAATAGTAAGCAAGGAACTGCTATTTACATGAAGAACTAATAGGCTCAGCACCAACTCTAATAATAAAACCAAACAGCTTTTAAACATGAGTTGTAACAAACAAAAAAAGCCTCCTATAAAAGGAGGCTTTGTACTTGATAAGAACAAGAAATTACTTCTTGAACTTAGCGTATTTGTTTTTGAACTTATCAATACGTCCAGCTGTATCTACAAGCTTAGCTTTACCTGTATAGAATGGATGTGAAGTTCTAGAGATTTCTAATTTTATTAAAGGATACTCAGTTCCTTCGATCTCAATAGTTTCTTTAGTATCTGCAGCAGACTTCGTTAAGAACACCTCATCATTAGACATGTCTTTAAATGCTACTACTCTAAAATTTTCTGGGTGTATATCTGCTTTCATTATAATCGTACTTAAAAATTATTCTATTTTTCGAGGTGCAAATTTACATAAATTTTAAAAATGAGCAACTATTTTTTAAAATAAATATTACCTATTTCACGAAGTTACGATTTTTCTACGCTCGGCGTAACGATATTGTATATTTGTCTACTAACTGACCATAACCAAAACAACCATTATTATGATATTAGAAGACAAACCAACATCTGCAAAAGATGTAATGCTCAAATTTGGTCTAGTACTAGGTATACTAGCCATTCTCTTTAATGTAATATTATACGTGACAGACAACTACCTTGCACCTCACTGGTCATTAGGGATTCTCAATTTTGTAATGACAGTCGTAGTTATTATTCTAGCTTTTAAAGCATTTAAAGAAAGTAACGGTGGCTTTTTAAAACTTGGACAAGCGATTAAAATTGGCCTTGGAGTATCACTTATAGCAGCGCTTATAGGTGCTCTATGGGTTCTTATTCTTACACAAGTTCTAGAGCCTAACTACTCAGAGTTAGCGCTTGACGCGCTACGTACTCAAATGATTGAGATGTACCCAGATATGACAGACTCACAAATTGATCAGACAATTTCTTTTCAAGAACCTTTTACTAAGATTGGCTTCATGATTCCTATTGCTATCATGTTGTCATTATTTTTCGGCTTCATTATCTCTTTAATAGGAGGATTAATAATGAAAAAAGAAAACCCATACGCAGACGCTTAAAAATTATTTATGCAAATATCTGTTGTCATACCTCTACTTAATGAGGAAGAATCACTTAAAGAACTACACCATTGGATTTCAGAAACCCTGGAAACCAATGGTTTTTCTTATGAAATCCTATTTATAGATGATGGAAGCACAGATGCTTCTTGGGAGGTGATTGAAACGCTTTCGCGAAAGCGTGATAACATCAAAGGAATTCGCTTTAATCGTAACTACGGTAAATCTCAAGCCCTACACGCGGGTTTTGAGGCTGCCGAAGGTGATGTGATTATCACTATGGATGCAGATTTGCAAGACAATCCAGAGGAGATTCCAGACTTATACCGAATGATTACGGAAGATAAGTATGACTTAGTCTCAGGATGGAAAAAGAAGCGCTACGACTCTGTAATTGCAAAAAACCTACCTAGCAAACTCTTTAACGCAGCAGCACGAAAAACTAGCGGACTAAAACTACACGACTTTAACTGTGGCTTAAAAGCTTATAAAAAAGAAGTAATCAAAACCGTTGATGTATATGGCGAGATGCACCGCTACATACCAGTACTTGCTAAGAATGCAGGATTTTCAAACATAGGTGAGAAAGTAGTACAGCATCAAGCTCGTAAGTATGGTGAGACTAAATTTGGTATGGAACGCTTTTTAAATGGCTTCTTAGATTTACTCACGATTTGGTTTTTAGGAAGTTTTGGAAAGCGACCTATGCACCTTTTTGGTGCGTTAGGTGTTCTTATGTTTGTAATAGGTTTTGGCTTTGCTGGATACTTAGGTATAGATAAAGTTTTCTTTCATAGAGCGGGCAGACTGATTACAGAGAGACCACAATTTTATATTTCACTTGTTGCGATGCTTATGGGTATTCAACTATTTATTGCTGGCTTCTTAGGCGAACTCGTACTAAGATCAAAACGTGATAAAAAGAGATACAATATTAAAGAGACTTTATAACATACAGCTCAACACGTAGACATCCCTCGTAGTGAGCTTTATAAATTATAACAAAATCGTATTTTTGTTAGTAAACAACACACATTCTTATGGTATACCACGATCCCGCTATTTTAGAAAAAGCAAATGCATGGCTTACAGCAACCTTTGATGAGGAAACTCAACAAGCCATTAAAGAAAATATCGCTCACAATCCAGATGAGCTTGCAGATAGTTTCTATAAGAATCTAGAATTTGGTACTGGCGGAATGCGCGGTATCATGGGAGCTGGAACTAACAGAATTAATAAATATACCTTAGGAAAAAATACCCAAGGTCTATCTGACTACTTGCACAAACAGTTTCCTGACAAAAAAATAAAGGTCGCTATTGCTTATGATTGCCGTCATAACAGTAAAGAACTTGCTCAAGTGGTTGCAAATGTATTTTCGGCAAATGGGATTAAAGTATTCCTATTTTCTGATCTTAGACCTACACCAGAATTGAGTTTTGCTGTGCGTCACCTAGATTGCCAGTGCGGTATTGTACTCACTGCGAGTCACAACCCTCCAGAATATAACGGTTACAAAGTGTACTGGGAAGATGGTGGACAGCTCGTACCACCACAAGATAACGAAGTCATAGCCACAATAGATGCGCTTGACTTTAGTGCTATAAAATTCAATGGAGATGACTCTCTTATTGAACTTGTAGATAAAGAAGTAGATAAAGCTTTTGTAGATGCTAGTGTTGGAAATGTATCATTTGGCCTTACTACTGAAACAAAGAAGGAGCTAAATATCGTTTTCACCTCGTTACACGGTACCTCAATCACACTCGTTCCAGATACGTTGAGACAAGCAGGATTTACAAACCTTCATATTGTAAAAGAACAAGAAGTTCCAGACGGTAATTTCCCTACCGTTGTTTCTCCTAATCCAGAAGAAACTGCAGCTCTAAAAATGGCGCTAGAACTTGGTGAAGAAAAAAGTGCAGATATCGTCATAGGTACAGACCCAGACTGCGATCGACTAGGGATTGCTGTGAGAGGAGATGATGGCAAGCTTACCATTTTAAATGGTAATCAAACTATGATCTTAATGACAGATTATTTATTAGAACGCTTTCGCGAAAGCGCAAATCAACACCCAGCACCATTTATAGGAAGTACCATTGTGTCTACACCTATGATGGATGTACTTGCAGATGCATATGATGTAGAATGCAAAACAGGACTTACAGGTTTTAAATGGATTGCCAAAATGATTGTGGATTATCCTAACCAGCACTTTGTAGGTGGTGGTGAAGAAAGCTTTGGCTATATGGTAGGTGATTTTGTAAGAGATAAAGATGCCGTGACCGCCACCCTACTCGCTTGCACCATGGCAGCACAAGCAAAAGAGCAAGGACAGACACTTTTTGAAAAATTAAAGACCTTGTATGTAAAACATGGTTTTTACAAAGAAACACTCATTGCCCTTGTAAAAAAAGGACAATCCGGCGCAGAGGAAATCAAGCAAATGCTCAAAGACCTTCGTCTAGAGCCTATGAAAGAAATTAATGGAAGTAAAGTGATACGTGTAGAAGATTACCAATCATCTACAAGTCGTGACCTGCTTACGGGAGAGACCACTACCATTGATGTCCCAAAATCTAATGTGCTTATTTTTTATACAGAAGATGGCAGTAAAGTTGCTGCACGACCAAGTGGCACAGAGCCTAAAGTAAAGTTTTATATAAGCGTCAATGCTCCACTGGCTTCGTTGAGTGAGTATGACACAATTTCTGCAACACTAGATAAACGTCTTGCTGGTATAAAAAATGCATTAGGCGTTTAAATAATTCAAAATTTCGCGCAAGCGGAAACACTCTATGGAATATTTTAAGAAGATTCTCAAGTTTGCCATTCCTTATAAGAAATACGGATTTTTAAATATTTTGTTTAATGTTTTATATGCTCTTTTTGGTACGCTAGCTTTCGTGTCCCTTATACCCATGCTTACAGTGTTATTAAAACAAGTAGACCCTGTTAGAATAAAACCTACTCTTGAATCTTCTAGCAGTTTAAAAAGCTTTTTAGATGACTCTCTTAACTACTTTATCAATACGCAGACTGATCTTCACGGAGATGTGTATGTATTAGGTCTCATGGTTGGGCTTGTCATTGTGACCTTTTTATTAAAAAACGTCTTTGGATACTTAGCAAACTACTTCATCACCTATCTAAGGAATGGAGTTCTTAAAGACATCCGTAATAAGATGTACAACCGTATCGTCAATCTTAATTTAAGTTTCTACTCAGAAAAAAGAAAAGGAGATACTATTGCAAGAATCACGTCTGATGTTCTTGAAGTGCAACATTCTTTCTTATCGATACTAGAGCTTTTTATAAGAGAACCTCTTACTATTCTTTTTGCAATAGGCACTATGTTGTTTATGAGTGCACAACTGACTCTTTTTGTATTTATTTTCATACCTGTGGCTGGATTTATAATTTCAAAAATTGGAAAAAGTCTCAAAAAGAAATCAGGTCAAGTACAGACAGAGCAGGGATATTTCTTGTCTCTAGTAGAGGAAACACTAGCCAATCTTAAAATTATAAAAGGATTTGCAGCCGAAGATAGAATGGAAACTAAGTTTCAAACCTCTACTAGTAAATTTGAAAAATACAGTAATACTCTTACACATAGGCAAAACTTAGCTTCTCCTGTAAGTGAGTTCTTAGGAATTACGGTAATCGGAATCTTATTATGGTACGGTGGTAATATGGTGTTAGATGGTTCTGGAGGTTTAGATGGAGCTCAATTCATTGTATACATGGGATTAGCTTATCAAATTCTAACTCCTGCAAAATCTATTGCAAAAGCAAGTTACTCAGTTAAAAAAGGAGACGCTGCTGCCGCTCGTATTCTAGAAGTTTTAGAGACTGAAACAACTATCAAAGACAACCCCAAAGCCATTATTAAAGATACATTTGACAGTCGTATAGGTTTAGAGGGTATCTCTTTCAAGTATGATGAGGAAAGTGTGCTAAAGAACTTTACACTTAATGTAAAGAAAGGACATACTGTAGCACTTGTAGGTCAATCTGGTTCTGGAAAAAGTACGATTGCAAATCTAGTTACTCGTTTTTATGACGTTAATGAAGGAAACATAAAAATAGACAATATAGATATAAGAGATATTTCTAAAAAATCTCTACGTAACCTTATGGGGTTAGTGACTCAAGATGCCATTCTCTTTAATGACACTATACGCAATAATATTAATCTAGGTAAAGAGAATGCCACAGATGAAGAAATCATTGATGCATTAAAAATTGCCAATGCTTGGGAGTTTGTACAAGACCTCCCTAAGGGGCTTGATACTAATATAGGTGATAGTGGTAATAAATTAAGTGGAGGACAAAAACAGCGTCTCTCAATAGCTAGAGCGGTTCTTAAGAATCCGCCTATAATGATTCTAGATGAAGCTACATCAGCGCTAGATACGGAGAGTGAGCGTCTCGTGCAGAAAGCGCTAGAAAATATGATGAAGAACAGAACTTCAATTGTAATTGCTCACAGACTTTCTACTATTCAAAACGCAGATGAGATTGTGGTCATGCAAAAAGGAGAAATTGTAGAGCAAGGAAAACATCAAGAGCTTATTGATAAGAAGGGAATGTATCACAAACTAGTATCGATGCAATCTTTTGAAGAGGCTTAGACTAGTCGTTTTCTTTTACAATGACAACGGTTGCTGTATAGCCAGATGCTAGAAACCAAGTGTTTGAAGAAATTACTTTTTTCATATCATCATACATCACAAACTGTGCAGTATTTGCTCCTACTGAGCCTTGATTAAGTGCCTTAATTTCTATTTTATTAAACCCTTTTTTAAGATCGAGATAAAATCCTTGAAACTGACCTTCAAGAAATATTCTAGGATGCACAATGGTATCATTTACACTCACGCTCACTAGATCTCCATCTACTGCGCCGTGATCTCTGTAAGTAAAGTTTACAAATTTTGATCCGCTTTTGAAGTCGCCTAAGTATTGATCTCTAAAATATTCTGGACGGAGTTTTTCTCTATCTTTTTCTTGAGAATTATTCATCTTATTTTCGAGAGCAGTGTACGTTTTTTCTGCAAAGTCGGTGCCTTCCATAAAGTTGATCTCTCTTTTCTCATTTGATTTAAAAGGATCCTTAAGCTTTACCTTACTCTTAAAAACAAGGGAGCCAGATTGTACATCACTGCTCTTTTCTCTTGCCATAGGCGCTATAAACACAGGCGCTGGCACATCATTAGGCTGCTTTCCCTTAATTTCTATAGAAGCACTAGGTGCATCTATTTGAGCTTGTGCACTTAGAGATACTAAGAGTAAGGCTAATAATGGAAGAGCTTTAATTGATATGGGGAAAGTAGTTTTCAAATAGTAAGTGAGTCGATGTAACATTTTAGAGTTATGGCTTCCATGCATATTTACCATAAAGTATGCCATTGTTGATTAAAATTACGCTTTCGCGAAAGCGCAACAGCAACCTAACGTATTCAAAGATAAAATATTTGAAATTTATAGGTCAATATATCAGTTGGCAAAATTTATTGATCATTACAATGTATTAAGAAATAAATTGAAATGTAATGCGTTCTAACCACATCAAACAAATGAATACTTATGAAACTACTTGCATTACTTGCTCTTTTTGTCCTAGCCTCTCTATCTTTTTCTTGTAGTTCAAGAGACGACGATGGAAATAGCGCAACAGATATAGACTGTCTCAACTTAGGAACCCAAGAGCTTGATATTACCATACAAGAATCTTTTACCACACTACCTTCTAAGGTATCTGTTTTCTTTAAAGTAAATGGCAGTGACGGTAGTCCCGTAGCAGGATTAACACCTTCTAATTTTACAATTTTTGAGCAAGGCCGTAATGACGATTGTTATAATGAAATTTCAAATTCTGAGGCATCTGGCGCGATATCTCCAAATGCTCAGATTTTTTCAAATAACACACTACTAGTGTTAGATTTAAGTAACAGTGTCTTGAGCACAAGCTTGCAAGAACTTAAGCAAGCGTCAAGCAGTTTCATAGCTAATGTGATGCCGGCAATACCTACAGATTCTTTCAAAATGGCTATTTACTGGTTTGATGGAGAAGATATTCTTCATGAATTACAACCACTTACCACCAGTGCAGCTGTACTACAAGAAGCTATAGATGGAATTACAGAGGATATCAGTAATGACCCCTCAACAGATTTATATGGCGCCGTAATTAAAGCTACCGAAATTGCAGATGATATTATTGATGTTTCTGAAAATGAAGAACTATTTGCAGCAGCCTCTGTAGTAATTTTTACAGACGGAACAGATCAGGCAGCTAGATATACAGAACAAGAGGCAGTAGATGCTGTTTCTGATGCAGATGATGATATAAGCTTCTTTACTATTGGCCTAGGCTCAGAAATAGATGAAGGTATACTTTCTAAAATAGGACAAACAGAAAGTGTATTTGCATCTAATGCGGCAGAGCTAGAGTCTGTCTTTAATGACATCTCAAACGGCGTAGCAGGACAAGCAAATAGTTTTTACTTGTTTGAATACTGCAGCCCAAAACGTGATGGAAGTGGTTTGAATAACCTTGTGATTCAAGTAATTAATGGGAATCAAGATGGACTAGTGCAAACCTCTTTTGACGCAACAGGATTCACTAGTGGCTGTGAATAGCTTTTTTAACTAATCAATTTGAGTAGTTAATCGGCATAAAATACAGCTTTACAGATTGGTACGATTGCAAGATACTATTGTCAAGTAACAATTTTCACAATAGTATATCTTTGTATTATGCTAGTATCAGAATCAAACCTTAACAATGTATTAGAAGATGTTTACATCTTAGAAACAGGAACTTACTATTTTTTTGAAGATTTTATTATCTCAGAAATTAATGAAGGAATGCTCTTTGACTGGCAGATGGCGCAAGAACTCCTTCATCTAGCCGAAAACCATTATGGAACAGAAAATAAGATAGCTTACATATCAAATCGTGTTCACTCTTATTCTTTAGTGCCTCAAGACTGGCTTAAATTTTTTAAGGCTCGTAATTCTATAAGTGCATTTGCTGTGGTTTCATATAACGAGAAAGAAAAGTCTGATATACTTATAGAACGCCTTTTCTTTAAATCTAAAATCAAAAAATTCTTTGATTTAAATGATGCAGTAGATTGGGCTAAAGAGCAGCAAAAAGAATACATCATAAAGAAAACTACGGCTTAATTTTAGTTTCAAGTTCTGGAGATTTGTAATAGTTAATCTTTAAAATATCCATTCTCTTATAATGCTTATATAATCGCCTCTTATAAGAATCCCAATTATAATTTTCGGGCTTACTCCAGCCCAACTCTGCATGACCTATAAGCCTAGGAAAAGCGAGATATTCAATATCATCAGACGATTTTATGGTCTCAGACCACAAAGGTGATTCAATTCCCAACACTTGTGAAGGCGGCACATCCTCAAAAATTTGTGATGGTTTCCAGATATAAGCACTATCCACCTCAACCGTTCCAGCCCAAGTAAGACCTATAGGTGACTTCTTAGTATATTTCATATCCAAGTACATGCGCTTTGCAGGAGATAAAATAACTTTTGCACCTTGAGCAAGTCCTCGTGATGCGGTAGTGGTTCTTTGCCAGTGTTGTACTATGTAAGTACTATCTACACCGGCACTTTCTATCTCTTCCCAGCCTATCACTTGTTTTTTATATTTCTTTACTATTGAAAATACTTTATTGAGAAAAATATTATAATCCTTTTTTGAAGTGACATGGGATTCATCACCTCCTAGGTGTATATATGGCCCAGGGGTCATTGCTGCTATTTCCTTTATCACATCTTCTACAAATGTGTATGTGATATCTTTATCCACACACAAGGTGCTGAAGCCTACACGCATTCCCTTATATAACTTTGTGGCCTTACCATTGCAGTTAAGTTCTGGATAAGATGCCAGTGCTGCATTAGTATGTCCAGGCATGTCAATCTCTGGTATAACAGTAATATATTTTGACTGAGCATAGGCTAGGATAGATTTATAATCCTCTTGCGTATAAAATCCAGGACGTTCATTACGCACAGAAGAGCTACCTCCTATTTCAGTGAGCTTAGGCCAAGATTTGATTTCTATACGCCACCCTTGATCATCCGTTAAGTGTAAGTGCAATTTATTGAGTTTATACAATGCCATTTGATCAATGAGACGCTTTACTTCATCTACGGTAAAGAAGTGACGTGCAACGTCTAGCATCATACCTCTGTACTCGTACTGCGGTTCATCAACAATTTTTAGTCCTGGGATGACTAGACTATCAATCTGCTTTCCTGCGATAAGAGCATCTGGTAAAACTTGTAATAGCGTTTGCATACCTCTAAAAACACCAATAGGTGTAGACCCAGCAAGCGACAATCTCTTATTATTTATAGCAAGTACATATCCCTCTGGGGAAGGTATACTATCACTAGACACAATATTAAATGAAACTACATTTTCATCTACTTCATTATCTAGTGTTAATGGAGAAGGTGTTTGTTTTAAAAGATTTTTAAACTGCGTGGCAATTGCTTGCACTTCTGGCAATGTATCACTCATCACTCTAGTTTCCTGATCAAATAAAAAGCCATAATCCTCTGCAACTATCTGATCTGGAATTGGGATAAGAACGAGCTTTTCAATACTTGTAGGTACTAAAGGTTTTTCCTTTTTACAAGAAAAAAATGAGATGCAAATAACAAGCACTAAGAATCTAAAAGCCATAATTCTACACTAGTTTAATCTATAATAACCACACTTGAGATATGCTCCTTCTGGAAAACTAATAGGGTGATCACTGTCGTGATACGTCTTACCTTCTACTGTAAACTTACGATCTGCCTTTTTAATATTGAGTTCACAGATGTCAAAAAACGCCTCTGCTTCTACTCTAGATGAACAAGATGCTAGTACAAGCATCCCTCTTTTGGCTGTTAGTTTGGTTCCTAATTGAGCAAGTCTAGCGTAGCTATTTCTAGCTGTGTTTACTTCCTTTGCACTTTTTGCAAAACTTGGTGGATCTATCACAACGATATCATACTTCTCCCCTTCATCTATAAGTTGCTGTAAGCCTACAAATGCATCTACAGCAAGTATTTTGTGCTTTCCTGTGTGCTGATTGAGCTTACCATTTTCTAGCGCAACTTGTAACGCCTGAGCACTTATATCAAGACTCAACACCTCTGTTGCTCCTCCAGCAAGTGCATGTACAGAGAATCCTCCTGCATAACTAAAGACATCTAGCACCGTCTTACCTTTTGCCATGTCTCCTACTCTTTTTCTATTGTTGCGGTGGTCTAAAAAGTATCCTGTTTTATGCCCATGAATCACGTTTGCCGAAAATTTCACTCCGTGTTCCACAAAACGAACTACTTCCTTTTTGAGGGTTCCAAAGATCACTTGTCCATCTGTAAATCCATGTGATTTACCTTTTGCAACATTGCGACTTAAGCGCAATACCATTGTATTTGCTTTTGAGGTTTCAATAAGCTCAGGTAATATTTCTTCCAGATATGGAAACCAGATAGCGCTGTAAATTTTTACAACAATGACATCATTATAAACATCTGCAATGAGTCCTGGGAAACCATCATTTTCTCCAAAAATGAGACGATAACTATTGGTATGTGTTCTCAATAGCTGTTTTCTCAAGGAGAATGCTTCCTTTATTCTAGTTTTAAAAAACTCCTCATTTATTGTTGCAGGCACATTACTGAGAACCTTTATTTTTATAGGAGAATCTGGATCATACAATCCTATTCCAAACACTTTATCAGATCGATTATCAAAAAGAATGGCAATATCGCCAGAGCTTCCAGCTTTATTAAGCTTTGCTATACTATTTTCAAAAATCCACGGGTGCCCTTGTTTTACAAGCTTTTCGGCATTTGTTGTGAGGTGTACTGCAAGTCTCTTTGTCTTTATTTGAGGTAAATCAATCATGTAAGATGTAGTATTATGAAATTACGCTTTCGCGAAAGCGTGAAAAAAACCAAATTAATCGTAATTTTCCAGTATGAGAATGTATCGCACGCTTTTTTTAGTAGTATCGGCCTTTTTTTTTCTAACCTTTCAAAGTGATGATGAAAGTCCGCTGGTAAATATAGACCAGTTTGACTCAACTTTTGCATATGATGTGCGTTATGCGACAGATGATAATTTTTTAAAACAAACGGTTTATGACTGCGTGCAATGTTTACTCATACCCGAGGTGGCAGAGGCGCTTGTAGATGCAAATAATTATTTCTGTGAGTTAGGCTACATGGTAAAGCTGTATGATTGCTACAGACCATTATCTGTACAGAAAAAAATGTGGGAGATATATCCTAATCCAGGTTATGTAGGAAATCCATATGGTAGTGGCTCTATACATAATCGTGGAGCTGCTATAGATATGACTATTGTTAAGTTAGATGGCACTCCGCTAGATATGGGGAGTGACTATGACTTTTTTGGTAAAGCTGCTCATATTGATCACCCACATAATGAGACCATAACTGCAAATAGAAAGCAATTATGGTCTGTTATGAAAAAATTTGGCTTCTCACCTATTCGTACAGAGTGGTGGCATTTTAATTATAATGCAAAGAACTATGGTCTTAAAGTACTTGACATCGATTTTGACTGTGAGTAATTTTATTTAGGATCTAGCAATTGCTCTATGCGTGCAATGGCATCTTCATAGTGATATTTTGTAACCGTATTCACATTGCTATTACGCGCTGAGCGTAGTTTACTACGCAGTTTTCCTAGTTCACCTCTTACTAGCGGTCGCACATCTGATACACTCACATCGTAATATAGAGTTCCTTCAAAACCAGATCTTCCAGATCTAGCTTTTGGACCTTGGTCCGTCATTAAAAACTCCATTCTATCTAAGTAAGAACGCTGCAAATTACGACGATAAAGATCTACCGAAGTGCCTCTGATAGTTTCTGACCAGATACCATTTCTAAGATCTGAAAGCATATCAAGAGCGCTATAGTAATCTGTTTGCGTAGTCTCTGCGTCTATAAGACGACCTATCCTATCAAAACTTAAGATTCTATTTAAATAGCGTGATTGTGTTCTTCTCACCTTTTCTGCATAACCTGCGTGATCTATGTTTTGCATGATCGCTGGATCTACAAGCCATGTAGGAGTTTCAAAAAGATTGTTCTGTAACCAACTCATTGATTCCTTCTGTGCAGCTTTATCTAGATGCGTGTACACTACTCCTGATTGTGAAGGCATTTTAATATCTTCAAACACTCCTCCTATATTTGTAACTACATGACCTACAAATCTGCTATAAACACCTAAAAGCTCTCCATAAAGCTCTTGTAGATCTCCATAGTCGTTTGTTTTATCTGACGTCCAGCTAGGAAGATTTTGTGCTACATAACGCAAGTTCTTAATTCCGTAAGTACTTGCTTTTACAGGATCATTACCTATAGATTCCGTCTGTGACTGCGGATCAAAACTACTAGACTGTCGTCCAAATTTAAAACGAGGATCTCCAGCTTTTTCTTTAATCCACTTATTAAGAGTTGCTTTTTCCATTAACGGTGAAGAAGCTTCTGGTAACCAGCGGTAACCCCAGTTAGTCGCATAATGATCATAAGGTCCCATCTGGCGTACAAAACGGATGTTTGTATCTCCTGGTTGTGCTATATAATTATATCTAGCATAATCCATAAGACTAGCTGCAATACCATTTTCTTGTGTAAAAGCTCCGTCTCTGTAAGATTCTACATCATATGCATAACTTGCTGCCATGTTGTGTGGAAAACCTAATGCATGACCAACCTCATGAGCAATTACCATACGCATCATCTCTCCAATCTCTTCTTCTGGAGTATCTAGGGTTCTCGCGCTTGGATTTGCTGCTCCTGTTTCAAGGAGGTATCTATTTCTATAACTGCGCAGGTGATTGTGATACCAGATAATATCACTTTCTATAATCTCACCACTACGTGGATCTGAAACACTTGGTCCTACCGCATTACGCGTAGTACTCGCCACATATCTTACAACAGAATATCTTATATCTTCTGGGCTAAAATCTGGATCTTCTTCTGGTGTAGGAGCATCCTTTGCAATGATTGCATTTTTAAAGCCTGCAGTTTCAAAAGGCTTTTGCCAGTCTTCTATTCCTTGTTTAATGTACTCTTTTAGGCTTTCTGGCGTTCCTGGGTCTAAGTAGTAGACAATAGGCTTTACTGGATCTACCAGCTCACCTCTTTTATACGCTTCTGGATCACTAGGCTCTAGTCTCCAGCGACGTATGTATGTTTTCTCATCTGCTTTTAAAGCATCGCTTCCATAATCAAACTGATTTACAGTAAAAAAACCAACACGTGGGTCATACAATCTAGGTTGCATTGCCACCTCTGGAAGTAAAATCATAGATTGATTTACTTGCAAACTGATACTCTCTGCAGAACGTTCTGTAGGTGGCTCTGAGGCATCATACGTAAAGTCTTGCTTTACTTCAATGTTTTCTGGAAAACTCTTAACACTGTTGATAAAGCTACGGCTACCATCAAGTTTTTTTACTTTGTATTCTTTACGTAAACGACCAGATAGCGGACTAATCGCTTTTACGTCTGTAGAGAATAATTTTGTAACATCAATGACTACGGCAGTAGAGTCTTGATTGAACGTTTCTACATTAAAAGCATATAATGTAGGTTCATAATTGTTTACTCGTACAGAGTTGCTTATCGCCTTACTGCTATCTGCAATGTTGGTGTATGACTTTATCTTAAGTAAGACCTTATCTTGAAAACGCTGCCAGTGTACAACTTGCTCGTTAGTTTTTGAACCAGCATTCATATAACCACCTCCTAGTCCGTTAGGAATTTGAGCAATACGAGTCACCCATAGCATGTCTTTTTCAAGCGCAGTAAATGGGATTTCGTAATAAAAATTATTTTTGATTTTGTGTACTTGAAATAAGCCAGAATCTGTAACTGCTTCTTTTGTAATTACATCAGTATATGATTTGATTGCGCCCTTATCAGCTTTTTTAGGAGTTGCAACCTGCTCTTTTTTATTTTTTGACTTACGCTTTCTTAATTCTTTGCGTTGTGCAAAAGAATCTTGAACATTAAAAAAGGTAGCAATGAGACAGAGAAGTAGTATTCTTTTCATGGAGTTTGTTTAAAGTACTCCGAAAATAAGAATTGACTGCAACGAGCAAGATTAATTTTAGATAACATTAACAGAATACGGACGTATTAACATTAGTGTTTATCACTCGCTATTTGTCCAGTCTATCTTTTACAAATTCTATTTGCGTTTTACCATGTGCCTGCGCCTTTCCATCTTCATCTAGACCTACCATTACAATACGTTCAATACTGATAATAATCTCTCTAGTCATCTTATTGCGCACCTCGCATCTCAATGTGAGTGATGCTGTACCAAAAGCAGTAGCTTCAATCCCTATCTCAATAATATCACCTATTTTGGCACTAGAGCGAAAGTCTATCTCACTCATGTACTTTGTAACCGTCCTAGGATTTTCTAGTTGGATGATGGCATAAAGCGCCGCTTCTTCATCAATCCATTCTAAGAGCCTTCCGCCAAAGAGTGTTCCATTAGGATTTAAGTCTTCAGGTTTTATCCATTTACGTGTGTGAAAATTCATAATATCTAGGTTGAGATTTATTTAAAGTTAGCAAAAAGATGTCTCAAGCTTTCACGAAAGCGTAATTAAATAATTCATTTTATCACATCATCAATAAGCTCCATAGAAAGGCTTATCAATTTATGAAATGAGTGATATTAAATAAAAATTATAGGTGTTTGAGAATCTCGCTAGACGTTCCAAAAGATTTAAAACGCTCGTGAGTAATCTCTATATCTACCTGCTCATGCGCCCATGTAGTGTGGAAAGGAATATGAAATGCATGACCTCCTATTTCTAAGACTGGCAGCACATCAGACTTTAATGAATTACCAATCATAAGAAAGGTGTCTGGGCTGATATCTAGGTGTTTTACAAGCTTAAGATAATTTACCGGCTGCTTGTCTGACATTACTTCTATATGATGAAAATATTTTGAAAGTCCAGATTTTTCTAGTTTACGCTCTTGGTCGAGAAGATCTCCCTTAGTAGCTACTACGAGTTTATACTTATCAGAAAGCTGGTCCAGCACCTCTTCAATACCATCAATAAGATCTACAGGAGCGTTAAGCATCTCCTTACCTATATCTATAATGCTTGCAATAATCTCATTAGTGACATTCCCTTCAGAAACTTCTTGCGCACATTCAATTAATGATAATGTAAAAGGCTTTATCCCGTATCCGTAAAGAGAGAGATTGCGCATTTCCATTTCAAAAAGTCGTTTTTGGCACGACTCATAGTCAATATAAGGACTCAGTAATTTACACACCTCATCTTCGGCATCACGGAAGAATGTTTCATTGACCCATAAGGTATCATCTGCATCAAAGGCAATCGTATGAATGTTGTTCATGGTATTGTTTTAAGCACGCTTTCGCGAAAGCGTAATAGTCCCTTTAATCCAATTCGTACACACGTACATAATCTACCTCCATTGCTGCTGGGAAAATAAGGTCGTCTACCTCACCTCCAAGATTACCTCCTACGGCAATATTGAGTATAAAATAGTATTCCTTCATAAAAGGCCAGTTTTCATTATTATAATCTTCTGGACGATCAATGGTAAGAGTTATGTTATCCGGGCTATCTATATAAAATTGAAGTTGGTCTTCTTTCCATAGCAATCCATAAATGTGAAACTCCTCTTCAATAGTAGGAAGCGCAATAAAATCTGTTGAAATTTGAGTTCCATTAGAATGGTTATTTGCAACGCTATGTATGGTTTGTAATACTTGATCTGGATTCTTACTTACGTACTCCATCACATCAATCTCCCCACATTGTGGCCATCCTATCTCTGTAATATCTGCACCAAGCATCCATAATGCAGGCCAGATACCTTTTCCTTTATAATCAGGCATCTTTGCTCTGATGGCTACGTGACCATATTGCACTTTCTGAGTACTTGTGATTCTAGCAGAAGTATAATCACCTACTTTTTGACCTTCGCCCTCTTTCTTTACAATAATTTTGAGAGATCCATCTGCCACCTCAACATTATTCCCATCTGTATAATTTTGTAATTCGTCATTTCCCCACCCAGTAGCACCTGTTTTGTAATTCCACTGCGAGGTATCTACAGTTGTACCGTTAAACTCTTCGCTCCACTTTAACTTTTTAGTTTCTGTTGCTTCTTGAGAAGATGATTCTACTTGTTCAACATTACTCTCTAAGTCATTGTTGTTTTGATTTAGTTCCTTACAGCTCACAATAGCTGTAAAAATAAATATTAGAAGGATGCTATTTTTCATGATAATAGGGTGTGAATTTATAAAGTTTAAAAATACAATATAACTGTAACAATCATAAATGAAATGGGTCAATATGAGTAAACAACCACACCATGAAATACGTTATTCTATTAAGTACAATTTTAATGGCTTCTTGTGTACAAGTCGAGCCAAAATTCTCTGAAAATCCGTCTGTTGCTAGCTATGACTCTTTCTATAACCAAGAAAGGGCTAAGGTACTTGTAGTGGGTACATTTCATTTTGATTATCCTGGCCTCGATGAAGTCAAAACTGCAGAAAGTGATAAAATAGATATTCTTACAGAGCCTAAAAAATCTGAAGTAACAGCGCTAGTCAACTATATAAAGCGCTTTAATCCTACTAAAATTGCTATAGAAGCTTTTCCTCAGTGGAACACGAACGAGAAATTTAAAGACTACAAAAATGGACTCAAAAATAATGAGCGCGATGAGCGCTACCAGCTTGGCATGCGTATCGCGCGAGAGTTATCTATAGACTCTTTATATCCCGTGGATGCTGGAAATATGCGAAGCGAACTATGGGAAAGAGATTCTATTACTTTTAAAGAGCTTTTTGGAAAGGTAGATTGGGAAGTATCTGATCCATACTGGGAGATGGCAGAAAAATCTTTTGAGCAAGATGATAAACTCACCAAGGAGCTACCACTCCTCGATTATTTTAAAAGAATGAATACGAGAGCCGCTCATAATTTTAATTATGGTTTGTACTTAACAGGTTCTTTTGAAACTGGCGATGGTCAAGGAGCAGATCACCTTGCTACTTGGTGGTATGATCGTAATCTTAGAATCTTTAACAACATCCAGAAAATCACTAATGATAATAATGATAGGGTTTTGGTAATAATAGGTAATGGTCATGCATCGATACTTAGACATCTTTATGAAGCCTCTCCAGAATTTGAATACATAGAATTTGATAGTTTATAGGTGTAAACACCTAATAACTCCTAATTGAAACTTTGACTATTATTTGATGCTCCAGGAGTACTAGTCGCAGAAGTTGTCCAGCTAAAATTAGCATACATATTACCTGGCCCACCGGTAAGTTGTAGAGATTCGCCTGCGGGGTTTGTACCTTCTTCTTCTACTCCTATATCTATAGAAGTTATTCCCGCTGCCACTCCAGCCGTAGCAGTAAACGCACCTTCATAACTTAAAAACTGAATGAGTTTACCTGCAGGATTTACAAGTGCGATACCATCAGGAGATGGTCCTCCGTTTTGAATTCCACCAGGTGGATAGTTAATAAGTGTAAAGCCAAAACCATTACCAGTGTCGTTACCTATAAGACCGGAAAGAAATGTAGTATTATATGGAGAGGTATTGTTCCCATTATATAACACCACAGAATATCCATTTATATCCAGTCCCGCAACACCAGCGACTTCTATAAATTCGCCTGCATCTACTCCCGCATTATCATAATGAATTTCATTTATCCAAATATCTGTTCTCACAGGAATTTCTGAAGCACATTTTATATGTCCCCAAAATTCTCCATTAAAAATATCAATACATCCAGTAGCTTCTACATAGACCATCATACCTTTATCTGCGATAGTTGTTGGTATACCATCTCTAGCCGCATCAGATGGAATTCGTGGTGGCATAAAACCTAAATAAGCTCCAGCACCATCTACCTGACTACTTACTTCAAGCATCGACTTTTCTGAGGGGTTTCTTGTACCTACTCCTACTTGGCCTACTACAACAAATGAATAGAAAATCACTCCAATTAGACACAAACACTGTTTTGAAAAACTCATAATCTTCTAATTAAAAGTTTGTCCTATATTCTTCAAATCAGCTGTACTTTGACCTGTAGCACTTGTACTCCAAGAAAAATCCATAAAAGAATTGCCTGTTCCTGTAAGATGTATAGATTGTGTTGCTATTGTACTTGTATTCTCTACTACACCTACATTAATTGATGTAAGTCCGTTTGCTGGTCCACCAGTAGCTGTGATAGTTCCTTCATAACTCAAAAACTGTATCACCTTACCGTCAGGCCCTACAAGTGCGAAACCGCTTGTATCATTTCTTAAATTGGCATCTACAGAAACAGCTCCGAAGCCATTTTCTTCATCATCTATAGTGCCTGAGAGCGTTAGAATAACACCATAGGGTTGTCCAGTATCCGCACGATATCTCACCAAGTAATAACCCGAGATATCTAAACCTGCAGACCCTGCAATTTCTATGAACTGATTTACATCTGTCCCACTGTTTGTATAATGAAATTCATTGATCCAAATGTCTGAGGGTCCTCCAGAGCAATAAATACTTTCCCATGCTGTGCCTGTCCAAAAGTCTAAACAGCCAGTTTCTTCTACAAAAACCATTAGACCTATATCTGTAGTAGTAGGTGCGATACTTGCTTGATTTGCCGTAGTTGCTACTCTAGGAGGTATAAACCCTTTATAAGCACCAGCTGTAGTAACACCACTTATTTCGAGCATAGCAGCATCAGAGGGTGTAGTGGTTCCTATACCAACTTGGGCATACGAAAATGAAGTTGCTAGTAGCAACAAAGAAAACATAAAGACTTTCATAACTATGATTTTAAACATCATAGCTAAGCAATTAATTTACAATGTAGTAGTTTGGGATTATGAAAGTAATGAAGATTTATCTTACAAAATACAATTACATGTAATTTTCGGCTAACCACCTATTTTTCAGGATTAAAGGCGTCGTCTGGATTTACAGTATCATCATAATTTAGCATTCCTTCCGTTTTTGCAATAATGGAAGAAACCGTTGCATCTCCAGTAACATTTACCACCGTTCTACACATATCAAGAATACGGTCTACAGGAAAGATAATCGCAATCCAAGCTGGATTTAAATCTACAGAACCTAGGACAATAATTAGCATCACAAGTCCTGCACTAGGTACCGCTGCAGATCCTATAGAGGCTAGTGTCGCCGTAAGTACAATAGTAAGTTGTTGCCCTATCGTAAGGTCAATCATGTGAAGTTGTGCAAGAAAAACAACTGCTACAGCTTGATATAAAACTGTACCATCCATATTTACAGTAGCGCCTATTGGAAGCACAAAACTTGTTATTTTCTTATCTACTCCTAAGTTATCCTCTACACACTCCATCGTTACAGGAAGTGTCGCAGCGCTACTTGAGGTAGAGAAAGCTGTAGTTTGCGCAAGACCCATTGCTTTAAAAAAACCTTTATAAGGAATGGTACGTACAAAGATTTTAATAATAAGCGGATACATTACAAATATCATAAGCATTAAGCCTAAGAACACTGTAAGTGAGTACCATGAGAGTCCTTTAAATATTTCTACCACTTTTCCTATGTCGTCACCTGCCATCTTACTTATGACACCAGCAAGTAATGCAAATACAAAAAATGGAGAAGCTTGCATCACAAAATCTACCATCTTTAAAAAGACCTCCATGACACTATCTACTAGTTTAATGACTGGTCCAGACTTTTCTTTAGGAATAAACAGCAAGCTAATCCCAAAAAATATGGCAAAGAAGATAATTTGCAACATTAATCCATTATCTGTAAGCGCTTTGAAGAAGTTTTGAGGTACGAGATCTATAAGAGGTTGCAGAGGACCTGCGTCTTTAGTGGCATTTGCAGTTTTCATTTTTTCTGCAACGGTAGCGTCCTCTCCTTTTGTTTTTACCAATTCGTTTACACGTCCAGCGCGTTCCATAAACTGAGGATCTTGTAAATAATTTACGCCATCTTTAATCTCTAAACCTTGTTCTTGAGCCCACAGCTCATAACTTATTCTATTATCTATACGGCTTTCTTGATCTACAAGCGCTCCAGGCTTAACAATATTTACAAGTGTTAATCCTAGTCCTACCGCTAGTAATGTAGTGATGAGATATGCTAGTAATGTTTTTCCACCCATTCTACCTAAACTAGAAGGGTCACCTATACCAGCAACTCCAGCGATGATAGAGAACAGAACTAAAGGAACTGCAATAAGCTTTAAAAGATTAATAAAAATAGTCCCAAAAGGTGCAATCCAATTAATCGTAAAATCACTTAATCCTACCGAAGAAGACACAAGTGCCCAAACTACACCTAAAATTAATCCAATAATAATCTTCCAGTGTAGTGCTAATTTTTTCATAGGTAGTAGTTCCTTCTTGATTGAAAACCCAACTAGTGAGTTGAAAATGTGATGTTTAAATTTATTTCAAAATACTATAAATCCCTCGGAGGCAAACAGCTTTACTACTTACCATTCCTCGCAATTTTATTTCTACAATCTAATAGATTTATCTCGTAGTACAAAATCTGCTATTACAAGTGCTGCCATCGCCTCTACAATAGGCACTGCACGAGGTACCACACACGGATCGTGCCTTCCCTTTCCTTGCATTTCTACCACTTCTCCGGCTGCATTTATAGTTTCTTGTTTTTGCATTACAGTTGCAACTGGCTTGAATGCTACCTTAAAGTAAATATCCATCCCGTTAGAAATACCTCCTTGAACACCGCCACTCAGGTTAGTTTTAGTAGTTCCATCTGTATTAAAATGATCGTTATGATCACTTCCTTTCATAGTTGCTCCTTCAAAACCGCTTCCGTATTCAAATCCCTTTACAGCATTTATAGATAGCATTGCTTTCCCTAGCTCTGCATGAAGTTTATCAAAAACTGGCTCTCCAAGACCTACAGGCACATTTTGTATTACACAAGTAATCACACCTCCTATAGTGTCTCCTTGTTTTTTTATTTCTTTAATTTTTTCTTCACACGCTTTCGCGAAAGCGGGATCTGCACACCTCACATCATTTTTTTCAATCTCGCTAAAGTCAAGATCTTGATATGGTGTATCCATAGATAAATCCCCCACAGCACTTGTAAATGCGTGAAATGATATCCCTTTCAAAAATTGTTTTGCAATGGCTCCAGCTACAACGCGACTTGCCGTCTCTCTTGCCGAAGATCTTCCTCCGCCACGGTAGTCACGGTTACCATACTTTTTATCATAGGTGTAATCTGCGTGACTAGGTCTGTAGGTATCTTTAATATGACCGTAATCCTTAGATTTTTGGTTTGTATTTACAATCTGAAAACCAATAGGTGTTCCCGTTGTTTTATCCTCAAATATTCCTGATAAGAAATCTACGGTATCTGGTTCCTTACGTTGTGTTACAATCTTAGATTGACCAGGCTTACGACGATCTAAATCGTGCTGAATCGCATCAAAGTCAATGCTCAAACCGGCAGGACATCCGTCTATAATTCCACCTATAGCCTTACCATGTGATTCTCCAAAAGTTGTGACCTTAAATATAGTTCCGTACGTATTACCTGCCATCGTATGTGTTTTTAACAAATGTAAATTGAAAAGGCCATAATCAAAAGCTAAAAACTCACTTAATGATTAATTAACTTGGTCTCTATTAAATAACTATAACTTTTATAATTCTTAACGTCTAATTTACCACCCTATCTAAAATTCTAAAGACCTTACAAGCAAAACAATCTCGGTGAAAAGACCCGTAGAAATTGCTGTACTATCAGACATACATCTAGGCACTTATGGCTGCCACGCTGCAGAAGTCTGTCAATATTTAAATTCTATCACACCAGAAATACTCATCTTAAACGGTGATATCATTGACATCTGGCAGTTTAGAAAACGTTTCTTCCCTAAAGAGCATCTCAAAGTCATTAAAAAAATAATCACACTTGCTTCAAAAGGAACTCACGTGTACTACATCACAGGTAATCATGATGAGATGCTTAGAAAATTTAGTGATGCTACTATGGGAAATATACACCTTATCGATAAGCTTGTGCTTAATCTAGATGGTAAAAAAGCTTGGTTTTTTCATGGTGACGTTTTTGATGTTTCTATACAGCACACTAAATGGATTGCAAAACTAGGCGGTTGGGGTTATGACTTCTTGATTCTATTTAATAGGCTTCTTAACAAATGGCTTATAAGTATGGGAAGAGAGAAATACTCTCTCTCAAAAAAGATTAAGAATAGTGTAAAAGGAGCAGTGAAGTTTATCAATGATTTTGAAACAACAGCAACAGATCTCGCTATAGAAAACAAATTTGATTACGTTATTTGCGGTCATATACATCAACCCGCAAAGCGATTAGTACATAATCAAAAAGGAAGTACACTCTACTTAAATAGTGGTGACTGGATAGAAAATTTGAGCTACCTAGAATATAATAATAGCAAATGGAGTCTCAATTACTATAGAGAAAACCAAAATAATAAACGTAACAATACCTCAAAAGTTCTCCTTGAGCCTAGCATGTTCCAACCAGATATTTTTAACTAATAAATTTCAGTCAGAGCTTAATTGAAAATTACATTAAAAGCGCATCATTTAATACCGTTATAGGATGTAAAGCTACACGTGCAGTACCATCCTTTATTTGATGTCTACAGCTTGTACCGTTTGCAACAATAATGGTATCATTACTAGCCTTTCTTACAGCAGGAAATAGCGTTTGCTCACCCACTTTCATACTCACCGCGTAATGTTCTTTTTCATACCCAAAGCTACCAGCCATACCACAACAACCCGAAGGAATAATAGTAGGAGTGTAATTTAAAGGAAGGTTAAGAATTGCAAAAGTATGTGACACTGAGGAAAGTGCTTTCTGGTGACAGTGACCATGTATTTTTAGTTTTTTGGCTTTCGCCGAAAATTGCTCGGAGGTAATAACCCCTCGTTTGATTTCACTATGTAAAAACTCTTCAATTAAAAATGATTGTGCCGAAAGCTTTTGAGCAACCTCCACATCATCTGCAAGCCTAAGATACTCATCTCTAAATGACAAAATAGCCGAAGGTTCAATGCCTAGAATTACACTGTCTTCAGCTAAATCCTTGAATAGTTCAATATTCTTATTTGCCAGTGTCTTAGCCTCCTCAAGAAATCCTTTTGAAATGTAAGAGCGCCCACTATCATGGTTAGTCACAACTTCCACCTCATAACCAAGGCGACGTAACAGCGTTAAAGCATCCTGACCAATGTTTCCATCCAGATACTGAGTGAACTCATCAATATATAAAATGACTTTAGTTTCACTTTTCAATTTCTGATTGACACGAGCATTAACTATCCCAGATACATCTACAGGTTCTGAAAATACATTTAATAAAGGTAGACTTCGCTCTTGTGCTATGCCCAAGCTAGCTTTTGCTATCCCTGCAGTTATCCTAAGTAGCGTATTATATATTTTAGGAGAAAATGCTCCTAGTTTATTGATTTTGGTCGTGTTTGCAAACAGCTTTGTACGCAAGCTACTGCCATGTGTTTTTTTATATTGATACTCAAACTCAGCTTTTAATGTAGCTACATCCACATTACTAGGGCACTCACTAGCACAGGCTTTACAGCTTAAGCAAAGGTCAAAGACCTCCTTTAATTCTGTATGGTCGTATTTATTAGACTTATCTGATGTAGTTAGAAACTCTCTTAGCGCATTTGCTCTTGCTCTAGTAGTATCTTTATCGTCTCTTGTTGCTCTGTAACTAGGACACATCGCCCCTCCTGCACTTGGTAATTTTCTACAATCGCCGCTTCCATTACACTTTTCGGCAAGTCTTAGAATTCCCTGGTTATCCTCAAAATTCATGAGCGTCTCTACCGCTGGCTCCTTGCGATCTACTTCATACCTCAAGCTTTCGTCCATAGGGAAGGCGTCAATCACTTTTCCCGCATTAAATACTTGATGGGGATCAAAAGCTTTTTTTAAAGCTTTCATTACCTCATAATTTTCATCACCTACCATCATAGAGATAAACTCTGCGCGCACGATACCATCTCCATGCTCGCCGCTCATTGAGCCATTGTATTTTTTAACCAGATGCGCTACATCTGTAGTTATCTGTCTAAAAAGCGCTACATCCTGCGAAGTTTTGAGATCAAGAATAGGACGTAAATGTATCTCTCCCGCACCAGCGTGGGCGTAGTACACGGCATCTTGCTCATGTCTTTTCATGAGCGCAGTAAATTCACTTATATATGGCGCAAGATCATCTAGCGCTACCGCTGTATCTTCTATACATGCAACGGCCTTTCTATCACCTATCATATTACCTAAAAGACCTAAGCCTGCTTTGCGTAATTCAAGTGCTTGAGCAATTTCATGACCTTCTAGGATAGGGTACGCATACCCATCGCTTTCTAGCTTTAATTGTTCAATAAGTTTATTCGCCTGTTCTCGAGCGCCTTCTATGGTTTGATCTCTGAGTTCAAACATTAGAATTGCTACCGGATCACCTTCTATAAAAAATCTATTTTTCTCTTGCTCACGATTGTTCTTTGTACAATCTAGAATCACCTTGTCCATCATCTCACAAGTATAAAGATCATGCTTCATGGCGGGTACCACAGCCTGTAAACATGAATCTAAATCCTTGTAATGCCCTGCAACCATAACACCAAAAGCAGGCGGTAGCACATCTAACTGCAAGGTGATCTCTGTGGTAAATGCAAGTGTGCCTTCACTCCCAGATAATAGTTTACAGAAATTAAAAGGCTTTCCGTGCTCTTCAAATGGCGCAGCATTAGCAATTTCATCAAGTGCGTAACCTGTATTACGGCGATGGATTTCGGGTTTGGGAAACTGCTCTTTGATCTCATTGCGAACGGCACTTTGAGAAAAGTAATCATTTGCTATCTTATAAAAGGAACCTTCCAAGTTGTCAAGGTTCAATTTTTGGCGAAAGCCAGTTACATCTAGTTCTTCAAAAATAGCTTCACTACCATCTGATAATACCGTCTTTAATCGAATGACTTTATCCCTTGTAACACCGTACTTGATACTGGTGGTTCCAGAGGAGTTATTTCCCACCATTCCACCTATCATACATCTGTTTGCAGTAGACGTATTAGGTCCAAAAAACAGACCATGGGGCTTTAAAAATAAATTGAGTTCGTCTCTTATAACACCAGGTTGTACTGTTACCTGCTGCTTTTCTTTATCAAAATGAATAATCTCTGTAAAATGCTTAGACACATCTACCACAATACCATCTCCCACACATTGTCCAGCAAGCGAAGTTCCTGCCGTTCTTGGGATAAGGGTGATCTGTTGCGCTTTCGCGAAATCGCATAACTCCTTAATATCATTTACGGTCTTAGGAAAGGCAACAGCAAGCGGAATCTTGCGATAAACAGATGCATCTGTTGCATAGATAACTCTATGTAGTTGATCTACATGTAATTCTCCTTCTAACTGATTTTCTAAATTTTTTAGGCCCATTTTCATTAAGATAAAAGTAACTAAAATTTTATGTAGCCCTTAACGTTATGACTATATAATTACCAATAGTTTTGCCAATTCAAACAAACAATTACAATGAAAAAAACACTAGTTATTGCCCTACTTTTTCTAGGATTAAGTGGGATAGTTTATGCTCAAGAAATCTCTCCTAATGCAATAGGATTGAGAATTGGAGACAACGACGGATTTAGCACAGAAGTAAATTACCAAAGAGCTTTAAGTGAAAACAACAGACTAGAGTTAGGACTAGCTTGGAGATCTGGAAACAACTTTGATGCAGTAAAAGGAACTGGAATTTACCAGTGGGTATGGAACATTGATGGCGGTTTTAACTGGTATGCAGGTGTAGGTGCATCTGTAGGCGCTTTTGATGTGGATAACGACGCTCCATTTTTTGACGATGATGACAATGAGTTTTTTGTAAACGCGGCTGGAGATATAGGTATTGAGTATCGTTTTGATATCCCATTACTATTATCTCTAGATTTTAGACCAGAAGTAGGGATATTAAATGACTTTGACGATAGTCTTGAATTTGACGTAGCGTTAGGGATACGTTACCTATTTTAATTAAGAGACTTTCTCTAAAGCTCTCTTATAAAGAGATTCATAAAGCGGCACAATGTTTTGTATATCAAACTTGGCCGCTTCTTTTCTTGCGTTTGTTTTAAACTTCTCAAGCGTATCATCATCTTCTAAAATTCTGATAGCATTTTGAGCCATATCTGCAATGTTACCTACGTTAGATAAGTAACCGGTCACTCCATCTACATTTACTTCTGGAATACCGCCTGCATTACTTGAAATCACAGGGACACGATTTACCATAGCTTCTAGCGCCGCAAGTCCGAAGCTTTCTGCTTCAGATGGCAGTAGGAATAAATCAGAAAAACATAAGATTTTATCTACTTCATTACTGTTTCCTAAGAAACGTACTTTATCTTCTATACCAAGTTCCTTTACGCGCTCTTCTGCAGCTTCTCTTTCTGGGCCTTCACCTACCATAAGTAGCTTAGAAGGAATTTCTAGTTGTAAACGATAAAACACCTCAATCACGTCTGAGATGCGTTTTACCTTTCTAAAATTACTCACATGCGTAACAATACGCTCCCCTTCATTTGCCATTAAATCACGCTGACACTCTGTAAAAGTGTCTGTTACTGCACCAAAATCTATAAAATTAGGTACCACATCTATTTCTCTTGTTATTTCAAAGAGTCTCAGTGTGTCTTGCTTTAAACTTTCTGAAACTGAAGTTACCACATCACTATTATTGATACTAAAACTTACTGCCGGACGGTAAAATGGGTGACTACCTACAAGGGTAATATCTGTACCATGTAGCGTCGTCACCATAGGCACATGAATTCCTTCTTGCTTAAGCATTTCCTTTGCCATGTATCCTGCATATGCGTGAGGAATCGCGTAGTGTACGTGTAAAATATCAATTTTTTCTTTCTTGATAATTTTTACCAGCTTGCTAGAAAGTGCTAGCTCATATGGCTGATAATGAAAAAGCGGATAATCTGGAACGTTTACCTCGTGAAAATGAATATTGTCATTTAATAAAGCTAGGCGCACAGGTTGCTTGTACGTTACAAAGTGTACTTCGTGACCTCTTTTAGACAGAGCGATTCCTAGTTCTGTTGCTACTACTCCACTTCCTCCGAAGGTTGGGTAACAGACAATTGCAATTTTCATAACAGGATTTTTGGTAGATTTCTTTTTTGCTTTCGCGAAAGCTTACTCACATCATATCACTTACAATACGAGTATATAAATAGCACTTCAAATTTAATCAATTAAAGCATTATAAATGACTTCTTGAATCTTGGTTCTCAAACCAGATTTTATGAGTGCACGGTTATCCATTGTGGGGAATGTTCTATTTGATAGAAACACATAGACAAGTTCGTTTTCTGGATCTGCCCAAGTGTATGTACCTGTAAAACCGCTGTGCCCAAAACTCGTCATAGGCACACAACCACAAGTAGGACCACCACCGCTCAATTGTGGCTTATCAAAACCCACACCTCGTCTCACATTATTATCACAGTAATAACAAGTATTAAAGCGATCCATGGTCTCTTTTGAAAAGTAGCGCTTACCACCGTAGTATCCGTTTTGAAGATACATTTGCATCATTTTGGCAACGTCATTTGAGTTTGAAAATAAACCAGCATGACCACCCATATTACTCTGCATGGCTGCTCCCATGTCATGTACATAACCTTGTACTTTCTGGTTGCGCCAGTAAGAGTCGTTTTCTGATGGTACAACCATATCTTTGGCATACTTGCGCAATGGTCGGTAGCCTGTAAAGTTTGCTCCTAATGCATTATAAAAATGTGATCGTGTAATTTCATCAAGATTATCATTGTAGTGATCTTCTAGAAATTTTTTCATCAAATAATAAGGAAGGTCACTGTACTTATAGGATAGTCTAGAACGAAGGTCACTATCTGCTATTTTCTTAACTAGTGTATCACCGTACCCTGTACGTAGATACATTTTTTCGGCAACTTTGATATTATAATTTTCTGAGTATGCCGTGCTATAATAATCATCAAGTGGCTTTTTTGTAACAGAATCTAGCGTACTTATATAAAAAGGGATCCATGCCTTGAAACGACCATAGTGTGATAGCGCATCTTTGAGCGTGATATTTGCCTTATTACTCCCCTTTAGCGCAGGTATCAGGTTGCCTAATTTATCCTCTAAAGCAATAGATCCTTCGCTCTCAAGCTCCATCAATAAGGGTAAAGAAGCGAGTATTTTTGTCATAGAAGCGATGTCATACATGTCTTCTGGACGTACAGCGCGCTTTTTATTGTAGGTGTGATATCCAAAGCTTTTATCGTAAATCACCTTACCACGACGGGCCACTAGTACCTGAGCACCTGGCATCATAGCTCTTTTGATCCCTAGATTTACAAGGGAATCAATTTTAATGTTAAGCGTGTCTGCATTTAGACCAACCTCTTCTGGGATTCCATATGAAAGTCTTCTTAATGTTCCGGATTGTAAACCGGTTCTTATAGGCGTTTTACCTAGAGACACTGGCAACCTTCCCTTACTAGGTATGGCTCCAAAAATAAGTTGGGCGCTTTTTTCTTGGGCTAGCTGGCTATTTTGATAACTGTGAATTATAGCCTCAATATCTGCGCTATTTTGCAAATCTAGCATTGCATAAGGCCTTACAAAAAGGTCCAAAACAACAGTTTTAGTTTTTGCTATCTCTGTAATCCATCTAATTTCTTCTGCCGAAAATTTATAGGATTTCCAAGGGTTTGCGTTAGATCTGTGAAAACCTATAATGACATAATTAAAATCTTCTAATGCCTTCTGAGCAGCTTCAAGAGTTTTTGATTTTATCTCATCTACCTGTGCATACTTACGTAGTTGAAATTTAAATGCAGATCCGTCATCATCACCTAAGCCTAAATAAGCAATCTTCTTTTGGTCAATATTTACTACAGGAAGCACATTATTGTTATTCTTAGTAACGGTTATTGCATTTTCTATAGCTTCACTATAAACCACGTCATCTATACGCGCATTAAGATCATCAAGAAGGTATTTTGTGACTACGGGTTTGTATTTGTTTAAGCCCACTTTATACTTAGCATATAAAATTTTCTTTACCGAGTGCGCTAGTCTCTCTTCTGTAATCTTACCAGACTCAAGAGCCTTAATAATTTTGGCAGATGCAGAAGGTACATCTTCACTTATCAACAAAATATCATTTCCTGCCTCAAAAGCTGCAAGATCAATATCTCCAGGTTCTTTAAAATTTGCAGCGCCTTTCATATTCAAAGCATCTGTAAATATCAGACCGTGAAAGCGGTAATCTTCCTTAAGCATTTTTGTCACGATAGTAGGTGAGATACTTGTAGGCACTCCCACTTCTGGTACGAGAGCTGGCACATTAAGGTGTGCAACCATAATACTCGCAATACCATTCTCAATAATAGGCTTATATGGATACATCTCTACGCTCTGAAGGCGTTCCTTGGTAAAATTAAGTGTAGGTAGTGTTTTATGACTGTCTTTATCTGTATCACCGTGACCTGGGAAGTGTTTTGCACTTCCTAAGACTCCAGCTTCTTGCATTCCTTCCATGAAGGCAATTGCTTTTTCTGTAACATTGATTTTATCTTCTCCAAAAGATCTGTTCCCTATAATAGGATTTGCTGGATTGATATTGATATCAACCACTGGAGCAAAATTAATGTGTACTCCTAATCGCTTAGAATGCTCTCCTATACGCTTTCCTACTTTCCTTACGATATTATTATCTTGTATAGCTCCTAGGGTCATATTCCAAGGAAAGGCGTAGGTACTATCTAATCTCATCGCAAGCCCCCACTCTGCATCCATCCCTATGAGAAGCTTCGTTTTTGCAAGGTCTTGAAACTCATTATTGAGTTTTGCCTGTCGCATAGGACCACCCTTTGAAAATATAAGTCCGCCTATATGTTCTTCTTTGATAAGCTTTTTAATCTTATCAATTTTAGCCTTAGGGTCACTAGAAAAAACATCGACCATAAATAACTGCCCCACGCGTTCCTTTGGCGTCATTTGCATATAAACAGAATCTACCCATTTACGCTGCGCAATAATGTCATTTGCATAGAGCGGGTATCGCTCTTGAGCATAAGAAATTACGGAAACAAATAAGAAGAATAATATGGTGATAATGCGTCTAGGCGCCATAAATGCAATATTTTAAGTTGTAGAAACGACTGCAATAACGACGCCAGATAGCGCTTATTACATTCTAATATAAAAGTAAAGGGTTTGAGGTACGCTTTCGCGAAAGCGTGCAAATCTTAACAACATCTTAAGACCTTCAAGTCACTTCTATTTACCCTTCTTGAGAAAACGAGAATGCCAGCTATCTATTGCCGGAATTTCCCAATTAGTTTTATACTCACCTACATTTGCAACAAGGTTATTGAAAACTATAGTGTTTTTACTTACCGCACCATCTTTAACCATCTTCTTAAACTCAAGCAGTGTTTTATAATGAATACGATCATTCTGATAATAGGTCACATTCATTTTATCTAGTAAGTCTACACCTAGCTCCTCTTGCTGCGCTATGATAAAACGCACTTGACTATCAATTGAGCATCCTGTTGCAGCAGCTTCAGACTGGTCAAGACCTATTACAATAAAGCGGTCATATTTAATCTCAAAACCAGCTTTGAGACTTGCTCCGTGAGCTGTCCAACTTGTTAAAAAAGTAGCCATATCTTTCTCTAGTTGAGCTACTTGTTCTTCTGTAAATTTTTGATCAGATTGATATAACCAGATTCTTGATGAGTCAGAAAGTGAATTAAAATCTACAAGCATTTTTATATTTTTTTTTAAAAATAAAAGCGGAAATTAATCCGCTTTAAAATAAACTAAAACTATCGTACTTCAAGTATCGATATGTGAGTCTTACAATAATTATAAGGAGTACAATACTGCCAGGAGTAGCTATAACATGAACGACCTTATCGAACAAATCCGGCTTCTGACTAGGTTTATCCTTATCATTCATAGCCTCTATAATTCTTCGGCAGATGCTATCATTTCGGCAACGTCCATTACCTCGATGCTACCTTCTTTTTCTTTACCTTTTATTCCGTCTGTCATCATTGTATTACAGAAAGGACATCCAGCAGCAATAATATCAGGCTTTACTTCGAGTGCTTGCTCTGTGCGCTCTATGTTTACGTCTTTATTTCCTGGTTCTGGCTCTTTAAACATTTGAGCTCCACCAGCTCCACAACAGAGTCCGTTAGTCTTGCACTTACGCATTTCAACAAGTTCTACGTCAAGCTTACGTAGTAAATCCCTTGGGGCTTCGTATACTCCATTTGCACGACCTAAATAACAAGGATCATGAAAAGTGATACGCTTTCCTTTAAACTTACCTCCTTCTACCGTAAGGCGGCCATCGTCTAATAATGACTTTAAAAATTGCGTGTGGTGTACTACTTCATAATTTCCACCTAATGATGGGTACTCATTTTTGAGAGTATTAAAACAGTGCGGACAAGCCGTTACTATTTTCTTAACTTCATATCCGTTAAGCACTTCAATGTTGGTCACAGCTTGCATCTGGAATAAAAATTCGTTCCCAGCACGTTTTGCTGGATCTCCAGTACAGCTTTCTTCTGCTCCTAATACTGCAAAATCTACATTTGCTTTATTTAAGATACGTGCAAAAGCCTTTGTTATCTTCTTTGCTCTATCATCAAAACTTCCTGCACAACCTACCCAAAATAATACTTCTGGTTGTTTTCCTAGCGCCACATACTCGGCCATAGTGGGTACTTTAAGTGTCTCGCTCATATTCTTGTATTCCGTGTAAAAAACGGTATTTAATTAATCTTCAAAAACTTCAATAGTTACTTTCTTCTCGATAAGGTCTGTAAACTTCCCTTTGTAACGAGTTGCTTTTACTAAGTGATTATCTACCCAGTGATAGTTACCTCCTCTAGGTTTCCCCATAAGTAAGCTATGGAACTTAAACCCATGACGGTTAAGCCATTCTGTAGTAACTGCTCTGTGCTCTTCTGTTCTAGAGGTAAAGAAGCAAATAATATGACCTTCATCATGCCATTTATTTAATGTTTTAAGCGCATCTGGAAATGGCTCACATGTACCCATACGTTCTGGCTCCTCATTAGGAACATCTTCTGTAATGGTACCATCTATATCAATTAAGTAATTTTTGACTCCCTCTGGAAGCACCGGACTTACGTGTTCACCATCCTCTAGTTTCTCACTTAACATCTTGTCTACGTCTTCTTTATTCATGGTTGTCGTTTAAATTCTTAAAATCTTCTTTACTAAATCTCACATAAAGTGCCAGTCTGTGTTCTCCTGGTTTATTATACTTTGGATTATAGCGCTCTATAAGGGATTGCCTCATTGCTTCTTCACGTAGCACACCCATTTGAGAGTCACTACAATAATCACAAAAAATCTTTTTTACGGTGACACTATCTACTTGTAACTGTTCGTTTACAAAAAGACGCGTGTACATTTTAAATTGTAAGCTATCAATTTTATAATTCTTTGTAGGAGATTGCGCTTTCGCGAAAGCGAAACTCAACAATAACCCTACAACTATAAAATATCTATGCTTCATTAATCCAGTTACCTCTATCCATCTGGTTAAACGGCCATGGCGCTCCATTATTCTCAATGTTTGTCATCGCGTTGTTTAAATCTGTAGGCGCTGCACTTTCTTCCATTACCATGTAACGACGCATATCAACAATAATACTTAATGGGTCGATACCTATAGGACAAGCTTCTACACATGCATTACATGTAGTACAAGCCCAAAGCTCTTCTTTTGTGATATAATCATCAAGCAACTGCTTGTTATCCATCACAAATACTCCATTATTTTCATCTATATTTTTACCTACTTCCTCAAGACGATCACGTGTATCCATCATGATTTTACGAGGGCTTAATTTTTTCCCGGTTTGGTTTGCAGGACATTCACTTGTACAACGACCACATTCTGTACAACTATATGAGTTCATAAGTTGCACCCAGTTAAGATCTGTCACATCACTTGCTCCAAATTTTCCAACCTCAGCTTCTTCAGCACCTTCGGCTGGGGCTGCAAAAGGATCTGCATCCGGGTCCATCATAAGCATTACCTCATCTGTTACCGCTTTAAGGTTATCAAACTCTCCTTGTGGTTTAAGCTTAGCATACCAAGTATTTGGGAATGCTAGAAGAATGTGTAAGTGCTTTGAATAATATAGGTAATTTAAGAAAATCAAGATACCTACAATATGTATCCACCATGCAGCACGCTCTACAATCACAAGTGCGCTTATTGACATTCCGTCAAAAAGTGGAGCAATAAAACTACTTATTGGGAATGCACCTGTAATACTACCATCTGCCGAAGCATAATGATCTGCTCCCATCATTTGCAATTGTAAATCTGCGGCGTTCATTGTAAGAAATAAACCCATTAATACCACCTCAAAATATAAGATGATGTTACCGTCAGACTTAGGCCATCCTTTAAGTTCTGGACTTAAGAATCGTTTTATGTTCATCACATTACGACGTAGCCAGAAAACAATTACGGCAACAAGTACTAGAAATGCAAGAATTTCAAAACTTCCAATTAAGAAGTCATAAAGTCCGCCTAGAAAACTAAAAATTCTGTGAGTACCAAAAAGTCCATCTATGATAATCTCAAGGACTTCAATATTGATAATGATAAAACCTACGTAAACAACTACGTGTAAAATCCCAGAAACTGGTCTCTTTACCATTTTATACTGACCCAAGGCAATTTTTGCCATGTTTCGCCAGCGTTTTGGCTTGTTATCGGATCGATCTACGTCCTTTCCTAGATTAATATTACGTAGAAGTTTCTTGATGTTTTTAATAAAAAAACCAACTCCTAAAACTAGAACAATGAGAAAAATAATGTTTTGTACGTATTGCATATAAATTCGTTAGTTAAGCTCGCGCCTACTGTAACGAATCTTTAGGCGGAGTATACTCTCCTGGCTTTTTCCCGAAGAGTGAAAAATGTACATAACGTTTTGGGTTAAGCTTCATATCTTGAAGAAGATCTCCCATCTGGTTTGCTGTACGATCCAAATTTAAGTAAAGTTGATCATCATTCAAAAGTTTACCTACGGTTCCTTCAGGAGAATTTAACTTATTAGACAATTCTTGGAAATCTGCAATGGTTTTCTCTAAATCTGCAACCATTGTACCCATTTGAATTTTAGAGAGCGAATCTGATAATGTAGCAAAGTTGCCACTCATTTTATCTAGATTAGTAATCGTACGATCTAATTTATCTTGATTAGAAGCTAGCAATCCATTTACAGATTTAGATATCCCTTTCATCTCACGAGAAGCTGCTGTAAAGTTTGCGATGGCATCTCTCAAGTTTGCTCTTGTATCTCTATCTAATACTGAATTCACATTGACTAATAGTGAATCTGTATCTCCTATAACTTTTTCTACTTGGTTTTGAAGTGGCGTAAGGCGTTCATTTACAAGTTCCATGATTCCTTCACCCATTTCACCAGGTAAGGTATCTCCAGACTTAGCATTTCTTCCTTTTTCGTAAGAAGGGACAATGGCAAGCGATTTACCGCCTATGAGTCCTCCTCCATATACTCTAGCAAGACTATTGTTTGAAAACTCAAAATCCTTTTCCACTACAAACTTAACTACTAGCTTACCGCTACTGTCTGCAAAGTCTATAGACATTACTCTACCTACTGGCAATCCATTAATAGTTACTTGAGATGATGGTGCAAGACCTTCTACGTTATCATACTTTGCATAAAGTATTTTACTCTTATCTAAAAGATTATTGCCTTTGAGGTAGTTGTAGCCAAATATTACAAGCAGCAGTGCTGCGATAACTAGAATGGCGGTTTTTATTTCTTTAGACATTAAATAAGATGCTTATTGGTTAAAACAAATGTAGGTCAATTGTTAAAGGCAGTCCTAACGTATAAGACTAATTTAACACTTGATTGAGTGGCACTTTGATATTATCCTTATTAAATGATACGATAAAAGCCTCTTTGTACCCTTTATTTTTTGCTTCATGTAATTGTGTACGAGCTAAGTTATAGTCTGAGGTTGCGCCATAATAATACTTATACAAACGGCCATCTTTAGAACGACTTACAGACTTAAGACCCTTAAAATTATAAGATTTAGTTTCTAGTTTACGTTTACTCGCTGCCAGTTGTACTTTAAAGGTCACACCCTCTACTACCTTAGACTTAGGTGTCGCAATAGGAGTTGTAGTTTTTTCAATCACAGGATTTGCAATCTCAACACGCTCGTTCATCTGTATACTCTTCTTATAATTAGTAACAGCTTTACTAATTGCCTTTGCCATTTTATCTTGACCAGCAGTAGAGTTTAAGAATTTTCCCTCTTCATTATTAGTAAGAAAACCTGTTTCTATAAGTACACTAGGCATTACAGATCTGTGTAATACCCAGAAAATAGCTTGCTTTACACCGCGACTGCTGCGCTTCACGCTACCTGTAAATTCATTTTCTACAAAGCTTGCTAGGTTGATACTTTGATCAAGATATTCCTCTTGCATAAGCTCAAGGCCTATACTCGTCTCTGGACTATTAGGATCAAAACCTGCATATCGCTTTTCATAATTTTCCTCAAGTAAGATTACTGAGTTTTCTTTTTTGGCAATAGCCATATTCTTTGCGTTACCGTCTATACCAAGCACAAAAGTCTCCGTTCCTTTAGCTTGTGAGGAGTGGGAATTACAATGTACACTTATAAAAAGATCTGCATTTGCATTGTTTGCAATATCTGCTCGTTCCCATAATTCTAAGAAAACATCTGTCTTTCTAGTATAAATCACTTCTACATCAGATTGCTTTTCTAATTCTTTTCCTAGAGCCAAGACTACATTGAGAGCTATATTTTTTTCGTAATATCCGTTTCCACGGTTACCACTATCACCTCCACCGTGTCCAGCATCGAGAACAACCTTGAATTTTTTAGAAGAATTACTGGATTGCGCTTTCGCGAAAGCGCCTGAAAAACAACTCACTACAAGCAGTATAGTTGTTAAATAAATATTAAATATGTTTTTTTTACGCATCATTTATATCAAATATGACTCTTTTGAACGTTAGGTATTAAATTGATCTCTGTAAATAAGGTAACGTGCATTACACGCTTGTTATTTTCAAAATTGTAATTCTAGGGCTGTAGCCGAAAAAAATATACGTAATTTTGACACTTTAATTGATAATTATTTGCACAAAAATAGGCTAATCGCATTGCAAACAAAAACTGCACACTTTCTTATTGTACTCTCTCTTTGCTTGCTACCATTGCTTACGGCAAGTGCACAGGAACTCCCATCCAAGAATGATGCCAGACGCGTACCTGCAAGGGACACTACGTTGATTCAATCTGCAACTGAAGGTTTTGCTAGGCTTGATTCCATCACTCCTACCGTAGTTGCTATAGAAGACACTACCAAAACAATACAAGATTCTATAAAACAAAAGCCCGAAACCCTTACAGACAAGGTTGTTTACAAGGCTACAGACTACCAGCGCATATCACAACGTAAAAAGAAAATCTACCTTTATAATGAGGCAGAGATTGTGTATGAAGACATGAAAATAAATGCCGGTGAAATCATTCTCGATTATGAAACTAACACCGTATTTGCTCGAGGAATAAAAGATTCTGCTGGAAATTACTCTCAAATTCCCTTTTTTGTTCAAGGTCCTAACCAAGTAAAGCCAGATTCCATAAAGTTTAATTTTGATACGCAACGAGCTCTTATTTATGGTTCGCGCGTTGAAAAAGCTGGCGGACAGCAAATAAATTTAAAAGCAGAGCGTAGTAAAAGAGTAAATGACTCTGTAATCTTTATGAGTAATGTAAAGATATCTACCTCTGAAGATCTTGATAATCCAGAATATTACTTTCTCGCTCGTAAAGTAAAATTTGTACCTGGCAAAAAACTTGTTGCTGGACTTACTAATATGTACATCGCAGATGTTCCTACTCCTATAGGTTTACCTTTTGCTTTTTTCCCTATGGAAAAGGAAACTAGCGTATCTGGCTTTATATTACCTGGACCAGGAGAAAGTAGAGAGCGTGGATACTCACTAACAAATGGTGGATATTATTTTGCACTTAGTGAGTATTTTAATCTAGCACTTACAGGTGATTATTATACAAACGGTAGTTATGCCTTTAGAGCAGACACTGATTATAAGGTGCGTTACAAGTACAACGGTAGGTTTAGTTTCAGTTCTGAGCGTATCTTGTTTAGTGAGCGTGGTCTTCCAGACTTTTCTGAGACTAATACGTATAACATACGCTGGAATCACAGTCAGGATACGAAGTCTAGCCCTAACAGTAGATTTTCGGCCTCTGTAAACTTAGGTAGTAGTAACTTTTATAGACAATCACTTAACCAGGCCAACACAGGTAACTTCTTAAATAACAACTTTAGCTCTTCTGTTTCGTACTCACGCACGTTCCCTGGTACAGTCCCTGTGAATCTAACGGTTGCTGCGACTCACAGTCAAAACTCACGAACGGAAGAAATCACAATGTCACTTCCTACTACCCAACTTAACGTAGATAGGATTTATCCTTTTGCTGGTAAGTCTGGGTCTAAGAAAGGGCTTATTAAGAATGTAAACCTGAGTTATGCGCTGCGCGCCGATAACCGCTTTAGAACAAACGACGACGAGTTTTTTACCGCTGCCATGTTTGAAGGTGCAGAAACTGGGATAAGACATAGTATTCCTATTGCAACCAACTTTAAACTCTTTAACTACATCAGTGCTTCGGTAAGCGGTAGTCTTGAGGAAAGTTGGGTATTTAAAACGATAGATCAACGTTTTGATGAAGAAACCAATGCTGTAGTACGAGATACAGTAAACGGTTTTGATGCCTATAGAACCTACAGAGGTGGATTGAGCTTAGGAACGACCGTTTACGGAACTTTTAATTTTAAGGAAACTAGCAAGATTCAAACCATACGTCACGTAGTACGACCATCATTAAGTTGGTCATATACTCCGGCTTTTGATCAGTTTTACGAGACCTACACACGACCTGATCCTAATGATGTGACAGATCCTCAAAATGTAGAAGTAGAGTATTCAAGATTTGACGGAGGATTCTTTGGTGCTCCTAGTAATCGCGTTTCTAATTCGCTCTCATTTAGTCTTGCAAACACACTAGAAGCAAAAGTACGGAGTAAGGATAGCACAGATACAGAGCCCAAGAAGATAAAGCTTATCAATAACCTCAACATTAGGACCTCTTATAACTTTGCTGCAGATGACCTTAAGTTATCACCTATCTCTGTAAACGGATCTGTTCCTATTTTACAAGAGAAGCTTGACGTGAACTTTAGTGCAAACTTAGATCTCTACGCACTTAATAGTGCAAACCAGCGAATAAACACACTTAACATAAATAATGGTGGTAGTCTCTTTAGACTTACCAGCGGACAGGCGAGTTTTGGTTACAGTTTTTCTAGTAGAGATTTTGACAAAGATGCTAAGGCGGGTGTAAATAAAGATCGCACAGAAAACGAAACCTTTGCAGGTGGTGGACGCCCAGATGATTTATTAGGAAAAGGCGTTGACATTACTGGAAACACAAACGCGGGAAATCGAGAGCCAGAAGACGAAGAAGAAAAAGAGATTGAATTTTATAGGTTTAAAATTCCGTGGAATTTACGCTTTGGGTATCAAGTAGGATACGCAAACAATGCACGTCAAAACGATGTAAGCTCTCACTCTATCGTAATAAGCGGAGATGTAAAATTAGGAAATAGATGGACTGTGGGCGGATCTACTGGATATGATCTTGCAAACCCAGGCATCACTTTTACTTCACTTAATTTTGCGCGTGATCTTGAGAGTTGGAACATGCGTTTCAGTTGGGTTCCTCCTGTAAATTCAGATCCTAGTAGAACTTCTTGGAATTTCTTTATCGGGATTACTGGTAACTTACTTAGTGATATTAAATACGATAAACGCCGTACTCCAGATCAACAATTATAAGTACGAAATGTATAATCACGCTTTCGCGAAAGCGTAACAAATACCATTACTCATGAAAAAAATAATCACAACATTAAATGCTCCGGCTCCAATAGGCCCTTACAACCAGGCAACATTAGTAAATGGAATGCTATACACTAGCGGACAGATTGCTATCATACCGGCAACTGGTGAGCTTTTTAAAGGAAGTATAGAAGAAGAAACTGAACTTGTTATGCAAAGCGTCAAAGCGATTCTTACAGAAGCTGGAATGACTTTTGAAAACGTGGTCAAGACTTCCATCTTCATTAGCGATATGGAAAACTTCGGAAAGATTAATAGCGTGTATGGAAAGTACTTTGATGAAGCTACAGCCCCTGCAAGAGAAACGGTAGAGGTGGCAAATCTTCCTAAATATGTAAATGTAGAAATAAGTGTTATCGCTGCAGAATAAGCTAACCTACACTTCAAATAATTCTGAGAGCTGCTTGTAAAATCTTAATTCATGATTTTTACAAGCAGCTCTTTTAGTAAGTCGTTACTTGCAAAAGCACTCGCTCCTACCCCTTTACTCTTTACATCTACTTCTCTTATCAAGGAGATACAAGCACTTACTTTTTTCATAGGGTAATTGCGACCTGCAGTAATATATTCATCTACAAAAAATGGCGAGACACCCAGTGCTCTGGCGACCGTAGTCTTATCCTTTTGAGGAAGTCCGTGATATTTGAGAATACTCGCAAACAAACTAAACAACTGGCTCACTGTTAAGACCAGCGGATTATCCTTAGGATTCTGTGTAAAGTATTGTGCAATGCGCTGTGCCTTCACAATATCTTTCTCTGAGATTGCTTTGCGTAACTCAAAAATATTGAAGTCCTTACTTATCCCGATATTCTCCTCGATGGCTTGTGGTGTTATCTCACTCCCTTTAGGTAAAATAAGCATCAACTTATTGAGCTCATTAATTACTTTCCCTAAGTCATTCCCTAGATAGTCTACTAGAATTTGTGCCGCTTTAGGTTGGATATGATATCCCTCATCTATAAGCACACGACGTAACCAGTCGCCTACTTGGTTTTCATAGAGTTTCTTACTTTCATAATGAACTCCGTATTCCTTTAAGGCTTTTGCGAGTGCTTTACGTTTGTCTAGCTTCTTATATTTATATGCCACCACCAGCACTGTTGTAGGCTGCGGGTTTTTTACATAAGCGGCTAGCTTCTCAATCTGGCGTGACAGATCTTGCGCTTCTTTTACAATCACCACCTGGCGTTCTGCCATCATAGGGTAGCGCTTTGCATTGCTCACAATATCTTCTATGGTCACGTCACGACCATAAAGCACCACTTGATTGAAGCCTTTTTCAGCTTCATCGAGTAGATTATGCTCTATATAATCTGAGATTTGATCTATAAAATAAGGTTCTTCCCCACTTAAAAAGTAAATGGGTTTTATGATTCCTTTTTTAATGTCTTCAACTATGTTTTTTGCGTGCTTCACCTTTGGGTTTTCCTGCAGAACTCGTACTATTGTGGTATGCAACAACTCTCTTTTCCTGCATACTCTTTCAGACTCAAAAGTAGCGAAAACAAACGGTATATTTTTGACGTCATTCGTAAAAAGTTCTTGGTACTCACTCCCGAAGAATGGGTGCGACAACACATATTACAATGGCTCCTGACTGAAAAAGGATATCCGCTAAGCCTTATTAATGTTGAGAAAGAAATAAAAGTAGGTAATACGCGCAAGCGTTATGATATTGTCATTTTTAATAAAGATGGCTCCCTCCTACTTATTGTAGAGTGTAAAGCTCCTGCTATAAAAATCACCCAAGAAACCTTTGATCAGATAGCCCGTTATAATTTGCAATTACAAGCAGATTACTTGATGGTGAGCAACGGACTTTCACATTATTATTGCCAAGTAGACACAGTAGCAGAGCGTTATGACTTCTTGCGATCGCTCCCAGATTATGAGCGAGAAGTAAAATAAGTACGCTTTCGCGAAAGCGGAATCCCATAAAAACCTTTTATTTGCAGCGTGAAAACAGCCATCGTCATCTTAAACTGGAACGGAAAAGAACTACTTGAACGATTCCTTCCCACTATTATTGAGCATAGTGAAGACCTCGCAACTATTTATGTAGCCGATAACGCAAGTACAGATAGCTCTGTAGGTTACGTGCAAGAACACTTCCCAAGCGTTCACATTATAAAGAATGCTGAAAATGGTGGTTATGCAAAGGGTTATAATGATGCACTAAAAACTATAAAGGCAGATATCTATGTACTCATTAATAGTGATGTACAAGTGACGAAGGGCTGGCTAGCACCTATGATTGCTCTTTTTGACGATCCTAGAGTATCTGCGGCGCAACCTAAAATAAAAGATTTAAAAAAACCTACGCACTTCGAGTATGCAGGCGCAGCTGGAGGTTTTCTAGACAAGTTAGGCTATCCGTATTGTAGAGGTAGACTATTTGATACTTGTGAGGAAGATACAGGACAATACGATACTACCGTAGAGGTACAATGGGCAAGTGGCGCTTGTCTCTTTGTAAGATCATCTACCTTCTGGGAAGTGGGAGCGCTAGACGAAATATTCTTTGCTCATCAAGAAGAAATAGATTTATGCTGGCGAATTAAAAACAAGGGATATCGTGTACTCGCTTGTGGTGATAGCGAGGTATATCATCTAGGCGGAGCTACACTACCCTCTGCAAACCCAAAGAAGACATTTTATAATTTTAGAAATACGCTCTTTAATGTTGTAAAGAATATTAAGGGGTTTAAAGCGCTATTTATCATATTTTCAAGACTTGTGCTTGATGGCATTGCGGCACTAAAGTTTCTATTTTCTGGGCAGCCTAAGCATCTTTTGGCTATATTGAAAGCTCATTTAAGTTTCTATTTACACATACCTGCGCTATTAGAAAGACGCTTACGTCTAGTATCTTCTAGACGTTATGCCGAAACAACTTCTATTATATGGAGCTATTTCATACAAAAGAAAGGCACCTATAGAGACTTAAGTAGAAAACCATAAATTACTGTTAACAATCACCTATGACCCTACGGTTTTAGTACATTTAACATTCATTTTAAAAGTTACACAAACTATGAAACGATTATTGATTGCTGGTATTACCAGCGCCCTACTGCTTACTTCTTGCGTTTCTAAGAAAGAATATGCTGCGCTTGAGGCAAGACAACAAGAAACTCAAGACCTATTGAACTCTGCTACGGTAAAGTTAAATTCTTGTCTAGAAGAGAAAGCAAGTGCTACTACTCGTGTGAAGTCACTAGAAGAGCGCATTGCAGAAATGAGAAAAGACAGAAATGACCTTATCCAAAGTTCTAAAGACCTTACTATGCTCACAAAGCAAGGAGCGTCTAACCTAGAAAAGTCACTAGAAAGCTTAAAAGAAAAAGATCTTAAGATTAACCGTCTTCAAGATGCCCTTACTAAAAAGGACAGTGTTACACTTGCACTAGTTACTAGCCTTAAGAAAGAAGTAGGTATCAATGATACTGATATTGAAATCAATGTTGAGAAAGGTGTGGTATTCATATCACTTTCTGACAAGGTATTATTTAAGAGCGGAAGCTATAACATTACTTCAAGAGCAGAAGAAATCTTAGGTAAAGTTGCTACTGTAATTAATGGTAAACCTAACTTTGAAGCACTTGTAGAAGGTCACACAGATAACGTTCCTTATAATAAAGGAGGCGTTCTTATAGACAACTGGGATTTAAGTGCAAAAAGAGCTACAGCTATCGTGAGAAAGTTAGTAGACTTAGGGGCAAATCCTGCACAGCTTATTGCTGCTGGACGTAGCGAGTTTGTACCGCTAGTAGATAACAGCACTGCAGAAAACAGATCTACAAACCGTAGAACGAAGATATATGTACTTCCTAAGATTGATCAATTTTATGATATGATTGAGCAAGAAATGAAGAACATGTCTGGAGAAGATGTACAAGTAGAAGAAGGGAACTAAGAATCTCATTAGATAACTCTTACAGAGAAAAGCGACTATCGGCAAGATAGTCGCTTTTTTCGTTTAACAACACAAATGAGATTTCAAAAAGCGTACTCGAACGTCAAAATCATCGCTCAAAGACACAATTTAAACGTTTAAATGTTAAAATTTAGTGTACTTAGTCGATTATCGTCTTAATTGTGCGGTTCATAGAGGTTTTCACAATACTTTCGTATGTATAGTAAATTAAAACCGTCCCATCATGAAGAATTTTACTCTTGTTATCTTAGCTCTTTTCTGCTCATCATTACTTGTTGCAGGAATCTCTCCAAAGGAAAAGCAAGCTCTTGTAGACTTATACAATAGCACTAACGGAAATGAGTGGACAAACTCTTGGGATCTTGCACAAACTCCAGAAAACTGGATGGGTGTTACTATCATTAGAGATAAAGTATTTGCGGTAAGTCTTGAGGACAACAATCTTACTGGTACTATTCCAGCAAGTATAAGTGACCTTACAGGGCTTAAAATATTAAATCTTCAGAAAAATAATCTTCAAGGAGCTATACCTGCTTCTTTAGGTGCAATAAAAGGTCTTAAAACAATCAACTTAGCTTTAAACAAACTTGAAGGGAACATTCCTAGCGAGATTCTTGCGATGGGAAGTCTAGAGTATCTAGATCTTTTCTTTAATAACTTAAGTGGAGAATTGCAGAACGATGTAGCTGGATTAAGAAACTTGAAAAGATTAAGTCTTGCAAATAATGACTTTAGAGGAAAGCTTCCTGTAGCAATCACTTCATTAGAAAAACTTACAGACTTACAATTAAGTAGTAATAACTTTACTGGTAAACTACCTAACGGTCTTGCAGCGTTACCACAATTAAAGAAGCTTAACCTTTTTGACAATAACTTCACAGGTGAGTTTCCTACAAAGCTTAATGCTCTTAACTTAGATGAGCTTACGTACAATAACAACAACTTTACAGAAACGGCTACCCTACTTGCGGCTGGCGAATAATTTACTAGTCTTTAGGTTAGATTAGTAAGTACCCCAAATCTTTAATTAGATTTAGTTAAGAGCCTCTCCCTTTGGAGAGGTTTTTTAATATGCATCTGTTTTATAATTCTGGACTTCCTTTTCCTTCTCTTATAAGAATAGGCTCATCACCCGTAAGATCGATTACGGTAGAAGGAATATTACCTCCATAACCACCATCAACTATTACATCAACACGGTTCTGCCATTTCTCAAAGATGAGTTCTGGATCTGTGGTATATTCTATCACCTCATCTTCATCATAGATTGACGTAGAGATAATAGGATTACCTAGTGCTCTTACGATGGCTCTTGTAATCTCGTTATCTGGTACACGTATTCCTACTTCCTTTTTCTTTTTAAAAACACTAGGCAAGTTATTATTACCTGGCAATATAAACGTATAAGGTCCCGGTAGTGCTCTTTTAAGTATTTTAAACGTCTGCGTATCTATTTGCTTCACATAATCTGAGAGATTACTTAGATCTTCACATACAAAGGAGAAGTTTGCCTTAGCTAGCTTTACTCCTTTTATCTGTGCTACGCGTTCTAGTGCTTTGGTATTTGTAATGTCGCAGCCCAGCGCATACACGGTATCACTTGGGTAAATGATAAGTCCGCCATTTTTTAGGATTTTTACGATTTCCTGTAAGTCTCTGGGGTTTGGATTTTCTTCGTAGAGTTTTATAAACTTTGACATGGCTGTAATTTTTTGTGAATGTACGAGTAACAATTAATATGAGAGTCACGCTTTCGCGAAAGCGTAACTTCCCTAATCTACGCGCTCTACTTCGTCTTCAAGTTTGAGTACTTTATCACCATCTTCTTGCTCGATGTATAACGCCTTGTTACCAGACTCACCATTACGAGTGACTTCATTGCCTTTGATGGTACGGGTCACTTTCTCTGTAAAAGTTTCGGTTACTTTTCCTTCTGCGGTACCGTTACCCCATTTCCACTGTACTTTTGTTCCTTCCTTAATCATAACTTTTTTATTTAAAGTTACTTATAAGCTTAAAATATCTCGCAGAAAGTAACGCAACCTTAACATAAAAGTAAAATCTGTGCGTTATACCTTAAAATTATCTTAATGAAACTACTATATATCCTCTGCTTACTGGCTGCAATGAGCTGGAGCTGCTCAGATAGTGACGAGACTAGCACAGATGTCATTACTCCTGATACGGAGATGGAAGAAGCTGTTGCTCTTGAGGCGCTTACCCTACTAGATGTTCCCTACGGTAATGATCCTGCGCAGGTGTATGACATTTATCTACCTGCAGGACGTAGTGCTGCCAAAACAAAGATGATTATCCTCATACACGGTGGTGGCTGGACAGAAGGAGATAAGGAAAATGTATCTGCTTTTATAAATCTGGTACAATCACAACATCCAGATTATGGCGTGGTAAATATGAATTACATATTGGCAGATCCGCCAGCGATACCGGCATTTCCTAATCAGTTTCTGGATGTGCAGGCGGTGATCAATCAGCTTAATGATACTGGTAGCGAGTTGCAATTTAATAACGAGTATGCTTTTATAGGGCTTAGTGCTGGTGCACATATTGCGATGATGTATGACTATACGTATGATGTGGATGACCAAGTAAAATTTGTAGCCAACATTGTAGGTCCTGCAGATTTTACAGATCCTTTTTATGCAGACGGCCCAGGTTTTGAAATCTACATAGCCGCACTTACTGATGAAACTGCCTATCCTGAGGATGCAAATTATAGCGAACTATTAAGCCCTGCCAAAGTTGTGACTGCAAGCGCTAGCCCTACCCTACAGTTTTACGGAGATCAAGATCCGCTGGTGCCACTTACTAATGGTCAGCGACTAGATACCGCGCTTTCTAATGTTGGTGTTCCGCATATATTTACTATTTATGAAGGTGGTCATGGAGATTGGGATGCAACGAGCTACCTCGATGTACAACAAAAAATAGGCGCTTACATCGACCTCTACTTACCTATAGAAGATTAAATACATATTGCTAAACAATATGATGAGATAGAAGGTGTTCCTGTATAGCTTTCGCGAAAGCGTAGGTATTACCATAAAAAAATGCTGACATCTAATGGACGTCAGCATTTGTATTTTATAACAGCTTGTGTGCGTACTAGCTTACAATCTCAAGCTTAGCAAATCGTAGTAACAACTTTTTGAGACCGCCATTTTCAAAATTAATTTCTGCTTTTTGATCTTGGCCTTTCCCTTCTAGTCCTACCACAATCCCTTTCCCAAAACGGATATGCTTTACCACCGTACCCGCTTCTAGCGCTCCTGCGAGTGAAGAGACAGGCTCATCACCGCTAGTAGGTCTTATCTTGCGCAACTTGCGTAGCTGGTCTTGTGATGGATTACCCACTCTAGGTGGCGTACCGCTCACTGGCTTCTTTAATCGTAATTTACTTTTATCTACCTCGCCATACTCATCTATATCCATGAGTGACTTATAGCGGTTTCTCATCATAGGCGTCTGGTAGTCCAGATACTTATCATCTATTTCCTCTATAAAACGACTAGGCTCTGCATCTACCAGTTTACCCCAGCGATATCTAGACTCTGTATAGGTAAGGTATGCCTGCTTCTCTGCCCTTGTAAGTGCCACATAAAACAAGCGGCGCTCCTCCTCTAGCTCACTACGCGTGCTCATACTCATACCAGAAGGAAAGAGATCTTCCTCCATACCCACAATGTATACAAATGGAAACTCAAGTCCCTTTGCTAGGTGGATGGTCATTAACGCGACGCGGTCATCATCTCCCGTATCATTATCCATACTTGTGGCAAGTGCCACATCTTCTAGAAACTCTGCCAGCGATCCTGTAGTATCTGCCAGCTCCCTTTGCTCCTCTACAAAGTCGCGCATACCATTGAGCAGCTCCTCTATATTTTCTATACGAGCAACACCCTCTGGAGTTCCATCCTTTTTAAGTTCTTGTAAGAGTCCCGTTTTCTTTGCAACAGTTTCTGCCACGGTAAAGGCATCACTTTGCTCATTAAGAATCTGGAAACTCTTAATCATCGTGACAAAATTCTTAAGCTTAGTCTGTGTACCGCGATTTATATTCATCGAGGGACCTAGCTGTTCTATTTTATCCATCACCTCAAACATAGAACGTCCGTAGTGCTTTGCCGCCACCGTAAGCTTATCTATGGTCGTACCGCCTATTCCTCTTGCAGGATAGTTAATCACACGTTTAAGTGCTTCCTCATCTTTTGGGTTAATAAGCACGCGCAGGTAACCCAGCACATCCTTAATCTCCTTACGTTGATAGAAGGATAACCCTCCATAAATACGGTATGGGATATCTCGCTTACGCAAGGCATCCTCCATCGCACGTGACTGTGCGTTTGTTCTATATAAAATCGCAAAATCCCCATTCATGAGTTGGTGATTCATTCTATTTTCAAAAATAGAACTCGCCACATAGCGTCCCTCCTCACCATCTGTAGGAGAGCGGTGCACGATAATCTCACCACCATCTGGGTTTGCAGTCCAGACCGTTTTATCCAGTCTGGTTTTGTTTTTTTCTATCACACTGTTTGCCGCCTCTACAATCACTTTTGAAGAGCGATAATTCTGTTCCAGGCGGTACATTGCTACATTCTCATAATCCTTCTGGAAGTTCAAAATGTTATTAATGTTTGCCCCACGGAAGGCGTAGATACTCTGCGAGTCATCTCCCACCACACAGATATTCTGAAACTTATCAGACAGCGCCTTTACAATAAGGTACTGGCTATGGTTAGTATCTTGGTACTCATCTACCAGTATGTATTTAAAACGATTCTGGTATTTATTAAGCACCTCTGGAAAACGGTTAAGCAACTCGTTTGTGCGTAGTAGTAAATCATCAAAGTCCATCGCCCCTGCCTTAAAACAGCGATCTACATACTCTGCATAAATCTCCCCCATGCGCGGGCGTTTTGCCATCGCATCTGCCTCTACCAGCTCAGGATCATTTTGATACGCACGTACCGTAATCAAGCTGTTTTTAAAAGAAGAAATACGGTTTTGTATCTGCTTGTACTTATAGATATCCTTATCCAGCTGCAGCTCCTTGATAATCGCGCTTATTAAACGCTGGGAGTCTTGGGTATCATAAATGGTAAAGTTAGACGGGTACCCTAGCTTATCTGCCTCAATACGCAAGATTTTGGCAAAAATGGAGTGAAAGGTTCCCATCCATAAATTCTTTGCCTCAGAGCTACCCACAATATCAGAGATACGCTTTTTCATCTCACGTGCCGCCTTATTTGTAAAGGTGAGTGATAAGATGTTAAAGGCGTCTACTCCCTGTGACATGAGGTAAGCAATACGTAAGGTAAGCACTCGCGTTTTACCAGATCCCGCACCTGCAATTACAATTAATGCTCCCTCTTTATGTAGTGTGGGAGCGCGTTGGGCCTCGTTTAAGCCCTCAATATATACTTCTAATTTTGAATCCATAGCAGGGGTACAAAGTACGGATTGATCACAAGAATTAAAACCACAATCCATGATTTTATAGCTCTTTTGTAAACAATAACAATAGCTACGCTTTCGCGAAAATATGACACCTCGCACCTACCGCGTTCCATGATAACTATTGCTAGTGAGGAGCAGCGTATTTCATTAAAAATGAAGATATTTAGCCTCCAAAAACAATCACCATGAGCACATTCTTTATAAATCATGTAGCTATTTCTGTACAAGACGTAGCCGTTTCCATTGCTTTCTACCAAAAGGTATTTGGATTTACCGAAATAGAAAATACCGCCTCTGTCTCCCCTACTCGCTGGCTCGCCCTAGGTGATAACAAGCAACTGCACCTCATCCCAAGACCAGGCGAAACCGTAATCACTAACAAAGCAGTACACCTCGCACTTGCCACCGCAGACCTTGCTTCCTTTATCACGCACCTTAAAAGTCTAAACATAGATTATGCCGACTGGCGAGGAACACCCACTAAAGATTATGTGCGCAATGATGGGATACAGCAAGTGTATTTCCAAGATCCAGATGGCTACTGGATAGAAGTAAATGACGATGCGTAGCACCAAGATTTATAATGCTGAAACTAACTATTTTACATTTTTTTGCCCAAAATGAGGAAAGTCGTAAAGAAGTGTGGATGGGAGGTTGTAGATTAGCTTTTTAGAAATTAAAAACTATAATAATATAGGTCATCTTGATTCTAGTTTTTGCTGGGGTTGGGGTGGTTTGAATGGCAAACCTATTTATATAATCTAGTTTGTTGTACATTAAAATAACAGATAAAATATGGCATTTCCGAAGGTATTTATAAGTTCAACATGTTATGACCTTGGAGAGGTTAGAGACTCTTTATATTCATTTATAAAGTCTTTGTATTATGAGCCTGTTGTAAGTGAAAAGGGAGATATTTTTTACCATCCCGATTTCCATACTCATGAGAGTTGCATAAATGAAATTGAAAATTGTGATCTCTTTATTTTGATTATAGGAGGCAGACATGGTGGTTCATATGTGTCAGACATCACGAAATCTATAGTGAACGCTGAATATGAAGCTGCCAAAAGATTGGAAAAACCTGTTTTTACTTTTGTTAAACAAAACGTCTATGACGACCACAGGTTATATCAAAGAAATAAGAGCAAAAAAATAATTGATGAAATAGATTTTCCTTCAATCGAAAAAGACCAGCATGCTAAATATATTTTTGAATTTATTAATGATGTTAGACTCAGTAAAGTCAACAATGGTTTTTTCTCTTTTGACTACGCAAAAGACATAATAGAATTATTAGGCAAGCAATGGTCAGGAATGATGTACGACTTTTTAAATGAGCGTAACAAGTTAAAAAATCAATTAAAAACAAAAACTCTTTTAGAAAACATTTCACTAGCAAATAAAAAAACAGAGGAGCTAATTGAAAATATTTATAAAAAGATAGACGAGGCCAAAGCAACTGAAGTTATATCTAACTTAGATGATGAAATTAAAGCTCAAAGATTTTTGAACAATGTTCTTAAATTTTATGAGATTGAAAATTTTGATTCGAAAAAAGTCACTAAAATTCCAGATACAGATTTCACTGATATGAATTATGTTGATTTCTTAGTAAAAGTTTTAGGTTTTGAAATTGAAGAATGGGAACATGAAGATAGGTTACATACTATTCTTTGGGATTCTGAAATGAGCGCTGGGTATGATTTAGATATTATTGATGGGAAATACTATTTGAATCGTGAATACCATAAAGATATGGATATCAAATTAAATGAGGAATTTCTAAGTTTAAAAATGCTGTCAGAAACACAATTAAAAAAAGTAATAAAAAACTACCACTAACAATGGCTATATCTAATTGCTTTGTCTCGCTTACTTTGAAAATCCCTACTCGTAATGTATTTCCAAACTTAAGTGATAAGCCAAGCAAATACTAATAGACGAGACCCTAAGGCACAATCTGAAAAAATTATGACGGAGAACAATCAACTAACTATAAAATTTGGAGGAGAAGGAAATATTAGAATAGAAACTCTGACAGACTTTCTCGACCACTATAAGCAAGTTTTATACTTAATAAATAGCGAATTAGGATATAAGGCTGAAGATATGATTGTTGAAGTCTCTCCACCTGAAAATGGTAGTTTCAAAATAAAAATCAAGTCTAAATACAAAGACTTGATTTTAGACAAAATTGGAGATTTGAGTGTTGGAGTTCTATTAGGCTTAATCGCTATAATTTCTGCTAATATAAACAATGATAACATTACAATCGAAAGAGTAAATGACCTTCTTGAGAAACGGGAATTAATGAATAAAGAAGTACCAAAAATCGTTACAAATGTTTATCGAAATACAGCAGCTAGACAAAAGATTCAACAAACTTTTATTATAGTTAATAATGATGAAAACATTACTGACTTAAAAATCGAACGAAATGAAAAAGAATTTCTAAATATTGATAATTCAGAATTTGTAAAAATAATCAAATCCCAGTCAATTACGGAATTACACAAAATTCAGGAATCTGATATTTTGACTGACGAGGCAACTTTAATAATCAGGACAATACATTTTGAAGGCCAGGCAAAGTGGGCATTTATTTATAGAGGCTATCCAATAAAAGCTTCTATAAAGGATTCTACCTTTTTTGAAAAATTAAATAACGAAGCCTTTAGAAAAGGCGATTTATTAAAAGTAATATTATCAAGAAGACGGAATTTTGATGAAGATTTACAAACATATATTATAGACCAAAGTAGTTACACAATTGATAAGGTATTAAAGCATTCATCGAAAATAGAAAATCAAGGTAGGTTGAACCTCCAATAAAATCTTCTATCTAACAGTAATTTAAAAAATAACATCAGTTATTGCAAACATAAATATTAAGGTATTTTCCAAAGCTTCTAAAGGTAAATCCTCTCTCTTAAAAAATAATATATGAAAAAATCTATATTACTTATTTTACTATTTTCAATCACAAGTCTGTATACTTATGGACAAGAATTTACCGCTCAAGAAAAAAGCATTGTAGGTATATTAAAGGCAGAAGGAAAAACTAAGTCAGACATATTTGCATTAGTAAACAAATGGATTGCAATTAATTATAATTCTGCACAAAATGTCATTCAAATGAATGATAAGGAATCAGGTGATATAATTGTAAAAGGGATTAATAAGGCTACTTATAGAAACATTATGAAGGATTTATATCCTAGTAATAAATACCTTCCAAATTACAACACTTTAGATTTTAATCACACCTTAGAGATTAATGTAAAAGATGACAAATACAGGGTTACTTACACCTTGACTAATATCATTAAACCACAAGAGTTAGCAGGCTATAACATAGATAATCAATACAATATAATTTTTGACATGATTGATTTTACTGGTCTAAAACAAGCAAAAGTAAATGAGTATAATTTATTTATCGAAGACTGGTATAGAAAAGCATTAATCGGTAAAAAGAAAAGAGCCAAAGCAAAAGAACTTACCGTATCAATTTATGAAGAGATGATTAAAGGAACTTCAGAAAGTATGAAAGCAACAATACTTTCTATAGAAAAAAGTGTGAATCTAAAGTCTAATGATGATTGGTAGTTAATTGCATTAAAGTACCTATCTAGCTTAGCTAACAAGACAATTTTACTAAAGCTCATTCATCAATCCAAAAACCAGTACAATGGCAGAAAAGTCAAAAATGCAGCAAAAATTCAATGCCGACAGAGCTGATTATACTGATCGTGACATTCAAATGGAACTACTTTACACCAGCTGGCAAATAAGAATATCCTCAGAAAAAACTAGAGCAAATACCTCTACAATTGTCTGGGTTATCGCAATTGGAATAATATTAAGTGTTGTTATGGCAATTTTTTCTGTTATTTAATTACTCACAAATTCAAAACCAATTATTCTAAAGACTAATAATTTAAAATATGGAAATAAAAATAGGTGCAGACGAACTTATCTTGTGGCTGAGAAAGAATAAAAAGGCAGAAAATGTCACCACAAAACAACTAGGTTTAAAAATTCTTAATTCAATTGAAGACTTAGGTGGAAAATTAATTGAACACGATAAACCTTGTTCTTGGAATACAAAAGCTATTTCAGAAACAATTGATGAATTTAATTTACCAAAAACAGCAAGTCAATATATTCTAGACTCACATAAACTAGATAATTTATACTGTGATTTATCTAGTTGGTAATTCTTTAAGTTATTTTCCAGTGTAAATAAATGCTGATAAGCAACCAATGGCAGCAAAACTGAGTTAAAAAACAACCTCACACAACATGGAAAAATCTGAATCAGGTGCGCCTATTTATCGTTACACAGAATCCAGTAGAAATGATTTTGAGTTAGCTACTGGAGGAGATCATATAGATGATATATCAGATCATATTGAAAAACATATTGGAGAGATTCATATGGTGTTTCATGAGCTTATATCAGATCAAGTTCACATTGATGTACACTGGGTAAAGCCTACAGAAGAAAGACCATTTCATACACTCGTTACTTCTGGCATGAGTGATAAGGCAATGAATACACCAGAAGATGTAATAGATTGCGATTATGCAGAAATTAGTATTTGTCTACCGGCATCCTGGAAAATCTCTGAAGAAGACTTTAAGGATGAAAACAACTACTGGCCTATTCGATGGTTAAAACAAATAGCTAGATTCCCTCACGAATACAACACTTGGGTCGGTTACGGACACACCATACCCAATGGCAACCCCGCCGAGCCTTTTGCTCCAAACACACAGCTTAACACCATGGTACTCTTACCAACTATTGTTTTTAAGGAAGATTTCCATTCTCTAAAGTTGGCAAATAAAACCATTGACTTTTACACATTAATCCCTCTCTATAGCGAAGAAGTTAATGTAAAGATTAAAAAAGGCGTAGAAGCGCTTTTTGACGGCTTTGACAAGCACGCCGTGACAGATATATTAGAATTAAACAGGCCTAATACTGCCAAAAGAAAAAAGCTTTTTGGGTTGTTTTAAGGAGGATAACTTTTAAATCAATGAACTTAAAAATATGACTTGTGTTTAACATGAAACGGTTTGGTCTTTTTATAAGTCAACCTTGATGTAGAGCACTCTTAATAACAATTAAAAACTAAATAAATGAAAAAATTATTACTCCTATTACTAATCACAATATCTGGAAACTCATATGCTCAATCTAGTCCACAAGATTTAATTGACACCTTTTTTGAAACATATGAAAAAGACGCTGGTAAAGCTGTAAAGGAATTATATGAGACAAACAAATGGACTGATAGAATAAAAGATGATATCGATAAAATTATTGGTACTGTGAATGGGTTTTCTGAAAGCTACATGGGTAAGTACTATGGATATGAAATCATAACTACAAAGAAATTTGCTGAGAGCTTTGAATTATATTCATACCTAGTAAAATACGATAGACAGCCCCTTAGGTTTATATTCAAATTTTACAAACCAAATGACAAATGGGTATTATATTCATACGCTCTTGATGATAACTTAGATAATGAAATTCAAGAAGCAGCAAAACTCTATTACTTAGAATTAGATAAAAACTAAACTTAATAGCACCAAAAAAATCATACAAGTGCTATCAACAGTTACCATAATAACAGCTGTATTTTTTGTTTACAATTGGATCATGAATGATGATGGAATTGATTCTACCTTCTCACTAATTACTATCGCAATGGTTTTAGCGATTATTTTCTTGGATAAAAAATACAAGAACATAAAAGCAGAATTACAAACTAGAGAATAGTATAACTAATTATAAAAAAAATAACTATAAATGAAATATTGGATTATCTCACAAACCGAATTATTAGACAAATATTTAATAGCAAACGAAAAGGCTATTTGGATAACTGATTTAACAAAGGGTTCAAATATAGATGACCTTATCGCCTCAAAAAATCTGGGTACGGTACAAAGTATCCGTTATGAAGATTTAAAAGAAATTGTATTTATTGATACAGATGTTACCATAGAATTAAATTTCAAGGATGACAAAACCACCGACGAAGAATTCCAACTTGATAAAGATGTCTATTCAGAAATTCGTGACTATTTAAAGGCCAACTTGAAAGGAACGGAGTTGAAAAATTATTCTGTTTTCAAACAAATCATACCTCAGCTAGTTATTCTAGGTATTATTTCAATTTTCACTGTAGCATCCTATGCCGCTGCAGTAGAAGCGGAAAGTGGAGGAACTGTAAGAACAACAGGCAGAAGAGCCTGGTTAAAGAAAATAATTGCATCTACTGGAGAATTACTAGGAACTACCGGAACTCTTATTATTGGAGTAAGTTTAATTGGACTCTGTATTTACTTTTTAGCTAAGAAAATTCAGCATCCAAAAAAGGGTGAAATCCTTAAAATCACAAATTCCCCAAGATTGAGCTTGTAGTGATACATCTAGGATGTTTGATGGTGTACCATTTAGAATTAACTAAATTAAAATATAGACTACTGGGTATTACTCTGTTCATACTTTCAAGCTTATTTTGAGCTAGAAACGTTATTCTAATCATTGAAAAGTAAACACATGAAAAATATTATACTCCTTACTTTACTATTAATTTTCTCTTATCAGGTGAAGTCTCAAAGCACTTATAAGAAAGAAAGAACATTTTCAAAAAAATGTTATTGTTATGTTGTAAATGAAGATTTGACCAAAGATTATAAAGAGGTAAGTTGTAGACTTACCAAGCTTACCACAGAAGAATTAACCTCATTACAATCTAAATTAAAAGACCTTGATTATGACGTTGATATCACTGGTGTTATTGACCAGAAAACCAACGTTGCATTTCTAAAAGATAAAAAGGAAAGTAGAGTAAGAAAGCGTACCGAAAGAAAAAGATTGAGAAGATCTAAGAAAAATAAAAAAGAGGAAACTAGTTCAGTTAAATCATGAATAATATATGCAAGCTAAGAACGCTATTCACAACACCTTGTAATTAAATTAGTCAATACATTTGACTGTTAAAAAAATCATGCTATAATCTATGAAATCACTCTTTTTAGTTTTATTCTCCTTTATCGCTACTCTTACATACTCTCAGAAGAAGGAAGTTCTGACTTTCAAATTTGATGATATTAATATTGAATACACACGACTTGATTATTCAAATTATGGAATAACGCAATATTTTATCACAATGCATGAAGACAATACTTATCTAAACGCTATTGAAAAGAAATCTATTAATTGCTTGAGAAAAAAAGTAAGATTATATCACACCCTGTACTTCTTTTTAAAAATTCCACCAATTATTAAAAGTACAACCGCAAGAAAAAGATTGTTTTCACAATTTATAAAACATCTGGAGCTTCAAGAAAAGCAAAACAATGTCAATCTGTACTTAAATTTTGATTTGGACTATTCTGGTGATTATATATCAGAACACGATAATGTAAAGAGGATTATCACTGGTATATATCCAAAGAAAATCTGCAAAGTCCTTTCTATTAGATAATAAAAAAAAATAAAAAATTGGCTCGTGGATAATCCGAAACGATAATTTCTTTTTACACGCTACATTTCATATACGGAGACGTTAGGCACCAAATAAAACCAGTAATCTAAATGACAAAAACTGAAATAGAAGAATATTTGCTGAAGCTTGAGCACAAACTCATAATTGAATCTGAAAGAAAAACAATCGAATTGACACGAGATTGGGCAAATTCATTTCCGAATCAATCAGCGGTCTATTTATTTAGAGAAGATGGAGAAATATGTTACGTTGGAGAAACTGGAAGTATTCGTGGCAGAATGAACGATATTCTTAACACCAAGAATCATACAGTTAGACGAAATTTAGGTAATAGTTATTATTCAGATTATCCGAACTATGAAAAAGCAACCTCAAAAAAGAGCTTTACGGACGAAATCGAATTGATGCTTAATGATAGAATTCAAAAACACCTGACTTTATCTTATATCTTAGTTGATTTAGGACGAAAGGAATTGGAAGAAAGACTTTATGCAAAGTTGAATCCAAAATATAGCCTGAAAGGAAAACGTGGAGCTGTAAAAGCATACTCAAAAGCTTTAAAGCAAGCAAAGAATAAAAATGCTTATGAAAGATGGACAACAGAAAGTGACGAGCAATTAGAGAAACTATTTTGCGAGGGAAAAACGACAGCGGAATTGAGCTTGACTTTTGGACGAAATGGAGGAGCAATAAGGTCAAGAATTAAAAAGCTGGAACTGAAAGAAAAGTACGGTGGCTAAAAGAACTGAATTAAAAAACAAGCCTTCAAATACCACGTCCTACATATAACTTGAACCTAAAATTTTCGCCGAAAGGCTAACAAACAATAACCATGCAACATTCATTAATAATCACCCTACTTCTATTATCCATTTCAAGTATTGTTGTTGGGCAAGAATTACCATCACAAAAAACGGAGCGTCACCTTCAAATTAAGGGAACGAATATTTTTATGATTCCTCCAGCATCGTTTGCAGCTTCAAGCAATTTTAAGGGTTTTCAAAATCCACAAGACCCATCTTCCATGATTATGGCTTTTGAAATCCCAGGGCCTTACAGTGAAGTATCAAAAGGGTTTAATGCAGACATGCTCAAGACACAAGGCATGGAAATGAAAACCAGAAAGGAAATTAAAGTAGGTAACTATAGTGGAATACTTCTAGAAATAGAACAACCCGCAAACGGGATGATGTTTTCAAAACACATTCTTATTTATGGTGACGAAAAATCTAGCACCTTACTAAATGGTGTGTATGTAAAGGATTCTCTTGAATTAGGTGAAAAAATAAAACAAAGTGTGCTAAGCACTTTTGTGGACGCTACGGTAGAAAACAACCCTAGAGAGGCACTTAATTACTCACTAAATGAAGATGTAGGCTCTTTAAAATATCTAGCAGTAATAGGTAATGGAATGCTCTTTAATAGAGATCTAAAAACACCAACAGAAAGTATTGATAAAGCAAGCTTACTCACCGATAAATCTTTTGCAAAAGTAAATATCCCAGATAAAAAATTGTTTTGTATCTCGCGATTAAAAAAATACCCTGATGACTACTCGGTAATCCCAAGCAAGGGAATCAACGATATAACAATTGACGGACTAGATGGTTTTGAGCTCTTTGCCACAAATAATGACGACAATCTCGAAGAGATGTATCAAGTGATTTTATTTGATGAAAATGGAGGGTATTATTTATTTGTAGGAACCTACGTCCCTGGAAGTAGTCAAGCAATATCAGACATAAAGAACGTTGTGCAAACTTTTGAAAGGAAGGAGTAGTTGTGATTAGTATATTGCTTTTAAGATGGCAAATTCTTTAAAAACACTCTTCTTACGTCTACGCAAATCGCAAATAACACTAACCAACTACGGCAGATGAAGGAAATTTACGAACCGAAATTTGTAGAAAGGCTATTTGATAACATGTCAAGTTCTTATACAAAAATGAATTACATCACATCATTTGGGTTCAGCGAAAGATGGAGAAGACAATGTGTGGAGGAAATTGACATTGAAGGAGGGAAAGTTGTGGTTGATCTAATGACTGGAATGGGAGAATGCTGGAAACATATTTTAAAAAACTCAGATAGTAACTCTCAACTAATTGGTCTTGACTTTTCATCTGGAATGATTAATCGCGCTGAACGAAGAAAGCTTAAATTCAGCGATTCTAACATAACATTGCTAAAGGAAAATGTATTTAATAACTCTATAGAAAGTGGTTCTGCAGATTGCGTGATTTCTGGGTTTGGATTAAAAACATTTAATGATGAGCAACTTGTACAACTTGCCAATGAAATTGACCGGATTCTAAAGCCAAACGGAAAGTTCTCATTGATTGATGTTTCTGTGCCGAAAATCAGAATTTTAAAACCTTTTTATATGTTTTACTTAAAGAATATTATTCCGATTTTAGGGAAAGTATTTTTAGGAAGTCCTGAGACCTACAAGATGCTAGGTATTTACACTCAAGAATTCGGGAACTCTAAAAATGTATTTGATATTTTTAATAAAGCCAATTTTGAAGTTGAGTATATTGAATATTTTTTCGGTTGCGCTAGCGGAATTAGAGGTGTAAAAAAATAACCTTTTAAAATTGAGAACTGAGTTAGAAACAAGACTTCTACTACCAAGTTAACCATATAACTTCAACCTAAAATTTTCGCCGAAAGGCTAACAAACAATAACATTAAAGCTTCTTATATTACAACCATCTTTACCCACTTTGAATAACTAACAACCATGATAAAAAACATTACAGTACTCCTCTTACTCTTAATAAGCTTTAATAGTTATGCACAAGATGTTGCTATTACTAAAAGTGAGATTTTTAAAGACTCTAAAAAACGTAGCTCCCTTAAATTTTCTTTAGAAAGTGACAATGGCGAACTAGTAACTATAAGAGCATATTATGGAGGTCTCCTACAAACACTTAAAGGATATTACATACAGCACTTTGACACCGATTTAAAACTACTTAATGAGGTAACTTATGAGGTGAAGGATAACACTATAAAAAATGCATTCATTAAAGACAATCAGCTCCATTTAATAGAATACACCATAAATAAAAAATCTGATAAGATTGCTTTTAACGCAGTTTCGGCAGATTTAAAAGATCTTAAGTTCAGTACTAAGGAAATACTTTCCTTCTCTGAAGAGAATCAAAAAAAGTATTTTGGTATTGCAATATTTCCAATTGTGATAAGCAATTTATCTCAGTTAGATAGTGACCACACAGGTGAAGTAGTCATGTCTAAAAACAACAACTACTTTGTAATCAACTTTGACATCAATAACAAGGAACAGGAAACCCATAAAATTTTTGTTTTTGACAGCAATTTCAATAAGGTGTATGATCAATTGATTCAAAAAGATGTGAGAGATAAGGACTTTACTTATGAAAATGTAGACATAGATGACACTAATGGAACGGTATATTTTTTAGGAAAGGTTCATGAAAAACAATCCAAAGAATCTAAGAAGAAGGGAGAAATCAGTTATCATTATGAGCTTTACAAAGTTGACGCAAAGGGACAAACCGAGACTAATTTAAAAGATAACGACAAGTTTATCTCCTCCCTAGAGCTTGTAAAATCTAAAGACGGATTATCCTGCATAGGCTTTTATGGTCAAAAGAACGCAAACCGAATTAATGGTGTAACCCTCTTTAATTTAAATCCCGAAACGCTTAAGATCGAGAAGAAAAAATTCACACCTTTTTCTGAAGAATTTCTGAATGATAAGTACGGAAATAAAGAAGGCAAGAAGAAAAGGAAAAAAGAAAAGGGAATAAAGAATATTGATTTTAAAGGTGTTTACATCATGGGCAACGGTGACATTGTTCTAAATGCAGAGGAGTTTTATACTACCGTACACACCTCAATGGGTACTAACGGTAGTATGAGAACGCGCATTGTCTATCACTTTGACGATATTATGAGTGTAAAACTAGATAAGGATGGAAATTTAAAATGGGCACGAAATATTAATAAAAGGCAAACAGGTTTTGGAACGAGTTCTTTTACCTCAATCCCCGTCGCTCAGGATTCTTACTTCTTTATAAATTGCTCTGATAATATTAAAAAATTGAGTGCAGATAGAATTTCCTTCAGACAAACAAAGGCTAAAAAATCAAACCTTTACATGATTAAAATTAATCAAGATGGAGATTTTGACTTCAAAAAGCTTATTGATGACAAAGAGTCAAAAGTGTATTACATTGTAAATAATGGTAACGTCAATCTTGATAATCAAACAGTCATACTTCCAGGTAAAAAAGGAAAAAACACTAGGATCTTAAAGCTTAGACTTTAGGTTTTTTACGCTTTCGCGAAAGCGTGCTTGAAGCTTTGATACAAGCCAACATTAAAAACAGTATACATCCTCTATGTAAGCTTATGATTGAGATATTAATTAAAAAATCAACATTGAAAAAACTTATCCTTTTACTATCTATCGTTTGCCTTGCAGCTTGTAAAAGCCTTAATAATTTCCCAAAGGAAAAATACTATGCGTTTCAATATAACTTTAATAACGTATATGAGAATGATACTATATCCTTTCAATTAAAGAATTCTCTTATGTGTCCCATGAACGTCAGACTTGTTGAAGATCCTGCGAATCCTGACCTAGCAACTCTTTTCGGGCAGGTAACCCTAAGTAAACTGCAAGACACCATCATTAAGATTCATTATCCAGATGTACAATCTACTATAAAACCAAAATACAGCATTAGATATGGGGATTTGCAGCGTGAAGTCAACAAAAGCAGCATAGGCTTACCTTTTCCAAAAGGTAAGCAGTACAACATCATTCAGGGATTTAAATCAAGGTTTTCTCATAACACAGTTTTTAGTAGATATGCAATTGATTTTGATCTAAGCATAGGAGATACCATCGTAAGTGTTGATGATGGATATGTGGTAGGCTTGATTGAGGAATACAAAGATCATGGTACAAGCCAGCAATGGAGGGATAATGATAAAAGTAATTACCTAACCGTTTACCATCCTGACAGTGGTTTGTACTCTCAATATGTACACTTAAACCATGATGGAGCAATCGTTGAGCTTGGAGATTATGTGGAGAAAGGACAACCCATCGCAATTAGTGGAATGACGGGTTTTACCACCGTTGAGCATTTACATTTTAACGTTAAAATTCCATCTGCAACTAATGGCCTCATATCTACCGAGTATACATTTGATAATGCAGTAGATGCAAGTACATTAAAAAAAGGTGATGTTCTCAGAAATTACAATGAATAGAAAAATGTCTACCCATTAACTCAGTGCTGTTTGAGTAATTACGCTTTCGCGAAAGCGAACCTGTAACAATTAAAATCTTCATGAAACATATTTTAGTACTCCTACTCTGCTTACATCTTGCCAGTTCTTTTAGTCAAATAGCTAGTCAGAAAAAAATTGTAGCGATAAAACTATGGGTATTTTCAATTTCTTTAAGAAAAAGAACAAAACAATAATTGTTCAAAATGAGATTCAAGTCAAAGAACCGTTTGAAATTATTATGGAAATTGATGAGCACCTCAATAAAATCTCCAACTATGGCAGAGATTTATCCAGATTGAATTCTTCTCAACAACTTGTCTTAATAATTGGGAATCTAGTTCGAGAAATTAACAATGGTGGTTTCAACCAATTCTACTTTAACTCGAGTGGTGCATATGCTCAAATCACTTCTGATTATTTAAGAAAAATCAAAGCAATCAAGACTGCATGTTTAGTAAAAAAAGCCAATCTTGAATGGCCAGAAAACAAGGTGCCATTTGAGCAAAAAGAAAGGCAGGCAATATTATCTATTATAGAAGGTAAAGCAGAACATATCTGGGAAGATTGCGACCAGCAATTTTACAAATGTGAAGATGACTTAGAACGTTTATTGGTCGATTTTGTAAATGATAACCGCGCAGATTTTGATACTCATCCATGATTAATTCTCATTATTCATTTAACTATCTGATTTTATTATACACATTTTCTACATTGAGAAGACATTATGAATTTCTGGAAAAAACTATTTAAAAGCAAAGAGAACAAACCCAAAGCTATGTCACATTTTGATAAGTATCGCGAGTATCTCAATAATCTTGACTTAAAAACATTTACTGATTTAGAAAACCTTGTAAAGCCTTTAATTAGAACGGCTACTAAGCTAGAGGTTTTACCAGCTTCTAGACCACCAGAAAACTCTCAAATGCTCTCACATTTTGGGGGACACCCATATTTTAAAAAGGGAGAATCATGGCCAAAAACTAACAAAGGAGATCATCTAGCCTTTATCTTCCAAATTTTCAACACTCCAGAATTGGAACTTCCAGAAAATATTGCATTAATTCAATTCTATTACGATTGGGAAGAGTTTCCTTGGGAAACATCAAGTGACGGCTGGTTAGTCAAAATCTATAAAAAAGTGAACCAAGATAAACTAGAATTTATTGCGACACCCAGCACCTTAGAAACGTCTAAGTATTGCTTGATAAATTTTAGCTCTACAAAATCTCTCCCTGACTGGGAAGGTATAGATCTTCACAGTCCAGCGGCTTCTAAACTATCTTGTGTTCTTGACGAAAATGAGCCTTGGAATAGTTATGATCAAGTTGTTGAAAAGCTGATAGGAGAACAAGATTATTTGAGTCAGCTGGGAGGTTATCCTAATTGGGTACAAGGTGAAGAAACACCTACTGACGGCGATGGAAACCCAATGAAGTTTCTATTCCAGATAGACTCCGAAGATAATGCCGGATTGATGTGGGGAGATGTAGGGCTGATTTATGTTTTTTATGATGAATCTTCTGGAAAGATAGAGTTCACCTTACAGTGCCACTAGACTTTGCACGCAATCCCAAGGTTGTTTGATGTCACTATATGCGTAATTGCAATTAACGCCCAACACCTATATATCTCAATATTAGCTGCTTGTTACCACAAAAATTATAAGCACCAATAAATTCATTGTATATTTAGAATCATATTTATTGATTAATTATTGTAATACATATTACAATCTAATATCCCTATACGATGAAGAAAATTACGTTTCTTTTGTTTCTATCGCTTGCGATGTCTATGATATCGAGCGACACTCTTTACGCACAAAACGATGTACTCGCCGAACTTGAACAAATAGCTATTGTAGATCAAAAGGTCATGATGCCTATGCGTGATGGCATACGCCTCGCTACTGATATTTATAGACCAAAGACGAGTGGTAAGGTTCCTATAATTTTCTCGCGAACTCCCTATAATTTTAATTCTTGGGGTGACGGAAAACAAAGAACAAGAACAGCCGAAAGAGCGCTAGAAGCTGTAAAAAGAGGATATGCCTACGTAGTTCAAAACGAACGAGGAAGATACTACTCTGAAGGTGAATGGGATATTCTAGGCGTACCGCTCACAGATGGATATGACGCATTTACATGGATGAAAAATCAATCATGGTCTAACGGGAAAATTGGCACACTTGGCTGCTCCTCTACTGCAGAGTGGCAGATGGCAGTTGCAGCTTTAGATCATCCATCTCATGCAGCTATGGTACCGCAAGGCTATGGAGCTGGCGTAGGAAGAATAGGCGATATTCAAGAACAAGGAAACTGGTATCGTGGTGGTGTTGAGCAAATGCTCTTTTTCTCCTGGTTGTATGGCGTAGAGCATGATAAATTTAAACCTCGTATTCCTGCGGGAGCGACACAAGAGGATTTAATAAGAATTTCACGATTTTATGATTTAGCACCAGAAAATCCGCCAGTTGATATGGCAGAGGCTTTGAAGCACTTGCCTATTCAAGATATTTTGAAAAACATCAACGGTAAGAATGAGATTTTTGACAAAATGATACGTCGTAAACCTAACGACAAGGCATGGTTTGAAGGTGGCATTTATCATGACAACAAAGATATTGGTGTTCCTAGTTTCTGGTTTGCCTCTTGGTATGATGTTTCCATTACTCCTAACCTAGCCTTATTTAACCACGTAAGAAATAATACTAAGGATGAGAGCATAAGAGATAATCAATATCTCGTAATCGCTCCTACCCTACACTGTGCATACACAAGAGCAACTGAAAATACTATTGTGGGTGAGCGCAGCGTAGGTGATGCAACACTCAATTATGAAGAGCAGATTTATGGTTGGTTTGATTTATGGCTCAAGGGAGAGAAAAATGATTTTAAAGAAAAAACACCTAGGGTTCAGTACTACACCATGGGTAGCAATAAATGGCAAGCTGCGGAAACTTGGCCACCTAAAAAAGCTGAACCTACCACCTATTATTTAAATAGTAATGGAAATGCTAATAGCCGTTTTGGAGACGGAACATTATCCACCAACAAAGCTACTGCAGATAATGTAGACGGCTTTACTTATGACCCAATGCAACCGGTTCCTTCTTATGGTGGTAATGTATGTTGTACAGGTAACGCCGTTCAAGGTGGCGCTTTTGATCAACAACAAATGGAAACCAGAAACGATATCTTAGTGTATACCACAGATCCGCTAGAGGAAGGCGTAGAAGTATCTGGTTTTATAAATAGCACCTTATACGTATCATCTGATGTGAAAGACACCGACTTTACTATCAAGCTGATTGATGTTTATCCAGACGGTACAGCTTACAATCTGGATGAAACGATACAGCGCGCAAGATACCGAGAAGGTTATGACAAAGAGGTATTTATGGAGGAGGGCGAAGTTTACAAACTAGACCTCACACCGATGTCTACTAGTAACTATTTCAAAAAAGGACATCGTATTCGTGTAGAAATCTCAAGCAGTAACTTCCCACGTTTTGCTCGCAATCTCAATACAGGAGGAAATAATTATGATGAAAAAGAAGGTATTGTAGCGCATAATAGCGTGCATCATTCGGCGGTGCACGGATCATCTATCGAGCTACCAATTATCAAAGATTAGATAACAACCATCATTGTAAGTTTTCAATGTATAATAGCTTGGCTATTTACTAGCTGAGTCATTTCATTGTTAAACCTTCATTAAAAAATAATAATTCACAGTGCGAGTCTTTGCTATTGCAAATGACTCGCATACTTTTGTAAAATCGTTTTATCTGCTCATGCTTTACTTGATTTTTTAAGTAAATTAATGGTTTACATTACTTGTAATTAGCCACATTTACACTAATTGAAATAAGTACTATTTGAGAGTATTTACTGTTAGGAATAGCCGATAATAGCGTCTAAAATTATCCTTTAAAAAATTAATATTCAAGGTGTCTTTATGTGATGAAGACACACTTTTAAAATTTATAAATGTTACACTACATCAAAGAAGTACTCGATAATATGCCCAACGACTGGATAGGTCTCACCACCCACCGATTGGATATTTATAATGAAAAGCTTGCAAAATCTGAGTTTTTAGATGAATTTGAAGCTTTATATAATGAGAAAAATGCAACTACTGCTGCGCTAGCAAATCTTCCTACAGCTTATGATTACATAAGGTTAGGCCACCCACTTTCTAGTATTCTAGAATGGAGCGTTGCGAGATTACTAGACCTTGAAGCAGATAGTGTTATTAGCTTTGACTCTATTACCGTTCCAGTACTTGCCGTGCTGAGAAAGAATTTATTAGACGGTAAAAAAACACAAATCAACTACACGGGAAAACTTCCTGCTATTTTCGATGCAGAAGCCTTAAAACGTGTTTACGGATATCACTTCGAACTTAATCAAGTGACCAGCCCACAAGATATTTCGGCTTTTGACGGGAGTACTGTTTATCTCTCGCAAGAGAACCAAATAAAGGCAGAACCTCTAGCAAACAACGTTGATTTTCACGTAAGTGTTTACAAAAATATTGGTAGTCTGCTCGTTATAAATGGGGAGAAGAACGCGCACTATGTTTCAGATATCCAACATGTGCGCAGAAGGGAAACTATCGCCATGACGCCTTCAAATTCTTTGGTAGCATTAAAATCATTGGTAAACAATGCTCCTATAGATTACACGGCTGGTGATGTTGCAAAAGATAAAGCACGTGTACACGAACTCATCAAAGAAGTAAATGGAACCAACACAGAGCCTCTCGTAGCTTCTAGCGGACTTTCTATACAATATGCTATCATGATGGGATTAGTAGACGATGCTATCAATACACATCCTGGTAAGGCGATTAAATTTATTGTTCCTCCTAACTGTTATGGTGGGACAAATAATCAAGCTAGACGCGTTGCTGCTTGCCTTGATAATATAGAAGTAGTAGATCTTCCTGTAGATGGTGATAATGATATGGTGCAGAGCATAGACACTGTACTCACAAAAATTGCTGCAGAGGACGCAGTACCCTATATTATTGCAGAAATACCAACGAACCCAAGAGTAGAAGTTCCAGATCTTTTACAACTAAAAGAGGCGCTTAGTAAAAAACGCACTACGCCTACTGGAGCAACGGCAATAGACCCTGTTTTTATTCTTGACCAAACATTTTGCCCTAATGTTCACTTCTTAGGAGAAGATAAGATACTATCTACGGTACGCACCATTTCTTATGCCAGCGGATCAAAATTTCCAAGTGGTGGTAAATGTACTGCAGGCTATTGCGTGGTAAACAATAAAGCAGAAGACCTCATTAAAAGTATCGCTTTTCACCTTGAGCTTTGTGATAACGAGGCTACAGATTTACAATATGAGATACTAGCCGCACAGTTACCTTCTATGAACGATCGTATTGCAGCAGCTTATGTAAACACGCGTGAGTTTGTAACCTTTATAGAAAAAGAACTTCCAGGTGCAAAAATTAATTTTGTGTCTGAAGAGCTAGCAGCACAAGGATTTACTCCTTCTGTATTTTCTCTGGACTTACCTACTAAAGGAGCTAATGACTTAGAAAGAGAGCAATACAAAAGAGCTCTCAATCTTAAGCTCATTAATTTAATGATTACAGAGATTCCTAATGAAAGTAAATTTTGTGTGAGCTACGGCCAGCTTAAAGGATGTTATTGGACTATTCCTGCAACCTCTACGCAAGGAACTACTAAGGAGGGCGATAAAGACTATATCGTGAGAGCTTCTCTCTCACCAGATTTAGATCTGGATTTACATAAAAAGGTATTTCTAGATTTTGTAAAATCTATATAACATAAAAAGGGAGATGCTAAGCATCTCCCTTTTATTTTTGTGGTGGTATGTAATGGTTACGCTTTCGCGAAAATATACTTTTCCTTACAATCCTTTAATAACTGCAAGCGCTTTAGGTATATGTTTTGCAGCCATCATGCTGTTGAAACGCATCCTTATAATTCCACTTGCATCTACTACGAATGTTTCTCTACCAGGTAGTAGACCCAATAATTCATTCTTAACACCATATTTTTTACGCACTTTGTTACTTGTATCTGAGAGTGTGTCAAATGGCAAATTATGCTTTGCTTTAAAACGTTTATGGCTTTCTACACTATCTGCACTTATACCAAATACTTTTGCTCCTGCATCTGTAAAATCTTGGTATTGATCTCTAAAGCTACAAGCCTGAGCTGTACATCCAGGTGTAAAGTTTTTAGGGTAGAAATAAATTACCATAGACACTTTCCCTATCAATTCGTCTACTAATACTGCTACGTTATCCTGATTATTAAGTGTAAAACCAGGTGCTCTATCTCCTATCTTTAATGCCATAACTACTCGCCTTTATAGGTTACAAAGTTACGAGGCGTCTCATATAAGGTGATCTCTAGATCAAATTTAGGGTCTAAAACCGCTTTAATCTTTTTATGAATAACAACAGCAATATTTTCTGCAGTAGGATTAAGCGTTTTAAACTCTGGAACCTCAAGATTAAGGTTTTTGTGGTCTAAATAATCCTCTACCTCTGCTTTTATAATATCCTTTAAAATCTTAAGGTCAATGAGAAATCCTGTTTCGGGATCAATTTCTCCACTTACACTAACCGTAAGGTCATAATTATGACCATGAAAATTTGGGTTACTACACTTCCCAAATATTTGCATATTCTTTGCGTCGTCCCAGTCTGCTCTATACAATCTGTGAGCGGCATTAAAATGCGCTTTTCTGTGTGCAGTTATTCTCATCGCTTAATGTGTGTATAAAATTTGTCAAAAATGATTTTAAACCACTCTGTATATAGTTCTGGATGATTTGTGATATCAGTTTTCACATCTTCTAAATCCATCCATTTCCAAGCTGCAACTTCGTCTTCATTGATAGCCGGCGATTGTTCAGAATGACCTATTAGAATATGATCTAGCTCATGTTCTGTAAGACCGTTATCAAAAGGAGCTTTGTAAATAAATGAGATCGTCTCTTCTAAAGGTACAGAGAAGCCCATTTCTTCTTGTAGACGTCGCATACCAGCTTCTATATTACTTTCACCTTCACGCTGGTGACTACAGCAGGTATTTGTCCACAGTCCGGGACTGTGGTATTTATGTAATGCTCGTTGCTGTAACATAAGTTCGTTCTTACTGTTAAAAACAAACACTGAAAAAGCTCTGTGTAACACAGCTTTTTCATGAGCTTCCATTTTGGGCATAAGCCCTATTTGATTGTCATTTTCATCAACAAGGATGACTAATTCTTCTTTCATAAGCTTTGTAAAAATACAAATAACTCATAAAAAAAGCGCCTCAATTGAGGCGCTCTTATTATTAATATATGAGATTCTAGTACTAATTGCTTACCACTATAAATTCACTACGTCTATTTAATTGATGTTGCTCCTTACTACAACGTACACCATTACCACAGTCATTAACAAGTCGTGTCTCTCCGTAGCCCTGACCAGTCAATCTTGAGGCACTTATTCCTTTTGAAATAAGCCAGTCTCTAGTAGAAACATTCCTATTTTGTGATAAATTAAGGTTGTATGCATCTCTACCTCTACTATCTGTGTGAGATCTTACGTCTATGCGCACAGATGGGTAAGTTTCCATATACACCAACACCTTAGCAAGCTCTACCTCTGCGTCTGGTCGTATATCATACTTATCAAAGTTGAAATAAATTGGATTAAGATCTAATATTTTTGCAATATCATCTCCAGGAACCACTGGTTTCAAAGTTTTTTCAAGTTCTAATAACTCTTCAATTTCTCCAGACTCATTAGGTATAGTAATCATCTTTTCTGATGTGTTATACCCATCTTTCTCTGCTCTTATCAAGAAAATTTTATCACAATCCGGAATAAATGCAAATGCTGCTGAAGAACTAGTAACAACAGATTTAAATAAGTTATTATTTGTATCATAAAGACTAACTGTAGTACCTTCAAGATAATCTCCAGTGTCTTTGTCTGTAACCACTCCAGAAAGTAAAATATCACAGGCGACCTTAGGTTTACTTATCTGCTTGAGCATGTAGATGTCATCATTAGTACCCGCATTACCACGATTAGATGATAGAAAACCCATATTAGATTCACTATTAATTACAAATCCAAAGTCATCTTTTGAAGTATTTGCAGGTTCTCCTAAATTAAGGATTTCTGCAATTTCTCCATTTTTACCTAAAGCAGTTACAAATAAGTCTAACCCTCCTAATCCAGGATGGCCATTAGAGGCAAAATAAAGATCACTTTCAGCACTAATAAATGGAAATGACTCTCTACCCTCTGTATTAATGTTCCCCCCTAAGTTTACAGGTGTCCCGTAAGTTCCATCTTCATTAATTGATACATACCATAAATCTGATAATCCAAATGTACCTGGCATGTCGGAAGAGAAGTATAAACGTTTACCATCTGAACTTAAAGCAGGGTGAGCAACTGTATATTGATTACTATTAAATGGAAGCTCCTGCGAATCTGTCCATTTACCGTCAACTAGTGACGCTTTGTAAAGTTTAAGCTTGTTTGTACCATCATTACCTTCTCTGTACTTCCCATTATTATAGTTATTACGAGTAAAGTAAACTGTTTTACCATCTTGAGAAAATACAGGAGAACTTTCGTGATATTGTGTATTCAAATAAGGGCTAAATTTACTTACATAATTGTTTCCATTAGCAACATCAACTTTGTCTAGGTCAACTTCATATAAGCTTAAGAAAGGCTGTCCATTCCACTTATGAATGCGCTTTATAAAAGACCCAGTATCTCTGTTTGAAGCAAAAATAAGTTTGTCCTTATATAACATAGGACCAAAATCTGAATAACCGGAGTTAATCGTAGTTTTTGAAACTTCATAAGACCCTTTTTGATAATCAATCTCTCTAAGGTAATCCGGTGATTCCTTAAATAGACCAGCTCGTTTATCATCCTCTTTAAGATCAAAGAATCTAGACATCATTCTGTCTGATAATGCGTAATCCTTTATAGCCCTTAAGGACAATGCGTATCTAAAGTAAGCTTCCGATTCTGCGGCTTCAGGGAACTTCTGGATTAACTTGCCAAAATATATCGCAGACTTATCATAGTGTGCATTTAGATAATAAGAATCTCCTAATCTTTTGTATAAATCTGCAGATTCATAACCCTTATCTGCTACTTTTTGGTAAATCTCTTGTGCATCAACGAAGTCATATTGATTAAATTTCTTAGTTCCACGCTCTATTTTTCCTTCCTGTGCGTTTCCTACTATTGTAGCAAACAAAAGGAGTATAATAGTAATATGTTTCATAGTAGAGTTTTATTAAAAGAATCTTGGGGTTAACATTCTGTCATACTCATTGAAGAGTTCAAAACGTAAGAATACTTCAAAACTTCCATCGTTATAAACTGTATTTCCTAGATCAGTACTCTCTCTATCATAAGCAAGACCTATAAGCATACTATCAGACACTTGGAAACCTACGAGACCACTTAATGCAGCGCTCCACCTGTAAGCCGCACCTAAATGCAATTTTTCCATTACTAAAAAATTTGCTGTTAAATCTACTTGTAATGGTGCACCTGCTACAACCTTCACTAATGTACTAGGCTTAAATTTAAGTTGGTCATTAATATCAAAGGTATATCCCATTATCCCATAATAATGTATGCGTTCTTTTGAGATAAAACTAGCAGAGTTACTATTATTACTTTCATCAAAGTGCTCAGTTTGTACTAGGTTAGGCGCACTCAAACCAGCATAAAATTTATCAGTGTGATAATATAACCCTGCTCCTATAACTGGTGAAATCTTATTATCTATATTTTGAGAAAAACGAGGATCAGAAACATCAAAAAGTGTAAGCTTTGAGAAATCAACATCGAGGACATGTCCCCCTGCCTTTAATCCAAAACTCAGTTTACCACTATTTGAGGTATTAATCGTATAACTAAAATCTGCTCCTATGTAAGTTTCTTGTGCAGGTCCTAATGCGTCGTTTACAATAGACAAGCCAAGCCCTACTTTACCTTCACCTATAGGAGAGTGAATGCTTAAACTTTGTGTACGTGGAGCTCCTTCAAGGCCTACCCATTGACTTCTATGTAATCCCACAATGCTAGTAACACCTCTGTTACCTGCATATGCTGGATTTATAGCTACAGTATTATACATGTATTGTGTATACTGTGGGTCTTGCTGCGCACTTACCTCTGTAAGACTCAAACCCGTAATAACTAATAGGACTATAAGATGTAATTGTTTCATTCTAACTTTATTTGTTGCACCTACAATAAGTGACTTTTTGGTAAAAATAGCTCAATTTGAATAATTTATAATTTCACAGTTGATTCACATTATCTTGATGCACTTCATCTAGAAATTTGATTATTTTATCCTAATCGCATTAAAACTTCAAAAACTCAAATATTATTTATGTTAGTTGTTATTACGCTTTCGCGAAAGCATAAATTTATATTAACGATTAATGTATAAATATCCACTCTTTCTCTTCAGACCATCTGGTGTCTGGTAAGTTATAAGGTAATAATACGTTCCTTCCGGTAATGTCTCTTTTGCATTCAATGTAGCTCTTCCTTCTGAGATACCTTTAAAACCTGTAGCCTCATCCTCAGTATACCCATCTTGCTCAAATACTTGAACACCCCATCTATTAAATATTTGAACATTATTATCTGGGAAAGCATTTATACCTTCTATAATAAAGAAGTCATTTACTCCATCACCGTCTGGTGAAACTCCGTTAAATACTTCGACATCAAAGATATTAAGTACTCCTGTAAACTCAGTACGTGTTGGATCATCTGGATTACCATCCATATTAGGATCAACATTTTCATCGTTATTAGGATCATCAGATAAATCTGTTACGTCGATTCCATTTGAATCTGTCGCATCTACTATAGCCTGATTTATTACAAATCCATTTGTTATATCAAAAGCAGTAAGTATATAAGTCGCCGTAAATGTTGTACTGTCTGATTCCCCAGGTAATAATGATATAGGACCTCCATCTACAGTTACTAATGGATCAGTTACAATGATATTTTCTAACGGTACCAACCCTGTATTAGTTACCGTAAAAGTATATAGAATCACTTCGCCATCTTGAATATTACTATCTCCATTGATATCAAGTGTCTCTCCTACCTTTTCAAGTGCTATTGAACTTTCTATCGGAAGATTAGTAACTGTTTCATCATCTTCTACACTGTTATTGTCATCAGAAATATCAACAACATCAACACCATCAGGATCTTGTCCTGTTGCAATCGCTTGATTAGTTACAAAACCTTCATCTATATCACTTTGAACTATAGTATAAACAGCTACAAATGTAGTACTATCTGTTTCACCTGGTTCCAAATCAATAGGTCCGCCAGATACAATCACTAATGGATCTTCAATGATAATGTTTGTAACTGTCACATTTCCTGTATTTGTCACAGTGAAGTTATATGTAATTGTTTCGCCTACTTGTGCAAATCCGTCACCGTCTATATCATTAAATACAGCTGTTTTGATTAAACTTATGCTAGCTCCTTGTGGTAAGTCTGTTACAGTAATGTCGTCCTCAAGATTACTATCATCATCTGAAGTATCTGTTACATCAACGCCATCAGGATTCTGTCCTGTAGCAAGTGCTTGATTCGTTACTCCGCCTCCATCAACGTCTGCTTGCGTAATAGTATACACAGCACTGAAGGTTGTAGCATCTGAAGCACCAGCAACTAAATCAATTGGTCCGCCAGTTACAGCTACCATTGGATCCGTAATCACAATATTTGTAATCGTTACATTTCCAGTGTTTGTTACTGTGAAGTTATATGTTACCGTTTCTCCTACTTGTGCAAATCCATCCCCACTTTCGTCATTAAAAAATCCAGTCTTTATCAATGCAATTGATCCAGCATCTGTTGGGAAAGTTGTGATTGTTTCATCATCCTCAAGATTACTATTATCATCTGAAGTATCTGTTACATCAACGCCATCAGGATTCTGTCCTGTAGCAAGTGCTTGATTCGTTACTCCGCCTCCATCAACGTCTGCTTGTGTAATAGTATACACAGCACTGAAGGTCGTAGCATCTGAAGCACCGGCAACTAAATCAATTGGTCCGCCAATTACAGTTACCATTGGATCTGTAATTACAATATTTGTAATCGTTACGTTTCCAGTATTGGTTACTGTGAAGTTATACGTTACAGTCTCTCCCGCTTGAGCGAAACCATCTCCGTTTACATCATTAAATGTTCCAGTCTTGATTAATGCAATCGCTCCACCATCTGTTGGGAAGGTTGTGATTGTTTCATCATCCTCAAGGTTACTATCATCATCTGAAGTATCTGTTACATCAACGCCATCAGGATTCTGTCCTGTCGCAAGTGCTTGATTCGTTACTCCGCCTCCATCAACGTCTGCTTGTGTAATAGTATACACAGCACTGAAGGTCGTAGCATCTGAAGCACCAGCAACTAAATCAATAGGTCCGCCTATTACAGCTACTATTGGATCTGTAATTACAATATTTGTAATCGTTACATTTCCAGTATTGGTTACTGTGAAGTTATACGTTACAGTCTCTCCCGCTTGAGCGAAACCATCTCCGTTTACATCATTAAATGTTCCAGTCTTGATTAATGCAATCGCTCCACCATCTGTTGGGAAGGTTGTGATTGTTTCATCATCCTCAAGATTACTATCATCATCAGAAGTATCTGTCACATCAACACCATCAGGATTCTGTCCTGTCGCAAGTGCTTGGTTTGTTACACCTCCGTTATCAATATCTGCCTGTGTGATAGTGTACACAGCACTGAAGGTCGTAGCATCTAAAGCACCAGCAACTAAATCAATTGGTCCGCCAGTTACAGCTACTATTGGATCTGTAATTACAATATTTGTAATCGTTACATTTCCAGTATTGGTTACTGTGAAGTTATACGTTACAGTCTCTCCCGCTTGAGCGAAACCATCTCCGTTTACATCATTAAATGTTCCAGTCTTGATTAATGCAATCGCTCCACCATCTGTTGGGAAAGTTGTGATTGTTTCATCATCCTCAAGATTACTATCGTCATCAGAAGTATCTGTCACATCTACACCATCAGGATTCTGTCCTGTCGCAAGTGCTTGGTTTGTTACACCTCCGTTATCAATATCTGCCTGTGTGATAGTGTACACAGCACTGAAGGTCGTAGCATCTAAAGCACCAGCAACTAAATCAATAGGTCCTCCAATTACAGTTACCATTGGATCTGTAATTACAATATTTGTAATCGTTACGTTTCCAGTGTTTGTTACTGTGAAGTTATACGTTACCGTTTCTCCTGCTTGAGCGAAACCATCTCCGTTTACATCATTGAATGATCCAGTCTTGATTAATCCAATCGCTCCACCATCTGTTGGGAAGGTTGTGATTGTTTCATCATCCTCGAGGTTACTATCATCATCAGAAGTATCTGTTACATCAACGCCATCAGGATTCTGTCCTGTAGCAAGTGCTTGATTCGTTACTCCACCTCCATCAACATCTGCTTGTGTAATAGTATACACAGCACTGAAGGTCGTAGCATCTGAAGCACCAGCAACTAAATCAATAGGTCCGCCAGTTACAGCTACCATTGGATCTGTAATTACAATATTTGTAATTGTTACGTTTCCAGTGTTTGTTACTGTAAAGTTATACGTTACCGTTTCTCCTGCTTGAGCGAAACCATCTCCGTTTACATCATTGAATGATCCAGTCTTGATTAATGCAATCGCTCCACCATCTGTTGGGAAGGTTGTGATTGTTTCATCATCCTCGAGGTTACTATCATCATCAGAAGTATCTGTTACATCAACGCCATCAGGATTCTGTCCTGTAGCAAGTGCTTGATTCGTTACTCCACCTCCATCAACATCTGCTTGTGTAATAGTATACACAGCACTGAAGGTCGTAGCATCTGAAGCACCAGCAACTAAATCAATAGGTCCGCCTATTACAGCTACAATTGGATCAGTAATCACAATATTTGTAATTGTTACATTTCCAGTGTTCGTTACTGTAAAGTTATACGTTACTGTTTCTCCTGCTTGTGCGAAACCATCTCCGTTTACATCATTGAATGTTCCGGTCTTGATTAATGCAATCGCTCCACCATCTGTTGGGAAGGTTGTGATTGTTTCATCATCCTCAAGATTACTATTGTCATCTGAAGTATCTGTTACATCAACGCCATCAGGATTCTGTCCTGTAGCAAGTGCTTGATTCGTTACTCCACCTCCATCAACGTCTGCTTGTGTAATAGTATACACAGCACTGAAGGTCGTAGCATCTGAAGCACCAGCAACTAAATCAATAGGTCCGCCAGTTACAGCTACCATTGGATCTGTAATTACAATATTTGTAATCGTTACATTTCCAGTGTTTGTTACTGTGAAGTTATACGTTACAGTCTCTCCCGCTTGAGCGAAACCATCTCCGTTTACATCATTAAATGTTCCAGTCTTGATTAATGCAATCGCTCCACCATCTGTTGGGAAAGTTGTGATTGTTTCATCATCCTCAAGATTACTATCGTCATCTGAAGTATCTGTTACATCAACGCCATCAGGATTCTGTCCTGTAGCAAGTGCTTGATTCGTTACTCCACCTCCATCAATATCTGCCTGTGTGATAGTGTACACAGCACTGAAGGTCGTAGCATCTAAAGCACCAGCAACTAAATCAATAGGTCCTCCAATTACAGTTACCATTGGATCTGTAATTACAATATTTGTAATCGTTACGTTTCCAGTGTTTGTTACTGTGAAGTTATACGTTACCGTTTCTCCTGCTTGAGCGAAACCATCTCCGTTTACATCATTGAATGATCCAGTCTTGATTAATCCAATCGCTCCACCATCTGTTGGGAAGGTTGTGATTGTTTCATCATCCTCGAGGTTACTATCATCATCAGAAGTATCTGTTACATCAACGCCATCAGGATTCTGTCCTGTAGCAAGTGCTTGATTCGTTACTCCACCTCCATCAACATCTGCTTGTGTAATAGTATACACAGCACTGAAGGTCGTAGCATCTGAAGCACCAGCAACTAAATCAATAGGTCCGCCAGTTACAGCTACCATTGGATCTGTAATTACAATATTTGTAATTGTTACGTTTCCAGTGTTTGTTACTGTAAAGTTATACGTTACCGTTTCTCCTGCTTGAGCGAAACCATCTCCGTTTACATCATTGAATGATCCAGTCTTGATTAATGCAATCGCTCCACCATCTGTTGGGAAGGTTGTGATTGTTTCATCATCCTCGAGGTTACTATCATCATCAGAAGTATCTGTTACATCAACGCCATCAGGATTCTGTCCTGTAGCAAGTGCTTGATTCGTTACTCCGCCTCCATCAACGTCTGCTTGTGTAATAGTATACACAGCACTGAAGGTCGTAGCATCTGAAGCACCAGCAACTAAATCAATAGGTCCGCCAGTTACAGCTACCATTGGATCTGTAATTACAATATTTGTAATCGTTACATTTCCAGTGTTTGTTACTGTGAAGTTATACGTTACAGTCTCTCCCGCTTGAGCGAAACCATCTCCGTTTACATCATTAAATGTTCCAGTCTTGATTAATGCAATCGCTCCACCATCTGTTGGGAAAGTTGTGATTGTTTCATCATCCTCAAGATTACTATTATCATCTGAAGTATCTGTTACATCAACGCCATCAGGATTCTGTCCTGTAGCAAGTGCTTGATTCGTTACTCCGCCTCCATCAACGTCTGCTTGTGTAATAGTATACACAGCACTGAAGGTCGTAGCATCTGAAGCACCGGCAACTAAATCAATAGGTCCGCCAGTTACAGCTACCATTGGATCTGTAATTACAATATTTGTAATCGTTACATTTCCAGTGTTTGTTACTGTGAAGTTATACGTTACAGTCTCTCCCGCTTGAGCGAAACCATCTCCGTTTACATCATTAAATGTTCCAGTCTTGATTAATGCAATCGCTCCACCATCTGTTGGGAAAGTTGTGATTGTTTCATCATCCTCAAGATTACTATCATCATCTGAAGTATCTGTTACATCAACACCATCAGGATTCTGTCCTGTAGCAAGTGCTTGATTCGTTACTCCGCCTCCATCAACGTCTGCTTGTGTAATAGTATACACAGCACTGAAGGTCGTAGCATCTGAAGCACCAGCAACTAAATCAATAGGTCCGCCAGTTACAGCTACCATTGGATCTGTAATTACAATATTTGTAATCGTTACGTTTCCAGTATTGGTTACTGTGAAGTTATACGTTACAGTCTCTCCCGCTTGAGCGAAACCATCTCCGTTTACATCATTAAATGTTCCAGTCTTGATTAATGCAATCGCTCCACCATCTGTTGGGAAAGTTGTGATTGTTTCATCATCCTCAAGATTACTATCATCATCTGAAGTATCTGTTACATCAACACCATCAGGATTCTGTCCTGTAGCAAGTGCTTGATTCGTCACTCCGCCTCCATCAACGTCTGCTTGTGTAATAGTATAGATAGCACTAAATGTATCTGTATCAACACCACCTACTAATAAATCAATAGGTCCTCCAGTTATAGCTACCATTGGATCTGTAATTACAATATTTGTAATTGTTACGTTTCCAATGTTTGTTACTGTGAAATTATACGTTACTGTTTCTCCCGCTTGCGCGAAACCATCTCCGTTTACGTCGTTGAATGTTCCTTCTTTAATCAATGCAATTAAAGCTGATCTTTCTATAGCAGTAACCGTAGGATCATCTGTTAAATCACTATTTATACTACCATCTCCGTTTGGAGTTTCAATAGTTTCTGGATTTAATATTTCTAGTCCATTCACATCTGTTCCAGCATCTGAAATATCAATTACATCATTAACACCAATTGGACTACTTCCAATGGCAGAAGCACTATTCTCAATATACCCTAAATCGACATCAGCTTGGGTAATCTGATGTTCTGCTACAACGGTAACACTATCACCTGGCGCCAACTCAGCAATAGGATTTCCAGAAATAATAGTGGCATTATCATCTGTAACAACAATATCAGTAAGATTTGTATTACCTGAATTTGTAACAACAATATCATAAGTAATAATGTCATTTAAAACACCAGAAGCACTTGTTTGACTTTTTATAAGACTTAAATTATTATCTGCTGTGTACGTAAATATGCTTGCACTACCTCCCGCAAATGTATTATTATCCGATGCAGATATGATAGTTTGAAAACCATTATTAGCATCTTCTTGACTCGAATTTTCAATAACGGTTATTGGAAAAGTCAAAGACCCAAAATCATCACCTGCAATAGTTGCATATTGACTTAAAGTCAACACATTACTAATAGCATCATAAGACGGAATGAAATAATTTAATAGCGTTCCAGTAATTGCACTAGTATCTCCGTCAGTTAATTCAACCAATTGAAATATAACTTCAATTACAACATTAGGAGATCCTGTATCTGGATCCAATGCAGGAACCTCTAAACCAGACGACTCTGCCAATATAAAGCTACCAGTACCCGTACCGTTCAACTCAAGGGTCTCTAATGGTGCCGGATTTATATTTGCTTCCGGAATTGAAACAGATTGACCAAAGCTTGTAAAGCTTAAAGTAAAAATGATTACTATTATTAAAATTTTCTTCATCTTATGAATTTTCTACGTAAATAATAAGGATATTTTCAACTACTAGTTATTGTTATACTCTATGTAGTCAAAATCATCATTATTTGAGTTATTAACCTCTCCGCCTGAAAAATAGCGCACAGTTGCCTGAATCGGGAATATACCGTTCGTATTTGGTGATGGATTATAGACAGCATTAATACCAACTATAGATGCCGTCAAACCTTCAAAAACACCTCCATTACCAACATATGTGAATTTATACAATACTGGACTAGAGTCATCAAATATCCAATCAGCATTACTAACCGGCGCTCCATTTATTGTCGTGAGGCTTGAATCATAGGTAAGAATAAATGCAGAGTTTTTAGGTATTCTCAACTCTACAGCATCAGTACCATTAGATTGTCTATCATTATATTCAGCTACAAAAACTCTAAAGTCAACATTACCAGAATCACCCGCGACAGTTGTCGTCCCGGTGAAAATCACTGGACCAAAATCTGGCAAATTACCCACGGTATTTGTATCCGTTATTGCGTCTGGATCTGAACCTATTGCATCAAATTCATCATCATAAGTTACAGTAACAGTATCTCCAGACTGAGTATTGAATATACCATCATTGTCCGTACCGGCTGTTACACCGTACTCTGTATCCACAGCCCCTGTAAAGACTCCTGTATCAATCCCAGTTTCGGTTAATGTAATAGTTTCAGACTCACCTGTGACATCATTTACAATAACAACCTCAATAGTTTCTATTGTAAGTGGATCTTCATTTAAATCATTATCTGTAACTACAATATCTAATGTATCTCCTGGAATTGAAAGATTTGTTATATCTACAGTACCAGTCACCCCACCAAGGACAGTATCAACATCTGAAACAGGAGAAGGATTACTTCCAGTTACATCTAATACATCATCATAAGTTACAGTTATTGTATCACCAGCTTGTGTATTAAATACTCCATCATTATCTGTTCCAGCAATTATACCTGACACTGTTTCTACAGTACCTTCAAATACACCTGTGTCAGCACCTGTTTCAGTCAAAGTAATTATTTCAGACTCTCCAGTATTATCATTAATAACAATAACTTCTATAGTTTCGATTGCAGTAATATCTTCATTCAAATCATTATCAGTAACAGATATATCCAGTGTATCCCCTGGAACTGATGTATCAGTAATATCTACAACTCCAGTAACCCCTCCTAGTACATTATCGGTATCAGTAATTGGATCTGGATTATTACCATTGCTATCTAATTCATCATCATAAGTTACAGTTACGGTATCACCAGCTTGAGTGTTGAAAATCCCATCGTTATCTGTACCAGCAATATCACCAAATACGGTATTAACAGTTCCTTCAAACACACCTGTATCAACTCCTGTCTCTGTCAAAGTGATTGTTTCTGTTTCACCAGTTTGATCGTTTATAACAACGACATCAATTGAGTCTACACTAGTAATGTCTAGATTCAAATCATTATCAGTTACAATAATATTTAATGTATCTCCTGGTATTGACGTTTCTGTTATTTCAACCTTACCTGTTACTCCTCCGATTACGGTGTCTGTATCTGAAAGAGCTGTTGGATCATTACCTAAAGTATCTAACTCATCATCATAAGTTACCATTACAGTATCTCCAGCTTGAGTGTTGAAAACCCCATCGTTATCTGTACCAGCATTATCACCAAATACGGTATCAACAGTACCTTCAAATATTCCCGTATCAGCACCTGTTTCTGTTAGAGTAACTAATTCAGATTCGCCAGTTTCATCGTTCACGACAATTACCTCAATCGTTTCTATATTATTAATATCCTGATTTAAATCATTATCAGTTACAACGATATTCAGCGTATCTCCTGGTATTGATGTTTCAGTAATAGTTACTTCACCAGTAACTCCACCAATTACATCATCAGTATCTGTTATCGGAGTAGGATTATTACCTGTATTATCAAGCTCATCATCGTAGATTACGGTTACAGTATTTCCAGCTTGAGTATTCAATATTCCATCACCGTTTGCACCAGCAATATCACCAAACACAGTATCCACTGTACCTTCAAATATTCCAGTATCAACACCAGACTCTGTAAGAGTAATTATTTCAGTTTCACCAGTTTGATCATTTATAACAACCACATCAATTGTATCTATACTATTGACATCTAGATTCAAATCATTATCAGTTACAACAACTTCTAAAGTATCCCCAGGTATTGAAGTATCTGTTATAGTAATTTCACCAGTAACCCCACCAAGAACTAGATCTGTGTCTGTGATTGGCCCTGGATTGCTACCGACATCATCAAGCTCATCATCATAAGTAACAGTTACCGAATCTCCTGCTTGTGTGTTAAAAGTCCCATCATTATCAGCTCCAGCAACTGTTCCATAAACGGTATCAACCGTACCTGCAAAAACACCTGTATCAGGTCCAGTTTCAGTTAAAGTTACAACTTCAGATTCACCAGTCTCGTCATTTACAACGACTACATTCAAAGTTTCAGCTACAGCAGGATTTTCATTAAGATCTCCATCTGTAACAACCACATCCAAAGTATCACCAGGAACTGAAGTATCAGTTATATTGACAATTCCAGTTACTCCACCCAATACATTATCGATATCGGTCAATACAGTTAGAGTTCCATTCTCATCTAATTGATCATTATAGAAAACAGTAACTGTATCACCAACTTGAGTATTAATTATCCCATCATTATTCGCACCTGCAGATACTCCATATATAGTATCGACAGTTCCTGTAAATACACCTGTATTTGGACCTGTCTCTGTTAGTATAATCACCTCTGATTCACCTGTAATATCATTTTTCACAATCACGTTGACAGTTTCTGCAACTGAAGGATCTTCATTCAAATCAGCATCTGACACAGATAGATCCAAAGTGTCCCCAGGAAAAGAAGTATCAGTTATATCTACATCTGCTAAAACACCTCTAGTATGTGTAAAGAATGCTGTACTTCCAGGAGCATCAGTTGGACCATCAATTGCTGCTATATTCACGTTAAATCCATTAAAACTCTGATTCTCAGTTGAGTTTTGAGTGACAGTTAATGGCATAGAAATATTTCCTGAAAAACTAGCAGGAATTTCAGATGATTGTTGAAAAACTAGAACATTATTCCCAGCGTCATAACTAACTGTAAAATAAGAAAGCACAGTTCCTGTTATCCCCGCCACATTAGCATCAGTTAATTCTACATATTGTAAACTAATACTAATTGTAACATTAGGCATTCCAAATGCTGAAGCAGGAGCTGCTACACCATCATTTTCTGTGAAAGTAAATGTACCTATACCCTCTCCATTTAAGGATATACCATCAAGAGGATCTGGAGTAATATTTGCTCCAGTTACTGTTACGGTCTGACCATACGCAACTAACGTACATAGGACGGTAAAAATGAGTGAAAGTAGAATTTTTTTCATTGTAGGTATTTAAGGTTGTTGAGATTGTAAATTCTTGAAAATCTTATATTAATCGTTATCATCGAGTATGTCATTATCGAATTCGATAAAGTCAACATCATTATTATTAGAATTATTGGTTTCACCTCCAGAGTTAAATTTGACTGTAACTTGTAAAGGAAACTCTCCTTCTGTGCTAATAAGTGGTAAATAAACAGCATTTAAACCGATCATTGACGCGCTATTTGCTGGAAAGATACCGTTATTCCCAATATATATGAATTTATAAAGCGTAGGACTAGAATTATCAAACAGCCAATCGGTGTTTGACACAGGAAAGCCGTTAACCAACACACTCGCAGGATCAAATGTTATTAATAAGTCATCACTTTTGACTATCCTAAGTTCTACTGGTGTAACACCATTAGAATTCTGACCTGCAAATTCAGCCACTAGCACTCTGAAATCAATAACTCCAGTATTACCTACAATAGTAGTAACTCCAGTAAACAATGTTGGCCCATAATCTGGAATTAATTGCATACCTACTGTAAGATACACAGTTGCAGTATCAGTTGCACCTTGAGTGTCCGTCACCTGATATACAAAGGAATCTGGACCTACATAATCTAAATTAGACGTATATGTGAAAGTACCATCGTCATTTAAAACTACTGTCCCATTTGCAGGATCAGATATTAACAATGTTGTCTGAGCATCTCCCTCAGGGTCCGTATCATTATCTAATACATTTCCTAAAATATCAGCATTTGAAATACCATTATAAGCATCATCATTTGCTACGGTAATATTTGCAACATCAGGAATTACTTGAATAGTAACCGTTGCTGTGTCACACGCAGCTGGACTAGAATTATCACATATAGTATATGTGAAAGTATCCTCTCCAACAAAATCAGCGTTTGGAGTATAAATAAAAGACCCGTTAGGCAGTAATAATACCAATCCATTAGATGGATTTGTATTTCCAGTAACTATAAGTGGATCTCCATCTGGATCAAAATCATTAGGTAAAACATTACCTGTTAACGGTGTATTTACTTCTGTAATACCTGAATCAGCATTCGCAACAGGAGCCTCGTTATTAGGTCCACTTATTGGTAATACTTCTAAGTAAACATTAGCTGTATCACAAGCTTGAGGGTTACCATCATCACAAACTGTGTATGTAAAGGTATCCTCTCCTACAAAATCAGTATTTGGTGTGTACTGGTAAGTTCCATCAGGATTCATTACTAATACTCCATTAGATGGATCTGTATTTGAACTTACTGTTTGTGTATCTCCTTCTGCATCATCATCATTCGTTAATACATTACCAGTTACAGCAGTATTTACAAACGTATTATTAATGTCATCAATCGCTGTGGTTGTATTACTTACAGGTGCTATCACTAATGAAACCGTAGCAGTATCTGTCGCTCCTTGAGCATCAGTTACTGTGTAAGTAAACTCATCTGGTCCAGTATAACCTGAATCAGGTGTATAAGTGAACGTACCATCTGCATTTAAAATAACACTTCCGTTTGATGGTGCTGTTGCTAAAGATGCTGTTTGAGCATCTCCTTCTGGATCCGTATCGTTATCTAATACATTTCCTAAGATATCTGTATCGATAGTTCCAAGGTAAGCATCATCATTTGCTACTGTAATGTTTGCAGTATCAGGGATTACTTGAATAGTAACCGTTGCAGTATCACAAGCAGCTGGACTACCGTTATCACATATAGTATATGTGAAAGTATCCTCTCCTACAAAATCAGTGTTTGGTGTGTACTCGTAAGTTCCATCAGGATTCATTACTAATACTCCATTAGATGGATCTGTATTTGCAGTCACCGTAATTGGATCTCCGTCTGGATCAAAGTCATTAGAAAGTACACTTCCCTCAACAGGTGTGTTGATTTCTGTTACTCCAGTATCAGCATTTGCTACTGGTGGATCATTCTTACTTGTAGGCTCTGGTAATACTTCTAAGTAAACAATAGCTGTATCACAAGCTTGAGGGTTACCATCATCACAAACTGTGTATGTAAAGGTATCTTCTCCTACAAAATCAGTATTTGGTGTATACTCGTAAGTTCCATCAGGATTCATTACTAATACTCCATTAGATGGATCTGTATTTGAACTTACTGTCTGTATATCTCCTTCTGCATCATCATCATTCGTTAATACATTACCAGTTACAGCAGTATTTACGAACGTATCGTTGATATCATCAATAGCTGTTGTTGTATTACTAACAGGTGCTATCACTAATGAAACCGTAGCAGTATCTGTCGCTCCTTGAGCATCAGTTACTGTGTAAGTAAACTCATCTGGTCCAGTATAACCTGAATCAGGTGTATAAGTGAACGTACCATCTGCATTTAAAACAACACTTCCGTTTGATGGTGCTGTTGCTAAAGATGCTGTTTGAGCATCTCCTTCTGGATCCGTATCGTTATCTAATACATTTCCTAAGATATCTGTATCGATAGTTCCAAGGTAAGCATCATCATTTGCTACTGTAATGTTTGCAGTATCAGGGATTACTTGAATAGTAACCGTTGCAGTATCACAAGCAGCTGGACTACCGTTATCACATATAGTATATGTGAAAGTATCCTCTCCTACAAAATCAGTGTTTGGTGTGTACTCGTAAGTTCCATCAGGATTCATTACTAATACTCCATTAGATGGATCTGTATTTGCAGTCACCGTAATTGGATCTCCGTCTGGATCAAAATCATTAGAAAGCACACTTCCTTCTACAGGTGTGTTGATTTCTGTTACTCCAGTATCAGCATTTGCTACTGGTGGATCATTCTTACTTGTAGGCTCTGGTAATACTTCTAAGTAAACAATAGCTGTATCACAAGCTTGAGGGTTACCATCATCACAAACTGTGTATGTAAAGGTATCTTCTCCTACAAAATCAGTATTTGGTGTATACTCGTAAGTTCCATCAGGATTCATTACTAATACTCCATTAGATGGATCTGTATTTGAACTTACTGTCTGTATATCTCCTTCTGCATCATCATCATTCGTTAATACATTACCAGTTACAGCAGTATTTACGAACGTATCGTTGATATCATCAATAGCTGTTGTTGTATTACTAACAGGTGCTATCACTAATGAAACCGTAGCAGTATCTGTCGCTCCTTGAGCATCAGTTACTGTGTAAGTAAACTCATCTGGTCCAGTATAACCTGAATCAGGTGTATAAGTAAAAGTACCATCTGCATTTAAAACAACACTTCCGTTTGATGGTGCTGTTGCTAAAGATGCTGTTTGAGCATCTCCTTCTGGATCCGTATCGTTATCTAATACATTTCCTAAGATATCTGTATCGATAGTTCCAAGGTAAGCATCATCATTTGCTACTGTAATGTTTGCAGTATCAGGGATTACTTGAATAGTAACCGTTGCAGTATCACAAGCAGCTGGACTACCGTTATCACATATAGTATATGTGAAAGTATCCTCTCCTACAAAATCAGTGTTTGGTGTGTACTCGTAAGTTCCATCAGGATTCATTACTAATACTCCATTAGATGGATCTGTATTTGCAGTCACCGTAATTGGATCTCCGTCTGGATCAAAGTCATTAGAAAGTACACTTCCCTCAACAGGTGTGTTGATTTCTGTTACTCCAGTATCAGCATTTGCTACTGGTGGATCATTCTTACTTGTAGGCTCTGGTAATACTTCTAAGTAAACAATAGCTGTATCACAAGCTTGAGGGTTACCATCATCACAAACTGTGTATGTAAAGGTATCTTCTCCTACAAAATCAGTATTTGGTGTATACTCGTAAGTTCCATCAGGATTCATTACTAATACTCCATTAGATGGATCTGTATTTGAACTTACTGTCTGTATATCTCCTTCTGCATCATCATCATTCGTTAATACATTACCAGTTACAGCAGTATTTACGAACGTATCGTTGATATCATCAATAGCTGTTGTTGTATTACTAACAGGTGCTATCACTAATGAAACCGTAGCAGTATCTGTCGCTCCTTGAGCATCAGTTACTGTGTAAGTAAACTCATCTGGTCCAGTATAACCTGAATCAGGTGTATAAGTGAACGTACCATCTGCATTTAAAATAACACTTCCGTTTGATGGTGCTGTTGCTAAAGATGCTGTTTGAGCATCTCCTTCTGGATCCGTATCGTTATCTAATACATTTCCTAAGATATCTGTATCGATAGTTCCAAGGTAAGCATCATCATTTGCTACTGTAATGTTTGCAGTATCAGGGATTACTTGAATAGTAACCGTTGCAGTATCACAAGCAGCTGGACTACCGTTATCACATATAGTATATGTGAAAGTATCCTCTCCTACAAAATCAGTGTTTGGTGTGTACTCGTAAGTTCCATCAGGATTCATTACTAATACTCCATTAGATGGATCTGTATTTGCAGTCACCGTAATTGGATCTCCGTCTGGATCAAAGTCATTAGAAAGTACACTTCCTTCAACAGGTGTGTTGATTTCTGTTACTCCAGTATCAGCATTTGCTACTGGTGGATCATTCTTACTTGTAGGCTCTGGTAATACTTCTAAGTAAACAATAGCTGTATCACAAGCTTGAGGGTTACCATCATCACAAACTGTGTACGTAAAGGTATCCTCTCCTACAAAATCAGTATTTGGTGTATACTCGTAAGTTCCATCAGGATTCATTACTAATACTCCATTAGATGGATCTGTATTTGAACTTACTGTCTGTATATCTCCTTCTGCATCATCATCATTCGTTAATACATTACCAGTTACAGTAGTATTTACGAACGTATCGTTGATATCATCAATAGCTGTTGTTGTATTACTAACAGGTGCTATCACTAATGAAACCGTAGCAGTATCTGTCGCTCCTTGAGCATCAGTTACTGTGTAAGTAAACTCATCTGGTCCAGTATAACCTGAATCAGGTGTGTAAGTAAAAGTACCATCTGCATTTAAAACAACACTTCCGTTTGATGGTGCTGTTGCTAAAGATGCTGTTTGAGCATCTCCTTCTGGATCCGTATCGTTATCTAATACATTTCCTAAGATATCTGTATCGATAGTTCCAAGGTAAGCATCATCATTTGCTACTGTAATGTTTGCAGTATCAGGGATTACTTGAATAGTAACCGTTGCAGTATCACAAGCAGCTGGACTACCGTTATCACATATAGTATATGTGAAAGTATCCTCTCCTACAAAATCAGTGTTTGGTGTGTACTCGTAAGTTCCATCAGGATTCATTACTAATACTCCATTAGATGGATCTGTATTTGCAGTCACCGTAATTGGATCTCCGTCTGGATCAAAATCATTAGAAAGCACACTTCCTTCTACAGGTGTGTTGATTTCTGTTACTCCAGTATCAGCATTTGCTACTGGTGGATCATTCTTACTTGTAGGCTCTGGTAATACTTCTAAGTAAACAATAGCTGTATCACAAGCTTGAGGGTTACCATCATCACAAACTGTGTATGTGAAGGTATCTTCTCCAACAAAATCAGTGTTTGGTGTATACTCGTAAGTTCCATCAGTATTCATTACTAATACTCCATTAGATGGATCTGTATTTGAACTTACTGTCTGTATATCTCCTTCTGCATCATCATCATTCGTTAATACATTACCAGTTACAGCAGTATTTACATATGTATTATTGATATCATCAATAGCTGTTGTTGTATTACTAACAGGTGCTATCACTAATGAAACCGTAGCAGTATCTTTCGCTCCTTGAGCATCAGTTACTGTGTAAGTAAACTCATCTGGCCCTGTATAACCTGAATCAGGTGTATAAGTGAACGTACCATCTGCATTTAAAACAACACTTCCATTTGATGGGTCTGTTGCTAAAGATGCTGTTTGAGCATCCCCTTCTGGATCCGTATCGTTATCTAATACATTTCCTAAGATATCTGTATCGATAGTTCCAAGGTAAGCATCATCATTTGCTACTGTAATGTTTGCAAAGTCAGGGATTACTTGAATAGTAACTGTTGCTGTATCACAAGCAGCTGGATTACCATTATCACAAATTGTGTATGTAAAAGTATCCTCTCCTACAAAATCAGTGTTTGGTGTGTACTCATAAGTTCCATCAGGATTCATTACTAAAACTCCATTGGATGGATCTGTATTTGCAGTCACCGTAATTGGATCTCCGTCTGGATCAAAATCGTTAGAAAGTACACTTCCTTCAACAGGCGTGTTGATTTCTGTTACTCCAGTATCAGCATTTGCTACTGGTGGATCATTCTTACTTGTAGGAATAGGAAGTACTTCTATAAAAACTGTAGCTGTATCACAAGCTTGAGGATTGCCGTTATCACACACCGTATACATGAAGCTATCCTCTCCAATAAAGTCAGCAGGTGGTGTATACGAATAAGAACCACTTGCATCAATATTTACAGTTATACCTTGTACTGTTGTAACAACTAGTGAGCTTACACTTTGAATATCACCTTGAGCATCAAAATCATTTGTTAATACATTACCAACTACAGTAGTGTTGATAAAGGTATTTTCAATATCATCAACAGCTATTGTATCAATTAGAGGATTAACTGTAACAGTTACGGTTGCAACATCACAATCATTATCGCTGTCACAAATTTGATAAGCAAACTGGAGATCAGTAGCATCAATTAATGGCGCGGTAAACTCTATAAAATCATCTGTTGGATCATTTGGAGTTCCATTAGTATTAACTACTGCTGTACCCTGTGAAGGCTGCGTTGTAATTATAATTGCACCCGTAGCTGCTAAATCTGGTCCAAAAGTATCATTTAACAGCACATCTATAGTAACTGTTTCTAATGGGAGTACTGAAGTTGAGTCATCAACTGCGTCCGGTCTTCCATCATCTACAAAATCATTTCCACATGTGGACATCAAGTTTATAACACGAGTTATTCTATTGTCATTCGCCCCATCAACATCAGATATTGAAACATATCCCGAATTATCATTTTCTATAACCACATATGTAACATCTACCATTGCAGAAGGTATCGATGTTGCATATCTATAATCACCATTAATATCTGTAGCTACAGTTCCTGTACTACCGTCTGAACCAATAATATCTACTTCTACGTTAGTTAGAGGATCCCCTCCTTCATCTGACACATTTCCACAAATAACTGGAGCAGAGAGTATAGTAGACTCTGGATTTACATACTCTGCATTATCCAACACGAGAGCATAGAATCTATCAAAATTTCCGTTTTGCTTACCTATAGTATATGAAAGCTTATTTTTCCCTTCCCAATAGTTACTAAATGTAAACCTAGGATCTTGAGAAATAGCGCCTCCTGGTGCAGTTATAGGATTTATAGCTGTACCCCTTATTGATTCTCCTGTATCTATAATCTCTATTAAGGTATTACCAGATGTATAATATGAATCAGGAAGACTTAATTCTGCATACTCTCTTGTAACCCTGCTATCACCGTCAATATCAAAAGGACTTCCGAAGAAAGAAATATCTACGGGCGTCATTGTTCCAGAAGCAACAAATGAAATATCAAATTTCACACTCTGATCACCATTATTTGTACTATTTATTTTCGGCTGAAAGGCTCTTGGGAGACCTTCATTTGCAACATCTATATCTAATAAAGTCGCACCATTTATAAACGCAACAATCTCAACAATTGCATCTATACTTGTTCCATGAACGTTATTTGGAAAAATATTTGGAAATCTATATTTGGCACCTTCTGACAAAGCAGCTCCCCCTATTAACGTAGGATTTGCAAAGTTTGAGTTTTCATAAAAAGGAGCACAATCACACCCTCTTTCTCCTGGAGGAACGATAAATACATCAGATACTGAAAGATATACTGTAGTCTCACTTTCGTGGCCATTAGCATCTATAATCTTATAATTAAACTGATCAAAACCTGTGTAACCTGGATTAGGTGTATAGATAATAGTATCATCAGAGAGATCATCCGGAGTATTGTTATCATTAATCTCAACAACACCATTAGATGGGTTTTGAGTAATAATAATTGGCTCAGTTAATGAAGGACCATTATTTCCATAGTCATCATTTGCAACAACATCTATATTTAAAGGCAAATCAAAGAAAACTGTTCTCGTATCATCTTCTGCACAAGGGCCGCCATCTACATAGATAGTAGTACTTGTAGCCTCACAACCTGGAAAAGGAGAAGCACTTAATGTATAAAAACCTGGTTTCACGATTTCAACAATAGCACCAGATGCAGACATAGTACCGTCTATGAACTCACCATCGGTAGTAGTCCAAGTAAAATAAGCACTATCATTTGGATTTTCTGGAGATAGCTCTAATGATGCCTTACAATTAAAAATACCCGGATCTTTGATAGATGTATCAAAAACAGGAGGCTCTAAGAAATCATAAGGACCAGAAAAATCTTTTAATTGTGAAGTAAAAGAGGTTGATGTTCTAGATTTAACTATAACTTTTGTCCATGGCGACTCACAAGCATCTCCTCCCTTAGCAAGCCTAGGATCAACACCTAAAGCGGTAAGATCAACTCCTAGTTCTGCGAGATTCCCACTAGTATATACTGTAGAAAAAGGACTATTTGTATTATCATTAAAGGTACCCCACGGTGGCGCAGGTGTTGAAGCTCCACTTAAATCTTCAAAAATTGTTAAACCATCTGGTATAACAACCTCTGCATAGCCATAACCATTCCAGTCACCATCAAAATTTACACCCCAGTCAAAATTAACAGGATTAATATTTGAAAAATCTGTTCTCTTTACCCAAATTCTAGCAAGAACTTCATTAACGGTCTCGCTAGTATAACTAAAACCTATGACTATATCCCCAGTACTTATAACATTACCGGCGGCATCAAACACCCAAGAAGTATGCCCTTGATCCGGACCAGAGTTTACAAAGCCATTTCCTGCAACTTCAATTTGGGATTTAAATAATTCAAAATCTATAAAGTGATTTCCAGAACTAGACATACAACTCACTCCAAGATCAATCCATAAACTGCTATCTATGCTATTACCACCTCTTCTCAAGTGAATATATGAATCAACAATGTCATTTTTCTCCCCTACTGATGAACTATTAAAAGACCAAGCAGTTACAGGGTTATCAGCATTTTTTTGACCTCCACCAAATGTTGTACGATCAAGACCACCACCTATACTGTTTAGGTTAACATAATCTCTTATAAATATAGCTTCATACAAAAGAGAACCATTTATAACTTCATATTGATTGAAGTTGGATCCTACTACAAATGGCTGATTTAAGTTACCCTGTGTAATATTTAAGTAGGCAGCTGCGTCACTTGTATCTATCAAACCAAATCCTGAAGAACCTTGGAACCAATCATCAATTCCAGCACCTATAGTTCCAGAATACACCCCACCATCAATCTCAAAATTTGCAGGCATTCCTCCATTTTGAGAAAGTGCAGTAAAATTAAAACCAAAGACACATACAATGGCTAAAACCATCTTTGCACCTAGATCAAACCTAGTTTTCACAAAGCTACCTGCAAGAGCAAAGACTCTTACCGTATTTTTAGTAACACTAGTTATTTGTAATTTTTTTACCATATTATCATTTATTATAAAACTAACTTCTGCCTCTTTAAAAGACGTCCACTAACTCAACACGACTAATAACTTTAATTCTAAAATTAAAAACCCAAAACCCAACACCTCTTAACAGGATGATGCAACTTAATTATTAAAATATTTGAGAACTAGGCTCCAGACAAGGAAACCTCAGAAAAACCCAAATACAATAAACAAAGGTATAAAGCACAGTTGTAAATCATTACAATGCAATTTATACTATATCAATAAGTTGGGTATTCAAATATAAAGCGAATATTACATCTACATTTTTACTTTTCAATGTATTAGTTATGCTACTTATTATCATCGACAAACTACACAAAAATCAATCTTCTACGTAATATGTTCTAACTATTATCATTAAAAAAACGACTAATATAAAATCAAGTCCGCTTTCGCGAAAGTGCATAAAACCGACCTAAACACAGCCAAAATACCCCTTAAAGTAGCTTTCAAATATACTTCTTTTTCTTTAACACTATATAGTATCTTTACATTCTAAAATATTAGTGAATTCTATGAGTTTTAAAAAAGAAATAGCCCGTCGCCGAACGTTTGGAATTGTATCTCACCCAGATGCAGGAAAGACAACACTTACTGAAAAATTACTCCTTTTTGGAGGAGCAATTCAAGAAGCTGGGGCTGTAAAATCTAATAAAATTAAAAAAGGAGCAACAAGTGACTTTATGGAAATAGAACGTCAGCGTGGTATTTCTGTAGCCACTTCTGTTCTTGCTTTTGAATATAATGGCATTAAAATAAACATCCTTGATACTCCTGGTCACAAGGATTTTGCCGAAGATACGTTTAGAACATTAACTGCTGTAGATAGTGTTATCGTGGTAGTAGATGTTGCAAAAGGCGTGGAGCCACAGACAGAAAAACTCGTGGAAGTATGTAGAATGCGCAACATCCCAATGATTGTTTTTGTAAACAAACTGGATCGTGAGGGTAAAGACGCTTTTGAATTACTAGATGAAATTGAAGAAAAATTACACCTATCTGTTACTCCTTTAAGTTTCCCTATTGGTATGGGATATGACTTTAAAGGAATTTACAACCTTTGGGAGAAAAATGTTAACCTCTTTAGTGGAGATAGTAGAAAAAATATCGAGGAAACTATCAAAATCTCAAACCTTCAAGATGAAGTACTTGATAAGCTCGTAGGCCCTAAAGCTGCCGATAATCTTAGAGAAGAGATAGAGCTAGTACAAGGAGTGTATCCAGCTTTTAATCAGCAGGATTATCTTGATGGAAAGCAACAACCTGTATTTTTTGGTTCTGCCTTAAATAATTTTGGAGTAAGAGAATTACTAGATTGTTTTGTAAAAATTGCTCCACCACCACGACCAAAAAAGAGTGAAGAACGACTAGTACAACCTGACGAAAAAGACTTTTCTGGTTTTGTATTTAAGATTCACGCGAACATGGATCCTAAGCACAGAGACAGGCTTGCATTTATAAAAATAGTCTCTGGTGTTTTTGAGCGTAACAAGCCATATTTACACGTAAGACACAAGAAAAACCTTAAGTTTTCTAGTCCTAACGCATTTTTTGCAGAGCGCAAGGAGATTGTAGATATCTCATATCCAGGTGATATTGTGGGACTACACGATACAGGTAACTTTAAAATAGGCGATACACTTACTTCTGGTGAGGAGCTGCATTATAAAGGTATACCTGCGTTCTCTCCTGAGCACTTTAGATACATCAATAATGCAGACCCGATGAAATCTAAACAGCTTGCAAAAGGTATTGACCAACTTATGGACGAAGGTGTAGCTCAATTATTCACGCTAGAACTTAACGGTCGTAAAGTAATAGGTACTGTAGGAGCATTACAATATGAAGTAATACAATACCGTCTTGAACATGAATATGGGGCTAAGTGTACCTACGAACCTTTGAGTGTATCAAAAGCTTGCTGGGTAGACCCAGAAGATCCAAAAAGCGAAGAGTTCAAAGAATTCTTACGAGTAAAGCAACGTTTTATGGCAAAAGACAAAAGAGGCCAACTCGTTTTTCTAGCAGATTCTCCTTTTACATTACAGATGACGCAACAGAAGTATCCATCTGTAAAAATGCACTATGTAAGTGAATTTAAAGACTAAGGGTTTTAAAACTGGATTTTTAGCAAAAACTAATTTAAAGACGTTTAAAAGCATTTTGCAACAAAAGACAGCTAGTTGCATCACAAATTTTAAATAACAGCTTAAAATAAGCTTATTTTAAGCCAATATTAATTAGCTAAATCTATTAGAAATAACTTTTGCATAGACATTTCAAATACTCATAATCTCTAGCAGAGTATAGTTATTTTAAAAAAAGGTGTGTTCATTTTAATGAGCACACCTTTTTAGGTTTCTTAAACGAAATTTACATCTTAATGCTTAATTAAATAATTACCAACGGCACATGACAGGCATTTATTGAGATCACAGTAGTTGGCTTTTAATTCTAATAACGCTTGGGTTTCTTGAGCATTCTTTGCTCGATCTCTTATGCTGTTATATTTATTGATAATACTATTACTTTCGGGTTTGATGGCGTGCATCATAGACAGCAGCACCTCACTCTCATCTTTCCCTAGGTATTGATTATAAGAAAACCGTAATGGTATAATTGCATTTATGATGATAATATCTATAAATGAAGACGATAGCTTCTTAGCACGTTTTTTCTGGTCTTTCCCAAAAGAATAGTGTGTATCCCAAAACTGAGAAGCTTTAACATCAAGCAGGGCGTATAACTCAGCAACAGTAGATGTAGACATCAGTTTTTGGAACAAATTCAGGTGTTTATGATAGAGCTGCGCCACTTGTGACAGTCGTATTGTTGGAAAATTATCTGGCCTTAGTTTATAAAATTGTACCGGCAATAAACCATCGCTAACTATCTGAGATTTATGAGAAATAAACTCAAACTCTCCTTGTAATTGCATCGGGTATGAGTCTATGGTGTTTTCTGGTAATAACCCGCCCATGCCTAATAATAATGCTTCTAGCCTAAAGGGTTCTTGAGCGCATTTACGCACGATAGAAAAGTCAAGTTTTTCGGCGATGGATTGAAAGGCATTTGCATTTACCTTAGTGCCAAAACTGCGCATGAGCAACACAAAAAGTGCCGCTTCCCAGTCACCATCTACCTTGTTAAGAATAGGTGTGATGTGCTCCGTTTTTCGCGTTAAGCGTTCAAAATAGAGACGTTCCAGCCAGTTGCTTTGTATCATCTCTGGCACCTCTCTTATGCTATTCTCACAATTAATCCATTGTTGTGACTGATTATTAAAGAGCTCCTTATAATTATGCAATGATTTTTCGGCAACTAGATCTTTGAGTACTAAGGTTGGGATGGCAGTGTTGTCTTTTCTGTAAATCTCTACATCATGCTCCCACACTACATGGAGAATCACATTGTCATAAGCAGCATCTACCTCATGATTATGCGCATACCAATCTGAAGATTTTAAGTGTATTTCTACGTTTCCAGCCCACTTTTGATCACCTATTATAAGTGTAGTATTAAAAAAGTCTGGACCGGCGAGATGATTATGTTGTCCTACGTTGATTAATGTAATGGGTAATCCTGTGGTTGTTTCTGCTTTCGCGAAAGCGTACTTCTTAAATTTCCATAAGTAATGTAAAAAGTCTTCTTGCATAAGAGCTTATTTCTCAAAGCTAAAATACATCTTTCTGATTACTAACAAAATACGCTGCTTACAAATAAGAATAACATTACAATAGCGCACAAAAAAAACGCGAGACTACGTCCCGCGTTTTTTTCTAAAAAGTACTATTTAATTACATCGCATTAATAATATCATGCTTTGTAATAATATGATGTTTACCCTCTCCTAGATCTACTAAGACGGCATTATTCTCTTTTGAGATAAGTTTTGACACCTCTGCTACGGTAGCATTTTTCTGCACAATAGGATATGCTGCTCCCATTACATCCTTGATAGGTAAATCTGCCACATCGTTATTCTCCATATATGCTCTAAAAAGGTCTCCCTCATCTACAGAACCTACAATACCTGTCACATCTTCTACAGGGATTTGTGAGATTTTATAATCACGCATGCGCTCTATCGCGTGTGATACAAGCTCCTCTGTCTTTACAGTCACAAGTGGTTTATCTATATGATTCTGGATCAAATCGCTTGCTACTTTATATTCTTGGTCTAAGAAACCGCGCTCACGCATCCAGTCGTCATTAAACATCTTACCTACGTAACGGCTTCCATGATCGTGGAAGAGTACTACAACGACATCATCTGGACCAAATTTTCCTTCCTCATTAAGCTGTAACAACCCTTTGATAGCAGATCCAGCCGAATTCCCTAAGAACATCCCTTCCTCTTTGGCAAGGCGTCTTGTGTATACTGCAGCATCCTTATCTGTCACCTTTGTAAAACCATCGATGATGCTAAAGTTTACATTAAGTGGTAATATATCTTCCCCAATTCCCTCTGTGATATACGGGTAAATCTCATTCTCGTCAAAAATACCTGTCTCCTTATATTTTTTAAATACAGATCCATACGTATCAATTCCCCATACTTTTACATTTGGGTTTTTCATTTTAAGATAGCTTCCTACCCCAGAGATGGTACCTCCTGTTCCTACACCTACCACAAAGTGCGTTACCTTTCCATCTGTTTGATCCCAGATTTCTGGTCCTGTGCTATTAAAGTGTGCCTTACAGTTAGAAGGATTATCATACTGGTTTACATACCAGCTATTTGGTGTTTCTTCGGCAAGTCTTTTTGATGTAGAGTAATAAGATCTTGGATCATCTGGCTCTACATTTGTAGGACATACTACCACCTCACTACCTACGGCACGCAAGATATCCATCTTCTCTTTAGACTGCTTGTCTGATATTACACAGATCATTTTATACCCTTTAATAATAGCAGCAAGGGCAAGACCCATTCCCGTATTACCAGAAGTACCTTCTATAATAGTCCCTCCAGGTTTAAGAATCCCTGCAGCCTCTGCATCTTCTACCATCTGTAACGCCATACGGTCTTTTACAGAATTTCCAGGATTAAAAGTTTCATATTTTGCTAGCACAAGACAAGGAAGGTCTTTTACAAGTGCGTTCATTTTTACCATAGGAGTGTCTCCTATCGTTCCTAATATATTTTCAGCGTATTTCATAATCTTCTTTAGTGGGTGCAAAGATACTTTTTACAAGACAGATGCGAGAATGCCTTTACAGATTATTGGCAATGTGGTTTTTTACGCTTTCGCGAAAGCTGTCTCCCATTTACTTTAAGAAGCATAACTATGTTATTATTTATTTACTATTAAAACATGGAAGCATAGACAATTATAATACAACAGCATATTCCTTCAATACTGCAATTCACGCTACAGCTGCGTCTTGATTTATATCTAGTCTATATTTTAAATTATTCCTTACTTTTGGGTAATCGCATACAAACACACATGGAAACCAATAGCTCACCTTTTACTAGAGAAATGTTGCTTCCTCAAGAGGAATGTCTTGAGGTCGAAAAGAAACGAGGAGAGCTCTTTATTGGGATTCCGCGAGAGACACACTTTCAAGAACGCAGGGTGTGCTTAACGCCCGATGCTGTGGGAGCGCTTACGGCAAATGGACACCGCGTGATGGTGGAGTCTAAAGCTGGAAAAGGAGCTCGCTACACAGATAAGGACTACTCAGAAAACGGTGCAGAAATTACCCAAGACACTGCCAAAGTGTTTTCTTGCCCTATGATTCTTAAGGTAGAACCACCTTCTCTAGAAGAAATAGAGATGATGAACCCACAAACGGTGCTTATCTCTGCCTTACAGATCAAAACCCAGAAGAAACAATATTTTGAAAAACTTGCTAGCAAGCGTATCACTGCACTCGCTTTTGAGTTTATAAAAGACGAGGACGGCACGTATCCTGCCGTGCGCACACTCTCTGAAATTGCAGGTACCGCAGCCGTACAAATGGCGGCAGAAATTATGTCTAGCCCAGAAACGGGCACAGGTATGCTGCTAGGTAACATAAGCGGCGTGCCACCAGCAGAAATTGTGATTATAGGAGCAGGCACCGTAGGCGAGTTTGCCGCGCGATCTGCCATAGGCCTAGGAGCAAATGTGAAGATTTTTGATAACTCAATCACAAAACTACGCTGCATACAGACTAATGTAGGTAGACCATTATATACCTCTACCCTACAGCCTAAGAATCTTGTAAAAGCCCTCAAGCGTTGTGACGTGGTCATAGGTGCTGTGCGAGGTGCAAATCGCGCACCGGTCATTGTGAGCGAGCGCATGGTAGAAGGGATGAAAAATGGTGCTGTCATTATAGATGTAAGTATCGATATGGGAGGTTGTTTTGAAACCTCAGAAGTTACTACGCATGATAAGCCTACGTATAAAAAACACGGCGTAACGCACTATTGTGTGCCTAATATTCCTGCAAGATTTGCCCGTACGGCATCTGTATCTCTCAGTAATATTTTTACCCCTTACCTACTTGACATTGCAGAGGAAGGTGGTATAGAAAATAAGCTACGCTACGACCGCGGATTAAAAAATGGATTGTATTTTTACCACGGTATTTTAACCAAAAAATCGGTAGCAGATTGGTTTGACCTTTCTTACCGAGACATCAACCTTTTGATCTTCTAGCAACGCAATGCACATTCTTAAACGTATAGGATATTACCTCGGTGGCTTTTCCATTGGGCTTATTTTACTTGCTTTCTTTTTTAGCGGTAAAAAAACCAGCTGTGCTTACTTTCCACAAGAGCGTGTACTTAAAAACCTGCGTGTAAAACCTTATAATCTCACCCCAGAAGCAACACAGTCACTTGCTAGTATGCAACTAGATACGGTCACTATAAACCGTTTATTAAAACTAGGGGATGTAGATTTTGGAGAGAGTGTACCTCGCCGCGAGCCATGTGGTTATTTTGTAATCACAGGACAAGACGAAGCAGGAAACGATCTCATGATGGAACTAGATAACTGTAAAGAAGCAGTGAGCATCAAGTCCCTTACCAAAATAACCAATTAGTTTCTTCATTACGCTTTCGCGAAAATGTGATATCACACGACCAAGTCTCGTGGTAGATTATTACGACTTGTAACAAGTATTCAAATAGCCGTTTACAAACGTGTACAATTGAAAAACATGCGTTTATACGCTGAAAATCGAGATTGCTAGGATTAAGTAAAAACATTCGTTTATACACCTAGTATGGGTATGATATATGACTAATATGTAATAACTTGCGTTTATACAAACGTGGCGGCTGATTGCCAAAGGACATGTTTTTCATCTCAAGATAAGCCACATCCAAGGCAGTAGCATACTTGAAAATTCCCGCCATCGTATGGCTCCACTTCAAAATCAGAATACATCTAAAGTCGTTGAAATATCGAAGAGTTGGGTATAGATCAAGTTAGAGTAAATCCGCTAGGATTTTAAAGCTCCCACCCTACCAATCAGCCGCCACAGGCCACTACTCAAAAATGCCTAGGGCTTGCATCTAAATTATAGAAAGCTCGAGACGTGGTTGCAACCAGCCACAACTATTACATAACGCGAATACGACATTTTTGAAAGCTCTATGCGCGGCGCACAACTCCAAAATTCATTGTATATTTAGTCCAAACAAACCAGACCATAAATTAAAGCAAATCAGCAAAATGCCGCACTCGCTTTATGCAGTGGCCTGTTGCCCACAATACGAAAAAATCAATACTAACCAATAAAAACTAATCAATTATGGACAGAAAAGACTTTATTAAAAATACCGCTTTAGGATTGGGAAGTTTATCTTTAATTTCAAGTTTATCTTCTTGTAAAGAAGAAGAATCTAATAATGAAAATAAAGTAAGCGAAAAATCATCAAAAATTATTGAAGCAACTTCCATTGCCTTACCTCTTAAAGTTGCAGAACTTTTTAGTTCAAGAAATCATAGACTGCATCACTCTTTATGGCACGGATTAAGAGACTTTTGGAATAGACCTGATAAAGTTTCAGAATTGGCTAAAGAAGAGATTACAAAATTAAGTTGGAATCCACCTCGTCCTGCTCTAGAATGGCATAGAGGTGGTTGGACACCATTGACTTTAAATGGTTCAGGTATTGATTTTTTGTTTATGCATAGAGAAATGATTCTTGAATTTGATAATGCAATGCAAAAAGAAGGAGAGGATTCAGATATTGGATGGATTTTAATTCCTGAACCAGGTTTATATCCTGAATTTGAAGTTCCGCCAGTTTGGGAATTACCAGAAGAACTAAAATGGCTTCAGAGACGATTTGCCTCGGTTAAAACAGATGATTTTTATTGGTCGAGAATAAGATGGTGGGATAGACAATTTCACGACCACGGTTATTTAAGAACTTTAACTCTTGGGCAATTAGGTTCGTTAATTGAAACATCTGTACATAATGATATGCATATGCGATGGGCAAGTCAACCATACGACCCAATAACAGGAGATGCAACACCAATGGGAAGAGGTGAAACTGATATTGATTCAAAATGGGATTCAGTAAAATATGACTTTATAGGAGAAACATATTCTTCACAAGTACATCCAATTTTCTGGAGATTACATAAGTGGGTTGATAATATTATCGATGAATGGTATAAAGCACACGAAACAAATCATAAAGGAGAAATACAGAAGATTAAAATTAACGGAATTACTTGGTACAAATCTACCAAATGGGTTGAGATTGATAATCCTTGGTCTGCACCTTCGCCACACGCACACCACGATATAAAAACTATGGAAAAAGTATCGGAAATATTATTCCCGAAGAAACAAGGGATTTTAAAAGGAGGAGAAAGAGCACTTGATAAAACAAAACCTATGACTTGGTTCTAATCGAAAAATGAAAGGCTCAAGAAATGTATTAAAAATTAATAAACACACATTTACCAATTATGAAGAACATTTATATAATACTGTTACTTTTCGGAACTTTTAGCTGTAACACCGAGAAAGATAAAGTTGATAATAATTTTATTTCTGGAGAATGGGTATATCGTAGTATGCATAATATTGCAGATGAAAAAATTCCATTTTGTGAACAAGATTCTACGGATTGCAAGAATAATCTTGAATTTGCAACTGCGATTATGCGATTAAATTCAAAAAACGGAATTATTAATGGAGAATTAGATATGGGACAATGGGGAAAATTAAAAATGACGGGTAAATTTAATTCCTCAACAAATTTTGAGTTATCTGGTAATGGAATTCCTAATACTTCAACACAAGGTTGGGTTTATGACTATAATGGCTATACAATACCTGATTGGCAATATGGTATAAACCAAAAAGATGCATTAGTTGGAAGTGTAATACGTTCAACAGACCACGGAACTTCGCTTAAAGGTAAAGTAGCTAGCTTTTATATGGTGAAAAAATAAATTAAAAAAGTTGCTTAATATAAGTACTGTGGGCAACAATGTATATAAAACACAGCTATTACAGGCTTTCCGAGAGGTTTGTGTGTATTTGCAAAGTCCGCCAAATTTTTAAATTTAGCTTTTTGAGAAATGTAAGAAAAAAAGGAAAATTTAAAAATTCGGCTCGTGCATAATCCGAAAAGTTAGCGTCTTTTTACACGCTACGTTTCATATACGGAGACGTGGACGGCTGATTGCCAAAGGACATGTTTTTCGTCTCAAGATAAGCCACGTCCAAGGCAGTTGTATACTTGCAAATTCCCGCCGTCGTATGGCTCCGCTTCAAAATCAAAACACCTCAAAAGCCATTGAAATATCGAAGAGTTGGGTATAGATCGAGATAGAGTAAATCCGCTTGGATTTTAAAGCTCCCGCCCTACCAATCAGCCGTCCACAGGCCACTGCTCAAAAACGTCTTTATTTGTACATCATAATTACAGAAAGATCGAAACGTTGTTGCAACCAGCCACAACTGCAGCATAAAGCGAATGAGACATTTTTGAAAGCTCTATGCGCGGCGCACAACTCCAAAATTCATTGTATATTTAGATCAAACAAACAAGACCACAAACTAAAGCAAATCAGCAAAGCTTGTACTGAGCCTGTCGAAGTATGCCGCACTCGCTTTATGCAGTGGCCGTTAGGTTTCATTAAAAAATGGATAGAAAAGAAGTCCTCGAAAAATATATAACTACAGTAATCGCTAATTACTCTGAAGATGAAAGAGAGGAAGCATTAACTTCGTTACTTTTAGGAAACTGGTCTGATACGAACGGATGGACAGCTTTATCTCGAGAAATTCAGAAAGAATTCGAAAGTGAAGAATTATTACTCCATTTTAGTGACCAAAAATATGATGGAATACTTAGATTCAAATTAAGAGATGACTTTAAGGGAATAATCAATGAGTATTTATCAAAACAGACTGGGATTGAAATAACAACTGGAACTCCTGACGATTTAGAATCTTGCCCTTGCTGTGGATTTAAAACTTTGGAGAAAAGAAATGACTTTGATATCTGTATGGTTTGTTGGTGGGAAGATGATGGTTCAGACAACAATGTTGTTGATAAATATGGCATTGGACCAAATGAAGTAGCTGATTTAACTGTAGCTAGATTCAATTATTTAGAATTTGGAATTTATAATCCTGAAAGAAATGACCTTAAGGAGTTATGTGATGACCCCAAGAAATTTAAACAAGGACGAATATTCAAACTGAATGATAAAGATCAACTGATTGAATTGAATACAAACTGGATCGGAGAGAGAAAAACGAAAACCTAACACTATATATAGCAAATTGGGCGATTAGTGTTTAAACGAAAGGGCCTTGTCTATTTGCAAAGTCGCCAAATCTTTTGATTTGGTATTAAATGAGAAAAATTAAAACAAAATAAAAAGATTTGGCTTGTGGCTAAACCGAGAATAATCGCTTATTTTCTGCCCAACTTGCCATATATTTAACGTGGACGGCTGATTGCCAAAGGACATGTTTTTCATCTCAAAATAAGCCACATCCAAGGCAGTTGCATACTTGCAAATTTCCGCCATCGTATGGCTCCGCTTCAAAATCAAAACACCTCAAAAGTCGTTGAAATATCGAAGAGTTGAGTATAGATCAAATTAGAGTACATCCGCTAGAATTTTAAAGCTCCCACCCTACCAATCAGCCGTCCACAGGCCACTACTCAAAAATGCCTAGGGCTTGCATCTAAATTATAGAAAGCTCGAGACGTGGTTGCAACCAGCCACAACTATTACATAACGCGAATACGACATTTTTGAAAGCTCTATGCGCGGCGCACAACTTCAAAATTCATTGTATATTTAGTCCAAACAAACTAGACCATAAATTAAAGCAAATCAGCAAAATGCCGCACTCGCTTTATGCAGTGGCCTGTTAGCAATAATATGAAAAAACAAATATTCCTTATTCTAATCCTATTTTCGTTGAAGTCCCTTAGCCAGGAATATAAAGAAGTAAATTTCTCTGAACTAACTTTTGAACCCAACGCTGACACAACTTTCGTACTTACAAAACAAAATGATGAACTGCTTTCGGGAAAATATAAGATGCTTGATGGTAAACGTAAAAATGTGTTTACATTAGTCAATTTTGAAGATGGAATAGTAATAGGAACATCTGAATTTTATGAAGATGAAATTCTGATTGGAACTACAGAGTTCAAGGATGGAATGCAAAATGGATACGCAGTTTTTAAAAAAAAGTCGGGAGATATAATTTGGAAGATTCATAATGTGAATGGAAAAAAACACGGTAAATGTTGGTTTATGGATGAAGGAGATTTATACTTTGTTTATGACAAAAAAGTAAGTAAAGAAGAATATGACGAGTATGAATTGAAAAATAATCGTGAATAAATACTATTGCTAACAACGTATACAAACAATGCGAGAGCAGTTGCTAAATTAAAAATGAAGGCACTTTTTTACGCCGCCGAATTTTTGCAAATCCGACTTATTACAGAAAAAATTAATAATCGGAATTTGTAAAAATCGGCTCGTGCTCAACCGAATGGCTAATGCCATTCTCCCTCGCACTGTTCGTATACAAGAACGTGGACGGCTGATTGCCAAAGGACATGTTTTTCATCTCAAGATAAGCCACATCCCAGGCAGTAGCATACTTGCAAATTCCCGCCATCGTATGGCTCCGCTTCAAAATCAGAATACCTCAAAAGTCGTTGAAATATCGAAGAGTTGGGTATAGATCGCGTTATAGCAAATCCGCTAGGATTTTAAAGCTCTTGGTGTCTCTCTATTGATATCGGTTATGAGGTGGCTAGGCCGTTCTTTGATGCCTTCCTCTCGCTATGCTCGTCGGAGGCAGGGCTCAAAAACGTCTTTATTTGTACATCATAATTACAGAAAGCTCAAAACGTTGTTGCAACCAGCCACAACTATTACATAACGCGAATGTTGTGCCTTCCTCTCGCTGTGCTCGTCGGAGGCAAGTTTGAAAGCTCTATGCACGGCGACAGAACCACAAATAACTGTATATTTAGACAATCAATTAATAAACATATAAATACAGGCTATCCAGCAAAATGCCGCACTCGCTTTATGCAGTGGCCTGTTGCCACACATTTAATGAGACATTGTAAATACACGATAATTTTGACAATTTTAAGCGGATTTTTTGGCTGTAACAACCCGAATAAAGATTTTGTGTTTGACGAATTTAAAACCCAAATTGAAAAAGAAGGAATGAAAATCGACTCGATCGACGAAACGGACTTGATTTATATTTTAAAAGGAGAAGTAACTTTAGAGGTTAGTTTAGACAACCTAAGAAAAAATTACGAACGAGATAAAGACAAAACTCATATTTCTGATTTAGTAAAAACTTTGGTTGACTATTCAATTGATGTTCCAACTAATTGGAATGATGCAAAAGAAAATATTTTTATTTCTCTCTATCCAAATGATTTTGATTTTAAAGACTTCGTCAATGCTAAAGTTACAGACAAAACCAATAAAATTTATCTTCATAGTGAAAATGATAGGTTTACTTGGATTTCTATAGTTGACCTTGAGAAATGGAATATTACCGAATCTGATTTGGAAAATCAAGCTCTAAAAAATGCTGACCGAATATTGGAGGAATCAGAAATAAAGTTTGACACTATAGAAAACAGAAAACTTGGAATGCTTGAATCAGAATATACCAATTTAAAAAGTGCTCTTTTATTAGCACCCACAATGAAAGAAAAGGTTAAAGCTGATTTTGGTTATCCGTTTTATGCTGTTATTCCTGTCCGAGATTTTTGCTATTTATTTTCGGAAGAAGATTTTAAGTTTTTCTCTAAAAGAATTGGACCTGTTGTCGTCGACGAATTCAAAAAATCTGGGTATCCAATAACAACAGAAATACTAAAATTCTCTGATGACGGAATTAATCAATTTGGATTCTATAAAGTAATTGAATAAAAAACGTGTGGCAACAACGTGTATAAAACATAGCTAGTAAGAGCTAAACTCAAAGGTTAGTGCTTATTTGCGAAGACCGCCAAATTTTTAAATTTGGCTTTTAAACAAAAAAATAAAAACAAAACATAAAAATTCGGCTATGTGTTAATCCGAAAAATTAGCGTCTTTTTACATGCTACGTTTCATACACAAGACCGTTGGCTACCATTTGAGAAAATATATTGGAAAAGAATGAATACATAGAGTTTGAAATGAACAATGAAGACAAGTTTAATGATTTGACTAAACTACTTGACCTCATTTCAACATCTAAAAAAAGTGGTGACTATAAATCTGACAAATATTGGTTTGATAAATTTCCAGATTATGCACTGAAACATTATTATTTTGCTGACTCTGACTTAAAACCCAAATTTGAGACGAGTAATGCGGACGCAGGAACTTGGAATTTTTATTCAATGACAGAACATCTTGTTGAAAATATTGATATCGAGTTTTTGGAATGTAAAAACAACGGAAATGGAAAAGCAAGACTTGAATTCTATGCTTGCGGATATCCTTATGGCGGAATTACAGGTTTAACTATGTTTCTAAAATCATTTGACTTTAAAGCAACTGAAATAGATGAGGGCGGAGGCGTTTATAAGGTGCAATGGACATCCGAAACCGAATTTAAATTGACCGAAATTAAAGATACTTTAACTAAATCTTCGCTATTGAGTAAGATCAAAAAGTTCTTTAACTCTTAAAATTATGAATAGTTTATATGGATTAATATTTGATGAAATCTCTAAACAATCTCTTGCCAAAAAATTCAAACAAATTGGTTGGGATATTAGAAAAAGTGGATTCTACAGCTATGAAATAACATCAGAATGGGCCGAACTAAATATTGACGGAGAAAATGAAATACTTCTAAACGGAGAAGTTGACTTAGAGCACTTTGATGAATTAGAAAAGTTAATCATCTCCTTTAATTTAAAATATTCACTTGAATTATATGATAACGAAAATGAATTAATAAAAACGGTTGCCAACAATGTATAAGAAAACATAGGGATTTAGTGCTTAATCGAAAGATCTGTGTTTATTTGCAAGTCGCCAAATATAAAATTTGGCGTTTAAGAGAAAAAAGATAAAAGCAAAATATTTATATTTGGCTTAGTACCAATCCGAAACGTATCGCTTATCACCTGCCCTACGTTTCTTATACGAGACGTGGACGGATGATTGCGAAAGGACATGTTTTTCATCTCAAGTTAAGTCACATCCAAGGCAGTAGCATACTTGCAAATTCCCGCCATCGTATGGTTCCACTTCAAAATCAGAACACCTCAAAAGTCGTTGAAATATCGAAGAGATGAGTATAAATCAAGTTAGAGGAAATCCGCTAGGATTTTGAAGCTCTTTGTGTCTTTCTATTGATAAACGGTGATATGGTGACTAAGCGGTTATTTGATGCCTTCCTCTCGCTGTGCTCGTCGGAGGCAGGGCTGAAAAATGTCTTTATTTGTACATCATAATTATAGAAAGCTCAAACGTTGTTGCGCCTGTGCATTCCTCTCGCTCGTTCCTCACTCGCCGGATGCAAGAACTACAGCATAAAGCGAATGTTGTGCCTTAATATTAATCTTATCCAGCATCATTCTCTCAGTCGCTAGCTCCTTCGTCGATGATGAGAGAGGCAAGTTTGAAAGCTCCACGCGCGGCGCACAACTCCAAAATTCATTGTATATTTAGTCCAAACAAACCTGACCATAAATTAAAACAAATCAGTAATCCCGATAGCTATCGGGAGCCGCACTCGCTTTATGCAGTGGCCTGTTGGTAGCAATTTAACAGCAACGTCAAAAGATGAGAAATTAATGAAAAGTCTTCTTGAAAAAATTAAGATTCTTAATTATAAATATGAAACACTGAAAACAAATGACAATTTCAATGTTTTCAAGATTTTAAGAAAATATAATGATGAAGTTAATTTACATTCAAAATTCATCTGTGAACTTCTTAATCCAAAAGGTTCACACGGCTTTAATGATTTATTTTTAAGATTATTCATTGAAATAATAAAGAACAAAACGATTTCTATTTCTGAGAAAACAAAAGTACACAATGAAAAAAATATTGGTCCAATTAACGAAAACAAAACCAAAGGAGGACAAATAGATATTTTAATTGAAAACCAAAAAGGAAATTCAATAATAATCGAAAATAAAATACACGCAGGAGACCAAGAAAATCAGTTATTACGTTACAAAAACTTTAATAAAAATGCTGAAATTTATTATTTAACATTGAAAGGTAATGAACCATCTCAATTTTCTTTAGGTACACTAAATTTGAGTGAAATTATTTGTATTTCATATACTTTAGAAATTAGAGACTGGATAAAGTTGTGTATTGAGAAAACTTCGATTAAACCGAAAATTAGAGAAACGCTTACGCAGTATTTGCAGCTAATTAATGAATTAACAGGAGAAACATCACTAATGGAAGAAAGATTAGAATTAATAGAATTACTTGGTAAAAACAATAATATTATACCAGCTTCTAAAATTGCTGAAAATTGGGTGCATATTAAATGGCACACAGAATTTGATTTTTGGAATGATTTAGAAGAAATAATAAAAAGAAATTCTAAATACGAAATAACTGAAATTCAAAAATTTTCAGAAAATAATCTTAGTTCAGTCATACATAAAAGTAGAGGGAAAAATCCTTGGTACGGAATTCTATTTAAAATTTATAAAATTGAAAATTTAGACTATTGTATTTTTATAGAAAGAGGTAATGACAACGTTTATTTTGGTTTATTAATTTTAAATGAAAATAAGGAAAGGGTAGAAAATTCAAATACCATTCATAAAAAAATATCGTTAGCTTTAAGTAAATCAGTTGAATGGAATAATATAAATTGGTTAGGAGTAAAATATTTAGAACCAAAAATTAATTTTGAACTTTTTAATCAAGAAACTACTTTAAAATTGGTCAATAAAGAATATAGAACTAAATATCTTGAAAAAAACTGGAAAATAATTGAAGATTTTATTAAACTTTGTGAGGTAGAAATAAAAACTGCCACCAACAAAGAACTGAGTTAAAAAACAAGTCTACTTCGACCACGCTCAGCACAAGCTTTTAAGCTAATTTTGATCTATAATTTACGTCATAGTATCTTCCTGATTTTATGATGGCAAAAGCTTGTTTTAAGAGCTTATTTACCACTGCGATGAGAGCTAGTTTTTCTCTACACTCATACTAATTATTCTTTAGCGAAAGCGTACTTCTTACAATCAACTTTGAAATCGCTAAGCGCAGTGCACAACTCCAAAATTCATTCTACATTTAGATCAAACTAACAAGACCATAAATAAAAGCTAACCAGCAATCCCGATAGCTATCGGGAGATGCACTCAATTTATGTATTGACCTGTATGGAATAATTTGTAACAATTTTAATGTAGAGCGTCTAACATACATTATCACTAAATCAAAAAAATGATCACTAAAATAGTAATGACCTCAAGCGCCTTATTTTTGGCAATTACTGGAATCCTTCTTTCTTTTTTACCCAATGAAATAGCAGATTATCTGAATATAGAGCCAAACATTATTACAATACTCTTTTTGAAAATAATGAGTGCGTTTTACATGGGTTTTGGAATTTTAAATTGGATGGGAAGAGGAACGCTAATCGGAGGGATTTATAATAAACCAATTGCTGTTGGAAATCTCATGCATTTTGGAGTTGGGGCAATTGCGCTTGTTAATGTTGTTTCTCATATCCAAGAACATTCAGAAATTTTTATTTCGCTTACCATAATGTATGTACTTTTTGCAATACTTTTTACTTACATTTTTAGAACTAATCCGATTAAAACAGAAAAGTAGCATAGAACTATTGCCGCCCAAGAACTGAGTTAAAAAACAAGTCTACTTCGGCTTCGCCCAGTACATGCTTTTAAACTAATATTCATCGGTAATTGACGTCAAAGTATCTTCTTGATTTTATGATGGTTAAGACTTGCTTTAAGTCCTTGTTTGCTAATATAACAAATGCTCTTCACTTCTTATTCTTGGGTTACGCTTTCGCGAAAGCGTACTTCTTTCAATCAACTTTGAAACCGCTACGCGCGGCGCACAACTCTAAAATTCATTGTATATTTAGTCCAAACAAACAAGACCACAAATTAAAGAAAACAGGCAATCCCGCTAAATATCAGGAGCCCCACTCGCTTTATGCAGTGGGCTTTTATCCCAATCCATATCTATGAGAATAATTATTATTTTATTTATATGTGTTCTGTTTTCAAATTGCAATGGGAAATCAGATAAGCTGAGCACATTTAATAATTTAAAAAATACTGTTTGGATTGATTCGCTATGTAATGAATTTCATTTCAAAGATTCTACATTTATAAAAAAACGCTTATTTGAAAAAGAATCAAATCTTGACGAAGTTGGCAAATTGAAATTACATGATGATATTGAACTACTGTTTATCGACGATTTTGATAAAATTAAGAAATACTATCTAAAAAGTGAACTAAAAGAAAAACTAGAATTTATACCCTTAGATAAATACCTTAATAATATAACTTTATTTAAAAAAGATTCAATTAAAAAAAGTGGCCTAGAAATATTAGAGCTAAAATTAAAAATAAGACCCTTCTTTCTTTCCTCTTCAGGTTTAAGAGATTTGACCATTACTCAAGACAAAAAAATAGAATATAGAAGAGCAGAAAACAAATATGAATTGAAAACAGTCACATTTTCTGATTCAACTTTTAATCAACTAGAGAAATACTTGGAAATTTTGCAGCTTGACAAATACGAAGACAAGTATGAATTTGCTAGTTTTGATGGAGCAAAATATGAATTAAATATAAAAACAAATCTATATACCAAAACTATTGAATGTACTCAACTACCAACAGAAGGGTTATGGAATTTGATTTCATTTATTGATTATAAATTACAAACAGAATAACAACTACACACAACAAAGAACCAACCTAAAAAACCTATGAAAAACCTACTCAAAAGCGACACCTTGACAAACCTCTTATGGACTTCCTTTGGAGTCGTTGGTGCATTAAGTTATTACGCAGAAGAGAAGTATTTAATTTGTTGCCTCTTAACCTTAATTGCAGTCTTGTATGCTTATAAATTATTTAAAAGTATTACCCAAAATAGAGAAATTAAAGAGTAACGAGATTCAGAATAATTAATAATTCAGCCTTTGTAATTCCTAAAGCTAGTATCTTTCTCCAAACATTGATTATTATATAGATACAACAAGCTACCAATACAGCAATCGCATCACCCTGCATTCAATTTATCAGAGAGCTTCTCATTCATGAGTACTAAACAACCAGCCAAGGATACTCCCAACACGCGTGACCACTCAACTACCCGTAGAGCTGCATGGAATTTGTTTAAAAAAGTAATCCTATTCGTGATTTTCTCTTTAGTGGTGAATCATCTGGCAACGCGAGAGAGTTTCCCAGACGGTGAGTCATATCGATTTCCCCTGGAAGGTTTTCTATCGTCTCTTGCCTTGTGTACGTTCATTGGGATTATAGCGTATCTTAATTTTAAATTTTACGAGAGAAAGTATTTTTCAAAAAAGGTAGAAATCAAATCTATCTCTTGGTATATGGTCACTACGCTTGGATATATTACCATCATGTATATCCCGTTAGGTATACTTCTAAATAAAATTGCGGGAGGAGAAACTGAATTTTATTACTTACTAACTGGACTGCTAGTTACCTTGTTGGTAAGTTTCATTCTCATAGGGTTTGCATATTCCCTAGATATCTATAATTTATATAAGCTGTCCATAAAAGATGCCGAAATCACTATTGAAAGTGGCGCAACAATAACGAAGCTTTCGTATGATAATATTGCCTGCTTTTACAGCGAAAATAAAATTGTTTATGCTGTTCAAAAAAATGGTAAAACAATTACCTCAGATTTCACATTAAATGCACTTGAGGAAAAGATAAATGATCAATTATTTTTTAGAGCAAACAGGCAAATCATCCTCCATAAAGATGCTGTGGACCACATTGAAAAGATTGAAAATAGCAAGTTGCGTGTCCAGTTAAAAACTGCTATTGAAAACAAAGCAATCCATAATATCACCATTAGCCGTTATAAGCGAGAAGCATTTATGAATTGGTTTCAATAACATGCAACGATACAGTCTGCTATTCAGTTATTAATTTGCGACCATTCGGTAAAAACATAAGTGTTTAAAGGGTTTTTAAGAGATTAAGTTCATTATTTCGTATTGAATTTAAAATCAAGAAAATGAACAAACTTACCGTACGACAAATAGTAATTCCATTAGTTACCCTTGCAATTATTTGTTTCATGTACTTTGGACCAATTACCAGAACACCTTTTGAAAATATAATTATCTCTATGATCATCATTATAGCAAATTATATAGAATACAAGGGAAAACCATTTACGGCGCTTGGATTTAAACGTACAAATTTCAATGCAAAAAATCTCCTTGTACATGCTCCGTTAGTTGCACTGGCACTCTTTATTTTTTATGTCTTTGCTGTGGTTCCGGGAATCGAGATGCTCACAGGAGTTCCTATTGATTATTCCAGCATGAGCCAGTTGGAAGGAGATCTTCAAACCACAATCGTCTGGTTATTGTTAGTGTGGGTTACTGCGGGATTTGGAGAAGAAATTATTTTTCGAGGTTATCTTATGCGACAGTTCGTCAAGTTCTTTGGAGATAGTAACATCAGTCTTGCTATTAATATTCTAGTCATTTGTGGTTTTTTCGGATATATGCACATGCAGCAAGGAATCACGGGGCAACTTGTTGTAGTAATTATAGGAGCACTCTTATCTATCATATTCTACAAGCGCAAATACGACTTGTGGTTTATGATTATGATACATGGCATTTTCAACACACTAGGTATTTTAAGTTTTTACTTTGGCCTAGCATAGCGATCTCAATTTATTCATTACTTTTAATGAAAACCACAAGAGCAATTACGCCAAAATGCCGCAACAGCTTATTATTTCCATAAGATATCAGAACGACAAACCTGATGTGCTAATTCAAAAAATCGTCCAATTTTTTGACACCTCAAAGGAGGTAGATCTCAATAGTGATGATTATACTACTCAGTTTCCCGAAGCTAATGGTACAAAGTCTTTTGCAATCAACTTTTCATATAAAGCTAGAGACTATAAAACTGCGGTCTATGAAATACTATTAAAAGCTAATAAATTAGGCCAATTCTGGACAGTACAAGGACCTGTGAAAGCAAAAAGTAATTACTTTATGATGCATATAGAAAATGATGATCGTAATGACTTACCAGAAAACATCATAGGCTATCGCATTATTTTAAATTCTGAATTAAGTTAGTTCTAGCATAAAAAGTAAACAAAGGAACCATCATACTTTTAGTATAGGTTTCAAATAGATTTCGCACTAAAAAATTTCAACAGTTTTCTTTTCACATAGAGGAAATTATCATTGTTGGTTTTTACGCTTTCGCGAAAATGTGATTGTCATTTACAGATGTGAAGTCTATATGTAAATCAGGTAACATTATAATTCATTGTATATTTAGTCCAAAAAAACAAGACCGAAATTAAAGCAAACCAGCAAAGCTTGTACTGAGCTTGTCCAAGTATGCCGCACTCGCTTTATGCAGTGGCCTGCTAGCAATAATATTAAGCGAACATCGAGGAAATATACCGCAAAGCCGAAAGTACTAATTTAAACGGCGCAACTGTAAATGAAAGATTATACATTTCTGGACTTTTAAATGAGTTTGATAAAGCAATGAAAAAGGATAAAATCAAAGCAAGAGAAATTTTGAAAGCTCTAAAAGTGGACGAAAAATCGATTGACCAAATAGTTGCGAAGTGAAATACAGTATTCCAGAAAAACGCGAATTGACAAAATATGAAATTGAGTTTTTAACATATTTGTGCGAAAAAGAAAAAAAAGAATGGTTAACCCAAATTAAAGGTTTGAAAGTCATCGCAAGATGTGGTTGCGGAATTTGTCCGACAATATTACTGGGAAATTCAATAAATTTAGAAGTTCAATCCAATAAAAAATTATGGATTGATTATTACGCTGAAGATGATAATGGAAATCCGATTGGAATATCAATTTTCGGAACTGAAGAAATGCCAACTGAACTTGAATTTTTCTCTCTTGATGGTAATGCCGATGTTAAAAAAATACCGAAAATAGAAACGCTGAAAAGCAATGGTAACTAACTGAGCGAAAAAAACTATTGCCAACAAAGACCTGAGTTAAAAAACAAACCTACTTCGGTTACGCTCAGCACAAGCTTTTAAACTAATTTTAATCCATAGTTTTCATCGTAGGGTCTTCTTTATTTTATGATGACAAAGACTTGCTTTAATAGCTTATTTGCCACTGTAATGATGGCTATTTTATTCCTACTCAACTCTCGTTGTGCTTTCGCGAAAGCGTGCTTCTTGCAATCAACTTTGAAAGTGCTACTTACAGCAGCAACTCCAAAATTCATTGTATATTTAGATCACACAAATAAGATTGCAAATCATAATAAATCAGCAATCCTGATAGCTATGGGAAATCGTGTGTGACTTATGCAGTGGCCTGATGGTAGGACAAAATCAGAAGAATAATATAATTTTAATATATCTCTATGGATATTAGAAACATCGATTTTAAGAATCAAGTTATACCTTTCTTAATTCCGCTTGCACTTGTAAGCGTGTTAATCCTTTTTTCGAAATCAACTCAGTTTTTAGCAAATCCTAGTTTGATTTCTGTAGGGATAACTATAGACTTAATGCTAACCGTTCCATTGATTTATTTCTTTTTAATTAGAAAAAAGGAAATTCCAAAGCAAACAGTTGTTCTAGTTGTAATTATTTGTCTTTTTATCTGTTACAAAATAATACCCACAGAAAATCAAACCGTATTGCCATTTTTAGGCACCTGGCTGTTGCCTATTTTAGAAATTGGAATTATCGCTTATATTCTAATAAACCTTCGAAAGGCACGACTGAACTATAACAAAAATAGGGGCAATTATATAGATTTTTATACGGTTGTAAAAACAATTTCTCAAGACCTTCTTCCTAATTTTATGGCGAGAATAATTGCGACAGAAATTACAGTAGTGTACTATGGTATTATAAAGTGGAAACGCCGCCCGCTTAAAAATGGAGAATTTTCGATCCATAAAAAAAGCACTTCTATTTCAATATTATTGGGCATTATGCTAATCATCGGCGTAGAAACTACGGTCTTTCATTATATCTTAGAGCAAGAAGGCAATCCAAAAGCATGGCTAATCACCTTTTTAAGTATCTATTCATTACTACAAATTCTAGGTTTCCTGAAATCTATTATTAAAAGACCAATCTCTTTTGAAGAAGATATTCTTCATTTAAGATATGGCATAATAAAGGAAACTTCTATTGAGTTAAGCAACATTAAAAGTATTGTACTTTCTTCAAAAAATAAATACCAAAAAGGGAGTAGACTCTCCATTTTTGGTAAACATGAGAATCATAATGTGACCCTAACTCTAAAAAAGATTGGAATTCTTTATAGTCTATATGGCATAAAAAATAATTTTACAACAATCTCATTTCATGTAGACGAACCACAAAAGTTTTTCAATAAAATGTGTGAATCTATTAAGGAACTTGAATAAAAGTAAACTGTTACCTAGTTTAATTTTATTATTGAGCTTTTACATTATTTGTTTAGACGGATATAGCTAGCAAGGAGAAATGCTCTTATTGTTGTGTGCCAATTCTAAAGACAACAAAACCTAAACATAATGGTGACTTTAGGGCTACATCGAAAGGTCTGAGTATATCTGTGATGTTGCAAAATCTTATGAGTTTAGCTCTAGAATAACTCAAAACAATAAGCCTTAGCCAAGTACGCAGATAGAAATAAAAATTCCCTTGTCCCTCCACTACCCTTAACTTAATTGTGGCGGCTAATTTCCAAAGGACCTATTTTTCATATTAAGATAAGCCACGTCCAACGCAGTTGCGTTCTAGAAAATCTCCGCAGTCGTCCGTTTCTCACTCGTCAAATGCAACTTTGAAACCGCTATGCGTGGTGCATAACCCCGAAATTCATTGTATATTTAGTTCAAACAAACAAGACCGCAAATTAAAGCAAATCAGCAATCCATATAGCTATCGGGAGCCGCACTCGCTTTTGGCAGTGGTCTGTCAACCATAATTATGAAGAGAACATTGATATTTTTTTTACTAATCTCGAATTATTGTAATTCACAGAACTTCGTAAAAATTGGTGATAGTATTTTGTCCGAGGTTGATTTTCAATCTCATTATAAAACGATAAAACAATACTACTTTCCAAAAGAAACAGAACTCAATTATTTTGAAGAAGTCACCAAGAATGACTCACTTATCAAAAATGCCCACATTTCGGTGTACATGAATAAATCAGAGCACTCTCGAGGATTTTTTTATTTATTGAACAAACCATTTCCTGATTTTAACCTTAAAGACTCGAATAATATAACGTATACTAATTCATCGGTGATTGATAAACCCACACTAGTTTGTATACTAAGTTCCAGATCAATTCCTAGCATGAAAAGAATCAAAGCGTTGAATTCATTATACTTCAACAATAAATTTAATGTCATCGGCTTCATTAAAGACGAGAGAATAAAACAATCACAATTAAGGAAAATCAAATTTCCATTATTATTGAATTCTTCTCAATGGTTGGATGATAATTTTAAGAATTATTATATACCAACGTTTTTGATTTTGGATGATCGTGGTTTTGTCACCTATTTATTTCCGGGCTACCCTCACAAGAATACAAAATACATCCCGGTAGATGAAATGCATAAGACTGTGTTTGATGCTTTGATCAAATAACTACAACCAACCAAGAACTATGTTATTCAATTACTAGTTGTTTACAATATGTTTTAGTTACAAAATCAAAAAACACAATAGCCATTTTCGCGAAAGCGATTTTTAAAATATACACGACTATGAAAATTGCAATCACAGTTCTTTTATTGGTTTCTATAGGTTGCAAAAATGAGGCTACCACTCCAAAACCTACGGCCTCGCTGGAAGAACTACAGACGCAGCAGTATATAGAGAGCAGTGTTTCTGCTTTACGTCGTGACTTATAATACAGCATTTAATAAAAAATAATATGATAAAAAAAGCTTTTGAATACTTGTTAATAATGTTGAGCATAACCGTAGCAATAGGTTGCTCGAGTGATGACAATTGTCCTGACCAATTAATAATTAACATCGATGATCCAGAAAGTATAGAAAGAGCTGAAGAGTGTGGTCTAAGTCCAGCAGAGCCTTTAGGTGAATCACTTTGGATTTATAAAATCCAATAAAACCAAAATTGATTAAAACCATAAATAGTATGCTCATTGTGTGTGAGACTTTTAAGACTATCTGGACAAAAGACAATCAGTAGTCACCTCACTTACTAATTGATTTGAATAGTTTACTTTTAAGTATCCACACTTAAAATTATAGCTATGACCTTCGGCAGAATTACTTTGATTGTATTTTCTATAGTGCTACTGCTTAGCATTTCTTGCAAAGAAGCGATACAAACGCCTGTTATAGATGAAGCTTCTCATCTCACCTTGAGCGATACGACCTCAGCTACTAAAACAACAATGGGGCCTACTGTCATTGATTTGGCTCCTCCTCCATTAAGCCAATTCATACGAAGAATCTTTCAAGATTCGCAAGGAACGATGTGGATGGGAACTAATGGTGACGGCGTGATACGATATAATGGAACGAGCGTAGACTACTTTTCTATAGACGAAGGTTTTAATGGTGAGGCCGTGCGTGCGATTCTAGAAGATAAAAATGGTAAGATCTGGTTTGGCACTAATAGAGGAATTACATCGCTTGACTTGACTATATCTACAACAACGGGAAAACCTTCTTTTATAAACTACACAGAAGCGCAAGGACTTAAAGAAAGTAATGTATGGAGTATGTTGCTGGACGCTGAAGGAACGTTGTGGATAGGAGCTTTAAATGGCGTTAATAGCTTTGATGGGACTACTTTTAAACCGTTCGCTCTTCCAGAAACGGTAGCAGATAATTCTAGAGGTGTTTCTAGTACTAAAATTGTGCATAGTATTATGGAAGACACGCGAGGCCGCTTATGGTTTGCTTCAAACGCTGGTGCCTTTATCTGGAATGGAGATACGCTAGAAACCTTATCTACAAAAGACGGACTTGCGGGAAATAATGTAAATGATATGCTAGAAGATCGCGCAGGAAATATCTGGTTTGCAACACACCATAAAGGCGTGAGCCGCTATGACGGAACTTCATTTACAAATTTTACCACAGATGGCATCATTACGGGTGAAGAAGTTTGGTCACTCTTTCAAGATTCAAAAGGGAACATCTGGTTTCCTGCCGAGAATGCGGGTGTGTATCGTTATGATGGAAAGAAATTCACCAACTTCACAGAGGCAGATGGTGTGCAGAGCAATGCTATACAAAGCATTTATGAGGATGCATCTGGAACCATATGGCTAGGAGGATATCTTGGCCTCTCAAGATTAAAAGATAATCGCTTTATACATGTTACCGAGAGCGGACCTTGGAAGGATTAAGCTTGAAAAAAATCAATAAAAAAGGCGACCCTCTGGGTCGCCTTTTTTTAATAACTATCATCTAGTCTTACATATTACGTCTGTACTGTCCTCCTACTTCAAAGAGGGCACTTGTGATTTGCCCTAGAGAACAAACCTTAGTCGCCTCCATAAGTTCTTCAAAAATGTTACGGTTATTAATCGCTGCATCTTGTATCGTCTCAAGTTGTGCTTCTATCTTATCTGCTTTCTCCTTGTGGAGGTGATTAAGCATATCGATTTGATATTGCTTCTCCTCTTCGGTAGCTCTAATTACTTCTGCAGGGCGCACGGTAGGACTTCCTTTTGAACTCAAGAAAGTATTTACTCCTATTATTGGGAACTCACCGTTGTGCTTAAGCGTTTCATAATACAAGCTTTCTTCTTGAATTTTAGAACGCTGGTACATAGTTTCCATTGCTCCTAAAACTCCTCCACGCTCTGTGATTCGGTCAAATTCTAGTAAGACTGCTTCTTCTACAAGCTCTGTAAGCTCTTCTATAATGAATGATCCCTGTATTGGGTTTTCATTTTTAGTAAGTCCTAGCTCTTTATTGATAATAAGCTGTATTGCCATTGCACGACGTACACTCTCTTCTGTAGGCGTTGTAATCGCCTCATCATATGCATTTGTGTGTAACGAGTTACAGTTATCATAAATCGCATATAATGCTTGCAGAGTAGTACGGATGTCGTTAAAGTCAATCTCTTGTGCGTGTAAGCTACGTCCAGATGTCTGGATGTGGTACTTAAGCATCTGTGCACGTGAGTTTGCTTTGTACTTTTCCTTCATTGCCTTTGCCCAAATCTTACGAGCAACACGACCTATTACCGCATATTCTGGATCGATTCCGTTTGAGAAAAAGAACGATAAGTTAGGACCAAATTTATTGATATCCATCCCACGGCTTAGGTAGTACTCTACATAGGTAAATCCGTTAGACAATGTAAGTGCTAGTTGTGTGATAGGGTTTGCTCCTGCCTCTGCAATGTGATATCCAGAGATAGACACACTATAGAAGTTACGCACCTTTTGCTCGATAAAGTACTCTTGTACATCTCCCATTAAGCGCAGTGCAAACTCTGTAGAGAAGATACAGGTATTTTGCGCCTGATCTTCTTTGAGAATATCTGCTTGTACCGTACCACGCACTTGTGTGAGTGTCTCTACTTTTATGCGGCTGTACACATCTGCTGGTAATACTTGATCACCCGTTACTCCCAGTAGCATTAAACCTAGACCATCATTTCCTTCTGGAAGATCGCCTTGGTATGCTGGACGTGTTTTTCCTTTGTAGATAGCTGCGATTTTTGCTTCTACCTCTGCTTCTAGTTCGTTTTCTTTAATGTACTTCTCACAGTTTTGATCGATAGCGGCATTCATAAAGAAACCAAGTAACATAGGTGCTGGCCCGTTTATGGTCATACTTACCGATGTCATTGCATGACTTAAGTCAAAACCAGAATAGAGCTTCTTTGCATCATCAAGACAGCAAATACTTACTCCTGCATTTCCTATTTTTCCATAGATATCTGGACGCATTCCTGGATCATTACCGTATAACGTCACAGAGTCAAAAGCCGTACTCAAACGCTTAGCTGGTAATCCAGCACTTACATAGTGAAAACGTCTGTTAGTACGCTCTGGTCCTCCTTCTCCTGCAAACATTCGTGTAGGATCTTCTCCCGTACGTTTAAAAGGATATAGCCCTGCTGTGTATGGGAATTCTCCTGGTACGTTTTCTTGTAAACACCAGATTAAAATGTCTCCCCAGGCTTGGTACTTAGGTAATGCTATTTTAGGGATTTCTGTATGTGATAGCGATGCGCTGTGCGTAGGGATTTTAATCTCCTTATCTCTTACCTTAAAGGTATACACAGGTGCTTTGTATCTATTTACTTTTTCTTCCCAACCAGTGATAACTTCCCAGTTATACGGATCAAGATCCATTTTTACTCGGTCAAACTGTGCTAGCAACAATTTAATAAGGTCTTTATCTTCTTCTGTGTTTTCAGTTGTAAAGTCGGCTAACTGTACTCCTGCTTTGTCTAGTGCTGGAGCTGTACCGGCAATAGTTTCTATGGTCTTATAAATTCCGTAGAGACGTTGTGCTGTTTCTTGTTGCGCTTTCGCGAAAGCGTCATATGCACGGTTGCTCTCTGCAATCTCACTTAGGTAACGCGTGCGAGATGGAGGAATCACAAAGATTTTCTCACTCATCTCTTGGCTGATCTCAAACGTACTCGTAAGATCAGACTCGTTTACTGCGTTTACTTTCTCCATGATACGCTTATAAAGCGTGTTCATTCCTGGATCATTAAACTGGCTCGCAATGGTACCAAATACTGGCAAATCATCTTGATGTACATCCCACAAATTATTATTGCGCATGTACTGCTTCTTTACATCACGTAATGCATCTAGTGATCCACGCTTATCAAACTTGTTGATAGCTACTAGATCTGCAAAGTCAAGCATATCGATTTTCTCTAGCTGTGTTGCTGCACCAAATTCTGGTGTCATCACATATAAAGAAACATCACTGTGTTCTATAATCTCTGTATCAGACTGTCCTATTCCCGAAGTCTCAAGAATGATTAAGTCATACTCGGCTGCTTTTAATACCTCAATAGCCTCTCCTACATACTTAGAAAGTGCAAGATTACTCTGGCGAGTTGCTAGTGAGCGCATGTAAACACGGTCACTATTAATCGCATTCATACGGATACGATCTCCTAGTAGAGCTCCTCCAGTTTTACGCTTAGAAGGATCTACAGAAATCAATCCTATTTGCTTCTCTGGGAAGTCAATTAGAAATCTACGTACTAGTTCGTCTACAAGAGATGACTTTCCTGCACCTCCTGTACCTGTAATACCAAGTACGGGTGTAAGCGAGTTTTCATTCTTTTTATGAATTGCGTCAAGCGTATCCTTTGCAACCTCTGGAAAGTTTTCGGCAGCAGAAATTACTCTAGCGATTGCCGTAGGCACTTTTTCGCGTAAGCTATCTACAGTTACATCAAGCTTATCTCCTATGGCATAGTCAGATTTTTGTACAAGATCATTAATCATCCCTTGTAATCCCATGGCACGTCCATCATCTGGAGCGTAGATACGGGTAATCCCATAGTCCATGAGTTCTTGAATCTCTTCTGGCAAGATCACACCACCTCCACCTCCGAAGATTTTAATATGTGATGCTCCCTTCTCTTTAAGAAGATCATACATATATTTAAAATACTCATTGTGGCCACCTTGATAAGAGGTTATCGCAATTGCATTTGCATCTTCTTGTATTGCGGTATTTACCACTTCTTCTACCGAGCGATCGTGACCCAAATGGATCACCTCAACGCCTGTGCTCTGAATGATACGACGCATAATATTTATAGCGGCATCGTGACCATCAAAGAGTGCAGCTGCAGTAACTATTCTAACTTTATATTTTGGTGTGTAAGGAGTAGCTTGTTCCATCTGTAATTATTGGTGTGTTTGATGATGTAAATTTACGTAATAATCAGTAAAAACGACGCTTGAATATGAATAACACAAAAAGGATTGTTTATAGCTGAATTGCGTAATAATAATTGCAATTTAGAGGTAATAAAAATCTGATTTATGGCACATCTTACACTGCTTATACATTGCAAAGATCAAAAGGGAATCATCGCTTCTGTGACTAATTTCATACTTGATCATGGCGGAAACACCACCTACATAGATCAACATGTAGATGCGCAAGAAAATGTGTTCTTCATGCGATTAGAGTGCTTTTTTGAACAAGCAGATTTTAATGTGGAGCTTTTTACAAAAACTTTCGCTCAAGACATAGGAAATCCATTTGAGATGCAATGGCAGTTATATCCTGCTACGCAAAAACTGCAAATGGCAATTTTTGTTTCAAAATACGACCACTGCCTCTATGATATTCTGGGTCGTTATAATGCCGGAGAACTCCAAGTAAACATCCCGTTTATTGTGAGTAATCACAAGGATCTAGCTCATATTGCAGCAAATTTTGATATCCCATTTTACCATATTCCCGTTACAAAAGATACGAAGGCACTCGCAGAGCAACGCCAGCTAGACTTACTGCGAGAATTTAAGGTTGATTTTATAGTTCTTGCTCGCTATATGCAGATTGTGACGCCTACTATTATAAGTGAATACACGCATCGCATTATAAACATACATCACTCCTTTTTACCTGCCTTTGTAGGCGCAAAGCCTTATCATGCAGCATTTGCTCGTGGTGTAAAAATTATAGGGACCACAAGTCACTATGTGACAGAAGAACTAGACGCGGGCCCTATTATCGAGCAAGACACCATACGTGTAACTCACAGCCACACCATTCCAGACCTTATTGCAAAAGGTAGAGACCTGGAGAAGATTGTACTCTCAAGAGCCATAAAATTACACGCACAGCACAAGTGTTTTGTTTACGGTAATAAGACGGTGATTTTTACTTAACATATGAATAAGCTGAGTTGCGCTTTCGCGAAAGCGCAATTAAAAACTATCTTTACCACACATTAAAAACCCATAGTATCATGAAAAAGATTATCGCTGTATTTGTTTTGTTTTCACTAATCTCTTGTGCCGAATTGCAAGGCGTAATAGATAGTTTACCTACAGAATCTGGAACTTCTGGAATTAGTAACCAAATGATAGGTAACGGTCTCAAGCAAGCGTTAGACTTTGGAATTGATAAACAGGTAACAAAACTTACGTCTACAGATGGGTTTTATAAAAACGAATTGGTAAAAATATTACTTCCAGAAGAGTTACAAAAAGTAGATAAAACACTAAGAGCAATAGGCTTAGGAAGTCTTGCAGATGAAGGTATCAAAGCCCTAAACCGCGCTGCCGAAGATGCAGTGAGTGAAGCAACGCCTATCTTTGTAAATGCTGTAAAAGAAATAACATTTATAGATGTGCGTAACATTTTATTAGGATCTGATAATGCTGCTACCTCATACTTAGAAGGAAAAACACAAACAGCACTTTATGGAAAGTTTAATCCTGTGATAAAAAATAGCTTTGCAAAAGTAGGTGCAGATCAAATATGGACTAACCTAATTACAAAGTATAACGAGTTACCACTTACTAATGATGTAAACCCTGACCTTACAGATTATGTAACGCAACAAGCTCTTGAAGGAGTTTATAAAATGATTGCGGTAGAAGAAAAGGAAATCCGTACAAAAACACAAAGTAGGACTACAGATCTTTTACAGCGTGTATTTGCACTTCAAGATTAATAAGATTATTCTTACATTAATCACTTGATTTTTATGCAGTTATAGTATTTCAGATTGGTTTTTTTTTAATACATTTAAGTAGAGAAAATAAGTTTAACCCCAAATTAACCTACTTGTATTATGAATTCCCAGTATAAACACCAGCGCATCAAGACCTACATGGAGCGCAAGCACAAAAAACTTGTAGAAGAGGCCTATAATTTAAAATACACAGATCACGAGCAAAGCGATGTACTTACCTTTGAAGCACTTCAACTTGATTCAAAATTAAAGTTCTTGCAATTCTAGTTGTGATCGTAAATTTCTAAAGTATGAGTATGCCTTAAGAAGCCTACTCCCATACCATGAGAAATACTCACCGTCTACTAATACCACTCTAGCAGTGGTATTTTTTTTGAATAATGCGATATGTTCTTCCTTAAATGGAAAAGGCTCTGATGATAAGAAGATGTAATCAAGATTTGCTAACTGTTCTGTTTGGACCTCTGGGTATCTACCTTCTAAAGAAGTAAAAGCATTTTTAAAACCTGCTTCTTCTAATAGTGTGTTTATAAAAGTATGTGCACCGGCAACCATCATTGGTTCTTTCCAGATAAAGTAGCCTACATGACCTTGAGTAGATGTCTTTAGCTCCTTTAAAAATTGATTGCGCTCATTTGTAATAGCGGTAACTAGCTGTTGAGCTTCTTCCTCTTTTTTAAAAATTACTCCGTATTGTAGTATGAGATCTAGAGACTCTTGTACGCTTATAATATCTGATGTGTGTACCGGAGCAATAGCCCGCAAACTTTCTACAATCTCTTTTGTGTTTTCTTCTTTATTGCAAAGAATAATATCTGGCTGTAGCGCGGAGATTTTTGCAATATCTACTTGCTTCGTGCCTCCCACTACTTCTTTATCACCACGCAGATGCAATGGATGAACACAAAATTTTGTAACACCCACAATGCACTCTTCTAACCCCAGGTGAACTAGAAGTTCTGTCTGGCTAGGTACTAAAGAAACAATGCGCAGTGGTGTATGATCAAACTCTAGACGAGTGCCTATTTGATCTGTAATGTTCATATTAGATATGTTCTATAATGAGCTCTCTCATTTCTTCTTGCATTTGCTGTGCAACATTACGCGCGGCGATGGCGAAGTCTTCTCCTTGAGAATTGTAAATAATACCTCGAGAAGAATTAACAAGAAGCCCTATATCTTTAGTCATTCCGTATTTACAAACTTCACGCAGGCTACCTCCCTGCGCTCCTACTCCTGGTACGAGTAAGAATGCCTCAGGAATAATAGCACGTATATCTGTGAGGTACTCAGCTTTTGTAGCACCTACTACATACATAAGCTGCTCACTATTGGTATATGACTTAGAGGTTTCAAGTACGTGCTTGTACACTTCTTTACCGTCAATCTCCTTTGTTTGAAAATCGAAGGCTCCCTTATTTGAAGTAAGCGCAAGCAATATAGTGTGCTTGTCATTAAATTCCAGAAATGGCTCTACAGAATCTTTACCCATGTATGGAGCAACCGTTACAGAGTCAAAGCTCAAGTCCTCAAAAAATGCCTTAGCATATCGAGTAGATGTATTCCCTATATCTCCACGTTTTGCATCTGCAATCGTGAATTGCTCTGGATACTTTTCGTTTATATAGTTAATTGTTTTCTCTAGCGCCTGCCATCCTTTGATACCATAAGCTTCATAAAATGCAGTATTAGGTTTATAACCAACACATAAATCGTGTGTGGCATCTATAATCGCTTTGTTAAAAGCAAAAATAGGATCTTCCTCTTTCAATAAATGCGCAGGAATCTTATCAAGATCTGTATCTAGACCAACTATTAAAAAAGATTGCTTCTTTTTAATTTGGGTAATTAAATCAGCTGTTTTCATTGTCGTTTATTTCAGATCTAGATAATAGTCAGCTTTATTATGCTATAATTCTCCTTCAGTAAATTTGAGTTTCTCTGTATTCTCAACAAGTCTTAACTCTTCAAGAATTTTTTGAATATCACCATTTACGATATTCTGTAAATCGTATAATGTTAATCCAATACGGTGATCCGTTACACGTCCTTGAGGATAGTTATACGTACGAATCTTTGCACTACGGTCACCACTACTTACTTGTGAGTTACGTTTTGCCGCATCTTCTTCTTGCTTCTTAGCAAGTTCCATATCATATAAACGTGAGCGTAGTACTTTAAAAGCCTTCTCCTTGTTTTTATGTTGAGATTTTTGGTCTTGACACTGCGCTACAAGTCCTGTAGGGATGTGTGTTAATCGTACTGCAGAGTATGTTGTGTTTACAGACTGCCCACCTGGTCCAGAAGAACAGAAAAAATCTACACGTACATCTTTAGGCTCTATTTGAACATCAAACTCCTCTGCTTCTGGAAGTACCATTACTGTTGCAGCACTGGTATGCACACGACCTTGAGTTTCTGTTTGCGGTACTCGCTGTACACGGTGTACTCCAGCTTCAAACTTCATAGTACCGTATACATCTTGCCCTGTAATTTCAAATTGGATTTCTTTAAATCCTCCAGAAGTACCTTCAGAATAATCTACCGTGCTATGTTTCCATCCTGGGACAGAATCTACATACTTCGTATACATTCTGTATAAGTCTCCCGCAAAAATACTTGCTTCATCACCACCAGTTCCAGCGCGTATTTCTACAACGACGTTCTTTGCATCTTCTGGATCCTTAGGAATAAGCATCATTCTGATTTTTTCCTCAAGTTCAGGAATACCAGTTTTTGCCTCATCGTATTGCATCTTGGCCATTTCAACCATTTCTGCATCACTACCATCGGCTATGATTTCTTCGGCTTCTTTGAGGTTTTCACTAAGCTCTATATATACCTCACGCACTTCCATGAGTGCCTTAAGATCGCTATATTCCTTATTGAGCTGGACATAGCGCTTTTGATCTGTTATAATATCTGGTTGTATGATGAGATCACTTATCTCATCAAAACGTTGCTTTACTATCTGTAATTTTTCTAACATCTACTTTCTATAATAAGTAGCGAATTTACGATAATTTAAACAAGGAATGAAAGCTAAATGGAGGTCTATATACGCTTTCGCGAAAGCAAAAAAGAAATAGTGATTAATACGATTGAGTAAGTTGATTCTTCTCTTCTTCTTTATTATCTACATCCAAAACCGTGTATATAAAAAAGGCCAATCCTAATGCGGCACTAACAAAATCAATATAATAGAAGAAACTAATTCCAAAATAGTACCCAATAAGAGATGCCACGTCCGAAAAGATAAAACAAAACACAAAAAACAGAAAAGCTAATGATCTATCACTATTAATAACCTGGTTATATAACACTGCTATTGCTCCTAATAAACTTATGATAATTCCAAAAAGGAACACGAGACCAGACTGAAAAGACCCTTCGTAACCTTCCTTTACCTGAGATATTAGTTCATTAAGTATAAGCATATTGAGACCAATAAAGACTAAAGTAAGTAGTATCGCAGCTCTATCTTTTAAAAATGCATTAAACATATCTAGCCGCTTTATAATAATAAGGCTATAAGTCACACAGCCAAGAAGGATATAAGCTATCTGCCCAAAGTTTTTATAGTAGTAGAAAACGGAAAATTCTCGCAGCGATAGCATTACTAAAATTGCAATCACTATAAACCTAACACGAGGTGCTTTGATTACGTAGTAAATGAGAAAGACTAGTACTGTAAAAAGTTGCATGTATCTTAAGAGATAAACATGACGCCCTAAATAAACAGACAGTATGTTTAATACTATAAGACCTAGAGTTATTAATGGTAAATATTTACCTGCTTTACGTAATAAAAATTGCATTAGTCAATTATTGGTTGGGGGAACACTAAAAGCATTTTACTTGTTAATAAAAGTAAGTAAAAGTAAAAATATAAATACCGCCTCAGATAGACTTTAACAAAACTAAATAATGATAAACAGCTTAAATAAAGATATTTACAACCCAAATTAATACAATCACACGTGTCGTACATTGCATTAATAAAGCGATGCGGTCACAGTAAAGAAATAATTATAGAGAAGTTGGTAATTAAAAAAAGCACCCCAGCTCATTAAGATAACATATCATATTGCTCTGCTTCTTCAAGCTGACTACTAGTTTCAATAACTGTATAAGAAAAAAGACCTAATCCTACTGCATAAGCAACACGGTCTACGTAAAAAAGCATCTCATATCCAAAGTAATATGCAAATAACGAGGTGACATCACTGGTAAGAAAACTAATCATAAATAATATATAAGCAAGAGATCTATTACTATTATACACTTGATTATAAATGATTGCTGTTGCTCCAAAAACAATCATAAACACACCATACACATAAAATAAAAAAGGGTCAAATGGACCTTGGAACCCTACATTAATAAAACTAGCAATTTCACTTAGGGCAAATGTATTGAGAACAACAAATGCAAGTGTAAAAATCAAAGCACTTTTATCTCTACTTATCACTTTAAGTATATCTCCTCTTTCTAAACAGATAGTTGCATATGCCGCAATACCTAATATAAGGTATAATGTATGTCCTACATTAGTCTCATAAAATAGCACCGCTATATCTCTAGCTAGCAAACTAAATAATATTACAAGGACTATAAGACTTCTTTGAGATACGCTTAAAAGATAGTAGGCTACATATACTCCAATTGTAAGTAAGCGTATTATCCTCATAATCTCTAAATCTGAGGTAAATACAGCTACTATATTAATCAAGATTACAAAACCGATGATTAATGGTAATCTCCTACATTTTATAGCGGATGTAATTTTCTCCATACGGATAGTTATTTGACTAATTAGGGGTAGTTAAATAATCGTTTGACTTGGAATAGAAAATATACGAAAAAATGATAGTCAGCAGATTTCTGAAATCATAAAAAAATCCTAAAACAAACAGCTAACTTTCCTAAAAGCAAATTATTACCATGTGTGAAACAAAACTTAGCACCCTATTTCTTGTGCATAAAAAAAGGCCTGCAAAGAATACAGGCCTTCTGTGTTATAACAACATCCCTCTTTTAAAAGGTACTTTATAGACTATATATTAATAAGTAAAAGTTCCTTTATCACTAGTTATGGTAAGCCTCTTTCCACTTTGAGAAGCCTCTACTCTACCTACTATTTGTGCATCAACATTATAAGATGTTGAGATCTTTATAAGCTCTTGAGCTATCTCTTGCGGGCAGTAGATCTCCATACGATGTCCCATATTAAACACTTGGTACATCTCTTTCCAGTCTGTACCACTCTCTTCTTGTATAAGTTTAAAAAGTGGCGGAGTTTCAAATAGATTATCCTTGATAATATGTAAGTCCTCTACAAAATGTAAAATTTTTGTTTGAGCACCACCACTACAGTGTACCATACCGTGTATACTGTCTGAGTTATATTTAGATAAAATATCTTTAATAATGGGCGCATAGGTTCTCGTAGGAGAAAGCACTAGCTTACCAGCGTCTAGAGGACTCCCAGTTACTGAATCTGTAAGTTTTTTTGAACCGCTATATACCAAGTCTTCTGGTACTGCTGCGTCAAAACTCTCTGGATATTTTTGTGCAAGGTACTTATCAAATACATCGTGACGTGCAGAAGTAAGTCCGTTACTCCCCATACCTCCATTATATTCTTTTTCGTAAGTCGCTTGACCGCTTGATGAAAGACCTACAATAACATCTCCGGGACGTATGTTAGCATTATCAATAACATCGCTGCGCTTCATACGTGCCGTAACAGTAGAGTCTACAATGATTGTGCGCACAAGATCACCTACATCTGCTGTTTCTCCACCTGTAGAGTGAATTGTAACACCGTAAGATTTTAACTCTGCCAAAAGTTCTTCAGATCCATTAATAATGGCCGAAATAACTTCACCCGGAATTACATTCTTGTTACGCCCTATTGTTGATGATAGCATGATATGGTCTGTTGCACCCACACATAATAGATCATCTATATTCATGATAAGAGCATCTTGAGCGATGCCTTTCCATACAGAGATATCACCAGTTTCTTTCCAGTACATGTATGCAAGAGCAGATTTTGTTCCTGCCCCATCTGCATGCATTACAAGACAGTAATCCTCGTCTCCCGTAAGTGCGTCTGGTACAATCTTACAAAATGCTTTAGGAAATAATCCCTTGTCTACATTTTTAATGGCATTGTGCACATCTTCCTTACCTGCAGAGACTCCGCGTTGTGCGTATCGTTTAGAAATTTCTTGGCTCATCTATAAATTTTACATCGCAAAAATAGGGATTATATAATGGGCTTTAAAATTGATTTACAAACAGTTTGACCAAGTTTCTAAAATAATTATTTCTATGGTGTATTTTATAATTACGCTTTCGCGAAAGCGTGATAAAAACCATTAAAAATCAGTCGTTTCTTACAAACATTTTACTTCAAACCCTCTTTAATCCAGTTATTTACACCTTAATCTAATTGAATTTTTTCTTAGCTTTTTTATAAGTATTTTAGATACTTATTGACCATTTTATTTAACTAACACCTTTGCCTTTGGAGACTACACGCTTTTTCCGAAAGGAATACTTTATGCTCCCCCTATTCCTATTAATTTTAAATAACCCTTTATTCTGCCAGCAACCACAAAATCCTAATCTCATTGGGCAGGGTTTTGACATACGTTATGTTGATGCCTTAGACTGGCTAGGATCTTCAAAAGGAAAGCAACTTATCTATGGATCCATACATAGTACTTCTCTTGATACTAGCCCAGTGGAGAGTTTTCATTTTATAACGTCTCCCTACGATTTTGAAAAACAAATTTTAAATGCCGATACGCTTTCAAAACCCTATCATGCGTTAAATAGTGAAGCACATTACAAAGGCTTTAATAACGATGAGTCAAATAAAACCCTCTTAGTCTATACTAAAAAACAAATACCATTATCAAAAGATATACTTGTAGCTGTTTCTTCTAACGTACTAGATAGTGCAATGGTTGAAGATTTTAAAAGACTAGGACGCGATATCACTCCAGAAGGATTTATATATCGTTACGGCACACATTATGCTCATGAAGTCATTTATGGAGGTCTTTTCTTAAAGAGAAACTTAATAAAAAATGACGATTTCATATACTCTCCGTATGATCGTGACTTATTTAAGGAAAAAGTAATAGAAGACATTAGTGCATCACACCAAAATAAAGAGGATACAGACCCATACATTACCGCTGGATCTAGCAGCTCATTTACAAAGGGAGGTGATACAAACGCGACCTGGTTTACAGACTGGCAAACTACTTTAAAAAATAATGCTGCAGCCATAGATGTCACATTACAACCCTGGACCAAGGCATTAAGAAACCTCACTACAGCAGATATACAGGATAAAGAAAGGAAAATACAATTACTAGATAGTGTTATTAACATAGCTATACGTACTTCTAAAAATCAATTATATGCCCCGCAACCTTCTGCTTATTTTACTAAATATTCCTTGCGTTTCAAACAATCTATCGACAGACTAATTAAAAAAAGTGCTGGTGTTACCTCAAGCGATGTAGATGCCTATACGGGTGATTTATTTTTTGGAGGATTTTCAAAAGATGAAGCCATGTTACGCACAGCACCACTTATAGACCGTGGCGGTGTACGGCTAGAAACCTTAATCACTGACGAAGAAATAAAACTCAATAAACAAGTCATCATTACAGCAAAACCTGAGGACTTAGAAAAAGGATATGTAAGTGTATGGGATGACACAAAAAAACTAGTCAAAAGCAGAGAACGCAAGCGCTTACGAGTTTCTGGTCCGGAAGAAGCAAAAACTTTTTATAAAGAAGCACTCGTAAGGGATATTCATAAAGATGTGGAGATAACGACTATAGACGGCGATATTTATGAAGTGGCTTACGTATTGTCTCTAGAAAAGGAAAAAAAATTATTAGAAAATAGCGCACAACATTACAATACTGCATTACAAACAGAAATTGTAAGAGCTGCAAACATAGGCGATCTAGCTCGCATGAAAACTTTATTGGCACAAAATGCAACTAGGAGAATCCCGGGTTTAATCGCTGCTATTATTACTTCAAAACAATCTTCACAAATACTAAATTTTGTACTAGATAAAGGAGTAATACCAAATAGTGAGGATCTCGACTTGCTGTTCCTCAAAGAGTATTTTGATGAACAAAAAGTATTAATCCTTTTAGAAAGAGGTGCTCCTTTTAAAAATAATATGATTTATAAAGCAGTTGCTTTTCAAAGTGAACCTATTATTTATGCGCTACTGAGGGAAGGAGCTACTCCTGTAAACAATGATTTATCATTTGCACTAGACACCTATCACTATCCATCTGTCAAAGCTTTAATGAGTGTTGAGTTTGATGCATTTGAAGCAGGTAAAAAAGAACTATCTCTAGCCGTGGAAAACAATGATGCTGAGCTCGCTGAAAAATTTACAATACTAGGTGCAACCGCAGATGCATCTCTTTTAGATAGCGCTCTAAGAAATGGTAATGAAGTGCTTAAAAACATCATCATACCAGTAACTGAAGCAAATGAAAATACTCTTGAAGTCACATCAATACTTAATAACACAGAGTTATTCAATTACTTTATCAATAAGAATGCACGTGTAAGCAGTAATAAAATCTCCAATATAGCAACAGACAACAATAATTTTGAAATCCTAGATATCTCACTAAAAAATGGTGGAAATGCTTCTGAGTCTTTAGAGTATGGTATCACAAAAGATAATGTCAGAGCTATCAATATTGCTCTTCAAAATAAGGCTGTTCCAGACAGCGCCCTATTTTATGCTGCTCAAAAAGATGATGCTCAATTATTTAATGATTTGCTCCACGTTTATGAAGGAAATCCAGATGTAGCCATGACAGCAGCAATTAAAGAAAATAACCTCCCATTTGCAGAGTCTGTGATTGCTACAAAAAAAGAAGGAGTAAATGTTGATAATTTATTACCGCTTGCTGTAGCTGGTGAGAATGTGGAAATGGTAAAACTGTTGGTTTCTAATAATAGTAATCCTAGTAAAGGGATTAATAAAGCAATAACTATAGAAAACCAAACAATAAGTCAGTACTTAATCTCTATGGGAGCAGACACTACAGACCCACTTCTCATTGAGTCGGCAATTACAAATGAAAACCTAAGTCTTGTTGAGTTACTTGTAAATCAAGGAGAAGTTAACCTCAACCAAGCAATACTTGACGCAACAGAAACAGAAAATATAGAAATTGTAACCTCCTTACTAAATAGTGGTGCTAAAGCTGATGAGTCACTAGCTAATGCAATGGAAACTAAAAATGAACCTCTCATTTTATTACTGATGGACCATTCATCTAGTCTACCAAATAACGATTTTACTCGAAGTGCAGCACGCAAAGGAAACGTGAGAGTTCTAAAAAGATTACTATCTAATGGAGCAAATCCTTCCCTAGCTATTGAAGATGCTATTCGTTATAAAATGATAAGTTCGCTTAAAGAACTTATTAAAAGTGGGGCGCTATGCAGTCAAGAGCATTTAAGAATAGCTATAGATTATCATTTTACTGAAGGTGTACTACTACTTGTGAAGCAGCCAGAGATAGAATTGAATACTGCTTTTGATAATGGTAATTACCCAATACATACCCTAAGTAGATCATTAACTGAAGACAGTAAATTAATTATGCAGATGCTTATTGAACTTGGCACTCGCATAAACATTCAAGATCCATCTGGTAATACAGCATTACATATTCTAGCAAGTCAAAAAGAATATGCGCTACCTGTAATTGAACTTTTGATAACTAATGGTGCAGACTTAAGTCAAATGAATCACAAAGGCAAGAAACCACTTGATTATGCATTAAATAAAACTACAAGAAGCGTTTTTAAGAAAGCAATGCGAGCGAAATAGATAGAAAGAATATTAAGTAAATAAGAAGAGCGCACTTAAATAAATGCGCTCTTTCGTATAAAATTCCTGTGAGTTTATATATTAATAAACAACTTACCATTGATCACCGTTATTATTCCCAATCTGGCATAAGAGAGTTTGTAAATAGTTCATCATTGTCATCAGAATCATTCAGAAAGGCGAGATATATTGAAGGTATTGCTCCTTGGTTATTTAAAACTCTTGTCAATATAATTCTCCCTTCGTCAGGAGAGTAACTAGGAAAAAGATCATTCTCCCCTGCTATTACCTCTGTCTCTACCACTGAGGTCTCTTGAGTATTTACATTATATTCAAAAATTCGACTTGTGAAAATTCTATAATCTCCATTTTCTGAGCCTGAAACATCACGCGCATAGAGGACTTTATCCATATTTGCAGTTACATCTATTCCCGAAACTGCACCGAGTTGATTTTCTAAAACTGTGTATAATAGTTGACCTGAGCTCTGAGAAATAGCAAATACTCTAACATTGTAACCGTCAACATCATTGGTTTTTAAAATAATAGTATCGGGATTGAATGACGAAACAGCTACATCAGATATTAATGACCCATCATTCGTTTGATATATTTGAGATAACCCGCTTCCATCATTATTAATAGCATATAGTTTGTCAAAGTTTGGATAATAAAACTGTTGACCATTTTCAGCCCAAGTAAATTGTATACTTTCTTGTCTAAATCCAGCAACAGGGACAGAAGAGGTGATTTGTTGTTCATTTGCTCCAGCAAGACTCATTGTAAAAATTTGATTTTCTCCTCCTATAGTTCTTAGAAAAGCAATTTTAGCGACGTTGTTATTTCGCTTAGGTCGAAAACTATTTTTAGATTCGTCTGTAAGCTGTAGAACATTTGCATCAGTGGTTTCATTAACCTCATCAGAATTTGCTCCAGAAAATATAACACTATTTCCGTCTATTCTTTTTATAAATAAGAAAGGATTATTTTGAGCAGAAAATGTAGTAAAAGAACTTATTCCTGAACTTACTGATTCATTAAGTTCATCTTTTGCAGAAACTTGCCAAAAATAATTGGTCTCAAGACTCAAATTATTTACTGTATAAGTAGTATCTCCCACTACTTGAAATTCTTCCATCTCATTTGTAGATCCATTTCTTAATTGAATTGTATAAGTAAGTTCATCGTCCTCAGGATCTATTGAATTCCATGCAAACTCAATTTCTAGTAACTCATCTATAGCCCCATCAAGAGGACTTAGAAGAATAGGTGTACTAGGAGCTCCATTTCCTGTATTTGAGAGCACTAATTCTATAGCAACTTCAGAATTTAGTCCTTCTAAAACTTCTACTCCCTCAAACTCCGTATTATAGTTATCTAATTCGGCTTCCACTGAATATGAATTAACAAGTACATTAGAAATACTAAATTTCCCTTCTTCATTTGTGAAAACGGTATTACTAGCAGGACTAGTAGAAACCTTTACATTATTTAATGGCTCGTTTGTGTCTTCTGCTGTAACAACTCCTGAGATTGACCCGAATACATCTGCCTCTATGGTATCTTCAGAACAACCTAAGAATAATAAAACTGCAAATGCGACTATTACTAAAAAGTACTTATTCATTATTGACATCTTTAAATTCTTCAATTTTCAATTACTAATGACTCATTATCTTTCTTCTTTTGACTTTTAAAATTTAGCCCGTATCTCAACCCAAAACCAAAATTATAGTAGAAATCATTGCGCTTACCTTGATCAATGAAATCAATATCATCATTAAGTAATACATTATGTTCGGCAAAAGCAGTGAAGCTCAATCTAGGTGAAAACTTGTATTGTAAACCTGCTCCGTATTGTAATTTTGGAAAAGTTTTACCAAGACCTAATCCATCTTGTGCAGAGTCTATTAAATCAACTACCAGACCAGGTCCTCCAAATATATATGGACCAAAATCATCTTTCGGCAATAAAAATATTCTTGCATTTAAATCTACACTACCCATAATATTTGAGTATGCGTCACCATTATTTAATTCAAAAACACTCCCAGAAAGACCAACACTAAATTTATCTGTAACATCTTGCTCTATGGTGAGTTTTGACATAAAACCAGGTTTATTTGGAGTTAAATCACCATCTATTAGGTTCACACCACCTTGAAGTGTAACATGAGTATCATACTCATCATTTACAAACATTCTATCATAAAGACCTGAACTTTCTTCTAACTCCTTTTCCTTCAAATAATTTTCAATGAGCTCTTCGTTTACTTCACGACCATCTTTTGCACTCCAATATTGATCAATGAGCCCCTCCATTATTAAATCGTGTACTGCCCGTTCTATTGCATCTTTTACAGCAATCTGAACAGGTTCATTTTGAGTAATTCCCGTTTCTGCCTCTAGCAATCGTTGAAACTTAACAAATCTAAAAAAGCTTGCGTCTAATGCCTGTGATAATATTGTTTTTGAAACATAAATTGTTTTTAAGATCTCACCATTACTTGTTGATACAGCTCTTAGATAAACAGTAATTCTATCTTGTCTGTATTTAGCAGATCCGCCTAACCCAAAATATCTAACGCCAAGACCTCCTGTAACTATATTAGTATCATAAGAAACTATACCTCCTTCTAGAAGTAATCCTGCATACAACAAAGGTGGTAAAGGAGGTTCATTGGGGTCTGAGTTTTTTATATACTCCTGTTTTGTGTTACGTATAATATTACGTTCTGTAGATAGATTACTTAAGTTCTCTCTTTCAATAGGTCTAAACCATCCAGAATCCTCAAGTGCTTTTATCAAAATAGTTGTTCCACCTTGAGTAACGGCTGTGCTAAAAGTACTTCCTGTTTCAATAGCTTTGAACTGGCCTGTTTGATCACTGAAATTATAAACTGCTACTTCTACAGGCAATGATGCTTCTGGAAGATCTAACAACTTTTTTGTAGTTTTAGAAAACTCCCCCACTCGAGCAGGCTGCTGGTCAAATTTCTGATTAAAATAAGCTCCACACGAAGACAATAAAAAGAAGCCAGTCACAAGTGTCAACTTTTGTAAAATTCTCATAAACATTCAGTTAATTCTAGTTAGGTACTACTATTTGCGTTTCTTCACCATTATTGGTGTCCAAAATATTTATAACTAATCCCTCAAAGGTTTCAAACACCTCTACATTGAGCGATCCAAATGTAAAAGTTCCCTCTTCAGTAATATTTAAAGCGTTTAGTTGTGCCTGGCTTAGCTGACTCTCAATAGCATTTAATAAATTCCTATTAAGCTCTCTACCAAATTGTTGTAACTCTGACAACTCCTCTTGCTCATCAACAGGTTCCGAAAGGCTATTTTGTAATGTTACAGAAGTTATAATCTGCTGATAATTAAAAGTATCTCCTCCAAAAAAAGGGCTTATAGGTTTATAAGAAAATTGTTGTGCTTTAGCGAAAGCAGAAACTCCTACTGCCATGAATAAAAAAAGTAGTATTCTCATATCAATATTGTATTTTTTGATCCTTTTGTTGTTCTAAAACTTGCAATAACTTACCTACTCTACTAATTGTAATCTGTGCCTGCTCTTCCAAAAATTTACGCTGAGGTTGAGAGAAAAATTTCCATACAATCTGATTGTTAATCTTAACTATTATTAATGTTGTTCTTGATTTACCAGGCACTTCTTCGATGATAATATCTTTAGGTGACTTGATAGATTTATTAAAGTATAACGAGTAGAAATATTTAAAAAAATCTCTCCCCGCTTTTGTAATTGTTTTTTGGATTACTAACCCCTCTATGACAAAGCCATCTTGCGGTTTTGCTTGATCATTCGATCTAAAAAGATCCATCTTAGGTAGTTGGATATCAATTTCCGAAAGACTCCCATTTTCTAGAACTATTCGATCTTTACCTAAAGGTTTACCATCTTTATCAAAAATGAGTAATGCGAGTACTGTTTTATTTGTAACCGCATTTCCCAAAACCAACGTTTGCAATACCTTTTTCTCATACGGCTTTAAAACAAAACGTTGTTTATCACTATCCTTTTGTATAGTACCATCATCTTGTGTTTTGAAAATCAAAAATTCATATTCAAGAGGTAACTCGACAGGTGTTTTATTTTCTGCTAATGCATAAAACTTCAAAAACTCGCTATTTCTTTCTATTCTTACTGATGCAGCTACTTCTTTATTATAATATTGCGCCTGCATCCCTAAGGATGAAAAGAAAAACAGTAACATAAGCTTCTTAAACAACTTCAAAATTATCTCTGTATTTAAAATTTTAATTATCTGGTGTTCCGTTAGTACTACTCCTAATTATTAATGATGGTGATGCTGCTGTTTGAATAAATTGTAATGATTCTGTAAGGCTATTAGAACCTAATCTTTGAAAATTGAGATTATTTCCTTGTTGCTCTAGATCTAATGAAATATTTGCTGTTCTGTCTTGAACAATATCAAATACTACATTTCTATTACCCTCCTGTTTAATATCTGTGATTACAGTTTCAACATTATAATTCAAACCCGTAAAGTTAAAGTCTCCATTTTGCTCTATATTTACTTCACTTGCTCTACTTTTTACATTTAACAACGCAGCATTAAAGTCTCCTATTTGCGTAATAAAAACACTATTTCCCTGAATTGTAGCATTCCTAGTATTCTTTGCAGTACCTATTCCAAAATCACCAAGAGCAGCTTTTGTTACAATATCTTTCTCTACAAGTTCTACGTTTGTGAGTTTAGTAGTTCCTTTAATATCCTCATTATAGGTTTGTGCATTTACAGAAATCATCGTAAAAAAAAACACAAAACACATTATATATAATTTCATAATACTATCATATTAAGTTAATTCAGATAAAATATTTAAAAAAACAGTGGACATACTTGATATCAAGTATGTCCAAGTTTTTATTAATTTAGATGTAAATCATTATTTTGTAATAAAAATGACCCAATCTAAAATTCAATCAATTGATTTATAGACCTGAACCAGATCTAGCTCTTGCTGGAGCAGCCATAGCAGCTCTTGTAACCATATTAGCAGTTTGAGAAGTTCCTATAGCAGGTAAGATTCCTGAGAAACCTGTAGTTTGGAAAACATCAAGTGTATTTCCTCCATCAGGAAGTCCTCCTGGTACATTTTGCTCAGCTTTCCAGCTTTGTCCTATGTCTCCATCTTGACGAACAACGATAGTGTTCATATCTCCTCTTTGTGCAGTTTCTAAAGCGTTAAAATCTCCTGTTTGAAGTGCATCAACAACGTGATCTTTTCCTCTTTGAGTAGAAATAGCGTAGTTGTTTGTTCCTTGCTGATCGATTGTGATATCGTTACGACGGCCATTTTGACCAGTCGCTACATAGTTATCGTCTCCAGTTTGGTTTTGAACTACAGAGTTACCACGACCTGTTGGTGATCCAAAAATGTTTTGAAATACATAAGCTTCGTTCCCTACACCGTCTTGATTTTGCTCAGAATAATCTCCGTTAGTATCACTAGTACCATCCCCAAATTGATGAGTCTCAGCTAAATTGCTATTTCCTTCTTGTACTTGGATAGCTTTACTCCAACTTGAAACTTGACTTTCAATACCGTTAGAGATATCGTCTACACCGTTTACAGCAGTAAACTGAGCTGCAGTGTTAGCATCATCTAAAAGGATATTACTACCTTGATTAACTAATGCCTCATTTCCTAAAACGTTATCATCCGTAGTCTGAGTTTGATTTGACATGTTGTTATTACCTTCTTGGAAAAGTCTTGCATAATTACGTCCAGAAGTACCGTCAGAAAGTTGATTAATAGTTCCTTGATTATCCACACCTACTTGCTCAGAAAGCGCTTCTTGACCTAAGCTGTTTTCTGGATCTGCTTGTTGCTTAATTTCAACCGCATTGTTTGTACCACTTTGTAGCGCTAATGCATCACTGTTATCCCAAGTTTGTAAAATTCTAGCAGAGTTATCATTACCTCTTTGATCTACACCTGCATAATTGTTTTCTGCATTTTGAGCAGTACCTTGTTGAATATCTGCAGAGTTTCCTGTTGTTCCTGCTACCGAGTTTTCTTGATATACTTGAGCATCATTAAAATCTCCTTGTTGCTCAATGCGGGTATCATTCTGATCACCCACTTGATTTGCTTGTGCATCATTATCAATGGCGCTTATGAAGAAACCTCCGTTGTTAGTGTTACCTGTTTGACGCATAGAAACAAGGTTTCCATCACCGTCTTGAGTTGCATACATAGAGTTTAAATCACCAGCCTGACGAGCTCGTACCAAGTTATTATTGCCGTTTTGTGTAGAATAACCAGTATTAGGTCCTATTCCAAAAGCTTGTGGTAATGCGTCGGCAGTTTCAATAGTTGCCGAACTAGTTAATGGAAAACCTGCCGTTACTAGTACTGGAGTGTCCTGGAAATTTGCCTCAGTCGCCTCTGTGGTTGTCTGCCCCAAAGCAACTGCTCCGATCATAAGTGCCGCGGCACTAAAAATTACTTTTTTCATAATAATTGAGTTTAAGTTAATAATATATAAATGGTTAATAAATACATATTTGTAAGACACAACAAATCATCGTCATTGTCATCGCAATTGCGTCTTTTAATCTATTATTACGGGGGAGTAAGTATTACGAGGGGGAGATAATGGTTGTAATACGAGTACTAAATTAGGGAAATCTACCTCTCTTTCAAGAAGTTACCAGCTGTTTTCGATGAAACGTTATGGCATTTTTAACATTTTTCCGTTAGCACTAGTGTTTACAGTGGCTAAGCACGCAGGGGTAAACACCCCTTTATAGGTGCGGCTATATTAGAATCAGATTTTTCTCACAAGTACGCTGACTATAAGAAACTTATAGCTGTCTTTTACTTGTACATTATAAAGCCTTGTGGCTTTAATCAAAAAACATAACTTAATTTACAAAGAGTAATTCTCTATATTTTGGTAACGGCCATAACTCATCTTCTACTAAAAGTTCTAATTTATCACAATCTCTTCTTATCTGTTCAAAAAATGGCTTCACTTTCGCGGCATAATTACCTGCCTTGTCTTTAAGGTCAAGTGCATTTGCTTCCTTACGAGCATTTATCATTTCTGTTATGAGACTATTAATACTAGCGGTATAATCTGAGATTGATTTTATAATGGTTGTTTGCGCTTTCGCGAAAGCGGTAAAATCTTCACCATATATTTCTTTCAAGCCTCTTACATTGTCTATCAATACATTTTGATATCTTAAAGCTGTTGGGATAATGTGATTACGAGCTACATCACCTAGCACACGGCTTTCTATCTGTATGCGTTTTACATACTCTTCTAGTTCGATCTCGTAACGCGCTTGAATCTCAACATTGTTCATAATACCTAAAGACTCAAATAATGCTACCGTACTTTTACTTATACGAGCTTCAAGAGCAGAAACTGTGGTCTTATTATTACTAAGCTTGCGCTTTTTTGCTTCTTTTTCCCAAGAAGCTCCATAGCCATCTCCTTCAAATCTTATTTTCTTGCTGTCCTTTATATACTCTCTAAGGATATTAAAGATAGCATCGTCCTTTTTCATGTCCTTATTATCTATAAGAGCATCTACCTCCTTCTTAAAAGCAATAAGCTGCTGCGCCACGATTGCGTTAAGAACCGTCATAGGGTTTGCACAGTTTGCAGTAGCACCTACGGCTCTAAACTCAAATTTATTACCTGTAAATGCAAAAGGTGAGGTACGATTGCGATCTGTATTATCAAGTAAAATCTCTGGAATCTTACCTATTACATTGAGTTTAAGATCAGTTTTTTCTTGTGGAGATAATTTCCCATCTGTTACTTTTTCTAACTCATCTAGCACTTGTGTGAGTTGTGAACCTATAAAGACAGATATAATGGCTGGTGGTGCTTCATTTGCACCAAGACGGTAATCATTACCCGCACTAGCAATAGAAGCTCTAAGCAAAGCTTCATGTTCATGAACCGCTTTAATAGTATTTACAAAGAAGGTAAGAAATTGTAAATTTTTCATCGGAGTACTTCCTGGGCTTAGTAGGTTTACTCCAGTATCTGTAGCTAGTGACCAGTTATTATGTTTTCCGCTACCATTTATATTCTCAAATGGTTTCTCATGAAAGAGTACCTTAAAGTGATGACGTTGCGCTACTTTTTGCATTACATCCATGAGTAATGCATTATGATCTACCGCTAGATTTGCTTCTTCAAAAATAGGAGCCATCTCAAACTGATTAGGCGCTACTTCATTGTGTCTTGTCTTTAAAGGGATACCTAGTAACAAGCATTCTTGCTCTAACTCCTTTAAATATGCCAGCACTCTGATAGGAATAGATCCAAAGTAATGGTCATCTAATTGCTGTCCTTTTGCAGCTGCATGACCTAGAAGCGTTCTTCCTGTAAGCATCAAGTCCGGTCTCGCAGCTGCTAGCGATGCATCTATGAGGAAAAATTCTTGCTCCCACCCTAAGGTAGCTGTTACTTTATTTACATTTTTATTAAAATACTGAGCTACTGCTGTGGCAGCTTGATCAATAGTATTAAGGGCTTTTAATAAAGGCGTCTTATAATCAAGTGCTTCTCCTGTGTATGCCACAAAAACCGTTGGAATACATAAAGTATTGTCATATATAAATGCTGGAGAAGTAGGATCCCAAGCGGTATATCCTCTTGCTTCAAAAGTGTTGCGTATTCCTCCATTAGGAAAACTACTTGCATCTGGCTCTTGCTGCGCTAGCTGCCCACCGTCAAATTTATCAATAACATGACCATCTGTTGTAATTTCGAAAAAAGCATCATGCTTCTCTGCCGTGGCACCTGTGAGCGGTTGAAACCAATGCGTGTAATGAGTAGCTCCTTTATCAAGTGCCCAAGATTTCATTCCTGTAGCAATGGCATCTGCGGTGATGCGATCTATATTATCTCCTTTTCGTATCGCTGTCTGCACACTGTCTATGGTAGATTTAGACAAGAATTGACGCATAGCTTGCTCTCCAAATACGTTAGACTTAAATAATGAAGACGGTCTTCCTAAGGATTCAAAAGTTACGGCTGGTCTATGCTGCACATCATGCAAAGCTTTAAAACGAATTTTTGACATAATTGATCTTACATTATTACGGTTACAATATTTTCTACCAAACTAGAGACGAACTATTATAACGTAATGATTATTAATATTTTATAAGATGTTCATTCATAGCTCTTGCTAAAAACCCAATAACACCCCTAAACTAGGGCACAAATATAAGGGAAATATAAAAATTATAGCCAAATATTATAGACCCCCTAAAATTTGAGGGGTTGTTCATAAAAATCAATATTTTTTAATAACTAAGCCCTAAAATACTAATTGCCTTTTAAAATTATTTTATATTTGTCTTCGTTAACTAAAACATTAAATGCTATTATGAGTAAGTCAAAACTAGAATACATTTGGTTAGACGGGTACACACCCACACAAAATATGAGAAGCAAGACTAAAGTTGTAAACGACTTTAGCGGAAAATTAGAAGACTGCCCTATATGGTCTTTTGATGGGTCTTCTACTAAGCAAGCATCTGGAGGAGCTTCAGACTGTCTTCTAAAGCCAGTAGCTATCTACCCAGATCCACAACGTACTGATGGATTCTTAGTAATGACAGAAGTGCTAAGTGCAGATGGTACACCACATGCATCAAACCACAGAGCAAAAATAGATGATGATGATAATGATTTCTGGTTCGGTTTTGAGCAAGAATACTTTATCATGGACAGAGAAACTCAACTGCCTTTAGGCTTCCCAATAGGTGGATACCCAGGACCACAAGGAATGTATTACTGTTCTGTAGGAGGTCGCCATACACACGGTCGTGATTTTGTAGAAGAGCACGCAGATCTTTGTATCGAGGCTGGTCTTAACTTTGAAGGAATTAACCAAGAGGTTGCTTCTGGACAATGGGAATACCAACTATTTGCAAAAGGCGCAAAAAAAGCTGGAGATGAGATCTGGGTATCACGTTACCTTCTAGATCGTCTTACTGAGCAGTACGGATGGTACATTGAGTATCACCCTAAACCAGTAAAAGGAGATTGGAATGGATCTGGCATGCACGCAAACTTCTCAAATGAAGTATTGAGAACTTGTGGATCTGAGGAAACTTACAATAAGATTTGTGAAGCGTTCCGCCCAGTAACAAAAGAACACATTAAAGCATATGGAGCTCACAATGAAGAGCGCCTTACAGGAGATCACGAGACTGCTTCTATTACAGATTTCTCTTATGGAGTATCAGATCGTGGAGCATCATTACGTATTCCTATTATCACTGTAGAGCAAGGATGGAAAGGATGGTTAGAAGATCGTCGTCCAGCTTCAAACGCAGATCCATATCGCGTAGCAGGTCGTATCATCGAGACTGTAAAAACTGCAAAGGTTTAATTCTGATTTATATATAAATGTAAAAATGCTCAACTTAGGTTGAGCATTTTTTTTGTATTACGCTTTCGCGAAAGCATACTTAAAATCATATATAAACATCTAGATAGACGACTAGAATATTGAGAACCTAATCGTATTCTAAAAAAGGCATTAGCTATGCTGCAAATGCAAGCGCTATAAACAATATATAAGCTCCTACAAGCACTAAGCCTTTAATTCTCCCTATCTGTAGTTTTGCAGGTATAAATGCAAGTGGCAATAAGATGGCTGCAAAACCTATCATCCAGTAAATATTAGTGCCTAAAATAGCATCATCTACAACGTTAATATCCTTAATAAGCGATGTTATCCCAAGTACTGAGGCAATATTAAAAATATTAGACCCTATCAAGTTTCCTAAAGAAATAGCTTTTTCTTTCTTTAATGCCGCAATTACAGATGCCGCAAGTTCTGGAACACTAGTACCTATTGCGATAACGGTAACAGAAATAGCATACTCGCTTATACCAACAGCCGTTGCAAGATCTTTTGCTCCAGAGACAAGCCACTCAGAACCAAAATATAACGCCGCTCCACCTATAATAAGCCAGAGAATTATTTTAAAATAAGATGCTTGTCCTAAACCCTCGTCTACGCCATTACTTTCTTCTAGCGCTGCACTTTTTCTAGCTCTACGCAATAAGAAATATAAATAAACACCAAGTGCTGCAAGTAGTCCTCCACCTTCGGTAGCGGTGAGTTTTCCATCATTTGAGAGTAAGAAAAACAAGGCTACAGAAAAGAACATCATCACTGGCCAGTTAAAACGGTAAAAATCACGATCTATCGCAAGTGCCGAAATCACTGCAGTGATACCTAAAACGAGACCTATGTTTGCAATATTAGACCCAATTACATTACCTAGCGCAATATCAGAACTACCGTCTAATGCTGCTTGAACACTCACTAACAACTCCGGTGCAGACGTTGCAAATGATACAACTGTGAGACCTATCACCATCTTAGAAAGATTGAGTTTAAATGACAATCCTACAGATGCCCTTACTAAGAACTCACCTCCTACTACTAGTAATACTAAGCCCACTAGGATATAAAAAATACTCATAAATTCTAATTTTAAAGGCGAAGATAAGAATTAACAATCATGTGTACTGAGAATAAACAAGAGGCGATAGTGGTAATGTTAGTACGCTTTCGCGAAAGCGTTATAAAAAAATAAACTCCATATATCTTAAAAAGACATCGTTACATAAATCCTCACAAGATGTTGTTATTATATATTGTTCATTTATGAGAAAATGGTACATTTAAGATATCATATGGAATTAACGACAGAATTTATAGAGGCAGAGAATAAGGAGCTGACAAGACAGTACAAAAAACTGTTGCGCATAAGCTATCAAACCTTATCTGAGGATGATAAAAAAATGATACGTAAAGCATTTGACGTAGCTGTAGATGCTCACAAATCACAACGTCGAAAATCTGGTGAAGCATACATCTTTCATCCAGTTGCCGTGGCACAGATTGTTGCTAGCGAGATAGGCCTTGACGCTACATCAATTGCTAGTGCATTGCTTCATGATGTGGTAGAGGATACAGATTACACTTTATCTGATCTTGAGCAAATGTTTGGAGAGACTGTCGCTCGTATTGTAGATGGCCTTACTAAAATATCCAGCTTAAAAAAGGATAGAGATGTGTCTTTACAAGCAGAGAATTTTAGAAAAATGCTGCTTACTATTAATGATGATCCACGGGTAATCATAATAAAAATAGCAGACCGCCTCCATAATATGCAGACCATGGATTCCATGCGTCCAGATAAGCAATCAAAAATCGCAAGTGAGACTCTTTATATATATGCACCTCTGGCTCATAGAATGGGGTTATATAATATAAAGACAGAACTTGAAGATTTAAGTTTAAAATATACCGAACCAGAAGTTTACAAAGATCTTTCTGGTAAAATCACAGAGAGCAAAGCACAGCAAGACGATTACATTAAGGAATTTAAAAAAGTTATAGAAGACTCTCTAGACGAAGAAGGACTTAATTATCAAATCAAAGGACGCCCAAAATCGATATACAGTATAAGGCGTAAGATTCTTGCGCAAGGAGTCACTTTTGAAGAGGTGTATGACAAATTTGCGATACGCATCATCTATAAGAGCGATAAGGCTAATGAAAAATTCTTAGCCTGGAAAATATATTCTATCGTTACAGATCACTTCAGACCTAACCCTACCCGTTTGCGAGACTGGATTTCTTCTCCTAAGACTACGGGTTATGAAGCTCTGCACATTACCGTAATGGGACTTAAAGGACGATGGGTAGAAGTACAGATACGTTCTGAACGAATGAATGAAATCGCCGAAAAGGGATATGCAGCGCACTTCAAGTATAAACAAGGAAACGACGGAGATTCTACACTAGACGACTGGATTAATAAACTGCAAGAAGCGCTAGAAAATCCTGATCAAAACGCTGTGGATTTTGTTGAAAATTTCAAACTCAATCTATACAATAAGGAAATCTTTGTATTTACCCCTCAAGGAGAACTCAAGTCTCTTCCTAAAGGGGCAACTCCGCTAGATTTTGCCTTTAGTGTGCATACAGAAGTAGGGTTACATACTCGCGGATCAAGAGTTAATGGCAGACTTGTGCCGCTAAGTCATGAACTTAAAAGTGGCGACCAGGTAGAAATCATCACATCAGAATCTGCGCATCCTACAAATAACTGGCTTGACTATGCCACAACAGCAAGAGCACGTGCAAAGATAAAATCATCTCTCAAAGATGAAAAGAAAGAACTTGCAGATGATGGTAAGGCTATCTTGAATCGTAAACTTAAATCTCAGAAAATACCTCTTAACGAGAAAACTATAAACGAACTAGTCTCGTACTTCAAGCTAAACACTAGTCTTGACTTATTTTATCGTATAGGTAACGGAACCATAGACAACAAAATGATAAAAGAGTTTGCCGCACAACGCAGCAATGCTTTAATGTCATTTATAAAAAGTAAAATACGTAAGCCTAATAGTCCGCCAGATGTTCATAAAGATGAGATCACCAATAATTATGACTCATTAGTTTTTGGCCCAGAAGATCAAAAACTCGATTATTCATTTGCAAAATGTTGTAGCCCTATACCTGGCGATCCAGTTTTTGGGTTTACCACCATAAACGACGGCATTAAAGTGCATAAAAATAATTGCCCTAATGCAATCTCGATGAGAAGTAATTATGCCTATAGAATTATTAAGGCAAAGTGGGTTGACTCATCAGACACTGGTTATCAAACAGACATTATACTTACAGGTATTGATAACTTAGGACTTGTAAATACAGTAACGGCAGAGATTTCGAAGCACCAGCATGTAGAAATAAAGGGTATAAACTTTACCACGCAAGGAGGTGTTTTTAAAGGAAAAATAACGGTACTAGTGAGAAACAATGAATTGTTGAAAACCTTGATAGAAAATCTTAAAAAAATAGACGGTATCGACCAAGTGACTCGAGTATAAATCCGTAAATTCGTCCTTTACTAAAAACGATGCCACTAAAAGCTACTATTAATAAGGATCAAGACGTTGTAAAAGGCGTTTTTACAGCCTATCTAGAAGAAAAAGGTCACCGCAAAACACCTGAACGTTTTGCAATCTTGCAAGAGATATACAGCAATGAAGAGCACTTTGATATCGAGACGCTCTACATTAGTATGAAAAACAAGAACTATAGGGTGAGCCGTGCGACATTATACAACACCATAGAACTTTTACTAGAATGCGGGCTCGTACGCAAACATCAGTTTGGCAATAATCAAGCGCAGTATGAAAAGTCATACTTTGATAAGCAACACGATCACGTTATACTTACAGATACAGGAGAAGTAATAGAATTTTGCGATCCTCGTATACAGTCTATTAAAAAAACCATAGAAGAGGTTTTTGATATTACTATAGACAAGCATTCACTTTATTTTTACGGAAAGAAAAACACGACTAATTAACATAACAATGGCTGTAGATTTACTACTGGGCCTCCAATGGGGCGACGAAGGAAAAGGAAAAATTGTAGACGTTCTTACGAAGGACTACGATATTATTGCACGTTTTCAAGGAGGACCTAATGCAGGTCACACTCTTGAATTTGACGGTATAAAGCACGTATTACATACGATTCCTTCTGGAATTTTTCATGACAATGCTATGAATGTCATAGGTAATGGCGTTGTGATAGATCCTGTGATTTTTAAGAAAGAACTTCAAAATCTTGATAAGTTTGAAGGACTAGATTATAAAGCAAAAATGGTGATCTCTCGTAAAGCACATCTTATACTTCCTACACACCGCTTACTAGATGCAGCTTCTGAAGCTTCAAAAGGAAAGGCAAAAATAGGTTCTACTCTTAAGGGAATAGGTCCTACTTATATGGATAAAACTGGTCGTAACGGTATACGTGTAGGAGATCTAGAACTTGCAGACTGGAAAGAGCGTTATGCTACGTTAAGAGACAAGCATATCTCAATGATTGATTTTTATGACGCAAAGATTGATTACGATCTAGACGAACTAGAAACAGAATTCTTTGCTGCTATAAAAACACTTAAGACGCTTAAGTTTATAGACTCAGAAGAGTATTTATATCAAGCACAAAAATCTGGCAAGTCTATACTTGCAGAGGGTGCTCAAGGATCACTACTTGATATTGACTTTGGTACTTATCCTTATGTAACTTCTTCAAACACGACAGCAGCAGGAGCTTGTACAGGTCTTGGTGTTGCTCCTAATCAAATAGGCGAAGTATTTGGAATCTTCAAAGCTTACACCACTCGTGTAGGTTCTGGACCATTCCCTACAGAGCTTTTTGACGAAGATGGTGAGACTATGGGACGCGTAGGTAATGAATTTGGCGCTACTACTGGACGTGCACGTCGTTGTGGATGGTTAGACCTTGTAGCTCTTAAATATGCCGTGCGTGTAAACGGAGTTACTCAACTTATGATGATGAAAGGTGATGTACTTTCTGGATTTAAAACCTTGAAAGTATGTACTGCATATAAATATAAAGGAGAGACTATCGAGCACCTTCCTTATAATATTGAGCCAGAAAACGTTGAAGTAGTTTATAAAGAAATGGCTGGATGGTCTGAAGATCTAACAGGCATGACTACTGCAGACCAACTTCCTAAGGCTCTTAATGATTACATAGATTATCTTGAGAAAGAACTTGAGACACCTATTAAAATAGTTTCTGTAGGACCAGATCGTACACAAACGATACTTAGATAAGCTTACAAAAATTTAAATTATAAAAAAGCCTTCAGATTCATATCTGGAGGCTTTTTATATACACTTATCTCAAATAAATTACGTTAAAAGAATACCCTAATGTAGATACAAAGCGGTATCACCTCCTTTTTGATAAACTGTTATCGATTTCGGCAGGCAATTTGATTATTTTTGACACTGATGAAAAATTACTTTTACATTTTACTTACTGGGATGTTTTTATGTTCTGCTTTCGCGAAAGCGCAACAAAACCAACCTAAAGAAATCCTCATAGAATCTGACATTGAACGCATCAATGAAGAAGAATTTCCTGGCGCAATTATTTTTCAGAAGTCAAATAAGCAAGTATACATACAACACGAAGGTGCCGAAATGTGGTGCGATCTTGCTTTTTATTATAAAGACGAGAACTTTGTAAAAGCATACAGAAACGTACGCTTAAAGCAAGGTGACTCTATCTCGATGCGTGGTAGATATATAGAATATAATGGTGATACGAAGTTTGCTTATGCAGCAGGTGATGTCTTCTTAAAGAAAGACACTACAACAGTAACCACAGACACCATGTACTTTAATCGCATAAGCCAGCAAGCGTACTATCGCACAGGAGGAGTTGTCACATCACCAAACAGCAAAATAACTAGCCGCGTAGGTCGCTACTATATAGAGCAGGATAAAATCTCTTTTATTAATGATGTTGTGGTTACAAATACTGAGTACGTAATTAACAGTGAGCAACTAGACTTTTATAGCGTCCCAGAACATGCTTATTTGTATGGACCTACTACAATTACGAGTTCAACATCTAAGGTATATTGTGAGCGCGGGTTTTATGATACTGCAAATGATTATGGTTATTTTGTAAAGAACTCGAGAATAGATTATGACAATAGGCAGGTATATGGAGATAGCCTCTATTTTGACAGAAATAGAAACTTTGCAAGTGCGACTAACAATATCAAAGTTCTTGACACCTTAAACAGAAGCCTTGTAAAAGGACATTATGCAGAAGTTTACAGAGCAAAGGATTCTGTTTTAATCACACAACGAGCAGTTGCTATCACAGTAGAAGATAATGACTCTGTGTACGTACATGGCGACAGACTTTTACTTACTGGAAAGCCGGAGAACCGAATTATAAGAGCTTTTAAGAACGTAAAACTTTATAAGAGTAACATGAGTGGTAAAAGCGACTCCCTGCATAGTAACCAGCGCACAGGACTTACTCAAATGATAGGAAAACCTATATTATGGAGTGAGAAAAGCCAAATCACAGGAGATAGCATTCACCTTCTCAATAATCTAGAAACAGAAAAAATAGATTCTCTTAAGGTTTTTGACAATGCGTTTATCGCTCAGAAAGACACGATTTCTGGATTTAACCAAGTCAAAGGACAAAAACTATATGGCTTTTTTGATGATGAAAATCAGCTTAAGCAAGTAGATATTATAAACAACGCAGAGACAATAATGTATATGCGTGAAGAAAACGGTGACCTTACAGGCATAGACAGAGGAACCTCTGCTCGTATAGAAATTACATTTTTTGAAAATACCATAGACGAGATTAATAAACTTAAAAGTCCTGGAGGAACCATTTTTCCCGAATCACAATTTAAAAATGAACCACAAACCTTTGAGGGCTTTAACTGGAGAGGTGATGAAGAGTTGTTGAGCAAGGAGGATATATTTAAAGGAGAAGCTCCGTTTGAGCTTACTAAAATTCAAGGAATACCCCTACCCGAAATTGATGCTGGTTTCTTTTCAACTACTGATGACCCAACAATCAAACCGCTATCTGAAAGCTCAGATATAAAAGAAGGAACTCTAGAAAATCGAGAAGAAAATAAGCCAAAATATGGACAAGAAAATCTAGATGAAAAGAGCAAACTTGAGAAAGAAGCTTTATTAGAGCGTAACCAAAACACCTCTACACAACGCACTCAAAATCCAACCTTGATGAACACACCAAGACTATTAAAATCCGTTAAAAAAGACGGGAATTAACAGGCAATATTTGAAGTGAAATTCTCCTAAGGAAAACTAACAAGAATATGACATTCTTACAAAAAGTACTAAATATCAAGTTTTTACGCATCTAAAAGAATCAATATAGTACAGATTATTGCGTTTTAACCCAATTTATAAGTCAGTTAACGAAAATATTTTTCTACACCTTTCTTCCCTCCTATCTTTATAGTCCCAAATCATTAGACTATGAGAAAATTATTACTTTTACTCGTATTTACAGCAATTTCTAACCTATCAGCACAGAACTCTCAGATGTTCTTTTCTGAAGCGCTAGACGCTCACCTTCCCTCTTATTTATTACAAGCCGAAGAAGCCATTAGAAATCTTGAACAAGACAAAGTCAAAGTGCTTTTTGATAATCTTGTAGAGGACAAACTTGTAGGATCTTTGATGAATAATTTTAAGGTTAAAACCACTTCAAAGAAAAGTAAATCTTTAGCAGATTATAATAAACCTGTAATGTTACTCACCTATTCTAGCTGGAGAATAAGCAGCAAAGGAGAGCAAGCTGCTCTTAACGAGCTGGCAAATCAATATGGTGATGATGTAGCGATTGTACTTCTATTTTGGGGAGATGTTAAGCAAGTAAAAAAATTAAGCAAAGACTATGATCGCAATATAGACATACTTTATGTTGATGATTCTGAGAATAATTACTCTTTGGTTATCAAGAACCTTAAGCATTCTTTAGGGCTCCCTCTTGCTTACACAATTACTTCAGATAAGGAAATTATAGATATTAAAAGACGCCTATCTAACAAGCTGTCTCAAGATGAAGCATTATCTACTACCAATAATTTTGAACTATATAAAGGTATGCTTACAGAGTTACTGTACAACCAGCAACTACTAAGTGATGATCCTATAGTTATCAATTAGTAGTTATTTACCCCACAGCATTTTTATAGAAAGAACGAGAAGCACCGCTCCAAAGATTCTTTTAAGCGTTTTTTGATCAAGATTTACAGCTAGTTTTGATCCTAAAAATCCGCCTACCACAAAAAACACAGCGATAACCGCAGCATATTTCCAGTTTACATAGCCTTCGTTATAGTAATTATAAGCAGCAAGGAATGTTACCGGAACTGCAAGCACAGCAAGACTCGTACCTTGAGCTTCATGCTGATTAAAGTGCAGTAACATAATCATAAGAGGTATCATAATAACACCTCCACCTACTCCCATAACACCACTCAACACTCCGGCAATAAGACCTATGGCTATAAGCGCTATAATAACTGATGCATTCATTTTATTAAATTTTGTTTCAATAAAAATACCATATTAGAGAGTGTTATAAATATAAATAGGCATCTCATTTTATAAAATGAGATGCCTATTTATTAATTGATTATTTATGAGTATTATCTACCTAGTGTGTAAGCACCTTTTTCTGGTATCTCTATATAATATTTCTTTCCTGAACTATTATTGAGTTTAGTCTCACGTAACCAAGGGTTGTGAAGTTTAAGAAGCTTATAGTTAATGTCAAAACGCTCTGCAAATTTTACAAAATCTGTCACTGCCGTATCTACTTCAACCTTATATGTAGGTACCTCTGCATATAGATCCTCTGCTCTAAAGTTAAAACCATACTTCTTTGGATTGCTTAAAATCTCCTTAAGAGCAATAATTCTAAATACGTAACGACCAGTTTCCTCTCCTAAAAGTAAATCATAATAGTCTTGTACATTTTGCTCTTTAAAACGACGAGAAACTCCATAATTACCGGCATTATAAGCAGCTGCTGCAGCTGTCCAGCTTCCAAATTTCTCCTTAGACTGCTTTAAATATTTACAAGCAGCTCGTGTAGATTTTTCTACATGATATCTCTCATCTACATTATCGTTTACTTCTAGACCGTATTCTCTTCCAGTTTCTTTTAGAATTTGCCAGAAACCAGTCGCTCTAGCAGGAGAAACTGCTTGTGTCAGTCCGCTTTCTATTACTGCCAGATATTTAAGATCATCTGGTACACCTTCTTCTGCTAGAATCTTTTCTATCGTTGGAAAATATTTATTTGCTCTTTTAAAAATAAGTAACGCATTAGACTGCCAGTACGTGTTCACAAGGAGCTCACGATCCATACGTTCCAGTATATCCGGATTTTCAACAGGAACTGCCTCACCTGCAAAGTTTAATCCATCTGGCATTGGGATGGCATACACGTTATAGTCATTGAGCAACCTCTTTGATGTCATTTTTTCATTCTGCAGCTCTCCTTTTTCTTCTACCACTTCTTCTTGTGGTGCTTGTGCAGAGTTTATAACTAGGCCTGCAATAGCTACTACTGCAATACCTGCAACAACTTTCTTTATCATTATCATCATCTTTTCTATTTTAAATCAATGTAATCATTTTCAATCAGTTCGATTAAGTTTTTATTAAACCATTTTGCTCGAGTTATCACCATAATGTGAGTCCCTCCGTCAATATTTATACAGTTATCTATATACTTCAATGGGAAGACCTTATCTGCACTTCCGTGTACGTGAATAATTCCTGGCGGCGCAGTTTCTTGATCCCAACAGACCATTTCTTTTACTGCCCAACTCAAGTATCTTCTATCATTCATAGATAGGTACTTTTTATATAGTGCCACTCTATTTTTTATAGTCTCGCCAAAGGCATATTTTGCAAGTGTATCTATATCTTCTACTAATCTCGTAGGCAATATGTTGTACAACTTTAGCTTTCGCGAAAGCTTCATTCTACGTGGTAACTCATGCTTAGTCTTAACACTACTCACAATGATAAGCTTTGCCACCTTAATATGCTTTGCCATTTCTTGTACGAGTATCCCGCCAAAACTAACGCCTAGCAATACGACATTGTCATGCTTAATATGAGTTGTCATTCTCAAAGCATAGTCTTGTAGTGACTCATCTACCTCTGGAATGAACCATTCTAGCAAATGAATTTGATAAGAATCCTCGGGTAACTTTATATTCTCAAAAATAGAAGGATTGGCCGCCATACCTGGCATTAAATACACGTGCGTCATCTAACTTATAAGTAAGGGTTTAACATAAGAGAAGCGCTCTATTTCGGGAATTTTTTATACATTTGCAAGACTTTCTCAAAAAGAAATTATTAAGATTTGATTATCTTATTATTTCTTGCCTCTTAGGGGTCAAAATTAAGGAGAGATTTCTAATAACCCCGTTAATAATTTTACAAATACTTTAAATATTTTTCAAAATTTATGGAAGCGACGACAGCAGTTGAATTGACAGATAATGAGTTCCAAAGACAGTTTGAAGCAACATTTGCAGGGAAAATGGCAAAAATGGAATACTCGTTACAAGAGCGTAAAATCTTCCTGACAAAAATCTTCATGCCAGAAGGCACAGAGGAGCACATGAATGAATTTATTATAGCAGTATTTAATGAAGTTGCAGAGAGAGAAATAAGCCTCGTACCTACGAGTCCTGAAATTGCAAAATTCATGCGTTCTAACAGACGTAAATACAAAAAATTACTACCTGTAGGAATTAACATATAGGTGATCCTATTCTATTTAAAAACCACTCCATGAGTGGTTTTTTTTTATGCAATATTGCGAGATTACCTTGAAACATATATCCTATAAAATTTTATACTATTTATGATAGAAAAAAATATACCCTACACACATACTAATACGTACTCCACCCTTAACGAGCTATCAGAAAAAACTAAGAATGTTTGGTTCGTTTTTCACGGCATGGGCTACTTGTCAAGGTATTTTATCAATTACTTCAAGGAGCTTCCACCAGAAGAGAATTACATCATAGCCCCACAGGCACCTAGTAAATATTACCAAGACAAGCGTTTTAAATATGTAGGCGCTAGCTGGCTCACTAAAGAAAATACAGAAACAGAGAAGGACAATGTTTTTAATTACCTTGATGAGCTATGGACTACAGAACTAGCATCTATCGATAAAAGTGCCGTAAACGTGATCATGATGGGGTATTCTCAAGGTGTTTCTATCGCCACCAGATGGATTGCTTCTAGAAAAATAGATTGTTCCTATCTTTTACTACATTCTGGCGCCATACCAGCCGAGTTAAATCCGACGGATTTTGAGCATCTTTCTACCACCACTCCAGTCACATATATTTATGGAGATAAAGACGAATATATCACAGAAGCTCGTGTTACAGAACAGCATCTCAACGGTTCTGCTCTTTTTGGCAATCGTCTAGAAGTCGTTGTGTTTCCTGGTATTCATGAGGTTCACACAGCATTCTTTCCAAAGATATTAACTGCACTGGAAGAGTAAATTAAAGGTATAGGTTACGCTTTCGCGAAAGCGTAAAACAAAAAAAAATCGGCAACTCTATTGAATTGCCGATTTTGTTATTTAAAGAAATGCTTATTAATAACCAGTGATTTCAAATTCACTACGCCTGTTAAGCTGATGATCATCTTCTGTGCATTTACCTACAGGACAGTTAATCACAGGCTCTGTATCGCCATATCCTTGGTATTGTATTCTAGAAGCATCAATTCCTTTACTAACTAGATAGTCAAAGGTACTTTTTGCTCTTTTTTCTGATAGCGGCATATTATATGCTGCTGGACCACGACTATCTGTGTGAGAACTTACTTTTATTTTAATACGCTCGTATTTGACAAGCTTAGCTGCCAGTCTATCAAGTACAGCTCTTGAGTCTTCACGTACTACATGTAAATCAAAATCAAAATAAATAGGTGCTACATCCATAAACAGCTTGCCTTCCCTCTCTACTACTTGCGGCGCATTTACATCTGTAAGCAACTCAAAACGACTTGGATCTTTCACTTTAAGATCTTTAGAAAGATTCTTTTCTTTCATAAGAGCGAGCTCACTGTCTGTAAATATTCTCTTTACTTTGATTACATAAGGTGCAGTCTGTACGCCTCGTATTTGAATATCCATACGCCCTTCTTCATGATTATCTCCGGAGGCTATAAAAGTATAATCATCTACAGTAAGTGGCACTTGGAAAGGCGCAGCATCCTCTTTACGATCTGAATAAACTTCCTTACCTTGATATCCTAGGATCTGTATTGCTGCATCTGAGATAAGTTCATCAGTATCTGCATCACGCACTTCAAACTGCGTTTTAAATTCGCGAGTTATGATTTCTCCAGTTTGTACAAAACTATAAATATCGTCATCTTTTCCGCTACGATTAGTGGCATACAGTCCATTATTATCAGAATAGTAACTTAGACTAAAATCATCATATTTAGAATTAATAGGTGCTCCTAGGTTAATAGGCTCTGTGAACCCTTTTACTGTGAGTGGTGCTACAAAAATATCAAGCAAACCTAAACCTAAACGTCCATCTGTAGCAAAATATAAATCCCCTGTGTTTGAAACAAATGGAAATTGCTCTCTATGAATAGTATTAATTGTAGGCCCTAAATTTACCGGAGTACTATACGTCCCATCTAGCTGTACGGTTACATAGTAGATATCAAACCCGCCAAGACCTCCTTCCATATCTGAGGCAAAGTACAAACGCTTTCCATCTCTAGTAAGTGTAGGATGCATGTAAGAATAATTTTCATTTACAAATGACAGACGTTCTGCATCTCTCCATATTCCATCAATACGAACACTTTTATAAAGATGAACCCTATTAGTTTGTTCTTCATCAAACATCTTCCCGCTATCTCCATTTTTATAAGCACTACGAGATAGGTACATCTCATCTCCTGCTGTGTTAAAACACAGATTACCATCATGAAGTGGTGAGTTTACTCCTTGCTTAAGTCTTACAGCTTCACCTGCGAGTTCATTTTTGTCATTTACTCGTACTCCGTAAATATCTAAGAATGGTCTTTGTGTAGTCTTAAAACGCCTTGCAAATAAGGTTCTAAGCACATCGTCATTTAATCTATCTGATGTAAAGAAAACACTATCTCCTACTCTTACGGGTCCAAAGTCGTCTGCTTCTGAGCTTATATTACTCTTGGTAGCGTCAAATTTTGGATTTTTCTTCATTAAATCTTCCAATAATTTAATACCAGCGACTTTATCAAAGTCTTCACCTTTGTTTTTGTAATAAATATCAAGGTAGTCAATACCCTTATCAGAATCTAAAGTAGTATTAAGTACGTGAAACATTTTGAAATTAAACTCATTATCATATGTTCTATCCTCGTCATTAAATCGCTGTCCTACTAGCTGATTAAGATATATAGATGCGCTTCTATAATCTTGATCTAAATAGTAAGCGTCAATAAGTTTCCCTAGTATTTCTTTAGAGTTATTTTTTCTTAAAGCCACTTCATAATACTTTGCAGCACTAGCGTAGTCTCCTTTATTAAAAAAACGATCTCCCTTTTGTACTTGCCCAAATGCACCTGCACTTACACAGAGTATAATAAGTAATGTGTATATATTTTTCATCTTAGTAAAATCTTGGTGAGATGTAACGTTTTTGTAAGCCTAGCAAATCAAATGTGTATAATAGTACTACCTCGTGACTTCCATTGTTAAAACGATTAAGATCGCTCACATTAAAGTCATAGCTGTATCCTATTTTTAAATCATTTGTAATATTAAATCCTGCTAGTGCTGCGATAGCATCTTGATGTCTGTATGAAACCCCGAGTTCAAATTTCTCGTCATACAAGGCATTTAATGAAAGGTCGTAGGTTAATGGTGCCCCGCTTATCCATTTTGCAACAGCAGAAGGCTTTATTTTAAGCACATCACTCACATCATACACGTAACCTGCCATTAAATATGCAGTAGGATCCTTCTTATATAGAATAGAGGAATCACCATTGCCTAAATTTTCAATTTTATACGGTATCACGCTTGGCGAACTTAACCCAATGTAGTAATTATCTTTAAAAAGAAAAGCTCCTACACCAACATCTAGCGAGGTGGTTTCTCCATTTTGAAAAGCTAAATCTCCTCCTACATTTTGACCTGTAAAATCAAGACTCTGATTATCTACACCTAACTTTAATCCAAAAGATAGGTTTGTACTTTCTGCTACATTAATTCTGTAAGCAAAATTTACATTAAAATTATTTGTAGTGAGTACGTCTCCTATTTGATCATTCACATAGTTTACGCCTATTTCTACACGCTCGTTAAGAGGAATATTTGCAAAAACATTTGCAGTTTTTGGCGCACCATCTAGACCTACCCACTGAGAGCGGTACAAACTACCTACTCTTATAAGTCCTGGTTCATTAATCATATAGGCTGGATTTACCACACCTTGATTGTACATGTACTGAGTGTACTGTGGTTCTTGTTGAGCAAACGTAGATAAACTACAAAATGCCGCTAGTATGAATATTTTAAATTTCATCTTGAGGTTGTTTTTTTATCTACTTAAGTAAAAAGATCCGTCTATCGGTTCTGAGTTTGAATCATTAGGATAGAAGATGTAAAAATATACACCTGTAGGTAGTTGATCACCTAATCCAGATCCTGTATTAGAACTTCCATCAAAAAGTGGAGTGTTTCTATTTCCTCTGTAAACAATAGTTCCGTATCTATTAAAAATTTGAATATCAAAATTCGGGAAGATATTTGGTAAAGTTCCTAATTCTAAGAAGTCATTCTGACCATCATCATTGTCTGACACTCCATCAGAGATTTGAATTTGACATCTTCCGTCGCTTAGTGGTAAAACATCTGCTAGATATGGTACTCTAGGTGATTCACATCCGTTGTCATCTACCGCACTTACATAATAAGTTGTCTCATCTACTAATAAAGTAGATAATGGTAATGGATCTCCACCTTCCGCGGAAGCGTACCAAACAAAGTCTTCTACACTAACAACAAGATTCCCTAAGGTAACTCCATCATTAATACAGATAAATGGCTCATTTAATACTACTGTAGGCGCCATAACCGGTGTAATAGTAAATGTAATAGTTGCATCATCTTGACCACAAGCATCTGTAAAAACTATGTATAGATATGAGAAAGTACCTTCACCTAAGGCTCCCACATCAATTAATCCATCTATTACAGTTTCTGATGTATCGATATTTATAAACTCTCCTGTAAGCTGAGCATCATTAGATAATAATCCAAATAAAGAAGTTGTGTAATCTCCTGCACAAACAAACGTATCTATATCGTCTCCTGCGTTTGAGACAGGTACAATACTTACTGATATCGTTGCACTCACCGCATCACATGCTCCGTTTGCTGCAATACTATACACGTAGTCACCGCTCACTGCAGTCATTGGGTCAATAGAACCATTATTATCTGCTGTAGCATATCCTTCTGGACCAGACCAGCTACCGTTACTATCAGGACTTCCTCCTAAAATTGTAAATAAATCTACAATAGCGCCATCCTCACAAGCCTGAAAAGTACCTCCAGTTCCAGCATTACTACTTTCAAAAACAATAAAAGATAATGTAGCTACATCTCCACAACCATCATCTGTAGTTGTTGTATAGGTAAAATCAAACACTTGCTGCTCATTTACCGCAGGAACTGTAATCGGATTAGAAATTACTGCACCGGTAGCTGTGTCTGTCCAAACTCCTTGTGTTCCAACGTAAATTGTATCTGTACCGTTAGTTTCTAGTAATGAAATTAGATCAATAGGATTTGTAAAACTATCGTCACAAAGCTCCACTCCCGTAGTATCTTCTCCAGCATAATTAGTTGCAAAAAATGAAACCGTAACTGTCGCTATTACTGCTTCACATGCTCCGTTTGCGGCTATAGTGTAAACATAAGCACCTTCTGAGTTTACAGATGGGTCAAAAACCGCATTATTATCTGTTGTTGTAAAACTGCTAGGTCCAGACCAAGTACCATTAGTATCTGGCGTCCCTCCTAATAATGTAAAGAGATTTACAGTGGTTCCATCTTCACAAGTTTCATAAGCTGCATCTATACCAGCATCACCTTGTTCAAATACTGTAAAAGATAATGTTGCTGTGTCTTCACAACCATCATCAGTTGTTGTCGTATATGTAAGATTAAATACTTGCTGCTCATCTACCGCAGGGACAGTAAATGGATTACTAACTACATCGCCAGTGGCAGTATCCGACCATACACCTTGGGCTCCTACATATACTGCATCTGTACCGTTAGTTTCTAATAATGAAATTAGATCAATAGGATTTGTAAAACTATTATCACAAAGCTCCACTCCCGTAGTATCTTCTCCAGCATAATTTGTTGCAAAGAATGAAACCGTCACCGTAGCAGTTACCACTTCACATGCACCATTTGCTGCTATAGTATAAATATAAGCGCCTTCTGCATTTACAGATGGGTCAAAGTTAGCTTCATTATCCGTAGTGGTATATCCATTAGGGCCAGACCAAGTTCCATTTATATCTGGTGTACCTCCTAATAATATAAAGAGATTTATAGTGGTTCCATCTTCACAAGTTTCATAAGCTGCATCTATACCAGCATCACCTTGCTCAAAAACTGTAAAAGATAAAGTCGCTGTATCTTCACAACCACCACCTCCAGTAGTATAAACAAACTCAAAAGTTTGAGAATCTGTAATTGATGGTATTGCAAATGGATTTACTATAACTGCTCCAGAGCTATCAGTCCAATCACCATTAGTATCTATAGTGTCTGTGCCGTTATCTTCTAGAAGTGTAATTAAATCTACAGTTGTCGTTGTATTACATAACTCAACACCCGTAGTATCTTCCCCTGCATATATTGCATCTCCTAAAGTCACATCTACCGTTGTAGATGCTTCTAGACACGTTCCATTTGCTGGTACGGTATAAATATATTCACCCTCAACACTTGTCCCAGGTGTAAATAGAGCAACGTTATCTGTGGTTGTAAAACCATCAGGGCCAGACCAAGTACCGTTAGTATCCGGAGTTCCCCCTAAAAGAGTAAAGAGATCAACCTCAGCTGCATCACTACAAACTGCGAGCGGTCCACTTTCTCCTGGATCGTATTGCTCATATACAGTAAAGCTTAGTGTAGCACTGTCTTCACATCCGTTTTCTGTTACAGTATTATATTCAAAGTTGAATAATTGAGAGTCTGTAATAGTAGGTATTTCAAAGTTATTATCAACTACGTCTCCATTTGCAGTATTAGTCCATACTCCGTTTGGACCTACATAAATAGGAGCTTCATCAGTATTTACTTCTAATAAGTCCGTAAGTACTAGAGGACTCTCTGTTTCACAAATCTCAAGATCTGCAGTGTCTTCTCCTGCGTAGTTTGCTGGGTTAACTATTAAGGTAACTAGTGTAGATTGAGATTCACACGGCTGATCTCCAGACACGACTACTTCACAGCCATCGGGACCTATAAATGTTTGCGTGATACCTGGACCACAATGGTAACTTTCATTTACAATAAATTCAAACACATAAGTTCCTGCAGAAGTATTGTCTGTAAGTGTTGATACATCAATTGTGCCGGCACTCGTATAATCAACATCACCTACAAGCGAACATATTTCATCTAAATTAGAAACAAGCCCCAGGTTAGAAGGCCCAGAGACCAACCTCCAATTTGTACAACTATTGTTTGGGTAATCAAATAATGTAGCTCCTTCTTGCGCAAAGTCTATATAATCGTATAAATTTAATGTAGTCAGAGTTTCATCTCCTACACATAATTCTGGAATATCATTTTGTCCAAAAGGTCGTATATATTCATAAAATGTAAATCTGATTGTACTTTGTTGGTCAGAACAAATTGATGATCTACTTTCTACAAAATAAGTAAAGTCATAAGTTATACATCCAAATTCTGGAGTAGTAGCCACAAGATCGTCATAGATTTCTCTAAGATTGATAATGGAATCACCAGGGCCAGATATTTGACCAGTAGGATCTGTTAACCAAATTCCTTCTATATTTTCATTTACTAGATATTCATCATCACGTAAATTAATATCCATATCAAAGTTACCTGCTAACAACTCTGTCTCACATATCACAAATGAATTTGCAAATCCTGCAAATGGCTCTTTAGTAACAGATACCAAAACAGAAGTAATTTCTTCTATTGAACAAGGAGTAATTCCAGGCACACGATATTCTAACTCAAAAGTCTCTTCGTCTACAAGTGGTGGACCAGCTTGATATGGTATATTAACGTTAAGAAATCTATTTCCTGAGATTCCAACGTAATTAGGACTTGAACCTACATAAAACCACTCTCCATTTCCATGCGGACTAGGGTTAGATAATAAAGTTTGAAATAAATCAATATTTGTAGTACTGTCACACTCAAAAGGCGGAGCTCCTTGACACACTTGAAGATTCACTCCACCTGCAGTAGTACTTGCTGCGGTTCCTGAGTAAGGTCCTAAAACTACATTGAATAAAAACTGCACATCATCTGGACAACCTGTAGCTCCATTAAGAAACTCGAACTGATAGTCTGCAATATCTTCAGATGAGCTATCAAGATCCCATAGATACAGATCTCCAGTTACCACATCAAGCGCAAAGTTAAAGTTAGGATCAAACCACATCCCATCTGCAGGAGTGATTGTTGTTCCGGTAATTGCAGAAAACTCTTCATAGAGATTTATGATTCCATCTGGAATTGAATCACCGTTACCATCTACAACAGTCATGTCGCACACAGTAAATGTCTCTACCTGGGCACACTGACTAAAAGCCGTTACCGTAGAGCATAACAATAAAGTAAGAAAAAGGTATAATTTCCCCATAGTTAAGTTGGATTAAGGTGCAACGAAGATAAATCAGACCGCTTATACAAACCTAATTTTATGTTAATTAATATCGACGAAATACACAATTTTCCCGCTATACCACTTCGCTATTATTGATTATCAATTAATTACAAATCTTAATATTTTCTTCTAATATCAAAAACATAGAAAAAACTTACAGTAATTCACTGTAAATATGGACATTACCATATGAAAAACATCTAAAATATCACTTCAGATTTAATTGTAAGAACATAAGAATTAGATAAACTCCAAGTTGTTGTATAAATACAATTAGAAAAAAAGACATAAAAAAAGTCTCACAACATACGTTGTGAGACTTTTCTATTATTGATTTGAAGTTGTATGGGATATTAAATCATACGTCTCAAATAATTCCAGTTTCGCGAAAATGATTACTTCACTTCCTCAAAATCTATACTTCGACTTCGCTCAGCACAGGCTACTTAACTTCTTCGAAGTCTACGTCTTCCACATCACTAGCGGTATCTGCTCCTGCATCTCCTCCAGCTTGTGCATCAGGTCCTGGTTGTCCAGCTCCTTCTGCTTGTGCTTTATACATTTCTTCAGAGGCTACTTTCCAAGCTTCATTGATTTTATCAAGTGCTGGAGTAATAGCATCTACAGATTTAGTTTCATAAGCTGCTTTCAATTCTGCAAGTGCATCCTCGATAGGCTTCTTCTTATCATCAGATAATTTATCGCCAAATTCAGTTAGTTGCTTTTCCGTTTGGAAAATCATACCATCTGCTTCGTTGATTTTGTCTGCAGTTTCTTTTGCTTTTGCATCAGACTCTGCATTTGCTTCTGCTTCTGCTTTCATCTTTGCAATTTCCTCTTCAGAAAGTCCAGAAGATGCCTCGATACGAATATCTTGAGATTTTCCAGTAGCCTTATCTATTGCAGAAACTTTAATGATTCCATTTGCATCAATATCAAAAACAACTTCAATTTGAGGTACGCCACGCTGTGCTGGTGGAATATCTGTAAGTTGGAAGCGTCCTATTGTATTGTTATCTGCAGCCATTGGTCTTTCTCCTTGTAGTACGTGGATATCAACACTTGGTTGGTTATCTGCCGCAGTAGAGAATACTTGTGACTTTTTAGTAGGGATGGTAGTGTTAGATTCAATAAGCTTTGTAAATACATTACCCATTGTTTCAATACCTAATGAAAGTGGAGTTACATCAAGAAGTAATACATCTTTTACATCTCCAGTAAGTACACCTCCTTGGATAGCAGCTCCTACAGCTACAACCTCATCAGGATTTACTCCTTTTGATGGTGCTTTACCAAAGAATTTTTCTACCGCTGCCTGTACTGCAGGTATACGAGTAGATCCTCCTACTAATATAATTTCATCTATATCACCTGTGCTTAATCCAGCAGCCTTAAGTGCTGTTTGACATGGCTCGATAGTTCTTTTTACTAAATCATCAATAAGTGCCTCAAACTTTGCACGACTTAATGTACGTACTAAGTGCTTAGGTCCAGATGCTGTTGCAGTAACATAAGGTAAGTTTACCTCTGTAGATGTAGATGATGAAAGCTCAATTTTTGCTTTCTCAGCTGCTTCCTTAAGTCTCTGTAGTGCCATAGGATCTTTACGAAGGTCCATGTCTTCCTCAGCTTTAAACTCATCTGCAAGCCAATCGATAATTTTTTGATCTACGTCATCCCCACCTAAGTGCGTATCACCATCCGTAGATAATACTTCAAAAACTCCGTCACCTAACTCAAGGATAGAAACATCATGCGTTCCTCCTCCAAAGTCAAATACAACGATTTTTTGATCTGTATCTTTCTTATCAAGTCCGTAAGCTAGTGCTGCCGCAGTAGGCTCGTTTATGATACGCTCTACTTTAAGACCTGCGATTTCTCCAGCTTCTTTAGTAGCTTGACGCTGACTATCATTAAAATAAGCAGGTACAGTAATTACCGCACGAGTTACATCTTGTCCTAAGTAATCTTCGGCAGTTTTCTTCATTTTTTGAAGAACCATTGCACTAAGCTCTTGTGGCGTGTATAAACGTCCATCAATATCAACACGTGGAGTGTCATTATCACCTTTTACAACATTGTAAGCACTACGATCTGCTTCTTTAGTACTATCGCTGTACTTGTTTCCCATAAAACGCTTGATAGAAGCAACCGTCTTTGTAGGGTTTGTTACAGCTTGTCTTTTTGCAGGGTCTCCCACCTTAATCTCACCGCCTTCTACAAAAGCGATTACAGATGGTGTAGTTCTCTTACCTTCTGCATTAGGGATTACCGTTGGTTCGTTACCTTCCATTACAGCAACGCACGAGTTGGTAGTACCCAAGTCAATTCCTATTATTTTACTCATTATATATGTATTTAAGTGTTATTAATTTTCAACAAACACAAATAGACAAGGAGTATGCCACTAGAGAAAGTATGACAAGGTGTCACAGCTAGGCATATGCAGCTAGCTATTATAAGACAGATGCGTGTATAATGTTGTTACGCTTTCGCGAAAGCGTACTTCTAACACTCTCCTATATATCTATAGCGTCAAATATGCATCTCTATTACAGTCATAGAGTTTCATATAATTTGAAATAATTTTAACTTAACTTTTGTTTAATCAAATCGCAACAACGATAAACATAATGTATCTTTACATAAAACAACAAGTATTATGGCAACTACAAAGACACCGACTAAAAAAACAACTGCCAAAAAGAAAGCAGTTACTTCTACCATGATTATCTCTGCATATATGGATTATGTATTAGAACATGGAGAGGAGCCAAAGACTATATATAAATTTTGCAAAGACCTAAAAATTGAAGAATCAGAATTCTATCAATTCTTTGGATCTTTTGATAACCTTAAAGCTGGTATTTGGAATGCTTTTCACACCAATACTGTAGCTGTGCTACATATGGACAGTGATTATGACAGCTATCCAAATAAGGAAAAGATGCTTTCTTACTTCTTTACGATGTTTGAATTGCTCACAGCAAATAGAAGTTATGTCTTATTTTCTCTAGACAAGCATAAAAACATGCTTAAGAATATGAGTCAGCTCAAGGAGTTGAGAGGACATCTGACTTCATATGCATCAAACCTTATTGAAGCTGGCAATGACGATAAGAACTATAAGATTACAAAAAATCCTGTTCGTTTATTTAGCGAAGGAGCATGGGTACAATTCTTATTCTTATTAAAATATTGGATGAGTGATAACTCTCCAGGATTTGAGAAAACAGATGTAGCAATTGAAAAATCTGTCAATGCAATTTTTGACATTTTTGAGACTACACCTTTAGAAAGTATTATTGATTTTGGCAAGTTCTTGTTCAAAGAAAACTTTGGCTCAAAATCATAAAGACTAAGTTCTTAAATAATAAATTTTAATACACATCCCTCATGGGATTCTATATATGAAAACAATAGACCACATACCTACTAATAAACTCCAGAGAGCTTCTAAGCTCGTTACCACTGGCGTAAAAGTAGGCGCTAATTATGCCAAGTATTACGGCAAGAAAGTGGTTAATCCTTCCTTAACAAAGGATCAACTCAATGAAGATAATGCTGAGGATATTTATGACGGCTTAAAGAGTTTAAAAGGTAGTGCACTTAAGGTAGCACAAATGCTTAGTATGGAGAAAAACATTATGCCTAAAGCATATGTAGAAAAATTTTCTTTATCACAATTTTCAGTTCCCCCACTTTCTGCACCCTTAGTGCGTAAGACATTTAAAAAATATTTAGCTAAATACCCAGAAGATCTATTTGATACGTTTGCGGCTCAAAGTGTGAACGCGGCCAGTATAGGCCAAGTTCACCAAGCGACATTAAATGGGAAAAAACTTGCTGTGAAAATCCAATATCCAGGAGTCGCAGACAGTATCAGTAGTGATCTGGCATTAGTAAAACCTATTGCAAAAAAGATGTTTAATCTTCAAGGTGAAGGAAAAGAAAAATTCTTTAAAGAGATAGAAGACAAGCTTCTCGAGGAAACAGATTATAACCTTGAGCTTGCCCAAAGTATCGCCATGACAGAAGACTGTGCAGCAATACCTAATCTTACTTTTCCTAAGTATTACGAAAAGTTATCAAGCGAGCGCATCCTTACTATGGACTGGATGGATGGCGAGCACCTGAGCGAATTTGTAGCACATAATACTAATCAAGAAGCTGCCAATAAATTAGGACAAGCATTATGGGATTTCTACATGTATCAAATGCATGTGCTCAAACGTATACATGCAGATCCGCATCCTGGAAATTTTATGGTAGATAATGATAATAATCTTATCGCAATAGACTTTGGATGTATTAAGCATGTTCCAGAAGACTTTTATATTCCTTATTTCGAACTAGCAGAGCCTGCAAATATTAATAATCCTGCTGTTTTTGAAGAGAAACTTTATCAGCTAGAAATACTGAGAAAAGATGATGATGCAGATACTGTAACATTCTTTTCGGCACTCTTCCACGAGATGTTGAGTTTATTTACACAACCCATGCAACAAGAAGATTTTGATTTTAGAGACAGTACCTTTTTTGATCAAATAGCAGTGCTGAGTGAGAAGTACAGTAAGGATACAGAAATACGCAAAATGAATGGAAATAGAGGAAGTAAGCACTTCTTGTATATAAACAGAACATTCTTTGGACTTTATAATTTGATGCATGACTTAAAGGCACAAATTAAGGTCAATAATTTTAAAAATTATATCGCTACAGATTCTGTAGCATAAACGGTAATAAGTGTACCGTAATCTTTTACGGTACTTTATTGGTTAGGTTGTTTTTTAAAAGAGCGCTTTTAGTCGGGCGCTCTTTTTTATGTCTTCATGTCATTAAACTATGCGTGCATAGCAATTGACACATTTACGCTTTATCTCCGCCGTGTAAAAAAGTATCTTTACACCCGAGAAATTGATTAATACGCTTTCGCGAAAGCGTATCTACTCACAAAACCCTCTTTCAAACACACATCACACACTATGTATAATTCTAAAATTACCGGTCTTGGTAAATACGTTCCCGAAAACGTCGTAACAAATGATGATCTATCAAAACTGATGGATACTAATGATGAATGGATCCAAGAACGTACGGGTATAAAAGAAAGAAGACATATAAAAAAAGGTGATGGCAACTCTACTGCCAAAATGGGTGTAAAAGCTGCCGAAATCGCAATAGAACGTGCAGGCTTGACAAACAAGGATATCGACATGATTGTTTTTGCAACGCTTAGTCCAGACTATTACTTCCCTGGATGTGGTGTTCAAGTACAACACTTGATGGGTATGGAAACGGTTCCTGCACTAGATGTGCGTAACCAGTGTTCTGGATTTATATATGCCCTTGCAACAGCAGATCAGTTTATAAAATCTGGCATGTATAAGAATGTACTTGTCATAGGGTCAGAAAATCATAGTGGAGGATTAGATTTTACTACTCGTGGCCGTAGTGTTTCTGTCATATTTGGTGACGGTGCAGGTGCGGCAGTACTTTCTCGTGAAGAGGATAACAGTAAAGGTATTCTTTCTTCTCATTTACATAGTGAAGGTGAGCATGCACTTGAGCTTTCTCTTAAAGGGCCAAGCACAGAGCAATGGGTTCCAGAGCTTATAGAGACCAATCCGCAAGAGGATATTCCATATTATCCACACATGAACGGGCAATTTGTATTTAAAAATGCCGTAGTACGCTTCTCTGAAGTTATTATGGAAGGATTACAAAAAAACAACTTACAAGTAGAAGATATTGACATGCTTATCCCTCATCAAGCCAACTTACGCATCTCGCAGTTTGTGCAGAAAAAATTTAAGCTGAGTGATGATAAGGTTTACAACAATATCCAGAAATACGGTAACACAACCGCAGCTTCTATTCCTATTGCGCTCACAGAAGCTTGGGAAAATGAAAAAATTAAAGAAGGTGACACTGTTGTCCTTGCTGCCTTTGGAAGTGGGTTCACTTGGGCCAGCTCCATCATAAAATGGTAATTACTTGTAACTAGTACATTGCTGTCAAAGAAAAGTCCCACATAGTTCTCTATGTGGGACTTTTTTATGTGTTCTAAATATCGCTACCAATTGCTCCTTTTCACTAAGTTTTCAATATGCGCATAGTGATGATTACTATGCCATGCGTAGTGTCCTAGGTTTTCTTCTAAGGTTACTACTTTATTTCCGTCTGGGTGCGTGAAGGTTCTTTTATAGTGTGCTTCTGTCATTACTTTTAGTAATTGCACCAGTTTATGATGGATCACCTCAAGATGTCGCAAAGACCATTCTATAGGTGATGCTTCTAGATCTGGCAGCAATGTCCATGCCTTCTCATCATACGCCTTAATCACAGGATTATCTTCTGTAAGTGCCCATTTAAAACGTATGTAACTATTGTGGTGGCTATCTGCTAGGTGATGCACCACTTGTCTTACCGTCCATCCTTCTGGTCTGTATGGAGTATCTAATTGCTCATCACTTAAATCCTTTGTGAGGGCTCGTAGTCTAGCTGGTAATTGGTCTAAAGTATCAATCCACGCTGTGAGATGCTCTTGAGTAATTTGCGCAGGTGCTTGAAATTTTCCTATAGGATATTGTAGTGTTTCCATATCATCAAAAATAGCAAAGCTTTGCGATACAAAGCATTATTGACTCAATTCCATAAAAAAAGGTCTGACGCACGTCAGACCTTTTTAAATATATTTCAAAAACTAATTACTTTACAGCAACAAGCTCTACGTCAAACACAAGCGTTGCATTTGGAGGAATTACTCCACCTGCACCAGCGCTTCCGTATCCTAAATCTGAAGGAATTACTAAGCGTGCTTTATCTCCTACGTTTAATAAAGAAATACCTTCATCCCATCCTGGAATTACTTGCCCTACTCCTAATTGAAAGTCAATAGGTTGGTTTCTTTTAAATGAGCTGTCAAACACAGTCCCATCAGGAAGTGCTCCTTTATAGTGTACAGAAACTGTTTTACCTTTTTCTGCTTTTGCACCAGTACCTTTTTGTATAATCTGGTAGCGTAGTCCACTAGCTGTAGTTTCAAAACCAGTTGCTAGCGCTTCAATTTCTGCAGCTTGTGCAGCTTTTTCTTCTTCAACACGTTTTGTTCTTGAACCTTCAAAAGTTCTAAAAGCTTCAACTGCGTTCCATGCTTCTGCCTCTGCTCCTACTCTAATGATTTCGATTTTTGTCATCTCATCACCTTGAGCCACTGCATTTACAACTTCTTGTCCTTCTACAACGTTTCCAAAAACAGTGTGCTTACCGTCTAACCAATCTGTAGGGATGTGTGTAATAAAAAACTGAGTTCCGTTTGTTCCAGGACCTGCATTTGCCATAGAAAGTTTTCCTGGAGCATCATGCTTTAAGTCTGGGTGAATCTCGTCATCAAATTTGTATCCTCCATCACCAGTTCCTGTTCCTAGTGGGCAACCACCTTGAACCATAAAATCAGGAATTACACGGTGAAATTTTAATCCGTCATAATATGGAGTTCCTTGAGGCTTTTGTGAGTTCTCAAGATTTCCTTCTGCTAGCGCCACAAAGTTTCCTACCGTTCCTGGTGTCTTCTCGTGCTCTAATTTTAAAATGATTTCGCCTTTTGGCGTATGTATCTTTGCGTAAATTCCGTCTTTCATTATCCTTATTTTTAATGAGCTGCAAAGATACTATTTACTAGTGGGAAGGCAAATATGCTTGCGCGAAAATGTTACAAACCTCCACATTGTCAGCTTCAAGTAATACAAGGCTTAACTTGCAAGTCTTACAAATTGATTATCAATAGCTAAGAGCAACAGCTACCGCGCTACCTCAATCACCTCAAGATTCTCAATCTTGCCTGCATGAACCGTAAATCTAAGCATGGTGCGCACTTTATGAAAACCATGTTTTCCTATTGCTCCTGGGTTCATATGTAAGAGGCCTCTTTTTTTATCTGGCATCACTTTTAAGATGTGACTATGCCCGCAAATAAACAGCTTAGGTGGGTTACTATATATCTCATCGCGTATTGCTGGCGAATATCTTCCTGGATAACCGCCTATGTGAGTAATCAAAACATCTACCCCTTCACAAGTAAACCTATTATTGAGCGGGAATTCTTGTCGTGCCTCGGTATCATCTATATTTCCAAAAACAGCTCGTAGCGGTTTCCGTTTTGATATAGCGTCTGTTACTTTTAAGTCACCTATGTCACCCGCATGCCAGACCTCATCTGCCCAATCGACGTGACCCAAGATATGATTATCTATGTAACTATGTGTATCGCTTAGTAGGAGTATCTTTTTCATTTGAGTGCGCTTTCGCGAAAGCGTATATTTGCCACAAAAATACAACACAGTGCGTTATTTTATCGAGCTTTCTTACTTTGGAAAACACTACCACGGCTGGCAGCGTCAACCTAATGCCGTTACCGTGCAAGAAACGATAGAGAAGGCACTATCTATGATTTTGAGAAAACCAGTCCAAATCATGGGTGCTGGACGCACTGACGCTGGTGTGCATGCCACACAGATGTATGCACATTTTGATTGGGATGGCGAGCAGTTTACTACTCAAGAAAGCATAGAAAAACTTACCCATAAATTCAATCGTCTTTTACCAAAAGATATAGCCTTTAAACGCATTTTTCAAGTGGCAGACAAAGCACATACACGTTTTGACGCCACTAGTAGGTCTTATGTGTATCGCATAGGGAAAGAAAAAAACCCATTTACATCAGATCACGCCCCAACAGTACGGAATGAAGTGCATATTGAAGCTATGAATAAGGCGGCAGCGATCCTGCTTGACTATAGTGATTTTGAGTGTTTTTCTAAATCAAATACTGACGTGAACACCTATCTTTGTGATATTACACGTGCAACGTGGATAGAGACCGAGGATGAGTATCATTTTCATATTACAGCAAATAGATTTTTACGTAATATGGTACGAGCCATTGTAGGTACTTTACTAGAAATAGGCGAAGGAAAGAGAGACATTAAATGGATGCACGAGGTAATAACTGGTAAAAGTAGATCACAGGCAGGAAAATCAGTTCCTGGACGCGGTTTATACTTAACAGAGATTTTATACCCAGAAACAATTTATAAAGATCATGGCAGAGACTAAAGGAAAAGCTTTTGATACGCAATTATTTAAACGTCTACTCGCTTTTACGACACCGTATCGCAGTAGATTATATATAGCTGCTATAGCTGCCGTAGTACTCTCACTTTGTGCTGCACTACGCCCATATTTCCTTAAAAACGCCATAGATTTAGGGATATCTCAACGATCTAGTGATGACTTATTCTTTTATATGAGGCTCATGGCCGCTGTACTTTTTGGTGAGGTTTTATTTCAACTGCTATTTATTTATTTTTCTAACTGGATAGGGCAACAAGTAATTAAGGATATAAGAGTAAAACTCTTTGATCACATGCTTACGTTCAAGATGCAATATTTTGACAAGTCGGCAGTGGGAAGATTAGTTACTAGAGCCGTAGGTGATATTGAGACCATCTCAAGTATCTTCTCTCAAGGTCTCTTTATGATTATTGCAGATTTATTGAAGATGAGTGTTGTGCTGGCATTTATGTTTTATGAGAGCTGGAGACTTACCCTTATTGTACTTGCTGTTTTTCCAGTAATTTTATATGCAACACGTGTATTTCAAAAAGCTATGAAAGTTGCCTTTGAGGAAGTACGCACGCAAGTAGCAAACCTCAACACTTTTGTACAAGAACGTGTGACTGGGATGAAAATCGTACAGATTTTTAACCGTGAAGCTATAGAGCATAAAAAATTCCAAGCCATTAATAAAAAACACATGGATGCGTGGAATAAGACGGTATGGTACAACTCTATCTTCTTCCCTATTGCAGAGATATGTACTTCTGTCACCATAGGTCTTATTGTATGGTATGGTGGTCTTAAAGCTGCGCAAAGTGATGTCATCACCATAGGATTAATAACAGCATTTATAAGCTATATCCAGATGCTTTTTACACCACTTAGACAGATCGCAGATAAATTCAACACCTTACAAATGGGAATGGTTGCTGCAAATCGTGTTTTTGGCATTTTAGACACACAGTCTTCTATACAAGACATAGGAACTCTAGAACTTAATAACGTACAAGGTAAAATAGACTTTGAAGATGTTAGATTTTCTTATGTAGAGAATGAAGAGGTACTCAAAGGAATATCACTCACCGCAGCACCAGGACAAACCATTGCTATTGTAGGATCTACGGGAGCTGGAAAATCTACTATTATCAACTTACTTAGTAGATTTTATGAGATAGATAGCGGTAAGATATTACTAGACGGAACAGATATTAAAGACATAAAACTAAACAATCTAAGAAATGAGATTGCTGTCGTGCTACAAGACGTATTCCTTTTTGCCGACACTATCTTAAACAATATCACGCTTAACAATCCTGACATTTCTGAGGAAACAGTGATAGAAAGTGCAAAAACTATTGGCGTTCATAAATTTATTTCTAGCCTTCCTGACGGATATCACTATAATGTAAAAGAGCGTGGCTCTATGCTTTCTAGCGGCCAGCGACAGCTTATTGCTTTTTTAAGAGCATATGTGAGCAATCCTTCAATTCTTGTTCTTGATGAAGCTACTTCATCTGTAGACTCACACAGCGAGCAGTTAATCCAAAAAGCGATTAATAAAATTACTAAAGGAAGAACTTCCATTGTGATTGCACACCGTCTTGCTACTATTAAAAAAGCAGATCAAATTATTGTAATGGAAAAAGGTAAAATCATCGAGCAAGGAACACACAAAGAACTTCTCGCTAAGGAAGATGGACATTACCGCAATCTGTATGAAGTACAGTTTACACAAGCAGAGGCTAGCTAGTTCTGACTATTAATCTGTTGAGCACATTTTCGCGAAAGCTTATATAGTGTGCAATAGTTAATTCACATTACCTTGCTCAAAAGTCACTAGCGATACTTCCTCCTTTTTACCTTTAAGAAGCTCCTCACCCATAGATACTACTCGTGTAGTGCCTGGCAACTTAGGTAGTATACTTGCAAATGCTTTTGACGCGAGTATATCAACACCCTTCTCATTACACATGCTCTGGATACGTGCCGTAGTATTAAGTACGTCTCCAGAAAAGGCAATATCTCTCTTTATTTTACCCAGCTCCCCTACTGTAACTTGGCCATAATGAAAGCCAACTTTAAAATCTGGCAAGGCATTGTAGCGCTTGTAATATTTTATAGATTTCTTGTAAATGATATTCTTCATACGGTAATAACAGCGCAAGGCATTTGCATTTTTCACACCGTTCTTCATCTTCCAGGTAATCACAACCTCATCGCCTACATACTGGTAAACCTCGCCCTTAGTTTGCATAATAGCTGGAGCAATATCGTTAAAGAAGTCTTTTAAGAAATTAAAATATTCTTGTTCTCCTAGTTTTTCGGCGATTCTGGTGGCATCTCTTATATCTGCAAACATGAAAATGCGCGTCTCAGTTTTAGGATGAAAATAACGCCCCATCAAATAATCTGGAAAAACGCCTGGACCATACTTATCATTAATCATAAGGATGATAAGCGTTAGAATGACAATAAACAGCCACACCACAAAATTCTTGATGAATATGTGCTCGGTATAAAAGGAAATCACGCGGTCATAAAGTAAGTCACTAGTAAGTTGTAAGCCTAGGTAATCTGCATAATAGTAATATGCACCAACCGTACCTACAATAAACGCTATAATGACATAGAGCAACGTGATGTAAATAAGTGCTCTCCAAAAAGCATATTTACGTAACCACAGCTCCATAATATTAACGGTAAAAATACCTCCTATTAAACCTGCCATGATAGACACCAGTAAGTTTGCCTTAAAGGAAACTTCAAAATCAAAATCTGATGTAAGTGCATCTGCAGATACGAGTGTTGCGTAGTCATAAAGAAAAATAATATTTGCAACCAGCATCCACGCAAAGAGAATCCACAAGGCACGCCTTACATAGAATAGAATCTCATTATTGGTAAATTCTTTTTTAAATAGTTTCATATATTATCTTATGCTGCGTCTATCAAAGTACCTTATATATACTAACAATCACTACTCGTTTAAGAGATATTTGTGAGAAAACTTATTGTTGTTACGCTTTCGCGAAAGCGTATACCTACTGAGGTCTATTTTTAATCATATCTGGAGTGATCTCTAGCTCATACTCTAAACGTTTGAGACTGTCTTTTTTTATGGAGTCTTTGATTTTTCTACGTTCTGCTTGCTCAAGAGCTGGCTTCATCATATTGCCCATAAATGAATTTTCATCAATGTCTAACTTCTCCCCTTTGGCAATCTTGACACCTTGCGCTGCTCCATATATCATAAGAGGAATAATTGAAAAGCAAGAGAACGCTAGTATAATGACTAAAAACAAGGAGCTCTTCAAAATCACACTGGCGCTATCTAATTGATATAGTCGTTTCAACACATAAACGGTAAATACAAATAATAGGAATATAGTTACAAAACTAAATGCAAAAAGTAGTGTCGTATTCCAAATAACCAATAGGTTAAGAGTAACGGATATTATTGATATATGAGAATATGTATACAAGTATATTACAAAGTGTTCAACTAGATTGTAATTCTTATAGTTCCAAAATACGAGTTTAGATATAAGCGCCATAATAGGAATACTAAGAAACATATATATGGACTGATATTCCATCATGGTATTTGTAACGGTCTCAGTCATTTCCACTTGAGCACTTGCCATATCTACTCCATAGAAGCTAGATTGAGCAGATATAAATTCCTCAAGAAACCAACCTTTTAATATAAATGAATAAAATCCACTCAAGGTTATCGCTATCGCAAAGTAACTAAAAGCAGGAAGGTACTTCTTGCGCATTCCATTTATGTAACCACCTATCACATCTTCTGGCTGGCGAAACATTGCAACAAACGTTTTGATAAAGGAATTCTCTAGATTAAAAAATCGATCTACAAAGTCTTCTAGTAAGTTACGCCACGTGAGTTTATTATAAATACGCTTACCACCACAGTGTGAGCAAAACCTTTGATCTAGTGCTATAAATTGCTCGCAGTTTACACAGGTATCCTTTACTTCTAGTTGGTTCTGTTTCTTTTTTAAAGATTTTTTCTCAGCGCGAGATAACTTAGACATAGGTTGGTTTTAATATTTAAGAGATTAGTTGAGCGTATCTTTTACGATTTGCACAGCTGCTTTGACACTATCTACACGTATAGAGTCCTTTGCTTTTACAGCGGCTTCTCGAGCTGCTCTGGCTAACTCAGATTGCTGTTTTACATCTGCTACAAATTCGTCAAGCATACCTGTAGCATACATAATCCCGCCCACGGCACTCATGAAAAGGCATGATAGCGGTAATAGTATGGCAAGAAATAATATAGTTTTAAGTATAGCCTTTTCGATTGTTAAGTCAAATATTCTATAGAGTACATAAATCGTATAAATTATTGGAAATACACTAGTCACTACTCCTAAAATCACTTGCGCCATATTTGACCAGATGAAGAGCATACCAAGCACAGACATCAAAATCTGAACCTGAGAATAGGTGTATAAATAGATGACAACATGCTCTATAAAATTATACTGCTTATAGTTCCAAAAAACCAATTTTGAAATCACAGCATACAGCGGAATACATAGAAAACTAAAGAGACTTTGATAATCAAACACAAAGTCCAAGTAATCATTTAATACTGTAGTATCAGGGGATTTGAATCCGCTAGCAAATCCATTTGAAAACTCAGAGAAACTCTCAGAATCAATAAACCAATTTCTAAAGAAAAAGGTATAGACACTCGTTATTGTAAGTGCTACAGCAAAATATCCAAAGGCAGACATGTATCTTTTTCTAAGACCTTCTACATAGCCATGGATTACATCTTCTGGTGCGGTAAATAATACGATAAACGTTTTTAAGAATACATTCTCAATATTGAGAAAACGCTCTGTGAAGTCCTCTAGAAGATTACGGGTGTTGAGCCTATTATACATGCGCTTTGCTCCACAATGAGAACAGAATCGCTGGTCTAGTTGTACTGGGGTTCCGCAGTTTTTACAGTGGTCAGAAACTACGAGGACATCTCTGCTTTTTTTAGCAAGCTTACTACTCTTTTTATCTAGCTTACTATTATCTGATGGTTTCTTAGACATGGCGTTACATTAATTCTTGTTCTAATAAAACACGCAGCTCATCTATGGTATCAAAAAGCACAAATTCACCATCCTTTATATAGTTTATAGCACCACTTTCTTCACTTACCACTAGAGCAAGTGCGTCTGTCTTTTCTGTGATTCCTACTGCAGCACGATGCCTAAGTCCAAAGCGTAATGGAATATTGCGTTCTTGAGTTACTGGTAAAATTACACGAGTTGCTGTTATTTTATTATCCTCAATAATCATTGCACCATCGTGTAACGTAGAGTTCTTATAAAAAACACTTTCTATAATAGGTCTGTTTACCTCAATCTCCATACGGTCACCCGTATCTTTTACAAATTCTAGACTCGTTGCTCTCCTTATTATGATAAGTGCACCTGTCTTGGTGTTACTCATATTCTCACAAGCTCCTAGAATTGCATGAATATCTAAATTAAGAACACCTTCTTTTTTTGAAAAATTAAAATTCTTAAATAGTCCGCCCTTGGTGAGGTTTGTGCTTCCTATGAGTAATAAAAATTTCCTGATTTCTTGCTGGAAGACTACAATGAGCGCAAACATACCAACTCCTATAAACTGCCCTAGTATAGTACTAAGCATTTCCATTTTGAGAAGTACTGTGAGTTGCCAGATAAGATAAATCACCACAATACCTATAAAGATATTTATAGCTACCGTTCCCTTAACGAGCCTGTATAAGTAAAACATCAAGGTAGCAACGAGCAAAATGTCGATACCGTCTAAGATGCGCAGATTTTCTAAAATTTCCAATAGTCTAGGATTTACGTAAAAATAGCAGAAAAAGGGAGAGCAAAAAATCTAGCACCTAAAAACTTAATTTTAAGTGGCACCACTTTGATTTTGCGATCTTTACTTTCGGCTTACTTCTAGACTGCGACCCTAACGTTTACTGATATTTAAGAATTTTAAAAGATAAATTTATTGAGTCATGCTTTCGCGAAAGCGTACTAATCCCACTACACTATTTATGATTTCCACTTGATGTTACAACCCATACTTGGCTCTTGGAGGGTAGATTGGGGCTTACTATTGAATATATTATCTAGCGCCTCTCTAAGGTCACGTCCATTTACAGGAATTCCATTACCCGGACGACTATTATCTAGCTGACCGCGATATACTAACTTGTCATTAGGTCCAAAGACATAGAGATCTGGAGTACATGCCGCCTTATAGTTTTTTGCTACCTCTTGCGTTTCATCAAGTAGATAAGGAAATGTGAAGTTATTTTTACGAGCATTTTGCCACATCATCTCTGGCCCATCTTGCGGATACTTAAGAATATCATTACTGCTTATGGCAACAAACCCAAAACCTAACACGCGGTAATCATTTGCGATACGTACAATCTCGTCTATCACATGAACAACAAAAGGACAGTGATTACATATAAACATCACCACGGTACCGCGTTCTCCTTTTATGTCGTGGTAACTACACAGCTGATTTGTAACTGTATCTATAAGTTGAAATTCTGGAGCTTTTGTACCCAGATCGAGCATGGTAGAAGGAGTAAGTGACATGATGTTTTTTATTTATTAAATGTAGTCGTTTGCAAAATAACAAGTGAAGTTATTGCGCTACTATCTCATAGGACGGTAAGCTACTTAAAAAGTTACGCTTTTATAAAATCAAAAAGCCACTTTCCATAAATGAAAAGTGGCTTTTATAAAATTTACTTCTTACTAGATATAAATAATATCGAGTAAAATTATTTAATCATCTCGTAAGAACGTTTGATAAAGCTAGTAAGCTCCTCTCCTTTAAGGAGGTTTTGAGAAAGCTTTGCTAGATCAAATGATTGCGTGATTAAACGCTTCTTAGTGTCTTCTGAATCTGCATTGAGAATTTCTGACACAAGTGCATGGTTACCGTTTACTACGAGGTTGTACATCTCTGGCATATTACCAAACATGTTCATACCACCGCCACCGCCAGTTTGCTGCATCTCTTTCATACGACGCATAAACTCAGGTTGTGTAATGATAAATGGTGCAGCGTTACTGTCCATCGCTTCTACTTGAACCGTATAAGAAGTAGTCCCTATCGCTTCTGTAATGGTAGTTTTTACAGTTTCCATCTCCTCGTCAGAAAGTTTAGAAATCTCTTCTTCGTCTTTCTTGATAAGATTATTGATGTGATCTCCATCTACACGTACAAAGCTCACGTTCTCTTTACTTGTTTCAAGCTTTTGGATTAAGTGCGGTACGATAGGAGTATCTAGTAATAAAACTTCATATCCTTTTGCCTTTGCACTTTCTATGTATGAGTGTTGTGCATCTTTATCACTTGCATAAAGCACTACCATTTTACCATCCTTATCCGTCTGGTTGTCTTTAATTTTTGCTTCAAGCTCTTCCCATGTAAAGTAAGAATCATCTACTGTAGGATATAAAGCAAACTTATCTGCTTTTTCAAAGAATTTATCTTCAGATAACATTCCGTACTCGATTACAAGTTTAATGTCATTCCATTTCTTCTCAAAGTCTGCTCGATCACTATTAAATAATGACTTAAGCTTATCTGCTACTTTTCGTGAGATGTAACCAGAGATTTTCTTTACGGCACCATCTGCTTGTAAATAGCTACGTGATACGTTAAGTGGAATATCTGGAGAGTCTATCACTCCGCGTAACATTGTTAAGAAATCTGGTACAATACCTTCTACATTATCAGTTACAAAAACTTGGTTTTGATATAACTGTATGCGATCCTTTTGCATGTTCATATCCTGTCCTAACTTAGGGAAGTATAAAATTCCTGTTAGGTTAAAAGGATAATCTACATTTAAGTGAATGTTGAATAATGGCTCATCAAATTGTGATGGATATAATTCTTGGTAGAAGTTCTTGTAATCCTCATCCTCTAGATCTGCAGGTTGCTTAGTCCATGCTGGTTCTGGGTTGTTGATAATATTATCAACCTCTTGTGTAGGTGCTGGATCTTCTTCCTTTGCATCTTCTGGCTTAGGAAGTGTTTCTGTCTTCATACCAAACTTAATTGGCACTGGCATAAACTTGTTATACTTTGCTAGTAATCCAGAGATGCGGTTTTCTTCAAGAAACTCTAAGCTATCATCTGCAATGTGTAGTATGATTTCTGTTCCTCTATCTGTTTTATCTGCCGCTTCAAGTGTAAAGTTAGGGCTACCGTCACACGTCCAGTGTGCTGCTGGCTCGTCTTTATAAGACTTTGTGATAATCTCTACGGTAGATGCTACCATAAAAGCAGAGTAGAAACCTAGACCAAAATGACCTATAATTCCAGTGTCTTTTGCTCCTTCTTCATACTTATTTAAAAACTCCTCTGCTCCAGAAAATGCTAGTTGGTTGATGTACTTTTCAACCTCATCTTGTGTCATACCAAGGCCTTGATCGATAATGTGAAGTTTCTTTCCTTCTTTATCAATCTTAATCTCAATTTTAGGATTTCCATAATCTACACTAGCCTCTCCTATTGAAGTTAAGTGCTTTAGTTTAAGTGTTGCATCTGTTGCATTTGAAACGAGCTCACGGAGAAAAATCTCGTGATCACTATATAAGAACTTTTTAATAAGCGGAAAGATATTCTCTACCGATACATTAATTTTTCCTGTTGACATGTTATATGTGTTTTGATTTGTAATAATTCTTTCTCGCTTAAAGCGAAAAAAGTACCACAACGACATAAGTGACAAACTGACATTTTACAACCTTTTAAAGATGGTAGCTTCTTGTTTCTGTCTAGTAATACACCTACAATGACAGAGTTTTAAGTGTGAGTAATTACGCTTTCGCGAAAGCGTAAAAAAAAACATCCAGCATCTATACGATACTGGATGTTTTATATATTCTTACACTAAGCTATATACTTTATAGACTAGCCGTTAATTTGTCAATAGATGGATATTTTACTGCTTTTACATTAGACACATCATAACCAGAAAATCGCTTCATATAGCTACGTATGTTAGTCCCAAAGGCATCTGCAAAACCTATTTCTCCACCAGATCTTAAAAATTTCTTTACACTACCAGGTCCAGCAAGGTGAGCTGCGGCAAGTATACCGGATTCCGTCACTCGTACTCCTGCAATCCATCGTCCTTCAAAACGCTTAATATCACGTCTAAGAACCCATTTATTACGGGAAGCATTTAATAAAAAAGCCTGTTCTTGAAGTAGCGGATCTTCTAAAAACTCAGATCCATCTGTAATACCTAGAAGGTCTAGAGTGGATGCACCAAATTGATACTTCCCAAGGTAACCAAAACGATTAATTGTTAAGTAATCACCTCTCGATTCTTTAAAAGCAAGTGCTTCTTTAAAACCTGTATAATTTTTTCCGGTAAGTGGTGTGGGGTTAAAAACAAATGGAACTTCTTCAGTTTCATTAGGAAGGGCAACGCTATAATCTAGAGATGTTCCATCTGTAGCGTAGTGAGTAAAATCATATGTTTCGTCAGATGTTGGGGAAATCATCAGAATACCTAACATAAAAGGTAATACAGTAACTTTAGTCAAGTTTCTTAGCATAGGGTTGCTTTTCGATCGCCAAAAGGTCATAATTAAAACCTTTCTTAAAGTGCTCTCTATTTCGGCGCGCAAAAATACAACTATCTTAAGTAATGGACAAGCCTAATCGGCAAATCACTCAAAAGCACTGTTCTGTGCTCATTTACTTGCATTTACGAGGCTATTTACACCTCTTACGACACCTAACAGACTTAAAAACGCTCTCCTCTCTACAATCAATCCCACTTCAAAACGTCAATTTACACTACTAGACGATACAATAACAGCGCAAAAGTAGACCAGAAAACTTCCTTAATAGCAAGACATAACACTACTTTAACATAAGGCATTCAACTATATAGATCCTTAAATAATGCGCTATAAAAAACCCAGACCTATTAGTGTCTGGGTTTTTAGTAATTATAAAGTAGCTTTTGCCGACGCATTTGCGGGGATAATTGATGTATCAAAGTTGCCAAAGCGACTTAGATAAGATGTGAGAGGTACATTATTTGCATCTGCAAATACATCCTCACCACCAGAGTCAAGAAATTTCTTAACGTTTCCAGCTCCGCATAAATGTGCCGCAGCTATGAGACCACTTTCGGTAACTTTATGACCTCCTATTGTTTTACCATCAAAGGCGTTGATATACTCACGTAAAACATATTTATTCCTTGCAACAAGCGCATCAAATGCACTTTCTTGCATGGCTGGAGAGCTCATAAAATCTCTTGCACTGTCTACACCTACCCACTTAAGAGTAGATTGACCAAACTGGTATCTGCCTTTATAACCAAGTCTGTTTACTGCAAAATAATTACCACTGGACTCACTAAAAGCCAAAGCTTCCTTAAAGCCTATATACGATGTTCCCAGAACTGGACTATTAAATCCTCCTGGAAAATCGGGTACAAATGATTCAAGCGTAGGAGTTACAAAAGTATCTGCCTGGTTTTTGAACCACATTGCGGCTATCGCATTGCCATTATCATCTTTTACAATGAAACCTGTAGATATTATAAATAACACAGGTAGCAATACTACTAATAGTAAATAACGTCTCTTCATATAATGAATCGAATTAAAGTTTACAATTACCGACCACTTAGTGTGATCTAATCTTTAGTAATTCTCATAAGAGCTTGCAAGCGCGGCTTGCCATTATTCTATTGTAATTAAAAGAACATATTCCTGTTACAGGAATTTTCTGTTAACCGCGTCTCTATGAGAATCACGGTAACAACTTCAATATAAGGAGCTTTAGTGTGTTAGAAATATCATTTAATACCTGTTAACATGAAAGTTAACAAGGACTTAACGATTGATACCCTTATTGTTGATCCAGCGTCTGTATGCAGCGCTATTTGCATTGTGTTGTGACAATGTCTTAGCAAACTTGTGATATCCAAAGTTTTCTACATCTGCTACAAAGTAATAGTAGTTATGCTTTTCTGGATTGAGCACGGCCTGGATAGCCGTTACATCTGGCATGAATATAGGCCCTGGAGGAATACCTCTATTTCTATAAGTGTTATATGGAGAGTCTACTTCTAGATCTTTATAAAGCACACGTTTTATTACCATGTCCCAATCATTCTTTTCTCTCTTTACGGCATAAATAACAGTAGGATCTGCATCTAGTTTTATACCATCTCTAAGTCTGTTTAAATACACACCGGCTACTCTAGGTCTTTCGTCAGTTTTGGCAGTTTCCTTTTGCACAATGGCTGCTATCGAGTATACTTCTTGTGGAGTTAGATTAAGCGCTTCAGCTTTGGCTAATCTCGTGGCATTCCAGAATTTTTTGTACTCACTAAGCATTCTTGCTCTAAAATCTTCTGCACTCGTGTTCCAGAAAAACTCGTAGCTATTAGGAATATACATGGTGAGTGCAGTATCATTATTAAAGTCATGCTCTCTCAAGAAGTTTGTATCTAGCATCGCTGTAATAAGCGATGTACTATCTGCTTCTATTTGGGTTGCTACTCTACCCGCCATATCTTGTAAACGCTCTTGGTTATTAAAAGCCACTTTTACAGGTGTATTTTTAATACGGATGGTATTGATAATCTCATTATTACTCATCCCCTTTTTTATAATGTAATGACCAGGTCTTACATTCTCATTATATCCTTTCTTTTCGGCTACAGTAATAAAGGAATCCTCGTTTTTTAAAAGCGGCGAGAGATCTGCAACCACATCATTAAAAGCAGATCCTGTTGCAATGTATAAATGCGCACGATCATTATTAAACGCAGTGTTGTCAGAAAAAATAGAAGTGTATACTGTATAAGCAAATACACCTCCTATAACAATGCCTATGGCAACTATAAGTAATAAAATCTTTTTAATGTACATCTAGAATATGTGTTGGTATAGTAATTCGTTTATATATGATTCTTTTCCTGTAGTGAGACTGCGTTTGCGTCTCCACTGTTTTTTAATACCTATTAACTCAAAACCTGCTTTTTCAAATAGTGAGATACTTGCCTTATTATCCTCTTCTATATTAGCATACAGTTGGTGTAAATTAAGATGTGTATTGCAGTAATTTTTGAGAAGGTTAATACTCTCTGTGGCATAACCTTTTCTCTTATGTTCTTCACCAGCAATTACAATACCTATACCTGCTCTTAAATTATGTGGATCAAAGTCAAATACATCAATAAGACCTACAAAACTATGTGAAGTACTATCACATATTACTAAACGCAGCTGACGTACGTCAAAGATATCATGGTGGCTGTTTGCTAAGTATTCTTTGAGCACATATTTAGAAAACGGAACAAGCGTCTCTCCCACACTCCATAAACCTTCATCATTTTCTACACGATACACGTGATCAATATCTTCTGGTTCTAGTGCTCTTAAATAACAGTGGGTGCCTTGCAATGTCTTCATTGCCATTCTCCTTTAAAAACAAATGTTGCAGGACCTATTAAATAGATATTAGAATACCCATCATTAGTTTTCTCAAACTGTACGGACAGTTTCCCACCTTGTACATCTAGCGCTACTTTATTGCTAGTGGTTAAGCCATTTGTATGTGCTGCGATTGCAACAGCTGTCACTCCTGTCCCACAGCTCAACGTTTCATCCTCTACGCCGCGCTCATAGGTGCGCACTGCAAAATGAGCATTATCTAATTGCTGTACAAAGTTGATATTACTTCCCGCTTCACCATATAAACTACCGTAACGCAATGCTGCACCTTCAGCTTTTACGTTTACTTTTTCTACATCATCTACCATTGCAATATGATGTGGAGAGCCTGTGTCTAGAAATGTGTAAGCAGCATATTTCTTAATTTCAGAAACATCCTGCATTTTCAGCTGCACGATATCACCTTCTATGCCTGCCTCGTGTAGACCATCTATCGCTTCAAAGGTTGCGTTGTTTTCTATAATAGATAACGCTTTCGCGAAAGCTACCAAACAGCGTCCACCATTACCACACATACTACTTTCATTACCATCTGCATTATAGTACACCATTCTAAAATCTGCCGAAGGATGATTTTCTAACAGCATTAATCCATCTGCTCCTATGCCAAACTTTCTGTCACAGAGCTTTGAGATGAGTTTGGTATCATCTTTGGGAAAGTACTGAGTACGGTTATCTATGATTACAAAATCATTGCCAGTACCTTGATATTTTGAAAATGGGATTGTCATTTTTAATGCTTTATTACGACAAAAATAGCAAATCTCGATTTCGTTTCTCGTGTTAAATGGCAGTTAAATAGAAACCGTAGAAATACTAAATTTTTAATTTTAACGATTATTGATTAAATGCAACGGACTATGAAAAAAATCGCAGGAACACTTTTAATCGCCGTACTAGCAGGCGCAATAACGCTAGGGTCATATAAACTTTTTATTGAGGAGCCAGTACAAGTAGCTTCTTACCCTACTCAGATAGATAATACACCTACCTATAAACCGGTCAATTATGAGGCACTCACTGCTGCTGCAAGTGGTGTAGACTTTACAGAGGCCGCCGAAAGAACGGTAAACGGAGTTGTACACGTTAAAAACGTACAAGAATATAGACAGCCTCGTAATATGATGGAATATCTGAGAGGAGGCGGCCAGGCAAATAAAGGCATTGTAGGTGCAGGAAGTGGAGTTATCATCTCTGGCGACGGCTTTATAATCACAAACAATCACGTGATAGATGGCGCTACAGAAGTTGAAGTCACTTTAAACAACAACAAAACCTTCATGGCAGAAGTGGTAGGTAAAGACGCAAAGGCAGACATCGCAATATTAAAAATAGATGCTGGTGAGGAACTTCCTTATATCCCATTTGGCGATAGTGACGGCACAAAAGTAGGAGAATGGGTACTTGCCGTAGGTAATCCATTTAATTTAACCTCTACAGTAACCGCAGGGATTGTATCTGCAAAAGCTCGTGATATAGATGAGCGCGATGCAAACTACCAGTCCTTTATACAAACAGATGCAGCTATCAACCCTGGAAACAGCGGTGGAGCTTTGGTGAATATCTTTGGTGAGTTAATTGGTATTAACACTGCCATCACCTCACAAACTGGATCTTACGTAGGATACGCATTTGCCGTACCATCAAATAATGCTCGTAAGATTATGGAAGACATCATGCAGTTTGGTTCTGTACAAAAAGGAATATTGGGAGTAAGTGGTGGTACACTTACAGCCGAAATTGCAAAAGCCGAAAACCTAAAAACTGCCGAAGGCTTTTATGTAGCTGGTGTAGAGTTTGAAAGTGGCGCAGAACAAGCAGGATTAATGACTGGAGATATTATTAAGAAATTAGACAATATTAATATTACAAAATTTTCTGATCTCACTGGATACATTAATTCAAAGCGACCTGATGATGTTGTTCAAGTTGAAATATTAAGAGACGATACTAAAATGACACTACCTGTCAAATTAATAAAGTCAATCACTTTTGACATTGAGCGATTAGGGATACAAGTTAAAAATGCGTCGCCAAAAGACCTTGCAAAATACAAAGCCAAAAATGGCGTAGTAATAAGCCAGACGCTCACAGAAGCTATGAAACGTTATAGAATCGAGGGTCTTGTAATCTCAGAGATAGATGACGTAATGGTAAACTCAATTGAAGACGTAAAAAACATCTTTAAAAATAAAAGTGCAAACGAGCCAGTAAGCATCGTTTTTGTAGACCAAAAAGGAGAACGCAACCGCTTTATCTTCGATTAAGCATAACACACGTAAAGCAAATAACCCTTCCATACCGGAGGGGTTATTTTTTTACATCAAATTCAACAACGAAATCGTTTGCGTACCCACTTAAAATATATACTTTTGCCGAAAATTTAAGTGAATTTACATTTTCGTAAAACCAAAACAAACCTTTTAACTACATCGTAATGAGTCAATCAGAAACGTACGAAAAAGAACTATCCTTTCAAGCAGATCGCCGTAGAGCAACTGTAGAATTTATTAAAATTGCTAGTGATTTATGGTACGACAACGCCATAGAACTTGTAGTATTTAGAAATCAAGTAATGGATCGCAACGTGAGCCAGATTCTAGATTTACACGAGTATGCAGGTGCCTTTGTAGGGAAGCCTATCTCAATTTTTGATAGTGTAGAAATCGCAGAAGCAATCAAGCAACTTAACCTTCCTCCGTCTAAGCTTGATATTGGTAAACTTACCTATGAATATCATCTAGAGGATAATGCAAATGCAACTAGTTTTGTAGCGCAGCGCTTAAAGCCTGCCGAAAATGTAACTCCTATTGAGCCTAAAGATGTTGTTCTTTACGGTTTTGGACGTATAGGTCGTCTTGTTGCAAGAGAGTTAATGACTCGCACTGGTAAAGGTAGTCAGCTACGTCTTAGAGCTGTAGTTACTCGTGGTGTTGTAGATCAAACAGTTCTTGAAAAAAGAGCAAGTCTTCTTAAAAGTGACTCTGTACATGGTGACTTTACTGGAACTGTGTCTATAGATGCAGAAAACAAAGCACTTATCATTAATGGTACTACGGTAAACTTCATCAGTGCAAATGCACCAGAAGATATCGACTATACTGCCTATGGAATAAACGATGCGTTGATTATTGATAATACTGGAGCCTTCCGTGACAAAGAACAGTTAAGTAGACATTTAGTAAGCAAAGGAGCTGCTAAAGTACTTCTTACTGCTCCTGGAAAAGGGATTCCTAATATTGTACACGGTGTAAACCACCTAGAGAATAACCCAGATGAAATCAATATTTTCTCTGCAGCTTCTTGTACTACTAATGCCATTACTCCTATTCTTAAAGCGATTGATGATACTTTAGGTGTACAAACAGGACACCTAGAAACGATACACGCTTATACTAACGATCAAAACCTAGTTGATAACATGCACAGCAAGTACCGTAGAGGTCGCGCTGCTGCACTTAACATGGTGATTACAGAAACTGGTGCTGGAGCTGCAGTAAGTAAAGCGCTTCCTCATTTTGAAGGAAAACTTACTTCAAATGCGATACGTGTTCCTGTGCCTAACGGTTCACTTGCGATACTTAACCTCGAACTCAATAAGAAAACAAGCATAAAGGGAATCAACACGCTTCTTAAAAAATATGCGCTTGAAGGAGCTCTTGTAGAGCAAATCAAGTATTCTATTGATAACGAACTCGTATCTAGCGACATCATAGGATCATCTGCTCCTAGTATTTATGATAGTAATGCTACAATAGTACGTAAGGACGGCAAAAACGTTGTGCTCTACGTTTGGTATGATAACGAGTATGGATATAGCCATCAAGTTATACGCCTTGCTAAGTACATAGCAAAGGTGCGCAGATTTACATATTACTAAGATTATACTTGTAGTTGTTACGCTTTCGCGAAAGCGTGATCTAAACACAAGAGAGATTGCTTCACAGTAATCTTAAGCATATACATAAAGCCACCTCACCAGGTGGCTTTATCATTAAAATAACTAACACCAAAATGCCTTGCAAAAAGTTAAAGTGATTGAGATGGTTCTTAATTTTTAATAAAAAAGTCCAAAAGCTATATTTTGACGTATTTTTGTAAACCGAGGCAAGCATTAAAGCTATATTTTAGCCGCAATTATATTTAAACAACAACCTATATGAGATTTTTTACTAGAGCAATTGCTTTTATATTCCTCCTGTCATTTTCTGTGACACATGCTCAAGATGCTACTAAAACAATAGACGAACAATTTACCGAAGTCATCGAGGGTTCTAATAACTACCAGCAATTTAAGGTTATTGATAAAGTAAAAATGACGCGCTTACAACAAAATGCAAAAGCACGTATTGATGTATTGCAGTCAGAAATAGAAAATCTTAAGTCTGAAATGAATAAGCAGCAAACAGCTGCCTCAAAAGTAAGCGCCGACTTAGAAAAAATACAACTAACACTTACAGAAACTGAAGAGGAAAAAGACTCTATAAACTTCTTTGGAATCCAGATGAGCAAAGGAAGTTACCAGACCATGATGTGGAGTATTATTGGACTTCTATTACTTGGACTTGTGTTTTTTATTTTCAAATTTAGAAGCAGCAACGTACTCACTAAAGAAGCACAACACAAACTTGATGAAACAGAAGTTGAGTTTGATGAGTACCGTCGCAAAGCACTAGAAAAAGAACAAAAACTAGGACGCCAGCTTCAAGACGAGCGTAATAAAGCACTCAAGTCTGCAAAAGGATAGTCTGCTTATTTTTAAGAAAATCAAAAAATCTGTACTTTGTAGTACAGATTTTTTTTATGCATATACGCAAAGGCACCTTACAAGACCTAGACATCATAACACCACTGTTTGACGGGTATAGACAGTTTTATAGACAAGCATCAGACCTTGAAGGGGCAGGCGCATTTCTAACGGAAAGGCTTACCCATAATGAGAGTACTATTTTTATAGCCTTTCATGACAGGGAAGAAACGGAGGCCGTAGGATTTACTCAGCTTTACCCACTTTTCTCATCTGTGAGCATGGAGCGCATGCTGCTGCTTAATGATTTATATATAACCCCAACTCACCGTGGAAAAGGTATAGGTACATTACTCATAAACAGCGCAAAAGAACTATGCGTATCGTTACTGCAAAAAGGCATCGTTTTACAAACTGAGACTACAAACCCTGCTCAACAACTTTATGAGCGCCTAGGATTTAATAAAGACCCCGATTTACATTACTTTTGGGCTCGCTAGTATAATACCCCAATTACAATAGCTCAACCTTATTAAGATTATGAGAATAGATATCATTACCGTTGTACCAGATTTACTCAAAAGCCCTTTTGAGGCTTCTATAATGCAGCGCTCTATTGCAAAAGGATTAGTAGATGTGCAGTTTCATAATCTACGTGATTACACAGATACAAATTATAAGCAAGTAGACGACTACCAGTTTGGTGGAGGTGCGGGAATGGTAATGCAGATTGAGCCTATAGATAAATGTATCTCTAAGCTCAAATCTGAGCGTGATTATGATGAGGTGATCTATATGACACCAGATGGCGAGACCTTAGACCAAGGGATGGCAAATACCATCTCTCTCAAAGGAAATATCATCATTTTGTGCGGTCATTATAAAGGAGTAGATCAGCGAGTGAGAGATCATTTTATAACCAAAGAAATATCCATAGGAGACTACGTTTTAAGTGGTGGAGAGCTTGGCGCTCTTATACTCTGCGATGCGGTGATACGATTAATTCCTGGCGTGCTAGGTAATGAGACTTCGGCGCTTACAGATAGTTTTCAAGATGGATTACTCGCTCCACCTATTTACACACGCCCAGCAGAATATAAAGGCTGGAAAGTTCCTGAGATTTTAACGAGTGGTAACACTCCTAAAATTGAAGAATGGCGAGAAGAACAAGCATACCAAAGAACAAAAGAAAGAAGACCGGATTTACTAGATGAGTAATGAGTACGCTTTCGCGAAAGCGTAACCTCAACAATTAACATCACTTGGTTTCTTACTACATACATTATCAATTTAAACACACCACTTTCTGGGAAACATATGATTACAACAGATCACATAAAATCACTCCAAGAGCGCGTAGACGGCTTAAGGAGATATCTTTGACGTAGATCGCAAACGTATCGAGATACAAAACGAAGAAGAAAAAACCTTTGACCCAAATTTCTGGAACGACCCAAAAGAGGCTGAGGCCTTTATGAAAACCTTACGTTCTAAAAAGAAATGGGTGACAGATTATGAGGATGCTCAAACTTTTATAGAGGACCTTGAAGTCTTGTATGAATTTGCAAAAGAAGGAGAAGCTCCCGAAGAGAATGTGCAAGATCGTTACGACAAGGCAGCTGCTTTTATAGAAGATATCGAGTTTAGAAATATGCTCTCAGAAGAGGGTGATGAGCTAAGCTGTGTCTTACAGATTACCGCCGGAGCCGGTGGTACAGAGAGTTGCGACTGGGCATCTATGCTTATGCGTATGTACTTAATGTATGCAGAAAAACAAGGCTGGAAAGTAAAAGAGCTTAACTTTCAAGAAGGTGATGTAGCGGGTATAAAAACCGTATCGCTAGAGATAGAAGGAGACTTTGCTTTTGGATGGCTTAAAGGTGAAAACGGTGTACACAGACTGGTGCGCATCTCCCCTTTTGACAGTAATGCAAAACGCCATACTTCATTTGCATCGGTGTATGTATACCCACTTGTAGATGATAGTATCGAGATAGAAATTAACCCAGCAGACTATGATATTGTAACCGCTCGATCTTCTGGTGCTGGAGGGCAAAATGTAAACAAGGTTGAGACTAAGGTCCAACTTACCCACCACCCTACGGGTATACAAATCTCTTGTTCAGACTCGCGCTCACAACACGACAACCGTGCAAAAGCATTACAAATGTTACGCTCGCAGTTATATGAACTTGAACTACGTAAGCAAATGGAAGCCCGTAATGCGATAGAAGCAGATAAGAAAGCCATTGAGTGGGGATCACAAATACGCAATTACGTATTACATCCTTACAAGCTCATAAAAGATGTACGTAGCGGCGTAGAAACTGGTAATACAGATGCTGTTCTAGATGGAAACATCGACCTTTTCTTAAAAGGATATCTGATGATGATGGGACAAGAAGAAGCCAGTGATGAGCTTTAAAAAGGATCAATTTTAAATAAAAAAAAAAGCCAATCGAGAGATTGGCTTTTTTATATTTAATAAGTGTTTTTTTAACAAGCCTCCATGCCTGGGAATGCAAGCATCTGCCCCATCCCTACTGTAAACAACCAGTTACCGTATAAAGCATGCTCTATAGATACCAGTGAAGTCGATCTTGTTTTCTTAAAGGTATAAGCAAATAATAATCCTCCTAAAAATGTAAGCACAATCACTAAGGTGTTGCGTAAAAACAAGTGCGCCATTGCAAACACAATAGCATTTACTACAATAAGCAATCGCTTGTCTTTAAAAAAAGTTCCGTAACGATTAAAGAAAAAGGTTCTATAAATCACTTCTTGTGGCCATACTGACAGAAAGGTGTAAAACAGTAATATCATCACCCACAATCCTGGATTGCTTAATGGCACGCAGAATAAACTTGAAGGCTGCACCACATAAACATATATGGTTGTAATAATTGCTATAGCAATAAGTTTCACGGTAGTCTTCTTTATAAAAGAGTGCCAATTTATAGAGCGCTCCAGTTTGAAACTTACAGAACCACTCTTAAAAAGCATTACAAGTAAATAGGTAAAACCTATGAGTACACTAGCTACTTTTATTTTGAAATCATAAGGCAGCAAGAGGCTTAATGGCAATAACACAAAGAGCACAAAAAACTCCGAAAGCACATAGTGTTTGCTATTCATTACACGGAGATTGTTGTGGTATTCTTCACCTCACTTATCGTAAAGGAACTCTGCGTACTCCCTATATATTTAAGCGTAGTAAGCTTGGTTACCATAAAATTACGAAAGTGCTCCATATCTCTCACAAGCACCTTTAATAGATAATCATAGTCACCACTTACGTGAAAACACTCTAGCACCTCATCAAGTGCGGTCACCTCTTTCTCAAAAGAATCTATAGCATCCTTCGCATGTTTTTCTAGTTTCACATGACAAAACACTTGAAAACCAAGTCCCACTATCTCCTTATTAATGAGTGTGATATATTGTGAGATAACACCAGAGCGCTCCATCTTTTTTACACGCTCATAAATAGCAGTTACAGAAAGGTTCAACTTTGCAGAGAGCTCTTTATTTGTAATTTTGGCATCATGTTGAAGGTAACCTAGTATCTTTTTGTCTATCTCGTCTAGTTTCATGGTAGAAAAATTATCAGTGAGGATTATTATTTTACGCTTTCTCGAAAGCTAAATTCTATTTTCTATCAAAAATACAGTTTTAAAATCTATAATTAACCCCTTACGTTGACTATAAATCTACAATCACATACATTTACGAAACATAATCACACGCTCCCCAATTGACTAATTAGATGACAATTACTTTGATCCTGTAACACTAACAACCAATGTACTAGAAAGCCTCAACAGGTCTCTAATACAAAAACCGATATCAACCATGAAATTTAAACCAGCAAACGAGATTCAAGATTTACAATATTTTGGAGAATTCGGAGGAGTAAACCCTTCTATATCAGACAGCTCTACTTATACATTCCTTTCGGCAAAAACAATGTTCGACACCTTTGAAGGAAATGCAGATGGATGTTATTTATACTCTAGACACAGCACTCCATCAAACTTATATCTAGGTGCAGCTCTTGCCGCAATGGAAGGAACAGAAACGGCAAACGTTGCCGCCAGTGGTATGGGAGCGATTACACCTGTATTACTACAACTCTGTGAAGCTGGAGATCACATCGTCTCTAGCCGTACTATCTACGGAGGAACGTATGCATTCTTAAAGAATTTTGCACCAAGACTTAATATTACAACGAGCTTTGTAGATATCACAAATCTTGAAGTAGTGGAGGCTGCTATTACAGAAGACACAAAAGTGCTGTACTGTGAGTCTGTTAGTAATCCGCTTTTAGAAATTGCAGATATTGCAGCACTTTCGGCAATTGCAAAAAGGCATAACTTGAAACTTGTGGTGGATAACACATTCTCTCCACTTTCTATATCTCCTGTAAATCACGGAGCAGATGTGGTGATACACAGTCTTACTAAATTTATAAATGGATCCTCAGACACTGTAGGAGGTGTGGTTTGCGGCACTCAAGAGTTTATCGATGCACTACGCAATGTAAATGACGGAGCAAGTATGCTACTAGGCCCTACAATGGATAGCTTGAGAGCTGCTTCTGTTCTCAAAAACTTACGCACTTTGCACATCCGCATGATGCAACATAGCTACAACGCAATGTTCCTTGCGGAGCGTTTTGAAAAGTTAGGGCTAAGAACCGTTTATCCTGGTCTTATATCACACCCAAGTCACGAAGTGTTTAATAGACACATGAACGAAAAATATGGTTACGGAGGAATGCTCACAGTAGATGTGGGCTCTCTAGACAACGCAAATGCATTGATGGAATTAATGCAAGAAAAGAATCTTGGATACCTAGCGGTGAGTTTAGGTTTTTACAAAACACTTTTTAGCGCTCCTGGAACTTCGACTTCTTCAGAAATTCCAGAAGACGAGCAAGCAGCGATGGGACTTACGGATGGTCTTATACGCTTCTCAATAGGTCTAGATGCAGATATAGAACGCACCTATGAGATGATGAAGTCTTGTATGGAAGAGATAGGAGTTTTACAATCTGTAGTGGCATAACTTTTTTCAATTTTGTTGATATGCGAGGATGAAGCATAACCGCTTTGTGCTCGCTTTTTTTTTGAACCGATCTATTTTAGGCACTTTAAAGACAAGTAATTTGTGATAACTCAAATAGATAGCGCTTTGAGTTATTTTTATTTAAAATACTATATGATGTTACATCGCTGGTTTTTGAGCATACACCTTGCAGAATACCTCCTATTATTGTAACATTACGGATAGAAACCGCACACTCTCATGAATAAAGAACTGGAAGATCAAAAAAACCATCATATTGTTAACAATCGCGAATTAAATTTATGGGAAGCACTTATTCCAGTGGTGATTCTTATGTGCTTATTAGCCTATAATATTTTCTTTAAGGATGGTGAGTGGCTAGGCGAATATTCAAATCAATATATCCTTTTAATGGGTGGAGCGGTAGCAGCTATTGTAGGCTTCTTAAATAAATCCACACTGAGCACAATGCTTGCCGAAGTATGGGAAAACCTCAAAAGTGTTTTTGTACCCATCATGATTTTGTTTCTCGTAGGAGCGCTAGCTGGTAGTTGGCTTGTGAGTGGTATCATACCAGCAATGGTGTATTATGGACTTCAAGTACTCAACCCTACTATATTTTTACCAGCCTCAGTAATTATTGCTGCTATTATCTCAATTGCCACTGGAAGCTCATGGACCACCTCTGCAACCGTAGGTATTGCATTGATAGGTATAGGACAAGCACTAGGTATTGACACGGGAATGATAGCGGGAGCTGTGATTTCTGGCGCATACTTTGGCGATAAAATGTCACCACTTAGTGATACGACTAACCTAGCTCCAGCTATGGCGGGAACAGATTTGTTTACACACATAAAATACATGACACTCACAACGGTACCTACTATTGTGATTACACTCATTGTTTTTATCATCATCAGCTTGAGTATAGACACTACTGGTACGGCGGATATCACTGCGCTCCTAAGTGTGATAGATGACACATTTAATATCACTCCACTACTATTTATTGTTCCAGGAGTTGTGATTGCACTCATTGTAACGAAGACAAAACCATTAATTGCCCTAGGAGTAGGAGTTATTCTTGCTGCAGTGTTTGCCTACATTTTCCAGCCAGACATTTTAAACATACTATCTACTTCAAAAACAGATGCTATTCTCACAGCTATCTGGACAGATACCGCTATCGAAACGCCTAACGAAACACTCAACGAACTTTTCAGTTCAGGAGGGGTACTTGGTATGCTATGGACAATATTACTTATATGTTGCGCTATGGTTTTTGGAGGAATTATGGATGGTATAGGAGCATTAGCTCGTATTACTAAAGCATTATTAAGTGTGGCAGATACTGTTTTTGGACTCTTTGCAAGTACTGTAATTTCTTGTCTTGGTCTTAATGCTATTGCATCAGATCAATATCTTGCCTTGGTTATCCCTGGTAAGATGTTTAAAAAAGCATATGAAGACAAAGGTCTTGCTCCAGAAAACCTATCTCGTACGCTAGAAGATTCTGGAACTGTTACCTCTGTTCTTATCCCTTGGAATACTTGTGGAGCTTATCAAAGTAGCGTTTTAGGCGTAGGTGTTGGTGAGTATTTCTTATACGCCATCTTTAACTGGCTTTCTCCATTTATGACTTTACTATTTGCTGCTTTTAATATTAAAATCAGACAACTTAAAGATGCTCGTTCGGCGGCTTAATGATTTTAAAATTACGCTTTCGCGAAAGCGTAACCACTACATTTACAACTCCTAAGGAGTGGGCATAAGTAAAATCAATACTACTATAACATTATCCCATTTTACTATATAAAATGACAACACTTTTCTAGGTATTTTTGCACTCGAATAAAAAAACCTAGAACAATGACTTTAGTTGGTAAAAAATTCCCAAACCTTGCTGTTGACGCAATGGATGAAATGGGAGATACTTTTAAATTAAACATCTTAGAAAAAGCTAAGGAAGAAGGAAAGAAAATTATTCTTTTCTGGTACCCGAAAGATTTTACATTTGTTTGTCCTACTGAGCTTCACGCTTTTGAGGCAGCAAAACAAGCATTTGCAGATCGTAATACGCTTGTAATTGGAGCTTCATGTGATACTCCAGAAGTACACTTTGCGTGGTTAAACACTGCAAAAGATAATGGAGGTATAGAAGGTGTAACATACCCTATTCTTGCAGATACTAACCGTAACCTTGCAAACCAACTTGGGATTCTTGACGTGACAAACGAGCGTTTTGATGAAGAGACTGGAACTGTTATGGTAGATGGTGACAATGTTACTTACAGAGCGACTTACCTTATTGATGAGGAAGGAACTGTTTTTCACGAAGGCGTAAACCACATGCCTCTTGGTCGTAATGTAGCAGAGTTCTTGAGACTTGTAGATGCTTACACACACGTACAAGAAAAAGGAGAAGTTTGTCCTGCAAACTGGGAAGATGGAAAAGATGCAATGAGCGCAAACCGTGATGGTGTTGCTAGCTATCTTGCTGCACACTCTAACTAAATAATAAAGAAGCTATGATTCAAGAATTAGATCAAGATAACCTTAACCAGATTGTTGCAGATAATGATACTGTTATTGTACAATACAGTGCAACATGGTGTGGTAACTGTCGTATTATGAAGCCTAAGTTCAAGAAACTAGCTTCAGAAAATGAAAATGTGAAATTTGTAATAGTAGATGCAGAGAAGAATCCAGAGTCACGTAAAATGGCAACGGTAGATAACCTTCCTACATTTGCAACGTTTACAAAAGGAGCATTTAAAAATCAAGTGCAAACTAACAAGTTTGACGTACTTAAAGATCTCGTAAATGAAGTTACCAGTAATTAAACACCTCGTAAGTTTTATAGAAGAAAATGATCAAGATTTTCTTATTGAGACTGTGGAGACTTTAGAAAACCTTACAGAAGTTCCTTCTCTTAAAGATGAAGAGCTAGACGTTATAGGCGAACTAATTTCAAATATGTATGGTGCGCTTGAAGTGCACAAAGACATACAAAGTGGTACAGCAAAGAAAGAAGCTCTCAACGGCTTCATGCAACGAGTGATGGGATCTATAGACAATTAAGTCTACCTCGTACATAATTTTTAAAATGCGATGTCTTACAGATATCGCATTTTTTTTATACGTTCTTTTAAAGTTATCTTTAGAATAAAAATGAAAAAAGCACCTAGCTGGATACTAGAACACCGCGACTCTTGGGAATATAGAGGTCAAAAAAGACCGCCATTTGCAATCACCCCTTCCGAGGGACAAGAATCTGTATGGGATTACCCAAGACCACCAAAAATTACAATAGATCAAAGACAGATTATTGTAAAGCACGAAGACACTGTTATCGCTGCTACTACTAGAGCTTTTAGAATTACTGAAACTGCTAGCCCGCCCACATATTATATTCCGCAGGAGGATATAGATATGGAATTGCTTGAGGAGGTCGTTGGTAGTTCGCACTGCGAGTGGAAAGGAGCTGCGGCTTACTGGGATATCATACTACCAGCAACCACTTTTAAAAATGCAGCATGGAGTTATCCAGATCCCTATGAAGAATTTATAGACATAAGTAATAGTATCTCGTTTTACCCAGCGATTCTAGATTGTTATATAGATGATGAGAAAGTACGCCCACAACCCGGAGGTTTTTATGGAGGATGGATTACTGATGAGATCGTAGGTCCTGTAAAAGGGGAAATACCAGAAGCATCCTTATAGATACACTCTATTTACTTAAAAATTTCTTTACCATACTTTTAATAAAATTGCTCTCGCATTTCTGTACTTTTACGTAACCAAAAAAAATAATATGGCAAATATAACTTTAGGCGGAAACGCTGCAACAACGATAGGAGAACTTCCAAAAGTAGGAACAACAGCTCCAGATTTTTCACTTTCAAAAAATGACATGTCTACTGCAAGTCTTGCAGACTTTAAAGGGAAACGTGTTGTATTAAATATATTCCCATCGGTTGATACTGGTGTTTGTGCACAATCTGTACGCACGTTTAATGAGAAAATTTCAGGTGCAGAAAATACAGAAGTCCTTTGTATTTCTCGTGACCTACCATTTGCACAAGCTCGTTTTTGTGCAGCCGAAGGTCTAGATAATGTACACACTCTTTCTGACTTTAAATCTGGTGATTTCGGAAAAAACTATGGGGTAACTATAGAAGGTGGAGCCTTTGAAGGTCTTCACTCAAGAGCTGTAGTCGTACTCGATGAAGCTGGAAAAGTAATCTATACAGAGCAAGTACCAGAAGTAGGTCAAGAACCTAACTATGAAGGTGCAATGAGCGCTCTTAAATAATATACATACCTTTAATGCTGAGTATATCACAGACTGATATACTCAGCATTTTTTTTAACTATACACCTCCACTCCATTGCCTATTAAATTTATTACTGGAAGACTTAAGGGAATGAAATACTCTCTTCAAGGAGGTATACAACTTATACGCTCTGAGGCTAGTATCCAAGTACAATTTGGCGTTGCCATCTTGATTACTATTGCTGGATTATACTATAACATCTCACGCACAGAGTGGATTGCCCAAATATTATGCATAGGCCTCGTAATGACCGCCGAAGGTCTCAATACCGCCATAGAAGGAATTGCAGATTTTATACATCCAGACTTTCATGAGAAGATAGGTCGCATCAAAGATATTGCTGCGGGTGCCGTAGGTATCGCAGCGCTAGCGTCTGTGATTGTGGCTGGGATTATCTATATACCTCGCATTTTTTAAATGCTCTAGTAGAAATTAAGCGTCTTGCTTTCTAGATGTACACCAACTATATAAAGTTATTTTTTCTACAGAATTCACCTTACGCTTAGTGATTCTTTCTTGTTGATTTACAACTCAAAATAATTGCAGAAAATCTCCTTCTACAATTATCACTTCTACAACGCACCAAACCACCTATTTTTCCGTTTCAATATTGTACTTTTATCTCCCACCAAAAAACAACCTTGAACGCTTCTATGGCAAAAAAGAAATCCACGGCTAAAAAAACAAATACTAAGACTCCTAGAAAATCTATCTCCTTTAAATTGACGCGCCAGCAGCAAATCATTTTAGGATGCTTTTTATTCTTACTCGGTCTTGGCTTGCTGTTCTCTTTTATCTCATACTTATTTACCTGGAAGGTAGATCAAAGTCTTATTGCTACAGGAACGAGAGAAGACGAAGCCTCAAACTGGCTTTCTCTTGTGGGTGCACGCATAAGCCATTTCTTTATTTACAAAGGTTTTGGTGTTCCAGCGCTCGCACTTTGCATTCTTACTTCGCTCACTGGAGTACATTACATTTTTGATTATGCAAAGACGTCATTAAAAAGATTTTGGTTTTGGGGAATATTGCTCATGCTTTGGCTAGCTGTATTTCTTGGATTTTTCCATAAAAAGAATGATATCCTTGGAGGTACCGTTGGTTATGAAATCAATGACTTCTTGCAAGATTATTTGGGTCTTGCGGGAGCAATCATCGTGATGGCTTTTCTAGCTATTGTCTATCTAGTTGTCCGTTTAAAACTTACACCTGAACGTATATCTACTTTTATAAACAAACAACGTAGTGATCTCGCTGGTGAGTTTTCAGAAGATGGAAAGGAACCTATTATAGTAGATAACTCCTCTACTTACGAAGCCGAAGAATTTTTAAAAGGAACTAAGGTTGAGGATGAGACCGCTTTCGCGAAAGCGGAAACCGCAACACCTCCTAAGACATCTACATTTGAACAAAACGTTCAAGATTTACAACCTACACTCACCAAAAAAGAAGCGGAACCTACAAGTAGCTTCCAAGTAACGAAAGCTCCAGAGGAAGAAGTTGTCGTACCTGTGGAAGAAGTTGCTGTAGAGGTAGAAAAACCAATTGAAGAGGAAGAACTCACCGATAACCTGAGCTCAAAACTAGTTGCAGATTTTGGCGAATTTGACCCTACCTTAGAACTTGCAAAATTTAAGTTCCCTCCTATTGATCTATTAAAAGATTATACAAACGGACAAGGTATCACCATTAACCAAGCAGAGCTTGAAGAAAATAAAAATCGAATTGTTGAGACGCTTAACAACTATAAAATAGGGATCTCAAACATAAAAGCAACCGTAGGGCCTACGGTGACATTATATGAGATTGTTCCTGAGGCTGGGGTTCGTATTTCAAAAATCAAGAATCTTGAAGATGATATTGCTTTATCACTCAGCGCACTCGGCATTCGTATTATTGCTCCTATCCCTGGACGTGGTACGATAGGTATTGAGGTACCTAATAAGAATCCGCGTATTGTGAGTATGCGCTCTGCAGTGGCCAGTAAGAAATTCCAAGAAGCAGAAATGGAGCTACCACTTACACTAGGTAAAACCATTTCAAACGAAACTTTTGTGGTAGACCTTGCCAAAATGCCTCACCTACTCATGGCAGGTGCAACAGGACAAGGTAAATCTGTTGGTCTTAACGCAATCCTAACTTCGCTACTGTACAAAAAACACCCTGCCGAAGTGAAATTTGTACTGGTAGATCCTAAAAAAGTGGAGCTTACTTTATTTAACAAGATAGAACGTCACTATCTCGCAAAACTTCCAGATACAGACGAAGCCATTATCACAGATAATTCTAAGGTGATTAACACGCTTAACTCTCTATGTATAGAGATGGATAACCGTTATGACCTGCTTAAGGATGCAATGTGTCGTAACATTAAGGAATACAACGTCAAGTTTAAGGCACGTAAGCTCAATCCAGAAAATGGACATAAGTTCTTACCTTATATTATACTAGTAGTAGACGAGTTTGCAGATCTTATTATGACCTCTGGAAAGGAAGTAGAAACACCAATAGCAAGGCTTGCACAGCTTGCTCGTGCCATTGGCATTCACTTAATCATTGCAACACAACGTCCTTCTGTGAACGTGATTACGGGTATTATTAAAGCTAACTTCCCAGCTCGTATCGCTTTTAGAGTAACTTCAAAAATAGATAGCCGCACGATTCTTGACACCTCTGGTGCAGACCAACTTATAGGTCGTGGTGACATGTTGTACACACAAGGTAATGACGTGGTGCGTATACAGTGTGCCTTTGTGGATACTCCAGAAGTAGAACGTATTGTAGATTATATAGGAAATCAAAAAGCATATCCAGACGCTCACTTATTGCCAGAATATGTAGGTGAAGAGAGTGGCACAAGTCTTGATATAGATGCTTCAGATAGGGATGCTCTCTTTCGCGATGCCGCCGAAGTATTGGTCATTGCACAGCAAGGAAGTGCTTCTCTATTACAACGTAAATTAAAACTAGGATACAATAGAGCTGGAAGAATCATAGATCAACTAGAAGCTGCAGGTGTGGTAGGTCCTTTTGAAGGAAGTAAAGCACGTCAAGTACTAGTTCAAGATATGGCTGGACTGGATCAACTCCTAAATAATGACTAAATAGAAATGAAAAAGAAACTTATTTTTTGGCTGGCTCCTATCCTTTTTAAGAAAGTGTTAGTTCCTGTCGCAGTAAAAGGTTACCGCAAATTTGCAAAACGTGCAATGCCTGTGGTATTGTTGTTATTTATGACCGCTTTCGCGAAAGCACAAACAGCACAAACTCTACTTAAAGAGGTAGACACCAAGGTAAAAAGCTATGACAACATCGCTATTGATTTTAAATATGCCTTAAGCAATGAAGCCGAAGGTGTAAATCAAGAGACTAAAGGAAACGTAGTAATGGCTGGTAACAACTACAAGCTTTCTCTTATGGGGACTACGCAATTATTTGATGGAAAGAACGTTTATACTATTGTTCCTGAAGATGAAGAAATCACCATTAGTGCAATGAGTGATCAAGATGAAAATGCAATCACACCTTCAAAAATGCTATCCTTCTTTAATGAAGGTTACACTCAGAAGATGGACATTGTACAAAAAGTAAACGGTAGAGAAATACAGTTTGTAAAGCTTACTCCTATGGACTCTAATAGTGACGTAAAATATACGTTACTTGGTGTAGATGCACAGACTAAGCATATTCACAAGCTTATTATCACACAAAAGAATGGTACTAAAGTGACTATTACTGTAAATTCATTTAAGCCTAATCAACCTTTGGCAAAAAATGTATTTGTTTTTGATAAGACGAAGTACGCAGATTATTACATCAATAAATTATAATAGTATAATACTAGTAGCAAGGGCGCAGACTTCTTATTTTTGTTTGCGCCCTCAGCTTTTTACATGAAAATACTAGACCGATATATTCTTTTTACGTTCGTAAGAACATTCCTGAGCATCTTCACCATTTTGATGTTCATTTTTGTTTTACAAAGTGTCTGGTTATATATACAAGAACTAGCAGGTAGAGACCTTGACTTTGATGTCATTATAAAGTTCTTACTTTTTGCGATGCCTAGTCTTGTAACGCTTGTACTTCCACTATCGGTTCTTCTTACAAGTATCATGACCTTCGGTAACTTTGCCGAAAACTATGAGTTTGCAGCAATGAAATCTACGGGTATCTCACTACAACGCGCGATGAAAAGTGTGATTTACTTCGTGATTTTTCTTGCGATATCTTCCTTTCTATTTGCAAATCATGTAATCCCTGCCTCTCAAATTGAGTTCAGAAATTTACGTAGAAACATAGGAAAACTTAAACCTGCCATGCTTATACGCAGTGGGCAGTTTAATGAGATTACTGAAGATTTTAATATGCGTGTGGCTGAGAAATATGGCGATAGAGATCAATATCTGAGAGACATTGTAATTCATCAAGCCGAAAAAGGAAGACTGGGTAACTATACCGTTATTATCGCTTCTGAAGGTGAACTCATAAGTTCTATAGACTCCCCTACGCTTTCCTTAAAACTTACGGACGGTAATTACTATACCGAAGTTCAAAAGAAAGATTATAAGGAGCGCAAGAAAGAACCCTTTGCCAAGAGTTATTTTGAGACATACACACTTAATATTGACTTGAGTGAGCTAGATGCTGTGGACCTAGACGATAAGGATATCAATAACAGCTACCAGATGATGAATATCGTTCTACTAGACTCTAGCATCACAGAGTTATCAAAGCGTTATGTGGAAGATAGAACTACCTTTAGCGACAAGTATATACACAAAGCAAACTTAACATCGCTAGATTCGCTATATTCTGGAGTTACTGCTCAAGATAAGGTGGTTAAAGACACGCTGCTAGAAAATTATGAAGTAAAAGATCGTGTGCGTATATTAGAAATTGCAAAGTCTAATTTAAACAACACTGTTGCAGATCTTGAGAATCGAAAGAACAAACTCAAAGTAGATGTAAAGCGCCTGAGTAAATTTGAAATCTCTCTGCACGAAAAGTACGTGTTAGGGTTTAGCTGTATTTTGCTATTCTTTGTAGGTGCCCCTCTAGGTGCAATCATTCGTAAAGGAGGATTAGGACTTCCTATTGTAATCGGCGTCGTTCTATTTCTCACATTCCACTTTATAGGAATCTTTGCAAAAAACAGTTCAGAAAACAACTCTATAAGCCCATTTTTTGCTAGTTGGCTCAGTACATTTATTTTATTACCACTAGGTGTTTACCTTACTTATAGAGCAACTACAGACCAAGGAATTTTTGACGTAGATATTATTCCTAAGCCTATTAAAAGATTATTTGCTAAAAAGAAGGAAGAGACCATCATCACTCCTACAGTAGATAAATCATACGTTCTCACGGAAGATGAGATACAATTATTAGACTCCTTTTCTTCTAATCAACTTAAGGACGTAGTAAAAAATTACAAAGATCTAGGGTACTCTAACGATATGCGTTTAGCCGCCATAGACAGACTTGATCAATTAGGCATCACTATAGAACACCTAAGAGTTCAAGGATATTATCAAGACAGCAAATAACTTTTTGCGCTTAAAACTTACACACAAAACAAAGGTGTTCCCGTATCTTTGTACAAAATATTACCTATGCAAAAGACAGCATCTACAAGCATCCAACTACATACTATTGAAGAAGCCATTGAAGATATTAAAAATGGTAAAGTAATCATTGTAGTAGATGATGAGGATCGTGAGAATGAAGGAGATTTTCTAGCTGCTGCAGAAGCAGTGACACCAGAAATGATCAATTTTATGGCTACTCATGGTCGCGGTCTTATATGCACGCCTATTACAGAAGATCGTTGTGAAGAGTTACATCTCAACATGATGGTAACAAGTAATACAGATCCTATGGAGACCGCTTTTACCGTATCAGTAGATCTTAAAGGCAATGGAGTTACAACTGGAATATCTGCCTCAGACAGATCAAAAACGGTACAGGCACTAATAAACCCAAATACAAAACCTTACGATTTAAGTAGACCAGGACATATCTTCCCGCTTAAAGCGAAAGAAGGAGGTGTACTGCGTCGTACGGGACACACAGAAGCTGCGATTGATTTCGCAAGACTCGCCGGTTTTAAACCTGCAGGAGTTATTGTAGAGATCATGAATGCAGACGGGACAATGGCTAGATTACCACAGCTTTTAGAAGTTGCCAAAACTTTTGACCTTAAGATAGTTTCTATTGAAGACCTCGTGGCTTATCGTATGAATCACGATAGCCTTATTGATAAAAAAGAGGACTTTGAGATTAAAACACGTTTTGGAGATTTTAGACTTCGTGCGTATGAGCAAACTACAAATGATACGGTTCACATAGCACTTACTAAAGGTGGCTGGGAAGATGATGAGCCGGTACTTGTACGCGTAAACTCAACTCAAATTAATAATGACCTACTAGGCACGCTCACAAACAATCCAGATGCAAAACTAGATGATATGTTTCGTGCGGTTAATGAAGCTGGTAAAGGAGCAATTGTCTTTATAAATCAAGAGAATGCAAGTGCAAATCTTTTAGGAAGATTGAGCGAACTAAAAACACTACAAAAAGAAGGAGAGATGAAAGCTCCTAACGTAGTGATGGACTCAAAAGATTTTGGCATAGGAGCACAAATCTTGCATGATCTGCGTATATCAAAAGTAAAACTAATGACTAATAGCGAAGGTCTTAAACGTATAGGTATCGTAGGCTACGGTCTTGAGATTGTAGAACGTGTAGGCTATTAAGCACTCATACACCTCAAAAAAAAAGCCATCTCATAATGAGATGGCTTTTTTTTTGAGGTGTAATTACGCTTTCGCGAAAGCGTAAAAAAAAATCCCAAATTTCATTAGCTTATGAAATTTGGGATTCTTTATATATAGTGTCAAATTACTTGACTTGTGCGCACAAAAAATGGCAAGCTACCTACATCACACCGCTACGACCATCTACCCTTGCTGCGTTCCCACCCTGGGGGATTCGACAGGAGCTGGTTGTGTAGGACTTGCCGCTGCAAAGATATAGCTTCTTTGAGAAGTCGCAAGGTTTTTTTGCCCGATTTTTTGTTTTAAATTGCCTTAAAATTCAACATCACATGACAGCATACGCTAAGCACCTCATTCTATTACTTTTACCACTTCTCATCATAGGCTGTGGTGATAAAGGATCACTAGATGGAAACTTCACAATCGAGACTAGTGCCATCAAAAATTCTATAAAAAATGGTGGAGAGATTGCTATTTCGCTTAAAGCGAAAAAAAATATCGCAATAGACTCTGTCGTTTATGATCTAGATGGACAGCGCTTAGGTAGTAATAAGGACAGCGGTAAATATACCACTACGCTTACTTCGCTAAAATTAGGCGGCAGAACTTTAACCGCAACAATCTCTACTCCAGATGGAACGACAACTGCTACTCAAAAAATAAATATACTACACACTAAAGCTCCTAAAGTATATGGTTATAAAATCATAAATAGATATCCACATCAAATAGATGCTTACACACAAGGACTAGAATTTGTAGGAGATACTCTTTATGAAAGTAATGGAAGCTATGGCGAATCTACACTGCGCAAACTTGACTATAAAACTGGCGAAGTACTTAAAGAAGTAAAGCTAGACAACTCTTATTTTGCAGAAGGAATGACGATTATAGGAGACAATATCTACCAACTCACATGGCAGGAAAATACAGGCTTTATCTACAATAAAGATACCTTCGAGAGGACTGGTACATTTGCTTACAATCAAAGTAAAGAAGGCTGGGGACTTACAAATGATGGTACGGTTATTTATAAGTCTGACGGAACTAGTAAAATCTGGACGCTAGACCCTGCTAACCTTTCTGAGCAATCATATATTGAGCCTACGCACAACAATGGAGTTATGTCTCAATTAAATGAACTTGAATTTATTGATGGAAAAATTTACGCAAACACCTACCAGCGAGAGTCGATAGCTATTATTGATCCAAAAACTGGCGCATTAGAGGCTCTTATAAATTTGAAAGGACTTAATAAAGAAGTTCAATCGGGACTAGACCCAGCAAACGAAGTTCTTAATGGAATCGCTTATAAAGCAAATGAAGGTCGTCTATTTGTAACTGGAAAACACTGGAACACCTTATTTGAAATAGAGATTGTAGAAAAGTAGGAAGTTCCCTCATTCACAAAGGCAGTTCACTCATTATGACTATTGGCAAGATGCTTGATTAACTAGATTTACATCAGTTAATCAAGACATTATGAAAAAGCCTATCGCCATTACAATCCCAAAGCCATGTCATGAAGACTGGACTTCAATGACTCCTACAGAGCAAGGAAAACACTGTGCTGTATGTAGTAAAGAGGTCATTGATTTTACAGCACACACTACAACACAATTACGGAATCATATAGTGAGTGGAGATTCGATTTGTGGTCGTTTTAGAAAAGACCAGTTGGATACTCCCATATATGCAACGCGTGATAAAGGTAGGAGCTTTGCTCAAGCGGCAGCGGCACTACTAGTCCCTATGGCAATGCTTTCGGTTGCAGAGTCATCTGGACAGACCACAACTGAGACTATAATTATGGGTGATATTGCACCCGTTGAATTACCTATTAATGCTTATGATAGTTTAGGAATTGGTTCACTTTCGCGAAAGCATAAAACTCCAAAAAAACTAATAACAATAACAGGTAAAGTGACCGACATGGCTGGGCCGCTACCTGGAGTGAACATAACCGTTCATGGAACTTCAAGAGCTTATCAAACAGATTTTGAAGGAAATTATAGTCTCAAAGTGTATCCTGGAGAAACGATTAAGTATTGCTTCTTAGGTTACGAACCACGTACAATACTCGTAGGCTCACAACTTGAAATAAATGTGAATTTTAAAGATGAGGATCAAAACATGCTTTTAGGAGAAGTTCTCATACTCGATTACAAACAAATTAAGAAAGAAGAGAGAAGAGAAAAAAGGCGTCTCAAGAAAGAAAAAGGACACTAAAAACACTACACTTAATGCGTTATATTTGTTACAAACTACAATTACATGCGCAGTATATACCTACTCATCGTCCTTGCTGGAATTATAACCTTTAGCTCTTGTCGTAATGATTTTGAAACGACAGCAAGCACGGGTAATCTTGAGTTCTCTAGAGATACTATTTTTTTAGATACTGTTTTTACAAACATAGGCTCGAGCACCTATAATCTTAAAGTATATAACCGCAGTGACGAGGATATTTCAATTCCTAGTGTGCGTTTAGGACTAGGTGAATCTTCAAATTATAGACTCAACGTAGATGGAATGCCTGGTAGAACTTTTGAAAATGTAGAGATTCTTGCAAATGATAGCATCTTTGTTTTTGTAGAAACTACTCTTGATATAAATAGCGTAGGCGATGGTTCTAATGAGTTTTTATATACAGATATTATAGAGTTTAATAGCACAGGAACAACGCAGCAAGTAGATCTTGTAACCTTGGTTAAAGATGCTATATTTCTTTTTCCAGAACGTGATGGAGCTACTGGAATAGTAGAAACACTTACCGTAAATAATGTAGAAACTTCGCTAGAAGGACGCTATCTCATGGATGATGAGCTTACTTTTACAAATGATAAGCCTTATGTGATTTATGGATATATGGCTGTAGGAGATCCTAGCGGAATTGACGCTAAAACGCTCAACATAGAAGCTGGCGCACGCATACACTTTCACTCAGATAGTGGATTACTCATTGCAGATAATGCATCGCTACAAGTAAATGGATTATTAAGCACAGATAGCGTACTTCTTGAAAATGAAGTGATTTTTGAGAGCGATAGACTTGAGACTGTTTTTTCTAATGTTCCAGGTCAATGGGGAACTATATTACTTACAGATGGTAGTATAAATAACAGCATTAATCATGCGACTATTAAAAATGCCACGGTAGGAATTCTTAATGAATCTAGTGCTAACAACTCAGCTACTCCAGGTTTAACACTTAGTAACACTCAGATCTACAATGCATCTGCTGTGGGGTTACTCAATAGATTTTCGGCTGTGGAGACTTCTAATACTGTAATTAATAACTGTGGCCAATTTGCTATGCTTATACAACTAGGCGGTAGTTACAACTTCACACATAGCACTTTTGCAAATTACTGGACGCAAAGTTTTAGAAATACGCCCGCAGTATTTATAGACAATACCCTACTAAGTGGGGACACTCTTTTAGTAGGCGAACTTGCTCAAGCTAATTTTACAAATTGTATTATATACGGTAATCAGGATGAGGAGCTAGGTTTTAATAAAGATGACGGCGCTCCGTTTAACTTCAAGTTTACCAATACTCAGATTCGTTTTGATGATGATTTTGGAGATTTTAATGAAAATCCGCTATTTGATTTTACAAACGTAAGTTTCTATCAAGACATTATAAGAGGTGGAGATCCAGATTTCTTTGAGCCAACAGAAAACATGCTTCAAGTAGGAGAAAACACAGCAAGCAACGGCCTCGGACTTCAAAGTGCATCAAACCAATTCCCGATAGATATTATAGGAACGAGCCGCACAAGTAATTCAGACTTTGGGGCGTATGAAAGTGTTGTGTTTCCTGAGTAACTTGTTACAAACTCAACCCTATTAAAAACGCACCATCACTCCCTCCTAGTGCTCCTTGTCCATACACATAGTCAAAACGTAATAGCCTAAATTTACCCCAACCTACATTTCCTATTCCTACGGTAAACTCCCTATAAAACGAGCTTTCATTTGTGCTAAGCACGTGTGCACCCGCAATAAGATTAAAATTAAGTTTATTTACTAGCGGTATCTTTCCTAGTACCCAACCTCTAAAATTATGCTCAACATGTCCTTCTACATACCCTTGGTTTGTACTACGTTCATAATAAGGTAAGACATTAAATCGATTGAGGCGTGATGGCTCAAAAAAGAGCGAGCGATTACCATTAAAATGCTGTCTATCTATAAAGCTCACACCTTTTGCGGTGCCTAAAAAGGTCCCAGCGCGCACATCATAAGACATTCTACCCTTGTTACTCACATTAAACTCTTGTTGAGCGACAACGCGTAGTTGGTCAAAGTTATAATCTGCTATAGAAGCTCCAAATCCTTTTTCATACACTAAGGTAAGTGATGGATATTTTTCTGAAGTAACATTGAATTTCCCACTAGGATAGCTGTAGTATTTCTGTCCAAAATTTACGGTAGTACTTAGAAGCAACTTCCCGATGGAGTGCGCTTCAAAAGCTCCGTTCTCAGTATCAAAAGGATTGAGCGGATTATTACTGGTATACTCACGATCATCTTTCGGGAAGAATGTTTGGTCTGTAGTATTAAAAACAGGATTACGCTGCTCGTAAGCAATAATGGCGTTTGCCCGCAAGCCATTCACTATTTCTTGTCCATAGTATAGTTGTGCAAATTCCTTTTCGTAATATTTTGCAAAGTTCTCTTCTTGAGTTAATGTGAGGTATGAATTTATAATAGGGCGTATAGGGTCTGCATTATTTACTTGTAAAATATCAACTCCTCCCGTAGCGCTTATAGTGGCTCTATTAGTTCGATTAAAACGCCTAGTAAATCCTAATGTGTAACGCAAACGATCTTCTGAGAATCCATAGTTCGCTTTCGCGAAAGCGGAAAGAGATTTACTATAATCTTCATCACTCCAACTAGAATAAGTTGCCTGCATGGTTCCGTTCCAACCTTGAACGGTATTAAACTGAATATTCTGGATAGGTGGCGTGATTCCAAATCGCCATTTATTATAAGTATCTGTATAAGAATATCCAAAGATGGGTGAAGTAATCTTAAATCGATTGCCTCGATCATCTATAGAATCTAGATACTTCTTTGATTTTCTTATAACCTGTATGCTATCTTTCTTTACATAATCATTTATTTCAAGTGACGTTAAAGGCACGGGACGACTACGCTCCCAGAACACACTATCTTTTTTATTTGCCTCATCTGCAAAAGACAAAATCTCTGCCGAAAAAGAGTCTTTCGTAAACTGAGGAGCAAATTCATAATCAGAATAAGCTGCTGTAAATCTACCATCACCTTTAAGTCCTAAAAAACCAAAGCTAAAGTCTATGACTTGTGAGATTTTCACCCACTGGCTAAGAGATTCCTCATATTTGAAATTCTGCTTAAAGTTGAGATTTTCAATAAATGGCACTTGAATCGCACTACCATCCGTTTGTAAATCTACGCCATAAAGTTGCCATGAATCTTCTACAATATAGATGGTTCCAGTAAATACGCGGTCGTTTTCTCTGCGTGGTGCAACTGTTATTTTATTAATGAGTTGGTCGTTTTCAAAAAACGTTCCTTCAAGATTATACTTGTAGTAAGAGAATGCATTACTAGCGATAGGAGAAATGATCTGCGTATTGAGATCTAGGGTATTTTCATAAAAAGAGAAATTTGCATCGCTCGCAGTATTAAAGCTAAAACCGTTATCATCTCCACTTACTTTACTCGCTACAATTACCTCGCTAAAATTATCTGGACGCTGATATTTAATATTTGAAATAGTCTCACTTAGATATATGATACCTGTACGTGTAGAGTCCAGACCACCGCCTAGATCTCCTACTTCTTGCCCTAAAATTTTATCTGGTGCATCTTTTACCTGCCACAGACCTCTAGAGTAAAAGGCAGCAGTATATTCTCCTATATTGCGTAAATTCTTTTTTCTTGAGGCTATTGCTCCTTGTATAATGCGATCTGCGGGATTTATACCAGCTTGCACGATTACTTCATCTAGGGATGTAGAAGATTCTTCCATTACAACAGAAACTGTCATTTCTTTAGAATTTACCTCCACTTCCTTTATAACCGTTGCATAGCCTAGAAACTGAAAGGTGACATTCAATGTTTCTCCTTGATCTATTGCCAGTAATTCTAGAGCGTATTGCCCATCACCATTTGTGGTAGTACCTCGGTTAGTATTTTCTATAAACACATTTACAAATGGAAGCGCCTCACCTTCTTTACTTACTACAGTACCTGTAATCTGTGCAGCTGTAACAAACGAAAAGAGTAGTATAATAACTAACGTAAAGTATGTGCGCATGTAATTGTCTTAGAAAATGAAAAATTATGAATTACTAAAGATAAGATACTGAGCACAAAGCCATATACGAATCTGGTCTTCATTATCTTTCTTAAGTAATGCTGTGATGTTTGGGTGGTCCACCAGCTCGTTAAAAAATCGCTTAACCTCCGTATCGTCTATCTCAAACCTATCTTTTATAAAATAGGCATGATATTCATATAGACTTTCATAAACGGCGATTTTCTTATCTATTTCTACATAACGTTTAAGCCTTTTAGTACGGCCAGTAATAGCATTAATTATAGGGTCTACTTGTAGACTACCTCCTAATAAACTAAGTAGATGAATAGGTTTAAAATCTCCTGCTGTATGTAACCTACGTTCATTTGCAGTTGGAATTTTTCGTTCTCCCTGTATAATACCTACGCTTTGTACTGTTATATCTGGCTGTTCCTTTATGATCACTTCATCTAGCTCATTTCTTTGTTCTTCTAATGAAATAGATAACAAAGGTTCATTTGCAAGCTGCTTGTGTATGATAACAAATTTCTCTTTGGCCGAAACATGGGATACAAGTAATACATCACCCACATCTACTTGTAGCCAGAATATTCCGTTATTATCTGTAGTGGTACTCCCCTGTGAGTTGAGATTAGTCACGTGAGCAGACTCTAGAACTTCATCTTCAAGAGTAACCTGTCCTTGCATAGACATAGGAAACTGTGCAACAACTTGGATGGTGATAAATAATAAAAGTAGAAGTAATCTTAAACGCATAGAGAATAGTACTCTATAAAAGACGTTATAAAATTATAAATAGTTGCCTAACAAAATGTTAAACTGAGAAAATGAGTTTTAATTATTAAAAGACTTCTTGATGCGATCTAAGTTTTTCTTGTTATCTCGATCTTTTATAGTTTCTCGTTTGTCGTAGGTTTTCTTTCCTTTTGCAAGTGCAATTTCAAGCTTTGCAAATCCTTTCTCGTTTGTAAATAAACGTAGTGGTACAATAGTAAGACCTGATTTATTTACCTCACGTTCCCATTTTTTGAGTTCGCGTTTGTTGAGTAATAATTTACGTTGATTCTTAGGCTGATGATTAAAATAGGTAGCATGAGAATATTCTTGCACCGTCATATTAATCACAAACATTTCTCCATGATCATTAAACTCACAAAAACTCTCTGCGATGGAGGCTTTACCTTCTCGTATTGCTTTAATCTCTGTACCCGCAAGTACGATTCCAGCAACGAGCTTATCGAGTAATTCATACTCAAAGCGCGCCCTTCTATTCTTTATGTTAACCGTATTTGACATTATAACAAATGTACAAAGTTGAAAAGAAATCTAACCTGAAATTAATCTTGAAATCAAAAAAATCATCTCTTGACTCCTAGTCTTATTTTTAACAACAAAGAGATTGTATTTTTGTAGCCTTAACGCAAGCCATTGTAAGAAGTAATTATTTCTAACGACCACACCACTCAGAAAAAACCTCTATATGTTTCGATTTCTTTCGGCGATTATCTTATTATTCATTATCACAAGTTGTTCTCAAAAAACACCTACTGCACAAGAGATTGTAGATAAGGCCATAGCAGCTTCTGGTGGTGCTCAAATTGAACATGCTAGTATTCATTTCAAGTTTAGAGATTTCTACTATAGAGCCACTCGCAATGAAGGTTTACGCACCTTAGAACGTTGTACGGATGCTGAATGCCAAGTACAACAAGACGTTATAAAAGATAATGGAGAATTTGTACGCTTTCGCGAAAGCGCACCTATCCCAGTAGCAGATAGTATGAAAAATCGTTATGCAAATAGCGTTAACTCTGTTCATTACTTTTCTGTACTTCCATATGGGTTAAATGATCCAGCAGTAAGAAAAAATCTTGTGGATGAAGTTACCGTAAAAGGCGAGTCTTATTACCGTATTAAAGTAGCATTTGCACAAGAAGGTGGTGGTGAAGATTTTCAAGATGAGTACATGTACTGGATTCACAAAGAGAATTACAACGTAAATTATCTTGCTTATAATTATCAAACTTCTGAAGGTGGCACTCGTTTTAGAGAAGCTTACAATGAACGTATCATAGAAGGAATACGCTTTGTAGATTATCGCAATTACAAACCAGAAGAGCAATTTCCTGCGCTTACCACGCTTGATAATCTCTTTGAAAACAACAAGCTCAATCTTTTAAGTAAGATTGAGCTTGAGAATATCACTGTATCTACCTGTCCTGATAATTGCTAGTCTACTACCGTTGCGATATTTTTTTTATCGATTACCTCTCCCGTTTCATCATTTACAACAAGTTGTACGTGGTATAGATGGAAATACTCAGACTCATCAATATCTTTAAAAGAGTTCTCACCTAATGCAGCATTTGCAAAATTAGGAGTGGTGTTGCTATGCCCTACCACTACAATATTTTTACCTGCAGTATCCATTTTAAAATCTTCTGAATTTAAATCTGCTGGGTTATAGGATTGAATCTCAACATTATTTGCCACAGCAGTAGGTGCTGCAGTGCGCATTGTACGTATATAGTCTGTTGAGTACACAGCATCAATATCCTTATCTGAGAAATAAGCCTTCCATCGCTCTGCTCTTTCTTCTCCTTCTATTGTCAGGTCTGGATTACGATTACTAGGATCACTCAAATCTTTTTCTGCGTGACGAATAAAGTAATAGTTTGTTGTAATCGTGTTAGAAGGTGATTCCTTCTTTTTCTGACCATCACAGCTTAAGGTTGTTGCAGTAACCACAAAGAGAAATAATAGAATGCGCATCATAATAATTTATTTTATACTCAAAGATACATTTTTGTAAGGTCTCTTATAAACAACCGACATATATAGTGTCTTGATACTTAGTTTAAGTAGCATAGATAAAATCTGCTATGAAAAAGCAAAATCCGCTTCCATAATTGGGAGCGGATTTTGTGATTTATAGGTATGGCAAGACGTTGAGTTGTGCGCAAAAAAAAACACAACTTGCGTTGTGTTTTTTTTCATTTTCTCTACATAGAGAAATACTGTACTAGCGTATAGGAAGCTATTAAGAATGTGGAGAATATTACATATACTCCTAAAATTAAATTTCTTCCTTGCCTTGGATTTTGTAACTGTGTTGTGTGTACTTGAGTTTTCATAATGTCGATTTTTAAAGATTGATTGATACTATAAAGACGACACTATACACAAAATGTTACAATTATGAATCTGATGTATCTTCTGTATCCTCAGTCGTAGTGGTTTCTTCCTCCTCTACTTTCTGGCTTTCTGTAATTGCCATTCTGAGTTTACGTAACTTAGATTTCCACATATTTAAATCTTCCTTATGACGTGCAATGTTCTTATGAACCTCTGCAACCATAGGGTTGTCATCTGCTACGTGCTGGAAAAAGCCTAGGTTATTCTCTAGCTGATTAATCTCTGCTTTTACCTCATCAATCTTCTTACGGATAAAGAAACGTTCTCTCTCAATAGCTGCTTCATCGTCAACCATAATACTCATACGGTTTTCATACTTGATAAGCTCTGCTTCTTTCTTATCTATATCCAATTGCTTGAAAAGACCATCAAGAACCTTATTAAAGTCTTGATCTATATTCTTCTTTGCATAAGGAACACGACCTATAGCTTTCCAATCTTCTATAAAATCTTTTATAGCTGCAAGATCTGCGGTACGATCACCTGTCATCTTTGCATCCTTAATAGTTTTCATTAAAGCTTGCTTTTTCTCTAGGTTTTCTTGCTCACCAGCATTTGCTTGCTTCTTAGAATCCTTCATGCGATCAAAGAAGTGATTACACGCTTCTTTAAATTCTTTCCAGATCTTATCGCTATCCTTACGTGGTACGTGACCTACTTTTTTCCAGTCTGCTTGGATGCGTTTCATCACATCTAATGTTCCAGGAATGTCATCACTATCCTTGTGCTCTTGTGCTATTTTTACAAGTGCTTGTTTCTTTGCAAGGTTATCGTATTGCTCTTTCTTTTGAGATTTGTAAAAATCATTCTTCTTGTGGTTGAATAATTTTGTTGCTTCTTTAAAAGAAGCCCATGTCTCCTCGTTATTTTCTTTAGGAACTTTTCCAGCTTTAAAGAATTCATCACGTAAGGCTTCTACTTTTTTGATTTTGTCTTGCACCGTTTTGTGCGCCTTAATATCATCTTGAGCTACCTCTTTTATTTTTGCAATGATTTCATTTTTCTGTTCAAGATTTTGAACCCATACAGCCTCTACTTCTTTCTGTTTCTCATCACGTGCATCATGAATTTTCTTTGTTGCCACGCTAAATTTGTCCCAGATCTCATCACTATACTCACGTGCAACAGGACCTATCTCCTCTTTCCACATGCGGTGTAGTAATTGTAATTCTTTAAAGGCTTTATTGATATTAGGCTCTGCTCCTAGCTCTTCTGCTCTTTCTATAAGAAGTAATTTCTTATCAAGATTTTCTTTAAAGTGCTTATCGCGGAAATCACGATTTAAGTGCAACAACTCATAAAATGCATCAATATGGAAGTAGTAATCGTTCCACACAAGATTGTAACGATCTCTTGGGATATTACCTGCATTATTCCAGCGTTCTTGGATATCCTTAAATTTATTGAACGTAGTGTTTACACTCTCTGCACCTCCTAGTTCATTGCGCAATGCCTTTACCTCTTCTATTAAGTCTTGACGTTCTCTAAGGTTTGCATTTTGATCTTTACGTTTGCGCTCATAAAATTCCTGACGCTTATTACGGTACTCGTAATACACCTCATTAAACTCCTTTTTAAGCGGAGAGAAAAATCTAAAATCAATAATATTTCCACCTTCGGCAAGAAATGCTTGTTTAGCCTCCTCTTGCGCTGCGTCAAACTGAGCATTAATCAAAGTATTTATTTCTTCTACCTGATCTTTTATATCTGTAACTCTTTCATTTTTGATCAGTAATTGCAGCTCTGCAATTAACTCCTCTTTTGAAAGAATGGTATAATCTTTTTTTGGTACTTCCTTTTTTTCTACAGGCACCTCCTCAGTAACTGCTGTAGTTTCTGCAGGTGCAGCTTCTGTTGTGGTAGCAGCGTTTTCACTTACTTCCTCTGTAGATAGCTCAGTATCGTTAGCCTCGGCAGCGAGCGCTTCTATTTCTGCATTCATCGTGCGATCTGCGGCAGGAGCCGTTTCTTCTAGATGCTCTTCAATACTTGGATCTTGGGGTTTCTTCTCTTCAGACATTTCTTTCAATGTTAGGGTTCTATTTGAATATAGGTAAATATACTATTTAGCTGGCACATATGGGCATAATGCAGCTTTCTAGCTGTTCCATATTGACCATGAGGCCTCTGCTTGCAATTCTAGCATGCGCAAACCATTAATTATGGTCGCTCCTTGCTCGCCTGCATATCGTAAAAAAGAAGACTCTGCCGGATTATAAATCAAGTCAAATGCAACATGTGTTTCATTTAAAAATAAATATGGAATATCTGGAGATTCCTCTACATCCGGATAGGTGCCTAGCGGAGTTGTATTCACTATAAAGGTCTGGCTCTCGATGAGTTCTCTATCTAGATCTTCGTAGGTTATTGTTGATTCTTTACGCTTTCGCGAAACAAAAACACATTGAACACCTAGCTGTTTCATTGCATAGTGAACCGCCTTTGATGCTCCTCCTGTTCCTAAAATAAGGCATTTTAAATCTCTACTTTTAAAGCTCGGCGTGCCAAAATCTACAAAAAGAGAGTCTCCAAAGTGCTCTAATAATGTATCTCTAAAACCGATAAAGTCAGTATTGTAGCCAGTTAACGTTCCGTCGCTTTCAACTTTTATGGTGTTTACAGCTCCAATAGCTTCGGCATCTACATTAAGATTATCCACCAGTGGTATTACATCCTGTTTGTATGGAATGGTTACATTATATCCTTTCGCGTAAGCGGGAGAAAAAAGATCTTTTAAAGCCTCTTTCTCAGGAACATCAAAATTCACATATGTTGCCGCTATCTCGAGCTTATCAAACTTATTTTTAAAATACCCTCTAGAAAATGAGTATCCTATATCTTTTCCTATTAGTCCGTATTTATCCACGAGCTCTTGTTCTTGTTCCATATTTACCTAATGCCACGACCATAAAAATGCCGGTGAGAATAAAAAATACCGCGAGCACATTTTCCATATTAATATCTGTAGGCATGTAGCGATCGTAATTATCTAATATGGGGCTGCCGTTTCTATCTATCGCTATCTCTTCTATTTCATTTCTTTTAAAAACTTCTAGTTTCCAGGGCCAAACAACGCCAAGAGAGCCTATAATAAATCCTAGAATCGCAGCATTAGTCGCCCATCTAAATTTCTTAAGCAAGTAACTTAAAAAGTGAGATAAAGTCACTAGACCCGTAAGTGAGCCTAGCGAAAAAACGATAAGTACCGTAAGTAAGCGCATGTGCTCTGGATCATCAATGAATGAAAAATCACCTCCAAAAACGCTAGTCATCGTCACAAAAAGTGCATTTACGGCATCTACAAGAAGTAGCACATAATTACCTAGAAGTATAAGAATAAATGAGCCTGAGAGTCCTGGCAATGTCATACCAGAAACGCCAATAATCCCACATATAAACACAAAAAACAGGTTATCATTTTCTTGAGCTGGCTCCATAAGACTTATAGCAACTCCAAATATAATTCCCGCAACAAGCATCATGATGTTACGCCTAGTCCACTCTTCAAAATCCTTTGCGATGTAGTAAATAGAACCTATAATCATCCCAAAAAAAGCACTCCAAACGAGTAAAGGATAATTGCGAATGGCGATATCTAATAATAGCGATACGCTAAAATAGCTAATGAGCATACCTAGTATGAGTAGTCCTAAGAATCTCCCATTTATATATCTCCAGAAACTATTGAACCTACCACTAAAAAGCAATTTCAATGCTTTACCATTAACTTTTTGAAGTGAGTAAATAAACTCTTCATAAAAACCTGCTACATATGCGACTACACCTCCAGAAACTCCAGGCACCTTATTTGCGGCACCCATAGCCAGCCCTTTAAGGACTAGCCAGACTTTATCAGAAAGTGATCTAGTCTCAGTCTGCATATACGTTTTTTTTAACCGCAGCTCTTTCTAGTAGTAAGATTAGTGCAAATCCAATTACGGCAAATACAACCGCATACAGCACCTGAGGATCACCATCAAAAGAAGATGGTAAAATACTTACAGCCTCTACAGGAACCTCTTCTCCGTGTCTATCTATTCGAGTAGATAGCACTTCCTTCCAAGGCCATATTTTATTGAGCGAACCAATCATAAAGCCAGTAAGTACAGCTAGCGTGATTTGCTTTTTGTGTTCAAACATCCATTTAAGCACTTTTGAAAATAACTTGAGGCCAACAATACAGCCCATTCCAAAAAGAAATATTTTAAATATTGCAGCTCGAAGTAGTGCCCAATCCTTTGCTAACAAAGCATCTTGAGCATCTGTAATGGTTCCTAGCACCATTCCATACGAACCTAACAGCACTAATATAAATGAACCAGAAACTCCAGGAAGTATCATTGCTATAATAGCAATACAGCCAGAAAGGAAATAAAACCACCATACGTTTGGCGCTTCAGAAGGTGCTGCAATGGTTATGAAGTAAGCTACAGCTACTCCTAGAATTAGTGCTATAATTACTGTGGGATTCCACTTAGTGATTTGTTTACCTATGTATAAAATACTAGCGACTACTAAGCCAAAAAAGAATGACCATACCATTATAGGATACACTTCTAATAAGTATTTAAAAACGCGTGCTAGAGATAAGATACTGATAGCAACACCAAGAAAAAGGCTTCCTAGAAATTTAAGATTATACTGCTCGATAGCTGCTGTGATTCCTTCTTTCTTCCAAACTTTAAGAACACCAAAATCTAACTTATCAATCGTTTCAATAAGTTCTTGATAGATTCCAGATATAAATGCGATGGTTCCTCCAGATACTCCTGGAACAACATCTGCCGCTCCCATGGCCATACCTTTTAGTATTACAAATAAATAGGAAGCTGATGGTTTCGGCATAGGGTTCGTTTTTCGAGTCAAGCTAAAATACTAGCTTTCACAATAAGCACCTACATTTAATCAAGATTTTAGAATAGTATTAACCTAAGTACTGCTGTACTAGCTCAAGCACTTCTTTTTTACTTGCAGCATAAGGGAATAGTTCGCCTAAGATAATAGAGAATTCCGGTTCTATATTTAAACCGTTAATTAAAAAATAACGCCCTTGGATATCATTACCATTACTATAGTTAAGACCTGCAAGTCTAAAAGCAATCTCTGCGCTTTCTGGATAAAACTCCATTGCTTGGGTGAGATTTGTAATGGAGGCATCTGGCTCTCCTAATTGCACAAGAATATCACTTCTCTGTAACCATGTCTCAAGCTCGTAGTTACCAAGTTCTAAGGTGCGACGATATCCTTCTTCTGCCGCTTCAAGAAACTTAAGTTTATGATTTATGGTAGCATAGCGTTTCCAGTACAACACATTATCGCTATCAATATTTATTGCCTTATTTATAAAAAACAATGCCTTTTGATAATCTAGTCTCTTTTGATAAAAGTCTGTAATTGCCATCCACCCATTATCTAGTAATGGATCTTCATGTACACAACGTTCAAAGTGTTTTATCGCAAGCTCGTCGCTTCCTAGCTTATCATAACATTTACCCATACGTAGTAACGCAAATGATGTAGGATCTTCTAGTTCTAGTGTGATTTGATAATTTTCGAGCGCTTCGTTATAACGCCCTAACTTTTCTAATACTTTTCCTTTTTCAAGATAAGCACCTACAAAACGATCATCGCTGATGATTGCAAACTCATAAGACGACAATGCCTTCTCATAATTCTTAAGTCCAAAGTATTGCTTCCCTATTTGATGCCACGCTACTTCACAATACGGATTATTATCTAAAAACATATTTAGATAATCTATCGCTCCCTCATGCTCTTCTAGAAAATCAAAACAATAAATCACATTATATAATGCGCTGTAATCTTGATCATCTACTTCAAGGCACTTCATGAAGTTAAGCTTTGCATTCTGGAAGTCTTCTAAAAATAAATATTCCATCCCTATGAGAGAGTATACATCTGCAGGGTCGTCAGTAAGGTCTATAGCTTGTTCAAGCAGATGGATTGCCTTCTCATGGTCATCCTGCTTACTGTAAATATTTGCTTTTTGAATATAAACTTCTTCGTTATGAGGGTCTAGCAAGTGCAGCTCTGTAAGAATAGCATCTGCTTTATCAAATTTATTTTCAAAAATGAACAGTTCGGCTTTAAAGAGTCTCAAATTTGACGACGTAGGATGCTGGTCTAGACCTAACTTGACCGCTTTTCGCGCAAGCGCAATCTTACCACTTTCAATATAATGATTTGCAATATCCTCAAACTCCTCAGCATCAAAGAAAATCACATCATTAGTCTTTAACATAGACTCAAAGCGCGTAAGCGATATACTATTTCCTTCTTGTCCAAAATCCATAAACGACATTTTTGAATTACACTTTATATAAATGTAATAATACTTATGAGTACTGTTGAAAAACTAAGACTTAGTTGTCAACATAGTAATGAACAGCCAATAACCGAGCCAAATACAATAAGTGACAAAATGTATGTCACAACGCTGAAAATCAATTAGTAATATAGAATACTACCACTAGCTAACCATTCTACGCATATTGTTTTAAAATCAGTAATTTTCAATATTACAAATAACGAGCATTATCAATCATGAGAAAATTACGTTACAAAGAGACGCAGCCATTTTATCTAATTGCGATTATATGCGCAATATCTATTGCTTTTATGGCCTTGTTCATAATCGAGCAATGGATTGATAATGATACCGTTCCCTATACGCTAATTGCTTGCTGTTTTCTTTTTATTGTCATCCTCTTATTATTTTACAAGCTAGAGATTAGCATTACAAATCAGTATGCTATTGCTAGTTTTGGGGTAGGGCTGCTTTATAAAAAGATCGCTATTAATGACCTAGATATCACCACAGCGAGAGGTGTAAAGACACCTTGGTATTGGGGCATAGGTATCAGGTTTACTCCTGAGGGAACTTTATATAATACTCATACTGGAGGCAATCTCCATATTAAAACCAAAAATAAAATGAATGAGTTTTTTGTAAGCACTAGCAATGCTCCATCAATCATAACCGCTCTAAGAGAAGCTCAAAACGCTAGTAATACTTAGACTTTCCTAAGTAAGCTTTTATAATTTCGTTCCACTCTTTACTTATGCGAGCTGCGGTTGTGTATGGAATTTTATACAACGCCTCATAATCTGTATATCCAGTTTTGAGAAGTTCTTCTAGATAAAACCATGTAGCATTCACGTCACCTTCCCTTGCACTTAAGGATATTGATTGAATAAATGCATCCTGATTATTCGGATTTACAAGTGATCTCAATACGTTTGCAAATAACAATTGCTCAATCTTAGTATCCTTACGCTGTAATATTTTATACTGCAATTCAACCTCAGATTGTACAAATCTCTTCAAACGCATAGCCGACTTGCGTTTTATCATTGCATTATCTGTACTGTCTATTTGTATATCAAGTTCATCCATCTGGTAACTCCACCACCCTAAGTTATTAAAGTAACTATTACTCATATCCTCTCGGATATTATATTGAAACTCCTCTGCCATGAGATCTTCTCCGTAGCTGAACATAGCATATATATCGCGATCTGATCTATAATTCTTAAGTCGCTTGATGTTATCCAAAAGCTCTTTTTGCTCGTCGATGTCAAGGCGCTTTTTATATTTGTCTTTAAGCGTGGATACAAAATCATAAGCATCTAGACCTTCTTGCTTTCGGTACATTGTTTTACCGAAAGCAATATCACTATTATAATACGATTGAAGTTTCTCATCACTTGTAGTTTCATCTATCAAAATAGCAGTCAGCGCTTCTGCGATGTAGCCTGCACTAGGCCAGACTACACCATCATAAGTGTGATAACTTACGAGATTCTTTCTCAGTCCATAATTACGACTATAAGACCTCAACTTGTAATATTGACTACCTTCATCCGGAGATAGCAATGCTATTTTAAGATTCTCATTACTACGAAGACTTTTTTTATCTAAAAATGCATTCCCCATTGCGATGACTCCATAAATAGATGTATCGGCTTGTGCTTGTGATGTAACAATAAGACCATCCCTCCCGTATCCAGATAAGATAATTTTATCCTCATTAACAGCATACGTTTGAGATAGCTTTTCTATAAATTCTTTACTTTGATCAATAGCTACAGAAAGGGTATCATTTAACCTGTAGTTAGGACTAGCCACAATACTCTCAGTTAAGCCTGCACCTATAGAAAACTGCTGTACAGCACTAGCTCCTCGCCCTAGTTCATCATAAATCACAACTACAGGATACGTAGCTGTTTCCGTATAATTTGCTGGTAAAAACAAAGAATAATCATTTGTTGCATTATCAAAAGTTACCTGTGGGATAACTACCCCTTTTATAGGTGTTGATTGTGCAACTGCAAGTGATGAAATAAACAAGAATATGTAAAAGTATCGCATAGCGTTTTTTTGATGAGTCTAGCAGGTATCAAAAACCGTGCACAAATAAAGGTAGCACAAAAACAATATTTTTCAGGCACCGATTGTGCAAAATTTATTTCTGTATTTTTAAGGAATTAAACCAATCCAAATGAAATACAAAATTCTAGTTGTAAGTGTTTTAGTATTCGCTTTCGCGAAAGCGTTATCACCTCAACTACACGCACAAGAGTACTTTACAGGAAAGTACGCACCTTTTGACGCTGCAATCCCGTCTCCAGCACAATATCTTGGTTATGAAATAGGTGAGCAACACACGCGCCACGATCAAATAGTCTCCTATTTTGAAAAACTAGCCGAATTATCGCCTAGAGTAACCATAAGCGAGTACGGAAGAACACACGAAAACCGCAAACTTGTGATGCTTACCGTCTCAAACATCAAAAATCAAGAGAACTTACCTGCCCTAAAAAGGCAACACCTCGCCTTTGTAGATACCAAGCAACGCGCGACTAATTATGAGGATATTCCTGTTTTCATACAACTTGGGTATAATGTACATGGTAATGAGCCATCCAGCTCTGAGGCGGCGTTACTTACCGCATACACGCTCGTTGCATCACAGCATCCAGAAATCGAAAAATATAGAAATAACAGTATCATATTTATAGATCCTACCATAAATCCAGATGGTCGTGATCGCCATACACAGTGGGCAAATAGCTATAAAGGTACTCCGCTGGTTTCTGATAATATAGACGCAGAGCATACCGAGATGTGGCCCCGAGGACGTACTAACCACTACTGGTTTGACTTAAACCGTGACTGGCTACTTGCGGTAAATCCAGAAAGCCGTGGTAAACTAGATTGGTATCACGAGTGGTATCCAAATGTAGTTACAGATTTCCACGAGATGGGAACAAACAGCAGTCACTTTTTTGAGCCTATGTTACCTATTGGGAGTATGGATCCTATTATGCCCAAGGAAAACTATGAAGACCTCAACAATCTTTTTGCTCCTTACTTTTCAAGTGCGCTTGATGAGATAGGTAGTTTTTATTTTACAAAGGAATCTTTTGATGGCACCTACCCTGGTTATGGATCGTCATATCCAGACCTTCAGGGAGCACTGGCACTTCTTTTTGAACAAGCAAGTAGTCGCGGGCATCTTCAAGACACAGATTTCGGAACTATAAGTTTTCCTTTTACCATTAGAAATCAGTACACCTCTGGGATGGCTACTGTAAAGGCCGCAGTAGAGAATAAAGGGACTTTGCGCAAATACCAGCAAGATTTTTTCAAGTCCGCTTTCGCGAAAGCAAAAACAGATCAAGCAGCCGCTTATGAATTTGGAGATCCTTATGACGCAAACAGAACTAAGGCTTTTATAGATAAGCTACTCAAGCATCGCATTAAGTTATATGATAAAGGTGATGGCCGTTATGTAGTGCCTACACAACAAGCACAAAAAAGAATGGTGCAGTCCTTTTTTGAAACCTATAAAACTTATAGAGACAGTGTCTATTATGATGCAAGTGCATGGTCTGTGGGTAACTTCTATAATATGCGTTACAAGGGATTGTCTAGCACACCGAACTTAGGTAGCGAAGTTACGTCTACAGATAATCTCACTCAAGTTCAAGCTGTAAACAAAACAAATTACGCATACCTCATCGATTATGATGATTATAATGCGCCTGCTTTGCTTGCCTATTTGCAACGTGAAGGTCTGACGGTGGCGACGGCGTTCAAACCTTTTACTGCAAAAACAACAAGCGGTAATCGTGACTTCAACTACGGAACACTAATGCTGCCTGTAAGTCGTCAAGAAAAAACTCCAGAAGAAGTGTATCGTATTATTACATCTGGACAACAGCAATTCCAAGTGCCAATCTATGCGGCAAATACTGGCTTTAGCATTAAAGGAATTGACTTAGGTAGTCAGAATTTTCAAAAAGTGGATACTCCTAAAGCGCTTATGATCATAGGAGATGGGACAAGCTCATACGAAGCTGGTGAGATATGGCACTTACTTGATACACGTGTCCACATGCCTATTACAAAAGTGATGAGTAATAACCTTAACAGAGTAGATTTAAGTAAGTACAACACAGTTGTAATGGTTTCTGGAAGCTACGGGGATTTATCAAAGCGATTTCAAGAAAATCTCACTTCATGGGTTTCACAAGGAAATACATTGATTACTTCTGGAACTGCTAGCAACTGGGCTATCAAATCCAAAATAGCTACAGGAAAACTTACTAAAGAAGTCAAGAAAGATTCTACAAAAACTATTGAGCGAGAGCCCTATGTAAATCAAAGATCTAATCGCGGGAAAGAGCGCCTAGGTGGAGCTATTTTTGAAGTAGACCTAGACCTTACCCACCCACTAGCGTTTGGATACAGATATGACAAGCTACCTGTATATAAAAACAACAATGTCTGGTTGCAGCCTAGTAAAAATGAGTACAACACTGTTGCTCAATATTCGGCAACGCCACATATAGATGGCTATATTTCTGAGAAGAATCTCAACATCTTTATGAAAAAGAGTGCATCTATTGTAGTCTCTCCTAAAGGACGAGGACGCATAGTGATGTTTGCAGATAATCCTAACTTTAGAGGAAGCTGGTATGGAACAAATAAGCTATTCTTAAACGCAATCTTTTTTGGGAGTCTCATTGATTAATTGCTAGCGCAACGTTTATTAATGAGATGTTTTTTTATGCTTTCGCGAAAGCGGGATGTTAAAAATCACAATAAGGTGTTACAAGAAACGTTTAGTTAAGATTACTCTTACAGAAAATTAATATTCTCAAACGCAACCTTTTACATAGATTTGCATCTATAGTTTATAACTAACATTATCCCAAGATGCAAGTAGAAATAAAAAACAAACCTATTCTCATTGTTTCAGTAATCGTTCTCTCATTATGTGCGTTATTTTTCTTCTTTCTATAAGAACTTAAAGTAACCACCTAATTAAAATAAAAAAGCCCAATACTCATTCGAGTATTGGGCTTTTTTGTTGCTAACCGTGAGTACTTATGATCTCACTAGTTTTTTATACTTGATACGCTTAGGCATTAGATCTCCACCTAATCTCTTTTTCTTATTCTCTTCATATTCAGAGAATCCTCCTTCAAAGAAATACACTTGGCTATCTCCCTCAAAAGCAAGAATGTGTGTACAGATACGATCTAAGAACCAACGGTCGTGACTAATTACTACGGCGCAACCTGCAAAGTTCTCTAATCCTTCCTCAAGCGCTCTTAATGTGTTTACATCAAGGTCGTTTGTAGGCTCATCCAGTAACAGTACGTTTCCTTCTTCTCTTAGTGTCATCGCAAGGTGTAAGCGGTTACGCTCACCTCCAGAAAGTGTTGCTACTTTCTTATTTTGCTCACTTCCTGAGAAGTTAAATCTACTTAAATATGCTCTAGAATTTACTTCCTTCCCTCCCATCATGACAAGCTCTTGCTCGTCTGAGAAGTTTTGCCAGATGGTTTTATCTGGATCTATGTTACTGTGACTCTGATCTACATATGCAATTTGAGCAGTCTCTCCTACCGTAAAGTTTCCTTTATCTGGAGCTTCCTCACCCATGATCATTTTAAAGATAGTAGTCTTACCAGCTCCGTTAGGTCCTATCACCCCTACAATACCAGCTTGTGGTAAATTGAAGTTTAAATCTTCATACAGTAATTTATCACCAAAGGCTTTACTCACTCCCGATGCCTCAATTACATTCGTACCAAGACGTGGTCCATTAGGGATGTAGATTTCTACTTTTTCATCTACTTGCTTCTGGTCTTGACTCATCATTTTGTCATAGTTCTGTAGACGCGCTTTTTGCTTAGTCTGGCGACCTTTTGCTCCTTGACGTACCCAGTCAAGCTCACGCTCTAAAGTTTTTTGACGTTTTGAAGCTGTTTTACTTTCTTGAGCCATACGCTTAGACTTCTGATCTAACCAAGAAGAGTAATTCCCTTTCCAAGGAATTCCTTCACCTCTATCTAGCTCAAGAATCCATCCTGCTACGTTATCAAGGAAGTAACGGTCGTGCGTTACAGCAATTACCGTTCCTTTGTATTGCGCTAAGTGATGCTCTAACCAGTGTACAGACTCTGCATCAAGGTGGTTAGTAGGCTCATCCAGTAACAATACATCTGGTTCTTGTAATAACAATCTACATAAAGCAACGCGACGCTTCTCTCCACCAGAAAGTACACCCACTTTTTGATCTGCTGGAGGCGTACGTAGTGCATCCATTGCGATCTCTAGTTTTGTATCTAGTTCCCATGCTCCACGTGCATCTATCTCATCTTGTAAGACAGCCTGGCGTGCCATAAGCCTATCCATCTTATCGGCATCAGAATATACTTCTTCTAGGCCAAAAGAGTCGTTAATCTTATTGTACTCATCAAGAATAGCAACCGTTTCGGCAGCTCCTTCTTTTACAATCTCAAGTACTGTTTTTTCTGGATCAAGTTGAGGCTCTTGCTCAAGGTATCCTACAGAAAATTCTTTATCTGAAGTTACGTCTCCTTGAAAGTTGGTATCTAATCCTGCGATGATTTTCATCAAGGTAGATTTACCCGAACCGTTAAGACCTAAAATTCCAATTTTAGCTCCATAAAAAAAGCTTAAATATATCTTCTTAAGTACTGGTGTTTGTGCGCCTGGAAAGGTTTTTGTAACCCCAGACATTGTAAATATTATTTTTTTATCGTCGCTCATAATTTGGCTTTAGGCTCTAAGCTGTATGCTTTAAGCTAGTTGGTTTACTGTTGGTCCACTTTCGCGAAAGCGGAATGTAAAAATACAAAATCTCCTTACGATTTGCCTTCTAAAACTGCACGCATCGCTTTTGCTTTAAGCAAGCATTCTTCATACTCACTATCTGGATCTGATCCTGCGGTGATGGCTCCACCTACGGAGTATGATATATATTCATTTTCTGCATTGTAGAGAATACTACGTATCACCACATTAAAATCAAAATCCCCGTCTGGGGTGATGTATCCTACAGCGCCGCTATACAAGCCACGTTTTGACTCCTCTAGTGACTCAATAATTTGCATTGCTCTCAACTTTGGAGCGCCAGTCATACTTCCCATTGGGAACGTACTTCTAATCGCATCTACCGGAGAAATACCAATACTAAGCGTTGAGGTTACCGTAGAGATCATTTGGTGCACTTGTTTGAAAGGGTAAACTTCGCATAGCTCTTCTACTATTACAGATCCTCTTTGGGCGGTTTTTGATAGGTCATTTCTTACCAAATCTACAATCATGATATTTTCAGAACGCTCTTTTGAGTTTTCTTGTAACGCTTTCGCGAAAGCGGTATCCTCCTTTTCATCCACCCCACGTTTTGCTGTTCCTTTTATGGGTTGTGTGACAATCTTACTCCCTATTTTCTTAATATATCGCTCCGGAGATGCCGAAAGTAAAAACTGATCTTCAAGCTTGAGATAGGTGCCAAAAGGTGGCGAACTAATTGCATTAAGGCGTTTATATATTTCTAATGGGTTTATAGTTCCCATCGCATAAAATTCTTGGCACAGATTTGCTTCATAAATATCTCCCCGATAAATATGTTCTAACATGCTGCGCACTTTTTCCTTGTACGCTTCTTTATGAATCTTAAGTTTTATGGATAATGGTTGCGCTTTAAATTCGATTTCTGCAGATTGAGTTGCCAGTATCTCCTCATAATCCTCCTCCATCTCATCATCTACCATCCCGAGATATAACATCTCAAGTGTGTCTCCTTTGAGTAAGAACAATTTTTTAGGTTGGAAAAAATGAAGATCTGCAAAGTCTAGCTTGTCGCTATTTTTTGAACTAAGACGCTCTGTATCATTCTTAAGGTCATAACTTAAATAGCCAAATATCCAATCCTTTATCGTACTTTGATATTCCTCCAGCTGATCAAAAGCACCTTGATAATCAGTCTTTAAACTTGTAAAAGCATCTACTGCAAGAATTGCCTCATACTCAGGATAATTCTGACGTTCATAGCTATTACTATCAAGCCAGACAACCTCTTCATATTGTTGAGACCACGATAACAACTGCTCCTTAAGCGTTGCTATATCACTAGTAGAAATAATTTTTGAAGTCCGATTCATTACTGTAAAAATACATAAGAATCTGCCGCTATTAAATTGATGTTAAAAAACAATTATTAAGTAATTTGCGCATAATCCTAGCGACCTACTAGGCTTATAACAAATCTAACTACTAACACACTGATATTATGGTGTCAAAAACACTACAGACCACTTATAGAGAACGCCTTTTTAGACATCTAGACGGTATTGTGACAGCGCCATCTGCGTTTTCACTATATAAAAATGGAGTAACCGACTTTATTTTGCAAGAAAAAGAAGTGAGCCTAACTGCTTTGAGTAACGCATTTACCGTAAACGAAGGCTATTTAAATGTGGCATTGCGTGTACTTGCATCACAGGGATGGATTGAGCAAACTGTAAATAATGAGCACAATGAAGTGGTTTATAAGGTAAACGAATTATCGCCTATCGCATTTGCACTGTTTCCACTTTATGAGGATGTCACTGCACTGCAACAGCTTTCTGAGAATTACCATTTCAGAAAATTTGAAGCAGCTCCATTTAAGAAACTTCAAAGCATTTTTGAAAAATACAAAGACGCCTACGGTCTTAAATTATCATCAAATACTCAAGAACGCGAAGTGCAGGAACAAATACTTGCACATATAGAAGGAAATATTCTAGGCCCTACGCTTGTGCACCTATCGATGAATGGTGCCTTTCATAAATACTTTATGCAAGCCAGCTTTAAGCCTGAAGAGTTTCACGCAGACGGAGAAAACTTTAAAAAGCTTCTTGACATACTCTCGTATTTTGAGCTTTTTAATAAAAAAGGACAGACGTATCAATTTACAGACAAAGGACTATTCTTTGCAAAAAGAGCAAGCTCTTACGGAGTGACTGTATCGTACATACCAACATTACGCAAACTTGACAATCTTATTTTTGGCGATGCATTGAGTGCAAAAAACCATGGCGATGGCGAACAAGAAGGCCATGTAGATAGAGCTATGAACGTCTGGGGAAGTGGTGGAGCACATGCCACCTATTTTAAAGTGGTAGATACCATCATCTTAGACATATTTAATAAACCACTAGATGAACAACCTAAGGGAATTCTCGATATGGGCTGTGGTAATGGTGCATTTTTAATTCACCTTTACAACCTCATCGAGCGTCATACCCTACGAGGTAAACATCTAGATGAATACCCACTCATCCTTGTAGGAGCAGATTACAACCAAGCGGCCATAGATATTACTAAGCAAAATGTCATACAGTCTGAAATCTGGGCAAAAGTAATGTGGGGAGATATAGGTGATCCAGAAAGACTAGCGACAGATTTACAAGAGGAGTATAATATAACACTAGGAGATCTTCTCAATGTACGCTCCTTCTTAGACCACAATCGTGTATGGAAAGTACCAGAAAAAAAGCTTGAGCATGCGAGTACCTCAACGGGAGCATTTTCTTATGAAGGAAAACGATTATCAAACAATGACGTAGAGGCATCTCTTGCGGCTCACTTTAGCAAGTGGTCACCTTATGTAGGGAAACATGGTTTATTACTTATAGAATTACACAGTATTCCTCCAGCAGTAGCTGCTCGTAATATAGGGCGTACTGCGGTTACGGCTTATGATGCTACACACGGATATTCTGATCAATATATTGTAGAAGTGCCAGTCTTTCATGATACGCTATCCGCTATTGGAATGAAGAGAGATGAAACACTAAGTGCAAAATTCCCAAATACAGAAGCAGCTACGGTAACGGTAAATCTTTTTAGACAATAGTTTCTTTTATCTTTGCAGCCTATGGAAGAGAAAAAAGCACAACCTAACAATCCGCTGCACGGTGTAAAGCTTGCAGATATACTTGAATTTCTAGTTGAAAAATATGGCTGGAAGGAAATGAGCTTACAGGTAGATATTAATTGCTTTAAAAAAGATCCTTCCATAAAGTCAAGCTTAAAGTTTTTAAGAAGAACTCCATGGGCAAGAGAGAAAGTAGAGTATTTATACTTACAGTCTATATAAAGAAATAGCGCACTGCTTCACACAGTGCGCTATTAATCATCCACAAAAAAAACACTACTCTTAAACAGCAGTTTGCACACCTGCATACTGCTCTATCAATCGTACCATTAAATCATTAAGTTTTTCTACTTTAAAACTTTCTGTAGTGGCTTCTATATGATCATTTCCTATACCACTATCATCAGTTAAGAACACATAAGTTCCACTAGTTGACACACTAAAAGACCTCATTAAAAACTCTACTTCTTTATTTGCTCCACTGGCAACTACTGGAATAATTTTTATACCCAACTCCCTTGCTTTTGCTATTTGACTTTTAATCATCGCAACGTTTTCTTGGTTAAAATGAGGTGGAGCATCTAGCATTAAAAAGAGTATTCTAGCTTTTGCTTTCTCGTTCCATGACTGTGACAATGATACCTTAAGTGCCTCCTCTACTGCTTCTTCATAATCTCCACCACCTGCTGCGTGCTGCACCGAAAGGAAGTCTTTTACTTCATTTACATCACTACTAAAATCTATTGCACGAGTTACATAATCATCACCATGATCTCTGTATACCGTAAGCGCTACTCTCTTTTGCTCAACACTCGTATCTATTCTATTCATTATATTCTTGAGCTCTGACTTGAGATATGCAATCTCATCACCCATGGAACCTGTAGCATCTACTGCAAATAATATGTCGATAGCATTACTAGCTTGATGCTCATTAATTGTAAAAGAGACTTGTTTCTGATTTCTAGAGATTTTCTTTCCTTCTATATTTCCACTATAATATAGTTGCACTAAATAAATATCTGTTGGGTTATTCTTCCCTTTAAATAGCATACTCATTCCTGATGTATCTGTCATTCCTCTCATCAAGAGGTTATTATTTTTATAAAGGGCAACACCTACATTTGCTACTGGCAGTCCGCTATTATCGGTTACTTGGATATCAGTTCTACCATCATGATTAAACTCCCACTTCTTTGCGATTTCCCTTGCTTCTCCAGAAGTATAAATTTTCACAAACTCAGCGTATTTCTCTACATCATTTATTTCACCAGCTGTTAGTTGGCCATAAGCTGGATCATTCTCAAGAATTCCAGATGAAGGCTTTCCCTCAGACACGCGAGCTCCTGCTGCTTTCCCTTCAAGTTTTGAAGAAACGGTAGAAACAGCATATCCTAATGCTTTCTTCTCTCTTATTGAACCCATACCTCTAACCACTACTTCATCTAAGTCACTACTGTATTCTAAAATGACATTTATAGTAGTCTGAGCATTTACAAGAATCTCTTTTGATTTAAAACCAACGTACGTAAAAACTAATGTATCTCTGGCAGCCGCTTTAATCTCGTAGTTTCCATCAAAGTCTGACTGAGTTCCTACTACACTGTTTTTTATAAGAATATTAGCTCCTGGAAGAGGGCCGCTATCATCTGATACCGTTCCTGAAATTGTTATTTCTTGCGCTTGTACTCCTAGTATAAATAGGAGCAGCGTTATGAATGTGCTAAGTGTTTTCATATCCTTTGGTTTTTAATTATGAGGTGAAATTATAGTAGACACCACCTTTTAAAAACCTAGATTGAGGGAACAGGATCTTTGAGTGAGGTAAATAACCCTTAAGTTGAAGTTGAAGTTGAAGTTGAAGTTGAAGTTGAAGTTGAAGTTGAAGTTGAAGTTGAAGTTGAAGTTGAAGTTGAAGTTGAAGTTGAAGTTGAAGTTGAAGTTGAAGTTGAAGTTGAAGTTGAATATTAATTACTTCTCAAAATATTTCATTAGAAACCGATTACAACTTCTTAGCCTCTTCCCAGAAAGCATCCATTTCGGCAAGTGTCATGTCTGAAAGATCTTTTCCAAGTTCCTTTGCTTTGCCTTCTAAGTATTGAAAGCGTTTTATAAATTTCTTATTGGTGCGCTCTAGTGCGCTTTCTGGATCTACTTTCAAGAAGCGTGCGTAGTTAATCATTGAGAAGAGCACATCACCAAATTCTGCTTCAATCTTCTCTTGATTGTTTTCATTTACTTCGTGCTGTAGCTCCTCAAGTTCTTCTTGCACTTTTTCAAATACTTGTTGTGGCTCTTCCCAATCAAATCCTACACCTGCTACTTTATCTTGAATTCGGCTGGCTTTTACTAGTGCGGGTAATCCTTTTGGCACACCTTCTAGTACAGATTTTTTTCCCTCCTTAAGCTTAAGTTTTTCCCAGTTGCGCTCCACCTCTTTTGCATCTGCAACATCTATATCTCCATAAATGTGAGGATGGCGAGAAACAAGTTTATCTGAAATACTGTTTGCCACATCTGCGATATCAAAGTCCTTGGTCTCGCTTCCTATTTTGGCATAGAATACAATGTGTAATAAGAGATCACCAAGCTCCTTTTTTACTTCTTCTAGATCATTATCAAGAATAGCATCACCTAGCTCATAGGTTTCCTCAATAGTGAGGTGACGCAAGCTTTCCATGGTTTGCTTTTTATCCCAAGGACATCCCACGCGTAGCTCATCCATTATGGTAAGTAATCTATCAAAGGCTTTTAATTGCGTCTCTCTTGTATTCATAGTCAGTGGTGGTAATTAGAGCAATAATTTACTATTACCTTAATTTAATGTTATTTACGGTGTGGGTGCTTGGCACATTTTCGCAAAAGCGTATCTATGATTAAAACTAAAAAAGCCTTTACAAATAAACTGTAAAGGCTTTTTAATATTATAAAAAGTTATGCACTATTCCTCTTCTTCGCTTGCTGCTGCGGGAGCTGCTGGCGCTTCAAAGTTAAGCATATCTTTTGCTTGCAAAATGTTGTACCACTGTACTACCTTTTTGATATCACTAGCATATACACGATCCTCATCATAATCTGGAATCACGTTAAAGAAAAACTCTTCAAGTTCATCTTTTGAGACTTTATGATTAATAGTAGGCGCTCCATTTTCCTTGTCTTTTATGGCTTGTAACACCTCTCTAAGTGGCTTCTCCTCACTTAAGGTGTAAATAGCAATTTCAGAAAGTACACTTACGTTATGGCGTATACCTACGGTAATTCTCTTACCATCTACTAGAGATTCTGCCACAAAACCACTGCGTGTTTGTTGCTTTAACTCATATATTCCAGGCTTTCCAGCGATTGCAATTACTTTATCTAAACTCATATGTTATTCAAATTGGGTGGCAAAGATGCACTTTGCCATACATATTTACAAATTTTGTTTGCAAGGATTCGTTAATCTTTACAACACTTTAACGCTACTAGCGCTTTTTTGATGCCGCCGGAAAACGCATGCGATACTCTGCATTACACTTACCTTTTGAAATATTTACAAGCTTTCCTTTGATTAAACGCTTTTTAAGGCTCGATAGTTTATCTGTAAAAAGCACTCCTTCAATGTGGTCATACTCATGCTGGATTACTCTAGCAATAAGTCCGTCGTAAGTCTCTGTGTACTCTTTAAAGTTCTCATCTTGGTACCTGATAGTTACCTTAGGTTTTCTAAAAACGTCTTCGTTTATCCCTGGGATACTCAAGCAACCTTCAGAAAATGCCCACTCCTCGCCTTCTTCTTCAAGAATCTCTGCATTTACAAAGGTTTTCTTGAAGTTTGCAAGCTGTTCTTGCTCTTCTGGAGTATAGCTTTCATCTTCTGCAAACGGTGTTGTATCTACTAGAAACACACGTATAGGTAAACCTATTTGAGGTGCTGCGAGCCCTACGCCGTGAGCTTCATACATCGTATCATACATATTCTCAATGAGCTCGCTAAATTTAGGATACTCCGGAGTAATATCTTTTGCTTTTTTCTTAAGTACGGGATCTCCGTACGCCACAATTGGTATAATCATATCTACTTATTATACAGGTAATCCTGAAGGATAATCGTTGCACTTATTTGATCTACAAGTGCTTTATTTTGTCTTTTCTTTTTACCGATACCACTGTCTAACATGGTCTGGAAAGCCATCTTTGAAGTAAACCTTTCATCTTGTCTAATGATGGTTAACTCTGGATGTTTTTTTTCTACGCTTTCGCGAAAGCGTACAATATCTACCTCCACATCACTCGCCTCATTATTCATGCGCTTAGGCTCTCCTATCACCATAGCCTCCACCTTCTCTTCTGAAAGATACTTCTTTAAAAAAGTGAAAATATCTTTAGTTTCAACCGTTGTAAGACCTGAAGCGATCATCTGCAACTCGTCTGTCACTGCGATACCAGTGCGCTTTGTTCCGTAATCTATTGCAATGATGCGTGCCATCTGTAAAATTTGTGCAAAAATAAGGAAAAACAAGCTATAAGGTCGTGCATCGCAATAGCTTTCATAATAGTAAGGTCTTGTAATCACAAAAAGCAGCTATTTATAGCGTAGCCTATCTTTTACCAGCTAAGTGCTGACATAGCTTCACAATGCACATTACAACCAAGGACCACTTGTTTTATATATAACAAGAAAGCCTTAACTTGTTTGAGTTTTGCCCCACTAGAAACCATCAAAAAGCATTTGAAACTTTATCTTTGAACATCCATTAACGATTACTGAGAAGAGTTAACATACCTTACTCAGCGCTTAAAAATATCAAATGACACAACTTAGAAACATCATCGAAGAGGCTTGGGAGGATCGCTCGCTCCTTACTAATCCAGTAACAATAAATGCTATACGTGAGGTAGTAGACATGCTAGACCGTGGTACGCTACGTGTTGCAGAACCTACAGAAGACGGATGGCAAGTAAATGAGTGGGTAAAAAAGGCGGTTGTACTTTATTTCCCTATCCAAAAAATGGAAACTCTGGAAGCTGGAATCTTTGAATATCATGATAAAATTCCATTAAAGAGAGACTTTGCAAATCGCGGTATTCGTGTAGTGCCTAACGCTGTTGCACGTCACGGAGCTTATATCTCTAAAGGAGTAATCTTAATGCCTAGTTATGTAAATATAGGAGCTTATGTAGATGAGGGTACTATGGTAGATACATGGGCAACCGTAGGTAGCTGTGCACAAATAGGTAAAAACGTACACCTAAGTGGTGGTGTAGGTATAGGTGGTGTTCTAGAACCACTACAAGCATCTCCAGTAATTATAGAAGATGGTGCTTTTATAGGATCTAGATGTATTGTTGTAGAAGGTGTACACGTTGAGAAAGAAGCTGTTTTAGGCGCAAACGTAGTACTTACAATGAGCACAAAAATTATAGATGTTACTGGTGATGAGCCTGTAGAAATGAAAGGACGCGTACCTGCAAGATCTGTAGTAATCCCTGGAAGTTATACTAAGAAATTTGCTGCAGGAGAGTACCAAGTTCCTTGTGCACTAATTATAGGTAAACGTAAAGAGAGCACTAACAAAAAGACGTCTCTTAATGATGCCTTAAGAGAGTACGACGTAGCAGTATAATATGACAACGGAGCAAACTAATGACATTAACATAGATGCGGTTATCACGTGGGTAAATGGTGATGACTTAACATGGCAACATAAAATCAATACGTATCTAGATACTAAAATTGATTTCTCTAAAAAAGCAGAGAGTACTCGCTACAATGCTATAGGCGAAGTGCAGATTGCAATAGCATCCATCATCAAGTTTGCTCCGTTTATTAAAAACATATATCTAGTTACTGACAACCAGGTACCACAAGATTTTGATGCTTTATCTACAAAGGCTCAAGAACAAGGGGTCAACTTAGAAATTATAGATCACACAGTGATTTTTAAAGATTATGAGGAGGCTCTACCTAGTTTCAACTCTATTTCTATAGAAATAATGCTCTACAGAATCCCAAACCTATCTGAGCATTTTGTGGTTTTTAATGATGATTTCTTCTTAATGAGGGCTACGTCTCCAGAAGATTTTTTTATCAATGGCATGCCCATACTACGCGGCTCTTGGGAGAAGTTTAATGAAGATAGAACGCTTAGAGTATACTATCAAAAGCTACTCAAGCTTATAGGAAAGGAACCAGACCCTAACAGAACAAGTTTCAAAAGGCTACAGCAGCAAAGCGCTATGCTTGCTGGTACTAAAAAATATGTGAGAAGATATCACACTCCTATGAGTGTTAGAAAATCTACGCTAGTATATTATTTTAACGAGCATGAGGACTTGCTCAAAAAGAATATTTCATTTAGGTTTCGCGATAAGAGTCAGTTTTTACTTTCTTCCTTATCTGAGCATCTAGAAATTAAAAAAGGAACCTTTCACTACACAAAAGACACGCAATTAACTTATTTTCGGTCTTACAAGAAACCCTCGAGTGTAAAAAAGAAGTTGGCTCAATTTATAGATGATCCTTCTAAGATATTTGTCACATTCCAGAGTTTAGAAAAAGCAGATCCTGCTTTACTTATTTATATTAAAGACTGGATTTCTGCCAGACTAACATCTTAACATGGACTACAAATTTCTCATTTACATCTCATATAGCTACTCTATTCCTATAGGTAAACCATTAGAACAGGAACTACTAAGATTAGGTCACAGCGTACGCTGGTTTGCAGATCAAGATGAGGGAAAAGAAAAACTGCTTGTTGAGCAAGGTGCACTACACACTATAGATGAAGCGGTTGCATACAGACCACATATTGTGCTCACTGCTACAGACAGTGTAGCACATTTTTTATCAGGTATTAAAGTGCAGATTTTTCATGGTTTTCCTGCCAATAAACGCAAAGGAACAGACCAGTTTAGAATACGAGGTTTCTTTGATTTATACTGTACGCAAGGACCGTCGAGCACAATCCCTTTTAAAAAGCAGCAAAAAAAATATCCTCATTTTGAAGTAGTAGAAACTGGCTGGTCAAAGGTTGACCCACTGTTTCCTATTGAAAATAATGAGACAGAAAAGCCTACTATATTAATTGCCTCTACATTTACAAAAGATTATAGTATTGCCTTAAAAGACGAGGTAATAGAAGAACTGGTACGTCTATCTAAGCTAGATAAGTGGAAGTTTAATATTGTACTCCACCCTAAGTTGGACCCGGCTGTACACGCAAAAATCAAAGCATTACAAAATGAGAATTTTGTGTATCATGACACCACAGATTTAATACCGCTATTTAAGAAGGCAAACATACTTTTTGCAGATACTACTTCTGCTATTATAGAGTTTTTATTACAACACAAACCGGTCGTTACCTTTAGGAATAATATGCCTGGACCATATCTTGTAGATGTAACAGAAGTAAACGACATTGAGAAAGAAATTACTCGCGCACTAACTAATCCTCCAGAGTTAATCAAGCATATAGAGGAATTTGCTGCATTTTCTCACCCATATCGTGATGGACAATCTAGCCGCAGAGTTATAGATGCCACTATCGCATTTTTACACAGTGATAAATCTCACTTGAAAAAGAAGCCTTATAACTTCATAAGGAAATACAAGATGCGCAAGCGATTACAATATCACGGCCCGGTATATCAACACGATACTATTATCGATCCTATGGATCAAAAGTAAATCTAAACAACACACTTAAGCAGATTTAAATAGTAGTAAACTTGTCAATAAAAGCAAGATGAATTCGTGCGCGCTAGCGTCATGAGCAGTTAGTAGTAAAGTCATAGGTTTACTTATAAGGTTTTTAATGTAAGCTTTCGCGAAAGCGTAATCTAATAAAAAAAGCACCCTCAAGGGTGCTTTTCTATTTATCATTAATAAGCTTCGTTAAATTTAGAATTTAAAACCAAAACCTAAATTAAAAATTGTATTTCTGCTTTTGATATCAAGATCTCCAGTGTAATAATTATTGAGCTGATAAACAGTTCTAAAATTTCCATAGAATCGTTCTGTGAATTCATAACCTAGACCTGCTCCAAATCCAATATTAAATTTAGTAAAATCATCTCCAATTTCTTCGAGTGTATAAGTAACCTGAGGACCACCGCTCACGTAGAATTTATCTGAAGCATAATACTTTAAAAAAAGTGGTACTTGCAAAAACTTTACATCTGCATCTTCTTCAAAGACCATCGTAAAAAGAAGTTCTGGTGCAGCATAAAGTTTATCTGAAAGCTCAAAGTTTGCCTCCACACCTACGTGAAAACCGCTAGCAGAACTTGTGAAATCCTGACCATCAGAAGAAATTTTCGCACCTATTAATGTGTAACCGGCTTTTGCACTTACTGCATTTTCTTGAGCTACTAAAGCTGTCACTGATACTACAGCCATAACTGCAGTTAAAATAATTTTTTTCATAATAAATTGATTGTTATTTGATTGATAAAAAACCCACACTTTTAAAAATGGGATTGCGAATATATACAATCATTTTGTAAGAAAAAAGACTACAAAAGCCTACAGCCTTATAAAAAAGTAAAAAAAAAGCCTCTCAGTTTCCTGAGAGGCTTTTATTATAAAAAACTAGATGGTGAGAATTACTCTCCTCCTTCCATTTTCTTTTTAAGAGCTGCAAGAGCATCGTTTGCATCACCTAAAGTAGGCTTAGACTCATCAGATTGAGTTTTAGCTTTCTTAGCTTGTTGCTTAACGATTTTAGCTTCTTCTTCTTTATGGATAACCATATGTGAAGCAACTACACGCTTGAAGTCTTTGTTGAATTCAATAATTTGGAATTCTGCTTCTTCTCCTTTTCCTAATTTAGTACCGTCTTCTTTTTCAAGGTGACGAGTAGGAACAAATGCAGTAATATCCTCGTTAAAATCGATAGTAGCTCCTTTGTCTACAATCTCTGTGATTGCAGCTTTGTGAGTAGTACCCATTTTGAACTCATCCTCGTACTTATCCCAAGGATTTGCTTCGATTTGTTTGTGACCTAAAGATAATTTACGTCCATCTACGTCAAGCTCAAGAACCACTACTTCTAGTTTATCTCCTACCTCACAGAATTCTGATGGATGCTTCACTTTCTTAGTCCAAGAAAGATCTGAGATGTAAATTAATCCATCAATACCTTCTTCTAGCTCTAAGAACACACCGAAGTTTGTAAAGTTACGTACGATACCTTCGTGACGTGAACCTACAGGGTATTTTGAAGTAATATCTGTCCATGGATCTTGCGTTAATTGCTTGATACCAAGGCTCATCTTGCGATCTTCACGATCTAAAGTAAGGATTTGAGCATCTACTACGTCTCCTACTTTTACAAAGTCTTGAGCGCTACGTAAGTGCGTAGACCATGACATTTCTGATACGTGTATAAGACCTTCTACTCCTTCTTCTACTTCGATAAATGCACCGTAATCTGCGATTACAACTACTTTACCTTTTACGTTATCACCTACTTTAAGCTCTTCTCCTAAAGCTTCCCATGGATGCTTAGAAAGTTGCTTAAGACCTAACTGGATACGTGTTTTATCCTCATCAAAGTCAAGGATTACAACATTCAGTTTCTGATCAAGCTCAACGATTTCATTCGGGTGGTTGATACGTGACCAAGAAAGGTCTGTAATGTGTACCAATCCATCAACACCTCCAAGATCAACAAATACACCGTAAGAAGTAATGTTTTTAACAACACCTTCAAGTACTTGTCCTTTTTCAAGCTGCCCGATGATCTCCTTCTTTTGCTCTTCGATATCTGCTTCGATAAGCGCTTTGTGAGATACTACAACGTTTTTAAACTCGTGGTTGATTTTTACAACCTTGAATTCCATTGTTTTGTTTACATACTGATCGTAATCACGGATAGGCTTCACATCAATTTGTGATCCTGGTAAGAATGCTTCGATACCGAATACATCTACGATCATACCTCCTTTAGTACGAGCTTTTACAAATCCGTTTACGATAGTTCCCTCATCATGTGCTGCGTTAACGCGATCCCAAGCCTTGATAACACGTGCCTTACGGTGTGATAATATCAATTGACCAGTTGCATCTTCACGTACGTCAATAAGTACTTCTACTTTATCACCTACTTTAAGATCTGGATTGTAACGGAACTCATTAAGAGAAATCACTCCTTCTGACTTAGCGTTAATGTCAATGATTGCATCACGATCAGTAATTGTAATTACTGTTCCTTCTACTACATCGTCATCAAGTGTATCTACAAAGTTTTGAGCTACTAGCGCTTCAAACTCTTCAAGTTGCTTGTCATCTACAGTGTCGATTCCTTCTTCGTACTTTTCCCAGTTAAAATCTTCAAGAAATTTCTTTGGGTTCTCTTGAGCTGGAGATAGCTCAACTTTTGGTGCTACTACTGCAGCGTCTTCCTGAACTTCAGGATTTTTTGTTTCTTCAGCCATTTGCTAAAATTTGCATCCACCTAAAAACAAGCGTTTTATAGATAGATGGGTTTTGTATTTTACGTTTCTGCGAAAGCTTAATAAACCTAGAAACCGTAAAAGGGTTTGTTTTGATTTTTAAATACCTCTCTGGCAGCTTTCTAAAGGTGGCCAAAAAGGAGTGCAAAAATACATCCTTTATCTTGATTTACAAAGGGGTTGTGAGATAAAAAAGCGTCTCCATAATTATCCTACATTCCTAGAATAACTAACTTACTGTTCAAAGGCTATTAAGCCCTCTACTTACAAGAATTAAAGTCATGTGCCTAAGCTTATTGCATACAACATTATAACGTAAATTTCACATAAAAATAACAAGCCTAAAGGAAAACCGTAAAATATTATAGAATTGTAATCGTAGATTTAACCCTTCAAATTGTATTTACGTACCAGAGAGGTTATAACTAGCTTTTTTCGCTTTCGCGAAAGCGTAGGTCGTTTGATAAGATATTACAAATCAAATAAAAACATAACTATGAAACTTTTTCTAAACTTCCTTTTAGCTTCTACACTCTTACTTACCTCTTGTGATAGTGATGACGATACCACAAATACAGATAGCCTATCTACACTTACAGACTTGAATGGTGAAACTGGTTTATCATATGACGAAAGTTTGAGCAAGTGGACAGATTTAAAAACTGACAATGGTAGATCATACATCTATCAAACAGACATTATCTCCTTTACAGGTGATGGTAGCACTACAGAAATCAAAGTTCTAGATAACAGTGTGGTCTCTAGAGTATACCAATCCTTTACTATAAATGGTGAGACTGGAGAAAGAACAATTACAGACACCTATTCTGAAAACGAAGCTGCTTTAGGAACTAACCAAGAAGGAGCTGCACCGCTTACAATAGACGAGTTATACAATTCTTGCGCAAGCGAATACCTCGTAGTAGATCAAGAGAACAATATGATATACTTACAAACTGAAGTAAATGGTTTACTTACATTATGCGGTTTTACACCTAATAATTGTGCAGATGATTGTTTTACCGGTATTTCTATAAAAGCATTTGACTGGATTAACTAGTGATACTTTACAGTACAACATATTCTTATTAGGTAGACTACTTCAAAAAATATTTTTCCTAGCGTGACTAATACATCAGCAGCTGTAATTGAAGAACAACAGTCCCCAAAACTGCTAATACTATAATGTATTTTATTTTACAAATAACATATATATATTAAGGAAAACCACAAATTAGCATGAGTATCTATTTGTAGATTGGCTATCAAAAATCTATTTTATACTCTTGCTTTACGAAGTAGACTGTTATAAATAACTTATGAAAACAATAAAAATACTACTGTCTATAATTTTTATATTATTAGTGAGTACAAGCTACGGTCAAAACTATAATTTTGATAAAATTGTAAAGAGCAGTTTTTCCACACAATCATTTCCCAATCAAGAATGGACTCATTTTTTTAATTCTGAGGATGATTCATATCATATGCATATATACAAACGCAATGATTCTCTAGTCTCTAGAATTTTTGATACCAAAGAAAATGAGGAGCATTACTTTCACATTGATAAATCGAATTCTTTAAATTTTATTGAAACAAACAACTTATCAAAAAAAGTAAATGGAAATAAATTTGAATTCTCTAAAATAGAAGAGCGTAAAGGAAATAAGGAAATCACTTTTAAAATTCTCAACGACAGAGATAAAAAAATTGCTAATTACAAGTTTATGATTAAAGAAACTGATGAAGATTTTTTCTCAATATTTAAGCTATCTGCTCTTGAGAATCAATTATTCAGTAAAATCAAACCTTCCAAACACTTTATCGTTTTAGAAGCTAAAGGAAATTCAACCAAATACAAACTTAATTCCATCGAGGATATAAATTTGACAGTTAAAATTCCTGAGTAAAACTAATGCTACCACTAGACATAAAACCCCGACAAACAATAATGAAAACATTAAAAGAACAAACAGACGCCAAAATTGAAGCTGGAAGACAGGCAAAACCTGACTTCATGAAAGGCGTGGATGAAGTTATCGAGGAGGCTAAAGCTTTTCTTACTGGAAAGGATGCGCTTCAAGTAGGTGACAAAGCACCAGAGTTTGAACTTCCTAATCCTAAAAAGCAGAAGATATCTCTCACCACTTTATTGAGTCAAGGTCCAGTTGTGGTTACATTTTATCGAGGTGATTGGTGTCCTTATTGCAACCTACAACTGCGAGCATTACAGTCAAAAAAAATTGGAGGAAATTCGCGCGCTAGGTGCAACACTTGTTGCCATAAGCCCACAAGTTCCAGATGGATCTATGACAGAAAGTGAGATTGGCAATATGGAATTTACGGTACTATCTGATCAAGATGCAAAGGTTGCTTCTTTATATGGCGTATCCTGGGAGGTGCCAGCATTTTTAATGGACCACATGAAGGTAGATAGAGGACTAGATCTGGATAAAATCAACAATGGCAAAGGCAGCATATTACCTATCCCTGCCACTTTTGTATTGAATAAAGAAGGTATAGTTACATGGAGTTATGTAAATGTTGACTATAGAACACGCTCCGAGCCTAATGACATCATTGAAGCTCTTAAAGCAATTTCTTAAAATAGAACTAGTGATAGTGCAAACCGTTGTTCAAACTCTTTTATCAATGTTAAGGAAAATCTATATAATCGCAATTATGCTAGCCTTTACTAGCTGCGACTCTAGCAAACACATACAAGACCATAAGAGTAGTGAGAACACAAGTACAGCAATAGAAAAATTAAATAGTAGTAGTTTTGTAAATGACTTCCTTTCTTTCTCTTATCCCGCATCATTCAAGACCTCTTATGAAGCACACGAGACTTTAAAAGTAAACACGCTAAAAGGTGATAGCACGACTATCGTGATTTATGAAATGGATCAAGAATTAAAACTTGAAGATTTTGCAAGAGCGTTCATTAATAATATGAATACATCTACTCCAGAGATAAATAGTCTAGATTTTCAATTAGGTAATGAAACACTGCCTGCAAAGAAAGCAACCATAAATAATAGTAAAGAGGTACTAATTCTAGAGGTGAAAAACTCAGCCAAAAAAACATTGTTCGTGAGTTTTGAAAAACTCATGACAAAAGACGGAGATTTTACAGAAGAAACCAAGTCAACAATGCAACTGATTAACTCAACAATTAATTATAAATAATCCAGCAATCGTAGGTGCACATATTTATAGCCTGCCACAAACAATGATTGATATTAAAATAGCATGGATTGGAGCAGCTTTGAGATAGACAATAAACCATTTAAATGGGGACAAACATTTAATGATGTCTTTAAAATCTTTGGGCGTGAAAACCTCAACAAGAATACTAGTTCTTGGAAGCTTCACAAAATACCTTCAAACGGGTTTTTAGGCTTAGAAGCTGTTTCATGTGAATTCTACGGGCCTTCTTATGACAGACCTATTTCCTCCATTTCATTTGGATTAAAACCTATCAAAAAGGGATGGTTTCAACAGCACCAAGTGCCTTATATGAAGCAGCTCACATCTATACTAGGCGAACCTCATAACGTTCATAAGAATCCGCTGCCGGATGGTAAAAAGTATAACGAGGTATATAGCAGCGGCAGTGTTATTTATGCTGCACACTGGTGGTTTGGCGATATTAGGATTGGTCTCTCTGTCTATGGAGGTATTAGAAATGAGTCATTAGGAAAAACAGCGGCACTACTCTATATAGGTTGGTATAATGAGATAGCAATGGCCAAGCCATACATCAATGAGTATTATGATAGAGAAGCTCGTATAAGCAAGCAGCTCACCCCAATAGAAACCTTTACACTCAGCTATGGCCAATTAAAAACACTCCGCAGATCTTATGAGCTACCTAGTGATTTACTGGCAGATAAGGAAGATGAAATTCACGCAGCACAACTCGCTTTGTATCACGCTAAGGTTTATAGAACCCCAAAGGATTTAGCACAACAAATGCAACCCAACCAGCTACGGCTTTTATCTCTAGACACTACTCAACAATATGCACTAGCCACTATGTACGACTTCACGGTATTTGACTATGATAGCGAGTTCGTCTTTACTAATGTACTACCAGCAAAAGGAGCCGGAGCTACAGAGATCACTGTAAACAACATAACGTATAGGGACATTCCTAATAGTGTCCCGTTATCTGAACTCAAAACCAAACTTAAAAAACTAGGATTTACTATTAAAACCGCCGAGTTTTACGATGCTTGATGATTACAAATGGCGTTCATAATAGCTTTATCAAACTAGCAGCTTACAGCATATTGTGATTAAAATGAGTTGAGCTACGCTTTCGCGAAAATGTTCTTACTATCACTATTTCTAGTAGCGTTACACGCTGCGCTAGACTTACAAATAAGTGTATATTTAGACAATCAATCAAAAAACAATCAACTGCAGGTCGTCTAGCAATCGCAATACGTATCAAGGTGCGTTGCTTTCTTTATGTTGCGCCTGTGGGAAGCAATAAGAAATATGATAAACTACAAATGGACTAAAGGATTTTTCTCATCAACATCTGAATTATATTCGAGTGAGAAAAAAATAGGAGAGCTCAAAAAAGAAGCATTTAGCACCACTTTCTATGGAATGATAAACGAATCTCATTATAAATTCATGAAGAAGGGACTGTTTGACTCTGGAATGGATATAATAGATTTGAAATCCAAAAATATAATCGGTAGGATAACATTTAATTCTTGGAATGCTAAGACACAAATATTGTTGGACAATGAAAAGTTTGAATGGAAGTCAGATAGTTGTTGGAATAACAAATGGAGTATACTAGAGGACAATAAGAAATTGATGGAGTTCAAAAAATCAGGCTTAAGCGATGGATATATAAAGGCAACTACTACAAACGACTTACTTTTAATTACAGGTTTATTATCAATCAATTACTATCAAAAAGTAGCAGCTTTTATCATCATAATGACTTCTATAATAATTAATTCTTAACCTTCTATCGTCAAGATTATTTTAAAGTGCCATAGATTGGTTAAATGACCTATTTACTATTATTACTTACGGGCTATTCGGCAACCTAGATAACTAACAATAGATAGACATGCTTTACGCTCTAGCCTCTTAAGAACAATACTATCGACAATCTTTAAACATCATCTTAATAAAATAAATATATCCAGATAGACCTTGATAATTTAAAATTGGTAGTGCTAGTCAGAAATGCTATTATCGCAATAATGGCAAAAACTAGTAAAGGTGATAAATCAATAAAATACCAAAATACCACAAGGCTTGCTATCATTTGAGCCGCAGCAAGAGCATAGCTTACAAACATAGCACCAAAAAAGAAACCAGTTTCTCTTTCAAACTTATAATTACATTCTGGACATCTTTCATTCATTGTTGGGATTTTCACTAATAAAACGTTACCACCATTCTTAAAAATCTTTCCATTTTTACAATTCGGACACTTACAATTTAATGCTTCTATTATTCTACTCATCACAATATGTTTTATGATGCAAAATTAAGAGTGAAACTAATTAGGAACCTTGTAGAATGTTCGCACTTTTTTGTACTTTTAGGACATTTAATATGAAAATACCAGTTCTTAATATTAGTCAATTTAAAGAATCTGCACCTCTCAATGATGTGTATATCAATTCTTTTTCAGACCACATACAGCGCAACAAGGATTTAATTAATAAACCACATAGTCACAACTTCTATCTATGTGTACTATTTAAGGAAGGTACAGGTACCCACGAGATCGACTTTAATTCTTACAGTATAAATCCAGGAAGGGTATTTTTTTTAAAACCAGGGCAAACTCATTTTTGGAAATTTGAGACACCACCACAAGGATACATCTTTTTCCATTCTCAAGAATTTTATGATTTTAAGTTCTTAGATCACAAGCTACATTCATTTCCTTTTTTTTACTCGAATCAAAACCCTCCTTTTTTAGATATCACTCCAGAAAATCTTCAAAAATTAAACCTCAAATTTAAAGAAGCTTATACCGAATATTCAGAAAACAATCTTTTAAGAGAGTTAAAAATAGTAAACTCATTAAACGACATTTATATAGAATTAACAAGAGTATATACCGTTGATATCAATATAGAAAAACTCAGTTCGCCCGGCTATATTAATATACTTGAAGCTTTGGAGCATTTAATAAATGACCAATTTAAAAGTGAAAAACTCCCTAAATTTTACGCTGATAAATTATGTATTACTACCAAGCATTTGAACAGAGTAGTAAAACAAACAATTAATAAAACAACAAGCCAATTAATTTCTGAAAGGATCATTCTAGAGGCAAAAAGATTGATTGTACATTCTCACGAGAATTTAGCTAATATTGCCGACACACTAGAATTCTCAGACTACGCCTATTTTTCAAAATTCTTTAAATTAAAAACAGGTATGACGCCTTTAGACTTTCGTAAAAAATATTTTTAATGGTCAATATTTTTAGTTCGCTTTCGCGAAAATGAACTTTTATGAACCTAGTATGGTAAAGCTGCGCATAGATATAGACCTACAAATAAGTGTATATTTAGACCAGCAATTAATTAAAAATCAATTATATATCTCTGCAACGATGCCATTTTTTTTTAAGGAACGTTATATAATTTAAGTTCTGGTTGATGTATAAGATTGCATTTTATCCGCTCACAAATGAAAAATATATACACAATACTTTTACTTCTTTCGATACTTAGTTGTACCGAAAAAAAGATAAATACTATTATCGAGCCTCTAGTTACCAATAAGGTAACAACTAAAAAGAGAAACGAGGTATTTATAAAAGTAAATGACACTATAGATTCTTTTTTTACGAATTTAACGCTGGATGAGATGCAGGCTATGCCTGACATGTTATACCTAGGCAAAAAGGAGAATAAGTCATCTATAACAATTCCTACAGACACTACAGTTTATATAATAGGTGGAGACCCTTTCATTTCAATGTTTTACAAACTTGAAATTGAGAAAGGCGACAGCATTTTAATTAATGTCGAAAACACAAGAATTAATTCTTCTAAGCAAGTTAAATATCCAGTTTTTACACACTTAAATAGTGATAAATCATGGAGCGAAACTAACTTTGATTACCTTCTGTTCAAGCAAAATCTAAATAGTGAGGCAATCGTAATCGACGAAGATAAATTTCAAAACAATAAGTTCTCAATAAAACAAATACATGAAAACTCAAACTTGCTATTGGATAGTCTAAAAGCTATTAATAGTATCTCAGATGAGTTCTACAGAAGTACAAAGCTTGACCAGCAACTTAAGTACGCAACATCGAAAGTAAGAGAAGCTAGAAAGCAGCATTTACAATTGGATATTGATAGTTTAGATATAAAAATAAATAGTGAAGAATTATTTGAACGCAATGAATACGTAAGTTTTTTAAAAGCTTTGGTGTTATATAAATATTTTCAAAACGATAAAAGAGTTTCAAACACTGTACAATTTGATGTTGTTACTAAAGAAACAAAGCTATTTAATCAGTCAACAAAGGAAATGTTACTAAGTGCTTATCTTAAAAGCATCTATTTTTTGGAGAAATCAAAATTTCAGAATTACTTAGCAAAATTTCACACTATAAACACTAGTAATAAGTTTAAAAACAAATGGCAGATAATCGTTCAAAACCAACAAGAAAATGCTAAGAAATTAGACATAAACAACCGTACTATTGGAATTTTATCCAATTTGGTTAATGACAACCAATTGACATTTGAAGAAATTCTCTTAAAAGAAAAAGGAAAAATAGTGCTAGTTGATTTTTGGGCAAGTTGGTGTGTACCTTGTAGAAAAGAAATGCCATTTCTAGAAGATTTAAAAGCAACGTTCAATGAGACAGAATTTGAAATTATTGAAATTTCAATTGACAAAGAATACTCAGCTTGGGTTCGTGCTAGTAAATTAGAAAACCTATCAACTGAAGAAAATAATTATATAATTGCAGATTGGAAGAAGTCAAAACTCTATAATAATTACAATATTAAGACAATTCCAAGGTACCTCCTTTTTGACAAATTTGGAAAAATCATTGATGATAATGCACCAAGACCAAGTGATAATGAGCTTGCATCCTTGATTAAAGCTAACTTATAAGAAATGCAATTAATATTTATAGACTATCGCAGTTGCACGGCGCCATTTCATAGTCGGAATTATAGTACAATGTTATCAACCCAACAACATAAAGTTTAATGTGGCAAAAAAGGAATTGGAACTATAAAAACAAGATTATTTCTACTTTATTTCCGTAGGTTTAACCCTCTTTTTGATTTACTAAAGTTTTTGATCACTTCTCATTTTCGCGAAAGCGCACTTATTTTTTTACCACGTATCGTAGCGCATCAATTCCTTATATCAATAAAAAGGCAGCAATATAGTATTGCTGCCTTTCCTTCTTTGGAGCCCCCTAAACCCCATTCTAGCTCTGCTTTCGCGAAAGCGTAGAAATCTTTAAACCGTTGTTAGTCTACTCCTTGTGCGTTGCTTATGACACGGTCTATAAAGTCTGTATTGATATGTAGCAATCTTGCTAGGTTGTATAGCACGATGATCTCGCTGTCATCTATCTCGCCATCTGCATAGGAAATGATAGATAGGTCACGTAGTAAATTTAGTTTTTGCATGACCGAGAGCACTATGTGTAAATCACGTGTGAGCTCTTGCACCTCGCTTATCATCTCATCTTCTGTGAGTCCTTTTATGGTCATCATACAGTTTGCAAAAACCTTAGGCGCTACAATACTGCTCAATGCTTGGATCTCTGAGTCATCTACCACGCCATCTGCATTAGAAATGAGGTAACCTCCTAAGAACATTAAACACTGTATTTTTTCTGAATGCTCGCTTTCGTCCTCTAGGTTTTCTGGCTCCATTAATGACATAATGCGCTTGATTTCTAGCTCCATCGCCTCTTCTGTAATCTCCCCTTTAATGGTATCGTTAAAGGCTGTATAGGTCTCACTCTTATTAAAAAGCTCGAGTGCCTTAATCCTAAGCGGACTAAAAGGATGCGTGCTATACCAATCTGAAGGATCGTGATTTGAATCGTTTAACACTTCCTCAAGATCACTAAATTGCTCTATGTATGCATTAAGCTGGAAGTCTAGAGAATCTGTAGTTACACCAGAAGATAGTTTGAAAAAGGTACGCCCAACGGCTTCAAAATCTTGACAACATAGCAATCCTGCTCTATCTGCGCTTATCTCTGCATTTCTGTTCCACGCAAATAATTTCATCGCGTGTATAGGTGCGAGATCATTCTCACCGTGATCAAGAATCTGTCTCACCGGGTAGTCAAAGTGTTCAAATAACACATGCCCTATCTCATGACCTACCACAAAGGTGAGCTCATCTTTTGAGAAACGCTCTAGTATTCCTGATGAGAGAATGATGTATAACTTATTATCATCTGGTGGATAGCATGAGGCATTAAACATATCACTTTGATATACAAAAAACTCAATATCTGCCTTAAGCTTCAAGGTTTGCTTGCAGTGCTCTCCTATCTCATGGAGCATGGGCGCAAGTGTCTTTGTAAGTCTTAAACTAGATTTTAATAGGTGTTTTCTAGACTTAAACTTGCTATTGCCTTTATTTACTTTTTCTAGCGTCTTTTGAATCAACTCGTCTTTTTGAAAAGCGATTACATAGTCTCTATCTCCATCATATACAAGTAGGTTTAAATCTACATCTGCTCTTTTATTTGTATAAATTTCTGGTTCTTGCTCTACAGTGGCTTTGTGATTGAGTGCATTTATTTCTTCAATACGTTTTGCATATGCAGTCGCTAGCTCTGATGTTATATTTTGAAAATCTACACTTGCTTCTTGCAGTTTTTCATGATCTCCAGATGCTTGTGCATCACTTAGCTCGCTTAACATTTTATCTTGTGCAGTAGCTAGCGCTGTTTGATGTTCTTTTTCTAATGCTGAAAGTGTTTCTGATGTGTATGACATATTGTTAAGCTTGAACGGTTATTTTTGAATTAGATAGTTTCATGAGCCTTCCCTTGAGGTCAAAGATTCCAAGAATTTGATCTTCGCCTTTTTGAGCGATGATGTTATTGCCTGGTAGCTCTACCTCATAACCTTTCTTTTTAAGGTAGAAATACAGACTGTATTTGTGAGGGAAGGAATAGTTTGCAGCAATAAATGTGAAGTGAGAGCATAACAAAGCCGGTGCGGTTCTCACCTTACTCTCTACCTCTTCTGATGTAATGGTCACATACACAGTGATGCCTTTAAAAGGTAGCGCGAGGTAACAGCTTTCCTTTGCCATTACTGAGGCAATGGTCGCAAAATAAATTCCTGGGTCTGAATCGATCTCTAATTTTGGCGCTATAAAATCCTCAATATTACACGCCTTTCCTAATGCTTGTACTGCCTGTGATGTTTGTAAAAACTTTTCTGGGATACCGCTTTGATTATTTGCCCATGCCCATAACCAGCTTTTCTCATTTTCTGAATAGGTTCCTAGTACTTGAATGTCAAAGACCTTATCATCACCAAAGGTTACTTTACCCTCAAGCATGTCACAACTCCATCCTAAATCTTTTACCAACTCATCAAATATTTCTTGCTTTTCAAGTGATAATGCAATAGACTGGTTATACAATTCTTCAATAGTCACTGTAGATTCACCAGTCTCCTTCTGACCACCAGTAGCAGCTGTGTCTGATGTATTTGCTGTGGCAGCTTCTGTAGTTCCCTCTGCAAACTCTTCTAGTTTTTCTTCTAGAAGTGACGTAATGCGTTCAGCTCTTTCTTCTACTTTATCTGCGTTTACCACTGGGCCGTGATTAATTTTCAAAACACCTTCTTCAAAGGTGATAGCGCGTTCTAGATTATGCTCATCATTTTCATTGACAATTACTACGCTCTTAAGACCTGACTTTAAAAGCTCTACTCCCATAGCGTCCTCGCAAATCACCTTAAAGGCTTCTATTAACGGTAAAAAGTAAATTTTAGGGAATGTATCATTATACAGGTGAGAGAAACGATCTTCCATTAACGTGTTCCACTCTATTTGTAAAGGCACTGTATAACCAGCTGCTCGGTTGATTTCGGTTTCTAATTGTGGAAATACTTCTTTTTGAAATGCTTGAATGATTCTTTTTTCTTTAAGTCCCATAATGTTGTGTTTTTATAATTGATAAAATTGTTTTTATAATAATTGAAGTAATTTTTCTTCTAATAATGAAGAAAGGTTTTGAGGCAAGGCTTTGTGTATTGCAATTGATATAGTTAGTGTGCTTGCCTCAATAGTAAGTTGTAATTTTTCTGCTTGTTGTATGACGATGTTGTCAACACCTAGCCAAGCTTCTTTTCCTAAGCTGTCTTTTGTAATTGACTCTATACAGTTTTTAAATGCTACAAATAGGTCTTGAACATTAAGTCTATTGTTTTCCTCTTTGAGATTTAGTGCTTCTACATTGATATGTTTAATCTGACTTCCTAACTGTAATTTTTCATTTTTTAACCAGATTTTGAGTTGTAGTACTGTCAACTCATTTGAAGTGGATGACAATGGTCTACTTATCGCTCCTTGTGACAGCTCCACGACCATTTTTTTAGGTTGTTTTACTGTAACCATTGCAATGCTATGCATGTGTACATAGGATATTTCTTCGTTTTGAGTGCGTAAACAGATAGCTGTAGTGTGATTATCATCTTTTTTTAGATCAATGAGTAACCCCTCTAGGTAGACTCCGTTAGTCAGCGAAATCGCTATTAAAACGTCTTCTTCTTTTTTAAAAATAGACTGTAGGACTCCCTCTAACGTCTGGGCTACAAACGCTTTATAATATGGTGATGTATTCATGATGTAAACTGGTTTATGAGTCCTCTATGAGGTATTTATAATCATCTGGCAATTGCTCCATGAGATCAAGGAATATGTTATCTCGGGAAATCGTTTTATAATCGTAGTATGACATGATTTTTAAATCCAGATCATCATAATCCATTTTTACTAAGAACATACCAGCACCCTCTGTCAAGTTATTAGGATTTTGAGCTCCTTCACGAGGCTTGTGCTTCTCGATAGCCAAGTACATCGAACTTAAATCTGATTGATGTACCCATATTCGGTTTAAAAAAACTGGCGCATTAGGTTTTGAAAATTCTTGTTGCACCATTTGATCAATAGCATCTGCTTTTGTTGATCCGTAATTATTGATGATTATGGAGTTAGGATGATATCTATACGACTCCCTACTATCATCATAATTATTAGGTTTTACAATCAGTTCATAAAAACCTTTTCGCTCGGCTTTCAGCCTGAAATCAACACGTGCCTCTCTCGTCCAGGTATTGGGATATTTATCAATTACACTGCAAATTTTATTTGAGAAGAATTGAAAATCATCAAAGGAAGGATCCTTATCTAGTGTGATGTTAATTTCATGATTAAAGACATTTACCTCCATGGCTACTACATCATCATCTAAGACTTGATACATCTCTTCTCTTAACAGAATTTCTTCTTTTTGATATTGTGTTAACGCCTCAATACTTCTGTCTTCTTCATAAAAATCGGGAACATACACATCATTATTTTTTGCATCCCATCTAAAATTAATGACAATCTCTGGATTTTCTTTAAGGCTCAATTCTACCCAGTAGAGGTTAGGATTCATTGTTGCTGTATTAAAATTCCTTTTAAAAGTTAGGATATCATATTTGTTGTAATGATGCGTGTTTAAATATGTGTCAAATCCTTTTTTTGCGTTAGCATTAGAAACTCCGCAACTTCCTAAGAGCAGTAATACTGCTATAAAAATTAATGAAACAATAAATCTATACATACCAATACTTCTTACTAGTTCTACTTAAATGACACCTTCAACTACAAGTTGTTTTCTAATATAGTAGTGAGCACTTTTGTTCTGCTCTCCACGTTATCTGCGTTTATTATTGGACTGTGATCCAAGGTTAACACACCATTAGAAAATGTAAATCCATTTGCAGGATTGTGGTGATCTTTAGTATTAATAATATGTATTTCTTTTAAGCTCCCGGCTAGGGCTTCCTTACCCATCTCATCTGCGGTGATTGCCTTAAAAGCTTCTATAAGTGGTAAGAAGTAAATTTTTGGGTAAGAATCGCTATAAAGATGTAAGAAGCGATCTTCAAATAATGTATCCCATGCTATGTTAAAAGTAACATCAAAACCTGCTGCTTCAATGATCGCTTTTTGTAGTTGTGGAAACTGCTCTTCTTGAAATGTTTTAGTAAATCTTTTTTCTTTTAATCCCATGATATTTTGTTTTTAAAGTTGTTATCTACTTCAAAACTAAGACAGGGATAAGGGTATTCTAGCAAGCGTTTTACATTCGCTATTTTTGGTTTTATAAGTGCGTTTAAAGTGTATCTAGCACTTGTTTTAAGTACGACTTTTTGCGTGTAGCTACTGGTATTTCCTCACCGTTTGTAAGATGTACTGTATTATTAGCATTAATAGTCTTAATGTACTTTATGTTTACTAAGTGTGACTGATGCACGCGTACAAAGGTGTGCTCGCTTAGTATATTTTCATAGTACTTAAGATTACGAGCGCTCATTATGGTTCTATCTACTGTATGAAAGACCGTATACGCTCCATCAGACTGGCATCGTACGATATCTTTAGTTTGTAAAAAATATTGTGCCTCTGCTGTTTTGATTAATAGGGTCTTCTCAATCTCTTTTTGATTAATCTCTGAGACTTTATCTACCGCATTTTTATAGACTTGCTCTTTTTTATAAGCGACTCTAAATCTATCTATACATTCTGAAAGCTCATCAGAATCAATAGGCTTCAACAAATAATCTATGGTGTCAAATTTTATAGCTTTTATTGCAAATTCATCATAAGCCGTTGTAAAGATTATTTTAAAATCAATACTATCAAGTGCTTCTAGTATTTGAAAAGCATTTCCTCCTATTAGTTCTATATCTAGAAAAACAAGATCAGGACTTTCTGCTTTTAAAAATGAGATTGCTTCTGGGACATTATCAATTTTGGCTATAACATCAATGTCCTTTTGCGTGTACCGTATGAGTTTATCTAATGTGTTTAAGGCATTAAACTCATCTTCTATAATAACTGCTTTAATCATTACTGCTTTAATTTAAATGAGACCTTCGTTCCTGTGGGATTCTTCTGTTCATCAAAGAGATCTTCAATTATAAATGATTTCTCCTCCCCCATTTTTCTCATTTTTAAACGTTCTTTAAAAATAGCGGTTGCGTGTAACTCTTCGGTCACTTTCTCTTGCTTCGCTTTTGCAGATCTTCCTACTCCATTATCTACAATAACAAACAGTAGCTGCTTTGTCTCTTTTTCTATCTTAATCTCTAGCGCTCCTCCTTCTTTTCTTTCTTTAAGGCCGTATTCGATAGCATTTTCAACAAAAGGTTGCAACATCATAGGTGGTACTTTAATCTCTTTAGGATTGATGTTTGGATCATGATGAATTACATAGGTAAATGCATTATTAAAACGCAGTTGCTGGGTTTCTATATAATTAGAAATCATTGCTATCTCTTTATCTAAAGTGATAGACTCCTTCCTTACGTAATCAAAATTTTGCCTGATGAGCTTTGAGAATTTTGCAATATAATTAGATGACTTTATAGCATTCCCCTCTAGTGTAATATTTTGAATTGCTGCTAGCGTATTAAAAATAAAATGCGGATTCATCTGTGCTCTCAGTAAGCTTTGCTCTAGTGTCGTGGCTTTATTTGCTGCTCTCAATTTTGCACTATACACATAAAAACCTATAGCAATTAAGAGTGCAAGAAATAACAAAACGATACTTATTAATAGCCATTTGTTTCTAGCATTAATCTCCTTTTGATGCTCGATTTCTGTTTCCTTTTTCTTTACTTCATAATTGACATTTGCAAACTCTAAAAGATTGTCCTGCTCTAACCTACTTACATCTAGCTGCAGGCTATCTCTAATTATTTGATTATTTAAAGCTTGTGCATAATCACCATAAAAAAGCGAAACCGCCACCAGCCTGTCTCTCACATTAATCTCTTCCTTTGCATTCTTATTAGATTGATAAATATGAAGCGCCTTATCATAATTAACGCGAGAAGAATCAATCTCTGAGGTCAATAAAAACAAATTACCCAGCCCTTTATATGGTGCTGCATTGATAACATTAATATTCTTATTTAACCTGATAGCTCCTCTCAGAAACTGTTCGGCATTCTCATATTTTCCTGCTTCTATATATGTGTATCCTATATTATTGAGCACACTTACTAATATCTTGGGATCACCCTTAGACTGACTCAGATTCATAGCTTCGGAGTAGCTATTTAATGCCTTGTTATATTCTTTTAACTCTAAGTATATACTCGCTTTATTATTCTTTATCGCTATAATAGAAAGCGTGTCTGCTTGCTTGGAGTATAAACTATCTGTTGCCTCTATGTAAGACAGCGCCTTCTCATAATCTTTTAACTGGTAATGCAATTTAAATAATTGATTGTACGCCTTACCTTCTATACGATTATTATCAATGAGTTTGGCTAGGTGCAACGCTTTCAAAGCATAAGCCTGCGATCCTTCTACATCTCCCATATGTAAAGAAGCGCCACTTAGCGTGATTAAGGCGCGACCTTCATTATAACTGTCATTTAAAGCTGTAAATAGCTCATAGCTTTGCAACTGCGTATTAAATGCTTCCTCATAATGATAACTCACATATTGAGCTTCTCCTTTTTGAAACAAAAGTAATGCTCGTTCTCGCACACTAAGATCTTCGTGGTCGTTCAGCAAGCTATCTAGTATCACAATAGATTGCTCAGGTTGTAATTGTACCAGACTATCCATAGCAGCCAGTTTTTTTTCAATACTTGGACTAATCGTATTTTCCTGTGTACAGGCAGCCAGAAGTAACAGTAAGCACACACTAAAACCACATAGCTTTAGTATTCTATAAATTGTCATCATAAACAAAAATCTGGATATTGATTTCATGAGTTAGCACAAGTGAGTACTCATCGTGAATAAATGTGATTGTTATTATTTTCAAACACAATCAAGAGCTCAACAAATATAACCTTATGATGTAATCTATTAAAGATTATTAGAATGTCATCTGATAAATTATAGCCTTCAAAAAATGGATGCTGCCATTGTTACGCTTTCGCGAAAGCGTGACTCAAAACTAAAATAGACAGACCTGTCTGTTTTTGAATATTTTGTGCTACATTTGCTCAATGAAACACGCCGAAGTAAAAAGTAGAATTATAGAAACCGCCTCAAACTTATTTTATAAGAACGGTTATAATGCTACTGGTATCAATCAGATTATTGCTGAAGCTGGTATTGCAAAGGCGACCCTCTACAATCATTTTAAATCTAAGGAAGAGATTTGCTTAGCATATCTCAAACATAAAAACGTAAGCTTTCTTGAAGATTTTGAAGCATTTACAACTTCAAAAAAACAAGGAAAAGAACAACTCCTTGCTATTTTTGACTTCTTGACACTCTTCTATCAGCAGAAGGATTTTAATGGTTGCTGGTGCATTAAGACCGTGTCAGAAATACCAAAAGATAACAAGATCATAAGAGACGAAATCCAGTTACAGAAAAACACTTTCATTGCTCTTATCACAAAACTTGTAGCGGCTAATATCGAAGGAATAAATAAACCTCAAACAGCCTCTCTCGCTAGACAAATCTATTTACTTTATGAAAGCGCTGTAGGAGAAAGTCACCTACACCAAGAAGACTGGCCTATTCTTGAGTCAAAAAATATTTGTGAACGACTTATCACTTAAAAAAATTTGCAACTAAAAAGACAGACTTGTCTGTCTTTAATTCAAAATAAATAATTAAATAATTAAACTATGAAAGAATTTGAAAACAAAGTAGCCTTAGTAATTGGTGGAACAAGCGGTATCGGTAATGCGACTACAAATACATTGCTTGAAGGTGGTGCAACGGTACACGTAGTGGGTAGAAACACAGATAAAATAAGTGATGCTCCTAACCTTATCAAACACACCGTGAATATCTCAAACACGCAAGAGGTAGATGGTTTAGTTGCTAAAATCAGCGAGCTAGAAAACTTAGATTATCTTGTAAATGCTTCTGGAATCTTTGGCCCTAAGCCATTTTTAGATCACACGATGGAAGATTACAACTCATACCAAGATCTTAATAGAGGTTTCTTTTTTATCACACAGAGTGCTGCAAAGAAAATGAAAGCTACTCAAGGTGGTTCTATCGTAAATGTAGGATCTATGTGGGCTAAGCAAGCAGTAAAGGCAACTCCATCTTCTGCATATTCTATGCAAAAAGCAGGATTACACTCCCTCACGCAACACCTAGCAATGGAACTTGCCGAAGATAATATACGTGTAAATGCAGTATCGCCTGCTCTTGTAAATACTCCGGTATACAACAGCGTTTTTGGCGGTGAAGAAGAAGCTCAAAAAGCCCTTGTAGGTTTTAATGCTTTTCACCCTATAGGACGTTTTGGTGAGGCTCAAGACATCGCAAACAGTATTACATTCTTACTTTCTGACAAAGCAGCATGGGTAACAGGTGCCATATGGGACACTGATGGTGGAGTAATGGCTGGAAGAAATTAAATAACTATACATATTCACTCAAAGCCATAGCTCGTATTGTACGAGCTATGGCTTTTATTGTTTATGAGCACTACGTGTTTTTAAATGAATATTTCTCTTTTTCCACCTCTTTGCGGAAATCCGTAGCGAGATTCTAAAAAGAGTTTGTAGTTTCGTCTTGAGAAGCTATGACAATACATTAGACATCATTATAACTGTGTTGTTTTACGCTTTCGCGAAAGTTTAAATTAAGACATTACTAAACATCAACTAATCAATAAATGGACAGAAGAAAACTCAAATCAGTAATAGATCAAAAAAGAGAAAGAAATAAACATTTAAATGTTCAAATCAATTACTTACAAATAGTCGAAGAAGAGCTGTCATATAATAAATTTGTACGCTTTTTTAGCACCACATACCTCATTATCAAACGATTTATATTAATTACAGCATCATTATTTTTAATAATTGCTGGACTTGTTACTTATATCAATCCAGATTGGATATATGAAAACACAAATGTTGATGAATTTTTAATAGCCGATACTGAAAAATATTATAAAGATGTAGCTGGTGAAACATTTAAAGATTCCTTAATTAATCTGTCTACTAGTAATTCAGAAATAACACCCAATTCTATATTTGAAAGTTTAGAATACGGATTCAATAAAGCTATTGAAAATGAAGTGCATGAGATAATTATTAGTTTTGGAATTCTTTCAATCTTTATAGGATTTCTCTTGCTATATATCTCTAGGTTGACTAGAAAACTACGTGCACGAAACAAACAAATCGCAATAGCCGAGGAGAAAACATCAACAGTTTTAAAAGAATTTAAAAATATTTTCAATTCTGAAGAATGTGAATTACAAAATCTCGAAGATATTTATGACTATAACATAGTGGGTGAACAACAACGGAACTAGAAAAACATTCCATTATCATCAACCCCAAACCCCCTATTTTCGCGAAAGCACAACTAATTATCAAATCAATAAATCACTTCATCTCATCAATGAAAAACTCCCTAAAAACAGTACTTCTTGTACTAACCTTATTTGTATATAACACTGCTGTTGCACAAGAAAATTTCCAAAAAACAACACTCGTCAAGAACATCTTCTCTGCATTGAAAAACCAAGATGATACTAAGGTCATAGAAAGTCTGGCTACCAAAGATGACATCTTATACCTCATCCCTATTATACAAGCAAGTTCTAGCGAAAACATACCTGAAGTAGCAACCATAATAGCCAACTTTAAAACAGAAGCAGCCAAGGATTTTAAAGAAGTACTGAGAAAGGGATCGGCCTTTAATGTGCAATGGGAAGACATTAAGTTACAGACGGTTCGTTATGAACCTCAAGATAATAATAAGATTGCTGCTATTGAGAAGGGACATATCATTCTAGTATGCAGTAGCAATGACGTTGACTTTGAAGTTATTTTAAGAAAATCTATCAAAATAAAAGACCACTGGCGATTAATGGATAGAATGAAATTTAGACTGCTGTAAGACCTTTGTTATGATAGAAATCTAAATTCCTACCTCAAGAAGATTGCTTAGACGTGAACCATTACATCTCACTACAAAATAGCAAATGGAACATAATTCTACCCACAACAGGTCCGTTTTAAGGGTTAAAACACCATATTTAGGCGTTACATGATTATTAAATCACATATCCAAAGTAATACCTACTTTACATCAAATTAACACCCTAACCTGAATAATATGAAGAAAACGCTCTACACCCTAGTTATCTTGCTAGCTATTACAGTCAGCTCTTGTCGTGAGAATAAACCTGAAAATCTCGAAGTAGAAACTACGTTACAGACTATTGATAACGTAGAAGAAAATCTTGACCAAACCAACGAAGAGCTAATGAATACATCAAAAGAGACAGAAGAAGCTCTTATGGCGCTTGATTCATTAAACAATTAATTAAAAGAATTATGAAAAATATAAATAGAATATTAGGACTAGTATTACTAGTGCTTACAGTAACAACAGCTTCTGGCTTTGCACAAGGTAAATCTCAAGAAAAACGTAACGCTAAGGTAAAAGCTTCTAAGGAAAAAGTGCAAGAAGTAAGAGAAGATGCAGATGAGGAGATTGAAATAAAGGAAGAGAAATCAAGAAAATTTCAGAAAAAAGGAAAGAGTAAAGCAAAAGAAATCAAAGAACAGAAAGATTTAAAAAGCCCTAAAGATGAAGCATATGAAGAAACAGATGATTATGACTCAAAACCTTTAAAGGAGCAAAAAAAAGAGAAGAAAATAAAGAAAGAAAAGGAGAACAAAGGAAATGCTTATGGCCGAGAGAAAGGTGATATGAGTGGTAAGGAGTTTGGAAAACTTAGAGCAGCAGGTGCAAAGGAAAAAATCCAACTTACAAATGAGAACCTTACAGAAAACGAAGAGCTACTGCGCCGAGGGAAAGAAAAGGTAAAAGAGGCTAAAGATAGAGTTAGCAAAGAACAAGCAGAAAAAGGTGCAAATAATCCAGACGTTTTAGAGCGTCAAAGAAAGATAACAAAAGCCGAGGGAAAACTTAACGAACTTGAAGCCGTGATAAGACGTGGAAAGGAAAATGTTGAGAATAATACGAGAGTCATTAAAGGTCTTGAGAAATCTAAGCCTGACTCGAATAAATAATCCATACAATATTAAAGAGCCTCATCAAATAGTGAGGCTTTTTTAATGGTATATTGTGAGTTTGCCCATTTGGCTTTGCGCGATCAAAGCAATAGAATTTTATAAAATGCATTAACAAAGATTTAATCGAAATCCTATTTTCGCGAAAGCGTAATTATCTATCTTTATCTAGCACTTTAAAAACAAGCATATGAAACTTACAGACGATCAAATCAACAATAGACTAGAAGATTTTCCAGACTGGGAGTATGACGATAACGCGATACACACCACGATTGAGTTTGAAAACTTCCGCGAGGTGTTTGCAACCATGACGCGTATTGCCTTTGAGTGTGAGAAAATGGATCACCACCCTACCTGGACAAATACGTATAATGAGCTAGAAATCTCTCTTAACACACACGATGCAGATGGTGTGACAGAAAAGGATTTTGACCTTGCAGCGGCTATAGATGATATTTTAGGCGCATAAAGGACTATAAATTTTAAAGAAATCAACCGATTTCATATTTTTACCGCGGTCAATACTATTTGTATTGATCGCGTTTTTAATTACACTATTATTAAAAAGGAGATTTTTGCTTACGCGAAAATATCTATTACTTTATATACATGGGAAGAGCATTTGAGTTTAGAAAAGCACGTAAAATGAAGCGCTGGAGCGCAATGTCTAAGGCATTTACACGCATAGGTAAGGATATTGTAATGGCCGTTAAAGAAGGTGGTCCAGATCCAGACTCAAACTCGAGACTACGTGCGGTAATACAGAATGCTAAGGCGGTAAACATGCCTAAGGATAACGTGGAACGTGCCATTAAAAGAGCATCAGATAAGAGTCAAGGCGACTACAAGGAAGTAATCTTTGAAGGATATGCACAACATGGTATCGCCATACTTGTAGAAACCGCTACAGATAACAATACCCGTACGGTGGCAAATGTGAGAGCTGCTTTTAATAAATGTGACGGTAACCTAGGTACCTCGGGATCTGTAGTATTTATGTTTGACCACACTTGTACTTTCCGCGTGAATGCAGAGGGACAAGATGTAGAAGAGATAGAACTTGAGTTTATAGACTTTGGTGCCGAAGAAGTTTTTGAAGATGAAGACGGGATACATATCTATGCGCCTTTTGAAAGCTATGGAGCGATACAAAGCGCCCTTGAAGAAAAAGGAATTGAGATCTTAGAATCTGGTTTTGACCGCATACCACAAGTAACTAAGCAACTTACTCCAGAGGAAGAGGCAGATGTAAACAAGCTTATCGATAAGCTTGATGAAGATGATGATGTGCAAAATGTATTCTCTACGATGCAAGCAAACGCAGAGGAAGAAGAGTAAAAATTATACGTTTTATATATGTAAAGCTTCAAGGTAAACCTTGAAGCTTTTTTTTGCTTTAATGACTGTGTATTTCATCGAAAATACAATTCCCCGAATACTAAATATGCCGAAATACGAGATTTGAAAAAATAATCATAGGCTCACTTAACGCTCAAAAGATTAGAAATATAAAAATATCCAGACTTAATCTATTAAGTCTCCTTTATATATTGTTGAAAATTAGCACATTAAAACAACCATCTATCTACTCTTGAAAAAATTCAATATTTTGTTAATTAAATCATAAAATAATTAACAAATTTTAATACATTGTGATGGTAACCCTATTAAATTTTTGATAATTATGAAGAAAATACTATTTAGCGCTGCAGTATTAGCAATGATGTTTACATCATGTGAGAAGGATCAGGATGAATCTCTAGCAGCAGTAGAAGAACAACAAATTGATATGAGTGACTTCTACTTATATACAGAGGACGATAATTCTGGCCGCTCAACTGGCGGAAGAGATTGCCACTCTATGAAAGTTCTTAATGATAAATTAGATAAGGATCCGTCGTTATATGCAAGCATGTATAATGTAGAGTCTAACGTACGTTCTATTATTAATTCACGCTCAAATGCAAAAGGTAAACCAGGAGGTAAGCCAGGCGGTGGTGACACTGGTGGTGGTGATACAGGTGGTGGCACTACAGATAACTTAGGGACTATTAATATCCCTGTAGTTGTGCACGTACTTTATAGTAACAATTCTGAAAATATTAGTGATGCACAAATCGCATCTCAAATCGCTGTTCTTAACGAAGATTTTACACTTCAAAATAGTGATGCTTCATCAGTACCTGCACTATTTGCAGATAGAGTAGCAAATAGCGAGATAACATTCACACTTGATCAAACTATTAGAAAAGCTTCTTCTACAGCAACTTGGGGCACTAATGACGCGATGAAGTCTTCTGCAAATGGAGGATCTAACGTGGTAACGCCTAGCACACACCTCAATATCTGGGTTTGTAACATAGGTGGTGGAATATTAGGTTATGCGCAGTTCCCTGGTGGTGCTGCAGCTACTGATGGAGTAGTAATTTCTCCTCAGTACTTTGGTAGCACAGGAACGGCTCAAGCTCCTTTTGATGGAGGTCGTACGGCAACTCATGAAGTTGGACACTGGTTAAATCTTCGTCACATCTGGGGTGATGGTCGTTGCAAACGTGATGATTTTGTAGCAGATACTCCTTCTTCTGATCAACCTAACTATAGCTGCCCTTCATTCCCTACTACACACTGTAGATCTACAGATATGACTATGAACTATATGGATTATGTAAATGATGATTGTATGTATATGTTCTCAAATGGTCAAAAGGAAAGAATGAGAGCATTATTTGAAGCTGGGGGAGTACGTAGTGGTTTTATAAACTAACTAAACACTTTCTTTCAAACTACAATACAGCGCCTTTATGGCGCTGTATTTTTATATTTACATATGAAATACTTTCTCTATACCTTCCTCATTATAATGAGTGTTCAAAAATCATGTAGTCAACATACTGATGATAAAATGACAATCAACTACACCGCGCAAACAAGGGGTTTCAATTATGAAATTTCTATTGTCGAGCATACACTTACTTACACAAATAGCTCGGAAAGTATAGTAAAGCAACAACGTGCATTATCTACAGACGAAGTAGCGCAAATAACATCCCTTATTAGAGATATTGATTTACCTCAAATAAAGGATCTAGTGCGACCTAGTACCGGCGCGTATACAGATAGAAGTGCTATAGCCAGTTTGCAAATCTCTCCTTCAAAGAGCGAGATGTATAATTCATCTCAATTTGACCATGGCAATCCTCCTACTCAATTAAAAGCTTTAATTACTTATCTCCAATCATTACTGTAGACTTTTCATAAGTCTGAAATTGACGCATAAAAAAAACCCTCAAGATTTTTCTTGAGGGTTTTTTAATGGAATTATGTGACTACTACTCTTGGTATAAATACAAAGATGAAGCCCCTTCTAGTTCATTGTTTACAGTTGGAGCAAGATCTCCTCCTGCTTGTACGTTTGCATATGCAAGCACTCTACCTCCAGCATTTGCTCTCTCTGCAATATAAACGATATCGTTTACTGCATCATACTCTGCTGCTACTGGGTTACCTAAAAAGGTAGCTGCTCCAGCTACACGCACTTGGTTTCCTGCTACTGCAAGAGTTTCTCCATTTGCTACGGCAGCAAATTTGGACTCAAAGTTTGAAATCACGTGGAAACCACCGTCTGTATCTGATGCTGCATCTCCTACATCTGTAAGAATCATTGTACCATTACTCTCTGCAATACCATGTGTTCTTACAATACCTTCTATAGTAATTCTCTTAGTAGGTGTAATTGTTGCATCTGCTGTGTTTGTTGCTGTAAAGTCTGCAAAAACTGCTACATCAGAAGTTTTGTCAACTACTGCATACAATGTATTTCCTACAAATTCGATTCCCCATAAAGCAAAATCAGTAGTTACCGTGTTTCTTAAAGTAAAGTTTCCTCCAGATTTTTGGAAGATAAAAATTCTACCATCTGCTGTTGCTGGATCACCATCTACGTCTGCATTATCTGCAACTACATAAAAATCTCCATTTACAGCAAGGTCACGTGGACTAACTAATACTGCATTACTACTTACTGTTGCAGTAAGATTAATTCCTGCAGTAGAAAGAAGTACGTTTCCGTAAGCGTTTAATTGTAGTCCTGATCTAGATGCCTGAGTTACCTCATCACTAGAACCATCATAATAGATACCTTCTGCATCTGTAGAAACTGTTCCAAAGCTAGCAGCTGTGATATTTGAAGTGTCTTTGACGTCATATACTGTTACATCACCATCACTATTACTTGATGCATAAAGTTCTGCACGTGAATCTGCAGTTACAACAGTTGATCCTCCTTCATCATCAGATGAACAGCTAGCAGCTACTAATGCTGCTCCTAAAAGTAATCCACAAATTTTTATTGATTTCATAAACGTAATTTTAAAAGTTAAATTGATTATTGTTTTGCATATGTACGTTGAAAAAGGATTGCATGGTTTCATAAAAATTTGAGATTAACACAGTTTAACGATTGGCACACCTATTTGGCTGTCATTTAACGAGCGTAAAATTTATTTATTAACAGTAATTTTGTGAAAATGACTCTCTCATAATCAAAAAATTACATGCCGATTTTAAATCTGAATAAATAGCGTCCAAATTTTAAAAAGTTAAATATTTGTTAATTACTTGACAAGCTATTTCACCAATTGAAATTTGAGTTTATGTTTGCCGCGCAAAATAAGTTTGTTCAATCGAGCTTATTGCCTACTCTTAATGAAAAACAATTTCATATTCGGGCTTAGGATGATTACAAAGTCTAATCCAACAGCTGCCCAAAGATTTGGGAACCGAATGTTATGGCCGGCTTGTACCATCAATATCGCTATTAAGCGTTTAGAGGAATTTGCATTCTCTCCATTTACTGTTTTTATTTTCCGCATCTGAGGTTCATAGACTTAACCTTTTCTTAAAGGGGATATCTCCCCTATTTCTATACCTTTTATACCTTACACTTTTAAAACTAATTAATGAAGACCAAGTACATTGATCTCATCGAGCAGACGTATTATTTCCCACAAGAGGAATTTAACCTTAATAAAAACCACTTAGAGTTTCATGGCATAGACCTTATGAAACTTGTAGAGCAATACGGTGCACCACTTAAGTTTACTTATCTACCTAAAATCTCTGATAACATACAACGAGCAAAAAAATGGTTTGCAGATGCTATCGAGACAAATGGTTATGAAGGAAGCTATAACTACTGCTACTGTACAAAAAGCTCACACTTTAAGCATGTACTCAACGAGGCGTTGTCTAATAATATTCACATCGAGACTTCGTCTGCATTTGACATAGATATCGTAGAGAGCTTAAAGGCTGCTGGAAAAATAACAGACGACACTTATGTAATAAGCAATGGTTTTAAACGTGATAGATACGTAGAAAACATCGCACGCCTAATTAACAATGGTCATAAAAATGCAATTCCAGTAATTGACAATTATGAGGAGATAGAACTACTAAGCAACCAGATTAATGGTAAATTTAAAGTAGGTATTCGTATCGCATCTGAGGAGGAGCCTAAGTTTGAATTCTACACCTCAAGACTTGGAATAGGATATAAAAACATTGTTCCATTCTTTAATAACCAGATCAAAAATAACGAGAAGGTTGAGCTTAAAATGCTTCACTTCTTTATAAATACAGGTATACGCGACACCGCATATTACTGGAACGAGCTCATGAAGTGTATCAAAGTGTACATTAATCTTAAAAAGATTTGTCCGTCACTTGATAGCTTAAACATAGGTGGAGGTTTCCCTATAAAAAACTCGCTTGCCTTTGAGTATGATTATGCATACATGATTAATGAGATCATCGCACAAATCAAACAAGCTTGTGATGATGCAGACGTAAAAGTGCCTAACATTTTTACTGAGTTTGGCAGCTTTACTGTTGGTGAAAGCGGTGGAGCTATTTATGAAGTACTTTACCAGAAGCAACAAAACGACCGTGAGAAATGGAACATGATCAACTCTTCATTTATCACAACATTACCAGATACCTGGGCTATAAATAAACGTTTTATCATGCTAGCTGTAAACCGCTGGAATGAGGAATATGAGCGCGTATTATTAGGTGGTCTTACCTGCGATAGTGATGACTACTATAACAGCGAGCAGCACATGAACGCGATTTATATGCCTAAATACAAGAAAGACAAACCACTTTACATAGGCTTCTTTAATACAGGAGCATACCAAGAGTCTATAGGAGGTTTTGGCGGATTGCAACACTGCCTCGTGCCTTCTCCTAAGCACATCCTTATTGACCGCAATGAAGATGGAGAGATTACCACAGAAGTGTTTGCAGAGCAGCAAACGAGTGAGCAATTATTAGGTATCTTAGGGTATTAAATACGCTTTCGCGAAAGCAAAACAAAAAAATATTAAATCAATTATATAACCACTAACAGTAACAACACCGAGAAAACAACATTCTCACTTTACATCTAACATCTAGTATCACCATGAAAACGTACGCAGGCATACCACAAGAATATGCAGGAGCTGAAAAAGCTAAAATTGTTTTACTTCCAGTTCCTTATGACGGAACTAGTACTTGGGGCAAAGGAGCAGACAAGGGTCCTGAAGCATTTTTACATGCTTCTGAAAATATGGAGCTTTACGACATTGAAACAGGAAGCGAAGTTTACAAACAAGGGATACACCTTGCAGATCCTATCACAGAAAACGCATCACCAGAAGCAATGGTAGAGGCTGTACACAAGATTGTAAAGAAAAACATTAAACGTAACAAGTTTGTTACCATGTTTGGTGGAGAGCATTCTGTATCCATAGGTGCCATTCGTGCATTTAATGAGACTTTTGATAATCTTACTGTGTTACAAATAGATGCACATGCAGATTTACGTGAGTCTTATGAAGGCTCTACTTGCAATCACGCATGCGCTGTGTATGAAGCAAACCAAACTACAAATCTTGTACAAGTAGGAATACGTAGTATGGATGCCATAGAAAAAACAGTGATGAATGAAGAGAATGTTTTCTTTGCTCACGAGATGGCAACAGACGATTACTGGATGGACAATGCGATTGAGGCAATGACAGAAAATGTATATGTAACATTTGATCTAGATGCCTTTGATCCATCTGTACTTTCTGCCACTGGAACTCCAGAACCTGGAGGATTATTCTGGTATGAAACGTTAGACTTCTTACGTCGCGTGTTTGCAGAGAAGAATGTTGTAGGATTTGATATTGTAGAGCTCTGTCCTAATGGAAATAGTAAACCATCTGAGTTTGCAGCGGCAAAATTATACTACAAAATGCTCAGCTATAAGTTTGAGCAAGAAGATGCTGGAGAAGAGTATGAAGTAAGCGGATTACAAGAAATAAGCAAAAAAGTTAATCAAGAAGAAGACGATTATAATGACTAATAAAGGAGCAATATCACAATTTATTGAGAAGTACTATCTACACTTTAACTCAGCTGCGTTAGTAGATGCTGCCAAAGGGTATGAAGCACAACTAGAAAAAGGGTCAAAAATGCTTGTTTCTCTTGCAGGAGCAATGAGTACTGCAGAGATAGGAAAAATCTTCGCAGAGATGATACGCCAGAAAAAAGTACATATCATTTCTTGTACAGGTGCAAACCTTGAAGAGGATATCATGAATCTTGTGGCTCACAGTCACTACAAGCGTGTGCCTAACTATAGAGATCTTACTCCTCAAGATGAGTGGGATTTACTAGAAAAAGGACTTAACCGTGTTACAGATACGTGTATTCCAGAAGAAGAAGCTTTTCGTCGTATTCAAGAGCATATCGTAAAGATATGGCAAGATGCGGAGGCTGCTGGTGAGCGTTATTTACCGCATGAGTACATGTACAAATTATTACTTTCTGGAGTATTAGAGCAGTACTACGAGATAGACATTAAGGATAGCTGGATGTATGCAGCTGCAGAGGCAAACCTACCTATTATTTGCCCAGGTTGGGAAGATAGTACTATGGGTAACATCTTTGCGAGCTACGTGATGAAAGGAGAACTTAAAGCTACGACTATGAAGTCTGGAATTGAGTACATGACATTCCTTGCAGACTGGTATACAGCAAACTCAGAAAAAGGAATCGGTTTCTTCCAGATAGGTGGAGGTATTGCTGGTGATTTCCCTATTTGTGTAGTGCCTATGCTTTATCAAGATATGGAGCGCACAGAAACTCCTTTCTGGAGCTATTTCTGCCAGATAAGTGACTCAACTACTAGTTATGGATCTTATTCTGGAGCTGTACCTAATGAAAAAATCACTTGGGGAAAACTAGATATGGATACTCCTAAATTTATCATTGAGAGTGATGCGACTATTGTAGCGCCATTAATCTTTGCTTACCTCTTAGATATGTAAATAAGGTGTCTCAACACATCTTTAATAATAAACGCATAATGAAAAAACCGAGTAACCTAAGACGCGTCATTGTAGACTATGCAAAGCTCAATGATGATATATTAAATTTATTAGTAGCAAAGTATCCAGATGGATACGAGTCTCATCATATTATCTCTTTTAAAAATGCTCAAGGTGAGATGGTAGATTGTGTAGAAGTAACTACAGAAGACACCTTATACCTTGTCAAAGTAAGTAAGCGCCTAGTTGTAGCGATGGAGGACTTTGACCAAGATGAGTATGACGATGATGATACAGATGATGACGATCTAGATCTCGATATAGAGGATGAAGATCAAGAAGAACGAGAGGATTAAAATTAATTGCAATTATTTTAAAAAATTATAACACCTTTTGTAACATTCTTATCTCCCACTACGTATAAGGTATAGGGTAAAATCCTAGATTGGGAAATCTATTTGATAGTGGTCGCACACGCGGCAATTTTAAATTAACAACACTTTTTAATTTACACTATTATGAAAACAATGTTTATTGCCCTTTTTACAGTGGTTACACTAGTTCTTAATGTACAGACTACAGATAGCGTTACCGCTACTTTTACTGGCTATGCAGAAGGTACTTTCTATTTTGAAGATGCAGATGAGCTTACACATTCTTTTGATGCAATGAGTGATGCTGCTGCAAAGCAATTTGATCTTACTACTGAGGCATTTCAAGGAAAAATGTTTAAAGTAACTTACACTACAGCTTCAGAGATTAATGAAGATGATGAGGAGTATGAAGTACTTTCTATTACTGCTCTTGAGTTAATCAAATAAGCTCAATAACTTTATAACCATAGGGCAGTTGGCAATACCTTCTGCCCTATTTTTATGGATTTGACTCACGCTTTCGCGAAAGCGGTATTCCCTCCACACCAAGTAGTACTCCACAAGTTTAAGTTTTAAATTTATGAATCTTAAAGACGGTGTAAAATCATCAGATAATAAAGTATCCTCAGAAGCGATGGCACTTAGTCTGTTTGTAAAAGACACCACAAAATCACTTACAGACCGCTTAGAATCTTACGAAGACATTATCAACTTAGAAGTAGGTGATACAGGTCTCACAAGAGCAAAATCTCTTGAACGTGAGTTTGACATTAGACAGTTATACATCAAATACGAAGGTGATAACCCTACGGGAACACAAAAAGATAGAATTGCCTTTGCACAAGTATATGATGCGCTGCGCAGAGATTTTCACACCATGTCACTCGCCACCTGCGGTAACTACGGTGTCGCAGTTGCACTTGCTGCAAAGTTAGGCGGAATTGCTTGTAACATATACATTCCAGAATCTTATCACACAGATCGTGTTGTAGAGATGGAACGTCTGGGAGCTACGATTTTTAGACTAGAAGGTAGTTATGAGGACGTAGTTACTGCTAGTAGTAAACTAGCGCAAGAACATGAATGGTATGATGCAAATCCTGGAGGTGCAAATACACCGCTACAGATATCTGCATACTCACAAATTGCTGTAGAGATTGTAGATGAGCTCGGTGACGCTCCACAGTATTGCGCTGCACCAGTATCTAATGGGACATTATTTGCTGGGATTTATAGAGGCTTTGTAAGTTTATACAAACGAGGCAAAACCTCTCGCATTCCTAAAATGATTGCAGCTTCTTCTACAGGTAAAAATCCTATTATTCAATCTCATAAAGAAGGACTAGACCACTGTCGTGATCTTGATCCAGATAAGATTAAAGAAACTAAGTACAATGAGCCACTTATAAACTGGCACAGCTTTGATGGAGAGGAAGCTCTGTATGCTATCCAGCAATCTGATGGAAAAGCATTTAACATTAGTGATAAAAAAATGAGAGAGATGAGTACGCTCCTACTTAAAAAAGAGGGACTACGCATTCTTCCTGCTTCTACTGCTGGACTTATTGCACTCTTAGAACTTGATGAAAAGGAGAACCTCGCTCCAGATCGTTTTGTAGCGGTACTTACTGCAAAAAATTAATTACCACCAGCAGTCGCTGGATATAACATTAACACATACCTGTTTAGTCAGGACACTTATATGAAAAAATCAATAGACGGAAATGCGCTTGTATACTGTCAAGGCGCTTTTAACACTGCAAACGGAAAAACGGCTCACGGCTTAGTGCGCTTTACAGAACGTTATAATGTCGTGGGAGTTATAGACAGTACGTATGCAGGTAAAGATGCTGGCGAAGTGCTAGACGGAAAACCTAATGGAATACGAATTTTTGAAAACATCGAGACTGCTATTAAAGCGTTACAAGGTGGAAAAGAGTTTCCAAAATCACTTGTTATCGGTCTTGCACCAGATGGTGGACGTCTTCCTAAGGAGGCAAGAGCAACCATTGCAACAGCGATTAAGCAGGGCTGGAATGTAGATAGTGGTTTACATGATTTCCTTACCAATGATGAGCATCTTGTAGCGCTTAGTAAGGAGCACAACATTCAAATACGTGACGTGCGTAAAACTCCGGACCGCGATACCCTGCATTTTTTCTCTGGCGAAATAGAAAAAGTGAATTGTCTTAAGATTGCTGTTTTAGGTACAGATAGCGCTATTGGTAAGCGCACAACCTCATGGTTAATCGTACACGGACTACGCAACGGCGGAAAAAAAGCGGAGATGATTGGTACCGGTCAAACTGCGTGGATGCAAGGTGCAAAATACAGCATGGTAATGGATAGCTGCATTAACGACTTTGTGTCTGGTGAAATAGAACACGCAGTAGTGAGTGCATACAATAATGAGCAACCTAATGTAATCGTGATAGAAGGCCAAGGAAGTCTTATGAACCCAGCATACCCTGGAGGTTTTGAAATCCTTGCGGCTGGAAGACCAGATTATGTAATCTTACAACACGCTCCTACACGTCTGGAATATGATGGATTCCCTGGCTATAAATTGCACTCATTACAAGAGCAGATTAATGCCATCGAGGTAATCTCTGGCAAGAAGGTCATTGCGGTGACAGTAAACCACGAGAATATGACACCAGAACAAATTGAACCAGCTTGTAAAGCGATTACGAACGAGACAGGCCTTCCTGCTTTTGATGTACTTGCACATGGCGTAGAAGGCTTAATAAAGGTTCTTGAAAAACACATTAAATAATCCATGAAAATCACAAACGTTAGTTACGAGCGTCTAGAACTTACACTCACTGCACCCTATACGATTGCTTATGAGACTGTATCGCAGGCAACTAATTTTATTCTCAAAATAGAGACAGACAGCAACATCATAGGTTTAGGTTGTGCTGCTCCAGATCTTGAGGTAACAAAGGAAACTGGTGATGATGTAGCTAGAGCGCTAGACCTTGTGATCATTCCATATCTTAAAGGTAAAAATGCACTCAACTATGCGCGCATTCTTGATGAGTTAAAACCACTGCTCAGCGTTATCTCCTCTGCGCTAGCGATGGTGGACATGGCGTTGCTAGACATTACTTCAAAAAAGATGGATGTGCCGCTTTATCAATTTTTAGGCGGTTATCGTGATAGTATTGCAACGAGTATTACCATAGGTATTTTAAGTGTAGAAGAGACTTTGAAGCAAGCTCAAGAATATGTAGACCAAGGATTTACAATTATTAAGCTCAAAGGAGGATTATCGCTGGAGGAGGATGTAGAAAAAATACACCGCTTGCGCAAAAATCATCCACACCTCACCCTACGCTTTGATGGAAACCAAGGCTACACCGTAGCGCAGGCTGTGACATTTGTTGAACAAACAAGAGCGTCTCGCATAGAAATACTCGAACAACCTACCCTAGTCGCAGACGAGGAAAAACTAGGAGAAGTAACGAGAAAAGTTCACATCCCAGTTATGGCAGATGAGAGTTTAAAATCACTGAAAGATGCCTTTAGACTTGCTCAGAACAGCCGTATGAATATGGTAAATATCAAGATTCAAAAAGTAGGTGGTATTATGGAAGCAATGCATATCAACTCTGTAGCGAGAGCTGCAGGACTAGAAGCAATGATAGGCTGTATTGATGAGTGTAGACTTGGCATTTCTTCTGGACTACACTTTGCATTATCTCGTCCTAATACAGTGTATGCAGATCTTGATGGACATCTAGATTTTGAGAATGATCCTTTTAAAGTATTGTTTAGTCTAGAGAAAGGAATCTTAAGACCTAATGGAAAAGCTGGCTTGGGGTTGAGTGATTTTTAAGGAATAAATCTAACTGTAAAAATAAGCGTCTATTGTGATTTATACTTATCACGGTAGACGTTTTTATTATTTTGAAGTTTACAGATAAGCAGCAACTTATCAATCACTTAAACATTGATCGTGTTGATTATTCGGATTATATCTTAATTGTCAAGTATCAATTGGTAAATATTAATCTTCAACACTATAAAACCTAAGATTCCATAAACCCCACCACATCATGACAGCTTCGGCTATCATTCCTGCGCCGTATTGTGGTGACCAGCCGTCTAGAATGGTGCTGACTAGCCTTCCTCCTGCGAGACCACCCATGAATAAAACGTTTACTATGGTTGCAGATCTCCAGTGGTTTTTATTAATAATACCATAAATCCAATAACCACCAAAGGCGATGTAGATTCCCATAATCGCTCTAAAGATATTTTTGAGCTCTAGATCTTGAACTTCAAAACCAAAAATGTAAGGCAGTATAACACTGGGATGCGCTCCATAAACAAATGACATGGCTATCACAATACATGCAGATAGTGCTAGTTGTAAATTTTTAGGGAGCCTAGACATTATCGATTAAACGAGACGTTTTGCAATACGATCTTTTGCCAGTTGTAATATAGTATGAAACTGATCTTCAATATTAGTTTCTGTATTGTCTATCTCAATAGCATCGGCTGCTTTTACGAGTGGAGAATCTTCACGAGTAGTATCTATGTGATCTCGCTCTACTACGTTAGAAAGTACTGCCTCATAACTCACTTTATCTCCTCTTTCTACAAGCTCATTGTAACGACGTTTTGCACGCTCCTCTGCACTGGCGGTCATAAAAATTTTAAGCTCAGCTTTAGGAAATACTACGGTACCTATATCACGACCGTCCATCACGATTCCTTTTTCTTCTCCCATGCGCTGCTGCTGCTCTACAAGTTTAGCGCGCACTTCTGAGATAGTAGCTATAGGGCTCACAAAGGAGGAAACCTCTAGGGTTCTGATGTACTTCTCTACACTCTTGCCATTAAGACAAACCTCTGCTTTTCCAGAAGCGGTATCTCTTGTAAATGAAATCTCGATATCATCAAGCCTTTTTACTAAACTTTCTTTGTCAAAAAAACCATCAGAGATAAGGCTGTTTTCCATTGCATATAAAGTTACTGCGCGATACATTGCACCCGTATCTACATAAATGTATTCTAGCCAGTCTGCAAGTTGTTTGGCTACTGTACTTTTTCCTGTGGATGAATATCCGTCTATGGCAATGGTAATTTTCAAGAGTCTGTGTTTTACACAAAAATAGGAAAACGTATGCTAGTGCTTACCATATAGATTTAAAGATTATTTCTACTAGTATAGATGAGCATACTCGCTTCTTTAATTGGAAGAAAGCGACTGCATGACTCGCTAGCCCCGATTGCAATGAAAATCCCGCAGTGTAGCGATAGCGCAACGAGGAATTGTAATGAAAAGCGGGAAACCACCTTGCAAATATGCCCAAAATGGACTGCTCCTAAAATTGAAAAGAATTATTGTAAGTCGATGCCTAGACCAAAAAAACTACTTGCCGCGGCGCTGTTATAACGAGCATATGCATAATTGAAACGCATCTTGTTAATCTTGATTCCAAAGCCTGCACTGATACCCGCAAAACTACGCTGATTGACAATACGCAGCTCTTCACTCCTGCGGAAGTTGTAGCCTAGTCGTACGTTGAAGCCACCTTTAGGAAACAACTCTACGCCCACAATCGCGTGACGAATTACATTATCGAGAATTCCTATTTTTTCTGTAGTGGTGTTGCCGTCAAGATCTGTGGTTCCTCTAGCTTCATTTTCGAAGGCGATGTTCCATAATTGAAGATTTTCTAGCGTGACATGCCAGCGTATAGGCACGTTAGGTAATATCTGAGAAATACCAGCGTCTATCTCTAGTGGGAGCTTCTCAAATGTATCTACATAGGGTGTAAACTGGGTTCCTATATTGCGTACCACTAATGCTGCGTTGAGATCCCAATCTTCGTAATTATAAGTAAGCCCAAGATCTATGGCTCCTCCCGCCGATGAATACTCAGCTAGTGTGGAGGTGATTAATTTTACATTTGCACCTACATGAAAATCTGTGTACGGAATATTGAGTGCATAGCCCAAAGAAAGCGACGCCTCACTACCGCCAAAATCTCCAGTCGAGTTCCCATTCTCATCCCTACCATCAAAAGTTCCGTAATTTACATAAGTGATTCCCGCATGCAAGACCTGCGTGCGTCTATCCCATAAATAGGCATAAGATGCCGTCCCATAATTGATGTCTGCCAGATAATTTACATAGTTTACAGAAAGCTGATTATCCATCCTATAATTAATATTGGCTGGATTATAAAGCGCAGAGTCTGGGTCGTAGTCGTAGTTTGTAATGATTTTCCCTCCTAAAGCAGCTTGCCTAGGAGATGACATCAAGTTGAGAAACTGATAGGTAGCACGTCCTCCTAACTGGCTATAAGCCGTTAGTGAACACGCAAACAACAATAAAAAGAGACTCTTTTTCATTAATCAGTACTGCATCATGATACATAACGATTGCAATGATAGTATATTTTGAGAGGGATGGGAAATAATTAGAACTATAGGATAAAGAAAAAGGGAAACTCGTGATGAGTTTCCCTTTTATGATTTTTACGCTTTCGCGAAAAATTGATAACCTAACCTTAAGCTAGCGTTTTTGCATTCTTTACTTTTTGCTTAGTAAGTGCTAGTTCTAACACCTCGCTCATATCACTTACGTAGTGGAATGTTAAGCCTTTTAAGTAGTCTTGCTTGATCTCTTCTATATCACGACGGTTTTGCTCACATAAGAGTATTTCCTTGATTCTTGCACGTTTGGCAGCAAGAATCTTTTCTTTAATACCACCTACAGGCAGTACTTTTCCTCTTAGGGTAATCTCACCTGTCATCGCTAGATTTTTCTTCACTTTACGTTGTGTAAATAAAGAAACTAAAGATGTAAGCATGGTAATACCTGCACTAGGACCATCCTTAGGAGTTGCTCCTTCTGGTACGTGAATGTGCACATTATAATTATCAAAAATGGTAGGCTCTAGTCCTAAAATCTCTGCATTTGCTTTAATGTACTCCATCGCTATGGTAGCACTTTCTTTCATCACTTTACCTAAGTTTCCTGTGATAGATAGTGTTCCTTTACCTTTTGATAAAGCAGATTCTATAAATAAGATATCTCCTCCTACTCGTGTCCACGCAAGCCCTGTAACTACTCCGGCAACTTCGTTATTTTCATATTTGTTACGTTCCATTTTTGGAGAGCCTAGTATCTCGATAACATCTTCATTAGATATTTTCACATTATACTCTTCTTCCATCGCGAGGTTTTTTGCCCCGTAACGCACCATTTTTGCAACTTGCTTTTCTAGTCCGCGCACTCCAGATTCTCTTGTATATCCTTCTACAATTTTTTCTAGTTGTGGCTTTGCTATTTTAAGCTGGTCATCTGTCATACCATGCTCTTTAAGCTGCTTAGGTAGTAGGTGACGCTTTGCAATCTCTGTCTTCTCCTCTATCGTGTATCCAGTAACGTTTATAATCTCCATACGATCTAGCAGTGCTGGCTGTATAGTATTTAAACTATTTGAAGTTGCAATAAACATCACTTTAGAAAGGTCGTAACCCATCTCAAGGAAGTTATCGTGAAACTCACTATTCTGCTCTGGATCTAGTACTTCAAGTAATGCAGAAGAAGGGTCTCCCTGACTTCCTGTACTTAGTTTATCTATCTCATCAAGTACAAAAACTGGATTACTTGTCCCTGCCTTACGCAAGCTCTGGATAATACGCCCAGGCATTGCTCCGATGTATGTTTTTCTATGTCCGCGTATTTCAGATTCATCACGCATTCCACCTAGACTTATACGTACGTACTCACGTCCTAGTGCTTCTGCTACAGATTTTCCTAGCGAAGTTTTACCTACTCCTGGAGGTCCGTATAAACATAAAATAGGCGACTTCATGTCGTTACGTAATTTCAATACCGCTAGGTATTCTATAATACGCTTCTTCACATCATCAAGACCGTAATGATCGCGGTCTAGAATCTTCATGGCACGTTTTAAATCAAATTTATCTTTAGAGAACTCATTCCAAGGAAGGTCTAAAAATAAATCAAGGTAATTGCGCTGTATGCTATACTCAGCTACCTGAGGATTCATGCGTTGCATTTTTGAAAGCTCCTTATTAAAGTGCTTCTCAACTTTTGCATCCCATTTCTTTTTCTTTGCGCGTGCACGCATTTCTTCTAGATCATCCTCAGAGCTAGCTCCACCCAGTTCTTCTTGGATAGTCTTCATCTGCTGGTGTAAGAAATACTCACGCTGCTGCTGGCTCATGTCATTTTGAACCTTGTTCTGAATATCATTTTTAAGCTCCAACTTCTGGCGCTCCATATCCATAAACTTAAGCGTCTCAAGTGCTCGCATATGCAAGTCGTTTATGTTAAGAAGCTCTTGCTTCTCTGCAACAGAGAGGTTCATGTTTGAACTCACAAAGTTGATTAAGAAAGAATCACTCTGGATATTCTTAATTGCAAAGGAAGCCTCAGAAGGAATATTTGGCGAATCTTGGATAATCTTAAGCGATAATTCCTTTATAGAATCGATAACTGCTTTAAAACCTTGATCACCTGCTTCTGGGCGAACTTCAACATATTCCTTAATAGTAGCCTTCATGTAAGGCTCTACTTGCGTTACTTGATCTACCTCAAAGCGTTTTTTACCTTGTATGATAACTGTAACGTTACCATCTGGCATTTTAAGCACACGTAAAATACGCGCTACTACGCCTACCTTATGAATATCATCTTCACCTGGATTTTCTACCTCTTCATCTTTCTGAGCTACTACTCCTATTACTTTCCCTCCTTTATTTGCTTCATCTATAAGCTTTATAGAAGTGTCTCTTCCTGCCGAAATAGGGATGACTACTCCTGGAAAAAGTACGGTGTTACGCAAAGGTAAAATAGGCAAGCTTTCTGGAAGCTCCTCGTTATTAATTACCTCCTCGTCTTCTGGAGTCATTAAGGGGATTAATTCTGCATCTCCATCTATCTCTTGCAGTGACAATCTGTCTAATGTTGTAAATTTTGGTTTTGCCATATATAATGTGTGCCACAATGTCGTGTACTGCTACGCGCCTTGTGGATGTATAACTATTAGTATTCTCTTTAAATATAGTGAGTTTAGCCCATCATAAGATAATGGTTACCCTCACTATGAACTTTAATTCAATTGTTGTGCCAAGGGAGTATTTTGCTTTCGCGAAAATTTGAAGAACCAACACAAATGCGCGTTCTTTATCTATGAAGTAAATACCTCCTTATATTCAAAGGATTCAAAATAATGTTGTCAAATTTTCACGAAAGTGTAACAAAGAAATAAAACACGCATCTTTACTATAGAATGAACCAAAAGTGAATTTTACCAACCATCAAATAACTGAATTAATAACACTGTGCCAGCAAGGTAATCAGGGTGCTCAAATGGAGGTGTATAACCGCTACTACAATGCGATGTACAATACTTCGCTACGCATCGTAAAACACGAGGCAGAGGCAGAAGATATTATGCAAGAGTCCTTTTTGAGTGCTTTTACAAAGCTCGATAGTTATAAGGGTGAGGCATCCTTTGGAAGTTGGTTAAAACGTATTGTGGTAAATAATAGCCTCAATGCTTATAACAAGGGAAAGAAACTAGATGAAACACCGCTAGAAGATCATCTATATAAGATAGAAGATGATGCAGAGGGTGTGAGTGAGGTAGACCTCACAAGTGTGAGAGCACAAGAAGTCGTTCATGCTATGAGTATGCTTAAAGATAATTATAGACAATCACTGTCTTTACATCTTATAGAAGGTTATGACTACGAGGAAATGAGTGAGATAATGAATGTAAGCTATGCAAACTGCAGAACCATGGTGTCAAGAGCAAAAGACAGCTTACGCAAACTATTAAATAACAATGAAAAAGGAACCTATAGATCAAGTATTTAAACGACTGGAAGGACGTCTGGATACAGCTGCACCTAGTGCAGATCACAAAGCTAATTTTCTAGCAAAATTACAGGCGCAGGCTACAGAGGATATTCCTGCAAAGGAAACAAAAACAATACAATGGATGCGACCGCTGTTTATTGCAGCGAGTGTGATTCTTCTTGCAGGATTAATTCTTACACAGTTTAACAATACGCCTAAAGCTAAGGAACTCGCAGATGTTTCTCCAGAAATGGAAAACACGCAAGATTTCTTTACAAAAACAATAGAACGCGAGCTCTTTGATATTAAAGAGAACATGAATCCTGAGAACCAAGCCATGGTAATGGATGCCATAAAGCAACTTGAAATCTTAGAGAAGAATTATGATAGTTTAAAGAAAGACCTTTCTGAAAGTGGAGAAGATAAGCGTGTGATCTACGCAATGATAGACAACTTCCAGAATAGAATTGACCTCCTACAGCATGTAGTAGAACAAATGGATGCCATCAAAGAATTAAATACTATTGAAAAAGCCGTAACGCTCTAGTTACTCAAATAATAATCTTATGAAAAAGAAAATAACGCAACTCTTACTTATAGCACTCATTATCCCTTCTATGGTGATGGCTGCGAGTGTAGACCCTCAAGGGAAATACACTAAGGAAAAGAGAATCAAAAAAGAATATACTGTAAATCCAAATGTAAAACTGGTGATTGACAATAGCTATGGAAATGTCAATATGGTGAGCTGGAACGAAAACAGAATCGTCATTGAAGTTCTAGTAAAAACTAATGGTAACGACGAGGAGCGCGTAAAAGAAAAACTAGACGAGATTGATGTCAATTTTGAAGGATCAAGTAGTTATGTAAGCGCAAAAACAAACTTCGAAAAAAGCAGTAGCAGATCGTGGTGGAACAGCTGGAAAAACAGTAATGTAAATATGGAAATCAACTACACCATTAAACTTCCAGCAACTAGTATGGTAGATGTAAGCAATGATTATGGAGGAATTAATATTGACCGACTAGAGGGTAATGCAAAAATAAATTGTGACTATGGGAAAATCACGATAGGCGAACTACTAGCAGAAAATAACTACCTCAACTTTGACTACACTAAGAATAGCACCATAGGATACATGAAGAGCGGACGTATTAATGCAGACTACTCAAGCTTTTTCTTAGAAAGAGGAGGAGATATTGAACTTAATGCAGATTATAGTAAGTCTGAATTTGGGAGTATTGAAAACTTAAACTACAATTGTGACTATGGCTCTGTAATTACTGGAGATACTAAAGACATTATAGGTCGAGGAGATTACATATCTGCAAAAATTGGTGTAGTACATGGAGATCTTAATATCAATGCAGATTATGGGAGCATACGTATAGAAGAACTGGCTAGCGATGCTGGAGACATCTCTATACAGAGTGACTACACGGGTATTAAAGTTGGCTATAACCCTCAATACAACTTTACGTTTGCTATAAAACTAGAGTATGCAGGCTTGAGCGGTAAAGAAGATCTCACTTTTAATAAGGAGCGCATAGAATCTTCAGACAAATACTACGAAGGATACAGAGGAAATTCTAATACTAATAATCACGTAAACATCAACTCAGAATACGGTGGCGTCACTTTATTCAAAAACTAATAATCAATCATCAAAAAACAACACTCATGAAAAAATTAATCACACTCAGTCTCATTCTTTTAGCAAGTACACAAATCCACGCACAATGGTGGGGTAAGAGTATAAAAGGTAATGGACAGCTAGAAACCGAGACACGCAACGTAGGAGAATATGATGAGATTAGCATCGCTGGATTCTTTGACGTAACACTAGTAGCCGGAGAGGAAGGAGAAATCACATTACAAGGAGAAAGCAACCTACTAGATTATGTTGAAACAGAAGTAAACGGCGATAGACTTACTATCAAAGTTCAAAACAAGCAAAATCTAAAGACGAGCTACGGAAAGGATATTAAAATTAAAATTCCTTTTAGAGATTTAGATCGAGTGTCATTATCAGGATCTGGGGAGATTATGAGTGATGATGTAATAAAAGCAAATACTTTTGAAGTTTCTGTCTCTGGATCTGGAGATGTTGCTCTTATTGTGGAAGCAAACCGTACAGAGAGCCGAGTGACAGGATCTGGTGACCTGATACTTAAAGGTTCCACCAGAGATCACGTTGTAAAAGTTACAGGCTCTGGAGATATAGAAGCTGGACGCTTTAAAGCAGAGACGGTAGATGCTCAAGTTACAGGTTCTGGAGATATACGCGTAGCTTGTGAAAAAAGCATAAGAGCTCGTGTAACTGGTTCTGGTGACATAGAGTACGTAGGAAACCCATCAAAACAAGACACTAAGGTTTCTGGTTCTGGAGATATTACAAGAGGATAATCCTTAAAAACATTTCTTTACAAGAATAAAAAATGCCCTCATAAGAGGGCATTTTTTTATAGAATTCCATGTTGTAATTTTTATTCCTTCTTTAAGATTTTTGAGGTTCCTGTAAAACGTTCTATCGTTAATTTAGGTTCACCATACACTTGAAGTTGTGCTTTATCTGCAAGATCTACAACAATCTCCTGATCTGCAGTTACAATTGTTGTAGAATTTCCTGCTCCGATTACGTTGATCACATCTGCATTAAATGTTTGAGCTTTGCACTCAGCATTGTCTTTTAAATCCAGCGTTACAGTTTGAGCATTTCCTATTAATTCTAGGTCTGATCTTTCAGATGCAGATAGCGTGAATTTTTTTGTATTGATATCCGCTTTCGCGAAAGCGTTATCTGTAACATTCATGGTCAAATCATCACCCATATAATCCATCTCAATTTTTGAATTTGAATTTGCAGTTATGGAAGCTTGTGTTGCTTTTACCTCTCCTTCAAACTGACTATCATCTAAAAAACTTCCTCTAAAAAAATCTGATTTAAGAACAGATTGTGCTTTCACCTTACTCTTTGCATCTAAGCTTACAGAATTAAGAGTCACAAAACGCACCGTGATATCAAGACGTTTTGCACTTCTGATATCCTTTCTCGCAGAAACTAGCAATACACTATCACGTACATCAAAGCTTATTAATTCAATAAGGTTATCATCCATCTCAAGCTCGTAGCCTGGTTGAGAATCTGCAATAAGTGTAACTTCTAGACCATCTGTTACTTTAATATCTGTAAATGGACGTAATACCTCAGATACATCTTTCACATTTCTACTTCCTTTTACTCGCTCTCTTTGAGCGCTTACAGCCGTAGTCACAAACATAAGCACAGCAATAGCTATACCTTTCATATATATTTTTTTCATAGAATTAAATGTACAATAAATGAGCCATCATTAATAACAACACATAAAAAAAGCATCTGGTTACAGATGCTCTTTAAAAATATGTCGTTTATGGATATTAATAGATAATATTAATTACTCCATCTGCGGTAAGTACTTCTTCGCTATCTGGATTTGTAAATGTTCCAGAAAAAGTTCCTACGATTGTAGTACCATCGTTTGCAGTGATATTATTTACAAATGGAGTCGTCGCTTCTATAGATGGTGTGTGCACAACACCTCCTACTGTTAGAATCGTATTTTGCATCACATTATCTCCTGTTTGCTGTAATACTATATCAAAAGTAAACGTATCTCCCGTATCGATATCTGTTGCAACCACGCTCAGTAAAGATCCGCTTATGGAAACAGTAGCTGTATTAAAATTTGTAAATACTTCTCCCACGGTTACTTGCACTGGCCCATCTTGTTCTGGTGGAGAGCAATCTCCTAGATCTTGTACAATAGCAGTAAGACTTCCATCTGTATCTCCACAAGCAGCAATTTGCGTCTGTAAAGCCATCGAGTAGTCTGCACAAGCTGCAGTATACGCTTCCTCATCAAGAGGATCTACTGCATTAAATATCTCTCTCGCTTCTGATGTAGTAACCTGTGCTGCAGCACAATCACCACCACAGTTCAACGCGTCAATGGTAGCTTGTATATTTCCGCTTGCATCACCACAAGCTTCTATTTGAGTTATTAAAGCGGCGCTATAAGCAATGCATAATTGTTCTTCATTCTCACTAGTTGCATTATTAAAAGCTCCTAATGCCGCATTTACAGCAGTCTCCGCTTGAAAACAAGAATCTGGCGTAGAGCAATCTCCTAAGCTTGTAAGAGTAGCTTGTAATGTTCCAGATGCATCACCACAAAGTTGAATTGTTGCTTGAATTGCAGTTGCATATGCACCACAAGCTTGTGAGTAATTTGCCTCTGTTGCACTACTAAAAGCCGCCTGTGCTGCTACGAGAGTATCAAAAGCTAATTGGCAAGTTTCACTATCTGGATCCGGTTCACTTGGATCAGATCCATCACCTGTAACGCTAAAAACCCCTTCAAGAGGTTCGTCATCACAAGAGACAACCGTCACTGCAACCATCATTATAAATAAAAATAAAACGTGTAGTTTTTTCATCGTAGTAGTAATTTCTAAATCTGAAACACAAACATAATCAATTTATTGCACTGTTTTGCTCTTAGACTATGAGTCCTTGCGAGCCTTTAACAGGTTGTTCTGCTCTTGCATAAGATGCTCAATGTTTGCAAGCAGTTCTATATTTTTCGGAGTTTTTTCTTCTGTATTTTTAGGATCTTCTGCCTTGTCTTTAAATCTATTGATCCCTTTAATCACTACAAAAATGGTAATTGCGATTACCAAAAAATCTATTGAAACCTCAATAAGTTCTCCATAACCAATTGCTATTTCCTTTTCTTCACCTTCGGCTGCACGCAAGAGGTACTTTCTATCTGCGAGATTAATACCATCTGTGAGTAGTGATAACGGTGGCATCACGACTTTTTTTACAATCGTGTTTACCACATTATTGAAAGCAGTACCTATAATAATACCTACTGCCATATCGATCATGTTACCCTTGATCGCAAAATTTTTGAATTCTTGAATAAATCCAGCCATAACTATCTATTGTATGCCGTAGCAACTTAATTATTGAATAATAAACTTTAGCAAAGCCCTCTCTACTTATAAGATTGGGAGTTTGAGTATTTACGCTTTCGCGAAAGCGTAACCTACGTAATTACCGTCCTGTCTTTAGGCACTCGAAGTAATAACACGACACCTGCCGCAAAAAATAAAATTAAAAACACAATCGAATAGCGCATGCTTCCTGTAAGTTCTTCTATGAAACCGTATAAAAACATACCGATGATGATCCCTATTTTCTCAGCAACATCATAAAAGCTGAAATATGAAGTAGTGTCCTCTGTTTCTGGTAAAAACTTAGCATACGTAGATCTTGATAGCGACTGAATTCCTCCCATTACTAAGCCTACAAATGCCGCCGTAATGTAAAACTGAACAGGAGTGTACACGAAGTAGGCCCAAGCGCAGATAAAAATCCAAACAATATTAATGATAATAAGTGCCTTAAGATTCCCTATTCTAGCCGATAATTTTGAGGTCAAGTAAGCTCCAGCAACGGCGACTAGTTGTATTAATAAAATACTACCTATAAGTCCCGTGGTACGCTCGCTGTCACTTCCCCATTCTAGTTCTTGCTCTCCAAAGTATGCTGCCGCAAGCATTACCGTCTGTACTGCCATACTATATACAAAGAATGCAATAAGATATTTTTTGAGTCGTAGCTGTGACTGCATGGATCTCCAGATGGTTCTCAACTCGTTAAAACCATTTAAGAGCACAGCTCCAGTAAGTTTACCGTCTGCTTTATTACCCTTAGGAAGATACCTGTAAGTGTACTGACTAAAACCTATCCACCAAACTCCAGTGAGCACAAAAGAAAGCCTCGTTGGAAAACCTTCATCTTCAAAGCCAAAAATCTCATACCCCAGAATCATAAATAAACACCAGCCAAGCAATATGACACTCCCTATATATCCCCAAGAATATCCTTTGGCACTTATTGCATCGTGCTGATCTGGAAAAGCAATATCTGGTAAGTAGGAGTTGTAAAATACGAGACTACCCCAGAAACCTATAAGTCCTAATGCATAAAGCAAAAGACTTAAATATATATGCTCTAAGCTGAACCAGTATAGTCCTATGGTCGCTAGCGCTCCCATGTAACAGAAAAACTTAAGAAAGTACTTTTTATTACCTAGATAATCTGCCACTCCAGATAGAATAGGAGAAATGATTGCTACTATTAAAAACGCCACCGCAGTAGTATAAAATATAAGCGGACTGCGACGTAACATCATCCCAAAAACTTCAATCTCCTCTATACCAGCACCTCTAAAGAGGGCTCCATAAAACAGTGGAAATATAGCAGATGCTATTACAAGACTGTAGGTGGAGTTTGCCCAATCATAAAATGCCCATGCATTTAACAATTTTTTATCTCCTTTTTGTAGTTCGTTATTCATATTACTAAAATAGAAAAGCTGTGCGATTGCACAGCTTTTCTTACTATATATTTCGTGTAAAGTTCTATTTAAAAGAAGTCACTCCAAATTTTGCCGCTTCTGCTCTCGCCATTGGCGCTTTGGCAGTAAGATTTGCAATACGACTATCTGATGATGGGTGCGTACTCATAATCTGTGGTGGCGCTTCACCTCCACTTGCAGCTTTCATACGTTTCCATAACTCTGCTGCTTCATCAGGGTTGTATCCAGCTATTGCTGCAATTACGATTCCGATTTCGTCTGCTTGTGTCTCATGACTACGAGAGAAAGGAAGCATTCCTCCTACTTGTGAACCTATACCATAAAGTTGCATGATTTGTTGTTGCTTTGCTTGATCTTGACCTCCTACTGCAATAGCAGTGGCAACACCACCATATTGTTGTAATTGTGCAGCACTCATACGTTGAGCACCGTGATCTGCAAGTGCGTGAGCAAGCTCATGCCCCATTACCATTGCTAGTCCAGTTTCTGATTGAGTAATCGGTAAAATTCCAGTGTACACTACAATCTTCCCTCCTGGCATACACCAAGCGTTTACTGCTTCATCTTTAACTAGATTGTACTCCCAGCGATAATCTTGTAAATAACCAGGCTCTCCTAGTGCTGTAAGGTAACGCTCTGCTGCTACGGCTATTTTTTCACCTACGCGCTTTACCATATTAGCATCTGCTGTTCCAGTAATCACATTATTTTCAGATAGGAATGCGTCATACTGTTGGAATGCCATTGGAAATAACTGATCGTTACTTACAAAGTTAAGAGTCTTCTTCCCTGTAAATGGGCTCGTCTTACATGCACATACCAGAAGTACGGTCATAATAAGAACAAATGTATTTTTAAGTTTCATAATGATGGTTTTAAATCAGGATATAAAAATACGCAAATGTTAAATACCACTCAGATGCAGCTCCGTGAAATCTTTGTTAATGATTAAAGCACATGTTATCGGGTCAAACTGCACATCTTCTAGACTCACTTTCTGATTGTCTAATTCTATAGTCGTGATTTCAAACGGTAGACCTATTAAATGTATTCTAAAAGTGTCATATGTTGTGATAAAGTCACCACGTTTGTGCTGCTGTATAATCCAGTCTTTCTCACGCCCTACCATTTTAAAAGTACGATAGCTATAACGATCTTTTTTATAATCATAACCGTCTTGAGCATCTTCATATAATTTTGAAGCATTTTTTCCAAGACCGTAGTACACCTCAAGTTCTACTTGCTCTATCTCAAGCTCTCCTACATATTGTTGTATAGGATATTTAGGAAGTATGGTTCCTTCTTTTACAAATAATGGCATCTCATCAATATCTGCATCTACCCATTGTTCTTTTCCTCCTTGCACAATTTGCTTTGTCCAGTAGTTGTACCACTGCCCTCTAGGCACGTACATACGTCGTCCTTTAGCATTAGGTTCAAGTATTGGGCATACTAGAATATGATGTCCAAAGATGAACTCATCTGTACGGTAATGCGTTTGTGCATCATCTTGATCAAAATATACAAGCGGCTTTAATAATGGCGTACCTTTCTTGATATACTCATAAAACATAGTATATAAATAAGGCAATAATCTATAACGCAAGTTGATAAACTTACGAGCAATATCTGTCACACCTTCGTCAAAGGTCCACGGTTCTTGATCTCCATGATGCCCAGAAGAGTGTGTACGGCAGAAAGGATGAAATACTCCTAGCTGTATCCATCTTGCATAAAGCTCTCCAGTAGGCTGCTCTGCAAACCCACCAATATCTGTACCTGTAAAACTCATCCCTGAGATACACATACGTTGCACTTGTATGTTTGCTACCCATAAATGTTCCCAGCTGGCTACGTTATCACCCGTCCAAGAACTTGTGTAACGTTGCGCTCCTGAGTATGCAGACCTTGTAATTACAAACGGTCGCTTAGGATACGCAAATTTCTTCACACCTTCATAGGTCGCGCGAGCCATTTGAGTACCGTAAATGTTATGTGCTTTTAGGTGGCTACAAGGATGTCCATCATAATTATGACGCACATCTGGTGGAAATGTTTTTCCTGGAACCTCCATCACTGCAGGCTCATTCATATCATTCCAAACTCCTTTTACACCTACATCTTGAATAAGTTCTTTAAATAATCCTGCCCACCAGTCACGTACTTTAGGGTTTGTATAATCTGGAAAATTGCATTCTCCAGGCCACACTTTACCTTTCATAGCAGGACCATCTGCGCGCTTACAGAAGTAATCATTCTCTACGCCTTCATTATAAACCCAATAATCTTTATCGATTTTGATTCCTGGATCTATGATAACAATGGTTTTAAAACCATCATCTGCTAGTTCCTTTACCATTCTTTTAGGATCGGGGAAATGATCTTTATTCCATGTAAAACATCTCCAGCCATCCATATAATCAATGTCTAGATAAATCCCATCACAAGGAATTTTGAGTTCGCGAAATTTACTTGCAATCTCCTTTACATTACTTTCTGGAAAGTAACTCCATTTACACTGGTGATATCCCAGCGCCCATAATGGCGGAAGCTCAGGAACACCTGTAAGATTCGTATAACTTGCTACAACCTCAGACATATCTGGACCATAGATAAAGTAGTAATTCATCTCACCTCCTTGCGCCCAGAAGCTTGTAACTCCCATACGCTCATGAGCAAAATCAAAATACGTTTTAAACGTGTTGTCAAAAAACACACCGTACGCCTTCTTTTGATGTAGCCCTATGTAAAAAGGAACTGCTTTATATATTGGATCTTGATCCTTTGCAAATGCATATTGATCTGTTGCCCAGTTATGCACTCGCTTTCCTCGTAAATTAGAATGCATAGGCTTATCACCTAGCCCATAATAGGACTCTGCATGCTGTGCTTTCTTACTCATCTTAACGATATTACCTCCATACTGGAAGCTCTCCTCGTAGTGAAAACCTAATTCGTCTTCATTAATAAGATTCCCTTTTGTATCGTAAATACTTGTCTGTAAACTCTCTTTCTCAATACGTATGTGAAGCTTTGCAGTATTTACGTGATAATATTTATCATCATCTGTAAGTTCCAGATGATTGTAGCCACGAGGTGCATCTTCATCTATCGCATAAGAAAAGTCTGGCTCAAAAACGCCACCTGTTGCAAAGCGAAAACGTATCACACTATCTCGCAACACAGTAAGTTCTAAAATCACCTCATTTGAGGTAGTAAAATATAAGATATCTGTCTCTTGTTTGACATCTACCACGTTTTTAGGAAATTGATTCCCTTTTTGCTCTAATTCTGTATTTACAATCATAGTAATTGTTATTTCCTTTCAAATAAACACTATATCGTGTAAAAATGAAGTTAATTCGTAATTAGTTATTAACGCTAACGTTTTCGTAAGCTCAGAAATGGTATTTATATCACCTTTAGAGTGTTTGGAACGCACAATCACAGCTCTTTTGCTAGATGTTCATCCCGCTTTCCACTACAATTCCTCATCGCGACTTTGATCTGCTCTTGCGGGATTTCCATTGCAATCGGGGTTATAGAGCCCCGCAAGTGTGCATTTGTATAAGCCTCATTATTTTCTCAGTTTACCGAATTGAAACCTAGTACGCTAACTACTTTTTCAATTCAAAAATCACTCCCGCCAAAGGCCCTATCTTCACTTCCGCCGAGTGGTCTTTTCCATTCCATGAAGTTTCGATAACATCGAGTGTTTTGTTGTGATAATCACCCGTTCCAGCATACTTACTTGCGTCGCTGTTAAATATTTCGCGTAAGCTTCCTTTAAAAGGTAACCCTATGCGATATTGAGGCTGCGGTGTAGGTGTCATATTAAACACACACACAACTACGCTATTCTCATCATTGCCCTTTCTAATGTAACTTAGTATGGCATTTGTATTATCATCGTGTGCAATCCATTCGAAACCTTCTGGTTCAAACTGCTTCTCGTACAAAGCAGGTGTCAATGTATACAGGCCATTAATATCCTTGAAAGCACTTAGTGCTGCTTTATGAATATCATATTCAAGCACGTACCAATCTAGCTGCTCTTGAAAATTCCACTCTGTACCTTGACCAAATTCGCTTCCCATAAACAGTAACTTACTACCAGGATGCGTATACATATACGTATACAAAAGCCTGAGATTTGCAAAGCGTTGCCACTCATCTCCAGGCATTCTACCTATAATAGATTTTTTACCATAGACCACCTCATCATGAGATAATGGTAGCATAAAGTTCTCTGTAAAACCATAGGTCATTGAGAAGCTAATCTCATTGTGGTGATGATTTCTATAGATAGTATCTCTTTTAAAATAAGCAAGGGTATCATGCATCCATCCCATCATCCACTTCATCCCAAAACCTAAACCTCCTGAAAATACTGGCCTACTCACTGCTGGAAAATTAGTAGACTCCTCTGCAATGGTTTGAACATCTGGAAAACTAGCATACACCTCTGCATTAAGTTCCTTTAGAAACGAAATTACAGCGAGGTTTTCTCTTCCTCCTTGATCATTAGGCTCCCACTCGCCTTCTTCCCTACTATAATCGAGGTATAGCATAGAAGCGACAGCGTCTACTCTCAAGCCATCTATATGATATTGCTCTAACCAAAAAAGCGCATTACTAATCAAGAAGCTTCTAACCTCATTACGTTCGTAATTGAAAATAAGTGACTTCCAGTCGGGATGCCATCCTTTCTTTCTATCTGGGTGCTCGTAACAGGCTGTTCCATCAAAGTTACCAAGACCATGCGCATCTTCTGGAAAATGAGAAGGTACCCAGTCTAAAATTACCCCAATATCATTTTGGTGCAACGCATCTATCAAAGTCATTAACTCTTCAGGATATCCAAATCGAGAGGTAGGCGCAAAATATCCTGTAATTTGATATCCCCAGCTGGGATCATAAGGATGCTCCATCACTGGCATAAACTCCACATGTGTAAAATTTAATTCTTTCACATAAGCCACGAGTTCGCTGGCTAGTTCTGTATAGCTAAGGCTACGATTTCCTTCATCTTGCTTTCTTCTCCAGCTTGCAAGGTGCATTTCATACACAGAGTACGGCGCATTAAGACTGTTGTGCTTATGGCGTTTTTTCATCCATGCAGCATCCTTCCAGTTATGATTTGTTTTATAAACTACAGAAGCGGTTTGAGGTGGGTGCTCTGCTCGTCTCGCGTAAGGGTCTGCCTTTTCTGTGACAACGCCATTGTGGTTGGAGTGAATTTTGTATTTGTATACTTCACCATGAGCGATCTCAGGAATAAAACCTTCCCAAATCCCGCTTCCATCCCATCGTACGTTAAGAATATGCTCGTCCTCATTCCAGTAATTAAAATCACCTACAACAGATACTCGCTTTGCACTAGGTGCCCATACGGAGAAATAAGTTCCATCTACACCATCTACAGTTATGGGGTGACTACCCATTTTATCATGAAGACGGTAGTGTTTTCCTCCCTTAAAAAGGTCAATGTCAAATGCTGTAAATAAGCTATGTGCTATTACTTCTGCCATTAAATAGTTGTTCCTGAAACTATAGTGGCTCCATTCTTTACAACCACGATGCCATCTCGCACTACATAAGTATCTGTTTCTACATCGTCTAGATGCTTTCCTCCAGTAATACGAACATCGTCTCCTATTTTTGCATTTTTATCAATAATACAGTTGGTTATAAAACAGCGATCTCCTATACCTACGTGTGGGATACCTTTATCACGAGCCGCATTAATCTCTTCAAGATCTAAGAAGCGATTGCTACCCATTACATAGCAGTTTTCAATAACCGTTCCTTTACCTATACGTGATCGTATTCCTATCACAGAATTTGCAATACGACTACCGTGTATGATACTACCTTCTGCTACTATAGATTTTTCAAGTGTTGTTCCTGAAATCTTTGTAGGTGGTAGTACACGTGGTCTGGTGAGTATGGTTTGTCCTTTATTAAATAAATTAAATTTAGGCATATCTGACGTCAAGTCTATGTTTGCCTCAAAAAAAGAATCGATATTTCCTATGTCTGTCCAGTACCCTTCATAGGCATAACTAAGCACCTTATGGTTTTCTATAGATTGCGGAATAATCTCTTTTCCAAAATCCATAGTATCCGTCCCCTCTAGCAGATTAATCAATAAGTCTTTATTAAAAATATAAATCCCCATAGATGCGAGATAATGTTTACCCTCGCTCTTCATTGCTGGCGAAACCTCAGATTCCCATTCTGGAAGAAGTTCGGCAGCTGGTTTTTCTATAAAAGAGTCAATCATATTATCCTCCTTAGTTTTAAGAATACCAAAGGACGTAGCATCTTTTGCATTAACAGGCAGTGATGCAATACTTATCTCTGCTCCCGAAGCCTTGTGAGCATCAAGCATTTCATTAAAATCCATTTGATATAATTGATCTCCAGAGAGTATCATAATATAATCAGACTCATAACCTTTAAAATGGTGTAAACACTGTCTTACAGCATCTGCAGTACCTTGAAACCAACCCTTGTTTTCTGGAGTTTGCTCTGCTGCAAGAATATCTACAAAAGCATCAGAAAAATAAGAAAATTGGTAGGTATGCTTAATATGCTTATTAAGTGAAGCCGAGTTAAACTGAGTTAACACGAACATCCTTTTGATATTTGAATTCAAACAATTTGAAATAGGAATATCTACTAGACGATATTTACCTGCAATAGGAACAGCGGGTTTTGATCTCTGTGCTGTGAGTGGATATAATCTTGAGCCTTGACCTCCTCCTAATATAATCGCTAGTACTTCCTTATTCATTATTTATTGCTTTTAGAGTTTGGAATTTTTATTTTTTGATAGTTACTTTTTTTGGTATCATTTCTTCATATAACGAGGCGTAAGTTCCAGCTGCATTTTCCCAGCTGTGGTCTATCTCCATCATTTGCTTTTGATTTGCACTAAAGGCTTTCTTATCCTTATAAAAAAGAGAAGCACGTTCTATACTGTATACAACATCCCATACAGAAGTTTGATCATGACAAATACCATTACCGCCATCACCTATGTCTACTACTGTATCTTTTAAACCACCCGTACGGCGTACAATAGGCATACAACCATATCTCAAGCTATACAACTGATTTAAACCACAAGGCTCCACCCTACTAGGCATTAAAAGAAAATCTGCTCCAGCATATACTTGGTGTGACATCCTTTCTTCATAACCTATATGAGCATTGTATCTTCCTTTATATGTGGTCTTAAGTTCCTCTAGCTGGCGTTCTACTTCTGGCGAGCCGCTTCCTAGTAAAATGATATTAATATCGTGTTGCTTTAACGCAGTATCAATAATCTCAGGTAGTAAATCTGCTCCTTTTTCCCAAACAAGTCTACCTATAAACCCAAAGAGTGGTTTTGAGGCGTCTAGTCCAAACTCATCACAAATAGCCTTTTTATTAGCCTCACGGCCTTTAGCTCTCGTTCTTATTGTATAATTTTTAATAAGATAATCATCTGTAGCAGGGTTCCATGTTTCGGCATCAATACCGTTTAGAATTCCCACGCACTTTAATTTCTCTTCTCTAAGCAAGCCTTCTAATCCATTTGCTTTTTCTTGTAATTCCACCATATATGATGGAGAAACGGTATTCACTCGCCATGCACATTTAATAGCAGCAGCAAGTGGATTTATATCACCGTACCAATCTAGGAGTCCTAGATCGCTTTCGCGAAAGCGTGGTAACATCCCTACCTTATCGTGAGGAAAATTACCTTGATACTGGGCGTTGTGGATCGAAAGTAACGTAGGCACCTTTATAAGACTATCAAACTCTGGGCAATGCTGCATCATAAAGGGTATAAAACCAGTATGGTGATCATGACAATGAATAATGTCTAACTTTCTCTTTAAACTCAGCACCCACTGCAGCACTACTCGCTGAAAAGCAATAAAACGCAAAGAATCGTCCTCATACCCGTATACATTTTTTCTATCTGTGAGTTCTGTAATCCTAACCACAAATAATGGAAAACCGAGCTCATTATCTACATCAATTACTTCGCTGAAATACGTCTTACCTTCAATCACTAAGTCATGACAAAAAACAATGGTGCCATTTGCATGTTCCACCCAGCTTGTTTTATAGTACGGCATAATAACCGCAGCAGTATGACCTATGCGATTTTGATATTTAGGAAGAGCTCCTACCACATCTGCCAGTCCACCCACTTTTGCAACAGGATAACACTCGGCACTTACGTGAAGAATATTCATAGTTTCAGGTAATTAGATAACATCTTAAATGTAACCGTTATTAAGAGTACGATGCTTTATGAGCTATTAAATATAGGTTAAATCACAAATAACTAAGCATGTTTTCGCAGGATTTATAGGTAATTACTACAATTAATTTCACAAATTATTAATGATTAAGTAACAACACCTAATTAATCATTAATAATAGAGCCTTATGATTAGTATCATTTTATACAACCTCACGTCATTTTCACAATGCTTTAACGACCAAGTGTGAACTAATGAATTAACTTTACTTAAAAAGAAAATAGTTATGAGAAGAATAATTGGAGTATTTGCTTTGTTAAGCATTTTTACAAGTTGCAAGGGGTCTGCTCAGGAGAGTAAAAAAGAAAGTTTTGAGATTACAAAAACAGATGCCGAGTGGAAAGCACAACTCACAGAAGAGCAGTATTATGTATTGCGCTTAGAAGGTACAGAGCGACCTAATTCTAGCCCGCTCAATAATGTAAAAGAAGCAGGAACTTTTCACTGTGCTGCTTGTGACACGCCGCTATTTAAAACAAAAGATAAATTTGACAGTGGTACTGGCTGGCCTAGTTTTGACAAAGGTATAGAAGGAAATATAGCATATAGCTCTGATCGTAAACTTGGTTATACAAGAACCGAAGAGCATTGTGCTACTTGTGGTGGACATCTAGGACACGTTTTTAACGATGGACCTAAAGAAACTACTGGAAAGAGACATTGTATTAATGGAGACGCACTCGTATTTGTGCCAGAATCAAAATAATATGAGCTACCCAATAGAAAAAACAGAGGCAGAGTGGCTCGAGGAGCTGGGCCCAGAACGTTATCGCATACTGAGAGAAAAAGGAACAGAACGCCCATTTACTGGAACTTATAATCTACACAATGAAGAAGGCGCTTATCATTGTGGTGCTTGTGATCAAAAGCTTTTTGAAAGCGCATCAAAATTTGACAGTGGTTGTGGATGGCCTAGTTTTGACGAGTCCATACCGGGAACTGTGGAGTATGTACGTGACAAAACGTTAGGGATGATAAGAACAGAAATTCTATGTTCTAATTGTGGTTCCCACTTGGGACACGTCTTTGATGACGGCCCTACTGCAAGCGGACAACGTTACTGTGTAAATTCGCTCAGTATAGACTTTGAAAAATAAGATATTTGGAAATAACGCTTTCGCGAAAGCGTAAAAACAACATTAAAAACCGAAGCAAACACTTCGGTTTTTCTGTTTTATATATGACGGGATAATCCGTATTTTTGAACTACAATAATTAGACTTAAAAAAATCTAGATATGAGCAAATATGATGTAATCGTTTTAGGAAGTGGTCCAGGCGGATATGTAACAGCAATACGCGCAAGCCAGTTAGGCTTAAAAACAGCGGTTATTGAAAAAGAAAGCCTAGGAGGTGTTTGTTTGAACTGGGGTTGTATCCCTACAAAAGCCCTTCTTAAAAGTGCTCAAGTATTTGAATACTTAAATCACGCAGAAGACTACGGTCTTAAAGCAACAGGAGTAGAAAAAGACTTTACTGCAGTTGTAAAACGTAGCCGTGGTGTTGCTGAGGGAATGAGCAAAGGTGTTCAATTCTTAATGAAGAAAAATAAAATAGACGTTATAAACGGTTACGGAAAAATCAAGCCTGGTAAAAAGGTAGATGTAGACGGTAAAGAATATAGCGCAAACCATATTATCATTGCAACGGGAGCTCGCTCACGTGAGTTACCTAATCTTAAGCAAGATGGTGAGACAGTAATAGGTTACCGTAAAGCGATGACACTTGAGAAGCAACCTAAATCTATGATCGTAGTGGGATCTGGAGCAATAGGTGTTGAGTTTGCTAGTTTTTATAACACAATGGGTACAGATGTAACTATTGTAGAGTACTTACCAAACGTTGTTCCTGTAGAGGATGAAGATGTATCAAAACAATTTGAGCGTTCTATGAAGAAGGCTGGAATTAAAGTGATGACAAACTCTTCTGTAGAAAAGGTAGAAAAAACAAAGACTGGCGTAAAAGCTACGGTAAAAACTAAAAAAGGAGAAGAAATTCTTGAAGCAGATATTGTACTAAGTGCTGTAGGTATCAAAACCAATATTGAAAACATAGGCCTTGAAGATGTAGGTATCGTTACAGATAAGGATAAAATTATCGTTAACGATTTTTACCAAACTAACATGCCAGGTTACTATGCAATAGGTGACGTAACTCCTGGTCCTGCTCTTGCTCACGTAGCATCTGCAGAAGGAATTACTTGTGTAGAGAAAATTGCAGGTATGAACGTAGAAAAAATAGACTACGGCAACATACCAGGATGTACATATGCCTCTCCTGAGATTGCATCTGTAGGAATGACGGAAAAGCAAGCTAAAGAAGCTGGATACGAATTAAAAGTGGGTAAATTCCCTTTTTCTGCATCTGGTAAAGCAAGTGCTTCTGGAGCAAAAGATGGTTTTGTAAAAGTGATTTTTGATGCAAAATACGGTGAGTGGCTAGGTTGTCACATGATAGGTGCAGGAGTTACAGATATGATTGCAGAAGCTGTCTTAGGACGTAAACTTGAAACTACAGGTCACGAAGTATTAAAAACTATTCACCCACACCCTACAATGAGTGAGGCTGTAATGGAAGCAGTGGCAGATGCTTATGGAGAAGTAATTCACTTATAAGAGCTACACTTTATACATATAAAGTTATTAGAAAATCCTGCCTTTGGCAGGATTTTCTGTTTTATAACCTCTCAAAATAGTTAGCTTTACTACCGGCACTTAACAGTTGTATTATGAAACATTCCGCTCTCTATAAGTCATTGTTCTTTTTAGTAATTTTCTTATCGCTGGCATCATGTGGATCCACTTCAAATGTGAGTAACTTTTCACCACTTACTACGGTAAATACTGCGGAGTCCTTAAAGAAACCATATGTTATATTAATATCACTAGATGGTTTTAGACATGATTATGTAAATACTTATAACCCTCCTTATCTAAGTTCGTTTATAGAAGAAGGATCTCAAGCCGCTTCTCTAATACCATCTTTTCCCACAAAAACATTCCCTAATCATTACACGATCGCAACAGGAATGTATCCTGATAACCACGGGCTGCTTGCAAACTCATACTATGATTATGATAAGAAAAAAACGTACAGCATAGGTAATCGAGAGACCGTTGTAGATGGGTCTTTTTACAAAGGAACGCCATTATGGGTAAATGCAAATAGTGAAGGTATGGTAACAGCTAGTTACTTTTTTGTTGGCACAGAAGCAGATATACAAGGTGTACACCCTACTTACTATTATAATTACGATGGAAAAGTAACCAATCAAGAACGCGTAGATCAAGCAATAAAGTGGTTAGAAATGCCCGAAGAAACAAGACCACATCTTATCACTTTATACTTCTCTGATATGGATGATACTGGACATCGTTACGGTCCCAACAATAAAGAGAAACTTAAGGAATCGTTATTTAAACTAGATAGTGCACTAGGAGATTTATTTAGTCGCGTTGATAACACGGGATTACCAGTTAATATTGTCATTGTCTCAGACCATGGTATGGCAGAGCAATCTATTGAAAAACTCATTAGTACGGATCCACTAATCAATGATACTCTTTACAACTTGGTTGACAATGGTGTCATTCTCAATATACACCCTCATAATAGTAAGGAAACTGACAAAATGTTCAACCAACTAAAGAAACTAGAAAACAAATTCACGGTTTATAAAACCAAAGACACACCACATTTTGAATATGTCCCAAAGAATAAAAACTGGGGCCCCATACAAGTAATTCCTGATGATGGATATTACTTTAGTTCAAGTAAGAGTATCGAAAGAAGAAAAGCTGGAAACCAAGAAGTATTTGGTGTGCATGGGTATACTCCTGCTTTAAAAGATATGCACGGCATTCTTTATGCAAAAGGTCCGGCAATAAACGTGGGAGGAAGTTTACCTTCTGTAAAAAACATTCACGTATACCCTATGATATGTAAAATTCTAGGGCTAGCTGTGCCAACTAATGTAGATGGTAAATTATCTTACTTAACAGGTATGCTACAAGAATAACCCCTTAATGAATAGCCTTAAAATATCTTTCAATCCTTCATCAAGAAATTCTCAATAGCAAGATTATAGCTATTAAGACCAAAGCCTACTATTACACCTTTTACGTATTTAGAGAGGTATGAATGATGTCTAAACTCTTCTCTCGCAAATGTATTTGAAATATGGACTTCTATAACTGGCGTACTTATAGATGCTACAGCGTCTCCTAATCCTACAGAGGTATGAGAATAAGCTGCTCCGTTTAAAATCACTCCGTCAAAGGTATCGTTTGCTTCGTGCAATTTTGAAATAAGCTCTCCTTCTATATTACTTTGAAAATAGCTAAGCTCTGTATCTTTATATGCAAATTGAAGTTTTGTAAAGTAATCCTCAAATGTTTCAGTCCCGTAAATTTCTGGTTCACGCTTACCTAGCATATTTAAATTAGGGCCATTTATTATAAGTAATTTCATAGTTTATAGTTGTTGAGTACGCTTTCGCGAAAGCATAAAAATACAGATTTACAAGGCGTAAAAAAAGCGCCTCTACTGAGGCGCTTTTGATAATTCTTTTTACTTATGATTTAAAATGCAAATCCAGCTCCTATCATAAATACTCTATTACGAGCATCAAGGTCAAAACCTCCTAAATCTTCACTACTAAAAACGTCAGAAAGTCCTAGATTATAACGTGCGTTAAAGAATAAACCATTGTTAAGTTTATATCCTAAACCACCTACAACAGCAAAGTCTACCGTGTTTATAGCGTCGTTGTTAAAATCAATATCTCCAGAATCTCCATCAGGATTAGAATCAATCTCACTATTTACATTAAATCCTATTTGCGGCCCTACTTCTCCATAAAACCCATCTACAAAGTAGTACTTTGCAAGTACTGGCACGTTAATATAATCTAGCTGAAACTCGACATCATCTCCGTTATTAACACTTTGGATATCATAGCCTTGCCCCGAATAATAAACCTCTGGTTGTATTGAGAATTTCTCTGTGATAGGCACTTCTACAAATCCTCCAAAATGGAAGCTTGTTCTTGCATCTGGATCATCAAAATCGTCTCCTCCTACGGTTGCAAAGTTAACTCCTCCTTTTGCTCCAAAAGACACCTCATCTTGTGCTTGAACTGCTACAGTCCCAAATAAGGCTGCGATTGCTACTACTACTATTTTTTTCATGTTTGTGTTTGTTTTAAATGATATTCAAAGCTATCCATCATCGTGTTAAATGCGTGTTAGGCACTTTCTAAACTCTTGTTAATTGAGAACCCTTTAATAATTGTATTTTCACTTTCGTGAAATGGGAAACAGGCATATCAAACTACAAAAGTTACTTACGTATAGAACGTGGTCTCTCTGAGAACACTATAGACAACTATGCTCGAGACTTAAAAAAACTAACGCGTCATCTGGAGCAATTAGATAGTGCCCCAGACCCTATTACTATATCTAAAGATGACATTCAAGATTTTATATATACCATAGCAAAGGAAGTACAAGCGGGATCACAAGCTCGTATCATCTCTGGGCTAAAAGGTTTTTTTAATTACCTGATATTTGAAGATTATAGAAAAGACAATCCTCTAGACCTTATTGAATCACCTCGCCTGGGAAGAAAACTACCAGACACACTCGCCGAAGAAGAAATAGACGCTCTTATTTCCGCCATTAATCTTTCTACGCCTCAGGGAGAACGTAATCGCGCAATGCTAGAGACACTTTATTCCTGCGGTCTACGTGTAACAGAATTAATAAGCTTAAAACTTTCTGACTTATATTTTGAGGAAGGGTTTATAAATGTAATAGGTAAGGGAGACAAACAGCGCTTTGTACCTATAAGTGAGCATACTCAAAAATACATCGACATTTACCGTAATGAAATACGAACGCATATTGACGTCAAGCCAGAGCATGTAGATATTTTATTTTTGAATAGAAGAGGTCGCCAACTCACACGCGCCATGATTTTTACGATCATAAAAGATCTCGCAGTAAAAGCTGGAATTAAGAAAAGTATTAGTCCGCATACGTTTCGTCACAGCTTTGCTACACACCTTTTACAAAATGGCGCCGATTTAAGAAGTATTCAGCAAATGTTAGGTCACGAGAGCATCACAACTACCGAAATCTATATGCATGTAGACCGCAGTGATCTCGCTCGCGTGATGGAGCAATACCACCCTAGAAAGGACTCTTAGGATTTTTTTTCAATTTTTCGCGAAAGCGTACTTGTATTACTTAACTATAAGTATTTCTTCCTGCCTTCCTGAAACATATCTAAAGCCATCTTCACCCCAGAACCCTGCTTCCTCAAGCATAATTCTAATGTCCTTATTCCACTCTGGAATGGTTACGGTAGTATTGAGTTCGATAGCGTATGCGGTGTTCTCATAAAGCTTGTAGTCTCCTGTTCCTGGAACGCCACCTTGAGAATCCCACATCCCAATCGTAGGGCCAGCGGCATGACCGTATAGTCCGAGTGGGTGCGTATAGATAGAAGGAACAAGACCTTCTGCCCTAGTTTCTTTTAATGATTTTAAAAGTATCTCATTTCCTGTTTTACCTGTCTCAAAATTTGACGCAAGCACATCTTGCACACGGTTACCATCTGCAAATGCTTTACTCAAGAATGCTGGTAATTCTTTCTCTTCATCCTTCAAAACATATGCGTGTTGCTGGCAATCTGTATTGAGACGTAAGTAGGTTATTCCAAAATCACAGTGTAGCAAGTCACCCTTCTGGATTACTTTACCTTCTGGTCTATTAGAAAATGAAACAATATGACTTTCCAACTTCTCTTCAGAACGCTGGATATCAACTGTAGGGTGAAACCATGTTTCTAATCCCATATCTGTAACTCGCTGGCGTAAATACCACACCACATCATCTGTAGTTGTAACACCTGGGACAATCACTTTATAGCTAAAGGCATCCTTAATAATATCATGCGTCACATCTACTAGCTGTTCAAAATATTTCATTTCAAGTGCCGTGCGTGTTTCTAGCCATCCTACAGCTAGATTCTGTGCAGAGACTACTTTTGCTTGTTGAGCAGATGATAGTTTTGATATAAATGCCTCATAATCTGTCTTTACAATTCCATCTGCAAGACCAAAATCATCAGAATAATTAAGACCAATTTTTGAAGGGTTTCTCTCTTCGATAATCTCTAAGAGACGTGCCCATTGATCTGGTTGTTTTTCTTTATCCCACGCAGAGATGATATTCTTCCCTACGTTATATCTAGCTACTGCTAGCTTTTCAATTGTGTTTTTTTCTTTATTTCTATAAAAAACTAATATGGTTCTTCTTCTCGCATTGAGCCAAGTAGAGGGAAGCATCGTTTTTATAACCGGATCTTCATTATATTCTCTAGAAATCACAACCCACATATCGATATCTGCGCGATCCATTAAAGTAGGTAACAAATTATCAAATCTATCTGCCAAGACCTCATCGATTACGTCTGCTCTATCTCGTTCTGTTAAAATCTGACCGTACATACATGTAAACGGAAGTAGTAAAAGTAATAGTAATGTTTTCATAGTTAAGTTGCTAGTCCTTAAAAATACTAAAAACAAAAAAGAGTATTCATCTGAATACTCTTTTCTTAATTATAAATTGATGTATGACTATTTTATTTGTCACCTTTATTTTTGCGCTTTTTCTTGCGCTCTTTCTTTTGCTTTTTAGCAACTAGCTTTTGAGTTCTTCCAGACTCCTCCTCTGCTATGATTTTTACAACTTGTTCTTCGGTCAGGATATCTCTTAACTGAGATTCAAATTTCTTTTTCTCTAGTTCGGCTTTTTTACGCTTATCATCAATAACCATATCCTTATCATCTTGGATTGCCAATAAGACAGTATAGTAATCTTTTAAATAACTTCTAAGCACCTCTTTACCAAAAACGTCTAGTTCAAACATTTCTTGATATACGCTTGATCGCTCTAAACTCAATATATTAGGGTCTGGTTTTTCTGGGCTTCCTTGATTTGTTTGTGGAGGTGCAGGTACTGAGCTTCTTCTTCTTCCTGAATTCCCATAAGGATTTCCGTATCCTTGAGCTTCTACACTCACTAAGGACAACATCATTACTATCACTATAAAATATCTCATAAACTAGACTTTCTATTTTTGCAAATATGCATAATTATTTCGTGAATACTCATATTCAATAATGATGCCCAAATTATTAATCCTTAATTACATCAAGTATTTCTGGCAATAAGGTTAGTGCAGTTAAAGCAATTGCGCCACCTAGATTTTTATGATCTGCAGCTCTTGATTGTTTGCGCTGTTCTCTTTCTTGCTTTCTTTTATCACGACTAGAAACTTCTGCTCCTTGGTATAATGATGTGGTGGCAGCCGGACTTTTTACACCGCTAGCGCTGGCGATTACCTCTTGCGCGTCTTCACTAAGATCAATTCCCGTACCTCTTATCATAATCACACTACTCACTCTTCCCTCATCATAATGTGCCTCCATCATATCATAAGCTATAGAAATTCCAGAGGAAGTCATCGCAATAAAGTCACCCTTAAATAAACTTTCTACCGCCTCTTGCAATACTACTGCTTTACTTACTTCTGTAAAGGGAAGAATATTTGCACTTATCGCTCCATAGGTTCCTATCGCTATCATATCATTACCATCAAGCCTTTTAATGAGGAGCTTTATTCCTTGCTCTATATAAAACTTATCTTCGGGAGAGATTCCTGCCTTTCCCGTCTCTACAAGGATATAGAGTTGCTGAGCATCATCACTTGGGAAGTTTTCGGCAGCATAGGTGATGAGATGTTCTGCTTTTATAACCGCAGATCTGATCTCACTTTCGTTTTGAGCAGATAGTTGTAATACAATAAATAATAGGGCTAGTGTGAAGATACTTTTCATAGGTCATACATTTTAAATGAGTTGTAAACCTATACTCTATACGATGTCATTTCCAGTTAGAATGAGCAAAAGCCTAGTACCAATGAGCGAAGTAGTATAATGTATTTATTACGCTTTCGCGAAAGCGTAACCTCAACTCTATAAACTATTTAAATATTCTTTTAAGGTTTGGCCTCGCTGTATTTTCCCTGTCGCTGTGCGCTTAAAGGAAGTTAAAGAAACTGCCAGCTTAGGAAGTTCAAAAGGATCAAAAGCTGATGTATCAGTAATATGCTCTTTTATAAAAAGAGGTTCTTCTTGCTCTACAAATAACGTTAATTGCTCGCCCAGCAGTTCATCTGGAACTCCAGCGACAAAGTATGGAACGTGGATATATGGCGCCAACTTAGCTTCTATCTGTTCTGGAAACAATTTTACTCCACCACTATTTATCACATTATCAATACGACCTAGCCAGATAAACTTTTTATAGGTTATAAGCTTTACAAGATCATTTGTAATCACCGGATCTGAGCTCACTTTAGGAGCTTTTATAACAAGGCAGTCTCTGCTATCTGTCTCTACCGTGACTTTATCTAGCACTTTAAAAGGGATAATTCCTTCTTTATTTTTTTTAGGATTAACTCTCCTCGCTGCAATATGAGTAACGGTTTCGGTCATTCCATAGGTTTCATAAACCTTAGTTTTAAGTCCTTGTAACCTTAAAGAAAGTGCTGGTGATATTGCTCCTCCTCCTACAATGAGCTTTGAAAGTAAGTGTAATCGCGATAACGAATTATCAAGCTGAAAAGGCGTCATTGCACAAAAATCATACGTTCTATACACAGCATCCAGCGGATTGGATTTTGGCTGCGCCATATCAATACGCCATCCCAATGTCATGGCTCTTACAAGCATCATTTTTCCAGCAATGTAATGCGCAGGAAGACAAAGCAATGCCGTTGTTTTTTCAAATACATCAAAGTGCTTTGCAGTTGCTTTTGCACTATTGATCATATGTTCCTTGTTTATCTTAATAAGCTTAGGTGTTCCCGTAGATCCAGAGGTATGTACCGTCACATACTTCTTAGCATCTAGCCACTCTATAATAAACTCACCAACAGATTCCTCATAAGGTTCTCCTTCTTTAATAAAGGTATGCGCTTGCTCCTTTAATGAAGCAATGGTAAATGAAGCACCGTTAAGTTTAAATTTAGGGTGTAAGCGCGTATATCTTTCAGCAAGCTCCGTCATATCATTTAAATATACGGGTTCCTTGTAAGATTAATATTAAGCAAATGTAAAATGTAAGTCTGCTCAACTATTTAAGCAGTAACAGGAGGCTTTACACTACCTGTGAGTTTCTCTTTCCAGTTAGACCATTTATATTTTCTGGCAAAAATAAACATGAGAATAGGCAGTATTATGAAGATAGGAACAATCTGGCCTATAGCCGAAGGCTCTGCAACATCACGAAAGATAGAATTAGTTTGTAACGCACTCCAATCTGATGTCACTAATAGTGCAATAAACATATTATTTGCTGCATGAAATCCTAGTGCAAGCTCCATTCCATCATCCATAAGCGTTATAATGCCAAGAAAGAAACCTAAACCTATGTAGACCGATAAAATACTATATCCTAGCTTTTCTATTTCAGGATTAAGCGCGTGCATGAGTCCAAAAATGAGCGATGTAATAATAAGAGGAACAAGCTTATTACCTGCAGCAACTCCTATTCCCTGCATTAAATATCCTCTAAAAAGAAACTCTTCAAAAGAAGTTTGTAAGGGTAACAAAATTAATGTGATGGCTAGAAGCCCAAGAAAAGGCATGAGATTAAAGTTCCACACAAGATCTTCTGGAGCAAAATAGTATGTAACTAATGTCGATACTACAGAAAAGACACCCCAAATACCAAAAGCAAAGAAAAAACGCGACCAATCTATGTTTTTTCTAGCGGTTACTAGCTTTGTAAATCGCTGTTTATGGATATACTTTACCACAACAACGAGTCCAAGTAGCCCTCCTAAAAAAGTACAAAGTGCAAGTATTAAGTAGAGATTGCTTTCTCCCTCAAAAAGCGGAAAGAAGTTCTCTTCACCTGCTTCTAAAAAAGTATTTATATCACCAGCTCTCATCCACGAGCCTGCCATTAATGGAATTGCTCCTAAAATTTGCCAGCCTACAAAAAATATAATCATGAAACCTATTATATATCTCCATCCCTCGTGTAAACTCTTGTACGCCTGCTCTATATACATATGTTATATTTTAAAATCCCAATACTTGTTATTATCCGTTCTTAAAGTTCCATTCACCACTTCTAGTGGTGAAGGTATATTGTTTGTAAAAAGGCTTCCAGTACCCAGTCCTTGAGGACCTTTTGCTCCTATTTTTTGTGTCCATTGTGCGATAGCATTAAGTCCAACATTACTTTCTAATGCAGAGGTAACCCACCATTCGATTCCTAATGAATCTGCTACGTCAATCCACTCTTGACTTCCTTTAAAACCTCCTATAAAACTAGGCTTTAAAATAATATATTGCGGTTGTATAATTTCTAGTAGCTCACGTTTTGAAGCGAGATCTGTCACTCCTATAAGTTCTTCATCTAGCGCAATTGGCGTAGGTGTACTGGCACATAATTCGGCCATTTCTTTCCACTGTTTTGTAGCAATAGGTTGTTCTATCGAGTGAATATCTAGCTCGGCTAGTTGGGCTAGGACTTCTTTAGCTTTCGCGAAAGCAAAACCACCATTTGCATCTACCCTCAAGGTAAGTTGCTCTTTATTGTAATTCTTTCTTATAGAGGAAAGAATCGCCACTTCGTCTTTAAAGTCAATAGCACCTATTTTCATTTTTATACAATCAAAACCTTGCTCAAGCTTTTCGGCTACTTGGGTTCTCATAAAATCCTCATCTCCCATCCACACAAGTCCGTTAATATCTATAGCAGATGTTCCTTTTATAAAAGAAGATGGAAATAGAACAAAGGGATCGCTAGATGCAAGCGATAAAAATGCCATCTCAACACCTGCCTGTATACTTGGATATTCCATTAGCTCATCCCAAAGCGCCTGAGGTCCTTTTGAAATGTGAGCGCATACCCATTGTAATTTTTCTTCATAGCCTGGCACATCATCATAACTAAGACCTCTAAGAATACCACACTCACCTATGCCCGTTTTACCAGCATCTTGAATAATGATATACCATGTCTCTTTAGTACGCAAGACCCCTCGAGAAGTACCACTAGGTCTCTTAAATTCTAAAATGTGCTTTTTATAATGTGCTTTCAATAGGATTGTATTAGTCTCGTAAAAGTACTTAATCATATGCATACATTACTAACAGAAAGATATTCTAAAGATCTCAAGTTTCCCGTATTTCCCTCAAAAAGTAAGCGCTTCATCCTCTATTTATTGCCTTACATCTATGTTTTTTTACATACCTGCTAAACCATAAAATCAATAAGCCTCTTATTTACAGCTACTTAAGTTAAATTTTTACTAGTGAAAAATATTCGAAATATATTTTTTGTGATATAAAAAAAACCTAATTTTATATATATAAACGTCACTATTATGATTGCATATCCTACAAAGGGACATTTATTAGTAGCCGAACCATCTATCCTAGGTGATACATCATTCACTAGGTCTGTAATACTTCTTGCAGATCATAATGATGGAGGCTCTGTAGGGTTTATTCTCAATAAACCGCTGGATGTCACACTATCAGATTTAATTGAAGGTATAGAAGAATGTGAGATGCCTATATATAATGGCGGTCCTGTAGAACAAGAGAATCTCTATTTCATACACACTGCTCCAGACCTCATAGAAGGCAGCCTAGAGATAGCATCAGGTATTTACTGGGGTGGTAATTTTGAGAGAGCGCTAGACCTAATCATGAATAAAGAGATATGCTGTGAGAAAATTAAATTTTTTCTAGGCTATAGCGGCTGGGAGAGTAACCAGCTCAACCAAGAAATTATTCAAAACAGTTGGGTTATTCTTGAAAATGATCAACATGACGAGCTACTCAAAGATAACCACACAGCACTGTGGAGAGATAAAATTATTGAGATAGGCGGTGATTATGCATTATGGTCTAATGCTCCAGAAAATCCTCAGTATAATTAGCCTAGACGTACTTTTACATTAAGCTTTTTAAGTAACGCTGCGGCTGTCTCTATTTTAAACTCCTTTTTTCTATATTTTGTTATAGGCTGTATTCCCATAATGGTGTTTGTAATGAAGAGCTCATCTGCCTTTTGCAATTCAAACGGTGATATAGAAGCCTCTTCAAAAGTATAGTCATCCATCAACCCTATAATACTAATGAGTTGTTTTCTAACAACTCCACGCAAGCAACCATCAGAAAGTGGTGGCGTTTTAATGTGAGTTCCTTTTACAAGGAATAAATTACCTTGTAATGCTTCGGCTATATTTTTCTCATTATTGACAAGCAGGCAATTATCGTATCCGTTATCTTGAGCATAGATACTCCCTGTAACGTGTACAATCTTATTAGTTGTTTTAAGCGTAGATATTAAATCTGCATTTATATAGTGGTCTTTATACAACTCAACCTCGTAAGGTTCTTCGTTAAGGAGATAAAAAGGATTAGGGTGCGCTTTCGCGAAAGCGTAATAACCCACACCGCGCTCCTCTGGCAAGTAGGTACCACCGCCAGATCTATACACTGTGATACGTATACGCGCTGTTTGATCAATTAAACCTGACGCCGTCAATGTCTTTAAGAGTTCTTCCTCAAGAAATTCTGGTGTAAACTCCATAGGGATTTCCATGCGAAGTATACGCATAGAAGCCATAAGTCTAAAGTAGTGGTCTTCCCAGAAAAGGAGCTTCCCATTTACTGCTTTAATTGTTTCAAAAAGTCCATCGCCATAAAGCAGACCTCTATTAAATGGATTAAGTTGCGCATCCTCTGGTGAGAATATTGTTCCGTTGTGATTTACCATAAAAAAACCGCCTCTTAGGGAGGCGGTGCAAAGATATTAATTAGGCTTTAGTTATGAAGAGCCTATTACTTGTTTCAACTCTGAAATTTGGTTTTCCCAAAACATTTTACCCTCATCAATCTCATCTTCCTCTGCAAAATCTGTTACCATGATAGATACATCTTTTGTGATTTCGTCTACTTGCAGGCGTAATTCAAAATAATACTCCTCTCCCTCGTCTGCTTCCCACTGGAATTTTATTCGGTCACCGTTCTTTTTAGTAAGAAGTTTTGCTATTTCCTCACTACCGTCCCAAATAAATGTATAGTGGTCACCTCTTAAATTTACATTATCTGCAAACCACTCGCTCATTCCTGATGGAGTAGCTATATATTGGTATAATAAAGAAGGAGAAGCTCTTACAACAAACTCAATCTCATATTTTATTTTATCGCTCATAGAAAGGTATTAATGGAACGACAATATATTGAAAGTAATTTGTAGAACAAAGTAATTAAATTGATTTTATTTAAGAAAGAGGTTTGCACAACCACAAATATATTTTATATTTGCACCCGCTTAGGCACATTGCTTATGCGAGCATACAGAATTGCTTTTATTATTTATTGGCAATTTTAAATTATGGCGAGGTAGCTCAGCTGGTTAGAGCGTCGGATTCATAACTCGGAGGTCGGGGGATCGTGCCCCCCTCTCGCTACATAATTATAAAGGCTTTACAGAAATGTAAAGCCTTTTTTTTTGTACAAAATTCTACTTAAAAGTCTTAGACCATACATTTTTAGCACTCTCTTATTTAACAATAAAGTTGACTGCTCTAGAAATAATTAGGATATAAAACTCAACAACGTTTGTAATTATGCCCCTATCCTATGTATCCACGGTAGCTTAAAAATAAATTTAGAACGTAACATTATATTCTTCTTTAGACTTTACTAATTTTTGATACTTAAATTTGTGCAGAATGGTAATTATAAAGCATGAAGCAAAAACTAGCATCACTTATTTATTGGATTAAAAGTTTACTAATTAAGGTATTTAAAAAATATGATGGTAGATGGGCTTATATCATCACCACAACCATAGCCTTAGCACTCTTTATAGGCGGTATTAAATTATTTATATCCCTTACAGAAACTTTAAAAAGCACCTATCTAGCTGAGTCTGATACGGCAATCTCTAATTATGTAGCTAGCTTCAGAACACCTTACCTCACTAGTTATTTTGTTTTTGTCACAGATCTAGGTGATGCGTTAGGCTATGTAATCACATTTGTATTATGTACGATTATATTTTACGTTACGTTTAAAAAATGGAGATACGTTGCTCAGCTTGCATTTGTAATGGTGCTTGCACTTAGTTCTAATCTTCTCTTAAAACAAATAATAAATAGAGCGCGACCAGATGTAGAGCACCTCGTTACGGTAGAGACATTGAGTTACCCCAGTGGGCACGCTATGATGGCAATGGCTTTTTACGGAACCTTATTGTTTTTAATCAGTAAGTTTCCAATTAAGAGATTCTATAAAGTCCTATTTATCACTTTGTGCTTAATCCTGATTTTAAGTATCGGTATAAGTCGTATTTATTTAGGAGTACACTATCCCTCAGATATTGCAGGTGGATTTATTGCAGGCTTTGTTTGGGTAGTATTTTGTGTGATTGTTTTTGATTTAATTCAGATTTTTAAACGTGATCCAGCTACCTAAAAATATGTTTTAAGCTTTCGCGAAAGCAAAAAGAAACACACTCAAAATATCTTTAAAAAGAAATCTAATGAACTATAGAAAATATATACCTCACCTATTTATTGTCACTCTCGCAATCATTCTCACTATAAGCTGTGCAAATAGCTACAACGGCCAGAGCGATGAAAAAGAAAAAACAACGATTCAAAAAAAATCTAAGGAGGACTATACAATTATAAATACTTGGAAAATGCCAGAAATTTTAAATGAGGTAAGCGGTATCTCGTGGATTTCTGAAAACACCATAGCTTGTGTAGAGGATGAGGACGGTATCATTTTTATATATGATCTCAAAAAGGAAAAAGTCATTCAAGAGATAGCATTTGCTGGTGGTGGGGACTATGAGGGTATCGCGATTAATGACAAGGATGCTTATGTGATGCGAAGTGATGGATTGATTTATGAGGTGTTACGCTTTCGCGAAAGCGAACCAATAATAACTACTTTTCAAACAGCATTTACCGCTCGTAATAATATAGAAACACTCACGCTAGACACCGAAAAAAATAGCCTCGTAGTAACACCAAAAGATCGCGATCAATCTGATGACTTTAAAGGTTTGTATTATATCACGCTAGATGCAAAAACGATGGATGAAAAGCCGCTTTTACGCATAGATATGAATGATAAAGCTTTTAAGGATTTTAAAAAGAAGAAAGCATATCGCATCTTTAGTCCCTCTGACGTGGCAATACATCCAGTAACAGGTGACTACTATGTGCTCGAAGGTAAAAACCCAAAGCTAGCGATACTAGATAGCGATGGTACAGTTAAAAAAGTATACAAGCTTGATAAAGACGACTTTGCTCAGCCAGAGGGAATTACTTTTAGTCCTGACGGAAAGCTTTTTATCTCTAACGAAGCCAGAAAGGAAGAAGCTACGATTGTAGAGGTGGTTTTTAAATAAAAAAAAGATTCTCTTGTTAATTAAAACAATACATTCTTAAAAGAAGCATAATTTACTCACCATAAATTTATAGGTATAGCATTTATGCCGTTCCATGATACTGCCTTGACAATTTATGGAAACAAGTTGAATGAAATTTTCACTCCTTCTATAATCATTCCCGTGCCTATGATACCTATAATTAATCCCATAATTTTACCTATTACGGAAATTACATTATTGCCTAAAACCTTTACGATAAGTGTACTTGCGCTAAAAGTAACATACATTAACAAACACATAATTCCAAAAATTACAATCACCATGCCTATCTGTATATAAGTGGCATCTGAGACAGTATTCATGGCTGTAACAATGGTTCCTGGACCTGCAATAATCGGTATAGCTAAGGGTGAGATAGCAATATTTTCATCTATGTCTACTTCCTTTAAATGTTTGACATTAACTTTTTTAGACTGTAACATATCAAATCCAATAAGAAACACTAGGATGCCACCAAATATCTTGAAAGCAGGGATTGTTATTTGGAATAACTCAAAGATAAATTTACCTAACAAGACAAAACCTGCTACAATAATAAAGGCAACTATGTTTGCTCTTTTATTGATGTTCTGCTTTGTCTTTTTATCTGCTCCCTCTGTGAGCGACAAAAAGATGGTCATGTTTGAGATAGGATTTGTTATAGCAAAAAAGCCTGTAAACACAGTAATTGCAAACGTAAGTAGGTTATCCATTAATCACTAGGTTGTTTCTGATTGTTATTTTGTTTAAAACGGTTTAGAAACGCTGTAACGCCGTTATTATCTAGTGTTAAATATAGACTATTTAAGAAATATCATAAAAATAACGAGATTAATATTTTCTAATGATTCCCACAGTATGAACATTCTCAAATAGTTACTCTTATTGGAAGTCAGCTGCTTTAAAAGGATATTTCCTAGGTGTTTTTTGAATGGTTATCCAATGTGCTACGGTAAAAGATTTCACCCCCCATTGTCCATTAAAACGACCTAGACCTGAGTTTTTAACCCCTCCAAAAGGTGCATAAGCACTATCATTAACTGGTTGGTCATTAATATGTGTCATACCAGCTTCAATACCTTGTGCAAATGCCATTCCTTTAGCTTCGTCTTGTGTAAATACAGAACTAGATAAACCGTAGTCTGTAGCATTTGCTAATCGTAACGCATCTTCAGTATCTTTTGCTCTAGCAATAGACACTGCTGGTCCAAAAATCTCATTTTGAAACAACGGACAGTTTTCGTCTACATCTACAAAAACGTGTGGCGGCATATGTAAACCTTCAGCTTCACCACCTAATGCCATTTTGTAACCTTGTTCTTTTGCATCGTCTATTAAGCCTTTAACAGTATCAAACTGGTTTTGGTCAATAATAGGACCTACAAACGTATCCGGATCATTCATATCCAAACGTTTTAAGGTCTTAACTTTTGCTATAAACTTTTCTGTAAATTCATCATAGACTTTATCTTCAACGATAATTCTGTTGATAGCCATACAGATTTGACCTTGGTTCATAAATTTACCCCAAGCAGCAGCTTCAACCGCTTGATCAATATCTGCATCTTCTAGCACCACAAACGGACTGTTACCACCTAATTCTAACTCGATGTTTTTAATGATATCTGCTTCCAGAGCATTTTTACCAACTTGACGACCAACTGGTGTTGAGCCTGTAAACGAAATTAGTTTTGAAATAGGATGTTTTGTAATTGCCGTACCAATAGTGCTTCCTCCACCTGGCAAAACGCTCAATAACCCTTTCGGGAAACCTGCCTCTTCTAAAAAAGAAGCGAATATTAAACCACCTGTTACTATAGAGGTCGATGCCGGTTTTAAGACCACAGCGTTACCAACTGCCAATGCTGGGCCTAAAGTACGCGCGGTTAATTGACCCGGAAAATTCCAAGGAGAAATTAATCCGATAACACCTAAGGGTTTTCTAACAGCCATAGATTCTTTGCCATCAATATCTTGTGGTAATATTTTACCTTCCACTAATAATGGTAAGTGTACGCTACTTTCAAAAACACTAGCTACTAACTCAGCTTCAAAATACCCTTTTGCTAAGGTAGCTCCTACTTCTTTTCGTGCCCATTCTGCAAACTCTTGCTTTCGGTTTCTAACTACTTCGGCTAGTTTAAGCATCATTCTACTCTTTTCAGGAGGTAGTACTGCTGCCCATTTTTTCTGCGCAACTGCTGCTTGTTCAAAAGCTTCATTAACATCATCTGTAGTAGCTCCATTTAAAGAGAATAACTCCTCTTGGTTCCAAGGGTTAATATCCTTGATTGCTGGTCCTTTTCCGTCTTTCCATTCGCCACCAACAAATATTTTTCTTGTATAATTAGGTAATTTATCTTGTGTTTTCATTTTCATTGTGTTTTAATAGTTGATACTAAAGTGTCACGATTACTTTACCCACTGTTCTTCCTTTTTCAACTTCAGTATGGGCAGCAGCCATATCTTCAAAAGCAAACGTTTTGTAAATGTTTGGTTTAATGCTACCGTTTTCTAACATTTCTTTTAAGGTGTTCATATCTTCAGCACTAGAGTGTACTAAAATGTCTGCAACGGTTTTGTTCTCCTTTTTGGCTGATGCTTTCAAGTCATCTAAGTCCATACCTACTGTTGTATAAGCTGTACCACCACTTTTCAATACTTTTACGGAATTTTCCAATACGTCACCACCTTGCGTATCTAATACAAAGTCGATATCAGATAAAATTTCTTCAAACTTCTGAGTATGATAATCTATTGCATTATCTGCTCCAATAGAGGTAACAAATGCACTATTTTTTGCCGAGGCAGTAGTATTCACAAAAGCTCCCATTGCTTTTGCAATTTGGATAGCAAAATGCCCAACACCACCAGAACCAGCTTGTATTAACACTTTATCACCTTTATTAATCCTTCCTTCTAAGATCTGCAATGCAGTTAGAGCAGCTAAAGTTGTAGCTGCAGCTTCTTCAAAAGAGACCTTTTCTGGCATTGTAGCTAAATGTGCTTCTGGCGCAGCAACAAATTCCGCGTAAGCGTTACCAACACCAGGGAAGTTTACCATACCAAAGACTTTGTCGCCTATTTTAAAATTGGTAACATCAGTACCAACTTCTGTTATGGTTCCTGCTATGTCCCAGCCTAAAATTACAGGTCGTTTTTCACCGTACATCATATTAAGCATCTTATCTTGATACTTTGGTTTTACATCTGCCGGATTTAATGAAATAGCCTTTACCGCTACTAATACTTCGTTATCTTTTATGCTTGGTTTTGTTACTTCTGCTAAATGAAGGTTTTCTGGTCCTCCTGCTTTTTCTAATACTATTGCTTTCATAGTGTGCGTTTTTCAGTTAGATTTTATTTACCGTTTTGCTTTGCTGTTGCTTTTGGTGAGGCACCTTGCTTTAACGTTTTGTTTCTGAATTTTACGGTTTGAGGAAGCTGCAAGTTTACTTGGTTTATTTCTTGAATTTCTACTTGAAGTTTATCAAACTTGATATCTTCTAAATGTCCTCCCAGTGTTATATCTTCAGATAAAAAGTGAAAGTGCATTCCCGGAATCACCACGTTTCCAATATAATCTGGCGTAAATAAGCCTACTAAAGTTCCTTTAATATTATCTCTAGTATACATTACTCTTGTATCTAAATATTCAAATAGAGAAACATCTTCATTTTCTACTTTATGTGCAGATGCCATTTTTAGATACCCAAACTCCCCTTTAATTCTGTAGGCGTAAAAACTGTTTTTAGAAGTAGAGTATTTTTGAAGTTCTTTGTTTAGTTCTTCGTAAGAGGTAATGTTTTCAACGGTTACCGTTTTTTTGGGTTGAAAATTTATCATCGTCATATTAGGCGATTCTAAATCTTCTGGTGCCTCTTTAATTCCGCCTTCAGCATCGATAGTATATACCACACCATCTACAGCAACCAGTTCACCTGCTAGGTGATTTACGGTACCAATACCAATATTACCTTGCTGTACCATTTGTTCTGGCGTAAAATCACCTTCATATATACTATTTAACAACGCAACCGTTGGCGCATATTGATGGATGGTGTTTTCCGTATGTGGTGCTAATCCGTTTTCATCTACATTGTGTGGATGCGGATGTTCGTGATCCTGCATTTCTGTAGTTAAAACTGCTTCTTTTTTGTCCTGATTTCCACAGCTTGCTAAAATTGCCAAGGAAACTAATAGAATTACTTTTTTCATAAGAGTGCTTTTAAGTTGATTATTGATTTCTCTTAAATTTCTGTAACGAAATTCATATACTGCTTTAAATCACCTATCACAGCTTCTTCCATCAGTTTGCCTGTTTTTACTGCATAAGGTTGATTAAAGTGAATGCCCCAAACATCAGATTCTTTTCTCCAATGCTCATAAACTGCTAGGGTGTCTTCTTGACCGTCTACTGTATATAAATCAAAAAGGATATTGCCTTCTTCCTCTTTTCTTGTGTGGGTAATGTGATCTTCAAACTGTTCAAGAAGTGCTTCTCTAAATTCAGTTTTTAGTTTAAAAATGAAGAAAATTATAAATACTTCATCTTCAGGATTTGCAGATTTGGAATGGTCTGGAAGTGGATTTGTATCCCCTAAGAAGTAGAAATCTGGAGCAGATTGTAAGGCGGTCTGTCCTACCTCCATTAACTTTTTGGTATGTGGCTCATTATCGTGAGCTGTAATAGCAGCTTTATCTGTCCAACGTTCGTAAACAAAAAACACATTGTCTTCTGCTTTAGATACAAATACTCTAATCTCTTTATTACCAGCCTCTTTTTGTGTTGCCGATTGTGCTTCTTTAAGCGTTGCTGCAAACGTATCTTTGTGTTCTGGTTTTGCTGTAAATTTTACTATTGTACTTTTCATAATATATAGATTTAAACTTTTACAATTGAGTAATCACTGTCTCTTCAGAAAATCTAGATTTTGGTAATTTTGCATTAAAGTCACTGTCTTTTCTATAACCTAAAGACACAACTGCTAGAGCGGTGAAGCCTTTTTCGCGTAAGCCAAACTCTTCATCTAAGGCTTTTACATCTACACCTTCCATTGGGCAAGCATCAATACCTAAGGCAGCTGCACCTAATAAAAGTGCGCCCATATTTAAATACACTTGCTTTTCCATCCAGTGTGGTAAATCTTTAAGGTCGTAGCGGTGAATATTTGCAAATAGCATACGACCACCGTGCATTTGATCTTTAAACTCTTGTGCTGCAAAGCGACCATCTTGGTCTTCTTGCTCCAAAATGCTATTCATATAATCCTCATTTGCATCTGTGCGAGCTGCGATAACAATTACGTGAGATGCGTCTAAAACTTTTGGCGTGTTGAATTTGAAAAAACCTTGTGTGCCTTTTGCAATTCGCTCTTTACCTTCTTGGGTATCTGCAATTAAAAAATGCCAAGGTTGAAGGTTTACGCTAGAAGGACTTAAACGCAGTACATCTTTTATTTGTTGAAAATCTGCATCTGATATTTTCTTAGTTGCATCAAATTCTTTTGCAGAGTAACGGTTGTTTAATATTTCTGTTAGATTCATTTTATAATTTATTTAACTTATTGATTATTAATACTATCAAAATTATAGTGCAAATGTATGCGTGAAGTTGATACGCGTCAATAACGGTCAAGAAGTATAGTATATAAAATAAATTATAAGACACTATATATCAGATGATTAAACATAAAATAAATTACTATAAAAAGTATAGTTACATACTATTTTAAAGCATATTATCTTTGCATCGTTTTAAATGTTATGAAAATGGATAGAAAGGAATTGTTTGAAAAGAAACCAAGAATTAAAATCAACGATAAAATATCATATTGCCCAACAAGCGCGGCAATGGAATTGATAGGTGGAAAATGGAAAAGTGTTATACTAACCCATTTAATAGGCGATAAAAAACGCTATAATGAATTACGGAAGGAAATTCCTGGTATTACTGAGCGCACGTTGAGTTTACAGTTAAAACAATTAGAAGCAGATGGTATGGTCAACAGAAAAGTGTTTACTAAAAAACCACCTTTAAAAGTAGAATATACGCTTACGGAGTTTGGGCAAACATTGGTTCCTATTTTAAACCTAATTGTTGATTGGGGATTACACGCTGCCGAAACCAAAGGTGAGTTTTTGTTTGAGGAGTAATATAAATTCTGATCATAGATATAACTTCACGTTTTAATATGATGATATACCATTTGCATGCAAAAGCGTTGAAAGGTATTACAATCGTTATGACCAACCTATCTGCTATCATAAAGTAATAAATAAGAGCGCCTTACCACCTAAAACTAACAAAGGGTATCTCTCGATACCCTTTGAATCACAAACTACGTGTACATAAACAAACTAATTCAAATAATTGTGAGTCTTGTGATGGTTTATCCTCTTATAACTTTGATTAAATCGATAGCTAAGGCTGTCTTTTCTTCTATTTTTTTATAATCCCATGCACCATTCTCATCTACTGCTATGAGCTTTGAGCCTAGACCTACACAGGTTACTCCTGCATTAAACCATTCTTCTAAGCTTTCTTTTGTAGGAGAAACACCGCCTGTAGGCATCACTGAAGTCCAAGGACATGGTCCTTTTATAGCTTTTACAAACTGGGCTCCGTAAATACCTCCTGGAAAAAGTTTTACAATCTCACAGCCTAGTTCTTCGGCGCGAGCAATTTCTGTTAGTGATCCACAGCCTGGTGACCATAGCACTTTTCTTCTATTACACACCATGGCGATATCTTCACGCAATACGGGAGTTACTACAAAGTTTGCTCCTAGCTGCAGGTATAAAGAAGCTGCTGCTGCGTCTGTAACACTACCTACACCAAGTATTAACTCAGGTAATTCCGCTTTCGCGAAAGCGCACAACTCATCAAACACTTTATGTGCATTATCACCGCGGCTGGTAAACTCTATTACTCGAGCACCACCGTTATAACAAGCCTGTAATATATGCTTGCCTACCTCAACAGATTCATTATAAAACAAAGGAACAATTCCCGTGTCTTTCATTACTTGTGCTACTTCTAATCTTGTAAATCTTGCCATAATTATCTTGAAACTTTTCCTGATTGATCTCCATCCATAAATCGTTCTATATCTTGTAAAGAGACCAAGTTGTAATCTCCATAAATGGTATGTTTTAAACAACAAGAAGCTACAGCAATATCTACTGCACGCTGCTTGTTTATAGGGTCATCTATGAGGCCAAAGGCTAGACCACCCATAAATGCATCTCCACTACCTACGCGGTCTACCACGGGCGTTACTTCTTGTATGTGTGCTCTATACACTTGCTCTCCATCATATAATAATCCTCCTATGCGCTGGTGAGATGCACTCACAGAGTATCTTAATGTGGTCGCAACCTGCTTGAGGTTAGGGCATAGTTTAAAAAGCTTATCATACAAAACGGGGAGTGATTTTTCATCTTGATAGTTAGGACCTACTCTGTCCTCACCTAGCATAAAAAAAGCAGTGTCTATATCTCCTAATATTAAATTACTATAGTTAAGAAGTTCCGGCATTACATCCTTAGGCTCCTTGCCCCATTTCCAGAGCTTTGAACGGTAATTTAAATCTGTAGAGATGGTGAGTCCCATCTTACTTGCTACTTTTACAGCCTCTAGACACTCTAGCGCTGCTGCTTCTGATATTGCTGGGGTAATACCACTCCAGTGAAACCATGTGGCACCTTCAAAAATAGCTTCCCAATCAAAACATCCTTTTGTGATAGTAGCCATAGAGCTACCAGCGCGATCATAGACCACGTTGCTAGCTCTTGTTCCGGCTCCTGTTTCTAGAAAGTAAATCCCTAGTCTATCTCCACCTCTTGTTATATACTTATCGCCTACTCCAATTTTTTTAATTTCTTGAAGTGCTGTATCGCCTATTTCATTACTAGGAAGCCTAGTAACAAAGTCTGCAGAGACGCCTAGATTATTAAGTGAGACTGCTACATTAAATTCGCCTCCACCATAGGTTACCCCAAAGGTTTTGGCTTGAGAAAATCTCAAGAATCGCTCTGTAGAGAGCCGTAACATAATCTCACCAAAAGTGACTACTTTACTCATATTCTAAGAATATATTTTTTTTAAATACCTAATGCTTGACCACCACCTACTTGAATTGTCTCAGCAGTTAAGAAGGCTGCATCTTTACTCGCAAGGAATGATACTACACCCGCTACATCATCTGGCTGACCAAGACGACCTAACATAATATTATTTGCCCATGAAGCAAACACTTCTGGCTTAGTCTCTTTAATTTGCTTGTGGAAAGGTGTATCAATAGTTCCTGGTGATACTGCATTCACACGGATACCATATTCTGCAAGATCCTTTGCTAGTGCTCTCGTGATTGTATGAACACCAGCTTTTGAAGTACCATAAATACCTGCTCCTGGTCCACCTGCATTCCATCCAGCGTTAGAAGTATAGTTAATGATTGTAGGGTGATCTCCTTTCTTAAGGAATGGTATTGCTGCTCTAGACGCAAAGAATACTGAGTCTAAGTTAAGCGCCATTACAAATCTGTAAAACTCTGTAGTCATCTCTTCAAATCTTGAACGACCACCTAGTCCACCAGCGTTGTTTACAAGCACATCAATCTTACCGTACTTCTCCCCTATTTTTTTAATGTTTTCTGTTACCGCTTCATCATTAGTAACGTCAAAGCCATAATACTCTGCAGTGATACCGTCTGCCTTAAGCTCCTCAAGTCTTTTTGCTCCTTCTTCATCTTGAATTCCGTTAATTACAACGGTATATCCATCGTGACCTAATCGTTTTGCTACTGCAAATCCTATTCCTCCTGTGGCGCCAGTTATAACGGCTACTTTTCCTTTATTACTCATAATATTAATTTTTACTTTTTATTATTATCTATTTGATTTAAGAAGTTCAATTTTAGGTATTAATATCCATACACTTGCGATTACAATAAATGCTAATGCTGCACCTATTACAAATGCTGGTGTATAGTTACCACCTACTGTTAATTTAGGTACTAATGCAACGAGCCCTGCTCCTGTAAGTTTTGCCGCTGTTCCTGCAAAACCTGATAGTGTACCTACTGTCTTTTTACCATACAAATCACTTGGTAGCGTTTGTACATTTCCTATCGCCGTTTGGAACCCAAATAGCACTACTGCCATTATTAAAACAGCTGCTATAGGCGATCCTGGATTTGATAAGGCAAGAAGCGCAGGAAGCATAATGACACAACCTAGTGTTATTACCATCTTACGAGTCTTGTTAATATTCCATCCTGATTTTAATCTATTTTGTGCTAATAAACCACCAAACCAAGCTCCAAACATAGCTCCTACATAAGGAACCCATCCGTAGATACCAATGGCTTTTACATCCATACCATACACTTCTGAAAGGTATATAGGGATCCAAAAAACAAATAACCACCATATTGGATCTATCGCTGCAGAGGCTATAATCACACCCCAGCTTTGCTTCTTTGATAGCAACTCTCCTACTGGAGGGTTGTATTCTGTTATTTTCTCACCTTCTTCTGTTTCTTCTTTTATCTTTTGACCCTTCAGAATATGTTGCTTTTCTAATTCTGTTAACCACGGGTGGCTCTTAGGTGGTGCTTTTACTAAAATTAACCAAGGAACTAACCACAATAGACCAATAAGTCCTATGATTACAAATATCATTTGCCAGCTAAAATAAACAGTCAAAAAGGCAATCGTGGGGATTGCAACAATACCACCTATAGCGGCTCCAGAATTAAATAATCCTTGTGCAAATGCTCTCTCTGTGGCTGGGAACCATTCGGCATTTCCTTTGGCTGCTCCAGGCCAGTTTCCTGCTTCAGAGATTCCTAAAATTGATCTAAAGATTGAGAAACTCAATACTCCATTTGCTAGCGCATGTAGTGCTGTCGCGATGGACCAGAACCCTATTGATAATACAAAACCAAACCTAGTTCCAATCTTGTCAAAGATTTTTCCAAAGATGGATTGTCCAAAAGCATATGAAAACATAAAAACCACCGATATCAAAGCGTAAATTTCTTTTCTTTCGGTAGTGGTCTTATCTGGATATAAATCTTCTGCTATGCTAGGCCATAAAACAACTAGAGCTTGGCGGTCTATATAATTAATAACAGTTGCTAGCGCTATAAGTCCTACAACCCACCATCTTAGTCCTTTAAGTTTCATAAACTATAATTTTAAATCTAATTAGTTACTTTAAATAGGGCAAAAAATCACCCTAGCCATGCGTACATGACTTTTAATATTTTCAACTTTTCTTTGAGTTTTACGCTTTCGCGAAAGCGTACTTTATACCTTAAATATTATAGCAATATTGATACAAAGCTTTAAAGTGTTTTTTCATCATTGCCTTTGCTTCCTGAGGATTTTGTTGCTCGATTGCGAGATAAATTTTCTCATGTTCTTCTATGGCCGATTGTGACATTCCTGAATCACAAACATGGTATTTTTCAAAATTTGTAATAATTTCTGGAGTGATAATAAGCATGAAATTATTCATGGTACTATTACCTGATGCCTTTGCAATAGCAAGGTGAAAAAGTAAATCTTCTTGCACCGCGTCTTCACCATTAATTACTTTTTCTGTGTAAGCATCTAGTGCTTCTCTCATTTTTTTGAGATCACAATCTGTGCGTCTCAATGCAGCTAGTCTAGCAGTTTTAAGTTCTAATAAAATTCGAGTTTCGACTAACGATTTGAAGTCTGGATCTTCAAGTTTAAGGATATCATCTATCATCCCATTAAGAGCAATGACCCCAATATTTGCCACAAAAGTTCCACTCTGTGGTATAGATTTTAGAATTCCATAAAACTCTAGTTTTTGAATGGCTTCTCTTACACTACTACGAGTCACCTCAAAACGCTCAGATAACATACGTTCTGAAGGTAGCTTATCACCTGGTTCCAAATTTTTGAGATTTATAATATCTCTAATTTGACCTATGATTGCCTTTCCAGAATCATTATTTTCAATCGTCTTTGTACGTGTCTCCAGTTTCATATCGTAACAATTTAATTTCTTAACAGCTCAACTAAGCTTCTTTAAAAAGCAGTCGAGAAATTATAGAAAGTTATTGATTTATAATAGATAACAATGTGATTTACCACTTTTAATTAATGCTTAACTTCTATATCGTAAACTCTAATATCTGCATAAGCATTCTCATCTCTCGTTTGAAGATAATTACCAACCTTGAAGTAGTTTTCAAAAACTCCCCATCGTTGCATGTGTATATCTTCATAGGTTTTATACTCTTGACCATTGAGAGAAATTACCATTTTACCTTCTTCTACTTCTACCTCAATTGTAAATTTTTTAAAACCTACATTTTGTTCAAAATTAAACCCTTCATCATCAACCCACGATTCTTTTTTTAAAATTTCTACAGGTCCTAAGTCAGGCGTTCTTAACTTCTTTGTTTTTACTCTTATTTTGCCATTCTGCCAATAAATCTTTAATATAGGAGGCGCATTATTATCTTTCTGTCCAATTTTATCACGCTGCTCATTAGTAAGTCTACCGTGTATCTGCGTGATAATTGTTTTGTGATACTTGCCATTCTCATCACGAGAAATTTTATCCATGGCCATTTTCACTTTAAGTTTACCGCCTTGTGCAAAAGTCCAGTTTACAGAATTATTACCTGGCACCATTTGCTCTCTGAGCTCTGACCTAGAATATTTTGTATTTGTAGTGGTCTGTGCAGGTACTGCATGAAAAACAAGAGCTCCTTTTGTAGAGTCATTGTACATGTAGGGCTTTAAAACTTCATTTGTGGCATAATCCAAAATCTCTGGAGGATCCACTTCAATAATCTTAGGCTCACCTACCGGAATTGTTACTTTCCAGTGAGATAGATCTACCTTTGGTAACTTATATTTTTTACGTTTTTTCTTTCTTTTTGATATTTTACTAGCACTAACTTCATCTTGTTCAAGAGATGAAGTACCACTATTTTCTGAAGTTTGCCCAAAGGACAAACTTACAGAAAGTAATAGTGTGCATAATATTATAAAAGTCTTCAACATAATTGTTCTATTGTACTGCTGCAGTAAAATTATCTACTCTCGCTTCAACACTTGCATTATAGATTAGAATGCTTACTGTGCTGCTTACCCCTGAGTTAAAATCAAGTGTAGTAAGAGTGTAATCTTCTGCAGATCCTGTAAACTCTACAATTGCAGCTCCTTGTGCTACGGTAAGATCTGTATAACCTCCACCTGGTAAAATAGCAACAGTTGCTTCTCCTCCTGCTCCTTCTAATCTATAAGAGTACGTAATAGTATAATCTGTGTTAGGAGTCACCTCAATTTCTTGGTATGCAATTCTGCTTCCGTCACTTGGAAATTTTGCTGCTTGCCCTCCATCAGGAACAGAAGAACTTGTATTGATCTGGATAACTCCTCCTAAATCAGAGTTTCTCCAAGAATCACGTCCATCTCCAGTACCATCTGGTAAAGAGTTATCTTCAAAACTAGCTTCTAGTATTACTGGAATAATCGCATCTGGTTCTTCTGGCTCAATCACCTCAATATCTGATGAAAATGTACTTGTCATACCTAAAGCATCTGAAGCTGTCAATGTAATCGTATATACTCCTTCTGCTGCATATTGATTTTGACCATCAATTGTCGTTGACGTATTACCATCTCCGTAATCCCAAGCATATGTTGTTGCGCTTGTTGAAAGGTTTGAAAATGTATAAATATCAAAGTTATTTACATCTCTTGTAGCAGAAAAGTTAGCTTCTGGAGGCATTGTATCTGCGCGACTTCCCGCCTCTGGAAGATCTAATTCGTTTTCACAAGAAACTGAAATAACCATACCTATTAAAAGAAAAACAAATTTTCTTGGTGTTATAAAATATCTCATAGTATTATTTTTATTATTAGTAGCCTGGATTTTGCGTCAATTGACCATTACTCAAGTTAACCTCAAACTGAGGAAGTGGTAATAAGAGATCTGTAGCGCTAAAGCTATGTCCGTTGGCATTAGAAAAATCAGTTAGTACTTGTTGTGCTGCTCCAAATCTTTTTAAATCATGGATTCTATGATTTTCAAAAGCTAATTCAACACGACGTTCTATTAGTAATTGCTCTGATGTAACTTCTTCTACAATATCAGTCAAGCCAGCTCTATTTCTAACTGCTTGAAAAGATTCTAAAGCATTTGATGATTGTGTTACTGCACCTCCAGCTAGAATAGCCTCGACGTGCATAAGTAATACATCAGAATATCTTAGTATAATCCAATCATTACCTGCACTTGTAGGATCTGAGCTTGTAGGCTCAATTCCTAAGTTTGCATCACCATTAGGTAAATATTTTACAACTTGAGTTTGTGTAGTTTGACCAGGATCAACGCGCTTTGAATATTGTGCTCTCTCACCTCCAAATTCATCTAAAGCTGCAATAGCCTCATCTGTCACATAATTTACTCCACTAGTACGTCCTACACCGTTGAGCATCTCTGCCGAAAAGTTTTGACTATCTAAAGAAGAACTCGCTACATAACCAACAGTAAAGATGTTTTCACCATTTGCTTCGTTATAAAACACATCTCTAAAATCAGATTCAAGAGCGTACTCTTCACTAGCTATAATTTCTTCAAGTAGTACTTGAGCTTCTCCATAGTTGCTTCCTTGTGTTAAATACACTTTCGCTAAAATTCCTTGAGCAGCTGCTTTTGATGCTCTATTTGCCGTAGTCGTACTTCCTAACTTAGAAGCCGCAGATTGTAAATCTGCTACAATAAAGCTATAGATTTCACTAGAAGGCACACGTGTAAATTGTGTCTCTACATCTTCTATTAATATAGGTCTGTCTATTAATGGTACATCTCCAAAAGAACGCACAAGATTAAAATAAGCTAATGCTCTCATAAAACGAGCTTCTCCCTCCATACGATCACCATCTGTAATTGCTAGGTCAATATTTTCAAGAACTAGATTTGCTCTTGTAATGACACTGTACATACTACGGTAGTAATCAAACACAAAACCATTTGTAGGTTGTACAGTGAAGCTATCAAACTGGCCTGCTTCTCCTTCTCCACTTTTTGATCTTGTGTTATCACTTAACATTTCTGTTACGTAAAACTCTATTTGCTGCCCATGATTAAGGTCATTATCTGTAATCTCAAGACTATTAACTCCTTGTAGCGCATCGTAAACTGTAGTAAGAACAGATTCAAGATCACTCTCATTTGTTGGAAAAGTATCACCTACCAACACGGCTGTTGGTACAGGCTCTAAAAAATCGTCACCGCAAGATGCAAAGCTCACAACAACTAATAACATCATTAAAAATTTATATGTTTTCATAGTTCTGTCTTTTAATTTTAAAATTCTAAGTTTAATCCTAATGATATGGTACGAGCTATAGGGTTTCCTCCACGCTGGTATCCTACATTTAATGCACCTTCATTTTGATACGATTCTGGATTCCATCCTGTATAACCATCTGCTGTGAAGTATAACAGGTTTTGTCCTGAAACATACACCCTAGCTTTACTAAGACCTACTTGACTTATAAGGTCTGTGTCTAATGTGTAACCTAGATTTAGTGTACGAAGCGCTACGTATGATGCATCTGAGATGATAGCATCTGTAAAAATCTTTTGTTGCAAGAAATTCTGATCTGTAGCTACGTCAAGGTTTGTACCCTCACGACTACTAAAGTGATTAAATATATATTGATCTGCTATGTTACGCACTTCTGCTCCCCAACTTCCTTGAAAGGTGAAGCTAAAATCAACATCTCCTATTTGGAAATCGTTTGCTATACTCCATACAAGATCTGGAAAAGGATCTCCTATAATTGTTTTATCATCATTATCAATTAATCCATCTCCATTTAAATCTCTAACGTATACATCCTGAGCTTCTCCTCCTACAACTGCGTAAGGATCTGTTACAAATTCTACAGGTACTTCTCTATCTACTACAAAACCGTAAAAAGAAGATATAGGTTGTCCTTCTAGTGTAATCCACTCTGCTGCTCTTTTATCATCAACATTTGTGATAAGTCCGCTTGCTCCTGCAAAGTCAGTTAATTCATTTTCATTTGTAGATGCTAGTATCGTAGTTCTCCATGTGAATTTCTCATTAGTAATATTACGAGTTCTCAATTCTACTTCAATACCTTTATTAACAACCTCTCCACGATTTGCAAGTCCTTCTCTAAAACCTGTTGTAGTAGAGATAGGCACACTTAATAATAATTGATCAGATACTTTATTGTAGGCATCTATCGATCCAGATATTCTACCATTAAAGAAACCAAAATCTACAGCTACATTTGTTTCACTAGAACGTTCCCATTGTAAATCTGGATTTGCAACGTTTATTGGAGCTAATCCACTAGAAACTTCGTTTCCAAAAATTGCAGAATTAGGTCCGTATAATTGTAAAGAAGGATATAACTCGATATTATCTGAAATTACACCACTACCAAGACTGATATCTTTGTTTCCTGTAAAACCGTAACTTGCTCTTAACTTCAAATCGCTTATTACATCACTCTCGCTTAAGAAATCTTCTCTAGCAAGGTTCCAACCAAGAGATACAGCTGGAAAGTAACCGTACTTATTATTTACACCAAAAGATGAATGTCCATCTGTTCTTAAACTTGCAGAAGCCAAATATTTATCTTCAAAAGAATAATTAACACGTCCAAAGAAAGAAACTAAACGCTCCTCTGTATTATATGAAATATTCTCTATTACAGATGTACCTCCACCTAGAGTTTGTATTAAATCGTTTTCAAATCCATTTACACCAATAGCACTATACTCGCGATCCCACTTCTCTGCCGATGCTCCAAGAATAGCACTTATATTATGCGATCCAAAAGAAGTATCATAAGATAATAATCCTTCTGTTAAAATGTGAATTTGATCAAACGTATCAAGATCCAACTGCGCTGCAGAAGCTCCGTTACGACTAGCTTCAACACCTTGCCAGCGTCTTTGCTTTCTGTTTTGGTAATCCCCACCTAAAGTAGCTTTGAAGCTAAGACCTTTGGCTAGTTTGTATTTTCCATAGAAGTTACCGTACATTCTAAACTGCTCATCTGTTCTATGTCTTTCTAATACTTTTGCTGCCGGATTGGTATTACTTGTAGTACTTATATCTACTAACTCGCTTCCGTCTCCAAAAAGATCATAGTTGTCAAAGTGACGCTCCTTAGCATAATCCCCTATTTGTACATTAGGAAAATTTTCTCTGTCCACATACTGAATTGAATTTTCATCGTGATACGTAGGCAACCAAGGTTGTTGTCTCAATATATCATGTGTAGAACCATCAAAACGTCTTCTGTTTGTGTAAGACGGAGCTATATTTGCACCAAAAGAAAATTTGTCATTTACTTCTGTGTCAACTTTTAATCTAAAATTATATTTCTTAAAATCATCTGTAAGAAGTACACCTTCATCATGTAAATAAGAAAGTGATGTATTAAATTTTGTTTTCTCACTACCTCCTCTAGCACTTAGAGAGTGACTCTCAATAATACCACCGTCAAAAATGCGATCTTGCCAAGACTGATCTATACCTAAAAGCTCTCTATACTGAGAACGCAAAGAAAGTTCGCCAGTTTGTGCAAGCTCTTCTGCATGTGACTTTGCTACACTTATGTCATAATCATCACTCTGTCTAGCTTCTTTAAAACCAGTAAAAGTATTGTAACTAAAACGAGTTTTACCTTCCTTACCTTGTTTTGTAGAAATGATTATTACACCACCAGATGCTCGCGAACCATAGATTGCCGCCGAAGCCGCATCTTTAAGAACCTCTACAGATTCAATATCATTTACATCTACTGTGTTTAAAAATTCGGCATCTAGTACAACACCATCTACTACAAGAAGAGGTCCGCTAGCTCCTGCTATTGACCCAATACCTCTAATGTTGATAGTTGAATTTGATCCTGCCTCTCCTTCTGTAGCTTGTATATTAAGACCTGCTACTTGACCTACTAAGGCTTCATTTGCAGTTCCTACAGCTATTTGATCAAGATCTTCGTTTTTTACTTTTCCTACAGCACCTGTAATTTTTGTTCTAGATTGAGACCCATACCCAATTACAACAACCTCATCTAGCGTTCCTGCATCAATTTTTAAGACTATATCTGCTCTAGTCTGTCCAGTTATCGTAACTACTTGTGGAGTAAAACCTACATATGTAAACTGCACTATATCGTTTGCGGTAACAGAAATCTCATAGTTACCATCAAAATCAGTAGAAACTCCCGTTTGAGAATTAAGCACTGATACATTCACTCCAGGAATAGGAGAATTCCCTTCTTCAGAAACAACTGTACCCTTTAATAAGTAACTCTCCTGTCCATACAGTAAAACACCGCATAAAAGAAAAAGGACTAAGGAAAACTTAGTTTTTACATTCATAATTAATGATTTAGATTAAATTAATTTGTTTTATTAAATAATCCTCAGAAACATATTAACTGCTCTAAACTCTGTATGCTATTTCATACATTTACAACAGATAAGCTTGCTGAGCTTATTTATACTTCGTACCAGAAGTAATAGTAAAGAGGACGGTGTCGAAGCTGTCCTTTTTTTTGGTTTACCAAACTGGTCAACCAAATTGGTTTACCAAATATGGGTATAATATTCTGTTAATACAAAAATTAATGTGTTAAAATATTAACTATTCCATAAAATCTTCTCTTATTGGCGAGAATACGTCAATTAGCACCCCTGCTTCAGTACAAATTGCTCCATGTAATTCATGTGGTGGTATGTAAAAAGAATCACCTCCTTTTAATGTTTTAGTCTTACCATTGATAGTCACATCAAAAGATCCACTTTCTACATAAGTAACTTGTGAGTGGTAGTGCTCATGCATAGGTCCTATTCCACCCTTCTCAAAGTGTACTTTTACAAGCATGATCTTGTCATCATAACCCATTATTTTACGTTTTACTCCTTCACCTACAACTTCCCACTCAATGTCGTTGCCTTCTATAAATTCTTTACTTGTTCCAAATGATTTCATATTCTTAGTTTTTAATTTGTTTTAAAGTATAATTACCCTTCCAGGTGTATGTTTGATTTGATATGGTGATGGAGTGTTGCGCTTTCGCGAAAGCGTTATCTACCACCATCACAAGTTGCTCCTCCCCAGATTGCATAGTGATTTTTATAGCCACATATCCTTCTGGTGCTTTTTCTTGAGTTATAGATGCCACAGATGCGTATGCATCCTGCGCTTTTTCTGTAACCGCATTGTATGTACCATGAGACTCTATTACTTGAGCGTATACTGCATTTTTTACTCCCGTTTTACGATGGATAAACATAGGGTCTCTACGTAGATTAAACGAGGGATCATTTGCACCTACACGTCCAAGAATAAAAGTATCCTTACTGTCTGAAAGTGTGGTAACGCTATAAAACTTGTTATTATTAAGCCATGTAAACTGGCTACTGGCGTCTTTAGGAGTACCAGTCGCTTCCTTCCAAATATGTTGATAGCCATTTCCAGTTCCTAGCGGTCGCAATTCTCGCGATGCTTCTACATCAAAACCAGTATAAATCACCTGCCCATGATAGTAAAATGGCAAGTCTATTTGATGCGCTTGGTCACTCTTTATTTGATTAATGTCTATAATGTATGGCTTGCTACCACCTTCTGGTGTTACCATCATCATAGTGCGTGTAATCTCCGTTCCAGGATACGCGTTATTTTCTGTGGCGCTTACTACTTGCAGTTTTTTATCATTGGTATCAAAAGTGATAATCTCTGGGTGATGTTTTGAGCTTTCCTTAAAACTACCTTTAAAATGTGATGTCTCATCAATCACTACCGTATTATGAGCAATCGTCTGTTTTGCCCATGTCGTATTTTCTTTTAGATAACCGCCACCATTCTTTTGTTCAACATTTACAAAACGTGCCAGACCATAATCCTGTAATATCTCCTCCCCATCCTCGTAAAGAGAATAAGAGAGTTTATCAAAATGCCCATGACTAAGCCCGTGACTCGCGTTCTTCATTACGAGCGCGGTAGTGCCAGACTCATAGTTTGCTCTTAAAATGGCAACACCACCTTGATTGCCCTTTGGGCCGTCATGTAGTAAAACAGATTCTTTTGTGAATGGGATTGCTTTACCCGCCTCAATTGCCTGAGCTACTGCAAGACCGGTAATATCAAGTTCTACTTGTCCTTGCTGCTGCGCTACCGAAAGTAAACGTGCATCTTGATTTCCATAGTAATAGGCAATATCCACTGCAGACACTAGGGAAGCTGTGTTGTAAGACATTCCTTTTTGACCATCATTAAGAGGGAAAAAATCACCATTTTGATCGGTGAGGTTAAGCAATGCATCTACTGCTTTTATTAAAACTCCGCCGTTGTATTCAAATATTTTAAGTGCTGGTTTTTTGGTTTCTAACGCTTTCGCGAAAGCTAAAAAAGGATACATCGCATATCGCTGATAGTACGGTCCTTCTGTATAATAACCATCTGGTGAAAAAGGTTCATCTAGATTTGCTAGAAAACCTGTTTTTTGCCCTTCCGCCTTTATGAGGCCGCCATCATTATCCATTGCGGTTGACGAAATACTATCGTTTTTAATGCCGTACAATGCTCGATCTACAAGCTCATCATCATCCATCACTAAACCTATCATACCTACAGCAACAGTTCCCCAAGTGCTGTGATTATGTATACGGTTAAAAAATTGTGGTGTTTCTACAGACAGAAAATCTGCAAACGGACGAAATAACTTTGTATCAAGAGTCTCACGATCTTCTTCAGGTATCCAACTACGTATGGCGTCATACGCCTGGCTCATATGCACTAACCAGTTTGCATCATTGAGACATTGCCAGAATATCTTCCCACGAGAATATGATCGTTCTTGCGGGTGACGTGGTAATGAAGGATACATCTCTGCATATTTCATTAATACATCTCTCGTATACTGTGCATATTTCTCTTCTCCCGTGAGCTGAAAAATCACCCCTGCCTTATGAAGTATGGTATAATTTAATTTATGCTGTGTGTGGGTATAACCTCCTGCCATATCCTTTGGTATAGGTACTTGTATCCCTTTTTCCATAGCTGCATCTACTTCTTGTTTTGCTACAGCTAGCGAACTATCAAACAACGGAACACTTCCCAACTTAGCTCTTATATCTTCAACCTCAGTTGTGGTAAGTACTACATTTGGGTTTGCGCCACTTGTAGTAGCTACCGAAGTGTCTTGACTAGTTCCCTGCTCATCACAAGAAACGAATAAAGTCGAAAGTGTGATACCAACTACAAGAGCCGTATTTCTGCTAATTAATTTCATAAAGTCTTACTTAAATTTATATTCTAGCAGAGCTGCGGGAGCTAGCGGCTGAGATATGTTTTGTTTTCCTTGGGTAATCGTAACAGTGGTAGGCTTATCACTTAAGAGTGTAATGTATAAACGGTCGTTTTCTACTTGCGTCATCACATCGGCCTCTTGTAAAAAATCGATAATCACATCACCTATTGTTAATTGGGAAGTAGCAAATGATATGTTAGTATCATCCTTTGATAAGGTGGTACTATTGTTTTGAGTATCGCTAGTAATAATAATTGACCAACCGGCAAATTTGTTACCCATGCTATCTTCATGTATCCTCTTATCGTAAGTGTCAAATGGATAAAGCACCGTCACAAAACTGAAGTTATCTGTAGCTACTTTTTGCACCACAGACCACTCTTTACCACGTTTACCGTCTGTAACTACTTTATCTACGGCTTGTAGTTGTAAAATATCTAGACCGCTTCCATTATCAAAAGTAGCTCTAAGTAACTCTGGGCTATGCTCACTACTATAATGACCCTGCCATACTTGCTTGTAAGTATGTGGAGCTTTTGATTCAAAATTATCTTTTACAATCCAGAATTCATTCTCAACATTTATGACTTGTCTAGTATAACTGACACCTACATTTTCAAATCCGTTGTGAGAACCTACAAACACATCTCCTGTAGCATATGCGCTCCACCCTAAGACATTTGGCGTAGGAAGTTCTTTGAATTTCCCAAAACCGCTTCCTCCTTTATTTGAAGTGTATTGCTTGCCTTGCAGCTCGTTATCTACAAGTGCCACATTTTTTACCATACTATTTTTGAAGAGCTCAAGATCTTCTAGCGAGTAACGTACTTGGTAGTTAGGTAATACTACCTTTCCATTTGCCATCGCTTGAATACCCAGCATATCTCCATGCTGATGGTCAGGTTTATCTGCATCAAGTCCGGCAGCTATAACAAGCATATTATCTTGGTCATTCCACCCTTCCCGCATGATATAATACCCAGTGTTTTCAAAAGCATAAGATCCTACTTGAGGCGCTGTAGCTTTAATTTCTTTTAAAGCACCTAGTTGTTCCTTACTTAAATTCCATAAATACTTAGGCTTTACTGTGCTTTTTGCAAAGTATCCCATTTCCGGATCATCAAATAAAAGATACCCCAAGGTAAGTGTACCAGAAATGTCGTTTTTCTCTGCCCAAGGTGCATCTGTATCATCAGATAATACTGGTGCAGATCCGTCTGGAAATGCGATCTTAGTAAGTGTAGTAAAAAGAGATTTTAAACGTTCTTCCCAGATGGCGCTTACTTTCTTATTACTTTTTTGAGCGAGTTGATAGATATAAAAATAGTTGTCAATATCGCTTTGATGATAGTGAATGGTACGTTCAAACTGGAAACCATCTTCATTGATCTCGCGCTGCAAGTGCTGCTCGAGAATACTCATCGCCCTTTCATACCATAAATCTGCATCCTGAAAATCATTGAATATAATAGCAAGCATAGCCAGCGCACTTAGTCCTCTCGTTTGGTGATTACCAGATTTAAACTCGGCATTATTTTCATATAAATGTGAAGCGTGTTGCAACAATGTTGCTACCGTAGTAAGCTGCTCCTCATCTGAATATGCTTTCTCCCCTAGGAATGAATTATGAATTTGCAGCCAATTGAGAACTCTGTAACCAGATCTAAAGGCTTCATAAACTCCGTTTCCATCGGGAATAGTTTCATATTCACCTGCGATTAAAGCGTCATTGAGTGACTGCAGCTGGCCTGTGAAGTAATCAATGTATTGTGCATCTTTATCCTTGTAGCGATAAAGAAAGGAAATATCCACCATTTTATGCTGTCTCGCTAGGTGCCTAAGACTATATGCATTGATAGGAGTATCATTTTTGTAATTAAAAGGTAACTTCCAGTGCGTACTGGCGTCAAATTTATCTAAGTGATCTTGAGCACGAGCAGTATGAGAAACCTCCATCGTAGGATACAAGGTTTTATACTCCTCAAAACGAGTATCATTCTCTGTCCAGTCGTAAAAGTAACGTTCTTGAAAAACAGTTCTAAAATGAGCAGCAAGCTTCTCTGGTGAGTCATCACCAAGTTCATCTTTAATCTCTTTTTTCAAATAAGTACCAAGGTCTTCTACAGCGATCACCTTACCTGATGGTAATTGCTGAGAGCAAAGCGCAAGTGAAAATAAACAAAAACACCACTTCAATAAAGGGAACTGTTGTGGCTTTTGCATTAGTAAACCAGTTTAAGTTTCAGATTTTGAACTACTTTTATTTCACCAGAGTTAGACACTGTATTGTCTACTGGCTCTTGTCCTTTTTCTCCCCAAAGAACCGCGACATACTTCACACGATTATTTTTAAACGTGTTATTTGCTAGAGTAACATTTACGATACCTCTTGTTTGTAGTAAGATATTAGCGCTACCACTAGCACCACATTTTGTAAATGTATTACCCGTAACCACAAGGCTTCCACCTATAGTAGACTCATCATAACCTCCACGGTAATAATCTAGCACGTCACTAGCTACATTTTCAAACTGAGAATCTTGAATAAAAACAAAGGCTGCATTATAATCTCCTTTGTCATTTACTTCTTTATTGAGCTGGATACCACGTTGTGTGTTTTTAATCACACTATTTTTAATCATGATGGTATCTGCAAAAGATGCTTTACTCGTTTCTAACACACTTTTAAATCCATCTATTTCTACATTGTCAAGCCATAATTCATAAGACTGTCCCATGTTTTTGTCAAGGGTTGCAAAAGCATCTGTAGTTGACGTTCCTTTAAGTGAAATGTTTTTAAGCTTGAGTTTTGCTCTTGGTTGTAGCTCAAAACCTTTGGCGGTGTTACTAAATGTAAGTACCGGTTTTTCTGAAGATGAGGATTGAAGAGTTACCGCTTTCGCGAAAGCGTACTTTTCATTAATCTCATAATTACCAGCGCTAAGCTCTATAGTATCTCCATCATTACTTGTCGCAACAGCCTCTGTAAGCTCTGCTGTAGTTGACACTTTTATCGTTTTTCCTGCTTGCTTTTCTGGATGTGGGTTGAACCATGAAGTCCCGTAATTAGTTACATCGAGCAATGCCATTGCTCCCGTACTCGCTCCTGCAATTGCCCCCACCTTATTAGTGGACGCTCTTTTATTATCAAAAATATCAGTCTCAATCTTATCAAAGTCAAACCCATTATACATCTCAGTCTCTAGTGATTCTGGCGATTGGAAGATTTCTGTAGGTAATGATAATGTCACTTCTTTAGTTAACAAACCATCTGTTTGATAAGCGCTTTTATTTTCTACGTTAAGAATGTTATTTTTAAAAGTAACCCCAGTGATGCTATCGTAATTTTTGATGATTTCTGTAGTTTCAATATCTCCGTAGACTAAGTTATTTGCCACAATCATACGTTCTGCGCGTGCCGAACGTATTTCTGAAGCCGGAAGAACTTCTGCCTGACTTAGGTTTGCTCCTACTCCAAAATGCCAAGGCGTCTTTGTTTTTATAAATGAATTGTGAGCGACTACAACATCTGTAACCTGATTATAACGATTAAGTGGGGACTTAGGAATACCATTCATTACTGCCAGCGGTGCGCGAAATTCATTTCCTTTTAAGTTATAGAAGTAGTTATTTACAATAAGATGACCCGTATTTATAACACGTATACCTCCTATAAACTCAGATGCATCATTGCCCATAAATACATTACCATCTATGGTCGCATAATTACCGTGACGAAGCACTAGCGAACCTTCTGACTCAAAAAAGACATTATTTTTAAACGTATTATAATTAGACTTACTTGAGATAATCTCTACTTCTCCATTACACTTCTCAAAATAATTGTGTTCTACATTTACATAGCCCGGTGTCATAGACGTATAACTATCGCCTAACTGCATAGTCTCAGCACGAGGCCCACCTTTTCTAGGACGTGGTCCAAAGTGATTATCCTTAATCTGATGATAGGTATTTACATTTTCATTACCCTTTAAAAACACGCGAAGCGTAGGCCCTTGGTTTGTTTTACCAGTAATATAATTATGATCAAAAGTATTGTGCTGTCCCCATAATTCTATCCAGTGGTTTTTACTATCGCGATCTGGGTTTGTAAAATCTTCTATTACACAATCTGTTACTTGCGAGTGATATGCAATCTTCTCATCATCTATTTTAAAACGTATAATGGCATTCTCTGTGGTATAACCATTTTTAAAATAAAGTCCTTCTACTACAAGGTGCTTCCCTCCTAGTTTAAGTGAAGAGTTTCCTTCTAAAATTACTTTCCCAGCATTTTCTGCCTTAAGAGTAATAGGATTAGCCTCCGTTCCTTCTCCGTAAAATTTTATAGCTAGATCTTTCCACACCCCATCTTTAAGACTTATTACATCTCCTGGCTCTGCTTCTTTAATTGCTTCTTTTAATTCCTCTGGGGTAGTGACTGTCTGTGACACTAAAGTAATAGGCTCCTTGCATGATGCAAAGATGATAAGGCTACAAAAGAGAAGAAGATATCGAGTCATAAATATGTTGTGAGTACTAAGAGTACGCTTTCGCGAAAGCAAAAAAGCAATACACTTATATTAGAATTATCTAAAATCAAACACTCGCCACATTGCTATTTAAGAGTGTAATAATTTAAAGTTTGAGCTTAATGTAAATTGGTTATCCAAACTGGTTTACCAATTTATAATCTCAAATATATAGATAATTACGATACTCACAATTATTTACACAATTATTTATTGAATTATAATTAAACAAGGAAGTAATCACTTATTTCCACACTCAAAGGTATTACTAGCCGAATGATGGAAAATAAGAGTAGACAAAAAATAACTACGTATAATGAAGCTCTAATCAAATATAGGTGCAGATACAATACTACTTAGAAGTAGAATTACTAGCGCTCCAAGAATTATTATAATGATATAAAATTTACGATTGCTCATCTCAATGGTTATTGGTGTAATGCAATCAAAGGACTTGAAGATAAGGGCCCTAAATTTGTGATGGTTGAATGACCTAATCCATACTTGCGGAGAAAATCTGGCTTTTTATCAATCAAGCTAATGATATGGTTGCTATGAGTATTTGCAAACTCCTTGATGTCTGATGTCGTGTTTAGATAATCAACTACTACTGAACTATTAGTAAGCGTTCTCAAGTAATAACACACCTTCGTCTGGTTACTTATCTGTTGATTAGTCATCTCGTTCATACTGTTGCTCACAACAATCTTGAGCGAACCATTTGAAAGTTTTACGATTTCATACCAGCTCTCTATTTCCTCTTCAGATATTTCTGATTTAAAATCTGATACTAATGCAAAGACGGGGTTTCTTTTTTGTTTGGTAGCCGTAGGCATTATGAGAATAGGACATGCTCTTATTTCATCGATGATGAGACTGGTGTTTTTACAGTACATATTAACATCTCTATTTAATTTATCCTTACAAGAAACTACCACAATATCAATTGCTAGCTCGGTGATGTTTTTTTTAATACCAGAGATAAGTCCGGTGCACTCTGAGATTGCATTATAGCCGTGATTCTTATTTCTATTATTATAAGAATACTTTTTTATCAAACGACTTAGGCGTTCTTGAGACTCTTGTTTAGGACGTTCAAACCAATCCTCATCTGCTTGTAGTAGTTGGATTGCATTGAGACCTTGCACATTATAACTGTAGGTATTGAGAAAATAGAATTCACACACTTCACGTTTAAAAAACTTTACAGCATAATCTATAGCATCACAGTTATGATGATTTAAATAAATAGGTATTAATATCTTTTTCATATCTCTATTTTTAGCTGCGTTTATATTTAGAGAGCGCTATGTAAATAACCTTCCTTAGTTGTTTAAATTCAATCATAAGATTGCTATATAAATCTCTTCTCCCCTCGTGTTCTTTTGCTCTTACTACATCATATGTTCTTTCACTGTATTCATATTCACGTTTTAATTCTTGCTCATATTTGCACAATGAAGCCATAACGAGGGTGTTTTTCCTTCTAAAACCCTGTAGCATTGCAGAAAGGGTGCTATTTTTAATAAGTCTTTTCTCTATTAATTGCAGGTAATTAATTTCAAGATTAATACTTTCAATGGCGGCTATCCATTGGCTCAATTCAATGAGGTCTTTTTCTATAAACAACCTTCTATAAGCGTCGATTTTATGTGATAATATGGTATCCAAGTAGTAAGTTTTTTTGGCATTATGCAGGTTGTGCTACTTGAGAAATTTTTCCTTGAAGCTCTTTAAAAAAAGTGTCCTTAAGTTTACGGTACTTATCTATGTGAAAGAGGTACATCCTTCTACATTTTTCATGTTCTTGTATAAACGTCATATCACAATGAACATCCTCACACTCTGCAATAGTATCTCTAGAAACTTTAAATTTTTGAAGCTCTACCAAGATTACATCATTCTCTACTTGCTTCATTTCAAACCGCTGAGAGGTAGATTCTTGTTCTAATCTTTTTTGAGCCGGCTGTGCATTATAAAACTGTATAAGATTGCCTAGCTCTTTACGTATGTAGGTAAGGTGATTAATCCAGTTATGAAGCTCCATCGTGTTGATTTTATGGGCAACATCTACCTCACTGTCGTGAGCATATATTTCTATATTTAATCCTTTCATAATGTATATTTTTTATTAGAGAACAACTTCCATAGTGTGTTCTAGTGCATCTTGTATAACCTTTGTTATGGTGAGTTCCTGCATTCCAGTAGGAAACATCCAGCTTATAATAGCACCTTCCTTATTACCAAATATTGCGGATCCCATAGGTGTGAGCACAGAGACCTTACTTAATGCCACATCTTTATCTGCAGGCACTACCACTTGTAGTGTTTTCTCCCAACCTCGATCTGAGGATACTGTTACCTTGCTATTAAAACGTATTACGTTTAAAGGCATGTCACAGTCATCTACTATATGAGCACTTTTAAGCTCATTACTCAACCGCTGCAATGACTTTTGCGTTTCAAAATCATCTACATATCCCGAGATATTGAGTACGCGTTTTAAAAACACGTACTCTCTCTTTTCTAATATTAAACCTTCACAATCCATATTATAATAATTAGATGTACTTAGTATTAAGGGAAAATCCCTCGTTGTATGTAAGCCTTTTCTATTCTCTTTATGGCAATACAATAAGCCGCTGTTCTCATATCCATAGACTCACTTTGAGCAAAAGCATGGACCTTATTAAATGATTCTCTCATTTTTTTCTCTAGCTTAACCATCACCTCATCCAGTTGCCATAACTCTCCGTTACGGTTTTGTAACCACTCAAAATAACTTCCTATTACTCCTCCAGAATTACATAGAATATCAGGAATGATAGTGATTCCTCTATCTAAGAGTATACGCTCACCGTCACCATTGGTAGGTCCGTTTGCACCTTCGGCAATGAGTCTTGCTTTTATAGTAGGCGCATTTTCCTTAGTAATTTGATTTCCTAAAGCTGCAGGAATACAGATATCACAATCTGTGGCATAAAAGTCATATTGTGCTAGTACAGCAGACTCAGGAAAGTCCACAATACTTCCATTATTTGCTTTGCTATAATTAAAGAGATCTTCTACATTAATTCCTTCTTTATTCTCGATAGCGCCAAAAGCATCTTGAACGGCTACTAGCTTTGCTCCTTCTTGCTCTAGAAAATGTGCAGCCCAGTAACCTACGTTACCAAAACCTTGAACGATAAATTTTTTATTATCTAAAGACTCCTCATTGCGCTCTGCCCAGTACTTTATTGTGAGATATACACCGTAACCCGTTGCACGATCACGACCTTCTAGACCTCCACTGCCATCTGGTTTTCCCGTAACTACATGCTGGTTTGCTGTGCGCTCTGCTGGAGGACGCGTACTCATATACGTATCTGCCATCCATGCCATGGTCTGGCTATTTGTATTTACATCTGGTGCAGGAATATCATGCTCTGGACCTATATTATCTGCAAGAGCAAACGTAAATCTGCGCGTAATACGTTCTAATTCTGTTTGTGAATATTTTGAAGGATCTAGCTGGATACCACCTTTACCACCACCATAAGGAAGACCTGCAAGTGATGTTTTCCAGGTCATCCACATAGCAAGAGCTCTCGCTGCATCAATATCTACCGTAGGGTGATAGCGTAAACCACCCTTGTAAGGTCCTAAGGCATTGTTGTGCTGCACTCTATATCCTGTAAAAATCTCAACATCTCCATTATCCATTTTTACTGGAAAATGAACCACAATCTCATTGTTTGTGATGCTCAAGATTTTTCTAATGCTAGGGTGAAGTTCAATATGATCTGCAGCACTGTTAAACTGCTCCATCACATTATCCATCATACCTCTCACAGGTACTTTTTTACTCTTCTTATCTAAAGTTACTACTTCCATAATCAAAGCCACTAGTGCTATTTATATATTATTTAAAAAGACGATTTGAAATACTTCTTTCCTTGTATCTCTCTGTGATATATTTACTTTTTGGTTTTTTGCTACCCGCTTTTTTTGGAGCTATAGCGCTTAACATTGAATTGAAATTCATCTTTAATACTCTTTAAATTGTTTCTTATTTGTTATTGTTTCACAAAGATTTGAAGCCCTAGTCACCTACATAGATGATATAAGCTTCTTTTACTTTGATAAGATAATGGCAATCTATATGCCAGTGCGCGTGCCAGAAAGATGCACAAATAGAAGAACGCAATGTTTAAAAGGGTTTTCACGCTTTCGCGAAAGCGTAACAAGAAACCACAGCCGAGTAATAATTACCCAGCTGAGGAAAAATGAATCGCTAATTAATATTATTTTATGGAAAAATGGATGCAATATTCATACAGTAGCATGGGTATGAAATCACCTTTTGAAAGAGCCTATTAATCTTCTAACTTACTACGCAAAGTCTTGCGGTCTATGCCTAGAATTTGGGCTGCTTTGGTTTTATTGTTTTCCATAGCACTCAGCACTTTCCTTATATGAATTTTCTCCATTTCCTTGAGGGAAAGTAAGCCATCCTCAGGAAAATCAATAGCATATTTAAGAGCTTCTGGTAGGTGTGCAACTTCAACGACTTTATCACACATAATAACGGCTCTCTGTATGATATTTTCAAGTTCGCGTATGTTACCAGGCCAGTCATAACGTTGTAAAATGGCTGTTGCTTCTGGTGTGATTTTTATAAAACGATCTTTGAACTCTACGCCATACTTAAAAAGAAACTTTTCAATAAGCAAAGGAATATCCTCCTTACGTTCTCGCAGTGGAGCGACATCAACCTCAACCACGGTAAGACGGTAATAGAGGTCTTCTCTAAAAGTTCCTTTTTTTATCATCTCCTTGAGATCACTATTGGTTGCTGCGATAACGCGCACGTCTATTTTATCAGGTTTTTGAGCGCCTACTTTTACCACTTCCTTTTCTTGAAGTACGCGCAGTAATCGTGATTGTACCGCTGTAGATGCGTTACCTATCTCATCGAGGAAAATAGTCCCACCATTTGCCGCTTGAAAAAAGCCATCCCGGTTTTTATCGGCTCCTGTAAATGCACCTTTTGTATACCCAAACAATTCTGACTCTAATAGATTTTCTGGGATACCGCCACAGTTTACGGCAATAAACGGTGCTCGCGAAAATTTACCTTGATAATGAATAGCTCTTGCTACAAGCTCTTTACCTGTACCACTCTCACCTTTTATAAATATGGTTGCTTTATTATCCTTTACACGCTCTATAATCTGGATAACACTATTGATCTTATCAGAGTTTCCTATAATCTCACCATAGGGTTTGTGCTGTGTGTTACTACTAGACTGCGATTCTTTGCGGTTAGTAGCTGCACTTCCGTCATCATTTACGAATGACTTATTAATAGCCGCTTTTAATTCAATTTTAGTAAAAGGCTTTGTCAGGTAGTCTACAACTCCAGACTTGATTGCAGCGAGGGAATCTTGCACAGAAGGATAGCCAGTCACTATAAGTTTAGGCAATTGCGGGTAATGCTCAGACACAAAATTAATGAGTTCTGTGCCATCTATTTCAGGCATTTTGAGATCTGTGATAAGTAAATCAATATGTGTATCACGTAGTATTTGAACTGCCTCCTTTACAGACACTGCCTTATAAGTATGATAGTTCCATGATTGCAAGTGACGCTGCAAGAGCTCTAAGATGTTGATATCATCATCTACTATTAATATGTTCTCTTTATTGAGTTGCATAGCGGCTTAAGATCTAGGTAGCATTACGGTAAATGTAGCGCCTTTGTCTTTATTATTTCTAGCTGTAATAGTGCCTTTGTGGCTCGCAACAATACCATGTACCACACTAAGTCCTAACCCAGAACCATCACCGGTAGGTTTTGTGGTAAAAAAAGGCTGGAACACTTTATCTAGCACCTCACTAGATAATCCTACGCCTTCGTCTTTGATTTTTAAAATAATAGATCGATCAGATTGCGATGCCGTGATGGTAACAAGTCCGTTTTCTGGTGAAAAATAAATAGCATTTATGATAAGATTAAAGATAATCTGTGTGATTTGAATCGTATCTGCTTTGAGCCATAGTTCTTGATCATCAATGTCTATCAGATAATTAACCTTTGCTTTTTTAAACGAAGCTTCTAGTAATGCTACGGCACCTTTAATACTAGGCACCATATTAAGCGCTTGCATTTCTTGCGGCATCTCACAGGCAAAAAACATTAACTTTTTTACAACCTCACGGGAGAAAATAGCATTCTTTATAATCTTATCTAGATCTTCTGTTGCGCTTTCATTACTCGCTATATCTTCTTTTAAAAGCTCTGCAAATCCTAAAATATTTGCTAGTGGTGTGTTGAGCTCATGTGCAATTCCCGCAGTAATCTCACCTAGAATACCCAGACGATCTGCACGTTCCATCTGCCTTTTGAGAGAGGTTTCATTTTGCTGTATTTCTATACGTTCTAGTAGGTTTCCTATTTTCTGAGCGACACTATCCAGTAATTGTTTTTCTTCCTTTAAAAAAGAGCTCTTACCTATCAAGTAGGCAGTAATCATCCCATTAGGCTTATTAAATACTTGAATAGGCGCCTCTAAACAGATAGCTTCATTCGTACGCTCTGTAATTGTGGACCATAATGAGGTCTCAATAGAAATCTCTGTGTTGCTAGGATATTGAAAGCCTTTCTTTAAGCTAAATGCAATAGCATTGAGCGTTTCTTGCATTTGATCTACATCTGCATGTACAATAATAGAGGACACTTCATAAAGGCAAGTAAGCTCTTTAATCCTTTCTTTAAGTTTGTCTTCTGTAGTTGCCATACTTAATACATTTCAATTATTTACAGGTAGCTACTATCTCTATGAACGCAATAGCTTTTTACCTGTAGTGACAAAAGAAATTCCTTGCTGGCCGTAGGTACTTATCATAATCGCCTCAATGATAGGCTCATTAGTATCAGGCTGTATTTTCCAGTCGAAGATAAAGTTTGCGCCTGTTCCTCCTTCTTTATCCACACCGTCTATAACAATCTGAACGGTCTCCATAGGCTTGATAAAAATGGTTTTGTCAAAATACACACGTATTGGCTTGCCATAGGTGTTATAGTACACTGCCTTGTCAACAAACACCTGCGCTTCTCGATTAGGATTATGCAAACTTATGGTCGCCGTTAAATCTGCCTGATCATTTTCTGTGCGTAAGTAAATTTGCGAGTAAATAGATAAAAAAGTACTCCCCGACTCTAGTGAATCATTTATCGCCCCCTTCACTGTTCGTTTCTCCCAATTTACTGGATCTACAGAACTAAGTGGCTTTGGCTCCTCACATGAAAGAAGTAATAGATATACTAAGACAAAAGGAAGTAAATATTTCATAATAGGGTCGAGATATATTTAAGGTGTACATACTATAACAGATACGTACTACAAGATATCAAATTTCTGGGTTTAAATTAGTGTGTGGTGTTTGTATCTCGTGTTTTAGAGGGAATCTTTCGAAAATCTACATCTAGATTTGTTTCTAAATAAATTCACCGTAGCACCTCACAATCTCAAGAAGATCACAGTAATCAATCATTATATCACGCTTTCGCGAAAGCGTAACAACTACTCAGTAAGGTTATAAGCATTTACAGCATCAGATACTTCATAACCCAGACGTAATCCTTCTGTGCAATCCATTCTCACATGTACTCCTAGTGGAAGTCTAGAGAAAGCACTTTCTTGAGCCATTTCTGAAAGCGAATTATATTGTCTAGGCGCTCCTCTAAACTCGGTTCTACCTTCGTGCGTTTTGTCTATAAAAATCATAGTGTTTCCAAACTCATTGATAAATACCCCAGCTGCCGCCGAAGAAAATGCAGAATGACCCGAAGGATACCCTGGAAATGACGGATTAGGCCAATTAATAAACCTATATAAATTGGTTTGATATAATGGGTCAATATGCGCCTGGATATAGACACTAGGGCGCATGACCATATACTCATACTTATCTGCCCATGTGGAAACAGCAGCATCGTTCAATGAAAAGCCTAACTTTAAAAGCATCATAAGTGATTGCTCATAACTCACATCCATTTGATCTATCAACTGATTTGCAATTGATACTTGGCGACCAGGAGGACTCATCATAAGACCTTCTACATCATCAGACCAGAACTCTGCTACCCATAGGTCATCATTATCTTCTTCTCTAGCTGCGTTGTTGATGGTATACACTTCCATCATCTCGTTATAAAAGTCGCTATCTACATTAGTGCTATAATTAATTGCTGGCGGCACACTCGATGTCTCTTCTGATGATATTACAAACGTTCTTGCGGTACCCCAATAAGGAAACCAAGCTCGCTCCTCATCTGCACTGTACGTCCAATAGCCTTCGCCTGCAGAAGGTTCATAAGCATAGGGTTGTGGTTCTATTATTTGAGATTCTGCAGCAGTATCAGTTTGACTGTATGCAATTACTCGTTCTGCAACGTAGGTTCCCCAGGCTATAGATTTTGTAATTACATCTGCACTTAAACCTTCTTGAAGTCTGATTTCTTGGGCATTTTTATGTTGGCCAATTTTCACATCTATATCACCTTGCACATTATACATGAAATGATCAAAAACTAGTGCATAGCAAGTATTCAAAGCTACTTTGATTTCTAAATTATCTGGACGCTCATTAAAATTAATAGCAAATCCATCAAGATTATTTACGTTAGACTGGTTGCCACCTACATCTGCAACCGCTACTTCATAAGCCGCGAGATGTATATAAGCTAAAGATCTGGCAGTTGCGACAGGTCTCATCCCATAAGCATACCGGTCTATTTCTAACCATAGTGTATTCCAATCTGTGATGAGCTGTGTGGCTGGGTCTGTAACGATTATTGAAGTATCAATAATATCAGACACTTCTAAGTTTTGATTGAGACCCACATCATCTACATCATCTTGACAAGATTGAAATAGGACTACAACAAGGAGTCCTAGTACTAACGTATATATATGTGGGATTCTCATAATGAAATACTTAAGTAGTTTAATAAAGAGATAACAATTAAAAAATTACCTGTAAAATACTATTAATAGGTTTATAATGAATATTTATTTTTATGAAAATATAATTACAATTCATACGACACTTTTTACAATTACTAACATAATTCAAAAGTACTCAAAGACTCATAATCAACGAACTGCAACTATAGACAAATATACAAGTACTTAAAATATATTATAGAAAAATCATCGATTAAATACACTTATCATCTACAAAATACACAATTTAACATTTTTATTAACATTTATTATTGATTTTTATTTAGTTTAGTAGTTTCAAAAAATAAACCCTCTAGAAATTAAGGTATCCCAAATTCCTTAATTGACTTAAACCTACTATTGCTATGAAGCAAACCTACTTAAAGGTAGTTATCCTTATCGTTGTACTTGTCTTTGGTACAATCGCTACAGTTCAAGGGCAACACAATCACGTAAATGGAAAACGTATTAAAATTTCCGATCCAACACCAAGCCAACTCACATTGATTGCTACCTCGGGTATAGACCTTAAGTGTGGTGCTGAGATTTTTGGCAATGACCTTGTTTTAGAACTTACTGATTCACAAGTTGAAATTATACAACAACAAAATATTTCATTTACTACTTTAGTAGAAGATACATATGCCTTCTACAAAGAACAAAGTGAGATTGAATTACCAAAAGCAAAGCAGGAACTTAATGCCTTAAAATCTTTAAGTTATTCTAATAATGAAACTAGATCCTTAAGTACAACGGGTACTACTATTTCTAACATTATTCAATACGAAGGGGAAACTGAAATAAACTGGCAGACTCCACAAAATTTTGAGTTAGGAAGCATGAATGGTTGTCTAACCTATGGGGAGATGCTTTCAGAATTAGATAGAATGAGACAATTATATCCTAATTTAATATCTGTGCGTAAAGATGCATCCCTTGCTGAGGACGGCTCAGGTACGCCAATCAAAACCCACGGTAATTCATTTACTAATGGTGGTCAGTATGATAGTTGGAATCCTCAAACTATATATTACGTACGTATTTCTGATAACCCAAACACGGATGAATCAAATGAACCAGAATCTTTTTATAGTGGAATGAGTCACGCTCGTGAAGCAAGTAGCATGATGAATCTCATCTATTACATGTGGTATGTACTTGAAAACTATGAAACAGATGCAGATATTAAAAACTTAGTAGATAATCATGAGATGTATTTCATTCCCGTAGCCAATCCAGACGGATTGCTTTGGAACGAGCAGCTTGCCCCGAATGGTGGTGGCTTTCAACGTAAAAATTTAAATCCCTCTGCTAATACCGGTGTCAATTATAGTCGTGGAGTAGATTTAAATAGAAATTACGATTACTTCTGGGGCTCAAATACTGCCTATACTGGAAATGGAGTAGGATCTAATAATGACCCAACAACTGATGTTTACAGAGGCACCACAGCATTTTCTGAACCAGAAACGAGAATTACAAAAGCATTTGTTGCAAATCACGATTCAAAAACAGCTCTCAACCATCATGCAACCTCAAACTTGCTGCCTCATGGATATAATGCGTATCCAGGTTCTCCTGCGTCGGGTCGTGAAGACGACTATGTGAAATTCTGTCACGATCTCACACGATTTAACCGATACGTTTATGGAGAAGCCCCTAATGTTCTTACGGTTGCAAATGGAGACATGAGTGACTGGATGCTAGGTGGTGATCCAGACCCACTTAATGGTGGTAGTGTAGGATCAGGAAAAGGTATCCTTGCTCTTGCGCCAGAAAATGGAAATGCTCTAGGTGAAGAAGCAGACCCGCAATTTAGTTCTGGATTTTGGCCTTCACCTTCCCAGATTGTAATCATTGCGGCTAGAGCAACAAGAATGAATCTTGTAAACGCTCTCTTTGCTGGAAAATTAGCTCAATTACATGACGAAACTCCTTCTAATATTATAGCACCCTCTGGTGATCTAAAATTTGGTGTAGAATATTTAGGAATGACTTTGAGCCCTCTAACATTAAACGTAACTCCTATTTCTTCAAACATTACTTCTATTGGGACAATTCCTACCATTAATCTCACCAAACAACAACAAACTGACGTTACAGCATCGTACCAATTGGGAACCATAGCTCCTGGAGACACTATTGAATATGAGGTTACTCTTAGTAATGACACTCATATTATTTACCAAGCTACGATACAGAAAACATACCAACCATCAGAACTTTTTATTGATGATATAAATCCTACCTCAATTTCTAACTGGACGAGCTCTGGTAGCGGGACGGAATGGGTAACATCTGCCACAAGTGGTTTTGGAAATTCTAGAGGTATTACTTTTGATGCTACACCTCCATATGCCAATGATAGAAATGTACAACTCACACTTAATCAAAGTTTCGACATCTCAAATTTATCTTCTACTACCCTTATACAGTTCTATGCTAAATGGGATTTAGAACGTAATTTTGATTATGCTCAATTACAAGGTCGAGATGGCAATTCAGGACAATGGATTCCATTAAGTGGTAAGTACACAAAACCAGGCTCTACGCTTGCCTCTATGCGCTACAATCCAGCAAATGGGTCTGGTGGCATAGCAAAATCAACAGCAGATCGTGATAATCAACCTGACAATCTGCCGTTATTTGAAGGCTTTAAAGGTAATAAATGGGTACTTGAGGAGATAGAAATTAGCCCCGAAGCCAATAGTTTCTTAGCAGGAGCATCAGACCTACAACTACGTTTTGTATTTGATAGTGATTCATCAAATAATGCTGACGGTTATACAACTACATTTGCAGGATTCTCCTTTGATGAATTTAGAGTCTTAAATGTAGCTACAGATAGATCTTGTATTTCTGGAACTACGCCCGTAAATCATGAAGATTTTGAAATAGGTCTTGGTGACTGGACCCAAAATTTAAATGATGACGGTGATTTAACTCATGGATCTGGGAGTACTGCAACAACAGGTACAGGGCCTAGTGCTGCATCTCAAGGAACTTATTATTTTTATACTGAGGCATCAAGCAACTCTATTGGAGTAGGGTCTAATGCAGAGGTAATTATTACTAGTCCATGTATAGACTGGAGTGGTGGTCTTACTGGAACATTTGATTTTGATTATCATATGTTAGGTACAAACGTCGGATCTCTAGTAGCTGAAGTAAAATTGAGTAATAGTTCAGCTTGGACACAAATATTTACTCGATCTGGTGCACAAAGTACAAACGGAACAGATTGGAAAAATGCAACCATAAATTTAAACGCATATAGTAATGAGGTTTTTCAAATAAGATTTATAATAACCACAGGAAATGGCGCGTCTAGTGATATTGCCATTGATAATCTTAGAATTGACCCTACAGACACAACGGACCCTATTGCAATTTGTCAAAACATCACAGTAAGCCTTGGATACGACGGCATCGTAGTATTACAACCATCACAGATAAATGATGGCTCCACAGATAATATTGGGATAGAAATTTATAGTTTAGATGTAGATACTTTTGACTGTACAAATGTTGGAGCAAATACTGTTACTCTTACTGTTACAGATTTTAAAGGAAATATAGATACTTGTACAGCTACAGTTACCGTAGTGAATGATGAAGCTCCGCTAAACTTACAAGCAAGTAACATTCAAGCGACAACCGCTACACTTAACTGGGTAGCAACACCAAACAACTCTTATACAGTGCGCTTTCGCGAAAGCGGAACAACAACTTACACTAGTATAAATACCACAACTAATAGTCTTGACCTAACAGGTCTAGAGGTTGGTAAAACATACGAAGCTCAAGTAAAGGCTACTTGCACAGCAGGTGGTGATTCTCCATATAGCGAAACTATTACTTTTACTACGCAAATAGGATATTGTGACGCTAATGGTGATAGTACAGCAGATGAATATATAGGAAATGTAACACTAAACGATGGCATCAGTGATTTAATTAATAATACATCTGGAGCAAATGCTTCAGGTTATGAGGATTTTACAAATTTAAGTGCAGAATTAGCACGTGGAAGTTCATTTTCCCTTTCAGTATCTAAAGTTTGGACAGGTACAAATTATAATGAGGCTATCGGTGTTTGGATTGATTATAATAGAAATGGTGATTTTACGGATGCTGGCGAACAAGTAATTATAGAACCTGCAAATCAAATTACACCAGTCACGGTGAGTAACATTGTTGTTCCAATAGATGCAACTATAGGAGAAACTAGAATGCGCGTAATACTTCGCTACAATTTAGCACCATTGTCGTGTGCTAATTTTGATTTTGGAGAAGTAGAAGATTATACTATTACAATTCAAGCTGCAAACTACGTATACGATGCAGGAGCTTGGACACCTCAAGATCCAAGTGGTATAGCTACAAGTAATGATAATATCGAAGTACGTTCTGGAGCTCCTATCCTGTCTGCAAATACAGTAGTAAATAATGTAACGATACTTGCCGGAGCAACACTAGATCTAGCAGCTACTACCCTAGATGCAAATGGTAACATTACAAACTCTGGCGCTATCTCTGGAGCAAGTGGTACACTTTTAATAACGGGAAGCTCTCCTCAAGAAATTGCAGGTAATGCTCTTGAAATCGCCAACTTAGTTATAGATAACAGTGACACAACCCAAGGTGTTACCTTAAGCACAGCAGTTTCCGTAAACAAATTGTTGACGCTAACTGATGGTACACTTAATACAGGAAATACACTTACCCTATTGAGTAATGCGACAAGAACTGCAATGATTGATGTTATCACAGGAGGTACTATCTCTGGTAATGTGACTACAGAACGATACATTCCAGCAAGAAGGGCTTTTAGATTACTCTCTAGTCCTGTAACCACAACCACAAGTATCAATGCAAACTGGCAAGAAGGTGTTAATAACACAGGCACCTCTTTCCCTACAGATAATATAAATCCTAATCCTGGTTATGGTACTCATATCTCAGGTTCTTTAACAGGTGCAAATGGTTTTGATGCTACGGCTTCCGGAAATGGATCTATCTTTAAATTAGATAATGCATCACAGTCATGGCAAGGTGTTGTAAACACAGATATAAATACTTTAACTGCTGGTGAGCCTATCAGACTTCTAGTAAGAGGTGATCGTAGTGTAAACGTAACAAGTAATGCTGCCACTCCCACTGCTACGACATTAAGAGCGACAGGAACAATAGCAACGTCTCCTGTAAGTGTAACTGGCGCTGCACTCAACCACACCGCTGGGGCTTTTAACTTTATAGGAAATCCATATCAAGCTTCCCTAAATATGAACACGGTACTTTCAGCTTCTACAAATGTGAGAACTGGAGAGATATGGGTATGGGATGCTACACTAGGAGCAAGAGGGCAATATGTAACGGTTCTTCTAGACGGAAGTGGCTCAAGTAATGGAGCAAATTCCAAAGACTACCACTACATACAACCTGGCCAAGCCATTTTTACCGCAACAGATGCTACAGTAGCAGATAATAGTACTGAGATAATCTTTAACGAGACAGATAAAGTTCCTGGTAATGAAGTGCCTCTGTATAGCAATACATCAAATACTATTGCAACATCACCACACCTCATAGGTAGATTATATAGAAGCGAGCACTATGGAGAAGAAATAGGTTTACAAGATAATTTTGTAATCCTTTATAGTGATGGTTACAGCAACGATGTTACCTCTGAGGATGTTTCAAAATTCTTTAACATTGATGAGAATATGGGCGTTTTAAAAGATGGCGGACTCTTAAGTATTGATAAAGTAGCTATGCCTACAGAAGATGATCAAATACAGCTTTACAATGCACTGTATCGCACTAGTAATTACACATTAGATCTTGACATCTATGGATTAAATGAGGTTGAAACATATCTTAAGGACAACCACACTGGTGAAACTACTTTACTAGAAGAAGGATTAAACACTATCTCCTTTACAGTTGACAATGATATTGAAACTAGTGTAGATACAAATCGTTTTGAAATTCTTTATCAACGCGACGTGTTATCAACGTCAAATGAGGAGGTGATTAACTTTGCTATGTATCCTAACCCTATCACTAATGGGACGTTAACAATCACGTCTACTACATTTTCAGGAAGTGATGTAGATGTGGTAATCACAAATTTACTAGGGCAAATAGTTATGAGTAAGGGGGCTTCGTTCATTGGCAATAAAACGGTACTTCATGATCTAGACCAACTAAGTAGTGGTATGTATATACTATCTATAAAAGGTGAAAATAACAAGGCATCTCATAAAATTGTCATACAATAATAAAACTCAAATGACTATATATACAAAACATATACTTACTACGCTGCTTTTTTTAGTGATGAGCGTGGGAGTCCAAGCACAAATCACATTTCCAGATGATGTAGATGATGAAGCTCCGGCTGCACCTATAGATGGATTTATAGTAATAGGCCTTGCTGCAGGAGCATATTTAGGATTAAAGAAACGCGTACAGTCAGAAAAATAATTATTTAGTGTCAATTCAAGGCGAAAGGAGCATTCTTATTAGAATGCTCTTTTTGTTTTTAAAGGTTATGCTTTCGCGAAAATTTGAATAGAAATACCCAGACCTCAACAACTTAAAATCTGTCAGTCAATAATATTTTTTCTATACTAAAAATCTAATATTGAGCAAACTACACTCTACCAAGAGAATCAAATCATCGACGAGATACACAATCAAATACAAGAATCATAAGTACGACATCATCTTTTTTTCTAGAAATATCGATGAAATACACAAAAATCAGCTCAATTACTCATTTTCAAGGGTTTTCCTATGATAAATCTAGTTTTTTTCATAATTTCGTAATCCCAACTCTCTATAAAATCTAACCCAACGGTTTTTGTAGCGAAAAATTCTATTAAATGAAAAAGCTTAGCCCCTTAAAAGCAGTTAACGCGTTAGCGTTTTTTGTAATACTGCAATTCGTTACAATTCAATTCTCTAGCGCCCAATATTGTAATTCATTTGGAAATGGGACTGATGGTTTTACCGCAGTTATTACGAGGGTAGCTATTAACACCATAGACAATTCAAGTCCTGTGGAGGATAATGCTTACACTAACAATACGGCAATTTCCACAAACCTAATTCTAGGATCCAATTACAACTTCATACTAGAAGGTAATTCTGATGGAAATTTTGCATACGGAACTCGTATGTGGATTGACTGGAATCAAGACGGAACATTTAATACTACAGATGAGCAATACGAGCCTGGTACTTTAGTAAACGCCGCATCACAACCTTCATCATTATCACCCCTCGCTATAAGCGTTCCTGTTGGAGCAACGCTAGGATCCACGAGAATGAGAGTTTCTATGAGGTTTGGGGTATTCCCAGCAGCTTGCGACACCAATTTTGATGGTGAAGTTGAAGATTATACAATTAATGTGACTTCCGCTACTCCACAACCAGAAATAGCAATTTTCGGATCAGGAACAGAAATTACAGATGGAGATACAACCCCAATCGTTGGAGATGGTACGGACTTTGGAACCATCACGGCTGGCTCAATACTGAATCGCACATACACTATTACAAATACTGGTACCGCAACTCTCAACCTTTCTGGAAGTATATTAGGGGGAGCTAGTCCTACTAGTTATTCTATCACATCACCTCCACCAGCAACCATTGTTGCAGGTGCTTCGGCAAACTTTACTATTACATACAATCCTACTTTAGGAGGCGTACATAATGCTACATTCAGTGTTACAAATAATGATAGTAATGAAAACCCTTATAATTTTAGTATTACAGGAACGGCTACTGGGCCACAACCAGAAATATCGTTAAATGGTATGGGTAACATCATAAACGATGGCGATACCACAACACTAGTTAGTAATGGAACTAATTTTGGGGCCAGCCTAGTAAATGGTACTATAAGCCGAACTTATACCATTGCAAATTCTGGAAGTGCAGACCTTAACCTCACAGGTGCTTCTCCCTATGCCATAATAACTGGAAGCCCTTACTTTACAGTAACGGCAATACCTTCTAGTACAATTATACCAGGAGGTGGTTCTACTTCTTTTGAAATCACTTACAACCCACTTGTTGTTGGTGACCATACTGCTACAGTTACTATAAATAATAATGATAGTGACGAAAACCCATTTACATTTATTATTGAAGGACAGTGCACACTTATAAATGCTCCTGAGATAGATATTTTTGGAAATAGCGTAGAAATTGCAGATGGAGATACTACACCAACTACTGGAGATGATACCGATTTTAGTAACGTTTTTTTAGGATCTTCAGACACTAATGATTTTACCATTAATAATACAGGTACTGCAGATTTAGTACTCAATGGTGCCTTTGTTGAAATCGTAGGAGGCAGCCCTGATTTTGCGATTACTTCTTTACCATCTGGCACAATAGCAGCTGGTAGTTCTAGTGTTTTTCAAGTAACATACACTCCAACGGGTGTAGGTACCCATACTGAAATTGTAAGAGTAAGATCTAATGATACTAATGAAGCTACCTATGATTTTACTGTTCGAGGCTCATCTACTATTGACCCCTCACCAAGTTATACCATCCATTATAATAATTTCGATGTTAGTGCAGAAGGCTGGACTGTTTCAAACCCAGGAGGAGCTTCCATTTGGACATATGGAGCAAACACCACCGAGCCAGGAACTGATGGAAATTATTTTTACACCAACAACTATAACGACTTCGCGTCAGGCAGTGATACTTATGCTATAAGCCCTGTTATAGATCTTACTGGTTTTACAGACCTTAGATTATACATTGATGTGAGATATAACCTCAATAATGATCCAGAAGATGGAATGAATATAGAATATTCAACAGATGGAGGGACTAATTGGATGGTGTTAGGAACTTCAGGTCTAGGAGCTGATAATAAATGGTACAACGATGCTAACGTTCTGGGTCTAGGAACTAACGTAAATGGATGGAGCGGTATTAATGATAGCAATTTTAATGCTGCTAAGTCGCAGTTTATGACATCATATCTAGATTTACCAATATCTCTAACTAATAACCCTCAAGCTCGCTTTAGAGTGAGGTTTTCAGATGACGGTGATACTACAAGGGATGATGGTGCAAACTTTGACAATTTTATAATTGTTGGAAATCCACAGATACCATTTGGAAATCCACCATCTGGCCCGGCAGATGTAACTTCAAACTTAAAACTTTGGTTAAAAAGTAATTCTGGAATAACAGCTACAGATGGAAATCAAGTAAATGTATGGTCTGACCAAGCACAAGATAATGATGCCACTGTAAGCAGTTTTGATACACCTATATATTTCAATAATAGTATTGAAAATATAAATCATAATCCTGTTCTTAGTTTTAATGAAGCAGGCAAGACTCAGCTTAAAGGTAAAGGAGGATTCTACTCTCAAGATTATTGGGTAGTATTAAAACAAAACGGCACTATAGATGGTACAACGTCAGGCGCATTTGAAGGTATTGTAGCTGGTAGAGCATCAAATAGACAATTCTCCGAAGATGGAACTGGATTTTGGACTGGTAAAATATCTATACGCTTCTCCGGTAATGATAATATGTTGAGTCACATGATTGGTTCTACACCAGCAAGCGCTAATGCAACTACACCAAATACATATGGACGTGCTTATTCAACTAATTCAGATAGTTATACTGATGAAGTAATTATTATAAATATTAAGAGAAATTCTAGTGGGAATGGATCAGAAATTTATAAGAATGGTATCCGAGTAGATAATGTTAGTGCATTTGCATATGACCAATCTACAAACACAGTTGGTAATGTGTTACCATATGATGACATTAACAACTCTATTTATGCCTTAGGAGTAAGTTTTGCTGGCTTAAACAGAACAGATATATCCTCTTGGTTTAATGGGAAGATAACAGAATTCATTAGCTACAACGCTCCAAATTCTTTACTTAACCAAAAGAAGATACAGTCATATCTCGCTCTAAAAAATGGAGTGACACTTCATCGTACGAACAGTACTACTGCCACGAGACAAGGTGATGAAAACTATGTTGATAGCGATGGCACAACTATATGGGATACAACCATAAATAATGGATTTACATATGACATTGCTGGTATAGGTAGAGATAATGCTGCTACCTTAAATCAAAAACAATCTACCTCAAGTAATCCCGGAGCTATTGTTACTATGGGACTTTCTGAAATTTACAACACTAACTCAGAAAATATAGCGACCAATACTAATACAATTAGTAATAAAAACTTTTTAATCTGGGGAAATAACAATGGGTCTTTTGCTGCCTCAGCTCCTATACAAGTTGATTTAAGTTCAGGTGTTACCGGATTAAACACAGTGGTAGATTTTACTTCAATACAGCGCACTTGGAAAGTAGTAGAAAAAGGATCTGTTGGAGTAGTTAAAATATCAGTCCCTGAAGCATCACTTTCAGCCACAATTACACCTCCAGGAAACTTTTTAATGTTCATTTCAGATACTCCTTCATTTAGTCCAACCTCAGAGTATCGAATCATGTATCCAAGTGGAGTAAACCTTGAAACAACTTATGATTTTGATGGAGAAAAATACATCACATTCGGTTACGCTCCAGAATACATTTATGAGCGCTCGATTTCTTTCAACGGTGTGGCTGATTACATGGATGCAGATGACGTTGCAGATCTCACGGGACCTTTCACCATGTCAACTTGGGTAAAAGCTGGTGCAAATGCAAATAATCGCGACATTATTTCAAAAAGCAACATCCCATATACAGAAGGGTATGCTCTTAGACTTACAAATGCAATGGTACCTCGCATCGTATGGAAAAATGCAGCAGGAACTACTGAGGCTCTAAATGCTTCGATTGCACTTCCACAAGATGAGTGGCATCACATTGCTGTAATATATGATGGAAATAGAGCTACATTCTACATTGACGGCATAGAAGATACCTCTGCCGTACGCAATAATCCTGTAAGCTCAAACAATCACTTTCTTATTGCTGCCTCAAATCATGAAAGTCCTACAAGATTCTTTGATGGAACTATTGATGAGGTAAGGGTATGGAGTCAAGCTTTATCGCAAGAACAACTACAATTCATCATGAATCAGGAAATAGAGAAATTTACAGATGATTCTGTAAATGGTAAAATCATCCCTCAAAATATCTCTAAAAATGAAGTAGCTACCATCCCTTGGGCAGACCTAGAGATGTATTTACCTATGAGTAAGTATACATTTACTAACGTAAAAGACGAGTCTGACAATAATTATGTAGCAGCCATAAAAAATCTGCAAACTGTAGATTTCCAAACGGCTCCCCTACCTTATGTTTCTACTGCAGATGGAGTTTGGGCAAATACAAATACATGGACTAATGGGGCTACACAAGCACTACCAGGAGCACCATCACTAGTTGATGGAACGCAAACCATTGATTGGAATATTGTTCAAACAGCTCACAATGTTTCTACGGCATCAAATAACACGGTTCTAGCACTTGATGTAAATACTGCCGAGTTAACTATAGGAAATGATAGTAAGATAGAAGTGTCTCACTATTTAAAATTAGACGGCGTGATGGATCTCGTAGGAGAGTCACAATTAATTCAGACAGAAAATAGTGACTTAGCAGCTACCAGTGCAGGGAGGTTAGAAAGAGACCAACAAGGAACTTCAGATACCTATTCATATAATATCTGGTCATCACCTGTAGGACCTATTAACATAACAGATATAAACCAAGCACACACTGTTGCCTCTATCATGAATGATGGCACAGATGAAAACAATCCACAATCATTAAATTTCAGTACTGGATTTAATGGAGCAAATACTTCACCTAAGACGGTGAGTGCTTATTGGCTATTTACCTATAGAAATAACCCTGCAGACACCTACAGTGCTTATGAACAAATAGGACCTTATGGATCGTTAGAAACAGGTGACGGCTTCACTATGAAAGGACCAGGTAGTGGCGGAATCACAGATCCTCAAAACTATGTATTTATAGGTAAGCCTAACAATGGTACAGATGCAGTATCTATTGACAAATTAATAAATGCAGGTAATGACTTCATGATGGGTAACCCTTTCCCTTCTGCTCTTGATGCAAATAAATTTATTAATGATAATCCACACTTGACTGGGACATTATCATTCTGGGAGCACTGGGGTGGAGGTAATCACTTCTTAGCAGACTATGAAGCTGGATATGCACTCTATACTTTAAGTGGAGGTACACCGGCAGTAAGTCACCCTGCTCAAAATACTAGTGGTGTAGGTACTAAAACTCCTACTCAATTTGTAGCCGTAGGTCAAGGATTCTTTGTGAGAGCAGCAGCTACTGGAACTACTAATTTTAATAATACACAGCGTGTGTTTGCAAAAGAAGCATCTTCTGGTTCGTTTTTCTTTAATGGTGAAACAACACAATCAGAAAGTGCCCTTAACGCAGAGGATGATATTGTACAACATGAGGACCTAAGAGAAAAATTTAGAATAGGCTTTGACTCTCCTAGTGCGTATCACAGACAATTACTATTAACTATCGATGAGAATACGACTTTTGGATATGATAGAGCTTATGATGCCGTTATAGATAACCATCCACAAGAAGATATGATGTGGATGCTAGATGATGAGAAAGCCATAATTTTAGGAGTGCCTGCTATTGAGAATGACAGACAGTTTCCTTTACGCATCGGTTTACCTATGGATGGTGAAATCTCTATTGGCGTGGATGCTCTTGAAAATATAAATACAGAAAACACTACTGTTTATGTTTTTGACGCTTTACTAGATACCTACACAGATATCACTACAGATGAGAAATTTACCTTAACGCTAGAGGCTGGCACCTATTTAGAAAGATTTTATATCGTTTTTGAAAGAACAGCAGAAGCTGAAGACGAGACGGAGGATACCACAGAAGAAACTGATGAACAAGAACAAAATAATCAAGATGTCGAAGTGGTAGAAGTAGAAATACTTAATGAAACTGAGGAGTCAGATAACTTAAGTGTTTACTTCAACAGCCAGTCTAATAATATTGTAATTAACAAAAGAGTAGATTATGACGTTAAGTCAGTACAGCTATTCACCATGCTAGGACAACTTATTAAACAGTGGACACCAGATAGTGAAACTTCAAGAATAGAGTTGCCAGTACAAGGTGTAAGTACAGGTGCTTACATCATTAAAGTCCAGAAATTACAAACTACACATACTCAAAAATTAATTATTCACTAACATTGCCCCAAATCGCAACGTTGACAAAACCTCCTTCATTAAGGAGGTTTTTGTTTTTTATACGCTTTCGCGAAAGCGTACTACAACACTTTAAATTTTAAGAAAATACTAACATACTTCGCTGTAAGTTTGGTCAGCTTTGCATGACTTTAAATGATTAATAACCTACCATAATTATGAAATATACATTTCTTACTATAGCAGCCAGTGCACTGCTTACGATTACATCTTGCAAACAAGAAAACACAACTGATACGCCTGTACCAGAAGTAGCTACTGTAAATGAGAACCTCGCAAAGGTTGAAACTTCGTGGATCACCGAGCGTGTGGCCAAAACTGAAAAAAGACTAAATAGTACTGAGGCTGGAAAGATTGTTTGGCAATCTATGGAGGCTCATGGTGGACTGCAACGATTTTTTGAAAACGGACCACTTTCCTTTCGTTTTGATTATGTCCCATTAGATGGAAGTACTCGTCGCTATACAGATGAGACACTAGACACGTGGAATAATAAAGCAGTACACTGGAATCCAAAAGATACGACGCAGCGTTTTGGATGGGATGGAGAAAAAGCTTGGAAACAAGTAACAGACTCAACAGCATTTCCTTTTGACATGCGCTTCTGGGCACTTACTCCATATTACCTTGCAGGCTCACCTTTTATCTTAGACGGTGAAGGAGTTAACCTTGAAAAACTAGAGGATAAAAAGTTTAAGAATAAAAATTATGACGTCGTTAAAATTACCTTTAGTGAAGGTACTGGAGACGCTCCAGATGATTACTACATTATTTATGTAGGCAAAGAAGATCATAAGGTAGCTGTTGTACGTTACATCGTGTCATACCCTAAATATTTTCCTAATGGCGGCGCTGCTCCAGAAAAACTTATGGAAGTTCAAGGAACAACAATCGTAAACGGTATTGAACTCCCTACAGGTTTCCACACGCACTGGTTAACAAAAGATGAAGAAGCTGGAGAGCATATTACTAATATTACGATAGACAACATCCGCTTTAATCCAGAGGTTGAAAAAAGCTTCTTCGACATTCCTGAAGGCGCAACAATTATTGAATAATTACTTACGCTTTCGCGAAAGCGAACTTATAACTAAAGCCAACTCGTTACTGCGAGTTGGCTTTTTTCTTTAACATAAAACCAATTCATAACTGTTAAGAAAACTAACTTCTTGTTAAAGTAACCCCATCAAAAATCCAAATCACTTCCACGTCCGTAAAACTACCTCAACTTGATATAGAACCTTGATTCAAAACATATGGACACTAACAACAACCTTCCAGAAGAATTAGCATCTACTGCTACCAAGAAACATTCAATTGCAAAAAAAATAGCCGTAAACCCTTGGGGAACCACTGTCCTCATTACAACTTTCTTACTGCTGGTGATATCTGCATATATCGCATACATGCTCCGTTATGATTTTTCACAACTTGATTTTGAACGTAAAAGCACCGTGTTTGGCTATGCATTCATGACGGTTGCATCAGTTTTTCTAGCCTATAAAAGTGCCTTCTTTTTATATACTCTCTATAATTATTTCCGTTACAAACCTGTAGCGTCTGTTACAGATGCAGAGTTGCCTACAGTAACTGTGATTGTACCTGCTTATAATGAAGGAAAACAAGTATATGCAACACTGCAAAGTCTTGCTGCTAGTGATTATCCCGTAGAAAAAATCCAACTACTATCTATAGATGATGGAAGTCAAGATGACACATGGCACTGGATGCAAGTGGCTAAAAAAGAATTAGGAAACCGTGTTTCTATATGCCAACAACCTAAAAACATGGGTAAACGTCACGCATTATATCGTGGTTTTCACGAAGGAACTGGTGAAGTTTTTATCACCGTAGACAGTGATTCTATCGTTACTCCAGACACGCTTCGTAATCTAGTAAGTCCATTTGTCAATAATGAAGATTGTGGTGCCGTAGCAGGCAACATAAGAGTATTAAATAATGAGAAAGCATTATTACCAAAAATGCTTGACGTAAGTTTTGTATTAAGTTTTGAGTTTGTACGATCTGCAGAGAGTAACCTTAACTCTGTATTATGTACTCCTGGCGCACTAGCTGCCTATAGAAGAGATGCTGTTTTTGCATGTCTAGAAGAATGGATTGATCAAACCTTTATGGGAAAACCATCAGACATAGGTGAGGATCGTGCGATGACTAATATGATTCTTAGCCAAGGTAAGCACGTACTATTCCAAAAAAATGCTTACGCATATACTAATGTACCGGAAAACTATAAAGGACTTTATAAAATGTTCATTAGATGGGGACGAAGCAACGTGCGTGAGAATATTGCAATGGCAAAATATGTGTTTACAGACTTTAGAAAAGAATCAAAAGCAGGTACACGATTACTATTTATTAGTCAGTCACTAGAGATTATCATGACCTATCCTTTCCTCGCTTTTATGTTATTTTTCATAGCGACTCACCCGGTATTATTCTTAACATCTACGCTAGTAAGTATTTTGATATTATCAACGTTCCCTGCCCTATTTTATGGTAAAAAATACAATATCGCCGAGTCATTTTATGCATACTCATACAGTTTACTCTATACCTTTGGCTTGTTCTGGATCACTCCTTACGCCATCGCAACAGCAGGTAAAAGTGGGTGGTTAACACGTAGTTTACCACAAGTAGCATAACCGCTCGACATACATAAGAAAAGCTCAAATTCGTGATATGAATTTGAGCTTTTTGCTTTTATATGATTTCATACGCTTTCGCGAAAATGTGATCACACTCAAACAAGCAGTTGAAATAACTCTGGTTTATCATTGAGATACTCACCATAAAATTTACGCGCACGCATTCTATCGAGAAGCGGCTGTAAATCTTTTGAAGATTTTATTTCAAGACCTACAATTGCGGGACCTTGTTCCCTACTCGTCTTTTTTGAATATTCAAAATAGGTGATATCATCTGTAGGTCCGAGTATCTCAGCCACAAACTCTTTTAAAGCTCCCGCTCGCTGCGGAAACTTCACAATAAAATAATGCTTTAATCCTTGATGTAACAAAGCACGCTCCTTAATTTCGGCGGTACGGGTGATATCGTTATTACTTCCGCTTACGATACAAGCGATATTTTTACCTTTTATTTCTTCAGCAAATTGATCTAATACGGCGAGTGTCATTGCGCCTGCAGGCTCTGCTACTATAGCATCTCTATTATATAAATCGAGAATGGTTTGGCATATCTTACCTTCAGAAACGGTAACTACCCTATCCACAAACTGCTGAACAATTGCAAAGTTGCGATCGCCTACTCGTTGTACTGCTGCACCATCAACAAATTTATCAATCTCATCTAGCGTAGTATTTTCCTTTTGAGAGAGCGAAGTGAGCATCGCAGGAGCTCCTGCAGGTTCTACTCCTATAATCTTCGTTTTAGGTGATAGGTGATGAAAAACACTAGACAATCCAGCTATCAATCCTCCCCCACCTACTGGAACAAAAACATAATCTAGCGGCTGCTCAGACTGCGTTAAAATCTCTAAGCCTACAGTTGCCTGGCCCTCTATTATTTTTTCGTCATCAAAGGGATGTACAAACGTTTTCCCTTCTGTGGTGCACACATCACTCGCTCGTGCAAAGGCATCATCAAAGGTGTCACCTTCTAACACTACAGTAATCCACTCTCCACCAAACATTTCTACTTGCTCCACCTTTTGATTAGGTGTAGTAGAAGGCATAAATATAGTACCATGAATACTTAAACGTGAGCATGATAAAGCTACGCCCTGCGCATGATTACCAGCACTAGCACATACGATGCCTACTTCTTTTTGTTTATCTGTAAGCGTGCTTATCTTATTGTAAGCGCCTCGTATTTTGTAACTGCGAACTTGCTGTAAGTCTTCACGCTTCAAAAAAACTTCTGCATCAAACTTGGTTGAGTATGTAAAGCTGCGCATAAATGGTGTTTTTATGGCAACCTTCTTTACCCTATTTGCTGCATCAGTAATTGACTTTAACGTGGGAATAAATATTGTTGTTGCTACTGCCATTTACACATAGTATCCATACTTGTTATTTTGAAATTTATTACACCCTAACCTTTTACAGATTAATGATGCACCTCTTCTGTTTAGGCTGTTTTCACTTTCTTCATTGCAACCATAGCTCTTCGTAGTGTAGCTCCTATTTCCTCAACAGGATGATTGCGTATTGCATCATTTACAGCGATTAATTCTTGATTATCTACATCATTTTCTTTCGCGAAAGCGGAACCTATAATATTGGTATCCACAGTCTTCATAAAGTCAGTTAACAAAGGCTTACAAGCATGATCAAAAAGATAGCAACCGTACTCTGCCGTATCAGAAATGATACGATTCATCTCAAAAAGCTTCTTTCTAGCAATCGTATTTGCGATAAGTGGCGTTTCATGTAGTGACTCATAATACGCACTTTCTTCTATAATTCCTGCAGCGGTCATGGTTTCAAAAGCGAGCTCTACTCCTGCTTTCACCATGGCCACCATGAGTACTCCATGATCAAAATATTCTTGTTCCGTAATCTCTTCGGTAGTGATTTCTTGTTTTTCAAAAGCAGTTTCTCCAGTGGCAGCTCTCCATTTGTGAAGATTCTTATCATCTGCAGCCCAGTCTTCCATCATAGTTTTTGAAAAGTGACCAGAAATAATATCATCCATATGCTTTTCAAATAGCGGACGCATAATCTCTTTTAATTCCTCGGCTAGTTGGAAAGCTTTAATCTTAGACGGATTATTAAGACGATCCATCATCGTTGTAATTCCTCCGTGTTTTAAAGCTTCTGTGATGGTTTCCCAGCCATACTGGATTAATTTTCCAGCATATGCAGGATCAATCCCTTTCTCTACCATTTTATCAAAACAAAGGATTGAGCCCGTTTGTAGCACTCCACAAAGTATGGTTTGCTCACCCATAAGATCAGACTTTACTTCTGCTACAAAAGAAGACTCTAGAACACCTGCTCTGTGTCCTCCTGTCGCTGCTGCATAGGCTTTTGCCTGCGCTAGCCCCTTCCCTTCTGGATCATTATTAGGGTGTACTGCAATTAAGGTAGGTACTCCAAAACCTCTTTTATATTCTTCTCTCACCTCAGACCCTGGACACTTAGGTGCCACCATGATTACCGTAAGATCCTCACGTATTTCCATTCCCTCTTCTACAATATTAAAACCGTGAGAATAAGCAAGCGTAGCTCCCTTCTTCATTAATGGCATTACTGCTTTTACTACCGAGGTATGCTGCTTATCTGGTGTAAGATTCAACACTAAATCTGCAGTAGGAATAAGTTCTTCATACGTCCCTACTGTAAATCCATTATCTGTTGCATTCTTAAAAGACTGACGCTTTTCTGTAATTGCACCTTCACGTAATGCGTATGAAATATCACAACCGCTATCACGCATGTTAAGCCCTTGATTAAGACCTTGCGCACCGCAACCTACAATCACAATCTTCTTGCCTTCTATAGCTGCTATTCCATCTTGAAATTCGCTAGCATCCATAAAACGGCATTTCCCTAGTTGTGCCAGTTGATCTCTAAGTGGCAATGTGTTGAAGTAGTTCATTCTAATTAATTTTCGGTAAAGACGGTGGTTAGAAATACGTCTTTACAATGATTAGTTATTGTTTTTTAGACTCTGTATTTGAGGTGTTACGCTTTCGCGAAAGCGGCCTCCTGCTCATTCCTTATTTGTTGTAATAATGAAGAGATAGGCATCTCTGTCTTAGTAACTGCAATTCTACCCGAACGAGTAAACTGCATAATACCAAAGGGTTTTAACTCGCGGTGTACCAAATCAATCTCAGACCTGCGGCCTGACTTTTCTAGCACAAAGAAGTCTCTGTTTACAGTGACAATGCGCGCATGGCTATCTTTAATAATATTCTGAATTTGAGGCTCTTCAAAAAGCAACTCAGATTTGATTTTAAAAAGTGCACTTTCTGTAAAAATGGTCTCCTCATCGGTATGATAAAAAGCTTTGATAACCTCAACCTGGCGTTCTATCTGACCTTTGATTTTCTCCATTTGATGTTCTGTAATATTTACCACTAGTGTAAATTTAAAAACATCATCTATCTCACTTTCTGAGGCAGAGAGACTCTCAATATTAATCTTACGACGTTGAAATATAGCAGAGATGCGATTGAGTAACCCAATGTTATTCTCACTGTAAATTGTTACCGTATATGTTGTTATTTGCTCACTCATAGATGTTGAGTTTAAGTACTAATTATTTTATTGTAGCAAAACCTTTTAGGCTGTTCTATATAATCAATGATATTCTTATGCTAAGCGTATATCTGATACTGATGCTCCTGTAGGAATCATAGGGAATACATTGTCCTCTTTTTCTACCATTACTTCTAGAAAGAAACTATTCTTTGAAGCAATCATGCGTGTAATAGCATCTTCTAGTGTGCTTCTGTCGGTGACTTTCTGAGCTTCAATATCGTAAGCCTCTGCTATCTTACAGAAGTTGGGGTTCTTCATTTCTGTGCTAGCATAACGCTTATCAAAAAACAGTTGCTGCCACTGGCGCACCATTCCTAAAAATTCATTATTAAGCACTACAATCTTTACTGCAGCTCCGGTTTGAAAAATAGTACCCAGCTCTTGTATGGTCATCTGGTAACCACCATCACCTATAATCGCTACTACTTCGCGATCTGGCGCTCCCATCTTTGCTCCTATTGCTGCAGGAAGGGCAAAGCCCATCGTCCCTAGACCTCCAGAGGTGATGTTACTCTTAGATTTTTTGAAGTTTGCATAACGACAAGCAATCATCTGGTGTTGTCCCACATCGCTTACAATAATGGTCTCACCATTTGTTTTAGTATTGATAAGCTCGATTACCTCCCCCATGGTTAATCCTTCCTTTGTAGGGTGAATGTCGTTCTTTATTACTTTATCAAATTCTATGTTGTAATGATCTTTAAATTTTTGATGCCACGTAGTATGTTCTTTCTTTTCTATCAGCGGCAATATTCGTTCAAGCGTATCTTTAGAATTACCTAATACTGGTATGTCTGCTTTTACATTTTTATTAACCTCTGCTGGATCTATTTCAAAATGGATCACCTTAGCTTGCTTTGCATAGCTTTCAAGGTTGCCCGTCACTCGATCATCAAAACGCATCCCAATTGCAATTAATACATCACATTGGTTAGTAAGTACATTAGGCCCATAATTACCATGCATCCCCACCATACCCACATTAAGCGGATGGTCTGTAGGAATTGCAGATACTCCAAGGATTGTCCACGCAGCTGGGATTCCAGATTTTTCTACAAAGGCTTTAAAGGCCTCTTCTGCCTCACCAAGAATAACGCCTTGCCCCCATACAATCATGGGTTGTTTTGCATTATTAATAGCCTCTGCAGCTGCTTGTAATTGTTCTTCCTTTACTTCTGGTACGGGCACATAACTGCGTATGTGTTCGCATTTTTCATAAGAAAATTCAAATTCTTCAAACTGGGCATCCTTTGTTATATCAATTAATACAGGTCCTGGTCTTCCAGAACGCGCTATATAAAAAGCTTTTGCCAGTACTTCTGGTATTTCCTTAGCACTTGTAATTTGATGATTCCACTTTGTAACAGGTGTAGAAATCCCTATAATATCTGTCTCTTGAAAAGCATCACTACCTAATAGGTGTGAGCCTACTTGCCCAGTAATACAAACCATAGGTGTGCTATCTATCTGGGCATCTGCAATACCTGTTATTAGGTTTGTGGCTCCTGGTCCTGAAGTCGCAATAGCAACTCCAACTTTTCCAGTTGCCCTAGCAAACCCTTGTGCAGCATGCGTCGCACCTTGCTCATGACGTGTGAGTACGTGATGTATCTTATCTTGATGTATATGCAACTGATCGTAGAATGGCATGATCGCCCCTCCGGGATATCCATAAATTAAATCTGCTCCCTCTGCCAGTAAACAGTGAATTAATGCCTCGCTACCGCTCATCGTGGTAGTTGTCTTTGCTGGATTATGTATGGTTTTTGTCTCCATATACAGGTATTTATGTGGCATTATTTTTAAACGTGCCCTTGTTTATTATCTTCTTTAAGCTGTAAACTCTTTCAGTGTCCTTTGTACAATACAAAAGGAAAAACTCGCAGGTAATTCCTTGTTATTGTCTTAAAACTCATCAGTAACACAGCCCTCACTTGCAGAGGAAACCATTCTTGCATATTTGTAGAGCGATCCTCTTTGTACTTTAAGTGGAGGAGCAATCCAGTTTGCTTTACGGCTTGCAAGTTCTTCCTCACTTATTTCCATATTTATAGTGTTCTTTTCTGCGTCAATAACAATGATGTCTCCATCATTTATGAGCGCAATACCACCACCTGTCTGTGCTTCTGGAGTAATATGTCCCACTACAAAACCATGTGTTCCACCAGAAAATCGTCCATCTGTAATAAGTGCTACGTCTTTACCAAGTCCTGCGCCCATGATTGCTGCTGTAGGTTTCAGCATTTCTGGCATTCCTGGACCACCTTGCGGCCCTTCATATCGTATTACTACAACATCTCCTTTCTTCACCTTACCTGCACCTATCCCTGCGTTTGCCTCATACTCACCATTAAATACACGTGCGCTTCCGCGAAAATGTAATCCTTCCTTCCCAGTGATCTTTGCAACCGAACCTTCGCTTGCTATATTTCCATACAGTATACGGATGTGCCCTGTAGCTTTTATAGGATTCTCTACGGTATGAATTACATCTTGATGTGCTTTTAGATGATCTACCTCTGCTAGGTTTTCTGCAATAGTTTTACCTGTTACCGTCATGCAGTCTCCATGAAGCATCCCTTGATCGAGCATATATTTTAACACTCCAGGAACACCACCTACGTTGTGAAGGTCTTCCATTAAGTATTTTCCAGAAGGCTTTAAATCTGCTAGAAAAGGAGTCGTATCGCTTATTTTTTGAAAATCTTCTAATTTAAAATCGATTTGTGCTGCTTTCGCGATTGCAAGAAAATGCAATACTGCATTTGTAGATCCGCCTAAAACAGTTACTAATTTTACTGCGTTTTCTAATGACTTACGCGTCACAATATCTGAGGGCTTAATATCTTTTTCTATCAAGTTTCTCAAAGCAGCTCCTACTCTAGCGCATTCTGCTGTTTTATTTGGAGAAACTGCTGGGTTTGAACTAGTATATGGCAAGCTCATTCCTAAGGCTTCTATAGCAGAAGCCATTGTATTTGCAGTATACATACCGCCACATGCTCCAGCTCCTGGACACGCTTTTTTTACTACTGTCTTAAATTCTTTCTCGCTTATGGCTCCTGCTACTTTCTCTCCCCATGCTTCAAAAGCAGATACCACATCTAGCTTCTTATCTTCATGACAGCCTGGTGCGATAGTTCCTCCATAAACAAGTATGGATGGTCTATCTAAGCGTAGCTGTGCCATTAAAGCTCCAGGCATATTTTTATCACATCCCACAACTGTAATAAGCGCGTCATAAGACATTGCTTGCACCACCGTCTCCATGGAGTCGGCTATGATGTCACGAGAAGGTAGAGAGTATCGCATACCGGGAGTTCCCATCGATATACCATCACTTACACCTATTGTATTGTAAATCAAACCTACTAAATCAGATGTCTGTACACCCTTTTTAATATCGACAGCTAGCTTATTTAAATGCATATTACAGGGGTTACCTTCGTAACCCGTGCTAGCAATACCTACAAGTGGTTTTTTAAAATCTTCGTCTGTGAGGCCTATTGCGTGAAGCATAGCCTGAGCTGCTGGCTGCGTAGGGTCTTGAGTGACCGCTTTGCTGTATTTATTAAGTTCCTTCAAAAGTATAGTGTGTTTGGAATTGATAAAATTATTATTCTAATATCAACTAGGGAGTTTATAATAATAAAGCTGCCGATAACCAACTTAGCATATATACACTTAAAGCGCTGAATTACAAATACTTAATTAAATTAAAAACATACTTCTACAAGAATGTACCGACTTATTTAATAGAGAAACAGCGTTATATAATTCATACTTAACAAATTAAAAAGAACTCAATACTTCACCTTTTAAGTTAATAGCAATATCCTTAGGCAATACTTTATATTAAATCTTTCAGAAAATCACCAAGGCTCCCTTAATAAGTCCCTATTTTTGGTAAAAACACACTGCCGTGACTATTCCTCAACTACTAGAGACACAAAGAGATTATTTTGCAACTGGACAAACTAAGAGTATTGCTTTTAGAAAAGATTGTTTGGTACGCTTTCGCGAAAGCATAAAAAACCACGAGCAAGAGATTATCAATGCCCTCACTGCCGATTTTAAAAAACCAGCTTTTGAAAGTGTTGCTACAGAAGTGAGTATTGTCATGATGGAACTCAATAAAGCCATTAAAGAAATCTGGAAATGGCAGATGCCAAAAAAGGTTTCTTCCTCGCTTTTAAATTTCCCGTCCAGTGATAAAATTATATATGAACCTTATGGCACTACGCTCGTAATTTCCCCGTGGAATTACCCTTTCCAGCTTGCCGTAGGACCAATAGTGGGCGCAATAGCAGCTGGTAATACCATTGTATTAAAACCTAGCGAACTCACTCCTAAAACATCAGAACTATTAGCTAAGATCATTGCCGAAGTTTTTGAAAAAGGACACGTAGCAGTTGTCCAAGGAGCTAAGGAGGTTGCGCAAGAATTACTGGCACAACGATGGGATTATATCTTCTTTACAGGAAGTGTCCCCGTGGGGAAAATAGTTTACAAAGCAGCTGCAGAGCATCTTACTCCAGTAACTCTTGAGCTGGGAGGAAAAAGCCCTTGCATCGTTGATCAATCTGCTAAAATACAACTAGCAGCAAAGCGAATTGTGTGGGGTAAATTTGTAAATGCTGGACAGACGTGTATCGCTCCAGATTATATCCTCGCGCATACTTCTATAAAAGATAAGTTGCTCACCGCACTAGATGTGGAAATCACAAATGCTTATGGTGCAGATCCTGCAATATCTCCAGATTTTGCAAGAATCATTAGTGAGAAAAACTTTGATAGACTTTCAAGCATGCTTGAAAACGCCACGGTATTTAAAGGCGGAAATACTGATAAGGATGCACTTTACATTGCCCCTACGGTGCTTGATAATGTTACTGTAAAAGACAAAGCAATGCAGGATGAAATTTTTGGCCCAATTCTTCCTGTACTTACTTATGAAAACAAAGAGGACATCTCAAGAATTATAAATTCTATGGAGAAACCACTGAGCGCTTACGTTTTTTCTGAAAAGCGATCTTTTAAAAAATGGTTTAATAACAACTTCTCTTTTGGCGGAGGTGCTATGAATGATACGCTTGTTCATTTTGTAAATGATAAGTTACCATTTGGAGGAGTAGGTCACTCAGGAATAGGAAGCTATCATGGCAAGAAATCCTTTTACACCTTTAGTCATGCAAAGGCAATTGTAAGTCGTGGAACATGGATAGATATACCCATGCGTTATGCTCCTTACAAAGGGAAAATAGGTGTACTCAAGAAGTTTATGAACTGGTTGTAGTATTTTACCTATAACAATAAAATAAGGGCATTTACCCCTACTAAAATAATCACTTCCCTAGTACTTTTACGTATGTTCAATTTTCCCCCCACAATAATATTCTTATGGGAAGACCAACAAAAACCGAACGTTTAAAAGAAGCCAGACCAATTATTATGCAATCAACCCTAATTTTTTGCAAACTGAATTTACAAAAAATCTATGCCCGCAGTCGTCGCCTTGAACTTACTCACTGGAATGAAGATCAAGACTACGCAGATTATATCAACAACCTGTGGACAACAATGATGAAGCACGATGCTATTAAAAAAGATGCTTTAAAACTTGACGAAATGTTAGGCACAGGAGACGTGGTGCAATTACTAAGTGATATTGTCATGGAACATAGAAAATCAAGTAACGTTCAATAAAAACTGACTACCCTGCTGCATTTGCGCCAGTTTATTAAGATCACTGTCAACTACTTGTAACACTCGAGGATAACCTCCTGTAGTCTGACAGTCATTCATTAAAATAATTAATTTTCCAGAAGGTGTGAGCTGCACTGTTCCTGGTATAACGGGACTTGTATATATACTTTTTAGCGCGTTTGGTAATATCTCAACAAGTTGTATTGCCATCCTGTTCCATAGATTTGAAACCGTAAATACATGATTACTTAATTGTTGTTGCTGGTTATAAGTGAGCTTTGAAAACTCAGGACCCGTATACACATTAATAGTAGCTATAGATGAATTTATTACCCCAGATTGTGATTGCATCTTGAGATGTGCATTTTTTGACGCACCATATCTCGAGATACCTAAAGGTAGCTCCATCCCTACGGTGAGCTTTCCTTGTGGTGTGAGTGGGTAATACCAGCTTTTACTACCCAATATATTTTGAGAATCTAGTCCTCCTGCAAATGCGAGATAGCTTCTAGATCCTCCGCTTATTTTAGACATTTTTAATACTTGTTTGGCTTTCGCCAAAACAGGAATGCCTTCCATTACCTGAGCCCCATCTAGCGTAGCTCCTGCATTGCTACCAGTAATTACAAAGTAGACATCATGATTGAATACTATAGTAGGTCCCAATAAAGTACACTCTAGCATTGCTGCGTCAGGTGTATTATTGAGAATAGCATTTGCAATCATAAAAGCATGTTTATCCATAGCACCACTTTGTGGAACTCCTAGATGTGCGTAGCCTGCTCTACCATGATCTTGGACAGTTGTATAAAATCCTGGGTGCAGTATGGAAATAGAAGGTTTCATAAATTATTAGACATTGCTATCTTCTCAAAATCAGCCTCATTAATGGCATAAAATTTAATCACATCACCTGCCTTAAATAGGCTGGGTTTTGCTTTTGTAGCGTCAAATAGCGAAATAGGAGTTCTCCCAATGACATGCCAGCCACCAGGACTATCTTGAGGATAAATACCAGTTTGAGTTCCTCCAATGGCAACACTTCCCTTTGGTATTGACTGCGATGGAACAGATTTTCTATCAAGATGTAATCTAGCATCGAGATTTTCTAAATATGGGAAACCCGGAAGAAATCCTAAAAAGTAGATAGGATACTCTCTACTCGTATGAATCTCTATAATCTCAGGTATTGTGCATTTTACTTGGGATGCATATTCCTCTAGATCTGGAGCATACTTGCTACTATAACAAACAGGGATTTGATGTAGGACGCTATTATAATCATCGTTAGACACTAGAACATTAAGCGCTGCTGATACTTTATTAATTAAAGATTGTATGCGCGTATTTGCAGAAATACAATCTTTAACTAGCAACTCATTATATGTGTGCACTACCTCAGCATTAAGCAGTTTTGACAAATCTGCTTTTTTAATGAGCAACCAATTCAAAAGATCTTTAGACGGAGCACTATCTATTTGAACTAACAAAGAATAGTCTCCTAACCTACTTATATGAAAATCATACTGGCGCATCACTTTATTAAAATATTCTCTTGAGCAAAAGCCTGGTGAATTTCTTTTACAATCTGTAATGCATTTTCTGTATCGCCGTGAACGCAAAGTGTATCTACGTCAAAAGGAAGTGTAAGATTGTTTATTGTTTTTAGTTGGCGCTGCTTTACCATTCGTAATACGTGAGGTAAGATTGCGTTATGAGATGTTAATACCGCATCTGGTAAACTACGAGATACTAGTGAGTAATCATCATTATAATTTCTATCTGCAAAACCTTCTATGTTTATAGCTAGTTTTGAAACAGCTAGCGATGCGATTACAGAATTATGAGGTACATATAGTACAAGACGGTCATCTATCTCAAGTATGGTATCTATAATGAGATGAGCTATTTCTTCATTTTTGGCAGCTTCGTTATATAACGCACCATGTGGTTTTACGTGATGTACGTATTGTCCACTTTTTGCTGCTAAACTAATAAGAAGTTTAATTTGAGAAGTTATTGACTCTTTTAAAAGTTCATGAGAAATAGTCATTGCCTCACGACCAAAATTCTTGCGATCTGGGTAACTAGGATGAGCACCAATTTTCACATTAGATATTTTCGCGAAAGCGAGAACTTCCAGCATCGTTGCAATATCTCCTGCATGACCACCGCAAGCGATGTTACAAGAGCTCAAATATGGCATTAACTGAGCCTCGTTCCCTACACCTTCACCTACATCGCTGTTGAGATCTATATGCATCATAATAGTCCAAATACTTTTAAGATAGTGCGCGCACCTAGTACAAAAACGATTAACCAAATAACGATTGAAATTCCATTTTGGAGTGATGAGTTTACATAATTACCTAGTACTTCGCGTTTATTTACTATCCAGATTAAATAACCTGCAATTATGGGTAATAACACACCATTTGCTACTTGTGCAAACTGAATAATCTCTACAGGGCTGTACCCTATAGATGAAAAAATGATACCAAGTATAAGTATAGTAAGCCAGACTGCTCTAAACTTCACAGATTTAAGATCTCGTTCCCAACCTAAACAACCTTGCACAACATAAGCTGCTGCAAGAGGTGCTGTGATAGCAGAGGTTAGGCCTGCCGCTCCTAATCCTAGCCCAATAAAATACCGCGCATAATCTCCAAAAAGTGGTTCTAAACTCTGAGCAAGATCTGCTGCGTTTTTTATCTCGCTTCCTTGTATGGCTGCTGCACAAATAATGATGGCCATACTAACCAAACCTCCTAAAATTACTGCAACAATAGTGTCACGACGTGCCGCTGGTAAATCTGATTCATTACGCCACTTCTCACTAACTAATGAAGCATGTAAAAATAAATTATAAGGAACTACCGTAGTACCTACCAGTGCAACTATGGTGAGTAAGCTACCATCTGGAAAAGATGGAATAAAACTACCTTTTAAAACAGCTAGTATATCTGGCTTTGTCACAAATGCCGTCGTTACAAAAGCTATACTCATGATAATAACAAGTGTGACCAGTATGCGCTCTAGCACTTTATAATTTCCAATAAATAGGATGATGCTAGCGAGGATTCCTAGCACTAAAGACCAACTATTAATATCCAAAGTACCCAAGCTTAATGAGCTCGAAAACCCGAGTGCTTCTATACCTAGAACTCCTCCGCTTATATTACCTGCCTCATATGCTGCATTGCCTATCGCTATAGCGCTAAGCATTAAGATAACTGCAAAAGTTCGTGTAATTTTATTAGTTAATGAATCTCTTATAACGCCAGATAGCCCTTTACCAGATACAAGACCTATGCGAGCTGCCATTTCTTGTAACACTATGGTAGCTATAATGGATAATACCATAGCCCATAGGAGTGTAAATCCATAGGTAGCTCCTGTAATTGTACATACAGTGACTGTTCCCGGACCTATAAAGGCGGCAGCTACTAGTACACCAGGACCTGATAATTTGAATTTATTATTCATCTATTGCACTCAATATATTATGATTATCTATATGATAACCACAAAGTACGGAGAACACCTGATATAATAACCTACGGTAATTTATTTTTAAAAAGTACGCTAAAGATAGACCCCTCGCCTTTTACACTAGAAACACTTATCTCATCACCCATGTCTTCTATCTGGTTTTTGGTCATAAATAAGCCTAAGCCTTTTGCATCTTCATTGCGGTGAAATGTTTTATAAAGCCCAAATAGTTTACCTCCATTTGCATTGAGATCAAGACCTAATCCATTATCCTCTACAGATAATAATAGATCGTTTATGGATATCATCTCTGCATTAATAGTAACGATAGACTGCCTATTATTATCACTATACTTAACCGCATTTGATATTAGGTTAAACAAAATACTTTCTAAATATGCAGCATTGTAAGTAATCTGGATATCATTAGGAATATCACATAACACAATAACATCCTTCTCAGTTATTTGAGCTTGAAGTGTATTGATTGTTTTATCTATATATTCTCTCAAGAGAATAAGTTTAGGCTTGTCTGACAAGTTTCTATTTGAAGAAGCTATATCATTAAGATTACTAATGGTACCACTTAAACCATCTGAGATATCATTAAGATAAGGAGCTAGCTCTTTCTTCTCTTCTGGACTCTCGGCATCATCTATAAGCTGCAGAATACTTTTGAGATTTCCTGCATGTGTTCTCAAATTATGTGATACTATGAGTGCAAAGTTTTTGAGACGTCCATTATGGCTTTCTATAAGTTTGTTTTTACTTACAACACCTTCTTCAAACTCCTTCATCGCAGTAATATCAACATGAGTTCCTATCATGCGAGATGGTTTTCCTTTCTCATCCCACTCAACAGCTTTGCCTTTATCTTGAATCCATTTATAAGTACCACTTGAAGAAAATATACGGTGCTGTCCAGAGTAGTATTTTGTACGCCCCTCAAAGTATGCATTCATATCATCAAAGTACATTTGCTTGTCATCTGGGTGAACTTTATCTGTCCATGTACTATCACTAAGCAAAAGTCTGTCTCTAGGAATCTCTAAGAATTCTAATGACTTATCTGAATAGTAAACTTCGTCATTTTCAATATCCCAATCCCAAACTCCTATTTCTGATCCTTCGAGAGCAAACTCAAATCGATCTTTAACTTTGAGCAGTTCTAACTGAGTATTTTTCATCTCAGTTATATCTGTTGCATAGCCATGCCAGCTTATTACATTCTCAGAAAGCTTTTCTGGTGTTGCATGTATTTTTACCCATCCGTGAGCCCCTGATGGTAAAAGAAATCTAAATTGCTGAATCCAAGGATTAGAGGTTTGCATAGATTCATAAATAGCGTCTAGAACTAATTTTCTATCATCTACATATATCAAATCAGATATTACATGTGCATTGTCTTGAAGGTATTCTAGGGTAAGTCCGTATAGTGATTCTGCATTTTGTGTGATAAAAGGAAACGAATATGTTTTAGAAATCTTATCAAACTGGATTCTAAAGAAAAATCCTTCAACTTGTTCCAAGAATTTCTTTAAACTATTGAGGCTTACTGCATCTTGAGCGGTCTGGTCTAGAGATTTTTTTTGTGATATCATAGTAAGGGGGTGCTATCATGTTATTCAAAGATATTATTAAAAAAAAACGGACACTCTTACTGTTATCACAAAATACAATTTTTGAATATATTATCGATTAAATACGCTATTTAATCGATAAAGTGCAAATATACGCAATTTATAATTTGGCTAATTATGAAAATATTAACCTAACCAACCATCTCGATCTAAGCTTCTATATTGTATTGCCTCAGATATATGAGTACCTGTCACGATCTCAGCACCTTCAAGATCTGCTATGGTTCTTGACACTTTCAAAATACGATCATAAGCCCTGGCAGATAGATTTAAACGTTCCATCGCAATTTTTAATAACTCTTTTGAAGCTTCGTCAAGTGCACAATATTTTCTTATTTGCTTCACATTCATCTGAGCGTTATAGTTGGTTTTTACGCTTTCGCGAAAGCGTTCTACCTGCAATTCTCTCGCTGCTGTAACACGTTTGCGTATATCAACACTTGACTCTGCCTTCGTCTCATCACTAAGCTTTTCAAAAGGAACAGGAGTCACTTCTATATGAATATCAATACGATCTAAAAGTGGCCCTGATATTTTACTTAAATAGCGCTGCATCTCTGCTGGACTGCTCGTAACCGGAGCGTTAGGATCATTAAAATAGCCTCCAGGACTAGGATTCATACTCGCTACGAGCATAAAACTAGAAGGATAAGTAACCGTAAATCGCGCTCTGGATATAGTAACTTCTCTATCTTCGAGTGGCTGTCTCATCACTTCTAATACCGAACGCTTAAATTCTGGCAATTCATCTAGGAATAAAACACCATTATGAGATAAAGATATCTCACCAGGTTGAGGGTAAGCACCACCACCCACAAGTGCCACATCACTTATAGTATGATGCGGACTTCTAAAAGGTCGCTCAGACATAAGACCTTGATGCTCCTTAACTCGTCCTACTACAGAATGAATTTTAGTGGTTTCAAGCGCTTCTCTAAGGGACATAGGAGGTAAAATACTAGGTAATCTTTTACTAAGCATGGTTTTACCAGATCCTGGTGGCCCTATAAGTATGATATTATGACCTCCTGCTGCCGCAATTTCCATACAGCGCTTAATAGATTCTTGACCTTTTACATCTGCAAAGTCAAACTCCGGATGCTCTAGGTTTTTATAAAACTCTGCTCTAGTATCTATAACGGTAGCTTCAAGAGGTGTTCCTTTATCAAAAAAAGCAATTACTTCACTTATGTTTTCTACACCATACACATCAAGTCCATCTACAATTGCTGCTTCTTTTGCATTTTGGGCTGGTAAAATAAAGCCTTTATACCCTTCTTCGCGTGCTTTTATTGCAATAGGCAAAGCTCCCTTAATAGGCTGTAGACCTCCATCGAGAGAAAGTTCTCCCATAAGGATATACTTCTCTACCTCATCTCCTTTAATTTGTTCGGTGGCGATAAGTATGCCTGTAGCAAGAGGTAAATCATATGCAGATCCTTCTTTGCGTAAGTCTGCCGGAGACATATTAAGAATAAGTTTCTTCCCTGGTATTTTATAACCATTGTTTTGTAATGCTGCTGCAATACGATAACTGCTTTCCTTAATTGCATTATCCGGTAGCCCTACTAAGTGGTAGCCTACTCCCTTATCTACATTTACCTCTATTGTAATTGTAGTAGCATCTACCCCAAAAACAGCACTTCCATAAACCTTAGTTAGCATCTAATCAATTGTTTGCATAAATATAGGTATTACTCTGGTAATCAACACCTACAATTTTAATAAGCTGTATTAGGGGCAAACACCCCTACAGCATCTTGCAAAATCATCCTACTTTTACAATAAATAATGGGATTCTTAATCCATTATAAAAAAAACTATACACAACAAGTCATATTAAGAATATCATAATATAGTAGACATTATTTAGGGGTGAAAGGCATCTCTGCACTCGCAGAGGTGCTTTTCTTTTTAAATCATTAAAAATTAACTTTTTACCGAGAAAAGTTATCGCTAACTAGAAAATGTAGGCTATATTTGGCGCACCTAAGAGATTAGGGGACTGTGAGCTATTCATTTAGCTATCATGAATTTAGGGGTGAAAGGCATCCCTGCTTTGCAGGGGTGTTTTTCTTTTTACAACTATTCTTATACAAAAAAGCCTGAGAAATGAATTTCTCAGGCTTTTTTGATTATTGTGATTAGTACTCTTACTTGGTAAGAATATTAAATTCAATCTTTGAAGAGTGGAACACACTATGTGTTTGCTTAGTAAAATCTTCTTCTTTTGCCTCAAAGATATTATCCACATACGTTTGCGGATTTAAATCTATAAGAGGAAACCAAGTGCTTTGTATTTGTACTTGCAATTTGTGTCCCTTTTTAAATGTATGAAGCACGTCTTGTAGCTTAACAAAAACCTCATCTTTCTCTCCTGCAACAAATGGCTGAGGACGTTCAAAGCTTTTTCTAAAACGACCGCGCATTACCTCACTACGTACCATCTGGTGATAGCCTGCCATCTCTACTCCTTCTTCTGTTTCTTGAGTATTAGAAACATCGTCTGGATATACATCTATGATTTTTACAATCCAATCTGCAGAAGTTCCTGTAGTGGCTACATTAAGTTTTGCCATGATATCTCCTACTAGCGTCAAATCATCATCAAGTACCGGTGTTTCATATACCAATACATCTTCTCTTTGCGCAGCAAAACGTTGGTCATCAGACATATATTTACGTGGTGTAAATACCATCTTTTTACCCTCTGCATACGGAACAGGATTTGATGGATCACTCACAAACTTCTCAGCATCGTATTTACTAGAAGCGCTTCCAGTAAGTGCATTATCTTTCCCTAAGAAGAATGAAGCCGGCATTGCCTTTTTAGGAGGCCATTGCTCAAAAGAGTTCCACTCTTTACTTCCTGAATCAAACACATGTGCTTCTGGCAATCCTGTTACTCCGTCTTTATCACCGCCTTTTAAGAAGTGATTAAAGAATTTTGTCTCAATATCTCTTTGAAAATAATCTGAAATATTATCACCAAAATATACATTACCCACTGCTTGTCTCGGCTTATTACGAGCCCAGTCTCCATGACTCCAAGGTCCAAAAACAACAGTATTATAGTTATTACTACGCTTCTCTATATTTTTATAAGTTTCCCAAGGTCCATATAAATCTTCGGCATCGTAAAGTCCGCCTACAACCATCACTGCAGGCTCAATATTTTCTAAGTGCTGGATAATTCCTCTTGATTTCCAAAACTCATCGTAGTTAGGATGTTCCTTTAATTGCGTCCAGAACTCATTAGTCTCATCGTAATACTTATCCAAGTTTGATAAAGGTCCCGTTTTTAAGAAAAAGTCAAACTGGTCATCGCTATTTAACTCTGGAAAATCATACCAAGACTCTGTAGTAGGAGCATCTTTCTGGTAACCAAAAACTGCAGTTGCTCTCCAGTAGCTTAACAAATAAGCTCCGTTATGATGAAAATCATCAAAAAAGAAATCGCCTATACATGCTTGTGGAGATGCTGCTTTTAAAGCTGGGTGACCACTCAACAAAGAATAAGTTGCATAGAACCCAGGGTAAGAAATTCCCCATGTACCTACGTTTCCGTTATTATTCTCTACGTTATTTACTAACCATTCTATCGTATCATAGGTATCACTCGCTTCATCTATTTGAGTTCCTGTTTTATTAGGAATAAATGCTCGCATGTTATCATACTTACCTTCACTCATCCAGCGACCACGCACATCTTGATATACGATAATATTACCCTCCTGCATTAAATAAGCATTAGGAGCTATCGCCGTACGCATTTGCCCTTCTCCATAAGGTTTAGAACTATATGGCGTGCGCTGCATTAAAATAGGATACGATTTTGAGGTATCCTTTGGCGAGTAAATGGTAGTATGAAGGTGTACTCCATCTCTCATTTTGATGCGCACTTCTTGTTTATTATAATGCTCAGAAACTTGATAGGTGGTATCTAAGATAGTTTCTCGTGATTGTGCAGATGACGCTTTCGCGAAAGCAAAAAAGCATACTATACAAAGTAGTTTAAAGGTGTAATTCATTTATTGATTATTAAAGGTTGTGATGGCGGTTTTAAGCCAGTTTTCATACTTTTTTGCATCAGGAGTGTAAGCAATAGGCTTGTTTAATGGTTTTTCATCATGATCCAGCATTACATAATATGGTGCTGCGACAAGATTATAACGTTCTATCTGGAAGTTACTCCACTTATTACCTACTGTTTTAATGCGACGTCCTGAAGCGCTTACTCCCTGCTCTGCTTCTGGAAGCTCTTCTTGAGAGTCTCCGTATAAAGATATCAAAACAACATCATTCTTTAAGATATTTAACACGCCCGGTTTAGACCACACTAGCTCTTCCATACGACGACAGTTTACACAAGCTTTTCCAGTAAAATCTAGCAGTACAGGTTTGCTCTCTTTACGGGCATACTCCATACCTGCTTCATAATCTGTAAAAGATAATAATCCGTGCGGTCCTATCTCTGCATTTTCTGGAAACTCTGCCGTACTATTAGAGAGTGTAGACTGTCCTCCTATTCCATAAGGCGACTCGCTATAATTCATAGGCGGTGGGAAACCACTTATAAGTTTGAGTGGCGCACCCCATAATCCAGGAATTAGGTATAAAATGAAAGCAGTAGTCATTATTCCAAGTAGTAATCTGCCCACAGAGATATTCTTTACTTCTGTGTCATGTGATAGTTGAATTTTACCAAATAAATACAATGCTAGCCCAACCATGATTGCAATAAGCAATACTAAAAACACCTCGCGCTCTAGGTAATGACCATCAATTACCAAATCTGCATTTGATAAAAACTTAAGTGCTAGTCCAAGCTCTAAAAATCCTAAAACTACTTTTACTGTGTTAAGCCATCCGCCAGATTTTGGCAAACTATTTAACCACCCTGGAAACATTGCAAATAATGCAAATGGCAGCGCTATCGCAGTAGAGAAACCAAGCATACTAATAACTGGGGTAATACCGCCTTCTGTAATAGATTGTACTAGTGCAACGCCTACTATAGGACCCGTACAGCTAAAGGAAACGATAGCTAGTGCAAGCGCCATAAAAAATATTCCTGCAAATCCTCCACGATCTGCTTTGCTGTCTATCTTATTTGCCCATTTTTGAGGAAGCATAATCTCAAAGGCTCCGAAAAATGAAACGGCAAATACTACTAGTAATATAAAGAACACTAGATTAAAAGTAACACTAGTAGAGACCTCAACAATTGCTGTAGCTCCAAAAATACCAGTTACTGTAAGCCCTAGTACTACATATATAATAATGATAGATATACCGTAAATGATAGCATTACGTATACCGGCAGCTCTAGACTTACTTTGTTTTGTAAAGTAGCTCACCGTCATAGGGATCATAGGGAACACACAGGGTGTAAAAAGTGCTGCTAGACCTCCTAGAAAAGAAAGAAAAAATGTAGCCCACAAACCTTTGTTAGTAGGACCATTATCATCTATCACACCTTCCTCTTCGTCTTCTTCTCCTTTATCTTTTTGTGCAGGCGTTGCTCCATAATTTTCAAACTCATTATAGTCTGTAAAAGCTTTGACTTTACCCGTTTTGAGGTTATGAGCAATATAAAAGTCTTGTGGAATGCACACTTCTTTACATACCTGATAGTTTATAACAGACTTGACAATGGTAATATTCTCATCTGTTAGCGTAATAGGCATAGATAGCTTAGGGCGCTGTCCTGCATATTTAATTACATCTTCTTCAAAAATCTCATCATAAGCGGTTTTGGTCTCGCTCTCTCGTGCAAATTTCTCACGAGTAACACCTGCATCCTTTTGCAAAAACTCAAAGTTAAAAGGAATTCCAGCTGGAGTTTCTTGAGCATATATATACCATCCATCTTCTACAGTGGCTTGGTAATGCAAGACATACTCCGTGTCTGATACTTTCTCTACAGATCCTTCCCAGGCTACGGGATCAAGTGTTACTTGAGTGATGCCAAATCCTTGTGCGGCCACTCCACTTACTATAAATAATAGTAGAGAAGTTGCTATAATGAATGCTTTACGCGTCATACGATTGAAAATTTTATTGTTTTTTGTGTAGTGTCAACTACTTTAAAACGGTCGTCTGCTCTGTGGCCTATCACCCATATCACAGCATTATCACTGCATAAAAGCCAGACCTTTTCTTTTGCTATCAAAGATAACTTTTCATCTTTGAAATACTTACTCAACTTCTTCTTTCCCTTCATCCCGTAAGGATAAAAGTAATCACCATCTTGCCATTTTCTAATGGTGAGTGGATAGATAAGATGCGCTGCATCTACTACAATCTCTTGTTTAGACAAACTAGTCACAACAGCTCCTTCTCCTACAGACAGTATTCCAAAATCTCCTTTAATAAGTTCCTTTCCTTGCTGCCATTGATAAGAACGTGTTGCTTCCTCTTTAATTACAGAAATAATCAAGTTATCTCTATCTTTTAATAAGCGATGCGTACTCGACGTAACCTCTTTTCCAGATTGCGCTTGTGGCAACTTATAAATATCATCCCAAGCGGTAAATCCATAAGGGGATAACAATTGATACAACACGGCTTCTGGTTCTGGATGACTTGCTAGTTCAACTAGATCTATGACTTCATCACTGTTAGAAACAGTCATAAACTGTTGTCGTAACTGCGCTGTATAAACTTTCAGTAATCGTTCACTTTGTTTTAAGTGCTCCTGCGTGTGCTGTAACCCTTTGAGAATATTGGGTTGAGCTTCTTCTAGATTTGGTATCGCATGGTGGCGTAAATGGTTACGCACATAATTATCTGTTGCATTACTGCTATCTTCTCGCCATTGCAAATCTTCTTTTAAAGCATAATTTTTTAGTTGCTTTCGCGAAAATTTGAGCAAAGGGCGCACAATCTCTCCATTTACCACAGGGATTCCTGTAAGTCCTTTTATACCTGTACCACGACCTAAATTAATGAGAAATGTCTCCAAATCGTCATTTAGATGATGGGCTGTAAGAATGTAGTCAAAACCTTCGGCAACCGAAAGTTCTTTGAACCACTGATAACGAAGTTCTCTTGCTGCTATCTGGGTTGATGTCTTGGATGTTTTCGCGTAAGCGGTAGTCTCAAAACTTTTTATATAAATAGGAATGTTATGGAGCTTGCAGTAGCTCGCCACAAAAGCTTGATCACCATCACTCTCTGCAGCTCTTAAATTAAAGTTGCAGTGTGCTACGCTCACATCAAGCCCTGCCTGACGACATAGCAATAATAAGAGCATACTATCGAGCCCACCACTTACAGTGACGAGTATTTTACTATCAAGAAGAAATGGTAAATCTTGTGCGATATGGTGCTTAAAATCCTCAAGCATCCTTACACATTATACGCGACCCTTAAGGGCATTAAATACCCAGGCAATGGCAAAAAATCCAATACCTACAGATGCAAAACCCCAGCCGGCTACATCGGTATATCTAAAAACGCCTAGAGCAATAAGTCCTAAGCCTACTAAAATCATTATAAATGTGGCCCAAGCCAGAACGGTATTTTTATTCATACCCATAGTTTTATTTTTAGGGAAAATCTTTTGTAATAAGGCAAGCTACAAATATCGGTTATTTATTGGAATTTGGGTAGCTGGTAATTTTTACAATTCTCATTTCAAGCTTGTGCTACAATACTTACCTTTATAGACAGAAAAACATTCAAGCACACACACATTTTATGGATTTAAAATTCAATAAAAACGAAGATCATAATAAGCTACTTCTTTCAGAAATGCGCACACGCCTAGGGCAAGTAAAACTAGGTGGCGGCCAGAAAAGAATAGATAAGCATAAAGCAAAAGGTAAAATGACGGCGCGCGAGCGTATTAATTACCTTGTAGATAATCCAGATAAATGTATCGAGATTGCTGCCTTTGCAGGTGATGGTATGTATGAAGAACATGGCGGTTGTCCTTCTGGGGGTGTTGTTGTAAAAATAGGTCACGTATCTGGAAAGCAGTGTCTCATTGTTGCAAACGATGCTACTGTAAAAGCGGGCGCTTGGTTTCCTATCACAGGAAAGAAAAACCTAAGAGCGCAAGAAATCGCTATGGAAAATAAACTACCTATTATCTACCTAGTAGATAGTGCAGGTGTTTATCTCCCTATGCAGGATGAGATTTTCCCGGATAAGGAGCACTTTGGACGCATCTTCCGTAATAATGCGGTGATGAGCAGTATGGGTATTACACAGATTTCTGCTGTAATGGGAAGTTGTGTTGCCGGTGGTGCATACTTACCTATTATGAGTGACGAAGCTCTTATAGTAGATAAAACTGGAAGTATTTTTCTAGCTGGAAGTTACCTTGTAAAAGCTGCAATAGGTGAGTCTATAGACAATGAGACTTTAGGCGGAGCAACTACGCATTGTGAAATCTCTGGCGTTACAGATTATAAATCTAAAGACGATAAAGACGCACTAGATACCATTAAGAAAATAATGAGTAAGATAGGCGATTATACAAAGGCTGGTTATAACCGCATAGAATCTGCAAAACCTGCAAAAGACCCAGAAGAACTTTTCGGACTATTACCTGCTTCTCGTGCAGATCAATATGACATGCGTGACATTATTGATAGACTAGTAGATAACTCAGAGTTTGATGAGTATAAGGAAGGATACGGGCAAACAATCCTTACAGGATATGCTCGCATTAATGGATGGGCAGTAGGAATAGTTGCAAATCAGCGCAAGCTTGTAAAAACTAAAAAAGGTGAAATGCAGTTTGGCGGAGTAATTTATTCCGACAGTGCAGATAAGGCTACACGCTTTATAGCCAACTGTAACCAGAAAAAAATACCGCTTGTATTCTTACAAGATGTTACTGGCTTTATGGTAGGTAGTAAAAGTGAGCACGGTGGTATTATTAAAGACGGAGCAAAAATGGTAAATGCCGTTTCAAACTCGGTTGTGCCTAAGTTTACTATTATTATAGGAAATTCTTACGGAGCAGGAAACTATGCAATGTGTGGTAAGGCTTATGACCCAAGGCTTATTGTAGCATGGCCTAGTGCAGAGCTTGCAGTAATGTCTGGTAATAGTGCTGCAAAAGTATTACTACAGATAGAAACTGCTTCGCTCAAAAAGCAAGGAAAAGAAATTACACCAGAGGTAGAAAAAGAACTTTTTGACCGCATTAAGTCTCGTTATGATGATCAAGTATCACCATACTACGCAGCGTCAAGAATCTGGACAGACGGCATCATAGACCCACGAGATACTCGTAAATGGATCTCTATGGGTATCGAAGCCGCAGACCACGCTCCTATCGAGAAGCCTTTTAATCTTGGGGTGATCCAAGTGTAATTGAACAGAACGATATTAGATAGAAAAAGCTAGGTCATTTAATTTAATAAATGACCTAGCTTTTTTTATGTCTTACAGTATTAGTTCATCAGTTGGCCAACTTTAAAAAATAACGATCAATATTTCTATCCTTTTAAAGCTTTAAAATACCTTCTCGCTTCCTTCATCACCCTTGGTGCGAGATACAAGGTTGCAATCATTGTTGGTATTGCCATGATGGCAAAAAATCCGTCTATGAGATTAATCATCATACTAAGTGATGTAGTCGCTCCTATCAAGATACTTGCGATATATGCTATGTTATAGTACTTCTTGTTGTGCGCTCCAAAAAGGAAACTCAAACACTTGGTTCCATAATAACTATAAGAGAAAAGCGATGAGATACTAAACACGGCGATGCACAATAATAATATGTATTTACCTGCGGGTGATAACGCTTTCGCGAAAGCGGATGCCGTAAGCGTAACTCCATTTGCATCACTGGTTTGCCATACATCTGTCACTAAGATTGCAAGCGCCGTAAGAGTACACACGACGATGGTATCGATTGCTGGACCGAGCATTGCTACGAGTCCTTCACGTATAGGTTCTGCTGTTTTTGCAGCTCCATGGGCCATTGGTGCTGTACCTACTCCTGCCTCGTTTGAGAACGCTCCACGTTTAATACCCAGTAATATGAGACCACCTACAACGCCTCCTAGCAGTTTATCTCCCGTATAAAAATCGGCAGAAAAGGCGTCTGTAAAAATTAAACTAAAGTACTTAGGAACCACGTCAATATTTACAAATAAAATCGCCATTACTGCTACAAAATAGATGAGCACCATGGCTGGAACAAGTTTGGCAGCTGTTTTAGAAATACGATCTAAACCTCCTATTATTACAATCGAGGTAATTGCGACAAGCACAAGACCAATAATTAAATTCGAAGTAAAACCTACCTCAACACCCTGAGGTACAAGTAATATATCATTTACCGCCTGTGTGAGTTGGTTTACATTAAAAACCGGCAATGCACCAACTAATCCTGCGATACTAAAGATTACGGCAAGTGGTTTCCATGCCTTCCCCATTCCTTCTGTAATAAAGTACATAGGTCCACCTTGTAATTTGCCTTCACTATCCTTACCACGATACATTACCGCTAGAGAGCCTGTAAAAAATTTAGTTCCCATCCCTACTATTGCGCTCATCCACATCCAGAATACAGCACCTGGACCACCTATTGCAATTGCAACAGCAACACCGGCGATGTTACCCATGCCTACGGTTGCACTAAGCGCTGTAGTGAGTGCTTGAAAGTGTGTAATCTCTCCTTCGTCGTTTTCTCCATCATATTTCCCTCGCAGTACTGCAACAGCATGACCTAGATATCTAAACGGTAAAAACCGAGAGTAGATGAGCAAAAACAGACCGCCACCTATAAGTAAGCATACGAGCGGGATTCCCCACATAGCGCTAGAAAAATCTGCTATAAGTTCATTAGCCTGATCGTAAAATGATGGTTGTGATTGCATGTAAGGTTTATTTATATGGTGAAGTAACAAAAATTAAGAGCAGTTTACCAAAACGTTCACATATATTTTTGAACAGTCATTTGTTTTCATAACTAAATTTACTGTTATGACACTCACCGCCAACCAAATTGAAAACATCCTGAGAAACCCAGAGGAAACTGCAGCCGCAGCAAATCTCATTTACGTCTCTGATGCAGACCTCAACATAAGAAGGAAAAAGAAGAAGAAAAACTTTCATTATTACTTTAATGATAAACCTCTTGAGGACGCGAAGGAGCTAGATCGCATCAATAATCTTGTAATACCGCCTAACTGGGAGAAAGTGCGTATTGCGTATCCTCCTAATGGACATTTACAAGTGGTAGGGCGAGATGCTAAAAACAGGAAAGTATACCGCTATCACGACCTGTGGTCAAAAATTAGAAACCAAACTAAGTTTTATAAACTGGCAAATTTTGGAAATGCACTACCAAAGTTACGAGAGCGCATAGACCAAGACCTAGATACTCCAGATATGTCTAAACGCAAGGTGCTTGCACTCGTGCTTAGACTTATGGAAGAAACCCACATACGTATAGGTAACGATTACTACGCAAAGCGTAATAAAACCTACGGTCTCTCTACCTTGCGCACACGACACGTGACGACTACTAAGGAAAAAATCCGCTTTGAGTTTGTTGGCAAAAAAGGTAAAAAGCACAATATCACCCTACGCAATAAGAAACTCGCAAAGCTTGTTAACCGTTGCGAAGAAATACCTGGCTGGGAGTTATTTCAATTTTATGACGCCGCTGGTGAAAAGCACCGCGTAGATAGCACGATGATAAATGATTATATACACGAGCTGAGTGGAGACTTATTTTCGGCGAAAGATTTTAGAACTTGGGGAGCTACAAAAACTTTTTTTGAAACCGTGCATGATCTAGGCTACACAGAAGACGAAAAAGAAAATAAATCTAACGTACTCAAAGGTTTTGATGCAGCTGCAGAAGCTCTAGGCAATACACGCAATGTATGTCGCAAGTACTATGTGCATCCTCAAATAGTAGATGCCTACGAGTCTGGATCTATCGTCGCTGAGTTTAAAAAGGTAGATGCTCATCAAGGTGCAAGACCATTTTTTACAGAAACTGAAGAGGTATTACTACAAATGATTTCAAAGTTTGAATTAGACTTTAGTAAGTGATATAAGTACGCTTTCGCGAAAGCGTACCACAAAAAAAGCCCCTTCGTAACGAAAGGGCTTTTAGTTTTTAGAATGCTATGCTGTTATTTTGCAAGGTATGCGAGCACGTTCTTCTCGATACGCTCTTGAATATTTGAAGTATCCGCTTTCGCGAAAGCGTCACCTGTAATATTCTCATATAATTCGATATATCTTTCTGATACGGTCTCTATGTACTCATCTGTCATCTCTGGAACCGTCTGACCTTCTAAACCTTGAAAGTTATTTGAGATAAGCCACTGTCTTACAAATTCTTTTGAAAGTTGTTTCTGTGCCTCTCCATTGGCCTGGCGATCTTCATAACCTTCTGCATAGAAGTAACGAGAAGAGTCTGGTGTATGTATCTCATCTATGAGTACAATCTCACCATCTGCTGTTTTTCCAAATTCATACTTGGTATCTACCAATATGAGTCCTCTAGATGCTGCTATCTCACTTCCTCTTTGAAAAAGCTTGCGTGTGTAATCTTCTAGCACTAAGTAATCCTCTTCTGAAACGATGTTCTTTTTTATGATATCCTCTCTTGAGATATCCTCATCGTGGTCACCCATCTCTGCCTTAGTCGCTGGTGTAATAATAGGCGCTGGAAATGCATCATTTTCTTTCATCCCTTCTGGCATTGCAACACCACAAAGAACTCTGCGTCCGGCCTTATACTCACGTGCAGCATGACCAGACATGTATCCACGTATCACCATCTCCACCTTAAAAGGCTCACATCGCTTTCCTACCGCAACATTAGGATCTGGAGTAGCCACAAGCCAGTTAGGTACAATATCCTCTGTATCGCGCATCATTTTTGTCGCAATCTGATTTAAGATTTGTCCCTTAAAAGGAATTCCTTTAGGCATTACCACATCAAAGGCACTAAGCCTATCTGTAGCCACCATTAATAATAAATCATTTTCTAAAGTATAGACCTCGCGGACCTTCCCTTTGTAAATAGATTGCTGTCCTGGAAAATTGAAATTTGTATCTGTAATGGTATTCACTTCAAGTTGTCTTTACGTCTGCTATCTCTAGATAAACATTAACGTGGTTAGTAGTGTCAAAAGTAAAATTCTAAATGCTTAATCAAGCACTCTGCTTAATAAAAATTAATCATTTCTATTTTCTATCTCTCTATATGCTGCAATCATTTTCTTTACGAGAGGATGGCGTACAACATCTTTATCATCTAGGTAAACCATACCAACTCCTTCAACGGTTTTGAGTATAAGCAGCGCTTCTTTAAGACCACTAGTAACTCTCCTAGGTAAATCTATCTGTCCTGGATCTCCGGTAATCATAAACTTTGCATTACGCCCCATACGGGTAAGGAACATTTTCATTTGAGCATGGGTCGTGTTTTGTGCTTCGTCAAGTATTACAAAGGCATTATCTAAAGTACGACCGCGCATAAATGCCATAGGAGCAATCTGTATGACTCCTTTCTCTATAAATGTTTCTAGTTTCTCATGAGGAATCATATCACGTAGCGCATCATATAGCGGCTGCATGTATGGATCTAGCTTTTCCTTAAGATCACCTGGCAAAAAACCTAGGTTTTCACCCGCTTCAACCGCTGGACGTGTGAGAATAATTTTTTTCACTCTCTTTTCTTTGAGAGCTTGTACGGCAAGAGCAACTCCTATGTATGTTTTTCCAGTACCCGCTGGGCCTATGGCAAATGTTAAGTCATTCTTCTTTGCGAGCTCTACTAGTTTACGCTGGTTTGCAGTTTGCGGCTTTATAAGTTTACCACTTACACCATGTACTAGTGTGTCACCACTTTCTACTGGGGTTTCATAATCTGCTTTACTTACACTAGTGAGTACACGCTCTATGGAATTCTCGTCGAGCTTATTGTATTTTCCAAAATGCTCCATAAGCATCGTCATACGCCTATCAAACTCTTCGAGGAGATCCTCATCACCATAAGCTTTGATTTTGTTACCTCTGGCAACAATTTTAAGCTTTGGATAATACTGTTTTAAAAGTTCGATATTTGAGTTACGCTGACCGAAAAATTCGCGCGGGTTGATTTCTGAGAGTTCTAAGATTAATTCGTTCAAAAGGCAGAGAGATTATGTGAGATACGTCCGTAAAATATTTTAGCTTTGTTTACTACTAAAATACGTCTTTTTTGACCATCATTTGCAAGGCACACGCTTTTCTAGGTTAAGAAATAATGAACATTTTTAGTTTATAACTATATTAGATTTATATACTTTCTAGTAAGCACACACTCATAACTCGATGAAAATAATCACTCTTACTACAGATTTTGGAGAGAAAGATCCTTTTGCAGGCGCTGTAAAGGGTGCTATTTATTCAGAGTTAGAAGAAGTGCGCATTGTAGATATCTCACATAATGTATCTCCCTTTCATCTTATGGAGGCAGCATACATTATTCAGAATGCTTATCAAAATTTCCCTAAAGGAACTATACATGTTATAGGAGTAGATAGTGAGCTCACTCCAGAGACAAATCATATCGCTGTAAAGCTAGACGGACATTATTTTATATGTGCAAATAATGGTATTATTTCTCTTCTCACTAAGGATATTGTACCTGAGGAAAAAGTAGAAATAAACATTCACGACCGCACACAAACTAACTTTACTGTTCTTGACGTCTTTGTAAAAACCGCTTGTCATATTGCACGTGGTGGAACCTTAGGAGTTATCGGTAAAAACATAGAGACCATAAGACAACTTACGGGAATCTCACCAGTAATAAACACCTCACGAAATCAAATTTCTGGAAATGTCATTTACATAGACAACTATGGAAATGTGATAAGCAATATCACAAAAAAGCTATTTGATGAGGTAGGGAAAGGTAGAGATTACAGACTTCAAGCAAGAGGAGCCGACATTTCAAAAATACACAATCAGTACAGTGATGCCATTAACTTTACTATTGATAAATCTAAACGTGAGGAAGAAGGTAAAAAGCTAGCTGTCTTTAACTCTGGTGGATATGTGGAACTTGCCATTTACAAAAGTAATCCAAGTACGGTAGGAAGTGCTGCTAGTCTATTTGGCCTCAACTATAGAGATACTGTGATGATTAATTTTATAGACAAATGATTGTAAGACTTGTAAAATTACGCTTTCGCGAAAGCGAGATTCCAGCTTTTCTAGCTAATTTTGAGAAGGTAAAAGAAAAAATTAGAGCGTCTAATGGGTGTTTATATCTAGAGCTACTACGTGGGGAAGATGATCCCTGTATTTTCTTTACTCACAGCCATTGGGTCTCTGATGAAGCACTGCAGAATTATCGTAACTCAGAACTTTTTAAAGGTATCTGGGCAGAGACGAAAACTAAGTTTAGTGCAAAGCCTGAAGCTTGGACAACTTCATCACTAGAAAAACTACTTTAGATTTCTGGATTTCTACGCAGAGAAGAAGGGCTAATGCCATATTTCTCTTTGAATATTTTTGAAAAGTAACTTCTACTGGATAAGCCAAGTGCGTACACTACTTCAGATACATTTTTATCTTCTGAGGTAAGCATAGTCAAAGCTCTCTTAAGCCTAAACTCCTTGATATAATCATTTACGGTCATACCATAATTGCGCTTAAATCCATCTTGCAATCTGTAGGTCTCGATGCCAACCACTTCAGCGATTTCTGGAATGGTTACAAGCTCAGATATATGATTTTCTATGTATTGAACAGCAGCTGCAATATTGTCTAGATCTGCCAATCTGAGTGTAGGATGCCTCTTGCCTTCAAGGGAATCTTCTTTAAATAACTTGAGCATTAATGAGGTACACTCTAATGCCTTTGCGCCAAGATAATTTGTTCTTACCAGGCCTTGATCATCGTTAGTCAAGATATCATCTATGATATCTGAAATTTGCAAACTGTAATATCCTTTGTAGCACACTTGGGTGAGCGCATTAACATCTGCAAATAATGGATAATACACTTCATCCACCTTTGATAAGTCGTAAGAAAGCTGCTCTTGAAATTTCGCCTTGTTGATTTCCAAATAGCAAACAATTGCCGGCTTTTCTTTTTTTATAATATAGACTTGATCTTCATTATATCTAGGCGCTGCAATAAGATGCTCTGCTCTTCTAATGGCCATTTCTTCAGAATCTCTAGAAAATTTATGACCTACCTCCCCTTTCATGCAATAAATGAAACGCAGGGAATTCATCCCATTATTCTCAAAATAAAATTCGGTATCGTCTATCATATCACCATTAATGATGTGAAGACCGATACCGTTAGGAAAATTAATACCCTTTATAAAACCTTTACCTAAATGAGTAGGAATTTGCATCGCAAACTCCCCAAAGTTGTTTGTGTAATTGACCCCAAAAGCATCTGCAATTTCTGGTACAAAGTCGTCTACTTGCTCTATTTTAAGTTTATATGATTTCATATTTCTGTTTGTGAATCATGAAGGTCTGAAATATATTCCTATAAAAAATAAAGCATACTGCATTTAACCCAGCTTTAACCAGAAAGCATAATTATATGTGAATGCTAGATAAGCTCTTTCTTGTAGGCTTTCTTAAACAGTTTAAAAGTAGCTTTTGCACTTTTTACAGCAGTTTTAATTTCTTCATAGCTGAAGTCTAAAGAATCTACAGCCTCTTTAAATTCATTCCACCTCAATAAGCCTTCGTTTACGTCTCCATTAAAGAAATGATGACTCTCTATGTGAGAGAGATTACTGCAAGATTGAAGCTTCTTACTCATCATTATTCCTCCTATCATAGATCCTTCAATAACGTAAAGCTTACCCACTAAGGTTGCTTGATCTCTAGCTCCCGATATGCTCATAGGCTCAGGCAGCGGCATACTTGAAAAAGCCGTAATATCTTTAGCTAACGCATTTGTCTTTTCATAACCTGCAAATGACTTTAATCCTAGTGGCAACATTTCGTAGCGACCATTTATAAAATCTTCGACGGCTTTATATACTTTAAAATTATGACGTAATAATGTTTCATATTGATCTTGATCAATTGAACCATCCATGATAAAATTAGTTAAGTTATTCCTTTCTATTTCGTCATGAATTGATGTTGTTCCATTCTTAAGTGCTTCTAAAATCATAGGGATGTTTTTATAAGTAAACTATTCATATGTTAAATTTAACCACGCTTATAACCTAGTTAATAGAGAATTAACTAGTTCATCATAAACCATACCAATTAAATAAAATTAAGCCTGACCTGTAGGTCCAAAATTTAATGGAACAGGTTGTCTCTCATAATCCTTTATAACACCATGGGCATTTTCAAAACGTTTTACATTTTCTGCAAGTGCCTTAGCAAGCCTTTTAGCATGTTGTGGAGTTAATATGATGCGGCTCTTCACCTTACTCTTAGGCGTGCCAGGCATAATATTTACGAAGTCTACTACAAATTCTGAAACAGAATGATTTATTATTGCCAGATTTGAGTACGTGCCTTGAGCGACAGCCTCATCTAGTTCTATATTTATTTGTTTTTGGTTGTTTTGAGTCTTTTTATCTTCAGCCATGTGGGCGTGTATTATAATGAGAGTAATACTCTCTAATTGATTGATTTAATCTTAATTCTACCTTTATAAGGCAGTCTGGAAAGATAAGAATTGCCTTGCTTTCGCAAAAGCGGAAATCCGCATCACAGTGTTAGATATTCGTTAATTAAAACTTAATATTTCTACAAAAAATTGACTTTCAAGTATTGAAAAACCCATTCAGCTTATCTGAATGGGTTTTAGAACTTTTTTTTAGAAATTTGTTTCTTATCGAATAAACGAAGTTGATATACTAGTTTTAATTTACGTTTTTGTTTTTATTCATCATACTCACGAGAACCCCTTTGCTTCTTAGGAGGATATTCCCGTAATATTATAATGAGTTTTTTATTTTTTCTAGATGCTCTCTTATTTTAGCTATTCGATCTTGATGAGAGATATTTTCTCTATTAATATCTTCCATATACTCCTTTATATCATTTACAAGATCTGTGCTCTGCTTAATACGATTTCTAGTGTTTTGCACAATAACAGGTCTGTTTTTGATTTTATCTATATGTAGAGCCAGCTTAGAAGCAAGTACACCCATGTGTCTTTTTAAAATAAAGCCATCTGCACCATTTAAAATAGTCTCTGCTGCTAGTTCTTCATCTTGAAGAGTGCCCGTAACAAACAAGAAGGTGGCAGTAGGAGATTTACTTCTAGCAACTTCTAGCACTTCCATCCCAGAACACGTAGGCAAATTATAATCTGAAATTATCATTTGCGGATTAAAAGTCTTTATTGCAACCTCTAAATCTGCTAGATTATCAACAACCTGCACTTTATATGCTTTATCTAACTTGTGAATTTGCCTTGTAATAAGGGCAGCATCTGAGTCTGTATCTTCTACAAGTAGTATATGTACTTCTGTTGACATAGTTATTTATTTAATGTTAACCAATATTTGGCGACAATAGGAATTCGCTCCTTTAGCTCGGCATAATTTTTAGGCTTTTCTAGGTAGCTATTCGCTCCATTGAGATAAGCCTTATCCTTATCACTTATTTGATCTGATGAACTCATCATAACGATAGGTGCATATTTAAATAGCTCTATTTTTCTTATTTCCTTTAATAAGTCTAAGCCATTTAATCTAGGCATTTTTATATCTAACAATATAAGATCTGGTATGCGACTCACATCATCATAAGCCTTAAACCATGATAGAGCTTCTAAGGAATCATCTATAAAGCGAACTTCAACAAGGGGCATTTCTTTATCAAAAACACGACTCATTAATGCACTGTCTGTGGCATTATCTTCTACAGATACTATAAGTCCCTTCATTATCTAGTGGGAAGTTGAAAATAAAATGTGGCTCCATCATCAATCTTACCTTCTGCCCAGATTCGACCTTGATGCTTTTCTAATACTCGTTGAGAGATAGCAAGACCTATACCCGAACCTTCAAACTCGTCCTTTACAAGTCTATTAAACACTCCAAAAATTTTTTCGTTATACTTATTGTTGAAACCTATGCCATTATCCTTTACATAGTACACCGAAGGAGACTCACTACTATCAAAACCTACTTCTATAATAGGCTTTTCTACCATTTGAGAATACTTAAGAGCATTGCCTATAAGATTATTAAGCAATTGAAAAATCATACCTCGATCTCCAAAGGCGTCAGGTAATTCTGGGTCAATAACAAATTTTGCGTCTTTGTACTTCATATCTACTTGCAAAAACGCAACTACCTCTTCTACTAGATCTTTCATAGAAAAGACTCCCATAGCTATCTGGTTTTTACCTATTCCAGAAAATGCAAGGATATCATCTATAAGCGTATTCATTTTGCTTGTAGAGTCGATAATTGTTTGAATGGCTTTTTGCCCGTATTCATCCAGCGTTTCAAAGTAATCTTCTTTAATTATTTGTGCAAAACCATCTATACCACGCAAAGGAGATCTCAAATCATGAGAAACACTGTAGCTAAAAGATTCTAACTCTTTATAAGCTTCTTTAAGTTTATCATTAAGAAGTTTTACCTCTTGATACCTACTTATAATAATATTTGAAATACTTGTTTTGAGTGCTTGAGCAGAAGCTATTTCATAATCTTTCCAAGGAAGCGATGTATTTACTTGCTCTTTATTCCATTTTTCAAAAGATTTCCTAGGGCTTAGATTTTGCGCCTTTTCTTCCATCGCTTTTTCTGGATTTCCTCCCCAGGATATAACTTGTTTAAGTTCTGGTTTAAACCAGAGAAGACAATCCTTTTCTCCTTTTGCGATAAAAACACAAAGTAATCCCGAGCCTATATTGGCGAAAGCCGCCCCCTTATCATACTCTTCTGCAATATTTTGAGTGGTATATATATCGCCCATCTGGGTGTTATAAATCCAGTCTATTAAGGCTGTAATTTCTTCATTACTAGGAGTCTCTCCTACAGTGGACACATTATTTTCTAAAAACACTGCTCCACCCGTAGCTTCTGTAATAGTGAGCATTGATGTAGACTTCTGTGTCAAACCATTTGCCACGTCCCATCCATCACTCATTTGCTCTACAAGGCTAGCTCGTATAGCAGAGGTTGCGTTAATACGGCTGAGCACTTCATTTGACGCTCTTAATGTAAGCTGCGTAGAAAATACCTGAGTTAAAAACTTAACCGTTTGTCTTTGATAATAGTTTACAAACTTAGGACTATAATGATGACACGCTATTAAACCCCATAATTCTCCATCACTCACGATTGCTGCCGTGAGTGTTGCTCCTACTTTCATATTCTCCAAATACTCTATATGTATAGGAGACGATGCTCGAGACTCACAAAGACCTAAATCTACTGGCTCATCTTCTGCACTAGGCTTTGCATAAACGGGAACCGTCTGTGATGCAACATCTGCAATGATACGCACGCCTTGTTTTAAAAACAGTTTACGTGCTTGCTGTGGTATATCTGTCGCTGGGTAATGCATGCCTATCCAGCTATCAAGGTGCTCTTCACGAGCCTCAGATATAATCTTACCGTTCCAGTTTTCGTCAAATTTGTATATCATTACACGATCATATGCAGTAAAACCCTTAATGAGTCTTGCTGTTTTATCGCACATTGCAGAGACAGAAACAGCCTCACTTAAATCTGATATAATTTCAGATAACTGGCGTTGCATGTATTGAGCACTTTCTTGCTGTTGTATGGGCTCTAATTCTATATATACTAATTGATTGTTGTGGTGAGTGACTACTACATAACGTTTATCATCAATAGTTACTTCTAGAGAGGTCTTATCTTCACTTTTTATATATGTTTCTATAAGTGTACCATTTTGTCCCAACACATCTTCAAGACGCTTAGAATAAAACTCTTCACGCTTTCGCGAAAGCGTAGAAATCACATTTTCAGATATGTGTGATATCTCAAAAGATGAGCTATCTATCACAAAAAGCATCGCATGAGATTGTATACGACCTATGAGATGTATAGGTTCTTTATCACAATTAGTTAGGTCAATCTTTTTGGGATATAAAGCAGATGGACTCCCCATAATTCACTTATTTTTTAATTTTGAAATAAAATGTACTACCTACATTTAACTGAGAGTCTACCCATATTGAGCCATCGTGAAGTTTTACAATTTTCTCACAGTGTGCAAGACCGACACCAGTACCTTCATATTTATGCTGGGTGGATGCTCGACCAAAAATTTTAAAAACATGGTCAAGATCCTCTTCGGCTATACCTATACCATTGTCGTTTATCACAAAGGTCCAGTACCCTTCATCTTCAAAAGATGAAATACGCACTATAGGACTTATATCTGGCTTTGAATATTTGAGTGAGTTACCTATTAAGTTCTGGAACAATAATCTCAATTCCGTATTATACGCCTGGATAGTAGGCATTTTACTAAGGTGTATTTTACCTCCGCACTCTCTCAGTCTTTTGCCGAGATCATACTTTACAATCTCTAGAAGTTCTTGAACATTTACTTCCGTACGCTCTAGCTCTTGCCCTATGCGGCTATGCTCAAGAAGTCCTTTGATTTGGTTTGCCATTCTACCTGCTGCACCATAGATGTAACCTAAGTATTCGGCAGCCTTAGGGTCCAGATCATCTCCAAATTTCTTTAGAATAACATCACTACTAAAGCGTATCGTACCCAAAGGTTCTTGTAAATCATGTGAACATATAGATACAAACTGTTCTAGGTCTGTATTAATGCGTTGTAACTCTTCATTCTTATCATACATTAACTGCTGTGCACGCTGCAGATCTGATATATTTATTAAGGTAGAACGCGAGTACGAGTTACCTTCTTCTGGAATCACCAGCTCAGAATTAAGAATAATAGGAATCTCGTTACCTTCTGTATCTATAAGGGTCATTTGCTCACCTTCTATCACTCCAGTTTTTTGAATCTCATCCAAGAGACCAAGGCCTTTAGCCTTAGAATCGTCTGTGTAGAAATCAAATATACGCCTGCCTACAACTTCGCTACGAGAATTTAAGCCAAGCGTCTCGATGAAAATTTTATTACATTCTACAATACGCCCTGTAGAAGGATCTACACTAACGTGCATCACAGGATCATTTTCATAAAAATCTTTAAACTTCTGCTGGCTTTCTTTTAATTTCTTTTGTGAATCAACCGTTTTAGTAATGTCTACAAAGGTGATTACAGATCCTTCTATTTTATTAGTCCCTGTATAAAAAGGAGAAATACGTCGTATATAAGAGCGTCCACCTTTTTTATCAATTTGTGTTTCATTTACCTCACCTGTGCTCATCACAGTTTCAATCTTACTTCTAAGTGACGATTTTCTCCCTGTCCCTAACTGGGTTAAGAAGTGATCTATGGGTCTCCCTACATCTTGCTTCATTAACTTGAAATGTTCTTGTATGGAAGGTGTGAATTTTCTAATTGTAAGTTGCCTATCTAGAAAGATCGTGGCTATCTGAGTACTATTAAGAATATTGTCCATATCTGCATTAAGCAATGCGAGATCATCCATTTTTTCAATATGCTCCACATTTACAGTATGCAACTCTTCATTTACACTCTGCAACTCCTCGTTTGTGCTCTGCAATTCTTCATTTGAGGCAAGTAACTCTTCATTGAGCGTTTGTAATTCTTCATTACTAGTCTCTGCATCTTCAAGCGCTTTTTTAAGCTCTCCTCTTGTTTCTTCTATCTCGTCTATAAGGTCTTTAATACGCTCGTCTGGAGCTACTGCAAGATTCATTGTACCACGAGCTACAGCTGCATCTGGATTCAATTCCTTTTCAATAAAGGTGACTACATAGTTACAGTCACTCGTGTTATTTTGAAAAACAGGCTTTACCATTACATTAACAACGGTATCGGCACCTGCTTTTGGGGTAATCACGTCGTTGTAAATAAAATCTTTTTTTGAACGTTTTGCTTTTCTCGCAGCCGAGTTTACTGCCGTTTTCAAATTATCAGGAAGCATCTTTAGTAAGTCTAAAGAAAAACCGCTTTCTGGTAACTGTGCATACTTAGAAAAAGAACCTAAAGCATCTAGTACTTTAAAGTCTGCATCTACATATACACTAGCAGTATCAAATTGAGATAAAAGCACATTGCTTATACTCATTTTAATATCATTGGTAAATGTTTCTTTCTTGTGAATTACCGTTTTTTTCTGCTTTCGCGAAAGCATGAAGTTACTCTTATCTGCATTTGAAGTAAGTAACTCACTATGCAATCTCTCCGAAGGATGTATATTCTTAAAAATTTTAAGCTTCCCGTTGATTGTCTCAAAGGAGTTACGCAATGCCGTTATAGACTCACTTGAACCTAAAAACAAAAATCCATTAAGTTTTAATGCGTAGTGTAATGTATGCAATACCGCTGTTTGCACCTCTGGCTTTAAGTAAATCAAAAGATTACGGCATGAGACCATATCCATATTTTTAAATGGAGGGTCTTTTAAAATATCATGATTAGAGAAAATAATTTTCTTTCTAAGATCTTTAGCAACCTTATATTCTTCTCCATCTTTAATAAAGTACTTCTGTAATTTACTAGGAGAAACGCTTTGAACAATGGTATTACTAAAAACTCCTTGAGATGCAAGTGCTATGTGCTCTTCAGAAATATCTGTAGCAAATATTTTAAGCTTTATATCCTTTTCCTGACGATCTATTTCTTCTTGAAAAAGCATCGCCATTGAATATGCCTCTTCTCCTGTAGAGCAAGCCACATCCCAAATTTTTATAGTGTCTCCATCCCTTTTATTTCTTACAATACCTGGTATGGTCTCCGCTTCTAGTAAATTCCACGCGTTTGTATCTCTAAAAAATTTTGTGACTCCTATTAAAAACTCTTTATATAACACAGAAACCTCTTCTGGATGAATTTTGAGATATGCTATATATTGATCAAAACTACCCATTTTAAGGTTTTGCATACGCCTTTCTGTTCGTCTCAGAATCGTAGGACGCTTATAGTAATTGAAATTTATATTAGTATTAGTATGGAGTATATTTAAAATGGAACGCAAACGTTCATTATCTTCTGTAGAAATATCGTCCTTAAAATTAAACGCATCCTCATTATTAAAATAGCGATGTATTTCATCTATCATTTCTCCTGCTGGCACAATATAGTCTACATCACCACTATTTATAGCGCTTGTAGGCATCCCATCAAAGCTAGCCTCATCTGGTTGTTGTACAAGTACAACTCCTCCATGTTCTTTGATAGATTGCACGCCTTTTGTACCATCACTACCTGTACCACTCAATATAACGCCTACGGCTTCCTTTCCATAAGCTTCTGCAAGGGAACTCATGAATAAATCTATAGGAAGATTGAGCGTTTTGGCTACTGGTTTGTCTAATAATATGAGGTGCCCATTTTCAATAATAAGATTCATTGAAGGAGGTATCACATAGATATGACTCCGCTTTATTTCAGAGTCATTAGTAACCGCAATAATAGGAACATTTGTTTTTTTAGACAGCAATTCTGCCATGAGGCTTTTGTGGTCTGGCGATAAATGTTGTATGATTATATAACTGTAATCGTAATTTTCAACTACATTATTAAAAAAGGCATTAAGAGCCTCTAGGCCACCAGCACTGGCTCCAACAGCAACAATTATATGCTTCTTATTTTGTGTGTCTTCCAAAAAAGTAGGGGTTAAATCTAAAAAAAAGTACTAAAAAAATGATCGAAGATATATTAAATATCTCAAATTAAGTTTTGTTTAAGAAATTTACGATTTAAAATTAACATTTCGTTTATGTCAGAAAAAAAATGAGATGATGATTCTTATTTTCACTTAAAAGTGTTCAACTTTTATTCAATACAGCACGTTCTAGTCCAATTATATAAATGAAAAGGCTAAAAGTCAAACTAACAATGAAAGCACTAGATACGTCTAGTAGCGCCTAGATTAAAAAGTAAATAATTCCTTCATATTGCTCATTACACATTGAAATTCTTGCAGATCTTCTCAACTTTTCGTTGAGTGATTTGATAACAGGATTTTCACATTAAAATAGTAGCATTACTTCAAATAGTGGTAAATACTCATCACCATTTACGATGTGAAAAATCATAGAAATCGTTCTAATGCAACTATAAATTATAAAAATAATTACGCTTTCGCGAAAGCATAAATGGTCTAATGCGCATTTCTCTTGACACGAAAAAACGAACATAATCTAAGCAATGATTAGTCATGTTAAAATAAAAAACCCGTTCAGCATTGCTGAACGGGTTTTAAAATTATTAAAGCTTTTGTTTCTTAAAAAATTAAAAAACTCAAACTACATACTAGTTGTAATTCACTTCTTGCTTTTCAGTCATCATATTCTCAAGATCTTCTTTGCTTCCTACGAGTATATTATCGTAACGACGCATTCCCGTTCCTGCTGGAATCTTATGACCTACAATAACATTCTCTTTAAGACCTTCTAAGTAATCAATCTTACCGCTTACAGCAGCTTCGTTCAATACTTTTGTTGTCTCTTGGAATGATGCTGCAGAGATAAATGACTTAGTCTGTAACGATGCTCTTGTAATACCCTGAAGGATAGGAGAAGCTGTAGCTGGACTTACATCGCGAGCTGTAACTTGATTCTTATCTTCTCTTCTAAGTAAAGAGTTCTCATCGCGAAGCTCACGTGGTGAAACGAGTTGACCTGGTTTAAGGCTCTCAGATTCCCCTGCATCTTCTACGACTTTCATACCGTACATTGCATCATTTTCTTCAATGAAGTCTGCTTTGTGTACCAATTGATTCTCTAGGAAGATAGTATCTCCTGGATCTTGTATACGTACTTTACGCATCATCTGGCGCACAACAACTTCAAAGTGCTTATCGTTAATCTTCACCCCTTGTAGACGATATACTTCTTGTACTTCGTTTACTAGGTACTGCTGTACTGCAGACGGCCCTTTGATATTAAGAATATCATTAGGTGTCACAGATCCATCAGAAAGTGGCATACCTGCGCGTACATAATCATTTTCTTGAACTAGAATCTGATTAGATAACTTCACTAAGTACTTCTTGATTTCTCCAAGTTTAGACTCTACGATTATCTCACGGTTACCACGTTTGATTTTACCGAATGAAACCACACCGTCTATCTCAGATACTACTGCTGGGTTAGATGGGTTACGTGCTTCAAACAACTCAGTTACACGTGGAAGACCCCCTGTAATATCGCCAGCCTTTGCAGACCTACGAGGTATTTTTACAAGAATCTTACCTTCTTTAATTTTATCTCCATCATCAATCATAAGGTGAGCACCTACTGGTAAGTTGTAAGAACGTAGCGCGTTTCCTTTGCTATCCTCAATAATCAATGTTGGTATCTTCTTTTTATCTCTAGATTCAGATATTACTTTTTCTTGGAAACCTGTTTGCTCATCTGTTTCTACGCGGTATGTAATACCTTGCTCAATAGACTCAAACTTAATTTTTCCAGCAAATTCTGAAATAACTACACCGTTAAATGGATCCCACTTACAGATTACATCTCCAGCTTTCACTTTATCACCAGAGCTGGCAAATATTTGTGAACCGTAAGGAATTGTATTTGTACTTAATGTGATACCCGTTTTAGGATCAGATACTTTTGCTTCAGATGTACGAGAGATTACGATTTGAACATCGTTTCCTTCGTTATCTTGTCCAGTTACAGTTTTAAGATCTTCGATCTCAAGTAGTCCAGGGAATTTAGCTGTTACACTAGAATCCTCAGACACACCTCCTGCTACCCCTCCTACGTGGAACGTACGAAGTGTAAGCTGTGTACCTGGTTCTCCAATAGATTGTGCTGCTACTACTCCTACAGCTTCACCCATTTGCACCGTTTTATTGGTTGCTAGGTTACGACCGTAACATTTCACACAAATTCCTTTCTTAGCCTCACAAGTAAGCGCAGAACGAACCTCTACAGTTTCTATTGGTGCAGCACCTATAAGATCTGCTATGTCATCATCAATCTCAACACCAGCCTCAACGATTACCTCGTTTGTAAGTGGATTAATTACATCATTTAATGATGTACGTCCCACGATACGTGCGCTTAGTTTCTCAATGATTTCTTCGTTTTTCTTAAGAGCCCCTACTTCTACACCTCTTAACGTACCGCAATCTGTGCTATTAATAATAACATCTTGTGACACATCTACTAGACGACGTGTTAAGTAACCTGCATCTGCCGTTTTAAGGGCGGTATCTGCAAGACCTTTACGTGCACCGTGCGTAGAGATAAAGTACTCAAGAATTGAAAGACCTTCTTTAAAGTTAGAGAGAATAGGGTTTTCAATAATAGCACCACCTCCATCGTTAGATTTTTTTGGTTTTGCCATAAGACCACGCATACCAGTAAGCTGACGAATCTGCTCCTTAGATCCACGTGCCCCAGAGTCAAGCATCATATACACCGAGTTAAACCCTTGTTGATCCTCACGGATACGCTTCATAGAAAGCTCCGTAAGAGTCGCGTTTGTTGATGTCCATACATCAATAACTTGGTTATAACGCTCTGTGTTAGTAATAAGACCCATGTTATAAGATCCAGTAATACCTTCCACTTGCTCGTTTGCATCATCAATCATTTCCTGCTTCTCCTTCGGGATAATAATATCTCCAAGAGAGAATGATAGTCCACCGCGGAATGCAAATCCATAACCCATCGTTTTGATACGGTCAAGGAAATCTGCTGTTACAGGTACACTAGTCACTTTAAGAATACCACCGATAATATCACGAAGAGACTTCTTAGTCAATACTTCGTTAATATATCCAGCAGCTTCTGGCACAGCTTCATTAAATAGCACACGACCTACAGTCGTCTCCATTACTTTATAAACAAGCTCTTTATTTTCATTAAAATCCTTAGCACGGATCTTAATAATAGCATTAATATCTACACGCTTTTCATTGTAGGCAATGTTAACCTCTTCTGCAGAGTAGAAAGTGATTCCTTCTCCTTTTACGTGAAATTCTGAAGTCGATTTTCTGGCCTTTGTCATATAGTAAAGACCTAATACCATATCCTGAGAAGGTACTGCTACTGGAGCACCGTTTGCAGGGTTTAAGATATTATGAGAAGCAAGCATTAATAGCTGCGCCTCAAGTATCGCTTCAGGTCCCAATGGTAAGTGTACTGCCATCTGGTCACCGTCAAAATCGGCGTTAAATGCTGTACATACTAATGGGTGTAACTGTATTGCTTTACCTTCAATAAGTTTAGGCTGGAAAGCCTGTATACCTAGACGGTGAAGCGTAGGAGCACGGTTAAGGAGGATAGGATGTCCTTTAAGAACATTCTCTAAAATATCCCAAACTACTGGCTCTTTTTTGTCTATTATTTTCTTTGCAGATTTTACTGTCTTTACAATCCCACGCTCAATAAGCTTACGGATTACAAATGGCTTATAAAGTTCGGCAGCCATTCCTTTAGGAATACCACATTCAAACAATTTAAGCTCAGGTCCAACAACAATTACAGAACGTGCTGAATAATCCACACGCTTACCAAGTAAGTTTTGACGAAAACGCCCTTGCTTACCTTTTAAAGAATCAGAAAGAGACTTTAATGGTCTGTTAGAATCTGTTTTTACTGCAGATGACTTACGTGTGTTATCAAAAAGTGAATCTACAGATTCCTGTAGCATACGCTTCTCATTACGTAAAATTACCTCAGGAGCCTTGATTTCCATCAATCTCTTAAGACGGTTGTTACGTATGATTACACGACGGTAAAGATCATTTAAATCTGATGTTGCAAAGCGACCTCCATCTAGTGGTACTAGTGGACGTAATTCTGGTGGAATTACAGGTACAACCTTCATAATCATCCACTCAGGTTGATTCTCACGATTCTTATTTGAATCACGAAGTGCTTCTACAACTTGAAGACGTTTAAGCGCCTCCGTTTTACGTTGTTTAGACGTCTCGTTATTTGCCTTGTGACGTAACTCATAAGAAAGCTCATCAAGATCAATTCTTTTAAGAAGGTCGATCAAACATTCAGCACCCATTTTGGCGATAAATTTGTTTGGATCCTCGTCATCAAGATATAGGTTTTCTTGAGGAAGACTATCAAGTATATTTAAATACTCCTCTTCTGTTAAGAAATCCATTTTGTTAAGCTCCTCACCTTCTTCACTCTTTGCAATACCTGGTTGTATAACCACATAACGCTCGTAGTAAATGATCATATCTAATTTCTTAGATGGAAGACCAAGTAAGTAACCTATTTTGTTAGGTAACGATCTAAAGTACCAAATGTGTGCAACAGGAACCACAAGATTAATGTGCCCCACGCGATCACGACGTACTTTCTTTTCTGTTACTTCAACACCACAACGATCACACACGATCCCTTTGTAGCGTATTCTTTTATATTTACCACAAGCACACTCATAGTCCTTTACAGGACCAAAAATACGCTCACAGAACAACCCGTCACGCTCTGGCTTGTGCGTACGGTAGTTTATTGTTTCCGGCTTTAAAACTTCTCCTCTTGATGCCCCTAGAATAGATTCTGGAGACGCAAGACCGATCGAGATAGCATTAAACTTCGGCTGTTGTACATTATCATTATTTCTTGCCATAATTCTGTATATGTCGAATTAATTATTGTTGTGAATGGTTATTGTTACGCTTTCGCGAAAGCGGAACCTCAAAAGACTCCGCTTTCCAAAAACCATTTACTTATTCTCTAGACGAATGTCTAGTCCCAGTCCTTTAAGCTCATGCATTAATACGTTGAAAGATTCAGGAAGTCCCGGCTCTGGCATAGGCTCTCCTTTTACAATACTTTCATACGTCTTAGCACGACCAATCACGTCATCAGATTTTACAGTTAAGATCTCACGCAATGTTGCCGAAGCTCCATATGCCTCAAGAGCCCAAACCTCCATCTCACCAAAACGCTGACCTCCAAACTGCGCCTTACCTCCAAGAGGTTGTTGCGTAATAAGAGAGTATGGTCCGATAGAACGCGCGTGCATCTTATCATCTACCATATGTCCTAGTTTAAGCATGTAGATAACTCCTACTGTTGCTGGTTGATCAAAACGATCTCCCGTACCTCCGTCATATAAGTAAGTATGTCCAAAACGTGGAATACCTGCCTCATCAGTAAGTGCATTAATCTGATCTAGTGTAGCTCCATCAAAAATAGGCGTCGCATACGTTCTTCCTAATTTTTGACCAGCCCATCCTAGTACCGTTTCATAAATCTGCCCGATGTTCATACGAGATGGTACACCAAGTGGGTTAAGAACGATATCTACTGGAGTTCCATCCTCAAGGAATGGCATATCCTCTTGACGAACGATACGAGCAACAATACCTTTGTTACCGTGACGTCCTGCCATTTTATCACCTACTTTAAGCTTACGTTTTTTAGCAATGTACACTTTTGCAAGTTTGATGATACCAGCTGGTAATTCATCTCCTACAGAAATTGTAAATTTCTCACGACGTAAGTTTCCTTGTAGATCGTTTTCTTTAATCTTATAGTTGTGTAATAAATCTGCTATAAGCGTGTTAGTCTTGTCATCTGTAGTCCAAGTACCTTGTGTAAGGTGCGTGTAATCTTCTACAGAGTTAAGCATCTTAAGTGTAAACTTCTTTCCTTTAGGAAGAACTTCTTCACCTAGATCGTTCATAACACCTTGAGCAGTTTTACCGTTTACTAGCTTAAATAATTTTTCAATTACTACAGCTTGTAAATCGTCAAACTTATCGTCATACTCATTTTCAAGAACAGCGATGTCTTCTTTATCCTTTGCACGCTTGCGCTTATCTTTAATTGCTCTTGCAAACAATTTCTTATTGATAACCACACCATGTAAAGAAGGAGAAGCTTTAAGAGAAGCATCTTTTACATCACCAGCTTTGTCTCCAAAGATTGCACGTAAAAGTTTTTCTTCTGGAGTAGGATCAGATTCTCCTTTTGGAGTAATCTTACCTATTAATATATCTCCAGGTTTTACCTCTGCTCCTATACGGATCATTCCGTGCTCATCAAGATCCTTAGTAGCTTCCTCAGAAACGTTAGGGATATCATTAGTAAGCTCTTCGTTTCCTAACTTAGTATCACGCACATCAAGAGAATACTCATCAATGTGAATAGAAGTAAAGATATCATCACGTACTACCTTTTCAGATATTACGATTGCATCCTCAAAGTTATATCCTTTCCAAGGCATGAAGGCAACCTTCATGTTACGTCCTAGTGCAAGCTCCCCTTTCTCGGTAGCATACCCTTGACATAATACTTGACCCTTTTCTACTCTATCACCTACTTTTACAATAGGTTTCAAGTTGATATTTGTTCCTTGGTTCGTTTTACGGAACTTAATAAGGTTATATGATTTAGAATCTTCGTCAAAGCTAACTAAACGCTCATCTTCAGTACGATCATACTTGATAGTAATCATGTTTGCATCTACATACTCAACAGTACCCGCACCTTCTGCGTTAATAAGTACTCTAGAATCTGTAGCTACTTGACGTTCCAGACCTGTTCCCACGATAGGCGCATCTGCCATAATAAGTGGTACTGCCTGGCGCATCATGTTTGATCCCATCAGTGCACGGTTTGCATCATCATGCTCCAAGAATGGAATAAGAGATGCAGATATAGATGCAATCTGGTTAGGAGAGACATCTGCATAGTGTACGGTATCAGGATCTACAACAGGAAAATCTCCTTCCATACGTGCAATTACTTTTTCTTCAGTAATTGCCCCGTTATCATCCATAGGGTTGTTTGCTTGTGCAATTAGCATCCCTTCTTCCTCCTCTGCACTTAAATAAAGTGGTTCAGATTTTAGATCGATTTTACCGTTTTCTACTTTTCTATATGGAGTCTCAATGAATCCCATGTTATTCACCTTTGCATATACTGCAAGAGATGAAATAAGACCAATGTTTGGTCCCTCTGGTGTTTCAATTGGACATAGTCTTCCGTAGTGAGTATAGTGAACATCACGTACCTCAAATCCAGCACGCTCACGAGATAGACCTCCAGGTCCAAGAGCAGAAAGACGACGCTTGTGCGTTATCTCTGCAAGAGGATTGGTTTGATCCATAAATTGTGATAACTGGTTTGTTCCAAAGAAAGAATTAATAACAGAGGACAATGTCTTTGCATTAATCAAGTCAATAGGAGTAAAAACTTCATTATCACGAACGTTCATACGCTCACGAATAGTACGAGCCATACGTGCAAGACCTACACCGAATTGTGCAGATAATTGCTCACCAACTGTACGTACACGACGGTTTGATAAGTGATCAATATCGTCAATCTCTGCTTTTGCATTGATTAACTCAATTAAATACTTAATAATGGTAATAATATCAAGCTTAGTAAGCACTTGCTTATCCATCTCAATATCCAGACCTAATTTTTTGTTCATTCTGTAACGACCTACTTCACCTAAGTTGTAACGTTGGTCTGAGAAGAATAATTTATCAATAATACCACGTGCTGTTTCCTCATCTGGCGGTTCAGCATTACGTAGTTGTCTATAGATGTGTTCAACAGCCTCTTTTTCAGAGTTTGTTGGATCCTTTTGTAGTGTATTATGGATAATCGCATAATCTGCCTGCTGATTATCTTCTTTGTGAAGTAATACGGTCTTAGCTCCAGCTTCAAGAATTTCTTCTACGTGCTCTTTTTCTAATACAGTATCACGGTCAAGCACAATCTCGTTACGCTCGATAGAAACAACTTCACCAGTATCTTCATCTACGAAGTCTTCATGCCATGTGTTAAGAACACGTGCAGCAAGCTTACGACCTAAATATTTTTTTAATCCTGTTTTAGAAACTTTTACTTCTTCTGCAAGGTCAAAGATTTCAAGGATATCTTTATCTCTTTCAAAACCGATTGCACGGAAAAGTGTAGTAACAGGTAATTTCTTTTTACGATCGATATATGCGTACATAACGCTATTAATATCTGTCGCAAATTCTATCCAAGATCCTTTAAAAGGAATTACTCGGGCAGAATATAATTTTGTTCCATTTGCGTGGAACGATTGTCCAAAGAAAACTCCAGGTGAACGGTGTAGTTGAGAAACAACAACACGCTCTGCGCCATTGATCACAAATGTTCCGCTAGGAGTCATGTATGGAATTGTACCTAGATATACATCTTGTACAATAGTTTCAAAATCCTCGTGCTCTTCGTCAGTACAGTATAATTTTAGACGTGCTTTTAAAGGCACACTATATGTAAGACCACGCTCAATACACTCTTGAATAGAGTATCTTGGTGGATCAACGAAATAATCTAAAAACTCGAGTACAAAGTTGTTACGAGTATCTGTAATTGGGAAGTTCTCGAGAAAAGTATTATAAAGACCCTCATCACCTCTCTCATCAGACTTTGTTTCCAGTTGGAAAAAATCTTGGAAAGACTTTACTTGAATATCCAAAAAGTCTGGATAATCAGGTCTATTCTTTACCGATGAGAAACTGATTCTTTCTCCTTGTTTTGCATCTTGCATCATCAACGAACGGAATTTGATTAGAACTAAACTTGCCCCTTAGCAAGTTTAAATATGATTTATTATGTACGATTAAAATCAAGTAAACATCGAGTTACAAAAAAAGGTAACCATCTTATACGACAAATGGTTTAGGTATAATCGTACTTCCGAAGAAGTACAATTAACCTAAACCTTTATCTAGTTATTATGGTAAGCTTACTTAAGCTCAACCTCTGCACCAGCTTCTTCTAATTGAGCTTTAAGTGCTTCAGCTTCGTCTTTAGAAACACCTTCCTTGATAGGAGATGGTGCATTATCTACAAGCTCTTTTGCATCTTTAAGTCCAGCTCCAGTTAATTCTTTTACAAGTTTAACTACAGCAAGTTTAGAACCACCAGCAGCTTTAAGGATCACGTCAAATTCTGACTTTTCCTCAGCAGCTTCAGCTCCAGCTCCAGCTGGTCCAGCTACTACTGCAGCAGCAGCAGGCTCGATACCGTATTCATCTTTTAAAATAGTAGCTAACTCGTTTACTTCTTTTACTGTAAGGTTAACTAATTGTTCTGCGAAATCTTTTAAATCTGCCATTTTCTATCGTTTTTGAAAATTGTAATTGTTATATAATAAATAATAGTGCGTACTGCTTATCCTTCCTTTTCAGAAAGGGTTTTGATAATACCAGCGAGTTTACCTCCACTTGACTTAAGAGCGCTAACAACGTTCTTAGCAGGTGATTGAAGCAATCCAACGATGTCTCCAATAAGTTCTTCTCTAGATTTGATATTTACCAGACTATCTAGTTGGTCATCTCCAACATAAATAGCTTCTTCAATAAATGCTCCTTTTAATAAAGGCTTATCAGATTTCTTACGAAATTCCTTAATTACCTTAGCAGGTGCATTACCCGTCTCAGCAAACATGATTGCAGTGTTTCCTTTTAATACACTTGGAAGTTCTGCAAAATCCTTGTCTGATGCCTCCATTGCCTTTGAAAGCAATGTGTTTTTAACTACTGCTAGACTAACTCCTGCTTTAAAACATGCACGACGTAAATTAGAAGTCGTACCTGCATCTAAACCAGATATATCTGCAAGATAAATATGTACATTATCCCCTAACTGCGCAGTTAAATCTTTAATTACTATTGATTTTTCTTCTCTTGTCATAATTTAAAATTTGAACTAGTCAGTAGCGAATCGCTTAGCATCTACCTCTACAGATGGGCTCATTGTACTTGACATAAAAATACTCTTTATGTAAACACCTTTTGCCGTAGTAGGTTTAAGCTTTACTAATGTTGTTATTAATTCTCTTGCGTTTCCTGCAATTTTCTCAGCATCAAAAGATGCTTTACCTACAGAAGCGTGAATGATACCAGTCTTATCAACTTTAAAGTCAATCTTACCTGCTTTTACATCAGATACTGCTTTTGCAATATCCATAGTAACTGTACCAGTCTTAGGGTTAGGCATTAAACCACGTGGTCCTAAAACACGTCCTAAAGGCCCTAATTTACCCATTACACTAGGCATAGTAATAATTACATCTACGTCTGTCCAACCACCTTTGATTTTCTCAAGGTACTCGTCTAATCCTACGTAATCTGCACCAGCCTCTTGAGCCTCAGCAGCCTTGTCTGGAGTAACAAGCGCAAGCACTTTTACATCCTTACCAGTACCGTGAGGTAATGTAACCACTCCACGAACCATCTGGTTAGCTTTACGAGGATCAACATTAAGACGCACAGCAATATCTACAGAAGGATCAAAGTTTACGTTACTTACTTCTTTAATTAAAGCAGAAGCATCAGCAAGATTGTAGGTTTGACCCGCTTCAATCTTAGTCTGATTTTCTTTTTGCTTTTTTGTTAATTTTGCCATTTTAATTTTGTTTTAAGCTGTTAAGCTGGAGCATCTCCACCTTTAACCGTTATTCCCATTGAACGAGCTGTACCAGCCACCATCTTCATTGCACTATCAATTGTAAATGCATTTAAATCAGGCATCTTGTCCTCTGCAATTGCACGTACTTGATCCCAAGTAACTTTTGCAACCTTCTTACGGTTAGGCTCACCAGAACCACTTTTAACTTTAGCTGCTTCCAATAATTGAACTGCTGCTGGAGGAGTCTTGATTACAAAATCAAAAGACTTATCCTTATAAACAGTTATCGCAACAGGAAGCACTTTACCAGCTTTATCTTGAGTTCTAGCATTAAACTGCTTACAGAACTCCATGATGTTTACACCGGCTGCACCTAAAGCAGGTCCTACTGGTGGAGAAGGATTTGCAGCCCCTCCACGTACTTGTAACTTAACAACCTTACTTACTTCTTTTGCCATTTCTAAAAATTTAAACAGACCTGTTCATAATGTGGAAGCATAGAACAAAATCTAAAATATATTAATGTAACAATTAATCTCTTATACTTTTTCCACTTGCATATAGCTAAGCTCTAACGGAGTCTTTCTTCCGAATATCTTCACCATCACTTCAAGCTTACGCTTTTCTTCATTCACTTTCTCAACCGTACCGTTAAATCCATTAAATGGACCATCAATCACCTTGATTGTCTCACCTATAGTGAATGGTATAGATATACTGTCTTGCTTTACAGCAAGTTCATCCACCTTACCTAACATACGATTAACCTCAGACTTACGTAAAGGAACAGGATCTCCTCCTTTAACCTCACCAAGAAAACCAATTACACCATTAATAGACTTAATAATGTGAGGAATTTCTCCACCAAGATTAGCTTTAACCATTATATATCCAGGAAAATAAACACGCTCTTTATTAACCTTTTTACCATTACGGATTTGGATAACTTTTTCAGTAGGCACTAACACCTCTTCAATACTATCCTCAAGATTTAAACGAGAAATTTCTTGCTCGATATACGCCTTTACTTTATTCTCTTGACCACTAACGGCCCTTACCACATACCACTGCTTCGTGTTACTTGTCTTAGCCATCTTGCTTGAATTAATTTGTTCCAACTACTTTATCAAAATATAACTTAATCACATTACTAAAAACGGTATCAACACCCCAAATAGCCAATGAAAAAATTATAGAAAACACAGCAACCACTACCATTAGACGTTGCGCTTCTGGAAGCGGCGTCCACGTTACGTGGTTTCTAAGCTCATTATATGATTCTTGAACGTAATTAATTAATCCAGCCATAATAGTTATTTCTTTCTAAACAAACATCTAACAAGCGCTAGGATGTTCTAATGTTTTCAAAATATAAATTAGCTCTAAAAATTAATCTTAAAGCTAATTTAAGTTGCACGGGATGAGAGACTCGAACTCACGACACCTGGTTTTGGAGACCAGTGCTCTACCAACTGAGCTAATCCCGTATACTTTAAGTTTTGAATCTCAAATTTCAAAAGAAATTATCGTTATTATTCATAAACTTAGGATTTCAACAAGCAACACTTTCGCGAAAGCTAAACAGAACCCCTCTTAACAAAAGTCAAGGCGTCTTGCAAAAACAAGACACCTTTACTTTTTATCTATAGACTAGAATTAATCTAATATCTCAGTTACCTGACCAGCTCCTACAGTTCTACCACCTTCACGGACAGCAAAACGAAGACCTAAGCTAAGTGCGATAGGCTGGATAAGCTCAACAGTAATAGTTAAGTTATCTCCAGGCATAACCATCTCAACTCCATCAGGAAGCATGATGTTACCAGTTACATCAGTTGTACGCACATAAAACTGTGGACGGTAGTTATTGTGGAATGGAGTGTGACGTCCACCTTCTTCTTTCTTAAGGATATAAACCTCAGCTTTAAACTTAGCGTGTGGTGTTACTGATCCTGGCTTAACAATTACCATTCCTCTAGAAATCATTGATTTCTCAATACCTCTTAAAAGGATACCAGCGTTATCTCCAGCCTCACCTCTATCAAGGATCTGACGGAACATTTCAATACCAGTAATAGTAGATGTAAGTTTCTCTGCACCCATACCAATAATCTCAACAGGATCTCCCGTGTTTGCAATACCAGTTTCGATACGACCTGTAGCAACAGTTCCACGACCTGTAATAGAGAATACATCTTCTATTGGCATAAGGAAAGGCTTTTCAGTCTCACGTAGTGGCTCTTCGATCCAAGCATCAACAGCAGCCATAAGCTCTAATACTGTATCAACCCATTTTTGCTCACCGTTTAACGCTCCAAGAGCAGAACCAGCAATTACAGGACCGTTATCTCCATCATACTCGTAGAAAGAAAGAAGATCTCTGATCTCCATCTCTACAAGCTCAAGTAATTCTTCATCATCAACCATATCCACTTTATTCATGAATACAACGATACGAGGAATACCTACCTGACGACCAAGAAGGATGTGCTCACGTGTTTGTGGCATTGGACCATCTGTAGCAGCAACAACAAGTATAGCACCGTCCATTTGAGCAGCACCAGTTACCATATTCTTTACATAATCGGCGTGACCTGGACAATCAACGTGTGCGTAGTGACGGTTTTCCGTAGCATACTCAACGTGTGAAGAGTTTATTGTTATACCTCTTTCTTTTTCCTCAGGAGCATTATCAATTTGATCAAAAGCAGAAGCTTCTGAATAACCCGCATCTGCCAATACTTTTGTAATCGCAGCTGTTAAAGTTGTTTTACCGTGATCTACGTGTCCGATAGTTCCAACATTTAAATGGGGTTTCGAACGATCGTATGTTTCCTTTGCCATAATGTAATTATTTAATCTTAGTTATTATTAGTGTACTAGTTTACTATTGATCGAATACCTTCTCATTTAAACACGAAAAGTGAGTGCGACCAGCACTCATTGTTATTATTTCTTTTTGAGCCAACGACGGGAATTGAACCCGTGGCCTCTTCCTTACCAAGGAAACGCTCTACCCCTGAGCTACGTCGGCGGATTTTTTTTTACGCTTTCGCGAAAGCTCAACACCTCAAAGGCATTTAGAGCGGGAGACCAGGTTCGAACTGGCGACATTCAGCTTGGAAGGCTGACGCTCTACCAACTGAGCTACTCCCGCGTTTATAATCTCACTAACAAAAGTGATAATGAAATTAAAGGTGTGGGGAGAGCAGGATTCGAACCTGCGAAGTTAAAAACAACTGAGTTACAGTCAGTCCTCGTTGGCCGCTTGAGTATCTCCCCATTGTATTATCAAAATTCAGTGCGCAAAACTACGTATTAATTTTGAATAATAAAACAATATTTTAAAGAACTTTTTAACCTTTTTATTTCAGTTAAAAAAGAGCCGATGGAGGGACTCGAACCCACGACCTGCTGATTACAAATCAGCTGCTCTAGCCAGCTGAGCTACATCGGCTTTTTACTTACATAGACCTCTCTAAAGAGGCATAAAAAAGTCCGCTATTTCTAACGGACTGCGAAGATAACTAATTTTTATACTTATCCAATTTTTTTTTGAAAAAAAATCAAAAAAATTAAGATCTAATTTTATCCTTCCTCTTTAAAAGCATCCTCTCCATAGACTGTACACACGTGTCTGTAGCCTCCTCAAAAGACTTTGCCATTTTCTTTACGATAAACTCATCCCCTGGAACACTGATTAATAGCTCCACAATTTTATTATCCGGCTTCACATTAGGCTCTAATTTCAAGAACACATCTGCGTGAATTATCTTATCATAAAAATGCTCAAGCTTTCCTACTTTTTTTTCAATGAATTCAATGAGCTTTACATCTGCATCAAATTTTGGCGCTTCTACAGTTACTTTCATAAGATTATATATTTTTAGTTCAAAACTCAAACACCTTACAATAGGTGCTTCCTTTAATTACTCAGATAATTACTTTTTATTGCGAGGATGCGCTTTAGAATAAACATCTTTGAGCGCCTGGACACTATTATGCGTATAAACTTGCGTAGATGCAAGACTTGCGTGACCCAAAAACTCTTTTACAATATTCAAATCTGCACCCTGATTAAGTAAATGCGTTGCAAACGAGTGTCTCAATATATGCGGACTCGTTTTTAACTTATCTGACGTCTCACTAAAGTAACGATTAATTATCCTGTATACAAGGGTGCTATAAATTTTAGCACCTTTATTAGTCACCAAGAGAGCATCTTCACCACTACTAGCTACAGAAGACCTAACAGCTATATACCTATCATAGGTAACAACCACACTAGAAAGCAAAGGAACGATGCGCTCCTTATTACGTTTACCTATAATTTTTATGGTTTTTTGAACCACATCAATACTCCCCACAGTCAGATCCACTAGCTCAGTACGTCTCATTCCAGTTGCATACAGAAGCTCCACTATGAATAAGTCTCTCAGCGTTGCAAAATCATCAGCTTCTTTTAGCCTATCAAAGACAGCTCCCACCTCTACTTCAGAAAATGGAATTTGTAGTCGTTTCGGAGTTTTTAGTGATTTATGCTTCGCAAGTGGCGAAGCTTCTATCTCACCTATTTTAAGTAAGAATTTATAGTAAGCCTTTAACGAAGATATCTTCCTATTGACCGTTCGGTTAGAAACGTCGTTATCTACAAGACTTACAATCCAAGATCGGATTTGCGCGTAATGAATGTCTGCTAAATTATTTTCATCAAAAATTATTTTGGCGAAAGCCAAAAATTCAACCACATCTTTCTCATAAGCCACAACCGTATGCTTGCTGTAATTTTTCTCAAGACTGAGATAATCAAGAAAAGAGGTCAATGACATAAATAAGATAGATTATTAGAATTACTACAAACACTCTTTGCAACAAATGTCTAAAATAAAAAACCGTTGCACTGCAAAGATAAACTTTACAACACAACGGTTTTATATGATTGAGAGAGGTTTAATCTCCCTGTTAATCCAGATCATGCTTCGCATGACAACGGATTAATAAATGCTAGATATTCTCTGCATCCCTCATCCCTTGGATGTACGATGCTTTTTGAATCTCACGTCTTCTTACTACAGAAGGCTTTGTAAACTGCTTGCGCTCTCTAAGATTACGCATAGTTTTTGTGCGATCAAATTTACGCTTAAAACGTTTAAGCGCTCTATCTATATTTTCTCCGTCTTTTACTGGTATAATTAACATAGTGGGACCTCCTTTCTTTAAGTTCTTATTCGGTTTTCAGGCTGCAAATATACGTTTTAAAAGTAACCCCGCAACCCTATCCTTTAATTTTTTGAAATTTCTTCTGACTTTGCTTTGTAAGTCTTCTTATCGATAACCATTTTTGCAATGATTTCACGCAGTATTTCTGAGGTACCACCACCTATAGGTCCTAGCCTACTGTCACGCAACATACGTGCAAGCGGATACTCTTCCATATAGCCATAACCACCTAGCATCTGTAAACAGTCATAAATCACTTCGTCTGCAATTTTTGTTGCAGTGAGTTTTGACATCGTCGCTTCTTTTACAACATACTCTCCCTTATTAAGGCGATATGCAACTGTATAATTAAAAGCTTTTGACATCTCTACCTCTGCCTGGCGCTCTGCAAGTTTGTGTCGTAATGCTTGAAATTTATCAATAGTAACACCAAACGCCATTCTCTCTTTCATGTAATCTAGCGCATACTCAATAGCATACTCTGCTCTCGCATGAGCATTTATACCCATAATAAGACGCTCTGAAGCAAAATGCTGCATGATGTACCCAAACCCTGCATTCTCTTCACCCATAAGATTTGCTACTGGCACTTTCACATTGTCAAATGCAATCTCTCCTGTATCTGATGCTCTCCACCCTAGCTTATCAAGCTTTGTAGCGCTTATACCAGGCATATCCCTATCTAATAGGAAAATGCTCATCCCTTTACCTCCTAGCTCAGGAGCCGTCTTAGCAGCAACGATTAAATAATCTGAATACACGCCATTTGTGATAAAGGTCTTAGAACCATTTATTACATAATGATCACCATCCTTAACAGCCGTAGTTCTCATTCCTGCAACATCACTTCCACCAAAAGGTTCTGTGATACATAAACAACCTATTTTATCTCCTGCAATACTCGCTGTAAGATATTCAGATTTTATTCTTTCATCACCCTCTACATTAAGGTGTGTCATTGCAAGATAAGCATGTGCCCATATAGCAGCAGCAAATCCACCACTATTAATACGCTGTAGCTCCTCTAATAAGATAACAGTATAGAAGAAGTCAAGATTCATTCCTCCATATGCCTCAGGATAACTAATCCCAAAGAATCCCATGTCACCAAATTTCTTCCAGATAAAACGTTCTATCTGTCCTGTTTCCTCCCACTTATCAATGTGCGGCACTACTTCTTTCTTAAGAAAGTCTCTTAAGCTTTCGCGAAAGAGATTATGCTCCTCCGTAAAATACATGTTTGTCATATTTAAAATTCTTTTTCAATCCAATTGTAAGCCTTTTACAACTCTTATAATTGGGAATTTCATTCTAATAAGTAATTCTCTAAAATTAGAATAATTACTAAGAATGTGATGGTTATTTATAGCAATTTCAATCAATATGTAAATATAAACTTATTATATCATATTTAAAGTCTGTCATACCCTCCAAATTTTTCAATTCTTCTATCGATTTGATACCTTCTCTGAGAATTCGATAATCTACTATCTCTTTGGCAAGATCAAAATTAAGTAAAGGAACGGTAGATAAATCTGATGCGGTTGCCGTATTCACATTTACTAATGCAACTACTGGCTTTTCTTTTACCGTGTATTCGTTAAGAATTGCACGTTTCACATTTTTATCAACCCCAAACACACTGTAAAGCTGAAAATCTACTAGATATCCTCCAGTTTTATCACGATGTCTAAGTATTCTGGTCGCTATATCTTCATCTACACCATCAATAGCTATCAACATTTCATAAGAGACACTATTGAGATCACCTTTTTCTTCGGCAGTTTTCCATTTCTTTTTAAAACTAGATTTCTTTTTAGGAGATTTCTTTTGCTCTTCAATCCATTTCGGCCATTTAAAATAAGGTTCCATCACTGTAAGCAGGGAATCTGAGACGCCTGACACTTTTTGAAACTGAGCGGTGGAATCAAACCATTTCCCGCTTTCGCGAAAGCGTAACACTCTATCTATCTCCTCTGTGGTCATACCAAGTTTGTAACCGTTGAAGTCTGTAAGTAGTGTAGGGTTGAAAGGAAAAATCTTAGGCTTACGTTTCTCAATCTCTACCAACTTAAGAGAGTCTATCTCCTTCTGAAACGCCAAAACCTCTAGATCTTCTTCTTGAGATATTTGCACATCGGCTTCTGGGGAATAAAAAATGACCACAGCAGTACACGCAATGATTATTGCTATAAAAAAGAAAATCCCATTTCTTTTACGCCTATCGTAAATGAAATGGGATTTTAAACTTTTCATACTATTTACTATTACTCTATAGCCTGCTCCTTAAGCTTTATAGCGTTAAGGTATCTAGTTAATTGCTTTTTAACAACAGGGAATAGGAAGAATAATCCTACCATGTTAGGGAAAACCATTGCAAAAATCATTGCATCAGAGAATGCCCATATTGAGTTCATACTTGCAGATGCTCCTACAACTACAAAAGTTAAGAATAATAGTTTGTACACTAAATCTGCAACCTTACCACGCCCGAAAAGGAATTTCCAAGATTGTAGTCCGTAATAAGACCATGAGATCATCGTTGATACTGCAAAGAGTACCACTGCGATCGTTAAGAATACATCAGAATAAGGAATATATTCTGCAAAAGCCTTGGCAGTAATACCAGCCCCTTCAAAAGATTCTCCACCTATCATTACAGCTCCTAGTCCATCACCTCCGTATTGGAAAGCTCCTCCAAAGTTGAAAATAATAATCACAAGTGCTGTCATCGTACAGATAAGTACTGTGTCGATAAATGGCTCTAGTAATGCCACTAGACCTTCACTTGCAGAGTATTTAGTACGTACTGCAGAGTGTGCAATAGATGCAGATCCTGCTCCAGCTTCATTTGAAAATGCTGCTCTTTTGAAACCAACTAATAATACTCCTATAAATCCTCCTACTCCTATAGCTGTAGGGTTAAATGCTTCTTTTACGATAAGTGCTACAGCATCATCAATAAGACTAAAATTACTTAGTATAATGTATAGACATGCAACAACGTACATGATTGCCATAAATGGCACTACTTTCTCGGTTACCTGGGCGATACGCTTAATACCACCTATGATAATAATACCAACAATTATTGCTAGTACAATACCTACAATAAATCCTGAGGCTGCACCGGTCATGTTAAACATTTCTTTAAGAACGATCGTTGCTTGATTAGATTGAGCTGCGTTACCACCACCAAAAGAACCACCAATACAGAAAACAGCAAATACTACAGCTGCAATCTTTCCTAAAGTTGCAAATCCTTTTGCTTTTAAACCTTTAGTTAAATAATACATAGGACCTCCATAAACAGTCCCGTCTTCACCTACATCTCTGTACTGAACACCTAAGGTACACTCTACAAATTTTGTAGACATTCCTAAAAGACCACAAACTATCATCCAGAATGTAGCTCCCGGACCACCTAATGCGATAGCAAGTGCAACACCAGCAATATTACCATTACCTACAGTTCCAGAAACTGCAGTAGCTAGTGCTTGAAAGTGAGAAACTTCTCCTGCAGAACTTTCATCTCTAATTGTGTCTACGATGTCTCCATCAATAGCTAGATTATCATCTACATCAAGATTTTCTATATGCTCTTCTATATCAACATTAGATAAATCTTGCCCTTGTGCAATACCATCTTCACCATAAAGCTCTGCAGCTCCATGCTTTTCAATATCTTCATATTTACCACGTACAGTTTGGATTGCTCTCCAGAAGAAACGGATGTTTGGAAATCCAAAATAAATCGTAAAAAAAGCGGCACTCGCCACTAATAAAATAAGAACAAAAGGTGTTCCTGCAACTTCAAAAAATACAATTGCCGAAAAGAAATCTGAAATTGGTTGAAATGCTTGGTCAATTTTCTGGTCAATTCCTACTTCTTGAGTTTCTTGTGCAAATGAAAGAAGCGGAATAAAAACAGAAAGAATGAATAAAAGGTATTTCTTCATTAGTATAGATATATTAAGTTATTGTAAATTCAGCTAGCAATATCCAAAAAAATGCCCCTTATTCAAAGGAAACTATCTTAAAATCCTTAACAATATTTAAATACCAAAGGTCTCGTGTAGTCTTTTGATTTGTTCAGGCCGCCCTATCACTATTAATTTTGACCCTCTCTCTAGTCTCATATCTGCTTCTGGGTTAACAATATACTTACCAGATGGTGATCTGTAACCTATAATCGTACAGCCAGTCTTATAACGCAAATCAATTTCCTTAATACTTGCTTCTTTTCCGTCTGCACAAATTTGATCAAAGCTTATTTCCTCTACATTAATACTATCCTCCTCTCCTACTACAGATAAATTGTCTAAAAATTCGATAAGATCAGGAACTACGACAAGTGACGCCATGTGATCACCACCTATTTTATCAGGCATTATCACATTATCTGCTCCAGCAAGCTTGAGTTTCTTTTGTGAAGTCTCGGCAGTGGCGCGACTTATAATCTTGAGCTTACTATTAAGTTGGCGTGCACTCAATACTATAAAAAGGTTGTCTGCATCTTCAGGAAGTGCACACAATAGTGCCGAGGCCTTTGTGATTCCAGCTTTCTCTAGTATCTCATCTTCATTTGCGTTACCATACACAAAATGAATATTCTTATCCATTTCATAGCGCTCTATAACGTCCAAATCCATCTCAATGACCACAAATTGCTTGTTATAAGCCATGAGCTTTTGCACCGCCTCTTGTCCATTACGTCCATAACCACAAACAATGATGTGATCTGTCATTTTATCGATTTCTTGCTGCACCTTTTTATGTATTAAATCTTTATAAGAACTCTTACTTATTATATACTCCGAGATTACTGTCAAAGCATAACCCACAATCACAACACTTAATAAAATAAGTATTACTGTAAAAATTTTTGCTTCGGGTGTGAGTGGTATCACTTCTCCAAAACCCACGGTAGTTATTGTAATTACCGTCATATATACAGCATCTACCCAATTGTAGTCTGCTATAAAACGATAGCCAAAAACTCCTAAAAGCAAGGTCGTTACTAGGAGCACTATAGCTAGATAAATTTTATTCTTAAAAAAGGAAAACAAATTCATAAGTCAAAAACAGAAGTACGCTTTGTATAAATAAGATCTTTTAACTTAAGCCAAAACGCCACTGTAAGATATAATGCAAAGCCTACCCCTAGGGTTGCAAATGACACATATATAAAAAAAAGTCTGACATTTTTTGCTCGCATTCCTAGGCGGTCTGCGAGTCTAGAGGAAACATAAAACCCATGTTTCTCAAAATAATGCCGTATATCGTATACTAGTTTCAACATATTGTGAAGGTAATAAATGCTAGATGTACCATGCTATAATAAACGAATCGGAAATAGTCTTAGGAATGATTTTTAATTAATCACGCTTTCGCGAAAGCGTACTTAAAACCAAATACATCTCATATAATTACAATTTAATTTGCCACCTCGCTCATGAATTTAATTCTATACAAACGCAGCTCCTCATCTTCATAGTCCCCATCAAATTCTTCCATGGCAACTTCGATTTTATCTGTCTCTGCCTCCATAAAATAATCATGCAATTCCTCTTGCTGATCCTCGTCAAGTATATCGTTAATCCAGTAATCTATATTAAGACGCGTACCGCTAAAAACGATCGCCTCCATCTCTTTAATGAAGTCTGCCATATCCTTACCTTTTGCAGAGGCGAGGTCATCCAGTGGTAATTTGCGATCTACGTTTTGGATAATGTATAATTTTAATCCACTATTCGCTCCTGTACTTTTTACAACAAGATCATCTGGTCTTAAAATTTCATTATCAGAAACATATCTATCAATAAGCGCTACAAATTCTTTTCCGTATTTCTTTGCCTTACCATCACCTACTCCATGTACGTTACCCAGCTCTTCAACACTTACAGGGTATTTAATAGACATATCTTCTAGTGAAGGATCTTGAAAAACCACAAATGGTGGCACATCAAGTTTCTTTGCTACTTTTTTACGCAAGTCTTTAAGCATTTCTAGGAGCTTCTTATCGGCTCCAGCTCCTGCTTTTTGAGCAGATACTATTGCATTATCAGTATTTGCATCAAATACATGATCATCTGTCATCATAAATGAGACAGGGTTCTCTATATAATCTAGACCTTGTGGTGTCATTTTTACAACGCCATAAGTCTCAATGTCCTTCTTTATATATCCTGCAACTAGAGCCTGACGTATAAGGGCAAACCAGTATTCTTTTTTCTGATCATGACCTATACCGAAAAATGGCTGCTCATGAGTTTTATGCGAACTGATAATAGCATTTTCCTTTCCTCTTAACGTAAGAACAATCTCTTTACTTTTATAGATCTCGTTAGTATCTCGTATTACAGATAACACTTTTACAAGTTCCTCTTTTGCCTCGTGTTGCTTTTTAGGATTACGCATGTTATCATCAAGCATCCCTCCTTCTCCAGTGGCGTTATCAAACTCCTCTCCAAAATAGTGAAGTATAAATTTACGTCTAGACATACTCGTCTCTGCAAAAGCTACTACTTCTTGAAGTAAGGCATGACCTATTTCCTGTTCGGCAACGGGCTTGCCACTCATGAATTTCTCAAGCTTCTCTATGTCCTTATATGCATAAAAAGCAAGACAATGTCCTTCTCCTCCATCTCTTCCCGCTCTACCAGTTTCTTGATAGTAGCTCTCTATACTTTTAGGAATGTCATGATGTATAACAAATCTTACATCTGGCTTATCAATTCCCATCCCAAAAGCTATGGTAGCAACCACCACATCCACATCTTCCATCAAGAACATATCTTGATGCCTCACTCGTGTTTTTGCATCGAGTCCTGCATGATATGGCACCGCTTTAAGTCCGTTTACTTGCAATGTTTGTGCTAACTCCTCTACACGCTTACGTGCGAGGCAATATATAATACCACTCTTACCTTCATTTTGCTTCACAAAACGAATAATATCTGCATCTACTTGTGCCGTTTTAGGTCGCACCTCGTAATATAGATTAGGTCTATTAAATGACGCCTTAAAAGTGTTTGCATCTGTAATCCCTAAGTTTTTAAGAATATCCTCTTGCACTTTTGGAGTAGCAGTAGCGGTAACCGCTATAATTGGGATATTATCACCTATCCTACCTATAATCTTACGTAGGTTACGGTATTCTGGTCTAAAATCATGTCCCCACTCTGAGATACAGTGTGCTTCATCTATAGCTAAAAAAGAAACAGTAACTCCTCTTAAAAACTCGACGTTTTCTTCTTTAGTAAGTGACTCGGGAGCCACGTATAAGAGTTTTGTTACTCCATTAGTAATATCTTCTTTTACTTTTTTTATCTCTCCTTTAGTAAGCGAGCTATTAAGTACATGAGCTATGCCCTCTTCTTGAGATATACCTCTAAGTGCATCTACTTGGTTTTTCATTAATGCTATAAGTGGTGATACCACAATAGCAGTTCCCTCTGCAATAAGTGCAGGTAACTGATAACATAATGATTTTCCACCTCCTGTGGGCATAATCACAAAACTGTGATTACCACCTACGATGCTTCTTATAACTTCTTCCTGCAGACCCTTGAACTGACTAAAGCCAAAATATCTTTTAAGTTCTTCGTGTAAGTCTATTTGCCTTGTCCCCATATGTATTCAAATACATTTTTACATACCTTTGTGTTTTCTAAAGATAGTAATTTCCGCACGTTAAACAAATCATAACAAAACCCAGTTTTGAACAACTTCCAGCAAATCATTGCTAGCGCACAGAAAACCATTCATATTGAGCAAACTGCGATTGCAAATCTCAGTTCATTAATAGACGAAGAATTTGCACAAGCAGTACAAGCCATCTATAAATCTAAGGGCAGAGTGGTCATTACTGGCATAGGCAAGAGCGCAATTATTGCTCAAAAAATCGTTGCAACCTTAAATAGCACAGGAACTCCTGCTTTATTTATGCATGCAGCAGATGCTATTCATGGAGATTTAGGAAGCATATTAATAGACGACATCGTTATCTGCATCTCAAAAAGCGGAAACACTCCAGAAATCAAGGTTCTAGTGCCTCTTATTAAAAAGACGGAGAACACGCTGATTGCAATTACTGCAAATAGAGATTCTTTTTTAGGTAAAGAAGCAGACTATATTTTACATGCCAACACAGAAGAGGAAGCATGCCCTAACAACCTCGCACCTACTACAAGCACAACTGTACAGCTAGTGCTAGGTGATGCTGTAGCAGTTGCCTTGCTAGATTTGAGAGGATTTACAGAAAGTGACTTTGCACGATACCACCCTGGTGGTGCACTAGGCAAGAGACTATACCTTACCGTTAATGATATTTGCTCGACTCACGAAAATCCACAAGTAACTCCAGATGCAAGTATCAAGGAGGTAATCATTGAGATTACTAATAAAATGCTTGGTGTAACCGCCGTTGTGCTCAACGGAGTTATCCAAGGAATTATAACAGATGGCGACTTGCGTCGCATGCTCTCAAAAAATGATTCACTTGACGGTCTTACCGCTGCTGCAATCATGAGTGCTACACCAAAAACAGTACGTCATGATGCCATGGCGATTGATGCAAAAGAAATTTTAGAAGCACATAACATCACCCAGTTACTAGTTGAAAAAGACGGAAACTATGCTGGCGTGGTGCACATACACGATCTTATAAAAGAAGGAATCGCATAATGGCAAAGAAAGTAAAAAAACATCCAGATGAGATGTCCTTCCTTGATCACTTGGAAGAATTAAGATGGCACTTAATAAGAGCTACGCTTGCTGTAGTTATCATAGCTACAGTTGCTTTTATATTTAAAGGAACGCTTTTTGAAATTGTTTTTGGACCTCAAAATCCAGACTTCGTTTCTTATGACATACTCTGTAAAATCTCTCAATTTTTTGGAGCAGAAAAAGGATGTATTGCAGATGGCGATATGGACTTTATCATCCAGAGTAGAAAAGTAGCTGGTCAGTTTAGCGCAGCTATATGGACTTCTATCATGGCAGGAGTTGTAATAGGTTTTCCATATATATTGTATGAATTTTGGAAATTTATATCTCCAGGACTCTATGAAAATGAGCGTAAATCTAGTAAAGGCTTTATTGTAGTTGCCTCTTTTCTATTCTTTCTAGGAGCAGCATTTGGATACTTTGTGGTAGCACCACTATCTATTAATTTCCTAGCAACTTTTAAGATATCTGATGCAGTTCAAAATGAATTTGATATCGACTCATTTATAGGTCTTGTAAGGGCTTCAGTGCTAGCATCTGGATTAATATTTGAACTACCTATCATTATGTACTTCCTTACTAAAATAGGGCTTGTCACCCCAGAATTCCTTAAAAAGAATCGCAAGTATGCATTAGTTATTGTATTAATTTTGGCGGCAATTATAACGCCTCCAGATATTTCAACGCAAGTAATCGTTGCCGTACCTATCATTATATTATATGAAGTAAGTATTTTTATTTCTAGAGGTGTTATCAGAAGAGAAAAACGCCGACTCAAGAAGGAAGGACTTGCATAACATCACTTAACTAATATTCATTTTTAACGCTTTCGCGAAAGCGTAATAACCACTACTCCCCGCAATTATGAGCAATATAATAGACGACTTTAATAGTTACCGTTCTACAATGAACGATAAAATCCTTGCCGATAATAATAAAATCGTCAAGCGTATTTTTAACCTAGATACCAATGCCTTTTCTGAAGGCGCATTAAATAAAAAGACTAAAGAGCTTTTAGGTCTTGTAGCCTCTACCGTTTTAAGATGTGATGATTGTATAAAATATCACTTGGAAAGCTGTCACGATGAAGGCGTGACAAAAGAAGAAGTAATGGAAACATTAGGCATAGGAACCCTAGTGGGTGGTACTATTGTAATACCTCACCTGCGCCGTGCTTATGAATTTTGGGAAGCACTAGACGAGAGAAAAGCAGGTAAATAATGTAAGCTGTGTGTAATGATGAGATTTTTAAAAAAAAATTTTGTAACCGTCTTCATTACACACAGTCTTGTACTCAATGCTTTTGAATATTTTAGTAAACAAGAGATAAGCTGGTTTGGTAATTTATTTCAAGGTTTATTTTTTGGTCTTATAATGGCTTTTACTTTTACACGTTATAATAAGACTAGAACAGAGGATTAAACAATTTGTATATTTACCTATTATGAAACTACGCGCTGAAAATTTAATGAAATCCTATAAAGGCCGACAGGTGGTTAAAGGAATTTCTGTAGAGGTAAATCAAGGAGAAATAGTAGGATTACTAGGCCCTAACGGAGCTGGAAAAACTACTTCCTTCTATATGATAGTAGGTCTTGTAAAGCCTAATGGTGGAAATATCTACCTGGAGCAGCAGGATATCACAAAGTACCCGATGTACAAACGCGCCCAGAATGGGATAGGTTACCTCGCGCAAGAGGCTTCTGTTTTTAGAAAACTAAGCATCGAGGATAATATATTAAGTGTACTACAACTCACAAAGCTTTCAAAGAAAGAGCAACTTCATAAAATGGAGGAACTCATAGAAGAATTTAGCTTAGGGCATATACGTAAAAGTCGTGGTGATTTACTTTCTGGAGGTGAACGACGCCGTACAGAAATTGCAAGAGCACTAGCGACCTCTCCCTCTTTTATATTACTGGATGAGCCTTTTGCAGGTGTGGATCCTGTTGCAGTAGAAGATATACAGCGCATCGTAGCACAGCTTAAAGATAAAAATATAGGAATACTTATTACCGATCATAATGTCCAAGAAACACTTGCCATTACAGATCGTACTTACTTAATGTTTGAAGGAAGTATCCTTAAACATGGAGAACCAGAAGAACTTGCAGCAGATGAGATGGTACGTAAAGTATATTTAGGTCAAAACTTTGAGCTACGCAAGAAAAAACTATTTACCTAGTTTACCATTAAACCAACCATAGCGTGAGTTTTCTAGTCAATCTCACACACTAAATTATCATCCTCTTGAAAACGACCTTTACCATCATACTCGTTTGTTTCCTTTCTATTTTTTGCAAAGCACAAACCCCTATTCCTTCTCAAACTCAAGACACCTTGAGTATTTTAAAACTTGCAGTGTATGACACTAAAGTAATGCTTAAAGGTATAGGTCACGCATATACGGGACCACTACGATGGAAAAAAGATGACTGGATTGTAGCTGGTACGATTGCTGGAGGAACCGCATTACTCTATTTTGTAGATGATGATGTGAACAGTTTTTTCACAAAAAGAAGTGATGACTTACCAGGAGTACTAGACGAGGCTGGAGAACGAGGCGGTAGTCCGCAGGTGATCTATGGACTGACGGCTGGAACTTATTTATTTGGGTTATTTACTAAGAATCAAAAGGTACGCAGAGCAGGAGCTTTAATGACATCATCTGCAGTGACGGCTGGGCTTTTACAAACTCTTCTCAAAGCCTCAGTAGGTAGAAGTAGACCTAAGAACGGCGAAGGTAAATTTGCATTTAACCCTTATAGTGGTATGCCAGGTTTTAGATCATTCCCTTCTGGGCACACTATATTATCCGTTACGATGGCGCATGCAATTGCAAAGCAATTTGATAACACGTGGGTAAAAGTGGGCGTGTACGCCTTAGGATCTATTGCACCTCTGCAAAGACTTTGGGGAGGAGCGCACTGGCTTACAGATGTTGCACTTAGTGCAGCATTAAGTATCGTTATTGTAGATTCTATAGATAACTATATGAACAAAAGTAACGTCTATCCCGACGGAACTAAGAAGAATAAAATCACTTGGAATTTTAATGTAGGTCTAGGTCGTGCCGGGATATCAGGTACTTTCTAAATTATACTTTAGTTCGCTCTTCTTGTTGTGCTTTTACAGTAAGCACCAACATAGACAACCTACCAATCACAAAGGTAAAGAGACCAAATAGCGTACAAAGCAATGCTACTTTAAGTCCGCCTGCCATCATGGGTTGCGATATATTACCGCTTCCTTCTATGGCATCAAAAGCTGTAATTAAGCCCAAGGTAGAACCTAGAAAGCCCCACATCATTGCAAATAAACTAAGGTGACCTATAATTTCTGAAGTTGCTCTCTTAGCTCTTTTTCCCATGAGAGAAATTACAAGCAAGGCAAGTATAGCAAGAATTACTATTAGAATAGGGTACATAAATAATGGCCCTCCTTCATTCATGCGGTCAATTAATTGTGACATAATTTGTAGTGTTAATGGTTAAAAATACTATTTGATATTAAATGATTGAACATAACATGCTGGGCAAGTTATTCGTAAACGTTTACGAGGCAAACATATAAATGAATTACAACGCTCATTAATATACTCGACCAACTTCCATTATAACACACATTATAACTTAATAAGCCTTTTAAGTGGTTACTAGCTTGGTGAAAATGTTATTCCCATGATGAATCTCGTCGTTCACCTCAAAAAATCAAATCGTTCTTATATTTTTCTCATCTTTGGAAAATGCATGAATTCAAGCTTAAAAATCTTGCGCTTATACCATTACATATTATACTGTGGATAATCGTATGGCTATTTTACATTTACTTTTTTAGCTATGCAGCAGCAAATGAAGAATTTGTATTATACTTTGCAACGAGTCTTTTGCCAATAACGATTACCGTCACTTATATTATTGCTTACTATTTAATTCCAAGATTCTTGCTTGAAAAGCGATATCTACTGTTTAGCACCTACTTACTCTACACCATAGTTGGTTCGCTATTTCTTATTATCATTATCACTTTTATCAACTTCATATTTTTATCTAATTATGATATGAAGCAAATGCCATTACTCACCCGTAATTTTCTATTTGTATTTATACTTGTTTATATAATTGCTGGACTAGTATCACTTGTACAAGTACTGCGATACAACTACAAGGCGATTAATCGCAATACAGTTTTAGAAAAGAAACTTCTAGAAGGCCAACTCACCCTTAAAGAGAAAGAACTTTATTACTTAAAAGAGCAAATTCATCCTCATTTTCTATTTAACACACTCAACACCATTTATGGAGCTGCACTAACGGAGTCTAAAGATACTCCTGACTTAATTTTAAAATTGTCTAATCTGCTCGACTATACTCTTAATCAAATTGAGAAAAAAACTGTCGCAATCTCTGAGGAGGTGCTCTACATATCATCTTACATAGGACTTGAACAAGTGCGCTTTAGAGACACATTAAAAGTTTCATTCTCAAAAAAGATAGATAGCGATATACAAGTCCCGCCAATGTTATTTATTGCGTTTATTGAAAATGCGTTTAAACATGGCAGTCCGCATGACAGTATATTACACATTGAAATATCTCTTGAAGTCAGTGACATACAGCTACATTTTTCTATAAAAAATACAATCAAAGAAGATTCCTCTCCAAAGGAAAATCACGGACTAGGAATGCAAAATAGTATTAAAAGGTTAGAAACCTTATATCCAAACGCTTATGCTCTTAACACCCACACTTCAAAAGGATGGTATTACCTTGAGCTAATTATCAACATAAACTAATGGAAACTTATCAAGCAATTATTATAGATGACGAGCCCATGGCTCGTGAGATTTTAGAAAATCATCTTGCTAAAATAACTCAAGTAAATGTAGTTGCTGTTTGCAAAAATGCAACCGAAGGCTTCAGCGCTCTAAGTAAGCATGATGTTAATCTCGTCTTTCTAGATATAAATATGCCAGAGGTTACCGGACTTATGTTTGCCAAGGCAATCCAAGGAACTACAAAAATTATTTTCACTACTGCTTATCGAGAATATGCCGTAGAAGGCTTTGATTTACAAGCGGTAGATTACCTACTCAAACCTATATCTCTTGAGCGATTAATGAAAGCTCTACAGAAATTTTATAAGGAAGCAAGTCCAAAAATTGAAAGGACCAATCAAGAGACCTTTACCTTTTTTCGTTCTGACCGTAAAATGATAAAAGTAGATTTCGACCATATACTATACATAGAGAGCATAGGTGATTACTTGAAGATACACACCACAAATGACGTTATCGTCACTAGAGAAACACTACTTGCCACTCTAGCAAAACTACCCGCTACCCTATTTTTGAGAACCCACAGATCATATGTGGTTGCAATAAGTAGTATTGAAAGTTTTACAAACGAGCATATTAATATTAATAATAAAGCAATTCCTATCAGCCGTAGCTACCGTGACCAAGTACTTAGCACATTAAACCGCATAAAATAATGTAGTTTATTATGTACCTTTGCAAGCCTTAAAAAATCATTACGACAAAGATTAAAAAGGTGCTTATTATGCTTTCGCGAAAGCGTAATAAATTCCATTAAAAGGATTGCAGATTACTATGAAAACAGATTTAGATAGAGGAATACAAGTAGACGACGCTAGTCTTCTCAATGAAGAAATAGGCGATAATCACGTTGCTACAAGTGCTATTACACCATTGCGTGATGATGCTTTTGAGATGAGTAACGCAGATAAAATGGCGAGCATTCAAGAAGATGTTGCACATATTATGCAAACACTAGGTCTTGATATGACTGATGATAGCCTTAAAGGCACTCCTAAGCGTGTGGCAAAAATGTTTGTAAACGAGATCTTCTCAGGTTTACATCCAGATAATAAACCTAAGGTTTCCGTTTTTGATAATAACTACAAGTATGGAGAGATGCTTGTAGAAAAAAATATTACAGTGTACTCTACCTGTGAGCATCACTTACTACCTATTGTAGGTCGTGCACACGTGGCTTACATTTCTAACGGAACTGTTGTAGGTCTTAGTAAAATGAATCGCATTGTAGATTATTATGCAAAGCGTCCTCAAGTACAAGAGCGCCTTACTATGCAGATTGTGCAAGAATTACAACGCGCAATGGGAACAGAAGATGTAGCCTGCGTTATAGATGCAAAACACCTTTGCGTAAATAGTAGAGGAATAAGAGACATCGAAAGTAGTACGGTTACTAGCGAGTTTGGCGGTAAATTTAAAGATGCTGCTACACGCAGAGAGTTTTTAGATTACATCAAGCTAGATACAGATTTTTAAGAAGCTACAACTTGCTTATCAATACTTATAAAAAAGCGGTTTCTTTTTAGTTACCGCTTTTTGAGTTTTACAATTAAGATATTTACCTTCGTCACACACACATAAATAGCACATAAAATGCCATTATACCAAGATCAAGAACTTACAGTTTACAATTCCCTTTCGGGAAAAAAGGAACTTTTTAAACCCCTTCTTGAAGGATATGTAGGCATGTACGTTTGTGGACCTACCGTATATAGCAACGTACACTTAGGTAACGTACGTACTTTTATGAGTTTTGATATGATTTTTAGATATCTCAAGCACCTTGGATATAAAGTGCGATATGTGCGTAACATCACAGATGCTGGTCACCTTACAGATGATGCAGATCAAGGAGAAGATAAGATTGCAAAAAAGGCGAGATTAGAAAAAATCGAACCTATGGAAGTTGTGCAGAAATACACACTAGACTTTCATGATATTCTCAATAAATTCAACTTCTTACCTCCTAGTATTGAACCTACAGCTACAGGTCATATTATCGAGCAAATGGAAATCATTAAGAAAATCATAGATAATGGTTATGCTTATGAAAAAAATGGCTCTGTATATTTTGATGTTGTAAAGTTTAATAAAGACCATGAGTACGGTAAACTTTCTGGCCGCAAGCTAGAAGATATGATTGCAAATACTAGAGCTCTTAACGCGCAAGATGAAAAAGAGAACCCTCAAGACTTTGCACTCTGGAAGAAAGCAGAACCACAGCACATCATGCGCTGGCCTAGTCCTTGGGGAGATGGCTTTCCAGGATGGCACTTGGAATGTACTGCTATGAGCACAAAATACTTAGGAGACCAGTTTGACATACACGGTGGAGGTATGGATTTAAAGTTCCCTCACCATGAATGTGAGATTGCACAAAATGAGGCAGCCCTAGGTACCGAACCTGTGCGCTACTGGCTTCACGCAAATATGCTCACTCTCAACGGACAAAAAATGGCCAAAAGCACCGGGAACAGTATTAATCCTGGGGAGATATTCTCTGGAGATAGCGAGCATCTTTCTAAAGGATTTGCTCCTAGTGTTGCGAGATTTTTTATACTTCAAACAAGCTATCGTAGCATCATGGATTTTTCTAATGACGCTTTACTTGCTAGTGAGAAAGGATTTCATAGACTCATGGAAGCACTCAAAGTAGCAAAAAACCTTACGGTTTCTAAGGAAAGTAGCTTTGATGTGACAGCATGGAAGCAATCTTGCTACAATGCCATGAATGATGATTTTAATACACCTATTCTCATCGCACAACTTTTTGAAGCTGTCAAGCAAATCCATTTAATAAAAGATGGCAAGGCGACAATCACAGCCGAAGATTTAAAACTTCTACTAGAAACTCTTGAAGCTTTTGTTTTTGACGTTTTAGGACTTGAGGATAATAACGCTTTCGCGAAAGCGGACGATTCAAAACTCAATGGAACCGTTGAACTACTAATAAAGCTGCGCAAAGAAGCTAGAGAAAACAAAGATTTTGCCTTAAGTGACAAAATACGCGACGAACTTATTGAACTAGGAATACAGCTTAAGGATAGCCGAGAAGGCACAAGCTTTTCGGTAAACTAATGGCTTCTATCAAGAAAATAACCATTGCTCCATTTTTAGGAATCATCTGGTTTTATCAAAAATTCATCTCTTCATGGACGCCAAGCTCGTGTCGCTATAGCCCTACTTGCTCAAGTTACACAAAAACGGCACTAGAAAGACACGGACTTATCACTGGAGGCTGGTTATCTATCAAAAGAATATTTTCTTGCCACCCATGGGGCGGTGAAGGATATGACCCAGTTCCCGAAAAAGAAGAATTAAATAATACATAAAGACTTTTAGTATCTGCTATTAAGGTTTTAAATTGCTTATTGAAAATAAACAACACACTCGATCTACAGTGGAAACACTAACTAATGATCTGAGTAGCTAACAATCCCAATATATGCTTGCATTAAAATTTACATGGAATCCAATATCAGGACTTGACCTAGGCTTTATTACCATCCATTTTTATAGTTTAATGTTTGTAGTTGCATTCTCATTAGGTTTTTACCTGATGAAGAAGATGTTCATCCGTGAAGGAGTTGCTATTGAAAAATTAGACAGTCTATTTATTTATGCCGTAGTCTCTATTCTTTTAGGAGCACGACTAGGTCACGTATTCTTTTATCAAACTGAATTACTTTGGGAAGATCCGCTGTCTGTATTATTACCTTTTAGGTTTGTTCCAGAATTTGAGTTTACTGGGTTTAGAGGACTTGCAAGTCACGGAGCAGCGATTGCTACTATTTTTGGATTATACCTGTACAATAAGAAGGTATTGCATAAATCGGTTTTATGGATCTTAGATCGCGTAGTGATTACTTGTGCGTCTGGAGCTGTGTTTGTGCGTATAGGTAACTTTTTGAACTCAGAAATGGTAGGAAAAGTTACAGATAGCAACTTAGGAATTCAATTTGTTCAAGACGAAATTTCTGAACGCCGAGCGGTATCGCTTACTAACATCCCAAATCCAGCACAAGCGTACCAAGCACTTACAAGCGACCCTCAATTTGCAGACGTTATAAGCACCATTCCCTTTAGATATCCTGGACAGCTCATGGAGGCTTTTGGCTATGTATTTGTATTCCTAATCTTATTTATTCTGTATTGGAAGACAGATGCTCGCAAGAAGTCAGGGTTCTTATTCGGCCTATTCTTATTACTTCTAATGGGCGTACGTTTTATAGTAGAAAACTTTAAACGTGAACAGGTAGAGAATCGTGAAGATTGGATTTTTAATCTAAACACAGGTCAGGTATTGAGTATACCTTTTATAATAATAGGCCTATACTTTGTAATAACATCATTTACTAAAAAAACATCTTATGAAGCTTCGTAACGCTGCTTATATTTCGCTTTTCTCACTTCTAATTGCCGGAGTGAGTTGTAAAGAAAACACAAATACTGATAGTATTATATCTATCGAAAAACCAGCTTTTAATAAAGAGGGAGAGCTTACACTCATAAAAGCTTCTGGACAAGTAATACGCACTATAGATATAGAAGTAGCAGACACAGCGTACGAGCAGGAAGTAGATCTCAAGAATAGAGATAGACTTAAGTCGCACCAAGGAGTTCTTTTTCTATACCCACAAGAAGAGTTAAGAGGATATTATATGACAGATATTAGGTTTCCTCTAGACCTTATACACATCAATGCTAGTAATGAGATTGTAAGTTTTTCTGAAAACACTACACCTTTGGATGATAAGACATTCTTACCATCACAAGTACCTTCTCAATTAGTTTTAAAAATTAATGGCGGCCTATCTGAAGAGTGGGTTATTGAGGTAGGAGATCGCGTAGAATGGAAGCTTCTTTAATATAGTCCAACAGTATCTTAAGTTAACACAGAACCCTCTATACAGAGGGTTTTTGCTTTTACAGACTATTTATTAAGTAAATCTATTCATTCACCGCGTAGATAACGCTTTTATGCTACAAAAAGAGCCATACTTTGCCTCTTAGGTAACCACAGCAAGCTCGTATTATTAACAAAGCGTATTTCTTAATCAAACATTTTGAACAACAAAAAACCCGCTTCTATAAAGAAGCGGGTTTTCAAATATTGTATAGTATAACTTATTTCTTAGCTAAGAAATCGCTTACTTGGTCTGGAGCCATTACTGCTTCCACAAATGTATAAGCTCCAGATTTTGGAGACTTTACCATTTTTATCGCTTTAGTTAAACGCTTTGATCCTGTCTGTAAAGATGCTACTGATTTCTTTGCCATAACTTATTTGATTTCTTTATGAACAGTCATCTTCTTCAATACGTTGTTGAATTTCTTCAACTCCATACGATCAGGAGTGTTCTTTTTATTTTTAGTCGTGATATATCTTGACGTACCTGGTTGACCAGTCGCTTTGTGCTCAGTGCACTCTAAGATTACCTGTACTCTATTCCCTTTCTTTGCCATCTCGGTGTTTCTTTATGGGATTATTTAGTTAAGAACCCGTTTGCGCGTGCCTCTTTAACAACCGCATCGATTCCTTTCTTATTGATATTCTTTAACGCAGACGTTGATACTTTCAACGTGATCCACTTATCTTCTGCTGGAAGGTAAAAACGTTTTTTCATAAGATTCACGTTAAATTTACGCTTCGTCTTATTCATCGCGTGGGAAACATTATTTCCGACCATCGCTTTCTTACCTGTAAGCTCACAAACTCTAGACATTCCTAAAACTTTAAATAGTTATTTCAAAACAGGCTGCAAAAATACGTAATTTTATATCTCACAACAAAACTTATTCGTAGTTTTTTTCCTGTTTCTTCAAGTGATTTTCACTTTTCTTTACTTTTACTCTTTATTTCGTCTCGCGCAAGCACTGAAATGGGACTTTTTCGCGAAAGCGTACTCTTAAAATAATTTTTACTTAGAGAGTAATTCTTCTTTAAGTAACTCTAAGGCTTTATTTACAGCCTTACCTATTACTCGCTCTCTATGATTACCCATCATAAAATGATGCGCTGTTACACCGTTCTCTGTAGCAATACCTATATAAACCGTTCCCACCTCTGCATCACTATCTCCTTTTAAAGGCCCTGCGTTACCGGTAGTAGAAATACCTATATCAGATTTATAAAGTTTTCTAGCATTTACAGCCATTTGCTCTGCCACTTGTGCACTTACGACAGAATGCTCTTTAATTACTTCTGGATCTACGCCTAAAATATCAACCTTAGACTGTGTAGCATAAGTGACTAGACTTCCCTTTAAAAATTGCGAAGCACCGCTGTGTGCCGTAAATCGCTCTACCATTTGCCCTCCAGTACAACTCTCTGCTATTGCAAGTGTTTTACCTTTTTCAACAAATAAGCCTGCTACAACTTGCTCAAATTCTCCATCGCTTTCATACCCAACAAAAATGTCGTCTATAAAAGGTAAAAGCTTATCTGCTTGTTCTTGCATAGCAACCTCTACCACCTCTTTGTAAAGACCTGAAGTAGATAAACGTAAACGTACTCTACCTAATGAAGGAAGATAAGCTAGTTTAATTTCGGCAGGAAGTTCATTCTCAAAGCGCTCTATCCTTTCGGCGATGGCACTTTCACCCATTCCGTAAGTTAAAAACGTTTTGTGTAGTATATAAGGAAGTTTAAACTGCTTTTGTAAACGAGGCAGCACTTCGTTCTCCATAAGCCCCTTCATTTCATAAGGAACACCCGGCATAGAGACAAAGATAGTATTATCATTCTCAATCCACATTCCTGGAGCAGTACCAAATTCGTTTACTAGCACTTCTGCCTTACTAGGCACCATAGCTTGCGTTTTATTTGCATCAAGCATTGGCTTTTTAATATACTCCTTAAAGAGATGCGCTACATGATCTAGTACACCTTGATTGAACACTAGCTCATCATTAAAGTACTTACATATGGTATGCTTTGTAATATCGTCTTTAGTAGGACCTAGACCGCCTGTAACAATCACAAGATCTGCTCTAGATTGTGCAGCTGCAAAGGCTTCTAGTATATGACTTTCATCATCTTGAATAGAAGTAATCTGATATATAGAAACTCCTATTTTATTGAGGGCAGATGATATGTAAGCACTATTAGTATCTACAATCTGGCCTATGAGAATCTCATCACCTATCGTTATAATTTCTGCTTTCATTTAAAAATCTTCTTGAAGCTCAGCAATCACAGTTCCTAAGGTAGAGGTTATATCATCTAGCTTAGACTGTATTGCAGACGTAGGCTTATTACTATCACTCCACTTCTCCATCGCTTTAATTTGACCTAACAAGTCAATACCAAACATATCGAGATTAGGTTTCATTTTATGTGCAAATTGATATGCCATCTTGTGGTTATTATTTGCAATAGCACTTTGCATAGACTCTAAATCTGGCGGAATTTCTTGTAAGAATGTTGCCACGATAATGCCTACAAAATCCTCATCACCACCAGCGATCTCTCTTACTTTTTCTAGATTATAATGTCTCAACATGTCTTATTTTACGTTTATAGAGAACATCTCTGTTTCTCCTATATACCCTTTTAATTTATCATTTTCTTGTACTCGCGAAACTCCCGCAGGCGTTCCCGTAAATATAACATCTCCTATCTTAAGTGTAAAATACTGAGACACATAACTTATTAAAGCATCAATTTTCCATAGCATTTCACTAGTAGATCCTTCTTGAACTGTAACGTCATTATTCTCTAGGCGAAAAGAAATATCATCTACAGTGTCAAAGTCTGACACAGGTAACCACTTTGAACTTATTACGGCAGCACCGTCAAAGCCCTTTGCTTTTTCCCATGGCAATCCTTTTTCTTTAAGTTGTGCTTGTAAGTCACGAGCTGTAAAGTCAATACCTAGACCTATCTCATCATAATAGGTACTAGCATATTTCTGATCTATATACTTCCCTATCTTCTTAATTTTTACAAGAATTTCCACCTCATGATGAACATCATTAGAAAATGGCGGTATCACAAATGGATGTTTACTTAATAAAATAGAAGAATCTGGCTTTAAAAACACCACTGGATGTTCTGGACGCTCATTCTCAAGCTCTGCAATATGCTTTGCATAATTACGACCTATACATATAAGTTTCATAAGCTATGCTTTAGTGTTAAGTTTACGCAGTTTTATAGCCGTAAGCACTTTCTTAGTGTAAAGAGGGAAATCTGCATTTTGAATCCAACCAAAATATCCTGGCTCATTATCTAGCACCTCTTCTACTTTTTTACCTTTATGTTTTCCGAAGGTAAAAATCTCTACATCATCCTTATCGTAGCCTATGAAACCAGCAAAATCTGCTTGTTTTTTACGCGTACTAAAGTCACCTAAGAATTTCATATCATTCTCTAGCTCATCATATCTGTCAAGCTGTGACTTCAAAACCTCATAGGTTGCCCATGTATCGGCAGAGGCGCTGTGCGCATTAGTAAGGTCTTTACCGCAATAAAATTTATAAGCTGCAACAAGTGTGCGTTGCTCCATCTTGTGAAAAATGTTTTGCACATCAATGGCATTACGATTTTTCATATCAAAATCAATCCCAGAGCGCAGTAGTTCTTCTACTAGTAATGGAATATCAAATCTATTAGAATTAAATCCCGCAAGATCTGCATCTTTTATAATGTCATAAACATCCTTTGCACGAGCAGCAAATGTAGGCTTGTCTGCCACATCTGCATCACTTATTCCATGCACCGCAGTTGTTACCGCAGGAATAGGCACTGTAGGATTTATACGTTCTGTAAACTCTTCTTCCCTTCCATCTGGAAATACCTTTAAAATAGAAATCTCTACGATTCTATCTTTGGCTACGTTAATTCCAGTAGTCTCAAGGTCAAAAAAGCAAATCGGTCTTGTAATTTTTAATTGCATGGCACAAAAATACTTGTTTCAATCTACAAAATTAACTCCCTCTTTCATTAAAAATGGTAGATTCTGTATCTTGGTCCGTCTTTTGATTTTAAGATAGTTATGAAAAACAAATTTTTACTGTTGACCTTTTTAATTTTCGCTTTCGCGAAAATGGGAAATGCACAAACCTCAGCATTTACCACAGATGATGTCTCTGGAGTTTATAGTAAAGGATTTGAAACCACATCAGAATCATCAAAATTTAATACTAGTACAAAATTCACAAGGTCACTTACCCTATCTCCAAATGGCAGATTTGAGTATCACAATTTTAGACAACTCAAAGGTCAAGAAGAAGAGCACTGGTGGGCACGCGGCAACTGGAGACTTGAGGGCAAAGTCATTTTTTTTACAACCACCAAAGATGATATAAACGATCAATTTACAATTGATTTTAATAATACAAAGGCACGATTCTTCAAGAAGTCACCTCGAAGTAAATCGCCTAAAATTCAGCCAACGTACATTCGATTTTTCGAATCGGATTACTCACTAACTAAGAATTTAAAACTTCCTAAAACAGATGAATAGATTACAACTGTTACTTTTTATAGCCTTGGTGTCAGGGTTTCAATTTTTCGCGAAAGCGCAACAAAACAACACGCCTGCTGTAGAATTGATAGAAGATAAACAACCAAAAAGATGGCTACTTTATGCTCAAAACAATACAGACGAGGAGCAAGAGGCTTTTTTAATTGTGCAAGGTGAAGGCTTTAGAAGAAGCGCAGATAGGCCTGTGATAAAAAAACTTCCTCCTAACTCAAAAGTCCTCATGATTACACTTATCCCTCTCAAAGGAGTGGAGCCCACCTACACTAAGATTTTTACTTACGAGAACGAATTGCAAGACATCTCAACCAGAAAAGGAGCAGACAGAGAGGAGTTTGTAAACATAAGACCCCTAAAGGATGATGAACTCACCGTATTTACAGAGCCAGATTGTGAGAAATGTAAGTTGCTCACAGATTTTTTAAATAAAAATCATTACAAATACCGTGTGCTGGATGTAAGCACTAACAACAAGGTGAATGACTTTATGTTTGATCATCTCAAAAACTCAAGCTATAAAGGAGGGATTATAGATTTACCAGTAGTAATGTTTGAAGGAAGAAAGCACTGGAGCATTGTAGATATTAAAAACTTCATACGTGAGTACAACTGGAAAGGATTAAAAAAGAACTGATCCCGACAACTCAGATATTAATAACTCCTATAAAACAAGAAAGGCGCAACTCACGTTGCGCCTTTGGCTTATATAATTTTAATCGCTTTACTTATACTTCGCGATTTACATCAAATCCTTCCAGATACTCAGCAACACGTTTTACAAACTGCCCGCCTAGTGCTCCATTTACCACACGATGGTCATAAGAGTGTGAAAGGTACATTTTCATACGTATCCCGATAAAATCTCCGTCTGGAGTTTCTATCACTGCTGGTACTTTGCGTATTGCTCCTAGCGCAAGAATTGCAACTTGCGGCTGATTGATAATAGGAGTTCCCATGATAGATCCAAAGGTCCCTACATTTGTTACCGTATACGTTCCTCCAGCAGTATCATCTGGTTTTAATTTTCCATCTCTAGCACGTCCCGCAAGATCATTAACAGACTTTGCCATCCCTACAAGATTAAGCTGGTCTGCATTTTTTATTACAGGTACTATAAGGTTACCGTCTGGTAAAGCTGCTGCCATACCTAGGTTTATATTTTTACGTTTTATGATCTTATCACCATCTACGGCAATGTTAATCATAGGGAAATCACGTATAGCTTTTGCAACAGCCTCCATAAATATAGGAGTAAAGGTTAAATTCTGACCTTCTTTTGCCTTGAAGCTATCTTTGTGTTTCTTTCTCCAGTTCCAGATGTTTGTTACATCTGCCTCAATAAATGATTGAACGTGTGCACTTGTTTGTACAGATGCTACCATGTGATGCGATATGAGTTTCCCCATACGTGTCATCTCTATGATCTCATCTTCACCATTTACACTTACTGGTGTAGCTTTTACTGCAGGAGCAGCCTTAGCAGCAGGTGCTTGTTTCTGTGCAGCTGGCTTAGCCGGAGCTGTACCACGTGTAGAAAGATATGTTACCATATCATCCTTAGTCACTCTACCATCTTTACCCGTACCTGCGATTGCATCAAGCTCTGCTTGATCAATACCTTCTTCCTTAGCCATGTTACGCACCAGTGGTGAGTAAAAACGGTCTCCAGAACTTACAGGAGTAGCTACTGCGTCTTTTGCAGCAGTTACAGTTTGAGCGACTGCAGCAACTGCAACCTCTTCTTCTTTAGTTTCTTTTTGAGCTGGCGCTGGCGTAGCGTCTCCGCCCCCTTCACCTTCGGTTTCTATAATAGCAATAGTCTGCCCTACCTCTACAACATCATCTACCTCAAACAGTTTTTCTATTAAAATACCGTCTACTTCACTAGGAACTTCACTATCTACCTTATCTGTAGCAATCTCTAGTACAGGCTCATCTGCCTCTATAGTATCTCCTACTTCTTTTAACCAAGTTGTAAGCGTTGCTTCTGCAACACTTTCTCCCATTTTTGGTAGCTTTAATTCAAATCTTGCCATATTCGTAAAATGTAGCTGTTTTTAATACTCGTTTTTGCAAAAATAGTAATTAAATCAATCCAATAGTGATTATAAATTATTAATCTCTATTAAACTCAATTACATCGCCCTTCCCTAGACTACTATTACTGCCTATTGCAAAAGTACCATTTTTAGGAATGATTTTATAGGTAGCACCACTACCTCGATATGTTATAATTTCCTTAATTATGTCACTATACGCCACATATTCCGCATCAAAAACAAGCTCTTGCCATTCCTTAGGAACACACATATCACTGATAACTGTTACAGGTTTTGTTACCGCTTTCGCGAAAGCGTCACTCAAAAATGTATTATCTGTAAGCAGCACATATTCTTTTACGTTACTCTCGCTATCAACCAGGTGAGACTGTAAATACTTTTTAAAAAATGCAGCTTTGAACTTAGCCAAGTTTACACCAGTATTCACAAGAAAACCTTTGAATACATTATTATTAAAATGCTTTTCATAAAACAATTGCATTGCTCCATAAAAACACTTTCTATAGTGCTCATCCCTTACAGTGCTCTCTCCTTTAAAATGCAATATCGTCTCATCGCCTATATAGTGATTGCTATAGCCGGCCTTTGTAATGGTGTAAGACAAGTCTATATCTTCTCCGAACATAAAATAGCGCTCATCAAATCCTCCCACTTCCTCATAAAGATTACGAGACATAAACATAAATGCACCCACTAGAATAGCTACTTCACCCCTAGCATCACTCGCTATATGAGTGGCATAATAAGAGGATCCATAACCCATCATCTTACTTAATGCAACTCTGAGAGTAGGAACATTGCGCTTACTTTCTGGTAAATAAGCACCTCTCCCATTTACAAGACGTACTCCTTGTGCTCCGGTATATTGTTCTTGGGTAGTTATTTTTAGCAAACTCCTAAACACACTCGATGGAACCACTGTATCCGGATTAAGAATACAGATATGCGTTCCCTTTGCTAAGGCAACCCCTTGATTATTTGCAGACGAAAAACCAGCGTTTTTCTTATTGGCAACAATCTTTACGGTAGGAAACTTATCCTTCACCATTTGTACACTGCCATCTATAGAAGCGTTATCTACCACTATAATCTCTGCATCTGTAAAAGCTATTGCATCTTGCACACTGTCTAGACATAACTCTAGGTAGTGCATCACATTATAACTTACAATGATTATGGAGAGTTGCAAAAAGCTTAAAAGAGTTTATTATTTCTGGTAACACTTAATATATACTGCCTATTGTGTTACATTTTTAACAAAGCACAATATATTAATTTAATTCTTTAAAGAATTCTCAAATGGTATGCGATGTAAAATACTTCTACCTAGCGTTACCTCATCTGCATACTCCAGCTCGTCACCTACGGCAATACCTCTAGCAATAGTAGAGGTTGCGATATCGTAAGCTTCTAGCTGTCTATAAATATAGAAGTTTGTAGTATCTCCTTCCATAGTAGAACTTAGTGCAAAAATCACTTCTTTTACCACTCCGCTTTTTGCTCTATCTATAAGTGAAAAAATATTTAAATCCTGAGGCCCTATACCGTCCAGCGGACTGATTTTACCTCCCAGCACATGGTATAACCCACGATACTGACTTGTATTTTCTATCGCCATTACATCCCTTACGTCTTCTACCACGCAAACTATACTTTCATCTCTATTAGGATTTGAGCATATCTCGCACAATGCTACATCTGAGATATTATGACACTTTTTACAGAATTTAATAGTATCGCGCATCGTATTTAATGCCTCCGCAAGGTGGTGTGTCTGTGTATCTGGCTGGCGTAATAAATGTAATACTAATCGTAATGCAGTACGTTTGCCTACTCCTGGGAGTTGAGACATTTCATAGACTGCATTTTCAAGAAGTTTTGAAGAGAATTCCATAGTTGTAAAGATAACTCTTTAGTGATGTTATGTAAAAATCACTTAGTTGATAGATGCACTAATTCTTATCCTCTAGTAACGGTACAAATCTAAACTCTCCATATTCCTTTTTTTCAAAAGAAGTGGCAGAGGTTCGTATGTAGCGCTGCATGATTTGTGGGTCATCACCTACAGGTATAATAAGCCTACCTCCTATTTTAAGTTGAGCGAGTAGCGGTTTTGGAACAAACGGAGCTCCAGCCGTCACTATAATACTATCAAAAGGCGCATAAGACGGTAATCCTTTATACCCATCGCCAAAACTCAAAAAACGAGGCCTATAACCTAGCTTAGTAAGAAACAACTTTGTTTTCTTATATAATTCTTGCTGGCGTTCTATAGAATATACTTTTGCTCCTAGCTCACAAAGCACGGCGGTTTGGTAGCCGCTTCCCGTTCCTATCTCGAGGACCTGATGTCCTTTCTTAATCTCCATTAATTCACTTTGAAAAGCAACTGTATATGGTTGTGAGATGGTTTGATCTGCAGCGATAGGAAACGCTTTATCTTGATACGCGTGATGCTCAAAACTACTATCCATAAAAAAATGACGCGGAATCTTCCCAATAGCATTGAGAACAAGATCATTTGTGATTCCCTTATCTCTCAATATTTGAACAAGTTGGCGGCGTTTTCCTTGGTGGCGAGTAGTGTCTTTCATGGATTACTAAATTAGAAGAAAAGTTGGAAAATCAATATACCTATCTGTAAGATTTTACAACCATTCTAAAAAAATCTCCTTTGTAGAAAGCTGTATCCTATTAAAAAGTATCTAAAACCTTATTTTTGTATAAAAATCAAACACTATGCTTAAAGCTGGCGTACTCGGTGCTGGACACTTGGGAAAAATACACTTAAAACTTCTTAACCTTTCTGAACACTACAACCTTGTAGGTTTTTACGACACCTCAAAAGAGGTTAGAGATGCCATCTCTCAAGAATTTGGTTACACTGCTTTTGAGACCGAAGAAGATTTAATCAACGCCTGTGATATGGTAGATGTAGTAACTCCTACCACCTTTCACTATGCAAGTGCAGAAAAGGTAATCAAAGCTGGAAAGCACCTCTTTATTGAGAAACCAATAACAAACACAGTTGAAGAGGCAGAAAAACTACTCACGCTTGCAAAAGAACACAATGTTCTAGGTCAAGTAGGTCATGTAGAACGCTTCAATCCGGCATTTATGTCTGTGAGCGATTCCATTAAAAGCCCTATGTTTATAGAGGCACATAGACTTGCAGAATTTAATCCAAGAGGAACCGATGTTCCTGTGGTTTTAGACCTTATGATACATGACATTGATGCAATACTAAGTGTTGTAAATAGTCCTGTAAAAAGTGTCAATGCGAGTGGTGTATCTGTTATATCAGAAACTCCAGATATTGCAAATGCCCGTATTGAGTTTGAAAACGGATGTGTTGCAAACCTTACCGCGAGTCGTATCTCTATGAAAAACATGCGTAAAGCACGTTTCTTTCAGAAAGACGCATACATTTCGGTAGATTTTCTTGAGAAAAAAGTAGAGGTTGTAAAGATGAAAGACGCTCCAGAATCTCCAGATGATTTTGCGATGATTCTTCAGAATGCAGAAGGAATCAAGAAGCAAATTTATTTTGACAATCCAGATGTACCTAGCAATAACGCAATACTTGATGAGCTAGACGCTTTCGCGAAAGCAATAAAAGAAAACACAACCCCAATCGTATCATTGAAGGCTGGAACAGAAGCTTTACGAGTAGCAAAAATGATTATTGCAGATTTTTAGAAAACACATATTCAAACACACAATCTCTTTTACAAGGGAGCACACAAAGCACTTCATTTATGAAAAACATAGCAGTTATAGGAGCAGGAACAATGGGTAACGGTATTGCACACACTTTTGCTCAAAGTGGTTACCAAGTACAACTAGTAGATATCTCTCAAGATTCACTAGACCGTGGGATTAGTACTATCTCAAAAAACCTAGATAGAATGGTTGCCAAAGAGCGTATTACCGCTATAGAAAAGCAGCAAACTCTTGACAACATCACCACGTACACAAACCTTGCAGAAGGTGTTAAGAATGCTGAGCTTGTAGTGGAAGCTGCTACCGAAAATGTAGATTTAAAACTAAAGATTTTTGAATCTCTAGATGCCGCTACAAGTGACTCATGCATACTTGCTACAAACACATCTTCTATTTCAATTACTCAGATTGCGGCTGTTACAGAACGTCCAGACCAAGTAATAGGAATGCACTTTATGAACCCTGTGCCTATCATGAAACTTGTAGAAATCATAAGAGGTTATAATACGAGTGACCTTACTACAAAGACCATCATGGAACTTTCTGAAAAGCTAGGTAAAGTACCAGTGGAGGTTAACGATTACCCAGGATTTGTAGCAAATCGCATCCTTATGCCTATGATTAATGAGGCTATAGAAACATTATACAACGGTGTGGCTGGTGTTTATGAAATAGACACAGTTATGAAACTAGGAATGGCGCACCCTATGGGTCCTTTGCAACTTGCAGATTTTATAGGTCTAGATGTTTGTTTATCTATTCTTGAAGTAATGCACGACGGATTTAAAAATCCAAAATATGCACCTTGCCCGCTTTTAGTAAACATGGTAAGAGCTGGAAAATTAGGAGTGAAGTCTAGTGAAGGTTTTTACGATTATAAAGAAAGTCGCAAGGCAGAGAAAGTCGCAGCAATGTTTGCTTCATAATCTCCACACTACTCAAAGCTCAATAAAGGCGCATTGTTTTGCGCCTTAAGTACATATAACATGGCAAAAATTCTCCCATTCCGTGCGGTAAGACCTACTAGAGACAAAGTAGGGCTGGTTGCTACACGCGCTTACCAATTTTATGATCAAGTAGGACGCGACCACAGAATGGCACAAAATCCGTTCTCATTTTTACACATTATCAATCCTGGATATAAATTTCAAAAAGAAATCACTGGGAAACAACGTTTTGAACTAGTGCGCAATCGCTATCAAGAATTTAAAGATGATGGTGTCTTTGTTAAGGAAGAGCAACCTGCATTTTATGTATATAGAATAGTAGATAGAGAAAAGAATACCTTTTGTGGTATTGTAGCTAGCGCTTCTGTAGAAGACTATGAGAATGACGTTATAAAAAAGCACGAAGACACGCTGGAAGATCGCGAGACTCTTTTTACAGAATATCTAGATACGGTGGGATTTAATGCAGAAGCTGTATTACTTACCTATAAAAATTCTGATGAGATTAAGAGCATACTCAACAATGTAATGAGCAATCGCGCCGAGTATGAGTTTACAACTACCTATCGTGATACGCATCACTTATGGCCAGTAACAGACACAGCGACCATAGAAAAGCTGCAACATGCTTTTGCCAGCATGGATAGCCTTTACATTGCAGATGGTCACCATAGATCTTCTTCCTCTGCCCTACTTTCTAAAAATCACACAAAAAATCAAGAGACCTACCATTCATTTATGAGTTTCCTCATACCTGAATCAGAGTTACTCATTTATGAGTTTAATAGACTCATAAAGGACCTTAACGGCCTGAGTAAAGAAGCATTTTTAATAGCGCTAGACAGCAAGTTTAGAATTGAGAATCGCGGCACCACTCCCTATAAACCATCAAAGAAACATCACTTCAATATGTATCTGGATGGCGAGTATTACAGCCTTTACTTGAGACATAGCTTACGTAGTTTTGATACTCCACTAGACAGACTAGATACTCACATACTGTATGAAACTGTACTTAAACCTATTTTAGGAATCATAGACTTGAGAAATGATGACCGTATAGTATATGTAGATGGCAGGCGCGATATTACAAGCTTAACAGACCGTATAGACAATAAGGAATATGCGGTAAGCTTTGGTATGCTACCAGTCACTATAAATGAGTTAAAAGAAATAGCAGACGCTGGATTAAAAATGCCACCAAAAAGTACGTATATTGAACCTAAACTACGCAGTGGCGTAACCATTTACGAATTTTAATGAGTATAGCAGAAAATATCTTACGCTTTCGCGAAAACATTCCTTCACATGTTACTCTTGTAGCTGTTTCAAAAACTAAACCTGTTTCAGACCTCATGGAGGCTTATGAAACTGGGCAACGCATTTTTGGGGAGAATAAGATTCAAGAAATGACAGACAAGTGGGAAGAAATGCCCAAGGATATAGAGTGGCATATGATAGGCCACGTTCAAACAAACAAAGTTAAATTTATGGCTCCATACGTGAGCCTTATACATGCTGTAGATCGTTTAAAACTTATAAAAGAAGTAAACAAACAGGCAGAGGCAAACAACCGAGTGATTGATATTCTCATTCAGATTAAGATTGCTCGTGAAGATTCAAAATTTGGCATGAATGTTCAAGATGCCGTGAAGCTTTTTGAAGAAAACACATTAGAAAACTATCCCCATGTAAATGTGGTAGGACTGATGGGAATGGCAACTTTTACAGATAACCAAGATCAAATTGCGGCAGAGTTTGAGTTGCTAGAAGGATTATTTTTACGATTTCGCGAAAGCGCAAATCTCACCATACTATCCTCAGGAATGAGTGGTGATTATAAACTCGCAATTGACAAAGGGAGCACCATGATTAGAGTAGGAAGCAGTATTTTTGGTGCTAGATAACTTTAATTACTCTGAGTTACATTTAAAACAACGTGATTCCCTAAAAACTGGAATTTTAAAAAATAGCATATTTACGCAATACTAGACATAGAAACCACTGGCGGTAAGTACAACGAAGAAGGTATCACAGAAATCGCCATTTATAAATTTGACGGACATGAAGTTGTTGATCAGTTTATAACTCTCGTTAATCCTGAACGCCCTATACAAGCATTTGTAGTAGGACTTACTGGCATTAATAACGGGATGTTAAAAGATGCTCCAAAGTTTCATGAGATAGCAAAGCGTATTATTGAAATCACCGAGGGATGTATTATTGTTGCTCATAATGCCCAGTTTGACTATCGCATTTTAAGTCTAGAATTTGACAGGCTCGGATATCCTTTTGAAAGAACAACGCTCTGCTCTGTAGAGCTGTCTCAAGAATTGCTACCAGGTCATGATAGTTATAGCCTAGGCAAGTTAACGAAGGCACTAGGAATCGCGATGTCTAACAGACATAGAGCAGATGGTGATGCTATTGCTACGGTAAAGCTTTTTAAGTTACTCCTAGAGAAAGACCCAGAAAAGACAATTATAACTAAAGCCATACGCTCTTTTCCAAAAAAGCATATGGATACCAAACTCAAGGACCTCATAAGAAGTGTACCTTCTGAGACTGGTGTGTACTTTATGCATAATGTGAATGGAACCATCATTTACATAGGCAAAAGTAAAAACATGAAAAAACGTCTTACGCAACATTTTACTAATGATAATCGTAAGAGTAAGCAAATACAAGATCAGGTAGAAACGGTTACCTACCAGACTACAGGCACTGAGCTCATTGCACTTCTGAAGGAAAATGAAGAAATAAAACGCAATAAGCCAAAGTTTAATAGAGCCTTGCGCAGAACTAAATTTAAAGTACAGCTCACTCACTACACAGACAGTGAAGGCTATATACACCTCAAGACCGAAAGAGCAGATGGCCGCAAAGAATCTATAACAACTTATAGCAACTCTATGAGTGCAAAGGCTAATCTAGAGCGCATTATCGACTCGTATGATTTATGCCAGAATAAGACACTGTACAATGAAAAGAATGGTAACTGCTTTAATTATACTATTAAAAAATGCAATGGCGCTTGTATAGGTGAGGAATCTCCAGAATCATACAACCAGCGTGTGCAAGCTTTTCTAGACAAGCATAGCTACAAAAACAAGAGTATGGTAATCGTGGAGCGTGGTCGTACCTCAATTGAACGCTCTGTAGTACTTATAGAAGATGGTGTTTTTATGGGAATAGGTTATTACAAACCTGATTTTCAACTCAACGATCTAGAAACACTTAAATCTATTATAACTCCTATGGAAGATAATAGAGATGCTAGACACATTATCCAGAGTTATTGTCGTAGTAGAAAGCGACTTAAGATTATTCCGCTAGACCAGATCACTAACTAGCACAGAAAATACTATTTTTAAGCTTCTGTATAACAACTATATATTTTGACAAAAGAGGGCACATCATTTTGGCGCAGAAAACTGCACGATATTATTTACGAGGCAGACACGCCTGCCGGAAAATTGTTTGATGTGGTACTTCTCATTCTCATACTTGCTAGTATTGCACTAGTAATGCTGGAGAGTGTAAAAAGTATAGATGCAAAATATCATGATGTATTTGAAGTAGGAGAATGGATTATCACCATCTTCTTTACGCTAGAGTACTTTGCGAGAATTATAACGATAAAAAAGCCTACAAAATATATTTTCAGCTTTTATGGTCTCATCGATTTCTTCTCTACAATACCACAATATCTAGCCTTTTTCTTTATTGGCTCAAATGCATTACTTACTGTAAGAGCACTCCGCCTCTTACGAGTATTCAGAATTTTAAAAATTACGAGATACGTAGGTGAGTCTAACAAGTTATCAAAAGCACTACGAGATAGTAGAGCCAAGATTAGTATTTTCTTATTTGCAGTACTCATTCTTTGTATAATTGCTGGTACTATCATGTACATGGTTGAGGGTGAAGAAAGTGGTTTCTCAAGCATACCTGTAAGTGTTTACTGGTGTATTGTAACGCTCACTACGGTAGGTTTTGGCGATATTGCACCCGTTACTCCACTTGGACAACTTATTGCCGCTGTCATCATGATTCTAGGGTATGGAATTATCGCAGTACCTACAGGTATTGTAAGTGCAGAATATGCAAAAGACATGAGCTCAGAAAAAATCACAATAGATGGTGAAGATTATGTGCATATGAACACGCAAGCATGCGTAAACTGTAATGCAAAGAAACATCGTGATGATGCCGAATTTTGTCATAAATGCGGACACACGCTTAACGTCTCACATGAGTAAATATCTTATACCCATCGTAGGACCTACAGCAATAGGTAAAACTGCTCTTTCCATTAAAGTTGCACAGCATCTCAAAACAGAGATTCTCTCTGCAGACTCAAGACAGTTTTTTAAAGAGATGTATATAGGCACAGCCGTTCCAGAACCTGAGGAGCTTGCTGCAGCCCCGCATCATTTTATACAACACCTCTCTGTAGATCAAGACTACAGTGTGGGTCACTTTGAAAAAGACGCTATCCAGAAAATTACCGCATTACATAAAAAACATGACACACTAGTGATGGTAGGTGGCTCAGGCATGTACGTGGATGCCGTTATTAATGGATTAGATGAGTTTCCAGCAGTAAAAGACGGTGTACGAGCAAAGCTAAAAGATTTACACGAGAGCGAAGGTATTGAAGCGCTACAGGAACTTCTACTAGAAAAAGACCCAACCTATTACGAGCAAGTTGATATACAGAACACACAACGCGTTATAAGAGCTTTAGAAGTATGTCTTTCGGCAGATGAGCCTTTTTCATTTTATAGAAATAGACCTAAACCTAAGCGCAACTTTGAAACCATCAAAATAGGATTACAAGCAGACCGTAAAATCATGTACGACCGCATTAATTTACGTGTAGATCTTATGATTAAAAATGGTCTGGTTGAAGAGGTAGAAAGTTTGCTTTCGCGAAAGCATAACAACGCACTTATAACTGTAGGCTACAGAGAGCTTTTTGAATACTTTGATGGAACAGTTACTCTAGAACGAGCTATTGAAAATATAAAAACAAATACCCGTCGTTTTGCAAAAAGACAAATGACCTGGTATCGCCGTGATGAGACTATCAATTGGTTTGACTACCAGACACCTTTTGAGGAAATAGCATCGTTTATAAATAAAAAAACGCACCACTCTTAGAGTGGCACGTTTTAATAGGTACACTAATATCGTTTATACCGATATTGGCTATTAGTCGTCTTTCTTTACAACTAGACGGAATCCTTCTCCGTGTATGTTTAAAATCTCTACAAGGTCATCCTTTTTAAGGTACTTACGTAGTTTTGCAATATATACATCCATACTTCTAGATGTAAAGTAATTATCATCTCTCCAGATTTTTGTTAGAGCTAGCTCACGTGGCATCAAATCATTTTCATGAAGTGCAAGCATACGTAATAACTCATTTTCCTTAGGAGATAATTTTATAGGCTCCTCTTCTTTATACGTTAAGAAACGTAGTTTTGAATTTAAGTGGAAGTTACCAACATTAAATTCGAACTGCTTAGAATCTGCAACAGAATCAACAGACTTACGCTGTATGATTGCCTTTATTTTCATAAGTAGCACTTCACTATCAAATGGCTTATTTAGATAGTCATCTGCTCCTACTTTATATCCTTTAAGTACATCTTCTTTAAGAGCTTTTGCTGTTAAAAAGATGATAGGAATATCTTCATTCTTCTCTCTTATTTCTTTGGCTAGTGTAAAACCATCTTTATATGGCATCATCACATCAAGGATACAAAGATCATAATCGTCTTTCTTGAATTTCTCAAATCCTTCCATACCGTTTTTTGCATGAGTGACATTGTAGTCATTCATCATAAGGTAATCTTTAAGAACTGTTCCGAAGTTCGGATCATCCTCTACTAGTAAAATCTTTTTGTTTTCAGTTTCCATATTAATATGATATTAGTGGTATTTTGATTATGAATGTACTTCCCATTCCTTTTTCACTTTCAACGGAGATTTCTCCTTGGTGGTCGTCTACGATTCTTTTTGCGTAGGCAAGTCCCAATCCGTGGCCTTTTACGTTATGTATGTCTCCTGTGTGCTCACGATAAAATTTGTCAAATACTTTTTTCTGTACTGCCTTAGTCATACCATCACCCTTATCTTGAATCTTGATGATAATTGAGTCTTTTGTGTTTTCTGTATACACATCAATCTCTGGCGCTCTATCCTCTGGAGTATACTTTACAGCGTTATCCATAATATTTACTAAGACATTAGTAAAATGTGACTCGTTTGCAAGTACCGGAGTACGATCTGCATCTAGATGAAGGTCTATATATCCTCCACGGTCTTCTACTATTAAAAGAACGTGATTACTAGCATCCTCTACTAGTTCGTGCATATCTAAACGCTCTTTTTGAATATCTAGTTCGTTCTTTTCAAGTTTAGAAATACGCAACACGTTTTCTACTTGACCATGCATCCTTTTATTTTCTTCTCTTATGAGTCCTTGATAATAACTAACCTTCTCAGGATTAGTAGATATTTTTGAGTTCTTTAAAGCATCTAGTGCAAGGTTTATAGTTGCTATAGGCGTTTTAAACTCATGCGTCATGTTATTTATAAAATCTGTCTTTATTTGAGAGATTTGACGCTGTTTATTAAGTTGATGTAATGCACTAGAATATGCTATAACAATAATGAGTGTAAATATTATAGATAAGCCAGCCATTCCTAAAATAGAAGAAATTACAAATTTCTTTTCTCCTGGAAACTGTACATATAATGAGTAGTCACTTAGATCTTGATTATAAAGAAATATTGGCTCGCTATATCCTGGAGCAGATTTTCTAAATTTAAAATTATCAGACCTTACTTTAGTAAGTAAATCATTACTATACACTCCAAAATCAAAATCTGTTTCTAGATTTCTCTCTACAAGCTCTATTGTTAAGAGTCTTTCTATTTCTTCTGCAGTAAGTCTCTTATGAATAGGAATCTTAGTCGCTATCTCACTCACTATATCAGAAAATCTAAATTTCTCATAGTCAATAAGCCTTGAGAACTCTTGAATTCTGTTTGAAGTGGTTTCTTCTCCACCTTCTACATTATTCTTTCTTATAATTTGAGTAGACTTTCTGTTTGCATAACGTTTAAAGGCAATACTATCACCTTTTTCACCTATAAAACCAGGTGCTGTTATCTTAAAATCTTCTTGAAGAATACCGCTTGTATAAAGAATAAGTTCATTATTTACTAGATCTTCATTTAGATAAAAATACTCGTCAAACGTAAGATCATCTGGCACTCCTATACTATCTACCATATTCTGCACTGGGTAGTAGTAATCTTCTAACTCTCTGTTTTCAATTTTATCGACAACAGCAGATAATGCTTGTCTAGCATTAAAGCTAAATTGCTCTCGCTTTGTCTCAACACTACTTGTTATCCAGTAGCCTTGAACAAAGATGATTCCTATGAGTGAAAGACTCATAAGAATGATTAATAAGTAAAACAGTTTTTTATTCACTATCCAAAAGTAAGATTTTAACATTTGAAGCCGATTCGGTTTAACCAAATGTTAACAAGCAGCTATTTTACTACTTCCAGCCCTTACCTATACGTGTCATAATATGAGTGTGAATGCGACTTACAGCGTTTTTAGACAACTCCAAAAACTCGTTTTCTATGAGTACATCTGCCATTGCGGTCTTACGATTATCCGTCCATTGCGAATTCATGCGTTTAATTACGTCTTTTTCTGACGCTCGATCCCTTTTCATTACACGTTTAATTCTATCGCTTTTTGGAGCAGTAACTAGAATAGTATAATCACAATCAAGGTGACCACCGTTTTCAAAAAGTATAGCTACTTCTTTAATAACGTAAGGAGCGTTTTGCTCTGATGACCATTTTAAAAAGTGGGCTTTTACTGCTGGATGAACTATGCTATTAAGTCTTTTTAATAATTTAGGACTACTAAAGACTTCGTTTGCGATATAAGCTCTATTTAACTTGCCGTCTATATAAGACTGATCGCCTAGTAAAAATGAAATTTGCTTTATTAAAACCTTATCTGTATTCATGAGCTTCTTAGCCTCCACGTCTGCAATATAGATGGGAACACCTAGTTCGTTAAAAAACGAACCTATTGTTGTTTTACCACTTCCTATTCCACCCGTGAGACCTACAATAATCATACTCTTAGTTTACTACAATAAATTTAACTTGCTTATTAATAAGTCTTACAGACTTAACTCCCTTAGGTTCTCTTGCGATTGTAAGCGTTAAATATGCATCGGCATTATTTGCAGTGGCATAATCACAAGTAACTAAAAAATCTGATGGTGTTATACTTTCAAAATCTTCAAGCTCGACTAGATAAATAATTTCGGCAGTTTTAGGCAAGATCTTTACACGCCTCCCTGGGTCGTTTAATACGGTTACAGGTACAGTAATCTTGCCCTCCGTAAACTTGGCGATTTCTTGATGGAGCGTTATTGATTTATGAGAAACCTTAAGCTCATCTGGTAGCGCATCAAGTGACAGCAATACGTTGTTTGAAAGATCTGTATTGATATTTGTAATTTCCTTTTGCTCTGTAGGTATGGCTTCTATATTTAATAACAAAGAACTAGGCCCCACGACGGTAACACTATCGGGTACTATAGTCATTTTATTTCGACCTCCATACCCACTTTTATAGAGAAGGCTCGCCTTAGATATTACAGGGACCTTTTTTGAGGCAACAGAGTCTATTGTTATAGTAATTTGAGAAGGTGTCATCGCAATAATAGATAGCTCTCCATTAATAACGCTTTTAATTACCTGCTGGTTTTCATTTGTATCAAACGTAAACTCCCTATTAGAAACTCGCTGTAACTGCTCATAGGGAATAGCTACCTCTGGCGCATCTAGCGCATTAGTAAGCAAAGAGAAGCCAGAACCCTCTGCTTGTATTTTAACGAGCTCCGGTATTATAGTCTGGATAGTTCTATCTAGAGGTACATCTGTAACACTTAATGCTACTTCATATTCTGTACTGTACGTTTTTGAGAGCTTGATAAGAGTAGCAACGATAGTAGTAAGCAAGAGAAAGAAAAAGAATTCTCGCGCAGTTACACTATTAATCTTAATTCCCTTAGACATAAATTACAAATCGTTTTACCCCTCTAATGTACTAAAAAAAAGGTGCGGATAGTGTTTACGAGGCTCCTTGCCTAACCATTTAATATGTATCACAGAGGCCATAAAGCCTTTACCATACCCATAAAACTGTATGAATGTGGCTATTAGACTAAGCAATCCAATAGTGATACTTTTATTAATAATAGAAGCATGTAAAAATATAATAGCGGTGTAAAGTGCGTAAAAGCTTATTGCAAAATAATAGCCCACAAAAAGTAATCCTAAGCTCACAATGAGCCCTAATATAAAGAGTGTAGGAAACCAGTATGTTATTTTGGCCGTTGTAGGATGCCATTTGTTTAAGATTGGTCTCACAAGTCCAAATTTATTCACTTGTGTATAAAACTTCTTCCAAGAAATACGGCGTTTGTGATATACAAATGCCTGTGGAATAAGTGCTGTTTGAAAATTAAGTTCCCATAATCTCAGCACCAAATCTGGATCTTCTCCTGGGTGAATATTCCCAAAACCACCACTTGCTTCAAATGCTTTTTTAGAGAGACCCATATTAAAACTTCTGGGCTGGAATTTACCTGTATCTTCTCCTCCACCTCTTATTCCACCTGTGGTAAAAAGAGAGGTCATACTGTAACTTATTGCCTTTTGTAAATTAGAGAAATCAGGATGCGCTGCGTCTGGACCCCCAAAACAGTCTACATATTTTTTCTGTAATTGCTCATTCATAACGCCCACATATGATGGTGGCAATATGCAATCAGAATCTAAAATTATAAAGTAATTACCGCTTGCCCGTTGCATTCCATAGTTGCGAGAGCTTCCTGGCCCAGAATTCGGTTTTGGTAAATATGTGATGTTTAAATTAGGAAATGCTGCAATTTCATCCTCGCAAGAGATTGTTGATCCGTCTTCAATAATTACTACCTCGTAAGGAATTGTAGATTCTTGTGCGTTAAAACTTGCTAGTAATTCGGCAATTTCATCAGGACGATTAAAAACGGGTACAATAAAAGAATAGGATAATTGCATAGAAGACAAAGCTAACGGTTACACAAAGGGTAAGCAACAAAAAACCACCGAGGATGTGTCGATGGTTTTAGTGTGTTTTTAGTACGCTTTCGCGAAAGCGTAAAAAATAAAATCTATTCGTGCCCTTCTGCTTTCATGAAGGCTTCCATCACCTCGTTACTTACACCTGTATTGCTAAAACCTCCATCGTTATAAAGGTTTTGCATAGTTACACGCTTTGTAAGGTCTGAAAATAATGTAATAGTATAATCTGCACAATCTTGAGCAGTTGCGTTACCAAGCGGGCTCATCTTTTCTGCATATGCTATAAAGCCGTCAAATCCTTTTACTCCCTGTCCAGCCGTAGTAGGTGTAGGAGATTGAGAGATTGTATTTACACGTACGTTCTTTTCTTTACCGTAGAAGTAACCAAAGCTACGTGCGATAGACTCTAAGTATGCCTTATTATCTGCCATGTCATTATAATCTGGAAAAACACGCTGTGCTGCCATGTAGGTAAGAGCAACGATACTTCCCCACTCATTCATTGCGTCTTGCTTATAAAGCGTTTGCATCACTTTATGGAAAGACATTGCAGAAACATCTGTTCCTTTTTGTGTCCAGTCATACTTTTGGTCTGTGTAAGCACGACCTTTACGTACGTTTATAGACATCCCAATCGAGTGTAAAACGAAGTCTAATTTACCACCTAGAATTTCTTGTGCCTTAGTTACAAGGTTTTCAAGATCTTCTAAAGATGTTGCGTCTGCAGGTATGATTTCTGAACCTGTCTTTTCGGCAAGGTCATTAATCTGTCCCATACGCATAGCGATAGGTGCATTTGTAAGAACAAAAGTTCCTCCTTCTTCGTGCACACGCTCTGCGGTTTTCCAAGCAATTGAATTAGGATCCAATGCTCCAAAAATAATTCCGCGCTTTCCTTTAAGTAAATTATAACTCATAATATTATTAATGGTTTGATGTGTTTTGTTTTGCTCTCTAGCTTGTTGTTGCTAGAAGAGTGTAAATATCGTGGTTTCTATGTAAACAATCCTAATTAAGTAAATTTTTTGCGTGGTCTATTGCTGCTTGACTTTGCTGATTACCACCTAGCATTGCCGCTATCTCAACAATACGAGCATCTTCATCTAGCTGCTCGATAAAGGTTTGTGTGCGCTCATCTGTATCTTTCTTATACACTTTAAAATGAGAAGCTCCTTGTCCTGCTATTTGCGGTAAGTGTGTGATGCTTATAAGCTGCATAGTACGACCCATTTTTTTAAGTATACCCCCCATTTTTACTGCAATATCACCACTTACTCCAGTATCTATTTCATCAAAAATAAGCGTAGGCAATTGCTTGTGCTTACTTAGTACAGACTTGAGCGCTAGCATAACTCTTGAAAGCTCTCCTCCAGAAGCACCTTTTCCTAATGGTTTGAGCTCACTTCCTTTATTTGCCGAGAATAAAAACTCTAACACATCATTACCTGAAGCATGAAGATCTTCTTGCGTAGCTAGAGACACTTGAAATTGTGCATTAGGCATCCCTAACTCTATCAGTAATTTCTCAACAAGCGACTTTAAATGCGGCGCTGCCGTTGCGCGCTCCTTATGCAGCTTTGCTGCTAGTGTACTTGCTTTGTTATGTTGCGTTTTAATTTTATCTTCTAGTGCTTGAATCTTATCATCAACTCCTGCGATATCTTGTAAATCATTATCAAGATTATTTCTAATATCGATAAGTTCCTCTACTGTGGCCACTTGATGTTTCTTGAGTAGAGAATGTAACAATTGCATTCTGTTATTAAGTCGCTCTAGCGTAAGAGGATCTGCATCTACCGCATCAGACATTTCACTCAATGATGCTCCTATATCTTCTAGTTCTAAAAGCGCACTATTAAGCTGCTCATAAATTGCTGTATACTGAGTACCGTAGCTATTTAATCTTGATAATGCTGCTCTTGCATTTGTGAGTTGATCTATTGCACCACTTTCATCTAGAGAAATATTTTGAACAGCAGTAGCAAGCTGCTGCATAATCTCATCTGCATTACTCAACGTATTAAGCTCTTCTTCTAACGCTACATACTCTCCTTCTTTTAAAGAGGCTTCATCTAGCTCTGTAAAAAGGAAGGATTGGTAATCATATTCTAGCTGTGCTTGTTTTTTTCTTTCTAGTAATTCTTTTAGTTCGCTCTGTAAGAGTTTCCAAGCTTTAAAAGATTCTTTGTACTGTCCAAGTAATTTAAGATTGTCTGAAAATGTATCAATCATCTCAAATTGAAAATCATTTTCCACTACCTGTAAAGTTTTATTCTGGCTATGTATGTCTACTAGTCTTGCTCCTAAAATAGTAAGTTGTGCTAGTGTTACAGGAGTGTCATTTATAAAAGCCCTGCTTTTTCCAGAAGGTAGAATCTCCCTTCTTACGATTGTCGCATTTTCATAATCAAGATCATGCTCTTTAAAAAAAGGATTCAGTTGATATCCCTCTATATGGAAGACACCTTCTACAATGCACTTCTGTGTTGCATCTCCAGCGCTTGACATATCTGCCCGCTTACCAGTAATAAGACCAAGTGCTCCTAGAAGTATAGACTTACCTGCACCTGTCTCACCAGTAATCACCGTAAAACCTTTATCAAATCTGAGTTGAACAGACTGGATAAGTGCATAATTTTTTATAGATAATGATGTAAGCAATAGTTATAAATATTTAATTAATCTTAGTGCTTTAATACGTTTACAAATGTCGATTAAAGCTAATGAAAAATTCCCGCAAGACGGGAATTTTGAACACTGATTATTTTAGATAAAATAATTTTAAAACTTAATCTGCCTCCAAAAATTAGATTTAGTTGGCGCTACTTGATTAAGTACTTCTACAAGTGATGTTATATTAACCGAGGGTCCAGATGAGAATATAGATGCAATCTCTTCTGCCTTGGTATCAAAGAACACACGAGTTAAAAAATTATTAGGCCTTTTCTTATATAAAGATTGAAACTGAGATAAAGTGGTTGATATGGTTTGCTTACTGCGTTTTTTATCATCAACCATAAAATCTAAACCCGTACGGTGGTAGCTATACATGATTCCAGCAAACTCCCTAAAGTTAGGAGACAATAAATCTTCGTTTAATCTGTATCTAGATTGAGAACCATCTTGTGGATTCCATCCCGTCTGATTATTAGGTTGTGCTGTAGTAACAATTTGCTTTGCTTCTTGAAAATACTTATCCCCATCATTGAGTTTAAACGTATTTGCATCCATTCCAATAACTGTATAGGCATAAAAAGCCATCACAGAAACCAAGTTAGAATCAAACGTATTAGGGTTATAAATTAGAGGTTGAAACTCCGTATAGTCAAAATCAAACTGCTTGTCATTAAAATTAAAAGTAGCTGTATCATAATTAGATCCGTACACAGGTCTTGATGCTCCTACTTGCACAGTTGCTCTAAAATTATTCCCCTCTTGCTGAGTGATTATAATATTAAAAGAACAATCTATGCGCTCTTGCTGTTTGAATCTGCGATCTGTCCACTTTGTATTATTAACAAACTCTGTAAGTGATCTCTCTAGTGTTTTAAAAACCTGAAGATCTGCTTTGTTAGTTTGCTCTGCATTAATAACAACAACAGCATTAAGCTCTTGAGCTATTGAATTAAAAGAAAACAATAAGACTATTAATAATGTAAAGATTCTCATAGTACTTGGGATGCTATTTTATCAAATATATCAATAGATACTGCAGCCTTTGACTTTAACTCATATGGTGTTGCGGTACCTTCTTTATCAATAAACGTAATTTTATTAGTTTTGGTCTGAAAACCAGCACCTTTATCATTAAGCGAATTTAAAACAATCCCATCAAGATTCTTTTTCTTTAGTTTCTTTCGTGCATTTTCAATTTCATTTTGAGTTTCTAATGCAAACCCAAGAAGGTATTGATGTGTTTTAATCTCACCTAGAGAAGCTAGAATATCCTTAGTTTTCACTAGGTCGATACTCATTGAGCTATCATTCTTTTTTATCTTTTCTGTAGCAACAGTAGCAGGCTTATAATCTGCCACAGCTGCAGATGCTATAGCAACATCCACATCTTTAAAAATAGCGTGTGCCGCATCATACATTTGCTCTCCAGAGACCACATTATGTACTGTGACTGCACTATTAGTAACTTTTATTGCACTAGGCCCTAAAATTAAATCTACTTGAGCACCCAGGCTTGCCGCTCTAAGAGCTAGCTCTACTCCCATTCTACCGCTACTATGATTACCTATAAAACGCACAGGATCTATAGCTTCATAAGTAGGTCCGGCTGTAATCATCACTCGCTTCCCTTTAAATGGAAGTTTATCAAGAACATCTTTCTCTATAAATGAAACGATATCCTCTGGCTCTGCCATTCTCCCTTTTCCCACAAGACCAGATGCTAGCTCGCCACTTATGGCTTCTATCATCACATTTCCATAGGACTGTAATTTCTGAAAAGAATTTTCTGATGAAGGATGGATGTACATATCTAAATCCATTGCTGGAGCAAAATACACTGGACATTTTGCACTAAGATAGGTTGCAAGAAGCAAATTATCTGAGGCGCCATTTGCCATTTTTGAGAGTGTATTTGCCGTAGCAGGAGCTATCACCATAAGATCTGCCCATAGGCCTAGCTCTACATGATTAGTCCATACCGCATTCTCATCTCCTTCAATTGTAAATGAAGAGTGTACTGGATTACGTGAGAGTGTACTCAATGTAAGTGGAGTTACAAATTCCTTTGCTGCCTCTGTCATTACTACTTGCACAGAAGCGCCAGCCTTTATGAATGCTCTCACAAGACTGGCGCTTTTGTATGCTGCAATGCCAGCGGTAACTCCTAAAAGTATTTTTTTACCGCTTAAAACTGACATCTATCTACTCGTTACTTTTTCCTTCTTCAGTAACTGTAGTGTCTCTATGGTAGATACGATCTTCTAACCACTCTTGCACTGCAAGTGCATGAGCCTTAGGAAGACGCTCGTAAAATTTAGAAACCTCTATTTGTTCTTTGTTCTCAAAGATCTCTTCAAGACTATCATTAAATGTTGCAAATTCATCCAACTTTTCTGATAATTCCTTCTTGATTTCAGTGTTGATTTGTGTAGCACGTTTTGCGATGATAGATATCGCCTCATAGATATTATTTGTAGGTGCATCTACAAGATTTTTATCAATAGTCGTGGTACTCAAAGGTGCATCAATGTCCTTGATATTCATAGTATTCATCTTTAATTTAATAGATCATTTGCTTGCAGTGCTTCATTAATCTCTGCAAGTTCCTTTGCTGCCTCATCAGCATATTTACCTTGAGGATAATATTTCTCTAGTGCGTTGTAAGCTGTTTTTGCAGCTTCAAGACGCTCTGCTTGGCGACGTTTTACACTTCCCATTGCTAGTTGGTAAGCAGAGTTAAACTTCCAGTATAAAGCATCTTCTCTGTAAATAGAACCTGGATTATCAAGCAAGAAATTATCAAATGCACTTATCGCATTTGGAAACGTTCCTCTACTAGCTCCTATTTTGTTATATCCTTTTGCAATCTCATAAGATTTGCGCTCTAGCTTAGTGTTTAGTTCTTGCACTTTAGCATTAGCATCGTCCACCTGTTCAGAATCTGGATACTCGTTGATAAACCCTTGCAGCTTTTCTAGTGCTATATACGTGTCTCCTTGATCTAAGTTAAATCTAGGCGAACGCTTATAATAACTCTCTGCACTCTTAAATGCAGCTTCCTCTCTTTTTGTACTCTGAGGAAATGACTTCACAAAACGTTCAAACTGATAACCACCACTATAATAGTCTCCTAGTTCATAATACGTATTTGCATATAAATAAGTAACACGTTCTGCTTGAGGTCTTCCTCTATACAAAGGAACAATCTGCTCCCAGAGCCTTAACGCTTTCTTGTATTTCCCTTGACTATACAAGGAATCTGCAAATTCATATTTTGCTTTAATATCATCGTTCTTGAGAACATCTTGATATGTTGAACAAGAGCTCAATAACACTACGGAAACTAATAGGAAAAATATATTCTTCATAAGGGTCTGAAACAGCAGGCAAAACTACGTAAAATCAATTACATAACATAACTTAATTAATAGTGCTCAAAAATAAACGCTTTGACCCTGCTAATTATTTTGTTATGATACGTTTAACTTTTTTGAATAACAGAAAGCGCGTTACCTATTTTTTCATGTAACACATCACTTGCTGCCATTAATGGCAATCTTACGTAAGGCTCGCAAATCCCTTGATGAGACAGTAATGATTTGATTCCTGCAGGGTTTCCTTCTTCAAAGATTAAATCTATCATTGATAGCAGTGGTAAGTGTTTTTGGTACGCTTTCGCGAAAGCGTTATTCAAACCATCATTCATAATCTGAGAAAAATAGGAAGGTAATCCTTGACCTATTACAGAAATAACGCCACTTCCTCCTGCCGAAACTAACGGCAATGCAAGTGCATCATCTCCAGAAAGTACTACAAAATCTTCTGGCACCTTGTGTATCAAGTGTAATACTTGGGCCATATCATTTACAGCTTCTTTAATAGCTACAATGTTCTCAAAATCACCAGCCAGTCTTGCCGAAGTTACTGGCAACATATTACTAGAAGTTCTACCTGGCACATTGTATAAAATGATAGGTAAAGGACTCGCCGCAGAAATAGCTGCAAAGTGTTGATATATTCCCTCCTGAGTAGGCTTATTATATGCTGGAGAAACTGAGAGAATTGCTGTAATTCCATCAAAGTTACCAGTGGTAAGCTCCTCTACTATTGCAGCAGTATTATTACCACCCACACCTAGCACTATAGGTAAACGCTTATTTGTAACTTTTATAATATGAGCAACAATCTGTTGCTTCTCTTTAATAGTAAGCGTAGCCGTTTCGGCAGTGGTACCTAGTGCTACTAGATAGTTAATACCTCCAGCAATGCAATGCTCTATAAGACGTGTAAGCCCGTCAAAATCTACAGATAAATCCTTGTGGAATGGCGTTACAAGTGCAACACCCGTCCCTCTCAACTCTTTCATTAATGTATAACTTTTAAAATCTTTAAATACTTTTCAAACTCTTTTATAAAAACTGACTCTTGCCCATCATTCACATGAATGGTAAGATCATTTACAGATTCCATTTCTGGAGATACTCCTATTTTTAATACAGCATTAGACATAGCCGTCATAGCCCTAAGAGCGAGTGCATCTGAGTGGTAATAACTTATTAAAATATCAAAACGCTGTTTTTTAAAATCTTCAAGAGGTGCTGTTTTAAAAACACCTTTCCACCCTAATTGCTTTTCAGAGAAAAGTGATAGAAGCTCCTTTTGATCTTTAGTCATCGTTTTCACATACTCTAGCACGACCAAGTCTTTTTCTGAAAGACTTAAAATCTTAAGAATCTTCTTGAGAGATGCAGGATCAAAAGGCTTTGTACTGTCTTGTAATAATGCCACAACAACCGGCTTTGCCCCACTAGGCTTATAATCGCGTTTGCGTAGTTGCTTGTCTATTTGCTTATGAATAGATTTTGCTTTTAATCCGTTTAAAAACATGTAACTTTACTTTCATACAAATGTAGCCAAAATATACTGCTACTTATGACACAAAAATGAAGAGAACAACGCTTATAACTATCATTAGTTCTATTGTTATATATACAACAGTAGTCTCATGTAAAAAAGAACTCCACTACGCACCAGAACGTATAAAAAGCGAACTCATTACTGTAAATAATAACACAGGAGAAAACGCCGAAATTGTATCATTTATAGATCCTTACAAAAATGCCATACAAGCAGAAATGGATAGTGTGCTTGCTGTAGCACCCGCATCTTACACAAAAAAAGATGGCAAGTTTAATACGGCAGTAGGAAATATGATGGCAGATGCTGTTTATGAAATGACAAACCCTGTGTTTGAAAAAAGGGCAGGTTATCCTTTTAATGCTGTTCTCTTAAATTATGGAGGGATACGCTCTGCGCTTAACCAAGGGCCTATTACTACAAGAACAGCATATGAGTTAATGCCTTTTGAAAATGAAGTAGTTGTTGTTGAGTTAAGTGGCAAGCAAATGAAGGCTATGTTTCAATACTTAAAAAATGGAACTGCTCACCCTATTTCTGGAATGGAAATTCAACTATCTAATGATGGCGAAATAAAAAAGGCCCTAGTTCAAGGAGAAGAGGTTGCTGACAATAACACTTACTTTATTGCTACAAATGATTACCTCATGAATGGCGGAGATAATATGACCTTTTTTGAAAACCCTGTAAGTGTGCTCCCTTTAGATTATAAAATTAGAAATGTGCTCATAGATTACTTCAAAAAATATGACACCATAGCACCAGTGAGAGATAATAGATTTACAAGAGATAGCAAATGATACGTAGAAAATTTATAAAACAAACTGCAGCTGCTAGTAGCCTTATAGGGTTAGGAGGGTTAACCATGGGAATGAATAGTAATTCACTCCTAAAACCAAGTAAAAAGCACATCACCATACTTCATACTAATGACGTGCACAGTCATGTAGAGCCTTTTCCATCTAATGATCCTAAATATGCAAATCTAGGAGGAGCCGCTCGTAGAATGAACATTATTCAGAATGTGCGCAAAGAAAACCCAAACACACTTCTTCTGGATGCTGGAGATATCTTTCAAGGCACTCCATACTTCAACTTTTACGGTGGAGAACTTGAGTTTAAGCTTATGTCTATGATGGGATATGATGCAGCAACAATAGGTAATCATGATTTTGACAATGGAATAGGTGGTCTTGCTGCCCAAATGCCTAATGCGTCATTTGAACTGCTTTCTTCTAACTATGACTTCTCAAACACCATTATGGATGGCCTTACAAAGCCATATAAAGTTTTTGTAAAAGATGGCGTACGCATAGGCGTTTTTGGAGTAGGAATTCAGCTCACCGGACTTGTAAATAAAACGATGTTCAAAGAGACTACCTATCTCGACCCTATAGAGCTAACCATAGATACCGTAGATGCGCTTAGAAACAAAGAGCAATGTGATATTGTAATTTGTTTATCGCATCTTGGATATTCTTACAAGAACGAAGATAAAATTTCTGACCTCACACTAGCTGCAAAAACCGCTGGAATTGACTTAATTATAGGCGGTCACACTCATACATTTTTAGAAAAACCAACAATCGTTCAGAATAAAAATGAAAAGTTTGTGCTTGTTAATCAAGTAGGTTGGGGAGGTATTAATTTAGGTAGAATAGATTTCTATCTTGATGAAACTAACAACCTCAAATCATCAAGTTTAGTACTAGACGTGTAAACCTCGTAGCATCATTTTCTCTTAAACAACAAAACTGAAGAAATAGATGAATCGTATTAAATATACTCTTCATCTATTTTCTTAGTGCTTTCTAAGCGCGTTAAGAACATTGCAAAAATAACTTTGGCTATTCCTGCACAAAAGAGCGTCACTAGAAGGAAAAAATGAATATCAAGTATATAAGTGTAAATAAATGCAAAAGCAGACTCTACCAGCACTGCTGTAGCCACAAATGTCAACAAGAGATTTGATGGGTGCTTGTTAAATAAAGGGATTGCATATAACAAGGAAATAAAAACAAGTAATGCCACAAAAGAGACTAAAAAGACTGGAAGGTCAGCTATCTCCGGCAGGATATTGTAAGCCAAAAAACTTATAAAAGTGGTCACTGAAAAGACACCTAGTAGAATCTCAACATACAAGTGTTTAGGAAAATTTTTGATTTCAAAGTGCATGACTTCTCTCAACGCATAAAGCATTGATAAAAAACAGAAAATCATTGCGATAGACACTAAATAGGTGTATTTATCAAAATCAATTAAAAAGAATATTTCCGCAATCATTCCAGAGATAAGCGTGATTAAGAATGGAAAGTGAAATTGTCCAGTTGCCTTATAAACGTATAAAAACATTAAAACACCAAATACTGGATATAGGTAAAAGGAGGCTTCAAGACTTAAAGCCATCGTTACTATTACGATTAAAATCGTGGTCGAAATTGCTGCAAGTCTATAGTTGCGCCCGTGTATGTAATATGCTTTATCGATGTATCAAAGCTAAATAATTCCACTTTAAAAAAAAACTAACACACAGTTATTATGACAGTTACACAGTAAATCCCTTTTATAAATTGAAATAAGTATTTCAACGCACTAAATATAAAAGACGAGAAAGTAAGCTCTTTAGAGACCTCTCAAAGTCTTACTGTTATTAGAATTCTTTAGAGAAAATTTCGCGAAAGCGTAAAGATCCTATACATCGGTACCATGACCATCATAATCTGCAATAGTATCTATTTTTGTCAAGAAAGTTGCCAGCACAACTTTTAAATAAATGGTCATAATTGCTCCCACAAGAAGAAAACCAATTTCACTATAAATGTATTTATAAATAAAAGCAAAGACCATTTCTCCCATATATGCACCGCCAATAGCAAAAAGAGAAATATTACCGGTATGCTTATTATAACTAGGAGTTAGAAAATACACCCCTATAGTGATAATAAATATGATTACAGAAATAATAAATATGCTTAAATCTGGAACTAGAGGAGCTATAGAGTAAATAAGATACCCCAGCACAAATCCAAACCCCAAAAAACCAATTATAAGCTCCAATACATAATGTTTTGAGAAGACCTTTGACCTTTTTTTAAGGACAGGCTTGAGCAAAAGCAGTAAGCAAATAGATGAAACTCCAGAAAAAATGGAAGCTATGGTTACATAAGTTTGAAAATCGAACAGAAATAAGATTTCAGTAATGTTAGTACTTAGTAAAAACAAGAAAAATAAAAGATTGAATTTATTCGTCGCCTTGTATTCATATAAGAACAAACACAGAGAAAATATAGGGTACAAATAAAATGATAGCGATATGTCCCAAAATCCCATCACAAGCATAATCATCAGACCAGTTATTAAACCAGCTGTTCTATATGCTCTTCCGTTTTCTATATTAGTTTTATCCAACAACTAAATCTAAGAATTCTTCCTCAGAAATAATAGTCACTCCTAGGCTTTCTGCCTTCTGTAACTTACTTGGACCCATCTTATCTCCAGCCACAACGTAGGTTGTTTTACTAGAAATAGAACTAGACACTTTACCGCCGTTGTCTTCTATTAATTTTTTTAAATCGTTACGAGGCATTTCAAAAACACCGGAAACTACAAATGTTTTACCCGCCAGCGTGTCAGATTGATTAGCAAGTTTCTCGGCAGATATTTCTAGCTGCACCCCGTAAGATTTTAAACGTTGTATAAGTGCTATATGTTCCGCTTTCGCGAAAAATGCTACTACACTCTCTGCAATCTTACTTCCTATTTCGTCTACAGCAACCAGCTCTTCCTCTGTTGCCGAAATAATCGCATCAATAGATTTGTAGTGTTTAGCTAGTTTCTTTGCTACAGTCTCACCTACATATCTTATCCCTAAACCAAACAACACTTTCTCAAAAGGAATCTGTACCGAAGCTTGCACTCCGCTTACTAGGTTTTCGGCACTTTTTTGAGCCATACGCTCTAGTGGTAATAATTGCTCCACTGTGAGTTCATATAAATCTGCATAATTTACTATCAACCCCTCGTTTACTAAGAGTGCCACGGTTTCTCCTCCTAGACCATCAATATCCATTGCCTTTCTAGAGATGTAATGCTGTATTCTGCCTATAATTTGAGTAGGACAGCCCATATCGTTCGGGCAATAGTGTTGCGCCTCTCCTTCTTTACGCACTAGCGGAGTATTACATTCTGGGCATTCTGTAATATACTTGGTAGGTTCAGAATCTGCAGGGCGCTTTGTAAGATCTACTGCAATGATTTTTGGGATGATTTCTCCTCCTTTTTCTACAAACACCTCATCACCTTCTCGTATATCTAGTCGCTCTATTTGGTCTGCATTATGTAAACTCGCTCGTTTTACAGTGGTTCCTGCAAGTTCAACAGGTTCAAGGTTTGCGACTGGTGTGATGGCTCCTGTGCGACCTACTTGGTATGTTATTTCGCGCAAGCGTGTAGAAACTTGTTCTGCTTTGAACTTATAAGCCATTGCCCATCTTGGCGCCTTTGCCGTATAGCCCAGCTCTTCTTGCTGTTGTAATCCATTAACTTTTACCACAACACCATCTGTCTCATAAGGCAAGTCATGTCTTGCCACATCCCAGTGATTAATAAATTCTAATACCTCATCTATATTTTTAGCAAGTTTTGCAGCATCAGGAACGCGGAAACCCCAATCACGAGCTTTCTGCAGGCTATCCATTTGGGTAGCAATACCTAGATTATTTCCTGTAATATTATATAGTAAACATTGTAGAGGTCTTCTAGCAACCTCAGCACTATCTTGTAATTTTAAAGATCCGCTGGCTGTGTTTCTTGGATTGCGATAGAGCTCAAAACCTAGCTCTTCACGCTCTGCATTCATAGCATGAAAACCTTCCCAAGGCAATACAATTTCCCCACGTATATCAAATTTTTCAGGATAATCACCCTTGAGCTTTAAAGGAACCGACTTTATCGTTTTAATATTTGTAGTCACATCATCTCCTTGCAAACCATCTCCTCGAGTAACTGCTTTGAGCAATTCACCATTTTCATAAGTAAGACTTATCGAGGCTCCGTCATATTTGAGTTCGCAGGTATAGTTTACCTCTCCATCCACCATTTTCTTTACACGAGCTTCCCAATCCTCAAGATCTTCCTTTGAGTATGAGTTATCAAGAGAGTACATTCTATGCTCATGCACAATAGTCTCAAAATTTTTAGTCACCGCTCCACCTACACGATGCGTAGGCGAGTTAGGGTCATCAAATTCCGGATGAGCCGCTTCTAGCGCTTCCAGTTGCTTCAGCTTTTGATCAAAGTCAAAATCTGATATCGTTGGTGTATCTAGCACATAATAGTTATGATTATGTGTTTGTAATTCGTTGCGTAAAGCGAGGATTTGCTCTTCTATTGTCATAATAACAAAATTAAAAATTAAACCTCCGATATTCAGAGAATATCGGAGGTTTAATTAACCACTTACAAACAGTTTATACAAGTGATTTTCTACTCTAAAAATGAAGATTCCCTACTACTTCTTAGACTCTAGCGAAGCTTTTAACCACTTAGGCATTGCCATAGGCTTAAAATTCTCCATCTGATCAAGAAGTCCTTCTACTGTAGTATCTACAAGAAGGATATCATAATTTTCTTGCTTTAAAAATCCTTTATCGACCATATTTCTAAGCGCACTTAAAAGATCATCATAAAAGCCATTTACATTAAGCATACCCACCGGTTTTTGGTGCAATGCTAGTTGGCTCCATGTAAGCACTTCAAAAAGCTCTTCCATAGTTCCAAAGCCTCCTGGCAATGTAATAAACCCATCAGAACGCTCCTGCAATTCCATCTTGCGCTCGTGCATCGTTTCGTTTACGATAAGTTCTGTAAGGCCTGTATGCACAACCTCCTTTATTTTTAAAAATTCAGGAATCACACCTACTACCTTACCGTTGTGATCGAGAGCCCCTTGAGCTACGGCGCCCATAATACCAATTTTGGCAGCTCCATAAACTAGCGTAATATCTCGCTCAGCCAATGTCTTACCTAGTATTTGAGCTTGCTCTACAATCTCTGGATCTGTACCAGCGCTACTTCCGCAGTACACGCATAATGATGTTAATTTCATAATAGCTATTTAGTTTTGAGCAAGCATAAACTGCTTCCCTTATTTATTGGTTATATCAATCTCTAGGGACTCGCTTTAATCATTCTATCTTTTCCAAACATATCTCTTTTAAGCTCGATATCACTAAAGCCTATTCCCTTTAAGAGATCAATCATTTCTTTTCCTAGGTATTCATTAATCTCAAAATATAAGAATCCATTTACAGAAAGACTTTCAAAAGCTAGCTCCCCTATTTTTCTATAAAAAATCAATGGGTCATCATCTGAGACAAAGAGCGCGCTATCTGGCTCATTACTAAGCACATTATCCCTCATCTCCTTTTTCTCTAGCATGCGCACATACGGAGGATTGCTCACAATAACATCGTATTTGTGCTCTAGCTCCTCTACGGCTAGTACATCTTGATTGTAAAAAGTAACATCTGCCTCATTCATTTTTGCATTTTGATATGCTGTGGCAAGTGCTTCTTGAGAAATATCAATCGCCTCAACATGAGCGCTTGATAGATTTTTTGCTATCGAAATAGCGATACATCCAGAACCAGTTCCTATGTCAAGAACCTTCAATTTTTCTTTCGTCTCACTCTTGACAAGGCTCTCAACTTTATCTGTAATAATCCAATCAACCAATTCTTCGGTTTCTGGTCTAGGTATTAAGGTAGCGGGATTTACTTGAAATTCCATCCCGTAGAACTCTGTCGTCCCTATAATATATTGGATAGGTTCGCTAAGAGACAATCTGCTAGTAACCTCGTTTAATTGTGAAAGAGTAGATGTGGAGATATCCATTTTTCGCGAAAGCGAGACCTCTACCCTATTCATCTTAAGAATATGCTCTAGCGTAAGAAAGCATAGATTCTCTATCTCTTCTGGCTCATACATGCCCACGAGCTGTTCCCTAAAATAAATGCGAAACTCATCTATATTCATAAATCAATTATCATATGTACAGGGCAAGAAAAATGCCCAGTATCACCCATAGGACCGTCTATATATCTAAAACCTGTGCGCTTGTATAATTTTTGTGCAGCCTCCATATAAGGCATGGTCTCGAGGTAGCATTGCTCAAAACCAAAATCACGGGCTTGATTAAGACAAGCATCCATCATTTGCGATCCTAAGCCGCGGCCTCTCGCTTCTTCTAGAAAATACATTTTCTGTAACTCGCACACATTGCCATCATAATTATCCAGCTGCGCAACACCTGCACAACCTATAACCTTGCCGTTATCTTCAACCACAAAGTATTCGGCTTTGGGTCTGCTATAATGCTCATACATGGTGTCTAAAGCAGCATCTGCATAAGCGGTACCTACCTTAGGAACACCTAGATCTACAAGTACCTTTCTCACAACTGCAGCTACTTGAGCATTGTCTTCTTTTTTAATCGGTCTAATGATTGGTTTGTCCATCACTTACAAAGGGTTATTTTTGTGCCGTGAAGATACATAACACCTATATAAATCGCTGTATTGCGCTAGCAAAAAATGGACTTCCGGCAGCGATGCCTAATCCATCTGTAGGAGCAGTGCTCGTGTATAACAACAAGATTATAGCCGAGGGTTATACAAGTGCATATGGTGGTAGTCATGCAGAGGTGAATTGTATCGCTTTCGCGAAAGCGAATACCCCAGAACTTATAGCAAAATCGACCTTATATGTATCTCTAGAGCCTTGCTCGCACTGGGGAAAAACACCGCCCTGTGCAGATCTGGTAGTTGCGTCTGGAATTAAAAAGGTTGTAATAGGAACCATAGATCCTTTTGCCAAAGTAGCCGGCGCTGGTATTAAGAGACTAATACAAGCTGGAGTTGATGTTACCGTAGGTGTTCAAGAAAAAGAATGCCAAGAAATCAACAAGCGTTTCTTTACTTATCATGAGAAAAAGAGACCTTACATCATCTTAAAATGGGCAGAAACCGCAGATGGTTTTATAGCTCCAAAAACACGAGATGCTCAAGAGCCTGTATGGATTACAAATTCCTACTCGCGACAACTCGTTCATAAATGGCGAAGCGAGGAAATGGCAATTCTCGTAGGCGGAAAAACCGTACTTGAAGACAATCCTAGCTTAACCACGCGAGACTGGGAAGGTAAAAACCCATTACGTGTTGTTATTGATACTAAAGGAAATCTAGATAAAAACCTTGCTGTCTTTAACCAAGAAGCTGAGACACTCGTTATCCCATCTACAGATCCTCAACTCATAAGTGAGACACTTTATGATAAAGGAATCCAATCTGTAATTATAGAAGGTGGCGCGCAGACATTACAATATTTTATTGATGCAAATCACTGGGATGAAGCGCGTGCTTTTAAAGGCAACACTAGCTTTTCTGAAGGTACAAAAGCACCTCAACTTTCGCAGTATTTTCTCTTAGAAAAAACGGACACTATTTTAGACAATACCCTACACTACTATAAAAATTCAAGCATTTGATTTACTTACTTCTTAGTATTGCTGCATCTAGTTTCATCTTTGTAGTATTTAAACTTTTTGCAAAGTTTAATGTAAACACCCTACACGCAATCATTGTAAATTATGTGATTGCCTGTTCTTGTGGTTTATTGCTATATGATGGACCCACAACTATCACTGTAATTCCTGAGCAACCTTGGTTTTATGCTTCGGCTGGGCTTGGGGTATTATTTATTCTTGTCTTTAATTTAATGGCAGCGACCACACAACGCAGCGGACTCTCTGTAGTTTCTGTAGCTACTAAAATGAGTGTGGTTATCCCAATACTTTTTGGCGTACTATATTACAGAGAATCTCTAGGTATATTAAAGATTATAGGAATTCTAACGGCACTTGTAGCTGTGTATCTAGCTTCTATAAAAGCAAAAGATGGGATTGCTATAAAGAAAGAAAACCTCATCCTCCCTATCCTTGTGTTTTTAGGCAGCGGAGCCATAGACACCAGTATAAAATTTATAGAAGGTGCTTATGTAAATGAGAGTGATGTGCCCATCTTTGGCGCAACTATTTTTGGAGCAGCTGCTTGTATTGGTTTTTTGGTCATCATGTACCAAGTCATCAAAGGCACATTTAAATTTGAGTTTAAAAATGTGATTGCAGGGATTTGCCTCGGGATTCCTAATTACTTCTCTATTGTTATGCTTGTGATGGCACTTCGAGATTCGGCTTTTGAGAGTTCGACCTTGTTTACTGTAAATAATGTTGCCATTGTGATGGTCAGTACTTTTATTGGAATTCTACTTTTTAAAGAAAAATTACTACCAAAAAACTGGATCGGAATTGGCTTAGCAGTAATTAGTATTTTGCTAGTTTCTATGTCTTAAAACTCCTCAGGAATTAAAAATCTCTGATTAATTTTGTTTTTTTTTAAGTACGCTTTCGCGAAAGCGTAAAAATCCTCGCCCTATAAATTTACTGTTGTTTTCTGAGACAAGACAGCTTTTAACTGCCGCTATCAGTAGTTCTACAGAACATTACCCTGTAACATTTACTTTTATTATGCTACATATCTATGTAACCAAAATGAAAATGATATGGGATTCGGTGGAGCAGCTCTTGCAGCAAATCAGGTAATACGTAATAATAGAAATCTACTTAAAAATAAGAGAAGTATAGGAAACCTATCTTTTGTCTCAAGTACCAATGAGAAATGGGTAGACCCTAAAAAAGCAACGTTTGATCAGTTAATGGAAATAAGAACAAGAATACGTCATGAAAACAAAGTGCGTTTGTTTAAAATCATTTTCCTCACCGTTTTGGGGTTTGTAATACTGATCTTGCTACTCGCTTTAATTCCTTGGGATTCAATACTTGCAAACACTTTTAATCCTTATAGCCATTGAAAATATTGACAAGCTTACTCTCTACGATACTGTTTTGTCTCTTCAAAAACATGATTGAGGATTGCTTCATCTTGTTCTGTGAGTTCTAGATCACGACGCGCCATGGCAATTTTTGCAGTTTCGTAAGCCTTATTGGTTTTGTGTGTTACAAAGCCGCTAGCGCCTCCCCAAGAAAAAGAAGGAACAAAATTGCGAGGAAATCCGCTTCCAAAGATGTTTGTCGCTACACCAACCATTGTTCCGGTGTTAAACATGGTATTAATACCACACTTAGAATGGTCTCCCATCATTAAACCGCAGAACTGAAGTCCTGTATTTGCAAACCGACCTGTTTCATAATCCCATAACTTTACAGGAGCGTAGTTATTTTTTAAATTAGAGTTATTAGAATCTGCACCCATATTGCACCATTCTCCTAATACACTATTTCCTAAGAAACCATCATGACCTTTACTTGAATAGCCCATAAGTACGGAGTTATTTACCTCTCCGCCTACTTTACAATGAGGACCTATAGTTGTGCCGCTATAAATTTTGGCTCCCATTTTTACAGCTCCATGATCACAGATTGCAAAAGGGCCACGTATGAGTGCGCCCTCCATAATCTCTGCATCTTTACCTATATAGATAGGTCCATCTGTAGCATTGAGATGTGAGTAATGAACCGTAGCTCCTTCCTCTATAAATATCTGTTCTTTATTTACCGCTATTACGTGTGCTGGTATCTCTTCAGAATCTCTATCCTCGGTAAGCATCTCAAAATCTCTAGTGATTGCTTCTCCATTTTTGGCGAAAATATCCCAGGTATGCTCGATCCTTAAAATATCTGAAGCAGTATAGTCAATACTCTCATAAGTAATAAAATCCACTTCTTGACCTTCTTGTACTGAAAACGCGATTATTTCCTCCCCATCAAACAACACTTGCTTTGATGACAAATTTTTAATAATCTCAGCTAAGTTGTCTGAAGGAAGATATGATGCATTAATCATCACATTTTCTTCAAGCTCTATCATAGGCCACTTATCTGAAAGATATTCTTCTGTTACTGTTGAGGTAGTTGAACCTAGCACAAATTCCCACTTCTCACGTATAGTCATAATACCAACGCGCAAATCTGCAACAGGTTTTGTGTACGTGAATGGTAAAAGCTGATTGCGTACGTTTCCGTCAAAAAGGATAAAGTTCATGGATTAGATTTTAGTCTCTGCATAAAGCGCATGAGACAGATAGACTTAAAGATAAAACTTATTGAAAACGAAGTTACTTATTATTTACGAGGCTTCTTTACTAAAAGTGTCCACTCAAAGTTAAACTCAGAAACCTGCACACCATCTTTGTTTGTCCCTATAGCTTTCATCCAGCAAGTTTGTCCTTCTCCTGTAACTACCGCTTGTGCTATAGCTTCTTTTATAGCTAGGCCATCATCACATACAAATTGAATTCTTCCTGTAGCTTTTTTTGTAAAGCTTGCATTATTGTTTGCAACAAGCATTGATATTTTCTGACCGCTTTCTTGTATGTGAGCAATCACTAAAGCTCCCGTAGCGAGCTCTGCAGCCATACCTTGTACTGCCCAAAACATACTATTAAAAGGATTTTGATTAATCCATCTGTGTTTTACAGAAGTTGTACAAGAATTAGGAGAAAGTTTTTTTACACGTACTCCAGTAAGCCACGCAGATGGAAGCTTAAACATTGTGAACGTGTTGAATTTACCAGGTAAGGGGAATGACATAATATCTTATTTGAGGCAAAAATAGGCAATAAAAAAGGTTCCCAAATGAGAACCTTTTAAGAAAGAATATATAAATTTTTAATTGTCTATTAACTGTATTTTTAAGTAACTCCCTATACCCGTACCTGTGGACCCTACAGGATTAGCAAGAAGTACAAAATCACCTGATGCAAATCCAAAATCATAAACCTTACCTGCTGTTAGCTCTGCAATACCTGTATATGTCTTTGCACTTCCCACGGCTCCAGTTCCATTCACCTCTTCCCTAGGCATTGAAAATCTCATTATCCAAGATCCTGTATCATCCATTAAACCTGCTACATAATTAGTGCTAGCTGTAGAATAACCTGAAATGGTTAACGTAATCGTAACTTCATAAATTCCAGTAATAGGTGCAGTAAAACTACTAGTAGCAATATCAAAATCTCCCCCCGCATCTATAAGTTCTGTCATTGTATTAATCTTATATATACCATTAGCATTTGGTGTATTGATCGACAGACGAGAATCAAAATCTGTAAGCAGCCTCCCTCTAAAGTTACCTAGCAAACTACTAAGTTGCTTCTTCACATTACCATCATTATCTATTACTAAAGGAACATCATCTGTAGATGAACTAGCTACTGCATCGCGTACTCGCAAATCACCATTTACATCTAACATGGTAGTAGGATTTGCAGTATTAACTCCTACTTGAGACCATATTATTTGAGATAATAATAGGCCAAAAATAAATAAGGGGTTTCTTAAGATATGTCTCGTTTGCATGACTATTTGATTGTAAAAAGCCTTAAGTAGCTTTAGTAGTGCAAATTTAACAAGCATTAATAATTGTTAAATTTTAAAAAGTCGCAAACTAAAATCTTTAGACAAAAGAACAATTTTACAAGCTGTAATACGCAACGCCACTCTAATTACAAGACATTAGTTATTTATTTCACCTAAAATAAGCAAATTGTAAAACCTTAAATAAAAGTTAATTTTTAGTACTATGCGTAACAAAGTACCTTTTTTTAGACATATATTTGCATAAGACATTAATAGACTATGGAAACTAGCATTACAACACATCAAAAAAATATAGGTACTTTAATACACCTATCTACATTCTCTAAATACTTATTTCCTTTTGGGAATTTTATTGCACCTCTCATTTTATGGAGCGCTCAAAAAAGGAATGCCGCATTTATAGATAAGCATGGTAGGGATGCCATCAATTTTCAACTAAGTATCCTCTTATACCTCATTGCCTTAGTGGTCATTAGCATTCCATTCTTTATTTATTTCGCAATAAGTGCAGGTAGTGGAAGCGAGAGTTTACTCACAAATGGTTATATAAATGACCCGAGTGATTTTGCAGACTTAGGAGGATTTCTTATTACCGCAATAGTGGTTGCCATTCTTGCATTAGGAATTTTTCTAGTAGAAATTATTTCGGTGATTTCGGCAGCAGTTAAGGCATCACAAGGAGAAATATATCAGTTTCCGCTTACTATCAACTTTATTTCTGCGGCTTCGGTTTCAGATTCTGGAGAGACTCAAGAGACTTCATCACCTATTGAGGATAAAACGGTAGTTTAATATATGAGTTACGCTTTCGCGAAAGCGTAAAAAAAGAAAAATCATCAATCAATCAATCTCCCGTTAGTTATTGGGACAAAAACGAACAGTTTAATGCATTTAAAAATGAAAATCTATGAAGATTGAAAACACCAAAGCGCAGATGCGTAAGGGCGTGCTAGAGTATTGTATCCTCTCTGTATTAAAAGACGAGGATGCCTACGTAGCAGAGATCTTAGGCACACTTAAAGACGCTAAGTTGCTGGTGGTGGAAGGAACGATATACCCACTACTTACACGACTCAAAAATGCTGGCTTGCTCAATTATCGCTGGGAAGAATCTACCAGCGGGCCGCCACGTAAATATTACGGACTTACCGAAACAGGTAAAATATTTTTAAAAGAACTCTCAACCACTTGGGATGAGTTACAGACCGCAGTAACGGTAGTAACCGCCACTAAAACCGCAACAAAATGAATAAGACAGTAAACATAAATTTAGCAGGGGTTTTCTTTCACGTAGATGAGGATGCTTACGGTAAATTACAGAGATATCTTGCTGCCATCAAACGTTCTTTTGAAGGCGTACAAGGGGAAGACGAAATCATAGCAGACATAGAAGCGCGTATCTCAGAGCTTTTTTCTGAACGCATTAAAGACGAACGCCAGGTCATAAGCACTAAGGAGCTTGACGAGGTTATCGCTATTATGGGACAACCAGAAGATTATATGGTAGATGACGATATTTTTGAAGACACAGCATCTTCTCAAAAATCATCTAGCCGCTCTTCAAATAAAACGCAACAAGCTAAGCGCATCTCAGATCGCAGATTTTTTAGAGACACAGATAATGCTTACATAGGTGGTGTATCTAGCGGTATGGCGCATTACATGGGACTTGATCCTTTGTGGGTACGTGTAGGATGGGTATTACTTATCGCTCTTACTTGGTTTACACTAGGTGGAACGGCTCTTATATATCTTGCGTTATGGGTATTTGTACCTGAAGCACAATCTACGGCAGATAAACTCGCAATGCGGGGAAAGGCTGTTAACATTGACAATATCACAGAAAAAGTAAAAGAAGGATTTGAAAATGTTGCAGACACGGTTAAGAATGTAGATTACGATAAGTACGGTAATAAGGTTAAAAATGGTGCTCAGGGAGTTTTTGGGACTTTAGGAAAGATCATCATGTTCTTCTTTAAAATCATTGCAAAAATTGTGGGCGTACTATTAATAATCACGGGTGCTACAGTGGTGATTTCACTATTAATCACATTACTTACTGGAGGAGTGGTAGATATTTTTACTCCTAACTTAGCAGACATGCCGTGGATTTCTAATGATACAGGTTTACCTATCTGGCTTATGTTACTCCTCGTATTATTTGCAGTAGGTATTCCATTTTTCTTCTTGTTTTACCTAGGATTAAAAATTCTTTCTTCTAACGTAAAATCAATGCCTTTAAGTGCCAAACTGAGTTTACTAGGGCTATGGCTTATCGCATCAATTACCATAGGAGTATTCTCTGTAAAACAGGCTATACAATATTCTAACCTTGAGTCATCAAAAGTGACTACTACAGAGACACTCGCTATAACAAAGAACGATACGCTACGTATCAAAATGAGAGGAAGCGAGCGTTTTGACATCCCTTTCGGGAGGTCTTCTCAGTATGTACAGCTTATTAATAGCAATACAGAAGATGTAGCTGTGTATAGAAATGTACGTCTTATAGTACGATCTACTCGTGACAGTCTTGCATATGTGCAAACAGTGAAGAGAACAAAAGGCTCATCTTATGACGTTGCAAAGGAACAAGCAGAAGCCATGATACTCAACTATGATCTATCTGATAACGAACTAGCCATCGATGGTTTTTTTACTGGAGAAAGAGAAGCTCAATATAGACACGTAAGGCCTAGTGTAGAAATCATTGTTTACTTACCAGAAGGAGCTACGCTTATTGCTGATGAGAACACCTACTCCTATCATAAAAACGATAGACAGTCTCGTGATATTCTAGATAATGGTGATGAAGAAAAATTTCTTACCGTAGGTAATGGCAAACTTATGTGCAGCACTTGCCCAGAAGATCGTGACAATGATGATGATAATTCTTGGCAACAGTCTGATGATAATGACGCTTGGGAAGAACGTAGTTATAGAGAAGGTGAAGATACACCAGCATGGGAGACAAATAATCAAGCTCCTGATGCTCCAGATACTCCCGATGCTCCAAAAAGCAAAGATCCTAATATAGCTCCTACTCCTCCAAAGCTCCTAGTACAGTAGGAGACGATAATTAGTTCTGGCTTTAGTGAAAGCCACATAAACACTACCAATCAACCAATCAGTGCGCTTGCAAAATCTCAACATTCAATCTGTTGAGATTTCTGCAACGTACAATCCATCTATATTATGAAAACTTTTTATGCTACGCTTTTTGCAATTTCTACAGCTATATCTGGTATTGCTCAAGAGGATTTAAATAAAATGGACAGTCTCATCACTAGCGGACATTTTAAAGAAATGTCAAGTGTTGTCATAGCCCATAAAGGAAAAATCATCTTTGAGAATTACTATAATGATGCAACAGCCGCTACCTTACATAATACTAGATCTGCAACAAAATCAATTACTGGCACCTTAATAGGAGCACTTATTAATGATGGTAAATTATCATCTACACAAGAACCAGCCTGGAAATACGCTCAGGTAAAAAATCTTCAAAACCCAGATCCTCGTAAAGAAAAAATTACCATCGAGAGCCTACTTACAATGTCATCTATACTTGAATGTGATGATTGGAATGATATTTCTCGTGGTCAAGAAGAAAAAATGTACCTCCTTGAAGATTGGGTAAAATTCTATTGGGATTTACCTGTCAAGGGGTATCCAGAGTGGGAAAATAAACCAGAAGATAGTCCTTACGGTCGAGATTTTAGCTACTGTACTGCTGGAACCGTTGCCTTAGGAGATGTGATTAATACAATTTCAGGTTCCTTAGAAACATATGCAGAAACTGCACTTTTCTCAAAGCTGGGCATTACAGATTATCACTGGCAGCTTACTCCTACAGGAATCCCTATGACTGGCGGTGGCCTAGGTCTTAAGAGTAAAGATTTCATTAAGATTGGACAACTTTATCTCAACAACGGTAACTGGAAAGGAGAGCAAATTATTAGTTCCGCTTTCGCGAAAGCGTCTAAAGAACCAAAAGCCGCTATGGGAAGTCCAGATTATGAATACGGATACTTATGGTGGATAGGAGAGTTTGGAAAAGACAAAAAAGAGACTGGATATTTTATGCTAGGTAATGGGGGAAACAAAATTGCCGTATTTGACGAACTAGACCTTGTTGTAGTTCTCACAAGTTCGCTTTTTACTAAAGGTATAGAAGCACACAATCAAACAGCCGAACTACTCAACACCTTTATCATTCCCGAAATTCAAAAAATAAACTAGTTATGAATGCACTTAAAAACTTATTCTGGATCCTACTATTAATCCCATTATTAGGAGTAGCACAGGTTTCTAAAGACAGTGGCCTTTACAAGGAGATTCTAGCTACAGATGCTGCACTTTTTGAGTCCTACAATACGTGTGACCTCGAGACTCATGCATCACTCATATCAGAAGATTTAGAGTTCTACCATGATAAAGGAGGACTGGCTACAAGCAAGGAAGAGTATATGACCTCTATGAAGGCAAATATATGTGGCAAGGTAGAAAGAATACTTACTCCAGATACTTTTGAGGTGCATGAGATCAAGGATTTTGGAGCCATAGCTTTAGGGAAGCACAGTTTTCATAACCTTATGGAAGACAGCTATTCTGAACCTAGTAAGTTTATCACCATATTTAAAAAAACAGATAAGAAATGGATAATAACGCGAGTAATAAGCCTACACTAGTCATCTATTTGCAACTCATCCGTTAAAAACTACAGTTGAGTAAGTTACGCTTTCGCGAAAGCGGACTTATCTACATCTTTACATCATCAATCAAAACAATCAATATTTCATCAATCTAAAACCAACCATCATGACAACACTTATCAAATTTATCATCGGAATTCTCGTCGCTACACTCGTAACTTCTTGTCAGTTTGACCTCAACTTAGGTCAATTACAAGGTAATGGAAATGTAGTTACAGAAGATTTAAATATCACAGAAGACTTCAACGAAGTCTCAGCTGGCGACGGATGGGAAGTTTTTCTAGAAAAAGGGAACTCAAATTCTGTGATACTAGAAGCAGATGAAAACATAGTAAACGCTGCCGATATTTATGTAAATGACGGTAAGCTCAAAATCTATAGTGATAAGAGTATAGGTAGCGCTACCTCAAAAAAGGTTTTTGTAACCTACTCAGAAAACCTAACCGAAGTGAGTGTAAACAGTGGTGCTAGTCTTACTACAAAAGAAGCGCTCACTGGAGATGAAATAGATCTTGACGCATCATCTGGAGGAACTTTACGTGTTGAGGTTACCGTAAATGACGTAGAGACCAACGTGAGTAGCGGTGGCGTAGTGCGCATCTCAGGAACAGCAAATCGCGTAGATGCATCTGTTTCTAGTGGCGGCGTAGCAAGAATAAGCAAGCTCAAGTCTGTATCTGCTATTGCAGATGCTTCTTCTGGAGGAGTGATGGATGTATATGCATCACAAGATCTTCGAGCAGATGCATCATCAGGTGGTGTCATAAATTATTATGGAAAGCCAGCAAACGTAGATAAACCAAAGGAAAGTTATTCTGGTGGTATCATACGCTCAAAGGATTAAGTACTACCTCATCAATCAAATCAATACACAACAAAGGCTCGATATCATCGAGCCTTTGTTATTTTATAAATACAAGCTGAGCTTATAACTCGCCTTTTATCTGTAAAAATTGTGCTTGAAGCATTGCCATTTTTTCCTCAAGTCCATCTGCAAGTTCCGGCACTCTGTGGTAAAACACATAGCGTATGCGCCACAGCTCTTTCACTTCCTTGATAGGGAATTCAAGATCATCTATATTCTTATGATCTGCACGTAGTGTTATGGTATTTCCAGAAAGATAGCATCGCCTCAATACGAGCTGATCTTCAAATACAGCGAGTACTAGATGACCATTATTTAGCTTCTTGTAGACATCTTTTGGGATCATCTCCCCTATTACAATATCCTTAGGAAAAAGCCCTTTGTCATTACTACTCATCTCTAGATTATCTACCGTAAATGCTCTGAATTCCTTTTCAGGATTGATAGGTAACTGTAATACTTGCATATCACTTACAAAAGCTTCTTTATCATTATAGAGAAGATATTCTTTTGCATTTTTTGACGTTATGCAAGGAATACTTGCAAAGGCTTGCTTTGTGATGATCTCATGATCTGTTGTAAGATTTGCTTTGAATTTGAGCAAACTATTTACCGTAAGCTCTTTTGTGAGCAAGTCATCGATAGGTATGCTAAAATAATTAGCAATTTTAATAATAGTATCTATTTTGGGTTCACTCCTACCTTCCTCATAAGCCCCTAACGTCCCTCTTTTCAGGTCAAACAGCTCTGCAAACGACTGCTGACTTAATGTCTTGACAGTTCTAATCTTTCGTATGTTTTTTCCAAAAAATGACATATTTTGCTAATTTTATTTGCAAATTATAAATTTATCTGTATATTTACCTAACAATTTTAGCAAAAAGAATTCACTTTCGCTAATTTATTTAGCTTTTTCGCGAAAGCGTAATAGCATTATCAGACATTCATCAATCAAAAATCAATCATTATGACCACTTTAATTATTTACATCCTGAGCCAGTTATAAACAATTGGGTATTTACAGAGACAAGTTTTCGTATTATTAACCTTCCAACGCATTGGAATACAACATCAACACTCTTTATGAAGAACCATTTTAATATAACACGAGATTTTTTACTGGAACTTAACTTTAATATTACCACAGAAAATACAGAAGATGGTATTATGGTAGTACAAAAAGAAAACTCAGGAATTAAAAACCTCATTCTAGGCGTTGCTCCTCCTATCTTAATCATAGAGCAGTTTATTTTTACCATAAATAACCAGTCTGAAAAGATTTTCAAAAGTCTGCTACAAAAAAACCGCGATATCATTCATGGCGCATTTGTACTAGATGAGACAGGGAAGAAAGTAATATTTAGAGATACCTTACAAATAGAAAATCTAGACTTAAACGAACTAGAAGGAAGCTTAAACTCGCTCAGTTTATTAATGAGTGAATACTCAGATCACATTATTGAATTTTCAAAATACTAAAACACAACATTATGAACATATTTAAAAGACTTTTTAAAATAGGCCAGGCAGAAGCAAATGCTTCTATTGACAACATGGAAGATCCTATTAAAATGACCGAGCAAGGCATAAGAGATATGAAAGAAGATCTTGCCAAAAGTGTAGAAGCAATGGCTCAAGTAAAAGCAATGGCTATCCGTTCTAAAAACGAGCGAGATGAGCACCAGGAAAAAGCAAAAGATTATGAAAGCAAAGCAATTGCCATTCTTAAAAAAGCGCATGCAGAATCTATGGAAGCTACAGATGCAGACCGTCTAGCAAAAGAAGCGCTTGCCAAAAAGGAAGAAGCACAAGCTCATGCAGATCGCGCTGGTGAAGACACCACAAAATTTGAAGGAAATGTAGCGCAATTGCAATCAACCATTCAGACCATAAAAGATAATATAGGCAACTGGGAGAATGAGCTTAAAACACTTAAAGCAAGAGTGAAAGTAAGCTCTGCCACTAAGAATGTAAACAAGCAAATGGCTGCTCTTGATAGCACTGGAACCGTAAGTATGCTAGAACGTATGAAGGAAAAAGTAGCTCAAGAAGAAGCACTTGCAGATGCTTATGGCGATATTGCAAATGCAAATAAAAGCATAGATGACGAGATTGATGCCGCGGCAGATACTAGCAAAGAAAAAGTAGATGACGAACTAGCAAAGCTTAAGGAACAACTAGGTCTCGACAAGGACAAAGCATAAGGACGCACCGCATTGCGTTACTAGCACTTTGGATTATGAACCATTAAAACCACCAACCATTGGATAACTTTATAAATCTTATATTTTCTGAAGTCAACATCATACTAAGTGTGTTGCTTATTCTTCTTGTAATCTATTGGGTCCTTACCTCATTAACAGGTATTGATTTTGATTATGACTTGGATATCGACATTGACGTAGATATTGATGCAGATCTTGACCTAGATATCAACACTGTTGACCCTGGGAGCATGGATTTTGAAGATATCTCAAGTGCAGAAGTAGACAAGACTCACGTAGTAAACAAACGCCGAAAGCCTCTTAAATGGTGGCAAGTATTCTTGATTTATTTCAATTTTGTAGGCCTACCGTTTATGTTCACTTTTACTGCATGGGTATTTTTATGGTGGCTTTCTACGCTTGTGAGCACTAGCATCACTGGAAGTTATGCAAATAGCTTTGGATACATATTAATGTTTATATGTATGATTCCTGCGCTATTTTTTACTAAAATTTTAACCACTCCATTCAAGTCCTTTTTTAAGCATCTTAACAAGGATGGAGATAAAGCGACAGATTTTTTAGGCCGTAATGCTATACTTTTATCTACCATTTCTGAAGACAAAATGGGAAATGCAGAAGTACTCGCAGATGGTAATCCAATGAATATCTATGTGAAATCACTGGATGGGTCAGAATTACGCTTTCGCGAAAGCGTGCTTATCATCAAACAATCAGCAGATAAGAATTACTTTTTAGTCAGTAAATATTAATTTAGGCGCAACATTGCGCAACAATAATCAATCAAAACCAAAATCATCATTCTATGGAAAACCTCCCATCTATTGCTATCGCCCTTGTTGTGGGAATTGTGGCACTCATTGTTATTTACTTTCTCATCATTGCGATGTTTTACAAAAAAGTACATCAAGGTCAAGCCTTGGTCCGTACTGGATTTGGCGGAACAAAAGTCGCAACAGACAAGGGACTTTATGTAGTTCCAGTATTCCACCGTGTAGAAGTAATGGACGTTTCGGTAAAAAAGATCCAAATTGAACGTCTCGCTACCGAAGGTCTTATCTGTAAGGATAACATGCGTGCAGATATTAAAGTGGCATTTTTCGTTCGTGTAAATAACGAAGTGGAGTACATCAAAAAAGTGGCACAAACGATTGGTGTAGAAAGAGCTTCACGTCAAGAAACACTTGAGGATCTTTTTGAAGCAAAATTCTCTGAAGCGCTTAAAACCGTAGGTAAGAAATTTGACTTTATACAGTTGTATGAATCCCGTCGTGAGTTTCGTGATGAGATTGTAGATATCATCGGTACAGATCTTAATGGCTATACACTAGAAGATTGTGCAATCGATTATCTTGAGCAAACGTCTGTTTCTTATTTAAAAGCAGATAATATTCTTGATGCAGAAGGTATTAAGAAAATCACAGATCTTACTGCTGCACAAAACGTGCAATCTAACTTGATTAAGCGTGATGAGGAAAAAACCATCCGCAAGCAAGATGTAGAAGCTCGTGAAGCAATCCTTGAACTAGACAAACAACTAGCAGAAAAAGAAGAACAACAACTCCGTGAGATTGCCAACATAAAATCTCGTGAAGGTGCCGAAACTTTAAAGGTAGCAGAAGAAGAGCGTCTCAAATCTGAAACAGCTCGTATCGCAACCGAAGAAAAGGTAAAAGTTGCCGAAGAAAATATGCAACGCCAGATTATCGTTGCCGAAAAGAACAAGCAACGTACCGAGGCTGTAGAAACAGAACGTGTAGAAAAAGACCGTTTACTAGAAGCAACCGAAAGAGAACGCGTAGTTACACTCGCTCAGATTGAAAAAGAGAAAGTAGTAGAGGTTGAGAAAAAGAACATTCAAGATGTGATAAGAGACCGCGTAGTTCTTGAAAAAGGAGTGGTTGAAGAGCAGGAGAATATGAAAGATATTGAGGCTTTCAAAACTGCAGATCGTAACAAACAAGTTACCATCACAAATGCGGAGAGTGCTGCTCAAGAAGATTTGATTAAAACTATCAAAGCTGCTGAGGCATCTAAAGAAGCTGCTAAGCAAAAAGCAGAAGAAATCAATATCGAAGCGCTTGCACATAAAGAAGCAAGTGAGAAAGAAGCAGATGCACGTAAGATTCTTGCCGAAGCACAAGCTAAGGAAGAAGCAACCGTAGGTATGTCTGAGGCGCAAGTAATGCACGCTAAGGCAGATGCAAACGAGCGTCAAGGTATTGTAGAAGCGACTATCATTGAGAAGAAGGCACTTGCAGAAGCAGCCGGAATTCAAGCAAAAGCAGAAGCAAAACGCCAAGACGGACTTGCAGAGGCAGATGTAATCAAAGAGAAAGCTCTTGCAGATGCTGCGGGAATCGAAGAGAAGGCAAATGCAATGAAGAAACTTGACGGTGTAGGTAAAGACCACGAGGAGTTTAAACTACGTCTTGATAAAGAACTTCAAGTTGACCTTGCTGAAATCAATATCCAGAAAGATATTGCAGATGCTCAAGCACAAGTTATTGGTGATGCTCTTAAAGCTGCAAACATTGATATTGTAGGTGGTGAGACCATGTTCTTTGACCAGATTATCGGGCAAATTACAAAGGCCAAAGGATACGACAGATTAGTGAAGCATTCTGACACCGTGCATGAGGTAAAAGATGCCATTTTAGGTAGTGATGATGTAAAAGGAAACTTACTTGAAAAAGTAAAAGAATTTGCAGATAAGTACGGCATCTCTTCTGAGGATCTTAAGAATGTGACCATCGCAAATCTTTTGATGGATTTAAAATCTAAGTCTTCAGATAATGATGAGCAAACCTTATTCAGCAACCTATCTAACCTTGCAAAGGGACTTGGGTTATCTGATAAGAAGTTGAGATAAATTGACAGGGGCGCAATACTTTGCGCCCCATTGTCATTAAACTTATATGACTCCAAAAAGATATAATCGACAATCTAGACGCCTTAAAGGCTATGATTATAGTAATAAAGGCAGGTACTTTATTACTATCGTCACTAAAAATCGATTACGACTTTTTGGAAAAATAAGTAATGGTCAAATGAAATTGAATGCCTTCGGAGAAATCGCAAGAAGAGAATGGCTTAAAACCATTGAGATGCGTACAAATATTTCTCTTGGTGAGTATATTATAATGCCCGATCATATTCATCTTGTCTTTCATATTGAAGAAAAAATAGAACAACCTAATTTTTTACAAAAAGAGCTAGAAAGAATAAGCGGCGCTGTGCAAGGAAAACATAAGATCAAACATCACTCTGTGAGCACAGTAATCAGAGGTTATAAAGCCGCAATTACCAATCAAGTTAAGCAATTCATCCATTCACTTGACACTAGAGATATTGAGCCTTTAGTCCCAGAACCAGATCATCAGGTATTAGGGTCAGTAGACTTATCTAAAAGTATATGGGTTAGGGGATATCACGATATAATCATCCCAAATGACAGAGCATATGACAATATCAGTCAATATGTAAAAGATAATCCCAAAAAATGGGACAAAAAGTAACACTGAACTCTCCTAAAGAGACTATCAGAAAGACATTGCTGTCTTGACAGCACATCAAGGTAAAGGAAAGTGCGAAGCTGCTAGGGCAGCGTAGCAAGGGCGCAATGCATTGCGCCCAAATTCAGAAACTATGGCAAACGAAACTCCAGATACACAACCTAAAGCATCACAGTCACTAGACGGCGGTACTTATGAGATCATACAAGGTAGACTGCAAAAGCAGAAAATCGATCTCCAAGAGCGCCTTCAAAAACTGAATGAGGAACGTAAAGATGTCTTTGGCTCTCTTGAGACAAAGCTCATTGCAAATGATCGTATCAATACAGAAAATAACTGTATTGCTCGTGACATCGTTTCTCTCAATAATCTATGCCTTTTTGGATATAATGTGCATTTTGGATTGCGCACAGACATTCACTTGAGTGATGTTTTTAGTGCTTATGAGTTTAAAGACAATCGTTTTGAGCCAAGACCACTAGCATTACTAGAAGATGATATTTTTCTTCTTGATTTTGCAAATCTATACAAGTACTACCGTAATACTATTTTCTCAAAGTTTGCCATCATCGGGAATTACCTCTACATGGTGTTTCAGCTAAGTGATAGTGTTACAGATATTAAAACATTTAAGTGGCTTATAAGCGATGACACCTTAAAATACGTAGATAATCGTAGTGAACACGAATACAAGTTTCCAAAACAACATGATTTTAAGTGGCAAGAAGCTACGCGCGATATGCATCGTTATGGTGTGCACGCACACGTTTCTATACTTGACAAGGTTTTTGTAGAAACCATAGGTGGTGATCTTACCATTAAAATAGAGGACAACACAGAAGAAGGAAAAGGAATCCTTGATGAACCTGTGGAGCACATCGACCAGACACTTGATGACGGGCAATACCGTTATGCAGACCTTGGCAATTTACTGGCACTTGAGATCAAACCTTTTCAAGAGGAAGCTCGTTATTTTGTCTATAATCACAAGCTCAAGCAAGTTCAAAAAATACAGAGTGTAAAAGACACTTGTGTACTACTTCCAGATGATCAAGGTATCATTTTCCCGACAGGGTACTACTTACAAACGGGAGAGTATAACATCTTTGATAATGCAATCCCAAACGTAAAATTTCAAGAAAAAATCAGTTCGCCTAACGGAGAAGATTTCTTGTATGTTTTTTACTCCCCAGAGGCAGGACTTTACAACTTGATGTCATACAATGTGATTACTCAAGAAATCAAAACTCCTATTATCTGTAATGGATTTACCGTATTAAAAAATGGCGAACTCAGCTATTTTAAAACCGAAAATGAGCAAACCAAGCATCACGTCATACAGATCTGGCAAACCCCATTTTTAAAGGGCGATTATATGCCCTCTCAACACGAGGACACGCTACTGTATAAAATAGGAAATAAAGATATCGTAAAAGCGATGGCAGAGGTTAACGGCCTTGTCACACTACTCAACAAGGAGGATAATTACGATGGACTATATAGTGATCTAGCCAAGTTTTCTAAAGATATTCTTGACGCCTATTACTGGCTTCCAGAGCCAGAAACGCAACAGCTTAACATACCACTTACTGAGATAAACGGAGCTGCAAATGCAGCAATCGATGAATTTGAAAAAGTGGTCCAACTTAAGCGTAATGCTGCCAAGCAAACGCAAGAGATTCAGAAAAAGGCTGATGAGATTTTTGGTAAAATAAAAAGTACTTCTTTTAAATCTATTAATGATTTTGTGGCGCTGCTCACACAGTTACGCTCGTTGCGTGGCGAGACCATCTCGCTTAATGACATACGCTATGTAGATCCTACTTTCGTGAAAACGTTAGAGGAAGAAATCGCGGTACAGACCCAAAAGATCTCAGAAAAGTGTGTACAGTTCTTACTAGACGACAAAGCTTTAAAACCTTATCATGAAGCGGTAGCTGAGAAGAAAGGCGCAATGGAAAAGATCAAGAAAGTGATCGAAGCCAAAAAGCTTGAAGAGGAAGTAAATCAGATTGCGACAGATCTTGAATTGCTTATCGATATCGTATCTAATCTTGATATAGAAGACACCTCCCACTCTACTAAAATTATTGATGATATCTCGCTCATTTTTGCGACTATCAATCAGTTGAAGGCTGGGATTAAGAATAAGAAAAAATCACTAGGAAGCGCAGAGGCGCAAGCAGATTTTGCTGCGCAGCTTAAGTTAATTGATCAGAGTATCATAAACTACCTAGATATTGCCACCACGCCAGAAAAGTGTGATGAGTTCCAGACTAAAATCTCAATCCAACTAGAAGAGCTAGAAGGGAAGTTTGCAGATTGGGATGAGTTTATCACGCTTATTATTGAAAAGCGCGAGGAAGTGTACGGAGCTTTTGAAGCTCGTAAAAATGCCCTTGTAGAAAAACGCAACAAGAAAGCGATGGCATTAAAAAATGCCTCAGAACGTATCTTGAAAGGCGTACGTAAAAAAGCCGAAAGCTTTAAAACGGCTTCGGAAATAAACGGATATTTTGCCGCAGATCTTATGATCAATAAGGTGCGCGATATCGTACAGCAACTTAAGGAGCAAGAAGACACTGGCAAGGCAGAAGAGATTGAGACTGGACTTAAAACAGCCCGTGAAGATGCATTGCGCAAACTCAAAGACAAACTAGATCTCTATGAAGATGGAGATACGGTGATACGACTTGGTAAGCATAAATTTGGTGTAAACAAGCAACCACTTGACCTCACTATTGTGCTCAAAGATGGTGCGCTTAATTACCACCTTACGGGAACAGATTTTTACCAAGAACTTTCAAATGAAACGCTTCTCGCTTCTCGCCATATTTGGAATCAGGAGTTTGTTTCAGAAACTAGCGAGGTGTATCGCAGTGCGTACTTGGCTTATAAATTATTCAACAAACTTGACAAAAAATCACTTCTAGAAGCTGGCGATGATACGCTGCTTACGATTGTGCAAGAAGAAAGTCGCAATGACTATGCAGAGGGTTATATAAAAGGCGTACACGATGTAGATGCCTCAAAAATTTTAAAGGTACTCGTACACAAACACAACGAGCTAGGGCTACTCACCTACGCACCAGAAATTAGGGCGTACGCTCAGTATTTCTGGAACAGCATTGAAGATAGCACTAAAAAAACGCTAGATCAAACGATCAAGGCTTCGGGAGAGGTGTTACAGTTTTTTCCAGATGCAAAGGAATACCAATTTATCGTTGAGACTTTAAGTGAGGAGATACACGCTTTCGCGAAAGCGGAATCCCTTTTCTCACCAGATTTGAGTCAAACGATAGCAAAGTACATTTTTGACGAATTACAAGAAGACACAGATTTTGTGCGTAGTAGCGTTGCTGTGCGATTGAAAGACGCTTTCGCGAAAGCGTTAAAGCAACAACAAGCAGATCTTAAGTTTAAGAAAAGTTATGAATCACTACCTAACTTTAAGGGGAAAGTTCAACTTGTAAAACAATGGGTAACGGCATTTGCACGTACTCAAGAAAGTGTTACAGACCTGCGCTATGTAGATGAAGTGGTGTGTTTACTACTCTTTGAAGATGAGTCGGTTTTAAAAACAAAAGCCGCTTCTCCTCATGAGAAAATCGCTAGCTTGAGTGGTGATCACAGCTCAATTACTGACGGTGTTTTTGCTTTTAATTATCATGACTTTACGGCGAGACTTAACTTATTTGTAACCGAACAAGTACCCGCTTTTGAAACATTTAAGAAAGCAAAACACGAGGTTACTGAAACGCTGAAAGAGAATTTAAAACTCGACGAATTTAAACCAAGAGTGCTTACATCCTTTGTGCGTAACAAGCTAATTGACCAAGTATATTTTCCATTGTTTGGTGATAATCTTGCCAAGCAACTTGGAACTGTAGGCGATAATAAACGTACCGACCGTATGGGCATGTTGCTACTTATCTCGCCTCCTGGGTATGGTAAAACTACCCTGATGGAATATATAGCAAACCGTCTAGGTCTCGTTTTTGTAAAAATTAATGGCCCTGCCATAGGTCACGAAGTGACTTCTGTAGATCCAGATAGCGCAACAAACAGCGCCGCTCGTGAAGAACTTAAAAAGCTGAACGTAGCTTTTGAAATGGGTAATAATGTGATGCTATATCTAGACGATATCCAACACTGTAATCCAGAGTTTTTACAAAAATTCATTAGCCTTTCTGATGGTACACGTAAGATTGAAGGTGTGTATAATGGTAAGTCCAAAACTTATGATCTGCGCAGTAAGAAATTCTGCGTGATTATGGCAGGTAACCCATATACGGAGAGTGGTGATAAATTCCGTATTCCAGATATGCTGGCAAACAGGGCAGATATTTACAACCTAGGAGATATTATAGGAGATACAGAGCATCTGTTTAAGCTGAGTCTCATTGAGAATTCGCTTACTGCAAATCCGCTACTGCAGCAATTGAGCAGTACGCATTTTGATGATATCTATACACTCATAGATCGTATTGAAAATGGGACACAAGACACCCAACTTAAAGGTAATCACACTGCACAAGAAGTGGCCGATTATACAAAAGTACTGGAGAAGGTAATTACTATAAGAAACACTGTGCTCAAAGTAAATGCAGAGTATATACGTAGTGCTGCGCAAGAAGATGCCTACCGCACAGAACCTTCTTTTAAACTTCAAGGATCATACCGTGATATGAATAAGCTCGTGGCAAAAGTGGTTCCTATAATGAACGACACTGAGCTTGCGACATTGCTCCTATCCCACTATGAAAGCGAGTCACAAACACTCACCTCAAGCGCAGAGGCAAACTTGTTGAAATATCGTGAACTCATCAATTCGCTAGACGAAACACAAGCCACTCGCTGGAACACAATGAAAGAAACCTTTGTAAAAAATAATAAACTCAAAGGTTTTGGTGACAAGAACGAGATGGCACAAGTGCTCTCTCAAATGATGGAATTTACAGAGAATTTAGAAGGAATTAAAAAAGCGCTGGAGAAGGGGTTGGAGAAATGATTAAAAAAACATCTCCCCTAACCCCTCTTCAAAGAGGGGAATACTCACGATACTTTTTAATTTTACAAAGCAAATTAAAAAGTATCAAACCACAACAGTGTCCCTCTTTGAAGAGGGAGTCAGGGAGATGTCCGCAAAGAGGAGGTAAAGTCACAAGACGAGAGATGTCCGCAAAGAATCACAAACAAAAAAACGACAGCTCTCGCTGTCGTTTTTAAATTCTATATAAGGTATGTCCTTTACTGACGTGCAGCAGGAACCTCATCCACATATGTAGAACCTACTCCTGGCTCGTCTTGTGGAAGCTCGTCTTTTGACGCTAAGTAGCGTTCTGCATCTAGGGCAGCCATACATCCTGTTCCGGCAGCGGTGATAGCTTGGCGGTACACGTGATCTGCTGCATCTCCAGATACAAATACGCCTGGTACGTTCGTTTTAGAAGTTCCTGGTGTATTGATAATATATCCAGTCTCATCTAACTTTAAATATTCTTTAAATATATCTGTGTTAGGCTTGTGCCCTATCGCTACAAAAAATCCTGTTGCTGAAATATCATGCTCTTCACCAGTGACATTATTTTTTACTCTTGCTCCTGTCACTCCTACATCGTCACCTAATACCTCAACAGTTTCTGTGTTGAAAAGGATTTCAATATTCTCTGTTTTCTTAACACGAGCAGCCATAATCTTAGAAGCACGGAACTCATCACGACGCACTAGCATCGTTACTTTTTTACATAATTTAGAAAGGTAGTGTGCTTCCTCACAAGCGCTATCTCCAGCACCTACGATTACTACTTCTTGACCTCTATAAAAGAATCCATCACAAACAGCACAGGCAGATACACCTCCACCCATTTTAAGATACTTCTGCTCAGAAGGTAATCCTAAATATTTTGCACTTGCTCCTGTAGAGATGATGATTGATTCTGCATGTATTTCCTTTTCTCCGTTGATCCACGCTTTATGCACGTCTCCAGAAAAATCTACTTTAGTCACCCATCCGTCACGCACGTCCGTATCAAAACGTTGTGCTTGTTTCATTAACTGCACCATCATTTCTGGTCCAGTAACACCATCTACATACCCAGGGAAATTCTCTACTTCATTTGTAGTTGTAAGTTGGCCACCTGGCTGTTGCCCTTGGTATAACACTGGTGCCATATTTGCGCGTGCTGCATAAATTGCTGCGGTATATCCCGCTGGTCCTGAACCTATGATAAGGCATTTTACTTTTTCTACTGACATACTGTATTATTTTTAAGCTTTCGCGAAAGCGTAATAAACACTTTTACAATCGCACAATTCTTATTTATATCTTCCTTACAAAAGTAGGTTTTACAAGCCAAACCTTACAATCAAGTTATCAAGAAAACGAATGGCTTTATCACCAAAAGTGATATAACTGACAACGAGCTTACTCTTGCATAGATTAAAGATAAGATTCTAAGCTCTTACACGTGTTTTCAAATTGTTAATACATCATAGAGTGTGATGATAATTCTGTAATTTGCCATTAAAATCTGATACTATGAAAAGTCGTTTTACTTATATCTTATTATTACTTGTTGCAAGTGTGGCTTGCGCGCAGGAAACTAGAGAAAATGATGTCACACTAACCTCAAACCTAGATTATACCTATGAGGTTATTGTTCCAGAACTTACTAACCCTTGGGGACTGGTAGTATTGCCAGATGAGTCTATGCTTATCACTGAAAAAAGTGGAGAACTCATACACTTTAAGGATGGTGTAAAGACAATGATTACTGGAGCTCCAGAGGTGGTAACGCGTAATCAAGGTGGTTTACTTGACATACGTTTGCATCCAGATTATGCGAGTAATGGCTGGATATACATCACGTACTCATCACCAGAAGGCGAAGAAGATGGTGCGATGACAGCACTTATGAGAGCAAAATTAAAAGACGGCGCGCTTACCGAAAAGAAGGTATTATATAAAGGAAGCCCAAATACGAGAAAGGGACATCACTTTGGCAGTCGTGTGCGTTTTGATAAGGATGGATACCTCTACTTTTCTATAGGAGATCGTGGTGAAAGAGATCAAAATCCGCAGGATATTACTCGTGATGGAGGTAAGATTTATAGACTGAATGCAGATGGAAGTATCCCTACAGATAATCCTTTTGTAGGTCAAGACGGAGCAAAAGAGGCTGTTTTCTCTTACGGACATCGTAATCCGCAAGGAATGACTGTACATCCTGAGACAAGTAAGATATGGATACACGAGCACGGACCACGTGGTGGGGATGAGATTAATATCCCTGAGGCTGGCAAAAACTTTGGGTGGCCAGTAATCTCTTACGGTATTAATTACAGCGGAACTACGTTTACAGAAATTTCAAAAAAAGAGGGAATGGAGCAGCCAGTGTATTACTGGGTTCCTTCTATCGCTCCTTCTGGGATGACTTTTGCAACTAACACTGGTGATGCAAAACTTGACGGTAACTTGTTAATTGGTTCACTTAAGTTTGAATACCTAGAACTTGCCATTTTAGAAAACGACAAGGTAGTTTCTCGTGAGAAGTTGCTTGAAGATGTAGGTCGTGTGCGCAATGTGATTAATCACAATGGCACTATCTATGTAGGTGTAGAGGGAAAAGGAATCCTTAAACTAGTTAAGAAATAATGAAGCTACTTATAAGTTTATGTACGGCAGGAGTTAGTGTTTTTTTATTTTTCGCGAAAGCGGAAAAAGAAATTTATACCTCCCAAGACCCACTTGCTCAGTCTATCGAGCGTGGTGCAGAGGTATATCTAGACTTTTGCATACAGTGCCACTTAGGAAAAGGTGAAGGAGTCGCTGGAACATTCCCGCCGCTTGCTGGCTCAGACTGGCTCACAGAAGATCGCTATAAAGAGGCAATAAAAGCTGTAAAGTATGGACAGCAAGGTCCAATTACTGTAAACGGCGTTGCCTATGATGGTGTGATGGCAAACCTAGAACTTTATGAGGATGAAGTGGCAGATGTGATGAATTATATCATGAACAACTGGGGAAACACTCAAAAAGAAATGATTACTGAAGAGGAAGTAAAAGCTATCTCAAAATAAAAATTGGAGATTTTATTTCATAATTACTAGAAATAGTAGTCCTGGTTTTATCACTGTAAGCCACTACTTTTTAAAATATCGATGAGCCGAGAATATTCTTCTCGGCTTTTTCATTTCTATTCCATTTCAATAACCCATTTTAAATTGTATTTTTACCTCCTAATCGTCCTCAAATTTTATGGGTAAAATAATTGCTATTGCAAACCAAAAAGGTGGTGTGGGCAAGACCACTACTTCTGTTAATCTCGCTGCCTCTCTAGGTGTGCTAGAGAAAAAAGTACTCCTTATTGATGCAGATCCTCAGGCTAATGCGAGCTCTGGGCTAGGCATTGATGTAGAAGGTGTAGAGATAGGAACTTACCAACTGCTAGAACATACTAACAATGCAGAGGAAGCGATTATAAAAACGTCTTCCCCTAATCTTGATATCATACCTGCACACATTGACCTTGTTGCTATAGAAATAGAACTTGTAGATAAGGAATCTCGTGAGTACATGATGAAGAAAGCTATAGGGCATTTGAGAGAGCAATATGACTATATTCTTATAGATTGTGCACCATCATTAGGCCTACTTACACTTAATGCCCTTACTGCGGCAGATTCTGTAATTATCCCTATTCAATGTGAGTACTTTGCGCTAGAAGGATTAGGAAAATTATTAAACACCATAAAAAGTGTTCAAAAAATTCATAACCCAGATTTAGATATCGAAGGTCTCTTACTCACAATGTTTGATTCTAGACTACGATTATCTAATCAAGTGGTAGAGGAAGTTCAAAAACATTTTAGCGAGATGGTTTTTGAGACAATCATACAGCGTAATGTACGTTTAAGTGAGGCACCTAGTTATGGTGAAAGCATTATAAACTACGATGCAGCAAGTAAAGGAGCAACTAATTACTTGAGCCTAGCTCAAGAACTTATTACAAAAAATAATAGCTAGAATGGCTAAAGCAACAAAAAAACAAGCGCTAGGTCGCGGACTTTCGGCACTACTGAAAGATCCAGAAAACGACATTAAGAGCGCCGAAGATAAAAATGCAGACAAGGTTGTAGGTAATATCATTGAGCTAGACCTAGGTGATATAGATGTCAATCCTTTTCAACCTCGTACAAGTTTTAATGAGGAAACTTTAAGAGAGCTTGCCTCATCTATACGTGAACTAGGCGTTATACAGCCTATTACTGTGCGTAAGATGAGTTTTGGTAAGTACCAGCTGGTTTCTGGAGAGCGTCGTTATAGAGCTTCAAAGTTAATAGGCAACGCAACCATTCCTGCATACATACGTATCGCAAATGATAATGAGAGTCTTACGATGGCTCTTGTTGAAAATATACAGAGACAAGATCTTGATCCTATAGAAATCGCACTTTCATACCAGCGATTAATAGATGAGATTAACCTAACGCAGGAGCAAATGAGTGACCGCGTGGGTAAAAATAGATCTACAATCACAAATTACTTACGCTTATTAAAGCTTGATCCTATTGTACAAACGGGAATGCGTGATGGCTTTTTGTCTATGGGACATGGTCGTGCACTCATCAATGTAGATGATACTAGTGACCAACTGGATATTTACGAAAAAATCTTACAAGAAAAGCTTTCGGTAAGACAGACTGAGGCACTGGTAAAGAATTATCATGCTACCTCTACTATTGAAACCCCTACAGAGCAAAAGGAAGAAACTCCTAAGTTCATTAAAAAAGGAACTAAAGACTTTGCCGAGTATTTTGGAGCTAAAGTTGATATCAAAGTAGCAAAAAATGGTCGCGGAAAAATTTCTATTCCCTTTTCTTCAGAAGAGGACTTTAATCGCTTACAGAAATTAATCAATAGTGCAAAGTAACAAATACCTCTTACTGGTTTTTTTATTGTGTTTTTACGCTTTCGCGAAAGCGCAACAAGACGCTCCTGCAGAAGCTATCATAGATGCAGATAAGGTAGAAGGCCCATCTAGCAAAGAACCTTACGACCCATTGAGACCGGCTAAAGCCGCATTTTATGGTGCCGTACTTCCAGGTCTAGGTCAAATTTATAATAAAGATTACTGGAAACTTCCATTAGTATACGGAGCTCTAGGCTCTACGATATATGGTGTATCCTTTAATGGTAATCAGTCAGAGCGTTTTAGAACAGCTTTTAAAGAAAGACTTGCTGGTCGCATAGACGAGTTTACCACAATAAATGAAGATGGCACCACCACAGAAATCTTTTCTGATGATGCACTTCTTAATGGTCAAGAACAATTTAGAAAGAGAAGAGACCTTTTTATCCTAGTCTCTGCTGGGGTTTATATTCTCCAGATTATAGAGGCAAATGTAGATGCTCACTTATCGCAATATGATGTAGATGATGACTTGACCTTTGGTCCAGCACTCTACTTTGACGACTTAGGGCAGACCATGAATTATGGACTCTCTTTTAATTACAAGTTTTAGTATATGAAAATAGCACTCCTAGGCTATGGAAAAATGGGTAAAACCATCGAAAGCATTGCCACAGATAGAGGTCACGAGATTGTAGCAAGAGTAAACTCTCCTGAGAGCTTTACACTAGCAGATGCAGATGTTGCCATTGATTTTAGCATCCCTGATAGTGCTGTAGACCATCTTACAAAATGTTTTGAAGCAGGAGTACCCGTTGTTTCTGGAACAACAGGTTGGCTGGACAACTATCAAGATATGATTGCTCTTTGTACTAAGAACAAAGGTGGATTCATTTATGCTTCAAACTTTAGCGTAGGCGTTAATTTATTTTTTGAGTTTAATAGAAAACTCGCAGCTATCATGGCGCCTCATAAAGACTATGAAGTCGATATGACCGAGATACACCACACTCAAAAACTAGACGCACCTAGCGGCACCGCTATCACACTTGCAGAAGGTATTATTGAAGCATCAGATTATACAGCTTGGGATCTCAATGAAGGACAGAACATACAAGAAAATCACCTCCCAATTTCTGCCGAAAGGGAAGGCACTGTACCCGGCACACATATTATCAACTACAAGAGTGAGATAGACACGATCACCCTAAGCCACGAAGCACACTCTAGACAAGGATTTGCTTTAGGAGCCGTAGTTGCGGCAGAATGGTTACAAGGAAAACAAGGAGTTTTCACTATGAGGGACGTTTTAGGTCTTTAACTTGTAACAATATCTAATAACGTAAGACCAACTTACAGATTCAAAATATTATAGATGACACTTATACAATGGTTTATATTTTTTCTAATTGTTCAAGCAGTACACTTTGCTGGAACTTGGAAACTCTACGTACGCGCTGGTCGTAAAGCATGGGAAGCAGCAGTACCAGTTTACAATGCAGTAGTACTCATGGGTATTATAAATCGTCCTAAATGGTGGACCATTTTGTTATTTGTACCTATCGTAAACCTTATTATGATACCTGTAGTATGGGTAGAAACTGCTAGATCATTTGGCTTTAACACGTTTAAAGATACAGCGCTTACGGTGCTCACAGGAGGATTGTATTTATATTACATCAATTACGCCACAGATGCTCCATACAAACACGATAGAGATATTAATCCTAAATCGTCTAGCGGAGAATGGACAAGTTCTTTACTGTTTGCAATAGTAGCAGCCACATTAGTGCATACATATTTCATGCAGCCATTTGTAATCCCGTCTTCATCACTAGAGAAAACATTACTTGTAGGCGATTGGTTATTCGTAAGTAAGTTTCATTACGGAGCGAGAACACCTATCACTACCGTAGCAACACCTATGCTACATGACACCATTTACGGTACAAAAACCAAGAGTTACTTAACACGACCACAATTACCATATTTTAGACTTCCTGGTTTTCAAGATATCAAACGTAATGATATTGTTGTATTTAGTTGGCCAGTTGATACGCTTACAGATATTACACCTGGGCACATGCGTGGTAGTGTGCGTAAACCTATTGACAAGAAGTCTAACTATGTTAAGAGAGCTGTAGGAATAGCTGGAGATTCTCTCGAAGTACGCGATGGCTATGTATATATCAATGGAGAGCAAAACGATCTTCCAGATCGTGCTCGTATACAGTTTAGCTATAAGATTGTGTCTAAAGAGCTACTCGTAAAACGGGCTACAGATGCAAATGGGAATTATGTAGTACCTACAGATCTGGTAAATGGTCGTTATGAGATTTCTGATATTTATTTATCTGGAGCAGAAGGACCAAACGGACCTTATGAGCACATGGCACACGCGAGTGAAGCAGCCATTGAAAAATTAAAAAACAATGCCAATATCATAAGTATTGAACGCACACGATATGATGCTCAAGAAAACAACACAGGGATCTTTGGAGCTATGCCAGGCCGAGCTTCTAGTGTAGATAACTTTGGACCTATTTACATTCCAGAAGAAGGTACAACAGTAGCTATAAATACAGAGAGTCTTCCTTATTACCAGCGCATCATTGAAGTGTATGAAGGTTATGAAATGGGTAGAGAACGTGAAATCACAGTTAATGGTAATCAGATATTAATGAACGGCGAGCCTCTTACCGAGTATACTTTTGAGCAAAATTATTACTGGTTAATGGGTGACAACCGTCACAACTCTCAAGATGCAAGAGCGTGGGGTTACGTTCCTTTTAATCACGTGGTAGGTAAGCCTGTGTTTGTATGGTTTAGTAAAGACGCAAACGTTCCTGGTTTTAACGGAATACGATGGGATCGTGTATTTACAACCGTAGGTGGTAATGGACCTTTAGTAAGTTATCGCTACTGGTTTTTAGGAGCCTTATTATTATACATAGGATGGTCTTTCTTTAGAAAGAAAAAACAGGCTAAGAAGTAATTTATGAAACCAGCTCTTATTACCGTAGGCTACTGTGCTCCTATTATACAATACGCAGTAATTTATCAAACCGAACAACTTCACATTGAAGCCAAAGGAAATTTCCAAAAGCAATCGTACCGCACGCGTATGAAGATTGCTACATCTACTGGTGAGTTAACACTCATTGTTCCTATTCTTCACCGCAAGGATAAAACAGAGCGCCAGCAGTATTATGATGTAAAGATTGAGAATAAATTTCACTGGCAGCGTGATCACTGGAGATCTCTTAAAATTGCATATCAAACCTCGCCATACTTTGAGTATTATGAGGACGATTTTGAGCATTTATATCATACCACTTATGATAGCCTTATAGACTTTAACAACGCTTGTCATGCTGTTATTATGGAGTGTTTACAGTTAGAAATCACACCTATTCTTACGGAAGAGTTTTTTAAAAATCCTGAACAATTAGACTATAGAGATCTCGTTCAAGCAAAAAAAGAACCGAGCTATCCTTTACCAGAATATCACCAACTCTTTAACGAGAATCACGGGTATTTATCTAACCTAACCATTCTTGACTTACTATTCAATTTAGGCCCTAGCGCACAAGATTATCTAGCAAAGGTTAATCTAATTAACGAGCTAGCATAAGAGTCGCCATAGAAGGCTTGTGATCGCTTAAATCTACATCGTAGGTTTCAAAGTTTGTGACTGGCAACGACTCGTCTACTAAGATGAAGTCTATGCGTAAAGGAATGATGTCAAACCAGAAGGTTGCTCCCGTTCCTGATCCCGCTTTCGCGAAAGCGTCAACCTTATTACCTTTCACCTTGCGATACATATAAGAAGTAGCGCTATTATTAAAATCGCCAGTTACGATAACCGGATAGGGAGATGTAGCTTCGTTATTTAAAAACTTAGCAACCTGAGTTTCTTGCTTCTCAAAAGCTTGACCCAATCTACCCAGTAATTTTTTTGAGTTCTCCTTTTGTAAGTTTGCTAGATTAGGAGATAAACTGAAAGATTGAAAATGCATATTATACACTCTTACTGTATCAGTAGCAGTCGCTATATCTGCGTAAATTCCATTATTACCAGTATTTTTAAAATCCAATGAACCACTATTGATAATTGGATATTTTGAAAAAATCACCTGACCAAAAGATTTACTAGGTGATTTCATCACTTTGTACTCATAAGGATAAACCTTCTCATCAGGCTTAAATCCTGGGTAATATTCTTGAAAAGAAACAACATCAGGGTTTTTATCTGAGATTAGCTGTATGGTGCGTTCACCTACTTTCACCTCATCAGACCAACCATGAATATTAAACTGTCGCACATTATAGGTAAGTACTTTTAATGTGGTTCCATCATCTATATCTTCACCTCCACCTAAACGTACAAGAGAGAAAATATGTGTAATCCCTAAGGCTAGAATAATAGCAGATAATAACAATTGCTTCCTCCCTCTGAAAAGCCAATACATCAAGAACAAAAAGTTGATAATAAGCAATACAGGAAGCACAAGGCTAAGCACAGAAAGTGCTGGAAAGATATGTGGAGGTATAAATGGTAATAAATAACTAGCTAGTAGGAGTACGGCAAATATGCTATTTACAAAGAAGATAATCTTACCGAAGAATTCGAGCTTTTTCATCTCTTATTCCTTACCGGCTTTAAATAAAAAGTCCTTCTCAGCCTTAGACAGACTATCGTAACCGCTTTTACTAATCTTATCTAGAATAGCATCTATGCGTTGTTGCTGCTCAGATTTTGATCCAGTTGCAGTACTTCTTGTTTTAGATCCCGCATTCTTTGCTGTTCTATGTACAGTACGAAGTGGAGATTTCTTTTCTTTTTTAGGTGTTTTAGTAAACCAGCCCGTCACTGAATCCATGATTTTTTCAAACCACAATCCAATGTCATTACCTTTAAGTAATTGCTTTGCATATACAAACCCAAAAGCCGCACCACCTAAGTGAGATATTAATCCGCCAGCGTTTCCAGAATCTAACATTAATAAATCTCTAAGCACTACAAACACGGCAATCCACCAGAGCTTGATATTAAATGTAAATATTCTTATCTCTGCATTAGGTGTGTATGTCCCTATGAAAACGACAATGGCATTTACAGCTGCACTTGCGCCTAGCAACACACCTGTACCTCTAAACGCTGGAAGCACGTTGTATAACAAAGCAAAAAGTGTACCTCCAGCGATAGCACCCAGAAGGTAAATTGCAATAAATTTCTTTTCAGAAAAGATGTTTAACACAAACCTTGAGAATACATATAGCCAGACCATATTCCAGAACAAATGCCCAAAACCAGCATGTAAAAAAGCATACGTAAGTATACTCCACGGCTGCTGTAAGAATCTCACAAAGTCTGATGGCAATACAAAGTATCTACTAAAGAAATCTGATCCTAAACCAGATATCCATGGAACGATATTAAAAAGCAAGTACACAGCTACATTAATCACAATCAATTTGATTGCAATGTTTGCGGTACTATATTTATATGCTAGTGATGTATTTGCCATATGTAAATATCAATATTGACCTAATCCTTTTTTCTTCCAGTAAAACATCATTACAAATCCAAATAAAGCACCACCAAAGTGAGCCCAATGTGCAATGTTTGCCCCAAAAATTGAGAAGCCTGTTACACCAGAAAATAAATCTATCCCTACAATGATAGGTATAAAGTATTTGGCCTTGATAGGAACAGGAATAAATAACAACCCCAATGAAGCATTAGGAAACAACATCCCAAACGCTACCAAAAGCCCCATTATTGCACCTGAAGCTCCTACTGCGGGAACATAGAATGAGTTATATAACTCCTGCCCTAATTCGAGTGGTATTTTCCCTGCATTTACATATCCATTGAGAGACGACAAACTAGTAGTCATCTCTTTTATCTGGCTTGCATTAAAACCTAAAGCCATTATAGCATCACTTGCGCTATTAAAATGATAATAGTTGACCAGTGTATGTATCAGAGCTGCTCCAAGACCTGCCGAAAAATAAAAGAATATAAATCGCTTTTGTCCAAGTGCATTTTCTATAGGGCTTCCAAACATCCAAAGTGCATACATGTTAAAAAGTATGTGCATAGGGCTTCCCATATCATGCATAAACATATGCGTGAGTGGCTGCCATACTTGCCAGCTAGGATTTTCAACAAACCACAATGCAAATAATTGCATTGCTGGATCTGGCTTTATAATAAACAAAGATCCTAGATAGAAAATCACATTAACTATCAGTAGTATTTTTACTGTTTCAGTTATTCTTCCCATACCTACTTAAATTTTCTTTCTAAGTCTTCACTTGTCATGGTCACAAACGTCTTGCGATTAGTAGGTGAAATACTCGGTTCTTTACAAGCAAAAAGACTATTTACAAGATGCTCTCTTGACATATTATCTAAAGACACTCCTCCTTTTACAGCTAGACTTTTTGCCATACTCTTTGCCAGTGTGTCCGTTTGACTAAAGCCACTATCTGGCACCTCATTCTCAAGATCACTTAGTAACTGGTCTATCACCACCGGCACTTGGCTCTCTGTGATAGATGTAGGAATTCCATTTATTTCAAGAATATCTCCACTTATAGTTCCAAAGATAAAACCTGTGTTTTCTAGTCCAGCTTTGAGTTCTTCAATAAGTGCTAGTTCTGTAGTACTATAAGCCAATGTTAATGGAAATAACAGTTGCTGACTTACAGACTCCTTTACCGTGATGTTACGCAAGAACTCTTCATAAAGGACACGCTGATGCGCTCTATGCTGATCTATAATCACCATCCCACTCTTGATGGTACTAACTATGTATTTATTATTAAGTTGGTACGTAGATGATTCATCTTTAGAAGGTGAAGTCGATATATTTTGCATCGTACCGTTAAGTCCGCTCTCAAACATATCTGGAGTACTTACCTCTTTTTCAAAAGTCATTGTACTTACGGCTGTTGCTTGAGATTCCATCCCTTCATACATATTCTCCCACCCAGCAGCACTAGGCTTCTCAAATTCTGGACGTTGCGCTCCACGTTTTGGTGGTGCTACATTTTCAAAAGGATTAAATGTTCGGTCTACTTCTATCTTAGGCGTTACAATACCCTTGTTTTTATAATCGTAAGGAGTATCAAGTTCGCTATCGCGATTAAAATCAAGCACCGGCGCAATACTAAATTGCCCTAAACTATGCTTGATAGTACTGCGCAGCATTGCATATAATGCATGCTCGTCATCAAACTTTATCTCCGTCTTAGTAGGATGTATATTGATATCAATCGTACTTGGATCTACCTTAAGGTATAAAAAGTAGCTCGCTCTAGCTCTTTCTGGCAAGAGACCATCAAAAGCTGCCGTTACAGCATGATTGAGATATGCGCTTTTTATAAAGCGGTCGTTTACAAAGAAAAACTGCTCTCCTCGTGTCTTCTTAGAAAACTCAGGTTTTACTACAAATCCGTTTATGGTAAGAATGTCTGTCTCTTCTTGAACAGGAACTAATTTCTCATTAGTTTTTCCTCCAAAAATATTAACAATACGTTGCTTGAGATTCCCTTGAGGCAATTGAAACAACTCACCTTCATTGTGATACATTGCAAAAGCAATATCTGGATGGGCAAGTGAAACGCGTTGAAACTCGTCAATTACATGACGTAGCTCAACACTATTAGATTTTAAAAAATTACGTCTCGCTGGGATATTAAAAAATAGATTTTTTACAGAAAGCGAAGTTCCCTTAGGCGTAGCACAAACCTCTTGTGCATTAATCTTACTCCCTTCGATCTCTATGCGCGTTCCTACCTCTGCTCCTTCTGGACGCGTCTTAAGTTCTACGTGAGCAACTGCCGCAATAGATGCGAGTGCTTCCCCACGAAAACCTTTTGTATTTAAATTGAATAAATCATCTGCTGTAGTAATCTTAGATGTAGCGTGACGTTCAAAACTCATGCGAGCATCGGTATCACTCATTCCTTTTCCGTCATCTATAATCTGGATCAAGGTTTTACCAGCATCTTTTACTATAAGTTTAATGGTAGATGCTCCTGCATCTATAGCATTCTCAAGTAATTCCTTAACCACAGAGGCTGGGCGCTGCACAACTTCTCCCGCAGCGATCTGGTTTGCTACGTGATCGGGTAAGAGTTTAATAATGTCTGCCATTAGGACTTACGGTTATAGCGGATTTGTAAATATGGATAAGTCGAAGTCTATAATCCAAAGAAATAATAATACCATGAGAATGAATATAATGGCGATTGTACGGTTATATCCACCTTTACGACTTTCTTGGAGCTCGTCCCACGCAGTAGTAATTTTTTTCTTTAGTCCACCGTTGTAGTCGAGCGTTTTACGGTGCTCATCAAAGCGTCCTTCTATCTTAAAAGGGCTCCCTTCCTTATCGCTATTATAATAGCGCGGCTCGTAACTATACTTCTTATTTGTGCGTTTTATAATTCCCATAATACTATTGTTTCAAAGATACAATTTCGTATCCAAAAAGCGTACCGTTCCATTGATTCTCCCTAGAGAATTAAGAACAATCATATCAAAAGGAACCACAAATAGCACGACAACTACTATGAGATATAATAGATTGTTGTTTGTTTATTACGCTTTCGCGAAAGCGTAACCCTACAAAATTTAGAACTTTGCATCTTTTCTCAATTGCGCCATTTTTATAGCTGCAATCGCTGCTTCTGTTCCTTTATTGCCATGTATACCGCCACTACGGGCTCTGGACTGCTCTATGTTATTATCTGTAAGCACACAGAAAATCACAGGAATATCTTGTTGTAAGTTCAGGTCTTTAATCCCTTGAGTTACTCCTTCACATACAAAATCAAAATGCTTAGTCTCACCTTGAATCACGGTACCGATAACGATGATAGCATCTAGCATGTCATATGCTTGTGTCATCTTCTTAGCTCCATAGATGAGCTCAAATGCTCCTGGAACATTCCAGCGCACAATATTGTCGTTAATCGCCCCACAATCCTTTAAAGCATCAAATGCGCCCTTAAAGAGTCCTTCTGTGATCTCATCGTTCCACTCAGAAACAACAATCCCAAACTTGAAGTCTTTCGAGTTTGGGATGGTTGCTTTATCATAGGCCGAGAGGTTGTTACCTGCTGTTGCCATAATAGTAATTTATGTTATAGTACAAAGCGCTTTAAATGCGCTTGACTATGTTATTTTGCTGCTTGCGCGCGACCTAAGTATAAGTCTACTTGACTTGCATACTCAGATGTTGCATACTCCTCTTTGATACGAGTAAGATGCTTTACTGCTGCATCCATCTTTCCTAGATCGATTGCTGCTACACCTGCTTTAAATAAGAAACGTGGTGTTGTAAAGTCATTTGCGTTCATCCCTGCTGCTTTCTCATAATAATCAAGAGCCTCATCTGCTTGACCTAGTTGCATGAATGCATCACCTATTGCTCCTTTTGCAAGTGGCGCTAGCATTTTATCATCACTAGAAAAATCTTGCAAGTGAGTGATTGCGTTTTGATAATCTTTAATCTCAAGGTAAGACATTCCAGCATAATAGTGAGCAAGGTTACCAGAAGGAGTACCTCCATAGTTATCTGCCACGTCTAGAAGACCATATTTACCGTTCTTTCCATTAAGTGCCACCATGTAAAGTGAATCTTTAACAGAAGTATTTGTTGCTTCTAGTGCTGTTGTAAAGCTTTCTTGAGCAACTACAAGCTCATTTGCTGCTTCTGCTCTTGCAGGTTCTGCAACAAATTTACTGTATGCTAGGTACAATAAAGCAATCACAAGGATAGCTATGATAACTCCTATCACAGGTTTTTGGTTTTTTTCAAACCACTCCTCTGCTTTATTCGCTCCTTCATCTAGTGATCCAAAGACCTCTGCCGTTGTGCTTTCGCTATCATCTATAAACTCTTCAACTTCTTCCTTTTCAGGCTTCGTTTTCGATTTATATCCTCTTTTATTATATGTTGCCATATTTCGTCGTTTATTAGTCGGGCAAAAATATAATATTTATTGAATTATGAAAGGGAAATTAATGCTTAATTTTGAAGACTAATAAAGCACTATTACTAGATGTACTAAGCTTTTGCAAAAGCGTTGCACACCTACACCACCCTATGATTCTGAAATCTCTCTCCCTTATCAACTACAAGAATTTTGAGTCCAAGGACTTTACCTTTGATGCAAAAATAAATTGTTTCGTCGGAAATAACGGCGTGGGGAAGACTAATATACTCGATGCGATCTACCATTTATCCTTTGGTAAAAGCTACTTTAATCCCGTTACTAGTCAGAACATAAATCACGATGCAGATTTCTTTGTGGTAAATGGAGTTTACGACAAAGACAATCGCGAAGAGAAAGTTGTTGTAAGTGCAAAAAAAGGAAGTAAGAAAGTTATAAAACGTAATGCTAAGGTATACGAGCGTTTTGCAGATCACATAGGTTTTTTACCACTTGTCATTATTTCTCCTGCAGATAGAGATCTTATTACCGAAGGAAGCGACACCCGTCGTAAATTTATAGATGGCGTAATCTCACAAAGTGACAAAAGCTACCTCTCAAACCTTCTAGGATATTCTAAAATACTTGCTCAAAGAAATGCCTTGCTCAAATATTTTGCAGCAAACAGCACCTTTAACGCAGATACACTCGCCGTTTACAATGAGCAACTTGAAGGCTTTGGAACTCCTATTTTTGAAAAGCGCAAACAGTTTTTAGAACGCTTTGCTCCTATATTTAACGAGCGCTACAAAGCGATAAGTGGCGGCACTGAGCATGTGACACTTACCTACAGCAGTACACTAAGCGACATGCCTCTTAAGCATTCCCTTACTAATGCGCTAGCAAAAGATCGCTCCTTGCAATACACAAGCGTAGGTATTCATAAAGATGATCTCCAATTTGAAATTAATGGTCATCCCGTAAAAAAGTTTGGAAGTCAAGGTCAGCAAAAATCATATCTCATTGCCTTAAAACTAGCACAGTTTGATTTTATAAAGCAAGAAAGTGGCACCACGCCGCTACTGTTACTTGATGATATTTTTGACAAGCTAGATGAAAGCCGCGTGCAACATATCATTGAACTAGTAAACACCAATGATTTTGGCCAACTATTCATAAGTGACACCCATCCGGAACGCACGGAAAGTGTGGTCAAAAATATTCATCAGAGTTATGAGCTTTTTCATCTGGAACGCGCTCAATAAGACATTCTTTTTATCGTATTTTGCATTTCAACTTTTAGTACACTTTCGTGAAAAATTTATACCTACTACTCATTCTAGCCATCACTCTAGGCTGCACACAGTCTAATGAGGAAAAACTAAGCCACATAAGCGGTTATTGGGAAATAGCTTCTATTGAAAACCCCAGCGGACAAGTAAAAGAGTTCAGTATGAGTCAGAATATTGACTTCTTTGAGGTAAATGCAGACGGAAAGGGTGTTCGTAAAAAAGTACAACCTAACGTAGTAGGAGAATTTACAACGTCTCAGTCTAGCGAGAACATCAATGTAATTTACAAGGATGATTTATTACTACTAGAATATGCTACTCCGATGGACACCTGGCAAGAAACCGTAAAGAAAGCAACTACAGATGAGCTTGTCTTAATCAATGAAGATGGACTCATATATACTTACAGAAAATACACACCCCTAGCACTCGATTAATGGCAAAAAGAAACACAGACCCTATATCTATAAGTCAAGCCTTGGGAGAATTTGTTGAAAAGAATAAACTCAACAAAGGAATGGATAAAGTGGATGTTACAGGCGCATGGTTTGCACTCAACCCTGCTTTTGAGACCTACACCACTTCAATACGCTTTGAAAGAGAAACCTTATTTGTAAACCTAAGCTCTTCTGTCTTTAGAGAAGAACTCTCTTATGGAAAGGAAAAAATTCTCAAAATGATCAATGAAGAATTAGGTAGAGAGGTTGTGAAGAAGATTGTGTTGCGGTAATCATCCGTAATAGATAGGCATAAAAAAAGCGAGACTTTCAGTCTCGCTTTTTTTTATATCATTATCCTCCTACATACGCTCTGGAACGTCAATCCCAAGTAAGCTAAAGGCACTTTCTATGACCTGCCCTACTTCTTTACTTAGCGCTACACGGAAACTTTGATCCTCTATATTATCTGTACCTAGAATCTGTACTTGCTGGAAGAATGAGTTATATTCTTTTACCAAATCATAGGTATAGTTGGCTATGATTGCAGGACTCTTCTGTGCTGCAGCAAGCTGTATGGTTGCAGGATATTCTTGAATAATCTTAAGCAATTCTTTTTCTTTAGGATGCAATGTTCTCTCCTGAGCAATTGCGACAGGAACATTCATTTCCTTAGCCTTGCGCAAGATTGCCTGGACACGTACGTAAGTATACTGTATAAAAGGACCTGTATTCCCTTGAAAATCTACAGACTCCTTAGGGTCAAATAAAATACGCTTCTTAGGATCTACTTTTAATATGTAGTACTTAAGAGCTCCAAGACCTATCGTCTTATAAAGAGCTTTTTTCTCTTCATCAGAGTAGCCTTCTAGTTTCCCTAATTCTTCAGAGATTTCACCTGCTGTTTGTGCAACTTCGTTTATGAGATCATCTGCATCTACTACAGTTCCCTCACGAGATTTCATTTTTCCAGAAGGAAGATCTACCATACCATAACTTAGATGGAACAGGTTCTCTGCCCAGTCGTATCCTAGTTTTTTAAGAATCAAGAACAATACTTGGAAGTGATAATCCTGCTCGTTACCTACGGTATAAATCATACCACCTACATCTGGATGGTCTTTTACACGCTGTATTGCAGTACCAATATCTTGCGTCATATATACTGCAGTACCATCTGCACGCAATACAATTTTTCTATCTAGACCATCTTCTGTAAGGTCACACCATACAGAACCATCTGGATCTTGCTCAAAAACACCTTTTGCAAGACCTTCCTCTATATTATCTTTTCCAAGTAAGTATGTGTTACTCTCATAGTAATAGCTATCAAAATCTACTCCTATATTTTTATAGGTAACTTCAAATCCGCTATATACCCACTTGTTCATCTTTTTCCACAAGGCAACAACCTCAGCATCTCCTGCTTCCCACTTGCGTAGCATTTCCTGTGCTTCAAGAATAAGCGGCGCTTCCTTCTTTGCTTCTTCTTCAGTTTTTCCAGCAGCAATTAAATCTGCTATTTGCTTTTTATATTCTTGGTCAAACTTCACATAATAATTCCCGACCAACTTATCTCCTTTAAGACCTGTAGATTCTGGCGTCTCGCCATTACCAAAACGCTCCCAAGCAAGCATAGATTTACAAATATGAATCCCACGATCATTAATGATCTGCGTTTTATACACTTTTGATCCTGCAGCTTTAATAATTTCAGACACAGAGTATCCCAGTAATACATTACGCACATGACCTAAGTGAAGTGGCTTATTTGTGTTAGGTGATGAGTACTCCACCATTACTGCCTTTCCAGACTCTGGTGTTCTTCCAAAATTTTCGGCTGCTTGTATATCTGCAAATGAAGACATATAAAAGCTATCTGCAATTACAAGGTTCAAGAAACCTTTAACCACATTAAATGCAGTGATCTCTGCCACATTCTCCACAAGGTATTCCCCTATTTGTGTGCCTATTTGCACAGGGTTTCCTTTTACCACTCTAAGCATCGGGAAGACTACCACCGTAATATCTCCTTCAAATTCTTTCCGCGTTGCTTGAAATTCCACTTCTGGAAGCGTTGCGTTGAATAGTTGGCTTACTGCCGTTTTTACGTGAGTTTCAATGGTAGATTGTAAAGACATAGATTCTTAATGATTGGTACTGGTTGGGTTTGTTACGCTTTCGCGAAAGCGTAATAGAAACATTTTTAAAACGTAAAACACCCCTATTTACGGGTAGTACGTGAAGCACAAAGATATGTGAAAATTGAAAGTTAGCGCACAGAATCCATAGCGAAACTCGTATCTTTAAAAGAAAAAATGCTATTAAATGTATCTTACAACAACCCAGATGTAAAACGCAAAATAGACGCCGAGGTGGGTGAAGCCTTTGGACTACGCGAGCGCATCAAACAAGGCGGCATAGGAATAGGCCACCTAGTGATCACAGAATCAAGTGTACAGATTCAAAATTTTCTTGCGCTAGATAAATATCGCAACAAGTGTAACATAGAGTTGCGACCACGAGGAGTTATCGTAGGCTTTAGAGCATTGCTAGACAGTTATGCACTCATAATTCCGTACTGGAAATTAAACTTATATAAAGGACGCGCCGAGGAGTATAGCATCTATCGTGACAACTATTTTATTAAGATAGAGGCAAAAGCAAAGGATAAAAAAGTACACAACTTTATCAAACGTATTCTTCAAGAAAAAGCTGCACAAGCTCCTACTAACATAGACGATCTTTAAACCTTATGAAAATCTTACTCACAGGAGCAAATGGCTATATCGGGATGCGCCTACTCTCCATGTTACTAGAAGCAAAACACGAGGTTATTTGCGCGGTGCGCAATGAAGCCAGACTTTCTGTATCAAAAAAAATAAGAGAGCAAATCACCGTTGTAGAAATTGACTTTCTAGATGAGCCAGACATTTCAAAAATACCTGTAGACATAGATGCGGCTTATTACTTGCTCCACTCTATGAGCTCAAGCACATCAGATTTTGACGAGAAAGAAGAACTTTCGGCAATAAATTTTAATAAGTACATCGCTCCCACAAATTGCAAGCAAGTCATTTATCTAGGCGGTATCGCAAATGACAAAACACTCAGTAAGCACTTAAAATCGAGACAAAATGTAGAGACCACGTTACGCAAAGGTAAAGCTGCGCTTACCGTATTAAGAGCAGGAATTATAGTAGGTTCAGGAAGCTCCTCTTTTGAAATCATAAGAGATTTATGTGAGAAGTTACCGGTGATGATTACCCCAAAATGGGTGCAAACCAAATGCCAGCCCATAGCCATACGCAACGTGATGCAATACCTCACAGGCGTACTAGGTAACGAGCAAACGTATAACGACCAGTTTGACATAGGCGGTCCAGATGTGCTCACATATCGCGACATGATGCAGCGATATGCAAAAGTGCGCGGCTTGAAATTATACATACTGACCGTACCAGTTATGAGTCCAAAAATATCCTCTTACTGGTTGTATTTCATAACCTCAACATCTTATAAGCTCGCGCTCAATCTTGTAGATAGTATGAAAATAGAAGTAGTCTCAAAAGATACTAGGCTGCAAGATTTACTACAAATAACACCTATTTCTTATGAGGAGGCTATTAATTTGGCTTTCGCCAAAATTGAACAAAACCAAGTAGCCAGCTCGTGGAAAGATAGCCTCGTAAGTGGCCGACTTAAAACCAATCTTGAAGAATACATACAAGTACCCACATATGGATGCCTTAAGGACAGGCAGACTATACGGCTCAAAGACAGAGAACTCGCTCTGGAAAATATCTGGGCAATAGGTGGTGATAGAGGCTGGTATTATGCAGACTGGCTCTGGAAAATACGCGGGTATATAGACAAACTTGCAGGTGGAGTAGGCTTGCGCCGCGGAAGAACACATACTAACAAGATTTATACAGGTGACGTACTTGACTTCTGGAGAGTACTACTCGCAAGTAAAGAAGAACCTAGATTGCTACTCTTTGCCGAAATGAGAGTGCCTGGCGAAGCCTGGCTAGAGTTTACTATAGATGAAAACGACGTATTGCATCAAACAGCAACCTTTAGACCTAAAGGATTGTTTGGCCGGCTATACTGGTATAGCATGCTGCCTTTTCACTACTTTATTTTTGGAGGTATGATTAGAAATATAGCTACTAAAAGATTTAAGTAGCATATAAAAAAGGCGCACTAGAAAAAGTATGATTGAAAGATTATATGGTTCCTTTTTAAATCCTACTAAAAAAAATTACCTGTACTGCTTGCGCAGTTAAATTATAAAAATGAAAACTACAAACATTTTTAAAATTGCTACTTTCAAAACTTATATCCAGAACGCCTATATGATAAATATAACGTCTTATTTTTTAAAAACCAATGATTCATCAATGCTTTAGATGAACGACACAATCTTCATTCATAAAATAAGATAAACCATAGATTTTACAACTAGCCGCCTTCATGAAGCAGCTATGAGATATTACTATTTCTTAGGTAGAAAAACTTCTGCCATCATGCAACGGGCACTACCACCTCCACAAGTCTCAATAGTACCTAAGTCACTACTTAATATTTTACTGTGTCTTTCTATCTTCTTTACCTGATCTGAAGTAAGACTTTGATGTGCATCTGCACTCATCACAAGATACTTCTTATCATCTGCCCCTAATACTTGAAGCATGTTCCCAGCAAAGTGATGCATTTGATCTTCTGTGATAGCTATGATCTCCTTGTTAGTCGCCTTTAAATGCTTCAACACATTTTTACGTTCCTTCTTATCATCAATAGTATCAAGACAGATTACACAAAACTCTTCTGCAAGGCACATCATCACATTTGTATGATAAATAGGTAGACGTTCTCCGTTTACAGTTTGATTTGCGGTAAAAACAATAGGCGTATATTCAAAATCTTCACAGAATTCTATAAAAAGCTGCTCATCTGCTCTTGCAGATAGTGCGCAGTATGCGCGCTCATTCTGGCGATCCATTAAAATACTTCCAGTACCTTCTAAGAAAAAATCTTCCTCCTCTGCCTCTGTGTAGTCTATGACATTATTAATCTGAAAACCTTCTTTCTCAAGACGCACAAGTACTTCTTCTCTGCGCTCCCTCCTTCTATTTTCGGCAAACATTGGGTACAATGCAACATCACCGTTTTCATGAAAAGAAACCCAATTATTAGGGAATACAGAATCTGGAGTATTACCCTCCTTGTCATCATTTTCAACAATAACATTTACTCCTACAAATCTCAGTTTCGCTACAAAATCATCAAACTCCTGTTGCGCTTTTTTATTAATCTCTTCATTTTTGAGATTGAGCTCTTCCTGAAAATAATTATTTACTGCCGTTTCCTCGTTCATTCTAAACTGGATAGGGCGTATCATCAAGATCGTATTGGTAATTTGTCGTAATGCCATGAGTGTATATTCTTTAAATTATAGCTAGCGCATGAGTCGCTTAGAAATAGGAAATTCTATATCGATTGCGAAGTTAATTTGAAACTTGATGAAGTAGCGCGATTTGGTTTACTTTTTTTTCAAAAAACTTAAGAAAGAAACAACGGCAAAAGTAGTTCTAAAGCTCAGTCACTAAATGATCCATAATCATCTCTGCGTGTACTCGGGTATTTTCTATAAAAAATCTACTTGTCTTGAGACCTCCCGCAGCTACACCGGCAATAAAGACGTTTTTAAGTGGAGTCTCTAAGGTTTCTTCGTTATATATAGGAGTTTTAAAATCATCACTTCCTATTGGTAAATTTAAATTTTCGAAAAGCTTGTAGTTAGGCTTATAACCTATCATTGCAAGCACAAAATCATTTTCTATAGTTACTAAGCCTTCTGGAGTCTTAATCGCTACTTCACTCTCAGTGATATCAACGACCTCTGAGTTAAAGTGCGCGTTTATGGAACCTTCCTTAATTCGGTTCTCAATATTAGGTTTGATCCAATATTTTGTTCGGCTATTTATTTCTGATCCACGTACTACCATAGTCACCTTGGCTCCTTTATAATAGGTTTCTAGTGCGACATCGCAAGCGGAGTTTGCAGCACCTATCACCACAACATGCTGATCTACATATGGGTGCGGACTATCATAAAAATACTTGACTTTAGGCAGCTCTGCACCTGGCACATTGAGCTCTCTAGGTATGTCATAAAAACCAGTTGAAACAATGACTGCTTTTGTAAAAACATCGCCCTTGCCCGTAACGATTTCATAACCGTCGTCTCTTGGAGTCATTTTTTCTACAGCAGTATATAAGCTCACATTGAGCTTATACGTTTCTAAGACTCTACGGTAGTACTCTAGTGATTCTTTGCGAGTAGGTTTATCACGATCTGACACAAAAGGCACCTCTCCTATTTCTAGAAGTTCTGAGGTGCTAAAAAAAGTCATGTTTTCAGGGAAATTATATAAAGAATTTACCAGCACTCCTTTTTCAACTATGATATAATTGAGTCCCTTTTTTTGCGCAGCGATTCCACAAGCAAGACCTATGGGACCAGCTCCTATGATGACGAGATCGTATGATGACTTATCTAACATTATCTATTTCTCCAGAAAAATGGGGTTAATAAAATAAGTACTGTAAATAACTCTAAACGCCCTATGAGCATTAAAAATGCCATCCACCATTTCCCTGCTAATGGTAGCCATCCATAATTATCTACTGGACCTAGACCTCCAAAGGCAGGACCTACGTTTCCTAGCGCAGAGGCTGCGCCTCCTAATGCGGTTCTAAAATCTAGTCCCATTGACGCTAGCACGCTAGCTCCTATGATCCACGATAGCATATAGAGTATGAAGAAGGCGAGTATATTAAAAATGATAGACCTATCTACAGATTTTGTATTGTAACGTACAGGTAATATTGCGTTAGGGTGTAATGTTCTTTTAAACTCTACGAGCGCATTTCGTATGGTAAGTAAGTGCCTCACCACCTTGATACCTCCAGAAGTAGAACCTGCAGAACCTCCCAGAAACATTAACCCAAAAAAGATTACAGTAAGAAATGGCGTCCACATCGTATAATCTGCTGTGATAAAACCTGTAGTTGTAATTACTGCTAGCACTTGAAATAAAGCGTGACGCACAGATGCTTCTGCTTTACCCCACACCATAGGATGATCTATACTTGAAACTCCTAGATCTACATTAAAGTAAATCACTAGCGAAGCGATAATCCCAAATCCAAATACAAATGCCATATATAGACGAAACTCCTCATCCCTCAATATCTTCTGAATTCTACCCTTGAAAGCAAAGTAACTAAGTACAAAGTTGGTTCCCGCAAGAAGCATAAAGAAGATTATGATATACTGAATAAGCGGCTTATCATTCCAGTATGCAACACTTGCATTTTTAGTAGAAAAACCACCTGTAGACAGGGTACTCAACGCATGATTAATTGCGTCAAAAAATGACATACCCGCTAGCTTTAGCAAGATGGTTTCTATTACGGTAAAACTCACGTAAATCAACCAAAGACGCTTTGCCGTATCTGTAATTCTTGGGTGAAGCTTATCTGCACTAGGACCTGGAGCTTCGGCAGCAAATAACTGCATCCCTCCTATTCCCAGCAACGGTAGTATTGCTATCGCAAGTACTATAATACCCATTCCTCCTATCCAGTGCGTCATAGAACGCCAGAACAAGATACCTTTAGGCACCGTTTCTATCTCACTTAAAATTGTGGCTCCAGTAGTCGTATAACCACTTATCGTTTCAAAAAAAGCATTTGTAATACCTGGTATAGATCCAGAAAATAGGTAAGGCAACATACCGCTGAGTGACATAAATAACCACCCAAAAGTCACAATGATATATCCCTCACGTTTCTTTAATTCTTTTTCATGCCCTCTAGTGATATACATGAGTAAAGTTCCCACAAGCGCTGTAATCAAAGCAGCAGCAGATACTTCTAGCATCACACCATCCTTTGTGATAAAACTCACTAGCGCTGCTATAAGCATAAAGCCACCGTTAAATAACAGCAGCACACCCATTAAATGAAATATAATCTTGTAATTAAGTTTAGGCATGGGGGCTAGATAAACATTTCTTCTACTTTCTTAATCGATCGTGGTAAACAGCATACTACCACTCGATCTCCTACTTCAATTCTAAAATCTCCTAGAGCAATTAAACCTTGGTCATTACGCACGACTCCTGCAATGGTAGCAGATCGAGGAAAGTCTATATCCTTTATACGCTTGCCTTGCACCTCAGATGAGTTTTTCACAATAAACTCAAGTAGCTCAGCATTCATATTGTTGAGCTTAGTCATAGCCACTACATCACCTTTACGGATGTATCTAAAGATATTATTTGCAGCTAGTAATTTTTTATTAATCAAGGTATCAATCCCAATACTCTGCGAGAGCTGGAAGTAATCCATATTTTCTACTAGTGCGATAGTTTTTTGCACGCCTTTTGACTTAGCAACTAAACACGACATAATATTAGTCTCACTATCTCCTGTTACAGAAATAAATGCATCCATATCATGTATATTCTCCTCATCTAGCAACTCTACATTACGACCATCACCATTTATAATAAGAGCTTTAGGAAGCAAATCTGCAAGATCTATAGCTTTGTCTCGGTTTTTCTCAACAAGCTTTACATTAAACTTATCACTACACAGATATTTGGCGGTTTTAGACCCTATTTGACTACCTCCCAATATCATCACATTCTTGATATTCTGGCGTACTTTGCCTGTAAGCTTGTAAATTTCTTCTACACCACCTTTTACTGTAACAAAATAAATATGATCACCTTCCTTAAAGATGGTATCTCCACGAGGTATGAGCGTATATTGGGTTCCCACGCGTTGTATAGCAATGGGCATAAAGTGTAGTTTAGGAAAAATCTTTGCGGCTTCTTTTACGCTCTTCCCTACAAAAGATGCTGTACGGGACAAGGTAGTACCTACCATAGTAAGCGCTCCATTATCAAACTCAAAACTATCAGAAAAACCACTTTGATTGAGTAATAACTCAATCTCGCTAGCTGCAAGACTTTCTGGTGATATCAACTCATCGATACCAAATTTTTGAAAGCCAGCTAAGTCCTTATGTTTTATAAACTCGGTATTAGAAATACGAGCTATCGTACGTTTTGCACCTAGCTGCTTTGCAAGCACACAAACAGTAATATTAGTCGTTTCACTCGCAGTTACGGCAATAAGAAGATCTACACCATCTACACGGGAATCTTGTAATATTGCTATGGAGGTAGCATCACCTTTTATAGTCCTAATATCCAGATGTGTATCTGCATAAGAAAGACTTTCTTTATCGGTATCAATTAACGTAATATCTTGAGATTCGTAAGAAAGTAATTTGGCTAAGTGAAAGCCTACTTCTCCTGCTCCTGCAATGATTATTTTCATAAATGGGTGTGCTCAAAAATGCCTACAAAGATAATACTTTGATAGCCGATTAAAAAAATGCAGCCGTTAATCCTTTGATGGACTTTTATTTATTAGTTCGCTTTCGCGAAAATTTGAATGCATTTCCCAAGAAGCCAATCATAATCCCTTTAAAAGGTCATAATTATAGTTCAATGTGCACAATCAAAATGACCTTAGGTGAGGTTAATCACATTTTGGCGAAAGCCTTATCTTTGTAAAAAAAAGGCAATGTCTAAGAAAGTAACACCCTATAAGTCTTCTGAGCAATCAAAAAAAGATCAGGTCGAGCAGATGTTTGATAATATCTCTGGAGAATATGATGGACTTAATCGTGTCATCTCTTTTGGTATCGATGTAAAGTGGCGCAAAAAAGTGGTGCAACTAGTTGCAGATACAAACCCAACGTCCATTCTTGATATTGCAACAGGAACTGGAGACCTCATCATTAATATGGCTAGTACAAATGCTAGCAGACTAGTAGGTCTTGATATTTCTGAAGGGATGCTCTCTGTAGGAAGAAAAAAAATAGCTGCAAAAAAACTAGATAGCCGCATCGAGATGATGCAGGCAGATAGTGAGAATATGCCTTTTGAAGATAGCAGCTTTGACGCTATTACTGTCGCTTTTGGGGTGCGCAATTTTGAAACACTTGAAAAAGGCCTTGCCGAAATTTTACGTGTACTTAAACCAGGTGGCATCTTTGTGATTTTAGAAACATCTGTACCTACAAAAACACCATTTAAACAAGGATATAATTTCCACTCTAAAGTAATCTTACCTACCGTGGGAAAACTCTTTTCTAAAGATAAAAATGCTTACGGCTACCTAAGTGAAAGCGCAAATGCATTTCCTTTTGGCGAGAAGCTAAACAATATTTTGCGCAAAACTGGGTTTAAAGACGTGCAACATAAACCTCAAACCTTTGGAGTTGCAACAATTTATACTGCTACAAAATAATTTTATGCGTACATACATTGCTATAATAGCACTTGTTTTAAGTTTCTCAACGGTTCATGGTCAATGGCTCTCTAGAGCTCGAGTACAAAATGATCAAAATTTTGATAAAAAGCCAATCTCTTGGGGTTACTACTTTGGTGTAAACTCCATGGATTATAATTTTGACTACCAGACAGATCAAGAAGATATTCAAGTAGAACGTTCTGTGGGATTCAATGTAGGTATCGTAGGTGACCTTAGACTTTCTGAGTTTATAAGTTTGCGTACAGAACCTGGACTCGTTTACACACAGCGTAATTTACTGTACGCACCAGATCCTCGTTTTGATAGCGAAAATGACTTGCTAAGAGAAGTACCATCTACTTACATCTATCTCCCGCTTGCCCTTAAATTTAATACTAGAAGACTTAATAATGTGCGTCCTTACGTTCAATTTGGGGTCGCTGCGGTCACTAACTTATCTAGTAACGAGAAAAACCCAGATGATAACTTTGCTGGACAGTTCCGTACTACTTCAAGTCCTTTCTTTTATGAGATGGCTATAGGCGTGGAACTTTACCTCTACTACTTTAAGTTTATTCCAAGTATTAAAGGAGTATTTGCAACCTCTGACGAGCTTGTGAGGGATAACAGACCTAACAGCCCGTGGACAGGTAATATCAACAAAATGCAAACACGAGGAGTATTTTTAAACTTTACTTTCCAGTAGCACTTACCCTCTTTTAAATTCGCTCAGGCAGATTGCTGTTGCCGTAGCTACATTGAGACTTTCGGTCGCTTGTACTTCGCCAAATCTCGGTATGGCAATACGATCTGACACTAAAGATTCTATTTCTTGAGATATCCCGTTTGCTTCATTACCCATGATGATAATCCCTTCTGCAGGCAAACTTGTGGTATAAATATTTGTGCCGTCCATAAATGTACCGAAGACTTTTCTGCTGTCATTTTCAAGGTATTCCTCTAGGTTCGTGTAGAAAACATCTACTCTTGTTAATGAGCCCATGGTTGCTTGCACCACCTTAGGATTGTAACAATCTACGGTTCCAATAGAACATACTAGTTGTTTTATTCCAAACCAATCGCACAAACGTATAATAGTACCTAGATTGCCAGGATCACGCACATCATCCAGCAGTAATGTAAGCCCAGATTTATCTAGCTGTGCAGCTTCTGGCATCCTAAAAGTTGCCACTGCTTTTTGTGCAGTTTTTAAGAACGTGATTTTCTTCAAATCTGCAGTGCTTACTTCTTCTACTATCGCTTGATTTTTGTTTTGTAACGCTTTCGCGAAAGCAGAAACATCTTCTGCATACAATTCTACAAGCTCTAAGTCCGAATGGAGCAGCTCATGTACCACCTTAATTCCCTCAGCCACAAAGACGCGCTCACGCTGTCTGTACTTTTTTTGACCTAAACTCGTTATTCGTTTGATTGTATTTTTGCTTACCACGATTAAGATGTACTTTTGAGATGATGAAAACGCCCTTTTGAAAACGACTTTTACAAAAATATCACTAATTCTGCTAGTGGCGGTGTTTCTATTAGGTTGTGACGCAACAAAGCGCGTACCAGATGATGGACATTTGCTCACAGAGAACACCATTTATGATGGTGATAAGAAAGTAAGTGAGAGCCGGCTTTATAATTTTCTTTACCAAAAACCCAATACCACATTACCTGGATTAGGGATTCCGCTGCGACTTTATATTTATAATCTTGCGAGACCTAACATAGATTCTATACTCGATGCACAAAGAGCGGCGAGCGAAAATAAATTCACCTTCTGGGAACGCGTACTTTCTCGCAAGCAAGTAGAAGCTGCCCGTAACTTCAAAAAGAGCATCAACACAGGGATTAAAAAAACCGGTGAAGCTCCCGCTATTGTTACAGATGCAATCACTCAAAAATCTGCACAACGTCTCAATTCTTACTACGTAAACAATGGCTACTTTAATGCTACTGTAGACTATGAAATTAAAAAAGACAGCAACCAGCGCGCCAGCGTAGACTATAAGGTTAATAAACGTAAAGCCTATTTTCTAGATAGTATTACACCTATCATAGCTTCACCAGTTGCAGACTCTATCTATAATGTTCACAAAAGTGCTTCCTTACTTAAGGCTGGAGATCGTTATGCGACTGGAAACATTAATGCCGAAACACAGCGCCTTACAGAACTCTTTAGAAACAATGGCTTGTACCATTTTGAGTCAGAATACATACGCCTCGTTGGAGATACCGTAAACACAAATCACAAAGCCAACTTAGAGTACATTATAGATAACCCTACGGAAAACATAAACGATTCTATTTTTGAAGTACCGTTCAAAGTTCACAATGTTTCTGAAGTAAATATTATTACAGATTACAGTTATGCTAATCGAGATAAGCCTTTTAATGACTCCTTAGTAAAGGACGGATTTAAGATCTATGCTTATGACAAAATCAATTATAGACCTAAGGCCCTCACAGACATCATCCCTCTTAAACCAGGCGACATTTACAAGGATAGAGATCGCATCCAGAGTTTAAGCAGACTAAGTAGGCTTGGCACTTTTAAATACCCAAGTATTCAATACACGGAAGACCCTGCAGATAGCACAAGGTCTGATCTTATAGCGAGCATAAGACTCTCCCCTCTTGAAAAATATAAATTGAGAGCAGACTTTGACGTGTCTACCTCAAACATTCAAGATTTTGGGATCGCTGGATTTGGATCTTTATTAATTCGTAACATTTTTCGAGGTGCCGAAACCTTAGAAATATCTGCTCGTGGTAGCATAGGAGCGTCAGACGATGCTGCAAATCCTGATGATAGCTTCTTTAACATTTCAGAAATAGGTGCAGACGTAAGACTCACATTCCCTCGTATATTTTTCCCTTTGAGCACAAGCGCTCTCATTCCAGCCGAATGGCAGCCTAACACACGCTTTAATCTTGGTATAGGCGTACAACAAAACATAGGTCTTGATAAGCAAACGGTAACCGCAGGACTTACCTACAACTGGAGTCCATCGTGGAAACGCAGCTTTAGTGTAGACCTCATCAATGCTCAATATGTGCGTAATCTTAACCCAGACAACTATTTTAATATTTATAGAAATAGTTATGAAGACCTCAATACCATCGCACGCAACAATGAAGCAAATATCAACCCTGGATATTTTATAACCGATGAAAATGGCGATAGAAATCTTTCTATACCCACAGGAGCAGAGCAGTTTATAAATGACGTAAACCGCAGCCAAGTAGACAATCTTGCTCAAGATGACATAGATGATATACGAGCGATAGGAGAGCGCCAAGAGCGACTTACAGAAGACAATCTTATTGTATCCTTAAATATTTCTCATACCTATGACAATAGGGAAAATCTGTTTGATGAAACCTTTAGCCGACTAAGAACTCGTGTGGAACTTGCTGGTAATGCGCTAGCACTTGCTGGAGGAATTGCAAACACAGAGAAAAACGAGGATGGAAACAAAAGCCTTTTTGGCGTTGTATATTCTCAGTACGTAAAAACAGAAATAGAATACTCACGTCACTGGGATTTAGGAGGTAATAACATCATTGCAGCAAGAGCTTTTGGCGGTATTGCAATTCCTTACGGAAACTCTACGAGCATCCCTTTTATACGTAGTTTTTTTGGTGGAGGTTCTAATGATAACAGAGCATGGAGAGCTTATGATCTAGGTCCAGGAAGTAGCGGTAGCCCAAATGAGTTTAATGAAGCAAACATGAAACTTGCCTTTAACCTTGAGTACCGTTTTGATTTAATAGGTCCTATAGAAGGAGCGCTATTTACAGACGCTGGAAATATCTGGAATGTGTTTGATAATGTAGAAGACCCTAGATCACGCTTTAATAATATCGCTAGTTTGAAAGATCTTGCGGTAGGCTCTGGTTTTGGATTAAGGTGGGATTTTGACTTTTTTGCCCTTCGCTTTGATGTAGGCTTTAAATCTTACAACCCAGCACTCCCAGAAGGTGATCGCTGGTTTAAGGAGTATAACTTCTCAAATGCAGTTTATAACGTGGGGATAAATTATCCTTTCTAGTAGTCCCTCCATCTTCCTATTGTTTACTCTAGAATTTTATTGAGAGTTTCTATTGTTTATTTTTTTTCGCTTTCGCGAAAATGTGATGAAAAAAAATTAGCACTAATAATTGAAATCAACACAACTTTTGACACTGAACAAGAAGGAGGTTAATTTCATTTATGCAGTTAATTATTCATATCAATCTTTCAAATATTCTAAACTTTGGTTGAAATACTTATGCAGTGATTTGTTTAGATATTTATCATAAACAGCATTTTCATTTCTCTCTTTAGAAAGCCAAGCCATGGCATAAGCAATTATCTGTTCAGGTAAATAGCCCTGACTACTAGATTGCCATCCAAACCCTTCAGAGGTAAATTGAAATCGAGAATTGCCAATAAAAATTCCAAAGCCATAAACTATAGAAGTAAAATCAGTCAAGAATTCATCATTTTCTTCTATCCTACTTTCACCGAGTAAAATCTGATGCGACAATTCATGGGAAATCGTTGCTATTAATGAAATAGGATTTTTCAACTGCCCTCTTTCGATTGAAATTACAGTTTCATTTTCTGTTTGCTCATATATTCCACTTGCGCTTTTCCAGCCTCCACTTATATCTGCTGGAGAGGTCAAGATAGTCCCGTCATCCATTTCAACGGGTTGGTCTGAGAAAAAATTAAGTTTAATTTCAACATCTAGAATATTCATAAGCTCCATTGTTCTCGCAAGGATAAATTCAGCATCTTCTTCAGTCCCTTTAAACTTCCGATTATAAAAGTCTGTGGTTGGAGTTACAGTTATTATATCCATAAAATGTTCTTCTCCAAATTCTGTACGCAACCAATTTAATTCTGAGTCAACCCAAACTTTATCTTCTGTCGTAATGGGTAATTTTTTCTTTTTATTCCAGAACATCAATAATTTATTTCGTTTGTTTACAAGTGATTTTAATAATTAAAGAAAGCATTATACTGAATAGTATTCATGACATTAATTCTTGATTACTCGCTTAAATATACACTTATTTACGAACCACCCTCTAAAAAGGCTAAGGTCTTAAACTCATCTCAATATTACTAGCTACAAAATTATCTTGCCTGAATCATCTACTGCTATACTATAATTCACCCTAGGCTCTGATACTTTCTAAGAGCACTATAGCTAACGACCACGCTTTCGCGAAAGCGTAACCTAGCTAAAACGTTGTCGTAGTAACCTCCATATCTGGCCTACTTTCCGAGTAATATTTGTTATTTTTACTTCACTAATTTTAAACAACAACAATGTCGCATTCTATAAAACCAGGTGTAGCCACAGGCCACGAAGTACAAGCAATTTTTAACTATGCAAAAGAGAAAGGCTTTGCCCTCCCTGCGGTTAATGTAATTGGGTCTAACAGTATCAACACGGTTCTAGAGACTGCAGCGGCGCTTAATGCTCCTGTAATTATCCAGTTTTCAAATGGTGGAGCACAGTTTAATGCTGGAAAAGGATTAAATAATGACAACCAAAAAGCAGCCGTACTAGGAGCTGTAGCTGGAGCAAAGCACGTACACGAACTTGCAAAAGCATATGGAGCAACCGTAATTTTACACACAGATCACTGTGCAAAAAAATTACTTCCTTGGATGGACGGGATGCTTGATGCAAATGAGGCTTACTATAAAGAACATGGTCACTCACTCTTTAGCTCTCACATGATTGACTTAAGTGAAGAACCACTTGAAGAGAATATTGAGATTTGCAAAGGATATCTTGAGCGCATGGCTAAGATGGAAATGACACTTGAGATAGAATTAGGTATCACTGGTGGTGAAGAAGATGGTGTAGATAATAGTGATGTAGATGATTCAAAATTATACACACAACCAGAAGAAGTTGCTTATGCTTATGAGGAACTAAGTAAAGTAAGTGATCAATTTACGATTGCTGCAGCTTTTGGAAATGTACACGGAGTTTATAAGCCAGGAAACGTAAAGCTTACTCCGAAGATTCTTAAAAATTCTCAAGAGCACATCTCTGAGAAGTATGGTAAGGAACACAACCACATTGATTTCGTATTTCACGGAGGAAGTGGATCTACAGTAGAGGAAATACGTGAGGGAATCTCTTACGGAGTTATCAAAATGAACATTGACACAGATTTACAATGGTCTACTGCAGAAGGTATCCGTGATTATTTTGGAGAAAATGCTGAGTATCTTAAAACACAGATAGGTAACCCTACTGGTGATGACTCTCCAAACAAGAAGTTCTATGATCCTCGCGTATGGTTACGTAAGGCAGAGCAAACTATGGGAGCTCGTCTTAAAAAGGCTTTTGAAGATTTAAATAATATCGATACACTATAGTATCAACACATTATAAAATTTGTAAAAACGGATTACATCAAAATTGATTTGATGTAATCCGTTTTCCGTATTTTTACGGCTTGCATTAGTAATTAATAAGTCCTAACAATGCTAGGATTTACTTTCTAATAGTAGAAAGGAATTATTTATAGTTATAACATTTTCGCGAAAGCGGAATAAATACCATTAACCAAATTCAAACACAATATGGCTTGGTTCAAACGTAAAGAAAAAGGAATACACACTGCTACAGAGGACAAAAAAGATACTCCTAAGGGGCTGTGGTACAAATCACCTACTGGAAAAATAGTAGATACAGAAGAGCTAGAAAAGAACTTCTACATCTCACCTGAGGATGGATACCACGTACGAATAGGTAGTAATGAATATTTTGAAATCCTCTTTGATGATAATAAATTTGAAGAGCTAGACCCAAAACTTACTTCTAAGGATCCTCTTAAGTTTGAGGATAAGAAGAAGTATGTAGACCGTCTCGCTGCTGCTCAAGAAAAAACAGGACTTAAAGATGCCATTAGAACTGCCGTAGGTAAGTCTAAGGGTGCAGATATTGTAATAGCTTGTATGGACTTCAGCTTTATAGGTGGGTCTATGGGAAGTGTTGTAGGTGAAAAAATTGCACGTGCTGCAGATTATTCTCTTAAAAACAATATTCCATTTATGATTATCTCTAAGTCTGGAGGTGCTCGTATGATGGAGGCGGCATTATCTCTTATGCAACTAGCAAAAACAAGTGCTAAGCTTGCTCAACTTGCAGATGCAGGGATACCTTATGTATCGCTTTGTACTGACCCTACTACTGGAGGTACTACAGCATCATTTGCAATGCTAGGGGACATTAACATCTCTGAGCCTGGAGCACTTATAGGCTTTGCAGGACCACGTATTGTACGTGATACAACAGGAAAAGAATTACCAGATGGTTTCCAAACTGCAGAATTCTTACAAGAACACGGTTTCTTAGACTTTATCACTCCGCGTCAAGAATTAAAAAATAAAGTAAATCTCTACTTAGATTTAGTTATGAATCGAGCAGTAAGAGCTTAAATCTGATATAATACCAAAAAAGGCTAAACGTAATGTTTAGCCTTTTTTTTATGTGTACTATTATTGAATTACTTCTTCCTATCAATCACATAGTTGACCATCAACTCAAGAGAGTCCCTGTAGACCGACTTAGGATACGTCATTAAGATTTCTAACGCTTCTTGCTGTAATGCCTTCATCTTTGTAACAGCATACTCTAGGCCGCCGTTATCTCTTACAAAAGCAATTACTTCATTTACACGCTTCTTGTCTGTATTCTTATTCTTGATGCTATTAATAAGCCAATTTTTATCTTTTTTAGAAACCGTATTCAGCACATATATAAGCGGCAAGGTCATCTTTTGCTCTTTGATATCAATACCTGTAGGTTTCCCTATTTTGGCAGTACCATAATCAAACAAGTCATCTTTAATTTGAAAAGCCATACCTATAAGCTCTCCAAACTTATGCATGCGTTTTACTTCTTTATCCTTAGCATGGACTGCACAAGCTCCCATAGCACAACATGCAGCAATTAATGTTGCTGTTTTCTGACGGATAATCTCGTAGTATAAATCTTCTGTAATATCTAGCTTGCGGGCTTTTTCTATCTGAAGTAATTCGCCTTCTGAGATTTCTCTTACAGCTACAGATATAATCTGCAATAAATCTGTATCGCCATTATCTATGGAAAGTAATAGTCCCTTTGAGAATAAAAAATCTCCAACAAGTACTGCAATCTTATTTTTCCATAATGCATTAAGCGAAAAGAAACCTCTGCGTATGTTACTGTCATCTACTACATCATCATGTACGAGACTAGCAGTATGAATTAACTCTATAACCGATGCTCCACGATAGGTGCGATCGTTTACCTCACCATTGTTCATCATCTTTGCGGTAAGAAAGACAAACATAGGGCGCATTTGCTTGCCCTTACGGTTTACAATATAATGTGTGATACGATTGAGAAGCGCCACCTTAGAGCGCATAGAAAGTGAAAACTTTTCTTCAAAAAGCTCCATTTCATAAGCGATGGGTTCTTTAATCTGTGCTACTATTTTCATTATAGTAAAGATAAGTAACAGCTACTTTGCATCCTATTGCTTATTAGCTAGTTGTCCGCAGGCTGCATCAATATCCTTTCCTCTTGATCTACGCACGGTCACTGTCACACCATTTGCTTCTAGAACCGACACATAGCGGTCTATTGCTTCAGGATTTGCTTGCTGGAACTGACCATCGTCAATGGGGTTATACTCTATAATATTAACTTTGCTAGGTACAGCTTTACAGAAATCTAATAGTGCCATAATATCAATGTGGCGATCATTTATACCATCCCACACTACGTATTCGTATGTAATACGTTTTCCTGTTTTTTCATACCAATAAATAAGCGCCTCTTTAAGATCTGCAAGTGTCATTTGCTCATTAAAAGGCATAATCTCTGTACGCACATCATCAAGAGCAGAATGTAATGAAACCGCAAGATTAAACTTTACGTCATCATCTGCCATTTTCTTAATAATCTTAGGCACTCCAGAGGTAGATACGGTAATACGCTTAGGAGACATCCCTAGCCCTTCTGGATCTGTGATTTTGTCTATTGCTTTAATGACATTATTATAATTCATTAAAGGCTCTCCCATTCCCATAAAGACAATGTTAGACAACGGCTTATCGTGATATAGTCTACTTTGTCTATCTATCACAACAACTTGATCTACAATCTCATCTGGATTGAGATTACGCATACGCTTTAAACGCGCGGTAGCACAAAACTTACAGTTAAGACTACAGCCTACTTGTGATGAAACACAAGCAGTCGTTCTATTTTTTGTTGGAATCAATACAGACTCGACCATAAGCCCGTCATGTAGTTCAACACCATTTTTTATGGTACCATCACTACTGCGCTGCATTTGATCTACGCGTATGTGATTAATCACGAAGTTCTCATCTAGAAGTATACGAGTATCCTTAGACAAGTTTGTCATATCTATAAAATCGTGTGCGCCTTTTTGCCACAGCCATTCATATACCTGATTTCCGCGGAAGGGTTTATCTCCTTGAGATACAAAAAAATCTCTAAGTTCTTCCTTACTTAATTTACGTATGTCTCTCTTATCTGTTTTCACAACGCAAAGGTACGTAGTTGTTTTTTGGTTTTCACGTTTGAATACAAGCTTGCTATTAAAAGCTTTTCAATACTATCAAAACAATCACATACAAACCTATTTCAAATAAAAACGCCAGACTTCTTAGGGAGAAACTAGCGTTATAAACTCATAAAATAATTGCGCTTTTAATCCAGACTATCTTGAAAAACCTTTAAGCTCACCCCAGATTCAAAAGAATAATTTAAGGCAGATAGCGAGCGCTCTAATGCACCTAGAACACAAAGCAAATCATTTGCCGACACAGAGCCCATATGTCCTACCCTAAAGTAATCGGCTTTGATTTCTGAAAGCAAGCCTCCAGCCACAATCACATCATCTTGCGTCATATTTGCCCTCAAAACAGCTCCGTCTATACCTTTTGGATAGTACACTGCAGTAAGCGTACTCGCAGCAATCTCCTCTGTTTTTGGTAATATATCTAAATTCAAAGAGCGGATTGCAGCCCTAAAAGCACTAGCAAGGCTTTCATGCCTATGTACTCTTGCGACCATTCCTTCACTACAAATTAATTCCAGACTTTTTTCAAGTGCTAGAATTAAGTTAACAGGTGGCGTGCCAAAATAAGATGGACGTCTTTCCTCATATGCTGTCATGATGGGCAACCAGTTATTCCATGATGCATAATAATTTTGAACAGGTATTTTTCGGTTTTTCCACTCTTCTATTGCTTTTTGCGATGCTACTAGCAATGCTAATCCTGGCGGCACACCTATTGCCTTTTGAGATCCTGTAAGGACCACATCTACACCCCAGGCATCTTGCAAGATTTCTTGACCAGCTACAGAGCATACTCCATCAAGTATAGTAAGCACATTATATTTCTTTGCAAGTTTACATAGAGGCTCTGGCGCCACCATGACACCTGTAGATGTATCAACATGCGTGAAGGTAACTACCTTATATTTTTTTGTTTTAAAAGCCGCTTCTATCTCCGTTAAAGACACAACCTCGCCTATAGGCGCAGTTAATATGGTCGTATCTGCACCATAGGTTTCCAGTATATCTTTAAAACGTTCTCCAAAATAACCAGAAGAAACAACTAGTGCAGCATCTCCTTTTTCTATTAGATTTGCAGCTGCCATATCCATCGCAAGCGTACCACTCCCTGCCACTACAAAAGGCTGTCCATTTGGAGCATTCCACACTTCACGCATCATATCTAGACTATTCCCAAAAACCTCTATAAAATTTGGTGCAACATGACTCGCAGTAGGAACTGCCATCGCTTGCAACACATCTGGCTCAAATTCTATAGGACCAGGGATCATCAGTAATTTTCTACTTTTCATATTTTTCCTAAGATTTTTAATGATATTTTTTTGCCTTCCTTTTCATATTTCCTTGTGAAATGTTTGTTTTAATAACGCTTTCGCGAAAGCGCAACTCAATGAACATCATCCACTATAAGTATATATCAGAAAAGCAATCTAGTAAAATGTAAGGATAAAAAAACCCTAACCTAGACACCATTATCACCGAAATTATTATTGCTGAACAAAAAAGGCGGCGTACAGAACACCGCCTTCTAAATAATTAACAATGAGTTTGAGGCTACGCCGTCAAAACAGGTTTATTATTTAACACCGTTTTCTTCTCTTGAAATTGATTACTAGTATTATTTGCTCCTCCAGCCTTTAGAGCTTTATCTCCCGCATAAAACGTTTTGTGATCATCTCCTAGATCAGAACCCGCCATTCTCTGGTGTTTTACACAAGAAACTCCATTGCGTATCTCTTGTCTTTGCACATCTTTTACATAAGCCAGCATACCTTGCTCTCCAAAATAACCTTCTGTAAGATTATTCATATGAAGTGCAGTAGTATGATAGGTAGGCAATGTAATGAGGTGGTGGAAGATTCCCGCTTCAAGTGCTCCGTCTCTTTGAAATGATTTAATTTTTTCATCTGCTCTATGAGACAATTCCGTCTGATCATAAGCTGCATCCATTAAATTATTACGATCATATGCAGTCATATTTTCACCTTCCTCTACCATCTCATCATACGCTTGATTTCTAAAGTTAAGTGTCCAGTTAAAAGAAGGAGAGTTATTATATACCAGCTTTGCACTAGGCTCTACCGCTCTCACTCTATTTACCATATGAGCGATTTGCTTTACATTAGGCGTAGGGGTTTCTATCCATAATAGGTCTGCGCCGTTTTGCAAACTTGTAATACAATCCAGCACCACTCTATCTATGTTTGATCCGTTCTTAAACTTGTAAAGACCATTAGGTAATCGCACTGGGCGCACGAGTTTTCCATCTCTTTTAAGAAGTACGTCATCTTCATTTGCGCTATTAATATCTACTTCTTCTGCCTCTACAAAAGCGAGGTATTGAGAAGCGAGATCTCCTGGCTCTTGGCTTACAGGCAACTTCTGAGTAAGACCTGCACCCTCAGAATCTGTTCTTGCCACAATAATTCCTTCATCTACGCCTAGCTCTAAAAAGGCATAGCGTAGTGCGTTAAGTTTTGCTATAAAATCCTCATGAGGAACGGTTACCTTACCATCCTGGTGACCACACTGCTTTGCATCAGATACTTGATTTTCTATCTGCAGTGCGCATGCTCCAGCTTCTATCATTTTCTTTGCTAGTAAATAAGTAGCCTCTTCATTTCCAAAACCTGCGTCTATATCTGCGATAATTGGAACTATATGCGTTTCATAATTATCAATTTGATCTTGCACATCCTCACCGGCATCAAGACGACGAAACAAATCATTAAGTTCTACGGCATCTGCCTGACGTAAGAAAGTATAAATTTCTTCAATTAATTTTGGCACAGCAGTCTTTTCATGCATAGATTGATCTGGCAAAGGACCTAGCTCTGAACGTAAAGCGGCAACCATCCATCCAGAAAGGTATAAGTACTTTTTATTTGTAGTACCATGATGTTTCTTTACTGCAATCATTTTTTGCTGTGCCACAAAACCGTGCCAGCACCCTAGAGACTGCGTATAATTCATAGGATTTGCATCATATTCTTCCATATCCTTGCGCATAATACTCGCAGTATATGTGGCAATGTCAAGGCCCGTTTTAAATCTATTTTGAACAGCCATACGAGCTGTATTTTCTGGACTTATGGCACTCCAAGAGTTTCCATGCTTTGCTTTAAGTGATCTAACAACTTCAAGAGCCGAATTGTAGTCTGACATAATACTAAGTTTTAAAGATTTATTTAATGTGTACCTGAAAAGGCGGTGATCGTTTTGTTATACTTATTTGAGAAATAGCTTATGGATATTTATCTAAAGAAATTTATAAGCTGGCGTGGTTAAAAACTCTTCAAAGTCTTCTGCTAAGACCAGTTCTTTAAAGAGGTTAAATGCATTCTCAAACTGAGTTTCTTTTATTTCAATAGAGCCCACTTCAGTAATGATTTTTTCAACTTCTTCATCAAAAAGTTCATTGAAGTATTCTTTTGTAAATGCTTTTCCATCTTCCAGCACTGCTTTGTTTTTTATCCAATGCCAGATTTGTGTTCTTGATATTTCGGCAGTTGCCGCGTCTTCCATTAAGTGATATAGCGCTACTGCACCTTGACCACTTAACCATGCGTTGAGATAGAGTATCCCAACGTTAATATTTTTTCGCACTCCAGCTTCTGTGACCGTGCCCGCAGGAATTGCAACTAGATCATCTGCTGTTACCACAACATCATCTCTTGTAATGTGCAGTTGATTTGCTGTAGGCATATGTTTATCAAACTCATCCATCGCAATTTGAACAAGTGCTGGATGAGCAACCCATGTACCATCGTGTCCATTTATTACCTCGCGTTCTTTATCTTTTCTTACTTTTTCTAAAGCCGCTTGATTTGCCGAAGGATCATTTTTAATAGGCACTTGGGCTGCCATACCTCCTATTGCTAAGATTCCGCGTTTGTGACATCTTTGTATTACCAACTTAGAATATGCGTCCATAAAAGGTGCCGTCATTCCAACTTGATCCCTGTTAGGAACTAAGAAATCAGGATCATTTCTAAACTTCTTGATATACGAGAATATATAATCCCAGCGACCGCAATTAAGACCTACGATATGATCTTTTAACTCATAAATAATTTCATCCAACTGATGGCTTGCCGTTATCGTCTCAATTAGTACGGTACATTTAATAGCTCCTAGAGGAATATTTAAATAGTCTTGAGAAAATTTAAAAACCTCATTCCATAGTCTCGCTTCCTTGTAATACTCAAGCTTTGCTAGGTAGAAATAGGGTGCTGTACCATTTTCTAGCAATTGGTGCACGTTTGTAAAGAAATACAAACCGAAATCTAACAAAGACCCAGACACTTCTACGCCGTCAACAAGAACATGTTTTTCATTAAGGTGCCACCCTCTTGGCCTTACCAGTAATGTAGCAACAGCATCATTGAGTGTATATTTTTTATCCTTAGTAGGGTGATGATATGATATCGTTTTATTTACAGCATCTCGCAAGTTAATCTGACCTTCCATCACATTTCTCCATGTAGGCGCAGTACTGTCTTCTAGGTCTGCCATAAAGGTTTTTGCACCAGAGTTAAGTGCGTTAATAACCATCTTACGATCTGTAGGTCCCGTGATTTCCACCCTTCTATCTTGCAAGTCTTGAGGAATCTCTCCCGCAGTCCACTCGCCTTCTCTTATTTCTTGTGTTTCTAAAGGAAAGACAGGCTTATGACCTTGATCAAACAATAGCTGCTGTTGCTCTCTAGCACGTAATAATTCTAAACGTTTGGCATTAAAATTTTCATGAAGTGCCTTAATGAAGTCTAATGCATCATCAGTTAGTATTTCTGAATAATAGCTTTTTACTTGGTTGCTAAAGCTTAGTGCATGTTGGTTTATTTCAGGAGCCATAATTATCTTTTTAAAAATTCTATGGCACAATGTTAAAAAAAATACTTTGATTAAAAAAGCGAACGTTCGCTAAATATTATTTTTCACTAAAATAGACTATTCGCAGAAAGTGGTATATTTGTGTATATGGAAGAAGAAGATATTAAACTTATATTTGGCTTAAAGCTACGCCAGATAAGGACTGACAAGAATTTATCACTTTTTGGGCTATCAAAACTTACAGGTCTTTCAAAATCATATTTAAATGAAATTGAAAATGGTAAAAAATATCCAAAACCAGATAAGATTGTCACACTTTCGGAAAAATTGGACATTCCATACGATCAAATGGTCTCTTTGAAACTTGATAAAAATCTTGCTCCTATAGGTGAAATTTTAAAATCAAAGATTCTTAAAGAAATACCTCTTGAGCTTTTTGGGATTAAGGAAAGTGACCTGATAGATATTGTATCTAATGCTCCAGCTAAGGTGAATGCTTTTATAAGCACGATTATAGAGATTGCGCAACACTACAACTTTAGCAGAGAAAGCTTCTTTCTAGCCTCTGTGCGATCATTTCAAGAGGCAAACAACAACTACTTTGACAACATAGAGCAAAAAGTGCTCGACTTTGTAAAGTCTTATCAAATAAATCAAGGACAAGGTATCTCATCAAATGAATTAGAAGAAATTCTCATAGAAGAGTATAACTACACTATAAAAAATGATGAACTAGATAAACACGAGGATTTAGATAACCTACGATCTGTTTTTATCCCAAAGTCACGCTCCCTACTAGTTGCAAGTGATGTAGATGAGTCACAACGCACATTTATCTACGCAAAAGAAATAGCCTATAATTATCTGGAAATTACAGAAAGGCTATACACCTTCCCATGGATTCTTTTTGAAACTTTTGACCAAGTGCTTAATAATTTTTATGCCTCTTACTTTGCAGGAGCATTGATCATTCCTAGTAAAAATCTGACGACGAAAATTAAAGATATTTTTAAGGAGCATACTTTTCAAAAAAATACTTTTGAGCACATTACAAATGAGTTCAATGCATCGCCTGAGTCTTTCTATCAGCGACTTACAAATATCTTACCTAAAGAATTTAATATCAAGAATTTGTTTTTCTTGCGGTTTACGCACAAGCTTAACGACACTAAATTTCACCTCACAAAGGAGCTACACCTAGCACACCAGCATGCTCCACGAGCAAATGAGAGTGATGAACACTACTGCAGAAGGTGGGTTTCACTACAAGTGCTTAAAGATCTATCTAAGAGTAGCGAGAATAGTAAGTTTGACTTGCAAATTTCTAATTATGAAAATGAAGGCGTACGATACTTGGTACTATCCACCGCTACAAAAGATCCCTTTAAAGAAAACAAGTTTAGAAGCATAAGCATAGGTCTCCTCATAAACAAACAACTCGAGCGCAAAATAAAATTCCTTAAGGATCCAAATATCCCTACTCGTAACGTAGGAGTTACTTGCGAGCGCTGTGCTATTATAAATTGCGAAGTGCGACAAGCTCCACCTAAGGTTTTAGACCGAACTTCAAAAAACAAAAAAATTGCAGCCATTGTGAAGCAACTTAATGATGAGCATTAAGAACACTAGCATACGCAAACGAGCTTAACTCCCTAGCCCCGATTGTAATGAAAATCCCGCAGCTGCCTGGCGAAGCCGGCGCGAGGAATTGTAATGAAAGCGGGAAACTAGATACCACAAATACCAAAAGGTGATGCTCCTAAAACAAAAAACCCAAACATTGCTGTTTGGGTTTTTATAATTATATCTGCTGAAATTAGATAATCAACATTGCGTCTCCGTAAGAGTAGAATTTGTATTTCTCTTTTACTGCTTCATCATAAGCTCTCTTCATAAAATCATGACCTGCAAATGCAGAAACCATCATTAATAAAGTAGACTTAGGTGTATGAAAGTTTGTAATCATACAGTTTGCGATACTAAAATCGTATGGAGGGAAGATAAATTTGTTAGTCCATCCACCAAACTCATTAAGTGTATGGTTACTAGAAACAGCACTTTCCATCACTCTCATCGAGGTTGTACCCACGGCACAAATACGACGTTTTTCCTTTAGCGCTTTATTGATAATCTCTGTTGCTGGCTTATGTATATATGCCTCTTCACTATCCATTTTATGCTTAGATAGATCTTCCACCTCAACTGCGCTGAAAGTTCCTAGACCTACGTGCAGTGTAACCTCAGCAAAGTCTACTCCTTTTATCTCAAGACGCTTTAATAAGTGCTTTGAGAAGTGTAAACCTGCAGTAGGTGCTGCTACAGCTCCTTCTTCTGTTGCATAAATAGTCTGGTAGCGATCTTCATCTTCTGGCTCTACCTCTCTATTAATATATTTAGGCAATGGCGTCTCTCCTAGTGACGTTAGCTTTTTTCTAAACTCCTCGTAAGACCCATCATACAAGAAACGAAGTGTACGTCCTCTTGATGTTGTGTTATCAATTACTTCTGCTACTAGACTCTCATCGTCACCAAAGTAAAGCTTGTTACCTATACGTATTTTACGTGCTGGATCTACAAGAACATCCCATAGGCGTGTTTCTGAGTTAAGTTCTCTAAGTAAGAATACCTCGATACGTGCTCCAGTTTTTTCTTTATTACCGTATAAACGCGCTGGAAAAACCTTAGTATTATTAAGCACCATCACATCTTCCGGCTCAAAATAATCAATAATGTCTTTAAACATTTTGTGCTCGATAGTCTGCTCTTTGCGGTTAAGTACCATAAGGCGTGACTCGTCACGATTTTCGGCTGGGCGATCTGCTAGTAATTCATCTGGCAAATCAAAGTTAAAATGTGATAACTTCATAAAGGGTTTTTATTTTAGTTTTTGTGCTCACAAAAGCAGTATGAACCGCTCATTTGCAAGATCGCAAAGATACAATCTTGAGATAGGCGTTGTCAAGTGTTTAGCCAATTATCTCTTGACCAAAGCCTAAAGTTTCTAAATCTTTCCAAAAATCTGGATATGACTTAGACACCACACCCGCATCATCTATCAACAATGGAACTGATAGCGCTAGTGGCGCAAATGCCATTGCCATACGATGATCATGATATGTCGCAATCGTAATATTCTCGTTAAGCGCTGCTTCTTGTGGCAGTAACGTAAGGTCTGTATCTGTTACCATAATCCCACCGCCTAGCTTTGTAATCTCTTCTCGTAGTGCTTCTAGCCTGTCTGTTTCTTTTATTTTGAGTGTATGCAATCCCGTGAGATGACATCCTACTCCTAGTCCTAAACAAGTAACTGCTATAGTCTGCGCAATGTCTGGCGCATTTGCAAGATCCAAAGTGATTGTTTCAGGAAGTTCAAAATCTTTGGCTAGTGACAAGGTAAGTGTATCTCCATTAAAAACAGAAACTACACCTAGCTGCTTGTAAATTTCTTGCAATACTGCATCTCCCTGTAAGCTATCTTTCTTATAACTACTTATGGTTATGGAAGTGTCTAAAGTACGCTTTCGCGAAAGCGCAATAATACTATAAAAGTATGATGCACTACTCCAGTCTGACTCTACTGTAATTTCTCTATGCTCACTAGTCGTTCTACCTGGTTTGATAGTTATAATCTGACCTACAAATGTAGCCTCAATGTCTAGCTGGTGTAATAGTGCTAGCGTCATGTTTATATATGGCACCGAAGTAATTTTACCATCGAGATGAATGGTAAGTCCATTTTCTAGCGCTGCTCCCATCATCATAAGTGCAGAGATATACTGGCTGCTCACATTTGCCTTGAGCGTAACCTCACTTTTTGTGAGTTTGCTTCCTTTAATATGAAGCGGCGGATACCCATCATTTTTTACATAAGAAACCTGAGCACCTAACTGCTGCAACGCTTCTACCAATATTGCCATAGGGCGTTGCTGCATACGCTCGCTACCAGTGAGCAACGTCTCTCTACCTTCTTGTATAGAAAAATAAGCGGTAAGAAAACGCATTGCCGTACCCGCATGGTAAATATCTACCTCACTTTCTATAGACGCTAGTGCCTTTTGCATCACCGCAGCATCATCACTATTTGAAATATTCTTTACTACAATACCATCAAAGAGCGCTTGTAAAATAAGTAGTCTGTTAGTCTCACTTTTTGACCCTGTGATTTGTATCTCACCACTGGTGCTGGCTGCAGTATGTTGTACTTTTAAGAGCATAGGCTATTACTTCAATTTCTCATTATTGTGATGACGATCGTGATCACGTTTAGTCTTTATATCAAGCTTTTTATCAAACGCTTCTTGAAGATTAACTCCAGTCTGATTTGCAAGACATAATACTACAAACATTACATCTGCAAGCTCCTCCCCTAGATCTTTGCCTTTATCACTTTCTTTCTCACTCTGCTCCCCATAGCGACGTGCGATAATGCGCGCCACTTCTCCTACCTCTTCAGTAAGCTGAGCCATATTAGTTAGTTCATTAAAATAGCGCACTCCGTGAGCTTTTATCCAATCGTCTACTGCTTGTTGTGAGTCTGAAATGTTCATAAATGATTATATTTTATTTTTTGTATCAATTACAATTGTAACAGGCCCATCATTAAGTAATTGAACTTTCATATCTGCACCAAATTCTCCTGTATAGGTGGGTTTGTTGCGCTTTCGCGAAAGCGTACTCACAAACTCCTCATACATGGGAATGGCTGTATCTGGTCGTGCTGCTTCTAAAAATGAAGGACGGTTGCCCTTCTTGGTACTCGCATATAACGTAAACTGGCTAATCACCAAAATGTCTCCATCTACATCACCTACAGAAAGATTCATTGCGCCATCATTATCACTAAAAATTCGTAGGCCAATTATTTTATTTGCGAGCCACTCAATATCTTCTTTCGTGTCATCATGAGTAACACCCAGCAATACAAGTAACCCTTGGTTAATCTCAGATTTTACAACTCCATCTATAGTGACAGAGGCTTCTGTTACTCGCTGAATTACTGCCTTCATTATTATTGTTCTTCTGGGTAGTGGTCTTTTCTGTAATGTTGCTCGTCATCTCCTTCTAGCATCTGTGTATAACTTTTATAACGCGACCAGTGTAGCTCATCATTATCTAGCGCTTCTTTTACAGCACATTTAGGTTCTTCAAGATGCAAACAGTTGTTGAATTTGCACTCACTTTTTAAAGCAAAGAACTCAGGAAAATAGTCTCCTATTTCTTCCCGCTCCATATCTACTATTCCGAACCCTTTAATTCCAGGAGTATCGATAATACGTGCATCAAAATGTAAATCAAACATCTCTGCAAAAGTAGTCGTGTGCTGCCCTTGACTGTGCTGTACGCTAATTTGCTTTGTTTTGAGATCTAAGGTAGGTTCGATAGCATTTACCAGCGTAGATTTTCCTACTCCAGAATGACCTGTAAACATACACGTCTTCCCCATCATCATCTCCTTTACAGTATCGATATTTTTACCTGTAATTGCCGAAATCCCTACACACTCATACCCTATCTCACGATACATTGCCGCAAGATATTTTATCTCCATAATCTCCTCTTCATTATAAGTATCAATCTTATTAAAAAGCAATACAGCTTTAATATGATAGGCCTCTGCAGTTACCAGGAAACGATCTATAAAAGCCGTAAAAGTAGGCGGATTGTTAAGCGTTACTAATAAGAACACTGTGTCTACGTTACTAGCAATGATGTGCGTTTGTTTAGAAAGGTTTACAGACTTACGTACAATGTAGTTATCTCTATCGTGAATTTTTGTAATTACTCCTGTCTCTACATCACTTTTGGTGTCAAGATCAAAGTCTACAACATCACCCACCGAAACTGGGTTTGTACTCTTAATTCCTTGAATACGGAATTTTCCTTTTATTCTACATTCAAACCACTGGCCGTCATCCGCTTTTACGGTGTACCAACTTCCAGTAGATTTATAAACAGTTCCTGTCATATGTTTGTGTCAGTTACAAAAATACCTTCTTTTTAGTTACTCACTAGAAATATTAGAAAAACTACTTGCCATAATTTTAAGAATTGTAGGAATTTACAGCAAGATTTTAATATTTTAGCTCTATAAATCAATCAAAAATTATATTAATGAAAAAATCAATTCTTTTTATTGCAGCCTTTATTCTGATGACACCATTTCTTGCAGCCCAAACAAGTCTGTACGAAAACCCAGCGTTTGATGAAATTGCTAAGGAGCATGAAATTATCGCAATCGTACCCTTTAAAACCCAGGTAAAACTTAGACCTAGGCAGATGAAAGACATGACAGATGAGCAACTAAGCCGTCTTGAAAAAGCCGAAGGTGAGGGATTACAAACTGGTATGTTTTCTTGGTTTCTAAAGAGAAAGAAGAGAGGGAAACTTACAACACTAGAAATCCAACAACCTTCTAGAACAAATGCTTTACTAAAAAAGGAAGGTATTGACTATGACAATATTTATGAATATACATCTGACGAACTTGCAAAAATTCTTGAAGTAGATGCAATCATATCTGGAGATTATGAGACCAACAAACCTATGAGTGAAGGAGCAAGCGTTGCACTTTCTTTATTAATAGGCTTTGGTGGTTCTACAAATAGTGCTATTGTAAACATGAACGTAAATAATGGAGCAGATGGCCAACTTTTATGGAACTACAACAAAAAAGTACGTGGTGGATTAGGTAGCTCTCCTGAGGACCTAGTAAATGTCTTAATGAGAAAAGCATCTAGAAGACTTGCTTACACTAAGAAAGATTAATCAATTCACTTTCCAACAAACAAAAAAGGCTCAACATCATGTTGAGCCTTTTACTTTATAAGTAGCTATCTAAAATCTTACGACCTCGCCACCTTCTTCTGGTGGTTTATAGACTCTTGGTGTACTGCTTTAAATACACGTAGTATAAACTCTTCACTAAGATTGTTTTGCTCTCCTTCTAGAATCATCTTACCTAGAATTTCATTCCAACGCTTAGTTTGTAAGATAGAAACATTATTATCTGCCTTAAGCTCTCCAATACCATCAGAGATTTTCATGCGCTTCCCTAAGCTTTCAATAAGCTGGTGATCTATTACATCAATCTGCGTGCGTAGTGTATTAAGCTTGTTTGTATACTCAAGCTCTGTACCTACTTCTTTTCTTATTTTAAGATCAACCATCATCTGTACTAAAGCTGCTGGTGTGATTTGCTGTGCAGCATCACTCCATGCATTATCTGGATCATAGTGTGTTTCTACCATAATACCATCATAGTTAAGATCTAATCCTGTCTGACATAAATCATGAATGATATCACGACGTCCAGCAATGTGTGATGGATCAAGAATTAATGGAAGATCTGGAAATTTATTTTGAAGATCAATCGCTATCTGCCATTCTGGATTATTTCTGTAACGTGTCTTTTCATACGTAGAGAAACCTCTGTGTATTACTCCTAAGTTTTTAATATCCTGAGTATAAAAACGCTCTACCGCTCCTAACCATAGGGCTAGATCTGGGTTTACTGGGTTTTTAATAAGTACCGTTTTTTCTGTTCCTTTAAGAGCTTCTGCAATTTCTTGAACGATAAATGGAGATACTGTTGTACGAGCACCTATCCATAAGATATCGATATCTGCTTCAAGAGCTAGATCTACGTGATTTGCATTTGCAACCTCTGTCGTAGTAAGCATTCCTGTTTCTTCTTTGGCTTTTTGTAACCATTTAAGTCCAAGTGCTCCTACTCCTTCAAAGTTTCCTGGACGCGTTCTTGGCTTCCAGATCCCTGCACGTAGTACTGTAGCATCTGTGTCTTTAAGTTGGTGAGCGATTTTAAGCACCTGCGCTTCCGTCTCTGCACTACAAGGTCCTGCAATTACAAGAGGGTGATCAAGGCCAAAAGCGTCTAACCAATTTCTAAGTTCTTTCTTATTTTCCATAACATTTAATTTGTGCCGCTTCGGGCTTTTGATATTTACGCTTTCGCGAAAGCGCAAAACTATTTAATTCCGTTTAATATTTCCTTAATGTGGTTCGTGTTTTCCATCTCATCATGTACTCCTTGAAAATCGTCATTTTCTAAAAGCATTTTAAAATCGCTGAGATTTGCAATATATTCAGTTAACGTCTCTAAGACATTCTCTTTATTCTGTTTAAAAATTGAGGTCCATGTTACTGGGTTACTTTTTGCCAAACGTACGGTAGATGCAAATCCGCTGCCCGCCATGTCAAAAATATCACGCTCATTTTTCTCTTTTTGTATCACCGTCTTACCTAGCATAAACGCGCTTATGTGTGAGAGGTGACTTACGTATGCAATATGTTTATCATGAGACACAGGATCCATGTAGCGTATGCGCATCCCCATATTTTTAAAGAGGTCGAGCACTTTTTCTTGCAGCTTAAAAGCTGTTTTCTCTACCTCGCATATAATATTAGTCTTCCCATTATATAAGCCTGTAATCGCTGCACTAGGCCCAGAAAATTCTGTTCCTGCAATAGGGTGACATGCAAGAAAGTTGCGACGTCTAGGGTGTAATGCCACTACTTCACAAATGGCTTGCTTTGTAGATCCCATATCTACCACAATCGTATCGTCTCCTATATGATTAAGAACGTCTGGTAGTACATGAATAGCAACATCTACTGGGATTGCTAGCACTACGAGGTCTGCTGTTTTAATATCTTCTAGTACGGCGCTTTTATCTACAAAACCTAATGACAGTGCTTCGGCTACGTGAGCTTCACTTGCATCTATACCATAAATAGTTGCCGCAGGTTCTTGCTCGCGCAAATCTCGCGCAAATGATCCTCCTATAAGCCCCAACCCTATGATGTAAATGTCTTTCATTATCTAAATATTACTCTCTAATCGCTCAAATTCAATGTTTTACTGATAAAAACACCTCATATCCAGCTATTAATTATCTTAAAATCTACTTATTGCTTCTTTAATTTCTTCTTCTTTTACACAAAGGCTAAACCTGATGTATCCTTTCCCCATCGTTCCAAAAATGGTTCCTGGTGTGATAAAAATGAATTTCTCGAGCAAGATGTTATCTATAAAGGCTTCGGCATCGATTCCTTCTGGCAGTTTTGCCCAGACAAATAATCCTACAGCATCTCTGTCGTATGTACAACCTAACCTTTCGGCAAGCTCATAAACTAGTTTACGGCGGCGCCCATAAATGGTATTGATATGTTCAAACCAGTCATCTCCTAAGCCTAAGGCTGCTACAGCTCCTTTCTGTATGCCGTAAAACATACCGCTATCCATGTTAGATTTTACACGCAATACGTGTCCTATATTTTCGGCGCTTCCTAGTACCATTCCCACACGCCATCCGGACATGTTGAAGGTCTTACTAAGACTGTTAAGCTCTAAGGCTACTTCAGACGCTCCTGGAACTGCCAGCAGTGATTGCGGATTGTCATTAAGTACAAAACTATATGGATTATCGTTGATTACTAATATGTGTTGCGCTTTCGCGAAAGCGATTAATTCTTCAAAAAAACCATCTGGCACCTTAGTCCCAGTAGGCATATGAGGATAATTTACCCACATTAACTTTACACCCGAAAGATCTTGAGCCGCCAGTGCTTTTAAGTCTGGCAACCATCCGTTCTCCTCATTAAGATCGTATGTAATTGCCTCTGCCTCCACAAGTCTTGTCACCGCAGCATAACTAGGGTATCCAGGATTAGGAAAAAGGACTTTATCACCAGGATTTAAAAATGCCATCGAGATGTGCATAATCCCTTCCTTAGAACCCATGAGCGGCAATATCTCAGTGTCTGGATTTGCGATTACTCCATATTGTTTTTTATAGAAATCTGCCATAGCTCCTCGCAACTCAGGAATACCGGTGTAACTCTGGTACTGGTGAGCCACACTATCATGTAATCCTTTGAGCATAGCTGCAACGGCTGCCGGAGGCGCCGGCATATCTGGACTTCCTATTCCCATATTAATCACAGGATGACCGTCTGCAATGAGCGCGCGAACTTCCTTAAGCTTTCGCGAAAAGTAGTATTCCTTGGTTTCCTGTAACCTATTTGCTGGTTGCATCATTGCTTTCTGTTTTTGTAGGCTCCTAGTACTTTAAAATCATTTGCCATGATCTCTAGTAATTGTACTGCCTTATTAAAGCTTTCTATTTTTTCAAAAGTGACATCTACAAAAAATGCATACTTCCACGGCTTCTCGATAATAGGCATGGACTGAATTTTTGTGAGATTCATCTTGCAATCACTCAGCACATTTAATATTGCCGCTAGACTGCCACGCTTATGGTCTGCCGAAAATCTTAGAGATGCCTTATCAATAACACCTTCTACTTGTTTCTTATCCTTATTTAAGATAAAGAATCGGGTTGCATTCTCATTGATGGTCTGTATGGACGCTCTTATGATTTCTAGTTTGTAAATACTTGCTGCGGCTGTACTGGCTATGGCTGCTACTCCTTGTAATTGCTTTTCTTGTATCTCACGTGCTACACCTGCGGTATCTGTATCTTCTACAAGTTTTATGTCTGGGTAGTTTCTAAAAAACTCACGACATTGTAAGATTGCCATAGGGTGTGACCACACTTCTTTTATATCCTCTATGCCTTGACCTGGTAGCGCCATTAACTGATGCTGGATGTCAAGGTAGAACTCTCCTTCTATGTGTAAATCATGTTTATCTAGTAATGCATAATTAGGGAGTATTGCTCCTGCGATACTATTTTCTATAGCCATAACAGCATCTTGTACTTCGCCTTCTACCAGTGCGTCTACTAGCCTAGGAAAAGACATGCACTCCACCACAGCAGCGTCTGCCCCAAAAAATTCTTGAGCCACCTTGTGATGAAATGATCCTTGTACGCCTTGTATTGCTATTTTCATAATTGTGCAAAAAAAAAGCCCTGATAAAAATTTATCAGGACTTATTGAAATATTGAGTGTTATTAAATTAGCACAATATCAATCCTGATCTCTTCCCGTAAAAGAAGAAATAGAAAAAATTGTTCCAATAATAAACGTTTGATAACATGTTGACTTATTTGACTGCTAAAGTAGAAAAAATATCTAATGAGCCAATTTATTTACATCCTTTTATGAAATATTTTTTATTGAGCATAGATTTTGAGGAATTATCAATCAAACATCTATTAACTAGTGAAAATGAGAATATGATAGGTATTCCTATTTTAAAATCTCTTTAGCTTAGATGATCGTCACACTTTTAAATGTATCCTCCCGTTATCAATTCTTACATTTACAGTATTAAATACTCCTCTATGTCCATTGTAGTAACAGACATCACAAAAATGTACGGCACTCAGAAAGCGCTTGATCACATTTCCTTTTCCTTACAAAAGGGTGAGATTGTAGGCTTTCTAGGTCCTAACGGTGCTGGTAAGAGTACATTAATGAAAATACTCACCACCTACCTCTCCCCTACTTCTGGAACAGCAACAGTACATCACCACGACACAAAAAGCAATGTACAAGAAGTGCGTCGCGCTGTGGGATACTTACCAGAGCACAATCCGCTTTATGTGGAAATGTATGTGCGAGAATATCTAGCGTTTAATGCAGGAGTTTATAAGGTATCAAAAGAACGCATAGATGAAGTTATCAACCTCACAGGACTAACCTCTGAGGCACATAAAAAAATAAGCCAACTATCAAAAGGTTACAGACAGCGTGTAGGTCTTGCTACTGCTTTGCTACATGACCCAGAAGTATTGATTCTTGATGAGCCTACTACAGGGCTAGATCCTAATCAGCTATTAGACATTAGGAATCTCATTAAAGATATAGGTAAGGAAAAAACGATATTAATGAGTACGCACATCATGCAAGAGGTAGAAGCCATTTGTGATCGTGTGATTATTATTAATAAAGGAACTATAGTAGCCGATAAGAAAATGACAGAGCTACGCGATGGACAGCAGCAAATAGTCATTGCCGAATTTGATTACCGCGTAGAAGAAGTTGTATTGAGTAGGCTAGACAAAGTAGCTTCTGTAAAAAATACTACAGGATTCACATATGAAATTACCTTTAGTACTCAAGATGATATGAGAGCAAAAGTCTTTGACTTTGCACATGATAACGACCTTAAAATCTTACAACTCAATCAGAAAAACGTAAGCCTAGAGGGATTATTTACAGAACTCACCTCCTCCTAAAAGCACCTTATAAGTCGCATATACACCTAGCACTCTTATTGTTTTCTTAATTTTGTTTAATTAAATATTAAATAACTTAAACAAAGTAATCGTTAGTCGTAATTTTATGGAAAAAAGAAAACCATAAAAAAATTGCTATGACACAAGAACTAGGAAATGCAAATTTTGAAAACTTTATAGGCGCGACAGAAGGCTTCTCTGAGATTGCTTATCAATTTACATCACATATTCTCACATTAGGATATGCAGTAATGCTCGCAGGGCTACTCTACTTTATCCTTACCATCAAAAATGTAGATAAAAAATTCCAAATGTCGAACATATTATCAGCTGTGGTGATGGTTTCGGCATTTTTACTTTTATATGCGCAGGCGCAAAACTGGACATCAAGTTTCACCTATAATGAAGAAGTAGGAAGATATTTTCTAGATCCAAGTGGAGATTTATTTAATAATGGATATCGTTATCTCAACTGGCTCATCGATGTACCTATGCTTTTATTCCAAATTCTATTTGTGGTAAGCTTAACTTCTTCAAAATTTAGCTCTGTACGCAATCAGTTCTGGTTTTCTGGGGCAATGATGATTATTACTGGATACATTGGTCAGTTTTATGAAGTAAGTAACTTGACTGCCTTTTTAGTATGGGGAGCTATTTCATCTGCATTTTTCTTCCATATTTTATGGGTAATGAAAAAAGTAATCAAAGAAGGAAAAGAAGGCATTTCTCCTGCAGGACAAAAAATACTTTCTAATATCTGGATCTTATTTTTAATATCATGGACTTTATATCCAGGAGCTTACTTAATGCCATACCTTACTGGAGTAGACGGATTTTTATATAGTGAAGATGGCGTGATGGCTAGACAACTAGTATACACTATTGCAGATGTAAGTTCTAAAGTTATCTATGGTGTATTATTAGGTAACCTAGCAATTACATTAAGTAAGAACAAAGAGTTGGTTAAAGCAAATAGCTAATTATAAAGAGCAACTCACAAACTCAATAATAACAAAATCACGTTAACAGGTATTACTCATGCCATTTAACGTGATTTTTGTGTTTTACAAACAACTCATAACCTTGTAATTTCATTGAAAAACTAACGCTAGAAGCTATTATTTAGAGAATTGACTGCAAATTAAGCCCCAACAGTTTGTTAATACAAAGAATAATGTATCTTTGCACGCTGATAGAATCGCTATCATATACATGAATTTCATTTAAAACAATACTGGAATGTATTTAACAAAAGAACAAAAACAAGAGCTTTTTGCAAAGCACGGTAAAGGTAAGAACGATACAGGATCTGCTGAAGGTCAAATCGCAATCTTTACACAACGTATCTCACACTTATCTAACCACCTGAAAACAAATCGTAAAGATTATGTTACAGAGCGTTCACTAGTAATGCTAGTAGGTAAGCGTCGTTCATTACTTGATTACTTAATCAAGAAAGACGTATTACGTTACAGAGCTATTATTAAGGAGCTTGGTATCCGTAAATAATATTTTAAAAAAGGAGTTCCTAACGGAGCTCCTTTTTTATTCCTTTTAGTAGGAAAACCACGTAAGAGTACATCGCTATAAAGTACAACTCTTGCAAAAGCATAAAACATTACAGATGTTCTCCTCTAGTTTTGATAGTCACAACATGACTATCTTATCTTAAACGAGAACGGATCATTATCTACTCAGTATTAAAAGGTAAGTTTATAAAAGCTTCATTTGATACAAAGCAGATTTTCGCCGAAAGGCATATAATACTCCAAGTCCTTTTATACACAAGTAATTATGTATAGAACGACAAAGAAAGCTTTCACAGCTAGTTTTTCATTGGTGTCCGATTTTTGGGAAGTAACTACCCTTTAATCATCCCGTATCTTTTTACAGATACATCAACTACACAACGCAACGACACATGGAATACCCACGAAGGGTGTTCTACCATTAACAATTTTCGCGAAAGCGGGATTACAATAATCCTTTGCACGTGAGAATATCTCGACATAGATCGAGGTGAAAAACAAATTTTATGATTCCAAAGGTTTACAAAGAGGTCATCGACCTTGGTGATGGAAGAGAAATCTCTATCGAAACAGGAAAACTTGCAAAGCAAGCACACGGATCTGTAGTAGTACAGTCTGGAAAGTGTATGTTGCTTTGTACTGTAGTATCAAACTACGAACAAAAAGATCTTGACTTCTTACCACTTACGGTAGATTACCGTGAGAAGTTTGCAGCGGCAGGTCGTTACCCAGGTGGTTTCTTTAAGAGAGAAGCTCGTCCATCTGACGGTGAAGTATTAACAATGCGTCTTGTGGATCGTGTATTACGTCCATTATTCCCAAAAGATTACCACTCTGAAACTCAGGTGATGATTCAGTTAATGTCTCATGATGACGACGTTATGCCAGATGCAATGGCAGGTCTTGCAGCAAGTGCTGCCATCCAATTATCTGACTTCCCATTTGAGTGTGCTATCTCTGAGGCTAGAGTAGGACGTGTAAACGGTGAGTTTATCATTAACCCTACAAGAGCACAGCTAGAAGAGTCTGACATCGATATGATGATTGGAGCTTCGGCAGACTCTGTGATGATGGTAGAAGGTGAGATGGATGAAATTTCTGAAGAAGAAATGGCAGACGCAATTAAATTTGCTCACGACCACATTAAAGTACAGTGTGCTGCACAGCTTCGTCTTGCAGAAGCTTTTGGTAAAAAAGAAGTACGCGAGTACCCAGCCGAAAGAGAAGATGCAGACCTTAAGCAAAAGGTACACGACATGGCGTATGATAAGGTATATGCAATCGCACAAGCCGGATCTGCAAAGCATGAGCGTAGCGCTGCTTTTAAAGAAATTAAAGAAGAAATCAAAGCAACTTTTTCTGAGGAAGAACTTGAAGACTTTGGTGGACTTGTATCTAAGTATTACCGTGCTGCCGAAAAGGCTGCAATACGTGATCTTACACTTAACGAAGGACTTCGTCTTGATGGTCGTAAGACTACAGAGATACGCCCTATCTGGAGTGAGATAGATTACTTACCGTCTGTACACGGATCTGCAATCTTCACACGTGGAGAAACTCAGGCACTTGCTACAGTAACACTAGGTACTTCTAGAGATGCAAATAAAATAGATATGCCATCATATGAAGGAGAAGAAAACTTCTACCTTCACTATAACTTCCCTCCTTTCTGTACAGGTGAGGCAAGACCTATACGTGGTACTTCACGTCGTGAGGTAGGTCACGGTAACCTTGCGCAACGTGGTCTTAAAGGAATGATCCCAGCAGATTGTCCTTATACAGTACGTGTGGTGTCTGAGGTGTTAGAATCAAACGGTTCTTCATCTATGGCAACAGTATGTGCAGGTACTATGGCAATGATGGATGCAGGTATCCAGATGACGAAGCCAGTTTCTGGTATCGCAATGGGACTTATATCTGACGGTGCTTCTGGAAAGTATGCAGTACTTTCTGATATCCTTGGAGATGAAGATCACTTAGGAGATATGGACTTTAAAGTAACAGGTACGGCAGACGGTATTACTGCTTGCCAGATGGACATTAAAGTAAAAGGATTATCATACGAGATTCTTGTAGCTGCATTACAGCAAGCTAGAGATGGTCGTTTACACATACTTGATAAGATTGTAGAGACTATTGCAACTCCACGTGAGGATGTAAAAGACTACGCTCCTAAGATGGTAGGTGTACGTATCCCTAATGAATTCATTGGTGCATTAATAGGCCCAGGAGGAAAAGTAATACAAGAACTTCAAAAAGCAACTGGAACTACTATCGTTATAAACGAAGATCCAGTAACAGAAGAAGGTATTGTAGAAATCTTAGGTACAGGTCAAGAAGGTATCAACGCCGTACTTGCAAAGATAGACTCAATTACATTTAAGCCAGTCGTAGGTAATACGTACAAGGTGAAAGTAATCAAGATGCTAGATTTTGGTGCAGTAGTAGAATATCTTGACGCTCCAGGTAACGAAGTACTTCTTCACGTATCTGAGCTTGCTTGGGAACGTACAGAAAATGCTTCTGACGTAGTTTCTATGGGTGACGAGCTTGACGTAAAATACTTCGGTATAGACAAGCGTACTCGTAAGGAAAAAGTTTCTCGTAAAGCATTACTTGAGAAACCAGAAGGTTATGTAGCTCCAGCTCCTAGAGAGCGCAGCAGCTCTGACCGTCGTCCACCTAGAAGAGATGATCGTAAGAGAGATTAATTCTTATATAGCTGTAAGTCATTAAACACTTACACTAGTCAATTATAGAAAATCGGTTATCCTTCACAGGGTAGCCGATTTTTTTTGTGGTACGCTTTCGCGAAAATGTGAGCAACCACAACACTTCCCAAGGCATCATTAAAAATAACTTGTATAAATATGGCTGTAATGAGGAAATACGTAATCATAAAACAAACAGAATATATATTTTAGCCCTCGTTTTATGCTGTTTTTTAAAAGCACCATAGCAACAGTAAACTCAAATCACTAATTATAATATTTAAAATCGTCAATAAATTATGAAAAAACTATTACTCATTCTTTTAGCCTTAAACTTAAGCTGTAAAAGCGATATCAACTCAAATGCTAATAAAGATTCTAGCGGTTCAATTCAAAAAAGTCTAGGTAAAAAAATTGATATCACTGATCAATTAGAAAAGTACTTTTTACAAGACGGCATTGATCAAAGAAATAAGGAACTAGAAGATATACTATCTAAAGCTGACGCTAAAACATCTAATGCATTAGAAAATGCGCTTAGTGGTAACTCAAGATATAGTTATAGGTATGATTCCGTACAAAATGAAAAAGATATTATTGAGGCAAAAAGTAATAGAGAGGTTTTTGTTACAATGCAAAAAAACGTACAAAACTATGTAGCATCGGCAGAAAGCAATAAAGCATATGTTTATCCTTTACAAAAATCGCCAAAGGATGTCGTTCTCTACCTTTTTGAATCAGTTACAAGCGGAAAATTTTCTGACTTAAAATATTTTAACGATCCATATTTAAAAGATTATAGTGACGCACATTCATTGTTTCTGATGTTTTCATACTTCCCCGAAATAAACTTGATTTCCAATAGAAAAGCCCATAGGAAATTTGCTGAACTTATGGCTGAATCTAAGGATACCAGCATTGAGGTGAAAAATGTAAGGATAGAAAAAAATAAGGCCTTTGTTTTAACCTCTTTAGTTGACAGTAGCTCTACGGAAGATGCAAAGGACTTTGTTGTAGAATTAGTAAATCGCAATGAATATTGGTTCTTTGACGGTATAAAAGATTAAAGAAAAAGCTTATTAATTATAATCTCACAAAATCGGCTATCCTTTACAAGATAGCCGATTTTTTTTTGCACTACGCTTTCGCGAAAATATGGCAACCACCTTACTCCCCAAGGCATCATTAAAAATAACTTATAGAAATGAAGCTATAATGAGGAAATACGTAATCATAAAACAAATAGAATATATATTTTAGCCATCGCTTTATGCTGTTCTCTTTAAAAGCAGCGTCACATCAACAAATTCAAATCAGTAATTATAATATTTAAAGAATGAAAAAAATCACTTTATTAGCTTCCATTTTTTTACTTTTTTTATCATGTAGTAATGATGAAAGTGAGCAGCCTGAAGAACAATTAATCGCTTGTTTCGATGTTTCAAATGACACCCTAGAGGTGGGGGAAGAATTTCAAATCACAAACTGTTCAGTTGGAGCCAGCTCTTTTGAATTTGATTTCGGAAATGGAACTACAAGTACTGACGATGCACCATTGGTATCATATCAAGAGTCCGGTGTTTACACAGTTAAATTAAAAGTAACATCAAGTAGTGGTGCAATAAAAATTACAACTCAAATCGTAAGAGTTAATGACATTGAAGAAAATTATCTCTATGCACCGGTACTTGAAGGTGACAACATCTTCCCTATAAATTTTGGTTTTTCAGATAATTCATTTTACTATATTGAAAATTTCTGGAACATTTTTGCAGCTAGCTCAGGTAGATTTAACTATGTAAAAATTGATTTTAGCGATAATACTTTTAATAAGTCATATATAGCTAATAAAAGTTATAACTCTGGTCATGCTTTTGTAAGTACTCTCAGTAATGATGAAAAGTTGTTTTACTCAACAAGGTCTTTACAATCTATATTAGGATTAAAAGAGGTAAAACTAAATTCTAGTTTACAACCACAAAGCACTCAAAATAACACTTATAGAGTGCTATACGGTGTTCTTGAAGATAATGACAACTATTTATATTACGGTGCTTATAGAAACTTCAGTTCAAATGACCCAGATTTTTCTTTATATAAGAGTCCTTCAATTGATATTCGTGATAATATGGGGATCATTTTAGAAAGAAAAACGTACAATGAAATAGAGCAAGGATTTATTGGAAACCTTGAAAAGACAGATGATGGATTTATAGCCTTTGGAGGTATAACAGACCCGATAGACTTCAATACTTTTGAAAACTATAGACCTCTAATTATCTTTTTAAATAATGACTACGAGTATGTAAGTCACGTAACATATGAAAATACATCAATCGCTGCCATTGACAATGATAATCTCAATGCGTCCTTTAACATAGCCAAAATTGCAACTAATAATTATGTTTTATACAGCCACAATGAATTTAGACTCATCGATGCTCAAGGTAATGAGTTAATTAAGTCAGATTTGCCTACGCAAAGTAGCGTCCAGAGTCTACTGGCTCTAGAAAATGAAGGTTTTATAATTTCTTCAAAGGATTATATGCACAAATATGATCTTAATGCTAACTTAATTAAATCCATAAAATTCAATGGTAAAGCAACACCTAATTTAGTTCTCAATGATAACAAGATATTTTTTGCATCTGGTTATAGTTCAAGCTATATCATAGACGAAAATAATTATTCGGTTTTTAAAACATTTATTGGAGCTATGGATAAAGATTTAAATATCATAAACTTAAATTAATCCTAATTGCGGGAGCATATTACTTCAAAAAGATAATCGAACTTCGCTATGATGATGTCACCAAAACAAATTAAAATCACATACTAATCTCTGATTAATCACATAAAATCGGTTATCCTTCACAGGGTAGCCGATTTTTTTTGTGGTACGCTTTCGCGAAAATGTGAGCAACTACAACACTTTCCAAGGCATCAATAAAAATAACTTGTAAAAAATTGACCATAATGAGGAAATGCGTAAAGGAGATAGGTTATAGTGGTGTATTTTAGTGAGCTGTAGAGTAGTTGATTACACAGTTGATTGTATATAGCTAATAACGAGATATAACCTATAAACTAAAACAACTAACTAGTATACAGTTTTACAAGGCTTACAGGCCATAAATAGTAAACTTGCTGTTATATGCTAGTTACCAGCAAGCAAAAAACACAAACTAAATGACAGAATTAAATTATAAAGGGAGTAGATGGTTTAAATGTGATTTACATCTACACACAACTGCAAGTAAGTGTTTTGAAGACCAAACTGTAACCGCTCAACAATGGGTTGACAGAGCTATTGATCAGGGTTTGAATTGTGTTGCTGTTACTGACCATAATACAGGAGCAAGTATTGATGAAATAAAAGAAGCTGCGAAAGACACTTCATTGACAATCTTTCCAGGGGTTGAAATAACTTGTGATGCAAGTAAGGTTCATTTGCTTATAATTTTTGACATAACTAAAACTACTGCGGACATAAGAGATTTTCTTGTTAGAGCGAATATCAAAGCAGAAGATTTTGGGAAACAAGAGGCGGCAACCATTTCTAGCATTTTTGAAATATCCGAATTAGCGATAAAAGATGGTGCTTTAGTAATTCCTGCACATATTGACGAATACAACGGACTTGGCTCTGTAAGTGTTGGGAATTTAAAAAAACTATATGCCGAATATGAGATAAATGCGGTTCAAGTAGTTCATAAGGATTTTTTAGACCCTTCTTTACAAACGACAGGTAATGTAGATTTGAAAGTAAAGTTGAACGATTATTATAATTATCCAACACCTTCAGTCGAAGATTCAACGATTAAAGAATGGTACACTTCTATAAAATACGCCTTAGAATCTAAAAAAGCTATTGTAACTTTCTCCGACAACCCACACGCACCAAAAAACTCTAAACACGGCTTAGATGGAATTGGAACTAGGTTTACTTGGATTAAAATGGGTGACACGCCTTCACTTGAAGGTTTGAGACAAGCCTTTTTATTACCTGATTTCAGAATTAAGAATGATTTTAATTCGCCTAATTCTCCTTATAATCTTCCAGACTTGTGGATTAAATCTATTACGGTTTCTAATTCAACAATAACAAAAGACAACATTCCACTAAAAATAGATTTCAACCCACAATTAACTACGATTATTGGAGGTCGTGGTAGTGGAAAATCAAGTATTTTGAGATTTATTCGAGGCTTGTTTAATCGTACAAATGATTTAGCCGATTTAACAGAAATTCTTCAAGACCACAATCACTTTTATAAAAGTTTTGATACTAGAACTCAAAAAGGTGTTATCAAGGAAGACTCTTCAATTGAAATAGAGTTTATAAGAAATAGTATTATTTATAAAATAATAGCAAGCGATATATCTAATTCAGTTAATCAAACAATCATTATTCAGAAATACGATTCAGAAACAGATGATTGGATTTTGGAGGAAGCTGAATCATTTATTGACTTTTTTAAATATGAGCAATATTCTCAAAAACAGATTTATGAAATAGCTCAAGAACCTAATTCATTAAGAGAGAGAATTGATAAATCTATATCTGGAATGGAATCTCTTGTAAATGAGAGAGAAATAATCAAAAAAGAGTTTTTAGAGAAATCAGCCTCTATAAGAACAATAAGACAACAAATTTCAGGAAAAGGAAAACTACAAACTGAAATAACAGATTTAGACGCTCGGATTAAATTATTACAACAAAGTGGTATAGCTTCATTACTAACTTCAAAAAATAAATTCACAAGTCAAAAAAAGACTATTGATGAATTTATTCTAGAAGCAAAAAACAATGAAGATGAAATCGAAAATCTTTCCAATACTCTTAAGATAGATGAAATTGATTTTACAGAATTTGACACAAAGTATTCTGACGAAATTTCGCCATTAAGTAAAGGTGTTGTTGAAGGTTATGAAGAAGTCAAGCGTGAAATAGAGGCTTTAAAACAAAAAGCTGAGAAATTAAGAACCGACTTTAACACCTCATTACCTTTAACAAACTGGAAAAAAGATTTCGACCAAAACAATCTTGATTTCAACGCTAAAAAAATTGAATTAGAAACTCAAGGAATTGATGACATTTCTAATTATGAAAAACTTTCAGAAGCTAAAAAAGCAAAAGAATTAGAGCTAGAAAAAATAATAACTATTGAACTAAGTCTAATCACTGAAATAGCTGAAAGAGGAAATCTACAAAATCAATTCTTACAAAAGACTAAAGACATTACTGTCTTGAGAAGAAATTTTGTAGCTGACTTAATGCAAGATGATAAAGTAAAAGTTTCAATTAGACAATTTAGAAATAAAACTGATTTTGTAAATAAAATTAGAGCTATTACCCAAAGATGGACTGGTTTCGAAACTGATATCGATTCATTGGTTAACATTTGCTTTAATGGTAATGTTGAGCATAAAATTAAAGATGTTCGCGAAATCTTTTTAAAAATTAAAAAAGAGGAAACTGTAACAAATGTTAGTGGGTACTTTGTGAATTTAGTCAAGGGAATGTCCGAATCTCAAATTGATGAAATTGAGTTACTAATTCCCGAAGATGAAATTGATGTACAATACAAACCTTCGGGTTCGTCTACATTTAAGCCATTATCTACAGCATCAGCAGGTCAAAAAACAACAGCGATTTTGACTTTTATTCTTTCTCAAGGTAATACACCTCTTTTATTAGACCAACCAGAAGATGATTTAGACAATAGATTAGTATATGAATTAATTGTTGACCGCTTAAAACAAGCTAAAGAAAATAGGCAAATCATAGTAGTTACCCATAATGCAAATATTCCAGTAAATGGAGATGCTGAATATATTTTATCAATGGATTCTGAAAGTAAGAATCTAGAAGTTCTATATTCTGGAACAGTTGAAGAACCGACAATTAAAAAAGAAATTTGTGACGTTATGGAAGGAAGTGAAAAAGCTTTTAATATGCGTTCAGAAAGATATAAACATATAAAATAGCCAGCTGGTAACAAAGAACTGAGTTAAAAAACAAGCCTACTTCAACTGAGCTCAGCACATGCTTTTAGGCTGATCCTGATCTATGATTTTCATCATAAGGTCTTCCTGATTTTACGATAGCAAAGGCTTGTTTTAAGAGCTTATTTTTAGTGCTACGTTTCATACACAAGCCGTTGGCGTGAATTAAAAAAAAGACAATAAATGAAAAGTAGAATTATAATATTAATAATGGGAATTTTTGGTTTATTCTGGAATTGCAAGGATTCAAAAAAAGAGGATTTTAAAGTGACTTATCCTGTAGAAAATTTAGGAGTTATAAAAGCTAAATATTCTGATGGAAGTCTTGCAATTGGAGCTTTTAATAGAGGTTATAAAGACTATGAAGAAAAGTCTTTCTATCCTTGGAGTTTGATAATAAATATGGAATTGAATATTGAAAAATGCAATCCAAACGGTCTTCCTTTAGATGATGAAAGTGAACTTGCTAATCAACTTGAAAATGAATTAGTTGAAAATTTATCTAAAATTTCACCAGTTCATAATGTTGGACATTTGTTTAACAGTAATCATTTGGATATATATCTATACGTTCGAGACAAAAATAAAATAGATAAGTGGCTAAAAAGAGAAATCGAAAAAGAAAATTTAAAACGTTCTTTCAGTTATGAACTAATTAAAGACAAAAACTGGGAAACAATTGGGAATTTTATGAATGATAAATAAAGCCAGTTGCCAATAAAGGACAGAGTTATAAAACAAACCCTCCTATACTTCACAACCCCAAACCCACCACCTCATGTTTGAAAAATCAAAATCCTTTTTATACAGAATCGTATTTATGATTTTGTTTATTGTACTAGCCAAAACATGCGTTTCAGACTATATAAATGGTGGTGATGAGTATAAAATAAGCGAACTAGAACAAATGATTAGTGAGAACACCGTTGTCACTGCAAGCTTATCAAATGAATATACAGAGTCCACGGTGGCAAGTGTGGTCAAGCTTTATAAGTTTGACTATAGGTTTAATCTCAATGGCAAGTCTTACACTGGTAAAATCACGCTCAACGCTGTACCTAATACTAGCAAACTCAACATCTACTACCTAAGCGATGACCCTAGCATCATCGCTGCAGATCCGTATGAAGCCATCGCGGCAGAAAAGGAAAAAGGCAGCTCTATTTCTGAACTACTCATTGGGATTGTTTGGGGAGTGCTCGCTATCATATTATTAATCTCCTTGATTGCTACCATAAAAAGCACAAAGACACTTAAGGACCCAACTCAGGTCACTAAAACAGCTCCTAAAAGCATCAAAACAAGCACAAAGAAAAAAGCTGCCGCACCAGTTCCAGAAATCACACCAGAAGAAGAACGCCTACGCGCCCTTGAAAAAGAACGTATCCGTAAAGAAAAGGAGGATCCATCTAGGTTTATGCCGAGGTAGTTGGTAGTTGGTAGTTGGTAGTTGGTAGTTAAAGGAGTTTAATCTTTAAGAGAAGATAAAAGGACTTACTACTGTTAGCTAACTATTTACTCTGAGTCGGAGGCTCGCTAATTATAAAACATATAACTCAACAGACAAAAAAGCTATCCATAAAAGGATAGCTTTTTTGTTGCGCTGAAATAGAAGTTGAAAGAAACAAACTATAAAATTTAGGCAGAATGAGGTTGACCGTAAAACAAATCAAAATCAAGCTATTAATTTAGTTCCTTATAAACTTACAACTTCAACAATTTGAATCTACTACGATACAGTTTTGACTTGAATCAGAGTAAGATGAAATGAAATGGAGTTTAAAATTCACTTAAAACAAATGGACTTAAAAAAATTTTTAAACGAATCTCAAGACCCAAAAACTGTTGAAAAAGTTTTAGGTAGAATCAGTGAATTATTAACTAAAGATGAAACGGTAGAATATGTTGCAGTTCAAAAAAAACCGGCTGTAAATTTATCACCAGACTCAATTGCACTAACAAATAAAAGAATCATTTTCTGTCGTCCTAAATCGTTTGGTCTTTCAATGAATTTTCAAGATTTATTGTGGAAAGAAATTTCAGATTGCCATATGAAAGAAGGAATTCTTGGTGCAACATTTACTGTAAAAAAGCTGAAAGGTGGAGGTATTCTCTCTTTAGATTATTTACCTAAATCACAAGCCCGTTTACTTTATCGTTATGCGCAAGAGAGGGAAGAAGAAATGGATGAGTACAGAAGACAAAGAGAATTAGAAAATTCAAGAGCGAAGGCTGGCGGTGGAATCATAGTAAACTCTCCAAGTGCAGATAATAATCAAAATGACAACAATAGTGATGACCCAATTGCCAATCTCAAAAAATTAAAACAACTCCTAGAGCAGGACTTAATTAGTCAACAAGAGTTTGATAATAAAAAGGCAGATATCTTATCTAAACTTTAAAATTATTTTCAAGAATACCCTCTATCAATTAAAATCAGATACCTGGGCACTTTTATTTTCATTAATGAATCTCCATCTAAAGCACTAATGCTATGTTATATTTAGATGGAGATTTTTTCATAAACTCTAATCAAGTAATATGTTTGTATAAATTTATAATTAATGTTCACACCTCTAGTTCGGATTATATTAACGGCAACATGTTTAATGGCAGCCATTTATTTTTACTATAAAGATGATTTTGTAAATATGTCAATGATGCTATTAGCAAGTGGTCTTTTTATTTACGGGTATTTCAAATATGGGACAGTGTATGCGGCATTTCAGCAAATGAAAAAGAATGATTTAAAAAAAGCTGAAGCATTAATTTCTAAAGTTAAAAACCCAGATCGCCTTTCAAAAGAGCACAAAGGGTTTTATTATTTTACCAAAGGAATTATTTCTCTGGACAAGCAAGAGTTAGACAAAAGCCATCATTATTTAACTCAAGCATTAGAAAATGGTTTAAGAACAGAAAACAACCAATCTATCGTGCTATTAAATCTCGCTGATATTGAATTTTCTAATAAGAATTATAATGAGGCAAAAGAGTATATCAATAAGGTTAAGAGCTTCGATTTAAAACCATTGATTCAAGCAGAGACTATCCGACTTGAAGGAAAAATAGATAAAGCAATGCCTTCGAAAAACTAAAATACAACATCATCAATCAATAACTAAATGCCCCAAAACACCACACCTCAACCACCCATAAATAAGCACGTAGGCTGGATACGAGTACTTGCCATTATCCTTCCCTATATATTTATTGTTGCCATCATTCAACTTATAGGCTACTATGTTATTGGTATAGATTATAATGAGATTCCTACCCAAAAATCTCCTTTCCAGTTATACGTAGGCTCCATATTTTCCCTCATTGGGACGTTTATGGTGATATGGATTTTTATAAAATTTGTGGATAGAAAACCATTTATTGAGTTAGGTTTTGCGCTAAAAAACAGAAAGAAAGACATCATCGCTGGTCTACTTATAGGCGCGGCAATCATGGCGCTGGGTTATTTTATCATGTTATCACTAAGCCAAATTCAATTTAAGGGCTTCCATTGGGACGCTACACAGCTGCTGTATGCTATCCTCACGTTTGTGAATATTGCGATATTGGAAGAGGCGCTGCTGCGTGGTTACGTACTGCGCAACCTGATGATTTCTTTTAATAAATACATCGCTCTTATTGTTTCGGCGCTGCTATTTTCATTGCTTCACGCAGGAAATCCTAACGTAGATATGTTTGCACTAGCCAACTTATTCCTAGCCGGTATTTTGCTAGGAATTTCTTATGTGTACACTAAGAATTTATGGTTTCCTATTGCGCTGCATTTGAGCTGGAACCTTTTTCAGACCTTATTTGGTTTCAATGTAAGTGGTATTGATTCTTATCACCTTATTAAAATTAGCATCACAGAAAACAACCTACTCAACGGCGGCCTTTTCGGTTTTGAAGGATCCATATTTTCTATCATTTTTCAGGTGATTACAATTATCCTCATCGTGTGGTATTACCAGAAAAACAGGGACTCTTCAGCGACAGCATAACCAACTGTTTTCTACCATTACATATCGATTTCATAAGAGCTTATGGGGAATGAGTACGCTTTCGCGAAAGCGTGATTCCCCACATCACAACGTCTCACGATTTAATTTTCCATACTTTTAACCCAAAGTCGATCACTAGACACGTGTCAAACCTACCCTGAAACTATCTCAATGTTGATAGTTGGGTCATTATACATCACTACTATGAAGAAAATATCGTTAGTACTCGCACTCATGGTTACTGCAGTTGGATTTACTCAAAATAAGCAAGATGCTAAGCCTAAGCCTGAAAGTAATACGGTATATTTAAAAAAGATAGCGCATAGAACGTCAAGTATTGAGCCTATTGCTAACCCTGAGAACAATCCGCTTATTGCTAAAATCAACGCACTAGAGAACGATCTCAAAGATATGGAGGCAATGCAACTTCAAGATTCTTTCTTATCACAAGATGTATCTAGTTTCGCTACAAAGGATGATGTTTTTAATGGCTACATCAAGCACTTGCGCGGCTTTAAGACACCAGGCGTATATATCGAGGAAATCGTAAAATTCCCACCCGTTGTGGAAGTGGGCAACACAACAAATAAGTTAAAACTTGGTAATGGCGTAGCAGAAGCTCAAGCAGCACTAGACGAAGGATCTATAAGACAAATGCGTACGGAAGATAGCAATCCATCTACCGGAGTTGAAATTATCTCTAACAGAAACCCAAGTAGTAAACCCTTACCTAATGCGGAAAACAATCCGCTTATAACGCAAATAAATGCACTAGAAGCTGCGCTGATAACGGCAAGGGTTGCTCAATTTCAACAAGAATTTGAAACCACATTTCATGGAGTAACTGCTAATCAAGGTGAGCATGTTGATAATCCAGATTTTGTTTTAAACAACTACATCAATAATCTAGAAGAAAACCTACAAAAGCAGGACTATTACAGAAGAGTTTCTGAGCGCTTGAGACATAAGAACAGGGCAATGGTAAAGAAACCTGGCCTAGAGCATAAAGCTGGTGTTACCCCTGGCGGAAAATTAATGATGCAACAAAGAACAAATACAAAGGCTACGACTGTCAAGAAAAAAACAAAGCAGTAAATAGCACAGAAATAACTACCCCAAACGAGTGAACACCTCATCACCTACAAATCCAAGTTGGACCGCCTGTACTGCGTGTAATGGCCAGGGAAGCAAAAGTCAGCGACTTCGCAAGAAAGTACGATTAGCCTACCAGCGAGCGGTTGCGGCTTATGAGGAATCAGATAAAAAAGGCATCGCTCCTACTCGACCAAAAAGACACCAAAGCAAATGCATTGCATGTAACGGCTCCGGTATCATCCCAGCACCATCTCCACCATCACCAGATACAGAGCACTATCCTCATGTGGCAATTATAGGTGCTGGCATAGGTGGTGTAGCGCTAGCGGTGGCTTGCTTACATCGTGGGATTCCGTTTACACTATATGAACGTGATAAGAGTTTTGACGCACGGTCGCAAGGCTACGGCCTTACCTTGCAACAAGCGAGCAAGGCAATCGAAGGTTTTGGAATCACTCAGTTAGATGAGGGAATTGTATCCACTAGGCATCTCGTTCATACTCCAGAAGGAACCGTCGTAGGAGAATGGGGCATGAGAAAATGGATGGAAGAAGAAGATGATGCAAGCCCGAAGCGCACAAACATTCACATAGCTAGGCAATCATTGCGACATGCGTTGCTAGAACAACTGGGCGACTCGCCACACGTACAATGGGGACATCAATATGTGGAGCATAGCAGTGCTCAAAATGGAACTTTAGAAATAAAATTTCAAGTAGATGGAAATATTAAAACCACAAACGCCCATCTCATTGTAGGCGCAGACGGCATACGCAGCGCAGTGCGCAATACCGTTATAGATGAGAAAACGTCACCATTGCAATACCTAGATTGTATAGTGATTCTTGGTATTTGTTCACTTGTAAAGCTAGGAGATATTGAAAGTACCCTACTAGATCAAGCAACAGTTTTTCAAACGGCAAATGGTCACGAGCGCATCTATATGATGCCTTATGATAAAGATGCCATCATGTGGCAGCTTAGCTTCCCCATCTCAGAGCAAGAAGCAATGGCGTTAAATACTGCAGGTCCCGCAGTACTTAAAAAAGAGGCTATCAAGAGAACACAATGGCATGACCCTATCCCACAAATCATGGCGATGACTCCAGAAGCCTTAATTTCTGGCTATCCTGCTTACGACAGGGCACTATTAAAACCTGAAACTTTACAAAATGCTGGAGCAATCACCTTGCTAGGCGACGCTGCACACCCCATGAGCCCTTTTAAAGGACAAGGAGCAAACCAAGCACTTCTTGATGCCTTGGCGCTAGCCAGAGCAATCTCAGCAGGCTGCAAGCCTTGCTCAAACTGGCAAGAAAGAGGATTACGACAAAATGTACTCAACACTTTTGAAGAAAGCATGCTAGAACGCACCGCCTCAAAAGTAACCGATTCCTCAAAGGCAGCTGCTTATTTACATTCTCCTACAGTACTTGAAAAAAACAACGCCCCACGCGGAAAATCCTTTAGAACTAAAGATTAGTACATCGTATAAAGTGTAGTTACAATTCGTCCTTTACCATCAGTTGGAAGCGTAACACTCAGCTCTCGCTCTCTCACAGCCTTCATATTAAAAGGCGACATGAGCAGCTGGACACCGCTATTCTTTTTTAATCTAGTCCCCTGACCAGAAATAATATCTTGATTAGGTGTAAAATCACCATTAGGCAGATGTTCTGTGAGAATTATATATTTAAAGGAAGCCAACTTTTGTACAACACTCGCTATCTCACGATTAGATAAATGTTGTAATACCTGTCTCAAAATCACACAATCGCCCTCAGGAAGTGCATCTGTAGCAATGTCGATACATTCAAAACTAAGCTGCTCATTTTTAAACGTAGCTTTATTGTGATCAATAAGCGCCGCGACAATATCTACACCTGTATATTTCTGCGCGTAAGGAACTAGCTTGCTACCTATATTAAAATCTCCACAACCTAGATCACACACTGCAAGAGGTTCTTCGAAAGAGCTAAGAAATGCCGTAACTGCCTCCACATATGGAACAACAATCTCAGGATGGTGCGATCCTTCACCAGAGTAAAACGAAGAAGCTCCAGCTCCCCACAGCTTCAAATCATACACCTGCTCCATCGCCTTTTTAGTAGGCCATGGTTTTTTAGCTTTTACCGAGAGATTATCTTTTGACATTTAAAACGTTTATAAAGCTCAAAGTACTAACATCTATCCTTCACCTGCAACCCATCAGATACGTTGGATTAAAATATCGTTATGGTAAATTCGATGTTAGCATTGAAGTAACACGCTTTCGCGAAAGCGTAAACTCTAAAATTACTACTCATAAGAAAACAAATAAAAAGTCCCTCTTCGAAGAGGGATTTAGGGAGATGTCCGCAAAGAGAAACTCAATAACAACTTACCATAAATAAAAACAAAGAACCCTTGCTTTGTCAAGAGCAAAAAGCAACCCACAAAACAAATAAAAGGTCCCTCTTTGAAGAGGGATGTAGGGAGATGTCCGCAATGAGAAGCTCAATAACAACTTACCACAAATAAAAACAAAGAACCCTTGCTCTGTCAAGAGCAAAAAGCAACCCACACAAGAAAAAAAACAAAGTCCCTCTTCGAAGAGGGATTTAGGGAGATGTCCGCAAAGAGAAACTCAATAACAACTTACCATAAATAAAAACAAAGAACCCTTGCTCTGTCAAGAGCAAAATGCAACCCACAAAACAAATAAAAAGTCCCTCTTTGAAGAGGGATTTAGGGAGATGTCCGCGCAAAGAGAAGCTAAACAACATTTATCTATACTTGGATAAATGGAGATGTTCGCAAAGAGATAATTAAAAATTAACACACAATTAAATATCACCTCATTAATTAATCGTAATATTGCAATCAACAAATAAGTCAATCATGGGATTAGCAAAAACTGAAATGTTTACAGATGAGCAAAATGAGATTTCTCTTTTTGCCAAAGCTTTTGGTCATCCAGCTAGAGTATCAATACTACAGCATTTATTTAAAATAGATTCTTGTGTATGTGGAGACCTAGTTGCCGAAATAGGACTTGCGCAACCTACCATCTCACAGCATTTAAAGGAACTTAAACTTTTAGGTCTCATTAAAGGAAATGTAGAAGGTACGAGTGTGTGCTACTGTATAGATAAAGAAAACTGGACCGCCATGAAAAATGTAATGACAGCTTTTCTTGACCAAGATCTTAAGAGTAGCGGAGAGTGCTGCTAAAAAAAATTACTTTTATTAATCGTATTATCGCAATAAACAAATAGCATTATGAAACTATCACAAATTAAAACAGCTTTACAAGAGTTAAAAACAATTTCTTTCCAGTTGCCAAATGGATCTTTAGTTCCTAATCACTTTCACGTTACAGAAGTGGGAAAAGTCACTAAAAACTTTATTGACTGTGGAGGTACCGTACGTTATGAAGAGGTTGCAAATTTCCAACTTTGGAATGCAGATGATTATGATCACAGACTTCACCCAGGAAAGTTACTAGATATCATCCAACTTTCTGAAAAGATGTTACACATAGGAGATCTTGAGATTGAGGTAGAGTACCAAGCAGAAACGATAGGGAAATTTGGGCTTGACTTTGATGGCACTTCATTTTTACTCACAAGTAAGCAAACAGATTGCCTTGCAAAAGATAACTGCGGTATTCCTGAGGAAAAGACCAAGCTACAATTTGCTGATATACCAGCAGGAAGTTCTTGTGAACCAGGTAGCGGATGTTGCTAGTAAATCTCTTATAAACATTGTCATCATGGCTATAAATAGAACGGAACTATTTCCAGAAATAGTAACAACAATAGAAGGATTATCAACTGCTTCGATATCTGAGGAGCGTAAAGCAGTCTTGCAACCACTAGCAGATTATATACAGTCTAAGGCTTCCAACAAAGAAGCCATTAGACTTAATTTTATTTGTACTCACAACTCACGTAGGAGTCACCTGTCGCAAGTATGGGCGCAGGCAATGGCAGGCTATTTTGATATATCAAACGTGTCTTGCTATTCTGGTGGTACGGAAGCAACGGTGCTCTTCCCGATGGCAGCACAAACACTTGAGGGTGCCGGTTTTCAAATAGCTGTTATCTCACCATCTGACAACCCAGTGTACAGCATCAAATATGGAAGCAATGAGCAGCCAGTAATCGGATTTTCAAAAACAATGGATCATGCTTTCAACCCTAGTAGTATGTTTGGAGCAATCATGACCTGCTCTCAAGCAGATGAAGGCTGTCCTTTTGTGCCAGGTGCAGAAAAACGTTTTCCTATTACATATGATGACCCAAAAGCGTTTGATAATACTCCGCAACAAGCACAAAAATATCAAGAACGAAGTCTACAAATCGCAACCGAATTACTATTTGTATTCTCTCAAATAAAAGCATAACATGGCACCAAAGAAATTAAATTTTTTAGATAGAAATCTTACGCTTTGGATTTTTGTAGCGATGGCTATAGGCGTTGGTTTAGGATATTTTATTCCTTCATTTCCAGATGTCATAAACTCATTTAACAGCGGAACAACCAACATCCCTATCGCGATAGGATTAATATTAATGATGTATCCGCCGCTTGCCAAAGTCAATTATGCACTCTTACCTAAGGTGTTTAAAAACACAAAGATTCTTTCTATTTCCCTATTACTTAACTGGATTGTAGGTCCAATGTTGATGTTTATACTAGCGATTACATTCCTGAGAGATTATCCTGAATATATGGTCGGGCTTATTTTAATAGGTCTGGCGAGATGTATCGCCATGGTACTAGTCTGGAATGATCTTGCAGAAGGGAGTAGCGAGTATGGCGCAGGGCTTGTCGCGCTTAACAGCGTGTTTCAAGTGTTTGCATATAGCTTTTATGCCTGGTTGTTTATAACGGTGCTTCCACCCTACTTTGGTTTTGAAGGTGCCATTATTGACATCTCTATTGCAACCATAGCAGAGAGCGTAGCCATTTATTTAGGACTGCCCTTTTTACTAGGTATCTTGAGCCGACTTATCTTAGTCAAACTAAAAGGAGAGCATTGGTATACAAATACTTTTATCCCAACCATATCACCATTGACGTTAATTGCATTGCTTTTTACCATTATTGTGATGTTTTCACTTAAAGGGGAGCTCATTGTTCAAATACCTATGGACGTGGTAATTATTGCTATCCCAATGCTCATATACTTTACATTGATGTTTATCATAGGTTTCTTTGTGACCAAAGCTACTGGAGCTGATTATGACAAAACAACAGCTGTAGCGTTTACAGCAGCAGGAAACAACTTTGAGCTAGCAATTGCAGTAGCTATTGCAGTGTTTGGGCTTAATTCTGGACAAGCATTTACAGGCGTTATTGGTCCGCTAGTAGAAGTGCCGGCGTTGATATTACTGGTGCGGGTTTCCTTCTGGTTGCGTAAAAAATATTACAAGAAAGCAGCATTATAGTACAAACTTATTACAGTAAGAAAAGAGAGGTCTACTTGTGATTAAGTGAACCTCTCTTTTTATTTAATATTAATTAGGGGTCGGTAATCTTTTCTTTCAAACTCCCTAGCGCTAAGTCATTTTACTTCATAAAAGCCGCTTTGCGTAGGATTCAGTTCTTATTTTTGCAAGTTCATTGAATTACATTTTGTGCGACATTTAAAAACTCACTTTCACCCTGATATCACCACGCTAGATAATAAAAAAATTTTACAGCGGTTGAGCACGAGAAGTATTACCACACAAGGTAACCGCATCTTACTCATGTATACTGAGCGATATGAGGATTACAGTCTCCCCGGTGGAGGTCTTGATGAAGGAGAAGATATGATTGTTGGGATGATGAGAGAACTCAACGAAGAAACTGGTGCAACGGGAATACAAAACATAAAACCCTTCGGGATTTATGAAGAATATAGACCTTGGTACAAAGCAGATTATGATGTGCAGCACATGATTTCATATTGCTACACTTGTGAGATTAATGAAACGCTAGGAGATTCAAGCCTGGAAGATTACGAGAAAGGCAATGGAATGAAGGCTGTTTGGATAGACATTGAAGAGGCGATTGCTCACAACCAACATACGATAGCAACTAGTGGCAAACAGGGAATGTCTATCGTGAGAGAAACCTATTTACTCACCCTTATCGCCGCACAGCTCAACAACAATAACCACTTATAAAAAACAACATGGAGATAATAGACTGGATACAAGATTGGTTCAAAGGAAATTGTGATGGCGACTGGGAACAAGGAGAAGTTATCCAGATCACAACATTAGATAACCCTGGATGGGAGCTAGAGATTGACGTTTCAAACACCTCTTTAGCTATGATCACCATCCCATGGATTCTCAATGAAAACAGTAAAGATGATTGGTACGGTGTGAAAATTGAGAACCAAAGATTCAGCGCTTCAGGTGATGCTGGAAAATTGAAATTCTTACTAGGTCTCTTTAGAGAAACTGTAGAGAAAATTGAAGGAATGGATGCATAAGATCTTTTTAAAAATTGATTTTACTCTTCAATAACAACTACATATTTTCCTTCTCTATATTAACTTTTAATAGGCACGCTTTCGCGAAAGCGTGGAAAAGCAACAATATCTGGAACTATTGAAACTGCTCAGAAATATGTAGAACAACTACAACAGATGTATACTAAATCGCTTCTTGATGTAAACATCATACTTATTGAATTGAAACGTGATTAACTAATTTGCAGCGTAGTATACAGTGATTCTATTAGTTATATAACGATAGATTATTTGATTCTAGATATGCTATGTACGGTATTAATAAATACTCCTTATAAAAAGGCCTTTTACGTTCCCTTTACATTTCTAAGTTATTTTCAAACTTATGACGGTCAAACTTGTAATCAAGCACATGCTTACATTACCGAGCAATTACAACAGAGTAAATTTATAAATACTGCAGGTGAGCGTGAGCAGCATATGTTCCTTAAAAAATTACAAAACAAAATTAATGCGTTAGAGCAATTAATTTCGGCAAGTGATACGCTTGGTTTTAAGTAATCCAAATTTCATTATTTCCCATTAATAAAATAATAGTAAAAAAAAACTGCTTCTCGATGGAGAAGCAGTTTTTCACTTTTTCGCGAAAGCGAAACTAGTATTATCCTTTATTTTGATTTTTGAACTTATCAAACTCACCTAGCTTTTTAGCTTTTGGCCAGCTGTTGTTGTCAGTATCAATATCTGCTGTTTCAAGATCTGGATCTACGGTAATCTTTACGATCTCCTTATCTGATGCGATTGCTTTACTTACTTCTGCATCATTCTTTCTCCATACTTGAGCTGGATACGTTACTTTTTTCTTAGAACCATCTGCATACTCATACTCTACGATAATAGGCATTGGGATTCCTCCTGGCTTTTCAAAAACAACTTTGTATAAGAACTTAGGTGTATTGATTTTTGCACGCTCTTCTGGAGTAAAGTTATCCATAAGATACTCTTTAAGTGTAGATGAAGATTCTAAAATATCTCTACCTCTCATATCTTCTGTAAACTCTGGGCTATCCTCATCTACTACGTAGATTGCGTCAATAGCGCTAGGATCTGTAACACCGTAACGAGCAAGTAATTCTTTACCAGCTGCAGTTACATTATCTGTAATATAGTATTGCTTTACTTCTTTAAGACCTATATCTACAGCTTCTGTGCTATAAAACCATCCTCTCCAGAACCAATCAAGATCTACTGCAGATGCATCTTCCATAGTACGGAAGAAATCTTCTGGGCTTGGGTGTTTAAACATCCATCGTTGAGCATATGTTTTAAATGCATGGTCAAAAAGCTCATGACCCATTACTGTCTCACGAAGTATGTTTAATGCCGTTGCTGGCTTACCATATGCATTCGCACCAAGGTTAAACGCATTTTCTGGGTTAGACATGATAGGTGCAATATATTGTTGATCTCCTTTCATGTATCCTACAATTTTAGACGGAGCTCCACGTCTAGACGGGTATGCATCATTTCCTTTGATTGCATTAGGGAAATTCTGTCCAAATTCTTGCTCTGTAAGAAATTGCATAAAGGTATCTAGACCTTCATCCATCCATCCCCACTGGCGTTCATCACTGTTTACAATCATAGGGAAGTAGTTATGACCTACCTCGTGTATAATTACAGAGATCATCCCGAATTTTGTTCTGTCACTATATGTTCCATCCTCGTTAGGACGTCCATAGTTCCAGCAAATCATAGGGTACTCCATTCCTTGTCCTTTTGCGTGTACTGAGATCGCTTTAGGGTAAGGATAGTTAAATGTATATTTTGAGTATGTATCAAGTGTTTGTACAATCGCTTTAGTAGAATACTCTTCCCATAATGGGTTTCCTTCTGGAGGGTAGATAGAAATTGCCATCACATCACGTTCTGAGAATTTTACTGCCTGTGCATCCATAATATAACGACGAGATGATGTAAATGCAAAATCACGTACATTCTCTGCTTTAAGCTTCCATGTTTGTGTTGCTTTTACATTTCCTGCAGCAAGCTTCTCTGCCTCTGCTTGTGTACGGATAATTACAGGCTTGTCGTAAGACTTCTTTGCCTGCTCCCAGCGCTTCATTTCTTCTTTACTGTAAACGTCTTTTAAGTTTGTAATCTCACCAGTACCATCAAGTAAGTGATCTTTAGGAACTGTAATATCTACTTCGTAATTACCAAATGGTAATGCAAATTCTCCATTACCCCAGAACTGGTAGTTCTGCCATCCTTCTACATCATTATAAACCGCCATTCTTGGAAAGAACTGAGCGATAATATAACCCTTGTTACCATCTGCATAAGTTTCATAACCAGAACGAGCACGATCTACCGTGTGCTCAGGAACTAAGTAATTCCATTTGATTGAAAACGTATAAGTATCTCCTGCCTTAAGTGGTTGTGGCATATCAATACGCATCATTGTCCAGTTAATAGTGTGCTTTAAATCACGACCATTTGCTTTTACTTCTTGGATTTTAAAACCTCCGTCAAAAGGTTCACTTTTCATGAAAGAACCAACAAAAGAACCTGGCTGAGATACAGCTCCAACTCCTTCACCGTTTTTCTCCTTTGCCGGAGAGTCTTTTTCTCTCACATTCTGATCAAGTTGTACCCATAAGTACTCAAGATCGTCTGGTGAGTTGTTTGTATAAGTAATAGTTTCAGAACCTTGGATAATCTGTGTATCATCGTTAAGGTTAATAGACATTTTATAGTCTGCAGTGTTCTGGTAGTACGCGTGACCAGGCGCACCAGAAGCAGTTCTATACTCATTAGGAGTAGACATCTCATTGTAAAGTTGTCTAAACCTGTTTGTGTTTTCGTGTCCCATAGGACGCTCTTGTGTTTGTTCTTCTTGAGCAAAAGCGCTTGTCCCTAGAAGTAAAAATGCCGCGAGCAGCATATACGTGTAACGAATCATAAGTTTGTTGAATTTGTTTTATCGCTTAAAAATAGCCAAACAATGAAGGGGTTAAGGCTTTATTTGGTAAAATTTAACAAGCCTTTAGCATTTGCCGCAGTAAGAAGAAAGCTTTTCTTTTTTCCAGCTATAGTTGTGTGAACCATATTTTTCTGATCTGGAAATACATCCATAAGTAATGTGCTCTCAATTTCAAACGTATTTATTGCCGTAACATCAAGCACTTCTAGATAACAAACTACGTAGTCGTCCTCATATTTTTTACCCACAAAATTCATCTCGCGTTGCTCTCCGTTTACAGTAATAAGCATCTTTTTTTGAAAGTATTTTACGAGATACTTATCAAGCTCTTCTTGATCTGATGCCGCATCTACAACAACATCGGTGTCATAACGTTCTTGAATTACAGCTTCTAGATCATCATAAAACAATCGAGTGATTATCTGTATGGATTGTGCCTCCTCATTATAATTAAGGTCTGTAACACTTAGATAGTACTTATGTATTGATGCTGCCATAATTAAAGGTGCAACAACTAGAAGTAGAATGATTTTTTTCATAGTGGAATTAATGGATGTGTTACGCTTTCGCGAAAGCGTACTTATTCGTTGTCAACAAATATGCCACAGCTTAATCTTTTTTCATCAAGGCTTTATATGCAGCAGATTTTTTTATCATGAAATCGAGTAAACCTAATGCATTATTTGCGTCTACAAGTTCCTTAGCTTTTGGATCTTCAAAAGTGTAATACACGAAGTCCTCTATATATTCTTTCTCAATATTAAGCTCATTCATATATATACTATCTGAAAATGTGTACCTGCTTTCTTGAACTAACTTTTCAAAACGAGAAACTTCAATATGCTTCTTAAGCATTTTTAACCTTCCGGTAATGGAGTTTATGAGTCCATCTAGAGGTATCCCTGCTCCACTAGAGATCGCAGTATGGTAACGACGTTCTTCTACCGTGCGCGGTGGCGCGGTGTTTTCTGGAATACCTAGGTCTGTGGGTGTAATTGTGCGCTCATAAGTTGTACTCCCTATATCTTTAGTAATATCTCCTGTGAGGTCTGTATTGCTTATGTTTACCTGATCTAACTCTGTGATTTTTGGAATAAGATATAAGGTAATCTTACCTCGATTATACATTGTCTCATTTACAACAAGTTGTCTTGGCTCATATTGCACAGCGCTTATATTAATAGTATCATTAAGACGAGTTTCTATAGAAAACTGTCCATTACTGGAGGTAATAGTACCGCGTCGCATGTTGAGGTTTACAATGGTAAGATTTGCCTTATCTATAGTGTCATTAAGAACCTGTCCTTCTAGCATAATCGTATCCTGACTTACCGCGGTAAGCGCACTCATAAATAATAGTGCTAGTAATAGATATTTATTCATTGTTCTCATCATTTTTAGGTAAGACGCTTTCGGCGGCTTTTAGTTTCAAATATACGGGAGATTTTGTGAGCATAAAGTCTAGCAAGCCCAAAGTATTACCTTCGTTTGCTATTGCCTCTGCTCGCTCATCTTCAAAAACATAATAAACAAAATCTAAAATAAGCTCATCAGGAATATTGAGTGACTTGATGTACATACTGTCATTAAAGTTATCTCTATTACCCTCCACCAACGCTCTGAATTTTGAAATTTCGAGCTGTTTTTTGAGCATTTTTGTGCGACCAGTTATCGCATTTATAAGCGACCCTAGTGGGCCTGCACCTCCTGTTGCTCCATAAAACCTGCGTTCTTCGGCAGTCATTGTAGGTCTAGCATTTGCTGGAATACCTAAGTCTCTTGGATCTATAAAAACTTGCAAAGGAACAGCATTTAAATCTTTAGACAAATCACCAGTTAAGGTTATATTGCTTACAACAACCTCGTCAAGTTCATTCACCTTGGGCTCTAAGTAAAAGGAAATCTTGCCTCTACCATATATTACTGGAGTCACAACAATCTGTCTACTCTCATATTGCACAGCACTAATATTAATCGTGTCATGCACTCTTACCGGAATTTCAAAAACTCCATTTGCATTTGTGGTAGCGCCTCTTTTAAGCGTAAGATTGACAATATTGAGTTGACTTACTCCTATCGTATCGTTAAGAACAGTACCGGTAAGGGTTGTTACTTCTTGACCTAATCCCGAAAAGGCAACAGTAGATATTATAAGTAGTAATAGTCTTTTCATTAATTCCCTTTAAGTTGCGCACCTTGTGCTAGGAGCAAGATCTTATATTCTTTTTGCTTAGATAGTAAATACTCCAGCGTACTGAGCTTATTCCCTAAATCAACATCTTTTAACTGCTCCTCATCTTTAAGTACCCAAAATGTAAAATCATCAATGTATTCTTCTGGTATTTGTAGCGAACTAGTAAAAACAGCATCTGCATAATAGTTTCTCAGTTGATCAACCCTTTTTTGATATTCCATAATCTCAACCGCCCTTTTAAGACGTTTAGTCTTTCCAGAAAGCTTATTGATAATTCCATCTAATGAAACATCTAACCTAAGATTTTGCCTACCTACTTGATCTGGCGGTCTTGATGTTGCTGTATGCAATCTGCGATATTCGACGGCAATGGGCTTTCTCTTAACACCAAGCGCCTTAGGTCTAACTACAAGTTTTACTTCCTTTGCATCTTTCTTAATATTACCTGATAGCCCATTATTTGATAATTGAACTGTTTGTAGTTCGCTCACATCAGGAGTCATAAACACTTCAATAAACCCACTATTATATATCTTATTAGTTACCGTAAGTTGTTCTGTTTTAAACTGCAGTGCTTTAATTATTAGTGTATCTCCTTTGTGTACCTCAATATTGAATGTGCCCTTAGCACTAGTGATGGTTCCTTTTTTTGTTGTGATATTGGCTACTGTCACTTGCCCTACATCATCATTTATATTAAGTAACTTCCCCGTAATTTCACGAGATTCTTGACCATTTAAAATGGTGCCATACATAAACATTACCAGCAAAAAGAATCTCATTTACAATCAGTTAGTCCTTTCAAAGAAAACTGTAACTACCCCAAAAAACAATCAATACAGCTCTAAAATTTTGTTAATTGGCAATCACATGATCACTAGTTTGTATTTTTACCCAAAGCTTTACAATGTCTAAAAACCTTATCATAGCAAGCACCTCCACTATTCATGGCAGTGCTTATCTAGAATATTTACTCCCTACCCTTAAAAAACTATATACCGGTGTCGATGAGATATTATTTATCCCATACGCACGACCAGGAGGCATAACTCATGACGATTATACAGCCATTGCTCAGAAAGCATTCTCAAAAATCAATAAAAAGGTAATAGGGATTCATACTTATAAAGACGCTGCAGAAGTTATAAAGGTTGCCCAAGGAATTTTTACAGGTGGTGGGAATACATTTGTTTTAGTAAACCAGCTCTATAAAAATGCGGTGATGCAACCACTTAGAGAGGTATTACTTAATGGCATTCCATACTTAGGAACTAGTGCGGGGAGTAATATTTGTGGACTTACGATGCAAACTACAAATGACATGCCTATAAGTTACCCACCTAGCTTTAAGACACTAGGGATGGTTCCTTTTAATATCAATCCGCATTATTTAGATCCAGACACAAACTCTACCCATATGGGAGAGACTAGAGAAACTAGAATAAAGGAATACCACGCTTATAATACGGTTCCCGTAATAGGTATAAGAGAAGGAAGCTGGATTCGAGTAGAAGGAAAAAAAATCACTTTAGAAGGAGCTCTTTCGGCTAGAGTATTTGAACAAAACAAAACTCCCTACGAGATAGACACAAATACACTTCTCACTTTCTAAGAATTACGCTTTCGCGAAAACATCCTCTTATAACCTGCAGATCTTAATACGTTTAAATCTCGTATATACATAGCGTAGTGATTTAAATCCATAAAAAAAGGCTCTACATTAATGTAGAGCCTTTTCTATTGGAGCGGGAGACCAGGTTCGAACTGGCGACATTCAGCTTGGAAGGCTGACGCTCTACCAACTGAGCTACTCCCGCATTTATTGAAGTTTAACTTCAAATGGTATTAACATCAAGTCATGTTTGATATTAAAGCGTGGCAAAAATAGTTTTTTTTTTGATACTTGCAAGAAAAATACAAAAAATATTTACTAGCTAACATTTTTTAAAAAAGTGCCTTTCGTCGATACTAAACAACACTTAATCCACAACCAACTGATTGCCAACAGGGCTTGTAAACACCAATTATTCAACATAAAAAAAAAGTTTATTTTAGAAGTAGTCCGATGCTCTTGACATAAACATGTTGACCTAAAAACATCTATAAAGACAACTGATTTAGAATAAAATTACCCTATTTAATTACATCTTAAATGAAAAAATTACTAATCCTTTCGTGCTTTTTATTATTATCGATATCTGCCTTTGGTCAGGTAAAGATAGGTGACAATCCAAATACAATTAATGGCTCTTCTCTACTAGAACTTGAGAGCACCAACAAGGTGTTAGTTGCCACTAGAGTAAGCACAAGTCAAATGAATGCAATCACACCACTTTCTGGAGGTTTAGTATTCAATACTGATGAAAATTGCTTTTTCCAATACACAGGATCAAACTGGCAGAGCTTATGCCAGATAGCTTCAATGATTGTTGATAATAACGATGGCACATACACTTATACAGATGCCAATGGAAACTCTCAAATTATCAATACTCAAGCTTCTTCTAACCCATATGACAACTCAAATTCAGGACTTGTAGGGACAAACGTACAAGATGCTATAGATGAAGTTAATACAGCAATAGGTAATGTTACAATTGTAGACAACGGTGATGGAACTTATAATTTTACAGACCCAAGCGGAACCACAACTACCATTGCAGATACTTCAATTTCTACTTTAGTTGATAATGGAGACGGAACATACACGTATACAGATGAAACTGGGGCAACGCAAATAATTGACACTACTGCATCTGGGAATATTTTTGAAAATAATGGCACCGGACTTTCCTCAGATACCGTACAAGAAGCAATAGAAGAAATCAATGCCGCAGTAGGAACCGTTGCACTCGTTGATAACGGAAATGGAACTTACGACTTTACAGATGCTAGCGGGACTACTACAACAATTACAGACACTTCTATTTCGACATTAGTTGACAACGGAAATGGAACTTACACTTACACTGATGAAACTGGAGCGACTCAAATAATCGACACAAACGCCTCTGCAAATCCTTATGACAACACAACTTCTGGACTAGCAGCAACAAATGTGCAGGACGCTATTGATGAAATTACAGGAGCTTTAAGTGCTGTAAACGTAACTTTAGTAGACAATGGGGATGGAACATATACTTTTACTGACGTATTTGGTAATGAAACTACGATTGCTGATACATCTGTATCAACACTAGTTGACAATGCAGACGGAACATATACGTACACTGATGAAACTGGAGCTACGCAAGTAATCGACACAAATGCTTCTGCAAATCCATATGACAATACAACGTCAGGACTAACAGCAATGAACGTGCAAGACGCTATTGACGAAATCAACTCAGCAGCAGGGACAGTAGCGCTCATAGATAACGGTGACGGAACTTACGACTTCACTGACGCAAGCGGAACTACAACTACCATCGCAGATACTTCTATCTCAGCACTAGTTGACAACGCAGACGGAACATACACCTATACAGATGAAACGGGAGCTACACAAGTAATTGACACAAACGCTTCTGCAAATCCATATGACAATACAACGTCAGGACTAGCAGCAACAAACGTTCAAGATGCAATCGACGAAATCAACGCAGCAGCAGGAACAGTAGCGCTCGTAGATAACGGTGACGGAACATACGACTTCACAGACGCAAGTGGAACCACAACTACCATCGCAGATACTTCTATCTCAACACTCGTAGACAACGCAGACGGAACATACACCTACACTGATGAAACCGGAGCTACGCAAGTAATTGACACAAATGCTTCTGCAAATCCTTATGATAATACAACTTCAGGGCTAGCAGCAACGAACGTTCAAGACGCTATTGATGAAATCAACGCTGCAGCAGGAACAGTAGCTCTTGTAGATAATGGTGATGGAACATACGACTTCACAGATGCTAGCGGAACTACAACTACCATCGCAGATACTTCTATCTCAACACTAGTTGATAACGCAGACGGAACATATACGTACACTGATGAAACTGGAGCAACGCAAGTAATTGATACAAACGCTTCTGCAAATCCATATGACAATACAACATCTGGACTAACAGCTACAAACGTACAAGACGCCATTGATGAAATCAACGCAGCAGCAGGAACAGTTGCCCTAGTAGATAACGGTGACGGAACTTACGACTTCACTGACGCAAGTGGAACCACAACTACCATCGCAGATACTTCTGTATCAACGCTAGTTGACAACACAGATGGAACATATACGTACACAGATGAAACTGGCGCAACACAAGTAATCGACACAAACGCTTCTGCAAATCCATATGACAATACAACGTCTGGACTAGCAGCAACAAACGTGCAAGACGCCATTGACGAAATCAACGCAGCAGCAGGAACAGTAGCGCTCGTAGATAACGGTGACGGAACTTATGACTTTACAGACGCAAGTGGAACCACAACTACCATCGCAGATACTTCTATCTCAACACTCGTAGACAACGCAGACGGAACATATACGTACACTGATGAAACGGGAGCTACACAAGTAATTGACACAAACGCTTCTGCAAATCCATATGACAATACAACGTCAGGACTAGCAGCAACAAACGTTCAAGACGCCATTGACGAAATCAACGCAGCAGCAGGAACAGTAGCGCTCGTAGATAACGGTGACGGAACATACGACTTCACAGACGCAAGTGGAACTACAACTACCATCGCAGATACTTCTATCTCAACACTCGTAGACAACGCAGACGGAACATACACCTACACTGATGAAACCGGAGCTACGCAAGTAATTGACACAAACGCTTCTGCAAATCCATATGACAATACAACGTCAGGACTAGCAGCAACAAACGTTCAAGACGCCATTGACGAAATCAACGCAGCAGCAGGAACAGTAGCGCTCGTAGATAACGGTGACGGAACATACGACTTCACAGACGCAAGTGGAACCACAACTACCATCGCAGATACTTCTATCTCAACACTCGTAGACAACGCAGACGGAACATATACCTACACAGATGAAACGGGAGCTACACAAGTAATTGACACAAATGCTTCTGCAAATCCTTATGATAATACAACTTCAGGGCTAGCAGCAACGAACGTTCAAGACGCTATTGATGAAATCAACGCTGCAGCAGGAACAGTAGCTCTTGTAGATAATGGCGACGGAACATACGATTTCACAGACGCAAGCGGAACTACAACGACTATCGCAGATACGTCTATCTCAACACTAGTTGATAACGCAGACGGAACATATACGTACACTGATGAAACTGGAGCAACGCAAGTAATTGATACAAAAGCTTCTGCAAATCCATATGACAATATAACATCTGGACTAACAGCTACAAACGTACAAGACGCCATTGATGAAATCAACGCAGCAGCAGGAACAGTTGCCCTAGTAGATAACGGTGACGGAACTTACGACTTCACTGACGCAAGTGGAACCACAACTACCATCGCAGATACTTCTATCTCAACACTAGTTGACAACACAGATGGAACATATACGTACACAGATGAAACTGGCGCAACACAAGTAATCGACACAAACGCTTCTGCAAATCCATATGACAATACAACGTCTGGACTAGCAGCAACAAACGTGCAAGACGCTGTTGATGAAATCAACGCTGCAGCAGGAACAGTAGCGCTCGTAGATAACGGTGACGGAACTTATGACTTTACAGACGCAAGCGGAACTACAACGACTATCGCAGATACATCTATCTCGACACTCGTTGACAACGCAGATGGAACATATACATACACTGATGAAACTGGAGCAACGCAAGTAATTGATACAAACGCTTCTGCAAATCCATATGACAATACAACATCTGGACTAACAGCTACAAACGTACAAGACGCCATTGATGAAATCAACGCAGCAGCAGGAACAGTAGCGCTCGTGGATAACGGTGACGGAACATACGACTTCACTGACGCAAGTGGAACCACAACTACTATCGCAGATACTTCTGTATCAACGCTAGTTGACAATGGCAATGGAACTTATGGTTATACCGATGAAACTGGAATAACCACAGTAATTGATACCAACGGCTTTAATATCACAAATACCGTAGCAGGTAATACAATTGCAACGGTTACTGACGCGGCAGGAAATGCAACAGATATTAATGAAACTGTAACAACATTTGCCGATGCAATGGATGGCTTAATTACTTATACAGATGAAAATGGAGATCCACAAACTGTAGCTAAGTCCGATATTACAGACAATGGAAACGGAACGTATACATTTACTAACAACGATGGTTCTGATGTCGTCATAAACACAAACGGGATAGTTGTTGCAGATATTAACGACGGAAAGATTATTGCGACGATCACAGAAGCTGACGGAACACTAACTAACATAGAAGAAACAGTAACAGCAATAGCTATCACAGCAGGAGAACTTACCTATGCAAATGAAGATGCAACTAATGCAAACGTAAACCTGATTTCTACAGATACAGATAACAACATTACTGCTGGAACTGACGGAGCATTATTTGTAGATGTATCTGCAGAGGAAACAGTAACGGATGTAACAGACTTAAATGCTGCTGCAAGTACAAACCTGATTGGAACTTACAATAATGAAGAAGGAGACCCTTTTGCTATCAATGAAACAGTAACAGCAATAGCTATCGCAGCCGGTGAACTTACCTACGCAAATGAAGATGCAACTAATGCAAATGTGAACCTAATCTCAGCAGATGCTGATAACAACGTCACTGCAGGAACTGACGGAGCACTATTTGTAGATGTATCTGCAGAGGAAACAGTAACAGATGTTACAGACTTAAATGCTGCTGCAAGTACAAACCTGATTGGAACTTACAATAACGAAGAAGGAGATCCTTTTAATATCAATGAAACAGTAACAGCAATAGCTATCGCAGCAGGGGAACTTACATACGCAAATGAAGATGCTACCAACGCAAATGTGAACCTAATATCAGCAGATGCAGATAACAACATTACTGCTGGAACTGACGGAGCATTATTTGTAGATGTATCTGCAGAAGAAACAGTAACAGATGTTACAGACTTAAATGCTGCTGCAAGTACAAACCTGATTGGAACTTACAATAACGAAGAAGGAGATCCTTTTACTATCAATGAAACAGTAACAGCAATAGCTATCGCAGCAGGTGAACTTACCTACGCAAATGAAGATGCAACTAATGCAAATGTGAACCTAATATCAGCAGACGCAGATAACAACATTACTGCTGGAACTGACGGAGCATTATTTGTTGATGTATCTGCAGAAGAAACAGTAACAGATGTAACAGACATAAATGCTGCTGCAAGTACAAACCTGATTGGAACTTACAACAATGAAGAAGGTGATCCTTTTGCTATCAATGAAACAGTAACAGCAATAGCTATCGCAGCAGGTGAGCTTACCTATGCAAATGAAGATGCTACCAACGCTAATGTGAATCTAATCTCAGCAGATGCAGATAACAACATTGCTGCAGGAACTGACGGAGCACTATTTGTTGATGTATCTGCAGAAGAAACAGTAACAGATGTTACAGACTTAAATGCTGCTGCAAGTACAAACCTTATTGGAACCTACAACAATGAAGAGGGAGATCCTTTTGCTATCAATGAAACAGTAACAGCAATAGCTATCGCAGCAGGTGAACTTACCTATGCAAATGAAGATGCAACTAATGCAAATGTGAACCTAATATCAGCAGACGCAGATAACAATATAACTGCAGGAACTGACGGAGCATTATTTGTAGATGTATCTGCAGAAGAAACAGTAACAGATGTTACAGACTTAAATGCTGCTGCAAGTACAAACCTGATTGGAACTTACAACAATGAAGAAGGAGATCCTTTTGCTATCAATGAAACTGTAACAGCAATAGCTATCGCAGCAGGTGAACTTACCTACGCAAATGAAGATGCTACCAACGCAAATGTGAACCTAATCTCGGCAGATGCTGACAACAACGTCACTGCAGGATCTGACGGAGCACTATTTGTTGATGTATCTGCAGAAGAAACAGTAACGGATGTAACAGACTTAAATGCTGCTGCAAGTACAAACTTGATTGGAACCTACAACAATGAAGAGGGAGATCCTTTTGCTATAAATGAAACAGTCACTACTGTTACAGCAACAGCAACAACAGGAAATACCATTGCTACATACACTAATGAAGATCCAGCAGCAACTCCAGTAGATATCAATGAAACAGTAACAGCAATAGCTATCGCAGCCGGGGAACTTACCTATGCAAATGAAGATGCAACTAATGCAAATGTGAACCTAATATCAGCAGACGCAGATAACAATATTACTGCAGGAACTGACGGAGCACTATTTGTTGATGTATCTGCAGAGGAAACAGTAACAGATGTAACAGACTTAAACGCTGCTGCAAGTACGAACCTCATTGGAACTTACAATAATGAAGAAGGAGACCCTTTTGCTATCAATGAAACAGTAACAGCAATAGCTATCGCAGCCGGTGAACTTACCTACGCAAATGAAGATGCAACTAATGCAAATGTGAACCTAATCTCAGCAGATGCTGATAACAACGTCACTGCAGGAACTGACGGAGCACTATTTGTAGATGTATCTGCAGAGGAAACAGTAACAGATGTTACAGACTTAAATGCTGCTGCAAGTACAAACCTGATTGGAACTTACAATAACGAAGAAGGAGATCCTTTCGCTATCAATGAAACTGTAACTACTGTTACAGCAACAGCAGCAACAGGGAATACCATTGCTACCTACACTAATGAAGATCCAGCAGCAACTCCAGTAGATATCAATGAAACAGTAACAGCAATAGCTATCGCAGCCGGGGAACTTACATACGCAAATGAAGATGCTACCAATGCTAATGTGAACTTAATCTCAGCAGATGCAGATAACAACATTACTGCTGGAACTGACGGAGCACTATTTGTTGATGTATCTGCAGAAGAAACAGTAACGGATGTAACAGACATAAATGCTGCTGCAAGTACAAACCTTATTGGAACATATAACAATGAAGAAGGTGATCCTTTTGCTATCAATGAAACAGTAACAGCAATAGCTATCGCAGCAGGGGAACTTACATACGCAAATGAAGATGCTACCAATGCAAATGTGAACCTAATCTCAGCAGATGCAGATAACAACATTACTGCAGGAACTGACGGAGCACTATTTGTTGATGTATCTGCAGAAGAAACAGTAACGGATGTTACAGACATAAATGCTGCTGCAAGTACAAACCTGATTGGAACTTACAATAACGAAGAAGGAGATCCTTTTACTATCAATGAGACAGTAACAGCAATAGCTATCGCAGCCGGGGAACTTACCTATGCAAATGAAGATGCAACTAATGCAAATGTGAACCTAATATCAGCAGACCCAGATAACAATATTACTGCAGGAACTGACGGAGCATTATTTGTAGATGTATCTGCAGAAGAAACAGTAACGGATGTAACAGACTTAAATGCTGCTGCAAGCACAAACCTGATTGGAACTTACAACAATGAAGAAGGTGATCCTTTTGCTATCAATGAAACAGTAACTACTGTTACAGCAACAGCAGCAACAGGAAATACTATCGCAACATACACTAATGAAGATCCAGCAGCAACTCCAGTAAATATCAATGAAACAGTAACAGCATTAGCAATCGCAGCAGGTGAACTTACCTACGCAAATGAAGATGCAACTAATGCAAATGTAAACCTAATCTCGGCAGATGCTGATAACAACATTACTGCAGGAACTGACGGAGCTTTATTTGTTGATGTCTCTGCACAGGAAACAGTAACTGATTTAACAGACTTAAATGCTGCTGCAAGTACAAACCTGATTGGAACCTACAACAATGAAGAGGGAGATCCTTTTACTATCAATGAAACAGTCACTACTGTTACAGCAACAGCAGCAACAGGGAATACTATTGCTACGTACACTAATGAAGATCCAGCAGCAACTCCGGTAGATATCAATGAAACAGTAACAGCACTAGCTATCACAGCAGGTGAACTTACCTACGCAAATGAAGATGCTACCAACGCAAATGTGAACCTAATATCAGCAGACGCAGATAACAACATTACTGCAGGAACTGACGGAGCATTATTTGTTGATGTATCTGCAGAAGAAACAGTAACAGATGTTACAGACTTAAATGCTGCTGCAAGTACAAACCTGATTGGAACTTACAATAATGAAGAAGGAGATCCTTTTGCTATAAATGAAACAGTAACCACTTTTGTACAAAACGACACTCCTACTATTACAGATGCTACAGCAACTGGAGAAATCACTTATACAGATGAAGCTGGTAATCCTTTTACGGCTCAGGTTGTAAGCGCAGATGCAGATAACGCACTTTCGGTGGGAACAGACGGCGGTGCATATTTAGCTGTTGCACCAACTATATACGCTACAGGTAAAGTTGCCCCAGCTGGGGGAGGCGCTATTTTTAACGCTACAGCAGTTAAGGTTACTACAAATAACACTAGTGGAGGAAATACAAATGGGGATTATAGAATAACATTCGCATCACCGCTGCCAAGTGCTAATTATGTGATTCAATTAACGGTTCTAGATCGAAACGGTGCTGGTAATGACGACCCAGATTCAAGCTATTACAATCAAACTGCTGATGGATTTACTGTTAATATTGGAGACAATGATAATGGCGGAACTGATAGAGCAGATTTTGACTCAGAATTTATGTTTACTGTAATTACCATCCCTGGATTTTAAAACAACACAATGAAAAAGTTTTTATTTATTATTCTATTATGTAGTTACGCTTTCGCGAAAGCGCAAACCACAGACCCTGCCCTATTAGTAAACATCCAAAAGGCATCTCAAGCAGAAATTGATGCTTTTAACATAGCTGATCTAGAAATAGGTATGCTCGTTTACAACACAGATATAAATCGAATATTTGAATATACCCCAACTGGGTTTCTAGCCATCCTAACACAAGCCGACGAAACAATAACGACACTTATTGACGATGGTAATAATGGCTTCACATATACCTCAGAAAATAGTACTGTAACTTCTTTTAGTATTAATGATGCTGATGCTGATGCTACAAATGAATTTCAAGATTTGAGCACAACAGTCACCATACCTAATGAAGAGGCACGTGTTAATATCACAGATGGCACAAACGCTACAATTAACATTCAGGATGCAGATGCTGATCCTTTAAATGAATTTCAAAATCTATCAAATGATGTAGTAACACCCAACCAAGAAGTTGAAATTCAAATATCTGATGGAACAAACACAACTATCAATATAGAGGATGCCGATGCAAACCCTTTAAATGAGACTAATACTGGTATTGCTTTTAATGGTACAGAATTGACAATTACCGACTCGGCTGGAAACCAAACAATAGACATTTCTAGCGTTAGCACAGATAATCAAGTTATTTCTTCAACAGTAACAACACCTTTAGAATTGGTTAATGTAGCTCTAGAAGATGGAGGTAGTGTAGATATCAATATCCAAGATGCAGATGCAGATGTAGAAAATGAATTACAAGATATCCAATTAACGGGTACAGAATTATCACTTACAACTCCAGCGACTCCTAGTAACCTAGTCGACCTTACTGATAAGATTACATTACCGATGTTATCAAATGGAACGGCAACCAATGATGAAATTTATTGGAATGGCACTGATTGGGTCTATGGTACTCGTGTAGCTACCGTAAATGGAAGTAGCCCAGATGCATCTGGAAATGTAGCTGTTACAATAGGAAGTGTTTATACTGGAGACACGGTTGATCCTGCATTAATTTCGGCAAATGAGGTGCCATCAGGCGCAGTAGAGGGAGATATTTATATTGTAAACAACTCAGCTACACCAGCAAGCGAAGTAGGAAAAACTTATGTTTATGATAATGACTCTACCACGTGGATATTAACAAACCCATTTAATGCAGTACTTTATGACCCCCGTTATGTAGAGGTTCAAGGCGATACAATGGTAGGTGATCTAAACATGAGCAATAACAGTGTTCTCAATATTGCTACTCCAGTAAATAGTGGTGACGCCGCAAACAAGGCCTATATAGACACCGTAGCTCTTATAGATAATGGTGATGGCTCTTTTAGCCTTTCTAATCCAGATGGAACTTTAGATATAGTAAACAAAGCAACCCTAACCGAAAATGTGGATGGAACATTCACATTTGATAATAATGACGGAGCACCAGTAACTATAGATATAATGAGTGCCGAAACACTTACAAGTATCGCTCTCAATGCTGATAATGCTAATATAGACTACATAGCCGAGGATGGTGCAACCACACAATTAGATCTCACTGCACTTGTACAGAACTTAGAAACTGTGACTACATTTGAGCAAGATGATACTACTACTGCTGTAAATCCAGCAGCAACAGGAGAAATCACATACACAGACGAGGATGGTGTTCCTTTTACGGCTCAAGTGGTAAGTGATGATACAAACAATCAAATTCAAGTAGGCACTAATGGTGGTGCTTATTTAGGACCGACTGTTTATACAGGAACGTTCATTATCTCAGCAGAAGGAACAGTAACGGTAACTGGAATTCCATTTGAGCCATCACAAGTAACTTTTGTTGCAAATGCAAATATTGAAAGTCTCAATATAGATACAGATAATGGCGTAGGTAACAATGATAGAGGTATTGACAATGCTTATGGAACGATGAATGGTTTTGCTCGCAATATAAATGGCTCTTTAGTACAACAAGCTATGTATTCTGGAGGTCACGGTAACTCTATAAACGATATTTCTCGCTATGCGAGTAGCAGCAATTGCATTGGTATACGCTATGGTGACCAGAATGGAAGTAGCCTTGGTAAAATAGAAGCCGCATTTGGAGCGTTTACAACTGATGGCTTTACACTAAATGTAAATTATACAGATGGTGTAATTACAGTAAACAGCGCAAATGCTCTGGTCGATATACAACCAGGAGATGTTAACAACGAAGCATTACTAGTCATTTTTACGGCATATAAATAAAGTATGAAACAAATATCCCTATATATTACAGCTTGCTTTTTTTTATTTTTTGCTTTCGCGAAAGCGCAAACATTAAATCCCCAGTTGCTATTGAAATTGAATGATGGCACAACAGCAGAAATAAACAATACGACTGGCGCTGAAGCCGGTGTTATGGCTTATGACAGTGACCAAAAGGTTGCAAAAATTTATGATGGCACTACATGGCAAGCAATGAGTACACCATCTAGAGGAAGTATAATCCTCAATAGAAATGGAGGGTCTGGAATACTTTCCACTGCTAATAACACTTACTTTGACATGCCTATTAATGCATCTCACATACAAGCAAACGAAGGAGGTTTATTTACTGTAATAGGTACTGGAGAGATTGAAGTTGCTCAAGATGGTCTTTACACATTATCTGCTTCATTGTCAAGCAGTAATATGCCTGCGGGTAATACTAAATATATTTTGGCAGCACGACGCAATGGAACTCTCATAGGGTATTTATCAAGAGGTTTTGTAACCTTACCCAGCAGAGATTATTGGGGAGCTTCTGGGACTATCTCATACGCACTCAATGCGGGAAATCGTATAAATTTTCAATATGTGATTAATGCTGGAGGATCTAGCCTCAATGCAGTATTCACAAACGCGTCAATAACGAAATTGTAATACAATGAAAAATATATTAATAATAATCATGGCTTGTTGTGGTTTCGCTTTCGCGAAAGCGCAAGAGACCGCACATAATTTTGGCAATGTTCAGATTCATCAAAGTGGATCAATAGGCTTTCATGGTGATCTTGTGAATGACGGAGACTTTGATAATAATTTAGGTCTAGCAGGTTTTTACAATCAAGACGAAGAACTATTTATTTTAGGTAACAACAAGCCTATTTTCTTCAATATGGAGGTAGATGTTCCAGAAGACCTCAACTTTGAGGTGTCTGTGGGTGTTACAAACTTTTTAGATTTTATAAACGGGAGAATCACAACCCCACGAGAAGACTTAGGAATTAATCTTGATTTTACTAACGATGCAATTTACTTAGGAGAAAGTGATGACAACCATGTGGACGGTTATGTTACAAATCAAGGTAATCTAGAGTTTGACTTCCCTATAGGTGATGATTTTAAAATACGCCAACTCACAGTAGTTCCTCTAGATCCTGCTGGTGACTTGTATCAGGCAGCATATTTCTTTGAAGATCCTAATACTCCAAGTACTCTTTCTGGATCTTTTGACAGGGATTCTTTTCAAAACACATTATCTATTATTGACCCTAATGAATATTGGGATTTAAATGGCACACTGCCAGTACAAGCTAGACTTACTTGGGATGAAGAAACACAAGTACCGGTACTTGCAGATGGCATAGAGTCTCTGAGAGTCGTGGGTTACTCTGAAGTTCTAAATAGGTGGGTTGACTTAGGAAATACACAGATTACAGGAAATGAAACTAATGGTCAGATTACATCTGACATCTTTGAGCCAAATGGTTTTTCTGCGCTTACGCTCGGGTCTGTTTTGAGAGGAGGCAGCTCCATAAATGTTTATACCTTCTTCTCCCCTAATGGTGATGGCATCAATGAAACTTTTGTCATAGAAGGATTAGCTACCAGTCCAGACAATGAACTATTCATTTTTAACAGATGGGGTGTAGAAGTTTTCTCGATGAAAAACTACGACAACTCTTTTGATGGAACCTCACAGGGAAGGGCAACTGTGTCTCAAGACGACAAACTGCCAGTAGGAACTTACTTTTATGTACTCAAACTTAAAGATCAAAAGGATCTAGCAGGTGCATTTTACATAAATCGCTAAATATTTCCCAAAAACGAACTTTGTTAGGCTGCTTTACTCTTTATTTATATTTTTAAATAAAAAAGTGATGACCATACAGCATAAAGAAAGAGAAGACAGAGGTGTCTTTTATATAAAAGGTGAAAATGGTATTATATCAGAATTAACCTATTCTAAAGATGATAACTCTATCATCACCATAGACCACACAGAGACTAAAATCCCACAGGAAGGTCAAGGCTTTGCTTCAAAGCTTATGGCTCACGCTGTAGCATTTGCAAGAGAAAATAATCTTAAGATTAATCCGCTATGTCCTTTTGCAGAGGTTCAATTTGATCGTAACCCAGAATTTAAAGACGTTCTAGCGTAATGACTACCATTCTGGAAACAGAACGTTTATATTTAAGAGCATTTATCTATGAAGATGCTAGGCATCTTTATGAAATGAATAACAATCCAGATGTTATTAAATACACCGGAGATAGCGCGTTCAAAAATCTAAAAGAAGCTCAGGATTTCATAAGTGAATATATTGGGTTGCGCACTATTAAAACAACCAAAGATTCATCAAAAGAATCTTTGGCGAGATATGCTGTCATTAGAAAAGAAGATAACGCATTTTTAGGATGGTGTGGGCTTAAACTACATAAAGATAAAGGAGCAGTAGATATAGGGTTTCGGTTTTATAAGCAATACTGGAAACAAGGATATGCTACAGAAAGTACCAGAGGTTGTATAGCTTACGCTTTTTTAAATCTACAATTACCATTTATAATTGCTCACGCACATGTTGATAATCTACAATCTCGCAAGGTTTTAGAGAAGTGTAGTATGAATGAAATAGAAAAGATTAATTACGACAATAATCCTTCAATCTTGTATCGTCTAGATAATGAAGATTACTCACTTCGGGAAATTGACGCTCAAGATACGTGGCCAGTAAGACATCCTGTTTTACGAGCTGGAAGACCCCTTGAAGATGTATATATGGAGGCAGATGAAAAAGCTACTACTTTTCACCTAGGTATGTACCACCATAACAAAATTGTTGGTGTAGCCAGTTTTATGGGAGATACTTACGAGGAATTTACAGGCGTCCAAACACGTTTACGAGGAATGGCTGTATTACCAGAATATCGCAATAAAGGAATAGCCGCACAAATACTTAATAAGGGTGAAGAAATCTTAAAGGAAAGAAAACGCAACATCTTATGGTTTAACGCTCGTACTGTTGCTCTAGACTTTTATAAAAACCTAGGCTATAAAATGATAGGGGAAGAATTTGATATTCCGCAAGTAGGCCCACATGTTAGAATGAAAAAAGATTTATTATGAACAGACGCACATTTTCAAAATTAACATTGCTAGGAGCCGTTGCTGCTTCCCTCCCACTTCACGCAACGACGTCATTTTTTCAAGGTATTTCTGAAGATGAATTACTTGGCAAAGGTGCTCCGCTTCTTACTAAGACCTCAACATACAGACTTCGACCGGAAGCTGCAGTTGCTTATGAAGAGATGAAAAGTGCAGCGCTTAAGGAAGGTATCAAATTCCAAGTAGTATCTAGCTATAGAGACTATAACCACCAAAATAGAATCTGGGAACGCAAATACAAAAGCTTTCGCGAAAGCGGACTCAACCCTACTGCGGCAATTGAAAAAATAATTGAATACTCCACCATCCCTGGAACTTCAAGACATCACTGGGGTACAGATATAGATATTGTAGACGGCACTCCAAAAGTATCTGGAGGACTACTCGTACCATCTAAATTTCATGGTAATGGGCCCTTCTGCAAGTTTAAAGAATGGATGGATAAGAATGCAAATACTTACGGCTTTTACTTAGTCTACACAGATGACCAAAATCGTAAGGGTTTTAATTACGAGCCGTGGCATTACAGCTTTAAAAGTTTGTCACTTGACTATCTTAAGAAGTACCAAGAATTGCCTATTAAAAGCAAGTTACAATCGGCTAAATTATTAGGAAGTGAAAATTTTACAGAGGCGTTTATAGATCGCTATCTCCAAGATAATGTGATGGATATTAATCCAGCCTTACGCTCTTAAAGCAGCTGGATTTCCTTGCGTTCTAGTAGCGCTTCTTTAAAGTCAGAACGACTGGCTAGTGCTTTACCTATCCATTGCTCTGCTTTTATTTTATCTCCTTTATGCTTGTAAATCTGCGCTAGACGCAAGTAAGCCCAGTCTTTTGGCACTCCGTCTTTGGCTGTATAATTATCAATGTATTTATGTAAACAAGATATTCCTTGATCTAGGCCTATTCCGTATTGACCAGCGATTTTCCCAAACTGATAATGCAATCTATTATCTTCTTCATGCTTAGTTTGAGCAGCCTTTACCGTAGCTAGTGCCTCTTCCGGCTTATTGTTTTTTTCGTAATGTTCTTGTAATTTCTGGTAACAAGTTACAGAACCACCTACTTGAACTGCCTTTCTGTAATTTACCTCTGCGTCATTAGGGCGATCATTATACTCTGCAATATATCCATGAGCTAGATACCCATCTACTGGTGATATGCTTGCAAGCTGATCTGCATATTTCATGGCTTTATCTTCACTTCCACCTATGATACTTGGTAACTGAATATAAAACTCAATAAGCGCCCATCTGGCTTCTATATGTTTTGGGTCTAATGTAGCTGCAGTTTCAAAAGCTTCCTTGATATCGCCTATCATCGTCGCCGCTCTCAGCTTATTTACTGCTAGCGCTTTCATACCCATCACACCACCATATTTATAATGATAGTTTGCGCTGTTAGGATATTGCTCTACAAGCTGCTCATAATATGATATTGCATCATTCCAATTTTCGGCGTAGCCTTCGATGTCGCCTAAGTATTCGATAGTTTTTGCATGAGTGGGATGCGTAGATAAGTATGTTTTGAAAAATGGTTTTGCTTGTTGATATTGTTCTTTCTTAAAAAGAGTTTCCGCTTTCGCGAAAGCGGTATCATTTTGTGCTACCACAAAAACAGGAAAACACAATAAGAGAATCCATTTTATCATTTTCAAATTTTTATCAAATATATACCAATATGATGCCAAAACTGATTTACTTCTGAGGTGGATATTTACTTAAAATTTTTTCGGCCAGCTTCTTAAAATGAGCTTCCTTTTTTTCAGGAGACGCTTTTACCTTTACATTGCTCTCACTCGTCGCCTCCCATAAGGTAGCTTGCGCATTTTGAGCTTCATAAATGGTAAAGACAAGCTGTAAGTGCCTTTCGGCTCCTCCTATAGGAATCCCACCACTTACGCCAACTCCCACATTACCCCCACCTCCACCAAGACCTACGCCTATGGTGTTTCTAGAGTTAGTCTCAAATTCGTCTGCTTTTATTTTGATGAAAATATCATTTTCCTGCGTTTTTACAAAACCTCGAGATTGCAATATACTATCTGTATATTTTAAGAATCTACGCTCGTCAAACTCTGATAAGCCTGATGGCTCAGAGAAGTCGTAATCGTAATTTTTATAACCAGCAATATCTTTCTTAGTATCGTAATCATAATCTACATACATCGTCCCGCAGCTAGTGAGCATTAATGAGGCGATAAGACATAAAAAAATCCGCATATCCTTTGTTTTGTATAAAGATAACAAAGGATTATGCAGATTGTTGTTATACTAGTTCTTAATTATTCTCTTAGTAAATATCCCTTGATCTGTATTTACTTTTAAAAGGTAAAGACCTGTAGATAATGAAGAAATATCAACATCTTTTGATGTAGTTTTTAAAACAACTTGCCCATATAGTGAGAAAAGTTCTATGTTTTTAATCTCTAAGGAATGTTCTGATTCAATTTTAAAATAATTAGAGCTTGGATTTGGAATTACCTGTATTGTTTTATTTGTGAACTTTTGTATCGAAAGTGGTTCCACAACAGTTGTGACAACAGTATTTGTAATGATAGGCTCATTGAAATCAAAATAAATATTTGCTGTGTTTTCTACTGAATCACCAATTATAAGATTATCATTAGTTTTAATCTCAAAAGCTATATATCCATTACTCCCTGGTGCGTCAACCTCCTCAGGAGGCAGGTTGATATCTTCAAATATGAAAGCAATTTCATTACCATTAGTAATCTCAACTCTATAGTCATGACTTGCATCTAAAATCCTAAAAGAACTCCAATCTAAATTTTCACTAAGAGTGTCTGTCACTACAACCTCAAGTGCATCTGCAGTTCCAGTATTTTGAAAACGAACGAGGTAATCGAGATAATCCCCCACTTGTTCCTCTAAAATTTCTGATCCCTGAACTACCGCTTTATCATTAGGATCATAAGAATTTACAACAATCTCTTTAAGTGCTATAATGTTATTTCTAGTATTAACATCTTCATTAAGAGGTGTAATTTGAACTACTGAACTGAGCTCTTCTCCACCTTGTACTGTAGGCGGTATAAATAATTCAAAACTAACAACAAAAGTCCTACTCTCAAATGGAGCAAGGTTGGCGTATTCCCACTCTATGCTGTTTTCGTTAATTGATGTAGTAGACAGTGATGAATTTTGATAAAACATAATTTCATTATCAAATTCATATATAATGTTCCCGCTCACGGGTAGTGTACCTAGGTTTTCATATTGAATTACATAGGAAGCTATTACTCCTGGTCTTGGATCTTGTAATGGTAACAGTGAAATACTCACATCAATTCTCTCATTTTCTGCGATAAGGCAGAAAAGAATTTCTTCATTCTCTCCCAAGTTTTCAAAAATAGTCTCAATTGTATCAGGTGAACCTATAAAATCATCGGGCAGTGAGGACTGAACCACTGATGAAGTATAAACTCCTGTAGGCACATTTAATTCATAATAACCATCTCTATCTGTGATTGAGGTGTATGTATCTATTCCATTAGTTGTGCTGATTATGATATTACTCGCATCATAATCAGAAGTATCACAACCATCATTGTTAAAATCAAAAGCTAAAGTACCCGAAATCGTATTGAAATAAACTTCACAAGCATCTTGTATCTCCTCAATAGAATTACAGCCCTCGCTGTTATTGTTAATTGTCGCAACTCCACCACTATTGAGATAATTACAAATGGCTAGGTTACTGCAAATTTCTAATATGTTGTTATCCGTAATTTGCAGTGTGTTAAGAGAGGTTGTCATCATGCTACCTAAAGCAGCTATATCTGTAAGTAGAGGATTTGCTGTGATTACAATTTGTTCTGTACCTGAAGTCAAATTATTTAATCCTTGAAGACTTTCTAACACCTCATTCTCACTAATAATTACACCCGACTCTACTATCGTAAGACCATCAAATCCGTTTAAATTGATAAGCATCTCATTTGATATTATACTTATAATTGCTGCTGAATTAATATTTGACAAAGCATTAATATCACTAAGCTGGCTCGTACCGTAAATATCAATTTCTAATATGGATGACTGTGCATTTGGAAATCCATTTAAAGAGGTTAACCCTGTAGCCGCAATTATCCCTAAAATATCAATACGTTGAATATTATCAAACCCTAAAAGATTCGTTAAAGATGCGTTTCCATATAAACTTAAATGTTCAACAATAAGTTCAGATGAAAATGTTGCAAGTGAAGTCAATTGTTCATTTTGATTAATTTCAAATAAGTCTACACTTACAAGTTCTTCCAAGCCACTAAGATTTTCTAGCAAAGGATTTCCAGAAATAACCAATCCATTTTCTACACTTGTAATTACATTAAGCGGTGTTAAATCAACGATATCATTACCTTCTATAGTTAATCCGTTAAGTATCCCATTAGGGCAATTTAAATATAGCGTAGGGAAATTATCAACCTCTTCTTGACTACTTAAAACTATTGGAAAGTCACAAGGTCTACAAAGCATATCGACCTCTTCAACCGAATTACATCCCTCATCATTGTTTGCAATAATAGCCTGACTTCCATTTGCGATATAGGAGCAAACAAAATCTGCCGTACAAGTACTTAATATATCGTTGTCTGTAATATTTAAATCATCTATTCCCGAACTCAAATCAACTCCATTCAATCCTTCAAGATTGATTAAGCTATCGTTATTGACAATAGAAATACCCACAAATACATTTTGCAAAGAAGACAAACCACTTATGTTTTCTAATAAAGTATTGTTTGAAATTGTCAAATAATGAATAGTTTCAAAACTAGGCAAGTTAACAGTTGTAAGATTTGGATTGTTATTGAGTGTGAGATCCATTCCTTCATTATAATTGTCTAATCCAGATAAAGAAGTTAAATTCTCATTATCTGATAGTATCAAACTAAAAACAAAACTGACATGCTCTAAACCTATTAAGTTTTCTAACGCATCATTATTTACTATATAGACTTCTCCTATAGACGAAAAATCAACACTTTGCAATCCCTCTAATGAATTTAGAGATGAATTGTTCTCAACCTTCACAAACGTATTTATATCAGACGCTGCATTAACAAGATTACTTAATCCTTCTATTGATGTCAACTCTGGATTATTTGATATGATAAGTTCTTCACCAGAGTATGATACAAGATTTTCAAGTCCCTGAAGATTTTCTAAAACCGTATTGTTTTGTATAATGATATTTCCAAGAACCTCAGAAATATTAGATAATGGAGTTAAGTCTGTAATATCACTTCCTTCTATAACTAGTCCGCTGATTATTGAACAATCAGGATAATTAATGGATATAGCGTTTACATCATCTTGAGAGTTTAATATAAGATCCCCAGAAGGACAGGCAACACAGTTTTCTTCTACTTCTTCTATACTATTACAGCCAGGAGCATTATTATAAATATCCAAAAATGCGTTGGTCGTATTGCCTATTAAGTTACACAGCCAAAAAGAACTACACTCTGACAAGTTTTGGTTATTAAATAATGAAAAATCAGATATCAAATTCTGATCAATTCCATTTAACGCACTTATATTTACAAGTTGATTGTTATTAATAATATCAAAAGATAAAAAGTTATTATAACCACTTTCGATTCCGTCTAGACCATCAAGGGAAGTAAGTACGGGATTATCAAGTATAACAATCATACCCGCTACACTTATTCCCGAAAGAGCACTTATGTTCTGTAAAGCATTATTATTACTTACCTCAAGAATATCAATAAACCCATAAGCACCATCCAATCCTTGTAGACTTGTTAATGAATTGTTATGGGATATTGAGAATTGACCAGCACCTGTAATCTGAGCATTACTGAGCCCACTAATTGAAATTAATGATGCATTATACACGATATTAAATAGCGGAGCATCTATTATTTCTGAGATACCTACAAGTCCATTGAGATTTTCTAAAACGGCATTATGAGCAACTGTAAATTCAGAGGTGATGATTGAAGCATTTGCAAGGCCATCAATCTGACTAAGAGATGCATTAAATGATATATCAAAAGACAATCCATCTACAGTAGTTAAACCAGATAATCCATCTAAATTTTGTAGAGCTGGATTGTTAGAAATACGAAAATGAGTACCTACTACACTTTCTAAATTCTGTAACCCATCAAGGCTTTCTAAGTTGTCATTATTAATTATAGAAAGACTTTCTACAGCTGTTAAGTTTTGTAATCCCGCTAGATTAGTAATATCTAGTCCATTTATTTGTAACTCTTGAAAAATCTCCGTGCAATTAGGATATTCCACAAGAAAAGAGTCTACATCTTCTTGTGAAAGTAGTTGTATAAACCCACTAGATGGACATTGAGCAATTAAGGGTAATGTTAAAAAAGAAAGTAAAAAGGTGAGTAATAGTCGTTTCATAAAAAATGGTTTCTTCCGCCGAAAATAGTTAAATAACTATTATTGACGTAAGAAACCACTTATAAATAAATAACTAAATGACTAATTATCACGCTTTCGCGAAAGCGAAAATCTACTCATTCATCATTTTCCACAATGCATCTTTAAGCTCTACAAGACCTTGTTGTGCAATAGAAGAAATAAACAAGTACGGTATTGGAAGTTCTCTATCTAGTTCTTCTGAGACTTCTGCTTTTAGTTCTTCATCGAGCATATCACTTTTTGTGATTGCAATGAGTCTACTTTTATCTAGTAATTCTGGATTGTACTTTTGAAGCTCGTTAAGAAGTATTTCATACTGCTCTGCAATACTATCTGCATCTGCAGGAATCATAAACAGTAGTGTAGAGTTACGTTCTATGTGACGTAAGAAACGATGTCCTAATCCTCTACCCTCAGCAGCTCCTTCTATAATTCCAGGAATATCTGCCATTACAAAAGATCTAAAATCCCTATAAGCTACAATACCTAAGTTAGGCTTAAGTGTAGTAAACTCATAGTTGGCAATTTTAGGCTTTGCCGCTGTAATTGCCGCTAGCAAAGTAGATTTACCTACGTTTGGAAATCCTACGAGACCTACATCTGCAAGTACTTTAAGCTCTAAAGTAAGGTGTACTTCATAACCATCTATACCTGGCTGTGAGTGCCTAGGAGTTTGGTTTGTACTCGTCTTAAAGTGCCAGTTACCACGACCTCCCATACCACCTCGAGCGGCAATAAATTCTTGACCATCTTCTGTGATTTCAAAAATCACCTGATCGGTCTCTGTGTCTTTTATAGTAGTCCCTAGTGGCACTTCTATATATTCATCTACTCCATCATGACCTGTAGATCTTGATTTTGCACCGTTTCCTCCGTGACCAGCACGCAAGTGTTTTTTAAATTTTAAATGTATAAGGGTCCATAGGTTAGTATTTCCTCTTATAATAATGTGGCCTCCACGACCTCCATCTCCTCCATCTGGACCACCCTTCTCAATAAACTTCTCACGGTGTAAATGCGCAGAACCAGAACCTCCATTTCCAGAGGTGGTGTGAATCTTTACATAGTCTACAAAATTTCCTTCAGTCATCTTTCAGCTAGCCTTTTATTTCTTTAATTGTATATAAGTACACAAGTACTATTATAAGGTGTCAATCACCTTACTTAATCTATCTGTAATCTCACTCACCGTACCTACGCCGTCAACACCATGGTACTTATCTTGCTTCTCATAAAATCCTTTTAAGATAGCAGTCTCTGCATAATACACTTTTATGCGGTTGCGTATTACAGCCTCATCTGCATCATCTGCACGACCAGAAGTCTTACCACGTTCTAGTAAACGTTGCACAAGTACTTCATCATCTACCTCTAGCGCTACCATACCAGAAACTCCAGTATTCTTACTTGCTAGTAATACTGCTAGCGCTTCTGCCTGAGCCTCTGTACGAGGAAAACCATCAAAAATAAATCCTTTGGCATCAGCATTTTTCTCTACCTCTGCGTTGAGCATTTTTATAGTTACGCTATCTGGGACAAGCTGTCCTTTATCAATATATGACTTTGCTAGTGTTCCTAGCTCTGTAGCATTTTTGATATTATATCTAAAAACATCACCAGTACTTATATGTACTAGGTTATACTTTTCTTTTAAAACTTCGGCTTGTGTTCCTTTACCGGCACCTGGAGGGCCAAATAAAACCAGATTAGTCATCGTAGATTCTTTAAGTTTATAAATGGATGTAAGATTACGTCCCAGACCATTATAGTCTAGACCATATCCTACTACAAAATCATTAGGTACTTCTAGCCCTATATAATCTATTTTATAAGGCTTTTTATAAGCGTCTGGCTTATAAAGTAGCGTTGCTATCGTAAAGGAAGCAACCTCTTCGTCTTTAAGTATTTTTATTATCGTCTCTACAGTATTCCCAGAGTCTACTATATCTTCTACTACAATCACATCGCGTCCTTTAAGTGATGGCTCTGCTCCCATTACGGTATGAATTTCATCACTTTGTTGCGTTCCTTCATAACTCGCTACCTTGATAAAGCTCAATTCACAATCATGATCAAACTTTTTAATAAGCTCTGAGCTAAAGAGAAATGCACCGTTAAGCACCGTAAGAAATACTGGACACTTGCCTCTGTAATCTTCATTAAGACGCACAGCCACACCGTTTACGGCATGTTGCACATTTGTTTTTGTAATAAATTTCTCAAAAGAGAGGTCGTGTAGTGTGATGGTATTTTTCATAATAACAAAGGGCAAAGATACCAAGAGGAAATGACAATTGCCTTAAACCCAAAACCCAAATCTCAAAAGGACTTTTTTCAACCACTTCTCAAACTCCATCCTAAGGAAATTTGTACTTTTGAAAACAGTAATTAGATGCTATAAAAAATCGAGCTTCGGTGGTTAGTCTGCTGTGTTTGATCAAAGAAATAACTTTTAATTAGATCTCATAGGTCTGCACATAAAACCCCTAAAAAGGGATTTAATATTATGACAAACTACTTCTCTTCACAGTTTAAACTTGGAATTTTAGGCGGTGGCCAGCTCGGTAAGATGATGCTTTATGACACTAGAAAGTATGATATTCAGACATATGTGCTTGACCCTAGTGATGATGCTCCTAGCAAGATTGCTTGTGATCATTTTGAGCAAGGAAGTCTTATGGATTATGATACGGTAGTCGCTTTTGGCAAAAAAGTAGATGTACTTACTTTTGAGATAGAAAGTGTAAATATAGAGGCCCTTGAAGCACTAGAAAAAGAGGGGGTGAAAGTGTTTCCGCAGCCATCTGTGTTGCGCAACATACAAGACAAAGGGATACAGAAAGACTTTTATGCACAACATGATATTCCAACAGCGGGATATACAAAGTACGCTTTCGCGAAAGCGGTAAAAGAAAACTTAGACACAGCATCAAGTGATATCGAGTTTCCATTTATCTGGAAATCATGCACGGGAGGATATGATGGAAAAGGAGTCTCTGTTGTAAGAACCGCCGAAGATTTAGACCACCTACCTCAAGTACCATGCATCGCCGAAAAAATGATCCCATTTAAAAATGAGCTTGCAGTAATTGTAGCTCGTAGTGTATCTGGCGAAGTAAAGACATACCCTGTGGTAGAAATGGAATTTCACCCAGAAGCAAACCAAGTGGAGTATGTAATTTGCCCCGCTCGTATAGATGAGAATGTTGCAAATAAAGCTCGCGCAATAGCAGAGCAGGTTTCAAAAGCATTTGGCCATGTAGGTCTGCTTGCTGTTGAGATGTTTCAAACAGAAGATGATGAGATTCTTGTAAATGAAGTGGCTCCTAGACCACACAATAGTGGTCATTATAGTATAGAGGGAAGTTTTACAAATCAGTTTGAGCAACATCTTAGAGCTATTTTAGACTTACCGTTAGGAAACACAGATAGTAAAGTAGCATCTGTAATGGTAAATCTAGTAGGTGATGAGGGACATACAGGCGCAGTAAAATATAAGAACATAGAACAAATTATGGCAATGGATGGTGTAACACCACACATTTATGGCAAGAAGGAAACAAGACCTTTCCGTAAGATGGGACACGTTACCATTGTAAATCACAATCTTGTAAAGGCAAGACAAGTAGCTCAAGAGGTTAAAGAAAACATACGTGTAATTGCACAATAAAAAATTAGATATTATGAAAGTAGGAATCATAATGGGAAGCACTAGCGACCTGCCAGTAATGCAAGAAGCTATAGACTTCTTAAAAGAAATGAATATTGATACAGAAGTAGATATTGTGAGCGCACACCGCACACCAGAGAAGCTTTTTGATTATGGTAAAAATGCCCATACTCGCGGTATTAATGTGATTATAGCTGGGGCTGGAGGTGCTGCACACTTACCTGGAATGGTAGCTTCATTATCACCACTACCAGTAATAGGTGTTCCTGTAAAATCTCGTAACTCTATAGATGGATGGGATTCTGTCCTTTCCATATTACAAATGCCAGGAGGTGTACCTGTTGCAACTGTGGCGCTAGATGGAGCAAAAAATGCAGGTATTCTTGCTGCTCAGATTCTAGGGGCTAGAGATGGCGCAGTACAAGATAAAATAATAGCTTATAAGGAAGGGCTTAAGCAGAAGGTTATAGAAGGTGCAAAAAGCATTAAATAGAAAAGACCACCTAAAAGGTGGTCTCTAACAATGCAGTATACTGGGAAATGATAACGTATTTATTAACCATTCTAAATATTAACCAAACCTTTTCTACACATTGATGGGGGAAATATCGTTTTAAACTAAAGTGAAAGTACTCTAGTTTTTTTCTACGTAAACAAACTTAAAAAATTCATTCTATTTATCGACAACATGACTGCTTTTTTCGACAAAGTACATGTTTTCAAAAAATTACAAAATAAAAAGTCCATGTCGCTTACAAACAATCCGCTATTACAAGCTTTTAATGAAGCTCCTTTTTCTACAATTAAAGACGAGCATTTTAAGCCAGCCTTTGAAGAAGCAATACGTTTAAGTCGTAAAGAAATAGACGATATCGCTACTAGCGACGAGCCTGCTACTTTTACAAATACCATCGCAGCCTTAGACTACGCAGGACAGCAACTAGATCGTATTTCGAGCGTCTTTTTTAACTTAAATAGCGCCGAAACCTCAGAAGCTATTCAGAAAATAGCACAAGAAGTTTCTCCACTGCTCACAGCTTTTAGTAATGACGTTACTCTTAACGGGCAGTTATTTGCTAGAATTCAAGATATATACGCTCAAAAAGACAGTTTAGACCTTACCGTAGAAGAAAAAACACTTCTCGATAAAAAATACAAGAGTTTCTCTCGCAACGGAGCCAACCTACCAAAGGATAAAAAATCCCGCTTACGCGAAATTGATACTGCGCTAGCACAATTAAAACTGAGTTTTGGCGAAAACATTTTAGCCGAAACAAACAGCTACGAGCTACATATCACCGATGAAAAAGATCTAGCAGGAATACCTGATAGTGCAAAAGAAGCATTTGCTGCCGAAGCTACTTCTAGAGAAAAAGATGGATGGGTAGTAACACTTGATTACCCTAGCTACATTCCGTTTATGAAGTATGCAGATAATCGTGAGCTACGTAAGGAGCTATCACTTGCATTTGGGAGTAGAGCATTTAAAAACAACGAGCACGATAATCAAAAGAACACGCTGGAGATTGCAAATCTACGTCATGAGCGCGCACAGTTACTTGGGTATGCTACACACGCACATTTTGTGCTAGAAGAACGCATGGCAAAAACGCCAGAAAAAGTAACAAGCTTTTTAAACGAATTGCTAGAAAAAGCAAAACCTGCTGCCCAGAAAGAATTTAAACAACTAGAAAAATTTGCAAAAGAACTTGATAACATTGATCGCTTAGAAAAGTGGGATGGTTCGTATTATTCTGAGAAGCTTAAGAAAAAACTCTTTAGCCTAGATGACGAGCAACTCAAACCTTATTTCAAGTTAGAAAATGTAATTGACGGAGTTTTTGAAATTGCGACAAGACTGTTTGGACTGCAGTTTGAACAAGTATATGACGTGGACGTTTATCACAAAGAGGTGAAAACCTATCGTGTGACAGATGCAGATGGAAACTACGTATCTTTATTTTATGCAGATTTCCACCCACGTAAAGGAAAACGTGGTGGTGCATGGATGACTTCTTTTAAAGGACAGAAAATTGAGAATGGTGTAAATGATCGCCCGCATATATCTAATGTATGTAACTTCACTCCTTCTACACCTAGCAAGCCATCTTTACTCACATTTAACGAAGTGACTACGCTCTTTCACGAGTTTGGACACGGGCTACACGGTATGCTTGCAAATACTACTTACCCTAGCCTCTCAGGAACTTCTGTATACTGGGATTTTGTTGAGTTACCAAGTCAAGTACTAGAGAACTGGTGTTATGAGAAAGAAGCTTTAGAGCTTTTTGCTACGCACTATGAGACCGGTGAAGTAATCCCAATGGATTTAGTTCAAAAAATAAAAGATGCCGCTACCTTCCAAGAAGGAATGGGAACCCTGCGCCAATTAAGCTTTGGCTTATTAGACATGTCATGGCATGGTCAAGATCCGAGTGACATTAAGGATGTAAAAGTATTTGAAACAAAAGCTTTTGGAGATACTTCTTTATATCCTGACACTCCAGAGACGTGTATGAGTACAGCATTTGCACACATCTTTCAAGGTGGATATTCTTCGGGATATTACAGCTACAAATGGGCAGAAGTACTAGATGCAGATGCGTTTGAATACTTTAAAGAGGAAGGTATTTTTAATAAAGAAGTAGCTGCGAAGTTTAAGGATCACGTACTCTCAAAAGGAGGAACAGAGGACCCTATGACATTGTATAAACGTTTCCGTGGGCAAGAACCTAAACCAGAAGCATTATTACGACGTGCAGGACTTATTTAAGGTCAAACATTAATCAGATTACAAAAGGAGCTCATTATATGGGCTCCTTTTTATTTTTCTCCTCAATCCATTTAGACATAAATTTTGTACTACGCATCGAGTGATGCAATAACATTTGCCCTGTAAAATTATTGAGTCGGCTGGCTTTTAGATTAGCCTTAATGGCATTGGTTCTCGCTATGAAATCTTCTTCAAAATCTTCTTTTTGAAAATTTTTATTAATGATTTCTTTTCCTTGATCCTGAGCTTTTTTCCATAAGACCTCGTTATTGTATAAGGTAATCGCCTCTCTTGCAAAAGTAACATCATCATCTGTGACTGCTCCACTCCACGGCAAGCCGTGTTGCATTCCCTCTGCCCCTATTGTTGTGGTCACAGATGGCGTCCCACACTGCATTGCATCAATAAACTTTCCTTTCAAACCTGCCCCAAAACGTAGCGGAGCAAGTAATACACGTGCATTTAATATCACTTCATGCGCATCTTCTGCTCTTCCTTTTACAATAAATCCATCCTTCTTATTGTGTAGTTGCATCACTTTCTCAGATGGATAAGCACCGTAAATATGCAACTCTGCTGTGGGAATTTCTTTTTTAATAAGTGGCCAAATATTCTTTTTAAGCGCTAGCGTAGCATCCCAGTTAGGGAGATGTATAAAATTACCTATCGCAATAAAATGTTGCCGCTCATTAAAAGGTTTACAATCGGCTGGTGCTTTTGGCAATAAAAAAGGTACGTAATGTAAAAGTGAGCTAGGTACTTTAAAAAAGTCTTGCAACAATGCAATCTCTATCTGAGAGATCATTAATGTAAGGTCACATCTATATATGGAGGCAATTTCCCTTTTGGCTACATCAGAGATAAGATCTTGTTCGCTGAAATCTCTATCCTCTTTTACTGCCTGCTGCCGTGCTTTTCTCAGACAGTGCAAATCTTCGGTGTCTAGTATTTTTATAGCTTCTGGACATTGTTCTGCGATGCGCCATCCAAATTGCTCTTCGGCCATAAATCGGTCAAAAAGGACGATGTTGGGTTGGTACGCTTTCGCGAAAGCGTTAAAAGATTCATCATTTACATGTATCTCTTGTGTTGTGATGCCTAGCGTTTCTAGATCAAAAGCATTTTCTGAAACTCCCGCCGTGCTGGCATAAGTAATCTTCCAGCCCTTTGCTAGCATTATATCTAATAACTGCAACATCCTGCTCCCCGCTGCTGAAGATGTAGGCTCAACCCATACTGTAGAGATCACTAATACGTTCATAAAATCAAAAATACAGATAAGAATATTGCTTTGATTAAAAATAATCTTTCATTTATTATTGAAACTACAATAACATCCGTATATTTGGCTCATGGAATTTAGTCAAGCAAAAAATAAGTTTATACAAACCTGGGGAGCCCTAGGATCTCAATGGGGAATTAATAAAACCATGGCGCAAATCCATGCGTTATTAATGGTGTCACCAGAAGCACTTAGCATGGAAGATATCATGAGTGAGCTTCATATCTCACGTGGTAATGCAAGTATGAATTTACGATCATTAATAGACTGGGGTATTATTTTTAAAGAATACAAAGCCGGCGAGCGAAGAGAATACTTTGTAGCCGAAGGCAATATAGACGAGCTTGCAAGGAAGATTGCAAAGGAGCGCAGCAAGCGAGAAATCAAACCTACATTACGTGTCTTAGAAGAAGTGACTAACCTAGAAAACACAGACACCAATGAAGCCGCTCACTTTAAAGCAAAAACAGCCGAGCTCTATGAATTTGTCTCCAGAGCCGATAGTATGCTTGAAAAAATCACAGATTACAAAGAGAACTGGATTACTAAGACCATATTAAAGTTGATGAAGTAATACTTCTCAAACTCAACATAACAAGCACTGAAATATGTGCTTTTTATTGAATTAAATGTTTCATTATTTTCTGAAAGTATAATATTATGAGAACTATCTACAAAATCAACAAAGTCATTGTAATCATTAATTTGATTCTCTTTATCGTACCATATTTTGGATTGATATTTATGATGGCTACAGGCGCTACTCAGATCATTCTTTATTTAATACACATATGCTATTGGAAAAAGATACCTACCCTATTTAAAAAACATCTTATTCTTTATGGGTTACTAGTTATGGCTACATTGTCTTTTCTATACTTTGGTGAAGAGTTTGTTTATGCAAAAGACTTCGTTTTTGTAGTCAGTTTAATTTCAGCTGGACTCCTTGCATTTTACTCTCTTTATATCTCAAGAGCACTTAGTCTCAATGATGAATTAAAATCTACTCGTCATGAACTATAACATCATCGCATACAGTATTTATGGACTTCTAATGAGTGTAGTTATCATAAGAGTAGGTACAATCTGCTATCGCAATGGCAATGTGTTTGTGGCAAGCTTGATGCCAGACAATCTCGAATTATGTACATATATCAATAAAGTATTGCTAGTAGGTTATTACCTCGTAAATCTTGGATACTCCGTGTATATGATTTCTACTTGGACTGCAATCACCACTCCTCATGATATTATATCAAACATTGCTTCTCATGCTGGACAAATAATTATGCTTCTTGCAGCGCTTCATTATATAAACATCGCAGGCTTACAATTACTTTTTAATAAACAATCACTATCTAAATTTTAAATTATGGAAACTTCAAAAATTATCATCGGCTATTTTATTTACTTACCTGTTATTCTATTGTTGACATTTTTTGTCTCGCGCACGCTTTTTAAGAATGGAAAAACATTTATGCTTGACATTTTTAAAGGAAAAGAAGAGATTGCAAATGCTACAAACAAGCTTTTTGAAGTAGGATTCTACCTCCTTAATCTTGGGTTTGGGTTACTTATCTTAAAGATTAGTGATTATCGCTTTGATGAAACTTACCAGAGTCTCATTGAAATTTTAAGTAGTAAAATAGGTGGTTTTTCAATCTACTTAGGAGCTATGCTATTCCTTAACTTATTGCTATTTTTCAGAGGTCGTAGAAAATCTAGAGCTATTCAACCTCAACAAGCTTAACATTACATCATCATGAGAAAATTAATCATATCAGGTGGGAGCGGCTTTTTAGGGTCGCTCTTAACTGATTATTTTGGGGATAGCTTTGGTGAGATTGTTTTGCTTTCGCGAAAGCAAAAACCACAACATGACAACGTGAGAACGGTTCTTTGGGATGCAAAAACATTCTCTGGCTGGGAGCTAGAATTTGAAGATGCAGATGTAGTTATTAATATGGCTGGGCGCTCTGTAGACTGTCGCTATACGAATAAAAATAAATACCTCATCATGAACTCACGTGTAGATACTACCACCATTATAGGTAAGGCAATTGCACAATGCAAAAATCCTCCATCTGTATGGCTCAATTCATCTACAGCAACTATATATCGTCACTCGCTAGATAGGAAAAGGACCGAAAGCAATGGAGAAATAGGTACTGGGTTTTCGGTAAGTGTGGCAAAAGCATGGGAAGATGCATTCTTCTCAAGCATGACGCCTCAAACGCGTAAGATTGCGTTGCGCACATCTATTGTGCTTGGCAAAAATGGCGGAGCCTTGCAACCCATAAAAAAAATCACCCAACTAGGACTAGGAGGAAAACAAGGTGCTGGGAAGCAGAAATTTAGCTGGATTCATGAAGAAGACTTTTTACGAAGTCTTGACTTTCTAATCAATCATTCCCATATAAAAGGACCAATTAATATAGTGGCACCTAAGCCCACCACAAATGCACATCTTATGTCATTGATGCGTGATACTCTTAAAATACCTTTTGGCATCCCTTCTCCTAAACCAGTGCTGGAAGTGGGCGCCTTTGTTATAAGAACAGAAACCGAATTATTACTTAAAAGCCGAAATGTAATCCCAGAACGATTACTAGAAGAGGGTTTTACATTTAAGCACGACCAACTAGACAAGGCTTTAAAAGATTTATTAATATGACCACTATACGCCTCACAACTAAAATAAATGCCTCTACAAAGAATGTCTTTGATAGATCACGTGATATTGATTTTCACAAAAAATCTGCGTCACAAACGCAAGAAAAGGTAATAGATGGCATAACATCTGGACTTATAAATAAAGGGGAAACTGTTACTTGGCGAGGTAAACACTTAGGATTATGGCTTACTCATCAGAGTCTCATCACTGAGCTTAAGTCGCCCAGTTATTTTGTGGACGAAATGATTACAGGCAATTTCAAGAACTTTAAACATGAACATTACTTTAAAGAAGTAGGTAAAACTACAGTAATGACAGATGTACTTTCATATAAAGTTCCCTTTGGTTTCATAGGAGAAATTTTTGACTACTTATTCATAAAAAGACACCTTACTCGCTTTTTGAAAGTACGTAATCATTCTATAAAAAATAGTTTTATCTAAATAGATAAGTGGCAATTACCGCTATTCACAAATGAAGTATCTGGTCTTGATTGCTCTAAAAATCAATATGCTAATCAGTTTTATGTTATTTTTGAAAAAATATACGACAGATTACTTATGTCCACTAACCAAATAGACCCCACAAAATGGGTAGACCAGTACTCGGACTACCTATTTAATTACACCATCGCCCGCGTGAATGATCGCGACATGGCAAGAGACTTAATTTCTGAGACTTTTCTCGCAGGTCTTAAGTCAATGAAAAACTTTAAAGGAGAAGCTACAGAACGCACGTGGCTCATTTCCATTTTAAAGCGTAAAATCATTGATCACTACCGCAAGACAAACTCTAAGAAAGGAAAGGCAGAAGTACATATTAACTATAAAGATGACGAGAGCGAGGGCGACTGGCTAGAAGAGCGCGTTGCAGATCCCTTTGATAAAACTGCAGAGGATAGCATAGAAAATGAGGAACTAGGCGAGGCTATTTTTAATTGCTTAGGTAAATTACCAGAAAAGCAAGCTCGCATTTTTAAGATGAAAACAATAGACGACTTTGATACTGAAGCAATTTGTAATGAATTTGATATTACTCCGTCTAACTTTTGGGTAATTATCCACAGAGCCCGTACAGCTATGGCAAGCTGTATGGAGAAAAATTGGCTATAAGTATCTAGAATAATTAAAAGTAAAAAAATGAAATTAAAAACTGAATGTCAAGAGGCTAACCACATCTGCGACAAGAACCAGTATAACGAGGCTTCATTAATAGATAAAATAAAATTAAGTTTTCACCTTATCTATTGTAGAGCTTGTAGAAAATATTCTTCTCGTAATGGAAAGCTTAGTAAAGCAATAAAAAATCCATCGGTAGAAACAGTTTCTATGTCTGATAAAGAACTCATGAAGCAACGCCTTCAAGAGCAACTTAATCAAGTAAATAATTAAATAACAACGCTAGACTTAACCAAAGTAGCGGGATTCCCTCTACCCAAAAGGATGTAAAATAACTCTTAGCTGAAGTACGCTTTCGCGAAAGCGTTATACAAACCACAACCACTGCTACAATTATTAAGTGTGTAGTTAACATCGGCATAGATAGGTCGTCCTTTAAGAAGTCTAGAATTAAAAATAAGAAAAGCCAAATCACACCAATGATTTTGGCTTTTTTTATGCCTACTACTTGAGGAAGCGTACGTAAAGAGGCGAGGTCATAACTCGTATCTCTTATCTCAAATGGAATCATGAGAGCGATTACAAAAAGAAAATGCTGTGTAAATAACACCCAAACATCCCAGTACATGGAGAGGCCATGCTCTAAAACTGGTAATAACACCGTCACTCCTGCCCATACAAGACCTATGATGTAAATTTTTACACCAGAGATGCTTCTTAAATTTCCTTTATTATTATCTGCGCTTGTTGCTGGAAGAAAAAATGGAACTGCATACAGTAGCGTGATTAACCCCAAAATACCACAAGCCACCCACACTTCTAGTGGGAGCCAAAATGCCGTTACAATCATCCCAATTCCGCAAAAAACAGAAAAAACTTGTATTGATTTTAATGATTTTGCTAGGCTTCGATGGTGTAAACCAGCTATTTCGGCATATTTAACAAAATTATAGCCAGTCACTGTGCTAAAAAATAAAAATGCGAGCAACTCGTAATTAACGTTTATGTCTAAAGACAAGCAAGTCACCCACCCTAATGCAACCACGGCTAAGCTCACGTGGATACTACTGTTTATATAAAAGTCAAAAACACGTTTAAACAACTGCATTAGACAAAAATACTACAACTGTTAATAAGGTTGCATTTCCGTTGAAAACATTAGCTCGCTATGAGGCAAATAAGTCGTAAAAATCGATTTCGTTGCCTTATTTTTGTGACACCTAAAAATATTCAATACGATGAATACAGATTCGTTTGCATTACGCCATATAGGCCCGCGTAGAAGTGATCTTCCTGAGATGCTTAAAACCGTAGGCGCTGAAACTATCGAGCAACTCATATTTGAGACTATTCCTGATAACATTAGACTTGAGAACAACCTTACGCTAGACCCTGCGCTAAGCGAGCATGAGTTTGCTGCACATATCACAGCACTGTCTAATAAAAACAAAATTTTTAGATCTTTTATAGGTCTAGGATACAACCAAGCGATTACACCAGCGGTAATACAGCGTAATATTCTAGAAAATCCGGGATGGTACACGGCTTACACTCCTTACCAAGCAGAGATTGCTCAAGGACGTCTAGAAGCATTGCTTAACTACCAGACCATGATCACAGATCTTACGGGTATGGAGCTTGCAAATGCATCTTTACTTGACGAGTCTACCGCAGCTGCAGAAGCAATGGCATTGCTATTTTCTGTACGTAGCCGTGATCAGAAAAAGGCAGAGGTAAACAAATTCTTTGTATCTGAAGAAATCTTACCTCAAACGCTTTCTTTATTACAAACCCGTGCAACGCCAATAGGTGTTGAACTAGTAATAGGGAATCATGAGGAATTTGATTTTTCTAAAGAGTTCTTTGGAGCCATCTTACAATATCCAGGTGTATCTGGAAAAGTATTTGACTATGCAGGTTTTGTAGCAAATGCAAATGCAGCAGATATTAAAGTAGCTGTAGCAGCAGATATACTGAGCCTTGTAAAACTGCGCGCTCCAGGAGAATTTGGAGTAGACGTGGTAGTAGGTACTACACAACGCTTTGGTATTCCACTAGGATACGGAGGTCCTCACGCAGCATACTTTGCTACTAAGGAAGAATATAAAAGAAGCATCCCAGGGCGTATCATTGGAGTAACAAAAGATACTGATGGTAAGCGTGCCCTGCGTATGGCGCTTCAAACGCGTGAGCAACACATCAAACGTGATAAGGCAACTTCAAACATCTGTACTGCTCAGGTATTACTTGCTGTTATGGCGGGAATGTACGGTGTATATCACGGCCCAGAGGGATTAAAAAATATAGCAAATAAGGTTCACAACACTGCAGCTACTGTTGCAGATGCACTTGAACAACTAGGGTTGTATCAAACTAACGAGAGTTATTTTGACACTATACAAATAAAAGCAGATGCTGCCAAAGTTGCTGCCGTAGCACAAGAAATGGAAATCAACTTCCATTACCCAGACGCAGAGACTGTAGCCATCTCTATACATGAAGCTACCACCTTACAAGATGTAAATGATATAGTTTCCGCTTTCGCGAAAGCGTACTCAAAAGAAACTATCGTTATATCTGAAATTGCCGAAGGAAACGCGATTCCTGCAAGTGTAGCTCGTGAGACTTCATTCTTACAACTTCCAGTATTTAATAGCTATCATTCTGAAACAGAATTGATGCGTTACATCAAAAAACTAGAGCGTAAAGATTTATCATTAAATCACTCAATGATATCTCTAGGTTCTTGCACAATGAAGCTTAATGCAGCGTCTGAGATGTTACCACTTTCTGATCCGCAATGGGGGAATATGCACCCATTTGCACCATTAGATCAGGCAGAAGGATACCAGACTATGCTTAAAAAACTAGAAGATCAACTTACGGAGATTACAGGTTTTGCAGGTACATCATTACAACCTAACTCTGGCGCTCAAGGAGAGTATGCCGGACTGATGGTAATACGTGCATACCACGAATCTCGTGGAGATAGCCACAGAAACATCTGCCTTATCCCATCATCTGCACACGGAACCAATCCTGCAAGTGCGGTAATGGCCGGTATGAAAGTAGTAGTTACAAAAGCACTTGAAAACGGAAACATCGATGTAGATGATTTACGTGAAAAAGCAGAGAAGCACAAAGACAACCTTGCTGCACTTATGATCACATACCCATCTACGCATGGAGTATATGAAAGTGCTGTAAAAGAAATCACATCACTTATACATGAGCACGGTGGTCAAGTATATATGGATGGTGCAAACATGAACGCACAAGTTGCCCTTACAAACCCAGGAGCAATTGGCGCAGATGTATGTCACTTAAACCTACACAAAACGTTTGCTATTCCTCACGGAGGAGGTGGCCCAGGAGTAGGACCTATATGTGTTGCAAAACAACTAGTCCCTTTCTTACCTACTAACCCAGTAATTACTACAGGTGGTGAGCAAGCCATTACTGCAATAAGCGCAGCTCCATGGGGATCTGCACTTGCATGTCTTATATCTTACGCATACATCACTATGCTAGGTGAGCCAGGATTACGTCACTCTACTGAGTATGCTATTCTTAATGCAAACTACATCAAAGAGCGTCTTGACGGCGCTTACCAATGTTTATATGTAGGAGAACGCGGTCGTGCTGCACACGAGATGATTATAGATTGTCGTCCATTTAAGGCTCATGGTATCGAAGTAACAGATATCGCAAAGCGTCTTATGGATTATGGTTTCCACGCTCCTACGGTTTCTTTCCCAGTAGCAGGAACTATGATGATAGAACCTACAGAAAGTGAAAGCAAAGAAGAACTAGATCGTTTTTGTGAAGCTATGCTTTCTATTAGAAAGGAAATTGACACGGCAAGTTCTGATGAGCCTAACCACATTATGAAAAATGCACCGCATACACTAGCAATGGTCACTGCAGACACTTGGGAGTTCTCATACTCTAGAGAGAAAGCAGCTTACCCGTTAAGCTATGTTGCAGAAAATAAATTCTGGCCTACTGTGCGTCGTGTAGATGACGCTTATGGTGATCGTAATTTAATATGTACTTGTGCTCCTATTGAGGAATACATGGAAGCATAAATGCACAATAATTGAAACATCTATTATTTTGATAAAAACATCGTCAAAATTGAGATGATCTCATAAGTAAAGGTCAAAATCTAGCATTTTGACCTTTGCTATTTTATACATACATCAAGATTAATTTAATAACGGTAAAGTTCTCGCTGATAAGTAGCTAAAAACAGCTAATTATTATGGATTTCACAAAATAAATAGGAACAGTTATGACATCGGGCAATCCCATTCTGTTTCATTAACTTTACCTCCTTACAAAATACCCTATATGGCAATTAAGATAACAGGTTTAGGCAGCTACATTCCAGAAGTCGTAACAAAAAATGACAACTTTCAAAAACATCAATTTTTGAATATGGATGGCTCTGCCATTAAATCTGAAAATGGTATCATTATAGAAAAGTTCAAAGCCATCACTGGTATTTCAGAACGACGCTATGCACCTGCTGGTATGCAATCCTCAGATATGGGAACGCAAGCAGCCCTAAAAGCTATTAAAGACTCAGGAGTAGACCCTGAAACACTAGACTACATTATCTGTGCTCACAATTATGGTGATGTGCAAAAAGGATCAAACTTTAGCGATATTGTACCTAGTCTTGCATCACGTATTAAACACAACTTACGTATCCAAAACCCTAAGTGCGTTGCTTATGATATTCTCTTTGGATGTCCAGGGTGGATTGAAGGTGTCATTCAAGCGCAAGCATATATCAAGGCAGGAATGGCAAAAAAATGTCTTGTAATTGGTACTGAAATGCTTTCTCGCGTGGTAGATGATCACGATAGAGATAGCATGATTTACAGTGATGGTGCCGGAGCATCGATTATTGAGCAAGATGATAGCAACACTGGAATCTTATCTTTTGAGACAGCTACATTCACCTATGATGAAGCTTATTTCCTATTTAACGGATCTTCTTATAACACCGAAGCAGAACAGCAAACTAAGTACATAAAAATGTACGGTCGTAAGATTTATAATTTTGCGCTCACACAAGTACCTCAAGCCATGAAAACATGCCTTGAAAATAGTGGCTGTACAATAGCAGACGTTAAGAAAATATTTATCCATCAAGCAAACGAGAAGATGGATGAGGCAATTGTAAGTCGTTTTTACAAACTTCACGACTTAGAAATGCCTGAGCATATTATGCCTATGAGCATCAACACACTAGGTAACAGCTCTGTTGCTACGGTTCCTACAGTATTTGACTTAGTACGTCAAGGAGCTCTAGAAAATCACGAGATCAATAAAGGTGATGTTGTTATTTTTGCGAGTGTAGGTGCTGGTATGAATATCAATGCTATGGTATATCGCTATTAATTAAACGAGCAAATAAGCTCCTTTTTGAGTGTTACTAACTGTAAATCTTTATTAAACGTGTACGAAAACACTTTTCCAAACAAACGGTATAAGCACACCATCAATTTTCTCAAGGAAGTAATTCCTGATACAAATGAGCATATTCTTGATCTTGGTGTACGTAACCCGTTTGTAGATTTTATGGAACTTGAAGGATACACTGTACAAAATACATCGGGAGAAGATCTGGATATAGATACAAGCGCTGTGCAACAAACAGATGCAACAGTGATTACTGCATTTGAGATTTTTGAACACCTAATCGCCCCTTTTAATGTACTGCAAGATATAAAGGCAGATAAAATTGTAGCGAGCATCCCATTAAAACTATGGTTCTCCCCTGCCTATCGTTCTAAGACCGATATGTGGGACAGACATTACCATGAATTTGAAGATTGGCAATTTGACTGGCTTTTTGAAAAAGCTGGTTGGGAAATTAAGAGACGTGAGAAGTTTACAAATCCCGTTAAGAAATTAGGAATTAGACCACTACTAAGAATGGTTACTCCCCGCTATTACTTGATTTATGCCGAACGCAAATCATAATGAATTTCTACATCGTCATACCTTGTCACAATGAGGCCGAGTTTATAAAACAAACACTAGACTCCTTAGTTGCACAAACATTGCTTCCTAAAAAGGTAGTTGTGATCAATGACCAAAGTACAGATGATAGTGAGCAGATAATTTACGCTTTCGCGAAAGCGCACTCTTTCATAGAACTTCTCAATACAACCAGCAGCGATATACATCTACCTGGCAGTAAAGTAATACAAGCCGTTCAAAAAGGTATAAACACGCTTGATGAAGACTATGATATCTTTTGCAAATTTGATGCAGATCTTATTTTTCCGGTGAATTACCTAGAGACTATTGCTGATGAATTTGAAAAAAATCCTCGCATCGGAATGGCTGGAGGTTTTTGTTATGTTGAAAAAGATGGAAATTGGGTTCTTGAAAACCTAACTAACAAAGACCACATACGCGGCGCACTTAAAGCGTATAGAAAAGAATGTTTTAAAGAAATAGGTGGTCTAAAACCAGCAATGGGATGGGACACCATCGATGAGCTTCTTGCAAAATATTATAACTGGCAGGTTATCACAAACGACACCCTGCATGTAAAACACCTAAAACCAACAGGCAATACCTACAACAAAGCAGCACAATTCAAACAAGGAGAAGCATTCTATGGAATGAGATACGGCTTTTGGCTTACTTTGATAGCATCAATCAAGTTAGCAAATCGCAAAGGAAACTTGCTTTTAACTAAGGATTATTTGCGCGGATATTTTCGCGCAAAGCGATCTAATAAAGATCACCTTGTAAGTACACAAGAAGGCACATTTATAAGAAACTTACGATGGAAAGGAATAAGATCTAAGCTTGGTGTCTAATTCTTAACCTAATCTTTAAAATTGTCACTGAGACATTAATTACTTTTGCTTAAATCTTTACTACAATGAATATACAGTCTATATCAAAATATCTATCGCTATGTGTAATAGGTATGACCATATCTTGTGCATCTGTAAGCAGTACAGCACAAAATAAAAAACCTAAGAACATTATACTTATGATAGCAGATGGTACTGGTTTGAGCCAGATTTCTGCTAGTCAATATTATAATACGCAGCCGTCTAATTATGATCGTTTTAAAACGATAGGACTCATTAAAACTTCTTCGGCAAGTGATTTGATTACAGACTCGGCTAGTGGAGCTACGGCTTTTTCTACAGGTTTCAAAACATATAATGGAGCTATTGGAGTTAATACAGACACCATCGCTGCACCAACTATTCTTGAAGATCTAGAAAAAAGAGGTTTTGCTACAGGTGTTATAGCAACTTCAACCATCACTCATGCAACTCCTGCAAGTTTTTATGCTCATCAAAAGTTTAGAAAGATGGAGTTAGAAATTGCCGAAGATATCATCAACTCTGGCGTTGACTTTTTTGCTGGTGGAGGACGTAAATATTTTGAAAATAGAGAAGACGGAAATAATCTCGTAGCAACACTTGAATCTAAGGGCTATGAAATGTACTTAGACAGACTCGATCCTATGCTTTCATTAAAAAAAGATAAGAACTATGGTTTCTTACTAGCAGACAGTGGGATGCCTAAATTTTTAGATGGTCGTGGTTCTTTCTTGTATGACGCTACTAAACTTGGCATCAAGAAACTTTCTCAAAATAAGAAAGGTTTTTTCTTAATGGTAGAAGGTTCTCAAGTAGACTGGGGCGGGCATAATAATGATAGTGAGTACTTAATAAGCGAACTAATTGACTTTGATACAGTGATAGGTCAAGTGCTTGATTATGCCGAGAAAGATGGAAACACACTCGTTATTGTAACTGCAGATCATGAGACGGGTGGATTTACACTTGCATCAAAAGCGGGAGATTATAACACGATAGAACCATCATTTTCTACAGGTGGACACAGTGCTACTATGGTACCAGTTTTTGCTTACGGACCTGGCGCTTCTGAGTTCATGGGAATCTATGAGAATACTGCTATTCATGCCAAAATGAAGAAATTACTAAAACAGCAGTAGTCATAAACCTATCTTAAATACTATTTTAACAATCGTATTAATACCTACATTAGCCACTTAAACATCGTCAATGTCGTACCTACACTCTATAGGTGAATATTTCTTAATGATAAAAAATACCTTTGTAAAACCTACAAAGGGCAAGGTACTTCGTGATCTTATTTTTAAAGAAATTGATGATCTAATCATTGGGTCATTAGGTATTGTTGCATTTATATCCTTCTTTGTAGGTGCTGTTGTTGCTATACAAACGGCACTCAACTTAAACAACCCGCTATTGCCAAAATCGTTAATAGGGTTTGCTGCAAGACAGTCTATTATACTTGAATTTGCTCCTACATTTGTATCTGTTATTATGGCTGGTAAGGTAGGATCATTTATAACTTCAAGCATAGGTACCATGCGTGTTACAGAGCAAATAGATGCACTAGAAGTTATGGGAATCAACTCTCTTAATTACTTAGTATTTCCTAAAATTGTTGCGATGTTAATCTATCCATTCCTTATTGCAATAGGGATGTTTTTAGGAATTATAGGTGCTTATACAGCCGCAGTATATGGAGGGTTTGCTCCTAGTAATGACTTTTTATCTGGACTTCAACAAGACTTTATACCTTTCCAACTGTTCTATGCGTTTTTCAAGACGTTCTTATTTGCTTTTTTACTAGCAACTATCCCAGCTTATCATGGGTATTTTATGCGAGGTGGAGCTCTCGAAGTAGGAAAAGCGAGTACAACTTCGTTCGTATGGACAAGTGTGGCGATTATACTAGTGAATTTTATAACCACCCAATTATTACTAAGCTAGATGATTGAAGTAAAAGAAATACGAAAGTCATTTGGTGACAACGAAGTTTTAAAAGGATTCTCAACCAAGTTTGAATCTGGTAAGACTAATCTTATTATAGGTACTTCTGGATCTGGTAAAACGGTATTCTTAAAAACGATGTTAGGCCTATTTAAGCCCGACAGCGGACAAATAATCTACGATGGCAATCCATACTCAGAACTTGATGATGAGCATCAACGTGATCTTAGAGAGCAGATAGGGATGGTTTTTCAAGGCAGCGCCTTGTTTGATTCTATGACTGTAGAAGAAAACATCGCTTTCCCGCTCAAGATGTTTACAAAGATGAAAAAGAAGGAACGCATAGAACGAGCAAATGTGGTCATCAACCGCGTTAATCTAGAGAATGCAAACCATAAGTTACCTTCAGAAATATCTGGAGGAATGCAAAAGCGTGTAGCTATCGCTAGATCTATTGTAAACAATCCAAAATATTTATTTTGTGATGAGCCTAACTCTGGACTAGATCCAAATACTGCTACCGTAATTGACAATCTTATTAGAGAGATTACCATAGAACAGGATATTACAACCATCATTAATACACATGATATGAACTCTGTGATGGAAATAGGGGATCATATTGTATACCTTCAGAAAGGCCACCTAGCCTGGGAAGGAACGAAAGATGAAATCTTTAAAACAGACAATAGAGACGTTACAAATTTTGTGTACTCCTCAAACCTATTTAAAATGGTAAGAGAAGCACAAAACTCTTAATTGTTACGCTTTCGCGAAAGCGCCATTATAAAGAATTATAGCGCTTTAATATTATACCTAGGTATTTAAGAAACTGTCCTATACACTAAAGAACAGTAATTTTATTTCTTTCTCCAAACATTACCATTTACGACTACGGTATCAAGACTAAAACGCTCTTTTATCCATTGCCCTAGTTTTTGCTGCTGTTTATTTCTTACGCTTTGAGACAAGCTATCTGCCCATTCTACTCGAACTACCGTTAAGGTATCAATACCTCCAGAAAAGTCTGTAGTAATCTCTGTAGCATAACCAAATCGTTTAAGCCCATCATAATTAATCTTTGCCTCATTGCGCATAGACGCAAATGGTAAAGCTGTACCTCGAAGCTGGGTCACCTCATTCTCCAGAAGACGAATTTGCTCATCCTTAGAAGTCATTGCTTCTTGATTTTTTACATATAGATCTTCAAGAATACCAGAGCGTACCTCTGTACTTAATCTTGCTGCGAGTTCGCCACTTTGATCTGCACCTTGATGTACGACTAAGGTACAATTCTCACAATCTTCGGTCTTTTTAAACTCATCCTCCCATTGGGTAATGAGATTTTGCGGCACTAGCTTTCCTATCAGGTAAATATCTATACGTCTCTTCTCTGCATCATCGGTTTCTTTTACAATCTCTGCTCCCTCGTACTTGATTGTATTGGTAACAAAAGCTTTTGCTCTGGTTATAAAGATTTGCTGATTAAGTAATCTTAAAAATGTCCATACACTAGGCACTAAAACTAATACAGCAATAAGAGTTGCCATACGCGTAGTACGCTTTCGAGTCTTTTGGTTTGCATATTTTACCAGCGGAAACTTGAGAAGTTTTGATACGGTAAATGTAGCAAGTGCTATAAACACAGCATTAATGGAGAAAAGATATAATGCTCCTAACGCCCAATAAAGCCCCTCACTGTTGCCTATAATGGATTGAGAAAGACCATAACCTACAGTACATAGTGGTGGCATTAAGGCGGTAGCAATTGCAACACCAAATATCACACTAGCAATAGTACCTGATTTTGTCTTAGCAACAATAAGCGCAAGACCACCAAAAATTGCAATAAACACATCTAATATAGTAGGCCAAGTACGCGCCATTAATTCTGGCGTTACTTCTTTAACCGGTGATAAACTAAAATATAAGGTGGCCGTAAGCACACTTAGCACTATCATCACTGCAAGGTTTACAAATGATCGCTTCATCATGATAGCGTCATTTATAGCTATAGAAAGCCCTATACCAACTATAGGTCCCATAAGCGGACTTATAAGCATGGCCCCTATTACTACAGCGGTACTACTTACATTGAGTCCAATACTCGCAACAAAAATGGAAAAAATAAGAATCCACGCATTATGACCTTTAAAAGGTATGTCTTTACGAATAGCCTCTACCGTGGTAGATCTATCTGTATCTTCTCTAATATCAAGAAGATCACTTAAAAATTCTTTTATACTTTCCCAGAGACCCTTTGCCTCATCTCTCATATCCTCGTTAGGATCAATATTGAGTTCGCTGGGCTTTGAATCTGGATTTGCCCCTATATTATCTTTGTTTTCCACTATCCTAAGTTATTACCAAATTTAGACTGCACCTCATTGCGTATTTCTTTGATGTCTTGCTCCTTGCTTTTAGGCACAATAACGAGAACATCTTCTTTTTCGACGATTATATAATCTTTAAGTCCGTCTACTACTACCACTTTATTACTAGCAGTTCTAATGATGTTTCCTGAGGTATTTGTTGCGATTATGCGCGCATTTACAACGGCATCTTTTCCAGAAGTCCCTTCCATTTTATCATAAAGAGATCCCCAAGTACCTAGGTCATTCCAGTCAAAAGTTGCCGGAACCACTTTTACGTTTTGATGCTTCTCCATCACTCCAAAATCAATACTTATATTCTCTGCTTTGGGGTACGCTTCATTTATAAAATCTTGCTCTTCTGGCAGATTATACACCGCATTACCCTCATTGAGTAAACTGTACATATCCGGCAAAAAAGACTTAAAACTGTTTACGACCGTTTTTACACTCCATATAAACATACCAGCATTCCAGAGATATTCTCCACTTGCTACAAATTCTTTGGCAGTAGGATAGTCTGGTTTTTCTGTAAAACGTTTTACCGCTTTCGCGAAAGCGTTATCACTTTTATCATAATTTATATAACCGTAACCAGTATTTGGAAAGCTAGGCTGTATACCTAAAGTGACTATAGTTTCTTCTTGTTGAGCTGCATCAAAAGCCTTCTGAAGATCTTCTACAAAGGCATCTTCATCTTCTATCCACGCATCACTAGGAGCTACGACCATCACAGCATCAGGATTTTCTTTTTCCACCTTTAATGCAGAAAGAAGGATACAAGGTGCCGTGTTACGCATTGCAGGCTCAAGAACAATATTTTTTTGTTTGATATTAGGGAGCTGCTCCTTTACGAGATCATTATAATCTGTATTTGTAAGTATGAGAATTTGATCTTCTGGAACAATCTTAGCTAGACGATTGAATGTCTTTTGCAACAAGGTTTCCCCGGTGCCAAGCATATCATGAAACTGTTTTGGAAAAGCCTGAGTACTCACGGGCCAAAATCTAGAGCCTACACCTCCAGCCATTAACAATGCGTAATAATTCTTAGTATTTTCCATAATTTCTAATCTATGATGTCTACCTCTGCGTTAGGCTGAAATAGATATGTTCTACCTGTACTTACCTCTATGCATTCATAACGTTTTACACGTTTTTTACCCTTTTTAAATATCTTCCCATTATAAATCTGGAATGTAGATCCCATGGGTAATTCAAATATATAATTTTTATCACTAGGTGGGTCATAGTTCTTTAGCGCTACAGAAAGATGAGCATCTGTATCACTACTCGCTTTAGGATTTTTAAAATGCCTTGCTAGATAAGGTAATAAATCTGCTGGAAAGATTTCTGGCCTTATAAAGGGTAACATCAAGAATTGAAACGTATGTTTCCATTCTTTACCATGAGGTTTTATCGCTCTCCCATACTTTTTAAAAGCAACTAAGTGCGCTATTTCATGCACTAAAGTGACTAAAAACCTGTATTGATTGAGACTTACGTTTACGGTGATTTGGTGCTGTCCATCTGCCAGTATTCTATAATCTCCGTGCCTTGTTACCCGCTCATTTACAATCTTGAGATAAACAGCATGTTCCTTTATTAATGCAAAAACTGGAGCAGCCGCTCTTTCTGGGATATATTTCTTGAGGACTTCTACCACGTCAACTATAAATCGTTTTTAAAATTACTTGCTACTTACGGCGTACTAGCAGAAACTTGCAACACTTTACCGTTGTAAAATTGATTTCCTGTTAACGCAAAATTAGATAGATAATCTGCCATTTGTATTGCCGTCAACGGCGCTTGGTATCCAGGGAATGCTTCTTCTAGCATTTCTGTTTGTACAGCTCCTAAAGCAAGTACATTAAATGCTACTCCCTGTTCTTTATATTCTTCTGCTAGTAATTCACTCCATGTGATTACCGCCCCCTTACTTGAGCTATAAGCTGCAAGACCTGGAAACTTCATACTTCCTTGTATTCCGCCCATACTAGAGACCGTTACTACATGTGCACCAGAGGTCATGTATGGAAGTACCGTTCGCGTTAACTCGGCAACGCCAAAGACGTTTACTTTGTACACCATTTCAAAATCTGCAACGGTAGTCTCAGCAAACGGCTTATTAAGTAAAGCACCCGCATTATTTATGAGCACATCGACTCCTTCCCAATCACTTTCTATAAAATCTACTACTTTTTGAAAGTGTGAAGCATCTGTTATATCAAATGGAAATGCAGTAAGATTCTGTAAATTTAAATCTGCACAAGGAGTATGCTTTCGCGAAAGCGCAAGTACTTGATGCCCTTCTTTTGCAAACTTCTTTGCAAGCTCAAAACCTATCCCTCTACTCGTGCCTGTAATTATGATTCTTTTCATTAGTTCATTTTAATCTCTTTGTTAGGGCTATTTGCCATTCCAGTGATTCCTGGGATTAGCTTTTTGATAAGTCCTTCCATAAAATCAATATCCATTTTATCTGCCTCATCACCTACGCCATGGTAGTGATCATAGTTTGTAAAGTCAAAAGAGGAAATGGTATGCGCAGGAATATTAAAATCTAAGAAGAAAGGGTAGTTATCACTACGTTTGAAAAGATTAAATTCTTTTGCTTTAGGAAGAAATCCAATAACCTTCTCACCAGCATATTCATTAAACTTTTCTGCAAAGTTAGATTTCTCATATCCTGAAGCATATAACGAGTGATCTTTACCTACCATAGGCACTCCTACCATCTCAATACTTATCATCGTATAAAGGTCAATACCAGCAGCCTTAAGTCTACTAGACAAATCTTTTGACCCTAAAAGTCCTTTTTCCTCGGCAGAGTATAGTGTAAATATAATAGTACGTTTATTAGTCTTTGCTTTAGTAAAATAATCTGTAAGTGCAAGTACTGTAGTTGTTCCAGCAGCATTGTCATTTGCTCCATTTGCGATGGTATCATCACCATCAGCTTTTGCGGTACCAATATGATCATAATGTGCGCCTATGATAATAACCTCATCTTTGAGCTTAGGATCATTTCCCTCAATCACACCTACAATGTTAAATGCCTCCACACCATTAACATCAAATGGGTCACGGTAATTTTTAAAATATGGCTTGATTCCAGCATCTTTAAAGCGAGCTTCTATAAACTGAGCAGCCATCTCAATTCCTCTACTTCCCGTATCACGACCTTGAAGCTCATCTGAAGCTAGAAACTCCATCGTACTCTTTACAGACTTCATTTCTTTGATGTCTGGCATCACCATCGTTACTTGGCTTGCTGGTGCAGTACTCACATTTTCACCCTTAACACCTACTAAAGGAGCGGGTGACCCACAGCCCACTAAGACAAGGGCTCCTACTAATACTAAGATATTTTTCATAAAGCTAAAGATAAAAAAAACCCACGCAGTTGCGTGGGTTTATCATTCTATATTTATTATTGACTACGCCAGCATTAACACTGGGTTTTCAATATACGTTTTAAGTGTTTGTAAAAACTGTGCTCCAGTTGCACCATCTACTGTGCGGTGATCGCAAGCAAGCGTAAGCTTCATAGTGTGTCCTACAGCAAGCTTTCCATCTTTTACCACAGGCTTCTCTACAATAGCACCTACAGATAGGATAGCAGAGTTAGGCTGATTAATAATAGATGTAAAATCTGTAATTCCAAACATTCCTAAATTTGAAATCGTAAAGGTAGAACCTTCCATTTCTGGGATAGTAAGCTTTTTATCACGAGCCTTTCCAGCTAGTACTTTTACCTCAGCATTAATTTGCTGTAATGACTTTTCGTTTGCAAATTCTACTACAGGAACAACAAGACCATCAGGTACTGCTACTGCCACACCAATATGCACATGGTGATTAAGACGCATTTTATCATCAAACCACTGAGAGTTTACTTGAGGATGCTGCTTTAATGCGATAGACGTTGCCTTAATGATCATATCATTAAAAGAAACTTTTGTGTCAGGCAATACATTAAACTGCTTACGGAAGCTCATCATGTTCTCCATATTGAACTCAACGTTCAAGTAGTAATGAGGCGCTGTAAACTTAGATTTACCAAGTCCGCGAGCGATTGCTTTACGCATTTGAGAGTTATCAATATCCTCAAAGCTTTCTTCTCCTGTTGCAACAAATTGCTGTACTCCAGCTCCCGAAGATTGGCTAGCGCTAGGTGTGAAGTTTTCTACATCACTCTTTACGATACGTCCATTTTCTCCAGATCCTTTTACTTGAGAAAGATTGATTCCTTTCTCGTCTGCAATTTTCTTTGCTAGTGGAGACACAAATATGCGTCCTCCATTAGTATTTGCCGCAGGCTTTGAAGATCCAGAAGCAGAGTTTGTATTATTCTCTTTCTTAGGCGCTGCCTTTGGAGCATCTGCCTTTTTATCAGCTTTTGGAGCTTCTTTCTTTTCTTCCTTCTTTGGAGCTTCTTTTTTAGTAGCTCCGCCGTTTTTTACCACACCAGAAACATCTGTTCCTTCTGGGCCTATGATTGCTAGAAGTTCGTCAACATTTGCTGTCTCACCTTCATTAATACCTATATGTAATAATGTACCAGACTGGAATGATTCAAACTCCATAGTCGCCTTATCGGTTTCTATTTCAGCAAGGATATCTCCTTCTTCCACTTTATCTCCTATGGTTTTTAACCAAGTAGCAACTGTTCCCTCCTCCATCGTATCAGACAGACGTGGCATAGTTACTACGACAACTCCTTCAGGAATATCTGATCCAGCATCGGCAGATTCTTCTTCATCAGAAGATTCGTCATTGGCTTTATCTTGAGCTGCAGTCTCTTGTTTCTCATCAGAAGATGATGCTTGGTCTTCTCCACTTTTCGCGGAAGCGTCACCCCCATTTAATAATCCAGAAATATCTTCTCCTTCTTCACCAATGATAGCTAAAAGAACATCAACTTTTGCAGTTTGACCTTCTTCAATCCCGATGTGCAATAGCACACCTTCGTTAAAAGATTCAAACTCCATGGTTGCCTTATCTGTTTCGATCTCAGCAAGGATATCTCCTTCTTCTACTTTGTCACCTACTTTTTTAAGCCAAGTAGCGACTGTTCCTTCTTCCATCGTGTCGCTTAGACGCGGCATGTTTATTACTTCTGCCATAACTTAAAGTCTATGAGGTATAAATGGATATTCTTCTTGATCGTACACTACATCGTACATCACGTTTACATCTGGGAACGGACTTTCTTCGGCAAATTTTTCACATTCTGCAACACGCGCTTTCACTCGCTTGTCCATTACCTTGATCTCTTCTTCGGTTGCGTATCCCTTTTCAAGAATAGTCTCTTTAACCTGAGTAATAGGATCTATTTTTTGATACTCTGCTACTTCGTCTTTAGTACGATAGTGCTGAGCGTCAGACATAGAGTGACCTCTATATCTATATGTTTTAAGTTCTAAAAATGTAGGGCCATCACCACGACGAGCACGCTCTATTGCCTCGTCCATAGCTTCGGCTACAGCAACTGGATTCATAGCATCTACAGGGCCACAAGGCATTTCATATCCTAATCCTAGTTTCCAGATATCTTCATGGTTTGCAGTACGAGCCACAGATGTTCCCATCGCATACCCGTTATTCTCTACACAAAATACTACTGGAAGTTTCCAGAGCATTGCCATGTTAAACGTTTCATGCAAAGATCCTTGACGAGCTGCACCATCTCCAAAATAACAAAGTGTTACCGCTCCAGTTTTATTGTACTTATCTCCAAAAGCCATTCCAGCTCCTAAAGGTATCTGACCTCCTACAATCCCGTGACCTCCATAAAATCCTTTTTCACGAGAAAAAATATGCATAGAACCTCCTAGACCTTGTGAAGTACCAGTTGCTTTTCCAAAAAGCTCTGCCATCACACGTTTTGGGTCTACACCCATACCAATAGGCTGCACGTGGTTACGGTATGCCGTAATCATTTTATCCTTAGATAAATCCATTGCATGCAATGAACCTGCAAGGATCGCTTCTTGACCGTTGTATAGGTGAAGAAATCCGCGGACTTTCTGCTGTATATATACTTGAGCTAGCTTATCTTCAAACTTGCGCCAGAAGAGCATTTCCTCGTACCAATTAAGGTATGTTTCTTTGGTTATCTTTTTCATTTAAAAGCGTATAAATGCCGCACATTTTTGAGCGAATAACAAAAATAACCAATTAAGAAGATATGGTAAAGTTGATTTCAAAGAAAAATTACGCAAACGGTTTCGTAGATTAAAACTAGAGAGATCAAGCTTTCGCGAAAGCGTACTCAACACAAAAACAACAATTTAATTTATGACACCGAAAGGCCTAATCTAGCACTAATAATCCTTATAAATATTTTGAAGTAAACAATAGCGGAAGAATGTTTTCTAAAGAATCACTTTTTAAAACCTCTCCACGCTCTCCCATAAAATAGAGTGAAATAGGCATTTTTTGCTTTATTTCATACTCTGCAATTGCTTGTCTACAAATACCGCATGGTGGAATAGGTACCGTAGTCTCCTTATCTTTTGCTCTTGCCGTGATTGCCATAGAAACCATCGCTGCATCTGGATATTGTGAAGATGCATAAAAAATAGCCGTACGCTCTGCACACAGACCACCAGGATAGCAGGCATTTTCTTGATTATTTCCTGTGACTACCACTCCATTATCTAAAAGTAACGCGGCTCCAACTAAGAATTCTGAATATGGCGCATAGGCTTTTTCTCTTGCCTCAAAAGCAGCATCCATTAATGATGAAATCGCTTCTGGAAGTGCATCTTTTGAAGGGTACACATCTAGAAACGATTCAATTTTTATTTTTTTCATAAGCTTTTTTCGCTTTCGCAAATATCATGTTTTAATACTCGTCGTACTCATCTCCAAAATGAAAGGTAAGTCCAAAACGAAGTGTACTTTCTAGAGGACTAATAACAGAGCCAGTTGAGAAAAGATAAGAAAGATCTACATCTATCGCATTAAACTCAAAACCTGCTCCTAGTGTTGCAAACTTGCGAGAACCTTTTAACTCACTTTCATTAAAATAACCAGCTCTCAACGCAAAAACATCATTATAAGTATATTCTGTAGCAAGTGACCATGTAACTTCCTTAAGTTCTTCACTAAATCCATCTGGCGCATCACCAAAAGATTGAAAGATTCCCGAGAAGAAGTTTACATCATCATCTTGACCCGCTAGGATCACGACGTCATCATCTTGAGTGATTTCTCCATCACCATTAGTATCTGCTCGACCACGAATAGGCGGTGTAGGCACTAGTAATTTATTAAATTCAAGACCTACAAAAATCTTATTATAGCTATCTAGTATAAAGTCAAATCCACCACCAAGTTTTAAATTGGTTGGTATAAAATTTTCTTGCCCAGCATCGTCATATTTAACCTTAGGCCCTATATTGGAAATATTAAAACCTGCTCTCCATCTACCATCAAAATTACTATACACTTGCTCTTCAGACTGGTAATAACCCGAGATATCTACCCCAAAAGAACTCGCTGGACTTGCATCTGCAAATTGATCTAGTTGTTGCAAACGAAGATTACTTTGCAAGAAACGTCCAGAAACTGCCATAGAGAACTGATCATCAAGTTTTAGCGCGTAGGTTGCATCTATAGAAAATTCGTTAGGCTTTACATCAAGACCAGGATCTTGAGCACTGTTTCTCGTGTTGATTGTACCAAGACTAAAATATCTTACACTAGCCGCAAAAGCACTACGATCATCAATACGATTTGCATAAACCGCCTGCAGTAAACCGATATCGTTTACGAGGTTACCGAGATAAGGCGTATAATTAATACCTACATTATGTTTGTTAGGCAAGAATGCAAGTTTAGCTGGGTTCCACTGTACAGCATATGCATCTGGACTAGTAGCAACACCTTGCTCTCCCATTCCAGCCGCTCGCGCGTCTCCTGCTATTATTAAAAATGGTACTGCCGTTGTAATAGTATTAGGTTGATCTTGCGCTTGAACGCTAGTAGCAAACACGCTACAAAAAACTACTCCTAATAGTGTAAAAACTTTATTCATATGTTGAGGCATTTAAAACAAATATAGACTTTTCTATGATTATGATTAGAGGATTACGAGCTTCTCTATTTTCTCCACCCGCTTGTTAGTTAACGTAGATTTAACAGTTATCTTATACACATATACTCCTTTTCCGATAGCTTGACCAAAATCATCAAGACCATCCCATGTAATTGTACGTGACAAGAACCCTTCTGTTACGACTGTCTGATTAATGGTTTTCACCACTTTACCACTTACCGTAAAAATTTGAACCTGCACATCAAGAGGCTCAAAAGGACGATTATGATTAAACCAAAATTCTGTATAATTTACAAACGGATTAGGATAATTAAGCACATTTTCGAGTTCTAACTCTTCATCTCCCAGCACCACAAACTGCAGCTCTGCAGTAGATGAATTATTATATACATCCCATGCCTTGAATGACAATGTATGTGGTCCAGGCTCTAAATTTCTAATCTTACGAGCAGCAGTACCCTTCATAAAATCATCCACCTCTGTCTCATAAAAGTCATTCATTATAATAGGATTCGTCTCGTCACCATCTATTATTGCCACAATATCATGACCTATACCACTAGCGGTATTAATCCCGTTTTCATCTTCTAGTTTTGCAAGTATAATAGGAGAGTCGTTTGTAATACCTCCATTTACAAAGTTTTCATCATTCATAAATAACTTAATCCTAGGGCCTAGGTTATCTTCTGGGGCATTCTCGTTAAGACCTCCTATAATTATAGTTTCATCTACACCTGTCTGATCTTCTAATACTCCTAATCGTTCTGAATAAAAATTAAGCCGACCATTACCTAGCGGTATTGCAGTATCTCGTGGCATTCTGAATGTAAATTCAAAATTACCATTTGTCACAGATGCCTGACCTCTATAAAGAATAGCACCTAGGGTTGTAAAATCCATAATTGCGAGCTCTCCACCTATTACTACACCATCATTACCCAGCGTCTGTCTATCTATACGTTTGTCATACAAAGTAACTGCTAGTGTGCCATTATAATCTGTAAGCGTTTGACCTCCCTGTGAGGTAACCCGACCATTTACCTTAACTAGGTCAAGCGCCTTTAACACAGGAAGCTCAGTCCCTACTGGCACATCATTAATTGCAGATAGCTGTATGTCTGGCTTAGGGAAAGCAAGTTTCATGGCTGGATCACCTACAAAGAAAATCACCCTACGTAACGGATCTGATATTCCATTTTTTGAGGCTCTAATATTCTCGGCTACACTTTTCACTTCATTTGTACCAAAGGAAAATAGCTGCTCGACTAGTGAGTTATTAAAATTAACCCCGAGAGTTACTGTGATTTCTCGCGTCGTGGTAACTAGACCTACTGCTCCACCATCGGCATTCCAAAACAATGCTTCTCCTCCCGTAGGACGTTCAGGGTTGTCAAACTTTCCAAACTCACACGTAACAGTTACCACAAGCGGCAAACGTGCGCCATTATCTAGGTTATTAATTTCGTTTTGTGTCACTATAGCTTCGGCTGCGAGAAGTTCTTCACCTCCATGACCTAGATATGTCACTACAAGCGAACCTACCTCAACGGCATTTTCAATGGCTTCGTTTACCTGAGGATATCTGTCTCCCCCGGCAGATGATTGCTGCTGAAACGCATCGCTATGTATTTTTATAACATTTACAAAAGGCTTCTCTACACTTATTTGATCACCAAGATTATCTAAAGTTCCTTGCAACTGAGCAAATTCAAAGACCTCATCCACATCATCTGATACCAGTACAAAATTATTTCGCCAGCGACCATAAGACTCACGAGCATCATAATTAATAATTTTATCAACCACCGTAGCGGCAAGACTAGGAGAATCGGCAACAATTCTTCCTACAGCTAGATCTAACTTATCTGACGCAATCATTGTTCCTTCAGATGGATCTAATGAGCCATAAAAATCATCACTCATAAAGGAACGCACCAGGCTAAAACTATCAAAAGTTTGATAGGTAGGCATCACATTATTATTCCCTGAAATACGATTTTTATAGTCCACCGAGGTGTCGCCAAAAAGGCATACATATTTTAATCTCCCAGCGTCTGAGGATGCATTATCATAAACATATTTTATAAAGTTTCTAATCGCACCTATATCTGCTTTACCACCTCCAAATTCATTATAAATTTGCTCAAGTGTAACTGTTTTCACATTGAGCCCTCTAAAATTTCTATTATGTTGCGCTAGTCTTTCCGCTTGAGACAACAAGGTATTACCTGTAATCATTAAGTAATCTACATCTTCAAAATCACCGCTATTATTTTGAAAAATAGTCCCTTTCAAATTTTGATTAGACAACTGCGTATTTCCGCTTTCGCGAAAAGGTGTCAAGTAATCAGATGGGTTAACAGCCACAAATGTTCTTTCTGTACCTAACAAACTTTTGAAAGAGACATTCTGCTCCCCATCTAGCTCCAAAGTTCTTATCGCTGTTTGATCGGTAACTTCCCAGATTTGAGTATAGCCTTGCATATTACTTAATGAATACGCACCTACTCCTGACTGCATACCTGCATCTGGATTACTAAAGGTAAATTGATTCCCAGTACCACTTAACTGTGAGTCTACATCGAGACTAATAAAATCAAGGTATCCCACACTAGATGGGTTCCCATTATTATTATAAACGAGAGTCACCACCATTTCATTACTTGACACAGGCACCTCTAGATTAAGAGAACCACCTCTGGCTAGGACAATATCACTTATCGCAAGAATGTTAATAGATCCCACAGAAGTACCATTAATAAGCACATCAAAAGATGTTACACTTTCTGATGTAGCTGCCACTTCTACTCTCAAAGTGGCTGTTTGTCCCGGAACTGCATTTTCAAAATTAAAATCAAAAGACTGTTCATTCTCAAAACTAAAACGCTCACCAAACCAGCGTCTACCTATTTTTACTAAGCTATTTTCATCCTCCTCATGAAATTGATAGTCCTTATATGTATCATATGTGATAACCGCAGCTCCAGATGGCTCTACATAAGTACTCACACGCAAACCGTTAACACCAGCAACTGTTACATAGTAATACGATCTATCCTCGTATGGATTAATATGAGTATCTAATTCTTCATGATATTTTCTTGTACTCTCGCCATAAAAGAGAATCCTATCATCATTATCAAAAGTCCCATCACCACCTCCTAGTACTTGAATAGGAATTTCCCTAAGGTCAAAATTCTCGTTATCGCTATTACGCAATGGCAAAGGAGAACCTCCATAACCATACACTTTTATCTGCTCAGGATTAATTCCATTTACATCGACTCCTAAACTCTGTAAAAAACTTCTATTGATAGCATGTATTCCAGATTCCTCCACGTAGAATTTATAGTAGTCTCCAGTAGCCAACAATGAATTACTTATTACAAGAGGCGCTCGTTGTTGTTGTTGCGCTTTCGCGAAAGCGAACATCACATCACCAGAGATCACCTTCATCACCTGACCGTTCTTTATTATGAAAGGTGAAATTTCTAATACACTATAATATGTATTACGTGCTTTAGGTGTATGAAATTGATAGCTAACCTCTGAGGATAATTGCTTTTTATCAATAGCATTGAGCCACGACTGAGGAACAGGCTCTAATTTTACATTTACAAATTTTGAAGATTGGGGATCAATTGCATTTCTAGCATCCCACTGCATACTATAAGTGTACTCACCTTGTTCACTCACCACAAGATTCATTACTTCTAGCGTACTACCTTTCTGGGTGATTTTTAAAGCACCTTCCCAGTTTATAACCATTTGCTCTGACTGTGCAGATGTGCAAATCCCTATAAATATTAAAAATAGTGAGAGTAACGTTTTCATTAGTAGGATAACGAAAGCCTGCATGGCTTATTATTAACTTATAGTTGTACTGTAGTTTTTTTTACTTAAGACAATAATAAAGAATAAATAACGCCGTTACTAATGAGTTAACCATAACCAACGAATTTTTTTGGGCTCCATAACGCAAAATGCTTGCAATTTAACGAGTTATTACTATCTTGCAACCCCAAATACATTGAACATAATTACCTATGAAACTACACTTTGCATTAAAAATGCTGGCACTTGCCGTGATTTCGATTACAGTCGCAAGTTGTAGCAAATCAAACGATTACAAAGACAGTTCTAGAGGAACTGGCTGGAAAGTCGACGGTAAAAACGGAGGTTTTAAGCTTAAAACAGACTATGAAGAACAGGCCACTGGACCTGGTCTTGTGTTTGTAGAAGGAGGTACTTTTACTATGGGTAAGGTACAAGATGATGTAATGCATGATTGGAATAACTCTCCAAACCAGCAACACGTTCAATCTTTTTACATAGATGAAACTGAGGTTACTAACGGCATGTATCTAGAATACCTAGATTACTTAAAGAAAGTATTTCCTCCAGAAGAAGAAAATTACCGTAACATATACAAAGGTGCACTACCTGATACGTTAGTATGGAGAAATCGTCTTGGTTTTAATGAAACTATGACAGAAAATTACCTTCGTCACCCAGCATATGCAAACTACCCTGTGGTAGGTGTGAGCTGGATACAAGCTGTAGAATATGCAAACTGGAGATCAAACAGAGTAAATGAACTTATTCTAGAAGAACAAGGTTATACAGCAAGAGGTGCTCGTTTTGATGTAGATGCTGGTTCTACTTTTGATACAGAAACTTATTTAAATGCCCCTACACTTACGTATGGTGGAAGTGATAGCCTTGCAAGAGGTGGTCGTTCTAGTGAGCGTCGTATGAAGCAAAATGATAGTACAAATATTTTTATACAACGTACAGACGGAATACTTCTTCCTAAGTACAGACTCCCTACAGAGGCAGAGTGGGAATATGCAGCTCTTGGTCTTACAGAATTAAGAAGCTACAATGTATACCGTGGTCGTAAGAAATATCCTTGGGATGGTTCTTACACAAGATCTTCAGATCGTCGTACACGTGGAGATCATTTAGCAAACTTTAAACAAGCAGATGGAGATTACGGTGGTATCGCTGGATGGTCTGATGATAATGCAGATATTACTGCAGAAGTAAAGAGCTATGAACCTAACGATTTTGGCGTTTACGACATGGCTGGAAACGTTTCTGAGTGGGTTGCAGATGTTTATCGTCCTATTGTAGATGATGAGTTCAACGACTTTAACTACTACAGAGGTAACGTATATACAAAGAACGCTATAGGAGAAGATGGTAAAGTAAAAATCGTTACTGTAGATTCTATCGTATATGACACACTAGCAAATGGAAGCATTATCGCTAGAGACTTACCAGGAGAGATCCTTCAAGTACCTGTAGACGAAGATGAGACTTATTTAAGAACACAATTCTCTACAAGTGACAACCGTAACTTTAGAGATGGAGATAGAAGATCTACAAGATATTTTGAATCTTTTAATGAAGATGTAGATAATCCAGATTCTGGAAAGAACATGTATAACGCTCCTCAACATAAAGTAGAGAGAGACAGCGCAGGAAAAATGGACCGTCGTTATGATGAGTCTAACAATAGAACATCTTTAGTAAATGACGAAGTACGTGTTTACAAAGGAGGTTCTTGGAGAGATAGAGCATACTGGTTAGATCCAGCACAAAGAAGATTCCTTCCACAAGGAATGGCGTCAGACGATATTGGTTTCCGTTGCGCTATGTCAAGAGTGGGCTCAAAATCTAAAAAAGGAAAAAGAGCTAGATAACATTCTCTTTTTACAGTATTTTTAAAAGCCCTCTTACGAGGGCTTTTTTCATATTAAAATTTCACTATCATTATGACCATTGCAGAGCTACACTTCCATTTTTTAAACAGTAACGGAGTTTGTACTGACACAAGATCTTTACAAAAAAATCAGATTTACATCTCTTTAAAAGGAGATAATTTTAATGGTAATAAGTTTGCAAAACAAGCATTACTAGATGGCGCTAGGCTCGCAGTGATTGATGAAAAAGAATATGAAGACGATTATACTGTGCTGGTAGATAACGCTCTTAAAACATTGCAGCAACTAGCAAACTACCACCGCAATTATCTTAACCTACCTATAATAGGTCTTACTGGAAGCAATGGAAAAACCACTACAAAAGAGCTTATAAACGCAGTCCTTTCTGAAAAGTATGTAACTGTAGCTACTAGAGGAAACCTTAACAACCACATTGGAGTACCACTTACCCTCTTATCTATGGATACGACTACAGAGATAGGTATTGTAGAAATGGGTGCAAATCATCAAGGCGAAATTGCAATGCTATGTGAGATTGCCCAACCTAACTTTGGGTATATCACAAACTTTGGAAAGGCACACCTTGAAGGTTTTGGAGGGTTTGAAGGTGTTATAAAAGGAAAAAGTGAACTTTATAATTACCTTAGAGTTAATATGGAAATGGCCTTTATAAACGACACAGACAAGCTACAAGTGGAAAAAGCTACTGGCATTACTTTACAAACATTTGGCTCTACAGAAAGTAACTACCCTATCAGCTTAATAGATGGGTCTGAGAATCTCAAACTATCGTTTAAGGAAACCACTATCAATAGCCAACTCATAGGCATCTATAACTATACAAATATTGCTGTTGCCATTGCGATAGGCACTTATTTTGACCTGTCTGTTGATCAGGTTAAGTCAGGAGTTGAAAAATACATACCTGCAAATAATCGCTCTCAAATCATAAAGAAAGATTCTTATAGCATAATTCTAGACGCATATAATGCAAACCCTACGAGCATAGCGGCAGCCCTAGAAAATTTAAAGGCTACAAACACTAAGACCATTGCGTTCATAGGTAATATGTTTGAAGTAGGTGTCACCTCAAAAGCAGAACATCAAGCGATGTTAGATTTAGCGCATCACCTTAGTATTGACCAAGTGTATGCAATAGGTCCAGATTTCGGCACTTCGGTACCTCATGTGAACCAAGAGACTTATGAAGATTATAACGCTTTCGCGAAAGCGTACTCAAACCAAATTCCAACCGGCGCAACCGTACTTATAAAGGGTTCTAGAGGAATGAAAATGGAGCGAATATTAAATCTCTTAGAAAATTAACCCCAAAGATTCTCAATAGAGATAACTTTTGATTTTCTAAATATTAACTCTAGATCAATTAAAGATGTAATTCTTAACTTTAGGCGACTTCATTAATGAAGCTTCTCTCTATGGAAAAGAAATATATTATTGCATTTGATCAAGGCACAACGAGTACTAGAGCTATCATATTTGACCATCAAGGAACCATAAAAAACATTGCCCAAAAGGAACTAAAGCAACATTACCCGCAACACGGCTGGGTAGAACACGATCCTATAGAGATTTTTGAAGCACAGCAAGCGACCTTCAAAGAGGTTATCGAAACGTCTGACATATTTATCGATGAGATTGCTGCGATAGGTATTACTAACCAGAGAGAGACTACCGTAGTCTGGGATAAGCATACTGGAAAACCTGTCTACAATGCTATTGTATGGCTGGATAAGCGCACTAAAGAGATTTGTGAACAATTAAAATCTCAAGATCTAGAAGAATATGTAAATAAGAATACGGGACTGATTATAGACTCCTACTTCTCTGGAACTAAGGTCAAGTGGATCTTAGATAATGTAGATAACGCTTTCGCGAAAGCGCAACAAGGCGACTTACTTTTTGGAACTATAGACACTTGGCTTATTTGGAAATTCACCAATGGTACTGTACATGCAACAGATCACTCTAATGCCAGCCGAACGCTACTCTACAATATTATAGACCTCAAATGGGATGAAAAGATGCTCAAGGCATTAAACATTCCAGCGTCTATGTTACCTAAGGTTCAACATAGCGCCTCAGATTTTGGAAACATCATACTAGACGGCCACAGCATTCCTATTTGTGGAGTTGCTGGAGATCAACAGGCTTCGCTTTTTGGACAAGGAGGTTACAAATCTGGAATAGCTAAAAACACCTACGGTACCGGTTGCTTCCTACTTATGAATACTGGAAAAAAACCTGTTACCTCAAAAAATGGACTGCTTACCACTTTATGTGCTAGCTTACCTGGTGGCAAAGTTAAATATGCTCTAGAAGGTTCCATATTTGCGGGAGGCGCATCTGTACAATGGTTACGGGATAAACTTGACCTCATAGATCATGCAAGAGACACAGAAGATATCTGTATGAATACAGCAGCTACAGATGATTTATACGTAGTTCCTGCTTTTGCAGGATTAGGAGCACCTTACTGGGACATGGATGCAAAAGGAGCTATTTATGGATTAACACTAGACTCAGGCAAAGAAGATATTATCAAAGCTACGGTAGATGCGATTGCCTATCAAACACGAGATGTTCTAGATGCAATGATTGAAGATTCTGGCAAGCAAATGGAAGCGCTACGAGTAGATGGCGGGGCCACTGCAAATAATTACCTCATGCAATTTCAATCAGACATTCTTAACATAGCTGTAGATCGTCCAGAGATGCTAGAAGTTACTGCACTAGGAGCTGCATTTTTAGCTGGAATTCAAGCAGGGATTTGGAACAAAAAAGATATTTCTAAAATACGTCAAGTAGATTCCATTTTTGAACCAACAATCACTGAATATGAACGAAACAAGAAATATACCGGCTGGAAAAATGTCGTAGCACGCACAAAGAGCACTACAAACCAGATGCTCACAACCCAAGAAGATATCCCGATGCGCTTCTCTGTACTTGACAGACAGCGCCAGATAGCTCGTGCACAAAAAGAAAAATTTGATCTTATTGTTATAGGTGGTGGTGTTACTGGAGCTGGAATTGCACTTGACGCTTCGTCTCGTGGTATGAATGTATGTCTTATAGAAAAGAATGATTTTGCTTCTGGAACAAGTAATAAATCTACAAAGCTTATTCATGGTGGACTGCGTTACCTTAAGCAAATGGAAATAGGCTTAGTACAAGAGTCGGGAAGTGAACGAGCAATATTGCATACCCTTGCTCCTCACCTTGTTGTTCCAGAAAAAATGCTACTTCCACTTATAGAAGGTGGCACCTATGGCAAAATGATGACGGCAATAGGCTTAAAGGTTTATGACTTTCTTGCAAATGTAGAAGGTGATGATAAACGTAAAATGTTAAGTGGAGAAGAAACTGCTACTAGAGAACCTTTACTTAACAAAGACCAATTAATAGGTGGTGGCTATTATGCAGAGTATCGCACAGATGATGCACGACTTACCGTAGAGTTATTAAAGAAGGCAGCCAGTTTTGGCGCTACTATTATTAACTATTGCGAGATGAAAACCTTTAAATATGATGAGCAAGGAAAAATAAAAAGCTTACAATGTTACGACCACAATACACAAAGGAATTTTAAACTAAAATCACAGCACTACATATCTGCTGCAGGACCTTGGGTTGATCTTTTAAGGAAGAAAGACCACTCCATGAATAACAAGTATTTACACCTTACAAAAGGAGTGCACATTGTATTTTCTAGAGAGCGTTTTCCATTAACTCAATCTATTTATTTTGATGTGCCGGATGGTCGTATGATTTTTGCCATCCCTCGCGGTAGATCGACCTACGTAGGAACGACAGATACGAACTATAGCGGAAACCTCAACCGAGTTGTAGCTACTCAAGATGATGCAACCTATTTACTTGATGCGACTAATAATATGTTCCCAAGTGTAAATCTTACGATAGACGATATAGAGTCTAACTGGGCTGGACTAAGACCTCTTATACATGAAGATGGAAAAGACCCTTCCGAATTGAGTCGTAAAGATGAGATTTTTGTATCTGACACAGGGTTGATTTCTATTGCTGGCGGCAAACTTACTGGATATCGTAAAATGGCACAGCGAGTTATAGATCGCGTTCTTAAAGATGTGCCAGAGAAGAAGAAAGCACACCTCGTAAAATCATACACAGAAAAAATACCGCTTACCTCTGAGCCTTTAAAAAACACGGTAGAAGTAGATATTTACCAACAAGAGATTAAAAAGCGTCTTGAACATATAGGTATTGTAAATGAATATCAAAGTTGGTACCTAGCAACTACGTATGGGAAGCAAAGCAATACCATCATTGATAAGATGAGTTATTTCTTAAATGAAAATCCAGAGGAGCGCTTAATACGTGCAGAAGTTTGGTACAGCATCCATCATGAGATGACAAACAGCCTAGCTGACTTTTTTGTGCGACGTACAGGTAGATTATATTTTGATATATACTCTGTGCATCAATACCGTGACCTCGTTCAAGAGGATATGATACGATATTTAGGTTGGGATGAAAAGAGAGTATTGCAGGAAAATGAATATCTCCATATTCTCTTAAAGGATGCTAGTGAATATTATGAGGAAGAATTTGAGTAACACAAACTCTAAAAAAAATATTTCATACTAAGACACTAGCGAAAACGATATCGTAAAAAGGTTCGTAATAGAACTCATAATATTATATTAAAAAGTCATATTTTACACGCTATACTAATAAATACCTAATTACATGGGACTCATTTCATTTCTTGGATTTACATTACTTGTAGCGGGATACGCTTGGTGGAAAACACGTGGTACTGATGAAAAAAGTGCAGACGGTTATTACCTAGGTGGTAGAAGTCTAGGCGCACTCACAATTGCAGGATCATTATTACTTACAAACCTCTCTGCAGAGCAAATTGTTGGACTTAACGGTCAAGCTTTCTCAGAAGGAATACTTGTAATGGCATGGGAAACACTCGCAGCAATTGCAATGGTAATTACAGCAGTTTATTTTCTACCTAAATATATGCACAAAGGAATCACCACGATTCCAGAATTTATAGAAGAACGCTTTGATGAAAATACAAAAGCTATTCTCTCTGTATTATTTCTTATCGCTTTTAGTATCGTATTACTGCCTACTATCCTCTACTCTGGATCGCTCGCCTTCAGCACTATGTTTGACTTACCTACTTTACTAGGTATGTCTGAGGGAGCAGTAATCTGGCTTTGTGTGTGGACAATAGGTGTTATAGGAATTATATATGCGATTTTTGGAGGTCTCAAGGCAGTAGCCGTATCAGACTTAGTAAATGCCGTTGGTCTCTTAATAGGAGGATTACTAATCCCATATTTTGGTCTCAAAATGATAGGTGATGGTAGTGTAGGTGCTGGTCTGAACGAGTTATGGACAGAAAATCAAGATAAATTTGATGTAACTGGAGATGTAACATCATCTATTCCTGTAGGGACTATTTTTACAGGTATGATGATTGCGCAGATGTATTACTGGGGAACAAATCAAGCTATTTTACAACGTGTTTTTGGAGCAAAAAGCCTTAAAGAAGGGCAAAAAGGGATGATGCTAGCGGCCTTTGTAAAGTTTTTAATACCAGTGATTGTAGTATTACCAGGTATCATAGCTTGGCACCTGTTTGAAGGGGATTTAAGCTCTGCAGATAAAGCTTATCCAGAACTTGTAAAAGAGGTGCTACCTCCAGCGCTTGTTGGTTTTTTTGCGGCTGTTTTATTTGGAGCTGTACTTAGTTCTTTTAATAGTTTATTAAATAGTAGTGCAACGCTATTTGGGTTTGATCTGTATAAAAAATTCTTTAACCGCGATGCTTCAGAGCATAAAGCGGTAAAGGCTGGAAAGCTTTTTGGAGTTGTTGTTGCTATTATCGCAATGATAATTGCCCCGTTTATTGCAAATGCACCTGCAGGGTTATTTGATTACATCCAGCAAGCCTTAGGAAGTCTTAGTGTTCCTATTCTTGCAGTAGTACTTGTAGGTATTGTAACAAAAAAAGTGCCCGCAATCGGTGCAAAAATTGTTTTAATAGCTGGTGTAATTATGTACGTATGTACCATATTTATGAGACCTAGCTATCAAGCAACTGCCCTTGCAGAGGCAGATGCAAATGGCATAACAGATGCTGCACAACTCGCAATCATAAAAGCGGAGGCATTCCCTCATTTTTTACATATTATGGGAATTTTATTTGTGGTGAATGTAATTATCATGCTCATAGTAGGCGCTATAAAACCTAAAACAGATATTTACGTACCTAAGCAAACAGAAGCGATAGATACTACTCCGTGGAAATATGCATACATCGTAGGCGCATTAATCGTATTACTAGTATTAAGTACCTACCTCATTTTTTAAATATGGTAAATATCCGCTTTCGCGAAAATGGAAAGTGGCATCATTAAGTACTTAGTGTTAATAGAGGACTGACAAAATCAATTACTTTAGCAGATATCTAAATAGGTTATAGAATGAAAATTTTAGTAACAGGAGGTCTAGGTTTTATAGGGTCACACACAGTTGTTGAACTTCAACAAATTGGACACGATGTGGTCATTATTGATAATTGCTCAAACTCATCTATAGAGGTGTTGAAGGGTATCTCAAATATTACGGGGATGACTCCTCTTTTTGAAGAATTTGATCTTCGCGATAAGTCAAAAGTGCAAGACTTTTTTAATCGTCATAATGATATCGTGGGTGTCATACATTTTGCGGCATCAAAAGCGGTGGGTGAAAGCGTAAAGGAACCTTTATTATACTATGAAAACAATCTTGTTACCTTAATTTACATCCTTCAAGAATTACAAAAAAAGGAGAAGGCTTCATTTATTTTCAGCTCTTCTTGCACTGTATACGGGCAGGCAGATGAATTACCTATAACAGAAAATGCAGCTGTTAAACCAGCGACATCCCCTTATGGGAACACGAAACAAGTAGGCGAAGAAATTATACGTGACACTTGCAGTATACAACCACAGCTTAATGCTATCTCCTTAAGATACTTTAATCCCATAGGAGCGCATCCTACTGCAGAGATAGGTGAATTACCACTAGGAGTACCTGCAAATCTAGTTCCTTTTATCACACAAACGGGAATAGGGCTAAGGGAGGAGCTTTCTGTTTTTGGTAATGACTACCCTACTCCAGATGGTACTGCTGTGCGTGACTACATACATGTGGTAGATCTTGCAAAGGCACATGTAATTGCGCTAGAACGGCTCATTAAAGAAAACAACAAGTCTAATTATGAAGTTTTTAATGTGGGCACAGGCACAGGTAGCTCTGTATTAGAAGTGATCAACTCTTATGAAAAAGTAGCCGAAAAATCACTTAAATATAAGATTGCAGATAAACGAGAAGGTGATGTCACAGCTGCTTATGCAGATACAGACAAAGCAAATAATGAACTAGGCTGGAAAGCAGAAAGCTCGCTAGATGAGGCCATGGCTTCTGCCTGGAAATGGGAGCAAAAAATTAGATCCTGATAAGGATGATGTAATAATAAAAAAGCTCTCAGGAACACTGAGAGCTTTTTTTATGTGCAGCTTTTAATAAGCACCTCTTAAAAAATTCCTGTTTGAGATAGCAAGTACTATTTATTCTTGTTCAAAGTCAATAGTTGCCTCAAAATCCTCCACATATTTAATATCTTCAAACCATCGGTTTGAACTTAGTACATCAAATGTAATAGCCGTTTCTTCTTGTGACACTTTCTTAAGTTGCCAGATAATATTTGCCGCATCAGTTAAGCCTCCGTGTGCTAACTCATCTTTAAAAAGTCTTTTGAGAAGTGTGTTTTCTGGCATTCCTTGAGCTAGTATACGTATAACTTGCTCTTCTGTATCTTCATTAAATACATCAAGCATCATACTACTCTTTACACTAAAAGTAACATTAAAATGTATCGCTTTAGGGTGCGGAAACTTTCCATTGTAGGCTTTGTATAAAATTTGCCCTGCATTAAAAAATGTTTCATGCATAGACAGGTCTGAGTATTCTTCCCATGGATGCTCATTAAGCATCTCATGCGATAGGTTTTCTCTTTGCCCTTTATTGAGTTCGTCTTTAAAAAGGTATTCTAGTACGATTTCGGCAGCATCGTTGGTTTCATTATCAGATAGGGAAAGAAGCGCCATTTCTTCAAGCTCTGCATCCGTCATACCTGTAGTATCGCCATAATCCATAATCTCTAAAAGCTTCTTATAGTCATCCACACTCCAAGCGCCTGGAAGCTTTTCGATAGTTTTTACGTGATCTGGTGATACTTTAAAATTAATTTTCATAGTACATTATTTATTACTTGAAGGTATGCAAAAGCTAGTCTCGTTATAGTTAAGAATTGTATAATTATTGAACCACGATAAATTACCCAGTAATGCAATGGCAGTAGTCTCTAGCCCCGATTGCAATGTAAATCCCGCAGCTGTCTGGCACGACCAGACGCGAGGAATTGCAATGTAAAGCGGGATACTACAATGCAAATACAAAATATCCAATCGCTCCTAAGTAAACTCTTTTAATATAAGGAAGGGAATAATATACCATAAGCGAGGAAGTATACACAATAAGGTTGCTTGTAACTGCTCGTCTATTGTTGTGTACCAAAAGAGTAACAACATTATGAAAACAAAAACCAACTCCATTTTTAATCTCATTGAGATTTTTAGAAATACTACAAATCGCGTCTCAAAGCAACTTTTTAAAACTAATTGCGAGACCAACTTTAACGATGACTATTACTGCGACGCAGAAAAAATATAAATACATCACACTAATAATATTCTAATTATAAAAATTTAAAATTATGAGCACATTTAACGTACCAACAAGAGCAGAAGTAAGCGAGACTAACCAAGGAATTTTTGATAATCTTAAAAAAGCAGTGGGCTTTGTACCAAACTTATATGCAACATATGCACACTCAAACAATGCTCTTAAAAACTATCTAGACTTTGCAAATGCGCCAAGTTCCCTTAAGGCTAAGGAAAAAGAGGTTGTAAATCTAGCTGTGAGTGAGGTTAACGGTTGTGAGTATTGCCTTTCTGCACACACTGTTATTGCTGGCATGAATGGTTATACACCAGAGCAAATATTAGAGTTGAGAGCTGGAAAAGCTTCTTTTGACACCAAGCTAGATGCACTAGCTAAGCTATCACAAAACATCACAGAAAATCGTGGTAACACGAGTGAAGAGGTTTTAGAAAACTTTTTTAACGCTGGATGGACAAAGGAAAATCTTATAGATACCATCTCATTAGTAGGAGATAAAACTATCTCAAACTACATTAATAATACTACAAAGATTCCTGTAGATTTCCCTGCAGTAACCTTATTGAGCAAGTAAATAGTAGTGATACTAGTTAGATTGATTGTTTTGTTTAAAAGCTCACTTTATAGTGGGCTTTTTGACTTTTTAAAAGTTCCTGGCGGGACTCCCGTGTGCTTTTTAAAGAATTTTGAAAAGTGCCCAGCATCGTTAAACCCAATGTCATAAGAGACTTCTTCTACATTTTTATCTGAGTAAAGAAGCAAACGTTTTGCTTCTAAAATGATTCGATCATTAATCACTTTAAGTGGTGATGCATCACCCATGTTTTTAAAATGATTTGATAACGTTTTAGGCGATTTAAAGAGTAGCTCTGCATAATCTGAGACCTTGTGCAAGGTTCTAAAATGTTGCTCTACAAGAATATGATATTTCCTCACTAAATCAAACTGATTGCTAGGCATCTCTGGTTCTGGTAATTGGCTTTTAATATGCCTGCTAGAGGTTATCAATAACCTTTTGAGCAGTACTCGCAACATCTCTCCTTGTATATGATCTCGTGTCTCAAACTCTTCTTGAATCATTAAAAACATAGCATCATAACTTTTGAGTTCCTTCTCACTCAACGTTATTACTGGCGGTTGTGATGATCCATAAAAGAGAAAACCGTTACAAGAAACCTCCTCATCATGCTCTCTTATGCAGTAAAATTCTCTATTAAAAACTAGCGCTAGTAGTCCATCACTCTGTGTAATCTCTAATACATTGAGTGGCGTGCAAAAGATAAGCTGCCCTTTTTCTAAACGAAGCGTATATCCATCAATTACAATATCCCTAGAAGCGTCTTTTGCCCATAGCACTTTATACATTCCTTTGTCTGAAAGCAATTGCTGCGACGGCGCACAATTAAAGTCAGTAAGCACTAGTTTGCTATCCTCTTTTATAGATGTATATGTGAGCTTCATAAATATAAATTAAGACAATGTACAAAATGTACAAGAGGCTAGGAAGTATGTCCATACTATACCAGGTAACCTTACGATAACTTTGTACAATCTTTAATCACAATAGTACTAACAGACTATGCTATAAATTAAATTTACTATGAAAACACTATACATCACACTCCTATCCATATTAATTACTGGCCAAACATTTTCACAAGATTACATCGCTAGTAATGGAAACAGGCTAACATCTTCTTCTAGATCATCGACCACTTTATCTTCATTTACCATAGAAGTAATAGATGACGAAAGCGTTAGTTACAAACAGTTTTTAACCAAAAGCAAAGAATCAAAATCAGTTTATAAAGTGGATGGGAAGCAAATCTCTAAAAAAGAATTGGTCAAAATTTTTAGAAAAGCAAGCAGGAAGTCTAACGAGCAGCAGGAATTCAATAAGTATTTAGCTACTAATTACCCAAGCATTTATAGCCAACTCACACCAATGGAACTTAATGCTTTGTACAGTAAATTCAGTGAGAAGACGATAGCAAGGTATTTATCAACCTTGCCTAACATTCTTTAAAGTTTAGCTTTCGCGAAAGCGTTACTTCATAAAATCAAAAGCCCTTCTCAGGGCTTTTTTTGATAGTTATATTTTCATAATAAATAGTTAAACTTTATATTATAATAGTATTACTATCATATCTTTGATGCATGGAAGAATTGCATGTACAAATTACTATTGATCCAGCGTTGTATACGCGTAATCCCGAGACTACAGAACTGGGCAGGAATATCGTGAGCAAGAGTATAGAAATGATTGATGAGCTGGGCTTTGAGAAATTTACATTTAAGAAACTAGGTGTAGCAATTAACTCAAATGAAAGTTCGATTTACAGATACTTTGATAGTAAACACACTTTACTAGTCTATCTTACAAGCTGGTACTGGAGCTGGGTAGAGTATAAGCTTGTATTCTCTACTACAAACGTTTCTAACCCTGAGATAAAGCTTGAAAGTGCACTAGCGCTTATCACTAAGGATGCTACTCAAGATAGCGCAATTTCTTATGTAAATGAGATGCTGCTACATCGTATTATTATCTCAGAGTCGTCAAAAGCATACCACACAAAGGATGTAGACAAGGAAAACGCAAAGGGGTATTATAAAACGTATAAACGTGTGGTACAACGCATAAGTGATATTGTTCTTGAGATTAACCCAGCGTATGCATTTCCTCACATGCTTATCTCTACTGTGATAGAAGGAGCACACCATCAACGTTATTTCTCAAAACATCTTCCTGCGCTTACTAACGTAGAAGAAGGATTGAATACAATAGAAAAGTTTTATACAGACATGGTTTTTAAAGCCATCAACTAAGATATTATTTAAACAAAAATCTCTGTTATGGAGGTGAAAAACACCGTTTTTCAATGAAAGAAATGACACCTTGGCAACGATTTGTAAATATGCTCGAACTAGATAGACGAGATATTAAACAAATTTTATTTTACGCAATTTTTGCTGGACTTGTAGCGCTTACGTTACCACTAGGTATCCAAGCTATTATTAACCTCATTCAGGGTGCTCAGGTGAGTACTTCTTGGATTGTACTTGTTATACTAGTAACCTTAGGAGTAGCTTTTCAAGGAATCTTGCAATTAATGCAAGTACGTATCCTTGAAAACATACAACAAAAGATTTTCACTCGTTCTTCTTTTGAGTTTGCGTATCGCTTTCCTAAATTAAAAATGAGCGAACTAGACAATTACTACCCACCAGAGCTGGCAAATCGTTTTTTTGATACACTTACCGTGCAAAAAGGATTATCAAAAATCTTATTAGATTTTCCTGCGGCTATACTGCAGATACTCTTTGGGTTAATACTACTTTCTTTTTACCATCCATTCTTCATCATTTATGGTTTTCTACTTGTGATACTCGTGTACTTAGTATTCAAGTTTACAGCAAAGAAGGGGCTCGAAACTAGCCTTGCAGAGTCTAAGAGTAAGTATAAAGTTGCACACTGGCTACAAGAAATAGCGCGATCACTTATAAGCTTTAAGCTTTCTGGTCGTACTTCACTTGCTATGAATCGCAACAATAAGCTCACACAATCATACCTAGAGGCGCGTGAAAGTCACTTTAGAGTATTGATGATACAGTTTATACAGATGATAGGTTTTAAGGTACTCGTTACGGCAGGGCTTTTAGTCATAGGTGGTTTACTAGTTCTCAACCAGCAAATGAATATAGGACAGTTTGTAGCGGCTGAGATCATTATACTTTTAGTTATAAGTTCTGTCGAGAAACTCATTTCTGGATTAGAAAGTTTTTATGATGTACTTACTTCTCTTGAAAAAATAGGGCAAGTAGTTGATAAAAAACTGGAACCACAAGACGGCTCAGATCCTTTTGAGATTAACGATACTATCGATATCCAGATGGATAAAGTAAGCTATAGCACTCAGGAAACTGGCGCTATTCTTAATGAGATTGACTTAAATGTAAAAGATAATGATCGCATATTAATAACAGGATTATCTGGATCTGGTAAGACCACGTTATTAAAGTTACTTTCTGGAGTTATACAGCCATCTTCTGGAGGTATCTATGTAAACAACTTCTCTTTCAAAGGAATGCGACCTAATGCTTATAGATCAAAAATAGGCCAGGTACTACCAGAGCAAAACCCTTTTGAAGGGACTATTCTTGAAAATATAAGTTTTGGTAATCCAGATGTTTCTACAACTCGTGTAAATGAGGTGATCAAAATAGTAGGACTGCAAGAATTTGTGCGCACGCAGCCTAATGGTTTACAAACTAAACTGTTTCCAGAGGGACAGAAAATACCACACACTATCTCTAAACGCATACTGCTAGCTAGAGCTTTTGTACACAACCCAAGGATATTATTACTTAAGGATGCTCTAGAACACTTTGAAGGAAAACAAGCTAGAGAGATCATGACATATCTAGCAAGTCCTGAGAGACCATGGGCGCTTATAGTAGCAAGTAATAATAAAGACTGGCAAGAGATGTGTAATCAACATATAGTGCTAGATAAAGGTAACATCATTTCAAAAAACAAATAAGCGATGCTTAACATATCTAATAATCAGCTTAATAAAACGGTAGATGTAGAAGGGTATTCTGCATTTACAAAGGCGTATAAAGCACGTCACTACAAATACTTCAATAGATTTTTGCTAGCATTTGCTATCATAGGTGTTATTGTACTTTTCTTACCATGGACGCAAAACGTGAATGGCAAAGGATATGTGACCACTTTAACGCCAGATCAAAGACCGCAAACCATACAGTCTCCTATTCCTGGACGTGTAGAACAATGGTACGTGCTAGAAGGAGACTATGTAGCAAAAGGAGATACTATTCTACGCATTTCTGAAATCAAAAATGAGTATCAAGATCCTCTCCTTGCTGAACGTACGAGACAGCAACGCGATGCAAAAAGTAATGCGGTAGGTTCTTATAAATCTAAAGTAATAGCGCTAGAAAATCAGCTAGGAGCTTTGCAGCGCGAACGTGGATTAAAACTACAACAGGCAGAAAACAAATTAAAGCAAGCTCGTTTTAAGGTGCAAAGTGATAGTATTGATCTTGTTGCTGCGACTACTAATCGTGATATTGCCTTAAAACAATATGAACGTACTGCTACGCTAGAGGCAGAAGGTTTAAAATCTACAGCAGATGTAGAGGATAAACGCTTAAAACTACAAGAGACAGAGGCAAAACTAATCTCTCAAAACAACAAGCTACTCGCGAGTCAAAACAATGTACTCAACGCATCTATAGATATAACTAGAACAAGTGCCACCTATGCCGAGAAGATAAGCAAAGCACAAAGTGATAAGTTTAGCGCATCTAGTGCGCAATATGACACAGAAGCTCAAGTGAGCAAACTAGCAAATGCAAGCACCAACTACGAGATGCGTAGCGCGCTGCAGTATATCACGGCTCCTCAAAATGGATTCATAAATAAAGCGATTAAAGCAGGGCTAGGAGAAACATTTAAAGAAGGAGAGCAACTAGTAGGAATCATGCCAGCCGACTATGACCTAGCTGTGGAGACTTTTGTGAGACCTATAGACTTACCACTCATACACGCTGGAGAAAAAATACGTGTCCAGTTTGACGGATGGCCGGCAATTGTTTTTAGTGGATGGCCAGACGCCTCTTTCGGAACCTATGGAGGAACCGTAGTTGCTGTAGAAACATTCATTAGCACTAATGGAAAATTTAGAGTGCTTATCGCGCCAGATAAAGAAGCAGAAGCATGGCCAAAAAATGTACGTGTAGGCTCTGGAGCACAAACAATCGCCTTACTACAAGATGTTCCTATCTGGTACGAGTTATGGAGACAACTCAACGGATTTCCACCAGATTACTATTTACCAGAAGGCACATTAACTCCTAGAAAAGAGAAAAAATGAGGTTACTTATAAAATATACAGTACTTATGTTGTGTTACGCTTTCGCGAAAGCGGGACTAGCTCAAACACTTGTACCTTCTCCACAAACTATTTCTTTTGAGGAATACTTAGGGTATGTAAAGCAACATCATCCATTAATCAAACAAGCAGAATTAGTATTAAGCACAGGAGAAGCAAATCTACTTAAAGCAAGAGGAGGTTTTGATCCAAAAATTGAGGTAGACTATGACCGTAAAAAATTTAAAGACACCGAATATTTTGATCAGCTTAACGCTACTTTTAAAATCCCTACCTGGTACGGAATTGAGTTAAAAGGAAGCTTTGAGGAAAACACAGGAGAGTTTCTCAACCCTAATCTTACCGTTCCAGAAGATGGATTATATAGCGCCGGAGTTTCCTTTGCACTGGCACAAGGGCTTCTTATTAATGAACGTATGGCTACGTTAAAGAAAGCACGCTTTTTTGAACAGCAAACCATCGCAGATCGTGACTTACTCGTAAACAACTTAATTTATGAGGCGAGCTTAGCTTATTTTGACTGGGTAGAAACAGAAAATGAGAAAGTCATTTATGATACATTTTTGAAGAATGCTACCACCAGACTAGATGCCGTAACAAGAAGCGTAGCCGAAGGTGACAAAGCAGCGATAGATATCACAGAAGCTAGAATCACTGCTCAGACAAGAAGACTTGACCTAGAAGCTGCGTCACTCAACGCGCAGAAGGCACGTCTTATTGCTAGTAATTTTTTATGGATAGATGGTATTCCTCTAGAAATACAAGAAACCGTGTACCCAGAAAAGCCAGAGCTTTCAGTGCTAGACGCTTCATTATTATTAGTGGGGATTACAGATACCTCTGTTTTTTTAAATAATCACCCTAAGCTTAAAAGTCTAGACGCAAAAATAGATGGCTTAGAAGTAGATCGATTTTTAAAGAAAAATAAGTTGCTTCCTAAGGTAAACTTGCAATACAATTTTCTATCACCAGATGCAGATCGATTAGATGGTTTTAATACGGCAAATTACAAGGCTTTTGTAGATGTAAGCTTTCCTATTTTCTTGCGTAAGGAACGTGGAGATTTAAATCTTGCTAAGCTTAAAGTACAAGACGCCGAGTTTGAACGTACAGCCACTTCTCTAGCTATCAAAAATAAGCTTGACGCCACAGAGGCAGAGATTACATCGCTTTTAGAACAAAACAACCTCATTACTGAGATTGTGGTAGATTATGAAGCCCTTGTAAAAGGAGAGGAGCGTAAATTTTTTCTAGGAGAAAGTTCACTATTCCTCATTAACTCCCGCGAGCAAAAGTTAATAGATGCAAGACTTAAAGCAAATGCACTTTCTGTAAAGGAGCTTACGGCAAAGGCTAAGTTGTATAATGCGGCAGGGCTATAAATCCATCATGACATTGCGATAGCAACTTATTATTAAGCATAAAAAAACCGTAATTCTATATAAGAATTACGGTTTTTACTTTTAAAAATCACCACAAGTTATTCTTCCTTGTCGCTCCCGTTTTCTTTTACTTTCTTACGGTTATCACTACCACGACGGTCTATTAATTTATTAAAAGGATCTATTCCAGCTTCTACTGGTTTCTCATCAACTATAATATCAAAACTATTATTGATGTCGCTCACTTTTACTTTCTTTAAATAGAGCACATTCTCTGCTCCTGTTTCCTCATCCTCTTCGCCAAAAACTCCTAGCTCAATATAATCTGCTAGTGGTAAGGATGCAATGGCATCCTCCTCACCTTCTGGAGTAAATGAAAGACTATCGCCTGCGATGGACTTATATTCTTTTTTTCCTTTCTTTTTAGAACGATACTTACTTATAATCGCATCTATATGTACAGCATAGCTACCATCTGGTAATTCTGTATAAGTGGCATCTTCTACTTTGTTATCATAAAGCGTGATGGTCTCAAACATATCTGTAACTAGATATTTAAGCGAGTCTGGTGTGACCGCTTTTATATCTGCCACAAACTCTGTAGCTACTGGATAAGGACGTCCATTAAATTGATACTTCTCAGCAAAGCGTTTTGCCACACCGTTAAAGACACCTTCTCCTAAGTAATCACTCATGGCATATAAAACTAATGATCCCTTCTGATAATGAATATACTGTTGATTCTCATTATACATTAACGGCTGCTCCTTAATCTGCTCACTAGTCCTACCTGTCAAATATCCATCCATCGCGTCTTTTAAGAAACGACGCATCTGGTTTTTACCGTAGGTTTTCTCAAGCACTTTGAGCGAACTATACTCAGACATACTTTCTGAAAGTAATGTTGCTCCTTTAGCCTGTGCTCCTATCACTTGGTGTGCCCACCACTGGTGTGCTAGCTCATGAGCAGTTATCGCCAGCGGATAATCTACTGCATCTTGATCCTCATCATCTACATCTGCCACAAAACCTACCCCTTCGCTAAAAGGGATTGTATTTGCAAAGGCCTGTGCAAAGCTTCCATAAGCTTTAGGGAACTCTATGATACGGACTTGTTTATGCTGGTAAGGTGTATAATTCTCATTATAATAAGCGAGGCCCTTTTTCATACCATTCATCATACGATCAAGGTTATAAGTGTGACCAGGATTGTAATAAATTTCAAGATTAATTCCTTGATATTCTTCTCGCATCACTTCATACTCTGCACTTAAGAAAGAATAGAAGTTGAGCATTTTTGAATCCATTTTATAATGAAAATACTTTCTTCCATCCTCTTCCCACTCTTTAATGAGATAACCAGGCGCAATCGCTATTTGCTCTGGAGAAGTACTCAATGTAGCCTCAAAGTCTATCCAGTCACTATAACCACCTATATAACTGCGATCTCTTGCCCCAGGAGCATCTGGATTTGGTAAGCGATCCTTAGGTGCTAGCTCATACTTTTCACGTAGTTGTGTGTTTCTCAATTCAAAATTATCATTGTAACCTATAGAAGGAAACATACCATAATTTACAAAGGTTCCATTGGTAGAAATAGGCGACTTATCATCTAGAAATTTATTCTCCTCATTATGCATGGTGAACTTAAACACTAAAGTATCTCCAGGCTGCATAGGCTTACTAAAAGCATACATCTTATAGTTATAATCTTCGTTATCATAAACCACTTCTGCATCTCTGTCTAGCGTGATTTCTGTAGGGTAATCTGTGAGATTAACATGTAATGTATCTATGGCAACACTATCCTTATTAACCATGGTAAAGGTTGCTCCTGCTTTAAAGTCTCTAGTTTTTGGATACATATCCATAAACGTATTTACAGCTACGAGTCTAGGTTGTGGTATTCCTGCATACTTTCCTAAATCTCTTTCGGCTTGCACGCGTAGTTCTTCACGTTCTTTTCCTGTGAGTAGTTCATTCTCCACGTTATTTACATACCAAGAGTAGCTACCTATCCCTAAAAATATCACTAGAGAAACTACTGCCGTTGCTATGATGGGTGTAGATAATCTCGCTTTCGCGAAAGCGATACGACCTTTTACATTTGTCCCCATACCGCGTCTGTAGAATAAAATAGCTGCCATTAAAAGAATAACACCAAATGAGATCCAATAGACCCTAAACGTATAGAAACGAGGTAATACAGAACCGTAACCATCAAAATCTGAGGGACTAGGTGTACCTCCCGAATTAAAATCATAGATAGCCTGCTCTACTCCAATTGCATTCTGTAATAACGGAATCGCAACAGCAAGCACTAATAAAGTTACAAGGCCTAGCCATTTATTTTTAATCAATGTATGCACAAGAAGCGCCATCAAAATCCACGGAATACACTTCCAGATATTGATGAAAAAAGCTTGAAATACATAAAGGTCTATCTGGTAATCATAAAAGCCATTTGCCGTTTGAAATGCTAGACCACAAAGAATAAGTACTACTTGTAGAAAGCCTGTCATGAGAAATAGCGATATCCCTTTTGACACTAGAAACACCCAGTCCTTTGTAGGCGTTACATCGACTATCTGGTTAAGATGAGCTGCTCTGGAGCGATCCATCAAGAATCCAGCATACAGGTGAATCAGTAAAAATGAAAATATTATAATGTATGCAGATGGCTCTGCAAGCATGGTCCATGTTTTTGGTAGTATAGCCGTGTTAAAAATGAGCTGAGAAAAACTCATCATTACAATGGTAAGTACAATGGCTAGAAAACTAATGATAATAAATGGCCAGCCTGTAATTATATATTTAGTATCACTTTTAACCAATAGCCACAATGTTTTTAATTGCCCAACGAGAGAGAAATCTGTAGATACTGCTGGCATTTCAATGTTTCTTACTTCACTAAAGTTTTTCTTAGTTGCTCTTACCGTCTTTTTCTTAAAAAGACGAATGGTCATTGCATGTTGAGAAAAATTAAAGCGTGCTATAACCCCAAATAAGATTGCAAATGAAATCCCCGCCCATAATAAACGGTTATACAGTAATGCTCCTACCATAGGTATAGAACGACTATTTTGCTCAATTGGAGTCCAGTACTCTGTTGCATCTGCCAGTGCCACATTTGCCATAGGGTCTAATAATGAGAACCAAAATTTGTCATCTGCATTATCAGCCATGCTTGTAGCGATAAGCTGTATGATAATCATGGTAAGTATGGCCATGAAACCTATATTCATGTTACGTGTGAACACCACAATAGCAAAAACTATAGCACTATAAAAAAGTACGTTAGGGAAAATTATGAACGCAAATGGCTGTATATAGTTCCATAATCCAAAAGGTCCCAAAAGTTCTTCATTTGCGCCAGGCAATATAGAACCTATCAATAATCCTAAAATAGTCGCAGCGGCAATACAAAGATTTACCGTTATTGCAGCAGAAAACTTTGCAAGAAGGTATTGCACCTTTGTAAGAGGATAAGAATACAATACATTATGCATATTATTTTTAAAATCTCTATCTATAGTTCCTCCAGTAATTGATGGAATTAATAAATAGGATAACAATGCCAGCTGGGATAAAATACCCGTTATTGCCAGGGGACTATTGAGATATACATTGCTGGTTACTGTGACATTATCACTACTAAAAACGCCTAAACCAGCTGCCATAATCAAGACACCTAGTGAAAACATGATTGCTGCAAAAATGTAAAAAAGTGGTTTCTTAAACCACGTTCTTATTTCGTGTAGATATATTGTGTTGAACATATTACTGTACGTTTTCAGGTTGGTTCTGATTTAACGTAGTAAAGTATACGTCCTCTAGGGTTGCAACAGCAGATTCAAAACCTTCTCCAGGTAAGGTAGTGCTATATACTCTTACATCTAGATCATTGGTATCATTAAAGCTTGAAGAAATCACATTGTATTGCTTTTGCAGCTCATCTATTTTATCTCTAGAAGCACTTATCCTCCAGATACGACCAGATAGACTTTGTACAAGCTCTTTTGGTGTGCTCTGAGATAAAATTCTTCCTCCATTAAGGATTGCCATATCAGTACATAGTTCCTTAACATCATCTACAATATGCGTAGAGAAAATAACAATGTGATTGGTCCCTATCTCACGTAATACATTTAAAAATCGATGTCTCTCTGCAGGATCTAAACCAGCAGTAGGCTCATCTACAATAATAAGTTTGGGATTATTAAGTAAGAGTTGTGCGATACCAAAACGTTGTTTCATCCCTCCAGAGTAGCCTGCAACGTGCTTATCACGCACATCACTAAGGTTTGTAACTTCTAATGCTTTATCAACAATTGCGTTACGCTCTGCTTTATTTGTAATCCCCTTCAAACTTGCAAAATAATGCAAGAGGTCGCTTGCGCTCATTTTTGGATACACCCCAAATTCTTGTGGTAAATAGCCCAAGGTTTTTCTAAACTCAATTTTATTATTAAGAATATCAAGTCCATTAAACTCTATGCTTCCTGTATCTGGTTCTTGAAGCGTGGCAATGGTTCTCATAAGAGATGATTTTCCCGCACCGTTAGGTCCTAAAAGACCAAACATTCCTGCCTTAATATCTATAGTTACATCATCTAAGGCTTTTACACCATTACTATACGTTTTTGAAACATTCTTTAAACTGAGAATCATACCTGTTGCTTTTTAGTTGTAGCATAGGTATGACATATATAGAGTTTGTTACAAGTAATTATATAAATAAAGAAGAAATAGCTAAAGACAGCCTATTTGAGTGCACATTGCTTTGAGAAAATCTCGCTCTTTAATTTAATTTTATAGAAGAATGTTTCCCGAGACGTTCTTCTACGTTATTTGTTAAACCAATGTAATTCAAAGAGGATATGAGTTTCATATTGCTCAAAAAGCATTAGCAATAAATAGCATACGAACCTTAGTTGGAAAAACCTTTTATGATAGCCAATCTATCGCCTAAGTCTAAACATTCTAAAAAAGCTTCTTGCCTTTCAAATAGAAATCCATTTGCATTAAAGACCATTTCATAACTATCAGTTTTTAAACTCATCTCCATTGATTCTATAGAATACTGTTGCTTTGTCAGCCCCAAATAGCGTGATTGTAATACTGAAAAACCAAGCTTTAATAAAATCCACATGGGAGAGAAAGGAATTGGATTAATCTTCTCTTCACCTCGTATTAACTTTATCTCTAAAATATCTGCTTTGACAATTGGCACTAATGACCGTTTTCCTGAAAAATTTGAGTGAAGTAGCAGCCCTTTACCTCTAATTTCTAAATTGCATTTAGAGTTAACTTTCAATTTTTCTGAACTACTCGTTTTATTCTCAAAAGAACTGAGAAACATCCCAACACCACCTACTACTCTGCGGTTCTTCCAATTAAACTTAAGTGCTTTACCTATAAGTTTATCAATCTTCTTGCTATCAATATTCCCGTCAGTTAAAATCATTTTACAATTTCTAAATAATTTCTTTATGATTAGTCGAACCAATATAATATCGATTGAGACTAGAAGAAAATAATATGTAGATGTAGAAACTCATACAAACCAAAAAAGGCTCCCATTTCTGGAAGCCTTTGTGGGCGCAGAGGGATTCGAACCCCCGACCCCTTGGGTGTAAACCAAGTGCTCTGAACCAACTGAGCTATGCGCCCGACTATTTTTTATACAAGAGTGTCGCTTCTTGTTTGTGGGCGCAGAGGGATTCGAACCCCCGACCCCTTGGGTGTAAACCAAGTGCTCTGAACCAACTGAGCTATGCGCCCCGATATTTTATAATCAGGTAACAATAAAATCTTGACTACTGCCTTTCTCTTATTGCGGGTGCAAATATAGAATTAAAGTTTAATAGTTTGAAATCTTTTTGAAGAAAAATTAAATTATTTCTGCCACCACAAATGTACTACCTCCTATAAATATAAGATCGCTTGCGCCAGCTATCTTTTTTGCAGCACTAAATGCTTCTTTTACACTAGGATACGCTTTCCCATTCAATCGGTGAGTCTCTGCCGTTTTTCTTAGCAATTGTACCTCCATTCCTCTCGGCACATCAGGTTTACAAAAATAATAAGTTGCATAACTTGGAAAAAGAGGTAAAATGCTCGATAAATCTTTATCAGATACGACACCTAATACAATATGTAATTTTTTATATTTCTCCTTACTTAGCTGCTCCATGACATAAGTCAGACCTTCTTTATTATGCCCTGTATCACAAATCACCCTTGGCAATTCTTGTAATACTTGCCAGCGACCTAAAAGTCCTGTATTCTTAACTACATTTTTAAGCCCTTTTGCAATATGCTGTATTCCTACATGGAAATCTGCACCTTGCAATACTGAAAATGCTACTTGAACGGTTCTAATATTATGTTTTTGATACGAACCTATCAAATCCGATTGCATTGACATTAAATCAAAATCGTAGGCTTTGTATAGTGTTGCGTTACGCTTTCGCGAAAGCGTACTAAAAACATCTTCTGTCTCCTCATGATACTCTCCTATCACTACGGGAACACCTTCTTTTATAATTCCTGCTTTTTCGGTGGCGATAAGTGGTAATGTGTCGCCCAGGAATTGAGTATGATCAATACCTATGTTTGTAATAACAGACAACACAGGCGTTATAATATTTGTTGCATCTAGCCTACCTCCTAAGCCAACTTCAATAATAGCAATATCTACTTTTTTTGTTGCGAAATAAGAAAAAGCCATTCCTACCGTCATTTCAAAAAATGACAATTGGTGCTCCTCAAAAAAGGCTTTGTGCTTTTTTACAAACCCCATGACAAATTGCTTACTTGCCATCTCTCCATTAATCTTGATGCGCTCTCTAAAGTCTTTGAGATGTGGAGACGTATATAAACCTACAGTGTATCCAGCTTCTTGCATCACAGACGCCATCATATGACTTGTAGAACCTTTACCATTAGTTCCCGCCACATGAACAGCTTTAAACTGAGTGTGTGGATTGCCGAGGTATTCTGATAATAATTTAATATTATCCAAATCTGCCTTATAAGCAGCTGCTCCTTTGCGTTGATACATTGGTAATTGAGCAAATAGCCAATCTAAAGTTTCTTGGTAAGTGATAGTGCGTCGCTTTTAAGTGTATGCAAAGATAGGTAGATATTACCTAGATAATTGACGTAAAGAACTGAGAGCATTATATATCGCTCCATTAATGAGAAAACCTATTAGTCTGAGAGACTAAAACGATATACTATTTTTCCTATTTGTTTAGACGGTGCGCCAGAGTCTGCATTGAACTTTGTTGCTAGCGCTGCGGCTTTTGCTGGCTCAAGAAGACAGCGTGTATTATTAGTAGTTCCACGTACTCCAGGAGTTGCCTTAATTACTTTTCCATTACGATCTACTTCGATACTCACAACTACAGTACCTGCTTCGTTGCACTCTTGCTGGCGCTTAGGCTTCCCAAGTGCTTTACGACCTCCTAGTTGGTAATTACCATCTCCATCAAGGCCTTTTCCAGTTCCGTAGTAACTTGAGGCGTTTGGGTCTCCATTAGGATCACCTTTATCTCCCGCTTGATTATCATCACCTTCTCCTGCTTGTGAAGCTCCGTCGCTTTTTGGCCCGTTAATTAATGCATCTAAAGCACTCGTAGTAGATTTATCTGGTTTTGGATCTGGCTTTGCCTCCTCGACTGGTTTTTCAATAGGCTTTTCTTTTGGCTTTTCAACCTTAGGCGTAGGCTTCTCTTTTGGCTTTTCTTCGATAACGGGAGCATCTTCAATATCTTGAGTTACTACCTCATCCTTTATCTCCGGCTCTTGCACTGTAGGCTTAGGCTGTGGAGCCGTATTCTTAGGCGCAGAAGCCACCGGTTTTGTAGGTTGTACATTACCAGACCCTACCTCAGACGTACCAAAGTTTACAGCGATTCCTCCTTCTTCAGGTGGATCGAGGTATTTCATCCCCACTACAAACATGAGCAATAGTATGATAGCCATCACAATAGTGCTTATGGTAAAGGATTTACGTTTATGTATGGTATCTAAGAATGCCAATTGATGTACTAAAAAATTTAAAATTAAGCTTTCGCAAAAGCGTATAAAAAAGAAATATCAACTAATTAATTAGGACGTACCGCAAGGACAATTTTGTATTTATTGCGGTTTGCAATATCCATTATCTTAACTGCATTCTCGATAGGAACTCCCTCCTCTGCTCTTAAAATAATGGTAGGATCTTCTACTCCTACAAGTTGGCTTGTGATAAACCCTTCTATACTATTCTCAGTTACACGTTCTTTATTTACGTAGTAATCTAAGTCTTTAGTAATACTTACGGAGAGGTTCTGTTTGTTACTGGTTTTCCCTTTTGCTTTAGGCAAAATTAGGTCTAGAGCATCTGGCGTAATGGCTGGTGAGGTTAAGAGGAAAAACACGAGTAATAGAAAGACAATATCTGTCATACTACTCATACTAAACTCTGGACTCACTTTATTTCTTCCGCGCAGGTTCATATTAGCTTGGCTCGTTTAGAAGATCTAAGAAATCTACAGCATTTGCCTCCATAGAATGCACTACTTTATCTGTGCGCACTACTAAGTGATTATATCCCATGTAAGCAATAATACCTACAATAAGACCCGCTACAGTTGTGGTCATTGCTGTGTAGATACCTTCGGCTAGTGTTCCCATTTCTGCTTGTCCTGAGCTAGTAGCAAGTGTATGAAAAGCAAGTACCATCCCAATTACGGTTCCTAAAAACCCAATCATAGGTGCAGCTCCTGCTATGGTAGCAAGAACACTTACATTGCGTTCTAGCTTATACACCTCAAGTTTACCCTGATTCTCTATTGCTGTATTGATATCCTCTAGAGGGCTACCTATACGTGAGATTCCTTTTGCCGTAAGTCTTGAAACTGGAGAATTTGCCTGAGCGCAATATATTTTTGCACCTTCAATATTACCCGATTGTACATTGTCGCGTATTTGATTCATAAAGTTGCTATCAACTTTTGAAGCTGCTTTGATTGCAAATAAGCGTTCAAAATAAATATAAATAGCAACAAATAGCAGTACAAAAAGTACTGCTATTATGATGATTCCTGCTGTACCACCTGTGATAAGCAAGTCTATTATTGATAAAGTCTGCTCTACAGGCTCATCTGTTGTAAGAACGTCTGCTGCATCTTGAGCGCCGTCTTGTAATAAGATATTAATCATAAATTAGGTCGTTGTGACTTTAATATGAAACGATGGTTATGGTATTAAATTGTATGAGCTTAAGATCCCATTGTTCCTCCCGTAAGAAGAACAAAAGCAATTGCACCTGCAGCAAATCCAATAAATGCTAACCATGTTATTTTTTTAAGGTACCAGATAAAATCGATACGCTCCATTCCCATTGCTGCAACACCAGCCGCAGATCCTATGATAAGCATACTTCCACCTGTTCCTGCAGAATATGCTATAAAGTGCCATAATAAACTATCAGTAGGCGCTTCATACATACCCATTGATGCCGCTACTAAAGGAACGTTATCAATAATTGCAGATAATATACCAAGGAGTACAACAACAACATCTTGATTAGGTACTGCTCCATTTAAGATTTCGGCTACGTAACGTAAAGTTCCCACTGGATCTCCAGATTCTGATACTCCATATACTAAACTCTCTAGTCCAGCAACAGCCATTAAGATTCCTAAGAAAAACAGGATACTAGAAATCTCAATACGAGATAATGCTTTGTGAGCGCTGTATAAGTGCTTACGTTCTTTTGTAAAATCTTCTTCTGGGTGAATATATTCTGATACTAACCATACTACTCCAAGTGCAAGCATCATTCCCATGTAAGGAGGAAGGTGTGTTATAGTCTTAAAAATAGGCACAGATACAATCATACCTAGACCTAAGAACAGCATGGTCTTACTACTAAGTAGTCTACCTGCTTCTTCGTCTTCTGTGGTGTCTACAATAATCTCACCCTTAAATGCTGGTAAATAAGAAGCAATTATAAATGGAAGTACAAAACAAATCACAGAAGGAACAATTACAAACTTCACAAGTCCCATTGCAGTTACGTTATCTGCAATCCAAAGCATGGTCGTTGTAACATCTCCAATAGGTGACCATGCACCACCGGCATTTGCTGCAATTACCACCATTGCTGCAAACCATAAACGCTGCTCTCTATTTACAATAAGCTTACGTAATAATGTAATAAGTACAATAGTTGCTGTAAGGTTGTCAATAATAGCAGAAAGTATGAATGCTAGTATCCCTATAATCCACAATAATTTTTTCTTGCTCTTAGTACGCACAGCACCTTTAAGCACCTCAAAACCACGGTGTAAATCTATAATCTCCACAATAGTCATCGCTCCAATAAGGAAGATAAGTATCTCTGCAGTTTTACCTAAGTGGTGTAACAGTGTGTTATCAAAACCATGCTCTGCTTCGTGCAATGCATCTCCCGTGAGGGCGGTGCCATTAGGGAAAATGCTATAAGCATTTTCATACGTATCAATTACGTCAAACCAGCCTAAATGGAAACCTACCGCTAGGAAAGCCCATATAAGCGATGCCATAATTAAAGCAGGTACCGTTTTGTCTAATTTAAGAGGATGTTCAAGGGTTATAGAAAGATACCCAATGATAAAAATGAGAATAATTACTGATTCCATAAGTTGTCTGGTTAATTGTAAGTATTAAAGTAATTCTTTTAGTGCAATCTCAAAAGCAGTTTTGCTTATATTTTGCTTACTACTGTTGTTGTTATACGTATTTTCAATAGCGTTTCTAATGGTTTGAGATGTATCGTTAAAGATTGCATCATCTGTCATTTGTACACGACGCTCCATAAAGTATGCAAATACACGAGCCATACCACAGTTTGAAATAAAATCTGGTATCAAACTCACTTTTGCATCTGTATGCTCCATTATAGGTCCAAAGAAAATTTCTTTATCTGCAAACGGCACGTTTGCACCACAAGAGATAACCTCAAGTCCAGTGCCTATCATGCTATTGATTTGATCTTCTGTAATAAGTCTAGACGCCGCACATGGAGCAAAAATCTCAGTCTCAAGATTCCATATTTGCTCATTCATATCTGCAAATGGAATTAATCCTTCTGCATTTGCGTTGAGTGTATTTCCAGTTTTATTGAGGTACATATCACGTATTTCTTCAAAAGAGAAACCGTCTTTGTTAATAAAACCTCCTACTATATCAATGATTCCTACCACCTTTGCTCCCATTTGAGCAAGGTAATAAGCTGCTGCTGCTCCTACATTTCCAAAACCTTGTACAACGGCTCTTTTTCCTTTTACATCACCGCCATAAATATCATAATAATGACGTACGGCTTCTGCAACTCCATATCCAGTAATCATATCTGCAACCGTATACTTACGTGTTACGTCTGGAGAGTAAACTGGATTTTCAATCACTTTAATCACACCTTGACGTAATTGCCCGATGCGGTTAATTTTATCTGCCTCTGTAGGTTGGAAGTGACCTGTAAAGACTCCTTCTTGAGGATGCCATACTCCACTTTCTTCGGTAATTGGGATTACTTCATGTATTTCATCTACATTAAGATCGCCTCCTGTACCGTAATAACTTTTTAGTAATGGTGACACTGCTTTATACCAGCGCTCTAAAACTCCTTTCTTACGTGGATCTTTAGGATCAAAATTGATTCCAGATTTCGCTCCACCTATAGCAGGTCCCGAGACGGTAAACTTCACTTCCATTGTTTTGGCAAGTGACAATACTTCATTCATATCCAGACCCGTACGCATACGTGTTCCTCCACCCGCAGCACCGCCACGTAGTGAATTGATAACAACCCAGCCTTCTGCTTCTGTTTCTGGGTCATTCCAATGGAAAACTATTTCTGGTAATTTATCTTCGTAACGCTGTAAAAGAGCTCTCATACTTTCTATTTGGTAAGCCCAAATATACAATTTAGAAACACCTTGTAGAAGAAGTGTTAATAATTTAAGATTGATATAACATTCCGCTTGCGTGATCCTGCCTTGCACCCGTCACACTTGCTAGACAGTTCGGGAGGTTTTCAAGTTTTAACACTCCTAATAATGCAAAAATAAGCGCTTCTTTAAATTCAACCAGCTTACCATCTGGCACTATGAGTTTTACGCTTTCGCGAAAGCGGACACGTTCCAATAAATAAGTGTTATAAGCACCTCCACCAGTAACGAGTACAGTAGCGCCTTCTTTAAACTGCGCCGCAAGCTGAATAGCAATATGCTCTGTAAATGTAGCCAGCACATCTACTGGAGAAAGTTGAACAGCCTCAATAAGTGGAAAAATATGCGCGTGTACCCATTCTATCCCAAGAGATTTTGGAGCTGGTAGCGCATAAAATGGAAGTTTATTGAGTTTTTCTAGAAGAGGTTGATTTATTTTTCCTGCTTTCGCGAAAGCGCCACCATCATCATACTCCTTACCTAATTCTTGTGCATATTTATTGAGCACTACGTTTACAGGAGAGATATCATACGCAATTCTCACACCATTTTCATCTTTAGAAACATTTGCAAAACCACCAAGATTTAGGCAATAATCATAATTGCCAAATAATAGTTGGTCGCCAATAGGCACCAATGGCGCTCCCTGACCACCCATTGCTACATCTTGCACCCTAAAATCACAAACCACGCGGTGGTTAATTAAAGAGGCAATTTCTGGCAGGTTTCCTATTTGCAAAGTAACTCCCTGATCCGGCTGATGGAGCACCGTGTGTCCATGAGAACAAACTACATCAACATCCACAAGTTTGTTATTTTTTATAAAATCTTTAATTACGTGGGCTAGATAAGCTGTATAATCTTCATTAAGAGCGTCTAGGTCTTCTCTACTAAGCAAATGAGCCGTAGAAAGTATATCTTTCCACTTTTTAGGATAGGGAACAGTTTCTGCAACGATGATATCACTGGTAAATGATGGATATATCGAGTCATCTTTTGATGGAGAAACACCAATTTTTGCATAGGCACAATCAATACCATCTAAGCTTGTGCCGCTCATCACTCCTATAACGTTATAGTTTTTTTGTCCCATTGGTCTAAATCTATTGAGAAAAAGGCAAGAAACAAGTATCTTTGTGTAGATTTTTTAGATAATTCTTAATAATTCAAACACGATGGATTTTAGCTTAACAGAAGAACATATAATGATACGCGATGCGGCTCGCGATTTTGCCCGTACAGAATTACTTCCTGGCGTTATTGAACGTGATAACATCCAGCAGTTTCCTGATGAACTCGTTAAAAAAATGGGTGACTTAGGTTTTATGGGTATTATGACAGATCCTAAATACGGTGGAGCTGGTATGGATGCTACTTCTTACGTACTTGTTATGGAGGAATTATCTAAAATTGACGCCTCTGCCTCTGTTATAGTTTCCGTAAACAACTCTTTAGTTTGTTACGGTCTTGAAGCTTACGGAAGTGAAGAGCAAAAACAAAAATACTTAACTAAACTTGCTACTGGTGAGATGGTGGGTGCTTTTTGTCTTTCTGAGCCAGAAGCTGGATCTGATGCAACATCACAAGCTACCACTGCAATAGACAAAGGAGATCACTACGTGATTAACGGAACAAAAAACTGGATTACAAATGGCGGTCGTTCTGATGTATATTTAGTTATTGCACAAACCGACAGAGAAAAAGGTCACCGAGGAATCAATGCTTTTATCGTAGAGAAAGGCATGGAAGGTTTTGAAGTAGGACCTAAAGAAGACAAATTAGGAATACGCGGTAGTGACACACACACGCTACAGTTTAACGATGTAAAAGTTCCTAAAGAAAATAGAATAGGAGAAGATGGTTTTGGATTCAAATTTGCGATGAAAACTCTTTCTGGTGGACGTATTGGTATTGCTGCACAAGCATTAGGTATTGCATCTGGAGCTTATGAGCTTGCTCTTAAATACTCTAAGGAACGTAAAGCCTTTGGTACAGAAATCTGCAATCACCAAGCAATCGCTTTTAAACTAGCAGATATGTATGTGGAGATTGAAGCTGCACGTCATCTAGTAATGAAAGCAGCATGGGATAAAGACCAAGGAAATAACTACGATATGTCGAGTGCAATGGCTAAACTTTATGCTTCAAAAGTTGCAATGGAACAATCTGTAGAAGCTGTGCAAATACACGGTGGTAACGGATTTGTAAAAGAATACCACGTAGAGCGTCTTATGCGTGATGCTAAAATCACTCAGATTTACGAAGGAACTAGTGAGATCCAGAAAATCGTAATCTCAAGAGGTGTAATTAAAGGATAAAATTCCTTCTATATAGATCAACAAAAAATGCGGCAATTGCCGCATTTTTTATTTTATATAATATCACTTTACTATCTAAGCTTCCAGCCACTAGTGCTTGTACTCGCTTCAAGCCTATCTTCTACTCCATCCTCTAGCTCAGGAAAGAAATCAATACCCGTAAGTTTCTCAATCTGATCTACAGAGGTTACAAATGTTTTTAATGACTTCTTTGATGCCGAGTGATTCATTAAAAAGGCAATCATTTTTACATTACCCCCAGATTGGTCATAAATAATTTTATAAAATGATTCTGGAACAGTCACACCTTCTGTTCCTATAGCACCCATTTTATCTTTGAGAACACCTCCTGTTACCACATATACACCATCATACTTTTTTGCCCAATAGCGTACCTGTTGTTCTAGTTCGTTCCAAATACCAGCATTAAAATCATGCCGCTGCGGACTAATATTACTTGTCAAGAACGTCTCGTCATAAGCCGCCTTGCTAAACTCTCTATCTCCAGCCGGACACAGATGCCCTCTGTCATAGCCAGATTTCTTGTAGTTACGCCAGTGAGCAGACTTTGTTCCAACTTTAGGATCTACTTCAAAGTAAGGGCGTTTAAAATCGGCATTAACGATGTGCTCTTTTTTAAGCTCGTACGCAACCCACTCTGCTTGTTCATCTTTCTCACTATAACTAAGCGAGTAATAATTATGATGTACAATCTGACCCGTAGTTGACGTAGGCAAAAAGTAAGTGTTAGTAGTAGATTTAGGCTGCTTTCCTTCCTCTACAACTGGTGCATCAATAGCTTGATGAGCATAATTTTCAAATATGTACCACCCCAATGTAAATAATAGCACTAGTAACGGATAGGTGTATTTTCTTTTCATTCTTATTAGTATAGAACTACAAAGTAATGGATTTACAATTTATCAAGTAGAGCAATAGCTTCTGAATATTTATAATGTGAGGGATTTGAAGCAATATCTCTAAGTAATAATTCCACGTTATTCTCATCTTCAAATTTTAAATACACTAAGGCCTCAAACCAAGTTGCTTTTTCTGCATCAAGAGAATCGCTATTTTTCAGTATTTCCAACTGCTTTATAGCTTCAGAAAGCTGACCTTTCTCTGAATAGATAAGTCCTTTATAAATATAGCTAAGGGGGTCTACATACTCAGAAGTATTTATGTAGGCATTCAAGTTTTCAAGAGCGATATCTATGTCACCAGCTTTAAAACTCTTTTCTATCTGAGAAAGCAAATTCACATCTACAGAACGCGTTGTAAATGAAGGAAGATCATTCTCACTATAAAAAGCAGTATACAAATCGAGATTACTTTTCTTAGAGTAAAAAAAATAAATTCCCATACATAGCATTATAATAGCTGCCGTACTCGATATGCAATAAACAATCCTACTCCTTCTATTTTTTGAAAAATTCTTGGCTTTGTAAAGACTATTAACTTCTTCAATACGTTCTCGGATTTCTTTTTCCGATAATAGTGAAACGTTTGTATTTAAATCAATGTCTTGAGATTTTGAGTTATCGTAGAATTTATCATTAAGATAGAGATTAATATCTTCTATTAACAACACTTCTTCATACAAGGTTATATCTGCACTCATTTTATTTTCAAATGCAAGTTCCTGTTCTGGAGTCATCATTCCCCCTAAGTATTGTTCTATTTCAGGCTCTAGATTTTCTTCCATTACTAACTTAAATTTTTAAATCTCACATCATTCTTAATAAGATCTTTGAGTCTCTTCTTACACTTAAACATACGCTGAAAAGCTACATTCTCTGATGAGTAATTAAATTTCCTTACAATCTCATCATAAGATACCTTTTGGAAATAATCTTTTAAGAGTTCTCTGCAGTTTTCTGAAAGTTCTTGAATTTTTTCTTCAAACAAATTCCAACGTTCTTCATTCTCATACGACTCTGCAATTGTATCTTCTTCTCTGGTTAGTGCTATAACTTCATCGTTTCTTACCCATCTTTTTTTCGAATTAAGCGCTTTGCGCCAAAGATTTTTACAAATAGTAAAGAAGTAAGCCTCAAATGAAGATTTAATTTCTATATCACTATTTCTCAGTTTAATAGTGAGCTGATATAAAGCTTCTTGAAATATTTCTTCACATTCTTCTTGCGAGCCATTATTTTTTAAAATGAAATACCTTACTTTAGAAAAAATTCTGTCATAGATACTAAGAATAACAGATTGATCTCCAGACAAAAGGCCGTCTAAATATTCTTGATTAGAAAGGAGTGACATAAATATTCTAAGAAGTTTCGGGTAAGATTTTAGTTAACAAGGAACTTATTTACATAATTAAACAAATAAAAAATTATGAACATGAAAACTTTTATTATCACCACAACGATTATGATTACTTTTTTATTAAGGCCAATTTCACTTATCAAAAATCACACGGAGCCCAAAATCACTGGAAATGTATTTACTACAAACACCTTCTATGATTGTAATTCTGGAAATTTTGGGGTAACAGTTACTTGGAATCCATTTTTGAAAGAATTCCAAAAAACAAGTATACGTAATAGTTACATACAATATGGTTTAAATACTAATATGATTCCAGTAAGTATATCAAATCCAAATATTGAGTATTGGAATTTTAACTTAGACAACATGAGTCCCGGCATGATTCCGCCAGGAACTCAGTGTAAGACGACAGTAATTATTGTCAAATTAGAAGAAGACAAAGAAGATGGAGATATTGAAGAGGTGGAATATGATTCTAGTAAAGGTGACCATTAAAAATCACTGTATTTGAAATATTTATTTACTCTTTTTTGTCTGTTAACACTACAAGTTAGCTCTCAAAATTTCGCAGTTTACAAACAAATTATTAGCACTAATAAATCTATTGACATTAAAATAATGTCAATAGATTCATTAGTACAGATTGAATCAAAAAATAAAGAAAGTTCAGATTATTTTAGAATATCAGATTCTTTTGTGGTTTGGCTCTACAGGAAAAACAGATTAGAAAAAAGCTTATCAACTCTTTTAAAATTAATCGAAAACACTCCGCCTTCTGATAAAAGAATACTCGAACAAAGACGATTTCAAAGCAGTACGATTTACAGGAGATCAGGAAATTATAATGCAAGTATTCTTACGCTGAAATCTATTATAAAAGAAAAAAATTATGACGGCTATTACTTAAAAGCACTATATCGGATTGCTGATGATTATAATGAAATAGGAGACTACCAAACTTCTATGATATATTATAACCTTTCAGAAATAGAGTTACATAACATTTGTGACTATGATAAATTAATAAAAAATACTATTTACTCTACTTATACTTATAATAAAATTAGCGGAGAAACTGCAAGATCAGAAATTGAACGTAAACTTCTCATAGCCGATTCTTTATCAATACACTACACACCTTCTACCAGGAATTTATATAGACTAAATTTAGTTCTTGGTAACTTTTACACCGCTTACGAAAACCGAAATATTCAGAAAGGTGAACCTTATTTATTAAAAGCAATTGATTTAGCAAAAAAAATAAAAGATTCTAGTTTTATTGCCCAAGCTTATATGAGTTATGGTACAATTTTAGACATTGAGTCACCAGAAAAAAGTATTCATAACCTCGAGGAAGCTCTAAAATACGTAGACCAAAATGACTACAATCAACGCAGTGTTATTTACGCAAATCTTGGTCTCAACCAAGCTAGGTTAGGGAATTATGACCAATCTATTAAATCACAAGTTAAAGCAATAGAATTAGCTTTAAATGAAAGTCTTCAATATTTAGATAATAAAGAAATTTACAACTTACTTTCTATTGAAAAATCTACGTTTAATTTGAAGACCACCCTCTCTAATCTAGCAGAAACATACTATTTGAGATATTTAAAGAGTAAAAACAAAATAGATTTAAATACCTCTATTCAGTTCTTCAAATACTCAGATCGCATTATTGACAACTATTTTAATAGTGATGTAAGTATACAATCAAAACTTTTATGGAGAGAACAAGCAGCACTAATTTATAGCAGAGCCATACGATCTTGCTTTACAGCAAATGATCTAGAAAGCGCTTTTTTATTTATGGAGAAAAGTAAAGCTTTACTTCTTTATGAAGAAAGAGCAAATTTAAAGGAATTACAATCTTCAAATATTCCAGATTTTATTTTAAAAAAGCGAAGACTATGGAAATCACAGATCAACCGTTTGGAACGATCTACAGCTATACAAATAGACTCCTTAAAAAAAACGATTGTATTGCAAGACAGCCTAGACTGGATTCATAAAGAGATTATTAAAAGCAATCTATATCAAAAGGATAGTCTGACTACTAATTTTTCATTTTATACGATTGCAGGAACACAAAAATCATTAAATAAGGATGAAGCAATACTAACTTATCATATTTCGGCAGATAATGGTTTTGGTCTAGCGCCAAATACAGAAACGGGGTATGGTATCCTTATCATGAGTAAAGAAAAACTCATCTTTGAAATTAATGACCTTAGTATTTTAAAGGATTTATCTAATAGCTTCTTGAAGAAATTAAGAGTCAAACAACAAACAACAATCGATTTCAAAGAATTTCAAAACGTATCAATATCACTTTATGATAAAATTATTCCTGAGCAAATAAGAACTCACCTGAAGGATAAACATCTTACCATCATTCCAGACAGATACTTGAACACGATACCCTTTGAGGCTCTAGTGACGAGTCCGGTAGAGCAACCAGTGCAGTATCTCATAGAAGATAACGAGATTCATTACTTATTTAGTGTATCTTTTAACAAACTGAATAGAGAAAAAGCCCATACTCCTACAACGACAGATAATCTTAACGCGTTTGCTCCCGTACGATTTCAAAATATGCCATCACTTGAAAATTCTGAACGTGAAATTGAAATGATTGACAATCATATAAATAGTACATTGTTTTCAGGAACTAATGCATCTACTACAAATTTCATAAACACTGTTGACAAATCAAAAATACTACACCTAGCTACACACGCGAGTTCAGACAATGATGACCCTTGGATACAGTTTTCTGATGATAAGATTTATCTTGACCAATTAAGTGCACTCCCTAATAATGCATCATTAATTGTATTGAGCGCTTGTGAGACTACAACTGGAGAGATCGCTGCTGGAGAAGGCATTTTAAGTCTTGCCAGAGGATTCTTTCATGGAGGAACGCAAGGGACACTATCCTCTTTATGGAAAGTAGATGACAAAGCAACCTACCAATTAATGGATGCCTTTTATGAACATCTAAGTAAGGGAAAAACAAAATCTTCGGCATTGCGAGAGGCAAAATTAACATACCTAGCTACCCACTCTGGATCAGAACTTTCTCCCTATTACTGGTCCTCATTTATATTAACTGGAGCTATTGATCCTGTGCCATTAAGCAACAATAACTGGAGATATTATGTGCTAGGTAGTATTATAATTACAGTAATTATAAGTGTTATGCTTTCGCGAAAGCGCAACAAAAATTAACCTTGAAAGATTCCACGTATTTGATAAAAAAAACGCTCTAATAGCCTTAGATCTTTTGTTATCACCGCTGCAGTCCCTCTCATCTCACTTTGGAATGGAATTTCTTTCCCATACGTAGTTATAAGCTTTTCTTCTAAGATAACATCTACAAGGTAATTACCTTCTCTATCTGTAACTGCAGAGATTTTATCAACAGAACTAGTTAACCTCCCATATTCATTCTCTGGAAATTTCTCAAGTTCCAAGAACACCTTTTGACCAATGGCGAGCTTCCCTGAATTGAGTGCTGGGATCTTCAGCTTAGCAATATGCCTTTTATTATCACTCGGAATTATAGTAAAAATCAAATCGTCTGGTCGCACCTGTTGATTAATACTCCAGAAATCTAAAAAAGATACAGTACCTTCTATTTCTGATCTCAACACATAGGTGGACTCCCAATCGTAAATCGCTTTCTTAAGTTGATTAAATGATTGAATAGTGCTTCTTAACAGTCTTATATCTTCACCCGATTGGTTTGTTTTTTCTATCTCAAAACTACTAATAGTGGTTGATTGCGTTTCTCGCAATTGTGAGATACTATTTCTTAAAGCATTATAATTCCGCTTAGACTGGAGGTATACAAGTTCCTTTTGTTCAAATTCTTGTAATGAAATAACTCCTTTATTAAAAAGGTCTTTATGACGCTTGTAATCTGATTCTTGGTACCTTAATTCCTTTTTCTGAATAGATTGTTGCGTATATAAATTTGACAATCTAGATCTAATTTCTACTTGAGTTAATCGCTGGTTTACTTGTTTATTACTAAATGGCTTGAGTGTACGATTACGATTATAAGCGATATAATTATTTTCAAAAGTGGCATATCTACCATCTACTTCTCCCAAGAACAGCAATGGAATCTCATTAATGGGAAAATCAAAACGCTCCTTTGTAAATGACAATGTATCGATAATACTTTTTATGTATAAGATATCTTGATAATTTGCTGTATTTTCAATTACGGCGAGGTCTTGAGACTGAGTTACAGTATCTGCATTTGAAACTAATATGTGTTTAAGCTTACCGCCTACTTGTGCATATTCCTTTTGTGGTGGCATTTCTGTAGTTACTAATACGCCAGCTTCTATAACATCTGGATACTTGATTACCCAACTAAGGACAAAAAATAAAAGTAATACTATTAACATAAGCGTATTACCCCATCTAATCATCCAGTTAGGTACTGCTGTCAAGATATCTTGAACCGCTTCACTTCGTATGTTTGATTGTATCTCTGGCATCTTAACTTCCTAGTTCAAGTTGGTTTTTTACTAAATGAAAATAGTTTGCTCGCTGGTTTACTAGCTCCTGGTGTGTACCTTGTTCTACAATTTTTCCTTGATCTAGTACCAGTATTTGATCTGCATTCTTTACCGTACTCAATCTATGAGCAATCACCACGGCCGTTTTCCCTTTTAAAAAAGTATTGAGGTTCTCCATTATTACTTTTTCATTATTTGCATCTAAGGCGGAGGTTGCCTCGTCAAAGAAGAGATAATCTGGATCTTTATATATTGCCCGCGCAATAAGTAAACGTTGCTTCTGTCCTGTGCTTAAACCTACACCTTCCATCCCTATTTTAGTATTTAAGCCAAGAGGGAGCCCATTAATATAATCTTGAATATTTGCTAGATGAATGGCTTTTTTTAATTTCTCACGATCTATGTGATCTTCTCCTACTGCGATATTATGAGCTATCGTATCATTAAAAATATATCCTTCTTGCATCACTACTCCACAGTGAGATCTCCACGTTCTATTTGCCACATCTTGTAGGTTATGTGATCCTAAATGAATCGTTCCAGCAATAGGGTCATAGAACTTCAATAGAAGTTTCATTAAAGTAGTTTTACCACTCCCACTAGTTCCTACAATTGCTGTCGTTTTATTTGCAGGTATTGTTAAGGTAAGCCCTTTAAGAACAAGTTCAGATGTCCCAACATACCTAAAATCTACAGTGTCTAAATCAAATCCAGACGCCCCTGTTAGGTTTGTAATTTGATTAACAGATATCCTATCCTCTTCTTCTTTGTTATGTATTTCTGCAAGGCGATCTATAGAAATTCTCGCATCTTGTACCTGGCGTATAAAATTGATAAACTGTTGTATAGGACTATTAAGCTGTCCTACTATATAAGTAATGGCTAGCATCATCCCTAGTGTAATATCACCCTTTATCACTAAGGTAGCAGAAAAGACCGTGATCAATATATTTTTAAGCTCATTAATAAGTCCAGAACCTACACTCTGATATTGTTCTAAGGCTAGGTTTTTTATGGACACATTAAATAATTTTGCCTGTACGTGTTCCCATTGCCAGCGTTTTTGCTTTTCTGCATTATGGAGTTTAATCTCCTGCATCCCATTGATAAGCTCAATCACTTTACTTTGCTCTGCACTTACGTGTGAAAATCTTTTGTAATCCAACTCTTTTCTCTTTTTAAGAAAGAGTAGTATCCACCCAAAATAACAGACACTTCCCAGTAAGAAAATTCCAAATATCTGACCACTATAATATGCAAGCACAAAACTGAACACGATAAAGTTAATTGCAGAAAATAGCACGTTGAGAGATGAAGTAGTGAGTAAGCTCTCAATGCGCTGGTGATCATTAATACGTTGCATAATGTCTCCAGTCATTTTTGTGTCAAAAAATGCGATGGGAAGATTCATAAGTTTAATAAAGAAGTCTGATATTAAGGAGATGTTTATTCGCGTACTTAAGTGAAGGAGTATCCAACTTCTTATAATCTCAATACTACTTCTTCCTATAAAAAGGGCTACTTGAGCAAATAGAATAAGGTATACAAAGTTAATGTCTTGATTTTGGATCCCTACATCTACAATACTCTGGGTAAGAAATGGAACCACGAGCTGCAGTAAACTACCTGCTCCTAATCCAATAATGAGCTGGACTATAAATTTTTTATATCTAAAGAGATATTGAAAAAGAAACGAGAACCCAAACTTCTTTTTCTCCTCTTCTAGATCTTCACTTTGGTATTCTTTAATTTTTGGGGTGGGCTCTATCAGAAGTGCGATACCCTCTACATCTTCATCTTTTGCATTTACACCTATCCAACGCTCTAGAAACTCTGATTTGTTGTATGTGATTAGACCGTGTGCAGGATCTGAAATATAGTATTTGTCCTTTTTTATCTTATAAAGAACTACGTAGTGATCATTGTTCCAGTGCAGAATACAAGGCAAATCTGCTTTTTTCAGAACTTCTACATTGAGTTTTACCCCTAAGGTTCTAAACCCTATATGCTCTGCAGTGTTACTTATGTTCAATAATGAGCTCCCCTCTCGCGTAGTCTCACTAAGAGCGCGTAACTCCTCTATCGAAAAATGGTATTCGTAATGCTTCGCGATAATACGTAAGCAGGTGGGACCGCAATCTTTAGAATCTGGTTGCTTATAGAAGGGAAATGTTGTCATTAAAAAAATATAAAATATAACAGGCTATATTTTATAATAACCTGTTATACTGTTACTCAATTACTCCATTATTGTAGTTCCATCAGGATGTTGCTTAGGTCCTGTGGTTCCACTGCCGCCTACGCAATAACACCTATCATTACTACTTCCAAGAGGAGTGGAGTTTGGATCCTCCCAACATTCCCAATTACCACCTGCGCTTTCACAAGAGTATTGAGTTCCTGTGCCTCCATTAATCGTTTTCTGCTCGTTCTTAGTAAGCCCTTGAGCACCTTCTAAATTTAAAATTGATTTTAACATAATGTAAAATTTAAATATTAATTTTACCGTGAACATTTAGAGACACTCACGGTTTGTGTCTGTCCTTGCAAGATGTTTATAGAGTCCAGTTACCGCTGGGCTCTTTTTTATTTTAATTATGCAGAAACCGTAACTGGCTCCTCTTCCTTTTGCTCTTTCAAATGATTTATGAATAAGGGAATATCATTATAATCATAATGCTTTCTAGAAAAATTAGAGGCTCCTATAAGCGTTTCTGGGGTGTAATTTATATTGTTTGTAACTCCTACATTACGGTGCGCTTCTAAAATGTCATCATAAATAAGTAACATCGAGTTACTTTCTCCATGAGTCGCTTTCCATAGATCTAAATCTTTAATAGAAAACCAATCCTTAAGAGCCTGAAGAGCTTTTAAAGTATCTTCTTTGTACAGCTCTACAATTCGTTTTGAAATAATTGTACTTGGGTTTGTAGCATCGTCTGGTGTACTGAAGATAAATTGTACTCCTACATCTTCTGGAAATTGCGATAATAAATTATTATAAGCTTGAAAAGCTTCTGTGCAATAGCCACAGAGAGGATTTGTATATGCTGTAAGTTGTAATATGCCCTTTCTATTACCGAAAAAGATTTGAGAATCTTCGCTTAATACCTCGAGACCTTCAATTTTATTCTCATTAATAATAGCGTCTAAAACTGACGTATCACGCTTGAGAATTAAGTAGTCTTTTTGAACTTCAACAAGTAACCTCTTACTTTCAAGTAATGGTTTTACTAGTAGCCAAACCATACTGACCAATGTGGTTATGAGTAACCCACTCACTGTGTATGACAAAGAAAACACCCATCCGGAAAATGAAATAGCTAAAACTGTAAATTGCAATAGCAATACTGCAGCTATACCTAAACAAAGCACACACCAACTTTTTAAAACTACCGCTTGTGTATACAGAGTATATATAATTATTGGTAAGGACAAAAAGGCGATTACAAAAAATGTACTAGTACTTACCCCTAAGATTGCACTACAAACTGTAATACTTAAAAAATACATTAATGATAAATCGCCTAGTCCTAAACCTCTATAAAATTTTTCTTTTGCACTATTTATAACAGTACCACACCCCTTTACATCAGAGGTGATTGCACCACAAACTTTTGCGACAACTGGATTTCCAGCGCCTTCTACCTCCTTAACTACCAAGTAGCTAATTCCAAGACCGCAAAGGCTTAACGCCATATAGATATTAGACACTAGACTAACTTCTTGAAGACTATAAATTCCCAAAATAAGAAGTGTAAATAATACTACATAGAGCCTTTCTCTTGGTATATGATATTGATTTTTTGAAGATATATTTTCAGGAACTTCAATTGCTATGATAGTCCCCATCCATAAATTTTTAAACTCATCAACCTTAAATTTCTTTGTTTTTCCTGAATCAAAGGTTATATGAATTTTTGATGTTTCTTGATGTACTAGTACAAGTTCATTGTTATCTTCTAATTGAATGAGTGCTAGGAATGATGAGGGAAGTTGAGTTAATGCATCATGTGGGACATTTGCAGCAACATTTTCAATACCAAAATAATCAAGAGAATCGGTTATAGATTTAAGACTTGGGTAATCTGTGTGAGATAATAATTGTAAATGTAGATCTTGCTTATTAACACTAGTAATTGCAGCTTTTTTCAGGAGTTTCAAGAGAAGATCAGTCATACTTTTATCATTGGATATACAAGTATGTTATTCAATAATGAAAATCTTACCCCAAAAAAAATTAAAATTTCAACTTTTCACATCTAGCGCATCTCTCAGCGCATTCCCCACGAGCATAAAAGCCATTACAAGAAGCATGATTGCTACACCAGGAATGAGCGCAAGATAAGGTTTCCCAAGAATGATGTAGCTATAGTGGTCTTTAATCATCGCTCCCCAGCTAGGCGTAGGTGGCTGCGCACCTATCCCCAGGAAGCTTAGTCCGCTTTCTATTAAGATAGCTCCCGCAAAATTTGCTGCAGATATCACAATAAGTGGCGCAATTACATTAGGTAATATATGTTTGATGATGATTCGTCCATCTGTATAACCTAGCGCTCTCGCTGCGGTAACATACTGCATTTGTTTTACTCCCATCACTTGACCTCGTACTACGCGAGCAACCTCAACCCACATGGTTAAACCTACAGCAATAAACACCTGCCAGTACCCCTTTCCTAGAGCTAGTGTTATAGCAATTACAAGTAATAATGTAGGGATAGACCAAGTCACATTAATCACCCACATGATTGCAGCGTCAATCTTCCCTCCAAAATACCCCGCAAGCGACCCCATAAGTAAGCCTATGATAAGCGAAATAAATACAGCAACAAATCCAATTGAAAAGGAAATACGCGCACCTATAAGCATACGACTTAGTAAGTCCCGACCATACTTATCTGTACCTAACAAAAATGTACGTGAGGAGATATTCGCTTTCGCGAAAGCGTTATAATCCTCAACACCATCTATCTCCAGCGTTTTAGGCATTCCCTCTACACCGTCGCCTACATACTGGATGTAAGAAATACTACTTTCTGAAATGGTATACGAAGTAACAGGAATCTCTGTACTCGCATTCTTACTGCCAGAAAACCATTTTGAAAAGAAACTTTGACTTGCATCAACCTGAGCGGGTATGGTGAGTATATCTACCGTAAATCCTGGGCCTTGAGAGTGAATAGAGAGGTGCATTTGATTTGCGTTCTCACTACTATCTGGGGCAATCACATAGGCAAACAATGCTGCAAGACCACACAATACAATATATAGTAAACTCAAAACGCCCCAAAAATTCTTTTTGAATTTTTGGAGCGCTAAGCCTGTTAAAGAATTTGCTCGTTGCGACATTAATTAATCTTTTATCGCAGCAAGTTTATCTTTTCTTATATTATTTATTTTAAGGTCCTTAAGCACATTTAATGCCTCTTCTACATAAGCATCTTTGGCTAAATTCTTGTGCCAGCGATCACGCTTTTCCTTTAAAATAGTATCACTTTCAAAAAGCTTCTGCTCATAAGGAAGTGACTTGTATGATAGCTTCGTATCATAATCATCTATCGCATCAAATTTCTTTGCAAACTCCTCACTTTGCGCGAGACGCTCCTTGTATTTTGAATAATTAAGTGACCATTGTTGATCATCTCTACGATCTTTAATCCACTTAGCATAATCATCTACTAGTTGTAAATGCTCGCTTTTAGACATACGTTGTACACTGTTTTCGATAGTTTCATCAAAATCTACATAACCATCCCACACGTCATAACTTGCAGCTTTTATTTTATCCCAAGGAAGCGGGTTTTCTTGATCACGCTCTCCTATGTCGATATACTTAAAACGATCCGGAACCACTACATCACTCTTCACTCCTTCTAGCTGAGTAGACCCACCATTTACACGGTAGAATTTCTGCGTAGTCAACTTAAGAGCTCCAAGATCTCCATAAGGGTTTTTACGTAAGTACTGGTTAAGGTCTGCAACATTTTGCACAGTTCCCTTACCGTATGTTTGTTTACCTCCTATGATGATTGCTCGTTTATAATCTTGCATTGCTGCTGCGAGAATCTCACTTGCAGAAGCAGATATTTCATTTACAAGAATCACAAGTGGTCCATCCCATAAAATAGAAGAATCTGCATCTTCAAGTACTTCTGGCTCATCGCCACTAGAAGCTACTTGCACAATAGGTCCATCTTTAATAAATAATCCAGCAATGTCTACTACTGTTTTTAGAGATCCTCCTCCGTTATTTCTAAGGTCGATAACTAGACCTTCCATTCCTTCTTCTTTAAGACGCTCTATTTCTTTCTTTACATCACTTGCAGCGTTCTTCTCTTTGTAATCATCCATCGTAAAGTAAAACTTAGGAAGATTTACAATACCATACTTTTTACCATCTTTTTCAACCTCGGCAGATTTTGCATAGGTTTCTTCAAGCTCAACAATGTCTCTTTCTATAGTAATATTCTGAGTGCTTCCGTCTAGTTTTGTTTTTACCGTAAGAATCACCTTAGTACCTTTTGGGCCCTTGATATATTCTATTGCATCTTGTAAACGCATCCCCACAATGCTAATGGCATCTTTCTCGTCTTCTTGGCGCACTTTCATAATAACATCACCTTCGCGCAGCTCATCACCTCTCCATGCTGGACCTCCAGAAATAACATCTGTAATTTTAATCTCTCCGTTTTTCTTTTGAAGTCTCGCACCTATTCCTTGAAACTGACCACTCATTTGAGTATCAAAACGATCTTTTGCTACAGGAGCAAAGTAGTATGTGTGAGGATCAAATTCCTCAACTACTGCGTTCAAGAATATTGCAAAATAATCTTGACGCTCTAGTTCATCTGTAAATTCAAAAAACTCCTTTGTATTATCCTTTACTTCATTTCTAGCTTTCTCTTCGAGCTCCTTGTCTGAAAGAACCTCCTTAGGTTCATCTGCAGCAACCTCTTCTTCACCTTCTTCTGGTGTTTTTTCTTGCTCTTCCTTTTTATCAAAATAAGAACTCAATGCGTTGAGTTTTAATTGCTGTCTCCAGCGATTTTTAAGCTCTTTCTTATTTTTTGCAAAGGGTTGCTTTTCATAATCTGTATCTAAGATTTCATCTTCGGTAAAGTCAAATGGCTTTTCTAGCAAGTCTGCTTGAATCTCATTTGCTTCCTTTGTGCGCTCCATAAGACGTGAGTAAGTAAGATCAAAGAACGTCAAGTCCTTATCTCTAATAGCATCATCTATCTTGTCCTTATATTTCTCAAATTCTTCAATATCTTTTTTGTAAAAGAAACGGCGATATGGATCTAATGCATCTATGTAATCATCAAATACCGCTGCAGAGAATTCGTCATTAATATCTTTTGCATCATAATGACCTCTCTCAAGTAAATAAGAAATAAGATCAAGTAATGTCTTATCCTTATCTGGATCATCAAATGACTTTGTAGTAAAGCTGCAACTCGCTACCGAGAAGAGGAGTACTACTGCGATTAATTTTAAATTCCTTTTCATAAAATCTTTTATTTGCATGTAACTAGCAATGTACATTAAAAATTGTGCCACGATAAGATTAACCTTCGTAATCTTTTGTTAAACCCGACTGTCGCTCGAATTGAAGTACAATTTACGTATTTTCGTGCTTAGTTTACAACTCCTCTTATGAACAATAAACCATTAATACTTGTTACCAACGATGACGGTATTACCGCTCCCGGAATACGCAACCTTATAGATGTAATGCTTACCATAGGTGATGTTATTGTTGTAGCGCCAGATAGCCCGCAGAGTGGCATGGGACACGCCATTACCATAAACGATACACTTTACTGTGACCCTGTAAAACTCGATTCTGCGGCGACACATAAAGAATACACATGCTCTGGAACTCCAGCAGATTGTGTAAAACTTGCAAACCAGCAGATTGTACCTCGCAGGCCAGACATCTGTGTGAGCGGCATAAATCACGGCAGCAACTCCAGCATCAATGTAATTTATAGTGGTACGATGAGCGCAGCAGTAGAAGCTGGTGTAGAAGGCATCCCAGCAATAGGATTTTCACTATTAGACTACAGTCACGATGCCGATTTTGAGCCTGCAAAAAAATATGTGGAGCGTATAACTCGCCAAGTATTAAAAAATGGACTTCCTAAGGGAATTGTTTTAAATGTAAATATCCCAAAACTACCAGCAGCCGAAATTAAAGGTACTAAGGTATGCCGTCAAGCAAAAGCGCAATGGGTAGAAGATTTTGACAAGCGCACAAACCCTATGGGCAGAGATTACTACTGGCTCACTGGCGAGTTTGTAAATCAAGACAAGGGAGAAGATACAGATGAGTGGGCACTATCTCAAGGATATGTATCTGTTGTGCCAGTGCAATTTGACCTCACGGCGCATCACTTTTTACAAGAATTAAATGAGTGGGAAGACTAGTCTAAAGTTTACAAAGCAATCGTAACTTTGACACACATCAATATCTTTCTATAGCTTAAGGTTGAGAATTCCGCTTTCGCGAAAATTTTAAAACGATAAGCATATTTGTAAAGAATTCAAATTTTGGCGAAAGCCGAAACATTACATATGAAAAAAGACATCATTATAGGAATCATAGTAGGACTCATTGCAAACGCAATAGGTGTACTGTTGTTTTCTCTATACATAGGCAGCACACAAGACCGAACCATCACAAACGTACTTCAAACAGCAGTGTCCGAAGGTCGTCTAGGCAAAATTATGGCAATAGGTGCCGTCCTTAATCTGCTTGCGTTTTTTATGATGCTTAGACAAGGACAAGATGCGAGAGCGAGAGGCGTTCTTCTTGCTACGATTACTATTGCATTTGTAACTATGATATTAATGTTTACCTAATGAAATATTACATTCTTGCAGGCGAGGCCAGTGGTGATTTACATGGTGCAAACCTTATGAAATCATTGTATAAAGAAGATCCAGAGGCAGATATACGCTTTTGGGGTGGTGATCTCATGCAGGAAGTAGGTGGCACTCTTGTGACACATTACAAAGAGCGTGCTTTTATGGGCTTTGTGGAGGTTGTCACAAACTTGCGTAAAATCACAGGTCTCATTAAAGATTGTAAGAGAGATATTGCCCGTTTTGAACCAGATGCGCTCATACTTATAGATAACTCTGGTTTTAACTTACGCATTGCAGAGTGGGCAAAACCATTAGGTGTTACTACGCACTATTATATCAGTCCGCAGGTATGGGCATCCCGTGCGAGCCGTGTCAAAAAAATTAAAGCCTATGTAGATCATATGTACGTGATATTACCTTTTGTAAAGGACTTTTATGACAAGCATGACTACAAAGTACATTTTGTAGGTCACCCACTTCTAGATGCGGTTGCTGGTCGTGAGCAAGCAGATGCCGCTACTTTTACAAAAGAACACGACCTTGATGAGCGACCTATGATTGCCCTACTTCCAGGAAGTCGTAAGCAAGAAATAAGCGCTATGCTAGATGTCATGCTAAGTGTAGTAAATGATTATCCAGACTATCAATTTGTAATCGCTGGAGCGCCGAGCCAAGAGGTATCTTTTTACCAACCTTTCCTTAAAGATTACCCAGTAAAACTGGTGATGAATAAAACCTACGACATCTTAAGTTTTGCAAATGCAGCTTTAATTACTTCTGGTACGGCAACGCTAGAAGCGGCAATTTTCAAAGTACCACAGGTAGTTTGTTACAAAGCAAATGCAGTCTCATACAGTATTGCAAAACGCATTATCAAAACAAAATACATCTCCCTAGTAAATCTTATTATGGATCGTGAGGTGGTAAAAGAATTAATTCAAGGGGATCTCAATACTGCACAATTAAAAAAGGAACTTGACAAGATTACTAATGATGATTATCGCGCCACTCTTTTTGAAGACTATTTTGCGCTTGAGAAAAAATTAGGTGGAGCTGGAGCAAGTCAAAAAACTGCATCTCTCATTGTTGCAACTACCGAAGCACAGCTTAGCAATTAAAAACCTACAAGCCCATCTACTATATGAAACAATTATTCATAGTGCTTTCTTTACTCTTCTTACTTACTTCATGTGGAAGTTCAAAAACGACAAAATCTCCGAACAGAACTAGGACAAGAACTACTGCTAGGATTAAAAATATAAGCGCATCAAAGACGGAACGCATTATTAACCAAGCACAATCCTTTGCAGGTACTCGATATAAATTTGGCGGAACCACAAGCAAAGGAATGGACTGCTCTGGATTGATTTACATTGCCTTTCAAAAAGAAAATATAGTCTTACCTCGTATCTCCAGACAGATGGCAGAAAGAGGACAGCCTATAAAAGACAAAGAAATCTCTAAGGGTGATTTATTATTTTTTAAGACGAACAAAAGTAGCAAACGCATAAATCATGTGGGACTCGTCACTAAAGTTACGGGCGATGACATTTACTTTATACACGCCACTACCTCAAAAGGTGTTCTTACTTCTAACCTCAATGAGCGTTACTGGAACGACGCATATATCATGGCCAGACGCGTCTTGTAAATTATAATTTGCTATATTACTAACAGTTACACCTTACAAAAGGTTAATTAGTAATATATTGAAGAGGATTAACACGCCCATTTTAGTAATACTTCTAGCGCTCATTGTTGGGATAATTTGTTATGACGCCTACCGCGTATCCTTGTTCTGGATAGCTGCTATTTTATTACTAGCTATTGCGTTACTTTTTCTAATACACAGACTTGCTTTTAAAAGACCTTTGAACGCCATAGCGTTTACCGCAGGTATTTCCATTGTATTTATAACCATAGGCTATGCAACCTCTGAAAGAGCAAACGCGCTAAACAACGAGACGCATTTTACCCACACAAACACCAACAACCCAAGTACTTTTTTATTCTCTATAGACGAAGTACTAAAACCCACAATATATCAAGAAAAGTATGTTGTTACATTAAAGACGATAAACAAAGAAGCTACTTCGGGCAAGGTAATTCTCAATGTCAATAGAGATGGCATATCGCATCGTCTTCGCGTAGGAGAATGGTACTACACAAGAGCTTTACTCTTACCCGTCCCCAAATCCAAAAACCCATATCAATTTGATTACGGGAGCTATTTAAAAAGAAAACAAATACACGGACAGCTGTCAATCAATAAAGACGAGTTACTTATATCTCAACACACCTCTAGCGGATTGAGGGTGTGGTCATCACGCTTTCGCGAAAGCGTACTAAAAGCAATTCACGCTCATTCATTTAGTCGCAACCAGCTTGCAGTTATAGATGCACTCGTTCTTGGGCAGAAAAATGGTATAGATAAGCAAATGAGCACTAATTACGCATCTGCTGGAATGATGCATATACTCGCCGTATCGGGCCTGCATGTAGGAATTATGCTTTTATTGCTACGCTTTATCACCAAACCAATAGCAGACTACAAACTACGATGGCTTCGGTCTATAATTATTATTGTTATGATTTGGGCTTTTGCTTTTATCACTGGATTATCACCCTCTGTATTGAGGGCAGCGACTATGTTTAGCTTTCTTGAGGTAGGACAACAGCTAGGCGGAAAAAGAAAAACTACAGATGCCGTTATGGCTTCTGCCGTACTATTACTTATATACAATCCATTTCTCATACATCAAGTAGGCTTCCAACTTAGTTATCTCGCTGTTATTGGAATTTTATGGATTCAGCCATGGCTGTCTTCTTTTTATACTCCGCGGTATTATATAGATAGGCTTATCTGGGGTATAGCTACGGTTTCAGTAGCTGCTCAGTTAGGCGTGCTACCCTTGAGTTTATTTTACTTCCACCAGTTTCCTGGATTATTTTTTCTATCTAATGTTATCATTATTCCATTTCTAGGAATCATATTAGGCGGTGGTATCCTAGTTGCATTGCTTGCTGTATTAAACATCTTACCAGATGCTTTAGCAACCACGTATGGCTACGCCATAGACCTAATGAATGGATTTATTTTTTGGGTGGCTAGCAAGGAGGCCTTTATCACAAATCACATCACGATAAGTTTTGCATTTCTTATAGGCTTATACCTCTGCATTATTTTTAGTATTTCTTTATTCAAGAAATACAATAATCCCAGACTTGTAGCGGCATCCCTATCTATGGTATTGTTGACCTCTATTATTATTTATGAGAAAAGCAATCCTCCCGCTACTCATCTCACTATTTTCAACAAAAGTAAATCTACCATGATAGGTACTTTCCACAACTCCACGCTTAAAATACATAGCACTGACTCATTACACACTATAATTCAAGATAGCAGAGTACGCAATTATAAGGATGGCTTACGTATAGATGAAGTGGCCGTAGAATGCATGCAGAACTATTTTCGCTTTAAGCGAAAAGAAATACTCGTTGTAGATAGCCTTGGTATATACCAATTAGCTAATGCAAATCCAGATTACATACTTCTCACCCAGTCCCCAAAGATTAATATAAATAGACTTACAGAGAGATTTCCGAAAGCTCAAATCATTGCAGATGCATCAAACTACAAAAGTTACATCACTAGATGGAAAACAACATGTTTAAATAAAAAAATCCCTTTTCATAGTACTTATGAAAAGGGAGCTTATATAATTGAATGATTTTTTCTAATTAGGCCATGAGTACTCAAACTCTTCTTGATAGGTTGCCCACTTCTCTTGAGTAGTAATCTCTTTATAATCATCATTACCCACCATCTTCACGTATATTTCTAAACGCTTAGGAGAGTGATAACCTACAATAGGCTGGATATAATTACCTTTTTCGTCAAAGAATACCATACTTGGATACCCCTGAAGCTTAAGAGCCTGTGCAAGTTCGTGCTGACTGTTACGCCCTCTTGATTTTTTAGGATCATGACGCGGGTTAGTATATGTGTTACCTAAGTAATTAATTACCTCCGTACCCTCTGCGTTAAATTTTACCGCGTAGTAGTTTTCATTTATAAAAGCAGCTACATCAGGATTTGCAAAGGTATTTTTATCTAACATTTTACAAGGCCCACACCATACAGTGTACACATCCATAAAGATTTTTTTAGGCTCTTTTTGTTGGGCAGCAAGCGCCTCATCCATGGTCATCCAGTTAATCTTCTGGGCACTCATAGTTCCCGTCGCAATAAATAGAAGAAGGTATAATACTTTTTTCATTGAATTCTTTCTTTTAGGTATAGTCTGTTTATATTTCAAATTCTTACAGACAAAAAACGTTCCACAAAATAGGGAACGTTTTTAAATTATACTATTATATGTGCTTAGCGTATACCATGCATCATTTTAATAAGTGTTCTATTCAATAATAACATTACTACACCTGCTGCTGCTGGTATTACTGTAAATATCAAAAAGAAGATTGCCATTCCATGCTCTTCAACTATAGGATCTATATAACTCCCTGTTATACCTGCTGCAAAGTTTGCAATAAAGTTTGCTACAAACCAGATACCGAACATAAGACCAACAAGTTTTGCAGGTGCAAGTTTACTTACATATGAAAGTCCTACTGGAGATACACATAACTCTCCTAGTGTATGGAATAAATATGCAAGTACTAAAAATACCATGCTCACAGAAGCTGTTTTTGCTCCTAATGGAATTCCCATAGATCCAAAAGATAGAATACCAAATCCAAGACCTAATAAAATAAGACCAATAGCAAACTTTACTGGTCCGCTAGGATTGTATTTACTCTTCCATATTTTTGAAAATAATGGAGCAAATGCAATGATGAAGAATGAGTTTAATATTCCAAACCAAGAAGCAGGAACCTCCGGTGCATCATCTGCAAACTGACGAGATAACATCCAGATTACAATTGCCCAAATAATAACGAAACCTAAACCTAAAATAATGTTTGCGAGTGCAAACTTAGCATAGGTTTGTTTAAATAACATTCCTAGAACCCATGTAATAATAAGCATAGGAACTACTGTGAGTAGTGTATTTACTATTTTAAAAGTCATACCACTACTTCCTTCTAAAACTCTATCTGTATAGTCTGCCGCAAAGATGGTCATAGACCCTCCTGCTTGCTCAAAAGCCCACCAGAAGAATATAGTAAAGAATGCTAGCACACTAATTACAATAAGTCTATCACGAGTGATTTTTGACTTTTCGGCCTCATCTATTACGTCTTCAATAGTATCTGCTGCATTTTCTACACCATCCTCAATAACGTCATCAAGATCACCAGCTTTTTTAGGAGCTAGACCTATCTTTCCAAAAATATCTTGTGCAAAATGAAATTGAAGCATACCTACTAGCATAAAAATACCAGCAAGTCCAAAACCGTAATGCCATCCTACAGATTCTCCAATATAACCACAAAGTAAAATACCTAAAAATGCTCCTGAGTTGATACCCATGTAGAATATGGTATAACCAGCATCCTTTTCTTTACCTTGATCTTTATACAACTGCCCTACCATTGAAGAAATATTCGGCTTAAACATACCGTTTCCTATAATAAGTAGTACAAGTCCAGCATAAAAGAAAAAGTCTGAGCTTATCTCAAATGCCATAGAAGCATGACCCAAAGTCATTAAAAATGCCCCTATAACAACAGCTTTTCTATAACCTGTAATCTTATCTGCTATTAATCCTCCAAGAATAGGAGTTACATAAACAAGTCCAGTATAAAAAGCATACAGCTGTAAAGCCTCTGCTCTTTCCCAGCCCCAGCCGCCATCAATGATAGCAGATACTAGAAATAAAACAAGTAATGCACGCATTCCATAATAAGAAAAACGCTCCCACATTTCTGTAAAAAAGAGAACAAAAAGACCTGAAGGATGCCCTAGCACAGTCTTTTGGTTGGTTTCAGAACCACCGAATCTATATTCCATATTGTATTATTTATTTACTGCTAATATAAGTTGTTTATCTCTAAAGTTTCTCTTTTATGAATTCTGTCATCATTGTATATAAATGAAAACGCGTATTCCCACCATAGATACCGTGGTTTCTATCTGGATAATTGAAGTAATCAAATTGCTTATTGGCTTGTACTAAAGCTTCTACAAGACGTGTAGAGTTTTGCACATGCACATTATCATCACCACCTCCATGCACAAGTAATAAATCACCTTCCATTTTATCTACATGACTCATAGGAGAGTTGTTATCATACCCACTTGCATTTTCTTGGGGTGTTTGCATGTATCGTTCTGTATAAATAGAATCGTAAAATCTCCATGAAGTAACTGGCGCCACTGCTATTGCCATTTCAAAAGTATCTGCTCCTTGGAAAAGACAGTTAGATGCCATAAAACCTCCGTAACTCCATCCCCAGATTCCTGTGCGATTTTCATCTATATATGGACGCTCACTTAATTGTTTAGCTGCTGCTATTTGATCTTGCACTTCGTACTTTCCTAATTCTTTCTGAGTAACTTTCTTAAAATCACGCCCTTTTAAACCTGTACCTCTAGGGTCTACACAAACCACGATATAATCGTTTTGAGCAAGCATCTGGAACCAGTAATCATTACTTGTATCCCATTTATTTGCCACACTCTGCGATCCAGGTCCAGAGTACTGAGTCATAAATAATGGATATTTTTTATTAGGATCAAAGTTTGTAGGCTTGATGATATAAGCATTAAGAGAAACTCCGTTTACGTCAATCTCAAAAAATTCTTTAGGAGAAATATCATAAGTAGCATAAAGCTCCTTGAGATCACTATTATCTTTTATAACACGTATTTGCTTTCCGTCCTTAGCATCGTTAAGTGTAAAACGATAAGGCGTTGTCGTATTTGAATATGTATGGATGAAGTTGCTAAAGTTTGCACTAAAATCGGCATCATTTGTTCCTTCCTTTATAGCGAGTGCTTGCTTCTTTTTACCGTTAAGTCCTATCGCGTAAACCCCTCGGTTGATTGAACCATTTTCTGAGCTCTGATAAAATATCCTCTTTGTTTTTGCATCATAACCATAGTATCCTGTCACTTCCCAGTCGCCTGAAGTTACTTGGCTTTTAAGAGTACCATCTGCATTGTGGTGATACACGTGATTCCATCCATCCTTTTCACTCGTCCAGATAAAGCTGTTATCTTCTAGAAAAGTAAGATTATCTGTTACATCTACATATGCCTTATCCGTTTCAAGAACAGCGAGTTTTGTTTGATAAGTAGCCGCATTAAAAAGAGAAAGCTTTAATGTGTCTTGATGACGATTTAAAGTTTGTACAGAAAGTACGTTTGGATCTTTTGACCAAGATATACGTGGAATATAGTACCCAGCATTATCTCCTAGATTTATCTCAACATCTTTTGCTTTACGACTATTTCCGCTATCTAGGTTATGAAGGCGTAGCGTTACTTTTGCATTTGCCTCACCTGCTTTTGGGTATTTAAAAACTGACTGCGTCTGGTATAATTCTTTACCATAAATATCCATAGAGAATTCTGGCACATCTGTTTCGTCAAAACGTACATAAGCAATCTTCTTGCTATCTGCACTCCAATCAAAGGCGCGCACAAAACCAAACTCTTCTTCGTAAACCCAATCTGTAATACCGTTTATAATACTATTTTTCTTTCCATCCGTAGTAAGCTGCTGCGTTGTACCTTCTGCGATGTTAAATACATATAAGTTGTTACCCTTTCCGTAAGCAATCATCGTCCCATCTGGAGAAAATGTAGGCTCTTGGATAAGATCATCTGAAACTTTTGTTAGCTTTCGCGAAAGCGTATTCCAAACATAAAACTCTCCTAACGTAGATCTTCTAAAGATTGACTGTAGCTTAGTCGCTAGTAACACTTGCTTTTCATCACCGCTAAACTCATAGCTAATAAAATAGTCAAGGCCATCAATATCTGCACTGCTTACCGCTGTACGCACTTTTTCTCCTGTCGCATAGCTATAAATATCTACGCTTCCTGTACGTGTTGCTCTATCAAAGTTTTGAACGGCATACTCTTGTCCGTTTGCCATGGAGTGAATAGACTGGAGTCTCTCTGCACTAAAAGTGCCTTCTTTCCATATATCTTCAAGGGTGATTTGCTTTTTTTGCGCAGTTGCGCTCTGGATTGCCATGAGTAAAATGGCACTCAAAAAGAGTTGTATTTTCATATATAATTGCTAATTCTAGTAATGTATCTCAATTTTACTAAAAATAACACAAAAACCCCCGTAAAAGCTGTTAAATAGCGCCATATTGTTAAGAAATAAAATCACTAGATTACTTACACAAAGCTAGGTTTACCTCATTCTCAGTATCTTTGACACTTTTATAAATACAGCTTAATGACAAAGGCAATATCAGGATTTTCAAGACTTTCAAAAACGGAGAAAATAGCGTGGCTCACGTCTACCTATTTTGAAAATCCAACACAGGCAACTCAAGTACTATCATCTTACTGGAATGATGATAAAAAACTACAACAGCTACATGACGAGTTTATAGAAAACACCGTTACTAACTACTACTTACCGCTAGGTGTTGCTCCTAACTTTGTTATTAATGACCGTATTTACACCATCCCTATGGCGATTGAGGAGAGCTCTGTGGTGGCTGCCGCAAGTAAAGCGGCAAAATTCTGGCAAGATAGAGGAGGTTTTAAAACTACTGTTTTAGGAACTACAAAAGTAGGACAGGTACACTTCACATATGATGGCGATGCGTCGCTTTTGACTTCATTTTTTGAATCCATCAAGCCACAGTTACTTGCAGATACCGCTGCTATTACAAAAAACATGGAGAAACGTGGAGGTGGCATTAAAGACATCACGCTCGTTAATAAAACCCAAGCAGTAGCAGATTACTACCAACTTCATTGCACGTTTGAAACGCTAAATGCAATGGGAGCCAATTTTATAAATAGTTGTCTAGAACAATTTGCAACGACGCTTAAAGCAGGTTTTGAGGCAGAAGCACGCTTTCGCGAAAGCGGTGCAAATCTCTCTGTAATCATGTCTATTTTATCAAACTACGTCCCAGATTGTGTAGTACGAGCAGAGGTAAGTTGCCCAGTAGCTGATCTTTCTGAAAAAAACATAGATGGTGCACAATTTGCTAAAAAATTCATCCAAGCAATTTCCATTGCCGAAGAAGAGCCCTACCGCGCAGTGACTCACAACAAAGGGATTATGAACGGTATTGATGCCGTAATTCTTGCCACTGGAAACGATTTTAGAGCTGTAGAAGCTGGCGTACACGCATATGCTGCTAGGGACGGGCAATATAGAAGTCTTACACATGCTAGTGTAGATGATGGGATATTTAAATTTTGGATTGAGGTACCACTCGCACTAGGAACCGTAGGCGGACTTACAAAATTACATCCGCTGGTAAAGTGGTCTATGGAATTGCTGGAAAATCCATCTGCACAAGAGCTTATGCAAATTGTGGCTGTCGCTGGACTTGCACAGAATTTTGCAGCCTTAAAATCACTTACTACAACAGGAATTCAAGAAGGCCACATGAAAATGCACCTCATGAATATCCTTAATCAGATGGAAGCCACAGACGCCGAGAAACAAGAAACAGTCACTCATTTTAAGACTAACACAGTTACTCATAGTGCTGTTGTTTCTTTTATAGAAGCACTACGCTCATAAGCAGTTAATAAAAAAATATACCCAGTGAACCCTTCTTTTTATAGCCACGGTAAGTTACTATTAACCGCAGAATATCTGGTTCTTGATGGAGCAGAAGCACTTGCGCTTCCAACTACCAAAGGTCAAAAACTTACAGTCACAACAACGCAGGACCACGGCTTACTTTGGAAAAGCGAGCTACACGATGGCTTCACATGGTTTGAAACCTATTTCACATTACCAATAAATGACTGCGCAATCCCTAACGGTGATATCCCGCAGCGCTTACTTACCATATTACAAGCAGCACAACAACTCAACCCTGATTTTTTAAACACGCAAAAAGGTTATAGCGTTACGAGTTCTTTGGAATTTCCTAGAGATTGGGGATTAGGCTCCTCTTCTACTCTTATTGCAAATATTGCTTTATGGGCGCAGATTAACCCTTATAAGCTACTTGAAATGACTTTTGGAGGAAGTGGCTATGATATTGCCTGCGCCACCTCAGAGGGCGCCATTACTTACCAGAGAGCTGAAAGCGATCCAATTATTAAAAGTGTAGCATTTGACCCTGACTTTAAAGAAAATATCTTCTTTATACACCTTAATAAGAAGCAGAATAGTAGAGAAAGCATTAAGCACTATAGAAGCCTAGACAGCAAGCTATTGCTTAGTGAGGTTTCTCATTTTTCTCAACTCACCACAGCAGTCAAAGAATGCAAAACACTTCAAGCTTTTGAAAAACTGCTTACTGAACACGAGGATAGACTTTCTAAAATCATCAAAACTCCTACTATTAAAAGTCAGCTATTTTCTGACTATCCACACCTCATTAAGAGTTTAGGAGGTTGGGGCGGTGATTTTGTAATGGTTACCGGAGAAGCTCAAGAAATGGAGTATTTTAAAAACAAAGGCTTCCATACTATCATCCCGTACAACGAGATGATACTAAACTTCTAAGAACGATTTACCTGTAAGTTTTACGCTTTCGCGAAAGCGCACTTAAACGATGACAAACTAAAAAGGCTCGAACATTACGTTCGAGCCTTTTTAATATATGTGTAAAATGTCTACTAGTAGAAAGTAGCTCTGTTATCTTCAATTTCTGCAGCTTCTTTAAGTGCATTAAGTACTTTAGAACTTACTGCTACTCTTGCCTTTTGAGCTTCTTGAGTTGCAAAAGATGCGTAGTTTTCAAGTGCTGGTGCTTCCGTAATTTTTGTTACTTGAACCACATATACTCCTCTAGAACCTTCAATTGGATCAGAAATCTCTCCTTCTTTTAATCCAAATGCAGCTCCTACAACTTTAGGTTCATTGCCTGCCCCAGCAATCGTTGGTGCATTCATAGATATTGCAGATGCAGTTTTTACAGTTTGGCTTTGTGACTGTGCCATCTCTGCAAGCGTAGCTCCAGAAAGCTTCCCTTTAATGATAGCTGCTTTCTTCATGTTACGAAGTATAGGAGTAACTTGAGTAGATACATCTTCTACACGCTCTGTTCCCTTAGGAGTGCGACGAGTAACTTGTGCTACAATGTATCCATTGTTTACAGGGAAACGCTTAATATCTCCTACTGAAACCTCTTCTTCAAAAGCCCACTGTACGATTGAACGTTGAGCACCCTCACCAGGAAGATTCTCATCCATTGCACGTATACGTTGTACTGGTCTTACTGTGTAACCATTTTCTGTAGCTACTTCTTGGAAATCTCCATCTGCAGCAGCTAGCTCAAATTTTTGTGTTGTATTGTAGATTGAAGAAATTGTTTTATCTGATGGTACAATCTCTTTTACTACCGTTGCAACTTTGATTACATCTTGAAGGTTCTTTTGATCTGTAATCTCAATCACGTGGTAACCAAAGTTTGTTTCGGCAACGCCTACAGATCCAGTTCTGTTATCTACGATAAAGTCTCTGTAACCTTCAGCGAAAAGATTTGGATTTTGGTAATCAAGATCACCTCCTTTTTCACTATTAATTTTATCTGAAGAAAATTCTTTTGCAAGTTCTTCAAACTTCCCTTTATTTCTTTTGATTACCGTAAGTAAGCTATCTGCAAGTTTCTTTGCATCTTCTTTAGAACGAGTAGCAGATGAAGGAACTGGTCCTCTCTGTGTATTTGTTACTGCTCCCTTAAAATCAACTAAGATATGACGTGATTTTACTGAGTCTGGCATTTTTCTCACATCCATCACACGAGAAAGGTTCATGTAATTGTTATCCTTATAAGGACCGTACACGCCACCTTTACCAAGAGCAAATAATGTATCTGCGTTTGTTGCAGGTAAGTTATTTTTAAAGAACCAACGATTTACATAAGGGATATCAGAATTATCTAGTAAGAAATCTTCTACTCTATCTGTTTTATCAAATCCTGCAAGTGTTTCTGTTACTCCAGTTGCACCGTTACGAGATGTGTATTCATTTCTAAGTTTAGATAATTCAGCTTTAAGTGCATTTTCATCTTCTAAAGAAGCCTCTTCTGAAAACTTCACAAAACGTATGCTACGAGTTTCGTCTGTTTTGTATTCTTCTTTATGCTCATTTACATATTTCTGAATTTCTTCCTTACTTACTGTAGCCTCTTCATCCGGAACTGAAGTATAAGGAACTTGTACAAACTGTATATCTACATTATTGTTATCAAGTCTGTAGGCAATCTCACCATCTTTAAGTGTAGATCCTACTCCTGCCTTAATAAGGTTGTAGTATATACTTTGCTTTTCTTGATTTCTTAAGTTTTCTTCAAAATTTAACCAGTTTTGGTAATCACTAGGATTCTGGCTGTCTTTAAGAGTTGCGATAAATTCTTGCATCTTACCCTCACTAAAGAAACCATCACCATCTTGAAAACGTGTATCGTTTTGCAATGCTTGCTTTAATAATTCTTGAGTGCGGTCTCTACCTACTTCAATACCTAATTCTTCATACTGCTCTTCAAGGACAACACGATTAATTTCTTGCTCCCACACTGTATTTACAGCACGTGTAGTCGAGGCATTTGCTCCTAATCTACGTGTTTGCTCCTCTACTTTTGAAGCAAAAGCTTCACGATCAATACTTACTCCATTAATAGAAGCTACTCGGTTTTGCTTATCAGCATTAAAACCTCCACTATCTAAAATTGAAGAAAAAATGAATGCAAATAGCGCAAGTGCAATAATGATTATCAAAAAGATGCTCTTGCTACGTATTTTATTTAAAATTGCCATTGTCTGTTGTTTATGCTATAATAGTGGGCGAAAATACCATTTTCTCCCATAATAAAAAATAAAAAAATAAGCCAATTTAGTCTTTAGAAATACGGACTTCCAAGAGTTCAATTTTTGTGTTTGAAGTCTCAAGGATATGAAAGATTATTCCGTCTATCTCTATGTTCTCTCCTTCTTGTGGTATTTCTTCTGCGTGACTCACTACTAAACCTCCTAATGTCTCATAATTTTCACTCTCTGGAAGGTCTAATTTATACATTTCATTGAGGTAATCTACCTCATGTCTAGCAGAAAGTTTATAGTGATCTTCTCCTAGTTGCTCTTCTATAAGCTCTGCAGTATCATGCTCATCCTCTATCTCTCCAAAAAGCTCTTCTACAATATCCTCTACGGTCATCATACCACTAGTACCACCATACTCATCAATAACGACACAAATACTCTTGCGCTTCTTTGTGAGCATATTCAACACGTCTTTTACAAGCATTGTTTCTGGCACATACACCACAGGCATAAGGACACTACTTATCGTTTTAGGCTTTTTAAACAACTCAAAAGAGTGTACATACCCTATAATATCATCTATGGTGTCTTTATAGACTAATATCTTAGACAAACCGGTATCAATAAATATTTTATTAATCGCTGCTGGCGTAGTACGTTCATCGACAGCGATAATTTCAGTACGTGGAAGCATCACTTCTCTAGACTTCACCTCAGAAAATTCTAGTGCATTTTGAAATATTTGAATTTCTGTATCTACATCATCTTGATCATTTACAGATTCCATTTGTTCAGAAATATAATTTCCTAATTCCACTTTCGTGAAAGCCAGCTGCACTTCATCTCCATCTGTTTTAAACAAATATTTAAGTACTAAATCTGAAACCCAGATTATAAAAGCACTTAAAAAATAAAACAGCAGGTAGAAAATATAGGCAGGTATTGCAAAAAACTTCAACAGCTTGTTTGCATAAATCTGAAAAAATACTTTGGGTAAAAATTCTGCAGTAATTAGAATGACAATGGTAGAAATAATAGTCTGACTTAATAGACTAAATTCTTGGACGAATGTAGCTAACCACGTCAAGTTTTCGCCGAAAGGCAAACTCTCAAGCCACCCTTGCAGGAGTGCTCCCATAAAATAACCATAAACCACCAAAGCAATATTATTACCCAGCAACATGGTTGCGATAAACTTTGAAGGTCTCGCAGTAAGGCGAGTTAATACAATAGAAAGAAAATCATTCTGTTTTTTTTCTATTTCAATATGGATTTTATTTGCCGAAATGTATGCAATCTCCATTCCTGAGAAGAATGCAGATAATATTAATGAGCAACAAACGACAATAACCTGGACTTCAAAGCTGCCCATTAAGAGTTTTTCCTGTTTTCAAATTTCTTTCGGAAGTGACGTCTAAAGAAATACATACCAACACTTACAGCAAAGCAAAACAAAAAGAAATAAGCCTTGGGCTGATCTTCCCCCCAAAGTGTCGCCACCTTATACCCCGCTAGCACAGCTACTATGATATAAACGTACTCCGTGTATTTTATATATCGCATCATAAGTCTTCTTTATTTTCTTTAACGTATTGTTTACTTACGTTGTTTAAAGATACAAAATTTGTAAAGTCTTCATTAGAATCAAAAAGGTCTCCATCATTGCGGGAACCGTCTTTCGTAATAATGGTATATGGTTGATCTGTAAAAATCCAGTTATTAGTTTGATCCCAATACAACTGCTCTGCCTTAAGTGTAACAGAATCACTAGTTACAAGGGTTACGTTTTGTTGCAAATCTATGAGATTTGTGTATTTATAACGTATTGCATAATCTGAGGTAATCACATTCTCTTTATCGTCATCTATAAAAATAACCTCTACCCCTTCTGGAAACTCCTCGTATGGAAAAGGCGAGTTTGCATAATTCTTTATATATGGTGTTTTGAGATGAGCCGTTACCTTCCCAGAGTCTGTATACTTTAAGTTTATACCTCTTCCTTCTGTCACAGGCCCATCAGACTTGATACTCATTTTACGTATCTCCTCTCCTTTATCACCACAACCTAAAAACAAAGTCACGGCAAAAGCCGTGACTAAGAATTTTAATATATTTCTATGTAGTAGATACATTAGTTACTTGGAACTCTTACGCTTGATCCAATCCAACATCCTATCTTGATAGTTTGACCACCTTTTCCAGACTGGAATATATCCGCTTTACTAGGAGCTATTCCTCTATAACTTGCAGCCGTCTTATTTGCAGTTCCTGCTAGTGATGGACTTACACGTCCAGCTCTTTCTGCAGTACTAGCAGCTAACCAGTATACCGCTCTCTTATCAAATGCAGTCTCGCCACAGTTATTTGCACTTGCTGCATACATTGCTGCAATTCTCAAGTAAGCGATTCCGTAAGAAGCATCTTCACTAAGCGCCTTATTATAAAGACCTCTTGCTTTACCATAGCTTCCAGATTTTCTTGCTTTTTCTGCAAGTCTGTAATAAGCATTTGCTCTTTCTGTAGGATCTGTTTCAAGATCAATTGCTTCTTGGTAATATCTAGACTCTGCTGCAGAATCTCCTCTGTTTCCAGCTAAGATACCTAAATACTTTGCAGATTTTGCAGAAGGCTCAAGTCTGTGTAAACTTTCAACCATTTGCTTAAATAAATCTGTATCAGTACAATCTTTTCCAGCAAGACGTCCAGCAGCTTTCTTAATCCATTCTTTGTCATTTTTCATAGACTCAAAATCTTTTTGGTAAAGTGGCACTAAGTTCTCACAGTTACCTAAAGCTCCCATTGCACCATCAGTACTTCCTCCAAAGATTCCAAAAGCTCTTAGGTTAGTTTCATAACCTTTTACTCTTCTTTTCTCCTTAGCACTAAGTGCTGTACCAGCCTCTTCCTTATCTAAAAGAGCTTGTAGCTTAGAATCAAGAACAGTTGCCTCTTTTCCTAATTTACTTTGAGTATCATCATAAAGGTCAAAAACATCTTGTAATGGAATTTGTTCTCCTTCTTTATATAAATCTACAGCTAGTTTAAAACGAGTATAGATGCTTTTTGCGCTTGAAATAGAAGCTGCGTCTAGTTGAAATGCTTTTTGAAATGCATCAAACTGCGATTTCTTAGTTCCTATTTTGCTATCAAACATTATCTGAGCTTGATCTGCAGCATTTTCACCTTTGTCAGTTTTTCCTGGGAAATACTGCTCTCTTTGCTGTAGTAATAAGATTAAATCTTGAGCTACTGCCTTCTCTTGCTCACCGCTTGCGGCTTTAAGATCTGCTTTTAATAATTTCTCACCATACTGGTATAATGCAAGTGACCAGTTAGGACAATCTTTTCTAAGTTTTGCAAATGGTGCTCTCGCAGCATCCCAGTTCTTAACTTTTGCAGCTTCGTTGAATATAGAACCTGTGGTCATACATTCTTCACTTATTTGAGCTTGAGCAGTAAATCCTACTGTCATTACTATAGCTACAAAAAGTGTGGTTAATTTAGTTTTCATAGTGTTGGGTTTTTCAATTAATTAAATTTACTTTGGACGAACCATAAGTCGTTTACTGATAAGCTTATTCCTACATTAATAAAGTTCTCTTGAATAAGACCTGAACTTGTCGTTCCTCGCTGGCCCATCTCAAACATAAGATTCAAATTACTTATTCTACGTCCTGTAGGTAGTCCTACTCCAAAAGATATGCCAAACTCGTTTATGTCCTCGTTAGACACTACAATACCGCTCTCTTCATATCTGAAACCAGCCCTGTAAGCAATACGATCCCAGTAACTTGTAACAGAGTTATATTTAGGAGTATAAAATCCTCCAATACGCATCTGGCTTGCATCTTCAAAAGCCACATCATCCAGTGTAAATGTTCTATTACTAAAATTACTTGCTTTTTGAGATGTATATTCTGCACCTACAAACCACTTATTTACTGCTCCAATTCCTAATCCTAACGTCAAAGTAGAAGGAAAATCAAAATCTGTATCCTGTACATCAATTTGCTCAGAATCTACATCTGCGCTTATACCAGTGCTATTAAAAATCACAGAAGCCACTTGACGTGAATTTTCTGTGCCTATACTTGAAGATGGCGAATATTTAACAGATGACGTAAGTTGAAGCTTATCTGATATCATACGCTCATACTGAGCTGCAAGATCAAATGTAAATCCAGAAAAGTCACTACGATTACTTTCTCGTGTAGCTAGCTCCACCCCTTCTTGAGATCTCAATGCCTCATTTTGAATATTACCAAAGTTATAATTTGCACTAGCACCTACAGTTAGACCTGGCGCCACTGTATATCCAGCAGATAAAAATGCTCTATTGATACCTCCACGACCACTAAAGGCGTTTACAATATCCTCATCACTATCATCAAGCTTATAACCTACAGTAGTATATGGCATGAGTCCAAAACTCACCCCTGCTTTTTTAGAAACCGGAAAACCTATCGCTAGGTAATCAAATGTAGATTTTGAAGAACCCTCTTCTGTAAATGCATCTTTTGCTGTAACCTCTTGGTGATTACCACCCACAGTAAAAGTTGTGTAACGCAGTTTACCTAACGAAGCTGGGTTTAGTAAATTCAAGTGTAAACTATCACTATAAGACTGTATTCCTCCCATAGATTTATTTTCAACAGTACCTTTAAACTGCTGTAAACCTACTCCGTAAAATGAATATGGAGATGTCGTAGCTCCCTCTTGTGCAAGACCCTTAAAGGCCACCATCAACACTGCTACTATAAAAAGTTTTTTAATCATTCTGATATGTTAAGATATAATTGAGGCCCTCTAACAAAAATTTTGAGTGCGCAAAGATGCTATTTTTTAATCGTTTTGCCAAGAATTCGGCATCACCCCCTGTTATTATTACGGTTTCTACATTATAATGCTCTTTATAATGATTTATTGCCCCATCAATTTCAAGTAAAACCCCTTGGACAACGCCAGAATGTATTGCTTCATGAGTACTTGTCCCCACAATGCTCTCTGGCATTTGCTTTTCAAGTAGTGGTAAATTTGCCGTGAGATTGTTTAAAGTTTTATATCGCAATCGCAATCCCGGTGATATCGCCCCTCCTTTGTAAGAGCCTTCTGCAGTAATAAAATCATACGTTATACACGTACCTGCATCTATTATGAGTCCATTTTTTTGAGGGTACGCTTTCGCGAAAGCGGCTACCAACGCAATCCTATCTACACCAAGTGTATGTGGAGTGCCGTAGTCGTTTTTAAATGGAAGCGATGTTTTATGACTAAGAATAATAGTAGGAAAACGCAGCTGCACAGATTGCGCTTGCTCCTCAGATAATCTACCTACTGATGAAATTATAGCTTTCTTCACAGGATACAAACCTGCAAACTCCCCTACCTCTTCTATAAAATTTTCTAAAAGAAAATGGTGTCGCGCCTGCAATACATCATCAAGGAAGATAGCCGCCTTGACCCTAGTATTTCCAACATCAATAATAAGTTGCATAAATTAAAGTAAGCACCAAAAATACAAAAGCAAAGCACCTAGGGTGTTAAGGGAATGATAAAACTAAGCCGAAACACCTGTCACAAAACAGAGCTCTAGCATTTTATAAAGTTCAGGATGTTTCCTTTTGAACAATTCTGGACGTTCAAAGAAATACTCAGAGGCCACCGCAAAGAATTCTATCTCACTAGTTCCTCCGTATTTCCTTATGTCTGACTTGTCATTATTTATAGCATCCATCTCCTTATACATAAGGTCTAACCAAGGAGCTATATTTTCTTTTCCTAATAAAAACTCTGGTATCCCATCGGTCTCTCCGTCCATCTTATCCAGCAGGTGGACAAATTCATGAACGGCGGTATTACCCTTGTCTGTCTTGTTTGCAAATCCAAACACCAGTGCTTTGCGCGATAAAATCATATGATTTTCAAACTGGCCAGAGCCCACCATACCGCCTATGTTTCTACCCTCTCCTTCTGAGTGAAACTCCAAGTCTGCATTAAAATAATCTGGGTAGATTAAAACCGTATCAAGGTTATTATAATGCCAATCTCCAAAATTGAAAATGGGAATGACAGCACTTGCAGCGACAAAAATCTTATCTCTATCTGTAATTTCAAATTGCACGGCCTCCACATTTACTTCCGCGAGGAAAGCCATCATGCGCTTTTTAAAAAATGCTTGTTTCTTTGCAGATAATTTCTGGTAAAATAGCACCTCATTACTTAAAATCTCCTCCCATGCTACAGGAAATTGCTGTGGGGTACGCTTTCGCGAAAGCGTAAAAAGGCCGTAGCCCATAAATATAAAAAGAGCTGCACTAGCTATAAATAAAATCATTTGCTAAAAATACGTCATCCTACTCTTGCTCGCTCATAAATTGTATAATCTCATCATACCTATTATTTGAACCAAAAATATATTGAGTAATCATAGGCACGTGCTTTTTGTCTAGCGTGATCCTGCGTGCATCTGGCTGAAATTTAATTAGCTCTTCTTTAAAGCGATTATTTGCCACCGTAATAGAAGGATACGTTTTACTACCTAAATAACTAAGTATAGGTGGCGTTTTATCATTAATAAAATATTTGGGAGAGGCATCTTTCCACAACTCAGGATTAGTAGTCCACGTGGCATTGTAATTATCACTCGCACTTGGAGCATTCTCACTCAAGTAATGATACATATCAAGTCCAGCTGCATCATTAAGGATAATTCCAGAAATATCATCAGGATTGATATTGTACTTGGGATTCATTACCGCCAGCGCCACGAGGTGCCCTCCAGCCGAATGTCCCGTAACAAAAATCTTTTCAGGGTCTCCGCCATATCGAGCAGCGTTTTCCTTTGTCCACGCTATTGCTTTTGCGATTTGTGCAGCTTGATCATCATACGTAGCGTTTGGACTGAGCGTGTATCCTGGCAGTACAGCAAGAACATCTTTTTGTGCAAAGTTGCGTCCTAGCCACCAGTATATTTCTTTTTTACCTTGATTCCAGTTACCACCGTGCACATAAATAAGTACAGGTGTTTTTTCTTGATCACCAGAAGGCTCGTAGATGTTAAGGGTAGGTGCCTCAAGATTTTCTGCTTGACTAGTGCTTATAATTTCTTCACCTAGATAAGAGATGTTTTTATGCTTAGTACTTGAACAGCTCAGCATAGTCACACTTAAAATTGCCATTGCTATATAGATATATGGACGCATATTTTTTTATGCGAAGCTACTTTAGAATATCACGACTGTGTGTTAAGCATATGGTAAGCAAATATTATAATTATCACAACTTAGAGATAGCGTGAGATGTAAAAACAAAAAACCCAATCAAAAGATCGGGTTTTTAGTGGTGCCTCCAGGAATCGAACCAGGGACACATGGATTTTCAGTCCATTGCTCTACCAACTGAGCTAAGGCACCTAAATATTTTTAGGTTGCTTATGTTTGTTACTCAAGTTTTCTAATTATTATTAGGATAACCTCTAGTAGCTTTCGTAAGCGGTTGCAAATATAAAACCTTTCTGAACTCTGGCAAGTATTTTTTCAAATAAAATTCATTTTTTTTAAAATTAATTTCACACCCATAATCAAATAAAGCTCATTCAAAATCATAAACTATCTGTTCTTCATACACTTCCGATGGCAAAAGGATTGTTGAAGGAAAATGTGAATGGGATGGAGAATTTGGAAAATATTGTGGCTCTAAACATAATCCTGGACTTTCTACAGGCTCATAGTCCTCTTTACCACTTGCAAGCATAATAGATTTTGCACTAAAAAACTGTAATCCCGGTTGCGTGCAATATACCTTCAAAGTAATATCGCTATCTGGAGCCCATACTTGAGCCGCTAGCCTAAGTTTACTTGGTGCGTTGTCTAGCACGTAATTTAAATCAAAACCATCATCTGCATCTCCCACATATCTCACTTCCATAAAATCATATGGAGTGTCCGCAACTGGCACTAAGTGACCAGTAGTAATCTTATTCCCATCTAGCTCAGTATACGAGCCTGCATGAACTTGCAACTTATGACTTACAACAGAATTCTTTACTCCACTACACAGGTTAAAATAATCATGCCTGGTGAAGTTTACGATAGTTGGCTGGTCTGTAGTAGCACTTAATTGCATTTCTAGTCGTAGGTCTACAAGCTTAAAAGTAGTTTGGACTTTTAAATTACCTGGAAAGCCCTCATCACCATCTTTACTGTATAAAGAAAGCACCAAGCTGTCATCTACTATTGCTGCATCCCAGACACGTTTATCAAAACCTTTAATACCTCCGTGAAGTTGGCTCTCTCCTTCATTTACAGTTAACGCTATTTTTTCACCCGCGATAACCACCTCTTTTTTAAGTCTATTTGCATTGCGCCCTATAAAACTCCCTATATACGGATGTGCAGCCTCATACTCTGGTAAAGTATCAAAACCTAAAACTACATCCACTACTCCACCATCCCCATTGGGAACATAAAGTTTCTGTATAGTTGCTCCGTATGTGAGCACCTCTACTTGCAGTCCGCGATGGTTTTTTAAAATAAATTTAAAAATTTCTTCACCGCTCGATGTGAAGCCAAAAGTTGTTTTAGTTATAGTCATATCAATGGTTCGTATGCTAATGTACTGCTAGAATTTCAAGACATCAAAACTTGAATCTAATTTTCTACGTAAGTAATAGTGAGTGATTACGATTAAAGGTATATTCGTGTGTTTACACAACAATTTTATTATGGCAGATCAATATTACGACCCAAAAGATTTAAGAAAATTCGGAAAAATCACAGAGTGGAGTGAAGAGTTAGGAACTAAGTTTTTTGACTACTACGGTAAAGTTTTTGAAGAGGGAGCACTCACTGCACGTGAGAAATCGCTCATCGCGCTTGCCGTTGCCCACACAGAGCAGTGCCCATATTGCATAGACGCATATACTAAAGACGGCCTACAGAAAGGAATCACTAAGGAAGAGATGATGGAGGCTGTGCACGTAGGTGCCGCTATAAAAAGTGGTGCGACGCTGGTACACGGAGTGATGATGATGAATAAAGTAAATAAACTAGACGGGTAGTTTTACGCTTTCGCGAAAGCGTACTCATACAGATTTCCAACCAAAAGAAATCAACACTACAAACGACAAATATTTTTAAATGTCAGCAACAAAATCACTGAAGAAAGAAGGTAGCGAACTCGCACAAGCAAACAAGCAGATAGAAATTTTATCTAATGGTATTTTCAAAGATGAACTACCTACGTTTGCTAAGAAAATAAAGGAGACTAATCAGCTACCGTTACGCCCTAACAAGCTAGAAATACTCCAAATTAACGTGGGGTACATGTGTAATCAAGTGTGTGATCACTGTCACGTAGATGCCGGCCCAGATCGCAAGGAGATTATGACTTGGGAGACTATGGAGCAATGTCTAGAAGTGATACGCAATACTGGTGCTCACACGCTAGATCTTACTGGTGGTGCGCCAGAGATGAATCCGCATTTTAGACGTTTTGTAGAAGAAGCGAGTAAGGCTGGAATTAAAGACTTTATTGTGCGTTCTAACCTTACCATTATTCGTGCAAATAAAAAGTACTACGACCTCCCTGATTTCTTTAAAAAACACAACGTACACGTCATCTCATCTATGCCACACTGGACTCGCGGAAAGACAGACAAGCAACGTGGTGATGGTGTTTTTGATAAATCAATAAAGGCACTTCAAGAACTTAATGAGCGCGGGTATGGTATGCCAGGCAGTGACTTAAGACTTGACCTAGTTTACAATCCATCTGGAGCTTTCTTACCGGGAGACCAAGCAAGCATGGAAAAAGACTTTAAAAAAGGATTGATGGAAGATTTTAATATCCAGTTCCACAACCTTTTTGCAATCACAAACTTACCTATAGCACGATTTTTAGATTACCTCATCGCATCAGAAAACTATGAGGATTATATGTATCAACTCGTAGAGGCATATAACCCTGCAGCAGTAGAGAATGTGATGTGTAAAAACACAATTTCAATAAGTTGGGATGGTTATTTATTTGATTGTGATTTTAATCAAATGCTAGAATTGCCAGTGGCGAGTAGTGTAAAGCACATTAAAGATTATAATGAAGATTTACTTAATGATCGTAACATTATGATCTCTCAGCACTGTTATGGTTGTACTGCAGGTGCAGGAAGTAGTTGTCAAGGAACCGTCGCTTAATACGTAGAGAATCACGACACCAAAAACCGCCATACTCATATTTGCTCAAACAGCAACTACCGAAGCTTCTCGCAAGAAGCTCGGGCAGTCTGTGGCTTTATTTAAAGAGCTCAATAGGCAAACTATTGCTACCGCGCGCAAGACGGGAATCCCCTACGTCATTTTTTCTGAAAATGAGCAGGTAGGAAACACCTTTGGCGAGCGTTTTACAAATGCGCTTACCTCGGTTTTTGACAGTGGTTATGACCAAATTATAACCATAGGTAATGACACGCCGCACCTTTCGGCAGGGCATATTCTTTTAGCACAAGAAAAGCTCAAACAGTCTGCGCTTGTTATTGGCCCAAGTACAGATGGCGGCTGTTATCTAATGGGGATTAAAAAGAACCATTTTAAGCCTGAGCAGTTTAAAAATCTACCGTGGCAGTCTAGTAAATTGGGTGCTATTATTTCTGATACGCTTTCGCGAAAGCGTACAAACCTTTACCTCCTTGAGACCCTTTCAGATCTTGACACATTTGCAGATTTGCAGCAGATGCTCAAAGAGACTTCCACATTATCAAAAAGACTATTACTACTTATAAAAAACATAGTAAATCAAGGTCTTTCTCTTGGTTATCACACTACAAACCGATTCTTTGAGTCGCTCACTAAAAGCCACTTTAATAAAGGATCACCATCATTAGTTCGTATTTAAATCTTGTAAGCCACAACAGCTTACAGTTATTCTTAGATTTTCTTAATTACCAACTAATACACTCAGATGAAATCATTTTATCTTAGTATGCTCTTGCTTTTTACAGCAAGTTTGTATGCTCAAACTACCGTTACCGGAACCGTTACAAGCGCAGAAGATAACACTACAATACCATTTGTAAATGTCCTTGTAGAAGGCACAAACCAAGGAACCATTACAGACGAAAATGGTGCTTACTCCATTACCATACCTACGGATGCATCCGTTTTAAAATTCTCTTCGCTCGGTTATAGCTCACAATTAATCACTGTAGCTGGCAGAACTCAAATAGACGTTGCACTAAGCATCTCCCAGGAGGGACTTGACGAAGTCGTTGTAACTGCTCTAGGTGTAAAACGTAACACAAGAGAACTAGGATATACAGTACAAACCATAAATGCAAAAGATATAGACGAGGTAAAGTCTGTAAACTTTCTGGACAACCTTTCTGGTAAGCTTGCGGGAGTTACCATCACACAAGGCGCAACAGGAGTAGGATCTTCATCACGCATAAGCATACGTGGGGAAGCTTCTTTTTCTAATAATAATCCGTTGTTTGTGGTAGATGGTGTACCTATTAATAACAACACTGTTTTTAACTTCACAAATGAAGCAGCCGCAGGTTTCCAAGAAGTAGATTTTGGGAACGGCGCAATGGAAGTAAATCCAGATGACATTGCTTCTGTTTCTGTACTTAAAGGTCCAAGTGCTGCTGCATTATACGGTACGCGTGCATCAAACGGAGTCATTGTTATTGAGACTAAAGATGGTAGCAAGAAAAAAGGATTAGGCATAAGTATTAACTCTTCTATCTTTTTTGACAGTGCTTTCCAACTTCCAGATTTTCAAAACGAGTACGGACAAGGACAAGGTGGAGTTTTTGAATATGTAGATGGTCTTGGAGCAGGAATCTCAGATAACATTACGTACTCTTGGGGACCTAGACTTGATGCAGGAAATTTAATTCCGCAGTTTGATAGTCCGGTGACGCTTCCAGATGGGACGATTGTACGTGGTGGAGATACAGCTTTATACAATGGACTTGCCATCACTCCTACCGAATTTAGGTCAAACCCAGATAACCTAAAAGACTTTTATGAAACTGGTGTAACCACCATAAATAATGTATCTGTCTCTAGCGGATTTGATAAAGGTGATTTCCGTATATCGTTTACAGACCTACGCAGTGAGTCTATCATCCCTGGTGTGAACTTAGATAGACAAACCATCGCGACTAAACTCAACTTTAAGCCAACAGACAAAACTAAAATCAAGGCGAGCATTAGCTATGTGAATTCTGGAAGCGACAACCGCCCATCAAACGGATACGGAAGTGAGAATGTAAATTACTCACTCGTAGCCTGGGGACCTCGTTCTCTTAATATAGACAGCCTCCGTGATTACTGGCAGCCAGGTTTAGAAGGTGTGCAGCAGTACTCTTTTAACTACACTTTCTTTGACAATCCGTTTTTTATCTTACAAGAAAACAGGAACTCTTTTAACCGTGACCGTGTTTTTGGTAACATAGCCCTTACACAAACACTCGCCAAAAATCTTGACCTCACTATTCGCACAGGGATGGACTACAGTAGTGAGAAACGACAGTTTTTAAGAAACTTTAGTTCTAACCGTTTCCAGAATGGTGGCTATGCAGAGCACGATGTTTTTTATCGTGAGATCAATACAGACTTCTTACTTAACTATGATAACAAGTTTGGCGATTTCTCGCTAGATGTAAGCCTTGGTGGTAATCGTTTATCTCAAGTGGCTTCTACAAAACAGGTGCAAACTACAAACCTTGCACAACCAGGCATCTTTAACCTTAATAATGCCGCATCACCTATAGAAGCATTCCAATTTGAATCTGAAAAGCGTATCAACTCATTTTACGGAGTGGCAAAACTGGGTTACAAGAATTTCTTATACCTAGACGTTACAGGACGTAATGACTGGTCTAGTGCACTTGCAACACCTTTTAGTGCAGATAACACTTCGTTTTTCTATCCTTCGGCTAGTTTGAGTTTTATAGGATCTAATGTGTGGGAACTTCCAGAAGCGATAAGCTACTTGCAATTAAGAGCAAGTGTTGCGCAGGTGGGTAATGACACTAATCCTTTCCAAACTTCTGGGGCATTTATCGCACAAACTCCTTTTGAAGGACAACCTACTTTTAGCGCACAAAACTTCATCCCTAATGCAAACCTTAAACCAGAGCAAACTACATCGTACGAGATAGGTACAGATATACGTTTCTTTAAAGACAGGTTTAATGTAGATTTCACGTACTACAACGCCCTTACTAAAGATCAGATTATCTCTTTGCCTATTGCTATTTCCTCAGGCTTTAATCAGCAGGTGGTAAATGGTGGTGAGGTACGCACTTCGGGTATCGAGGTCATTGCAGGCATCACTCCTATCGTAAATGAAAACTTTAGATGGAACACGACCTTTAACTTCAGCACCAATAAATCTGTAGTTGAAAGTCTACCACAATCTGACGGTCGTCTTACGCTTGCCTTTAGTCGTATTTATGACAGCGCAAACCAAACCGTATTTTTTCAAGTAGAAGAAGGCGGGGAAGTTGGCGATATTTATGGAACAGGTTACCTACGTAATGACGATGGCGATTTTATCATTGATGATAATGGTCGCTTTATCGCAGATAACAACCTCAAGAAAATAGGAAACTACACAGCAGATTTCAACCTAGGCTGGAACAATGATTTCCGTTACAAGCAATGGAGTGCTTCTTTCTTATTTGACTGGCGTCAAGGTGGAGATATTGTCTCAAGAACGCGAGCGCTAGGTAATGTAGGAGGCCAACTAGCAGAAACTGCTTTCCGCCCGGAAGAGGGAATTATTGCGCAAGGAGTTGTAAACACAGGCACTGCGGCAAATCCAAATTTTGTTCCAAACACCACGGCAGTTTCGGCAGAGAGCTACTACCGTCAGTTTTATGACCGCAACCACGAAGAAAACAACATTTATGACGCATCATTCTTAAAACTTCGTCAGTTTTCGATAGGATATTCTTTCAAGCTTAAAGACGGATTTATCGGTCTTAAAGAAGGTGTAGACGTAAACCTATCACTTATAGGGCGCAATCTTTTTGCCATCACAGAAAATCCACATTTTGACCCTGAGCAACTCGCAGTGCAGGGACAAGGATTTGTGAGCGGAGTAGAAGATTTGAGCTATGCTACAACAAGAAGCTTCGGATTTAAGGCAGGATTTAACTTTTAACGCTTTCGCGAAAGCGTAACATAAAACATTACAAATGAAACAATTTTTATACATCACTTCCCTCCTGCTTTTACTCGGAATGAGCAGTTGCACAGAAGATTTTGAAGAAATAAATACCAACCCAAATGATCCCGTAAGCGTGCAACCTAGCTTGTTATTGCGACAAGTTATTTATGACTACGGAGAGCAAATGAGTTACGAAGGTTTTGTGGCTGGAGATTTACTCTCGCAGCACAGAACTGCTCTTGACTTTAACCTCTTTGATCGTCACGCCTTAAAATCACCTCAGCTAGGCGGAAATCCTTGGCCTATATTTTATACGAATTTAAGAGACAATGAGATTATCTTACAGCAGGCGCAAACTAATTTGACCTTTGCTGTATATGAAGGGCCTGCACTTATCCTCAAGGCGTATATGGCGGCTGGACTTACAGATCTTTTTGGCGATGTTCCTTACTCAGAAGCATTTAACGGAATAGATGGAACGGTAACACCAGCTTATGAAACGCAGGAGGCTATATATACAGGTGCAGATGGCATTCTAGCAAATCTAGATGCGGGAATTGCTGCTATAGAAGCTTATGAAGATGTGATCCCGCTAGAAGGAGATATTCTTTATGGTGGTGATTTACAAGCTTGGGTACGCTTTGCAAACAGTCTTAAAATAAAACATCTTTTACGTATCTCAGATCGTGTAGATGTAAGTGCAGATTTACAAGCGCTGGTTAATGAGGATAACTTTATAACTAGTAATAGTGATAATGCTGTTTTTAACTTTAGCAACACAGAGCCTAATAGTTTTAGACTTGCACAATTACGTGTGGGTGACTTTAACAACTTCGTACTTTCTGAAACAATGGAAACCATTCTTGTAGACCTTGAAGACACGAGGCTTAATACGTTTTTTAGACCAGCATCAAATACTGATGATTTTAACGGACTTATAAACGGAATAGATGCAACCTCAACGGCTGCCGTGCTAGGAGATTTATCACTTGCAGGCACAGCTTTTAGAGAAGATACTTCTGTATTAGATGCCAATTTTATGACGGCTTGGGAAACTTCGCTAGCTCTAGCCGAAGCTGCCCAGCGCGGACTTATCACCGCAGATGCGCAGGCACTTTATGAAAACGGCGTGACACTCGCTTTTGAATACTGGCAAACACCATTGCCAGCAGATTATCTCACAATCAATGCTGCTTTCAATAGTGCAGATAGTTCGCCGCTAGAACAAATACTTACTCAGAAATGGATTGCAAACATCATAAACGGCTATGAAGGTTGGATAGAATATAGACGTACCGGTTTTCCTGAGTTTATGGATGTGCAAGCAAGTCTTAACGACGGTTTAATTCCCGTACGTATGCCTTACCCATCTGAAGAAGAAGCGCTCAATGCAGATAATTACCAGACAGCATTTGATGCCACAGATGGCAATAGCCTTAATGTGCGCGTGTGGTGGGATGTAGATTAAGGAATTGCGGGAGGGTACTGCGGACATCTCCCCTAGCCCCTCTTCAAAGAGGGGAACACAAGAACCAAGCTTTTGCAAAGCAAAAGCGATTACAACTAGTTAAGTAATTACTATATGAATGTAGAAATCTGGCAATGGGGATTAATTATAGCATCGAGTGTGTTGATGTTTGTGCTGTCCCCGCTTGCCAAAAGTCCTGATGAGTTTTTTAAGGCTACGCATCGTAAGAAGTCTCCTAATGTATGGATGCTTACGGGTAGTCTCATTATCTCATGGATTTTTGCAAAGAGTATAACCAATGCTGCTAACCTAGGCCTGAGTTTTGGGATTGTAGGTGGTGTGGCTTATGCGGGTTATTACCTCTCCTTTGCCGTGGCTGGTATTATTATCTACCAGATGCGCCTGCAAGGTGGATTTACAAGTATACATCAGTTTCTGACTACTCGATTTGGAAAAGGAGCGATGCGCTTATTTTCTGTGCTCATTGCCATTCGGCTTTTTAATGAGGTGTGGAGTAACACGATGGTTATAGGTTCTTATTTTGGAGAAATGGGAAGCACTCCTTACTATTGGGCGATTCTTGTATTTACCATACTCACCCTGGCATATGCACTCAAGGGCGGGTTGAGCAGTTCTATATTTACAGATGTGATACAAATGGGATTATTTTCCGTACTGCTATGTGTGATTTTATGGAGTATATTTTCGGTAGATGATTTTAGTGTGAAGGAGGTTGCGACTTCTGGAACGTGGAGTTTTGATCTTGGTCTTAATTTACTTTTTGCAGCCTTGTTACAGTCATTTTCATATCCCTTTCACGATCCAGTATTGACAGACAGAGCTTTTTTAAGTTCGCCTAAGGTTACCCTACGTAGCTTTTTAATCGCCTCGGTATTGGGAGCAGCTTGTATTATCTTGTTTAGTGTTATAGGTGTGTATGCCCAGTCACAAGGAATGGCAGGCCAAGCCGCAGTAGAAGTTGGTAAAGCTTTTGGTGTAGTCATATTGTTAGTCATCAACTTTATTATGATTACCTCGGCGGCATCTACGCTAGATAGTACATTCTCCTCATTTTCAAAATTACTTTCAGTCGATTTAAATTTGGGTAAAAATCTTTCGTTTGGGAGATTATCTATGGCTGTAATTGCCATATTGGGAACCATTCCCGTATTTCTTAATGCAGAGATTTTAAGCGCCACGACCATATCTGGAACAATGGTAATTGGACTAACCCCAGTATTTTTATTTTGGCGAAAGCCAGCCCCAAAAATTAGTTATTACTTGAGTGTAGTAACTGGTATCGTTTTTGGCTTCATATTAGTTTTTGATGCCTTACCACTATCATTACAATTTACAACAGGATCTTATGCTGCGTTACTCTGGACAAACGTCTGGGGCATCACAGCCTGCACCATATTATACCTCATACCACGATGGATAAAAAGATAAAAAACATAGGCAAGCTCACTGGCAAAGTACTCCTTTATGGCGGTGTGTATAGCAATCTACAAGCGCTAGAAAAACTAAAATCTATTGCAGAGCAGCAAGGGATTGCACCAGAAAATTGCATATGCACTGGAGACATCGTGGGATATTGTGCGCAACCAGAAGAAACCGTACAACTCTATAAAATATGGGGAACACACGGTATTGCAGGTAATGTAGAAAAACAACTGAGTGAGGGCGCAGAAGATTGTGGGTGTGACTTTAGAGAAGGATCGCGTTGTGATGGTTTTAGCCAGCTGTGGTATCCTTATGCACAAAGCAAACTCTCTAAGAATTCGCTAGACACCATCGAGGCGCTTCCAGACCATATTACATTTACCTACGCTGGTAAAAAGGTGACGGTTGTACACGGCTCATATAATCATATTTCTGAATTTATATTTAAATATACGCCTTGGGAAATAAAAGGTTCAAATTTTGATACAACCCAAAGTGATGTGATTATTGCGGGACATTGCGGCTTGCCTTTTCATACGGAGCAAGAAGATAAACTCTGGCTCAACCCTGGCGTGATCGGGATGCCAGCAAATGATGGCTCTACCGAGGTCTGGTATGCCATTCTAGATGACACTTCTGGCAATCTTAGCTATGAACATCATACCTTTGCATATAATTACAAGCTTACGAGCCAGTTAATGCAAAACGGCTTACTGCCAGAAGAGTATGCGCGTACCATCGTAACTGGCATCTGGGACAACACAGAAATACTACCACCTGTAGAGAGTGGCTTACAAGGATTTGGTATAAAACTATAAGACGTGAATACTAAGAATATCGCTTACATATTACTTCTATTAGTTTCGGCAGTTTCATTTGGACAGTCGGATATGGATGTGCTCTTAAAACAGTACAACACGCGCTCTGTTCCTTATATTTCTGTGCAAGAACTCAAGATGGAAATGAAAGATTACCTCATACTTGATACCCGCAAAAAGGAAGAATTTGAGGTAAGCCATATCCCTGGAGCGGTGTGGGTTTCTGAGAAGGTGAATGATAGTATTTACGCTTTCGCGAAAGCAAAAAAAGATCAACCCATCATCGTTTATTGCTCCGTAGGCATACGCTCTGAAGACTTTGGCGAGCGACTGAAGAAGAAAGGGTTTACAAATGTCAAAAATCTATACGGAAGCATATTTGCTTGGAAAGATGAAGGCTACGAAATTCAAAACAAGAAAAAACAACCAACCGACTCTGTTCACGTATTTTCCAAAGTTTGGGGAAAGTATTTAAAAACAGGACATAAAGTTTACTAAATGAATAAATATATACCACTCATTTTTATAGGACTCACCATAGGAGGATTTGCTTTACTGGCTTATCATCTTACTAACGAGACATCCACTTGGAAAGACTACCTCTCTAGTATTCTTATTATTATTGCAAATATTGGGATGTTTATAGCCATTAAAAAAAGTGACCAGTGGACAAAAAAAGATGATGAGTAATGACTAGAAAGAAAATCATTCTCATATTTATCATACTCCTTATCCTATTACTCATACTTACTGTAAGCAAGCTAAATTTTGAGAACCTAGGTTGGTCTATTAATGCGAGTATATACCAGCAGCTCATCACGATGGCGCTTATGTTTTTGTACCTCGTATATAATTATAGAAAGCAATAATGAAAAAAAACATAGTACTCATATTCACCAGAAATCCAGAACTAGGCAAAGTAAAAAGCAGACTAGCCAAAGGTGTAGGTCAAGAAAACGCTCTTGAGATTTACAAGAAGCTCTTGTCACACACCAAGGACGTAGTAAGCACTTTAAATTGTACTAAGCGCGTAGGCTACTCTGTGAAGGTGCGCGATAATGATATGTGGGATAATGCTATTTTTGAAAAATTCCAGCAAGAAGGTGAAGATCTAGGAGTGCGTATGTATAATGCATTTGAAAAGGCCTTTGCAGATGGGTATGACAATGTACTCATTGTAGGCAGTGACCTTTATGACTTGCGTGCTTCTCACATAAATGAGGCTTTTGACGCGCTACACTCTAATGATGCAGTAATAGGCCCAGCCCAAGATGGTGGTTATTATTTATTAGGCATGAGTAAGCTTATAAAAGAAGTGTTTTACAACAAAGAATGGGGTGGAGATACCGTATTTAAAAGCACTATGGATAATCTAGCAACGTTAAAAACACACCAACTAGAAACGCTTAACGATATAGACTTTGCCGAAGATTTAAAGCCATATGCTGAGTTTGCTCAGTATTTACAATAACAAGAGAATTTAATACGTTTAAAAAAACATATTATGGAAAAATACATCATAGAAACAGCAGATTACTTAAAAAGCAAAGGCTTTGAAAATCCTGAAGTAGGTATCATTTTAGGTACTGGTCTTGGGCAACTCATTGATCGTGTTGAGATAGAACACACTGCGAGTTATAATCATATCCCTAATTTTCCAACGGCAACGGTAGAGTTCCACACCGGTAAATTAATTTACGGTACGCTAGAAGGCAAAAAGGTTATTATTATGCAAGGTCGTTTTCACGTGTATGAAGGCTACTCACTTACAGATGTAACCTACCCAGTACGTGTGATGCACGCTTTAGGCATCAAGCACCTATTAGTATCTAATGCTTCTGGAGCGATTAACCTTGATTTCAAAAAAGGAGAATTAATGCTCATAGATGATCACATTAATCTACAAGGAGGATCACCGCTAGCTTTTAAAGGAGTAGAAAAAATGGGAGAGCGCTTTGTAGATATGAGCGCACCTTATGATGCTGCTATGAACAATACGCTACGCACTATTGCAAAAGATAATGGCATAAACTTACACGAAGGAGTATATGCATCTGTAGTAGGCCCACAGCTAGAAACTAGAGCAGAATATCGTTACTTAAAAATCATAGGAGCAGATGCTGTAGGAATGAGTACTGTGCCAGAAATTATCGTAGCAAATCATTTGAATCTACCTGTTGTGGCAGTTTCTGTACTTACAGATGAGTGTGACCCAGATAATCTTAAGCCGGTAAATATTCCAGAAATAATTGCAATGGCTGGTAAGGCAGAGCCCGAGATGATTACGCTCTTTACAGGATTGCTAAAATCTTTGTAAAGTACGCTTTCGCGAAAGCGGAATCTAAACCAAAAGATATCATCATTACATACAAACTACTATCTATTTAAACAACGAGTTATGAGTTACCTTAATGCTACAAATGATCTTTATAAAGAAGCGGCACTTACACCAGATGTAGGACTGTGCTGTACTACAAATCCTATTTGGGAATTACCTGGATTAAAGATCCCAAAGATTATGCAAGAGATGAATTACGGTTGCGGAAGCACTGTAAACGCTCGTGATCTTACTAATGAGCCTAAGATGCTATATGTAGGTGTAGGTGGTGGCATGGAGCTTTTACAGTTTGCATATTTTAATCGTAATAAAGGTGGCGTAGTAGGTGTAGACGTGGTGGATGAAATGCTAGAAGCGTCTCGCAAAAACTTTATAGAAGCAGAGAAGTTAAACCCTTGGTTTAAGAGTGAATTTGTAGATCTTCAAAAAGGAGATGCCCTTAACCTTAATGTGGCAGATAACTCAATAGACGTAGCAGCACAAAATTGCCTCTTCAACATCTTTAAAGCCGAAGATTTAAAACGCGCCATTGCAGAGATGTATCGCGTGCTTAAACCTCACGGTAAACTTGTAATGAGCGACCCTACTTGTGAGCAGGAAATGAATGAGGAGCTACGGAATGATGATCGTTTACGTGCGCTTTGTCTTTCTGGAAGTCTACCCATAGCCGAGTATGTAAAAGCACTTACAGATGCTGGTTTTGGAACCATAGAGATAAGAGCTCGTAAACCATATAGAATACTTAATCCTGAGGCGTATCCTACAGATGAGCTCATATATATTGAGTCTATTGAAGTAGCAGCAATCAAAGATCCTATGCCAGCAGATGGACCTTGTATTTTCACAGGAAAAGCTGCTATTTATTATGGTGAGGATAATCACTTTGATGATAAGCTAGGACACATACTTCTTAAAAATCAGCCGCTGGCTATTTGTGATAAGACAGCAGGAGCACTTGCTGCTTTAGGTCGTGATGATATATTTATAAGTGAGTCTACATACCATTATGATGGTGGTGGATGTTGCTAAGCGTATCCTTATAAATAAGCACCCTTGTAAGTATTCAAATCTATTGAAACCTTGTAAGGATAATACAAAAGGCACAACTAAGGTTGTGCCTTTTGATTTTTGTAAATTTGTTATTATCACCAATATAATATGCGCAAATACTTAGATACTTTCTTACAATCTTACTCCGACTATTGGAGTTATTTTAAGCGCGAGATTTTCTTTGAGAATAACTGGGATAATTATTTCTGGGGATTAATCATTGTATCTCTTGTAGTATGGGGGTTAGAAATTGCATTTCCGTGGCGTAAGAATCAGAAGATTTTTCGTGAAGATTTCTGGATGGACTTATTTTACATGTTCTTTAATTTCTTCTTCCTTAATCTCATTGTATTTATCGCACTCACAAATACCGCAGCACTCTTCTTTGATGATATTCTAGGCGTGGTAGGATTAGAATTAAGTGATTTCCAACTTTTTGATGTAGACACACTACCCTTTGGCGTAGGGTTGCTTATCTTTTTTATCATATCTGACTTTGTGCAGTGGAACACGCACAGAATACTACACAGAGTACCATTTTTATGGAATTTTCACAAAGTACATCACTCCACAAAGGAGATGGCTTTTGCAGCACAGATGCGCTATCACTGGGTAGAGCCCATTATGTATAAGTCCTTTTTATACATTCCTATTGCGATTATAGGAGGTTTTGACCTTGCATATGTGGCTATCATTCATTTTACCGCTCTTACCGTAGGTCACCTCAACCATGCAAACATAGGCTGGGATTATGGCCCGCTTAAGTATATTCTCAATAACCCGAAAATGCACATCTGGCATCACGCAAAAGAATTACCTGAGCGTGTAAAGTATGGCGTAAATTTCGGACTAACGTTGAGTGTATGGGATTACCTTTTTGGAACAAGTCATGTTCCGCATGATGGTCGTGATATCGAATTAGGGTTTGACGGAGATGAAACATTTCCAACGGACTTTGTAGGTCAAATCACCTATCCTCTTTCTGAAAAAGAAAAGTAGGTTATTGCATACGCTTTCGCGAAAGCGAACTAATCTTAGAAAAAATCTGATGCAAAAATTAACTTACTTCATACTTACAATTGCACTGCTCACTGGCTGTAGCAGTTCTAAAAATGTTACAACTACTCCCGAACCTGAGACTCCAATGGTTATTACCGAAACCCGCGTTGAAATCCCGCAAAGGGTAATTACCGAATCAGAAGAAGTAGAAACTACAATCTCCGAACCAGAGGAAGTCGTTGAAGTTGCCGTCGCAAATAATGAACCCGAAGAGGTTGTTGAAGTTGAAGTTATAGAAGAAGTTTCCAATTTTAATCATGACGCTTTTGATACACTTTTAAAGAAATACGTTTCTATAGAAGGTAATGTAAATTACAATGGTATTAAATCTAATTGGGGTAGTTTACGTGCATATATCGCTTCCCTAGGGCAATCGCTGCCTACAGCGACTTGGTCGCAAGAAGAGAAGCTATCCTACTGGATGAATGCTTACAATGCGATGACGATAGACCTTATACTACGCAACTATCCACTTGAAAGCATAAAAGATATTAAAGATCCATGGGATCAACGGTTTTGGAAATTAGGAGACAAGTGGTATAATCTCAATGAGATTGAGCATGAGATTTTACGTAAAATGGGAGATGCTCGCATACACTTCGGGATAAATTGCGCTTCTTTTTCCTGTCCGCCACTGCTTAATGAGGCATTTATACCTAGCAAGGTAGATGCACAACTAGAAATGCTTTCTCGAAAATTTATTAATGATCCTACCCGCAATACTATCACAAGTGATCGCGTAGAAGTTTCAAAGATTTTCACATGGTTTTCAAAAGACTTTAAAACAGACGGCTCTCTTATAGATTTCTTAAATCGTTATTCCACGACCTCAATTTCAGAGAATGCAAGGGTGCGTTATCGTGATTATGACTGGACATTGAATAAGTAGTAATGTTTTCACAAAACTCACTTAACTACACGTTAATGGGTGTTGGTTTTGCTTTCGCGAAAGCGATATTGTACTCTCAATAAGATATATTATGAAAAACTTCTTACGATTACTTACCCTAAGTGCCTTTGCAATCACATTGCAAAGTTGCGCTACGCTGGCTGCAGGCGGAATTACAAGTCAAGGACAGCCTACGAAACAAGTAGAAGGAACTCTAACCTCAACGACTGCAAACTCTACTGTAAATGTAGATCACTCTGCGTGGGACGAGCTTCTTAAAAAGCATGTAGACGCTAATGGAATGGTGGATTATAAAGGATTTGCCAAAGATCAAGAAGCTCTTAATGCATACTTAGATAAACTTGCGAGTCTAGACCCTAATAATGACTGGAGCGTTCAAGAATTGCTGGCTTATTACATCAATATTTACAATGCGTATACCGTAGATCAAATCCTTAAAAATCCCAATGTTACGAGCATAAAAGAAATAGACGGTGTATGGACTAAAGGAATTGTAACCGTGCAAAACCGCAAACTTTCCCTAGGAGGAATTGAGAATGGTGTGCTACGTAAGATGAACGAACCTAGAATACATTTTGCTATAAATTGCGCCTCTATTTCATGCCCACCACTATTGAGAGAAGCATATACTGCTGGAAAAATTAATGAGCAATTAGAGAAAGCCACAAAGGAGTTTATAAACAGCGACAAGAATACTATCACAGCAAATAAAGCTGAGCTATCTTCTATTTTTAAATTTTATACAAAGGACTTTTATAGAGGATCTAATGAAAGTTTAATCCCTTTCATAAATAAATACAGCACGGTAGAAGTTGAAGGTGATGCGCCTGTCAACTTTAAAGAATATAACTGGGGATTAAATAAACAATAATTGAAAACCATCTCTACTCTTTTTGCGTAGATTTGATGACCATAAATTATTTAATGAAGCCTTCTATTTCGATTGTCATACCGGTACTTAATGAATCTGAAACGATTATTAAATTACTAGCACATTTGAAAGAGAGGGCTTTTTCTTGTGATTATGTAACACAAATAATTGTAGTAGATGGAGGAAGCAAGGATGATACTTACCAGCTCGTAAGCAGCTATAGCGATCACAATCCTCAGGTCACAGTGATAAAATCTGCAAAGGGCAGAGCTAAACAAATGAACACAGGAGCAGCCATCGCAACAAGCTCAATCCTCTACTTTCTACATGCAGATTCTTACCCTCCTCAAGATTATGATAAGCATATCGTGGAGCAAGTGGTTGCTGGTAATCCTGCTGGGTGTTTTAAAATGAAATTTGACTCTAATCACTGGTGGTTAAGACTCGCTGGATGGCTTACACAATTCAAGTGGAGAGCCTGTAGAGGAGGAGATCAAAGTCAGTTTATTACCGCACAGTTATTTAAGGAGCTAGGCACTTTTGACGAGCGTTATATTATTTATGAAGATAATGACCTTATCAATAAGTTATATGCTAAGCGTAAGTTTGTAGTAATTCAAGAGTGGCTTACCACCTCTGCAAGACGCTATGATGAAAACGGTGTCTGGAAATTACAATTTCACTTTTGGAGTATTTATGTGCGTAAATGGTTTGGTGCAAGTGCAGAAGATTTACATAAGTACTATCTCAAGAAAATTTCATAACCTAAAAGTATAGTATACTACTTCATTTTATACTTTTTACTATTGGAATTTAATTCAAAACCCCAATTATCGTACTAAACGCATAAAGTTCTCTTAAAATAGTACTGTCTATTAAGCCAGTTATTGCAATGTAATATTGCGATACTTAATTTTACTCATATACCTAATATGGTTTAAAAACAATTGATATGAGTTTTATAAATGCAATGCAAGAACGTTATACTACAAAGAAGTATAACGCATCAAAAAAAATAGATAGTAAACATATAGATGAGCTTAAGGAAATACTTCGCTTAAGTCCATCTTCCATAAATAGCCAGCCATGGAAATTCACTTTTGTTTCTGACGAAGCTACCAAAGAAAAACTTTCTAAAGTATCTTGGATTAATACCGAGAAGGTAACAGATAGTGATACTGTAGTTGTTTTTAGCAGGATTAATGATCTAGCAGCTTTTGAAAAACAAATAGAAGAAGAACTACCTCAAGGTGCAGTAGATTACTATAAAGAATATCTAAAACCGTTACCAGAGCAAGAAATCAAGGCATGGTTTGACAAGCAAGTGTATTTATCGCTAGGAGTATTATTAAGCGCCTGTGCTGCAATGAACATTGATGCAACCCCAATGGAAGGTATAGAGCCAGAAAATTACGATAAGATTATAGATAACAAAGGCTACGCAACGCTAGTAGCTGTGGCAATAGGATATCGCGATGAGGATGATTTTAATCAACCTAGTAAAAAGCCAAAGTCAAGAATAGCTTTAGAAAAAGTAGTAGAAAGCATCTAAGTCACTAAGGTTGTTAAATGAGCATCATTAAAAAAGGAGTTACTTATTTAAAGTGACTCCTTTTTTAAAACCTAAACCTGAAGTATAGAACTAGTCAAAAATAACCTCGCCAGTAAAGAATGCTTCCACGTCAACTACGGGAGGTGTATTGCTTAATATTAAATCACCCGTACTTCTTAGTTCGCCGCTTATGGATAGTTGAGGAGCTATCAACACGTCGTTTGTACCTCTATGGAAAATGGTAACATTTTGCACTGCTAGATCCTGTAGTGGTAATCTACTATCACCCTCCAGCAAGTTAATATCTAAATTGGTTACGCTTCCTCGTATAAAAAAGTTAGACAAGCCATTACATTGAAGGAATACATTTTCTGAGTCTAGCTCCATATCAAAATCTCCATCTTTATGGTAAAAATCTTCCTCAATAAGATCATCAGAAACTAGTCGCAACGTATTCCAGCTTATTAAGCCATCACCTAAAACTGTACTGCCACTACTATTTCTAATCTGCCTAAGGTTAGGATGTGACACCCGTAATATAGAAGTATCATAATCCCTCACTAGATTACATGAGGCATTATTTTTTACGATGAGCGTATTATCCTCTACATACACTTCAAAATCTTCTAGCAGGTTTTCTCCAGTCTCAAGTACAACTGAGATCTCAGGAGCATCTTTTACGACTAACTGTACACGTTCAAAGACTATGATACTATCAAAGCTTGCTAGGTCATATTCCTCAGTAATTATAGAACCGCTTGTTTTAAGGCATGATAATGTATCCTCAGTATCGCATGATGCAAACCACATCATCACTGGCAACAACACTACTATTAAATATTTATTTTTCATCTTTAAAATCTATATCCTAGTCCAAATTCTACTGCCTCTGCTTTTGCGCCGTGAGCTTTAACAACCATACTTCCAGAAAAGTGATCTCCAAATTTTCTTTTGAGCCCTAATCGATTATAAAACCTTCCTTCAAAATCGTATGGATAGTACACATAGTATCCTAACTGAGAGACAAATGAAAGTTCATTGAAATGTAACTCATGACCTACAAAAACTCCAAAACGTTTCCAGTCTTCATCACCAGTAACCTCGCCCTCAGGAAAAGCTACAGACTCATAACGAATAAGCTCTTTTAAGAAATTTGCAAAAAAAGCATCTACACCTGCTGTAAAACTAGATTTATGATTTATGCGCTTATCTGCAAATGCCGTAAGGGTTAAAAATCCGTATCGTGGAGAATTATTTATATCACTTTGATTTGCACCACCACTCACTACTAGATTATAATGTATAGGCTCTGAGTATGCTGTTTTTTCTCCTAGTGGGATGTAATCCGGAAACTCATTTGCTTTTGGAAAATAATTAATCCCCGCAGTAAATGCCCATGTATTTGTGGAGTTATTAGGCGCTTTGAGGTTTGCGTTACTGTAGTGTATAATGGTAACCCCTGCGTGTACTCCTATATTTTTGAAGATATTATCCTGCTTGAAACCAAATTTAAGCATGGTACTACTCAACACAGTGGTACCGTAAGCATTATTTATAAAGTTAGTCTCTCTATCATATGGATTTGTGGCAATTGCAACTCCTTGCCCTATTCTAAACTGTAATTTACGCTTCCAGTAATAAAAGTTATAATGCGCATAAGCACTATACAATTCCCCTAGATTTTCATTTTTCATGTCTTGATACACAAAAGTGTAACCCACATCTGGAAAATTATAACGTCGCTCCCATGCTTCATACCCGTAAGTCTTTCGGTTATAGGCAAGCATTATTCCCTGCGGATGCTCTGTTATAAGATGAGATATATCTGGATTATGCTCTAAGAGCGTACCATAAAAAAAATCTGCCTCGAGGTCAAAAGGACGCACTTTTTCCTCTTGTGCATATATCGTGATGGTTAGTATACAAGAAAACGCAATTCCTAGCTGGCGCAAGTAATTCATAAGAGTCACTGGTTAGTGTTTGTGAACTTACGAAAATTTGAACGTGCAGGTTTGCTTTTTATTCTAATTATCTAATAATGGAAAACCTAAATGGGATGGATAGTTACGCTTTCGCGAAAGCGTAGTATAAATAAATACTTTATTAGTCAATTTATAGAGAGGAACTGCTATAAAAAAAAAGGGATGCACTTTCATGCATCCCTACTATATGTTGATATTCAATTATTTACTATTAACATAAAAGGCATGTATTATACCTGGAATTATACCTAGAATTGTAAGGATAATATTTATGATTAAATCCTTACCTACGCCTTTGTTTAAAGCAACCGCAAGTGGTGGAAATATGATATTTAAAATGATGGTTAGAATTGACATTGTTTTTGGTTTTAGTTAGTCACAAATATATCGAGCATCAGTGTTTGAGAACGTTAAGTCATTATTAATTGAGATAGTCTTAACTAAGTAATCTTATTTTTGTAGGATTTTTCTTAACATTTATATCAAATCACACGATTAAATACCATTTTTATTAATGTTTTGTATATTGCTGGACATTAAACCACTGAAATGAAGAGAATTACTTTTTTTTTAATCCTAATTATGTCTAGTTCTATAGGAACTGCACAGATTGACAGCTTGAAAATAAAAGAAAGATTACAGCGTCTCATGGACTCTTCGGCCACCTATTACGAGGCTAATAACTATAGTAAATCGCTCGAGCTTAATGTTAGAATCATTGAAGAGGCAAAAAAAATAAATGATACTGGTTATTTACAAAGTGGCTTTAGATATCTAGGGTATGACTATTTGATTTTACTAGATACCATACAAGCTAGAGAAAGCTTTGAGCGATCTCAAGAGTACGCTAGCCTCGCACAAGATAGTCTAGGGCTAGGTCTGACCTATATGGATCTTGCAAATCTTTATGGTTACTCTGAGTCCTCAATGGAAAAAGCTCTTCAATACCATGACAAGTCTATTATAGTATTCAGAAAATTAAAAGATTCATTTAACTTAAGTAATGCTTATCTAAACGCTGTACTTACGCTACAAGAACATGAGCGATTTGATAAATCATTAAAGTACCTAACGAAGGCAGATCAACTTAAAGACCACCTATCAAATGGGCTAAAAGCAAACCTTGAAAATCAATGGGCCATTTACTATTTACATGAGAAAAATTACAAGAAAGTAGATTATCATTTATCAAGGATTTTTAAAGACACCTTGTTACAGTCTTCTAGCTTTGAACTTGCAGATAGCTACCTCAGTTATAGTTTGAGCCTTTATGGTCAAAAAAGGTACAAGGAAGCTTATGAGTATGGAGTGAAATATCAAAATTTATATGAGGAAACTACAGAAGAATATCAGAATGAGGAATCTCAAAAAATAGCAGCAAACTTTCAAGTAGCCGAATACAAAAAGAATATTGAGAGAAATGAATTAAAAAACAGGCTTCAGGCAGAAATCGTAAGAAGCCAAATAAACTGGAATAAATTTCTAATTGTTGTTACCGCATCAAGTATTCTGCTCTTAATCCTACTCTATAGAATGTATAGAAGTAAGAAAGATTATGTAAAAAGCCTGACTGAAAAGAACATAGAATATCTTACGGCAAAGAATGAATCTGAGGAGTCTACAAAAGCTAAGACGGCCTTTTTCTCAACGGTGAGCCATGAGTTAAGAACTCCTCTCTATGGTGTTATAGGGCTCAGTACTATCCTCATGGATGATCCAAAATTAAAATCTCATCAACAAGATCTTAAGTCTCTCAAATTCTCGGCAGACTACCTGCTTGCGCTCATAAATGATGTACTACAAATCAATAAAATTGATTCAAATACAGTTATAGAAAATAATGAAGTTTTTAATACAAGAGATTTTATTAAGAACATCGTCTCTTCTTTTGAATACATGCGCCAGCAAAACAAGAACAACATTCATATTAACATTGATGACAACGTTCCAGAGTTTGTAAAGGGTGATGCTACTAGGCTTTCTCAAATACTAATGAACTTAGTGGGGAATGCATGTAAGTTTACAGAAAATGGGGACATCTATATATTACTTGAAGCGTCTGGTCTTAATGATCAAAAGGCTAGTATTCACTTTACAATTCAAGATACGGGTATAGGGATTCCAGAAGAAAAACAACAAAGTATATTTGATGAATTTTCTCAAGTAAGCTCAAGACACTACACATATCAAGGTACTGGATTAGGACTGCCTATTGTACAAAAGCTACTAGCACTTTCTGGAGCTGAAATACACTTATCAAGTAAGGTGGGAAAAGGTTCTACATTTTTCTTTACGCTAGACTTTGAGATGTCAAATGAATCATTAATTGTGGATCCCATAGTTATTATAGATGACAAACAACTCAAAAATAAACGCATCCTTATTGTAGATGATAACCGTATCAATCAAATAGTGACAAAGAAAATACTACAGAAACTAGAAGTTACTTGCAGCATTGCAAATAATGGTCATGAAGCTGTAGAATGCGCTAGAGATAATGAATATGATCTTATCCTTATGGATATTAATATGCCTGTAAAAGACGGATTAGAAGCTACTAAAGAGATTAGACTCTTTGATAAAAAAATCCCTATTATAGCGCTTACAGCTGTAGAGGTAAAGGAAATGCGTTATAAAATCTACAACGCTGGACTTACAGATATTATCGTAAAGCCATATGATATCACTCTTTTTAAGCGTACTATCTTGCGCAATTTACAGCATTTAAATACTGGACAACCTACTGCTACTAGTCAGCTACAGGTTTAATAGTAATTCACTCTTGATTAAAAGTATTGCCCTACTCCAAATACGAATCCGCTAGTGGAGTTTGGGGTTATTCCATATCCATAATCAATCCTAAAAGTTGCATTAAAAATCTTTTTGTGAGTAAAACGCAATCCTAGTCCGGGATACACTCTAAGGTTTTGATCATCTCCAAAATCATCAAAATCTCCACCTGGATTTCTCCAAGATCCTGCATCTACAAACACATTACCTTGTAATACAAATGATTCTTTATCAACCAGTGTATGTCTATACTCTGTGTTTATCACAATTACTCCTGTGCCACGATCTATCGTATTCCCTACTCCTCTTATATTTAAATTGTTATCTACAGAAAATGGTGCAAATGGTGAGTCTGCATTAGATGCTAGACCTACTCGTAATCTGTTTGCCCAATTACCCTTATCACCTACTCTAGTATAATATTGAAAGTCATTCCACCAGATTGTAAAATCGGGTAATCTGCGATCATTTGCCATCACATGCTGCACATTAAATGTGCTCCTAAAACCAGATATATACTGGTAATAGTAATCTAGTGCGTTATATTCATAGATACCTTTTAAAAGAATCTTATCTACATTAAATTCTTGAGGAACCCCTGCAGAAGTCGCACCAGCTAGGTATTCATATTTTTCATTAAATAAATTTACACCTGCCTCTACCCGATGCTTAAAGTTTATGGCATATAATCCTAATATTTCAAAAGAGGTGTTACTGTACTTATAATCTGCGGTACCTTCGTCTAGAAAAACAGGTTCTTGTGTAGTTAATCGCTGCGCATTTATCGCAACTCCTAGCTTATTATTAAATAAAAATGGAGCTCTAAGGTTCACCCCATAAGAATTAAAAATATCTCGTTGATAAAATCCTCCAAAGGCTATATTTCTCCCTAAGGTATTGAACTCGTATAGACCTATTCTAAAGGCAAATTCATCATCATTTGTAGTATAGACATTGAGCTGAGGGTTTATCGTTATATTCTCTTCAATATAATAGCGAACTTCATAATTATCATAAGAAGGAATCACTTGATAATATGCGTGCCGTACTGCTGGTAGTCTTTTGAGTCTTATAATATCTACCTCTAGTAATGTAGAATCTAAAGGACTATCTACACGCAAATCACTAATTAATTTAATAAAAGAGGTCTTAAGTTTTTTATTGCCATGAATGGTAAAATCCTCCACAATGCCTTCTTGCGCATTACTCATAGAGCAATACAGCATGAGTAGAATGTATAACCAAAAGTATTTCATGTACGATAGGATTTACTATGCTTTATAATTAGATTATCTCATAATCTACAAATTCTCTTACATTAAAAATACTGCCCTATCCCGAATACAAGTCCGCGATTTTGAGTAGCTCCCAGTCCTACTCCATAGTCCAACCTAATGACAGCGTTGAAGATACGTTTATGTATAAAGCGCACTCCAAGACCAGAGTACAGCTCCACATTATTAATACTCGCTAGATTATCAAAACCCTCTCTAGGACTTCGTATTGATCCAGCATCTACAAAAGCATTTCCTTGAAGTACAAACCAGTCCTTTTCTATAAGCGTGTGTCTGTATTCTGTATTTACAAAAACAAAGGATGTCCCTCTATCAATATCATTACCTGCTCCTCTAAGATTAAACTGATTATCAACCGTAAAAGGAGCAAACTCAGATTCATTATAAGAAGCATACCCTAGCTGTAGTCTACTTGCCCAGTTCCCCTTTGTTCCTATTTTTTTAAAATACTCTGTTGCATTTTGTGCTACAAGCCCTTCTTCTAAGAGACCATCACCGCCTAAAACATAACGCACATCAAGAAGGTTACGCACTCCCTCTACATATTGATACGTGATGTTTAAAAAATTAGTCTCATACTCTCCGCGTAGAGATACTTTATTTGCATCAAGTCCAGCTGGCAGTACACTTTGCACCTCCGTATCATCAATGTCGTAAGACTCTTTCAACACTCTCACTCCTAACTCTGCCTTGTTGTGAAAATCTATTTCATACAAACCATAAATCTCTGCACCTACATCATCTTTCTTGTAGTTTATAGGAGTTTCATCGAGGTAAATAGGTTCAAAAGTCACATTTTTAATATAGTTGACACCTAACCCTAATTTATTAGTAATTAAGAAAGGTGCTTCCCAGTAAGCTCCATAAGAGTCAAAAACATCCCGCTGATAAAAGCCACCAAGTATCTGACTTTGACCAAGAAAATTAAATTCGAATGCGCTTACGCGAAAAGCAAAACTACCATCGTTTGCCTCAGAGATGCGCAAACCTGGAATAATGGTAAAGTTTTCGACAATCTTATAGGTGAGTTTGTACGTGCTGTCTGTAAGTTTAGTTTGAACAACGGTTGCATTTGCAATGGCTGGTAGTCTATTTAAACGCTCAATATCTGTTGCGACTTTAATAGAGTCATATGCCGTTTGTGATTTTACTTTAATAAGCCTTCTCAATAAAGATTCATCTACACGTTTTAACCCTTCAAAAGTGATTTCTTCTATAATAGGTTCTTGTGAAAAAAGAAATGAAGTCATCAACAGCGCGCAGACGAGGGAGAAATATTTCATAAAGGCAATAGCTATATTAAAAACGTTGGTCGAAAGTAATGCACAATCATTGCGCAACACGCCATTATTTACTTAAATAAATGATGAGCATCTTATTTAATACTTACCATAATGCTGTCTTATTACAGCTTCGGCTGGTTTATTTTGGGGTGTAAACTGGTTGTTTTCTGGACCTCCTACCTCATCATGTTTTATGAACCACTTCCATATAAATCCTCCTGCCATCCACTCTTCATCCCATACTGTATCAAAGAGAGCTTGCGTCGCTTGTGCCTGTCCTTTAAGATTTACGGTGGTCATAGATCTATCTGCCTTCCAAGGTTCTTTGCCTGTATAATCTACAGAGCGGTACCCAAATTCTGTGAAAATCACTTTGCGGTTTTGCGCTTTCGCGAAAGCGGACATCTCCTCCTTCCATCGTTGCCATCCCGCTGTAACACACTCCACAGATGGCGTTTGATCATCACAAACAGGAAAATAAGCATCAATACCTATGTAGTCTAGTTGGCTCCAAAATGGGGTTTTCTTATACTCATCCCAGTTTGCAGCATACGTAAGTTTACCATTGTACACCTTTCTTATATCAATAATAAGTTGCGTCCAAAAATCTGGTCTGTTTGTTACAAATTGTTCTAACTCTGTACCTATGCAAAAGATGGTTGCTCCTTCTTCTTGAGCTAGTGTGGCATAATCAATTATAAAGTTGCGGTATGAATCTTCTAGTGCTTCCCACTCTGCTTCTGTCTCCATTTTAAGGTATCCTGTAAACTCACCATTACGTATCCATATCTGTGGTTTTACCATCACCTCAATACCTGCTTTATGAAGTTCTGACACATAGTTGCGACCTCCTTCTCTGGTCTCACCATACCACTGCCTGTCTGTATTGTATATAATTTGTGGTATATCTTTTTGTGGCACAAACCCAAACGGCATTACCGCAGCATAGTTTGCATTTACGAGTTGTACAGGGCTTACATGAGTGCTATCTACAGGATTACGATTTGCAACAAAACTCACCCCATTAATTTTCTTTTCTTCTGTTTTTTGAGCGGTACATGCTTGTAGACAAATCAATAAAAAGAAACATCCTATAATATTTTTCATCTACTTATTTTTTTGATTTAAAGATATGTGTTTATGATTAAAATTTGAAAAGCATATGAGCTATAAGAGAAGATCTCAAAAACAATAAGACCCTAAGAGCTGGGTAACTCTCAAGGTCTATCATAGTGTGCTGTATACTCATTGTAGTTAACGTATATGAATATACATTGCACTCGTAAAGAGCTTAGATTAGGGGAACCTAAGCGCTCTAGCTATATGTTAAAAAACGGCTCTCAACCCTAGGTTAAAAGTCTGCCCTAATCCAGTATCGTTTCCTCTTACAAAGTTTGTATACAATGCCTCAAGGTTGAGGGCGTCTGTAAGTTGATATTTTGCCCCACCACCTACAGCTGTAAAGTCTTGCGAGAATTCGTTTCCTAGGTCAAGAAGTTGTGAGTGCTGTACAAGGCCTAATACTGTAAATTTCGAACTTGGGAAATAACTTAAAAACAATCCAGGAGTAAGACGCAAACTATCATTTGCAAAACTATCCTCATCATCTCCAAAGTTGAGCTCAGAATTCAAATCTGCAAATAGTTGCCAGTCTCCTCCTGCAAAAGTATGATCAAAGAAAAATCTGTTTTGCCATGTAAATCCTTTTTGATCAAGAAAAACACCTTCTTCTGTCTCATTATCTACTAGAGGAATAAAAAACGAACTCTGGATAGAGAAGTTATTTACTTTACTAAATGGAACAAACTTTACAGATGGTGCTATAGATGTAAGACCGCTACGAGCAGTGCCTCGCTCACCATCAAATTTAAATACATCAAAGGCATCACGACCGCCTATAGTGCTAGATCTTGCCTCTAGTATTAATCCTACGTTTACTCTATTATTATTTGAAACACCGGTATACACTTCAAGTGTTGATGTGAAGAAATTATTTCTTGGGATATCACGATCCTCACCATTCTCTCCAAAGGTATCTTTAGTCTCTGTGTACAGATTATTAAACCATTTGATGTCAAATTGCCCTTTTGAGATAAGTTTAGAAGGTGTGAGTGTCTGTATTACAGAGCCTCCTTCTTCAAGGTTTTCTGTATTATCTTGTGCAAAAGAAGTTGCTGCAATAAGCATTAAAGCGACTAGTAGGATTGTTTTTTTCATTGTAGTTGTTTTTAATTATTTATTTGTGCGTCACACACCAGACGGCTAGGGTTTAATACTATCTGGTGAGAACGGCTTTTAAGACAATAATTATCTACCCCGACTAGTGTCGAGTAGTTTTAGCAGGTAAATTTTAATGGAGTTATAGCAAGTAATATATACCAGCTCTAATGTACTAGAAACTATTATTTAGTATCATTAAGTGTCCAGTCATAAGAGTAGTATGACAGCTTTGCATCACTAGAAATAGCCTCTTTGCGGTATTTATTTAAAAAATCTATCTCTGTACCATTGCGTACAAAGTCTTCTTTATACCATTCAAATATTTGAGAAATCTGCACCTTATTTCCTTTCACTTTAATGAAGTTAGGATTATTTACAGCAAGCGTAGTCTGGCGTTGTAATTGTGATTTTAATTTGGCTGGTGTATATGCCTCATTGATGATAGGTGGACATCCTAGTCCTGCACATACTAGCACAAAGTGAAAACGAGGTTCACCTGGAAATTGTGCTCTTAACTTCTTATTTTCTATATCGTTTAAAGTGATATTTGTCCCGCCTAACTTGAAGGTGTTTTTATCAAAGAAACCTTTTATAGATAGTGGTTGCTTTACTGGATACTTCTCTGTGATTCCTTTTATTACTGCTAGATTGTATGCGTTAATCCAAAACGATTGATACGTTGCCGTATCAGATGTGCTTGCAGATATAGATGCTGCATTTTCTAATAGCTCATCTAGCGCTTGCGGGTTTGCCTTTACAGCGGCATAGTTAACTAAACCGTTTTTTACGTTTGCCTTAAAGAAAGTATCTGCATCAGAAAAAAATGATGCAGTATCTTGAGCTTGGATATGCACACTTGACAAGGTGATTACGAGAAGTAGTGCGAGGTTGGTAATTGATTTCATAAGTAAACTTTTTTCTGCACAATGGGTCGAGCTCAAATAGAGAGACTTACAACTAGACCATTAAAAATTTAAAATAATCAATTCAACACGCTTCATAATCAAGACTATAATTTCCTTACAGCACTCTCTTCATTTAGATAAATTCTAAATAGACAGCATCACATTAAGTTTGTTATCTTTAAAACGACCCAAGGATATGTTATCTCATAGAAACAAGTTTTAAAATGCTTGTTTAGACTACTATATATTTTGCTTTCGCGAAAGGGTAACAAAAAGATTTTTTCGCGAAAGCGAGATAACAACAACCATTCATTTTTTAGTTTTTACTTAGGTGAAAATCATATAAAACCAACCTCTATGGAAGAACACATCGTCATTATAGGTAACGGTATTTCTGGCGTAACCACCGCGAGACACATCCGCAAAGCTTCTGACAAAAAGATCACCATCATTTCTGCCGAAACGGATCACTTCTTTTCTCGTACGGCACTCATGTATATCTATATGGGACACATGAAATATGAACATACAAAACCGTATGAAGATTATTTCTGGAAGAAAAACCGCATTGATCTTAAACGCGCTTTCGTAGAGACTGTAGATCATGAAAACAAACAATTACTACTTTCTAGTGGTGAAAAAATGAGTTATGATAAGCTAGTGCTTGCCGTGGGATCTACTCCTAATAAATTTGGCTGGCCCGGTCAAGATCTCGAGGGTGTACAAGGGTTGTATTCAAAACAAGATTTAGATAAACTAGAAGCAAATGCTCCAGATAACAAAACGTGTAAACGTGCTGTGGTAGTAGGTGGAGGTCTTATAGGTATTGAGATGGTAGAGATGTTACTCACTCGTGACATCCCTGTGACTTTTTTAGTTCGTGAGAATAACTTCTGGAACGGAGTGCTCCCTATAGGTGAAAGCCAGATGCTCAATCGTCACATAAAAAGCCATCACGTAGATTTACGATTAGGTTTTAATCTAGACAGTATTCTAGCAGATGATCATGGTAAAGTACGCGCTGTAACTATAAAAGAGACTGGCGAAGAGATTGCTTGTAACGTTGTAGGTCTTACCGCTGGTGTGTCTCCTAATGTGGCTTTCTTAAAAGATAGCGGTATTGAGCTAGGACGAGGTATCAAGGTCAATCCTATGCTAGAGACTAATATAAAAGATATTTATGCCATAGGTGATTGTGCAGAGCAGCACGAGGGTATAAACGGCCGTCGTCCTATAGAGGCTGTCTGGTATACGGGCAGAATGATGGGCGAGGCACTTGCTCAGACACTTACTGGAAAACCTACAGCATATAACCCGGGACACTGGTTTAATAGTGCTAAGTTTATGGATATAGAGTACCAGACCTACGGATGGGTGTTCTCAAAACCTAAAGAAGGTAATATCCACTTCCACTGGATGCATAAGGATGATAATAAATGTATCACTATCGAGATGCAAGAAGGTACTCGCAAGTTTATAGGAATAAATAATTTTGGGATTCGCCTACGTCACGAACTATTTGACCGCTGGCTTACCGAGGGTCAAACTACAGACTATGTACTAGAGCATCTTAAGGATGCAAACTTTGACCCAGAGCTCTACACTCATTACGAAAAAGAAATCCTAGCTGAGTATAACAAACAATACGGAACCTCTCTCGCTCCTAAGAAAAAGAGCTGGAAAAGAATCTTTGCATAACCTACCTTACGACTTACACTTATGAAAATTATTAAAAACTTAGGCCTGGTTATCTTTCTTACTGGACTAGCAATATGGACTGCTTCTGTGTTTATGGGAGGCTTTACATTACAACAAGATCAACTAGACGCTTTTGTTTCCGAAAAAGGAATTAAAAGCGAACTCATTACTAAAAAAATAACCGAAGACGTAGTGGGCAAAACCCTAGGCACCTTTGCTTTTACAGGTGCCATACGTAATGCCCTTGCCGAAAACAACACCTATTATGATGCTCAAATAGCCAAATATGACGCTGCAAAGGAGTGGGATAAAAAAGGAGAACAATACCAGTATCGCATTAATAATAAAGACTTTCAAGCCTTTAGCTTCTCCCTAGCCAAAAAAGCAGGAACAGGCTTCATCGTTGAAAATAAAGGGCTCATGTGGTTCTTAACTTTTGGACTAAGCATCTTAGGAGCACTTATGTTTATTTTTCCTAACCTTGTTTTATTAGGTAAACCAGGAATTAAAAACGACCACATCTACCACGACGCAGCTACAAACCGCGGCTGGATTGCCTGGTTAGTACTCATATACCTCGTGCTATTTTACCTAGTGCTTTATTTTAATGCAGACTATGTAGTAAACTGGACATTTATACTCGACCCTATTAGTAATGCGCTTAACGGTGGAGATGCCAGCCAGTGGTTTGTGTACGGTTTCTTATACTGTACCATCATGCTCACGATGGCTATGCGTATGTATATAAAGTACCGTCATAATAAATACCAGATTGTACGCACTACGTCTGTATTATTCTTCCAGATTGTATTTGCCTTCCTTATTCCAGAGATCATGTCTAGCTTAGGAAAGCCAGGATATGATTTTAAAAATGCATTCCCACTTGACTATGATTTCTTTTTTGAGTGGAATCTAGAAACACTTACAGAAAGTGGTGGCCTAGGTATTTTCATCCTTGTATGGGGTGTTGTACTTACACTCGTGATAGTACCAGTAATGGTATACTTCTTTGGAAAAAGATGGTATTGTAGTTGGGTTTGTGGTTGTGGAGGTCTTGCCGAAACACTTGGAGATCCTTACCGCCAGCATTCTAATAAAACGATGAAAGCTTGGAAGCTGGAGCGCTGGCTCATTCATTCTGTACTTGCTTTCTCACTTGTAATGACCGTGGTTACTTTATATTGCTACTTTACAGGAGCAGAGTCGCTACTAGGTATTAACACGCAGTGGATTAAGGATACGTATAGTTTCTTGATAGGTGCTTGGTTTGCAGGAGTAATTGGGACTGGATTCTACCCTATTTTTGGTAACCGTGTATGGTGTCGTTTTGGATGCCCGCTAGCAGCCTACTTAGGATTTGTACAACGTTTTAAATCTCGTTTTAGAATCACTACAAACGGAGGACAATGTATCTCTTGTGGTAACTGTTCTACCTATTGTGAGCAAGGAATTGATGTACGTGCATATGCTCAGAAAGGAGAGAACATCGTACGTTCTAGCTGTGTAGGTTGTGGTGTATGTAGCGCAGTATGTCCTCGTGGCGTACTTAAATTAGAAAACGGACCAGAAGCAGGTCGTATCAACCCTACTCAAGTATTATTAGGTAATGACGTAGACCTTATGGACTATGTAAATAATGATCAAGATGTAGCGTAACTATTTTATTACGCTTTCGCGAAAATGTGATATTTCAAAAACCACCTCAGGAAACTGTGGTGGTTTTTGGGTTTTAAACTGTGTATTAAAGCTTGCTTCTGATAAGGTGATATGAACTTTATTTCAAAAAAAATATGATTATATGGGAATCCGTAAAAACAAAGCACTAAGGTGTTGTATTTTCGGTGGCTACATACCAAATACAAATATATAACCTTAAAAAAACGGCTAATCCATTGGAAAACTTTAATGAGGGAAATGTGGAAAAAAACGACACGTTTAATAAAAGCTGAAGACTCTAACTACTTAGACAGCAATACTACAGTTATCGGAATTTGGTGGACATTATGGATTGTGTCTAACTATATAGGTAATTATGTACTTAAGAGTATCTTTAAAGAACAGACTATTGAGACTTTAATGAGTAGTACTATTGCAGAGATGGTTATGTCAATATTAGGAATACCGCTAGCTATCGTGACCGTAACTATTATCAAAAACTATTCGTCCAAAGAAGAGAAAATTTCAAGTATAGAAAAACAAAAATCTATTTAGTAAATAGCTTAATTCAACTAAATCATGGATATCATCGCATTAGAAAAGAAAAGACTAGAATGGTCTCTTAGAACATTTACAGAAGCCACCCCAATGGGATCGCTTGAAAAAGCTAAGGAAGAGATAAAAGAAATAGAAGACGATATTAACAATGACATTAAAAATCCAGTTGAATATGCAGATGCTATCATGTGCATTTTTGACGTAGCAGCTAGAATGGGAATAAGTGCAGAAGATGTCATGATTGCCTATGAAGAGAAGCTTGCCGTCAATATGAAGCGAACTTGGAAGAAGAATTCTAATAATAGCTATTCACATATAAAGTCATAATTTTAAGCTTTCTTAAAGGTATACTTTTGGCTAAGAAATCAACTTTATAAACGACTACAAAACTGTAAAAATTTTAATAAAACTCAATCTTCCTTCAGCTCAATGACAACCCTACCTCAACAATTAGAAAACCCTGTCTGGTATTCTTTACGTGAAACACATAAAAAGTTTGCAGTTACTTTTGATGGCGTTCTGTTTTATAACCCCGCGGTATGCACGTTTGGGGCTTTCTTTGATGAGGCGAAGACTGCAAGCGCTTCTAGGGAATATATAAAGACCAGAAAAGATTTCTTCTTCGTCACAGAAAACCAAACTCCACAAATAGATGACACAAAAATTGTTCTAAACAGAAAAATTGATGGCTGTCAGATGGTGTTGAAAGAGTTAAGTGACGTTGTAATCAAGGAAGATATCATATTATTGGACGAGTCTTATATTGATGAGATTTATGAGCTCGTATGGTTAGTAATGCCTGGTTTCTATCAAAAGCGCAGTTTTGAAATGGGCAATTTCTATGGAATTACTAAAAACGGTAAACTAGTTGCCATCTCGGGACAACGCATGCAAACCAATCTCTTTGTAGAAATAAGCTCCGTAGTCACCCATCCAGATTACACCAAGCAAAAACTAGCTAGTCAGCTCATTGCTCACAACGCTCAAGAGATTTTAAAAGAAAATAAAACACCCATTTTACATACCAACAAAGGAAACCTTGCGATTCCATTGTATAAAAGATTAGGATTTGAGGTTACTAGGGATATGAATTGGTGGTTATATTGTAAAAAATAGTAAGTACTATGAGACACCTTTTTATCTTATCGATCATTTTATGTTTTAGTATCAGCGACACCTTGCTACATGCTCAAGAAACTAATTTCATAAACGATTATATACAGCGTTTAGAAAACTCCCAAGAATATCTCAATCTCGTTGCAGAAGCAATGCCTAGTGAGAACTACAGCTACAGAGTTACACCAGCCTCTAGTAGTTTTGAAGAAAACTTAATGCACATCGCATGGGCGATGGACTGGCACAGTGAATCACTTTTAAATGGGCGTCCAGCAAGGAACTGGGAGACAGATAGCGAACTTAAAGTTGCTTCCAAAACTAAGGAGGAAATGATTGCTGCTGTAAACAAGACTTTTGAACACACTGTCAAATTAATCCAAGAGCTTGATACATCCCAATTGAATGACACAGTAGCTTACGGCAATCTGCAACGCACAAAGCGCCAAGTGTTACTTATCCTCACCGATCACATTACGCACCACAGGGCACAAATGCTAGTTGCATTACGCCTTAATGGCTTAGTACCGCCACGGTATATGTTGTATCAGTAGTATAAGATAGAACGTATTTAAAAGGTTACTACCATATTTCTAAAATGAAAATCATCACGAATAAATTTTAATAATGAACGATTTAATTAAACTTGGAAAGAAACGAACATTGCTTATTTCATTAAGTATTTTACTTGTCTCCATACATACTATTTATTTTTACAATGTGAGTGTATTAGAGATAGAACCTACCAAACTCCTTCAACAATTCATACGTTTCTTATTAACTATTGGGCTACTACTCATGGTTTATAAAGGAAAAAATTGGGCAAGGATTATTGCTATAATTCTATTTGCTTTTGGAATATTAGGAGCCATTTTTGGATTCATTACAACCGACACTTATTTTCTAAATAAAACACCATTCTTAGTAATGATTTTCGTCTATGGAATGGCAGTTTATCATTTCAGCTTTTCAAAAAGTTTTAAGGCATTTTTTGAATCTCAAAAAACTAACATTACCCAAGCTCCCGGCTTATACGAGAGACAGATGCAATTAGATAAGTTCTGGCAAATCGTTGAGACTAGTAATATTAAAAGTCATGGTGATTATGAACAGCAGCAAGAGCAATTAAAAAAAGAATTACTACTCCTTAATCCTCCAGAAATTGTTGCTTTTAATAACACCTTTAAGTTTTTAAAAGGAAGCATTTACAATTGGGACTTTTGGGCAGCTGCGTATATAATTAATGGAGGGTGCTCTGATGATTGCTTCTCAGACTTCAGAGGTTGGTTAATAGGCAGAGGAAAACAAATCTTTGACAATGCAGTTCAAGATATTGAAAGCCTAGCTACACTTGAAGATACTAATGATGGTGATTGGGAAGGCTTAAGCTATGTACCAAGTATTGCCTTTGAAGAGAAGACAGGAATAGATATGCCTATAGGAATTCGACAAAACATGATTATTTCTGGTGATGAATGGGATGAAGAAGGAGATGATTTGAAGAATAAATATCCTAAACTATGGATGACTTTTGAAGAAAATTAAAAAAGCTGTTACACGTTCAGACACTATTAAAAATACCTTGACAAACTAGTTGATGAGCTGGCCAAAGGTCGTTCTATGGAAAAAATCTTACGCACACTATAACATTTTCGCTTTAAGCTTATTCAATAAGTCATTTATGAGCACATATTTCTTGATCACCGCCTACTCTTAATAGTGGCGGGCAATTATGTAACGCAAATTCCTGATACCCTTATCTTGATATTTAGAGGATAATTTTCACCTTCCCTCCACAATTCTGGACTCAAATCATTGCAAATAAACTTTTATAACTACTCGATAAAGCATCGATTACAAATTGACGCTAAAAATACTATTTAGAATTATTATAAATAATTTGGTCATTTAAAAAGACATGGATATGTTTGCATCAAATTTACTATTTATATTAAGTCTAAATAAAAACAATGAAACAATTTTTACCAATCTTAAGTCTCATATTGCTTACAAATGTGGCTATTGCACAACAAGGCTCCATCACCGCTACTGTAGTAGATGCAAATAAATCTCATCTATACGGTGTTAATGCTACTCTCAAAACATCTAAGCAAGGAGCACAAACAGGAAATGATGGAACTTTTATTATTCAAAATGTGAGTGATGGAACTCATGTTCTTACAATCTCATATCTAGGTTTTAAAACAAAGGAATTTACAGTTACGGTGGCTAATGACCTACCAACTAACTTAAACACGATCACGCTGTATGAAGGAAATGAAATCCTATCTGAAGTAATTCTAGAAGGTGAACGACGCAATAAATTTTCAAGAAAGAAAACTGCTTACGTTTCCAAACTACCTCTAAAGGACATTGAAAACACGCAAGTTTATAGTACTATCACAAATGAATTATTAAAATCTCAAGTAATAACAAACTTTGACGATGCCCTTAAAAATGCAACAGGTGTTGAACAGTTATGGACCTCTACAGGTCGTGGTGGTGATGGTGCAGGATATTTTTCCTTACGAGGTTTTTCTGTGCAACCACAGTTAGTTAATGGATTACCGGGTCTTACAAATGGAACTATAAACCCTGCAAACATAGAGCGCATAGAAGTCTTGAAAGGTCCCTCTGCTACACTTTTTGGTAATGCAGTAAGCTCTTATGGAGGCCTTATAAATGTAGTTACTAAAAAACCATATGCAGGGACTGGTGGAGAATTATCTTTTACTTCTGGAAGCTACGGACTCAATCAGATTGTAGGTGATTTTAATACTCCTCTAAGTAAGGATGACAATCTATACTTTAGACTAAATACAGCATATACTACTGAACAAAGCTTTCAAGATGCAGGTTTTAGAAAATCATTTTTTGTTGCTCCTTCTCTATCGTATAAGGTAAATAACAAACTGTCATTTTCATTCTATGGAGAAATCACCCAAGCAGAACAAACAAACCCAACATTTCTATTCTTAAATAGAAGCGCTCCTACCGAGGCATCTAATCTTGATGAATTAGAATACAATAACAAATTATCATTTACGAGTAATGAGCTTACTCTAGAAAACCCAACACAAAACTATAGGGTTGAGATGGACTATAAGTTATCTGAGTCATGGCAATCCCAAACACTTTTATCAAAAAGTGCCACATCTACAAAAGGCTATTACTCATACCTATTTGATTTTGGCATTCTTGGTAATGACACATTCTCTCGATTTATTAATAAACAAAATGCAAACACCCAGACTACAGATATACAACAGAATTTTGTGGGTGATTTTAAAGTAGCTTCTCTTAGAAACAGAGTGGTAATAGGGGTTGATTACTTCAATGCAACCGAAACTAACAATAGCTCAGGTTATGCTTTTTATGGTAATGTAACTCCAGATGGCGGAATTAATAATGACAATCCATTTACCGCAGATGTTGAAGACACTCCGTTTCCATTATCTACATCTGCCGTAGATGCGGCTATTGCAACTCAAGGTGTAAGTAACATCAAATCAAAATATCACATCTATAGTCTATACGCATCTGATGTACTTAACCTCACCGAATCGCTATCTGCGATGGTGGGATTACGATTAGACCATTTTGATAATGAAGGTGATCTAGCAAATGCAGATGATGATTACAATCAAACTACACTCTCGCCTAAGTTCGGCCTATTATATCAACCTATAAAAGATGTACTTTCCGTATTTGGGAACTACCAGAATGGTTTTACAAACGTAGCTCCACAACTCGTAGGAAATCCAGAAGATGGACCGCAAACTCTACAAACTTTTGATCCAGAACAAGCTAATCAAGTTGAATTTGGTTTAAAAACAAACCTTTTTAATAATAAGCTTAACGCTACTCTAAGCTACTATGACATTACGGTAAAAGACCGCGTGATTACTGATCCGTCCTCGCCATTCAATAAAATTCAAGGCGGAGAAGTTACAAGTAGTGGTTTTGAAATTGAAATAAATGCAAATCCGCTAAAAGGATTAAATATTAGAGCCGGATACAGTAATAATGATAGTGAAACCACAGCTTCTGATAACGCCGAAATTCTCAACCGTAGACCACTAGAAGCTGGACCCGAAACACTTTATAACTTCTGGACAAATTATGAATTTCATGAAGGAAGTCTTGATGGCTTTGGTATAGGCCTAGGATTTAATGGAGCTAGTGAGCGACTTGCAATAAACTATGCATCAACGGGAACGTTTACACTTCCAAGTTATGTCATTGCAAATGCCTCAATTTTCTACCAAGCAGATAAATATAGGATAGGTCTAAAGGTTAATAATGCTTTTAATAAAGAATATTATAAAGGCTGGACAACCATCAACCCACAAACGCCAAGAGCAGTAATGGCAAACATTTCATATAATTTTTAATTAGCCCACTAAAGAGGATATGACCACTTGGTCATGTCCTCTTTTTTAAATTTCTGATAATGACTAACAAAAAAATCATATTTCAAATTCATAAAATACTTGGTCTAGCTACAGGCTTAGTTGTTTTTATAGTTGCTATTACAGGGTGTTGCTGGGCTTTTAGAGAAGAGATTGAGCACCTTTATGATGATTATAAAACGGTCACACCTCAAGATTTGCCTATTCTTACTCCCACCGAGGCAAAGATGCTTGCACAAGAAGTATTTCCAGAAAACACAGTGCACGGAACCGTATTTAAAAAAGCTGGTAACGCTGTAGAAGTAATATTTTATGATGCCGAACCAGAATTTTATCAAAGTGTATTTCTCAACCCTTATTCTGGTAAGGTTATTCAAGTAGACAATCACCTTACAGGTTTCTTTGCCTTTATACTTAAAGGGCATATGCGCCTATGGCTACCTAAAGATATAGGAGAGCAAGTAGTTGGTGTATCCATACTACTATTTATTGCCATCATTATTTCGGGCTTTATCTTATGGATTCCTAAAAAGCGTAAAAATATAAAACAACGCATGCGTTTCGACTGGAAAAAAACAACGAGATGGAAGCGCAAAAACTTTGATTTACACACAGTCGTAGGTTTTTACATTTGCTCCTTAGCATTAATTTTAGCTTTTACAGGATCTATGATGTCGTACAATTGGCTTAAATATGTAGTCTATAAATCGACGGGTGGTGATAAGGAGGTTCAGTTTATAATTCCAGATAACGTAAATAGTAGTCAAGACTCTGTAGGACTATTACCTATAGACAACCTCATTGTAAAATTACTTAAGGAAAATCCAGAAGCAGAAGCTTTTGAACTACATTACCCTCAAGCCTCTCATGAAAGTATTTATGTTGAAGTATCTAATAGCACAGGCCTATATTATGATGCAGATTTTAGATTTTTTGATCAACATACTCTTGAAGAGTTAACTACTCCAAGTATTTATGGAACGTATAAAAATGCTAGTGTTGCAGATAAAATTCAGAGAATGAATTATGACATACATATAGGTGCCATAGGCGGTATCGCAGGTAAAATAATAGCGTTTTTAATAAGTTTACTTACAGCCACTTTACCAATAACTGGAATATTACTATGGTATGGAAGAACTTATAAAAAGAGACCTAACTCATAGTTTAATAAAAATATTACAACGTAAACCCAATCCTAATACCTCCCCATTTATAAGAGCTACGAGTTGCAAATTCCTTTGTGATTACGGAGCGAGTGTATTCAAAATAGAGCGTTTTTGTTTTAAGAATAATTCCGTAATCAAACTGTCCTGTTACTCTTTGTACATCTCCAGACTCAATGGTGTATGGACTATCGCGATTAATCAATCCTCCTTGTAATGTAGCGTCATAACCAATGACACTCACCATAGGAGCGGCATAGGCATATAGTTTGAAACCGCTACGCTCTGATAGTGATGAAAATGAATTATTAATAATTCCCACAGTACTATTTACTCCTAGTGATCCATTAGTAAAAAGGGTTCCTACCATTACATTTGCACTCGCTTGAAGCGAAAATAGATCTTCATATCGCACAAGTTGCTTTTCATATCCTATTTCGTAGTTAAGTACGAGATCATTTTTAATTTGATTTTTCCACCCTAGCGGGATTTTATTTCCAGTAGCCTCATGAATGCCTCGCTGCATTTCTTCTCCAAACGCTCCCGGGCCTATAATTCCAATACTTAAACCACTACTAAATATATTTTTTGCAGAAACATCTACCGCAATCATGGAGCTCTTGAGCATTATTGCTGCAGCAAATGGCCTGTCGCCCACTTGTATTTCTGGGCGCTCATAATGATTAGGTGTAAACCCTATATGCTCGATGGATAATCCATAGCGACGCTCGGTGTTTTCAGGTATATAAAACAGCTTATTAACAGGGTTTTTAGCTAAGGATGGTGCTACCAATTCAAAACTATAGCCTTGGGTATAATTTTCATCTGTTGCAGCAAAGTAGTCATTGTCGTAGCTAAACCTAAAATAGTGATTCGCGTTTATTGCTCTATAAGAAGTGGTATTATCAATTTTTTGGCTCCAAGAATACTGACATGAAAGCGATAACATAAGTAGTAGATAACACAAATTCTTCATACTAAGTATACGAGAAACTTGTATTCAAGGTTTTCAAAATAAGAGCCAAATTTTATATCATAAAAGATATGATCACCATGCACGCTTTCGCGAAAGCGTAATAAATAATATCTTGTCATAAAACTACATAGATGACTACTTCACAATTACTAGGCGTTCACCTACAGAAACTCATTACAGGGCCTAATCTGACGGGATCACATCTATCGCAACACCTAGATGATGTTTCTATAGAAGAAGGCATCACGAGTCTCTATGGACTCAATAGTATAGCGCAGCTAGTATTTCATATTCACTATTACATAAATGCTGTGGGAGATGTACTAGAAGGCAAACCACTTCTTGCTAAGGATTCTTTAAGTTTTAATGCTCCCTTGATCAATACGGAAGCAGCATGGCAATTACAAAAAGAACAACTCTATGCGGCGACACATCGTTGTGCACAACTAGCAAAAGATTTTCCTCAAGAGAAATTAAAAGAAGAATTTGTGTTGAAAAAATATGGCAGTTATGAGCATAACTTAGTAGGCCTACTAGAACACTCACATTATCATTTTGGCCAAATGGTGATTATAAAGAAAATATTGCGAGCCCAATTAAAGTAATCTACCGCTACCATCTAAATCAAAAAAATCTCGATATTGCTATCGAGATTTTTTAAAAATTATTCTTGTTCTTCTGGCTTCATAACAAAGTCTTCCATAAACTTCGTTGTATAATTACCAGCGATATAATCTGGGTGATCCATTAACTGTCTGTGAAAAGGAATTGTTGTTTTAATACCTTCTATTACAAACTCATCAAGAGCACGCTTCATTTTATTAATTGCCTCTTCTCTAGTTTGCGCAGTAGTAATCAACTTTGCAATCATAGAATCATAATTAGGAGGAATCATATAACCACTATAAACGTGAGTATCTATACGTACTCCGTGACCTCCTGGTGCATGTAAATTAGTAATGCGCCCTGGTGATGGTCTAAAACCGTTATAAGGATCTTCTGCGTTTATACGACACTCGATAGAGTGTAACTGTGGGTAATAATTCTTTCCTGATACTGGTACTCCAGCAGCAACAAGTATTTGCTCACGTATTAAATCGTAATCTACTACTTGCTCTGTAATAGGGTGCTCTACTTGGATACGAGTATTCATCTCCATAAAGTAGAAATTGCGATGCTTATCTACAAGAAACTCTACCGTACCTGCTCCTTCATACTTAATATATTCGGCAGCTTTTACAGCAGCTTCTCCCATACGCTCACGAAGGTCATCTGTCATAAATGGTGACGGAGTCTCCTCAGTAAGTTTTTGGTGACGTCTTTGTACAGAGCAATCTCTTTCAGAAAGGTGACACGCTTTACCGTTACTGTCTCCTACAATCTGAATCTCGATATGGCGTGGCTCTTCAATAAGCTTTTCCATATACATCCCGTCATTACCAAATGCTGCAGCACTTTCTTGACGAGCACCTTCCCAAGCTTTAAGAAGATCTTCTTTCTTCCATACAGCACGCATACCTTTACCACCACCACCGGCAGTAGCTTTAAGCATTACAGGGTAACCAGTTTCATCTGCTAGTTTCTGGCACTCTTCAAAGTCTTTTATAATTCCGTCAGATCCAGGCACACATGGTACACCAGCTGCTTTCATTGTTTTCTTTGCAGTTGCCTTATCTCCCATTTTAGAAATCATCTCTGCAGATGCCCCTATAAATTTGATATCGTGCTCCTCACATATTTTTGAAAACTTTGCGTTTTCAGATAAGAAACCATATCCTGGGTGAATGGCATCTGCATTTGTAATCTCTGCAGCAGCAATAACATTAGACATTTTAAGATAAGACTCTGCACTAGGCGCAGGTCCTATACATACGGCCTCATCTGCAAACTTCACGTGTAAACTCTCACGATCTGCAGTAGAGTATACCGCTACGGTTTTGATTCCCATCTCCTTACACGTGCGTATAACACGGAGTGCGATCTCACCACGATTTGCTATAAGTATCTTTTTAAACATAGTGTTTATTTTTTATTGTGGTACGTAAAAATGAGCAGTAAGATTACGCTTTCGCGAAAGCATAATACCACAATACCTCCTCAATGATTAAAATACCCGTAGGGGATTATGACGGATCTACCAAGAATAATGGTTGATCAAACTCTACAGGAGAAGAATCATCTACAAGAATCTTTACGATTGTTCCAGATACTTCACTTTCGATCTCGTTAAAAAGCTTCATCGCTTCAATAACACAAAGTACATCTCCTTCTGAGATTTGTTTTCCTACTTCAACAAACATAGGCTTGTCTGGTGCAGGCTTTCTATAAAAAGTTCCAATAATAGGAGACTTTATAGTGATATATTTTGAATTTTCATCCTCTGCTGGAGCAGCTGGTGCTACAGGAGCCGCTGCTTCTTGAGCAGGTGCTGCTGCTACTGGCGCTTGTGGTGCCATTTGCATTGCAGGCATTTGCTGTAAGAAAGTAGTAGGTGCCTTATCATCTTCGCCAGTCTTGATAGTGATTTTTACGTCATCCATTTCAAGTTTTACTTCGCTCGCGCCAGACTTTGCAACAAATCTGATCAGGTTTTGAATTTCTTTTAAATCCATAAGTGTTTGAATTTAGCTTGTTTAGTTTTAGTTGGAGTCATATGCCCACTTGAAGTAAATAGAACCCCAAGTGAATCCACCACCAAAGGCAGCAAATATAATATTATCTCCTTTTTTTAGTTGGTTTTCGTAATCACTCATCAGCAAAGGTAAGGTAGCTGACGTGGTATTTCCATACCTATGTATATTAATAAGTACTTTATCATCATCAAGACCCATTCGTCTTGAAGTAGCATCTATAATACGCTTGTTTGCTTGATGTGCGATAAGGAAGTCTACGTCGTCACCCGTAAGGTTATTACGCTTCATTATTTTATCACTTACATCTGCCATATTAGACACTGCAAATTTAAAAACAGTCTTCCCATCTTGAAAAACCGTGTGCTGTTTATTATCTATAGTTTCTTGTGAAGGAGGTAATATACTTCCTCCGGCATCAATCTTAAGATACTCTCTACCTATTCCATCAGATCTTAATAGCTCGTCTTGTAACCCCAATCCTTCTTGATTAGGTTCAAACAAAACAGCACCAGCACCATCACCAAAGATGATACAGGTTGTTCTATCTGTATAGTCTATAATAGAGGACATTTTATCTGCCCCGATAAGAAGTATTTTTTTATAACGACCAGACTCAATATAGCTCGCTGCTGTAGACATTCCATAAAGGAAGCTAGAACATGCAGCCGAAAGATCAAATGCAAATGCATTTACGGCTCCTATTTGAGTTGCAGTATATACTGCTGTGGATGCAACAGGCATATCTGGTGTCGCAGTCGCAACTATGACCATATCAATTTCTGAGGGGTCAAGTTGTCTTTTTGCAAGAAGGTCTTGGGCTGCCTTTATGGCTAGAAACGAAGTTCCCTTTCCCTTTTCCTTGAGGATTCTACGTTCTTTAATACCAGTGCGAGAGGTTATCCACTCATCATTAGTATCTACCATGCCTGCCAGTATTTCATTGGTCAAGACATAGTCTGGAACGTAAGCGCCTACAGCTGTAATTGCCGCTGAGATTTTACTCATTTGTTTCAGTTAGATTTTTTCGAATATTGACGATTATAGTCAAAAACGAGGGGAAAAATACTAAAAATTGATCAAAACCAGCCTTTAATTAACTTTTTTTGATCAATTGTGAGCATAAAAAAAACTCTCACAACGTGAGAGTTCTATTTTATAAAAGCAAAGCTTACGCCTCTACTTCTTCCGTCTTATCAATAACTACTTGACCTCTATAGTACAACTTCCCTTCAAACCAGTGTGCTCTGTGGTAAAGGTGTGCCTCTCCAGTTGTTGGATCTACAGCTATTTGTGGTATAGCAGCTTTGTAATGCGTTCTTCTTTTATCTCTTCTTGTTTTGGAGATTTTTCTCTTAGGATGTGCCATTACGTACTCTTATTTATCTGTTAATAGTTTTTTTAAAGAATCCCATCTAGGATCTGTATCTTCTTTTTCTTCTTTTACTTTTTGATCTGGAATACTTAATTCTTCCAGCTTATCTAATATATCTGACTGCAATGTCCCGTCCTCAATACCAGGGTGAACCCTCTTATTAGGCAGTGCCAATATAATGAGTTCATAAATATACTGAGCGACATTTACTTCATACTCACCGTAAGGCAAGATTAAAATATCTTCAATATCATTATTAAACTCTTGACCAAACTTCACTACAAGAGTGTAGACATCTTCTACAGGTTGATCATAAGGCTCATTAGTAACATCACAATTCACATTGATAGTACCTGAGATTTTAAAATCAAACTCCATAAAAGTAGACTTCTTTGTTAAGAGAAGTGTAGCCTCAATGTTTGAGTCATTAAAGTCATCATATTCAAAAAGATCAAAGAACGATTTTGTAATCGTGTAATCAAATGTATGCTCTCCTTCTTTTAAACCTACGTATTGTATGGTGTATGGTTTCAATCCTTTCATCACATCAGCCGTTTGGAGCGTGCAAAGATACATAATTTTTTATATCACAAAGCACAAGCTCAATTTTATTTTAATTCTCTACAAATACTAAAATTGCTCTTTAGTATCTTATCTTTTTGCTGGCGGCCTGCCTGATCGCTCTCTACCAGCACGTCTAGGAGAAACCTTAAGTACATCCTTTGTAATCTCCTGATATTCTTTTCTTTTATTATAAATTTTTACTGCAGAAAACACAGCCTCCCTAAAAGAACCTTCATCAGCAGTGCCTTTTCCAGCAATCTCATAAGCTGTGCCGTGATCTGGAGAAGTACGAACCTTATCTAATCCCGCAGTATAATTTACACCCTTACCAAAAGACAATGTCTTAAAAGGAATCAAGCCTTGATCATGATAAGCAGCCAGGATAGCATCAAAATTTTTATAATTTCCTGACCCAAAAAAGCTATCTGCAGCATAAGGCCCGTAAACTAACTGACCATTTGCACGCATTTTTTCAAGCGTAGGTATCAATACCTTATCATCATCATCTCCTATAACTCCATTGTCTCCCACATGTGGATTAATACCCAGTAAGGCAATTTTAGGCCTATCTACACCAAAATCTTGCTTCAAGGCATTATATAATGTATTTACCTTCTTAACAATCACCTCTGGCGTTATCTCACTAGCCACATCTTTTACAGGAACATGATCCGTTAGTAAACCTACTTTAAGCGTATCTGTAATCATAAGCATCATCGCATCACCCTCTAGCTCTTGTGCTAGATAATCTGTATGACCCGGGAATGTAAAATCTTCTTTCTGGATATTAGCCTTATTTATAGGAGCGGTTACAAGTACATCAATATCTCCATTTTTCAGCGCCTTGGTAGCTTCCACAAAAGACTTCAAAGCATAATCGCCTGCTGTTTCAGTCGCCTCTCCCCATTTAATTTCTACAGGCTCCTTCCATAAATTATAGACGTTTATTTTGTTATCTAACGCTTTCGCGAAAGCGTCTATCCCATGAAACTCTGCTTGTAAACTCAAAGACTTCTTGATATAAGAAAGTGTCTTTGCCGAAGCAAAAATTATAGGCGTACAAAAATCAAACATCATCACTTCTGAAAATGTCTTTATCACAACCTCTGCCCCTATTCCATTTAAATCTCCAATAGAAATCCCTACACGTACTTTTTGATCTTTATTCATGTGATGCTTCTAGCGTTTTGTATTTTTACAACACAAAAGTAACCAAATAAAATCCATTCATGTTTACAGGTATTATCGAAGATCTTGCTACCATAGTTTCTATTGAAAAAGACCAAGAAAATATACACTATACCGTAAGAAGCACTATCACTAGCCAACTTAAAATTGACCAAAGTGTTGCTCACAACGGTGTTTGCCTCACTGTAGTTGCCATAAAGGATGACACTTATAGAGTTACTGCCATACAAGAAACACTTGACAAAACAAATCTTAACAGCCTCGCTACTAGCGACACTGTAAATCTAGAGCGCGCTATGCAACTAGGTGCACGTCTTGACGGGCATATTGTACAGGGCCATGTAGATCAAGTAGGGACTTGTACCAACATTGAAGAAGAGGATGGAAGCTGGAGATTTACATTTAAATATGACACCTCACTTGGAAATGTAACTATTGAAAAGGGTTCTATCACTGTAAATGGAACAAGCTTAACAGTTGTAGACTCTACAGAAGGAGGTTTTAGCGTAGCTATTATTCCTTACACCTATGAGAACACAGTATTTAAAGACTTCAAAGTAGGAACGGAGGTAAACTTAGAGTTTGACGTGATAGGAAAATACGTAAAGCGACTTACGCAGGGCTACTAGACTTAGCTTTGTTATTCTTGTAAGCATAAAAAGCTCCTGCAAGAATACCAAAAATCACTAATACAATAATATTATCGTCTATAGGCATAACAAGACCTGGTAGCGAACTAGTTCGCGTATCAGGTGGTGGCGGTCCATCTTGCGCATAAGCGCATAATCCCATAAATGACAGGAAGATAGTTGCAATGAAAGTTCTGAGATTGGGGCTCATAATAATTCAAAAGTAATACTCTTAGGCTGTAAATTGATTTTATCAGCCTCAGAATGTTGGGTTGGGTGTATTTGTGTATTTCGACACCAATAATACGCATTTAAACGGAATTGCAAGCAAATTACTTGTAATTTTAATTTAATACAAGAACGTACTGAAATACCAATTAGATAAATTATCTAATTAATATAGTACAGTAAAACGATAAAGATTGTGAATTTAGTATTCTTACTAAAAAAAGTGGTCCCACTTGGGCTCGAACCAAGGACCCTCTGATTATGAGTCAGATGCTCTAACCAGCTGAGCTATGGGACCGTTGTTTTCTATGTTTCTCAGATGAGGTTGAAAACGGCTGCAAATTTAGTATAAATCTTAACCCAACCAAAGGTTTTTATTACAAATTATCAATTTCTTGACATAATTCTACTAGAACACCTCCAGCAGTCTTAGGATGTACAAAGGCAACCAGCTTATTATCAGCTCCTTTCTTTGGTTTTTCATTTAATAAAATAAAGCCTTCTTTTTTTAATCGCTCCATTTCTTCTACTATATTATCTACTGCAAAGGCTATGTGATGGATACCTTCTCCTTTCTTTTCTAAAAATTTAGCAATAGGCCCATCCTCTGTTGTTGCTTCTAGAAGCTCTATCTTATTAGGCCCAGATTGAAAAAAAGATGTGCGCACTCCTTCTGAGGCTACTTCTTCTATTTTATAATGAGCTACACCCAGTAACTTCTCGTATAAATCATTTCCCGCCTCGAGATCTTTAACTGCGATTCCTATATGCTCTATTTTTTTCATAGTTTATTTAATTTATGATATGTTGTTTCATACTAATAGTATCGCGTAGGCAGGTTTAGCTTTCGCGAAAGCGTAATTACAACCATTATTACTACTAAAGTTTAATGATAACTTACTTACACAAAAGTAATACAATTCAAAAAACGTATTTTTGCAGTCTATGGAATCAAACAGACAGAAAAAAGTAGCAGGAGTTCTTCAGAAGGATCTTGCAGAAGTTCTTCAGAACGCACTACGTGACAGTGGTAAGGGAGGCATCATTGTGTCCGTTACTAAGGTAAAAGTTCCTACAGACCTTTCTATTGCCAAAGTATATCTAAGCGTTTTCCCAAACGACAAAGCAGCCGATATACTTAAGGAGGTAAATCAAGTAAAACCTATTATAAGACATAATATCTCTCAACGCACACGCCACCAGCTGCGCCGTATGCCTGAGTTACAATTTTTTATAGATGATACACTAGAGTATCTAGACGGTATTGAACGCTCTCTTAAGCGCGAGGAAAATCCACTTGAAGATCCTAGCCTACTAGCGCGACGTAAAAAGATATAAATGCAATTTCCCTATTATATTGCAAAGAGATATCTTATTTCTAAAAGCGGCACGAATGCCGTAAATATCATCACACTAGTATCTGTGGTGAGCATTATACTAGGAACCTTAGTGCTGTTTATAGTACTTTCGGCTTTTTCTGGACTTAAGGAGTTTAATTTATCTATAACTTCTATTATAGATCCAGATCTAAAAATTGCTCCAGCTTCAGGAAAGACCATCACCCTATCTCCAGATCAAGAACAGCAGCTCAACTCCTTAAAAGGTGTAGCTTCTTATTCTAAAATTATTGAAGAACGTGCATATCTAGAGTATGACGGAAGGACTTCTCTTGCGTTCTTAAAAGGGGTAGATGAGCGCTACCTAGATGTTACTCAAATGGACAGCACCATATTTGTAGGCTACTGGCCTAGCCCAGGAGAACCTGAGGTTACTATGGGACTTCTAGTACGCAAGCGCCTTTCAATAAACGTAGGAGATTATGGAAGCCTTGTCACTATCATGACGCCAAAACCAGGCACAGGACAAATTACAGACCCAACGCAGGCCTTTAACTCCTCTAAAGCGATGGTAAGCGGCGTCTTTCAAGCAGGAGATGCACTAGATAACGATCACGTTTTTGGTAATATTGATTTTGTAGGTTCTCTCCTTGATTATCCAGTAAACCAAATAAGCACCATTGAGTTTAAACTAAAACCAGATGCAGATGAAGATAATCTGCGAGAAGAGTTAAGCACTATTTTTAATAATAATATCATTATCAAGAATAGAATAGAACTCAACGATGCTCTTTATAAAATGCTTAATACAGAGAATCTGGCTTTATACTTTATATGTACGCTCGTACTTATTATCGCTCTTTTTAGCTTCGTAGGAAGTCTAATTATGATTATTGTAGATAAACGCAAGCACATCAAGACACTAAGTGACTTAGGCGCGACACTACCTACTATAAGAAAAATAATATTTACTCAGGGCGCGCTCATGATTGTGATAGGTGGAGCTATTGGTATTCTACTAGGAGCAATACTTATAGTCCTGCAGCAACAATTTGGCTTTATACCAATCACCGCAGAACTTCCTTATCCTGTAAAGTTTGAAGTAATTAATATTGTGCTCGTATACGCCACTATATTAATATTAGGTTTTCTAGCAGCCAGACTTGCAGCTACTAGAATAAATAGAAAACTTATAGAAGACTCTTAAACGAACTGGTAGTCACCAAATTCTTTTTCGATAAGATCAAGTGCGCTAAAAACATCTTCACTCTGATCTGATGTCACAAGCTTCATACGATATTCCTTAAAGTGAGGAATCCCTCTAAAGTAATTTGTATAGTGTCTTCGTGTTTCAAAAACACCCAGCACCTCACCTTTCCAGTCTATAGACATCTGTAAGTGACGCCTTGCGGCTTCTATACGTTCTTTCATAGTAGGAGGCGCCTTGTGCGTTCCCGTTTCCATGAAATGCTTTACTTCATTAAAAAACCAAGGATACCCTATACTTGCACGACCTATCATCGCACCATCTAGTCCATACTTATCACGCATCTCTATAGCGCGTTCTGGTGTGTTCACATCGCCATTACCAAACACTGGAATATGCATACGAGGATTATTCTTCACCTCTGCAATAGGACCCCAGTCTGCGTCTCCTTTATACATTTGCGCGCGCGTACGTCCATGAATAGATATGGCTGCACAACCTACATCTTGCAATCGCTCTGCAACCTCAACTATTTTTATACTATCGTGATCCCAGCCTAGACGCGTCTTTACTGTTACTGGCAGCTTGGTATGATTAACCATCGCTCTAGTAAGACTCACCATCAAATCAATATCCTTCAAAATTCCAGCTCCCGCTCCTTTAGAAACCACTTTTTTCACTGGACATCCAAAGTTAATGTCAATAATATCTGGACCACTCGCTTCCACAATCTCTACACTGCGCAGCATAGACTCCTCTACAGCACCAAATATTTGAATTCCTACAGGGCGTTCTTTTTCATAAATATCAAGCTTCATGACACTTTTGGCAGCATCTCTTATCAAGCCCTCACTAGAGATAAACTCCGTATAAACCACATCTGCCCCCTGCTCTTTACACAACGCCCTAAAAGGTGGATCACTCACATCCTCCATAGGCGCCAGTAATAGCGGAAAATCTCCTACATCTATATCTCCTATTTTTGCCATTATTCAGTATTAAAAAGTGTGGTAATAAATGTTACCACTGTTTTATTGTAAACGCATTATGTTTTTAGTACGCTTTCGCGAAAGCGTAACAACCGCAAAGGTACTTTCTTTTTCTAAGTGAATAAAACGAAGCGCTCAAGAAGTAATTGTAAAACGGATTTGTCTCTAAACAACAAAACCACTTCGTTGAAGTGGTTTTGTAATAGTATTATCGACGAATACTTGTCTTAATTATTAATCCTATTTCGCTCTGCCTTATCTAAATCGCGATTATTATCTTTCAACTTATAGTTTCCAAAATTATATTTGAACCCAATTCTAAGAAATTGAGTCTCCAATTCAGGAAAATATTGATTATCTAGTCCTTCGTACTTTGCGCTCACGTTAGCATTTGCTCTATTCAGAACATCACCTACCGATAAGCTCAAAGAAGCTCTCTTATTCCATAAAGACTTACGAAGACCTAAATCTAATTGAATAGTTTCATCTTGCGTGTATGAACCTACTATAAAACTGGACAAGTACTCAAACGTCACAAAACCCGTTAAGGTCTTTTGCTTATCTAATGTGAGATAGTTTCCTATGTAGGCATAAAATCCATTTACATCATTTTTAAAGCTAGTGTTTGTAGATCTGTTTATAAGGAATGAATCCTCCTCATGAAAAGCACTTAGATACACGCTTGTATAAAGCCAGCTACTTACAGAGCGACCATGGCTAAAATCTAGCCCCCAAGATTTACTCCCCAAAGCATTCTGGCTGTCTGACCTCAACACTTGATTCTGGTTATCTTGCGTGGCTACCGATACAATGTTCTCTCCGTTATCTCTGTAATAAACATCAAAAAAGTATTCATCTTTCAATGAATAGTTCACATTGAATTGATGGCTAAAAGATGGTTGCAACCCAGAGTTCCCTATAATAAAGTTATTTTCATTTATAAAATATGCAAAAGGGTTAAGATCTTGATAACGTGGTCTTTCTAACCTACGAGAATAATCTATCGCAAAGCTGTGATTTTCGAAAGGACTATACTGCACATAAGCACTAGGGAATAGTTCGAAATAATCTAACTCCGTCTTCGTATTTAAAACAATAGAATTCCCTACGCTATTTGTTTGCTCAGCTCTCAAACCACCTTTAATAGACCATTTTTCCCAATCTCTATTAAACGAAACATAAGCAGCGTATACATTTTCATCATACAAGAAGTTGTCATTTTGAGCCTGCTCAAGTCCGGTATTTTCTACATTGTTTAAATCAAAAAAATCAATTTTAGATTGAGAATCTATAATTGCAACTTTGGCACCTGATTCAAAAAACACCTCGCCAAAACTTGTATTGTAATCTACTTGTCCAGTAAAAATCTCAATATCTTGAGTAGCATCTGTTGCAAATCTTATGTTACTGAGCACATCATCACTTTCATTTGTATAGACTGACCCTAGTCGCTGTAATTTATTGCGATCAAAGCTAGTAAAGTGCGCGCTTGTACTAAGCTCTCCTTTCTCTAGGGCATATGTATGCTTTAAATCAAAAGCTATATTATTACGATCGCTATCTATAGAACTCTGTGTTCTTATAAAAAATGGATCTTGCGAGGGAGACACAACATCTGTCGTTGCTCTTGTAAATTCAAAAACATCTGGAGAAAATAAACCTATTACAGACAAACTAAGCTGTGACTTCTCCGTTAACTCATAATCGACTACAAGATTTGCATTATGTGCCTTAGACCACGTTTTGCGCTCAAAATCTTGATCCCAAATTGTACTAACACCTCCATCTAAATAATTAATTAAGTTATCACTCTGCTTTGTAGCTTTAAGCGGATTATAACTATAATTAAAAAACAAGCTTACCTTATCGTTTTTAAAGAAATGGCTGGTACCAAAAGTATGTTTTGGGTAAATCGCATAAGTACCTGTAGCACTTACATTCCCTTTGTAACCAGCTGCAACAGCCTTAGAAGTATTGATATTTAAAATAGCTCCTCCCTCTGCATCATATTTGGCTGGAGGATTTGTAATTACCTCAACAGACTTTATATTATTTCCATCTAGGCTTTCTAGTAGGCTTCTTATCTCTTCAACACTAAGTTGCACTTTTCTATCATTGAGATATACAGTGACTGGCTGGTTCCTTACATTGATCCCTCCTTGAGTTACCACCACAGCTGGCGTGCGCCTTAAAATATCAAGAGTACTTCCAGTAGAGAGAATACTATTTTCTACATTAAACACAAGTCTATCCGCCTTACGCACAACAGTAGGTGTCTTGGCAGTAATTGTGACTTCATCTAAGCTTTCTTGACTAGCTTGTAAAATAATTGGAGGAAGCGTTTTATTTCCCGAAAGGGAAAACACACTAGTTGTAGCATCTTCAAACCCTACAAAACTCACTTTAATATAATACTCATCAGCTCCTTTTAGTGATGAAATTACAAAAGACCCATTGTCTTCTGTAATAGTACCTTGTACAATTTCCTTTTCTGCATCTAGCAACACTACGTTTGCAAATGGAATAGGTTGTGCATTAACATCTTGCACTTTACCACTAATGTTAAAGTCTTGAGAATAAGCGGAAAACGCTGTTAACACTATGAATATGAGAATGAGGGAGTTCTTAATTTCTGTCATAAGTTGATAAAAATAGGTAGAAACCTAATAATGAGCGCAATGTATTTAACATTTTTTTATAATAATTATTCTAATCTTTAATACACTTACAATATGGCCTCATATCTCGTATATTTGCAATCTATTTGAGAGACTATGAAGAACATCCGAAATTTTTGCATAATTGCCCATATTGATCACGGTAAAAGTACACTTGCAGATCGTCTACTAGATGAGACTGCAACAGTTACAAAACGTGAGTCTCAAGCACAACTGCTAGACAGTATGGACTTAGAGCGTGAGCGTGGAATCACGATCAAATCTCATGCTATACAAATGGAATATGTATATGAGGGAGAAAATTATATTCTCAACCTCATAGACACTCCTGGACACGTGGATTTCTCTTATGAAGTATCTCGAAGTATCGCTGCTTGTGAAGGAGCTTTACTAGTTGTTGATGCTGCTCAAAGTATACAAGCACAAACAATTTCAAATCTTTACCTAGCATTAGAAAATGATCTTGAAATCATACCTGTTCTTAATAAAATAGATCTTCCAAGTGCAAATCCAGAGGAGGTAACAGATGATATTGTTGATCTCTTGGGATGTGATCCTTCTGAGATTATTCCTGCTTCTGCAAAAACTGGAATTGGCATTAAGGAGATTCTTGCTGCAGTAATCAATCGTATTCCTGCACCAAAAGGAAATCCAGACGAGCCACTTCAAGCACTTATTTTTGACAGTGTTTACAACCCCTTCCGTGGTGTGGAGACTTACTTCCGTGTTATTAATGGGAGTATCAAGAAAAACCAACAAATTAAGTTTGTTGCAACAGGAAACACATACGGCGCAGATGAGGTAGGTACGTTAAAACTTACGCAAGCCCCAAAACAAGAAGTAAAAACTGGTGATGTAGGCTACCTAATCACTGGAATAAAAGATGCCCGCGAAGTGAAAGTGGGTGATACAATTACAGATGCTAAAAACCCAACACGAAATGCTGTTGCAGGTTTTGAAGATGTAAAACCAATGGTTTTTGCCGGTATCTACCCAGTAGATACGGAGGACTACGAAGAGCTTCGTAACTCTATGGAAAAACTACAACTTAATGATGCTTCTCTAGTTTTTGAACCGGAAAGCTCTGCAGCACTAGGTTTTGGTTTCCGTTGTGGATTCCTTGGAATGCTACACCTAGAAATCATACAAGAACGTCTTGAGCGTGAATTTGACATGACGGTTATCACTACGGTACCTAACGTGTCTTACCATGCCTTTACTCATAAAAACCCTGAGGAGATTATTTTAGTAAATAACCCTTCAGATCTTCCAGAACCTTCTTCATTAAACAGAGTAGAAGAGCCTTTTATTAAAGCAACAATTATTACAAAATCTGATTTTGTGGGACCTGTCATGTCTTTATGTATTGAAAAAAGAGGGCAGATTGTAAGTCAGACATACCTTACTACAGAAAGAGTAGAGCTCAATTTTGACATGCCACTTGCAGAGATTGTTTTTGACTTTTATGATCGTTTAAAAACTGTATCAAAAGGATATGCTTCTTTTGATTATTCTCCTATAGGTTTACGCGCATCAAAACTTGTGAAGGTAGATGTACTTCTTAACGGGCAAGCGGTAGATGCTCTGTCTGCATTATTACACCAAGACAATGCTTACGATATAGGTAAACGTATGTGTGAAAAACTAAGAGAGCTAATACCACGCCAGCAGTTTGATATTCCAATACAAGCAGCTATTGGAGCTAAAATTATCTCTCGTGAGACGGTAAAAGCACTTCGTAAGGATGTAACGGCTAAATGTTATGGTGGAGATATCTCTCGTAAGCGTAAGCTACTAGAAAAACAAAAGAAAGGTAAGAAGCGTATGCGCGCCGTGGGTAATGTAGAGATACCACAAGAAGCGTTTATGGCGGTTCTAAAGTTGAATGATTAATCATCAACTACGATAATATCAAAGGGTGCAGTTTACAAACTGCACCCTTTTTTTTATAGCCTATTTAAAAGTGCTTTTATTTTGGAAACATCAGAGGTTTGAAGTAAGTTATTTTCATGACCTGCTAGCGAGTGCATTTTTATAGCATGATTATACCCAACCGTGCTACTACTTAAACTACCATGCACTTCGCTAAAACCAGCATTCTTAAATTTCATAATATTATCAACAGAAACTCCTCCACCAGGTAAAATACCTATACGATTTCTAGCCGCTGCTAGTAATTCCCGCAAGGTTTCATAACCTTCATTCACATTAACATTCATTCCAGAAGTTAGAACCCTACTAGCTCCTATATTTATTAGCAGCTCTAAGGCAGCAAGAACATCCGGCGTCCAATCAAAAGCGCGATGAAAGGTAAAAGGCAGTTCGCCACATTCAGCTATTAAGCGTTTAGTTCGTACCGCGTCTATCGTAAAGTCTCTATTTAATATCCCAGAAACTATCCCTTGTGCACCTTGCGCTTTCGCGAAAGCGATATCTCGCAACATCACATCAAAATCGGCTTCCGAGTACATAAAATCTCCAGACCTTGGCCTTATCAATACAAACACAGGAATCTCAAGTTCTTGCAGTACCTTCTCTATCAAACCATGACTAGGAGTAATCCCTCCAAGTGACAGCTCTTGACAAAGTTCAATACGGTGCGCTCCTGCATCTTGAGCAGCCAGCGCACTTTCAAACGAGTTTGCACATATTTCTACTTTCATACATTAAAGATACTAAACCATATGTGCCCTTTCTTTTAATGTAAAAGTCGGTTTAAAGAATTACTGCTTTTCTGTATCTTAGACACAAACCTACCATATCAATGCGCTACCTACTCTCTCTTTTTCTTCTCCTACTTACAGTCACTAGTTGCGAGCATATTACGGAGGTTACTCCCGCTCAAAAAGATCAAGACCTTATAAGCTATGTAAATCCAATTATTGGCACCGGTGGTCACGGTCATACCTACCCTGGGGCGACCATGCCTTTTGGTATGATGCAGCTTAGTCCAGACACACGATTAGATGGCTGGGACGGTTGTTCTGGGTATCATTATGATGATGATTTCATCTATGGTTTTAGTCACACACACCTAAGCGGCACTGGAGTTTCAGACTATGGAGATATCCTATTGATGCCTTCTACTGCCATAATGTTTAATAATGGTGCAAATGGAAAACCTGGTTATCGGGACCATTTTACGCATGACACTGAAGTAGCACAACCTGGATATTACAGCGTACATCTTGACAACTCAAACATCGATGTAGCACTTACTGTTGCTGCTCGTAGTGGTGTGCATAAGTACGCTTTCGCGAAAGCGGATTCTTTAAAAAACTTTGTGATTTTAGATCTTGAGCACCGTGATGAAGTACTGAGCACCAAAATAGATACACTCTCTAGCACAGAACTCTCGGGACATAGACACTCCAAGGCTTGGGCTAGCAACCAAAAGCTGTTTTATTACATTAAAACATCACACAGTTTCAAATACCTAAAGCAACCAAAAGGGACGAAGAACGGCGCGATATCGCACAAAGCTGCATTGCAGTTTGACAATCCCAAGAATGAAGAAATCATCATAAAAATCGGAATATCTGCCGTAGATGAAGCTGGGGCGCGAAAGAACCTAGAAACCGAAATAGGAAACAAAACCTTTGACCAAGTAAAGCAAGAAGCACAAAGTACTTGGGAAAGTCAGCTAGAAAAAATTGTTGTAGAAAGTGAAAACTCAGATTACAAAACTAATTTTTACACTTCGCTATATCACACCATGCTAGCCCCTAACCTTTATCAAGATGTGGATGGCCGCTACCGAGGGATGGATCTAGAAATTCATCAAACAGACGTATTTGATTACTACACTGTTTTCTCACTGTGGGACACGTATCGCGCAGCCCACCCTTTATACACCATCATAGAAGAAGAGCGCACCAATGATTTTATAAATACTTTTCTTGCCAAGTATGATGAAGGTGGTATTATGCCCATCTGGGATCTAGCTGGCAACTATACAGGCTGTATGATAGGTTACCATGCAGTACCCGTAATCGCAGATGCTTATATGAAAGGAATACGTGATTATGATGTAGATAAAGCTTTTGAAGCGATGCTTCATAGTGCCTCACAAGACAAACTTGGCCTTGCATCTTACAAGAAATACGGTTTTATACCTGCAAATGACGAAGCAGAGTCTGTATCAAAGACACTAGAATATGCTTATGACGACTGGACCATTGCTCAAATGGCGCAAGAAATGGGTAATGAAGAAATCTACCAAGAATTTACAAAGCGCGCGCAGTCTTACAAAAATGTATATGATCCTTCTTCTGGTTTTATGCGAGGTCGCATGCGCAACACATGGTTCTCTCCTTTTGATCCCTTTGAAGTAAATTTTAATTATACCGAAGCAAATGCCTGGCAATATAGTCTCTATGCGCCTCAAGACATAAGTGGACTTATTCATCTTACCGGTGGAAACAAGGCTTTTGAAAGAAAACTAGACACACTATTTACGGCCGAGACTGCAACTTCTGGTCGTCACCAGCAAGATATCACAGGATTAATAGGACAATATGCACATGGCAATGAACCTAGCCATCACATGGCATATTTATACAACTACATCCAGAAACCATGGAAAACACAAGAGCGTGTACACGAGATCCTAACTACATTATATACCAATTCTCCAGATGGAATTTCTGGCAATGAAGATTGTGGGCAAATGAGCGCATGGTACGTACTAAGCTCTTTAGGCTTCTACCCTTTAACCCCAGGAAGTAATGAGTATGTAATTGGCACGCCATTATTTGATAAGGCTACCATACATTTAGAAAATGGCAATAGTTTTATCATTGTTGCACAAAATCTTTCTGAAGAAAATATACACATTGAAAGTGCGTATATGGACGATAAGGCTTACCCATATTCATACTTGAAACATGAAGATATTATGGATGGCGGCGAACTCATATTTAATATGGCAGCTACTCATTCCCGATGGGCAAAACACCCCGCGCATAGTCCTAAAACAAGTATTGAGAATAATAAATTTACAGCAGCTCCATTTATAGCACAAGGAGAAGCCAACTTTAAAAAAGACACAGAAATCACACTCGCTACCACAGATAAAAATGTGGATATTTTCTACGCTCTAGAAGAAGATGGCAATAACTTCAAAAAATACAGACTGCCCATTAAAATTAAAGATCACAACAACTTACGCACCTATGCGATGGGTCGTCATGGACAAAGTGCTACCATAGAAACTCCGTTGTTTAAACTAAATGAAAACTATAGTCTCACACTAGACGCTACCTACGCAAATGCATATAATGCCGGTGGAGATAATGCATTGATAGATGGAGTAAGAGGAGTAAAAGAATTCCGTTCAGGAACATGGCAGGGTTATGATGCTCAAGATGTACTAGCTACGCTAGACTTAGGTAAAGCACAAACCATCACTAGTATTGAAACTGCATTTTTACAAGATCAACGCAGTTGGATTTTCTACCCTACAGAAGTAACATTACTTACATCTATGGACGGTGAAAATTTTGAAATCTATCACCAAGAGCAAATTGATGCTGCTTCTCGTGATGAGGACATAGCTATTAAAAGTATTAAAGGGATACAACAAGGTACACAAGCGCGCTATATACAACTTATAGCAAAGACACTAGGAGATCTTCCAGAGTGGCACTTAGGTTTTCCTTATCAAGGAAAAAGTTGGGTATTTGTAGACGAAATTGTAGTGCAGTAACAGAATAATTATGGTAGATCAAGTAGTTTCAGTACAGTGGCTTAAGATACATCTTAATGATGACAATATTGTATTACTAGATGCAAGCGCTCATTTTAATACTACTTCAAACATCCGCGGAGCGCAACACTTTGATATTAAAAACACTTTTAGCGACACAAAAAGTTCTTTTCCCAACACATTTCCTCAGCCTGCACAGTTTGAAAAAGAATGCCAAACCTTAGGCATAGATAGTGACAGTCATATTATCGTATATGATGACAAAGGGATTTTTACCAGTCCGCGCGTGTGGTGGATGTTTAAAACAATGGGGCATCACAATGTATCTGTATTAGACGGTGGCCTTCCAGAATGGATAGCAAATAATTTTCCGGTTACAACGATTGTTAATGTAAAAAGATCTCCAGGCAATTTCAAAGCTCACCTTGATGAGTCTGCTATTAAGAGCTACGCACAAGTAGTTCAAAATATCACCACCTCAAACTGCCAACTCATTGATGCCCGATCTAGCGGTAGGTTTAATGGAACTGATTCAGAACCTAGGACACATATACAAAGCGGCCACATTAAAAACTCCTTAAACTTACCGTATACAGAAGTTTTAGATAATGGAAAGTTTAAGTCTAAGGAAGAATTAAAACTCACTTTCGACAATCTTAATCTTGCAGACACGCCTATTATTTTTAGCTGCGGTTCTGGAATTACAGCCTGCATCATTTTATTTGCTTTGGCCTTAATTTCAGATAGAGAGCTTAGTGTTTATGATGGCTCATGGACAGAATGGGCAGAAAAGCAAGAACTATTTGTTTAATATCACTGTAGTACATATTGCATTATGAACAGAAGAAAATTTATAAATAAATCTGCAGTTGCGGGAGCTGGGATTGCCACAGGCGCAAGTTTGATGGCATGCAATGACCTAGGCGCAAGCACTAGTGATGTGGACAATACCGCTTTCGCGAAAGCGCAAAAAGAAAATATCAAAAAACCATCTCCTATTGCCATTTGCACATGGGGCTTTTCTGGAGCTACAGCAAAAGCTGGCGAACTGCTAGACAATGGCGCTAATGCTCTAGATGCTATCATAGCAGGCGTTGCTGCGGAAGAAGAAAATATAGAAAATACTACAGTAGGGATAGGAGCCACACCAGACAGAGAGGGTAATGTCACGCTAGATGCCTGCGTAATGAATTCTGATGGAGACTGTGGAGCTGTGCTTGCAGTTGAAAATATTGTCAATGTCGCTGCTTTAGCCCGCAAGGTTATGGAAGAAACGCCACACGTAATCTTAGCAGGAAAAGGCGCCGAAGAATTTGCTTATGAGCAGGGGTTCACGAAACAAAAACTACTCACAGAAGAACGCAAAGAAGCTTGGAAAGAATGGCTAAAAACTAGTAATTACAAACCTGAAATTAACATAGAAAATCACGATACCATTGGGATGCTTGCTATAGATCACAACGGAGATATTGCAGGTGCATGTACTACATCTGGATTAGGTTATAAAATGAAAGGGCGTGTGGGAGACTCTCCCATTATAGGATCTGGGCTTTTTGTAGATAATGAAGTGGGTGGTGCTGTAGCAACAGGAATGGGAGAAGAAGTACTCAAGACAGTAGGAAGCTTTTTAATTGTAGAGTTAATGCGTTCCGGGATGTCACCACAAGCTGCTTGCGAAGAGGCAATCCATAGAATCACAAAGAAGGGATCTCGTTTTAAAGATTTTCAAATCGCATATATTGCTTTGAATAAATCTGGTGAAACGGGAAGTCATTGCATTCATAAAGGATTTACGATGATGAGATATCAAAATGGTGAAAATGAGAACTTTTCGTCATCATACTATGAAAATAAGACGAATTAACATAAATTTTTAGACTACTTGTTAAAATAGATGTATTGCCCTTTATTCTCGGTGAAATACGCAAATTACAGTGATTTTAGTAAGAATCAAAAAATTGAGGCTGAATATGACAATTCACCAATCACTGATCAACAGGAGGTTACACCATGCAACAGCACTTCATTTTATTTCAAGACAATATTCTATCTAAAGAATTGTTATATATTTGCGTGAGCCTGTAAGGCAAAAAATATTTAAGACTGTTGTAATTGACTTTAAATAATCAATTATGATTTGGGGTGAAAGCCAAGCATTCTTGCTTGGCTTTCTTTATACCCAAAAGTCAAGGATTGGCTTTCACAACAAATTAGAACGGGGTCGCGAGTAGACGAGCTCTAATGCTAGTACATTTTTTAAACGAGCGGTTTCATGTATTTCTCATTCTTGCTTGGCTTCTACTGTGATTTAGGTTAAGTTCCAACACCCGATACGTTCATTTTTTTCATTGACAAAAAAACGAACCAAAAAAGTCTAGACTTAATCGAACTTTACTAAAAATTTTTTTCGTTGCGGCGCAAACTAAAAGCCATTGATGATTTTGTCTTATTCTGCTGACTTCGAAATATGACTAGCAAATAATAATTGTGAGGCTATCGCTAGTTTGCTCAACCCTCCACTTACTTCATTTTTTTTTACGTAAAATTCGCTTAGGTCATTTAAAATAAATGCAGACTATAAAGTGTTTATTCTTAGAAATCGCGAGTTCAATGGCTACCCAAAAAACTGCCCGGCTTTTATTCGATTCATTTAAACTTTTTAAAAAGTTTGTTCATTTTTTTCATTGACAAAAAAACGAACCAAAAAAGTCTAGACTTAATCGAACTTTACTAAAAATTTCTTTCGTTGCGGCGCAAACTAAAAGCCATTGATGATTTTGTCTTATTCTGCTGACTTCGAAATATGACTAGCAAATAATAATTGTGAGGCTATCGCTAGTTTGCTCAACCCTCCACTTACTTCATTTTTTTTACGTAAAATTCGCTTAGGTCATTTAAAATGATTGTGAACTAAAATGTTTATTCTCAAAAAATTATGGATTCAATTGTAGTTTTAAAAACAATAGTTTTCATTCCATTAATTGAATCCTTTTCAAAGAAGTCGTTCATTTTTTTCATTGACAAAAAAACGAACCAAAAAAGTCTAGACTTAATCGAACTTTACTAAAAATTTCTTTCGTTGCGGCGCAAACTAAAAGCCATTGATGATTTTGTCTTATTCTGCTGACTTCGAAATATGACTAGCAAATAATAATTGTGAGGCTATCGCTAGTTTGCTTTACCCTCCACTTACTTCATTTTTTTTACGTAAAATTCGCTTAGATCATTTAAAATAATTGTGAACTAAAATGTTAATTCTCAAAAAATTATGGATTCAATTGTAGTTTTTAAAAACAATAGTTTTCATTCCATTAATTGAGTCCTTTTCAAAGAAGTTGTTCATTTTTTTCATTGACAAAAAAAACGAACCAAAAAAGTCTAGACTTAATCGAACTCTACTAAAAATTTCCCTCGTTGCGGCACAAACTAACAGCCATTGATGATTTTGTCTTATTCTGCTGACTTCGAAATATGGCAATAAATCAATAATTGTGAGGCTATCGCTAGTTTGATTTACCCTTCACTTGCTTCATTTTTTACGCAAAATTCGCTTAGGTCATAAAGTTTGGCACTACTATTTATCAACACCGCTGCTATATCTAAGCACATCTTCTTACATTTGAGTTTTAGCCGTCATACGCTTTCGCGAAAGCGTAATTCAAAACAACTTCACGTGACCAATACCACCGAGAATACCCAGAAGAGATTATTTCTACTAGATGCATATGCGCTCATTTTTAGAGGATATTATGCGCTTATAAAAAACCCACGTATCACAAGCTCCGGAATGGATGTAAGTGCAATCATGGGATTTACTAATAGTCTCTTTGATGTTATAAAAAGAGAACGTCCAGATCACCTCGCAGTGGCCTTTGACAAAGGTGGAAGCTCTGCACGTGTTGAGGCTTTTGAAGATTACAAAGCAAACCGCGATGAAACTCCAGAGGCAATACGTATTGCGATTCCTCATATCCAAGAGATTCTTAAGGCTATGCACATTCCCATCATAGAACGTCAGGGTGTGGAAGCAGATGACCTTATAGGAACACTATCTAAGCAAGCCGAAAAGGAAGGTTTCAAGGTGTACATGGTCACACCAGATAAGGATTATGCACAGCTAGTTTCTGAAAATATATTTATGTACAAGCCTGCCCGAATGGGTAACGGTATAGAAATCTGGGGTATTCCGGAGGTGCAAAAACGTTTTGAAGTAGAAAACCCGCTACAGGTAATTGATTACCTAGGTATGATGGGTGACGCGTCTGACAATATACCTGGACTGCCAGGTGTAGGTGATAAAACGGCAAAGAAATTTATAGCTGCATACGGATCTATGGAGGGTTTACTGGCAAATACAGATAAGCTCAAGGGTAAGATGAAGGAGAAAGTTATAGAAAATGCCGAATTAGGCTTACTTTCAAAAAAACTAGCGACTATCATGCTAGATTGCGACGTGACTTTTAACGCAAAAGACTACGAACTTTCTGAACCAGATGCCGAGGCAGTGGGGAAAAAGTTTGAAGAGCTTGAATTCCGCCGAATGAAGGATCAGTTTATCAAAATATTTTCTGGAGAAGCAGATCAAGGAACGCAAGTTTCTTCTACACCTTCGGCTAAGAAAGCGGTTGCTTCTAGTGCTGGAGCTGGTCAGTTTTCATTATTTGGTGGTGATAGCGGAGCGACTGCTGCGGCAGTTTCTGATGCGTCAACACGAAAGACTATAAAAGACACGAACCATTTTTATCAGAAAATTGATAGTCCGCTTGCGCGAAAATTATTTATACAAAACCTCAACAATCAGTCTTCTGTTTGTTTTGACACAGAAACTACAGGTCTCGATCCGCTTGTTGCAGAACTAGTAGGGATTGCTTTTTCATGGGAAGCAGGAAAAGGATACTACATTCCTTTTCCGGAAAGTAAAGAAGAAGCTCAGGTACTTATAGAAGAGTTGAGACCTTTCTTTGAAAATACCGAAATTGAAAAGATAGGACAGAATTTAAAATACGATATCAAAGTACTTGCTAAGTATAATGTAAAGGTAAAAGGAAAACTCTTTGACACCATGCTAGCACATTATCTCATCAATCCAGATATGCGTCATAATATGGACGTGCTAGCGGAGACCTATCTTAACTACACACCTGTTTCTATCACAGAACTTATAGGGAAGAAAGGAAAGAACCAGAAATCGATGCGCGATGTTTCTATAGATGATCAAACAGAATATGCAGTAGAGGATGCAGATATTACTTTACAACTTAAACATCATTTTGAAAAAGAGCTAGATGAGGCTGGTACTCGAAAGCTATTTGATGATATTGAAATTCCGTTATTACGTGTGCTAGCGGCTATGGAAGTAGAAGGAATCAATCTTGATGTATCTTTCTTACAAAGCCTTTCTGGTGATCTCAATGCAGATATAGAGCGTCTTACATCAGAAATTTTCGCGGAAGCGGGAGAAGAATTTAATATAGGTTCACCTAAGCAGTTGGGTGAGATATTATTTGACAAAATGAAACTTGTCGACAAGCCTAAAAAGACAAAAACTGGGCAGTACTCTACTGCCGAAGATGTGCTATCGTACCTCGCAAAAGATCACGACATCATCCAGAAAGTACTAGACTATCGCGGCTTATCAAAATTAAAATCTACCTATGTAGACGCACTACCAGAGCAAGTAGCTCATGATGGACGTGTGCATACAGATTACATGCAAACGGTTGCAGCTACGGGACGTTTGAGCTCAAACAATCCTAACTTACAGAATATTCCAATTCGTACAGAACGTGGCCGTCAAGTGCGTAAGGCTTTTGTGCCTAGAGATGAAAACCACACCCTACTTGCTGCCGATTATTCTCAAATAGAACTGCGCATTATTGCCGCGTTAAGTGAGGAGGAGAACATGATCCAAGCATTTACAGACGGAGAAGACATTCACGCTAGTACGGCTGCCAAAGTTTTTAATGTGCCACTAGAAGAAGTTACTCGCGAGCAACGTAGTAATGCGAAGACGGTAAACTTTGGGATTATATACGGAGTGTCTGCCTTTGGACTTTCTAACCAGACCGATTTATCTCGTGGCGAGGCAAAAGAACTTATAGATAACTATTATAAATCATACCCAAAACTACGCAACTACATGAGCGAGCTTGTTGAGTTTGCGAGAGAAAATGGTTATGTAAAAACAGTATTAGACCGTCGCCGTTACCTTAATGGTATTAACTCCAGCAACGGAGTTGTGCGAGGCGCAGCCGAGCGAAATGCGGTGAATGCACCTATACAAGGAAGTGCTGCAGATATTATTAAAATCGCGATGATTAATATTTTTGAAAAACTAGAAAACAGCGACTACAAAACAAAGATGCTTCTTCAAGTACATGATGAACTTGTTTTTGATGTTCCTAATGACGAACTAGATGCCATTAAAGAGCTAATCAAGACAGAAATGGAAAGTGCTTTTAAGATGGCCGTGCCGCTTGATGTTGAGGTTGGATTAGGACAGAATTGGCTAGAGGCGCATTAGAGTTAAGTCACATGCAAAGATTTTCAATTATTTTATTAACCTTATTAGTTTTCAGCTCTTGCGATATAAGAAGTGCAGATGATTACTTCGATGAGGCTTTTGATCTAGAAGAAGATGGCAAATATGAAGAAGCTATAGGGCTTCTGAATAAAGCTATTAACAAAAGACGAAACTTTCGACCAGCATTAATTAATCGCGGTGCTGACAAATCTATGATTGGTGATTTTGAAGGCGCAATTGAGGACTACAAACTTATTCTTGCATTTGATCCCAAAAACACTATGGTCTTAAACAATATTGGCAATAATTTTAAGCGCCTTGAAAAGTATCAGATAGCGATAAATTATTATAACGAAGCTCTTAAAACAGAAGGTGCCATAAAAAGTGATAGTATAAGACTATTTATTAATTATGCAGGTAGATGGGACAGTGATTCTGACTACCGTGTAAAAGATTTTGAAATAATACACGAAAGAGGAATAGCTCATTTATATCTCAATAATTATAATTCTGGCATAGAAGATTTAAAAACCTCAATAAAATATGGATTTGAAATTGGGAATAGCCACAGCTGGCTGGGTCAAACATTTCTCAAATTAAATGACACATTAAATGCCCGAAAACATTTAAAAGAGGCTGTAACCTATGGATTTATTGATGCGGAAAAATTATTAAAAGGTTTAAAAAAAAGTGAATAGATTAGTCTACAATATTAGAAAAATAGAGTATTAATATTTTTTTACAATGACAAAATCCCAAACATCTTACGATGTTTGGGATTTTGTCATTGTACTATTTTATATTTTCTAGTTACTCTCTCACGTAAGTAGATATTGCCATTGTATCGTCAAAACCTCCCGAAGGAGCATTATTTAATAAATCCCTAGTAAGTGTTTCTTCAAATCTTAAAGTGTCCCTATCTACAGAAAGCGTTCCTACTACACCATTATTAATAGTTACTGTTCTCTCGTTTTGAATATATGACGGAGGGCTTACATAATTTACTACAACTAAGCATACAAACTCATTCAGGTGTCCGTTACCATCATCGTCAACACAGGTAGTAATAGGATAAGGTGGTATCACCGTGTTATCTGTGCTAAAATTAATCTGTTGCGGACTCAAAACTGCTCCGTTTTCTTCCAATAGGTTGGTAGAAAAAATACCATCATTATTTAAGTCTAACGGTACCGTAAGGTCGTAAGATATTTGTCTGTACACGCCTCCCTTAATGCTGTCTTTCTTATTCACATCATCATTACCACAGCTAGAGAAGCTAAATGATACAAGGCAAAAAATAATAATTCTTTTCATAACAAAATTTACGCTATCAAATATAGAGCGTTCTATCATGAGTTATTGAGTAAGCATGAATAATTTTAACATTTTACTCAAATTTGTTAGTTATAAAACTTGATAAATTTTAAAAAGCAGTTAATCATCAGAAGAACTAGCTTTCTTTTTACGCTTTCGCGAAAGTGTAAAAAGAAAAAACCCCAAATTCTTATTACTAAGAATTTGGGGTTTTTGTTTTAAATGCTAACCCATAGTTACGTAAAATAAGACTTACGGCAAACCATTTAATAGCTAGCTAACAAAAACCTCAAATACGTAAGTAAATTCCTCAATAAAATTATACTTTAGCGTTTCTAAACATCAATCATGAAAAAAATCAACTTACTAATCATTTGTTTGTTAGTCTTTCAGCTAGCAAATTCACAAACTAATCTAATTACCAATGGAGACTTAGAAAATTGGTCTTCTACTTCGCTAGACAATTGGCAAAGTCAAGAGGGATCTATTTCTCAAGAACTTGTAGAACTCACTAGCGGCGCAAGTAGTGCCCTATTTGTAGATGGCGACACTACTCCCAGGCTTCTCGCATTAAACTTCCCTGTAGAGGCAGGAAAAACCTATACTTTGAGCTATGATTTTAAAGTAAAAACAGGATCTAGTAATTTTGGACAACAAGTTATCGGGACTAAGTATGGAGGAGCAGACTTTTCTCCTTACACTTCAAGCAGCCGTATACCTCAGAATTTTGACTGGAACACTAGAGAAGTAGAAATAGAAGTTACAGAAACTGAGGACTGGCAGTTTGAAATAAGTCTCGGTAATTTTATTGATGAGGCATTTGAGGTATATATAGATAATATATCATTTACAGAGGTAATACCAGAGCCAGATCGAGATGCACTAATTGCAATATATAATGCATTAGATGGACCTAACTGGACAAATACATGGGATTTAGATGCTCCTTACACACAATGGTACGGAGTATCATATGATCAAACAACATATAAAGTAACAAGACTTGCCCTTTTCAACAATAATCTCTCTGGCGAAATCCCTGAAGAAATAGGACAACTTGACGCTATATCAGAACTCTACTTAGGTAGAAATTCGAATATTACAGGAGCTTTTCCACAGGCTATATTTGAACTACAAAATTTAATTGCCTTATCATTAGACAATACAGCAAATTTTAATGAACAATTACCTCTAGGCCTGTTTGAGATGCCCAATCTAGCATTTATAAGTTTAAAAGGCTGTGGGTTTACAGGGGAGTTACCTGAAACAATAACAAATGGGGCTCAAATAGCTCGTTTAGATTTGAGCTTCAATAATCTTACAGGGTCATTACCTCAAGATTATGGTAATTATACATCATTACAATATTTAGATTTAGAGAGAAATAACTTAGAGGGTGTGGTTCCTGATTTATCAAGCTTAACCGCCCTCACTCAACTGAAACTGCGAAGTAATAATTTTACTGGTGTTTTTCCTCAATATATATTTCAATTTGAACAATTATTCAGTCTCGACATGTCAGGCAATGATTTCGAAGCTTTTTCTTTACCAGATGACGCATTTTCAAACTTGCAAATTATTAGATCGCTGTGGCTAGGAGAAGTTTCATTACAAGGTTCTCTACCAAGTAGCATTGAAGATTTACCAAATTTAGAAATAGCTGTTTTTAGTGGGAATAACTTAAGTGGCGTGATTCCGCAAATTGCGAGTCCAAATTTCAATTTTCTAGCTCTAGGCGAAAATAATTATGTTTTTGATGATTTAATTCCTGGAGTAGATTATTACAATGAAACTACAACTCTAACCTACAGCAATCAAAAGAAATTAAATCAAGAAGAGGAGATCTCAATAATGAATGATCCCATAACCCTATCTGTAACGGGGGTGCCAAATATGAATAATACATTTCAATGGTTAAAAAACGGCTCCCCTATTGAGGACGCTACATCTCCTTCATTTACAATAGAAAATCCGAGCTCGTTAGATGCGGGGATTTATACATGTGAGGTTAGTAACTCAATAATTACTGACCTCATACTTACTCGTAATAACATAACACTTACTGGAGGTACTTTACCAGAACCAGACAGAGAAGCTCTCATCGCTTTATATAATGCAACAGATGGAGAAAACTGGAGTACTACTTGGGACTTGACTCAAGGATATGATACTTGGTTTGGAATCACTACAGATGATCAAAACAAAGTAACTCGCATAAACTTGCCTAATAATAATCTTGTAGGTACCATACCTTCAGAATTAGCAGACCTAGATGCTCTAAGAGACTTGGTGATAAGTAATAATGAAATAAGTGGAGTAATCCCACAATCACTAACTGCGCTCGAGCTCTTAAGCACACTAGATGTCGCTATCAATAAATTATCTGGTGATATCCCATTATTAAATTTATCAAGACTTAGCTTTTTTGCTCTTAATGACAATGAGTATATTTTTGAAAACCTAGAACCTGCAATAGACTACTATCCGTCTGGAGGGCCTTTAATTTTTAATTATATAGGACAAGCGAACATTGATGACGAGCAAACTCTAGCTATCACAGAAGGAGAAGCCGTGACACTCTCTGTAACAGAAACTTCAAGTGCCACAAACACTTATGAGTGGTTTAAAAATGGAAACCCCATTGATGGTGCAACAGAAGCAGATTTCACAATAGACAGCCTTGTGCTTGCAGATTCTGGAGCATATACCTGTGAAGTAAAAAACATTGAGGTACCCAACCTTACACTTACTAGAAATACTATCACACTCGATATAACTTTAGGCGTTAATAATAATAACTTTTCTAATAGTGTTTCTATTATATCTAATGCTAAAGAAAAACAACTAAGTATTGAAACAAACGCAAACTTACAAAGTGAAGTTAGCCTTACCGTTTATAATTTACTTGGCCAAATAGTGGTTTCCACTTCGTTTATTGAAGCTACAACCTTACCTACCTCGACGTGGAGTAGTGGTATTTATGTTGTTAAGCTACAATCTGAAAATACTATTGTAACTAGAAAGGTGCTCATAAAATAATTACGCTTTCGCGAAAGCGCAACAAAAAAATAAACCCCAAATTCTTACTGTGAAGAATTTGGGGTTTTTAATTATAAATCGTTCAGCTTACAACACAAAACGGTACGTCCACTTCACTAAAAACGTATTTCTAATTTGCTGTCCTAGCACCTGACTATCAAAAGCTTCCGTTAGATTTTCTCTAGAAGACGCTCCTCCTTCTATTCCTTGTGACCAAACTAAAAATACTTCTGAGCCGGGGATGTATTCCCACCTTGCCACAAGGTTAGAACGAAACTGCACAAAATTGAAATCTGGATTACCAAAACTATAGTCTGCAGTACCATCTACATCTTCATCTATGGCATAGCCTCCGTCTATCTCACTTATTTGATTCTGATTAAATAGTGTAACTCGCTCGTTTAGATTTTCATTATCACTATCTGCTACAAAATTGAAATTAGTATAAGTTCCTTTAGCAATGAATGGCTGCGCATAATACTGTATGGTAAAGTTAGGATTGATATTGTAATTAATACGTAATGTCGCACTTAGCGTTTCTTGCTCAATCTCCCCAGTTATATATCTCGTCCCAAAAGTAGCAGGCGCATACGACTGCTGTGATACGTATTGCGTTTTATTAGGGTTCATATCATATTGCGTAGAGAGTGATAAACTCAATGCATCTAGAGGTTGATAGTTGAGACGTAGCTCGTACCTATTTAAGGAAAAGTTATCTTGTTTTGCTTGAGAATTTACATATATCGCGATTGCACTTAATTTCTTACGTTGATCTGTACCCACAGCAGCAAAATAAAAATTCTCTTCATTAAATCTCCATCGTGGCCCGCCACGCAAAAAGGAGTTTATAAATATGCGAGGTTTATGCGCACCACCTACTTCTGTAAACCAATTGTTCTTCCAATTAATTTCTGCTCTACCTTCATACTGAATACGGTTGAAGTTTCCATCAAAATCATATTGCGTGGTTTGCTCTACCCCTACATTTGCTTGTCTATACCAAGAAGTTGAGTTATTCCAAAAGCGCCTCACACTTGCAAATTGCACAATTCTATCTGCGCGACGCAAGAAACCTATGTCGTTGAGCTCTAACCCTGGAGATCTCCAGTTTCCTCCTAGTTCGTATCTCCACTTACCGCTCCCTCTACCTATAGCTAGATTACCACCAGTTCCTGAGAGACTTGTCGCATCTGGGTCTACTTCTAGATGATTTGCATCTACTCGCTGGTATAAATGTGTAAGTGACGTCTGCGTATTTAAAATAGCTTGAGGGTCTCCATTTACACGACTTATAATACCACGACCTTCTACATAATACTTGCGATCTTTCCAGTTATGTCTAAAATCAATTCCTCCAGTATAAGCTTGGGTATGGAGAAAATCTAGACTACGCTCCATATCTCTATGAGTTGTGGTAAATATCCCGCCTACAAAAGAGTTACGGTCATTAAAGTCTTTCTGTATACGACCTACAAAATAATTAGTAAGTGGCTCGACTAGCTCTTTGCGCTTTTCTCCTAAAAGTCCATCTAACTCCAGAGGGTCTGTAATCTCTTCTCGATTGTCTATTTCAATCTCGGCAAATTCTTTTCCTGTCACACTTTCTAGCACGCCTATAGTCCAGCCATCCTTTGTTTTACCACTAAACTTTGCTGCTCCTAATATGGTAGTGTTGGTAGGGAAATCTTCGTACTCTCTTTTTGAAGCATCAAATGTGGTTCCTCCTTGTGGAGTGCGCCCTATACGTCTGGGGAAAAATACATTATCTGCTCCACCGCCTACTCTAAAATCAAAGACACTCTTATTTTCTACAAAGAAAGGACGACGCTCTTCAAAAAATATTTCAAATCCATCTAATGCAATAGCGCCTGGATCTGCATCTACTTGTCCAAAATCTGGATTTACCGTAAGGTCTAACGTAAGATCATTTGTTATTCCAATTTTTGCATCGAGCCCTATATTTCCGCCAAAATCGTCTCCATCTCTAAAGGGATTACCCGCCTCTTCCTCAAATGTATCGTACTGACCTAATACAAAAGGCTGAATCTCTAATTGTTTCTGTGGTTTGATTCCTTTAATTCCTCGTAGTTCTCCAAATTCGCTCACCCATCCGGGAGGATTGGCAGGTAGCGGTTGCCAGGTAGAACGCTCTTCATTTGCAAAGTAACGTCTTGTAGATTGAATGCCCCAAGTTTGCGCATCTTCTGCACTAAAGCGCAGCTGACTCAGAGGTATACGCATTTCTGCCGTCCAGCCCTGTTCATCTTCTCCAGTGGCTAGATACCAGATAGGATTCCAGCTACTATCAAAGTTGCCATTGTTTGACACAAACTCATCGCCTTTTACTCCCGAAGCAGAGGCAGTAAAAGAAAATGCCGTGCGATCGTCATTATAACTATCTATATTAATCTCTACCCAATCACCTGGAAAATCGTCTCGACGCCCTAGCCTTCTCTCTATTCTAGACTTATCACTTTCAAGACAATGAAAAGCCACATAAAGATTTTTATCATCATACGTGATTTTCATTTTAGTCTGCTTAGTAGGAGGTGTACCCACATCTGGCTCAAACTGTAAGTAATCTGTAGACCACTCCACATTATTCCATGCAGCATCAGAGAGGTCTCCATCTATATCTGGAGCTTCACCATTAATGGCAATTGTGTTATACACCTTCCTAGGTATGGCAGTTTCAGTTGCTTCTGTTTGGGCAACTACATTAAGGGAACTTAGAAAAAGGAACGCGATTACTGCTCTGAGTTGATTGATTTTAGGTAACATTGGTTTGGTTTTGATTGATTTACTAGAAAGACTTCAATCATCTCAGAATGTGACAACAACTTCCTTGTTTTAAGGTTTTATTAACACAATGTATCGGGTTACGCTTTCGCGAAAGCGTGAAAATCACAATTAATAGTACTCGTTTACACCTTTATAATAGGACATATAAGGCTCATAAAAAGATCAATATAAAATATAGTCAGACAGACGTTTGTGTGATAAATAAATTTATGTACTTTTGCAAACCCGTTTTTAGGCGGGAAATGGAATGTTTAATTAAAATTAATTAGTGTGGACGCATTAAGTTACAAAACAGTATCTGCAAACAAAGCTACCGTAAACAAGGAGTGGGTTTTGATAGATGCAGACGGACAAACGCTAGGTCGTATGTCTTCTATCGTAGCTAAGTTTTTACGCGGTAAGTACAAGCCAAGTTTTACACCTCACGTAGATTGTGGAGATAACGTTGTTATCATAAACGCTGCAAAGGTGCAATTATCAGGAAACAAGTGGACGGAAAAATCATATATCCGTCACACAGGTTATCCAGGTGGGCAACGTAGTCTTACAGCGAGAGAGCTTTACGATAAAGATCCTACACGTGTAGTAGAAGCTGCCGTGAAAGGGATGTTACCAAAAAACAAATTGGGGAGTGCTATCTTCCGTAACCTTAAAGTGTATGCAGGTGCAGAACACGATCAGGAAGCGCAGAAGCCTCGTGCCATTAACCTAAACGAAATTAAGTAAATGGAGACTTTACACAAAATCGGTCGTCGTAAGACCGCAGTAGCTCGTGTTTACCTTTCTGATGGAACAGGAAACATCACTATTAACAAAAAAGAACTGAACAACTACTTCCCTACAGGAACACTTCAGTACAAAGTAAACCAACCACTTGTTATGACTAACAACGAAGGTAACTTTGATATTAAAGTAAACGTTTACGGTGGTGGTATTACTGGTCAAGCTGAGGCAATCAGACTTGCTCTTTCTAGAGCAATGTGTGAACTAGACGCAGAAAATCGTCTTATCCTTAAGCCAGAAGGACTTCTTACTCGTGACCCAAGAATGGTGGAACGTAAGAAATTTGGTCAGAAGAAAGCACGTAAGAAATTCCAATTCTCTAAGCGTTAATATATCGCTATACTCGCAATGCCTTTTGGCTTTTTACGAGTATGAATTGAAACTGATTACTATCAAAATTTAAAAATTAATTGAAATGTTGTCGTTGCTTATTATGTTTTTGCGCAAGCAAAATCTTAGTAAGGTTAGTTTAGCATCTAAACTTCGTGAACTCGAAGTTGCTAATTTTAATGTCCAACGGAACGTAAACTATTACAAAAATGGCAAACAACATCGAAATAAAAGAATTGCTTGATGCAGGTGTACACTTTGGACACCTCACAAGAAGATGGGATCCTAACATGGCACCGTATATCTATATGGAGCGCAATGGGATACACATCATCAATCTTTATAAAACTGCAGCAAAGATAGAAGAGACTTGCGAGGCTCTTCAAAAGATTGCTGCTTCTGGTAGAAAAATACTTTTTGTAGCTACCAAAAAACAAGCTAAAGATATCGTAGCTGAAAAAGCTCGTAACGCAAACATGCCTTACATCACAGAAAGATGGCCTGGTGGAATGCTTACGAACTTTGTTACAATCCGTAAAGCGATTAAGAAAATGCAAACAATCGACCAGATGAAAAAAGATGGTCGTTTTGATACACTTTCAAAGAAAGAAAAATTACAAACAGACCGTTTACGTGCAAAACTTGATAAGAACTTAGGTTCTATTGCAGATATGACACGTCTTCCAGGAGCACTATTTGTAGTAGATATCAAGCGTGAGCATATCGCGATTAAAGAAGCTCAAAAATTAAACATTCCAATTTTTGCAATGGTGGATACTAACTCTGACCCACGTCAGGTTGATTATCTTATACCTGCAAATGATGATGCTTCTAAATCTATCGATAAAATCGTAGGTTTTGTTTCTGAAGCTGTTAGTGCTGGACTTGCAGATCGCAAAGCTGGTAAAGACGCAGAAAAAGAAGGTGATGATTCTCCAAAGGCTGAAAAGAAAGCTAAAAAGGCAGACGCTCCAAAGGCAGAAGCAAAAGCTCCTAAAGCTGAGGCTGCAAAAGCACCTGTAGCGGCTAGCGAAGAAGAAGAATAATAACTATTTGATAATACTTAAAAGTCGTCTACTTCTTTTCTTTGTTGAAAACGAATAGACGACTTTTTTCAATTTTAAAACCTTATATATCATGGCAAACATTACCGCCGCAGACGTAAAGAAATTAAGAGAAGCTACTGGAGCTGGAATGATGGACTGTAAAAAGGCCCTTGTTGAAGCAGAAGGTAACTTTGATGATGCAATCACTGTACTACGCAAAAAAGGACAGAAAGTTGCAGAAAAGAGAGCAGATAGAGATTCTTCTGAAGGTGTAGTTATTGCAAAAATTAATGCAGATAACACACGCGGAGTTGTTGTATCACTTAACTGTGAGACTGACTTTGTAACAAAGAATGATTCTTTTATTGAGCTAGCAAACAAAATGGGAGATATCGCATTAAGCGTAAACTCTAAAGAAGAAATGCTTGCTGCAGATTTTGACGGAATGACGGTTACAGAAAAGCTTATTGAGCAAACTGGTGTCATAGGTGAGAAAATCGAAATAGGAGGTTATGAGACATTAGAAGCTCCTTTTGTAGGTTCTTATGTACATGGTAACAAAATAGGTGCCCTAGTAGGTCTTAGCACTGCTACAGATAATGCTGAGGAGGTTGCAAAGAGCGTATCTATGCAAGTAGCATCTATGGGAGCAAATACGCTTTCTTACAAAGATTTTGACGCTGCATTTGTAGCATCAGAAACTGAGGCACGTATTGCTGCTATCGAAAAGGACAATATCGAGCTAGGCCGTCTTGGAAAAACTCTTAAGAACGTTCCTTCTTACATATCTATGTCACAACTTACTGAAGAAGTAATGGCACAAGCAGAGGCAGATATTAAAGAACAATTAAAAGCAGAAGGTAAGCCAGAGAAAATCTGGGATAACATTGTACCTGGTAAAGTAGCTCGTTTTGTTGCAGACAACACGACTCTTGATCACGAGCAAGCGTTACTTGACCAACGTTTTATTATGGATGAAAGCCAGAACGTAGCAGAATTTGTTGCTTCAAAAGGTGATGCATCTGTAGTAGCTTTTAAAAGAGTTTCTCTAGCATAATCGCTTTACAAACTTATTTATATTAAAAACGCCTCCATATGGAGGCGTTTTTTTTAGGTCTTTAAAGAAGACTACGAATTGTACTGATCCATTATCGGCACAGACACCTCTTTACTTCTACTTATGGCAATGCCATTAAGTTCATTAGTGAGTACAAACATTGCTTTGAGTTCAAGAGCATAGCCATCTTTTTCATCTCGCAATGCCTCAATGACCTTATTGCTTACAAGAAAATTACCTGGTCTAACGGAGCTCGGGTCTTTTTGTAATTGGAACTTAAAACGAGCGGTAACATTGCCATTACTTGCCTTATAACTCTTGCCTAGCTTGTTGTAAATCATATCATCCTCGTTAGAATAAGAGTCTTTTACTTGCTCAACGTCTAGTTGACAATGCAACTCATTAATGAGCGGCATCATAATATCTTCCTCTCCATCTACGTCGTAAACAAATCCTTGTACGTAGTAGATAACATCGAGTTGCTTATCTAGATTACTGAAAATAATATCTGTTTTAATCTCTATATCAATACCGCTTGACGCGTTACCAATAACTTTTAATAATGTAGCTCGTAGTTTTGCCATTGTATGTTGTTTTTATGATTACTACCCCAAAATTATAACGAGACACATACAATTCAATATCACTCCACCCTTAAAAAATAACGCTAAAACACTTATTACCAATGCCTTAAAACCCCTCTAAAATCCCATAAACACATTAAACATTCGGTCTTTATCAAGTTAATTGACCTTAAGAAGATCTCTGTTTTATAAAAGTCCGCTTTCGCGAAAGCGTGAAAAACCATTGCCACACATTTTTAAATCATTCTGTTTAAATAGTATATTTGCATAACTACACAGACTATGAAATATAAAAGAATATTACTTAAACTTTCTGGCGAGGCCTTAATGGGAGATCGCCAGTATGGGATAGATCCTAACCGTCTTGCAGAATATGCAGAGGACATTAAAGCAGTAACAGAAAAAGGTATTGAAGTGGCTATTGTTATAGGTGGCGGAAATATCTTTAGAGGTGTAGCGGGAGCTAGTAAAGGAATGGATCGCGTACAAAGTGATCACATGGGAATGCTGGCAACTGTAATAAACGGTCTTGCACTTCAAGACGCACTTGAACAAGCAAACGTAAAAACGAGATTACAAACAGCTATTAAAATTAATGAAGTAGCGGAGCCTTTTATACGCCGTAAAGCAATGGCACACCTTAATAAAGGACGTGTTGTTATCTTTGGTGGAGGAACGGGTAATCCTTACTTCACTACAGACTCTGCTGCGGTATTGAGAGCAATCGAGATAGAAGCAGATGTAATTTTAAAAGGAACGAGAGTAGATGGTATTTACAACTCAGACCCTGAGAAAAATACAGATGCTATTAAGTATGACCATATCTCTTTTGACGATGTGCTACGCAAAGGATTAAAAGTAATGGATACTACCGCTTTTACATTAAGTCAAGAAAATGAGTTGCCTATTATTGTTTTTGATATGAATACTCGTGGCAACTTGATGAAAGTGGTCTCAGGTGACGCTATAGGTACTACCGTAAATTAGGAAAAGAGAATTGGCTCAATTTTTGTAAACTTGCTATCATAATTATATTACCATGAACGAAGATTTAAAATTTATAATAGATTCTGCTAAGGAATCAATGGATGATGCTATTAATCACTTAGCAAAGAGATTAGTTACTATACGCGCTGGAAAAGCGAGCCCAGCAATGCTACAAGGGTTAATGGTAAACTACTATGGCAACCCTACTCCTTTGAGCCAAGTGGCAAATGTAAATACTCCAGATGGTCGTACTATTACTGTACAACCATGGGAGAAAAGTCTTATGCAAGAGATTGAAAAAGCTATTATAAATGCAAACCTAGGTTTTAACCCAATGAATAACGGGGAAAACATCATCATAAATGTACCGCCACTTACTGAGGAACGTCGTAAAGACCTTGTAAAGCAAGCTCGTGGAGAAGCTGAAGATGCAAAAATAGGGGTGCGTAATGATCGTAAGAATGCCAATAATGACATCAAGAAAGCAGAGGATGCTTCTGAAGATGAAAAGGCAAATGCAGAGGTTGATATCCAGAAACTTACTGACATTCACATCAAGAAAATAGAAGAGGTTCTTAGCAAGAAAGAAGCTGAGATCATGACTGTATAATACTACAGACGTTAAACAATTATAAAAAAGCGACCTCATGGTCGCTTTTTTGATACATTTACCCCTCAACCTACTCTATGCGTCAGTTCATAATTGTCTATCTCTTATTCATAAGTTTTACTGCGGTAGCTCAGAATGAGCCAGACGTGCAGGGCATTATTAATCAAGCAATTGACAATAAGGCAAAGAACGACCCGCGAGAGGTACTCGCTTCATACACATATGACGTTTATGAGAAAACGGTTATTACAGACAGCCTTAATGGAAGTACGCACAACTTCTTTTCTGAGAAAGTAAGCCAACTTCAATTTACAGAGCATCACCAGTTTTCGGAGAATATTATTGGATATCAGCTTGCTGGTTTTAAAAATCCGCGATATGAGGTTTTTGCTGTAAATGTGCAATCACGCTCATTTTATGATGATGATTTTGTGATTTTTAATAATCGCTATGCGGGAATTCTGTCTAAAAGAGGAATGCGCAATTATAATTACAGTGTTACTTCTAGCGCTGTAAATGGTGATTACCAAGTAAGTTTTAGCCCTAAAAAACCTAAGAAAATTCCTGGGCTTACTGGGACAATGACCTTAGATAAAAACACACTCGCTATAAAAGGCGTGCAAGTGCGTATTACAGATAAGCTTAACATTATTCTTAATCAAGAGTACACATACATAGAAGACGCAAACATTTATTTACCGCAGCAGCGAGAATTATTTCTAGATAAAGGAAGTGAAGATCGCAAGCTTTCTTTCTTTAAAGGGCGTATCTCTATAGGTACTATAGAAAACGAAGTGCTGGAAGATATGGTTACTCGTAAGTTTCTTGTAGCTACTACAAGAATGAGTAATTACAATGTGAACAAGGAGGTTACCATTCCAGATTCTAAGTATGCGATTACTTTTAAGGAAGGTGCAAGCGAGCAACCAGAATCGTTCTGGCAAAACTATCGTACAACCCCATTATCCAGCAAAGATGAACGCAGTTTCTCAGAACTAGAGCGCATCGTAAATGCCGAAAACATAGAACGTAGACTAGGGACTACTAATAATTTTAGTATTGGTTATTTTAGCTTTGACGCCTTTGATTTTGACCTTACATACCCTGTAAAATTTAATAATTATGAGGGTTTGAGACTTGGCCTTGGCGGAGTGACTAATGAGTCTTTCTCTAAGCGTTTCCGAATAGAAGGCTATGCTGCTTATGGATTTAAAGACCAAGATATCAAGTATGGTATAGGAGCTGGTTATCTTCTAGATCCAGACAAGGGAGCGTGGATTTCTGGAACGTACAACAGTGACCTAGAAGAAGTAGGTAATTATGCATACTTAACAGATCGCCGTGTATATTCCCTCTTTGAGCCACGCCTTGTAAACATCACCCAGTTTTATAAACACCGCACTACCCGTTTAAATCTAGAATACAGACTTACACCACAATTACTTTCTGAGTTGCAAATTGCTCATAGAAGACTAGATCAGACAACACCTTATCGCTATAATAACGATGGGAACATCATACGTAATTATGATATTTCTGAAGCAACAGCCTCTTTCCGCTGGAGTCCATCTAATAAATATTTAAAAACAGAAAATGATATTGTCCCTGTTTATGAGGGCTACCCTATAATTTCTGGTCAGGTATCTCAAGCTATTGATGGTCTAGGAGGGGATCTTGCATTTACAAAACTTGCCGCCAAAGTATTTTACAGAGTAGACAGACTCAACAAATCTGCTACGGAGTTTCTGGTAGAAGGAAATGTTGGTTTTGGAGATTTACCTATCACCCACCTATTCCACGCATTTCCTAATGCACCTACTAAGGAGACTATACTTCAGCGTTTTTCGGTGGCTGGGGTTAATAGTTTTGAGACTATGTTTTTTGGTGAATTCTTTTCAGACAAACTACTTACTGCTCAGGTAAAACATAGACTGGCGCCATTTAATATCTCTAAGAGCTTTAAACCAGAATTGGTTTTTATAAGCCGTTTTGCCATAGGAGATATAAGTAACCCAGAAGATCATCTCGACATTGGAGAATTTGGCTCGCTTAGTAAAGGATATACAGAAACTGGTTTTGAACTTAACAAGCTGCTTTTTGGTTTTGGAACGAGTCTCACCTACCGTTACGGAGCTTACCATTTACCTAACTGGGGAGATAACATTGCGTTTAAGTTTACATTCAATCTCAAACTGTAGTAAACCCATCGTAACCTCATTCAGTTTACTGAACCTAGGTTAATTTTTTACGCTTTCGCGAAAGCGTAACCCCTACCACCTACAAGCCTTTTTCAATTTGCCCGCATATCTGCATCCAAAAGAATATCTTTGCGGTGCTAAAACAAGTCAATGGCAAAATTTCTGAGTAAAGGTTTTTGGGAGTCTGTAGCGAGTTTAATACTACGCAATCGTCCTTTGATTCTCATTCTTATTGTGGGTTTCACCATTTTCTTAGGCTTTCAATGGCGCAATATGCGCTTTACCTATACAGAGGCAAACTTACTTCCTGACGACCATGAAGTAAATCTAGAATACCAGAATTTTAAAGATAAGTTTGGTGAAGAAGGAAACCTCATCGTGTTAGGAATACAAGACGAACGTCTCTTTACACCTGAAGTGCTCACCGCTTGGAATGACTTATCTGCCAAGATTGCAAAGGCAGATGCTGTTGCATTATCCCTTTCTCTTAAAGATCTCAAGATATTAGATAAACAAGAAAATCCGCAGCGATTTGATCTTGTTCCCTTCATGACAGATAGCACGCTCACTGCCGAAAGTGCTGCTAGTTATAGAAAATTACTTTTTGACGATTTACCATTTTATGAAAATCTGATATACAATAAAGAGACAGGTACCGTGCGTTCTGCGGTATATCTTAAGAAAGATTTAATCAACACTCCAGCGCGTTTAGATTTTGTAGTAAATGATCTTATGCCGGCTATCGCGACTTTTGAAAAAGACTACGATATCGATGTACGCACCAGTGGGATGCCATACATACGAACGCTCAATGCTCAAAATATTATTGATGAGATTGGCATTTTTGTAGGCGCTGCGTTACTAGTTACTTCTTTTATATTCTTCTTTTTCTTTAGATCATACAGAGCAACTTTTATCTCCATGATTACGGTAATCATAGGTGTGATGTGGGCTTTTGGATTTCTAGGATTACTAGGATATGAGATCACAGTACTTACAGCTATTATCCCGCCGCTTATTATTGTGATTGGGATTCCTAACTGTATTTTCTTGATTAATAAATACCAGCAAGAATATAAAAATCACGGTAACCAAGTAAAAGCATTACAGCGTGTTATTACCAAAGTAGGTAATGCGACCTTGATGACTAACATTACCACAGCTTCTGGGTTTGCAACTTTTATTCTTACTGAGAGTTCGCTACTAAGCGAGTTTGGTGTTGTCGCGAGTATTAATATCATCGCTATATTTTTACTTAGCTTACTTATCATTCCTATTATTTACAGTTACATGTCTCCTCCTAAGGAAAAGCACCTTAAACACCTAGGTAAAACTTGGATAGAAGGGTTTGTAAACTGGATGGAGCGCATGGTACGTACAAGACGTACTGCAATTTATGGATCAAGTGTATTACTTCTTGCACTGAGTATTGTAGGTATATATCAAATACGTATTTCTGGTTCACTCATAGAAGACATGCCTAAAAAAGCCGACTTCTATAAAGACATAAAGTTTTTTGAGGAAGAATTTGATGGTATAATGCCACTTGAGATTCTGATTGACACTAAGAAAAAACAAGGAGTCATGAAGCTTGCCACGCTTAAACGCATGGAGGAGCTAAGCGCTACTATAGAGGAGCAACCAGAACTCTCTGCTCCTATATCTATTGTAAATCTTGTAAAGTATGCAAAGCAAGCCTACTTTAATGGAAATCCTAAATACTACCAACTACCTACTAGCAACGAGCGTAATTTTATACTGCCCTATGCAAAGAGTTTTGACAATGATCAAAACCTCATGGGAGCCTACGTAGATAGTACGGGTCAATATGCCAGAATCACTACCTTCATGAAAGATGTAGGTACTGACAAGATGGAACGCGCTGAGGAAAACATTCAATTAAAAATAGACAAGCTCTTCCCTGAAGATCGCTATGAAGTTACCATGACAGGTACTGCACTCGTTTTTCAAAAAGGAACAGATTACCTTGTAATGAACCTTGTGATAAGTTTATCACTTGCCATCTTACTCATTGCATTATTTATGGCGTGGATGTTTAAGTCGCTACGTATGATTATAGTGTCTCTCATTCCCAACTTATTACCACTGCTAGTTACGGCGGGTATGATGGGCTTTATAGGCATCCCTATCAAGCCATCTACAATACTTGTATTTAGTATTGCCTTTGGTATTTCTGTAGATGATACAATTCACTTTCTAGCCAAATACCGTCAGGAGCTAAAAGCTAATAAATGGAAGATTAAAAAGTCTGTTTACGGTTCGCTCCGTGAGACGGGCGTAAGTATGTTTTACACCTCAATTGTGTTATTCTTTGGCTTCTCTGTGTTCATGATTAGTAGCTTTGGAGGAACTGTAGCACTAGGTGGTCTTGTAAGTGCAACTCTATTATTTGCAATGCTAGCTAACCTTTTACTATTACCGTCACTGTTGTTATCCCTAGAAAAAGAGATTGCAAATAAAGACACCTTTAAAGAACCTGCACTGCAAATTGTGGAACGTGAGGGTGATGAAGAAACTGCTGACAAAGAGCTTGAGTAACTAGGTATTCCCTTTGTATCTTTATACAAAAAGGTATGACAGATCAGTATTTTAAGAAAGCACAAGACGAGTTACAACTTGGCGTTAACAAAAAGGGACACCCGTTTAGGTACACCACTATGGGAACCGTAGATGTTTCTGGAGTTCCTGCGCTTAGAACAGTCGTACTAAGACAAGTTACAGACGATTTTAAACTGAGAATTTATACTGACAGTAGATCCAATAAAGTAGCTCAGTTACTACAGAATGATGTCACTAGCTTGCTCTTCTACCATCCTAAAAAATTGCTGCAGATTAAAGTTACAGGAAACGCGTCTATCATTACAGATTCCGTAGAGCTGCAACGCTATTACAGCGGCGTGCAGCCTTCATCAAAAAAAGATTACACTACTACTGATGCTCCTGGCGCAGAGATTTCAAACCCAGATGCAGTAGATTATCTTGAGAACACCCACTACTTTACTATTATTGAGATTGCACCTACACATTTAGAGTTTCTTCAGCTTAAGAGACCTAACCACATTAGAGCGAGTTTTACACTTGAAGATGGAACATGGAACGGGCAGTTCTTAAACCCTTAAGGGTACGCTTTCGCGAAAGCGTGAAAACCTTTTTTACACCTCAACTTGAGCACTGCTGCAAATCTCAATAAAGAGTAATGCGCCTTAGCGTATATTTCAGTCCATTTACCCCTTACCCTACCACAAAAATCTTTTATATTTGCCCTCTATCTAGAGAATTCATTTAAATAAGATACAATGACACATACGCCTATTATAGCGCTACTCGAAAGTGACAAAATTCATCAAGAATTTACGGTAAAAGGATGGGTAAGATCCTTCCGCGGAAACCAGTTTATCGCACTTAATGATGGTTCTACTATTAATAACCTTCAGTGTGTAGTCGATTTTGAAAATACAGACGAAGCACTTTTAAAGCGTATCACGACAGGTGCTGCCGTTGCCATCAAAGGAACCTTAGAAGAAAGTCAAGGTGGAGGGCAACGTATAGAAATAAAAGTAAAAGATATCCAGATTGAGGGCGATGCAGATCCTCAAGAATTAAAAAACACGATACTCTCTCCTAAGCGTCACACACTAGAAAAACTACGTGAGCAGGCACACTTAAGAGTTCGCACTAACACCTTTGGCGCTGTAATGCGTTTACGCTCAAAGTTATCGTTTGCCATACACGAGTATTTTAATAAAAACGGCTACTTCCATGCTCATACGCCTATCATTACCGGTAGTGATGCAGAGGGAGCTGGTGAGATGTTTCGCGTAAGCGCACTGGACCCAGAAAATCCGCCACGCACAGAAGATGGAAAGATTGATTATAGCAAAGACTTTTTTGGAAAAGAGACTAACCTTACGGTTTCTGGACAGCTAGAAGGAGAGACATATGCATTAGGACTTGGGAAGATTTATACCTTTGGACCAACCTTTAGAGCAGAAAATAGTAACACTTCTCGCCACCTTGCAGAGTTCTGGATGGTAGAACCAGAGATGGCTTTTTGTGATCTAGATGGTAACATGGATCTTGCCGAAGATTTTATCAAGTATGTAATTAACTACGCACTAGAAAACTGTCAAGATGATCTTGAGTTTCTAGAAAACAGATTAATTCAAGAAGATAAAAGTAAGCCAGAAGCAGATCGTGCGCCTATGCCACTGCGCGAGAAACTTAACTTTATAGTAGACAACAACTTTAAGCGTGTAAGCTATACGGAGGCAATTGACATCCTGCGCAATAGTAAGCCTAACAAGAAGAAAAAATTCAAATACCCAATTAATGAATGGGGAGCAGATTTACAGTCTGAGCATGAGCGCTACCTTGTAGAAAAGCACTTTAACTGCCCAGTAATCTTATTTGATTACCCAGCAAACATCAAGGCATTTTACATGCGTCTTAACGAAGATGGTAAGACCGTACGTGCGATGGATGTACTTTTTCCTGGAATAGGTGAGATGGTAGGAGGATCACAGCGTGAGGAGCGTCTAGATGTTCTTAAAGAAAAAATGGCTGCCTTAGATATCTCTGAGGAGGAGCTTTCTTGGTATCTAGACACTCGCAAGTTTGGAACGTGTACGCACAGTGGTTTTGGTCTTGGTTTTGAGCGCCTCGTGCTATTTGTAACGGGAATGACAAACATACGTGATGTAATACCTTACCCACGTTTTCCTGGTCACGCGGAGTTTTAATCCTCCCTAGCCCTCCAAAGGAGGGAACTCATGCCCTAGTATTAAATACCTGTTTTCGCTTTCGCGAAAATTTGAATATATCAACTATTTTAAATCCAATGTACTTAGGTATGTTGGATTTTTTTGTGGAACATCCTCAATTATGTGTGCTTACTCTTGCCTGCTTACTCAAGCGTGCTTACTCGCACGAAACATCCTCCCTAGCCCTCCTTCGAAGGAGGGGACTTAAATACATGATCCATTTCAGCTTTCGTCATCTCGACCTTGTGGAGAGATCTCATTATCTAGCTCAGAGAAGTTGCTTTGTTGGTGTTCTTACTCCTGCGTGCTTACTCTTGTGAAACATCCTCCCTAGCCCTCCTTCGAAGGAGGGGACTTGAGTTCAATTTCAGCTTCAGCTTTCGTCATCTTGACCTTAGGAGAGATCTCATTATCTAGATTGGAGAAGTTGCTACGTTGGGGTTCTTACTCTTGCGTGTTTACTCGTATGTGATTTCTCCACAGGGTCGAAATGACGAGGGTTTCATTTTCAGGTTCGGTTTCAAGTTCAAGTTCAAGTTCAGATTCAAGTTCTCAAATCCAACTGTTCTCACTCCTGCGTGCTTACTCTTGTGAAACATCCTCCCTAGCCCTCCTTCGAAGGAGGGGACTTGAGTTCAATTTCAGCTTCAGCTTTCGTCATCTTGACCTTAGGAGAGATCTCATTATCTAGATTGGAGAAGTTGCTATGTTGGGGTTCTTACTCGGGTGTGCTTACTCATATGCGAAACATCCTCCCTAGCCCTCCTTCGAAGGAGGGGACTTAAATTCAATTTCAGCTTCAGCTTTCGTCATCTTGACCTTAGGAGAGATCTCATTATTTGGCTTAGGGAAGTTGCTTACTAGTAGTTATTACTTGAGTGTGCTCAGCGTTATGTGATTTCTCCACAAGGTCGAAATGACAATGATTTCAATTTCAGCTTTAGGTTCGACTTGAACTTCGACTTCAAGTTCAAGTTCAAGTTAAAAAGGGCATATTAATCTTTAAATATTTGGTATTGTATCAATTACAATCATAAGTTGTATTTTGGTAGTGAAATAACAATCCAAACTATTTCTGGAATCAAATTATTAACGCGTGTTCTTTCTTTTTCAAATATTGCTTCACATTAGATTGTGATAAACAAGCTTAAGACTGTTAGGAAAGAATGCACCAACCGAATTAAACAATGGAAGACGTACCAGATAACATTATCTCTGTTGAAGAGGCAGATAGCCTTTACAGGACTTATGGTCAAAACAGAGCACCTTTTATAGAGGGTGGAGTAAATAAAATGTATGAAGATCTTGATAAGCCTTATGAAGCGACCAGATTTGTCACTGCAGATTATGAAAAGATGAAAGCATATATGGCTTTTATTGAGAAAGAATCCAAAGAAGCCGGGGTAACTCCAAAAGGGCTTCGTATTTATTTTGGTGCTACAAAACCTACAAAAGGGAAACCTGGCAGAGAAACTGTTTTTATAAATCCAGTCGCTGCCTTTAAAGGAGTTGATGGTAATATATCTTATGCGATTCATACTGACTTAGATGGTAACAAACAAGTAATCACGGTAGGTGATGTGATAGATGGAAAAATACCTAAGCCTTCTGACACAAAATCACTTAATGGTGGTATCCAAAGTCTCGCTGGTGATGACTGGGAATATCCACCACCGCCGAGACAAAATGATCCTAACGATTATCATTAATAAAAATGTATTAAAATAATGAATACGATACGCATATTGATTCATACAATAGAGCTAGTAGCGGCATTGTGTTCATTATTTACTCTTGGGAAATATAAATCGACACCTCTCAAATATTTTTGTGTGTACTTATGGTATGTAGTATTGCACGAAGCTGTAGCATATTTCTTACTTAGAGAAGGTATTATAAGATTTCAACTCACTAACCTCTATGGATTCATCACTACATTTTTTGTGGTATGGATGAGTTACAAATACATTAAGATTAAAAAATTCAAGAATACAACTCTCATACTTTCTGGTATAGCGCTATTAATTTTTCTTGTAGAACTAATATTTAAAGGCTTCAAGGAAGTTCTTTCTGTCTCTAAAACTACCGGCTATCTAATAGCTCTAATAAGTTTATTTCTTTATATAATAGGACTCTTTAAAACAAATAGCTTATACAATCCCCTTAGGGAATTGTATACATATTTTTTATTAGGTTTTACCTTGTTTTTAATCTCAACGCCCGTAATATTATTAGCAAGAAATATGTATATAAATAATATTGAGATGAGTATTAAACTTTCATACATAATGGGGTTCATAGTTTTTTTAATGTACACCATCTTCTCCTTTGGCTTTATCTATTCTAAAAAAGCATCTGATCTGGGTTAAAAGAGAACTAGATTGCTTGCTTTATTTATGCTACAACATGCTCTACTAATTATAGCGTTAGCACTGATTTCCCATAAAGGGACATTTACCCCTACCCCATGAGTAGTAGGGATAGTATACTTGTATTTCCCTAGCTTGGTTAACGTTTTATTTACATTAATACTAACCAAAATTCTAATACACATGAAAACATGTAAATTTCTAACCTTCCTTTTATTGGGCGGATTCTTAATGCTAAGCTGCGGCGGTGACCCCAAGGGCACACCTCACACAGATGATCACGATGAAGAACCTCTGGCTGCTCCTAACACCATAATTTCATTGCAAGAAGCAGAAGATATGTACCACAGGTACGGTAACCAACGAGTACCGCTTATAGAAAAATCAGTAAACATTGATAAAGATGGTGACTCTATCAAGCCGGATGATGAACGTTACGTTCAGGCAACTCGCGCATTATCTATGGACTATAAAGACCTTAAGGCATATCTGGCTTTTATTGAACAACAATCTAAATCTACAAAAACAGATATCTCAGGATTACGTATATATTTTTCTCAATATGAAAAAGGTAAAAATGACAATAGAGCGACCGTCTTTTTAAACCCTATAATGGAGGCAGGACAGAAAGGAGACATAAGAGATGATGTCGCTTTTGCAATTAAAACAGATGGCAATAAAAGTACAGCTGTACCAGTAGGGAAACTTATCAAAATTCCATCTGAAAAATCTAATAGAGCAGACTTAACAATGCCCATACAGAATGGCGTACAGAGTTTAGCGGGGAATAGTTTCCCTTGGAATCCACCACCAAAAAATGATCCAGATGATTTTCAATAAAACTAAGCCGTTTTAAATGTATGAAGAATTTAAAATAGCAGGTATTGCATCTGAGTTTATTGCAGCAATATTTGCTTCTATATACTTTTACAAGTATCAGAACTCAAAACTCAAATTGCTACTAATTATAATGTGGTACATACCTATTAATGAGGTATTAGGTCAGTACTTATTTGCAAGAACTGAAACTGGATACCTACTTTACAATTTGTATCGCATTATAGTACCTGCAAGTTTTGTATATCTGATTGGCACACAAATTTCAGATTCATTGAGAAAGAAAATTGTATTTGCACTTTCTGCTTTTTGTTTTCTCACTTTTTTGATAAGTATCTATTTTTCAAACCCACTTAAACAATTCTCGAAAACTACTTTCACCATTTTTACAATTGCTGTGTTAATTTCATTATTAATCTATTTCATAGAGTTATTAAAATCTGACAAAGTATTAAATATGAGTAAAAATTTATTTCTATGGATTGCTCTCGGTTTTCTAATATTTTTTATTTCATTCCCTGTAATCTTACTCGCAAGAGAGTTTGTAAGTGACGGAGATAAAATACATAGATCGTTAAATTATATTCAATTTACAGTGGCCATTTTATCATACCTCACTATTGCCTTTGGCTTCTATTATGGAAATAAGATAGAAATGGACAAGTAAAACAGTCATACTGAAAAACAACACACTGTACACCCTGTGGACTACCTAATATACATAGTGCTATTATTTGAGTTTGCTGCCGCAATCTCTGCCACTGTATATTATAAAAAGTACAAGTCAACCCCTTTAAAGTGGATGCTACCGCTTCTATGGTATATCGCAATCAATGAGTTTGCTTGTCACATACTACTAGCACCCTATAGGTTTGAGATACTTTATAATTTTTACGAGGTTATCGTTTGTTTAGGCTTATTAATAATCACAAGATTGCATTTATCACATCATATACGCATCGCTATAGCAAATGTATTAATCGTAATAAGCGCTATCGCATTTACTATTACTGCGATTACTCAAGACCCTTTTAAAGACTGGCCTGTGTTCTCATTTACGTTATCTACCATTTTAATCATTATAGCACTCACACTATACCTAGTAGAGCAATTAAGAAGTAATAAAATTGTACGATATACTCGAGATATATTTTTGTGGGTAAGTATTGGTTTTTTAATATTCCACATTTCATATCCCGTGATAATGTTTTCGAGATACTTCCTTGTTACGGATAGTGTTTTTCTATATGAGGCGATTTTTCTTATTCAATTCATTGCAGTAATTGCGTGTTATGGCACGATTGCATTTGGTTTTTATAGAGGAGTACATTCAGCAACTTTAATAAGGCGCATCTTATGATTAAGGAAGAAGTTCTTGTCATATGGCTGGTCTGCGTGACCATTTTGTTTCTACTATTTTTAGTAGCGACTTTGTTTTGTGCGATTGCGCTGTATTATCGTTTTGATAATAAGCCGCGATTGCCGTAAATACAGTTTTTCTTATTTTGATATGAAATTTTAGTGTTGAGTACGCTTTCGCGAAAGCGTAATACAGCGCTCCACGAGTAAAAATCTTACAAAATCCATCTTTATAATTTATTACCTTTCAGCACTAACTTAAAGAAACCCCTACTTGAGTACTCTAATGTATATCTCAGAAATTATAGTGGCACTTGTGGCAACTATCTTCTTTTCTAAGTACAAACACCTCCCTATAAAAACCATACTGTATATTCTCTGGATAGCGGTCATCACAGAAAGTATGGCTAAAATATACTCATACTACTACCACAATAATCACTGGGCATATAACCTTTATGCATTCTTATTCTACATCTTGTTTTATAAGATGGTGTATGATCATATAGAAAATACGACTAGAAAACGTATTGTAACATGGTTATCTACAGCGATGATCATAGCCATTATTATTAGAGCTTTTACAGTGCCTGTGGTCACGCACTATATGAGTATTATCTATAATATTGCCATGATCTTATTGGTCGTTTTACTTATGTATTATGCCATAGACCGTCTTAAGAGCGATGCACCTCTTAGGCTTAAAAACCAACTCGAACTTTTTGTATTTGCTGGATACTTATTATTTGGTATCACCTTTATACCATTAGCTCCATTTATGGTAGGCCAGATGGATTTTCAGTATTCAAAAGAATTATTGAACACCTTACGAGCAATCCAGACATTTTCTCTCGTAGTAACTAATATCATTTTAGTGTTTGGGTTTATATGGACAGACCCTAAAAAATTAAGTACTTACGAAATGTAGGTGTTTATAGTAAGCTTTCGCGAAAGCGTATTTCTAAAACCATCACACATTGACTTTGGGGTAAATGCCCTATGGGTAATCAATATCAAAATAAGTACCTTCAACATTCATTATAATTACTCCAATCCAAACTATGCTTCTTATCCAAAATCAAGATAATGGCACCCTGTTTATAGTCTTAGTGGCTATTACCATATTACTATTGCTACTAGTTGTTGTAGTGGTGCTCTTCTCTGTATTTATGAAACGTAAGAACACCTTACTCTTAGAACAGGAGCACACAAAGAAAAAGTTTGAAAAAGAAATTGCAGAGACGCAGATAGAAATACGTGAAGAGACACTACGCAATATAAGCTGGGAGCTCCATGATAACATAGGCCAGTTACTTACCCTTGCCAAAATACAAACCCAAAATTGTGGTGGCAGTCAGCAAGATCTTGACGAGGCAGCAGCCACTATAGGCAAAGGACTTACAGAAATAAGAACGCTCTCTAAGCTCATAAATCCAGAGGCACTCAAAAATATGTCACTACCGGAAGCCTTAAACTTAGAGCTAGAACGCTTTAACAGAATGGCGTATCTAAAACCATCTCTCAAAATTACAGGAACCCCTATTACTATAGATAAAAAGATTGAGACCATCATCTTTAGAATCTTACAAGAGTTTTTTACAAACACCATCAAGCACTCTAAAGCAACTAACCTTGACGTTAACCTACTCTATAAATCTGACACACTACATGTTACTGTAAAAGACAATGGCGTAGGCTTTGACTACCATCAAGCAAGAGCAAAAAACGGTATAGGACTCACTAATATTGAGACCCGTACAAAGCTTATAGGAGCTACAGTAGACTACAAATCAAACGTAGGCGAGGGAACAACGCTATCGCTTACTTACAAACCACAACCACTATGAAAACTATCGTTATTGTAGATGACCATACCTTATTAAGCCAAGCTATAAGCGGCCTAGTAAATTCTTTCGACAATTTTGAAGTCCTTTACACTTGTAAAAATGGGCAAGAACTTCTTGACAACCTTCGTTTTGAAAATAAGCGCCCAGACATCATCTTGATGGATGTAAACATGCCTATTATGGATGGTATAGAAGCTACCGCACAGGTAAAAGAGCTCTACCCTACTATTCTCATACTCGCACTCTCTGTAGAGGAGGATGACCACACTATCTTACAAATGATACGCGCTGGCGCAAAAGGATATTTACTTAAAGACACAGAAAAAAGGACACTTGAAAATGCTCTCAACGAACTTGCTCTAAACGGTTATTATCACACAAATACGGTAAGTCAGCTACTTGTAAAAAGCCTAAATGGCAACAACAAAGATGCATTGCGAGATCGAGAGATCGAATTTATAAAACATGCCTGTACAGAGATGACTTATAATGAGATTGCAGATGTTATGTTTTTGAGTCCAAAAACTGTGCAAGGATATCGTGATAGCGTATTCTCAAAACTCAACTTAAAAAACAGGACAGGCTTGGTGATTTATGCACTTAAAAATGGGCTATTTAGACCCTAATAAGGTAAAAATATAGGTTAAGTTAATCTAGCAACTGCTTTGAGTACTTCCTCTAGCCTACGCACATCAATCTCCTCTTGTGAATGATATCTAAGCGAGCGTAATTGCTTGCGGCCTTCTCCAGCTATTAATACATCATCAAATCCCTGTACAAGTATCCCCTTAGGAAAACCTATATCTATAAATGTCTTTCTGAAATTTAAAAAGCAGAACATTTTACCGTTTAAGCTATAAAATGGTAAATGCCATTTATAACCCTCTTCTACCTCAGGAACGGTACGCTTAATCACTGCTTGCAACTCCATAAGCATAGAGCACCAAGGCTCTGGTTTAGCGAGGATGTATTCTTCGGCTGGGTTCATTGTTTTGTTTTATCTTTAATTTTTAAAACTAAAGATCTTGAAAATAAAACATTTAGCAATTATATTTCTCTTTTTCTCACTGTTTGCAAACGGTCAGACAATTGAAGAACTGGAGCTACAGGTAAATACTTATCCAAAAACACTAAATACCATTGAAGACATTGCTTATAGAATTCACAATGACTTCAACTCTAAAGAACTACAGGCAAGAGCTGTCTACACTTGGATTAGTAAAAATATTGCCTACGATTTAAGCAGATATTACAGCTTTAGATCTCCTCCATTGATGATCTATCGTTCATCAAAAGAACAAGCTAGACAATTAAGAAACTTAGAGGAGCAAAGAATCACTCAAGCTTTAAAAAACAGAAAGGGAATTTGCGATGATTATGCATCTTTATTTGTCGCCCTTTGCGAAAAATTAGAAATTCCCGCAAAAAAAATCCGTGGTTATACAAAACTAAACCCCAATTTTATTGGGGCAGATCCTGGCATGAAAGATCATGTATGGAACGCTGTATACTTGAATGAGGAGTGGCACTTGATAGATACTACGTGGGGAGCCGGTTATGAAGTTGAGTATAAAACGAAATGGGAATTTCATTTTTCAAATAAATTTTATAAAGCTCCTCCAGAGGTTTTTATTCAGCACCACTACCCTGGAAATCCAACTTGGCAATTACTTGAAAAACCAATATCAAAAAAAACATTTTTCTCAAAACCAGTATTTTACACCTACTACAGCTCATCAGATATTCATCTAGCTGATGATCACGAAGGTATTTTAACAGAATATAAAAATGACACTTATCTAATTTATTTTGATAAGCTCCCAAAAGGAAAGGAAATTTATTACCAAAATGCATCATTTAAATTTGCTAAAAAGCTTTTTATCCACAGAAAAAACAACAAATTGGTAGCAAAAGTTAAAGTCAAAAATCCCAGCCAACCTTTTCTTACACTCTTTACTGATAACAAAGCAATTGTAAATTTTAAATTAGAAAGGGCATCTCAATAAATATAGATGCTATTTTAAATCATTATCTTCCTACTCTGATTCACCATACATTCTTCTTTTTTTATGATTGACTTATCTGGCTTAGATATTGCCATTATTATTGCTCTTTTTGTAATTATTTTAGGCATAGGTTTTTACGTAGGCAAAAGCGCAGGAAAAAACACTACACAATACTTTTTATCGGGTCGTAATATGCCGTGGTGGCTTTTAGGGCTTTCTATGGTAGCAACAACATTCTCTACAGATACTCCTAATCTGGTTACAGATATTGTGCGTACTAATGGTGTCTCAGGTAACTGGGTATGGTGGGCATTTCTCGTTACTGGATTACTTACGGTTTTTGTGTATGCAAAACTATGGCGTAAGTCTGAGGTAAAAACAGATATCGAGTTTTACGAGCTTCGCTACGGTGGCGCTCCTGCTCGTTTTTTAAGAGGCTTCAGAGCTATCTATCTTGGGATTGTATTTAACGTACTCGCTATGGCTGGTGTAACTCTTGCCGCAATAAAAATAGGCGAAGTAATGCTGGGTCTAGATCCTGTCACAACAGTGGTTGTTGCTGGAGTGATTACCGTTGTCTTTAGTGCCATAGGAGGATTTAAAGGAGTGGTGTATACAGATTTTATATTATTCTTTGTGGCGATGGCAGGAGCATTTGGCGCTGCATATTACATCGTAGGTATGCCAGAAATAGGCGGACTAGAAGCTCTAATTTCGCATGAAAATGTAAAAGACAAAATCAATCTCCTTCCAGATTTTAACGACACAGAAATGCTTATCACACTTCTCATCATCCCGCTAGCAGTACAATGGTGGAGTTCCTGGTATCCAGGTTCTGAGCCTGGCGGTGGAGGCTATGTAGCACAACGTATGCTTGCCGCCAAGGATGAAAACCACGCTATAGGAGCAACCTTTTTCTATAACATCATGCACTACGCCTTACGCCCATGGCCGTGGATTTTAGTAGCATTAGCGTCACTTATAGTATTTCCAGACCTCGCAAGTATACAGGAGGCCTTCCCAAATATATCTGAAGATAAGCTAGGACAAGATCTAGCGTACTCTGCAATGCTCACAATGTTACCTAGCGGATTGCTAGGTCTCGTGCTCGCATCACTCTCTGCCGCATATATGAGTACCATAAGTACACACCTCAACTGGGGAGCATCTTATGTAGTAAATGACGTGTATGCACAACAAATTAAACCTGATGCAACAGAAAAAGAACTCGTTGCTGTAGGTCGTATTACCACGGTAATTCTTATGGTGATAAGCGCACTCATCGCGCTTGCTCTTACAAATGCACTACAACTCTTCAATATCATACTGATGTTTGGTGCAGGTACTGGGCTTATTTTTATACTACGCTGGTTCTGGTGGCGTATTAATGCGTGGACAGAGATAAGCGCCATGCTTGCCTCTGGTGTGATTTCTATCCTCATAGAGTTTACTTCACTGGGTGAAACACTCTTTGGAGCTAGCGGAATGTTGCCAGCGTATGCAAAATTTCCTTTTGTGGTATTTAGCTCGACGCTTATTTGGGTTGTTGTCACCTATCTCACACAACCAGAAACTAAAGAAACACTTTATGCGTTCTATAGAAAAACACAACCTGGAGGTCCAGGATGGAAAAAAATTATACTTCAAGCAGACCAAGAACAAGTAAACATCATAAAAACTACAGAAAAGTGGAGTGTACCTATGGGTATTGTCGCAATGTTGCTAGGATGTGTATTAATTTACGGAACGTTATTTACTACGGGTTACTTCATTTATGGCCAACTTACTAATGCACTTATTGGATTGAGCATTTGCGTTGTATCTGGAGGATCACTACTCACTGTCTGGAAAAAAATAAAAGGAAAAGTACTATAATGAGACTATCAATATTTATCACCATTTTGTGTTTGAGCTTAGGACTACAAGCGCAAGAAACTACGGAGACATATCAAAAGGCTGTCGCTTTAATCAAAAAAACGCCAGAATTTAAACAGACGGGAGCCACTGTAATTACAGCTTCGGCAGAGACCGTAAGTTTTACAAATCAAGCCTATGCATTCTGGCTAGATGGTATGGACACTCGTTTTGCAGACAAAGATTTTGAGAACTTCTTTGGTGATTTATACCAACCCATCGAGATTCCTGCTTTTAAAAAAGTACGAGATAAAAGAAGATCACGCTACCAGCTTTATGTTTCTGAGACCGAGAATGATATGTTTGTGATAGAAATGCTTTCGCGAAAGCGTAAACGCACCGCAAAGTATCCTACATTTTATCAAGGAGGAAGTACCTCATTTTTATTTGAAAAAACAGCAACTGGCGTACGACTCGTTGAGACACTAACATTGCAGAATAATTAGAGAATGATAGATTGCCAAAACATACTAGATAACACATACCAGAAAGTGTTGAAAATGGAGCATGTAGGTGATGTGGCTAGCTATATCCCTGAGCTATCGACCGTAAATCCAGATCAATTTGGCGTTTGTCTCATTACAAAAAACGGAGAACAGTTCACTTGCGGTGATGCCACGGTAAAGTTTTCTATACAAAGTATTGCTAAGGTTTTATCCTTAAGCCTTGTGCTTTCAAAAATAGGCGATAAACTCTGGGAACGCATGGATTTTGAACCTTCTGGAACTGCTTTTAATTCGCTGGTACAACTGGAGAGTGAGAACGGAATCCCGAGAAATCCTCTTATTAATGCTGGGGCGATTGTAATGTGTGATATTATTTGCGACCTCTTTGATGATCCTAAAACCGCATTATTAGATTACGTGCGAGAAGTATCAGGAATTAAGGATTTACAATACGCAACCGATATCGCCGCCTCAGAGCAGGCAACCGGCTATCGAAATTATGCACTAGCAAATTTCATAAAGTCCTTTGAGAACATTCATAACACATGTAATCAAGTAACAGATTTATACTTTCACCTCTGCTCTATAGAGATGACGTGCGAGCAGCTGGCTTATACTTTTGGGTTTCTTGCAAATCAAGGTAAGCAGATCAAAACAGATATGAAAGTAGTAAAACCCGCTCAGGCAAAACGCATAAATGCCATTATGCAAACCTGCGGCTTTTATGATGAGGCTGGTGAGTTTGCCTTCCGTGTAGGGTTACCTGGTAAAAGTGGTGTAGGTGGCGGTATGGTTGCTATTTTGCCTAACGCATTTTCTATCGCCGTATGGAGCCCAAAACTCAATAAACACGGTAACTCTTACCGTGGCATGAAATTTCTAGAGTATTTTACAGACGAGACTCAGGATACGGTTTTTTAAGAATTCCCTACCCTTTTTTACATTCATTCTTTCTTTTTTGAGCAGAAGGGGAAGGGACTTTGTTTATTTTGCGAGTACTACCCGCTTTACATTACAATTCCTTATTGCGCTAGCGCTCCATTGCGGGATTTTCATTGCAATCAGGGCTATGGAGTCATGCAGTTGTTTCTTAACGCATGCCTTATCTATCTAAGAATAAGCAATAACAGCTTCTTTCCAAGAGTCTACATTCCCCCATAACCTACCTAGATTACCACTAAGCGCATATCTCACACCACTTAGAAAAAAATAATTTATAATGTTTGCTAAAATTCAAAATTAAAGTTTAACTTTGAATTTCAAAGTACTTTATTATGGAGTCATCAAAATATCTAGAAGACATTGCCAGCATCAAAACGATGATGAGCAAATCTTCACGTTTTATGTCATTAAGTGGGTTATCTGGTATACTTGCTGGAGTGTATGCTCTTGTGGCTGCCGTTATTGCTCATTATTTAATACAAGGACATATTCAGCTCTTTGCTACAAATAGAGAAGATTTTTTGAATCTTATTATGCGCATGTTTGCTTCTGTAGAATTGGCTGGAAACTTAATCATATTATTTCTCGTTACATTACTTCTTGCTATAGGAACTGGTATTATTTTAACTTATAAAAAAGCGGCTAAAAACAAAGAGTCCATTTGGGACAGTTCGTCAAAACGACTTATTGCAAATTTTGCCATTCCATTAGTTGCGGGAGGCGCCTTCTCCATCGTACTTATTCAATATGGTATTGTTGGTCTTATTGCTCCAGCAACACTTATCTTCTATGGCCTAGCCTTAGTAAACGCGAGTAAATACACACTAGGAGATATCAAATACCTAGGACTTGCAAATGTGATTATTGGTCTCTTTGCTACTCAATTTATAGGATATGGATTGTATTTTTGGGCATTGGGATTCGGTGTATTTCATATTATTTATGGAGCAATCATGTATAATAAATATGATAGAAGCAACTAAAATTTTCGCGAAAGCGTATACCACATCATATAGACGCCACAAAACACAACAATGTCCATCATAAACAACATAAACAAAGCTTTTGATCATCGTATCCGCCTAGGGATTATGAGCGTGCTTATGGTGAATGAAAAGGCAGATTTTAAAGAATTAAAAGAACTTCTAGGAGCGACAGATGGTAACCTTGCAAGTCACGCAAAAGCATTAGAAAAAGAAGCCTATATCGTGGTCCAAAAAGCATTTATTGGCCGCAAGCCTAACACGAGTTATAGTGTCACAACAAAGGGTAAAAATGCATTTAAAAAACACATTGAAGCGCTTGAAAAGTTATTAGGCAACAACTAACTATATATTTTTTTATCATTTTACTTTGAAATACAAAGTACTTTATAATTATGGAAACACTTCGTTATTTATTACTAGAACGCCTATATGAATGGAGTAAAATCCCTTATAAAATGCTTTTTAAGCAAGAAGATGCGTGGGGAATTTCTCTTAAAGAATTACTAGAGTACTCACCAGAAACGCTAGGTTATCATCTAGGCTGCTTTTTACTTACTCATCACTTCACTTCAGAACCTCAACTAGAAGATCACGACGTCTTTCACGTACTTACTGCTACTAGTATTACTGTGCCTGACGAAATCGCCATGCAATGGCTACTCTTTGGGAATGGAAAGCGATCTCTATACCTCTTTATTGCACTCACCGTAGGTTCAACATTATTTATAGATCATTTTAAGTCATTTATAAAAGCTTTCAAGAGAGGAAAAAAGGCAAATCGATTTTATAACCTCAATTACTTAGAGCTTCTCACAGAACCACTCGCAGATTTACAACATACTTTAAAAATCAAACTTTCATGAAAAATTCAATAATCAGATGTCTAGGCGCTATACTTTTTAGTCTTCTATTTTACGGTCAAAGCCTTGGCCTCAATATGCTATTATTTTCAATAATTGCAGTAGTAGCGGTTCTTATCATTCGTCCGGAAACCAAGTCCAACAAATCATTTCTCCTTGCTGCAGGGCTCTATCTATTGAGTACCGTATTTGTATTTACAGTAAATAGTTTGCTAGCGATGACCACTTGTATTTTGGCTTTTATTGTATTTGCAGGTAGTATCTCGGGAATTAAAAACGCAGTATATGTCCAGTGGCTCAACGGACTGTATCAATCTTTGCTAGGTGCTTTACATAGTACGATGAATCCTAATAAAGACATCCCTAAGGTAAAAAGTAATCACAATTATAAATTTATCATCCTTACCACAGCTATTGTCACTACGCTGGTAGTGGTTTTTGCGATGCTTTATGGTAAAGCAAACCCTATACTAGGTGAATGGATTGCGGCTATTAATCTTGATTTTATAAACTTTAATTGGATACTCACTACAGCTATGGGGTACTATTTAATTATAAATCTAACCTCAAAAGCAGAGCTTGATGTTCTTACCACAATAGATCGCAATGCTTCCACTACTCTATCTGAACAACCTATATCTGACATTAAAGCTACTACCCTTAATAGAGAACAACTACTGGGCACCATTCTATTAGGAGCACTTAATGCGCTCATTATAATATTTATCACTACAGATATTTGGTATATACTTCATGATCCGCTTGCGGATGCAGCTACACTTTCTACCACGGTACACGATGGCGTGAGTGCGCTTATCACTTCTATTATTATTGCGATTACTACGATATTAATTCTCTTTCGCGGTAATCTTAATTTTTACAAAAAAAGTGAGACACTAAGACGTTTTACCTATATCTGGATTGCGCTTAACATAATTATCATCCTATTCACGGCTTACAAAAACTATATGTACAGCAGTGGTTTCGGGCTTACTTACAAAAGAATAGGTGTCTTTATCTACCTCGCACTATGTATTGCTGGTATGATTACCACTTATGTAAAAATTGCTCGTAAACTCAATCTATTATTTATGCTCAAAGCAAATACCCGTACTGCTTTTGTGCTTGTTATCATGATTTCAAGTTTTAGTTGGGATCGTGTGATTACTACATATAATCTGCATGAAGTAGCCTCTCCAGATGTCAATTATCTCCTCTCTATGGGGAGTAGCAATGGAGATATTTTACACGCTTTCGCGAAAGCGCACCCCGAAAAACCTATGAATCGTACAAGTATTCAACATAGATATGAGCAATGGCAAACTTCTTTATCTGAAGAAACCTGGCAATCCAAAACACTTCTAGGCCTACTAAACCCAAACACCTCAACTTATGAAATTACCGACACCGCAGCACGCAATTAATCGATTTGCGATAAAGCTAGCAGCATTTAGTGCCTGTCTTGGGATCTTATTTGTATTTGTATATATGATTACAAAAGATATTGAAGTTGCTATGGCAGGTTATTTACACCTAATCCCAACAGTAATCGTACATCTTGTGGTTTTTATATGGGTATTCTTTAATGCTGCAATACATCGCAATGAGCTTCCAGAGCATTTTTTGACACTAGTCATTATGCTATTAAATATTCCGCTAGCTTTTGCATGTGGAGCAATTGTTCTTAATTTTTTATAGTCATGGAAAAAATTATCATCTCAAAACTTAGAGAATTCTATATTCTCATAGGAGGTCTTTTATTATGCTTCATTTTACTTGCAATACGCATTAAGATGACTGGGTCATTTTTCTTTCTCTTTTTAGTGTGGAACCTGTTTCTTGCATTTATACCCTATGCTTGCTCACTACTTCTAGTATCAAAAGAACAATGGATGCAAGCTAACTGGAAGTGGATTCCTATAGCAATGATATGGTTACTGTTTTTACCAAATACACCTTATTTAATAAGTGACCTACAGCACTTACAGCATAGTACTCTAGATGTTATTTGGTACGACATCTTAATGCTGACAGCCTTTGTTTGGTACGCGCTATTTATAATGTACTTAACGGTAAGTGACATGCAAAATCTACTCATTTTAAAATTGAGATCTCGATATATTCCTTATGTTACCATAGGCATATTTATCCTTTGTGGCTTTGGTATTTATCTAGGTAGATTTTTAAGATGGAATAGCTGGGATATTATTCAAAACCCCTCAGGTCTTACTAACGACATATGGAATCAAATTAGGCATCCATTTATAAATAGTAAAACTTGGATGGTCACATTTGGTTATGCAGCTATCATGATTCTATCCTTTTTTGGGCTACAATTCACTCATTCAAAACACAAAAACTAATGCGCTTATCAATTAAATACATCATCGCATTCTTAGTCCTACTAGCAACGGAAATATTTATTGCCATTTACGTACATGACGATTTCATAAGACCTTACTTAGGCGATAGTATCGTTGTAGTGTTAATCTATGTGCTTATAATGGGGTTGTTTAATATTCCGAGAAGTTTTAAAAGCAAAAACATTACGGCGCTGGCGGTATTACTATTTGCTTTTATAGTAGAAGGCCTACAAGCAATTTCCTTTATAAACTACACAGGCCTAGCAGATAATGAACTCGCGCGCATTATTCTAGGCACCTCATTCTCGTGGTGGGATATGCTCGCTTATGTAGGCGGATATCTCTTTATTATAATTGTCGAAAAACTTAGAGACCAAGCTTAGTCGCTCTCAACATCTCGCGTTTTCCTGGAGGTCCAGGTAACCGCTCTACTTGAAAGCCTACAGCTTGCATTGCTCTCCTTGCGGCTCCTTGAGCGCAATATGTTGTCAACACACCGTTAGGTTTTAATGCATTAAACATTTTTGTAAAAATCTCTTCTGTCCATAATGTTGGCTGAACTCTTGGACCAAAAGCATCAAAATAAATCAAATCAAAAACCTCAGTATCATTAATATCTTCAAAACGCTGCTTACGCTTTGTAAGCTTAAAATCATCACTGATTTTTGACTCCTCTTCCCACGTAGCATCGTGTAACTTATTATAAATGCTTGTTGCATCCTCTTCCTCTAGCTGACTAGCATAATCCATTGCTGCAGCTTCCTCTGATGTAACGGGATAGGCTTCTGCTCCCACGTAGTTAAAAGAGACTTGATGCTTTTGTGCCTCAAAATAGGTTAGCAACGCATTGAGTCCTGTACCAAAACCCATTTCTAGTATTGCAATTTTTTTTTGATCTCGATGTTGTGTAACATAGTGTTCTACTCCGGTCATTAAAAACACATGACGTGCTTCTTGTATCGCTCCATGTTTAGAATGATACTGCTCATCCCACTCTGCAATATGTATCGTCTTTGAGCCGTCTCCTGTAGTTATAATTTCTCTCTTCATTTCTGTTAGGTAATACTAGTAAAAAAGGGTAAGCATACGCCTACCCTTTTTTAATGATTTTATAAAGTGTGGCTTAGTCTGCTTTAATTAACACACCATCTGCCATAAAGCGTAACTCGCGCTCCGGTTTAGTAATCGCAGCTATCTCTTTTTTAGATTTTCCAGCATCTTCTGCCATGTGACGCAGTTCATCTACAGATACTTCCTCTAAGTAAGCTTTTCCTTCTACTACAGCATTTCCATCTTTAGTATCTGTAGGCACAAAGAATCCGTAATCTTTAAACTTTACAAAAACTTGTTCCTCATCTGCTATATCTAAGCGCATCCAGCAACCTTTTGAGGCGCAAACATCATTAATTGGTGCTTCAAATTTTACTACAGCCGTATCGCCTTCGGCAAGAGCTGCATATTTTTCTGAGATCTCGATTTTGGTCATTGCACCTGCTGCAGATATCTTTTCTCCATAGCTTGCGTAGATCTCTTGAGCTTCTTTATTTTCAGTTTCCGCTTTCGCGAAAGCGTTATCACTCTCATTGCTAACCTCTTTACAACTTAGTAATGTCAAGAAAATTAAGAATATCGTTGCATATATTTTCATAATAGGTTGGTTTTTAGTTGAACATCGTAAAATTATGCAAAAATCACTCGACAAGGATGACAAATCATTAAATTTGTTGCTATGGAAACAACCTCTACACTTCGTATTACAAAACGTAACAACAGTAAAATTGCTGATGTTGATTTTAGTAACCTTGCTTTTGGTAGCGTATTTACAGACCACATGTTTTCTGTGGAATATGCAGATGGCAAGTGGCAACAACCAGAAATAGTTCCTTATGGCCCTATCTCTATGGATCCTAGTGCAAAAGTTTTTCACTATGGACAGGCTGTTTTTGAAGGAATGAAAGCATTTAAGGATGATAATGGTGATATCTTCTTATTTCGTCCAGAAGATAACTGGGAGCGTATTAATACATCATCTGCTCGTCTTGCAATGCCAGAACTTCCTAAAGATATTTTTATGGAAGGTCTTATGGAGCTTCTTAAACTTGACGAAGCATGGATCAAAGCTGGTGACGGTAACTCGCTTTACATTCGCCCGTTTCACATTGCAACGCAACCTGGAGTATCTGCATCACCTGCAGATAGGTATAAGTTTATGATTATCCTTGCTCCTGCACAGTCTTATTACTCTGGAGAAGTGAGCGTAGTATTTGCCGAAAAGTATAGCCGTGCCGCTAGTGGTGGTGTAGGTTATGCAAAAGCTGCAGGTAACTATGCTGCTCAGTTTTACCCTACTAATCTTGCAAAAGAAGAAGGGTACCAGCAAGTAATCTGGACAGATGCAAATACACATGAATACCTAGAAGAAGCTGGTACGATGAATGTATTCTTCCGTGTGGGAGATGCACTTCTTACAGCTCCTACTAATGATACAATTCTTAACGGTATTACTCGTAAAAGTGTTATCCAACTTGCAGAAGCAGCAGGAATTACAGTAGAAGTAAGACCAGTGTCTGTAAAAGAAATTGTAGCAGCTGCACAAGCTGGTGAGCTTAAAGAAATTTTTGGCGTAGGTACTGCCGCAGTAGTTGTTCCTTTTAAGAGCTTTGCTTATAAAGGTGAAGATCACAAACTCAACGCACCAGAAAATAGCTACGGTATGAAGTTTAAAAAAGACTTAAACGACATACAGTACAACCGCACAGAAGATAAATATGGCTGGAGAGTCGCTGTAAAATAAAAAACGATTATTCTACATATACAATCCAAGTGACGCAAGTTGCTTGGATTTTTTTGTTTTCTATAACACCCATAATACTGCAAGACTTATGAGTTTTTATTACCTTGTAATCATAACTAAAATAACCATCTTATAATATGAAAAGAGGTAGCGGTCTTAAGATCAGATTACTTATTGGAGTTGCCATCGTTGCATTTGCACTTTTTAAGAATTGCAGTAACCGCGAGGAGAACCCATATACCGGAAAAGTACAGGCGATAAGCATGTCTCCAGATGAGGAGATCGCGATGGGAATACAGTATGCACCTCAAATGGCAGAGCAGCATGGCGGTTTACACCCAGACCAGCAACTTCAAGCCTTTGTAGATCAAGTAGGAAATAAGCTCGTACAAGAAAGCATGGCTCGCGAGACTCCGTATAATTATGATTTTCACCTACTACGAGATGAGCAAACGGTAAATGCTTTTGCACTCCCAGGAGGACAAATTTTCATCACCTATGCCCTACTCTCAAAACTTGAAAACGAAGATCAAGTGGCTGGCGTATTAGGCCATGAGATAGGTCACGTCCTTGGAAAACATAGCGCAGAACGTGCCGAAAACTCTAGTATGTGGTCTACCATCTCTATGGGGGCAGAGGTAGGCGGCGGCATGGGCGGTGCTGCAGGTTCTATAGGTCAGAGTGTATTGTTAGGTAATGGTCGTGATGACGAGTTAGAAAGTGATGACCTAGGTGTACGTTTTATGATACGCGCTGGGTATGATCCGTATCAGATGATTGGCGTGATGAAAATACTTAAGGCAGCAAGTGGTGGCAGTAGCCAACCAGAATTCTCTAGCACACACCCAGATCCAGAGAATCGTATTGAACAAATAAAGGAGAGTATCCAGAAATATGGTTACACGGGTCCAGCTACAATGTAGCGCAACCGTTTTCGTCAAAACATACCCAAAACCTCGCTCTCGCGAGGTTTTGTTTTTATCTTTACTATTCAACTTAAGATCATGAACAAGAAATCAATCCTAATGATACTTGATGGATGGGGCATGGCTCCAGACAAGAAAGTATCTGCCGTAGACCAAGCGCAAACGCCATTTATAGATAGCCTTTATAATAAGTATCCACACGCACAGCTACTCACCCACGGTGAGAATGTAGGCCTTCCAGAAGGGCAAATGGGCAATAGCGAGGTAGGCCACATGAACCTAGGTGCAGGTCGTATTGTATATCAAGATTTTGCTAAAATCAATAAAGCACTCAAAGATGATACGCTTAAAGATGAGCAAGTATTGAAGGATGCTTTCGCTTTCGCGAAAGAAAACAATAAATCTGTTCACTTTCTCGGTCTTGTTTCTGATGGAGGTGTACACTCACACATCAACCACCTTAAAGGTCTTATTCTCGCTGCCGAAAATGCAGGAGTTCCTCAATCTTACATCCACGCATTTACAGATGGTCGTGATGTAGATCCAAAATCTGGAAAAGAACTTATAGGAGATATTTCTGCTTTCGCGAAAGCGCACAACGCACAACTAGCATCTGTCATAGGTCGCTACTATGCGATGGATAGAGACAAACGATGGGAACGTGTTGCTCTTGCATATAGTCTAATTACCAAAGGTGCTGGAACACCTACTAAAGATGTTGTACAGTCTATTCAAGATAGCTACGATGCTGGTAAGACGGATGAGTTTATAGATCCGCTTTTCGTAACCCAAGATAACGAGAGTATATCTACCGTTCAAGAAGGTGATGTGGTGATCTTCTTTAACTTTAGAACAGATCGTGGTCGCGAACTAACAGAAATGTTGTCTCAAAAAGATTTTCCTGAGCAAGACACTCAAAAGCTAGACTTGTACTACGTTACCATGACAAATTATGATGACACGTTCACAGGTATGAAAGTCATCTATGATAAAGATAACTTAGTAAATACCTTAGGAGAGGTACTTGCAAATGCTGGAAAAAAGCAAATACGCATCGCTGAGACTGAGAAGTACCCACACGTAACATTTTTCTTTTCTGGAGGCCGTGAAGAACCTTTTGATGGAGAGTCTAGATTGCTAGCACCCTCGCCTAAGGTTGCCACCTACGACTTACAGCCAGAAATGAGCGCCTTTGAAATACGTGATAAAATTGTTCCAGAAATAAACAAAGGAGACGTAGACTTTGTATGTCTCAACTTTGCAAATCCGGATATGGTAGGTCATACGGGCGTTATGGAGGCAGCAATTAAAGCTTGTGAGACTGTAGATACTTGCGTTAAAGATATCGTTACCACCGCCGAAGAAAATGATTACACTGTAATCATCATTGCCGACCATGGAAATGCAGAGGTAATGATTAACCCTGATGGCTCTCCAAATACGGCTCACACAACAAACCCAGTACCCGTAATTCTAGTTGATAAGGATATCAAAAAAATCAACAATGGTATTCTATCTGATGTTGCACCTACAGTTTTAAAACTACTAGGCGTAGACCAACCACCAGTTATGGATTGTACACCACTAATATAAATTACATAGACAATGAAAAATTTTTATATAACACTCGCACTTCTTGCACTTATGTCAAGTTGTGATAGCTCAAAAAAAGTAGCAGAAGCTACTCCTACACCTCAAGTTGCAGAAACCGTAGAACCGAAAACACCTGTTAAACCTGCACTCCCAGCAGTAGTGGTAAAACCTGCTCCTAAAGTTAAAACAATGTTAGTAGGTAAAGAAGATAGAAGTGCACTAAAGCAAGCTCCTTTTGATAGTTGGTTCAATCCTAACTATGCAAAATATGTAGTAAATACAGATTACATAAATGATATAGAAAAAGGGCTAGAAGGCGTTACTATCACCACTTTTATGGGAACATGGTGTGGAGATAGTAAACGTGAAACACCAAGAATGTTTAAAATACTAGATGATGCTTCTTTTAAAAATCAAGACTTAGAGCTTATTACAGTAGATCGTACCAAAAAGAAACCTACAATATATACTGACGGTAATAACATCATACGTGTACCTACTTTTATCTTTAAAAAAGATGGTAAAGAAATAGGCCGTATTGTGGAGCGTCCAGTAGAAAGTCTTGAAGAAGACATGCTTAAAATTTTAAATGGAGAACCTTATAAACACTCTTATGAAAACTAATATTATTGCCTTAGCAGCTATTATAGCACTTACTTTCTCTTGTAAAGAAAAAACCACTACCGAAGAAGTTGTGGTGGTAGAAGAGGTAGAAGTAATTGACGAAAATGTGGACGACAATGGGATTGCCATCCTTTTGGGCGCACAAGAACGAGAAACCCTAGAGTCTGAACCATATAACGAATGGTTTATGAATAGCTATAAGAATCACACGATAGACGTGGAGTCTCTTACGGCTATCAAGGAAGGCCTTAAAGATGTAAGAATTACCATTTTCATGGGAACATGGTGTGAGGACAGCCAGCGTGAGGTGCCTGCTTTTTTCAAAATCCTTGACGAAGTAGATTACGAAAGTGAAACAGTAAAACTTATCACTGTTTCACAAGATAAAACAGCTCCAGAAGAACTAGTAAAAGGAAAAGATATAACAAATGTGCCTACATTCATTTTTATGAAAGATGGTCAAGAACTAGGTCGCATTGTAGAGTATCCTCTAGAAAGCTTAGAGAAAGATATGGCAAAGATTCTATCTGGCGCAGATTATAAGCATGCTTATGCTGAGTAAGTAGAGAATCAACATTTAATCTTAAAACCCTCATCTTCATGAGGGTTTTATTTTTGACATAATTTTCAAAGGAGATATTAATTTTATTAGTTTAGCGCCTTAAACATTAATCAAAACACAATCAATTTATGAAATGGTATTTAAAAGTAGTAAGAGACAATTATGCAAACTTTGAAGGAAGAGCACGTAGGGAAGAATATTGGATGTTTGCCTTGTTTAATGTAATTTTTGTAGTTCTTTCGTACATACCATTTATTGCTGGAGCAGTTATGGAGAGCGAAGCACTAATGATGATAGGAGGTCTATTACTTTTTCTGTACATAGTCGCTCTATTCATACCTAGTATTGCGGTAGTAGTGCGCAGGCTTCATGACCAAGGTAAAAGCGGCACTTGGTACTTTATAGGCTTTGTCCCGTTTATAGGCGGTATTTGGTTATTGATACTTATGGCTACAGAAGGAACTCACGGCCCTAATCAATATGGCCCAGACCCAAAAGGTGACTTGATACAATAACAACTATTTAATTTATAATAAAGGGCTTCTAATAAATCGTTAGAAGCCCTTTGCTATTATGCATAACTAACCGTTGATCTTTTTGTAATTTTGCATAAACTTTAAAGCAATCGAAACAACAAAAACCATAGCTGTAGATTTTGACGGTACCATTGTAGAAAATGCATACCCTGGAATTGGTAAGCCTATGCTATTTGCTTTTGATACTCTTAAAAAATTACAACAAGAAGGAAACAGACTCATCTTATGGACTTATAGAAGTGGTGCTCGCTTAGATGAAGCCGTGCAGTTCTGTGCGGATAATGGCATTACATTTTATGCCATAAATAAAAGTTATCCAGAGGAAGCTTTAAGTGAAGAGATAAGCCGCAAGATCAACGCAGATATTTTTATTGACGATCGCGATGTACGTGGTATGATGGGATGGGGTGAGATCTATCAAATATTAGGTAGCAGTGATGAGACATCACCCACGCTTAAACAGAAACGCAGTAAACCTGCTAGAAAACAATCAAAAAAGAGCTTTATGTCTCGCATAGAGGAGCTTTTTAAAGACGAAAATGCATAATGGCAATTATACAGAAAACAAGAGAAGAGATAGAATTAATGCGTGAGAGTGCGCTAGTAGTATCTCGCACCTTAGGCATACTTGCTGGAGAGGTAAAACCGGGAGTAACCACACTATATCTCGATAAGATAGCAGAAGACTATATACGTTCACAAGATGCGATTCCAGGTTTCTTGGGGTTATATGATTTTCCGAACACACTTTGCATGAGTCCTAACGACCAGGTCGTTCATGGAATTCCTAACAATAAACCTCTTGTAGAAGGAGACATTATCTCTATAGATTGTGGTGCTATAAAAAATGGTTTTTATGGAGATCACGCATACACATTTGAAGTAGGCGAAGTAGCACCAGAAGTAAAGAAATTACTTGAAGTTACTAAGCAATCTCTTTACGTGGGAATAGAACAACTCAAAATAGGTAACCGCACAGGTGATGTAGGCTACGCTATTCAGAAATTTACAGAAGATCATGGCTATGGTGTAGTACGTGAACTCGTAGGTCACGGTTTAGGAACTACCATGCATGAAGATCCAGAAATGCCTAACTACGGTAAACGTGGACGTGGTAAAAAATTTATAGAAGGGATGGTAGTAGCCATCGAACCTATGACTAATATGGGAACTCGCAATATCACACAGCACAATGACGGTTGGACGATAACTACACGTGATAATAAACCAAGTGCCCACTTTGAACATGATGTAGCCATACTTGATGGAAAGCCGGAGCTACTATCCACTTTTGCATACATCTATAAAGCATTAGGAATTGAGAGCGAAGAGGAAACTCCTTTTCGTCAGCAAGCTTTAGTGCTGTAACTAGTGAAAAAGCTTTTCAAATTTTTCTTAAACGCCATTCCGCGACCTTTATTAATCAGGGCTAGTTATGTGGTGAGACCTATTATGGCTACCTTTTTGAAAGGTGACCGTTACGAGGATCCTATAGACGGAAAAACATTTAAGAAATTTTTACCGTACGGTTATGGTACTCCAAGAGAGAATGTACTATCTCCATCTACGCTCTCACTCGAACGTCATAGACTCTTATGGCTTTGGTTACAACGGGAAACAGATTTCTTTACTAAACCAAGAAAAGTGTTGCATTTTGCTCCAGAGCAAGCTTTTTATAAACGCTTTCGCGAAAGCGCACACCTAGATTACACCACCACAGATTTAAACTCTCCGCTAGCAGATGTTAAAGCAGATATATGTGATTTGCCTTTCGGCGAAAACAGTTATGATCTCATATTCTGTAATCATGTATTAGAGCATATCCCTGATGACACTAAGGCGATGCAAGAATTATATCGCGTATTGAAACCTAGTGGAATGGCAATTTTACAAATTCCTCAAGAACTTGATAGATCCATAACATTTGAAGATGACACCATCACAGATCGTGACGAAAGAGCTAAGATTTTTGGACAATATGATCACGTTCGTGTCTACGGTCGCGACTATTTTGACAAACTAAGAAGCGTAGGGTTTAAAGTAGACGAAGTTGATTACACAAACACCCTATCTCAAGAAGAAGTAGATAGATATAGACTAGCTCAAGGTGAGATACTACCTGTTTGTTATAAATAATCATATTTTCATGTACTTTTAATCCAATGAGAAATTTTGCTAAAATAATTTATTTACTGATTCTTTTTAGCTCTAGCGTTCTATTGGGACAAAGCTCAAATGATTGTATTAATGCTATCCAAGTATGTGGCAGTTTAGAATTAGGCATAGAACCCGCTGGCATTGGATTTGACGAATTTTCATTACCTAATAATACACGTCCATCATGTTTTTTTGGCCTTTCTGATACAATTTGGTTACGTTTTACATTTGTATCCGATGGCACTTTTGGTTTTAGCTTAAACCCCACTAATAATATCGATGACTACGATTTTGCGGTCTATGGCCCAACAAATGATTGTAATTTGCTAGGAGAGGCAGTAAGATGCTCTACCACAAATCCACAATCTGCAGGAGTTCCAGCTGCAACTGGCTTATCCACAGCAGAACCAAATGGCGACGTATCGGAAGGCCCAGGAGCCGATGGAGATGGCTTCTTAAGTGCTATAGATGTATTCGCTGGACAAACTTATTATGTATTTATCAATCGTGCAATAGGTAATGAAAGCTTTGACATCATTACAACTGGAACTGCGCAACTACCAGAAACTCCAACTATAAACCCAACTCCAGATCAAGAATTATGTGACTTGGACGGCCCTGTAGACGAGAGAACAATTTTTGATTTAGCTACACTTATTCCGTCAATAAATAATCAAAATAATATAGCTGTAACATTTCATGAATCTCTTGACAATGTAAGTACGGGAACCGAACCTTTGGATTTAAATTACATGAACGTTACAAATCCACAAACTTTGTATTATCGTGTGGAAAACAACATCTCGGGGTGCTTCAATATTGGCTCATTTGACATTACTGTGTCAACACCATTTAGTATTACTTTACCTGAGAATTTACAAGTCTGCACAAATCAATCTCAATCTGCTTTGCTCACCACAGAGTCAAATTATGCCTTTTATGAATGGAGCAATGGAGAATCTGGAGCAGAACTTAATCAAATAACCATTAATGAACCTGGAGACTACAGTGTAATTGTGACTGACAATAACGGCTGTAGAGCTACTTCCAATACAATAGTAACAGCGAGTTCAACTGCAAATATCACAGAAATTTCTGTCACAAGTTTTGAGGAAAACAATAACACTGCAATAGTAAATACGGAAGGCCTAGGCGAATATGAATATGCCATTAACGAAGCAAGCAACTTCCAGGACAGCAATACTTTTACAGGACTGACTAACGATTATTATGACTTTTATGTAAGAGATAAAAATGGATGTGGCACTGTTACTAAAAGACAACTCATTTTAGATTACCCTCGCTACTTCACACCTAATGGTGATGGATATCATGATGAGTGGAAAATCATTGGCATAGGTGATATAGAAGATATAGCATCCATTTACATATTTGATCGATATGGTAAATTATTAAAGCAACTATCACCTCAATCTAATGGATGGGATGGAACATACAGAGGGAAAATACTTCCTTCTAGTGACTATTGGTTTTTATTAAAGTTTAATAACCGAGAAGACGTTGCTGGACATTTTCTATTAAAACGTTAATCCTGTATATATTTATTAAACCCCTCCGTCATATACACTCCACCGTCATAAACTAAGTAAGCCTCTACATCTTGACCTTTTAAAGCTTCCTTAGCACGGTCAAGTCCCATTGCCATACATGAAGTTGCCCAAGCATCTGCCGTAGCGCAGTCTACTGCGATAATGGTTGCACTAAGCACATCACTGCGCTCTGCAGAACCCGTAAGCGGATTTATAGTATGTACATATTGCTTACCAGTAGCTTCATCAATTCGGTTTTTTCTATAATTACCAGACCCAGCCATGGCTTTATCTCTTAGACCGACCAATGCGCTATGCGTGCGTTTCTCTAAGGGCGAGTCAAGATTTTCTATTCCAACTACCCATGACTCCTGCTTCCTTTCGTTAAACCCAGAAGCTACTATTTCCCCCCCTATATCTACAAGAAAATTACGATATCCCTCTTCATTCATGAAAATTGCAACTCGATCTACACCATAACCTTTTGCCACGGCATTAAAATCAAAATATATCTCTGGATAGGTTTTTTGGATTTTATCATCTTCAGTAAGAGTTACCTTATCCCAACCCACATACTGCATTAATGAATCAAGAGCTGCACTATCAATTACTTTAAGCGCTTCAGTATCTCCAAATCCATATGCATTGCGCAGTGTCCCCACAGTTGGGTCAAAATAGCCTGAGGTGGATTTATTTAGCTTTCGCGAAAGCGTATATACATCCTTAAACATACTATCTACGACAATAGTACTATCGCCACTATTAATTTTAGATATGTCACTATTTGGCAAATAAGTACTCAGTGATGTATTGACCACATTAATAACTGAATCAATACCACTTTTCACTTTAATTGCCTCTTGCTCTGCGCCAAAATATTTTACAGCATACGTAGTTCCAAACGCATCTCCTTGAATGATAATCTCATCAACGGTATTTTCTTGTTTGCAAGAAAATACGGTGATAGCTAAACATAGTAAAAGTATTCTCATTACATTATTTCTTGAAGTCCGTTATAAATCTCTCGGTATGGCTTATCCTTTTCAACAGGTAGCTGATAGTTATCACCGTGTCCTAACCCTACTCCAGCATAAAAAGTACGCGCTTCAAATTTGAGGGCATGATCTCGCATTCTAATCATCTGCGCTTCGTCATACACATTTGCATCTTCTGGAAACGTACGAGCTCTTACGATAACAAAATGTAGTTTTTTATCCTTGAGAGCCACAAATTGCGGGTCCTTTTTGAGCTTAGAATTTACTGCCATAAATTCGTAGCCTTGACTAGTAAGATCATCACCCACGATATTCATCGCGAGGTTATGAAGCTCTTGTTCTGTAAGAAGTTCTGCCATTGTGCAAAGATAATATTCACGTACAATTATACCTAACCACCCGATAATTTTGAAAGCATCGAGGAGGCTAGAAACACAAAACCCGATACATTGCTGTATCGGGTTTTTAAATTTTCGCGAAAGCGAAATTATATACTATCCTCCAAAGTCATCAAAACGGATGTTCTCATCTGGAATTCCATAATCTTCTCCCATTTTCTGAACAGCGTTGTTCATAAGTGGAGGACCACAGAAGTAAAGCTCGATATCTTCTGGAGCTTCATGTTTACTTAAATATTGATCAATTACTACTTGGTGAATGAAACCAACAAAACCGTCTCCTTCTCCATCTGTAGAATCTTTTACTTTCCAGTTATCTTCTTCCATAGGCTCAGAAAGCGCTAGGTAAAACTTGAAGTTAGGAAATTCTCTTTCTAGCTCACGGAAGTGCTCTAGGTAAAATAACTCACGTTTAGAACGTCCTCCATACCAATAAGTAACCGTACGTCCTGTTTTAAGGGTTTTGAAAAGGTGATACAGGTGTGAACGCATAGGCGCCATTCCTGCTCCACCACCTACGTAAAGCATCTCAGACTCAGACTCGTTTATGAAGAACTCTCCATAAGGACCAGAGATCACTACTTTATCACCAGGCTTCTGTGCAAATATGTATGATGAAGCAACCCCAGGGTTAACATCCATCCATTGGTTCTTTGCTCTATCCCATGGCGGCGTAGCAATACGTACATTCAACATAATCTCACGACCTTCGGCAGGGAAGGAAGCCATTGAGTATGCACGCTCTACAGTCTCGTTATTTTTCATAGTAAGAGGCCATAGACCAAACTTATCCCATTCTGCTTGAAACTTATCTGGAGTTTCATGCTCTTCTGGGTGAGCAGTAATGTCAATATCTTTATAGTTGATTGTACATTCAGGAATTTCAATCTGAATATAACCACCAGCTTTGTACCCCATATCCTCAGGAATCTCTACTACAAATTCCTTAATAAATGATGCTACGTTGTAGTTACGTACTACTGTTGCATCCCACTTCTTAATCCCAAATACTTCTTCTGGGATAGTGATATTCATATCTTGCTTCACTTTTACCTGACAAGCAAGACGCGCTCCATGAGCAAGTTCCTTACGAGAAAAGTGCGGCGTTTCTGTAGGTAATGCTTCTCCACCTCCTTCAAGAACGTGACATTCACATTGTATACAAGTACCTCCACCTCCACAGGCAGATGGTAAGAATATTTTGTTGTTACCTAGTGTAGAAAGTAATGTACTTCCAGAGGCAACCTCTACTTGTTTCTCTCCGTTAATTGTAATTGTTACAGGTCCCGATGGAGATAGCTTTTGCTTTGTAAAAAGCAATAATCCCACGAGCAGTAACGTAAGTACTAAAAAGGCAGCGATTGTCGCGATGACAACGCCGGACATTGATGCGGCTAGTATCATAATTAGTTTTCTTTTTCGTTAGCAATTTTGTCAACAGCGATCATAGCTACCGGTTGACCTTCTTCTTTTACTTCTATCTGTGCAGCTTCTACTGCTGGAGCTTCTTCTTCATCACCTCCAGTAAGCATTCCTCCAAAACTCATAAATCCTATTGCCATCAATCCTGTGATGATAAAAGTAATTCCCAACCCCCTTAAAGGTGCAGGAACATTTGAGTAACGTATTTTCTCACGAATGGCTGCAATTGCAAGAATTGCTAAGAACCAACCTATACCAGAAGATATACCGTAGTTGAAGGCAAGACCTAACGTTTGGATATCTCTAGATTGCATAAACAATGACCCTCCTAAGATGGCACAGTTTACTGCAATAAGTGGTAAGAAAATACCAAGTGAGTTATACAGTGATGGCGAGAATTTCTCTACTACAATTTCCACCAGTTGTACCATTGTTGCAATAGTTGCAATAAATAATATAAACGATAAGAAACTTAAGTCATAATCTGCATACTCAGGACCTAACCATGCTAAAGCACCGTCACGTAATATGTACTGATCAAGTAACCAGTTAATAGGCACTGTTACCGCAAGTACAAATATTACTGCAGCTCCAAGTCCTACAGCAGTAGTAACTTTTTTTGACACCGCTAGGTAAGAACACATCCCTAAGAATGTTGCAAATACCATGTTATCGATGAAAATGGATTTAAAAAATAATTCAATATGCTCTAACATATCTTTGATTTTATAGGTTTACGCTTTCGCGAAAGCGTGAAAATTAATTCTTAGTTCTCTTCTACTAAAGCAGGATTTCTTGATCTCTGTACCCAGATAATCAAACCTACCACAATAAGTGCCATAGGTGAAAGCAACATGAATCCGTTGTTCTCATATCCTATACTGTATAGTCCTGTTTTTTCAATAGGATCTCCAAGTACTTTAAATCCAAGAAGTGTTCCTGAACCTAGAAGCTCTCTAAAGAAACCTACCATAATAAGTATCACACCATAACCAAGTGCATTACCTATACCGTCTAAGAATGATCTGTAAGGTCCGTTTCCTAAAGCAAATGCCTCAAAACGCCCCATAATAATACAGTTTGTAATAATCAGTCCTACAAAGACAGATAGCTCTTTACTCAACTCATAAGCAAATGCTTTAAGAGTTTGATCTACCACAATTACCAACGTTGCTACAACGATAAGTTGTACAATGATTCGGATTTTTGAAGGAATCACATTACGTAAAAGCGATATTACTACGTTACCAATCCCGAGTACAAAGAGTACAGAAATTGCCATTACAATAGATGCTTTTAGTTGCGCTGTAATTGCAAGTGCAGAACAGATACCTAATACTTGAATAGTAATTGGGTTATCATCTGCAAGCGGATCAAGTATAAGTCTTTGATCTTTTTTTGATAGTATCGCCATTATGCTTTGGTTTTAAAATCTTGAATAAATGGAACGTAATTCTTAAGAGTACTCTTAATCATTGCACTTACACCATCACCTGTGATAGTAGCTCCTGCAAGAGCATCTACTTTATTATCTTCTTTACGTTCGTTTTTTGGATCGTTATTACCCTTTGCTACAGTGATTCCAGAATATTGTGTCTTAGACATTATCTGCTCTCCTGTAAAGTCATCCATAAAATAACGCTCCTTGATATTTGCACCAAGTCCAGGCGTCTCACCTTTGTGATCAAAATACACACCTTGTACAATCAAGTTATCATCTAAAGCTACGTAACCCCAGATAGCATCCCAAAGTCCTTTACCGTACATAGGTACAACATAAAACTTCTGACCATCTTTCTCACCTACAAACAGAGGCATCTTACGCTCATTTTTAGGTAATTTACTTTGCTTCTTCATATCTACAGTAAATGCCTCATCACTTTGTGTGATTTTACCACTCTGTATAATGTAAGCTTCCTTGATGTATTTGTCATACTCTGCCTCTACCTTATCAGTAGGGATAAAGTTAACACCACCTTCACCTTCAATATTTTCATTCACACCCATTGCATACAGAATGTTCTGTTGCTTTTCAAAGCGCTCATTTTCTTTAATTGCTGGCTTAAGACCTGTTGCAAGTCCTGCAAGCACTCCTCCTACTACAACTACCATAATAGTTGCAAATAGAATCGTATATCCGTTTCCGTCTGTCTTTGCCATCGTTATGCTGTTTTAAGTTTAAGACGTTTCATTCTCTTCTTCACATTCCCTTGAACCACGTAGTGATCAATAGTAGGAGCAAATACATTCATTAATAAGATTGCAAGGAATACTCCTTCTGGGTATGCTGGGTTAAATACACGAATCATGATAGATATAAATCCTATTAAGAATCCGTAGATGTATTTCCCTTTGTTAGTTTGTGATCCTGTAACTGGATCTGTTGCCATAAATACAGCACCAAATAAGATACTACCTATGATAAGGTGTTGCCAGAAAGGAACACTCATTAATCCGTAAAATTTACTTGAACTATCAATCCATCCTGCGTCAACTACACCATTAAAGATAAGCCCCATTACTAGCGCTCCTGCTACAGCAGAAAGTATAATTCTCCAACTTGCTATTTTTGAAAAGATCAAAAATGCCGCTCCAAAAATGATTAAAAGTTTTGATGTCTCTCCTACAGAACCTGGTATAAAACCAGCAAACATGTCCCAGTAGTCATAAGCAACAGTACTATTCTGTGCATAACTACCTAAGATAGTTTCTCCAGAGATTGCATCTGGCTGTCCAGCCATATCTACTGCTTGGTGTACCCATACTTTATCTCCAGACATCCAAGTAGGATATGCAAAGAATAAGAAAGCACGGATAGTAAGTGCAGGGTTAAGGATGTTCATCCCTGTTCCTCCAAATACTTCTTTACCTATTACTACACCAAAGATTACTGCTACCGCAAGCATCCATAGTGGGATATCAATAGGAACAATAAGTGGCACAAGCATTCCAGTTACTAGGTAACCTTCTTCTACCTCGTGTCCTTTTATAACTGCAAAAATAAATTCTACTAAAAGACCTACACCGTAAGAAACCACAACAAGTGGTAATACTGTCCAAGCTCCCATTGCAAAGTTATCCCAGTTCCAGAAATTTCCATCAAAGAAACCTACAGCCTTATAATCTGCTGCTGTTCCAGCTACTTCTGCAACTGCGTAGTAATGCTGGTATCCAGCATTAAATATTCCAAATAACAAACAAGGAATCAATGCGATGATTACCGTGTTCATTGTTCGCTTTAAATCATCTACCGCTCTAATGTGACCACCACTATGTGTTGTCTCGTTAGGAGCGTATAAAAAAGTGTGAAGCGCGTTGAAAGCCGGAGCCATCTTCTTCCCTTCATACTTCATTTTAAGCTTATGTAAACTTTCTTTCATTCCCATAACTTACCCTATTTCTTTATACATAACATCTAATCCCTTTCTGATAATTTCTTGATGTGGCTGTTTAGACACACACATGAATTCAGTAAGTGCAAAATCTTCTGGAGCTACTTCATACATACCAAGTGCTTCCATCTCATCTAGATCTTCTACCATACAAGCCTTAAGGATTTGCATAGGATAAATATCTAAAGGAAAAACCTCTTCATAGTTTCCTGTTACTACAAACGCACGGTGCTCACCATTTGTATTAGTATCAAGATCATACTTTTTATTAGGTTGCATCCATGAGAACGTAAGTGCTCTAGATGGAGATATCTTATCAAAAACAGGCTTATTCCACCCAAAGAATTCATAATCATCACCTTCTGGGATAGCAACAAATTCCGTCGCATAAAAACCTAAAGCTCCATCTGGACTAATTTTATCGCCAGTAAGCACATTACCTGAGATAAAACGGTTGTTATCACCCTCTACTCCCGCAGCATAAGCAAATGTAGAAACCTCTGCCCCTATCATTGTTTTATAATACTTAGGTGCTTTGATAGATGAACCAGATACAGATATTACACGCTGTGCATTAAATTTTCCAGTAAGTAACAACTCTCCAATAATAGCTAGATCCTGTGCAGCAATCGTCCACGCAGTTTCCCCTTTATTGATTGGGCTTGTTTTATTTATTAAAGTTCCAACGTTCCCAGCTGGGTGCGGTCCTTTTACTGTATGAGTTACAACATCCTTAAGTCCAGAAAATATAGAAGAGCTTGCTCCTATAGAAACATGAACACCTCCAGAAGTAAGCGTTGCAAGTGCAGAAACTGCTGCTTGTAAGTGTGCTTCCTTACCTGCAAGAACAAAATCAAGGTCTGCAGCGAGTGGCCCTGTATTTAATCCAGAGATAAAAATCGCCTTTGGAGTTACTGTTGGGTTTGCAACAACATCATAAGGACGTTGCTTGATAAATGGCCAAACCCCTCCTTCAAGTAATCTCGCTTTTATCGCCTCTGCACTTGCAGATGCACCTAAAGCTCCTAGATCACGAGTAGCACCAGCATAATCTGCTTCAATTACAATATCAGTAATCACACGGCGTGCGCCACGCTTGATTTCTGTAATTGTTCCAGCTACGGGAGATACAAATTTGATTTCTTCTTGAGACTTTGAGTAAAATATTACATCTCCTGCCTGTAGGGTCGCTCCTTCTTTTACGACCATTTTAGGAGTAATGAGATGAAAATCTGAAGGTCTAATAGTAATGGTACGCGATCTAGGCGCCTCAGAAATTGTTTTTTCTGCTTCGCCTACTAATCGGATATCAAGACCTTTTTTGATTCTGATGTCTTTTGACATATGTCAGTAGATTTATGTTATCTAAAATCCTCTTAAATTGAGGTTTGCAAATTTACATAATACCGTCCGTATTTCCGAGTGTGACTAAGTGAAAGTATTATTTATAACATTTCTAAATAATGTTTTACACAACTCATTAAACAAAGCTTCTCAAAACACTATATTTCAAACGTTTTCACCGTAAAAAATATCTCTTTTTAAGATTCTTGTTAAGCCTATTTGGCTAAGACTCTGCAAAATTAATTTTAAAATAACATCAAACTGAGGCGCACAATTCTTAAAAAGGAATGTAAAATGCTTGCAATCTTACATTATGCTCCATTTTTAAGATTCACTTCCCGCTATCACATTTTCGCGTAAGCGTAATCATCTAACATCATCATTTGCCACACCATATTGATTAACGCAATATCTCGGCATCAAAATTGTTTATATTTGGTATCCATCCATGTTTTATGAGACCATATTTCACCATTTTATTGATTGTAATTTCGTTGTCTGCTGCTGCTCAAGCAGTGCAAGAAGTTCCAGAACCTGCATTTATAAAAACTGTACAGTTTAATGAAAACAGCACTACCGGCACCTCGCTGCCTATTATAAAACTGGGGAGCAGTTTGCGACTTTCTTTTGACGATATTATAGGAGATGAGCGTGATTATTTTTATAAGATAACACATCATAATGCAGACTGGACACCTAGTAATCTCGTACGTTCTGAGTTTATGGATGGCATGGATAATGTGCGTATTCTCGGGTTTGAAAACTCGGTTGCCACCCTACAACTTTACACTCATTACGACCTGAGCATCCCTAATCAGATGACTAAGAGACTTACTAAAACAGGTAATTACCTCTTGAGTATTTATGATGAGGATGACAATCTTGTTTTCTCTCGTAAGTTTATGATTTTTAATCCTCAATATAGTGTGGGAGCAGAGGTTAAGAGGTCTCGCGACTTGAGATATATAGACAGCAAACAAGTGTTGCGCTTTTTTGTAGACTCTGGAGACGACCTCATCATCAACCCAAAAACTAATTTACACACCGTTCTCATCCAAAATAATAACTTAAAAACGGCTATTACAGGCATAGATCCTCAATATAATATAGGGAGTAAGCTTGAGTACCGCTATGATCAAGAAACAGCTTTTTGGGGTGGTAATGAATTTTTCAACTTTGAAAATAAGGATGTACGATCTTCTACTTTTGCCATACGTAGCATAGAGCTTAAAAGTCTCTACCACAACTACCTCTACACAAACCCTGCTCGTTATGATGAGCCATACACGTACAATCCAGATATTAACGGTAATTTCTTAATCAACACTTTGCAAGGTCGCACACCACTTACAGAAGCAGAGTATGTGTGGATTCACTTCTCTTTACAATATCCAGAAGTTAACGCCGGACAATCTATCCATGTCTATGGAAACTTTAATAATTATGTAATCGATAAAAGCACTGCTCTTACTTATAATGGTGACTCACGCCGCTATGAATTACCCTATTTGCTTAAACAAGGATTTTACAATTATCGCTACGTACTAGTAAACGCAGATGGAAGTATTGAAGAGAAAGATAATATAGACGGTAATTTCTGGCAGACAGAAAATGATTACCAGATACTAGTATACTACCGCAAGCCTGGCGGGCGCTTTGATGAGTTATTAGGATATGGCACCACAAACTCTAGCCAGATTACAAACTAATTACAAAATATGTAGTTAGCATTATTTCTTTACGCTTTCGCGAAAGCGTATCCTTCTAAAAATCCTATATTTATATCGTGAAGGAAACAGAAATCAAACCAACTAGCCGAAAGGCGATGCGATATAGAGGCGTAGAATGCTTAAACTGCAAGCACCCTCTAGAACTCTCTGACCGCTTTTGTGCATACTGCGGTCAAATAAACACCACCAAAAGACTTACGCTCAAAGATTTTATAGGCGAATTTGTTCTAAGCGTTTTCACCTACGACTCTAAATTTAGGTTCACTATAAAAGATTTACTCTTCAAACCCGGCACCATCACCCGCAACTACGTAGACGGGAAGAGGCTTAAGTATGCAAACCCTTTTCGATTCTTTTTAAGTGCTTCTATTTTTTATTTTATTCTACTTGCAATAGTGGGACTTTTTCAAGAGCCTAAAGAAGTAGATTTGAGTAAGGGTGCTTTCGTAGTAAATGATGGTAAAGAGGATATTGTAAATGTTCAAAAATCCATAGAGGAAATGGATTTTAGCAATGTGCAGAATTACAACCAAGAACAAGCCGACTCATTAAGCAACGAGATTGAAGAAAAAATTAACGCTGGTATTGTATCTATCACTACCAAAAAAGCGCAACGCAAGAAAGAAGAGGAAAAGGAGTTTACATTTATTACAGACGACTCACTCACCGCTGCCTACAAAGGATCAGGCAGTTATTTAAATATTCTAGCACACAAAGCAGAATACTTCTACAAGTTTAATAAACATACAGATATATCAAATCCAGCAACAGCGCTAGACAGCTTAAGGTACCCTAAAACAAAGACCAACATATTTCTATACACCAAGACAAATGACTTCCAGCGTGTCCAAGAAAATCCAGTGAAATTCTCAAAATATCTACTTTCTAAAACCCCATTCTTTCTGTTTTTCATGGCACCTTTTGTAGCCCTTTTCTTTTGGCTTATTTACTCAAAGAAGAAATTTAACTACATGGAACACTTGGTTTTTATCTTCCATATATTCAGTTGGATATTTGTGGTATTAATTATCTGTTTACTTCCAGATCTATTACTGCCAGGAGATAATATTCTAGCCGCCATACTATTAATTCTAGTAGGACCGTTCTACTTTTACAAGGCACTGCGCAATTTTTACAAACAGAAGAGGCGCTGGACACTTATAAAATTCGTATTTTTAAATATCGTATTTTTTATAAGCTCCATATTTTTTGCACTTATATTCTTTACGATTACTGCACTTTTATTTTAAGAATGGTACAACAAGTTACAAGAGGAATTAAAATTTCTGTAGAGACTACCTTTGAGGGCACATTTTATAAAAATCATAAAATGCGCTACGCCTTTGGCTACAAAATAACGATAGCAAACCAAAGTAAAGACAGCGTGCAACTCATGGCTCGTCACTGGAGAATCACAGATGCCCTTAGCGCACCAGAGACCGTTGCTGGAGAAGGTGTCATAGGTAAAAAACCTGTTCTTAAACCTGGCGAAAGCCACACCTACAGTTCTGGATGCTTGCTCAACTCTGCCTTTGGGGCAATGCAAGGTTTTTACCAAATGGTAAACTTTACTACTACACGTAATTTTAGAGTAAAAATCCCAGTATTTAAGCTGAGTGCACCGTTTGCTTTAAACTAATAGCCGAGAATTTTTGAGAAGTAAGCTCAAGGCGAAAAAGTGAATCTCCCTGCTCAAGCGTGCAATATGCACAGTTACTATCATACACAAAACGATAATCACTCACGGCAGAGAAACCGTCTGGAAATGCTGCCACACCTTCAAAGTCCTGCTCGCCAAACTCAGTAAATCTTCTAATAATACCTTTTATCTCAGAGAGAATCTCAAGATGAAAATAAGCACTACTACCTGTGCCCTCTAGAAAGTGAACGTTTTCTGGCAACACAACCTCATCTTCAACAGTGTATGCAGCGGGAACTCGTCTATCAAAGTAATTTGTAAGATTCTCGCGTAGCGCAGTAGAATTATAAGGTGTAATCACACCATTAAAAATCTGATAAACCCCCTCTTGTGATGCGCTTTTCTCTACATTACCAATGGTACTTGGCGTAAATTTTTTATTACGCTTTAAGTATTTAATAATTGCCTTTTCCTCAGTACTAGCGAGTATCGTTTCTGTAACAAAGCGAGCGCAATTACTTCCTATTTTCCCAAATGCTTTATAAGGAACGCTTCCTTGATTTTGCAGTGAGTGAATGTAAGCAAGTGCTTTCTCATAATTAATGTTCGAGCAAAGCGAAGCTACAAGTCTTCCAGACCCATGCGTTTTTTCTGGATGTGCATCAAGCCAAAGCAAAAGCTCATCTAGATTTTCAAGATTTCCTTCTCTCACAATAGCTTTCACGGGAACTTCCAGCTCAATATCTGTGTTTGCACCTCGCACACGACCTTTTCCTTTGGGAGTAATATATCTGCCAAAATCAAAATATTTTGCTTTACCAGTCTCATTTTCTATAAGGACTAATGCAGCATGACCCGCCTTGATGTGCGTGCGCGTACCAAGTCCCATGAGAGGTAAAATTTTACACATGAGCTCATCAGACATTTTTACAAACGTATCTGGAAAAGCGAGCACTATAATCTTTCCATTATATATCACGCAGGTATCATTTCAAATTGAGCGGTGTGAACTTCTTCCTTTTGAAGATCATTATACGTCATCTCACAAGTGTCATCTATTTTTTCTACCTGAGTAACGCTTACTGTTTTTAACAGGCCGCGATTAATTTGCAGGTCTACATGTGCATCACCTTCTCCTGCTTTGGTATGAAAATCAAATAAACTCTCTTTACTCCAATTTGTTGTTTCTTTAAAAGCAGCAAACCAAGTACGGCGTTTATCCTTCATGGTGGCATCATATAAGGTAGATGAAGACCATATTTTCGGCTCTTTACCTAAGACTGTTACATGCGCTTTCTCACCATCCCAAACTAGTTCTGTAGCCTTGAGTGTATTACTCCAGTCTATAGCTACAATCGTAAAAGGCTCAATACCCTCATAATTGAACGTATCGATAGCCTCAGACAAATCGGCTGCCTTAAGAAGTTCTTTTACAACGATGCCACGACTCATTGCATAGCTTTCCTTTCTCACATGAATTTCAAAACCTCCGTTAAGCAAGCATATCATCCTATTTTTTTCAGAAATGCCTATCCACGTACCGCCAGCGACAACGTCTTTTGGGAATAGCATCTTTGTTCCATCCACATCATAAAAGTCTGGAGCGAGGGTGGTTCTACCCACCGCTTCATCACGATTAGACGTAAGAATGAACGTATTATTTTCTTTAGGAATATAGGTTACAGTACACATTGAGGGATAAGTCGCAGTTTAATGGGTGAAATTACGAAAAAAAGAATAGTAAGGTTTCCTAAGGTTTGTTTCTAAGTTACGCTTTCGCGAAAGCGTAAAAAACTCACCTGTTACACTCTTCCCAAAGACCTGTATCATCCTATCTTAAATTTGTAACTTTACAACTCGTAAAAAACAAAACAAAAAAAACATCATGGGAAAAGGATTTTTTCAAGTTCCAGTTGCTGTAAACGAAGAGGTAAAATCGTATGCTCCAGGCTCTCCAGAACGCGAGGCCGTAGCAGCAGCTTATAAAGAATTATTTAATGCACACACAGAAGTACCGATGTACATCAATGGTAAAGAAGTGCGCACAAAAAATACACGCACGATCACTCCACCACACGATCACAAAAAAGTGGTAGGTGAGTATCATCTTGCAGAAAAAACACATATTGACCAAGCAATTACTGGAGCACTAGAAGCTCGTACAGAGTGGGCAGAGCTTCCATGGGAGCAACGTGCAGGTATCTTTCTTAAAGCTGCAGAGCTTATTGCAGGACCATACCGCGCAAAGATTAACGCTGCAACGATGATTAATCAGTCTAAGACTATATATCAAGCAGAAATTGATGCTGCTTGTGAGCTTATAGACTTCTTACGTTTTAATGTGCAGTTTATGACAGACATCTATAACGAGCAGCCAGAATCTACTTCTGGAGCTTGGAATAGATTAGAATATCGTCCACTAGAAGGATTTATCTATGCGATTACTCCTTTTAACTTTACAGCGATTGCTGCAAACCTTCCTGCTGCTTGTGCACTTATGGGGAATGTAGTAGTATGGAAGCCTTCTGATAGCCAGATGCTTTCGGCTAAGATTATTCTTGACATCTTCCGTGAGGCTGGTGTGCCAGATGGTGTAATCCAAGTTGTACACGGAGATCCTATCATGATTACAGATACAGTACTTGCAAGCCCAGATTTTTCTGGATTACACTTTACAGGATCTACGCATGTATTTAAGGATATCTGGAAAAAAATAGGTGAGAACATTCACAATTACAAAACATACCCACGTATCGTAGGTGAAACTGGTGGTAAAGATTTTATCGTTGCTCACCCTAGTGCTCCTGCTAAGCAAGTTGCAACAGCAATCTCGCGTGGTGCTTTTGAATTCCAAGGACAGAAATGTAGTGCAGCAAGTCGCGGTTACATTCCTGCTTCTATCTGGGAAGAAGTAAAAGAGTACGTTATAGAAGATGTGAAGTCTTTTAAAATGGGTTCTCCAGAGGATATGACTAACTTTATTACTGCTGTAATACACGAAGGATCTTTTGACAAGCTTGCAAAATACATTGACCAAGCAAAAGAAGATGCAAATGCAGAGATCATCGTAGGTGGTGGACACGACAAGAAGAAAGGTTACTTTATTGAGCCTACTGTTATTGTAACTACAGATCCTAAGTACACAACGATGCACACAGAGCTTTTTGGCCCAGTGATGACTATCTACGTATATGAAGATAAAGATTGGAGTGACATGCTTACTCTAGTAGATGAGACTAGTGAGTATGCACTTACGGGAGCTATACTTTCTACAGATCGTTATGCTGTACAAGAGGCTACTAAAGCTCTAAAAAACGCTGCAGGTAACTTCTATATTAATGACAAGCCTACAGGAGCAGTTGTAGGGCAACAACCTTTTGGTGGAGCTCGTGCATCTGGAACTAATGATAAGGCTGGTTCTATGCTTAACTTATTACGCTGGGTAAGCCCACGTATGATTAAGGAAACATTTGTAACGCCTACAGATTACAGATACCCTTTCTTAGCAAAGAAGTAATACACTAAGACAACTATAAATGATAAAGCCCATTCTTTTTAAAGAATGGGCTTTGTTTTTCTATACAGTGTGATGATTGGCTTACTGTATAAACCCAACACCAGCTGTCGTATTTGTAATAGGGTCAATAATGATAAATGAACCTCCTTGCTTATGATCTGTATAACGATCATAAAAAAGTGATTTGGCAAGTTTAAAATGTACCGTAGCAATTTCATTAATTGCCACTTCACTAGCGCCAGTTTCTGGTGTAGAAAAATCTGTTGGGATAATTTCTTGTATTTGAGACACCTTTGCAAGTATGCGCTGCGTCGTGTGCTGCAGCTCGTACTTTTTACCTGCCGTAAGCACCATGTCATCCATCCAGCATACGGTTGCCGTAAGCTCTTTGGTTTGCTGAGGCACTTCGGTAGACTTTACAATAACATCACCTCTAGTGACATTAATATCGTCTTCTAGCGTGAGTGTTATAGAATTACCCGCTTGGGCCTCTTTATAAGAATCTTTGTAGCTGAATATGTCTTGAACTTTTGATGACTTTAAACTAGGCAGTACCGTTATCTCGTCTCCTACCGCTATTGAACTTCCATATACCTTACCTGCATACCCTCTAAAATCATGAAAGGCATTGGTTTTTGGTCGTATTACCGATTGTACTGGAAAACGCATAGGCGTATCGCTCGCTGCTTCTGGTGTTACGTTTTCTAAATATTCTAAAATAGATGGTCCTTCATACCAGCCCATTTTCGCGGAAGCGGAAGCCACGTTATCCCCTGTAAGGGCACTTATAGGAATAAATGTTATCTCTTGATCTTTATAACCACTCTTTGCTCGAAGTGCATCAATGTCATTTTTAATGCTATCAAAAACAGACTGATCATAATCTACCAAGTCCATTTTATTTACTGCAATTACCACGTGCTTAACTTGTAAAAGCGCATTGATAAAGAAATGCCTAAATGTTTGCTCGATAACGCCTTTTCTAGCATCTATGAGAATAATAGACACAGAAGCATTTGACGCTCCTGTAATCATATTACGGGTGTATTCTACATGCCCAGGGCTGTCTGCTATAATATAACTTTTAGTAGGTGTCGAGAAATAAATGTGAGCTACATCAATCGTGATTCCTTGTTCACGTTCTGCCACTAATCCATCTGTCGCAAGTGAAAAGTCTAGGTAATCATACCCTAACTTTTTACTGCTTTTTTCTATAGCCTCAAGTTTATCATCAGTAAGTGATTGCGTGTCGTATAACAACCTACCTATTAAAGTACTCTTTCCATCATCTACACTTCCAGCAGTTGCCAGTTTCAATACTTCCATAATCTAAAAATAACCTTGTTGTTTACGCTTTTCCATTGCTGCCTCGCTACGTTTATCATCTATACGGGCACCACGTTCGGAAATACGGCTTACTTTAATTTCGTTTACTATCTGCTGTATAGTAACTGCCTCAGAAGCTACAGCTGCAGTACATGTCATATCACCTACGGTTCTAAAACGTACCACACGATCTTCTACCTCTTCATTATCATCTCTATACACACAATCTGAAGCACTCCATATCATTCCATCACGCTCAAATGTTTTTCTTGTGTGTGAAAAGTAAATACTTGGAATTTCAATTTGTTCTTGTTGTATGTAGCTCCACACATCAAGCTCTGTCCAGTTTGAGATAGGAAAAACGCGTACGTTTTGTCCTAATTCTATATTACCGTTAAGCAAATCGAATAATTCTGGTCTCTGGTTTTTTTCATCCCACTGACCAAAATCATCTCGTACGGAGAAGATACGTTCTTTTGCACGTGCCTTTTCCTCATCGCGACGAGCGCCACCTATACACGCATCAAATTTAAATTCTTCAATAGCATCCAGAAGTGTGGTAGTCTGCAAGCTATTTCTACTCGCATACTTTCCAGTTTCTTCTGTCACTTTCCCCTGGTCAATTGCATCTTGCACATTACGTACAATTAAATTGAGTCCAAGTTCCTTTACTAAATCATCTCTGAATTTGATGGTCTCTGGGAAGTTGTGACCAGTATCTACATGTAGTAATGGAAATGGGATGGCAGCTGGATAAAATGCTTTTTGAGCAAGTCTCACTAATGTGATACTATCTTTCCCTCCTGAAAATAATAATACTGGATTTTCAAACTGAGCAACTACCTCTCTAAATATATAAATGGACTCACTCTCGAGTGCATTAGTCTTTAATATCTCTTTCATATGTCTCTCTGCTTAGAGATGTAAACCACATTCTCTATGTTCTAAAACTTTTGTTGGATCATTATAATTGTGTTCATTAGGCAACTTATGATCTACTAAGTACTTGTCTAACTCACTATCTGACCAATAATAAAAAGGGCTTACTTTAAGAACGCCATCTTTACTTAAACTTAAAATATCTAGATTATCTCTATGTGCCGTCTGCCCCTGCCTTAAATTAGTAAACCACACATCTGGCTTATGGACTTCCATAGCTCTACGGAAAGGCTCTAATTTTACCTGCTCTGTAAACTCTTTATGACTTTCATCTGTGACAGATGGATTACCCATAACTACATCACGATGAGCACGGGTTTGTTGTGGAACATACAAGTCAATAGAAAGTGCTAGTTGATTAATAACCTCTTCTGCATGTTTATAGGTTTCTGGAGTATTGTAACCTGTATCACACCATACTACATTAATATTATTAAACTCCTGAGAAACCACGTGTAAGATGGCTGCCTCATAAGGTCTGAAATTTGTTGTTATCACAGGTTTTTCAGCATGTTCTAATGCCCATTTTACAATATCTGACGGGCTTTGTGATTTTAAATCACTATTAAATTGTGTTATTTGCTCTTGAGTAAACTTCATTATTTTCCCCATTTTATTAAATTCCAAACACGCTCATGAAAAAAATAGAGCGCCATTTTTGATACTAATTCTACTGCCCCTATACTCAACGCTAAGGCTAGCGTACCAGTTACAAACCACGAAATAGCGATTGTATCAAGTGTCCCTATTGCTCTCCAGCTTATGGACTTCACAATACTGCGCATAGGTTTTTCTGCCGAAGCAGGAGTTTTCTCTTTAGAAGTATTTTTTGATTGTTTTAAAATAAGCGAATCGATAATCATTTCAGAATTATTTATTCCTATCGGATTACTAGGGTTAATCAGCAAATGTAAAATTATTAACTTAGGTTAACAAGAATAATTGCTATTTTAAAGGAAAAAGCTAACAAATAGAACTACGAACTAGCAGCCGCTACAAGGTCTGCAAGCGTGTTCTTTTCTAACACGAGTAGTGTGTTGTCTCTAATTTGAATCATCAAACTATGAACAGAACATGCATCCTCATCTTTACAATCTGCACAACGTTCATAATAATTGAGAGATACACATGGTAGCATGGCAACGGGTCCTTCAAGTACTCTCATGACCTCAACCATTTTGATATCCTTAGGCTCGCGTCGCAGTTGATAACCGCCGCCTTTACCTTTTCGGCTGGATACGAAACCTGCTTTTTTAAGCGTAAGCATAATGCTTTCAAGGAATTTTTGAGAGATATTTTCACTTTCAGCAATGGTGCCTATTTGCACCAAAGCATCTTCCCGTTGTTCACGGGCAATGTACGTTAAGGCTTTAATGCCGTATTTAGTTTTTCGCGAAAGCATATCTAAAACGAAAGTACTAAAAAACTCTACTTAGAAATAGGGATAATTTATAATTAAAAAATACTGGCATACACGTATTGAATATTAATTCTAAAATAATTCTATCTCATCATGAGCTTTAAAATGTTTAACGACACCGAAAAATCATAGACTATTCACACCGAAAATTTCTGCAAAATTCCCCTAACTTATTTATTACAAGTACATAAAGAACCTTTATTTTTGATAAAAGAAAAATCCCTCAACTTCATTAAATGTTTAAAAATTTCTTTTTTTTATTCCTTTTTGCATTATCTATCTCTTATTCTAATGCGCAAGTTGGTATAAATACTACAAATCCAGATCCATCATCGGCTCTTGATATATCATCATCTAATCGTGGATTATTACTACCTAGAATGACAGCCGTAGAGAGGGATGCTATTGTTTCACCTGCAGAAGGATTATTTATTTATAACACAGATAGTACTTGCTTTCAATTTTATAAAGCAACTGGATGGTCTGATTGCCTTGCCGAAGCCCCTACCACTTCCTTAGATTGTACTTCTCCAGTAGCAAATGGAACTTTTGCTACAGGGTTTCCTCTTGCTGGTAATGGCACTATCACCATAGATGTCTTAGTAAATGTAGTAGGCCCTTATTTGATTACAACAAACACCGTAAATGGTTATAGTTTTACGGGAGCAGGGGTATTTACAAATGCAGGCTTAACAAGTGTAACGCTAACTGGTGTTGGCATACCGCTTATTACTCAAACAGATACTTTTACAATATCCCTCGCTGGAAATTCCAACTTATGTACTGTAGACGTCACTACAGATTCCATACTACGCAACTGCCTAGAATATCGAAATAGCGGATCTACAACAGATGGCATATATACTATTGACACAGATGGCACTGGGCCGCTGGCACCATACGACTGTTACTGTGATATGACAAATGACGGTGGGGGTTGGACCCTTGTCTTTAATCATAACATTGCAGGAGGATATTGGCTAAATGACACCCAAGCCAGTGAGTTCAATGTTTTATTACCAGGACTCACAACACTTAAATATTCTATTTTGAGTAGACTAGATGACATTAAAAGTGATAGCGCTTATGAGTTTAGGATCTACTATCCTACATCTAATTTAAGAAACCACTGGAAACAAGATTTTGATCCAAGAAGCGGACCTGGCACTAGCCCCGTAGCTGGTTACGTACCCATTAGTATTGATATGACTCAAAGCGGTTGGGGAGGCTTAGAAACATCAGGAGGATCTACTTATCTAGACGGCTCTGTAGGATTTGGTAATTGGTTTTATTCTATTGGAAGTGTAAATCCCTGGGGAGGAGGTATTCCTGCAAATGCTACTGCTTCAAATGCTGTTCAACTATATATTAGATAATAGTTTTTAAACGTAAAGAAATGTCTAAAACACAGTTTTCATTACTATTATCATTGTTTTGGTTTTCTGTGAGCCTAGCTCAAATAGGTATCAACACCACCTCTCCACATCCATCTGCTGCGCTAGATATAGTATCTAAAGACAAAGGAGTCCTACTCCCGGCATTAACCACCCAAGAACGCGATGCAATACCCTCACCTACAGCTGGACTCTTTATATATAATAGTGACGATCATTGTTTTCAGTATTATAAAGGAACTGCGTGGTCTACATGCCTTGCCGAACGTGGTGAGAATAATTTAGATTGTACGTCAACAGCAATAAATGGGACCTATATAAGCGGGACTACTCTAAACACAAGCAATACAATCACTATTGATGTGCTCGTTAAAGTCATTGCTCCCTACACAATAAGTACAAATACTACTAATGGCTATAGCTTTAGTACTACAGGCATCTTTCCTAATTTAGGAATAAATACGATTACACTCACTGCCTCTGGAACTCCTACAACAAACCAAACAGATGTTTTCACCATCACTCTAGATGGAAATCCAAACACGTGTACTGCCACTATTGTTGTAAACTAATGGCAACTCTTAATACCATATCTTAAAAAACAGCCTCTGCTATCTGTCTAATATTATCACTCTTCCCCATAGAGTAGTAATGAAGTACGGGTACACCCGCAGCCTTTAGTTCCTTGCTTTGCTGAATGCACCACTCTATCCCTACTTGCCGAATGGCTGCAGCATCTTTTGCATTTACAACTTCCATCACTAATGCATCTGGAACATCTACACTAAAACGTTGCGGAATCAAATTGAGTTGCTTCTTTGTCGCTAGTGGTTTCAATCCAGGAATAATAGGTTTTGTGATACCTGCGGCTCTGCACTTATCTACAAAGTCGAAGTATTTCTGATTGTCAAAAAACATTTGAGTTACAACATAACAGGCACCAGCTTCTAGCTTTTTCTTTAAAAAATGAATATCACTTTCTAGACTTGGTGCTTCTAAGTGTTTCTCTGGATAACCCGCCACACCTATGCAAAAATCTGTTTTGGCGCTATTCTGCAAATCTTCATCTAGATAGGTGCCATTATTTAAATCAATAATTTGCTCTACGAGGTCCTGCGCATAGATATTTCCATTTTTATTAGGCTTGTAGTAAGTCTCACTCTTGACCGCATCACCACGCAAAGCCATCACATTCTCAATACCTAGAAAATCCATATCTATCAAAAAATTCTCTGTGTCTTCTTTTGAAAAACCTCCGCACAAAACGTGTGGGACGGCATCTACTTGATAGCGGTTTTGTATCGCAGCACAAATTCCTACTGTACCAGGGCGTTTACGTACTACCTTTTTCTCTAGCAATCCATCTTCTCGCTCCTTATAAATGTATTCCTCACGATGATAGGTTACATCTATAAAGGGTGGCTTAAATTCCATAAGCGGATCTATATTATCAAAAATGGTGTTGATATTTTGCCCTTTGAGAGGTGGCAAGATTTCAAATGAAAAATCGGTTCTCTTCTCTTCTATTGCTTTTGCTATGTGATCTCTTACTTTTGTCATAATCTACTCTGCTATATTTGGGGTGAGCCATTTTTCCGCTTTCGCGAAAGCAATATTTTTGCGGCTCGCATAGTCCTTTACTTGATCTTCTTTTATTTTTCCTAGTCCGAAATACCTCGCCTCAGGGTGCCCAAAATAATAACCACTTACACTTGCCGCAGGCCACATTGCCAAACTCTCTGTAAGTGAAACACCTATTGACTCTTCCACACCAAGCAACTTCCAGATAGTCTCTTTCTCAAGGTGATCTGGACACGCTGGATAACCTGGCGCTGGACGTATTCCTTGGTATTTCTCTTTAATTAAATCTGTATTTGCTAGTGCTTCTCTGGTGGCATATCCCCAGTGCTTTGTGCGTACTTCTTTGTGTAAATATTCGGCAAAGGCTTCGGCGAGTCTGTCTGCAAGTGCTTTAATCATGATGGAGCTATAGTCATCTAGTGCATCTTCAAACTCTTTTGCCTTTTCGGCTGTTCCAAATCCTGTCGTGACACAAAAGGCACCCATATAATCTTGCAAACCACTTTCAAGTGGTGCAATAAAATCTGACAGCGCGATATTAGGCTTTCCTGCTGCCTTTTTGGATTGTTGGCGTAGCGTTCTAAATGTTACCGAATCTTCACTCTGCTCCTGACTTATAATTATATCATCTTGATTATTTGCATTTGATTTAAATAACCCAAAAGTCGCTTTGGCAGTGAGCCATTTTTCGGCTATGATTTGCTGAAGCATTTGTTGTGCGTCTGCAAAAAGTTCGCTGGCTTGTGTTCCCACTACTTCGTCTGTCAAAATCTCTGGGTACTTACCGTGTAAATCCCAACTTCTAAAAAATGGACTCCAATCTATAAAAGGCACCAGTTTCTTGAGATCTAAATGTTCAATTACTTGTACACCTAATTGTTTTGGAGCTACAATATCTTCGGCTCTAAAATCTATTTGATATTTATTTTCCCTTGCTTGCTCAATCGTTACGTATTCTTTGATACGTTGTCTTGAATTAAAATTTTCGCGAAAGCGTGCATACTCATCTTTTAATTGATCTTTAAAAAGGATACTTGAGTCTTTCTTTAATAAATCACCTACTATAGTCACTGCTCTACTGGCATCATTTACGTGTACAACAGCATTGTTATAATGAGTGTCAATTTTTACAGCAGTGTGGGCTTTGCTCGTGGTTGCACCGCCTATTAACACCGGTATCTTAATATCTTGACGTTGCAACTCCTTAGCTAGATATACCATCTCATCAAGACTAGGCGTAATTAAACCACTTAAGCCTATAATGTCTACATTTTCGGAAATCGCTGTCTGGATGATTTTTTCTGGTGAGACCATCACGCCAAGATCAATAATCTCATAATTATTGCAAGCAAGTACTACAGAAACAATATTCTTTCCTATGTCATGTACATCTCCTTTTACGGTAGCCATGAGGATTTTACCCGCACTTTGATTACTGCCAGATGTTCCATTTCTACGTTTTTCCTCTTCTATAAAAGGCAGGAGATAGGCAACTGCCTTCTTCATTACCCTAGCAGATTTAACCACCTGTGGCAAAAACATCTTGCCACTTCCAAACATGTCTCCTACTACGTTCATCCCAGTCATTAAGTGACCTTCTATCACTTTAATAGGAGCATCGACAGATAAGCGAGCTTCTTCTACATCTTCTAGAATATAGGCATCTATTCCTTTTACAAGTGCTCTGGTAATACGACTTTGGATATCTTCTGTCCTCCAGGCTTCTGCCTCCTTTTCTGCAATTGCTTTTTGACCTACGGTCTCTGCAAATGTTAGTAATCGTTCTGTGGCATCATCTCTTCTATTGAGAATTACATCTTCTACACGCACTAGTAAATCTTCTGGAATGTTATCATAAATCTCCAGCATAGCAGGGTTTACAATACCTATATTCATTCCAGCCTTGATAGCGTGATATAGAAACACGGAGTGCATGGCCTCACGCACTGCGTTATTACCTCTAAAGCTAAAAGACACATTACTTACCCCACCACTTACAGAACAATGAGGTAGATTTTCTCTTACCCATCGCGTGCCTTCTATAAAATCTATTGCATTGCGTTTATGCTCATCCATTCCTGTCGCCACAGGAAAAACATTAAGATCAAAAATGATGTCTTCTGGTGGAAAATTGACTTCATTAACCAAAATCTCGTAACTACGTTTTGAAATCTCGATACGACGATTATAATTATCTGCCTGACCCACCTCATCAAAAGCCATGACGACTACGGCAGCACCGTATCGTTTTATTTTTTTTGCTTGCGCTATAAATTGCGTCTCACCCTCTTTAAGACTTATAGAGTTTACTACGCACTTCCCTTGTACGACTTGAAGACCAGCCTCTATAATTTCCCATTTTGAACTGTCTATCATTATAGGAACACGAGAGATGTCTGGCTCTGCAATGACGAGGTTTAAAAACTTAACCATCGCCTCCTTTCCATCAATAAGGCCGTCGTCCATATTGATATCTATAATCTGCGCACCATTTTCTACTTGATCTCTAGCTACAGATAGCGCTTCGTCAAATTTCTGTTCTTTTATAAGCCGCAAAAATTTCTTTGAACCCGCTACATTTGTACGTTCACCCACATTTATAAAATTACTCTCTGGAGTAATTATTAGTGGCTCTAAGCCTGAAAGACGCATATATCTGGGTGTAGTATTCATTATAAGGTTATTGATCGTGGAGTCACTCCTTTTACAAGTTGAGCAATAGCTTTAATGTGAGCAGGTGTAGTGCCACAACAACCACCCACTATGTTCACGAGGTTTTTATCGATATATTTTTTAATCTGCGCCGCCATTTGTTCTGGTGTTTCATCATATTCACCAAAGGCATTAGGCAAGCCCGCATTAGGGTGAGCAGAAATCCCGTAGTTAGTGACATTTGCAATAGCTTCGAGGTGCGGCTGTAATTGAGAAGCACCTAGCGCACAATTAAAGCCAACACTAAGTAGTGGAATGTGAGAGATAGAGATCAAAAAAGCTTCTGCTGTTTGCCCAGAAAGCGTGCGTCCCGAGGCATCGGTAATCGTACCGCTCACCATAATTGGTATGTCTGAGTTGCGTTCTTCCTTTACTTCCTCTATTGCAAAAAGACAAGCTTTTGCATTAAGGGTATCAAACACAGTTTCCACAAGTAACACATCCACACCTCCATCTAGTAAAGCTTCTACCTGCTGTTTATAAGCAACTCTGAGCTCTTCAAAGCTCACTGCACGATAGCCTGGATCATTGACATCTGGAGACATGCTTGCTGTTTTGTTTGTAGGCCCTATACTTCCTGCTACAAATCGTGGTTTGTGCGGTTCTTTTTCTGTAAAAGATTGTGCTACTTCCTTAGCAATTTTCGCGGAAGCATAATTTAAATCATACACATATTCCTCCATCTCATAATCTGCCATTGCGATAGTCGTACTTGAGAAGGTATTAGTCTCCACAATATCTGCTCCTGCTTCAAAATACTTGCGGTGCACATCTGCAATCGCTTCTGGCTGTGTGAGAGACAGCATGTCGTTATTCCCTTTTACAGAGAGGTGAAAATCCTTAAAGCGCTCTCCTCTAAAATCTTCTTCAGAGAAGTTATATGCTTGCAGCATGGTTCCCATAGCCCCATCAAGAACCAAGATTCTTTCTTGTAATGCGCGTGTGAGTTGGCTTTTCATAATTGATTAAGAGCTTGAAAAATGTCACTTTTAATATCTTCAATATGTTCTAGCCCCACAGAAATACGGATTAACCCATCAGTGATTCCCACGGCTTCACGCTCATCTTTTGACAATTTTCCATGGGTTGTACTTGCGGGATGACTTACGATTGTTCTAGTATCTCCAAGATTTGCAGTGAGGGAGCACATTGTGATAGCATCTAGAAAGTCACGTCCTTTTTCTAAACCTCCGTGTATCTCAATAGTCACAATATTTCCACCAGCTTTCATTTGCTTTTGAGCAAGTTTATGCTGTGGATGCGATGGTAAAAATGGGTAGCGCACCTGCTTCACTTTAGCGTGAGATTCTAGCGATATAGCAAGTTCGTGCGCGTTTTTACAATGACGCTCCATGCGCACCGCTAGCGTTTCAAGACTTTTTGAAATTGTCCAAGCATTAAATGGAGATAATGCAGGTCCCGTCACTCTTGCAAATCGATATATCGTATCTATTAATTGTGCACTTCCCACGGTGATTCCTCCCATGGTGCGCCCCTGCCCATCCAGTAATTTTGTAGCAGAATGTATTACAAGGTCTGCTCCATAGTGTATAGGCTGCTGCAGGTAAGGAGTTGCAAAACAATTATCTACTATAAATATGAGATTATGCTTTTGCGCAAGCGCTCCTAGACGTTCTAAATCTGCAATTTCTGTAGCAGGATTTGTGGGAGATTCTACGTATATAATTTTTGTGTTAGGCTTTATTTTTGAGGAGATCTCGTCTAGATCAGTTATATCAAAGTAGGTATGAGTGATTCCCCATTTAGGTAGATGTTTTGTAAATAAAGTGTGCGTATTCCCAAAAATCGCTCTCGCCGAAAGTATGTGATCACCGCTATCAAGCAAGGCGGCAAAGGTGCTAAAAATAGCACTCATCCCAGTGGCAAAAGTCACGCCTTGCTCTGCTCCCTCTAGCAAACAGATTTTTTCCACCAGCTCTGCACAGTTAGGGTTTGTGTAACGGCTGTAGATGTTACGCTTTTTTTCTTCGGCAAAGGAGGCTCTCATTTCTTCGGCGCTGTCAAACACAAAACTCGAAGTGAGATATACCGGCGCGGCATGCTCTTGATGCACAGAGCGCTCAAGCTGCGTGCGTATGGCAAGTGTTTCTGGGTGGTGCTTGCTCATTAATTAAGGCTTTGCGTTATCTTAATTATATCACTTAAAACACCTCTTGCCGTTACCGCTTTGCCAGCTCCCGCACCTTGAATCACAAGCGGCTGATCTCCATATGAAGCGGTATAAATCTCAAAAACAGCATCTGCTCCTTGTGTCTGACCTAGTGCGGTAAACTTAGACTCTTGGACTAGTTTTACCTCCAGTTCTTGTGTTTTGACATTGAGTTCTCCCACGTGACGTAGCACTTCATGTCTTGAGAGTTTACTTTTACTTTCTGTAAAAATGGTATCAAGTGTTTTTACGCTTTCGCGAAACTGAGACAAGGTAGTTTTTCCGTTAAGCTCCTTAGGAACTAGAGATTGGATTTTCACATCTCCAAACTCCTTTGCAAGGCCTATCTCTCTACTTAAAATTAATAGCTTGCGAGCAACATCTTTCCCCGAAAGGTCTTCTCTTGCGTCTGGCTCAGTAAGTCCAAGCGCGTCTGCTTCTAATAATATGTCTGAAAAGTCTTTATCTTCTTTAGAAAAATTATTGAACAAGTAACTCAATGATCCAGAAAAGACTCCTCTTATCTTATGGATCTCTTCTCCACTTTCATAGAGGTTTTTAATAGTTTCTATAATAGGCAACCCAGCTCCTACATTTGTTTCGTAACCAAATTTCTTCTTATTAAGTGTAAGCGATGCTCTCAACTTTTTATAGAAATCATACGACAGTGTGTTTGCAACTTTGTTTGCCGTCACGATATGAAAACCATGCTCCACGAGGTCTATGTAATTATTTGCAAAGGTTGCGCTAGCAGTCACATCTACTGCTACAAATTCTTGTTCCTTCTTGTGTTCATTATGGTTTTGTTCTTTTATTGTTTTCGCGAAAGCGTAAATATCATCTAGCGTATAAGGCTGCGCTGCGGTCTCAAAATTAGAACTCCAACCAGAGGTGACGTTATCTTTAAATAGCGCCAACTTAGAATTTGCAATACAAAAAATGTTGAGCTTTCTATTTGTAGTTTTTTTATTAAAATCTGTGATCTGCGTGATGAGGGTACTCCCCACATTACCGATCCCAAAGATGACTATATTTATTTGTGACATAACTGTTTTTGAAAAATAGGTTGTACGATAGCAGCGAGCTGCTCGTATTCAATTAAAAAGGCATCGTGACCGTGGATGGAATTTATTTCATGATAGCTAGACGTAATTCCAGTTTCTTGTAGCGCAAGGTGTGTGTCATATATCTCATCTGCTAGAAAAAGTCCGTCGGTATCTATTGCGACAAGATGCACTTTTGCTGTAAGTGGGCTCACTACTTCATTAAAGCTTTGTTTACCCTTTGTGGTATCTGCCGTAAGCAATAATTGATTCATTAATTTATAAGAAGCAATAGAAAATCGTTCTGATAATCGCTTACCGTGATGATCTAGCCAACTTTGAATATTATATAAAGAAGCTTCTTTTTTAGTGCGCTTAAATTTTTCTTTAAAAGAGGCAGGCGTGCGATAAAAAGTCATCGCATGAATGCGTGCATCATAGATAGGTTTCTGAGAGTGATTCAATAAACTATCTTGAATATGGCATTGTGCAATCACCCAGTCTGTTGCTTTCCAGTCTGTCGCTATTGGGATAAGATGCTCTGCAAGGTTAGGTCTTTGTGTTGCAAGTTCCCAAGCAATCTGACCACCAAGCGAACCTCCTATAATAGCAAAGAGTTTTTTAATATCTAAATGCTCAAGTAAGGCAATTTGGACCTTTGCAATATCACTATTAGTAAATGCCCTATAATTAAGCACTAGATGATTTTGATTATTATCATAACCATTCCCAGGAATATCCATTGCAAGTATGGTATAGCAACTTATGTCAATCGCTTTATCTACACCAATCAAGTCACTCCACCAACCGTTTTCTCCAGTTACAGAAGAGTTTCCCGTAAGCGCATGATTTACTAGCACGACAGGCGCTGTGCCTAATGGCTCACCAAATAATTGATACGTGACATGTAAATGACACGTGTATCCCGAGTGTGTTTTAAAATCTTGTAAATCAATGTGTAAAAGCATACCCTATCTATAAGTTAAAAAAGGGAGTCCCTATGAACAGGGGACTCCCGCACTAATTAATTAACTAAGATTAATTACACTAAGACGTTTTTATCTACTCGCGCAAATGCTGCTACGAGATCTTCTTTTAAATCTGCTATATCCTCAAGACCTACAGAAAGACGTATTAAATCTTTAGTCACGCCTGTGCTTACTTGATCATCATCACTAAGCTGTTGATGTGTTGTACTTGCAGGGTGAATTATAAGCGATTTACTATCTCCTATATTTGCTAGTAGTGAGAAAAGTTTAGTTTCATTTGAGATTGTTTTTGCGCTCTCAAAACCTCCTTTTACACCAAAGGTCACAATCCCACTCTGTCCTTTAGGCAAGTATTGTTTTGCAAGGTCGTTGTACTTACTAGAAGCAAGACCTGGATAGTTTACCCATGCCACCTCATCACGAGTTTGTAACCACTCTGCAAGTTCAAGCGCATTTTTAGAATGCTTCTGTAATCTAAGTTCTAGTGTTTCTAGACCTTGTAAGATTTGGAATGCATTAAACGGACTTAGAGCTGCACCATGATCGCGCAATCCTTCTATACGTACTTTTGCAATAAACGATGCTTCCTTAATCACATCCCAATAAACTAAACCGTGATATCCGGCGGAAGGCTCCGTAAATTCTGGAAACTTACCATTACTCCAGTCAAATTTTCCAGCATCTATAATAACTCCACCTAATGCGGTACCATTACCATTTATGTATTTTGTAAGTGAGTGAATCACAATATCTGCACCGTGCTCGATTGGATTGAGTAGCGCTGGTGTTGCTACGGTGTTATCTACAATGAAAGGGACTTTGTGCGCTTTCGCGAAAGCGGAAATACCTTTTAAATCTAACACGTCAAGCTTAGGATTACCTAATGACTCTACAAAGAAAGCTCTCGTATTTTCTTGGGCAGCCTTCTCAAAATTTTGAGGATCTGAAGGATCTACAAATGTGGTTGTAATCCCAAAACGTGGTAAAGTAACGCTCAAAAGATTCCATGTGCCTCCGTAAAGACTACTAGAAGCTACAATGTGATCTCCCTGCTTTAGTAACGTAAGTAAAGTCGTGTTAATGGCCGCAGTTCCTGAGGCAGTCACGACAGCTGCTAGTCCGCCCTCTATGTCTGTAAGGCGCTTCTCAAGCACGTCATTTGTTGGGTTATTGAGACGTGTGTAAATAAAACCTGGCTCAGACAGGTTAAATAGGTTTGCTGCATGGTCTGCATCTTTAAATACATAAGCCGTGCTCTGGTAGATAGGAACTGCTCGGGTTCCTCCATTTGCTGCATAATCGTGTCCTGCGTGCAACGCTTTGGTTGCCAATTTTTGTGTACTCATTTTTCTCTTTTTTGTCCCAGTACTACTAGGATTAATTTTAGCCATTCACTTCGTGCGAAAGGATTAAAAACAAAAGCCAAATATTTCCAATGCGAATCCTTATCTCAAGGTCGAGGAAATGTTTAAAGAAAAATATTATAAGAAAAAACATAAGCGCATACCCGTGAGGTACTTGCTCGATGTTATCTATCCTCAAGTTTCGGTAATGAGCGATTCTTGGGTAGAATGTAGCACCTTCTTTCTAAGTGAAAGGGTTGCTAAGGCTTCATAGGGTCATTCCCTCAGCCTTTCTTGATAACATTTATTCTGTTCATTATTGCGCTTTCGCGAAAATCTGAACTGTCATTGAACTTTGTGAGCACAAATATTGTAAAAACAAATCTACAAAAACAAACTTTTTAGAATATTTTTCTAAAAAGTTTTATTAAAATCACTATTTCAGTAAAATATTCCGCTTAAATTATTTTTACAGTATAATATTCTAATTAAGATAATGAGACGTTGAAATTTACTCTTTAAATTTTCACAAAACAATAACATAACCCTACTAAATTGGTAGGATAATGGATTGTTTATATTATTAAAGTTTCTTTACCTTTGTGCCATAATTACGAGGACAGATTTGACTGCTTGCAACCTCAATAAAAAATGGCTAAAATCAAACATAAGACTTTAACGTTTCTTATGTTATGTTTCTACCCAGCATACGTCAAATCTACTTCTTGACAAAAAATTAAAAAATGGCTTACTTATTTACCTCAGAATCTGTTTCTGAAGGACACCCAGATAAAGTTGCAGATCAGATTTCTGATGCGCTTATTGATAATTTTCTCGCTTTTGATCCGCAATCTAAAGTTGCTTGCGAGACCCTAGTTACCACTGGACAAGTAGTACTTGCTGGTGAAGTACGATCTAGTGCTTACTTAGATGTTCAAAAAATCGCTCGTGAAACCATTAATAAAATAGGTTATACGAAGGGTGAATATATGTTTGACGGAAACTCTTGTGGTGTATTATCTGCCATACACGAGCAGTCTGACGATATTAACCGTGGTGTAGATCGCGACTCAAAAGAAGAGCAAGGAGCAGGAGATCAAGGAATGATGTTTGGCTATGCTACTAAGGAGACAGAAAACTTCATGCCACTGGCACTTGAGCTTTCTCATAAATTACTTATTGAACTAGGTAACCTACGTCGTGAAGACGACGAGATTACTTATTTACGCCCAGACGCAAAAGCGCAGGTGACTATAGAATACAGTGATGAAAACGTACCTCAACGTATTGATGCTATTGTAGTTTCTACGCAACATGATGATTTTGATGAGGACGAAGCTATGCTAGGTCGCATACGTGGAGATATTCAAGATATTTTAATACCTCGCGTAGTAGGTTTATTACCAGAAAATATTGCAAATCTTTTTAATGATGATATTAAGTATCACATTAACCCAACAGGAAAGTTTGTAATAGGTGGACCTCACGGAGATACAGGTCTTACAGGTCGTAAGATTATTGTAGATACTTATGGTGGTAAAGGAGCTCACGGAGGTGGTGCTTTTTCTGGAAAAGATCCATCAAAAGTAGATCGCTCTGCTGCTTATGCAACACGTCACATTGCAAAAAATCTTGTTGCTGCAGGCGTTGCAGATGAGATTCTTGTGCAGGTTTCTTATGCTATTGGTGTTGTAGAGCCTATGGGAATCTTTGTAGACACATACGGTACTTCTAAAGTAAACTTATCTGATGGTGAGATTGCAAAGAAAGTTACTGCACTATTTGACATGAGACCAGCTGCTATTGAAAGTAGATTAAAGCTACGTTCTCCTATGTACAGCGAGACTGCTGCTTACGGACACATGGGACGTACAAATGAAGTAGTTACAAAAACCTTCAAGAGCTTTGACGGTAAAGAAAAGAATATCGAAGTAGAATTATTTACTTGGGAAAAACTTGATTATGTAGAGAAAGTAAAAGAGGCTTTCAATCTATAATTGACTTATATATGTATTAAAAAGGGAGCCTAATGGCTCCCTTTTTTTGGTTTATACATTATCATAGCGATAGCTTTATGATTACTCGCATGCGCTCCCTGTTATGTGATTTCTCGACAGGCTCGAAATGACTTAGATGTAATTACTCAAATACGATTTTATCTAGTTCAATCTCAAAATCTGTAGCGGCTTTTGTATTTGAGATAAGTCCGAGACGAATGATTGAAGCCAGGTCATCTTTACCTGGGTGACCTTCCAAAGGTTCACCAAGTCTATATGTTCCAAAATCTGAAAGATTGTAAGTGACAGTTTTCCACTCACCTTCTGTTATCGGCAAATTGATTTTATAATTCGGTCTCCAGAATCTTTTATACTTATTGAGCGTAAGCCCAAAATCTTGTCCCGTAGACTTATATCGTACAGCTACGGTTTTATAACTCGACAAATCATAAGATTGATAAGGAGTGCGCAGCGAGGCAAAACCTCCATTATTCTCGAGACTTACGCTTCCGCGAAAGATGATACTTTCGCTAGTTTGCTCAATGCTACCTGTAGATAATCCTCCCATAACACCATCCAAGACGACAAACCAGTCATCACAGGTGTTGCAAGAAGTTCCAAAATCAAAAGAGAGCGTTGTCGTGTTCATAGTCGTTGTGATCAGTAAGGCTAAGAGGTATTTCATAGCTTTTTTCTTTAAAGTTACGCTTTCGCAAAAGCGTGAACCTTATACTTACCACATTTTTAACACTAGCTCGCTACTGTCAATTTTTTCTTAAAACGACGATCAATAACAAATTGAACTACAAAAAGAAGTAAAAATATAAAACGAGAAAGACTAGGCATGGAGATCGCTACAACACCTGCAATAACCCAAACAATCATCACATTAAGACCTCTAGCTCTGTACCAGCGGTAACGTAACCTTGTAAAACCTGAGAGTTGCTTTTCTGAGTGAAAGACATAACGCAACATCACTATATTAAAAAACCCTATCACACTAAGGTTAATACAGTAGAATATGAAAGGGCCAGCTTGGTCAAAGCCATTTATATACATCGCTGTTGAGAATGGTAAAATTACGATAGCAAGTAGAAAAAAGATATTTATCCAAAGTAATCTACCAGAAATCACACTTACATAACGCATTAATTTTATGTGACCCATCCAGTAGAGTGCACTAACCATAAAACTCACAAAAAGCCCTATAAAATCAGGTATTCTAGCCGACAGAACACTACGGAAGGGTTGTGTATTAATCTCACTTATAGTAGGAACACCCACCTCTAGAATGAGCAGCGTCATTACTATAGAAAATACAGCGTCTGAGAAATTAATTACTCTTGACTTATCATATGTTTCTTTAATCATCATCCTAAAATAATAATAAAAAATAAAAACGACCTCTTTTTACAGAGGTCGTTATGCAATATCTACTTAGCAATTAGCTCATTATAGATTATATTTTACTGTAAACATCGCTATTCTAGGTTGTACAAAATACTCTGTATTTGAAATTTGAAAATCATTCACATTGTTACTTGAAATGGTATCCACATTTAAGAGGTTTGTAGCCTGTATACGGAACTCCCACTGACTATCTGGCTTTTGGTAATACAAGTTTGCTTCTAGAAAAGAATACATATTATCAATTTCTGTACTATCATCATTATCATCATAATTATAAAGACTCCAGTCTGCACCTAATGTAAAGCCTTTACCGAAATTCCACTCTGCGTTTGCAAAAGGTCTGTTTGTAAAGAAGGTTCTATCTGTCACGCCATTATCTGAGTTTGTGCTTGTAAAGTTGTAACCTATTTCAAAATTTGGCGCTTCTTTAAAATTTGTCTCTGCACTTGCTCTATAATTCTGTGTTAGGTTTTTTGTGTTTCTATCTTCACCGTTGATAATGTTATTAAGATCACTATAGCTTCCATTTGCACTCACGTTAAGTTTCCACTTCTTAAAACGTTTTGAGAAACGTGCGTTAGCACTTAATGTCTCATCTGCAAAGTTTGTGTTGTTTACTGGACTAGCTACTTGGTTTATCCCTACAAATGACCCAGAAGTCTTTATAGGATCTACTCTGCGAGAATAATTTACTCCTCCAAAGAGACTCGTAAAGTTGAACATACTAAAGCTAAAGTAATTGATACTTGCATTGTGATAGATAGCATTTTCTATCTCTCTGTTACCACGATATAAACTATTGTAGTTATTAAATAATAAGCCTTCGGCAAAATTATTTACGTCTGTATACTGCGCTGTCATCTGGTAGTTAACTCGTAAACTTTTCCCTTGAGAGAAATCTAATACCGTAAATAAGTCTGGCAGTAATCTCACATCACTATCTTCTGTTGTTGTGCCTAGTTGCTCACTCTTTGTAGTATAATTATGTAATGTCAATCCTGGAGTAATTGTAAAAATTCCCGTTTTAAGTTTATAGTGAAGTCCTACAAACACATCACTAAAGTTAAATGCAACATCGTTACCTATAATAGTACCATCTAGTGTCTCGGTAAGATCATCTACCGTTCCTGTTTCTAAAATTTGAAATAGATTAGAATTAAAGTCTTGGCGACTTAAGGTTGTTCCTGCAGTAATATTAATGTTACTCTTTTTATTAAGGATGTAATAGTAATCTAATTTTGCATCTAGCTTATTGGTTTTGATATTTTTGTTTTGATTGATATCAAAAAGACCATTTGCACCAGGCATAAAATCAATAGAGCTTATTTCATTTGTCATATCTGCTGGGTCAGGCACTGTAAATGGCTCTTGAGAAAGCGTGGCATTATAAAACGGATCTTCATCTTGAAATAAATGCTGGATAGTCCCTGAGAATATGTTGTTCTCATCAAGTGTGTAGTACAAATTTACATTCTGATTGACAGAAAATGGCTCGTTCTCCTTATTTTGATCTACCACATCTTCTTGTACGGCTCCATCTCTTGTTACGATACTAGTACCGTCTGAAAATTCTGTTTGCTTGGACTTTTTTACAAGCACATCATAATCAAACTGCAAGTTTGCGTTAGGCTTATATACAGAACTCAGTTTTGCCATACCTAACTGATTGCGCTGATCTGTACTCTCATTGAAACCTTGTGTAAATCCCTGATTAATAAATGTATTTAGCGAGTTATTTACAAAGTTTGTCTTGTTATCCGAAAGTAACGCAAGACCACTTATATCCCATTTCGGGTTAATCATATATGTAAAATTGGCCGCTGCAAAACCAGTTTCAATCTCGTTTGCGCGATTATTTTGAGTAGTAAGAAAACCTAGACCACCATCACTTACATTAAAAGAAGTCCCACCTCGCTGATTAAAGTTTCTAAAACCCCCGGTAAAATTAAAGTAGTCTCTAAAGGTAAATGGCACCTCTCCCGTATTATTAAAATCTGTGATAATATTAATACTCCCTTTAGGGCTATAGTAAAATAGTTTTGCTTTACCTAAATATCTAAACTTCTCTCCATCACCAGCACCTGCTGTAAGATCTCCAAACCAGAAATTTGTCTTACCTTCCTTAAGACGTATATTAATCGCGACGTTATCTTGATCATTACCTAGACCTCGCATTTGAGAGACCTCATTATAGTTTTTAAGAACCTCAACCTTCTTGAGTGCATCTGCAGGGATGTTTTTGGTAGCAAGTTTAGAGTCTCCATCAAAAAAATCCTTACCCTCAATCATCACCTTAGAGACAACCTTTCCTTCTACCTCTATCTCACCATCATCATTAACCTCTATCCCAGGAAGCTTTTTGAGAACGTCACCTAGTTTTTTTTCATTTCCATTTGTAAAACTATCCGTGTTATAAACAATGGTATCACCTTTAATGGTAACAGGCATCTCATATACCAACTCCACATTATCTAACTGATTAGGATCTTCCTTTAACGTAAAGTCTTTAGTGATATCTTGGGCATCTTGAGCAACGTTTATTTCTTCATTTACAGATTGCAATCCCAAATAACTCACTTTAATATCATAGGTAATTCCTGTAGTAAGATCAAGGCGATAGCGTCCTGATGCATCGGTAATACCATAAGATTCTAATGTACCTTCTACTTTATTTGTAGCGATAATGTTTGCTAGTTCAAGTGGCGACCCTATAGAGTCTTTTACAACACCTCTAAGCGTTATAGACTGGGCAAAGAGCGTCAGGGGTAATGCTAGAAGCATTACCAAAATTATTTTTTTAAGTATCATTTAGGTTGGTTGGATTAGTCATACCTGCTATCAAAAGATTTCAGGTATGATCATTATATTGATTGATGTTATTGTTTGCTTGATTTCATCTTTACATAAGATCTGTATAAACTTCAACTAACTGAAAGCTTACTTAGTTTATTAAAAACGTCTTCCTCCTTGCTGCCCTCTTCTATTCCCTCCACCAAAACGTTCTGCCATTTCTTTTGCCTTTTCCTCAACGATGGCTTGGTATTCCTCTCTACTCACTTCTTTACCTTTTACAGGCGGCTCAATAGCAATAGGCTCCTGAGGATTAAGCACCACTTTAGTACAAAGGATGGTCGTATTGTTTGTGCTTAACTCTAAAATGAGTCCTGGTAAACCACCAAACTCATCTGGTCCGTGACTCGCAGGGATCATAGGTGTGTACCAAGCAACTATAGTTTCTGTCTTAGGCTCCTCTTCTGCTATTTCAATGTCGCTTGATGTACTGGCAGTAGCAGTACTATCTTCTTTTTTCTCACGACCTCTCTGTCCTTGTCTCGCTCCTCTTCCCATGCGGCTCCACATATTCTGCTCTATATTTCTAGTCGCTACCGCTTTAAAAACTGGATATTGTCCTATTACCTTGCTCTCTTTTACGAGCTCCCATTTTAAATTATTTAAGGTGTCTTTTACTAAGAAAATCTTACCCATCATGTCATTTTCACGGGCATAATCATTTGATGCACGGTTAGAGTAGATACCTCCTTGTGTAAAACCTCCTCCAAAACCACGTCCACCTCCACCTTGTCCAGGCGCTTGAAGTTTTTCTTCTTCTTTATAAAAAGACTCATCTTTATTAAAGCTCAGTGTATATTCCTTTTCTAAGAAATTTTTCATGCGCTCTGCAATCTGCTTTTTACGAGCTTCCGTCAGTTGCTGTCCACCACGATTAAAGCGTGACATATCTATCGTAGTTTTAGTTTGGTAAGTTGCAACACCTTCAATTTTCTGTGCTTGAACAGCTGTACCTACTGTAAGTGTCACAAATGCAATGCACAACCACTGGGATATTTTAAGAGTCATATTTCTAATTATTTATACTTTAGACTTTTAAAGTAGCGCATAGTTTGATGAGCTTTTAAATTTTAAGAAAATTTTAAGAACTCTAGTTCCGTATGATCTCTGTGGTTGTAAACACACGACTTCCATTTTTCCCTCTTTTACCTCCGTGACGCTCCATCATTTCGTCCATTTTTTCTTCTTGAATCTTATTAAACTCATCTTGAGCAACCACTTTACCTTTTTCTGGTAAAGCTATTTGCACTTCCTTTTTTGGGTTCAATACTACTTTTGTACACATAAGTGAGAATTTACCATCACTCACTTCTAGTATTAAGCCTGGTAATCCCCAGTACTCATCTGGACCATGATTTACAGGTATATCTAGCGTGTACCATGCGGTGATTGTTCTCGTCTTTGTAACAGATTCTTCCTCCTCTCCGGTCTCTTCATTAAAAGATGGCTGCTCATATTCTTCAGAGATGGTAGCTTTAAAACAGGTGTATACTCCTATATTTTTGATTTCTTTTTCTAATATCCATTTTGGTTTAGATAGTGAGTCCTTCACTAAGAACTCCTTTCCCATAATCTGAGTTTCCTTTAATAGCCTTCCTTCTACAGTATTGTGATAGGTAACGCCTTTGGCTCCAGAAACTGTAACTGTAATTCCATTTGTAGATGGCGCCGGAGCAGCGAGGCTTTCTTCTTGTTGGTAAGTAGATTCTGCACCTGCAAAGGCAAGTGTATACTCTTGCTGAAACTGCTTTTTCATCTGAGCTTGAACTTGCTTTTGAATTTCGGCGCTCATTCCATTGTTCTTATCATCATCCATTTTAAAGTCAAAAGATCGTTGTGATTGATAGGTTGCTACTCCTGAGAGTTGCTGTGAGTGCGCTTTCGCGAAAGCAAAAACTGTAACTAGCATGGTAATAATAAGTGATTTCATAATTGATTGCTTTTTGATTGACATGATTTATTGATGATTCAAATATCTGAAAATAAACAAGATACTAACGTTAACTACCGTTAACGAGTGTTAACCAATTTGCTTAAGAGCTCCTTATAAAGCATCTTTGAATTATGGAAGACAAGAGGTACACTTATATTATATACTTTATCGTTACCGTGATTACACTGACGCTAGCAATCCAATTATATTGGAACTACAAAAACTATGAGGCTGGAAAAGTACAGCTTGTGCGTGATGTGCAAATAGGTCTTGATCTAGCAGTAGACCAATATTATGAGGAGCTAGCTGCACAAAATACCATAGGTATTTTCTCAAAGTATGAAAAAGGTACAGGGGATTACCTCGAAACAGATGGGTTTAAAGATTTTCTTAGAAAGAAAACGGATAGCAGTGTTATAAGCATTGAACATATACAGATAGAAAACAATCTGGATAGCTTAGGTTTTCTCACGATAGAAGGTGCTCATCCAGAAAAAATAGATTCTATAATACAGAGCCAGCAACAACAAGCACTCACCAAGCACTTTGAAAAAAATAATGCCAACACCTCTACGCTTGTCATCAATGGAGGCTCAAATAAAGACACATTAAAAAACAACAGTAATAGGTTGCAGCGATTCTTTGCAAAGCAACGCCTTAAAACAGATAGTATCGCTAAATATGACACACTTGCTTCTGGAGAATTGAGGTTGCGCGATAGAAAAAACGCTCTAGAAACACTTTCATCAAAAATCGTTATATCATTTAACGATGATACCATTGATATAAAAAAATTAGATACACTTGTAAAAGAGCAATTACTGACATTAGGAATAGATCGCGCAGCACACAGTCTCACATATAGCCCAAAAGGAGACACCATCTCACGCCCCATTCCAGGGGTTTCCACACAACTCAGCCCAACCTATGATTTTAATGTGGTTGCAAATTCAAAATTGCTCCCTGCAGAAAGTATACTCTCTCTAGGTTTTAATGATATTACCACCATTATCTTAAAACGTAACCTAGCAGGTATATTACTTTCATTTATACTAATTGCAGCTGTAATTGCTAGCCTTCTCTACCTTCTCAAAATTATACGAGAACAAAAACAACTCGCCGAAATTAAAAATGATTTTATAAGTAATATCACGCACGAGTTTAAAACACCCATAGCCACCATAAGTGCAGCAATTGAGGGGATACAGCATTTTAACAAAGAAAACGACAAGGAAAAAACAGAAAAATACCTCGCCATGTCTACCACACAGTTAGGCAAGCTCAATACTATGGTAGAGCGCATACTAGACACCGCTACACTCGATAAGAATGATTTATCGTTACAAAAAGAGCGTTGTAACCTAGTGGAAGTACTTGAACATCTGATTAAAAAATATAAAGAAATTGCACCTGAGATTCCTATAACACTTAAGAGTACAACGTCTTCCATATGGGCTACTGTAGATATTTTTCATCTAGAAAATGCCATAGATAATCTTGTAGATAATGCTACTAAATATGGTAAACCACCAATAGTAATAGCTATAACAAACAGCAATAACACTATCCATCTGTCAATTACAGATGCTGGCACATCACTTACTAAGGATCAGGCGGCTCAATTATTTGAGAAGTTTTACCGTGTTCCTAAGGGAAACACCCATGATGTAAAAGGTTTTGGGATAGGACTTTACTACACCAAAACTATTATTGAAAAACACGGAGGCGCTATTGAAGTTCTCACTACTCCTCAAACCTCATTTAAAATTACAATCCCAGATGGCAATGACTAAACCTTATATTTTGCTCGCAGAGGATGAGCCAGCACTTGGGCTTATTGTAAAAGAAAGTCTAGAGAGCCGTGGCTTTAATGTGACACTCTGTATAGATGGTGTACAAGCCATGAATCAATACCAACTTAAAAAACCAGACATCTTAGTTCTTGATGTCATGATGCCAAAAAAAGATGGATTTACCGTGGCAAAAGAGATTCGTGAAAAAGATGATGAGATTCCTATAATCTTCCTCACCGCAAAGTCACAAACTGCAGATGTGGTCGAGGGATTTAGTATAGGTGGTAATGACTATCTCAAAAAACCTTTCAGTGTAGAAGAACTTATTGTTAGAATTCAGAATTTACTGCAACGTAAAACATTACAGCAAAAGGCAGAGGCCATTACCATCGGTAATTATCATTTTGATTTTACGAGGCAGGAATTACACTTTCGCGAAAGCGTACAAAAGTTAACTCACAGGGAATCTCATTTATTGTTTCATCTTCATAAAAATCGTAATGCCGTTCTAGACCGATCACTTATTCTTAAAAAATTATGGGGTGATGATGACTTCTTTTCTGCGAGAAGTATGGACGTCTTTATATCAAAACTTAGAAAAAAGCTGAAAGAGGACAGTACTATAGAAATCGTAAACGTAAGAGGATATGGCTATAAGCTCATCTGCTAGCGTGAAGGCTTTGCTTGAAACATATTTACAAGAAAAAAAGTTCCAATCTTACGAGCTCTAAACTTTGCCATCTCTGCAAGTTCGCCTTCATATAACTCATCTACCGTTTGTACCCAATGATTGAGCCACACACCAAAGTGTTGCTCATTTATAGTGTAGTCTTCATCTCTATCTACACGTTTGTGCGTTTGTAAAGGTCTTCCCGTAAAGATCTTTTTAAAGAACAAATTGCCTTCCCAAAAGTCTGTGAGATGCTCAAAGTGATGTGGCCAGTCTGTAATGTGTTTATTAAAAATAGGTCCCAAATAAACATCACTACGTATGCGACCATAAAAAGTGGTTACAAGTGTATATACATCTTCTCTATTTTCAATCTCTTTTTTCACCTTACAAAGGTATTAACTATAACGGCTAGATTTTTGTACTTTGCTCATTAATGCACAAACTGATTTACATATTACTATTGCTTGCCACCATCACGGTAACTAGCCAGAATTACACTTTAGAAAAGGTTAATGAGGTGACACTCGAGGCAGATATTTTTATAGGAGTTGATACTTTTAATGCCTTGTATCATATTAAAGATGATGTTTTATATAAAGACGATATTAATGACGGTTATCAATTTACTGCACTACAGCTAGGTGCTATCACTTCGGTTGATATTCTTAATCCGCTTAAAATAAGTGTGTTTCATGAAGCTACAAATACCGCAGTAATACTAGACAATACATTGAGTGAGATTACCCGCATTAATTTTTCTGCCATAGATGATTTTAGAAACATAAGTCATGTTGCGACAAATGGTGATAGACGTTTATGGGTATTTAATACAGACCTACAACAACTTGAGATTTTTGACTGGAATACAGATCAAATAACCACACAATTCCCACCTATGCCAGTCAATGCTACGACACTATCAACTAATTTTAATTTTGCGTGGGTAGTAAATGAAATAGGGTTGTTTCATTACAATAACTACGGTAGCTTTTTAAGTAAAACAGCCTTACAAGATATCACGCTCATTTCTCAAAGCAAAGGCGCTGTTATCTTGCTATCACAGGGCAAATTACACTACAAACCAAAAGAATCCAACGATTTTATTGCATTAAATACTCCAGATTTTACCATAAAACAACTTTCGTTGAATGGCGAAATCCTGTATCTTTACACCGGTCAAAAGTTAGCTGCTTTCCGACTAAAACTTCCTAAAAAACCTTAACATGCACATTGCAATTGCCGGTAACATCGGAGCAGGTAAAACTACCTTAACTAAACTTTTATCTAAACACTTTAACTGGACTCCACAATATGAAGATGTTGTAGATAATCCATATCTAGATGATTTTTATAATGAGATGGAACGCTGGTCTTTCAATCTTCAGATTTACTTTTTAAACAGTCGTTTTAGACAACTACTAGATATAAAAGATAGCGACAAAACGATTATTCAAGATCGTACTATTTATGAAGATGCATTCATCTTTGCCCCTAACCTTCATGCGATGGGTCTTCTTACTAATCGTGATTACAATAACTACAAGTCTCTTTTTGACTTGATGGAAAGTGTGGTAGATGCACCAGACTTGATGATCTATTTACGTAGCTCTATTCCTAATCTAGTATCACAAATACATAAGAGAGGGAGAGATTATGAAAATTCTATCTCTATCGACTATTTAAGTCGTCTTAATGAGCGTTATGAAGCATGGATACATGGTTATAAAAAAGGAAAGCTTCTCATTATCGATGTAGATGATATTAACTTTGTAGATAATCCAGAAGACTTAGGGGATATTATTAATAGAATAGATGCTGAGTTAAACGGTCTTTTCTAGAGTTAAAACAACATTACTACTTGCTTAATTTCAGCTATTTACACATAGAAATGTATTTCTTTACATCTGTAAAAAGCTTTTCTAATTGAATAAAATACTCTAGTTTTGCGCCTTGAAAAACTAACAAATATTATGAAAAATCTTAAATTTATTTTAGTCCTTGCTATTTCTGTAATGGCTATTTCTTGTGGTAATGATGATGACGGTACACCAGCAGGACCTACGCTTACTCCAGCACTTCTTGAAGGAACATATAACTTCACATTTTTTGAAAGTGAGGAGGTAATAGAACAGCAAGTAACAGGAGGGACGGCTACGACAACTATCACTGAGGTAGGTGACACCTTTGGATCATCAAACATCGTTTTTAACGCAAACGGAACTTACACTACTAGCTTCCAATACCGTTTAACAACAACTACTCAATTAGAAAACAACGACCCAGTAGAAGAAACTGAAATTATTGTCGATTCTGATACAGGTAGTTATACTGTAAACGATACAGATCAAACAATAACTTTTGACGGTGGTAACACAGGAGATGTGACTTTATTTAACAATAGCCAATTGAGAATAGAATTTATGGATGTAGACGTAAGTACAGATAGAACATCTACAACAAATCAAGAATTTCGTTTTGAAAGACAGTAGTCACAAAGCAACTTAATAATACACAAAAACGGCTACTTGATTCAAGTAGCCGTTTTTTTATGCTTTTACGATATAAGTCCTATTGATCTTGCGTGCTCCTCTGCAAAGGAGCTTTTTTCTACTAGTACAGCAGGAGTAGTCTCATACTGACTCAAAACACTTTTTACTCTAAGCACCTTTTTCTTGTGCTTTACACTACGTAAATACACAGCTATTATTTGCTCTGGGTATTCCTTAGCCACTTCTAGATAAATATCTACATCATGCTCTCCACTATCACCTATAAGTACAAACTTAAGCTTAGGATAAGCATTTAGTATATTTCTAATCTCATGCTGCTTATGAGGTTTTTCTGGTTTTGGTGTTTTTTCAAAAGGACCGCGTAAATCTCTCAATAATATAGGCCCTTTAGGAAACTTTTGATTCCTTACAAAAGACTCGAGGTAACTATATAAATTCCATGGACTGTTACTCACGTAAAACATAGGATTTGCATCTTGTCCAGATTTCCCTCCGTGTAATTTTCTATAAAGTTGTGGCGCTCCCTCCAGCGAAGTGCGCTTCCCTACATTTTTAAAGAATGTATTTATAATCACTCTCCACTTAAGCAATGAGGCAACACCTGTGTGCAAGATGGTATCATCTATATCACTTATCACCCCGTAAGAAGCTGTCTCTGCCGGTATGAGCATCTCAATAGGGAATCTATTGTCTCCTAACACGGTAATTCCCTTTTGCACATCGTCAAAACTAATCACCATTTGCAGCCAACCTTCATCATTTGTTAGTGCTCCTAGCCCATCAACCTTTTCATCAATTTTAAAATATCCCTCAGCATCTGTAGTAGTGTAAAATGATCTATTATTTGGCAGTGTTACCTTTAATTTTGTGTGTCTTAACTCATCACTAGCAAATTGCTTGTACGCATTTTTTAGTGCAGAAAGAAAGCTGGTTTTCTTGAGATCTACTCCCTCGTGCTCGAGGGCTCTGCCTATTAAATATAAATGATTTGATGATCCGTACGACTGGTAGCCATCTATTTGTATAGGATCGGACTTTGATGAAAAAAACATAGTTTGGTGGTTTTTATTAAAATTACGCTTTCGTACTTCGACAGGTTCAGTATAAACTTCAGCAAACTGAAAGCGCAAATTAAACAGCTCATAAAAAAGGCGTACGCATAAGATGGTACGCCTTCTACAGAATGTGGCTTAGTATGTACTATAATGATGTAATATCTTTTACCTCTCCTCTTGCAGGGTAGTCCTTTTTCATAATAAAATCAATCCCTCCTAAAAGATCGTCAAACTGTGGTCTTGCAAACGGCATAGATTGCACTGATGAGAAGAAAAGTGTACCATCTGGCTTTATTAAAAACAGTCCAGGCTCTGTAAAGTAGTCTGGCTCCTTATCTGAAATTGCTTTAGAAATATACAGCCCGTACTCTCTAGCTTTTTCTAATGATAAGTTATAACCAATAGGAAGTGATGGAACGTCCCAATCTTCTCCTGCTATTTTTGCACGCTTTTCTGTATCTCCACTTATCGCAACTACATTAATTCCTCGCTCTGTAAATTTATCTAGTTGTGACGCTAGATCCTCAAGCTGTGCTTTACATACAGGGCAATGCAAGCCTCTATAAAAAATAATGAGCGTAAAATTTTCTGAATTTTGCTCACTCAATTTCCAATTAGTATCATTTATTAAAGGCACTTCTAGCGAAGGCACTTTAGTTTTAGGTAGTATCATAATCTTGTTTTTTATAAAAATACCCGAGATGAAGGTTAAAGTATATTAATATGACAATAAAGGTTTGTTAAGAAATCACATTACACACACCATTATACCTCCATACCAATTAGTTATAAAAAAAGCGAGCCTAATTGGCTCGCTTTAGTTTTGAATTACTTGAATGTTAGTTTATTATTTCCTTTTCATAATCATCCATTTGCTGTTTAACCTGAGCTTCTGTACCCATAAATTCCTTTTTGGTCGTACTCACCTCCCCATTATCATCCGTAATAATGGTGACCGTTCCTACAAATTGTCCATTTTGTTCTGCCATGGAGAAGCGAACTTCTTTTTTTACTTCCCTAGATTCTTTTATCCGACCATCTTGAGTAATCTCAATAACGGCACCATCCGGAGCAGTGATTGCGAGTCCCTCGTCACCATGACTACCTAATATGGGAGCAATCACTAAACCTATTAAACATGTAAGTTTTATTAATATATTCATAGAAGGTCCAGATGTATCTTTGAAAGGATCTCCTACCGTATCACCAGTTACCGCAGCCTTATGTGCATCTGAGCCTTTAAAAGTCATCTCACCATTTATTTCTACTCCTGCTTCAAATGATTTTTTTGCGTTATCCCATGCGCCTCCAGCATTGTTTTGGAATATTGCCCATAACACGCCACTTACGGTTACTCCCGCCATATATCCTCCTAGCATCTCTGCAATCGCTTTATGCTCCATCCCAAATAACATAGGTAAAAAAGCTATTACTAATGGAAAACCTATAGTAAGTACTCCAGGAAGCATCATTTCCTTGAGTGACGCTTTTGTAGAAATAGCCACACATTTATCATACTCAGGTTTTCCAGTACCTTCCATGATACCCGGAATCTCTCTAAACTGTCTGCGTACTTCCTCCACCATTTCCATGGCTGCTTTACCCACCGCATTCATGGCAAGGGCAGAGAATACTACGGGTACCATACCACCCACAAATAACATTGCAAGAACAGGTGCTTTAAAAATATTAATACCATCTATATCTGTAAAAGTTACATAGGCCGCAAAAAGCGCTAGTGAAGTTAATGCTGCAGATGCTATTGCAAACCCTTTACCTGTAGCCGCCGTTGTATTACCCACAGAGTCTAAAACATCTGTTCGCTCACGTACAATAGGCTCTTGCTCACTCATCTCTGCAATCCCTCCGGCGTTATCAGATATAGGTCCAAAGGCATCTATTGCTAGTTGCATTGCCGTCGTTGCCATCATCGCAGAAGCTGCTAGTGCTACTCCATAAAATCCTGCAAATGCATATGACGCCCAGATGGCAGCTGCAAATAGCAGTACGGAAGGAAACGTAGAAATCATTCCTGTTGCAAGACCTGCAATGATATTTGTACCTGCCCCAGTGCTTGATTGTTGCACTATCTTAAGGATAGGTGACTTACCTAACCCTGTGTAATACTCCGTCACAGATGATATCACCGCTCCTACAACTAATCCTACGATTGTTGCATAAAAGACACGCATAGATGAGATCTCTTGAATTCCTTCTCCAAAAAATTCCATTTGCATAGTTTCAGGTAGCATCCACTTACAAAGTGCAAAACACGCAATAGCAACGAGCACTATAGAAGTCCAGTTACCTATGTTGAGCGCACCCATGACCTCAGACTCCTTTGCATCGTTACTTTTAATTTTCACCAGCATGGTACCTATAATAGAAATGATGATTCCTACACCTGCAATTGCCATAGGTAATAAAATAGGACCTATTCCTCCGAAGGCATCTGTAATGCTTCCGCCCATATCTTTTATCACATAATTACCAAGAACCATTGCCGCAAGCACTGTAGCAACATAAGAACCAAATAAATCTGCTCCCATACCGGCAACATCTCCTACGTTATCTCCCACATTATCTGCTATAGTCGCTGGATTACGTGGGTCATCTTCTGGTATACCTGCTTCGACTTTACCTACAAGATCTGCACCTACATCTGCCGCTTTGGTATAAATACCTCCACCTACACGCGCAAATAAAGCGATAGACTCAGCTCCCAGTGAGAAGCCTGCTAACGTTTCAAGAACTACCGTCATATCTGTCGTGTTAGTCCACACGCCACCCATGAAGAAGTGAAAGAAAAAGATAAAGAAAGCCGTAAGACCCAATACTGCCAATCCTGCAACTCCTAGTCCCATCACAGTACCTCCACCAAAGGAGATTTTAAGTGCATTAGGTAAACTAGTTCTTGCAGCCTGCGTAGTACGCACGTTTGTTTTTGTGGCTATTTTCATCCCTATATTTCCTGCAAAAGCAGAAAAAACTGCACCACATATAAATGCGATTACAATGAGCCAGTGTGTAGTGGGAACTACAAATGATACAATTGCAAGTAAGACACTTACAATAATTACAAAAATGGTGAGCAGCTTGTATTCTGCATTAAGAAAGGCAAGCGCACCTTCGTAGATGTGATCAGAAATCTCTTTCATCTTACCGTCTCCGGCGTCTTGTTTCATTACCCAAGATTTTTTTACGAGCATGTAGATCAACCCGAGTAATGCTAGTGCGATAGGCACATAAATCATTATTGATTCCATATATTATTAGGTGTTTTTATAAGGGATTCTTAAATAAATCCTTAAAATATTTAACAACTACTAATGTAGGAAATAAGATAGAACAAAAAAAGCAGCCTAAAGGCTGCTTTTTTTGACTAATTCTTTATTATGAAAAAGTATCTATTTGATAGTAACTTCTTCTACAGGAACATCAGATTCTTCGTAACGTTCGATACATTTTTGAATAATTGCTTTCGCTTCATGAACATCTCCCCATCCACCTACGTCTACTTTCTTATCTTCAAGATCTTTATATACTTGAAAGAAGTGCTCAATCTCTTTTATTAAGTGTGGGTTACAGTCAGAAAGATCTGTAAGCTTACTAGCAGAAGGATCACTTACTGGGACACAGATTACTTTTTCATCTGGTCCTTTTTCATCTGCCATGTGGAATACTCCGATAGGCTTTACTTCAATCACACAACCTGGAAAAGTAGGCTCTGTAACTAATACTAATACATCAAGAGGATCACCATCTAGCGCAAGAGTTTCTGGAATAAAACCATAATCTGCTGGGTACATCATGGAAGAGAAAATCATACGATCGTAACGCATTCTCTTTAATTTAAAATCGTACTCATACTTGTTACGGCTTCCCTTAGGAATCTCTACTAATACGTCAAATGTTGTTACTTTATCTGCTGTCATAATATATTATATTTCAAATCTCTCGTATTTAAATACATGAGAAATGTGTCAATTAGTTCACAATTTCCTAAGCTTACACTTTATTAAACAACTGCATAACAACCATTTACTTTAAAACATATTTCTTAAGGCGTGCAAAAATACGCTGAAATAGCGATTTAGCCAAATTATGATGCGTTAAGATTAGGTTATGGCTTCAAAAAAGACATGCTTTTAAAAATGCTAACAAGCTATCCCACAAGAAGTATCCCGTTAAAAATAAAACCCAAAACTTCCTGTCACTCCTATCTTCCTCGCATCTGGAACAGAATTATAATTTCCTCTAAAGTTAAGGTCAATACGGAACACCTTAAAAATGTTACCCACTCCTACACTATACTCATAATATGGCTCTACAGATGGAGCTACCATGCTCGGAGTTATTGCAGTAATAGGTTGTCCTTCTTCAAATAGTAAACTCTCAAACGCTGGACGGTTTAAGTCTATATTCCCTTGAGAGATATTTCCTATCACACCTCGCACGCTTACAATCTCACGTAGATTCAAATTTTTGAGTAATGGAATACGATTAAAAATACGGCCTCCAAAGTTATGTTCTAGCTGTAATGAGGCATACTCATCTGTTGTAAACTCATAAAAGTTAAGCTGGCTAAAGGTATTAAAGATTGAAAACAGCGACTGGTTACCCGGTACTGGGCTTAATAACGCTAGTGGCACCTCATCAAATGTTTTACCTATTTCTGTAGAGGCGGTTAATGTACCAAGACCTCCTATACGGATTGCCTTCCTTGCAGAAAACTGTACTTTATCATAAGCAAAGTCGCTATCAAGTGTCCCTTCTAGGCCACGCGTGTAGCTCGCATAAAAACTAGGGAACCACTCATTAGTTACTCTACGCTCCACTCCAAACCCTGAAGTTTTCTTTCCTGGCTCCCAGATAGTGGTTAAGACAACTTCTGCTTGTTTCAACTCTCCTGTAGTGGCAGTTTGCGTGTTATCTGTAAAATAATCTAGGCTAAAGGTTTCTGAAGCCGACTCTAAAGTTCTCACAGAAAAGTCTGCTCTTACTTGGAGGTTACGCACGATCTCTACTTCTGCTGCAATATTTGCTAGTTTGATAGAGGTAAGCTTATCATTGGTCGCTGTATTTACTAGCGAGGATGATGCTAGATTTCTTCCTAGCACGTCTCTAGAAGTAGTAAGACTCGCTCCTATCTGCTCCACGTCTTGTCTATATCCACCAGAGACAATAAACCTACTTTTCTTATCTAGCAGCCATTTTCCTGAGATTCCAAATTTTCCTTTTTTGTCCTTAAATCCGTAGGCTAAAAATCCTTCTAATCTCCATGGATCATTCTGTGAGAAATAAGTTCTTCCTCCCGTGCGCACACGTAATCCCTCTACCTCATTAAACCCAAAGGTTGAGAATATAGGACCGTAATCAAAGTTTAGACTTGGGATTTCATAGTATCCAGATGCAAGAATAGAACCTAGGTTATAAAGATTTTTAAATTTCTTTACCGTTTTTAAGGTGTCAAGCATCTTATAAACTCCTAGCTCATCTTTACTAAGTGCCTCTTTTCTATTTTCTTGCCAGAACTCATCACTACGATTAAAAACATCTTTATCATAATTATACACCTGTCTGTCGTAAAAGTCCTTTTCTAGCTTATTATCAAAGTTGTGATTATCATATAACGTAGTACGCTTACCGTACATACCTCTGGACTCCTCTTTTTCGCGCAAAGCGAAATCAGATAAAAAGTAATCTCTTGAAAGTAAGAAGGTGCTATCATTTACGATATCAAATTCTTGCTCCATGTAAATCTCTTTTACCCAGTTTACATTTGCACTTTTAGAAAGCTGCATATTGATTTCCTTAATAGCCCATGTAGAGTCATTAACCCAGAAATCTCCTTTAAAGGTTAGTTCGTTTTTACGTCTAGGGTAGTAAATAATGTTGTAGCACCACTTATTATTGATGTAAGCACTATCTGCAAGTACATAGTTATAGGTTTGGATACCTGTACGAGAAATTGGACTTGTAAAACTCTTGTCAAAAAACTGTAGGTAGTTATCATAGATATCATAATCACTGTATAAACTTTTTACAAAACCTATGATCGTTTGATTCTCACTAAAACCACTATTCTTGTTCCCCTCTAGAATCTCCTTTTCCTTATTAATCTCATTATCCCCATATACTTTTGAAAATGCTTCGTTTACAAAAATAGGTAGGTAAGTTTTTCCAGTAATTCGGCTTGTGTCTGTTTGCTCAAAGATGAACTCCATCCCTCTAAAGATGCGGCTATTGATAAGCGAACTATCAATAGTGTTAAGATCAAACTCTAGCTTTTCATACTTATCATAAGCATACTGCTTGTACTGTCTCAATCCGTTCTGACGCTTGTTTGCCCATATTTTACGTAGTATATCTACCGCTGGGTTATTTTTCTTATCTGTTTTTCCTGTAAATATGACTACCTCGTCTAATGCTCCTGCCTCCTCTTCTAGCGTTACTTTCATCTCATAATTCACCTTCTCACTTAGGTCAATTATCTTATTTGAAAAACCTATAAAAGAAAATCGCACTTGATCCCAGGTCTGGTCAGACTCTAGATAAAAACGTCCATCTTCATTAGTTATCGTACCCTCGTTAGACCCTACAAATATGACATTTACAAAAGGTAGACCGTTACCATCTGCGTCAAAAATCTCACCACTCACCTTGGTTTGACCAAATAAACTTGCTACACAAAACACGCTAGCAATAATGAGAAAAAAATTATATTTCATACTAAATAATCTGTGAGGATAGCCTTTCAACTGGGGACACCATCGGTTTATAATTGTGTAATATCAATTCTTTGACAGTACATCTACCACAACCTTACTCAAGGATGTAATAAATTAAAAAATCCCTTCCGGTTATGAAAGGGATTAAATCTCATTCCGCTTTCGCGAAAATATTATTTATACATCACCTTTCTAACCGCATTTACCACGTCGTCGCTGTTAGGCAACCACTCTTTAAGTAATACTGGTGAGTAAGGCGCAGGTGTATCTGCTGTATTTATACGTTGTATAGGAGCATCTAAATGATCAAAACAATGCGCTTGTACTTGATATGTAATTTCTGTTGAAACATTCCCAAAAGGCCAAGCCTCTTCAAGAATCACAAGTCTGTTTGTTTTTCTTACAGACTCAAAAATAGCTTCTTTATCTAAAGGTCTTACCGTACGTAAATCAATAATCTCACAAGAAATCCCTTCCTCTGCAAGTTGATCTGCCGCTTTGTAAGCTTCCTTAATAATCTTTCCAAAAGAAACGATAGTTACATCTTTCCCTTCACGCTTAATATCTGCAACACCTATTGGCAATACATATTCTCCATCAGGCACTTCTCCTTTATCACCATACATCTGCTCAGACTCCATGAAAATCACAGGATCGTTATCACGTATTGCTGCTTTTAAAAGTCCTTTTGCATCATAAGGATTAGATGGCACTACTACTTTAAGACCTGGCGTATTTGCAAACCAGTTTTCAAAAGCTTGAGAGTGTGTTGCTCCTAGTTGCCCTGCAGATCCTGTAGGACCACGGAAAACTATAGGACAAGGAAACTGACCACCAGACATTTGTCTGATTTTGGCAGCGTTGTTTATAATTTGATCAATACCTACTAATGAGAAGTTGAAGGTCATGTACTCAATAATAGGTCGTAATCCTGTCATTGTGCTACCTACACCTATTCCTCCAAAACCAAGCTCTGCAATAGGAGTATCAATAACTCTATCTGCTCCAAACTCGTCTAGCATTCCTTTTGAGGCTTTATAAGCTCCATTATATTCTGCTACCTCTTCACCCATTAAATAAACAGATTCATCACGGCGCATTTCTTCGCTCATTGCCTCACAAATGGCTTCTCTAAACTGGATTGTTCTCATAGTATATAAACCGCTCTGGCGGAAATTTAATCAAGGCTTCTCATAACACTGAAAATTACCTTCTTAATATTGTCTTCTTTTAACAATCACAAAAATAAGCAATTCCAAAACCTCAATAAATTACATTTTTGTAAAATTTTACTATGCACGCACAGTAAATTATACTTTTTTATGTTATTTTTGTTACGAAAACGAAATAGTTTAGGATTACGCTTTCGCGAAAGCGTACCTTTATATAAAATATAAATTCTATGAAAATATTAGTGTGCATCAGTCACGTACCTGATACGACATCAAAAATTAACTTCACAGACGGAGATACAAAATTTGATACTAACGGTGTTCAATTTGTAATCAACCCAAACGATGAGTTTGGATTGACACGTGCTATGTGGTTTAAAGAAAAACAAGGAGCCTCTGTAGACGTGATTAACGTAGGAGGACCAGAAACAGAACCTACATTGCGTAAAGCACTTGCAATAGGAGCAGATACTGCAATCCGTGTGAATGTGGAAGCAAAAGATGGTTTTCAAGTAGCAAAGGAACTTGCAAAAGTTGTTCAAGATGGAGGGTATGACCTAGTAATTGCAGGTCGTGAATCTATTGATTACAACGGCGGTATGGTACCTGGAATGCTTGCTGGACTTACAGGAGCAAACTTTGTAAATACATGTATCTCACTAGATGTAGACGGGACAACTGCTACTGCTACTAGAGAAATAGATGGCGGAAAAGAAACTGTAAAGACTTCGCTTCCTCTTGTAATAGGAGGTCAAAAAGGTCTTGTAGAAGAAAGCGACCTACGTATTCCTAACATGAGAGGAATCATGATGGCACGTAAAAAGCCTTTAAACGTAGTAGAACCTTCTGGCGCTGAAACCGAAACAAATGCTGTTTCTTTTGAAAAGCCTGCACCTAAAGGAGCTGTTAAACTTGTAGAAACAGTAGACGAGTTAATCGACCTGTTACACAACGAAGCAAAAGCTATCTAATTTACGTAGGTAACTTTTTAATCTAATAATAATACCGAATAGTTGAACCACGTGTTCGCCTCTTTGGAAATTCTTATAAATATGTCAGTTTTAGTATATACAGAATCAGAAAACGGAGTGTTTAAGAAAGCTTCTTTAGAAGTTGCTTCTTATGCAAAAGGAATTGCAGATATGATGGGAACATCTGTAACTGCAGTTGCCGTAAATGGTGGAGATACTGCACCATTAGGAACTTACGGAGTAGATAAAGTTCTTAACATAAAAGACGCGAAGCTAGATGCATTTAATGCTGCAGCTTACGCAAAAGGAATCGCAGCCGCTGCAAAGACAGAAGGTGCTCAAGTAGTAGTACTTACACAGAGTGCAAATGCTAAGTATCTTGCACCTCTTCTAGCGGTAGCGCTAGAGGCAGGATATGCATCAAATGTAGTATCACTCCCAGAAAGTGCTTCTCCATTTACAGTAAAGCGTACAGCTTTTACAAACAAGGCTTTTAGCCACACAGAAATAACTACAGCAATAAAAATTGTAGGACTTGGGCAAAACGCTTATGGTCTTAAAGAAGCTTCTGGAGCAGCAGCAACAGAAGACTTTTCTCCAGAGCTTGGAGATTTTGGTGTAGAAGTACAGTCTGTAGATAAAGCAACAGATAAAGTATCTATTGCAGATGCAGAGATTGTTGTTTCGGCAGGTCGTGGTCTTAAAGGACCAGAAAACTGGGGAATGATAGAAGAAATGGCAGATATTCTTGGAGCAGCAACAGCTTGTTCTAAGCCTGTGTCAGATCTAGGATGGAGACCTCATGGTGAGCACGTAGGACAAACTGGTAAGCCAGTAGCGTCTAACTTGTATATCGCTATAGGTATCTCTGGAGCTATACAGCACCTTGCAGGGATTAACTCTTCTAAAGTAAAAGTAGTAATCAACAACGATCCAGAAGCTCCTTTCTTTAAGGCTGCAGATTATGGAATCGTAGGAGATGCTTTTGAAGTTGTTCCAGAACTTAATGAGAAATTAAGAGCATTTAAAGCTGCAAATTCTTAAGAAAAAATTTCCGTATTAACGAATAAAGAAAAAGCGCCTTTTATGCAAAAGGCGCTTTTTTTTATTTGATGTTTTGTCCTAATATAGATCTGCACATCTACAGTTATCTCTAAACTTTAGATTATAAGTAAGTAGTAATTCATGAGATCCAAAAGAGTAACTAGACAAGGCCGAAGTATTGTACTCATAAGCATAACCGATACTAAACTCATCTGTTATATTAAACGACCCTATAGCTCCTAATGCATCTTTATGTCTATAGGTGGCACCAAGCCAAAATCTATCCTCTAAGAGCGCATTAAGCGTCACATCTACAGATACTGGAGCACCATTTGTCATTTTAACCATAAAAGTAGGCTTTAAAGTCAACCACGGACTAACTTCGTGTACAATACCTCCATTTACAAAATAGTTTACTCTTTCTAATGAACTATAAAAAGGACTTTTATTTCTATCGTGATTTTTAAGGCGAGGTATAGCAAAACCCAAATACCATGATTCTCCATCAAGAAATACACCTGCTCCTACGTTAAAATTCCAACTATTTAATTTATCATTAAAAAAGACATCTTGAATAATTTCAGGATCACTAAGTAGATCTTGATCTATATTATAATGGCTTGTTCCTGCTTTTAAACCAAATGATAATAATGTAGTATACGAGGTTCTAATAGTATATGAAAGATCTGCATAAATGTGTGCAGAGTTTTCGTATCCCAGCTTATCATTAACGAATGAGATACCTCCTCCTAAGTTTTTTTCTGAGATAGGTGCGTGTATGGATGCAAACTGAGTAACAGGAGCACCTTTTACACCAACCCACTGACTCCTATGTAAAGCCATTATATTAATAGTCTCCTTAGTTCCTGCATAAGCAGGATTAACAACTATTGTGTTGTACATATACTGGCTAAACTGCGGAAGTTGTTGCCCATATGACTTTCCTAACCCTAAAAGGAGTAGAAAACTAATCATTATAAGCTTTAAATTGAGTTTCATTTTCTTTTATATTATTCTGATCCTAAATAAATGTAGCCTTGTATAGGTGACAAGTCACTATTATTTAAAGAAACGATATAGTAATATGTCCCAGAAGGAAGCCTATTTGCATTTCCAAATGACGCATTTGGCGACTCTCCGCTCCAGTTATTCTCATAATTTTGTGCTTCATACACCAGATTACCCCATCTATTAAAAATTTGTACGTCAATCGAAAAATTACAATCGCCTTGATATATTAGAGCTACTTCAAAGAAATCATTATTGCCATCAAAATTAGGAGTAACGACTTTAGAGATTTTTACATTTTCTTTACTGCTACAATCAGGAGGGACTATACAGCCATCATTAATTGACACATTAAAGATTTGAGTCAAGCTACAATCTCCACTTATAATCTCATAAACAAGAGAGTATTCACCTAAAGGAGTTTGAGAAGGTTGTATTGCTCCATTCTCAATAATAAATTCTTCAGGAATCGTCCAAGTTCCATTTGTATTAGAAATCAAGGAATCTAAAAGAATACCAGTATCTTCAATACAATATGATAAGTTTGAAAACTCGATTTCATCTTCATTAGACACATTAATCAATTGAGTGGTTACTAGTCCATTTCCACACAAATCTTCGACCTCCCATGTTCTTATTATGGTATAATTATCCGGGTTTGCAGACTGATCTGATGTCTCACTATAATTAACATTCACTTTCCCACCACAGTTATCTTCAAAAATTAATTCCGGAACACTTGGTATATCACCACAAAGCACATCAACAATAGGTTCATAATCAGAAATTAGTACTGGTGCTATTTCATCGTTAACAAAAATGAGCTGAACAACCTCCAAAAAATTACCACAAGCGTCAGTCACAAGATAAGTACGCTCGATAGTCTCTCCACAAGTATTCCCATCAGAAACATCACCCTCAAATGTAACTGTAGGAGTACTACAATTATCGGCAGCATCTGTCACCACACTAATATCGGGCACAGGAACTTCTTCAATACATGAGAATTCCATAGAATCCGGATCTGAGGCTGTAGGCGCTATTGTATCATTAATAATGATACGCTGAGTGACAACTTTAGAATTATTACAAGCGTCCGATACAAGATAAGTACGCTCGATAGTCTCGCCACAAGAATTACCATCAGAAACATCTTCAATAAAAGAAACGGTAGGAGTACTGCAATTATCGGCAGCATCTGTCACCACACTAATATCAGGCATAGGAACTTCTGCTGCACAAGAAACTTCAATAAGAGCTGGATCTGAAGCTGTAGGTGCTATTGTATCATTAATAATGATACGCTGAGTGACAACTAGAGAATTATTACAAGCGTCAGATACAAGATAAGTACGCTCGATAGTCTCCCCACAAGGATTACCATCAGAAACATCTTCAATAAAAGAAACGGTAGGAGCGCTACAATTATCGGCAGCATCCGTCACCACACTAATATCAGGCATTGGAACTTCTGCTGCACAGGAAACTTCAATAAGAGCTGGATCTGAAGCTGTAGGCGCTATTGTATCATTAATAATGATACGCTGAGTGACAACTAGAGAATTATTACAAGCGTCAGATACAAGATAAGTACGCTCGATAGTCTCGCCACAAGAATTACCACCAGAAACATCTTCAATAAAAGAAACGGTAGGAGCACTACAATTATCAGCAGCATCTGTCACCACACTAATATCAGGCATAGGAATTTCTGCTGCACAGGAAACTTCAATAAGAGCTGGGTCTGAGGCTGTAGGTTGTATTGTATCATTAATAATGATACGCTGAGTGACAACTAGAGAATTATTACAAGCGTCAGATACAAGATAAGTACGCTCGATAGTCTCGCCACAAGAATTACCATCAGAAACATCTTCAATAAAAGAAACGGTAGGAGCACTACAATTATCGGCAGCATCTGTCACCACACTAATATCAGGCATAGGAACTTCTGCTGCACAGGAAACTTCAATAAAAGCTGGGTCTGAGGCTGTAGGCGCTATTGTATCATTAATAATGATACGCTGAGTGACAACTAGAGAATTATTACAAGCGTCAGATACAAGATAAGTACGCTCGATAGTCTCGCCACAAGAATTACCATCAGAAACATCTTCAATAAAAGAAACGGTAGGAGTACTGCAATTATCGGCAGCATCCGTCACCATACTAATATCAGGCATAGGAACATCTGAAGCACAAGAAACCTCGATGGGTGCAGGATTTGATGCCGTAGGGTTAATCTCATCATTTATAATAATAAGCTGAGTTACTTCAATTGAATTATCACAAGCATCGGTTACACTATAAGTTCTCGTTATGGTTTCTCCACAAGTATTGCCATCTGAGACATCACCCTCGAAATTTACAGTGGGAGCACTACAATTATCCGCAGCATCTGTTACGACAGTAACATCAGGCATAGGAATATCTTCTATACAGGCAACCTGAATAGGAGCTGGATTTGAGGCTGTAGGATCAACCTCGTCGTTAATCGTAATTTGTTGAGTAACAATTATGGTATTATCACAAGCATCGGTTACACTATAGGTTCGCATAATTACCTCCGCACAATTAGCATTATCAGAATTATCTTCTACAAAAGCTACTACGGGAGTGCTACAATTATCTGCAGCATCTGTTACGACAGTAGCATCAGGCACAGGAATATCTTCTATACATGAAACCTGAATAGGAGCTGGATTTGAGGCTGTAGGATTAATTATATCGTTTATAATAATTTGCTGAGTAACAATTATTGAATTATCACAAGCATCGGTGACGCTATAAGTTCTCGTTATAGTCTCTCCACAAGTATTGCCATCAGAAACATCTTCAACAAACTCCACCACGGGAACACTACAATTATCAGCCTCATCTATTACAACAGCAATATTAGGTACAGGAACGTCTGCAACACAAGAAACCTCGATGGGTGCAGGATTTGATGCTGTAGGGTCTATTATATCGTTTATAATAATTTGCTGAGTAACAATTATTGAATTATCACAAGCATCGGTTACACTGTAAGTTCGCGTTATAGTCTCTCCACAAATATTACCATCAGAAACATCTTCAACAAAAGCTACCACAGGAACACTACAGTTATCAGCCTCATCTATTACAACAGCAATATTAGGAGTCGGAACATCTGCAATACAAGATACCTCAATAGGAGCTGGATTTGATGCCGTAGGGTTAATCTCATCATTTATAATAATAAGCTGAGTTACTTCAATTGAATTATCACAAGCATCGGTTACACTATAAGTTCTCGTTATGGTCTCTCCACAATTATTTCCATCTGAGACATCACCCTCGAAATTTACAGTGGGAGCACTACAATTATCCGCAGCATCTGTTACGACAGTAACATCAGGCATAGGAATATCTTCTATACAGGCAACCTGAATAGGAGCTGGATTTGAGGCTGTAGGATCAACCTCGTCGTTGATCGTAATTTGTTGAGTAACAATTATGGTATTATCACAAGCATCGGTTACACTATAGGTTCGCATAATTACCTCCGCACAATTAGCATTATCAGAATTATCTTCTACAAAAGCTACTACGGGAGTGCTACAATTATCTGCAGCATCTGTTACGACAGTAGCATCAGGCACAGGAATATCTTCTATACATGAAACCTGAATAGGAGCTGGATTTGAGGCTGTAGGATTAATTATATCGTTTATAATAATTTGCTGAGTAACAATTATTGAATTATCACAAGCATCGGTGACGCTGTAAGTTCGCGTTATGGTCTCTCCACAAATATTACCATCAGAAACATCTTCAACAAACTCCACCACGGGAACACTACAATTATCAGCCTCATCTATTACAACAGCAATATTAGGTACAGGAACATCTGCAACACAAGAAACCTCGATGGGTGCAGGATTTGATGCTGTAGGGTCTATTATATCGTTTATAATAATTTGCTGAATAACAATTATTGAATTATCACAAGCATCGGTTACACTGTAAGTTCGCGTTATAGTCTCTCCACAAGTATTTCCATCAGAAACATCTTCAACAAAAGCTACCACAGGAACACTACAGTTATCAGCCTCATCTATTACAACAGCAATATTAGGAGTCGGAACATCTGCAATACAAGAAACCTCAATAGGAGCTGGATTTGATGCTGTAGGATCAATTGTATCATTTATAACAATAAGCTGAGTCACTTCAATAGAATTATTACAAGCGTCGGTTACACTGTACGTACGTGTTATAGTCTCTCCACAAGTATTTCCATCAGATTCATCTTTAACAAACGCTACAAAGGGAACACTGCAGTTATCAGCTTCATCAATCACAACAGCAATATTAGGTGTAGGAACATCTTCAATACAAGAAACCTCAATGAGTGCAGGATTTGATGCCGTAGGATCAATATTGTCATTTACAACAATGTTCTGAGTGACGTTGATAAAGTTTCCACATCTATCGGTAACACGGTAGGTTCTTACTACATTCTGATTACAATCATTATTCGACACTTCTGACACAAAGGTCACTGTAGGCACCCCACAATTATCGGCCTCATCGACTACTACATTTACATCTACTAGAGGTACATCTGCAATACATGAAACCTCGATATTAGGGGGATTTGAAGCAGTAGGCAAATCGTTATCCACAACAGAGATTGTATGTTCAACAGTAATAAAATTACCACATCCATCAGTTATGCTATAGGTTCTAACCACAGTTTCAAAACAATCAATACTAATAACTTCTGAAACAAAAGCGACAACAGGACTACTGCAATTGTCATTTGCATCAGTCACTACCGATATATCAACAGGGGGAATATCATCGTTACAACCAACAATAGTAGTAGATGGGTTTGAAGCCGTGGGTAAAATTGTATCTGAACCTCCACAAGCAAATGCACAATTAGTAACAGAACAATCTGCATTTAAAACGCTTATCACCTGAGTAAAAACACTTTGATTTCCACAGTTATCTGCAACTGTCCATGTTCGAGTTATTTCATAATCATCTATACCATTAACATTTGTATCTTCCTCATTAAAAGAAATCATCAAGTCAACAGAACAATTATCAATAAAATCCAAGGTTGGTACTTCAGGGATACTATTACAGTTTACTGTAAGAGTTTCATCAAATGGTGTATTTAATAATGGAGCTTCCATATCATCAAAAATCAGCTCCTGTTCCACGTCTACATAATTTCCACAGAAATCAGTCACACGATACGTTCTTGTTATTACCTGAGGGCAGGTACCATTGGAAAAATCAGACACAAAAGAAACTGTAGGAGTACCACAATTATCTAAGGCATCTATAACTACAGTACCATCTGGAGATGGAATTCCCGCATCACAAGAAACAATAATAGGCGCAGGATTTGAGGCTGTAGGATCAATTGTATCATTTATAACAATAAGCTGAGTTACTTCAATTGAGTTATTACAAGCGTCGGTTACACTATAAGTTCTCGTTATGATCTCTCCACAAGTATTACCATCTGAGACATCACTCTCAAAATTTACCGTAGGAGCACTACAATTATCTGCAGCATCTGATACGACAGTAACATCAGGCAAAGGAACATCTTCTATACATGAAACCTCAATAGGAGCTGGATTTGATGCCGTAGGATTAACCTCGTCGTTGATAGTAATTTGTTGAGTAACAATTATGGTGTTATCACAAGCATCCGTCACACTATAAGTTCGTATAATTACCTCCGCACAATTAGCATTATCAGAATTATCTTCTACAAAAGCTACTACAGGAGTGCTACAATTATCTGCAGCATCTGTTACGACAGTAACATCAGGCATAGGAATATCTGCAGCACACGACACTTCAATAGGAGCAGGATTTGAGGCTGTAGGATTAATTGTATCGTTTATAATAATTTGCTGAATAACAATTATTGAATTATCACAAGCATCAGTTACACTATAAGTTCGAATTATCGTCTCTCCACAAGTATTTCCATCAGAAACATCTTCAATAAATTCTACCACAGGAACATTACAATTATCTGTAGCATCTGTTACAACAGCAACATCAGGCAAAGGAACATCCCCAACACATGAAACCTCAATAGGAGCAGGATTTGAAGCTGTAGGATCTATTGTATCGTTTATAATAATTTGCTGAGTAACAATTATTGAATTATCACAAGCATCGGTTACACTGTAAGTTCGAGTTATAGTCTCTCCACAAGTCTTACCATCAGAAACATCTTCAACAAATTCCACAACGGGAACACTACAATTATCATCCTCATCTATTACAACAGCAATATTAGGAGTCGGAACATCTGCAATACAAGAAACCTCGATGGGCGCAGGATTTGATGCCGTAGGGTCAATTGTATCGTTTATAATAATTTGCTGAGTAACAACTATTGAATTATCACAAGCATCGGTTACACTGTAAGTTCGTGTTATAGTCTCTCCACAAGTATTTCCATCAGAAACATCTTCAACAAAAGCTACAACGGGAACACTACAGTTATCAGCCTCGTCTATTACAACAGCGATATTAGGCGTAGGTATATCTTCAACACATGAAACCTCAATAGGAGCAGGATTTGACGCTGTAGGATCAACTGTATCATTTACAACAATAAGCTGGATAACTGCAATAGAATTATTACAAGCGTCGGTCACACTGTAAGTTCGTGTAATGGTCTCTCCACAAGTATTACCATCAGAGACATCCCCTTCGTGATTCACCGTAGGAACGCTACAATTATCTGCAGCATCTGTTACAACAGCAACATCTGGCAAAGGAACATCCTCAATACACAAAACCTCAATAGAGGCAGGGTTTGAGGCCGTAGGATTAATCTCATCATTAATAATTATTTGTTGAGTAACGTCAAAGGTATTACCACAAGCATCCGTTACCACATAAGTTCTCGTAATTACTTCTGCACAAGTAGCATTGTCAGAAACATCATTAACATAAGTCACCGTTACATCACTACAATTATCTGCGGCATCTGTTACGACAGCAATATCAGGCATAGGGACATCTGCTGTACATGAAACCATAATATCCGGAAGATTTGAAGCAGTAGGTAAGGTCGTATCCTGTATCGTAATCAACTGCGTATCGCTTGCGGTAGCCCCACAACCATCTGTAACAGTAAACAATCTAGAAATCACAAGAGGACAAGTACCTGATAGCGTATCTATATAATCTATCTGAACTATAGAAACATCATCACTTACAGCTCCTCCCCCAAGAATAAATTGAGCTTCGGCTAGTATGGTGCTAGATACTGCATATGGAAAGGCTCCTGTAACATCATCAGTCGCACAACCTTCAATAACTATATTTGGTGGAGCAGTAATAATTGGCGGTGCAGTATCATCAATCCCTATAATGACATTATCACTGGAAACACACCCATTTGTATCAGTAACGGTTACAGTATAAACACCACTTGATAGGCCTGTGGCTGTTTGCGTGGTCTGTACAGGCACCGTATCCCAAGAATAAATATAGGGCATTTCGCCACCTGAAACAGTAGCAGTAGCAGTTCCATCACTTGCTCCTGGACATGACTCATTTGTAAAATCGTCTATAGAGACGTCTATTAATTCCGGAAAATTCACAATTGTCTGCTCAAAGGAATCTGTGTTTTCTGCATCAAAAACTGCTAATGAAACAGTAAATGGACCAGAATTTGGGAATACATGAGTAGGAGTTTCTTCAGCACTTGTGGTTCCATCTCCAAAATCCCATAAATATGTATAAGGCGGCAATCCTCCCGAAGTTGTTGACTCAAAATCTATTGTATAATCTCCTGAACAGTTTACAGAAAAATCATAGTTTGCTATAAGTGGCGCAAGAACCGTTATAACCTCTTCATTATAACAACTCGCATTTGTGCAATCACAATCCCGACTTCCATTAGGCTGCCATGACACGTAAAAATCTTCCATGGTAATTTCTGAACCACATGTCCAAGAAAATTGATAAGTATTCAAACTTACATTTACCGGTATTGGAGTATTTTCAAAATAACATTGGTCAATAGTATCTACAAAAAGACCATCTATGTATAAATTGAAGTGAACGTACATGGAGTATCTCGATGCAGCAGTATTTGCCGTAAAATTGATCCATAGGTTTGCATTAACAGGATCACCTGGTTCACAATACCCAGGTCCAAAAGGAATTCCATCCTCACCTGCTAAATAAAAATCATCTAGTGTAAAGTCATTTGATGTACAAGGAGATCCCTCACAGACAACAGTTTGACCGTAAACACCACTAAATAGTATAATGAATAATAGAGATAATACGTACTTCAATGTTTGATGTTATTTAGAACAAGGTTAAGCGAGGCAATTTAACAAAATTTTAAGGGGTCAATATTGCATCAAACTAATTAGATTACCAATATGCACCTTATCGAATATTTACAACTCTTAATCGCATTTTTGCCGCTATTTTCTAAACTTCCGACCTATAAAATAATCTGTACGACCTGCGATGTTAAAAACGTATCGTTTGGTGAATCCTAATTTTGAACCAACAACTTGACATGAAGCACGCTAATTAAAGCTTAAACTCATCTAAATTTCTAAAGAAAACTATTCAGCAGCTTACAACTGGAAGCAGAACATAAACCAGTAACATCATTACCTATTAAAATGTTTAAATAACTATTTCAATTCAGCAAATAGCATAACAACATATAGCTGTAATCTCTTAAAAAAGCTCTGCTGGTAATAGTAGTTTTTTACGCTTTCGCGAAAGCGGTACCACCCTCCATCATAAATGAGCAGAAATTGCCATTTGTAAGCATCTCGACCGTGACGAACAAAGTGCTAATGACAATGCTAGCAGCATCTTCAATAAGAAAGCGGGTATTTATGAAGTAAAACACGGCTAATTAATCAAGAAAACCATCGATTTATTGTCTAAAAAAAGGCTTATCTTATAACGACAAAGCAGCAATCAATCGAAACAAACAACTCACAAACAGAAAGTTAAACCACAAATAACCTACCTTCAAATGAACTACTTAATTTAAAGGACGATGACTTTAATGAATGCATTTATATTAAACTTATAAACTAAAGTAACTTTTCCTATTTTTGCAGCCTATGAGCTTAGTGCGTTTAAATATAAAAGGAATCTCCTACAGCCAGACTCAGAATGGAGCATATGCTTTGATTCTAACGGAGCAAGGAGGAGATCGTAAATTACCTATAGTTATAGGAGCCTTTGAGGCACAATCTATTGCAATTGCTTTAGAAAAAGAAATTAAACCACCTCGCCCTCTTACTCACGACCTGTTTAAAAATTTTGCAGATCGCTTTGATGTGGTTATCAAACAAGTGATTATACATAAACTTGTAGATGGCGTTTTTTACTCTAGCATTATTTGCGAGCGTGATAACATTGAAGAAATAGTAGATGCCCGTACTAGTGATGCCATATCGCTAGCCTTACGTTTCCAAGCACCTATTTTTACGTATAAAAACATTTTAGACAAAGCAGGGATTTTCTTAAAAGGAAATACAAATCCTGAAGAGTTTACAGAAGATGACGAAATCCTAATGGATGAAATCTTATTAGAAGACGAGACATCTTCTAGCGATAGTGACTATAACAAAATGTCGCTTCAAGACTTACACGATAAACTTGATCAAGCCGTAAATAGTGAAGACTATGAAACTGCTGCCCAGTTAAGAGATGAAATCTCAAAACGCAACTAACATACTTATTATATGCGCAAATTACTACTTACCCTATTGGTATTATTAAGTTCATTTACCGCATTTGCGCAAGAAGCACCTCAGGCTATTATGGATGTGGTTCCTTCTCAAGGGTTTTCTCTTGAGAGCTTTGGGCGTGGTGTACTAGGGATGTTTTCTCTTATATTAATTGCCTTTTTATTTAGTAGTAATCGCAAAGCGATAAACTGGAAAACAGTAGCCGTAGGCCTCGCCTTCCAGCTTGTTATTGCTGTTGGGGTTCTCAAAGTTGCCTTTATAGAAAAGATTTTTGACTTCATTGGAGGAATATTTGTAGCCATACTCAACTTTACACTCGCCGGTAGTGACTTCCTTTTTCAAGGACTGGTAAGTGACACCTCTACCTTTGGGTACATATTTGCTTTTCAAGTACTACCTACCATCATATTTTTCTCTGCACTTACTTCTGTAATGTACTATTTCGGGATTATTCAAAAGGTGGTTAAGGCCTTTGGATGGTTATTATCTAAATTATTAGGAATCTCTGGAGCAGAGAGCTTGAGTGTTGCTGGCAATATATTCTTAGGACAAACTGAGGCGCCACTTTTAATAAAAGCATACCTAGAAAAAATGAACAAGTCAGAGATTCTGCTTGTTATGATAGGTGGTATGGCAACAGTAGCAGGAGCTGTTCTTGCGGCATATATAGGATTTCTAGGCGGTGAGGACGAGGCTTTGCGTCTCATATTTGCAAAGCACCTACTTGCGGCCTCTGTAATGGCTGCACCTGGCGCAATTGTAATATCAAAAATACTATATCCTCAAACTGAAGAGGTAAACACAGACGTGAGTGTATCTAATGACAAGATAGGAGCAAACGTTCTTGACGCTATTGCAAATGGTACTACAGAAGGTCTTAGACTTGCCGTAAACGTAGGCGCGATGCTTCTAGTATTTGTAGCTTTTATAGCAATGGCAAACGGCATATTAGGCTGGATAGGAGAAGTAACTACAATAAACGATTGGGTTGCAGCAAACTCTACATACCCTAAGCTTTCACTGGAGGCTATCTTAGGAACCATCTTTGCACCGTTAATGTGGCTTATAGGTGTTGCTAGTGAAGACACCACAATGATGGGACAACTACTTGGAATCAAACTAGCAGCCAGCGAGTTTGTAGGTTATATCCAGCTCGCAGAACTTAAGAATACTGCAAATGCAATTCACCTCAACAATGAAAAGTCTATCATTATGGCGACTTATATGCTTTGTGGCTTTGCAAACTTTGCTTCTATCGGTATTCAGATAGGTGGTATTGGATCTCTAGCTCCTGGACAGCGCACGCAGCTGTCTCGTTTTGGACTAAAGGCTCTTATCGGAGGTTCTATTGCTTCCTTAATTTCGGCTACTATTGCAGGGATGATTATTGGTTAAGAAACCACATCCATCATTGTAAATAATTCATTTTCTTTTCGACTATATAAGTCCGCTTTCGCGAAAGCGTACCCATTCATTGTGCCTTATTCTTAAAATCTTAGCCTCTTAGTTTTAATAAATTAACAGCGGGATTTTAAATATGCCATGAAAATATACTAACTTATAGTGTTAAAAAGACTTCTTGAGAATTCACTTAAACTCATTGCTATGAAAACTATTTACAACGTTACCAAATTAACTTGGGCGAGCATACTACTACTCTTCCCATTATTAATAATGGCTCAAACTGCCACCACGACCATTACCGGATCTATAAATGACCGCGAAACTAAACAAGCTATAAGCGGAGCAACCATCACGCTAGTAGGCACAAACATAAGTACCATCTCAAATACCGAAGGGAATTTTGCTTTAAAAATAATGGAAGCCACAACTAGTCCTTCCCTACTTATTGAAGCCTTAGGATATAAAAACAGCATACAAGATATTACAGATATTGATAGTGATATTGACATACGCCTATCTCCAAAGAGCCTAGACCTAAGCGAGGTGCAAGTTGTGGGATATAAATCTGCTAAAGAGCTTGTAAAAAAAGTCTTTAATAAAAAGAGAGAAAACTACATAGGTGAACCGCTTAAGATGACAGCATTCTATCGAGAGACTATCAAGAAAAGAAACAAAAATGCATCACTAGCCGAGGCTGTTGTCTCTATCCAAAAGGAAGGATACATAAGCAACAAGGAAGACCAAATACGCTTACTTAAATCAAGAAAAAGCACAGATTACGCTAAGCTAGACACTATTGCTTTAAAACTGCAAGGAGGCCCTTTTAGCACTTTGTACGTAGATGTGATGAAGTATCCAGAATACATCTTTACACCAGAAACCATGGAAGCTTATAATTTTAGTTTTGAAACCCCTACAGAGCTCAACGGTAAAGATGTACTAGTAGTGGGCTTTGAGCCAAAACCTAACATTGTAGGACCTTTATATGCCGGCCAACTCTATGTAAGTGCTACATCACTAGCATTGCAAAAAGCAACATTTACACTAGATCTTACAAATGAAATTGAAGTCAATAAAATGTTTGTAAAAAGCAAACCCAATGGCGTTCGAGTAAAAGCTAGAGAGATCTCTTATGAAGTAGATTATCGCGAGAAAAATGGAAAATGGTATTACGGCTATGGAAAAGCAAACTTGTCTTTTGAAGTAAAGAAGCGACGACGACTTTTTAAATCAATTTATACACTCTCTTGTGAGATGGCAATAACAGACTGGAAAGTTACTACTGCCGATGCATTTAGTAAAGATGGAGAGATATCACCATCAATCATCATGGCAGATGAAAATCTAGGATTTGGCGATCCAGAATTTTGGGGAGAATATAATGTGATTGAACCCGAAAGATCTATTGAAGCAGCCATAAAAAAGATAAAACGAAACCTAGAAAAAGATGATAATTATCGCGCTTCTCTAGGAGGTAAATAAAACCTCGTTAATAACTCATAATAAGAATATACACCTTGCGTTGTACAACTAGCAAGGTGTATTTACTTTTATACTCTATAAGAGAGTAAGACTTAATTCGTTTATGGGACATAGCACCTACCTCAATTACACCAACTCTTTTACGAAAAATTACAGCTGCATCTATGAAACAATATCACGACCTCATCAAACATGTACTAGAAAACGGAAATCAAAAAGGTGACCGCACAGGTACAGGAACAAAGAGCGTTTTTGGGTATCAAATGAGATTTGATCTCTCTGAAGGATTCCCAATGGTGACAACTAAGAAATTACATCTCAAATCTATTGTTTACGAACTGTTATGGTTCTTACAAGGAGATACAAACATCAAATATTTACAAGAAAATGGTGTACGTATTTGGAATGAATGGGCAGATGAGAATGGTGATCTTGGTCCAGTTTACGGATACCAATGGCGCAACTGGAATGGTGATGAGATTGACCAAATAAAAGATATTGTAGAAACTCTTAAAACTAATCCTAACAGTCGTAGAATGCTCGTGAGCGCATGGAATCCCTCTGTGATGCCAGATACCTCGGCATCTTTCTCAGAGAATGTTGCAAATGGTAAAGCCGCGCTTCCACCATGTCACGCTTTCTTTCAGTTTTATGTTGCAGATGGAAAGTTGAGTTGCCAGCTATACCAGCGCAGTGCAGATATCTTCTTAGGTGTTCCTTTCAATATAGGTAGCTATGCACTTTTTACAATGATGATGGCACAAGTGTGTGGTTACGAAGCTGGAGAGTTTATACACACCTTTGGAGATGCTCATATTTACTCAAACCACATGGAACAAGTTGAACTTCAACTCTCAAGAGAATTCCGTACTTTGCCTACATTAAAAATTAATCCTGATGTAAAAGATATCTTTGGCTTCACTTTTGATGACTTTACATTAGAAAACTATAATCCGCATCCACATATTAAAGGAGCAGTGGCAATTTAACCCCCAAAATTAACCTACCTATCTAATGAAAAAATTATTATTTGTACTCGCACTTGTAGCCGGAATCACAACGATAAACGCTCAAGAAGGAGTTTACATGAAAAAATCTACCACACTTAGGTTAGATGAAGTTCCTCCTACCTGGCCAGGATGCACAGGATCTATTAGCGAGAAAAACAACTGCCTGAGACAGAAACTCGCTACGCATGTCGTGCGCAATATGAAATTTCCTAGTGATTATCAAAAAGGAGCTCGCGTTGTAGTTGATATGGTTATCAATAAAGAAGGAAAGCCGGTAGTAAATAATGTAACTGGCGGTACGCCTGGAATGCAAAAGGCTGTAAAAACAGCTATCATGACTATACCACAATTAAAACCTGGAAATATAGGTGGAACTCCTAAAGAGAGTAAACTCAAACTTCCTTTCAAATTTTAATATGCGTTACCTCTTATTAAGCTTAGTTTGCGCATGTACATTTCTCTCGCAGAATGTGCATGCACAAATTCAAAAGGACATCTCATTTACAATAGTAGATACTCCGCCTAGATATCCAGGGTGTAAAGGTGCAAATGCCAACTTTCTCAAAGAATGTTTTCGCAACAAAGTAGAAGCCCTTATTACAGATAATTTTGATTTTAAACAATTTGAGGCGCTTCTTCCTAAAGGTAAGCACAGAGTTTTTGTGCAATTCAGGATTTTAGACAACGGTACTTACGACCAGTTATCTGTGCGTACACCGTATACTTCTATAGAAAAAGAAGCTATTAAGGCGCTATCAAATCTACCACGGTTTGAGGGAGCTATCCACAAAGACAAACCAGGAAATGCTTTATTTGCTACAGCATTTACTGTAGTTGTAAATGAAGGTATCATAGCTACGGAAGACGATAAGAATTAAATTTCTTACACCCTTATATATAATAAGGATTTGACCCTGTTTTATCTGTTTGAGTAGCTCTTCTTGCTCATTTAACAAACATTTATTACGTTATTCCTTCTGTCACGGGCTTCTCACAAGCACGGCATGGTAAAAACCCGTAAATTTATATGACTCATAAAAGTCATATGTATGATTGCTATAGAAAACCTTGTCGAATTCTTTATTGAAACTCGAGCACACACAGAGAATATCTGTAAACCACTAGAAATTGAAGATTACGTTGTGCAACCCATTGCAGACGTCTCTCCCCCAAAATGGCACCTAGGCCATACTACTTGGTTTTTTGAAGAATTCATTCTTAAGCATCATAAAAAAGGATACACCCTTTTTAGTGAAGACTTTGCATTCGTATTTAATAGCTACTATGAGAGCGTAGGAAAAAGAGTCGTGCGCACAGATCGCGGCAACCTATCAAGACCAACCGTAGACCAAGTGTATGCATATCGTAAATACGTGACTCAAGCACTCCAAGAGCTTCTTGAAGAAGAAATTACACCTACAGTAAAAAAGCTGCTTACTATTGGCATACACCACGAGAAACAGCATCAAGAATTACTTGTTACAGATATTAAATATATCCTAGGTAACAATCCCCTCACGCCTATTTACGGAGGAGAATTACGCTTTCGCGAAAGCGAAAAAGGAACACAACCAAGCTTTATCGCCATTAAAGAAGGAGTTTATGAGATAGGCCACACTGGAGAAGAGTTTTGCTACGATAATGAATTAGGTCATCATAAAGTCTACTTGCACGATTATCAAATATCAAACAAACTAGTAACCAATGGCGAGTGGATAGCATTTATTGAGGCTGGAGGTTATCAAGAAACACTCTTATGGCACGCCGAAGGCTGGGACTGGGTAAACACTCATGAGATAACTGCTCCCATGTACTGGCATCTAGTAGGTGACGAATGGTATCAATACACTCTCGATAAAGGATTACAAAAAATTAATCCAGATGAGACCCTTGTACATATCTCCTATTATGAAGCTTTTGCTTTTGCACAATGGAAAGGAATGAGATTACCTACAGAATTTGAGTGGGAAGTCGCCAGCTCTCAACTAGACTGGGGTGGTCGCTGGGAATGGACAGAAAGTTCATACTTACCTTACCCTGGTTACACCAAGGAAGAAGGAGCCCTAGGGGAATATAACGGGAAGTTCATGGTTAATCAAAAAGTCTTGAGAGGTGGCTCTGTAGCCACGCCATCTAAACATACAAGACATACATATCGCAATTTCTTTCAGACCGGATTACGCTGGCAATTTACAGGCTTACGCCTCGCCAAATAATATTGAAAGTATTTATAAAAACACACGACATAAACGTCTATGACGACCAAAACTACTACCATCACATCTGCATTTAGTCAAGAAGTAACAGAAGGACTCACCTCCTTCCCAAAGTTTCTTTCCTCAAAATATATCTATGATAAAAAAGGCGATAAGCTTTTTCAAGATATTATGGCAATGCCTACCTATTACCTCACGGACTGTGAGTTTGAAATTTTTGAAACGCATAAGGAAGCGATTTCAAAAGCTTTTACAGATAGCAAAGGTTTTGACCTTATAGAACTGGGCGCTGGAGATGGCAAGAAAACTAAAGTCCTTTTAAAGCACTTAATAGAAAGAGGAGACACCTTTGCATATTTACCTATTGACATTAGCCAGAATGTGCTGGATGGACTTAAAGAAAGTGTAGAAAAAGAAATACCAGACATTATCATAAAACCTCAGCAGGGAACTTATTTTGAAGTCCTTGAAGATGTTGCAGGATACAATGAACGTAAGAAAGTAATCATGGTACTAGGTTCAAACATAGGGAATCTACTTCACCCACAGGCTATAGATTTCCTTACAAATATCCAGAAAGCAATGACCCCAGGAGATTTGCTTTATATGGGGTTTGATCAAAAGAAAAATCCGCAGACTATTCTTGACGCTTATAATGACCCAGAAGGGGTTACCGAGGCGTTTAATAAAAACTTACTGCACCGTATTAATAATGAAATGGATGCAGATTTTAATCCTGATAATTTTAAACACTGGGAAGTTTACGACCCAGAAACTGGTACTGCCAAAAGTTATCTTGTAAGTACAAAAGACCAGTCTGTTACTATAAAATCACTCGACCTTAAGGTAGATTTTACTGCATGGGAAACCATACATACAGAGATTAGTCAGAAATATGATGACAACATTGTAGAGTGGCTAGCAAGTGAGTCTGGACTTGAGATAATCAATGAATTCTCAGACAGCAAAGCCTATTATAAAAACTATTTATTTAAGAAAAAATAACAATGTTATAAGCGCAGAAGTAACTTCTCACATTTATAAAAAAAATTATTATGAAAGCAATTTGGAATAATCAAGTGATAGCAGAAAGTAATGATACCGTTGTAATTGAAAACAATCACTACTTCCCTCATGACGCTATAAAGAAAGAATTTTTTACATCAAGTGAACTGCAGAGCACCTGCCCATGGAAAGGTGTCGCTTCTTATTACACCGTTACTGTAGATGGAAAAGAAAATAAAGACGCCGCTTGGTTTTATCCAGAAGTGAGCGAACTAGCAAAAGGAATTAAAAACCACGTTGCTTTCTGGCGAGGGATACAAGTAGTTGATTAAAACGACTTGTCGAAACAATACACAAAAAGCCATTTCTTAATAAGAAATGGCTTTTTCTATATATTATAATTCAAGAACACTATTTTCTGTAGCGGCATAAGCATTATACTGAAAACGATCTGCTTCTGCTTCATTTACCCACTCACCATCTACTACATAACGAAACTCGTAAGAGCTCTCTGTAGGAATATCAAAAGTTCCTTTAAAAGTTCCATTCTTTAATTTCTTGAGAGATGTAGATGTGTCCCAGTTATTAAAATCACCAGCAACAGCTACAGTACTTGCGTGTGCTGCAGGTATTGCAAATGTAACTTTACAAACAGGTTTTGTTTTTAAAAATTTCTTTGTGACTGCCATAATAAGAGGTTTAAAAATACACCCAAATATAGCAGGATATTTACTTAAAAAACACTAAATCAATAGTTTAACCTTATTTTTACGATATAACAATATTGGGAGCTTTAAAATTAAAAAGCCACAAAGCGAAAACGTTTGCACTTCCTAAAAATATCATAACTGCTTATTGCACATCACAAAATTAATGCTGTATTAATCATAAATTTTACAACCAATCATTGCTTAATGCTACACAAGAGCCAGCAATTTATTGAGATCTTCTTCTGTATTAAAATAGTGAAACCCTACTCGCACACCTTCACCTCGTGCAATAGTTATTATTCCTTCATCCCTTAATCGAGCTACAAGCTGGTCATCTCCTTTAATATTAAAAAACGATCCATGATCTACTCGATCTATAATTTCTTTTGAGATAAGTCCTTTCTCAGCAAATGCTGCTTTTGCTTTACTGTTGATGACTTTTACTTTTTCATCTATGGTTGTCATACCTAGCTGTCGTATTACATCAATGGCAACACCTAAACTTCCATAATTGAGCGTGTCTTGATGACCAGGCTCAAACCTTCCTAAAAAACTACCTTCTTGAGGTTTATATTTCCCTTGTATAGAATTGAAACCTGAGGTTCTAGGAGCTACTCGTTCTGCTACAGATTCTTTAAATAAAAATAGCGCATTGCCGTATCCAGCATTCATCCACTTATACGTGCTACCTCCTATCACATCAAAGGCAGAATTGTCAAAATCAAATACTTCGGTGCCTAGATATTGCGTAGCATCAGCAAAAAATAAGGTGTTGGGATATTTTGACTTTAACTCTCTAAGGAATTCATGATTGATTTTTATACCCGATAACCACTGTACCATGGAAAAGGCAAAAATATCTGGTTGCGCTTTCGCGAAAGCGGTTGCTATCCCCTCCTCAATAGTTCCCGTAATTTTTATATAACTCACGTCAAAATCACGACTCTCAAAAGGCCAATTTACAGAAGGATAATCTCCTTCTAAAAGGAGTACCTTTTTATGTGTAGTAATCCCCTCTATAAGCGTATTGAATCCGTAAGAAAAATTAGGTACAAGTGCTACTCTGTTTGCTTTACAAGAAAAAAGCTTACCTACCTTTTCTCGTACGCTTGTGAGTACTTTTGCTTGATTCTCTTTAAGTATACTACCTTGTATAAGAAAATCGAGATCATGCTCTTGACGCCACTCCATTACAGGCAGTGATAATAAGCCCGATGCCGCAGTATTGAGATAGGTGTACTGTTTTAAAATAGGAAAGAGTTTTGCAAAATTTTTCATAAGCTATTTACGATTGACGCTCAAAAAGGCTAATTTTATATAACCATCTAAAGGTCGCATTTTATGTCACTATTTTCAAAGAAAACTACTACTTCTATTGATCCTGTTCAAAAAGAACTTATTGAAAACGCGCAAGCACGCGTACGTCAAAAGAAGAATCTCTATAGACACTTTGTTACTTTTCTTGCTGGGGCAATCTTACTTATTGTTATTAACCAAGTACTTCATGTAGGTGAAGAATTTAAGCCATTTCAGAAACCTTGGTTTGTGTGGGCAATACTTATATGGACATTCTTTTTCCTCATTCATCTTATAAACGTACTGCTCATGAGCAAGTTTATGAATAAGGAGTGGGAACAAAAGCACCTTGATAGACTTGTTGCAAAACAGAAAGTGCGTATAGCAGAACTTGAAGAAGATGTAGCTTTATCACATCCATTACCAGAAAAAAAAAGTCCAGTAATGAGGAATCCTTCCTTTCCTCTAGAAGATCAGAATACGCTCCTATGATAACAATGATCGCTGCCGCTGCAGAAAATAATGCCTTAGGAAAGGATGGTGACATCCCCTGGCATTTACCAGATGATTTCAAACACTTCAAACAATTAACTACTGGTCACCACATCATAATGGGGCGTAAAACGTGGGAAACTTTCCCTAAACCGCTACCTAATCGCACGCATGTGGTAATAACACGCGATCATAGTTATAAGGCAGAAAATGCTGTTGTAGTGCATTCTCTTGAAGATGCACTAGCATATTGCAAGGATGAAGCTCATACTTATATTATAGGAGGTGGTGAGATTTATAAATTAGGGATGGACTATGCAACACACATAGAACTTACACGCGTTCATAACGAATTTGAAGCAGATGCTTTTTTTCCAGAGATTAATACAAATCAATGGGAGTTAGTAAGCAGTGTTTTTCACAACGTAGATGATAGACATAAAAATGGATTTACTTTCGAAAGCTGGAAAAAGCTGTAATCCTCATTAAATAGTACATCATGAAACTTCGAGACAAAAAGACTGCCTTACTATTAATAGATTTACAGAAAGGATTTTCTGAAGAATCCCACTGGGGAGGCAATCGTAACAATCCCAATGCAGAAGAAAAAGCATTAGAATTACTTACAATGTGGCGCTCATTAGGTCTCCCTATATTTCATAGCATTCATAGCTCTCGAGATCCACTATCACCACTACATGAATCACAACCTGGTTTTCAAATGCTAGATGACCTCGTACCTCAACCTAATGAACCTCTCATTATAAAGCACGTAAATAGTGCCTTTATAGATACAGATCTCAAAGCACAACTAGACGCCCAGCACATCAAGCAACTAGTAATTGTCGGTCTTACCACAAATCACTGTATCTCTACCACAACACGTATGGCTGGTAATTATGGGTTTGAAACCTACCTAGTTTCTGACGCTACAGCAACTTTTGATAGAAAAGGAATAGATGGCACAATATATCCTTCTGAGCTTATCCACCAGACGGCACTAGCGAGCTTACATGAAGAATTTACTACAGTAATTGACACCGCTAGTCTTTTAAAGATTCTATAATACCCTGCTTATATCAATACAATAGTTATTGTATTTTTGAACTTTTAAATTTCATCTAGTACGCTTTCGCGAAAGCGCACTCAAATAGGATTACCCATGAAAGCATATATATTTCCAGGACAAGGAGCTCAATTCTCAGGAATGGGCCTTGATATTTTTGAAAAGTACCCTCTTGCTCAAAGTCTTTTTTTAAAGGCAAATGATGTATTAGGTTTTAATATTACAGATGTAATGTTTGAAGGATCTGCAGAGGATTTGAAGCAAACTCAAGTTACTCAACCTGCCATATTCATTCATTCTATAGCTCTTAAAACCGTGATGACAGATTTTAAACCATCTATGGTTGCTGGTCACTCTCTTGGAGAATTCTCTGCACTCGTTGCAAGTGGTGCGCTGGATTTTGAAGACGGTCTTAAACTTGTAAGTAAGCGTGCTCAGGCTATGCAAAAGGCATGTGAATTACAACCTTCTACTATGGCGGCCGTTTTAGGTCTTGAAGATAACATTGTAGAAGAAGTTTGTAATGAAATTGCTGGTGTTGTTGTGGCAGCAAACTATAATTGCCCTGGCCAGCTTGTTATTTCTGGTGAGGTAGAGGCGATTAACAAAGCTTGCGAGGCTATGAAAGAGAAAGGTGCACGCCGCGCTCTAGTGCTACCTGTAGGTGGTGCTTTTCACTCTCCTATGATGGAGCCAGCTCGTGAAGAACTAGCCGCAGCGATAGAGAATACAGTTTTTAAAAACCCAGTATGCCCTATCTATCAAAACGTAACCGCTAGTGCTGTTACAAGTGCTAGCGAGATTCAAAAAAATCTTATCGCACAGCTTACTGCTCCTGTAAGATGGACACAAACTATACAACAAATGGTAGCAGATGGTGCTACAGAATTTGTAGAAGTAGGACCAGGTAAAGTATTACAAGGTCTTGTAAGAAAAATAAATAGAGATGCAACTGCGAGTAGTGCAGTACTTCCTGAATAAATAATAAATACTATTCATAAAAAAACCAGCCCTAGGGCTGGTTTTTTATTGTCTAAAAGCTATAATGTTGAATAACATTCTAGCTTTAGTAAACTATATATAAATTAGTTTACTGCTTTTTTTACAGCATCACCAGCTTTAGTTGCAGCATCTTTAGTTGCGTTTGCAGCATCGTTTGCAGCGTCTTTAGTTGCATTTGCAGCATCGTTTATAGCCTCACCAGTTGCGTTTGCAGCATCTTTTGCGCCTTCTACAGTTGCATCTGCAGCATTTTCGATAGCATTTCCAGCTTCGTTAGCAGCATTTCCAGCAGCATCAGCAGCTTCTCCAGCAGCATCCTTCACAGAGTTTCCTGCGTCATTTAAAGCATCACCTGTTGCGCTTGCAGCGTTTTCAACAGCATTTCCAGCCTCGTTTGCTTTTTCTTCCATTTCTCTACAAGAAACAGCTCCTACGATTAATGCTAAAGCAGCAACATTTAAAATAAATCTTTTCATAATTGAAATTTGTTTGGATAATTAGATGCGCGAATTTAACATAATTTCACATTCTCCTAACACAATAGGTTTACTTTATAAGGTGTTTATCGACAAAATGCAAATTTCTTAGGTATTATGTCAAAATATTAACGATTTAAGAGAAATCTTGATTTGGAATGCATTTCTTGAATTTTTCCAAAAAAATTAATAAAACAATTTATGGTAGGAATTATTCCTAATTTTCATACATTTACCCTATGGGCATAAACGATTTACCTTCAGAAATACGCAGATTTAAAGAAGTGCGAGAAGATCACGACTTCACGCAAGCAGAATTTGCAGATAAATTAGGGATAAAAAATAGCACGGCAGATATAGAACGTGGTAGAACAAAACTATCTGGACAAGTTATTACTGAGCTATTGAGACTATTTAATATCAATCCGTTATGGATTTATGGCTATAGTAAGCAAAAACATCTCAATACAGATAAAAGTGATGTAAGTCCTAAGGTTGTTATTGTCGATAAAGATGATAATGAAAACATGGTGCTCGTAAATCAAAAAGCAGCTGCAGGATACCCTAATAACATTGCAGATGTAGAGTGGTATCAAAAACTCCCAGCCTTTGATTTTCCTATCCCACAGTATCGGAATGCTACTTATAGAGGTTTTCAAATAGAAGGCGATAGTATGATGCCTAGTTTTAGACCAGAAGACTGGGTTCTGGCAAAAGGAGTAGAGAGCTTAGATTATGCTAGTGATAATAAGGTTTACGTTATTGTCTTACAAGATGCCGTAGTAGTTAAGAAATTACAGAAAATGCCAGATTCAAAGAAGGTGTTACTAATATCAATAAATGAAGAGTATGTACCTTACGAAGTAGCGGTAAGTGACATTCAAGAAATATGGCAGGTTAACAGCAAGCTCACTTTTAATCTTGACGAAGGAAGTAGCAATAGTTTACTTAAGGAGCTACAGCAATCCATGCTTGATCTCAAAGCACAAATGACACAATTTAAAGCATAAAAAAAGGTCGATAACTCATAGAGTTATCGACCTTTTACAATATAAACTTGATAATTAATTATCAGTTTTAACTTTTACCTCTCCGTCTTCATCTACTTTCACCTTAGTTTCAGAACCGTCAACGCCTTCTACCTTTAATTTGTAGCCATCGTCAGTATCTTTCTCCTTAGTTACCTCACCGTTAGCCTTTGCTTCTTCTATAATAACTTCGGCTTCAGTTTTCTTTTCTTTACAAGATGTAAATGATACCGCAAGGATACCAAGAGCTATAGCTCCTATTTTTAATGATTTCATAATTTTAAATTTTGGTTGTTTGAAAAAAAATAGCTGTTAGACTTAATTATCGTCTGTACCGCCAGTTCCTGTATTCTCTTTGATCTCGTCAACACCTTCTTCTATAGCATCTCCAGCATCATCCATAGCGTCTTCTACATCATCTATTGCATCTTCAAGATCATCTCCATTATCTGTAGATACTTCAACAGTTTTATTCTCTCTACAAGAAGTAAGTGTAAATGACGTTCCTAAAAGAGCTACAAGTGCTAGACTTAAAAAAATTCTTTTCATTTTGATTAAATTAAATAGTTAATTAAACCATATACGAACGCCACGACGTTTTAGTTGTCGTCTCCTATTTTTTCTATCTCTTCGTTAATTTCCTCGTTTACTTTATTATCAACTTTCTTTGCTGCTCTTTCTAAGATACCTTCACTTTCTCTTTCAGTTTCTACCTGAACTTCTTTTACAACTGTAGTTTCTTTTACTTCAGTCTCTCTGCAGCTTGCTATTGTAAATGATGCAATTAATAGTGCGATAATTGTAATATTTCTTGTTTTCATAATTTGGTGGTTGTTTAGAGTACAAATGTATCCTAGTAATAATGCCGTAAAGCACAATTTATAACCAATGTTTTCCAAATCATTCGTTAACTTTTGAATATCTAGCTCATTTAAAGATAAAAACTGTTAATTTTATTTTCATGAATTTTAGAGACACTTACAATTTCTTAGAACGACTACAACAGAACAACACAAAAGAGTGGATGGATGCTCATAGAAATGAGTATCATCATGTACGAGACAACCACATCAAATGGCTTAATCATTTAAATGACAAACTCGCCCAATTTGATCCTGAGTATTTTGACACCCCAGGTAAAAAGGCAATTAATCGCATCAATAACAATTTGATGTTTCATCCTAACAAGCCTATTTATAAAGACCACATAGGCGCAGGACTAGACCAGAAAACAAAACAAGGAGATTTTTATATAGAAATAGGTCTCAGTCAGAATTTACTAGCAGGAGGCTTCTGGAGGCCTAAAAAAGAGATACTACAAAGTATCCGTGAAGCTATAGATTATAATGGTGAGGAATTAAAAGCTATTATCAACAAACCTAGTTTTATAAAAACCTTTGGTGGTTTATGGGAAGATGATAAACTAAAAACAGCTCCAAAAGGATTTTCTAAGGAGCACCCGCACATAGATTTATTAAGAAACAAAACATTTGCAGTAGAGGTAACACTGTCGAAAAAACAAGTACTAGCAGACGATTTTGAGAAAACAATTATTGCAGTCTATAAAGAGATGCTACCCTTTAGAAGATACTTAAGAGAGGCTGTATCTATAGTAACTTAGAAACCATCATTTAGTCTTGAGTAAATTTATTACTCAAGTAGTCAATAATCGCTTTTGTAGCACCCGTATTACTATTAATAAAGTGTCCCGCAATCATCCCTGTTTGCGCTCTAAATTTTTCATCTACGATGAACTTAGATAGACGCTCATCAAATTCGGCCTGATTAGTTACGGCATAAAGTCCTGCGAGTTGCTGTAGTTTTTTTGCTTCGGGAAACTTATCAAAATTGCCTCCAGTAATTATAGGCACACCAAAAGTTGCTGGCTCGAGAATATTATGCAGTCCTGTAGTTCCCATCGCTCCACCTACGTAAGCAATATCTGCATAGCTATATATTTTAGTAAGAAGACCTATAGTATCTATAATCAATACATCGCAAGATGCCAGTGACGCTGTACTCATTTGAGAGTATAGCATTACTCTGCCCTTAATACTTGAGGCTAGTAATGCAATTTTTTCAGGCTTAATTTCATGTGGTGCAATGATAAATTTTGCTGCGCCTTCATTCCTATTGATATAATTTACAATCACATTATCATCTTCTGTCCAAGTACTGCCGCATACTATACATGTTTTGTCATTCTTAAAAGTATGAACAAAATCTAAAGTGTTATCCATTTCGATTTGATGACTCACTCTATCATATCTCGTATCTCCGCTTACGCTAAAATTTCCAAATCCTAACTTCTGTAATGCAGTTGCCGAATCTTTATTTTGCAGAAAAAAGTGCTCAAAACTTTTGAGAGATGCTGTCATCCACTTTCCATAAGGTTTAAAAAATGGCTGACTTTCCCTAAACACCCCTGAAATTAAAAAAGTGCGAATCTTTCGACGTTGGAGTTCGCTTAAATAGTTCGGCCAAAATTCATATTTGACAAAAAATACCATCTCAGGAGATACTATATCTAAAAAATTAGAAACATTTTTTGGAGTGTCAAATGGTAGGTAAACGGTAGCTTTCGCGAAAGCGTTATTCTTTTTAATCTCATAACCAGAAGGGGAGAAAAAGCTAATTACCATCTGGTGCTCTGGATACTTCTTTTTTAACTCCACAAGAACGGGCACTCCTTGCTCGTATTCTCCTAAAGAGGCTGCATGCACCCAGATAGTAGGCTTACTAGGGATGAGTTCTTTTTTTAAAATTTTTAAGGTATGCTTGCGCCCCACTATCGACTTCTTAAGCTTTGCATTAAAAAAACCAGCTACTGGAATTAGCGCTTGAATAAGCGTGATTAAAAGAGAATACAATTTATGCATGATTTCAAAAATAGTGCTTTGTTCTATAAATAAATTGTTAAGCGGTTGTAGTTTTTGTAATTTCGTTTAAGGAAATTTATCTCTATTTTATTAACAACAATTCTAATAAGAGGCCATTCGCCTTTAAGCCATATCAGATGAAAAATATACAAATGGTCGATCTTCAAGGCCAATATGCACAGATAAAAGATCGCGTAGACAGTTCAATTGCAGAAGTTATAGCAACAACTGCTTTTATAAACGGCCCAGAAGTGCGTAGTTTTCAAAGTGAATTAGAGGAATATCTGGGTGTGAAACATGTAATTCCTTGTGCAAACGGAACAGACGCCTTACAAATTGCTATGATGGGCTTAGGACTAGAGCAAGGTGATGAGGTTATTACTGCAGATTTTACATTTGCAGCTACTGTAGAAGTTATTGCGCTTTTAAAACTTACACCTGTACTAGTAGATGTTGACCCTGTAAACTTTAACATCGACATTGAAGCCATAAAAAAAGCAATCACCCCTAAAACAAAGGCGATAGTACCTGTGCATCTTTTTGGAATGGCAGCAAATATGGATGCCATTATGGATCTTGCTAAGGAGCATAATCTTTATGTAATAGAGGATAATGCACAAGGAATAGGATCTACATTTACTGGTCGTGACGGACAGAAAGTTAAAACTGGTGGTATAGGACACGTAGGTACAACTTCTTTCTTTCCATCTAAAAATCTAGGATGTTACGGTGATGGTGGTGCTATTTTCACAAATGATGATGATCTAGCTCATATGATTAGAGGAATTGTAAATCACGGAATGTACGAACGCTATCATCATGATGTTGTAGGAGTTAATAGTAGACTAGATTCCATCCAAGCTGCAGTACTTAGAGCAAAACTGCCTCACTTAGATAGCTATAATAAAGCTAGGCAAAATGCTGCACGTAAATACAATGCCGCTTTTACAAATGATCCTAAAATTATAACTCCATTTATTTGTGACAGCTGTGATTGCCATGTATTTCACCAATACACATTGAGAGTAAAAGATACTGATCGTGATGCGCTAGTAAAGCACCTTAATGAAAACGGCATCCCTTGTGGAGTGTACTACCCAATACCATTACATAGCCAGAAAGCGTATAAAGATACTCGCTATAATGAGGCAGACTTCCCAGTAACCAATGCCATTGTGAAGGATTGTATCTCCTTACCTATGCACACAGAACTAGAAGATGATCAGATTGCATTTATAACTAAAACTGTCATTGATTTTGTAAACAAGTAAGCTATGAAATACTGCCTCTCTCTACTACTTGTCATATTTACAAGTTTTGTGCTATCAGGTCAAGAAACGCTTCTCCATTGCGGGAAACTGATTGACACTAATAATGGAAAAGTTTTAACCGAACAAACAGTAACCATTTTAGGCAATAGCATTATAAAAGTTGAGAAAGGTTACGCTTCCGCGAAAAGTGGCCAGACCATTATTGATCTTAAGTCAAAGACAGTAATGCCTGGCTTTATAGACATGCACGTGCACGTCGAGAGTGAGACCAATCCGAAACAATATCTGGAAACCTTTACTAAAAATGAAGCAGACGTAGCTTTTACTGCTGCCGAAATTGCAGAAAGAACACTCATGGCAGGATTTACTACTGTACGAGATTTAGGAGGAAGCGGTGTAAATGTATCTTTAAGAAATGCTATAAATAACGGCACAACGAGAGGTCCACGCATCTTTACTGCCGAAAAGGCCATAGGAACAACTGGAGGTCATGCAGATCCCACAAATGGCTTTAAAAAGGTTAATATGGGTGATCCTGGTCCAGCCGAAGGAGTTATTAATAGTGTAGATGATGCTAGAAAAGCAGTAAGACAACGCTATAAAAATGGCGCCGACTTAATAAAGATTACCGCAACTGGTGGAGTACTTAGCGTGAGTAAGAACGGAGACAACCCACAGTTTCGCCAAGAGGAGGTAGATGAGATTGTGCGCACCGCCAAAGAATACGGAATGCACGTCGCTGCGCATGCCCACGGAAAAGAAGGTATGCAACGCGCTATCAAAGCTGGTGTACAAACTATAGAACACGGCTCCTTTATGGATGAAGAAACCGTAAAACTCATGAAACAACATGGAACCTATCTAGTGCCTACACTATCTGCAGGAAAATATGTTGCAGCTAAGGCAAAAGTAAAAGGATACTATCCAGACATTATTATTCCTAAGATTGAAAAAGTAGATGCTACACTTAAAAAGACATTTACCATGGTTGCACAATCTGGAGTAAACATAGCTTTTGGAACAGATGCCGGAGTATTTCCTCATGGAGAGAATGCAAAAGAGTTTCGCTACATGACAGAATATGGGTGGTCACCTATGTTTGCTATTCAATCTGCTACCATTACTAACGGAAAGCTATTAGATATGGAAGGACAACTAGGTGTAATTGCTGCTGGGTATCTTGCAGACATTGTTGCAACAGATAATGACCCTACACTAGACATCACAACAACAGAGCGTGTTTCATTTGTCATGAAGAACGGTATTGTATATAAGCAGTAAATAAACCTAAGTTATATCAATTGACGCACATTTTTCTTAAGGGTTTAAGAAGCTCGACATTGCCCATAAAAAAACCTCGTTCAGTATATGAGCGAGGTTTTTTTATAAGTTATAAATGGATGTTACTTTGCCATTATAATAAATTCTGATCTTCTATTTAGCTGATGCTCTTCTTCTGTGCATTCTATGCCGTTTGCACAAGCATTTGTAAGCTGCGTTTCACCATAGCCACGACCCGTAAGCCTAGAAGCTTCAATACCTCCTTGCTGCACAATATAACGTATGGTAGATACATTTCTACGTTGAGAGAGCTTCATGTTATAAGCATCTGGCGCACGACTATCTGTATGTGATCTAACGTCAATTTTTAACGTAGGATACTGTTGCATTACCGCAATCACCTTCTCTAGTTCAAGTGCAGCATCTGGACGTATATTCGATTTATCAAAATCAAAATAAATTGGATTAAGTTCTAGTATATCAGAAAGATCTCCTCCTATAACAAGTTGAGCTCCTGGCTTCAAATAAACATCACGATTTATAATACCACCTACATCACTACTTGTCGTTAAAATAACTTCGTATGGCTCATAATTATCCTTTGCACCTCGTATCACATAAGTTTCACTACAATGTACATCACTAAAAGTAAATTTTCCAAGGTCATCACTTATTACCGTTGCCACAACCTGGTTCACCTTATCTCTTAATGTTACCGTAGTTTGAGGAAGTATTTCATCTGTCTTTACATCTCTAGTAGTACCTACGATATTCTGAGCGCAATTAGTCAAGATCTTTCTATCTCTTGTAAAGCTATAAATATCATCGTTACCCAAACCAGATGCTCGGCTTGATGAAAAATATCCAGTCCCTCTAGATTCACTTAATATAAGTCCAAAATCATCTGCACTACTATTTACAGGCTTTCCTATATTATATGAAGCTCCTACTTTACCATCATCACTTAGTTGAGTAACAAACACATCTAATCCTCCAAGACCTATGTGGCCATCTGTCGCATAAAACAATTTGTTGTCGCTACTCACAAAAGGGAAGGTTTCTCTTCCTTCTGTGTTAATCTCGCTTCCTAGATTTATAGGTGTTCCATAAGTACCATCTTCGTTTATAGTAGACATCCATATATCACTTAATCCTTTTGTACCTGGCATATCTGACGCAAAATATAATATCGTACCGTCAGGACTCAATGCAGGATGCGCTGTAGAGTACTCATCACTATTAAAAGGAAGCTCTTCTGGAATACTCCATACACCTCCGCGCTTATAGCTATGATAGAGCTTTAAATTAGTGGTTCCTGCTTCATCTCTTTTGAGTTTGGTTTTTTTACTATAATTATTACGAGTAAAATACATCTCATCTCCACTTTCTGTAAAGACAGAGCTACTCTCATGATAAGGAGTATTTATGTTTTTTGAAAATTTTTCAATGGTAGGATTATCACTTTTTGCATTATCAACTACATATAGATCTAAGAATGGCTGATTATTCCAATCGTGAATGTAGTCACCAGTACTGCTCTTTCTGTTTGAAGAAATCACAACTCTTTCACCAAGGAAACTTGGACTAAAATCTTGTAACTCTGTATTAAAATTAACTTGCTCTATAGCATAACGTCCAGACTGTGCTTCTATTTCCTTAAGGTAATCACGTTCTTTCTCAAACATTTTCCCTCGAGTATCTGTCCCGCTCATTTGTACGAATACAGCCATCATTTTATCTGCTTTATCGTATTTCTTAATACTTTTAAGTGATTGTGCATATCTAAAATAATACTCAGGTGCTATTTCTCCACCTGTCGCAACTAACTTCTCATACCATTGCACTGCATCTGCATAGTCTGCTGTAAAGTAATAAGAGTCTCCTAGTTTTGAAAAAACTTCTGGAGAGGTAAACCCTCTATTCGCAACTCTTAAGTATAAATCACGTGCATTTACATATGCAAGATCTTCAAATTGTTCTCCTGCAACTTTAACCTTACCTTCTTGAGCATACCCAAGGGCACCACCAAAAATGAAGGATAAAATAATTATATAGTGGAATACTTGTTTCATAAATATGTGTTTTAAAAATCTTCTACTATTTAAGAATTAAAAGAAACGTGGAGAGATAAGTTTTTTAGGCTGCTTAAATACTTCAAACCTTAAGAACACTTCATAACTACCATTATTAAACTGTTGTAGCTCTGTGGTCTCCCTATCATAAGCAAAACCAATCATTAAGCTATCTGTAATCTGAAAGCCTACAAGACCACTTAATGCAGCACTCCACCTGTAAGCAAGTCCAAGGGTTAATTTATCATAAAGCAATGCATTTGCAGTTACGTCCACTTGAAGTGGTGCTCCTTGAACGGCTTTCACAAGTCCTGCTGGCTTAAACTTAAAGTCTTGAGTGATGTCAAATACATATCCAGTAGTTAAGTAGTAATTGATTCTCTCGCGAGCTAGAAACGTCGAGTTTGTACTATTTGAGTTGTCACTAGCATCAAAATGCTCTGTGCGCAATAAATTAGGAGCACTTAACCCTAAATAATATTTATCAGTATAGTAAAACATACCAAGTCCTATTTGTGGGGAAAACTTGTTGTCAATATTATTTTGAGCCGTAGCTAGATTGTCCCCATTTTGAAATGGGTTTGCCTCGCTGTAATTAATATCAAGTAAATGCACACCCCCTTTTAACCCAAAAGCTAGCTTTCCCTCATCACTGGTAGGTATCGTATAGCTAAAATCTACATCTATGTAAGTCTCATTACTTATAAATATTTCATCATTAGTAATATTTAAACCTAGTCCTACACGTTTTGACTCTCCTACTGGAGAATGTATGGAAACCGTTTGCGTTCTAGGAGCTCCATCTAAACCTACCCACTGACTGCGATGTAATCCTAATACACTTAGACCTCCCCTTGCGCCGGCATAGGCTGGGTTTATACTTAATGTATTATACATGTACTGCGTGTACTGAGCATCTTGTTGTGCTACTGCAGTTTCAGTTGTAAGACCTAAAACGACTACTGCCAGGGCTACTATGGCGATGTATGTTCTTTTCATAGGTGTGTATTTAAATTTGGTACACTATCTTTTTTTGCTTTCGCGAAAGCGTACCAAATATTATTGTTTTATTATCTATTAATATATAATGGTCCTGCTAGTTGCTTGAGTGAACCAGCATCGTTTGTATAGTCAAGTACGTAGTAATAAGTACCTACAGGTAATAACCTGTCTTGATCTACAACTACACGTCCATTAGACTCTCCTCTGAAGAAGACGTTATCTTGTCCATATCCGTCTGCATCCCAAACAAGCACTCCCCATCTGTTATAGATACGTAACTTATTATTAGGATACTGCTCGATACCTCTTATTACAAAGACATCGTTAAGACCATCTCCATTAGGAGTCATAATATCAAATACTTCTAATCCGTCTGTTGCATCTGGATTTCCATTATTTACTTCTAGGAAATCTGGAATACCATTATCATTCTCATCACCTAGTTCTTCACCGTTTAGAATACCATCACCGTCACAATCTCCATCAAGGAATTCTTGACTAGCAGCGAGTGTCTGGCTACTTACTTCTAAACTACAAGAGTTATTAGGGTTTGTACCATCTAATCCCTCTCTACCATCAGAAACTCCGTCACCATCTGTATCAGGATTAGTAGGATCTGTAGTGTTACCGTTAGGATCTGAAGGAGTAAGCGGATTATCTATTCCAGTAATCTCCTCCTCATTAGTTAACCCATCATTATCACAATCTGCATTGTTAAACTCTGCTGTTGTTGTTACAGTCTGGCTATCTGCTACTAAATCACAAACATCAAATGGATCTGTACCATCTGCTATTTCGTCTGCGTTAGTTACACCATCGCCATCACAATCAAGGCTAGCAAAATCAGTATCCATAGGTAGTGTAACACTATCTATTAAGAAATCACATGGACTGTTAGGATCTGTACCATCTTCTGCTTCATCACCATCAGATACTCCGTCACCATCTGTATCTGGGTTAGTAGGATCTGTTGTATTACCATTAGGATCTGCAGGAGTATCAGGATCATCTGTTCCAGTGATTTCTTCTGCATTAGTTAATCCATCAAGGTCACAATCAAGATCATTCCACATCTGAGAAGGATCTACAGATTGACTACTTACCTGTAAATCACAAGGATCATTAGGATCTGTCATATCTCCAGCTTCATCACCATCTGTTACACCATCACCATCCGTATCTGGATTTTGTGGATCTGTTGTATTACCATTTGGATCATTTGGAGTTGAAGGATCATCGATTCCTGTAGTCTCCTCATTGTTAGTAAGACCGTCCATATCACAATCTGCACTGTCATAAGCAGTATCAGTTGTTTCTGTCTGATTTGCTACTACTAAACTACAGTTATCATTAGGATCTGTACCATCAAGAGCTTCTTGACCATCTGTTACACCATCACCATCAGTATCAATATCTAATGGATCTGTAATATTACCATTAGGTTCTCCAGGCGTTGTTGGATCATCAATTCCAGTAAGTTCTTCACCGTTATTTAACCCATCCATATCACAATCAAGATCATTCCATGCCATGGTAGGAGTAACTGTCTGACTAGCTATCTCAAGAGCACAAGGATCATTAGGATCTGTCATATCTCCAGCTTCATCACCATCTGTTACACCATCACCATCCGTGTCTGGATTTTGTGGATCTGTTGTATTACCATTTGGATCATTTGGAGTTGAAGGATCATCGATTCCTGTAGTCTCCTCACTATTAGTAAGACCGTCCATATCACAATCTGCACTGTTATAAGCAGCATCAGTCGTTTCTGTCTGATTTGCTACTACTAAACTACAGTTATCATTAGGGTCTGTACCATCAAGCGCTTCTTGACCATCTGTTACTCCATCACCATCACTGTCAATATCTAATGGATCTGTAATATTACCATTTGGATCTCCAGGAGTTGATGGATCATCTATTCCAGTAAGTTCCTCACCGTTATTTAACCCATCCATATCACAATCAAGATCATTCCATGCCATGGTAGGAGTAACTGTCTGACTAGCTATCTCAAGAGCACAAGGATCATTAGGATCTGTCATATCTCCAGCTTCATCACCATCTGTTACACCGTCACCATCCGTGTCTGGATTTTGTGGATCTGTTGTATTACCATTTGGATCATTTGGAGTTGAAGGATCATCGATTCCCGTAGTCTCCTCATTGTTAGTAAGACCATCCATATCACAATCTGCACTGTTATAAGCAGCATCAGTCGTTTCTGTCTGATTTGCTACTACTAAACTACAGTTATCATTAGGGTCTGTACCATCAAGAGCTTCTTGACCATCTGTTACACCATCACCATCACTATCAATATCTAATGGATCTGTAATGTTACCATCAGGATCTCCAGGCGTTGTTGGATCATCTATTCCAGTAAGTTCCTCACCGTTATTTAACCCATCCATATCACAATCAAGATCATTCCATGCCATGGTAGGAGTAACTGTCTGACTAGCTATCTCAAGAGCACAAGGATCATTAGGATCTGTCATATCTCCAGCTTCATCACCATCTGTTACACCATCACCATCCGTATCAGGATTTTGTGGATCTGTTGTATTACCATTTGGATCATTTGGAGTTGAAGGATCATCGATTCCCGTAGTCTCTTCATTATTAGTAAGACCATCCATATCACAATCAATACTATTCCATTCACTAGTAACGATAGTTAAATCTTGATCCATAGCATTATAAGAACAAGGATCGTTAGGATCAGTACCACCATTTACTTCATCATCATTTGAAACACCATCACCATCACAATCTCCAAGTCCTTGTCCATTACATTCGTCAAAAGAAACAGAAACCTCTGTTGGATCACTTATATTCCCATCATTATCCATTATTGTATAAGCGATAGGTGCTGGATCTTCTACAGATAATCCTGTACAAGTAGCATCTGGAATACCCGCAGCAGTACAAGGTGTAAAAGTAATTGCACCCGTTACTGGATCTACACTCCAAACTCCTACTCCAGGTTCAACTAGGTCATCACCAGGATTTGTTGTACCAACAATCTGTACCGTCGATGGATCTACAACATCCCCATTAACATCATTTGCAAGTACATCTATCACTACTGGAAGACCAGTTGTATTATCTGCACTTACATCGGCAGTTGCAACAGGAACGTAATCCACCGTTACGGTAGCTATATTTGATGGGTTACCATCATTATCGTCTATCGTATAACTAGCAGGCGAAGTTGGATCCTCATTAAATCCAGCTAATGGAATAAAGCTTATTGTTCCAGTAATTGGATTCACCTGCCAAGAACCTTCTCCTGGTACTGTGTAACCAGTTACGTCTCCATTAGCATCAATAGCAACATCTAGGGCTCCAACTGGAACTACTAAACTCACGCTCGTTACATCTAAAGTGCCATCAGGATCGGCATCTACTCCAAAACCATTATCAGCGGTTGGATCTAAACTCACCGTAGCACCAGGTGTATTTGCTAAACTCTCATCATTTTGAGCCACTGGTGGCTCTGCATCATACATCACAGATACCGTAGCTGCATTAGATACATTGCCATCATTATCGTTTATTGTATAGCTAATGTCTTGTGGATCTTGTGTAGATACTCCAACACAACTAGCATCAGGAACTCCCGCTGCGCTACAAGGGGTGAAGGTAATGGCTCCACTTACTGGATCAACACTCCAAACTCCTACGCCAGGCTCTACTAAATCATCACCAGGGTTGGCAGTTCCCACGATTTGAACAGTCGTCAAATCTAAAGTACCATCAGGATCCATATCATTTCCAGCAACATCAATAAGCACGGAATCTCCAGTCATATTATTGTTACTCGCATCATCCATCGCAACTGGTGGCTCTGGAATAAAACTCACACTTACACTAGCAGGGTCTGTAACATTACCTTCATCATCCGCAACCACATACTCAATATCTGTAGGGTCTGCTGTGAATATCTCAGGACAATCAGGTAATAAAACTACCGTACAAGGTGTAAACGTAATGGCTCCACTTACTGGATCAACACTCCAAGTACCCTCACCAACAACCACTAAGTCATCACCAGGATTTGCAGTACCTACAATCTGTACCGTGGTTGGATCTACTACATCTCCATCAACATCGTTTGCTAGTACATCTACCACTACTGGAAGACCAGTGTCATTACCTGCACTCTCATCTAAGGTTGAAACAGGAACGTAATCAATTGTTACCGTAGCCACATTTGATGGATTACCATCATTATCATCTATGGTATAACTAGCAGGACTTGTTGGATCATCATTAAAACCAGCCAATGGTGCAAAACTAATCTCACCAGTTACAGGATTAACTTCCCAAACTCCTTCTCCAGGTACTGTATATCCTATGATATCACCATCTGCATCCGTCTGTACCATCGTAGCTCCAGTTGGAACTACTAAGCTCACGCTCGTTACATCTAAAGTTCCATCAGGATCTGCATCTACTCCAAAACCATTATCAGCGGTTGGATCGATACTCACCGTAGCACCAGGTGTATTTGCTAAACTCTCATCATTTTGAGCCACTGGTGGCTCTGCATCATACATCACAGATACCGTAGCTGCATTAGATACATTGCCATCATTATCGTTTATTGTATAGCTAATGTCTTGTGGATCTTGGGTAGATACTCCAACACAACTAGCATCAGGAACTCCCGCTGCACTACAAGGGGTGAAGGTAATCGCTCCACTTACTGGATCAACACTCCAAACTCCTACACCAGGCTCTACTAAATCATCACCAGGGTTGGCAGTTCCCACGATTTGAACAGTCGTCAAATCTAAAGTACCATCAGGATCCATATCATTTCCAGCAACATCAATAAGCACGGAATCTCCAGTCATATTATTGTTACTCGCATCATCCATCGCAACTGGTGGCTCTGGAATAAAACTCACACTTACACTAGCAGGGTCTGTAACATTACCTTCATCATCCGCAACCACATACTCAATATCTGTAGGGTCTGCTGTGAATATCTCAGGACAATCAGGTAATAAAACTACCGTACAAGGTGTAAACGTAATGGCTCCACTTACTGGATCAACACTCCAAGTACCCTCACCAACAACCACTAAGTCATCACCAGGATTTGCAGTACCTACAATCTGTACCGTGGTTGGATCTACTACATCTCCATCAACATCGTTTGCTAGTACATCTACCACTACTGGAAGACCAGTGTCATTACCTGCACTCTCATCTAAGGTTGAAACAGGAACGTAATCAATTGTTACCGTAGCCACATTTGATGGATTACCATCATTATCATCTATGGTATAACTAGCAGGACTTGTTGGATCATCATTAAAACCAGCTAATGGTATAAAGCTAATTTGACCTGTGGTTTCACTCACTTCCCAAGCTCCTTCACCAGGTACTGTATATCCTATAATATCACCATCTGCATCAAGCACCTCCATCGTTGCTCCTGCTGGAACTACTAAGCTCACGCTCGTTACATCTAAGGTTCCATCAGGATCGGCATCTACTCCAAAACCATTATCAGCGGTTGGATCGATACTCACCGTAGCACCAGGTGTATTTGCTAAACTCTCATCATTTTGAGCCACTGGTGGCTCTGCATCATACATCACAGATACCGTAGCTGCATTAGATACATTGCCATCATTATCGTTTATTGTATAGCTAATGTCTTGTGGATCTTGGGTAGATACTCCAACACAACTAGCATCAGGAACTCCCGCTGCGCTACAAGGGGTGAAGGTAATGGCTCCACTTACTGGATCAACACTCCAAACTCCTACGCCAGGCTCTACTAAATCATCACCAGGATTGGCAGTACCTACGATTTGAACAGTCGTCAAATCTAAAGTACCATCAGGATCCATATCATTTCCAGCAACATCAATAAGCACGGAATCTCCAGTCATATTATTGTTACTCGCATCATCCATCGCAACTGGTGGCTCTGGAATAAAACTCACACTTACACTAGCAGGGTCTGTAACATTACCTTCATCATCCGCAACCACATACTCAATATCTGTAGGGTCTGCTGTGAATATCTCAGGACAATCAGGTAATAAAACTACCGTACAAGGTGTAAACGTAATGGCTCCACTTACTGGATCAACACTCCAAGTACCCTCACCAACAACCACTAAGTCATCACCAGGATTTGCAGTACCTACAATCTGTACCGTGGTTGGATCTACTACATCTCCATCAACATCGTTTGCTAGTACATCTACCACTACTGGAAGACCAGTGTCATTACCTGCACTCTCATCTAAGGTTGAAACAGGAACGTAATCAATTGTTACCGTAGCCACATTTGATGGATTACCATCATTATCATCTATGGTATAACTAGCAGGACTTGTTGGATCATCATTAAAACCAGCTAATGGTATAAAGCTAATTTGACCTGTGGTTTCACTCACTTCCCAAGCTCCTTCACCAGGTACTGTATATCCTATAATATCACCATCTGCATCAAGCACCTCCATCGTTGCTCCTGCTGGAACTACTAAGCTCACGCTCGTTACATCTAAGGTTCCATCAGGATCGGCATCTACTCCAAAACCATTATCAGCGGTTGGATCGATACTCACCGTAGCACCAGGTGTATTTGCTAAACTCTCATCATTTTGAGCCACTGGTGGCTCTGCATCATACATCACAGATACCGTAGCTGCATTAGATACATTGCCATCATTATCGTTTATTGTATAGCTAATGTCTTGTGGATCTTGGGTAGATACTCCAACACAACTAGCATCAGGAACTCCCGCTGCGCTACAAGGGGTGAAGGTAATGGCTCCACTTACTGGATCAACACTCCAAACTCCTACGCCAGGCTCTACTAAATCATCACCAGGATTGGCAGTACCTACGATTTGAACAGTCGTCAAATCTAAAGTACCATCAGGATCCATATCATTTCCAGCAACATCAATAAGCACGGAATCTCCAGTCATATTATTGTTACTCGCATCATCCATCGCAACTGGTGGCTCTGGAATAAAACTCACACTTACACTAGCAGGGTCTGTAACATTACCTTCATCATCCGCAACCACATACTCAATATCTGTAGGGTCTGCTGTGAATATCTCAGGACAATCAGGTAATAAAACTACCGTACAAGGTGTAAACGTAATGGCTCCACTTACTGGATCAACACTCCAAGTACCCTCACCAACAACCACTAAGTCATCACCAGGATTTGCAGTACCTACAATCTGTACCGTGGTTGGATCTACTACATCTCCATCAACATCGTTTGCTAGTACATCTACCACTACTGGAAGACCAGTGTCATTACCTGCACTCTCATCTAAGGTTGAAACAGGAACGTAATCAATTGTTACCGTAGCCACATTTGATGGATTACCATCATTATCATCTATGGTATAACTAGCAGGACTTGTTGGATCATCATTAAAACCAGCTAATGGTATAAAGCTAATTTGACCTGTGGTTTCACTCACTTCCCAAGCTCCTTCACCAGGTACTGTATATCCTATAATATCACCATCTGCATCAAGCACCTCCATCGTTGCTCCTGCTGGAACTACTAAGCTCACGCTCGTTACATCTAAAGTGCCATCAGGATCGGCATCTACTCCAAAACCATTATCAGCGGTTGGATCTAAACTCACCGTAGCACCAGGTGTATTTGCTAAACTCTCATCATTTTGAGCTACTGGCGGCTCTGCATCATACATCACAGATACCGTAGCTGCATTAGATACATTGCCATCATTATCGTTTATTGTATAGCTAATGTCTTGTGGATCTTGGGTAGATACTCCAACACAACTAGCATCAGGAACTCCCGCTGCGCTACAAGGGGTGAAGGTAATGGCTCCACTTACTGGATCAACACTCCAAACTCCTACGCCAGGCTCTACTAAATCATCACCAGGGTTGGCAGTACCTACGATTTGAACAGTCGTCAAATCTAAAATACCATCAGGATCCATATCATTTCCAGCAACATCAATAAGCACGGAATCTCCAGTCATATTATTGTTACTCGCATCATCCATCGCAACTGGTGGCTCTGGAATAAAACTCACACTTACACTAGCAGGGTCTGTAACATTACCTTCATCATCCGCAACCACATACTCAATATCTGTAGGGTCTGCTGTGAATATCTCAGGACAATCAGGTAATAAAACTACCGTACAAGGTGTAAACGTAATGGCTCCACTTACTGGATCAACACTCCAAGTACCCTCACCAACAACCACTAAGTCATCACCAGGATTTGCAGTACCTACAATCTGTACCGTGGTTGGATCTACTACATCTCCATCAACATCGTTTGCTAGTACATCTACCACTACTGGAAGACCAGTGTCATTACCTGCACTCTCATCTAAGGTTGAAACAGGAACGTAATCAATTGTTACCGTAGCCACATTTGATGGATTACCATCATTATCATCTATGGTATAACTAGCAGGACTTGTTGGATCATCATTAAAACCAGCCAATGGTGCAAAACTAATCTCACCAGTTACAGGATTAACTTCCCAAACTCCTTCTCCAGGTACTGTATATCCTATAATATCACCATCTGCATCCATCTGTACCATCGTAGCTCCAGTTGGAACTACTAAGCTCACAGTCGTTACATCTAAAGTTCCATCAGGATCGGCATCTACTCCAAAACCATTATCAGCGGTTGGATCGATACTCACCGTAGCACCAGGGGTATTTGCTAAACTCTCATCATTTTGAGCTACTGGTGGCTCTGCATCATACATCACAGATACCGTAGCTGCATTAGATACATTGCCATCATTATCATTTATTGTATAGCTAATGTCTTGTGGATCTTGTGTAGATACTCCAACACAACTAGCATCAGGAACTCCCGCTGCACTACAAGGGGTGAAGGTAATCGCTCCACTTACTGGATCAACACTCCAAACTCCTACGCCAGGCTCTACTAAATCATCACCAGGATTGGCAGTACCTACGATTTGAACAGTCGTCAAATCTAAAGTACCATCAGGATCCATATCATTTCCAGCAACATCAATAAGCACGGAATCTCCAGTCATATTATTGTTACTCGCATCATCCATCGCAACTGGTGGCTCTGGAATAAAACTCACACTTACACTAGCAGGGTCTGTAACATTACCTTCATCATCCGCAACCACATACTCAATATCTGTAGGGTCTGCTGTGAATATCTCAGGACAATCAGGTAATAAAACTACCGTACAAGGTGTAAACGTAATGGCTCCACTTACTGGATCAACACTCCAAGTACCCTCACCAACAACCACTAAGTCATCACCAGGATTTGCAGTACCTACAATCTGTACCGTGGTTGGATCTACTACATCTCCATCAACATCGTTTGCTAGTACATCTACCACTACTGGAAGACCAGTGTCATTACCTGCACTCTCATCTAAGGTTGAAACAGGAACGTAATCAATTGTTACCGTAGCCACATTTGATGGATTACCATCATTATCATCTATGGTATAACTAGCAGGACTTGTTGGATCATCATTAAAACCAGCCAATGGTGCAAAACTAATCTCACCAGTTACAGGATTAACTTCCCAAACTCCTTCTCCAGGTACTGTATATCCTATAATATCACCATCTGCATCCATCTGTACCATCGTAGCTCCAGTTGGAACTACTAAGCTCACAGTCGTTACATCTAAAGTTCCATCAGGATCGGCATCTACTCCAAAACCATTATCAGCGGTTGGATCGATACTCACCGTAGCACCAGGGGTATTTGCTAAACTCTCATCATTTTGAGCTACTGGTGGCTCTGCATCATACATCACAGATACCGTAGCTGCATTAGATACATTGCCATCATTATCATTTATTGTATAGCTAATGTCTTGTGGATCTTGTGTAGATACTCCAACACAACTAGCATCAGGAACTCCCGCTGCGCTACAAGGGGTGAAGGTAATGGCTCCACTTACTGGATCAACACTCCAAACTCCTACGCCAGGCTCTACTAAATCATCACCAGGGTTGGCAGTACCTACGATTTGAACAGTCGTCAAATCTAAAGTACCATCAGGATCCATATCATTTCCAGCAACATCAATAAGCACGGAATCTCCAGTCATATTATTGTTACTCGCATCATCCATTGCAACTGGTGGCTCTGGAATAAAACTCACACTTACACTTGCAGGGTCTGTAACATTACCTTCATCATCTGCAACCACATACGCTATATCTGTAGGGTCTGCAGTGAAAATCTCAGGACAATCAGGTAATAAAACTACCGTACAAGGTGTAAACGTAATGGCTCCACTTACTGGATCAACACTCCAAGTACCCTCACCAACAACCACTAAGTCATCACCAGGATTTGCAGTACCTACAATCTGTACCGTGGTTGGATCTACTACATCTCCATCAACATCGTTTGCTAGTACATCTACCACTACTGGAAGACCAGTGTCATTACCTGCACTCTCATCTAAGGTTGAAACAGGAACGTAATCAATTGTTACCGTAGCCACATTTGATGGATTACCATCATTATCATCTATGGTATAACTAGCAGGACTTGTTGGATCATCATTAAAACCAGCTAATGGTATAAAGCTAATTTGACCTGTGGTTTCACTCACTTCCCAAGCTCCTTCACCAGGTACTGTATATCCTATAATATCACCATCTGCATCAAGCACCTCCATCGTTGCTCCTGCTGGAACTACTAAGCTCACGCTCGTTACATCTAAAGTGCCATCAGGATCAGCATCTACTCCAAAACCATTATCAGCGGTTGGATCGATACTCACCGTAGCACCAGGTGTATTTGCTAAACTCTCATCATTTTGAGCCACTGGTGGAACAGCATAAGCTGCACTTACTTTAGTAGGAGTTGTTGCGTTACCCTCATCATCAGATACTACATAAGAGATATCCATTGGGCTACCTTCAAACAATCCAACACAACTAGCATCTGGAACTCCTGCTGCACTACAAGGAGTAAATGTAATGGCTCCACTTACTGGATCAACACTCCAAACTCCTACGCCAGGCTCTACTAAATCATCACCAGGATTGGCAGTTCCTACAATTTGCACCGTCGTTGGATCTACAAGATCACCATCTATATCATTTGCCAATACATCAATCACTGCAGGGTCTCCTGGCATAACACCCGAAACCTCATCTGCAGTTGCGACAGGTACATAATCAATTGTTACTGTAGCTTGGTTAGAAGTATTACCCGCATTATCATCTATTGTATAACTAGCAGGATCTGTTGGATCATCATTAAAGCCAGCTAGTGGTCCAAAACTAATCTCACCATTTACAGGATTAACTTCCCAAACTCCTTCACCAGGTACTGTGTACCCAATAATATCGCCATCTGCATCCGTCTGTACCATTGTTGCTCCAGCTGGAACTACTAAGCTCACGCTCGTTACATCTAAAGTTCCATCAGGATCGACATCTACTCCAAAACCATTATCAGCGGTTGGATCTAAACTCACCGTAGCACCAGGAGTATTTGCTAAACTCTCATCATTTTGAGCCACTGGTGGAACAGCATAAGCTGCACTTACTTTTGTAGGAGTTGTTGCGTTACCCTCATCATCAGATACTACATAAGAGATGTCCATTGGACTACCTTCAAATAATCCTGTACAACTAGCATCTGGAACTCCTGCCGCACTACAAGGGGTGAAGGTAATTGCTCCACTTACTGGATCAACACTCCAAATACCAACTCCAGGCTCTACTAAGCTTGTCACAGGAACACCTGGATTTGCAGGATCTATTATCATTACCGTCGTTGGGTCAACAAGATCCCCATCTACATCATTTGCTAAGACATCAATCACTGCAGGGTCTCCTGGCATAATACCAGAAACCTCGTCTGCAGTTGCAACAGGCACATAATCAATTATTACTGTAGCTTGGTTAGAAGTATTACCAGCATTATCATCAATTGTATATATGGCTGGAGATGTTGGATCATCATTAAACCCAGCCAATGGTGCAAAACTAATCTCACCATTCACAGGATTAACCTCCCAAACTCCTTCACCAGGTACTGTATATCCAATAATGTCTCCATCTCCATCCGTCTGAACCATTGTTGAACCTCCTGGAACTACTAAACTTACAGAAGTTACATCTAAGATGCCATCAGGATCTGCATCAACTCCAAAACCATTGTCAGCAGTTGGATCGATACTTACCGTTGCCCCAGGTGTATTGGCTAAACTTTCATCATTTTGTGCTATTGGCGGGATTCCTAACACTATCGACTCTAAATCATTAGCGGGATTACCACCAAAATCAGTAACATCTGCAGTTACAGTGATTGATCCGTTATTAAGTCCAGATATATCAGCATCTGTAGCAGTCCACACTCCTCCTATTACAGTTGCTGTTGTTGTTACAATATTTACTCCATCGGAAAAAGTTACTGTAACTATTTGTCCATCTTCAACATCTGTGGTAGTTCCTGATATAGTCACATCATCATCTTCATTGCTATCAACTATACCATCTCCTTCAATAGGAGTATCAATCGTGATTGTAGGTGCAGTTTTATCTCCATTTAAGGTAATTACCAAATTTGCATTATCAGAATTAACGCCATCAGATAATACGTATGCAAAGTCTTCTGTTAATGTCTCTCCTGTTAACAATCCAGCAACTGCGGGATTATTTATATCTGGAGTATAAGTGTATGTTCCATCAGGAAACACTTGAATACTTCCATAAGTTCCTACAAATACTGAACCACCTACCGCGACAGGGTCACCATCTATCTCGATAACCACAACATCTTCTGCCTTACCTTGCCAATATAAATCTGATATTCCAGCAATTTGCCCTCCAGGAGGATTATTTGTGACATTAGGCCCATAATTATAACTGAAAACCAACTCATCAATAGGCTCCTCAAAAACAACATTTACATTTCCTGTAGCATCACTTTCTATTGCGTTTCCTGTTCCATAAAAAGTATCACCCCCAATAATCACAACACCTCCTGTCGTAACAAACTTATATGCAGATGCCACTCCACCTAATGATCCACTAATTTGCATTTGATCCTGCCAAACTGGTGCCTGCGAAAAATCGATATCAACAATTAAGAAGCCTAAATTAAACACTGGCTCATCAAAAGTGATACGAAGCTCTGTATCGTTCACAGGGTTAGTACTAGCCTGTATACCAAATCTCAAATACCCAAAGTGTCCACCATTAGACCCGGTTAACGCTACTGTTTGATTTTGATTAGGAATACCAATATTATCTATATCTGTTGAAAAAAAGTCAAGTTGAACGGCATTAATATTTCTAGCCTGACCATCTACTGGAGTCGAATACATAGGGTTGGGACCAGCTGTGGGAAACTCATTTTCCCAAACAAGCGTACTCAACCCCCTATCAATGGCATCCACGCCATTCACACCCTCATCTGTAATAATGTTGCCACTTACGTCTGTTTCTGTGACAACTGTAATACTGTCAGCGTTATCTTGAGCATCTGGAGCTTCATCTACACCGTCAATTGTAATCGTAAGTATACCATAATCTATTATATCGATATTATCACTAATTGTATATGAAATAATATCGTCCAAAGACTCACCATTTTTAAGACCAACTACAGCTGGATTTGTCTCATCAACATCATATATGTACGTCCCGTTTGATTGAATAGTAATTTCGCCATAAAGCGTTGTGTAAGGAGAATTCACCTGCCCCGGATATACATCAACCTCAGTAACTGTTAGACTAATACCTGTGTCATTAGTTAATACATTTCCACTTATTGTTGCAATCTCATCTGCATCTACACTATCAACTTCATCAACCGCTACAGGAGCCGTATCAAAAACACGAATTACACTCTGTGCACTGCCAGTAGCTAAATTAGGATCTGTAACTTCAAAAGTGGCTGTACGTACCCCTGGCGTAGGTGTATTTGTGTTATTATAATAAAATAATGAATTAATAAATTCTAAAAAGTCAGCATTTGGTATTGGATTCCCCGCTATTTCTGTAATAGTAAAATCTACAAAGTTTTGTGTTAATTGAATTGTCGTTCCATTAACAACAAAACTCTGAGTATTTGCAGCTGCATTAAAAGGGAAAAAATTGTTAACACCTCCATAGTTACTATATAAATTTTCTGTCGCCTGAACAGTACCTGCAAAGCTTATTGTTGCAGCTATTATAGTACCTGTGTCTGTTGTTAAGGTTGGCACAGTTACTAAAGAACTAAGAGAGGCTGGGGTAGGCCTAAATTGGACATTCTTATCAAAACTTGGCACCGAACCATTAAGATCCAGAACAGGATCCGCAAATAAAGAGCTTCCTTTTAGCTCATCGCTACAGCGCTCACCCACTTCACTTGGTGCAGCCAGAGAAGAACCAATTAAAAGCACGTACAACACAGAAAAAACTCCGAGTTTACCCAGAGCACTTTTTGCGCTATTTATTGACATTACCAGCTCACTCTTATTGGATAAGAAAGATGATAATTTAATCTGTCCAGAAGGAATAGTAATTTTTCCCATATAATTAATTTATAACTTAATTGAACTTTTAGCACAACCTGAAACCTTAACAAACATCAGATTTTAGACATGTACCCACATTAAATTAATGTGATATTAAAATTAAATGTAGATTCACTTTAATCGCATAATCAAAATTAGCATTTTAAAGCATCTATATCACTAAAAATAGACACTTAATCGATTAAATTTAACCATTAGTAGATATTCTACATGTATTTTTCGACGAAATGCAGCTTTATGTCGACGAATTGCAATTTCAAGTACAAATATAATCGACTTAAAATCAGGATTTTGAATATTTTAACACTAAAAAAAAAACTATTCATCCGATAATTCCTACACAAAAAGCCTCGAAAAAAGCCATTTTAAGTAAAATACACTAGAGATTATTTTGATTAATATTGTATGTGGAATAGCTTAAAAAAAGTTTGAAAAAAGTTTGAAAAACCCTTTGCCAAAAGAAGAAAAAGATTAAATTTGCATCCGCTACGAGAAATAGCGTCGTTCTTATAGAATGCAATGCGAAAGTAGCTCAGGGGTAGAGCATCACCTTGCCAAGGTGGGGGTCGCGAGTTCAAATCTCGTCTTTCGCTCTAGTTTGAAATTATAACGCTTTCGTGAAAGCGCATAAAAATAAATACCAATTTTTTTCACGTAAGTGAAAATGCTCGAGTGGTGGAATTGGTAGACACGTTGGACTTAAAATCCAATGTCCATTAGGACGTACGGGTTCAAGTCCCGTCTCGAGTACAAAAGGCTTCCATCAGGAAGCCTTTTTTATTTTTATATATTTCAACCATGGTAACCGTCTACATACTTTACTCTAAAAACATCAATAAATACTATATAGGGAGTTGCCTAGACCTAGCACTAAGAATACAAGAACATATATCCAAAACACAAAGGGTTTACTACTAGAGCTCAAGATTGGGAGATATTTTTTGAAATAAGTAATTTAGAATATCAACAAGCACGGAGCATCGAAAAACACATCAAGAGTATAAAAAGCACAACATACTTAGTGAATATCAAAAAACATAAAGAAATAGCACAAAAACTAGTTCAAAAATATAAGTAACGGGTTCATCCCGAGTACAAAAGACTTCCATTAGGAAGCCTTTTGTATTTTATAGCGTTCAATTAACCTTCTAAGAAGTAGCGCCACCCTTCTTTTTAACAAGCATTCTCTTTATCTCATTGAGCTTCATAAGCGCTTCTACCGGCGTAAGCGTGTCGATATCTATATGTAAAATCTCCTCTTTAATATCTTCTAGCAATGGATCATCTAGATTAAAGAAACTAAGCTGCATTTCTTCTTCGCCAGCTTCTTTAAGTTTACCTGTAAGCTCCTCACTTCCGTGAGATTTCTCCAGCTTCTCCATCATTTTTGTCGCTCTACGTAGTACCTGTTGAGGCATTCCCGCCATCTTTGCGACATGTATCCCAAAACTATGAGCACTACCTCCTGGCACTAGTTTACGTAAGAACAATACATTATCCTTAAGCTCTTTTACAGAGACATTGTAGTTCTTTATGCGTTCAAATGTCTCACACATCTCATTAAGCTCATGATAATGCGTTGCAAAGAGCGTTTTAGGTCTTCCTGGATGTTCATGTAAAAACTCACTGATAGCCCAAGCAATGGAAATTCCATCATAAGTACTGGTACCACGACCTATCTCATCTAGCAAGACTAAACTACGGTCACTTAAGTTATTAAGAATGCTAGCCGTTTCATTCATCTCTACCATAAAGGTACTCTCACCCATAGAGATGTTATCGCTCGCTCCTACTCTTGTAAAGATTTTGTCTACCACGCCTATATGTGCTGCTTGGGCTGGTACAAAACTCCCCATCTGGGCGAGCAAGACTATTAGAGCTGTCTGTCTTAAGATGGCACTCTTACCAGACATGTTAGGCCCAGTAATCATAATCATTTGTTGATCTCCACTATCTAAATACACATCATTTGTCACATAAGACTCGCCTAGTGGGAGTTGCTTTTCTATTACCGGATGTCGTCCTTCTTTTATGTCTATTGCTTGTGACTCATCTAGCGTAGGTCTCACATAATTGTTTTCCCTAGCTAGCTGTGTAAAGCCTAACAAGCAATCTAGCTGGGCTATCTGAGAGGCATTTGCCTGCACTTGAGGAATAAAACTACTCATCCAGTTTACCAATGCAGAAAATAGCTGCTGTTCTATCGCCTGAATACGCTCTTCGGCTCCTAAAATTTTACCTTCATATTCCTTAAGCTCCTCGGTGATGTAACGCTCTGCATTAACTAGTGTTTGCTTTCTTATCCACTCTTCTGGTACTTTGTCACGGTGGGTGTTACGCACCTCTATATAATACCCAAAAACATTATTTGACGCTATCTTAAGCGAGGTAATCCCTGTACGCTTAGTCTCTCGCTCTAGCATTTGCTCTAGGTAATCTTTACCTCCTTGAGACAGCGCTCTTAACTCATCTAGCTCTTCATGAAAGCCAGCTGCAATTGCTCCGCCTTTTATTATAGAAACTGGTGCTTCTTCTTTAAGTGTTTCTTTTATTTTATCCCGCAACACCACACAATCTTGAAGTTGCTCGCCTATAATTTTAAGTGATTCATTATCCGTACTAAGCGCTAACCCCTTTATAGGAACGATTGCTTCTAGCGAATTCTTAAGCTGAATAACCTCTCGCGGACTAATTTTACTCGTAGCAACCTTACTTATGAGGCGCTCTAAGTCTCCTATTTTCTTAATGTTAGACTGCATTTTATCAAAAATCCCTCCATTATCTGAGAGAAAAGACACCACCTCATGACGCCTTTTAATTTCATCAAGACGTTTGAGGGGTAATGCTAGCCAACGTTTAAGTAGACGCCCTCCCATAGCCGAAGTGGTCTTATCTATAATATCTATTAAAGTAATGGCCTTTACTCCAGAAGCCGAGTTATAGAGTTCGAGATTTCTTATGGTAAAGCGATCCATCCAGACATAATCATCTGCCGCAATGCGACTTATTCTTGTAATATGCTGTAGCTTGTGATGCTGCGTTTCTCCTAAATAATGAAGCGCTGCACCAGCAGCAACCACTCCTTCTGATAGATGCTCTACCCCAAATCCCTTTAAAGAATTTACATTAAAGTGCTTATGCAGAGATTCTGTAGCATAGTCTATATGAAATACCCAATCTTCTTGATAAAAAGTATGATAATCTGAGCCATATGCTTCTAAAAAAGTCTTTTTTTGCTTTTTACAGACTAGCAGTTCGCTAGGAGCAAAATTTTGTAATAGCTTATCTATATAAGCGATATCACCCTGAGCAGTGAGATACTCACCAGTAGATACATCTAAGAAAGCAACTCCTACCTTTTCTTTATTAAAAAAAACAGCCCCAAGAAAGTTATTTGTTTTTGCAGAAAGTATATCATCAATCATTGCAACCCCAGGCGTTACAAGCTCTGTCACACCACGCTTTACAATTTTTTTAGTCTGCTTTGGATCTTCTAGTTGGTCACAAATAGCCACCCTACAACCTGCCTTTACAAGCTTAGGCAAATAGGTATTTAGAGAATGATGTGGGAAGCCAGCAAGCTCCGTGCGATCTCCACCATTATTGCGACTTGTTAATGTGATATTGAGAATTCCCGCTGCTTTTACAGCATCTTCTCCAAAGGTTTCATAAAAATCTCCTACTCTAAAAAGCAACAAAGCATCCGGGTATTTTGTTTTAATACCATTATACTGCTGCATTAAGGGGGTCACTTTTTTCTTAGCCAAATCATTTATTTTAAGAAAAATAAAAGTACACTATTCTATTGGGTTCGCTTTCTCAAAAATGACCAGACTTTCCTAGTTTTTCCACATTTTATACACACGCTTTCGCGAAAGCGCAAAATAAAGCGTTTTAACAGCACTTCGATCTCACCACGACTGTAGTGCTCATAAAATTGAATACTTTCTCTTAAAAAAGAGCTTATAGATTAAAATTAGATAGATTATAGTTATCGAAAAAATAAATTTAATAGACAAAATTTAGTGATTCAATTTTTAACATTTTAAGGTGATACCTCATAACCGTGAGAGTAAAAAAGCCGAAGACAATTTTACAACACCCTTGTAATCATATATATAATCAATAACCTTATGAAAAGTTCTCAAAAGAAAGCTTATTTATTTGAAGAATCAAGATGATGATTGGCAAATTCGCTTATTTCGTGTAATTTTTAGAATATTATTAGCATATAGTTAACTATTAGCTAAATAAGTTAAATATTATTTATAATTTGGATTATAAACTAAATCAAATATCAAATGAAACAAAAGTACCCATTACTCAAAATGGTCTATTTCTTGTTATTTTTAATTCCTTGTGCCCTGATGGGTCAGTCTGTTGTTACAGGAGTTATTAAAGATGCTGGAAATAACCCAATTCCCTTTGTCAATGTTATTGAAAAAGGAAGTTCAAACGGAACCACCTCAGATTTTGACGGTAATTACTCCATTACATTAAACGGAAATTCTGGAACCTTAGAATTTTCATACCTAGGGTATGCTACACAAGAAAAATTAATTTCAAGCTCACAAACATTAAACGTAACTCTTGAAGAATCCTCAGAGTCACTAGATGAAGTAGTAATTTCTGGACTTGCTTCTTCTGTAAAGAGATCTAATGCTGCAAATGCTGTAGCATCAGTATCAGCAGAGCAAATTACCGGCACTACACCACCACCTACATTAGATGGAGCGCTTTATGGTAAATTTGCTGGAGCACTCGTAAGCCAGAATTCTGGAGCACCAGGAGGAGGACTCTCTATTAAACTTCGTGGAGCTACTTCTATACAAGGTAACACACAACCGCTTTATATTGTAGATGGTGTTTATGTAGATAACTCTTCTATTTCTGCAGGTCTTAATGCAGTTTCTGCTGCATCTGCTGGAGGAAGTGCTTCAAACCAAGATAACCCTACAAACAGAATAGCTGATATAAATCCAGATGATATTGAAAATATCGAAATATTAAAAGGAGCATCTGCTGCTGCTATATACGGTTCTAGAGCTGCTGCGGGAGTTGTCATCATTACAACTAAGAAAGGTAAAGCTGGAGAAACTCAGTTTAAATTTGGACAATCTTTTGGATGGACTCAGGTAACTAGACTACTGGGACTTCGTAATTATAATGAGCAACGCGTAGAGGATAGCTTTGGTGCAGAAGCAGTACCACTCTTTATAGCCGCTAGAGATGAGGGAAGATTAGTAGATTATGAAGAAGAGATATACGGCGAGAAAGGTCTTATAAGCAAAACTAATTTTAGCATGAGCGGTGGAGATGTAAAAACTCGCTTTTATGCTGGTGTGACTCACAGTAATGAAAATGGTATTGTAAAAAATACAGGCTACGAAAAGACTTCACTTCGTCTTAACTTAGATCATAGAGCTACAGACTTTTTAAAAGTATCACTTAATACAAACTACATCAACTCAAAGTCTGATCGTGGTTTCTTTAATAATGACAACTCAGGCACCACTATTGGTGTAACTTTAACAGGTACAACTCCTTGGCTACAGTTATTTCCAGATGAAAATGGTGTATATCCGGACAATCCATCTGGTGCGTCAAATCCTCTACAGACAAGAGATAGAGTAACGAACGAAGAAATAGTAGATCGCTTTATTATTGGGGCATCTGCAAATCTTGATATTTTCAAAAAAGAAAAATCAAGCCTTGAATTAATTCTACGTGGAGGTTTAGACACTTATGGACAGAAATCTAGAGCTATTTTTCCAAAGGATTTACAATTTCAAAAACCTGCTAATGGTGGACAAAATGGAGTTGCAGTTCAAGGAGATACTCAAAACAGAAACTACAATCTAGCGGCATTCTTAGTACATAATTATAGAACAGACAATGACCTATCCTTTAGAACTCAAGCCGGTGTTACGAGAGAGTATTTTGACAGAAACACGCAACTTATTACTGCTAGTGGACTTGTAGCTTCAGAAACTAATGTTGATCAAGCTGCAAATACTGGAACTAACCAGTTTAGACTACTCCAAGAAGATGCTGGATTCTTTGTACAAGAAGAAATCAATTTTCAAGATAAGCTTATAGGAGCGATAGGGTTAAGAGGAGATAAGTCTTCAAATAATGGAGATGCAAACGAGCTTAACTATTACCCAAAAGCATCACTTGCAGCAAACTTTAATGAGTTTGATTTCTGGAAAGAAGATAGCTTTGTAGACAAATTTAAGCTTCGTGTAGCTTATGGAGAAGCAGGTAACTTTGCTCCTTTTGGAGCATTATTTACATCATATACATCATTCTCTACAAATGATTTACTAGGAATAAGCCTAGTAGGTGTGCGTGGAGATGGTGATTTAAGCCCTGAACGTCAAAAAGAATTAGAATTTGGTACAGACCTTAGTATTCTTGATGGTAAAGTAGATTTTTCTGCAACATACTATATTAAAACTGTTGATGATTTAATTCTTAACTCAGCGCTACCTCCATCTTCTGGATTTACGAGCGAATTTGTAAATGCAGGTGAATTACAAAACAAAGGACTTGAATTATCATTAAATAGTAATATTATTGAGTCAGAGGATTTTGTGTGGAATGCTAGTGTAAACTGGTTTAAAAATACTTCTAAAATAACTCGTTTAGATGTTGATCCTTTTAACGTAGGTGCTTTTGGAGCGACACTTGGTACATTTAGAATTGAAGAAGGTTCTAGTGCTACACAGATAGTAGGAATTGGCCCTAATCCAGGTGCAAATGGATTCCAAAGGTTTGGAGATTCAGAGCCAGATTTTCAAATGGCGCTTAATAATAGTATTCAATACAAAGATTTCCAATTATCATTTTTATGGCAATGGAAAAAAGGTGGAGATAACATTAACCTAACTACATTATTATCTGATTTAAACGGCACTAGTGCAGATTATGATGATTCTGGGCTTGACCCTTCTGGAGCTCTTGCAAATGGCCCATATAGAGTGAGTCAGCTTGGTTCATCTGCAGATGTATTTGTAGAGGATGCATCTTACCTAAGATTGCGTGAAGTGGGATTATACTACACTATACCTACAACAACTTTAGAAAATTTCTTAGGAGGAAACATAGACAATATTAAAGTAGGATTTTCAGGAACAAACCTAATCAACATATTTGATTACAATAGTTATGATCCAGAAGTTTCAAACTTTGGTGGTGGCGGTATCTTTACTGGTGTAGAGGTTACACCTTTCCCATCTTCTAAGCGATTCTTATTTAACCTAGCTGTAAACTTTTAATATAAAAAGATGAAAAAATATATAACTAAAAGCCTACTTGCATTAAGTATTTGCGCTGGGCTTTATTCATGTGACGTACAAGAATACTCAGACTTAAACAACCCCGAGGTTGATGCCTTTGAAGACAATCTAACTCGTGGTGACTTACAAGATCTAGTAGGTGGAGTGCTATACAGCTCTCGTGTAGGCTTAGGAAATTACTTTGATAATTGTGGCGTTATAGGTAGAGAATACTATAGATTCTCAAGCTCAGACCCTAGATATACAAGTGATTTATTAGGTGGAGAAAATGCTGTGCTAGACAACAACACCTTCTATATTACAACCCCATGGGCTGCTAGATATAGAACTGTAAAAAACGCCAACTTGATCTTAGGGTTTATTGAAGGACAAGATCTTTCTGCAATATTTACCGCAGAGGAGCTCAGCGCAACAACTGGATTCTTAAAGACAATGATTGCCCACGAGCTATTACTTAACTTAAACTTAGTAGATGAGGGAGGTATACGTGTAGATGTTGCAGACGAAGCAAACTTAGGACCATTTGTATCAAAAAGCGAAGCACTAACCTTTATAAGAACTACATTAATAGATGCTGCTACAGATCTTAATGGTGGAGGTGATGAATTTCCGTTTCAACTTTCAGATGGATTTGAAAGTTTTAAAGTTCCAACAGATTTTGCTTTAGTCAGTAACGCCCTTGCAGCAAGAGTAGCTGCATATCAAGGAGATTTTGCAGGAGTGTTATCATTACTTGATGACTCTTTCCTAAGGTTAGATAATGTAAACCTCGATCTTGGTGTTTATCACAACTTTTCACAAGATCAGACGGATCTTCTTAATCCTATGTTCTTTGCTGTTAACTCATCTACTGCAGGTGCACGTATCGCACAACCATCTTTTATCACAGATGCAGAAGCAGGCGATGCTAGACTTAATAAAGTAGTACTACGTAGTGCTGTAGATGATGCTGGCAACACTATTGCAAACCCATTAACACTAGATGGTCTTACTGGTGAATATGACGTTTTCCGTTACACTACTAATGTTGATAATATTCCAATCATTCGTAACGAAGAGTTATTATTACTTTATGCAGAAGCAAATATTACAATAGATCCTGCCGAAGCGATAGTTGCACTTGACTTAATTAGACAAAGTGCTGGTCTAGATCCATATTCTGGAACTACAGACCCTACAGAGCTTACTGATGAGATGTTAACACAACGTAGATATTCTCTATTTGCCGAAGGACACAGATGGATAGATGTACGTCGTTACAATCGTCTTGATGAGTTACCTATTGATAGAGCAAATGATGATGTATTTTCTCAATTCCCAGTACCACTTACTGAGAATCAATAAAACTCAGATAATTCATTTAAACCCTCTCAATTTCTATTGAGAGGGTTTTTTTATGCTTTCGCGAAAGCGTAATTACTCATTAAAAAAGCGCATTCAGCTTATTGCCGAATGCGCTTTTCTACACTAATTAACTAACTAATTACTTATGCTGCTTCTGGCAAATCTTTTTCTTCTTCTACCGCATCTTTACCACCTCGTATTTTGAATTTAATACGATATACTATGTAGTATAGTAGTGGTACAATAATAAGCGTTAAGAAAGTCGCTATGATTAATCCGTAAATAACTGTCCACGCAAGTGGCCCCCAGAAAATCACGTTATCACCTCCTACATAAATACCAGCATCAAACTCTTGGAACAACCCAAAGAAGTCAATGTTAATACCAATAGCAAGTGGTATCAAACCAAGCACCGTTGTTATCGCTGTAAGTAATACTGGACGCAAACGTGCACGACCACCTTCGATAATGAGTTCTTGCATGGTCTTTTTATCAAGCATTTGCTTTCCTTCCAGATCCTGCGCTACTTCTTTTCTATCTACTAATAACTGCGTGTAATCCAGAAGTACCACTCCATTATTTACCACAATACCGGCGAGGGAAATAATACCCATCATGGTCATGATGATTACAAACGGTGATCCACTTATAATAATTCCTCCAAATACTCCTATAAAACTTAAGAAGATGGCTATCATAATAATGATAGGCTTTGATATGGAACTAAATTGAAATATCAACAAGAAAAATATCAATGCTAGTCCGCCAAAAAAGGCACTTACCAGAAAGTTCATTTCCTTTGCTTGGTCTTCAATTTGACCTGTATAATTCACCTTAATATCTTTAGGAATTTCATCAAAGTTTTGCATCTCTTCTTGCACTGCGGCAACTACTACTCCTGCATCTGTAAACCCGGCGGCAAGGTTAGAGTATACTGTCACCACACGTTTAGAATCTCTATGCTTTATTGCACTAAATGAAGAGGTATTTCTTGTAGTGGTTACTGCACTTACAGGCACTTCTTTTACTTGTCCAGTAGCAGGATCTCTAAAGGTAATATTCTGATTAAATAAAGCAGATTTATCATATCGCTGCTCTTCATTGAAGCGCACGTAGATATCATAATCTTCTCCATTCTTTTTATACACTCCTGCTTTATCCCCAAAAATAGAACGACGTAATTGCAACCCTACTTGACCAGTTGCTACACCTAGTTCTCCTGCCTTCTGGCGATCTACAAGAACTTCTGTTCCTGGCTTACCTCTATTTACATTAATCTTAAGCTCATCTACTCCAGGAACGTTCCGGCTATTAATATAGTTACGCATCTTTTCTGCTGCGATGATGAGTTCTTGATAATCCTTACCTTCTAATTCAATATTGATAGGATATCCCTGTGGTGGTCCTGCTGCATCTTTTTCTACTGTAATTACAACTCCTGGATATACTCCTCTCACGGCGTCTTGCACCTTAAAACGTAGCTCTTCACTATCTGCTTCATTACGGTACTTATACTCACGCATAGTAGCTGTAATCTTTGCTCTGTGTGGCATTTCGGCGGCGCTTCCTCCGTCTGTTTGTGGGTTACCTGCGCCTTCTCCTACTTGTGACACAGAAGTTTCTACAAGTGCATTGTAATCTTCACCTTCTAAGTATGCTTCATCATTAAAAACCTTAAATACACGTTGTTCTATCTCCTTCGTGATTGCATCTGTTTTGGTAATTGCGGTACCTTCTGGATATTCTATATAAACCGTAATCTGGTTAGGTTTGTTATCTGGAAAAAATTCGATTGCTGTACGACCTGCGCTTACAGATCCTCCAAACGCCATAAAGGTTAATATAAGCATCAGGAAAATCCCTACTACAAATCCTATAGGCTTATATCCTCTAATTGCCCATCCTAAGAATCTCTTATAAATATCTTCTAACCATGTCAAGAAACGCTTTTGGAACGCATCGGCAGCACCTTTAAGTACGTATTTATAAATCCACATGAAGATAATAGTCGCAATCACAAGACTTCCTAGTCCGCGTATGCTTCCACCTAAAAATAATATCATTAACCCAATAGGCAACATGATGAGTGAGGTGCGGATAAGAAATTTTCGCGAAAGCGCCTTCTCATCTGTTTTCATAAACTGTGATACGAGCATCGAGTTTATAAAAATTGCAACAAATAATGATGAACCAAGTACGACAGATAGTGTGATAGGGAAGTAAATCATAAACTGACCCATAATCCCTGGCCACAATCCTAGTGGCACGAAAGCTGCTACCGTAGTAAGTGTGGAAATAATGATAGGAAAAGCTATCTCTCCGATACCTTTTTTGGCCGCTTCTATACGTCCCATTCCTTCTTCGTCCATGAGACGATACACATTTTCTACTACCACAATACCATTATCTACTAGCATCCCTAGTCCCATAATGAGGGCAAAGAGAATCATGGTATTCATCGTATAACCCATCAAGTTGAGGATCATAAAACTCATAAACATAGACATAGGAATTGCAAACCCTACAAAAAGTGCATTTTTAAATCCTAAGAAGAACATAAGTACGCCTACCACAAGTATAATCCCAAAGATGATATTGTTTACAAGGTCGTTTACTTGGTTTTCTGTCTTTGCACTCTGATCATTTGCTGTACGCACAACCACATCCGGAGGAAACACCTCTGCTGTAGCATTTGCTATTATCTCGTTGATTTGCTCTACGGCCTCAATCATGTTTTCACCAGATCGCTTTTTTACATCTAGCATTACCACCGTCTCACTTATCTCCTCGTCATTTACCGTATCTCCTTCATATAATGTGAGGTCTCTAGCATAGGTAGTTTTATCTTCTTCAGAAAAAGTTACCTCTGCAATATCTTTAAGATACACAGCACCATTATCTGATTTGATTACAAAATCTTCAAGCTCTTCTGGGCTCTGAATTTCTCCTATCACACGAATGTTACGACGTTGCCCACTACTCACAAGGTTACCTGCAGATAGGGTCATATTTTCATTTCCTATAGAAGCAAGTATATCATTAAAGCTCACTTGAGCAGCAATCATTTTATACACGTCTACTGCTACTTCTACCTCGCGCTCTTGAGCACCACGTATGGTTGCCTCCTTTATTTCTTTAAGACTTTCTATCTCATCTTGTAAATACTCTGCATACTCTTTAAGCTTTATAGTAGGATAGTTACCAGATACATTTACATTAAGAATAGGTGTTTCCTCAGAGATACTTAAGTCAAATACGTTAGGCTCCACCTTTGCATTATTAAACGTAGGCCAGTCTTCATTTGCTGTTTCTGAGTCTACCTCATCTTTTACACGTTGCTTTGCAACTTGTACATCAACTCCTTCCTTGAACTCTATGGTGATGATTGCATAATCTTCTTGCGAAGTAGAAAGCACCTCTACCACGTCAGATAGATTCTGAAGTTTATCCTCCAGCGGATCAACAATAAGACGCTCTATATCCTCTGCGGTGTTCCCTGGATAAGGAGCCGAAATATAAATTTTAGTCTCATTAATTTCTGGAAAATTCTCACGTGCCATACCTAAATATGCACCCATTCCTAAGGCCAGAAACAGCGCCATAAGAACGTAAATAATGGTAGGATTATCAATCGCCCAACTGGAGATTGCAAATTCCTTATCTACATTTTTCTTTTTCTTATCTGTCATCGCTTAGTATGTTAAGATTTTTACAGCCTGGTTATCTTTTACAGATCGTGCTCCTTCTACGATGATCTTATCGCCTACTTCTATTCCAGAAAGTACTTCAATGCGATCTCCTTGAGATTTACCCGTAGTTATGATTTTTTGCTGCGCTATCATTTCGTCCGCTTTCGCGAAAGCGATATATACATATTGCTCACCATCTGCATTTTCATTAATCACATTGAGAGGAATTAAGATTGCATTCTCTGCTGTATAATCATTGATAGAAAGTCGCGCAGTAAGGTTAGGTTTTACTTTACCATCCTTATTAGGAACATCTACCTCTATAGCAAAACTTCTATTTGATGGTTTAATGTAGTTACCCGTCTGGCGTACAGTAGCATCAATACTCTCTCCTAGTACTGGAAACTCTACTTTTACCGTTTTACCAGCCGTAACTGTAGGTAAGTAGCTCTCAGGAATCTCTGCAGCTACATACATATTATCAAGATTTACGATTCTAAAAATGGCAACTCCTGGAGCAACTACGGTACCCTGGTCTGTAATCACCTCATCTATCACACCAGAAAAAGGTGCAGTTACCGTAGTCTTACCTAGCTGACTTTTAATCTGATTCACCATATTTTGCGATGACTCATATTGTGTCTTTGCTTGCAAGTATTGAATCTCTGACCCTATTTTTTGATCCCATAAACGTTGTTGACGCTCAAAAGTAGTCTTTGCAAGTGCTGCCTGAGACTCTACTTGTGCTACTTGGCTTCCTAAACCTCCATCATCTATACGAGCTAGCAACTGCCCTTTTCTTACGCGCTGCCCTTCTTTTACAAGCACTCTTGAGAGTGTTCCTTGATACTCTGGATATATAAGTACGTTTTGCTTAGTTTCCACATTACCTTGTACTTCTATAAAGTGGTTGAATAAAGTATCCTTAACGGTCATTGTAGTAATAAGAACCTCTTTCTTGTCTCTAGGTGTTTTTTCTTCTAGCACTTTTTCAATTTGTGCCAATTGCTCATTACTAGTAGTTATTTCTGCCTTAAGCGCTTCTTTCTTAGACTGAAGCTCTTCTACTGTGCCAGATTCTATGAGTGTCTCTACAGATTTTCCGTTAGAGTCTCCTCCACAAGAAACGAGTGCGATACTTAAGATAGCAAGTGTGATATATTTTTTCATCATTATTTTATTTCTGATTGGTAGCTTATTAAAATCTCTTGTTGAGAGAACTAGTTATTGGTATAATTAGGCACATTAAGTATGGTCTCTAGATCTGCCTTAGTTGTAATTATTTGCAACATTGCTTGCAGTAACTCTTGTTGTACTTGGTAAAGTTGCGTTTGCGCTTGTCTCAAATCAAAACTTGTACTTAATCCTTCTCTAAATTTTATTTGATTCTTATTCTCAATACGCTCTGCTAGCGTGATATTCTTAAGAGATGTATTGTAGTTATCTATGGCAAGCTCATGATCACTTTTTGCCGATGCATATGCAAGTTTAATTTGCTGTGCTGTCTCCTCTTTTTGAGTTTTGGCTTGATCCAGTGCTATTGCAGCTTGTGCCGTTCTCGCATTACGCATGCCAGAACTAAAAATTGGTATATTAAGTTGGAAACCAGTAATAGATTGCGGGAACCACTTCTCATCACTATCAAAAAAGTTAAACTCGTTACGCCCTGCAAATGTTCCTACATTTATAAACGCTCCTAGTGTAGGTAGCGCTTTACTTTTCTCAAGTTTAAGCTCAAGCTCGCGTTGCTCATTAAGATTATTTACAATCTTATAATCTACGTTTTGCTCTAAGTTTACGGTATCATTAAGAAGTCCTAATGCTGGTAGTGCGAGCCCTTCTAGCGTTTGAGTGAGTACCGTTTCTTCATTTACATCGATGCCTATTGCTAGATTAAACATTTGCTTAGCAATGGTTACCATACGCTGTGCATTTGCTCGCTGGTTCTTGAGTGACAAAAAGGTAATCTGTAGTTGCTCTACATCTTCCTCCTCTGCAAATCCATTTTCAAAAATGATTCTTGTCTCTCTCAAGTTGTCTTCTAGTGTTGCGATATTTTTATCTAAAATAGCCACGCTCTCTTGAGCAAGAAGCACTCCTCCATAGGCGTTTATGACACCCTTGCGCACTTCAAGTTGTGTCTTTTCATTGGCATTTTTAGAATAGTCTAGAAAAGTCTTGGCTGCTTGTAATCCTACAAGGTATGACCCATCAAAAATAAGCTGACTTAACGTTGCCGTTGCAGTCGCATTTTGTTGTGTTCCAAAAACTACAGGAATAAAAGTACCTGCATCACCACCTACAAACTCGGCTGGAATAAGCTGTGTAGGCTGTTTTATCTGGTAGTTATAATCTAGACTAGCGCTTACCTGTGGTAATCCGCTAGCGGTGGTTTCCCATTTTCTCTTAATTGCCTTTGCGATGTCTCGGCGGCTATTGATAGCTGTATAATTGCTATCTAGAGCAAAGGTTACAGCCTCTTCTACGGTAAAACTTCTAGTTTGTGCTACCGTGGCAACACTTACTAGTAATAATATCGCTATAGATAATCTCTGTATCATTAGTTGTGGTTAGATTTGATGAGTTTATTTAAAATTTTTCTTCCTTTAGGTGTTACAATACCACGTATGTGATACTCTAGATACATATCATATAAGTCTGACACGGGAAATGTAGATTTAGGAAAAATAGTCTCATCCTTAATACCTGTCATCCCTGTGAAGTAAATATTTACTACAAACTCTACACTTATATCACTTATAAAAAGTTCTTGTTCTATCCCTTTGAGCACGTTTCTAGTCACACAACTTTGCATGTAATCATACTGACTCTTTCTAAGCGTCTGGTGTATCTTAGGATAATATTTTTGAAGCTGATACATAGAAGAAGTACGCTCTCCATTAATGTGCTCAAGTACATATTTCTTAATGTCATATAATTCCTCAATAGGATTTAACTCACGCTCAAATATGGTATCTATCCCTCCGCATACATCTGTAAACATCTGCATCGCACTTGCAGAGACTATCGCTTCTTTATTTGAATAGTAGCTGTACACTGTTTTCTTAGACATACCCATCTCTTTGGCTATATCATCCATTGTGATGCTCTTAAATCCCTGACTTAAAAACAATTCGGTTGCAGTGTGTAATAATTGGTCTTTCATATTTCGAGTGCAAAAATACGCAGGAAACTTTTAAAGTTTTTATAGTTTCCAACTATTTTAAATAAATTTTAACAGTTGTAGGGGTTTACGGTACGCTTTCGCGAAAGCGTAATAGGGCATAATCATCTCTTATCACTTATTTTTACAAAAAAAATTGCAATTCATGCGCAGCATTCCAGAATACACAGAGGTATTTATTGATTATTTAAATAAACACACCCTAGAGAAAGAGCCGAAAAATTTATATGACCCTATAAATTATATACTCGGTTTAGGAGGTAAGAGACTGCGCCCTGTACTTACACTTATGGCTTGTGAACTGTTTGAAAAAGACCATGCTATCGCACTTGATGCTGCACTGGCTATAGAGATTTTTCATAACTTTTCTTTAGTGCATGATGACATCATGGATGATGCTCCATTGCGTCGTGGTAAGGAAACTGTACATGAAAAATGGGATATAAACACAGGTATACTTTCTGGAGATGCAATGCTTATAAGAGCTTACCAGCTATTTGAAAATTATGAAGGAGATACGTTTAAGGAGCTAGCAAAGCTCTTTTCTAAAACGGCAATTGAAGTTTGTGAAGGACAGCAGTATGATGTAGATTTTGAAACTCGTGACGATGTTACTATCCCTGAGTATATGAAAATGATTGAGTATAAAACAGCTGTACTTGTGGGCGCTGCTCTTAAAATGGGAGCCATAGTTGCTGGCGCTTCAAAAACTTGTCAAGAAGCAATTTATAATTATGGTCGTGATTTAGGTCTCGCATTCCAATTGCAAGATGATTATCTAGACGCTTTTGGTGATCCAGAGAGTTTTGGAAAGCAAGTAGGCGGTGATATTATAGAAAACAAAAAGACCTTCTTATATCTTACTGCGCTTATAAACTCAGATAAAGATGATGCACAACAACTAGAGCATTTCTTCTCTATCTCACCAGCAGATCCTGCGGAGAAAATAGAAACAGTTAAGCAACAGTTTTTAGACTCTGGTGCAGCAAAAGCTACCGAGCAAGAAATTGCCAAATACACGCAGAAAGCATTTACAGCACTAGATAACGTTGATATATCTGAAGATAAAAAAGAGGTGCTACGCCTTTTTGGAGAGAGTTTAATGAAGCGTACTTACTAAGAATACGTAACATAATTATAACGCATTAATAGCTCTTACTCTCAAACTTAAACCCACGCTATCTTTAACTGGGAGCAAGGTAATCTTAAGTTGATCTCTTTCTAGTCCCTGACTTATAAGATACTCTCCTACTTCACCAGCTCTTGCCTTGGCAAGGCAAGCATCTGTGGTGTCACTGGCGCTTGAAGAATAATAACTTTCAACTTCTAGTGAGAGCTTACGTTCAAGTAATACACGCACTCTTTTATTGATGTAATGCTTATCATAATTAGATAATCTAGGCTCCATGCTATCACTAAGAATATCTAAAGTTTGATACTCTTTCCACTCGCAGAGTACCGCTTTCCATAATTTATCTTCACCTCCACTGTCACGTGAAAGGTAGCAAACCCCTGGTTTTGGGTTAGGAGGACCCAGTGCTACACTTGATGTTACGCCTTCTTGACCCATCAAAAGCGTGGCACAAAGGCAGAGTAAAAAACTAGTTATCAATCTCATAGCATAAAAATACACTTTATAAGACTCTCAAAATTTCAATAACATTCATTTGTGGCATTTCAATTGCATTATCTTTACTGTAAATCAATCTATTGTGAGATATTCAATTTTTTTATTAGCATTAGCAATTTCTATAAACTCTTGCGCGCAAGTAACCTTTACTCCACAAAGCGTCGCAATAGACGATTCTCTCAATATCGCCATTATCCAAATACCTAAAGGGACCACAATAAAGGACGGAGATTTCCAGATTAGCGGACTATCATACACTCTTAATCTTTCAAGTAAGGATTCTATTTATACTACATCGCACTTACTTAAACATGGCGCAACTACTTATAAAACCTATCTCACTTCATATCCACTTATACAGATAGATGCTCCTCAAGGAATTGTAAATGAGCCTAAACGTATGGCAACAATCTCTTATGCAGATAAAGACACTCAATTTACAAGTCATGCAGGAATAGAACTGAGAGGAAGCAGCTCTCTAGTGTTTCCAAAAAAGACGTACGATCTCAACTTTTATAAAGATAGCCTAGGCTTTGAGAATCAAGATTATGAGCTTGCAGGTATGCGCAGTGATGACGACTGGATTTTAGATGGGCTTTACAACGAGCCACTGAGAATGCGTTCTTATCTATCTCTCAATTTATGGAATGACATCTATACACCACATTATCTAGATAAAGAACCAACAGCCAAAGCTGGCGCAACGGCCGCCTATTCCGAGGTTTTTGTAAACGGAAGGTATCAAGGGATTTTCTTACTGCAAGAACAAGTAGATCGCAAACTCGTACAAGTAAAAAAGAATCGTGGTGACACCGTACGTGGTGAGATTTTTCAAGGGGCGCGCTACCTAGGCGCTAGCTCTTTTGACTCCATACCTCCTAAAAAAGATTTCTTAGCAAGCTGGGGCGGTTATGATATTAAATACCCATCTGACACTAATGCTCCGTGGGATAATGTGTATCCGTTTACAGACTTTGTCGTGAATAGTGATGATGACGCTTTCGCGAAAGGAATTTCAGAACAATTTGTAATCGATAATGCGATTGATTATTTCCTATACATCAACGCTGTGCGCGCACCAGATAATTTAGGCAAGAATTTATATCTCATACGGTATGATGCAGGAGAACCTTACTTCTATGCGCCCTGGGACCTAGATGGAAGCTTCGGGACTATTTTTAGTGGTAAACGAATAAAAACTACCGACGATTTTCTCACAAACGGTCTCGTGAGAAGACTTATCAAAACAAATGCAGATGATTTTAACGCGCGTCTTAAAGCACGATGGGCAACACTGCGCACTAAAGTGTTGAGTGAGGAAGAACTACTCACTAGACAACGAAATGTATATGAAAAACTCTCATCTAATCTAGTTTTTGAAAGAGAACAGCTGGTATGGAAAGATTTTATATCTGACCGGGAAGGACTAGACTATATGCAGCAATGGACTAAAAAAAGACTCGCGTTTCTAGACGATTATATTTCTAAACTCTAAATTACTCGTTTGCAAATTGGTTGATAATTGATAAAAAATCAGCTCTATTTTTTACAAAATCTAACTCTGAAATATCAATAATCTTTACATTGAGATTATGCTGAGTCTTTATAAAATCAAGGTACCCTTGGTTTATTTTTTCTAAGTATGTAGGATCAATACTCTTCTCATAACTACGACCACGCTTCTTTATATTCTTAAGTAAACGCTCTGTATTTTGATAAAGGTAAACGTATAAGTCTGGCTGCGGCATATCTTTATACATCATCTCATGGAGACGTTTGTAAAGCAAAAACTCCTCCTCTTGTAAGGTTACCTGTGCAAATATGAGCGATTTGTAACGATCATAATCTGCGCACATAAAATCCTTAAAAAGATCATATTGTCCTAAATCATCTAATAGCTGCTGGTACCTATCTGCCAGAAAAGACATTTCTAACGGAAAGGCAAATCTATCTGGGTCTTTGTAAAACTTAGGCAAGAAAGGATTGTCTTTAAAACGCTCAAGAATAAGCTTTGCATTAAACTCATCTGAGATCATCGTGGCGAGGCTTGTTTTTCCTGCTCCTATATTTCCTTCTATGGTGATATAGTTGTAACCACCTAAATCAATACTGTCTTGTGGTTTCTTAAGCCACTTAGCCTGTTTTGTAAGAATACTATCATCGTTACAATCTTCTAATAACTCTAAGTAAGTGACTGGATTTTCAGGTGTAGATAATGCCTCACAAACCTCATCACCTGCGATATCTGCAAGTGGCTGTAGTACAAACAACCGCTCTTTCATATGCTTATGAGGAACCGTGAGTTGCTCTGACTGCTTTACAACATCGTCATAAAGCAATATGTCTATATCTATTATTCTTGATTGATAAGCTGTTCCTTCCTTTTCCTTACGACCTAGTAATTGCTCTATAGCCTGTGTCGTGTATAAGAGTTTTTTAATAGGTAATGATGTTTCCATCCTCACCACACAGTTGTGAAAATCTGGCCCATCAAAACCCCAAGCAGGACTTTGATACACAGGAGAAATTTTCACAACCCTACCTACACGCTCAAAAAGCAATTGTATCGCTTTATCGAGTGCTTCATAAGTGTTTCCTTGATTACTGCCTAATGATAAGAATGTGGTATGCAAAGATCTAGCTGTTGAATTACGAGAATAACATTTCACAACAAATTAAGGAAATCAAAATCACAATGCGCTAATTTTGAAATCGAAGTTATTAAGAAAATGCAACTACCCTCTAAGGATTTAAATACAAAGGATTTACAACTTGCATATCGCATTTATGTGATTTTAGGCGCTCTTTTTATCTGCGCACTAGTTGTATCTAATCTAATTTTTCAAAAGTTCTTTTCATGGGACTTTTTTGGAATCTATACTTTTGAGATTTCGGTAGGGATACTTCCCTACCCTATCACCTTTCTTATTACAGATATTGTAAGCGAGATTTACGGCAGAAAAAAAGCAAACCAGATGGTCACTGCTGGCATTTTTGCCTCTCTATTTTCACTACTCATCGTTTATATAGGTAACGCTGTACCCGCTACGAGCTGGTCTCCTGTAGATGACACACTATTTACTAAGGTTTTTGGAGTTACTGCGCTGGCAGTTTTTGCGAGTATGATAGCCTATTTACTAGCACAATACGTAGATATTCACATCTATCACTTTTGGAAACGTATAACTAAGGGCAAACACCTTTGGCTCAGAAATAATTTTTCGACATTCTTATCTCAGTTTATAGATACATTCTCGGTCCTTTCTTTACTCTGTATCTTTGGACTCATTGAGTGGCAATTGTTTGGAGGTCTTCTCTTAGGAGGTTTTCTATTTAAAGTGATTATTGCCGCTTTAGACACCCCATTGCTATACCTAGGTGTAGGACTATTTAGAAAGAAATTTAAACTAGAGGAAGGTGAAGAATTAAAGCTACCTATTTAGGCGGTTGTTTATAAGAATTACAGATATGCTTTCGCGAAAGCGTACTAAAAAGAAAGTAGTACAATAAAAAAGGGATGAAAATCTTGCTCGAAAGAGCCAACAAATATTATGAAAAAAGCACTCAAAATTACAGGTATTATACTTCTCGTTGTTGTGATACTGCTTGCAGCGTCACCATTCCTTTTTAGAGGAAAACTAGAAGACCTACTCAAGAAAACCATCAATAATAATCTAAACGCTCAAGTAGAATGGTCTTCTCTAGATCTAAGCCTTTTTAGGAGTTTTCCTGATGCTACGGTTATAGTAAACGACTTTACGGTAATTAATAATGCACCATTTGCTGGTGACACACTTGCGAGTGGTAAAGAAATACGCATTGAGATGGGCGTTACCCAACTCTTTAAAAACACAGCAGATGAGCCTATTGCAATAGACGCTTTATCACTTCTGGAAGCAAACGTACAGGTACAAGTAGATTCTTTAGGCAATGCAAATTATGACATTGTAAAAGAGACAGCAACTACAGATACCGCTAGTGAAGAGAGCTCAGAACCTTTTGTTTTTAACTTACAAGAGTACAGCCTCGTAGACTCAAAAATAATTTATGACGACCGCTCTACACAAACCCACCTTGAACTTACAGAGGTAAACCATACGGGTTCTGGAGATTTTTCGGCTATTGAGAGTGTGCTAGATACAAAGACACACGCTGTAGTATCTTTTGATTATGGTGGCACACATTACTTGGACGGGCACGACCTAGACCTCGAGGCTGTAATCCAAATGGAGCTTGAAAAACAGAAGTATACTTTTAAGGAAAACTTAGCCAAAATAAACGAACTCCCACTAGAGTTTAATGGTTTTATAGAGCTTCTAGAAGATGGCAATCTTATGGACTTATCGTTCAAAACGCCTTCATCAGATTTTAAAAACTTTCTAGCCCTAATCCCTAAAGAATACAGAGCAAATCTTGATGGGGTGGAAACGAGTGGCGATTTTCGCGTAAGCGGAATTATAAAAGGGAAAACAACGGAGACTAACATCCCAAATCTGGATATTGAGATTGTGTCTAACAATGCTTCTTTTAAGTATCCAGACCTACCTAAAAGAATGAACAACATCAATATAGATGTAAAGATTAAAAACGATACAGGCATCACAGAACTTACTTATATTGAGATAAACGATTTACGTTTTAAGATTGACCAAGACACCTTTACCGCAAAGGGAACGCTCAAAAACTTGATGGGTAACATGCTTGTAAATCTAGACTTAGATGGTGCGCTAGATTTAGGAAATATAGACAAAGTCTACCCACTTAATCTAGACCAGCCGCTACAAGGTAGACTTGTTGCAGATATTGTGACGAGTTTTGATATGAACTCTGTTGAGAAACAGCTGTATCAAAATATAAAAAGCTCTGGTAACGCTACGCTTAGTAACTTCACTTACAGCACTCCAGAACTACCTAATCCCATTGCTATACAAAATGCAGCTGTAAGTTTTAAAACAGGCAATATCACGCTTAGCTCATTTGCTGCTACAAGTGGGACTTCAGATATAAATGCAACGGGATCTATAGAAAACCTCATCCCGTTTGTAATGTCTAAGGAAGATTTAAAAGGGCGTTTTGACGTGACCTCAAAGGTGTTCAACCTTGATGATTTTGCAACTAGCACAGCAACTACATCTGGCACTAATCAGTCTAGCACGAGCTCAAGCGATACAGCTATACAAATTCCAGATTTTCTAGATGCCTCTGTAAACTTTAATGCCGCAAAGGTAATTTATGATGGGCTAGAACTTAGTAACACAAAGGGTAGTGTGACCATTGCAAATGAGCAGGCATCATTGAGTAATCTTAACTCTGGCATCTTTGGTGGTGCGGCAGGACTCTCTGGATCTGTCACCACACGTAATGGCACTCCTACTTTTAATATGATTGTAGATTTGAGTAGTATAGACATAGACCGCTCTTTTAAGGAGCTCGAGATGCTGCAAGGACTCGCTCCTATTGCAAAAGCTCTACAAGGCGCTCTCAATACAAAAATACAATTGCAAGGACAGCTAGATGACAACTTCAGCCCTATCCTTAGTACCATTACTGGAGATGCCTTTGCAGAGATTTTGACCGCAGATGTAGATGCAGATAAAATGCCGCTTCTTAATCTCCTATCGCAAAAACTTGATTTTATAAACCTTGATGACCTTAAACTAGACAAGCTCAAAACGAGCCTTACGTTTAATGATGGTCAGGTGGTTGTAAAGCCATTTGATTTTAATGTGAAAGGAATCAATGTGCAGGTAAGCGGTGGACATAGCTTTACAAACGAGATGAATTACACCCTCAACCTCGATCTTCCTGCAAAATACCTAGGCGGAGACGTGAGCGGATTACTCTCAAAACTTACAGATGCCGAAAAAGAGAATATCCATATAGACGTACCTGTTTCCCTTTCGGGAAATTTTACTGCGCCTAAAGTAGACCTTAATCTAAAAGCAGCTACTACTGCACTTACTAACCAGATTATAGAAATCCAGAAGCAACGCGCAAAAGACAAAGTAGAAGATAAACTTACAGATGTGTTAGGAGGTCTATTAGGTGGAAACAAAACAACACCAAATACCACTACAACAGATAGTACAACTACTGACACACAGACTCCTCAAAACACCACCATAACCCCAAAAGCCGAAGATGCCATTAAAGATGTCGCAACGGGAATATTAGGTGGTCTCTTTGGGAAAAAGAAAACAACAAAAGAAACGGTGAAGGATACGGTTAATTAAATATTGTTAGGCATCCTTTCCAAATCTACTTTCAAGACTGTTATAAGGCTTATCATTTTCTGAAAGATAAACCTTCTCTTGTCCTAAAATATCATTGTTTATTTCCTCTGGCTCAACATAATTGGGCCCTCTATTTACAAAAGTTTCTTTTACACGTTTTGATATTACAAAATATGGAATCCAAATAGTGCACCTAAAAAGAGCCTTCATGATGTCCTTTAAAAACTCTTGATTTTCTTCTGCAGAGTATAGATCTGGAGCAAGTAAATTTGCCGCAACAGTATCTAGTATTAATAAAATAAGCATAGAAGCGTAAAGTATAATCATAAGTTTGGGCACTACCGTTCTTTTCTTAAAGAACAAAATGATTAGGACAATACTATATATTACAAGTGCAACATTAATAATCATCTCTAAAGCGATTACTAAAACCATGGGCTTTCCGCTAAGTCCCTCCGTATTCCATAAGGCAGACCATGTATAAGCATCATAATAGCCCTCTTCAGACAGTATCTGTACAATAATTCCAATAGGCGTGAATACTAGACCTATTGCTAGTAGTATAAGCCAGCCTCCTATACTCTTTCCTTCTTTATAATTCCCTTTAGCTGGAATATCATATTCATAATAAAGTCTGTAAGCACCATAACTCGCAAAAATAATAGTGAGTAAAACCAAGAAAATAGAAATCCAACTCAATCCAGAATTTTCAATAGCAGATGCTTCTTCAAAGTCGTATGTAATGAAGTAAGAAAGATCATCTTGAACCTCATCATGGTCAGCTATATATTTACGTACATCAACTGCATCTACAAAGTCTTTTTTTCTTGAATACTTGTGTGAAACCAATAACTTAGTTCCAAAGTTACTTGCCTCTTGTTCATATGTAAAATACGAGCTTTCAATCGTATTTTTATAATCTTCAAACTCCCACTCCTCAGGTAAATTAACAGTAATGTCAAAATCGATATCTAAGGGGTAATTTATAGCATAAGGGGCTGCACGCTCAGGGGAAGTTGTAGGATTAACATAGCTTTCTAGAAGTAGAGGATAAGTCTCTATATAAATTAGACTTTCATTTTCTGAAGAAGTGGCCCATATAGAATCTATATCATAAGATTCTCTTACGATAAACTCATTACGCGTTTCTCTTAAATCCTCTGTCTCTATATCATCTCCTTTTCTAATATTAGGGTAGAGCGCACTATAAAAACGTAAATAATCCTTTTGGATTGAGGCATTACTACGCTGCTCAAAGTCTGCTCTAACCCTATCTGCTTGACTTCCCTTATATGTTGTCACAACAGATAACTCACCTCCTCCATTAATAGCTTTGACATCGTAAAATTCACTTATTGAGATTGCACTTTCTCCTACAAATTCAATTGTTGTGAGTTTTTGTTCTCCTGACTTTAAAACTAAACCCTTTTCATAGTTTGGAAAATATTTACCATTAATTCCAGAGCCTTGATTAGAAATAGTAGGATCTATATACAATTGTTTCCCGTCAAGTTCGTAAGTAACTACACAATGATTGAACAGGTTAGGAGTAGGAAGTTTATCATCAAGACCTTTACCATTAGAGCTATGCACAAGCATGGGATATGCTTCAATGCCATTAGCCTGTAAGAGTTCGCTCAATAGAAAAGATTTCCCTTTACAATCCCCATAGCGTTGATCTAATACTTTTAGAGGTGATTCTGGTCGATGTGAATTCATACCATCTTCAAAACCAAAATATCTCACCTCATCCTGCACAAAATCTATAAGACTCTTCGCTATATCTTCTTTTGATAGAACAATATCTTTTGTCTTAGATTTGATATGTTGATCTGAGAGTTGTTTTAGTTTTTTCTTGTCAGGTGTACTTAATGTATAAAGTTCTTTATATTGATTGACAACAGCTTCCCAAGAAGGGTAATTCCCAAACTGTACAAATCCATAATCATCATACCAAACTGGAGTGTTCGGGTCATAAAATTTAGGTGTTACATTTTCTAAACTCCATTCATAGGCTTTCGTTTTTTCGACAATATTGATTGTAGCCTCTGGAGCGTCATTAAAATATTTAAACTCAAAAGAATTATCATTAGGTACGTTCACTATATAATGTAACTTACCTACAGGTACCGCATATTGAAAATAGAAATTATTACTATATCCGCCGTCATAAACTGGATTCGCCCCCACAATCGTGTATGCATAATCAATAATATCTCCCTTACGAACATCTGTAAGATTAATAAGACTCGTTAGTCTGCCGTCATATAAGTTTTTTTCTAAGTTTGATTCTCGCTGTATAGTCTCAATATCTCTCAAATTAAGCTTAGAAATACGCTCACCATCGCGTATCAAATCTATTTTATGAAAAATAAGCTTCTCGTAAGATGGATCGAATTCAAAAGTTAAATTTGACATCTCCCCAATACCTTCTCCATTGATGATTTTAACGACAGAGTTACTATATCTTGACTTTTGCTGAGTGTTGATTTGCTTATCATATAAAAGATAATAGTAACCGCTCTCTGCTTCTTCATTTTTTATAGATTCTTGATAAGAAACTTCAATTACCCAAGAGGGAACACTTTTAATGCTGGGATTTTGAGAAGAAAGTATTGTAGAAAATAAAACAAGTAATAATCGTAGAAAATGCTGCAAGATATGGATGATTGATTTGTGGGTAAAAGACTACAATATAGTCGGTTCCATTCAAAATGACAATATATTAAGGTTCATTTTTTTCCTATATCATACTGGATAATGCTCCTACCCCTCATCATCCACCTTAATCTCGTTGAGTTCTTCGTTTTTATACTTGGCATAGTCAAAGCCACTTTGCCACCATATTTTCATCTTTTCTTTGTTAAAAATCAATGAATTTGTGGTGAGTACTGTAGGCGTATAATAGAAGTTAATTATTGCCTCTTTTTGATTGGCAGCATATTTACCTATGGTGATATTTTGCTTTTCTATACGATCCATCATGAAACCATGCAGATTACTCAGTAATGAAAATACATTTGTAGAAGGGAGGTTATTGTAATAAGTAACTTCTGTTTCTAGAATGATTACATCAACCTCTGTTGCGCCGCGTTCTACAGCCTCCTTAATGGGCACTAGCGCGCCAAAACCTCCATCTGCATACTCGCACCCATTTTTGGTCGCAAGACTCATAAAAGGGATATAATTACACGACATCCACACCCAGTCGCAAAAATCTTCATAGGTTTCTACGTTACTAGATTTATACTCTGTTTTATGTAAAGATAGATTTGAAACAGTGACTAGCACTTCCTTACCACTAGCCTGTAGCTGCGCATAATCCTCACGAGTAAAAGTACGCTCTATGAGTTTGCGCAGTTTTTTGCTCTCTCCAAAGGTTTTAGATCCTTTTAAGAAATTACGCAATACACTCCAGTGATCAATAGCGATGGTTTGCTCTCCCCATTTATCTTTTTTGATTACAAATGGACACACATTAAAAATTGCATTCTGATTAACAGAAGTATACACATCCTTTATCTTTTCAATATTTTGAAGTGCAAGATGAGGCACTAGCAAACTGCCTGTAGAGGTTCCCACCAGCATATCATAATCCTTACCCATTTCTTGCATAAGGTATTGGGCTACGCCTCCGCCAAAAGCGCCTTTACTTCCTCCTCCTGAAATGACTAATGCTCGCATTGTGGGTTCTCTTTGAGCTTAGAAAAATAAGGTTTTTAATTAAGAAATGAGTGTTTTGTTGAGGTACGCTTTCGCGAAAGCGTTAAAAGAAAAATACCCCACCATCATTTGTTTCCCCCTTTTTACCTAGCGTGTTGAATTTCCAACTAAGGCTGAGCATAAAATATTGCTCTAGTACAGTGCTCTGTACATCTTGTATAAAGTTTGCATTTGCAGTACGCCTTGCGTTTGTATTTTGATCTAGTACATCATACACTTTTAAGGTTGCGGTAGCGCGATCTTTTGCAAATGAATAAGCAAGTGTCGAGTTCCAAAACACTGCACTTCGCTGAAAATCTGATGCAATGTTAGGGTTGTAATTATAGTTAATATCATTGCGCCACTCCCAGTTTTTAGGAACAAACAAAGCCGTTCCCAATGAAACATTATGAGAAATAAAATCTTGATCTTCAAAAGCGTCTAGACCAAATTGAGTTTTTGAGATAGAGATATTATAGCTAGGTTTAACTTCAAACAGATTTTTCCAAGTATATGTGAAATTTACACGCGGCGTTAGAGATCTCGTTTTACTAGCGTATTGCACTTCGTTGTTAAAATTTACATTACGCCCAAAGTTTGTATAAATACCTCCTCCATATTTTATACTACGCAAGGAATCTATTTTTACATTTTTATTATAACCTCCTCCTGCTCCTACGCTATAATTCCCATTTACATTTACATAGGTAGTGCGACTTACTAGATTGTCATCTATGCTAGTTTTACGTACAATAGCATCGTTTGTAAATCTTCCATTTCCATTAACATACCATCCGCCTCCTTTTTGAAAGTCATAATTATTAAATCCTCCGTAAAAATTATAATCATTTGCTGGAGCTAGGTTAGGATTACCCTCTACAATATTAAGTGGATCCGACACATCCACAAAAGGATTAAGTTGCGTGACTTCTGGAGGTCTATTGCTCTTACCTAAACTTGCATACATAGATGCTTTAGGACTAAACCTGTAATTCACATACGTATCAAGTTCTAGTGCTTCAAAATTTTGCTTGATGTCTAATTCTGGACGCAAGTTGTCGTTATTCTCTAGGGTGCGAAATACGTATCCTGCACTCACGTTCACATTGAGTTTTTCTCCATCAAGATTAAGTCCCAGTTTCGGAGTCGTGCGTGAATTGCGACCTTCAAAGTCTGTACTTAGTTCTTGATTGAGGATGCTATACTGCTGTGTTACCTCATCAAAGTCAAAAGTGCTTCTCTTGCGCTTCCTAGTATCATTACGGTGACCAAAATCTACATCAAGAAAGAGCTTTTTGGCGACCAAAGGAACTCTGTATGTAAGGTTGAGATTATAACCGTTAAGTTTAGTCTCTCCATCCGTAAACTGATTACGATTAATTTCTGATGGGTTATCGCCAAATATCTCTGTGTTTGACACTATAAAGTCTTCACTCTCTTGTCTATTGATTTCGTTTTGTACACGTGCCCTCACATATGCTCCTTTGTCTCCCCATTTCTTGGTGACACTTAAGGTGTTTTCAAAATTCTTCCCCTCGTCTGTTACGAAGTTGTTTGTTGCCGACTCGTTGATTCTCTCACCGTCTTCATTAAGTGATTCCTCTGTACGGCGGAAGCGTGTCTCACTATTTGCAAAAGAGAACTTTGGTTTTATATTAATGAGTAGTGTAGAATCCTTTTTAATATTAATAGTGGTATTAATACTATGGTTATCTGAATTTGAGTCATTACGAGAATCGCTGTTTGTAAAGAATCTTCTATCTGGAAGAATATTCTCTCGCTCTACACGTGTCTCATCAAAAGAATTTGCAGCCGAGTAGAAATAATCCATATTGGCATCAAATCCTTTTGCATACTCATCTGTGTAATTTGCTCCTACACTACGACTATTTACAATTCCTTGTCCGCCACCAAAGCTTCTGCCGTCAATACCAAAGCTTCCGTTGCCGTTGAAGTAGACACTTCTTCCTCCTCCAAACATTTTTCTTATCTCTCCAAAACTAAACCCAGCCGAGTTGATATTGTTACCACCAGCAAGCACACTGATGCGTCGCTCGTTATCAAAGGCATTTACAATACCTGCATATTCAAAACGATTATCTGTCCCGCCACCAGCAGCCACTCTACCAAAGACTCCTTTATTCTTTTCTTCGGAGATGGTGAGGTTGATAGTCTTACTTTCTTGATCACCATCTTCGCCAGCAAAGGCCTCATCATCTGTCTTAGTATCTACTACTTGTATTTTTTCTACTATTTCTTTAGTAAGGTTGCGCGTAGCAATTGTAGGGTCATCACCAAAGAACGGCTTCCCATTAACTAGAATTTTATTTACTTCCTTACCATTTACTAAAATCTTACCGCTCTCGTCTACCTCTACTCCTGGTAGCTCCTTAAGCAAGTCTTCTATATTTGCATCTTTCTTGGTTTTAAAAGAAGAAACATTAAACTCGAGCGTGTCTTTTTTTACGGTTACCGGAGCTCTACTTTTTACAACGACTTCGCCCAAGGTGTTTGTAGAAGGTGCTACTTCTATATCTCCAAGCACAATATCACCCGTACTTAAATCTACATTTTTTGTGAAGTTCTCATAACCTAAAAAAGAGATGTTCACACGTGCATTTTTCTCTTGCGCTCGACCTTCTAGTTGAAAGAGCCCATCTTGATTTGTAATGGTATAAGTAATGAGTGTGCTATCCTTAACAGTCTCTAAGAAAACTGTGGCAGCCTCTAAGGTTTGCTTTGAATCTTTGTCTTTAAGAGTTCCAGTAATTGAAAAGTTTTGCGCCTGCATAGCTACAGATAAGCATAACCCTATCGCAAGGAGTACTAGTTGATTAATTCGCATTATAAACGGTTGATTGATTGATGTCTATCAAATAAACAATCTTTACTTCCAAATGATATGCTGACAGTTAAAATTTAGTAAATATTTAACAAGTTATTCTTCTTAAAATCTCAACTCATAACAGATTATTAACTCATACTAGAAATAGAGAAGTGTAAGTTTGTGTAACTAACCCTTAAACCAATTATTATGAATAAAATCATCAAAGGACTTATTGCCGCATATGGCGCAAAAAAATTAGGTGGCGGTTGCATAAGCACCATCATCATCTTTTTTATTATTTTCTGGCTTCTAGGGTTACTAGGCTAATATTAGGGAGATTTATTACAGGCTGCAAATAGCCATTAGGAAACTATTATAAACAACAAAAGCTATCAGATGTCTGATAGCTTTTTGTATTATGTTTCGTTTTCACGAAAGTGTACTTTTAATTATTTTTTTCTAAAATATATAGAAATAGGCACTCCTGAGAAGTCGTAAGCTGCACGAAGTTTATTTTCTAAGAATCTTCTATAACCTTCTTTAAGATACTGCGGCAAGTTACAGAACAACGCAAATTGTGGTTGTGGTGTAGGAAGTTGCATACAGTACTTAATCTTTACATATTTACCCTTAATTGCTGGTGGCGGGAATGCTTCTACTAGCGGCAAGAAGAACTCATTAAGTTCGCTTGTTTTGATACGCTTCGTTTTGCTTTCATATACTTTTACAGCAGTTTCAATTGCTTTGAAGATACGTTGTTTCTCCAGCACAGAAATAAATACAATAGGCACATCTGTAAAAGGCTCAATTTGCTCTCTAATGTGCTTTTCAAAATTCTTCATCGTGTTGGTCTCCTTTTCTACAAGGTCCCACTTATTTACAAGAATCACGATTCCTTTTCTGTTACGCTCTGCTAGCCAAAATATATTTTGAACCTGACCATCAAAACCTCTTGTTGCGTCTACTACTAGTAAAATCACATCTGCGTGCTCAATAGCTCTTACAGATCTCATTACTGAGTAAAACTCAAGATCTTCTTTTACTTTTGCCTTACGTCGTATTCCTGCTGTATCTACAAGGTTGAACTCAAACCCAAAGCGATTGTACTTTGTATCCATTGAGTCACGAGTAGTACCAGCGATATCTGTTACAATATATCTATCCTCACCTATCAGCGCGTTAATGAAAGACGATTTTCCTGCATTAGGACGACCTACTACAGCAAATCTTGGTAATTCATCTTTTTCTTCCTCCTCAACTTTTGGCGGAAGTGCTTCTACTACAGCATCAAGTAAATCTCCTGTTCCACTACCATTTGTTGCGGCAATAGTATAATAATCACCTAATCCTAGGTTATAAAACTCAACAGCATCTGCTGCTCTTTTATTATTATCTACTTTATTTACAGCAAGGAAAATAGGTTTTTTTGATCTACGAAGTAGTTTTGCAACCTCTTCATCCATCCCTGTCACACCATGCTCTACATCTACCATAAAGATAATAGCGTCAGACTCATCTATCGCAAGTTCTACTTGCTTATCAATTTCGGCTTCAAAAACGTCATCACTTCCTACTACATATCCTCCTGTGTCAATAACGGTAAATTCGCGACCGTTCCAGTCTGTTTTTCCGTAATGACGATCACGCGTCACTCCACTTACGGCATCTACAATCGCCTCACGACGTTGCACTAGACGGTTAAAAAAAGTAGACTTCCCTACATTAGGGCGTCCTACGATAGCTACTATGGTACTCATTGTAAATTTTTTAGGTGTGCAAAGATAGCGTTAATCTACAGTCTTATGCATTTAAATGATTGTTCTCTTTAAACCAACATTTTGGGAGGTAAATTTCGTAAATCCTAAGGATATGATAAACTCTTGTCTATACATATGATTATAACGTAGCTTTGCCAACTGCTATGATCATTATCGCATATATACTCACCCTTTCTATAGGACTTATAGGAGCCATAATCGCCACGTTACCACCTAGCGCGACGAATCTTGCTGTTGTAAAATACACAAGTGACAAAAGCCTCACCAAAGGACTTCACCTAGCCTATGGAGCTGCGCTAGGAGAGGTGATAATAGCTGGACTTGCTCTTGCTTTTGGAGTTCTTGCAAAGCGAATATTTGAAAAACATGAGTGGATACAGATCACTTTTATAGTTATCATGATAGCTGTAGGGATCTATTTTCTCATAAAAAAAACAACAGAAAACGATAGTGAATCATCAAGCAGACCTAAGCGTTTTATTAATGGTCTCTTACTAGGAGGACTTAATATCCCGATGTTTATTTACTGGACTGCTATATTTTCTATAAGCTCAAGATATGTTGTTTTAGATAAAAATTCTCCATGGCTACTTATCCTATGCTTTTTAGTTGGAGTTTTTGCCGGTAAATTTGGACTGCTTTATTTGTATGGAAGAGCTAGCGAGTATATGACTTCAAATTTTTCAAAGTTTAAAGGAACGCTTAATAAAATTATAGGAGTAGTTCTTATAGTGGCTGGTGTGATACAAGCTATCAAACTCAATATTGCATAATATTTGAGTAATAATGAGTAAGCTTTTATAAAAGCACACTACTAAGTGCTTATGATTCTTATAGCTTTACTTATTGGCACTATCGCTACCATTCTGGGAGCACTTCCTCCTGGCGCATCAAATCTCGCTGTAATTAAAACCTCCCTAAATGAATCACACCGTGAGTCTTTAAAAATAAGTTATGGTGCTGGACTAGGCGAGGTATTACTTGCCTTTATAGCATTTTCCTCTGGTATGGTTGTGCAAGATTTTTTTGAAATGAATCTTTGGGTACAATATTTAGTTGCTGCAGTTCTTGCAACTGTAGGGCTTTACTTTACACTTAACAAAAAAGAAAAAATTGAGTCCAAACGAAAAAAATCATCTAAATACCTCCTAGGATTCACACTTAGTGTCATCAACCCGCCTGTACTTATTTATTGGATTTTAGTGTTTTCTCTATTAGGCAAGTGGTTATCAAGCGCTACATCTATCTCTGCATTATGGCTTGGTTTATTCCTTAGTGGTGTATTTATTGGAAAGGTTGCAACACTCTATGGCTACAGTAGATTTGGCACTCATATTCAAAAAAAGAAATCTTCTTCAGGAAGTAACATTAATCGTTACATAGGTATCACCCTCATAATATTAGCTTGTATACAAGTTATCAAGCTGACTGTTATTTAAGAAAGTACTTCTAGACGTACCACATATCCTTCCCAACTACGCACGTTAAAAACAGTGTCATCTTCAAAAATGAGATACTGCCCTTTAATTCCTTTTAGTACACCTTCATAAGCAGGAGTTTTATCAAGATTAAGTGTTTTTAACTTTTCCGGATAACTATCTACTGGAAAGTGAATGTGAGTTTCTTCGTTGCTAGGTATAAAATACTGCTGTGCTTCTTCTGGTATATATTTTTTAAGTTCATCGCGATATTCTGCTAGGCTTACATCTTCTATATCATTTTTAAGCATCTTGCGCCAGTTAGTCTTATCTGAGACATGCTCTTTAAGCGCTAGTTCTGTTATACCAGCTAGGTATCTATTAGGCACTTCAACAATCTCTACCGCTTCATGAGCACCTTGATCTATCCATCTAGTAGGCACTTGTGTCTTACGAGTGACTCCTACCTTTACATTGCTTGAGTTTGCTAAGTAAACAATATGCGGCTGTAATTGTACCTTCTTCTCATACTCTAGATCCCTCTCTTCTTCACCTAGATGGGCTTTAGAAAGCTCAGGTTTCATAATCCAATCGGCAGCTTGTGGAACTTTATAAAAATCATCATAGCAATACCCCTGACGGAAAATCTTTTTATTTTCTCCACAAGCGAGGCATTCGTATCTTACAAATTCTATATGCAACCTTTTTCCTAAGAGTTGATTCATTTGTATGAAGTCACCATCCATTACTAAATAGTAATTTATAGGATCTGTGTGCTCCGTTTGCATTTTTCTAAGGACACCTTGGTATTGCATTTAAGAAAACTTTGATTACAAAATGTGGGGAAATAAGGTTAAATTAGCTTTCGCGAAAGCAATAACCTATCCCGTTATATACGTGTAAATATACCAACTTTATGGCTATCCCTTTAGTGCATTCCATTGCTTCTTGGTTCTTAAAAAAACGCATTCACCAGATGGAGCTTTTTATGAAGTACCCCTCTGAGGTTCAAGAAGAATTGCGCACTAAACTCATAGAGAAAGCAAAAGATACCGAGATAGGTAGAGCTTATGACTTTAAATCTATAAAATCATATCGTGAGTTTGCAGACCGCATTCCAGTGACTTCTTATGAGGAAAATCAAGAATATATAGAGCGTAGCCGTAAAGGTGAGACAAACATAATGTGGCCTACTCCTATAAAATGGTTTGCACAAAGTAGCGGTACAACAAATGCTCGTAGCAAGTACATTCCCGTAAGTCCAGAATCACTTGAAAAATGCCACTATGCAGCAAGTAAGGATTTATTGTGCATGTATCTCAATAATAACGAAGGCTCACAGCTATTTTCTGGCAAAGGACTAAGACTAGGTGGCAGCAAGCAGTTGTATCAAGATAATGGAACTGTTTATGGTGACTTATCGGCTATACTGATTGATAACATGCCTTTTTGGGCAGAGTTCAGCAGTACACCTACTAATGGCGTTTCACTTCTAAGTGATTGGGAAACCAAGATGCAAGCCATTGTAGACGAGACTATCCAGCAAGATGTAACTAGCCTCTCTGGAGTTCCTTCTTGGATGCTAGTTTTATTAAATAATGTTCTTGAAACTACTGGTACATCAAATTTACTTGAAGTGTGGCCTAACCTTGAGGTTTACTTTCATGGAGGTGTTAGTTTTGATCCTTACATGGAGCAATATCAAAAATTGATTCCGTCTAATTCTTTTAAGTATTACGAGATCTACAATGCCTCAGAAGGCTTTTTTGCCATACAAGGCCAGAATGACTCTAAGGAATTATTGCTCATGCTCGATTATGGTATTTTTTATGAATTTATACCCATGACTACCTACGGAACTCCTGGACAAAACGTAATACCACTTACAGAGGTAGAAGTAGGAGTGAATTATGCGATTATTATCACTACAAACGCTGGTTTATGGAGATATAAAATAGGTGACACCGTAAGATTTACAAGCACCAGCCCGTATAGAATTAAAGTTACGGGGAGAACAAAACATCACATCAACGTTTTTGGAGAAGAGCTTATCATTGAGAATGCAGAAGAAGCCCTTAAAAAAGCGACCAGAGAGACAGGCTCCGAAATAAAGGATTATACCGCTGCGCCTATATTCATGGAAGGAAAGGAAAAAGGTGCTCACGAGTGGATTATAGAATTTAAGAATCCACCTCAGGATATCGCACTATTTAATCACAAACTAGATCTTGCACTTCAAGAAGTAAACAGTGATTATCAAGCAAAGCGTTTTAATAACACTACCTTAAACGCGCCCACGATTCATAGTGCTAGAGAAAATCTATTTTATGACTGGCTTAGAAAAAATAATAAGCTTGGCGGCCAGCACAAAGTACCTAGATTATCAAACAAAAGAGATTTTGTAGAAGCACTACTTGAGCTTGCATAGCATTGCAATCGGCATTTTTAAGTTGGTTTTCATATTAAAAAAATACGCCCGCGAAGCAAAATTAATTGTTTTTTGCGCTTTCGCGAAAGCGTACTCACCACAATACATTCTCCTTTTAAAACCTAAAATGCTCACTAAAAACCATAAAAAAAAGGCACTCATAAGAGTACCTTTTTATTCTATTTATGTGACCTCATTATTATGAAGCTGCTTTCAATTTTTTGAGCGTAGATTTATTCAATTTACCCTCTGCATACGTCTTAGTTACATTCAGCGATTTCTCGTCAGAACTAGGCAGATCGAACATAGCATCTGTAAGGATGGCCTCACATAAACTACGTAATCCTCTTGCACCAAGTTTGTACTCAATAGCTTTACCTACCATATAATCCAAAGCTTCATCTGTAATGGTAAGCTCTATATCATCCATGCTAAAAAGCTTCTTATATTGCTTTATAATAGCATTTTTAGGCTCTGTAAGGATAGCTCTCAATGTTCCAGCATCTAGTGGGTCCATGTGTGTTAATACTGGTAGACGACCTATGATTTCTGGGATAAGACCAAAATCTTTAAGATCCTTAGGAATAATATATTTAAGCATATTATCCTTCTCTACTACATCTTCACTTTTACTAGCCACAAACCCCATTGCTTGCATATTTAAACGCTTAGAAATGTGGCGTTCAATACCATCAAAGGCTCCTCCAGCGATAAATAAGATATTCTCTGTATCTACCTCAATAAACTTTTGATCTGGATGCTTACGTCCTCCCTTAGGCGGTACGTTTACTACGGTACCTTCTAATAGTTTTAATAACGCTTGTTGCACACCTTCTCCACTCACATCACGAGTAATAGATGGATTATCACTCTTACGAGCGATCTTATCTATCTCATCTATAAAAACGATTCCTCTCTGTGCTTTTTCAAGATTATAGTCGGCTGCTTGTAGAAGACGTGTCAAAATACTTTCAACATCCTCACCTACATAACCTGCTTCTGTAAGCACTGTAGCATCTACAATAGCAAGAGGCACATTAAGCATACGAGCGATTGTCTTTGCTATAAGTGTTTTACCAGTTCCTGTTTGTCCCACCATCACGATATTACTCTTCTGGATCTCTATATCATCATCTGTCGCAGGCTGTAATAATCGCTTGTAGTGGTTGTATACCGCTACAGACATTACTCTTTTTGTAAATTCTTGACCTATAACGTACCCATCAAGAAACTCTTTAATCTCTTGTGGCTTTCTTAACTTAAGCTCTCCTTCAAGATCATTTGTAGCAACATCCTTAGACTCTTCTATCACAATACCATGTGCTTGCTCAATACATCTATCACAGATGTGCGCGTCAAGCCCAGCAATTAGTAAGCTAGTCTCTGGTTTTTTTCTACCACAAAATGAACATTCTAAATCTTCCTTTGCCATTTTATTTACTGTTTTGAGATATTATACGCTTTCGCGAAAGCATAAACCTCATTAGTCTCTCTTCAATATTTCATCTATCATACCATACTCAAGCGCTTTATCTGCTTTCATCCAGTAATCACGATCACTATCGTTATATACTTTATCGTAGTCTTGACCAGAATGCTTTGCGATAATATCGTAAAGTTCCTTTTTAAGTGTCAAGATTTCCTTTGCAGTAATCTCGATATCTGATGCTTGACCTTGTGCTCCACCCATAGGCTGGTGAATCATCACACGGCTATGTGGCAAACCACTACGCTTACCTTTTGCTCCTGCACAAAGTAATACAGCCCCCATAGATGCTGCCATACCTGTACAGATGGTAGCAACGTCTGGCTTGATAAACTGCATCGTATCATAAATACCTAGACCAGCATACACACTTCCTCCTGGAGAGTTGATGTAAATCTGAATATCCTTATTTGCATCTGTACTTTCTAAAAATAGTAACTGTGCCTGTACAATATTTGCAACCTGATCATTAATTCCTGTTCCCAAGAAGATGATGCGATCCATCATTAAACGAGAGAATACATCAAAGATAGCGATGTTCATCTGGCGCTCTTCAATGATATTAGGAGTAAGGCCTTGTGGCAACATACTCGTAATAATTTTATCGTAATAATTAGAGTTTACACCCTGATCTTTGATTGCAAAATCTTTAAATTCTTTTCCGTAATCCATATTTTTATAGCAATATATATTTTAAAAAAAAGCGTTTTACTAATACAAGTAAAACGCTTTAAAGATACTTATTATATAGGAAGTATTCTAATTGTAAACTTCCTTAACAAATTCGTCAAAGGTTACTTCCTTCTCCTTAAGTTTTACATTTTCTTTAAAGAATGCAAGCATTTTTACATTCATAAACTGCTCAGATAAGCGCTTTACTTCTTCTTGATTACCAAGTATACGTGCTGCGATATCTTCAAGTTCTTTATCTTCAGGGTTCATTTGACCATACTGCATCATTTGCCCTTTGATCATATCTTTTGCGTAGTCTTTTAATTCTTCAAAAGTTACTTGAAGTTTATTATCTGTAACTACTTTCCCTTCTATAAGCTGCCATCTTAGACCTTTTTCAGAACGAGTAAACTCTTCTTTTGCCTCCTCATCTGTCATAGGCTTCTCACCACTAGATTTTATCCATCTAGCAAGAAAGTCTGAAGGAAGATCAAACTTAGTTTCATCTATAAGACGCTCAGTAACGTCATTCATAAGTTGTTGATCGCTCTGTTGTACAAACTGGCGCTCACCATCTTCTTTAATCTTCTCTTTAAGCTCTGTTGTACTTTTTACAACATCCTTACCAAATAACTTATCAAAAAGCTCTTGATCAAGGTCTGCTTGCTCACGCTTATTTGTTTCGGCTAGTGTAAAGGTAACTTCTGCGTTCATTTCTTTTGCTTGATCTTCAGAGATCTTTAAAGCCGCCTGGTAAGTTCCTGGCTCAGAAAATAAACTTTTAGTTTTTAACGTAATTACATCACCAGGCTTTGCTCCTACTAATGCATCTACATTCTTCTTTCCTTTTACTTGCTCTATTTCAAAAGTCGCTTGGTTATCAATTCCCGCTTCTTCGTTTACAAAAGTACCAGTGATTTCACTATCCTTTGCTACTTCAGTTTGAGAAACTAGCGTACCGTATTGCTTTCTTATGGTAGTGACCTGGCTATCCACCATCTTGTCATCTACTTTGATTTTATAACTTGTAACGGCTTTCTTAGGAGTAAGATTTACATCAAACTTAGGAGCCATTCCTAATTCAAATTCAAAATTATAGTCGTCTGCATCCCAATCAAAACCTTCTTGATTTTTAGGAAGTGGATTACCTAACACATCTAGCTTTTCCTCCTGTAAAAACTTACCTAAAGCCTCTTGAAGTATTTTATTTACCTCATCAACTCTCACTGCTGTTCCATACTGCTTTTTAATCATTCCCATAGGGACATGACCTTTTCTAAAACCAGGAATATTTGCCGTTTTACGGTAGTTTTTAAGGATAGACTCTACTTTCTCGTTATAATCTTCTTTAACGATTTCTACCTTTACTACTGCGTTCAGGTCGTCTATTTGCTCTTTTGTAATATTCATTATGATGTAATTTTGAGGGCGCAAAAATACAATATTTTTACGAGTACAACAATCTTTTAAGATGTGCTTAACTAGCTCTTGCTGTCGTCTTTAATAAGTGAAAACAATATACTTTGAAAAATACTCAATAAGATACTAAAGAGTAATGCCACCCAAATACCACTCACCGAAAAGCCTCCTATAAAGTAATCTGCTATCAAGATTATGAAAGCATTGATGATAAAAAGGAACAATCCAAAGGTCAAAATCGTCACTGGCAATGTAAGTATGACTAGTATAGGTCTCACGATAAATTTAAGTAATGCTAGTATTATAGCGACAATAATCGCCGTCACAAAACCATCTACAGCAACACCTGGAAGCAGCTTCGAAAGCACTACTACCGCAACGGCTGTTAGTAAAATTTTGATTATAGATTTCATAAGATTGAGTTTTAAGAGTTACGTTTTCGCGAAAGCGCAAATTTACACATAAAAAAAGCGCCCTTTAAAAAGGCGCTTTTTACATATTATTAGTAAACGTATTCTAGTTCACATCATTGCTTATTGTTACCGTCGCATAGTCACCTATATCTACACCTGGAATCGTTGATCCATATGTATTATTAATGGCACTGATAACAGCATTTGCAGTAAAAGCATAACCTCTAGGTGATGGATGTACTCCATCTAGTGAAAATGCACCTCCTGTCACAAATTGTGAAGAAAGAATACCCCCACTAAAAGCCACACCACCATTTGCTACATTTTGTAGCGCAGTTCTAGCATCTACGTAAGCAAGTCCGTTAGCACTGGCTAGTGCCTGGATAGTTGCATTATATTGAGTTTGTGCTGCAGTTACTAATGCTTGCTCTTGCGTAGTAAGTACAAACTGATCTTGTAATGGTCTAGACACACCGTTAATAGCTAGTAAACCAGCTTGTTCAACAGGAAGACCTTGAGAAACTAAGAATCCTACATAAGCCTCATCTATAGTTCCTAAAACTCCAGCAGTTGTAAGTGGAATTAAATCATCATTTGTAGTTTGACGTAACTGAGATAATAAAGCAGCAGTAATAGGATCTAAGTTAAAAGGCGCTCCTTGAACAATAGTTGAAATATCAGTTAAATCTTCATCTTGAATTGTGATAAAGTTTGCTCCTGCACTAAAGTTAATTTGGCGAGCAGCAGCTTCTTCTGCTGTAATAACCCCAAAAGAAGCAAGTCCTGGCAATACTTGTGTGTTATAAGCTGCAAAACTAGCGTTAAGTGTTGCTGCTGTTTCCTCATCTAGCGGTATTGCTTGAGAAGGAACCGTTGTAAAGAAAGGAATAGAAGTTACATCTGGAATGTTTATCAATGCACCTTGTGCCCCCGTGCTTGTAAGTGCCGCAACCTCTTGAGAGTATACACTTGCAAATACGTTAGGATCTGTGATGTCATTAGGTCCATAAGTAGATGGATCTAAATTTCCTGCTTGATCTGCTCCTGCTCCACCTGATGTTGCAAAACCTAAGATATCGTTATTACCTATCCATAAAGAGAAAAATGTAGGATTTGCAGCAACTGCTTCTGCCATAACTGTCGTATTTGCTGAACTAGCAAAACGAGCAAAATAAGGGTTTGCTTGACCTGTAGCTACACCAGCAACATTACCATAACCTGGTGCTACAAGGTGAAAACTTTTTGCTCCTGGCACGCCTACGTTATTAAATGGTCCCGCAACAATATTTGAAACCTCTGTAGTAGGAGTTCCTGCAAGACGTGCAGGTCCTGGATTACCTTCTGCGTCTGTAGCAAGTACAAAACGATTTTCAGCAATTTGCATACCTCCTAAAGTAAGTCCTCCAAGGTTATCGCTTACTAGTGGTTGAGAAAAACTACCACCTCCCGCAAGCGCAAACTGTTGCGCCATAATGTTAGGATAAGAGTTTTCTTGACCTGTGATATATAAAGCTCCATCTGCATATCCTGCAGTAAGAGAGTTTCCTACAGATACATAATTTGAGAAATCTGCACTACCACTAGTGTAAAAATCCTCATTCTCTGTGATATCGTTATCAAATTCTGGCTCACATGCAACGAGTCCAAGTGCAAGTGCCGGAAGTGCTATATAATTGAAATATTTTTTCATCAATGCTATTTTTATAATTTATAACTAAGACCTAAACCTGGTGCAAACGCACTTGATTTGTAAGTCCCTCCAAAAGGAACACGCTCTCCACCTTCTATATAAGAATCGTAAGAAGCATCAATTTCCTTAAATGTCAAATAAAGGAAAGAAGCGTCAATCGCTAACTTATCTGTTACATTATAAGTAAATCCTCCTGTAAATCCGTAAGAATCGTTACGTGGAGTTTCTGGAGCAAAGAAACCATCTTGTACCGGAGACTCATCAAAGTAAGCACCTCCACGAAGAACAAATTTAGAACTTACATCAAACTGAGCACCTAGACGGTAACTTGAAGCATTTTTATAGTTACGAGGGTTAATAGACTCTAATGCAAGAGAACCATCTGTATTAAGGAACATAATATCTAATGCTTCATAAGCATCCCACTCTGCATAGTTCCAGTCAAAGTTAAGTGTCCACTTATCTGATGGCTTGTAAGAAACCCCTACTGTCCACTCAGCTGGTAATGGTAAAGTTGCAGTGAAGTCATAAGTTCCATTTGCAATAGGAGCAAGTGGAGAGTTAGGCACATTTGAGAATACTGCATCTCCATCGCCTTGCTCTACGTCAATATCGATTCTAGATCTGTAGTTCACACCAAAAGACCACTGATCATTAGGAGTAATCAAAGCTCCTACAGAAAAACCAAAAGCGGTGAGTCCTTGTGAATCAATCGTAACATTAGAGCGATTACCATCAATATCTGTAAGGTTACGAGATAGGTTACGATTAAAGTTAACCCCTCCAATAGCTAGGATAGGCCCTCCTCCAATACTTAAATCTTCAAGTAATTTTACAGAAACCATAGGTTGTACAAAAATGGCCGACAGATCGATATTATTAACAAGGTGCGACCCAGACCAGTCTGTAGGATACTCTACACTACTTCCATAAGGAGTATACACAGCTAGACCTACTGCTAGTTTTTCACTCACGTTATAACTTGCATATAGATACAAAGGCGTTCCTGTAGGACTCTCTGTTTGTGAAGTTTGTCCAAACTCAGCGTTCTGGAACTTTACATCAGAGAATACACCAAAACCTCCTACGGCTATATTTAATTTTCCTTCTAGATGAACTAGACCTCCTGGGTTAAAAAATGCAATCTCTGCATTATTAACCATTGCCACACCAGTGTGACCCATCGCTAGACCGCGTTGTCCTTGTAAGCTTACACGGTATCCACCGGCATACGTTACAGCACATACGAGTAGTAGCACAACGACACTTAATACTTTTTTCATAATTTAATTTAAGGTTAAGGGAAATGTGTTATTCTTAAAAATCTATCCTCAAAAATACAGTATTTATAAGGGATTGATAGTTTTATTACCAATTTACTATGCATACATAGTAAATTTGCTGAAACAATGTTATAAAAAATTTATCACTTCTTTATAAAAATCTTTAGGATTTTCTGCATGAAGCCAATGTCCAGCATTTGAAATAGTGCTTAATTGCGCTTTCGCGAAAGCGTTATAAAGACCTTTTTCATCCTCATCAAGAATATAATTTGACTTATCTCCCCTTAAAAAAAGCACCTCTCCTTCGTATGAAGATCCCTCCGGAAGCGCCTTCCCTATTTGTTCTATATTTTCTATAAGCGCCTTGAGATTCATTCTAAAACCTAGCACACCCTTTTCTTTCCAATAAAGATTTTTGAGCAAGAACATTCTAGTCCCGTCATCTGTAATATATTTTGAAAGAAAATCATCTGCCCCTGAACGACTCGTCATTGCTTGTGCGTCGTTTGACAAGGCAGTTAATCCTTCAAGAATGATCTGGTGATGCTGTGGATATTCTTTTACACCTATATCTGCTATGATCAGCTTCTTTACCATATCTGGATGGGTGGTAGCATAAAGCATAGCCACCTTACCTCCCATTGAGTGTCCAAGCAAATAGAATTCTTCTAGTCCATTTTCTACACAATAAGACTTGAGATCTTCTACCATTAACTTATAGCTAAAAGCATCACTATGGAAACTACGACCATGATTACGTTGATCTATAAGATGCACTTGAAAACCGTCTCCTGCAAATTGCTTTGCAAGCGTTTTCCAGTTATCACCCATTCCTAGAAAACCATGTAATATTATGAGCGGCTCACCTTCTCCTATGATATTAGAATGCAACATAAACTATTGAAGTTTTTTGAGATAAGAAGCCACCACTGTTTCAAAACCTAGATATAAAGACTCCGCCATCAACGCATGACCTATAGACACCTCTAGTAAGTCTGGAATGCTATTATGAAAATATTCAATATTATCTAGTGACAAATCGTGCCCAGCATTAATCCCAATTCCTAAATCACTCGCGTGAAAAGCAGCAGCTATAAATGGTTTTATCGCTTCTTCCTTATTAAGCACATAACCATCTGCATACGACTCTGTATACAGCTCGATGCGGTCTGCGCCAGTTTCTTTAGCTCCTTCTACCATTTCTAGCACTGGATCTACAAAAATCGAGGTACGAATTCCCGCATCTTTAAACTCTTGAATTACTTCTTGCAAGAAACTTTTGTGCTTTATAGTATCCCAGCCAGCATTACTTGTAATAGCATCTACAGCATCTGGAACTAGGGTAACTTGCGTAGGCTTAGTCTCGAGAACTAGATCTATAAACTTCTGGATAGGATTTCCTTCTATATTAAACTCTGTAGTAACTACATCTACAAGATCTCTCGCATCTTGATACCTTATATGACGCTCATCTGGTCGAGGATGAATAGTTATTCCTTGAGCACCCATTTTCTCTAGGTCACTCGCTACTTTTAATAGATCTGGAACATTACCTCCTCTTGCGTTACGCAATGTGGCAACCTTATTTATGTTTACACTTAATTTTGTCATAGCAATATGGTATTATTTGATATCACAAAAATACAAAGAGACCGCTGCTAGGCGGTTATTTTTTCATTATTTTGCAGTATGACGTTAACAGATTTCATTATAAATGATATTTCTCCAGTTTCTGAAAAGCAGAATATAGGAGAAGTACAGTCTATTTTTAGTCAAACTACCTACTCTCATGTTCCTATCGAAAGGGAAGGTGTTTACGTAGGGTCACTACCTGAAAATGACACACATTGCCTAGATGCAGGTATTCCTATAAGCGAATACAGCCATGGGTATGAGCAGTTTTTTGTGCGTTATGATACAAACTGGCTAGATGTACTCGAGACTTTTGCACGACACGGCTGCAATATGATGCCAGTGCTAGATGAAAAAAACACTTATCTAGGCTACTACGAGCTAGAAGACGTAATGAGCTTCTTTAACAGCACTCCTTTTATAAGTGAGCCAGGAAGTGTGGTAATTATAGAAAAAGGAATCCAAGATTACTCCTTTAGTGAGATAAGCCAGATTGTAGAGTCTAATGATGGGAAAATCTGGGGTATGTTTATCTCTAGAATAGAAAATGACGTTGCCGAAATTTCAGTAAAAATAGGCAGATCAAATTTTAATGATATTCTCGCAGCCTTTAGAAGATATAGCTATAATGTGGTGTCTAGTCACCATGAAGACACTTTTCTTACAGACCTAAGAGAGCGCTCTCAATACCTAGAAAAATACCTTAACATCTAATAAATTATGAAAATTGGTATTTACGGTCAGTTTTATCATAAAGAAGCGGGGCAATACATTCAGCAGCTTCTTGATATTCTTGACAAAAAACAGATAGAAGTCATTATAGAAAAGAATTTTCTCAAACTCATACATGAGAATGACACTATTGAAAAAGACTATAATCACTTCTCCACCTTCAAAGAATTAGACAACAGTTATGACCTCTTTGTGAGTATAGGTGGCGATGGAACCATCCTCAAGACGGTAACCTACGTAAGAGATCTTAACATCCCTATAGTAGGAATAAATACTGGGCGACTAGGTTTTCTAGCAACTATCAAGAAAAATGAAATTGAAGCCTCTATTGATAAAATATTAACTGGGAAATACAGCATCTCTAAAAGGAGTTTGTTGCAGATTACAACTAGCAAGGCCTCAGAAGAAATAGGAGAGCTTAACTTTGCTCTTAACGAGATTGCTGTGAGTAGAAAAAACACTACTTCCATGATTTCGGTGAAGACTAAGCTCGATGGTGAAGACTTAACAAACTACTGGGCAGATGGACTTATTGTCGCCACTCCTACGGGCTCCACTGGATACTCGCTTAGCTGCGGTGGCCCGGTAATCACGCCGCACACCTCGAGCCTTATACTCACACCTATAGCTCCGCATAACTTAAACGCACGACCACTAGTAATCCCTGATAACACAGTGATAGAACTTAGCGTTTCAGGAAGAGAAGAGCAACATTTGATTTCGCTGGATTCCCGCATAGCAACCCTAGATAATGAGACTATTATCACTTTGCAAAAGGCACCATTTCAAATAAGTCTCATACGTTTAGAAGGAGATAGTTTTTTAAAAACACTTCGTCGCAAGCTCCTTTGGGGAGAGGACAAAAGAAACTAGACAATATTTATGCATTTAATGTGTTTTCTGTAGGGGTTACCAGCATGTATTTGAGTACGCTTTCGCGAAAGCGTAAACTAACCCACAGCATCTTAGCAATCCCTAATTGCTAGTACCAACACAGAATTGTTATATTTGCAAACTTTTAACACCATATGAAGTACCTGACGATTTTATTGATCGCCATTTTTTGGAATACTGAAACGCAAGCTCAGACTTATGAAATAGGAGGGTTTATAGGCGGATCTAATGTTGTAAGTGACATAGGCTCTACTAGCTACTTTTCTCCTAACAAGCCTGTTTTTGGAGCTATTTTGAAGTGGAATAGAAGTTCAAGACATTCCTTTAGATTTACAGCGCTATTTACAGAGCTAGAAGGAAATGACGAGGATAGTCATGAGTCAAGAAGACAAAGCAGAGGATTATCTTTTACTAATAGTCTTCAGGAAATTTCATTAGGATTGGAGTATACATTTTGGGAATTTGATATGTTTAAAGACCGTAATGCAAACGCCCCGTATTTATATACTGGTCTTACTATTTTTAATCAGGAAAACATATCAAACATAGATGGTGTGACAGCAAGTGGAAACGCGCTAGATGTAGCGATTCCAATTGTATTAGGATATAAAGTAGCAGTAAATAATGCAATGGTCATAGCCTTAGAAGGTGGTGCTCGTTATACATTTACAGATAATATAGATGGCAGCAATCCAGCAGGAGAAGAGGCTTTAAGTTTAGGAAATAAAAATAATAATGATTGGTATGTATTTACGGGATTGACCGTGAGTTTTACCTTTGGCCGCAGACCTTGTTACTGCGGATTTTAAGAATATAATGGACGTACTTGCCCAGATTAATAAAGAAAAATTGCCCCAGCACATCGCTATTATTATGGATGGTAATGGCAGATGGGCAAAAAAACAAGGCCTTCTTAGAGCTGTAGGTCACAAGAAAGGGTCTAAAGCAGTAAGAGAAGCGGTGGAAGCCGCAGCCGAACTTGGCGTGCCTTACCTAACTCTTTATGCTTTTTCTACAGAAAACTGGAACCGCCCTAAGGCAGAAGTAGATACTCTCATGAACCTGCTTGTGTCTTCCTTAAAAAAAGAAATTTCAACCCTACAAGACAATGATGTTTCCCTCAACACCATTGGAAACACTAGCTCTTTGCCTAAAAAAGCACAAAGAGAACTTGATGAAGTTATAGAAAAAACAAAAAACAATAAAAGGCTTAAACTTACACTTGCATTGAGTTATGGCAGCAGAGAAGAACTAATAAAAACTGTCAAAGAAATAAGCGATAAAGTTAAAAATAACCTAATTTCGCCAGCTGAAATAGATGAGTCTTGTATAAATGAGCATCTTTACACCCATGACATGCCGGATGTAGATTTGTTAATACGCACAAGTGGAGAGCAACGAATTAGTAATTTTTTGTTGTGGCAGATAGCCTATGCTGAGTTTTATTTTACAGAAATACTGTGGCCAGATTTTAGAAAGGAACATTTACATGACGCTATTTACAATTATCAGAAAAGAGAACGAAGATTTGGAAAGACAAGTGAACAAATTAAATAGTGCATCTACTTTTTCAAAAGTGACAAGCAAATGGATGATTTTTTTAGCCCTTTTGAGCTTTACTTTTGCTCAAGCGCAAAGACAATTACCGTTAGACCCCGAAGTTAAATATGAAATTGCAGACATCAAAGTAAGTGGGGTTTCTACTTATAATGAGAACACTGTAATTGCATTTACAGGACTCCGAGTGGGAGAACGTATCTTTCTACCTGGGCAAAAGATTACAGATGTAATCAAAAAGCTATGGGGACTAGAACTCTTTTCAGACATTAACTTATATGTTACTGGCGTTAATGGAGACAAGGTTGACTTACAACTAGATATCAAAGAAGTTCCAGAACTTAATGAAGTACGATTTAAAGGGATCAAACAGAAAAAAGGAGCCAACTTTATCAAAGACAATGGTCTTAATAAAGGCGCAAAGGTCACAGAAAACCTAGAGACAACAGCCAAGAATTATATCGAGAACAATTACAAAAAGAAAGGATATCTCAACTCAAAAGTTTTTATCAATACTGTTCCTACTGTAGATAGTATAGGTGCAAACAAAGTCAATATGACTGTAAATATTGATAAGGGAGAGCGTGTAAAAATAGCTGATATCAATATTATAGGACGTGAGAAGCTCAAAGAAGGAACCCTCTTAGGCTCTATGAAAAGTACCAAAGAAAAGAAAATCTGGCGCGTATGGAAGCGATCTAAATTTATAAAAGCAGATTACGAAGAAGATAAAGTTTCACTTATTAATAAGTATAAAGAAAAAGGATACCGTGACGCACGAATTGTTTCTGATACTATCATCAAGAATAACGAGAAGAGTATTACGATAGAAATGAACGTAGAAGAAGGTAATAGGTACTACATAGGTGACATTGATTTTATAGGAAATTCTGTCTACACAGATGAGCAATTAAGCCGTCAATTAGGGCTTTTCAAAGGAGATGTATATAATGGAGTTCTCTTAAAAGAACGTATTCAAGACGATACAGATCCAGATTCAGATAACATTGCAAACCTTTACCAAAATAGTGGTTATCTCTTCTCAAATATTAATGCAGTAGAGACAAGTGTCCAAAACGACACTATAGATTTCGAGGTTCGTATTTCTGAAGGCAAACTCGCTTATTTTAATAAAGTAACCGTAAAAGGTAATGACAAAACTAAGGATAAGGTAATTTATAGAGAATTACTTACTAAGCCTGGTCAGCGCTATAGTAAAGCTGCAGTTGTTGGAACTATTAGAGAGCTTGGTCAATTAGGATTTTTTGATGCCCAACAGCTTACTCCTAATTTTGATAACTTTGATGCCGTAGGAGGTACTGTAGACTTAGAATACAATGTTGTAGAGCAAGGTGCCAGCCAGATAGAGCTTCAAGGAGGTTTTGGTGGTGGTGGTTTTGTAGGAACGCTAGGTCTTTCTTTCAATAACTTCTCTATTCAGAACATATTTAATAAGGATGCATATCAACCTCTTCCTATGGGAGATGGTCAAAAATTCTCTTTAAGAGCGCAAGCAAGTCAGTTTTTCCAAACGTATAGTGCTTCACTTACAGACCCATGGTTTGGCGGAAAACAACCAGTACAATTTTCTACATCTTTTTCACATACGATTCAATATCTCTTTACCGGAGTAAACAGTGGTAATGCTAGCGATCGTGTAGACAAGGATAGAAAGTTTTTAATCACAGGTGGTTCTGTTGGGCTCTCAAAACGTCTTTCATGGCCAGATCGCAACTTTAGCTTATCACACGCTATAAGTTTCCAGCATTTTGATTTACAAAACTACAACACAGGACTATTCACCTTTGGTGATGGATCATCAGAAAACTTAGCATATACAATAGGTTTAGGTAGAAGAGAAGTATTTGGTGGACTTATATTCCCTACTGGCGGATCAGACATAAGCATTACAGCAAAACTTACACTCCCTTACTCAGCTTGGAACGGTGTGGATTATAAAGGCCTAGCTGTGGAGCGTGATGAAGCACTAGCAGATGGCGTTAGCAGTACAGGTAAAACCGTAGGAGAAATAGATCAAGAGCGTTTTAACTGGCTAGAATACTACAAGGTAAAATTTGATGGTAAATGGTATACTCCGCTCGTTGGCAAATTTGTCTTACAAACTGGGATTGAATTTGGATGGCTTGGAGCTTATAATCAAGACAGAGGTGTACCTCCATTTGAGCGTTTCTTCTTAGGAGGTGATGGTCTAGGTGGTTTCTCACTAGATGGTAGAGAGATCGTACGACTTAGAGGCTATCCTAACCAAGCGGTGACTCCTATTGATAGAGGAGCAGCGCTTTCTAGCACAAATCAAGCAAATGATGGTGCTACTATCTACAATAAATTCAGCTTAGAACTTCGCTACCCTATCTCGTTTAATCCTCAGGCAACTATTTATGCATTAACTTTTGCAGAAGCTGGATCGTCTTATGACAATTTTAGAGACTATAACCCGTTTCAATTGAGTAGATCTGCTGGAGCAGGAATTCGTATATTTATGCCAGCCTTTGGTTTATTAGGATTGGATTTTGGATATGGATTCGACCCAATTCCTGGTACTGTAGGAGCAAATGGATGGGAGACACACTTCATTATTGGTCAGCAGTTCTAATTTTTGGCACGATTATTTCTAATGCAATTCTGAACTTATGAAGACACATGTTTTTCTCTTACTAATCGCAACAATGTTGTTATCTACTTCACTAGAAGCTCAAAGAGCTAGTGGTGTGCGTATAGGATACATTGATATGGATTATATTCTTGAAAATGTTCCTGAATACCAAGAAGCATCTGCACAGCTAGATAACAAGGTAGGGAAATGGAAAGGTGAGATTGAAACTAAACTTGAAGAGGTTGCTGCAATGAAAAAGCAACTGGATAATGAAAGAGCATTACTCACAAAAGAGCTTATAGAAGAACGTGATGAAGAAATCACTTTTGAAAGAGATCAAATATTAGAATACCAGCAAAAACGTTTTGGTCCAGGTGGAGATTTAGCAATCCAGAGAAGACAACTTGTTGAGCCAGTACAGGATCAAGTATTTAACGCTGTACAAGAAATATCTGCAGCAAAGAAATTTGACCTTGTTTTTGATAAATCATCAGACTTAATGATGCTGTATACGGCAGACAGACTTAATATAAGTGACCAAGTCCTTAGAAGTATTACTAGAGCTGCAAAACGTAATCAAATCAATAGTAAGAAAGACGAGAGAGATTTTGACATCGATGAGGCAAAAACAGTAGAGCAAGATAAAGCCAGTCAAGAAAGACAACGAGCAATAGACGCAAAGACTGCCGAACGTGATGCAGCTCTTGAAGCCCGTAATAAAGATAGAGAAACGCAAAAAGCAGAACGCCAAGCGGCCTTTCAAGAAAGAAGAAGGTTATTACTTGAAGAACGCCAGCGCAAGAAAGATTCTATACAAGCTGTACGTGAAGCAAAAACCACAACATCTAGCGGAAGAGGCACGCCAACATTAGGCACGGATCCTGCAAATGCTAAAGCAGCCAAAGAAGCTGCAATTGCAGATAGAAAAAGAAAAAAAGATTCTATTATTGCTGTAAGAAAGGCAAAAAGAGATTCAATTTTAGAAGCAAGGAAAAAGAAAACTACGCCTCCAGCACAAAATGGAAATGACGGAGACGGTAGATAACCCTTATTAATTATTACACTTAACTCAAATTAGATTAAAATGAAACAGTTTACAAAAGTATTAGCAGCGATTGCACTTATCGTAGGAATGAGTAGCGCTATGCAAGCACAAAGCAAAGTTGCACACATTAACTCACAGTCTCTTGTAGAAGCTATGCCTACATATAAGAATGCAATGTCTGAGCTAGAAAAGCTACAGAAATCATATGATACAGAAATTTCTGCAATGGGTGCAGAACTTCAAAAAACATACGAGCGTTATAACCGTGAGGCAGAAACTCAAACTGATGAGGAAAATGGAAGACGCATGCAAGAAGTTCAAGAAACTCGTACTAACATTGCAAAGTACCAACAAACGGCATTACAAACACTTCAAACTAAAGAGCAAGAACTCATCAAGCCTATTATTGAAAAAGCAAGATTAGCTATTCAAAAAGTTGCTAGAGCAAAAGGTTTTGAATTCGTACTTGATTCTACACCTGGAGCTGCAGGAGTTATCATGGCAGATGGTTATGATTTAATGCCAGACGCAAAAGCTTCTTTAGGAATATAATTTTAAAATATTCTTTCGCTTAAGCGAAAACAAATATTAAAAACTGCCCTTTTTAAAGGGCAGTTTTTTATTTTAGATACATGCAAGATAAAGGTAACATTGGACTTTTTGATAGTGGTATAGGAGGCACTTCCATCTGGAAAGAGGTAGTCACACACCTACCGTATGAAAACACCATATACCTTGCCGATAGTAAGCATGCACCTTATGGCGCAAAATCAAAAGAGGAAATAATTGCGCTATCTGTAAAAAACACAGAAAAGCTTATACAACTAGGCGCAAAAATTATTGTTGTTGCTTGCAATACCGCAACCACAAACGCCATTGATTACCTCAGGAAAAATTATGACATCCCATTCATAGGTATTGAACCTGCCATAAAGCCTGCGGCACTCAATTCTAAAAATAAGACAATTGGTATTCTAGCGACCAAAGGAACGCTAAACAGCACTCTGTTTCAAGATACTTCAGAGAAGTGGACAAAGGGAACTAAAGTTATAGAAGTCATAGGAGAAGGCCTTGTGCCGCTTATAGAGAAGGGAGATCTTGAGAGTTCTGTTTTAAGAAAACTCCTTGAGTCATATGTTGCTCCTATGATTGCCCAAGAGATCGATTATCTCGTTTTAGGATGTAGTCACTATCCATACCTCATCCCGCTTCTAATTGAGTTATTACCTGCAGAGGTTACTATCATAGATTCCGGATTAGCCGTCGCCCGCCAGACCAAATCTGTTCTTACAGAAATAAACGCCTGCAATACTGCTACGAATGGAAATCATCAATTATTTACAAATGGGGATCCGAGTATTTTAGAAAAAGTATTAGTACGCTTTCGCGAAAGCGTAACCCCTCCACTTGATATCACTATCAAGAAACTTGATTTTTAGCTTACCTAATTATTGAAAATAGGTCAGTAAGTTTGCTTTTTGACTAGCAGAAACCATTACCTCTTTCCCACTACTCAACACGACGCTTCCTCCTTTACCCTTTTTGTAGGCGGTGATTTCGTTTACGTTCACTAAATATGATTTATGAACACGTGCAAATCCAAAATCTGTAAGCGCATCTTGAAAAAATTTAAGTGTTTTACTTACCAATTTCTTCTCGTCATTTTTCAGAAAAATCTCTGTGTAGTTATCATCTGCTTTGCAATATAAAATATCTTGTGCAGATAGTACTTCAAAACCATCTTGTACTGGAATAGTGATTTTACCTTGCTTGTCAATGGTATGTGCAGTGAGCACTTTATTATCTAAAGCATTTTCTTTTGTCTTTACCTCACTCACATAATCTACCGCCTTTATGAGCTCATCTATAGACACAGGCTTTAATAGATAGTACGAAGCATGCGTATTAAGCGCATCCATAGCATACTGATTATATGCCGTTACAAAAACCGTCTCAAAACTACGGTCGCCTACTTGCTCTAGTAAATCAAAAGCATTTCCCTTAGGCATTTCTACATCTAGAAAAACTAAATCAAGTTCATGATTTCTTATCAATACCAACGCTTCATCAACATTTTCTGCCTCACCTACAATGTCAACTTTAGGGCAGTACTTAGTGAGATAGTTACGTAAGATCTCTCTACTAGTCTCTTCGTCTTCTACTATAATGGTTTTGAGTTTCATGTATTATACTTTTTTAAGCGTGAGCGTCACTTTTGTTCCTTCTCCATTATCAAAAACATCAGAAACCGCGACAGCAATACGATCACCGTACATCTCATTGAGAATAGCAATTCGCTTTTTAATGTTTCCCATTCCCTTAGATTTTTGTTTCTTTTGATTCTCAGTCTTTAATGCTTTACTACGTGTACGCCCTACCCCATCATCTGATACTGTTATTATTGCTGTATTCTCATCTTTCTGATCAAAACTAATGCGCAGCATACCTTTCTCTTCTTTGTAGCGCATTCCATGCCACACAGCGTTTTCTACATAAGGCTGCAATAACATAGGTGGAATCATAAAGGAGCTTACATCTAGCGCTTCATCTACCTCAATCTCATAATCAAAGCGATCTTTGAATCTAAAATGCTCTAGCATCGTGTACCTCTTGATAAGGTCTATCTCACTAGACAGAGGTATAAAATCTTCCTCACTATTCTCTAGCACGGCTCTCATGAGAATAGAAAAATCTGAAAGATATTTATTGGCAGTACGTTCATCATTAGTTGCTATGAAGCTATTAACCGAATTCAATGCATTAAAAATAAAATGCGGATTCATTTGTGATCGCAAACTTTTGAGAGCAAGGAGGTTATTTGCGTATTGCTGCTTCTTACTACTTCTATACATAGAGAATGCAGTAAGCAGCAATAATGCCGTAACCAGTATGAGAGATCCAATTATTACTTTCTGCCTGGTATCTCTAGCCTCTACAAGTTCTTGTTCTTGGAAAGCAAGCTGATATCGACTCTCATTAAGTTGTCTGTCTTTTTCAAGACTAATAATTCTATTCTGCTTTTCGGTAATATCCTTTGCAAAGCGCGTTGCTTGAGAGATTTCTTGCTCTTTGCGGCTATAACTAAGGTCTACAATATTTTTATATGCCTCATAAGCTTCTTTGGCTTTATCGATATCACCTTTATCGCGGTATACCTCAGAGAGTCTACGCCTTGCATTTTTCTCGACTATGAGGTCTTCCTTATCACGTGCTTCTTCTATACTCTTCTCTAAAAAAGGAATAGACTCTTCGTATTTATTTTGTGCCGCTAGTGCAAATCCTATTTTATAATTTTGCTTTTGTACTGTTATCACATCATCATTAGCTATAGAATCTGGTGCAACAAGATTCATATCTTCTATTGCGGATTTACGTAGTTCAATCTCTGCATCATAAGATTTATTCCTACTATAATAATCTGCTACTTTTGTCTTTGCTCTTACAGCAGACTCTGTTTTTTCGATATTAGATAACTCGGCCGCCTTAGAGTAATTTAAAGCAGCAGCTTGCGGTGCTCCTTGTTGATCATAAGCATCACCTATTTTGGTATTTAGTCTTGCTGCGTCTGATGGCTTTTGAAGTTGGGTGACTTTTTTCTCCACTTCTTCATAATTTGTAATAGAAGTTACGTAGTCTCCAGTTGCAACATAAGCATCACCTAGCCCCTCTTTTACAATTATTTGTTGTGTTGCAGTAAGTTTCTTCTCTGCAAGCTTCGTGTATAGTCTTATAGACTCTTGGTAGTTCTTATTGTCATAATATGCCTGAGCAAGCGCAATTTCTACTGCAATACTTGGCTCATTTTTAATACTCAACTTATAATTAGTGACCGCAAGATCGTACTGCTTCCAGTGACTATAAATATCTCCTAGTAATTTGAAACTTCTGGCTCTTTCACTTGTGGTAATAGTAGGGACAGAAAGTGCTTGTGCAACATTATCAACACCAGCTGCGGCATTTGATTTGTAAACTAACGTCGCTTGATTAATAAGTGAGTTAAAAGTAATAGGAGGAGCTTGAACATCTGAAACCTCATCAAACTCAACTATTTTTTCTATAGGTCTCACTTCTAATTTTATGCGTTGTTGATCCTTTATGGTGTAAAAGACCGTCTCAAAATCTTCACTACGTATCACAAGCTCATCACCTACTTTGGCAGCTATTCTAAATTCACCATCACTCCCCGAGGTGGTATAAGCTCCACCAGTGACCTCTACATTTGCTTTGGCAACAGGCTTCATATACTCCGTATCAAGTATACTTCCCTTCAATGTAAAAACTCTATTAGTGCTCCTACTAACCGCCTCGCGTTCCTGTTGCGCAAGAGCTGTGTACGACCCCAGTAAAAGAAGAAGTATAAATAATATGTAATTTCTTGTTTTCATTGTAGTCAAACTTACTCTAAAAAAATAGCATCTTAAAACCATAAAAGAAGCAAACACGCCCATTTTCATGGTTTTACCCATAAAAACATTCCTTTCACTAATCGCACAGGGTCGTTTACTCATTCATCTGTCCTATTCCCTCATTCTATCTAAAATTTGACTTTTCATACTAGTAATTTTGAATTCTATTCATCATAAAAATCAGCAAATGAAAACTCTTTTTATTCTAGCAATAACACTTGCTTTACACAGCGGACTCTTAGCCACAAACGGAAATGAGGATGGGCACGCTTTCGCGAAAGCGGAAAAAAATCACGCCTCATCATTAAAAAAAGATCCCGTACAAAATACCATCAAAGTAGCACTACTCTTAGACACTTCTAATAGTATGGATGGGTTGATTGATCAAGCTAGAGCACAATTGTGGGAGCTAGTCAACGAACTAGCCGAAGCCAAATGCGGAAATGAAAGCCGTCCAGCTCTTAAAATTGCTCTTTATGAATATGGGAATGACAGGCTCAATGCAAGAGAAGGATATATACGTATGGTGAGTGCTTTTAGTACAGATCTGGATGAAATCTCTAAAAACCTCTTTTCTCTCACAACAAATGGAGGAAACGAATATTGCGGTAATGTGATTCAAAATTCGCTCAATCAATTAGAGTGGGGTAAAAACAAAAACGATCTCAACCTTATTTTTATAGCTGGTAATGAACCTTTTGATCAAGGACCAGTGCGTTACCAAGATGCTGCCAGCAATGCCTGTGGAAAGGATGTCACTATAAATACAATTTTTTGCGGTGATTATAATGAAGGTTTGCAAACTAAATGGAAAGATGGGGCATCCCTTACACAAGGAGATTATATTGCTATAAATAGTGATAAAGCAACAGTGCACATCCCATCTCCATACGATAATAAAATCTTACACAAGAATGAGGAGCTTAATAAGACCTATGTAGGTTATGGTAATCTAGCCCCTTCTAAAATGGCCTTACAAAATAGTCAAGACAGCAATGCACAATCATATGGAAATGCAAATGCCGTAAAAAGAGCAGTGAGCAAAAGCTCTAGATTATATAAAAATACTAGCTGGGACCTTGTAGATGCCATGGAAGAAAATGAAGAAATCATAGTAGAGCTTAAAGAAACTAGTCTCCCTCAAGAACTCAAAGGGAAAACCGAACAGGAAATAAAAAAGTACGTTTCTAAGAAAAAAGAGCAACGCATGGCAATACAACAAGAAATTGCTGATCTTAATACAAAACGTAAAGAATTTCTTGAATCTAAAACCAATGCTAAAGACAATGAACTTCGCAACGCACTAGTGGATGCCATAAAAAAACAAGGTCGATTAAAAAATTACAGCTGGGAATAACCACTTCAACTATTTGACTACAAACATCTTGCATATGTTATCATATGCAAGATGTTTTACTTTATGATATCCTTAACGTCTATACAAAAACCTGTCACCGTATAACTAAGAAGTAAACACTAAACTAAACACTTATGATTATTTCAAGAGTTACAAAGAATACCCTACTTATTGCAATGACTGCTGGAGCACTTACATCTTGCGTCTCAAAGAAGAAATACACTCAGCTTCAATCTGAGTATGACACTACAAAAGTTACTTTGACTAAAACTAAAGTTGAAAAAGAGGAAATAGAAGCAAAATATGCGGCTATAGAGCAACGTGTGGATGATTACAATACTAAAATCAATTCTCTACGTGACACTAACGTTGATTTGCAAGCTTCTAACGATGCTAAATTTGAGATTACCACTAATGGTACTGTAATGTCAGAAAACACAAAGCAGAAGTTAAGAGCAGCACTCGCAAATGTAGATCCAAGTGAGCTAGCGCAAGCACAAACACTAGAGGACTCTATGAATCTTGCAGTTTCTCATAAACTTAAACGTAACCTTGATAAAGATGTTTATGGAGCAAATGCACAAGATGACATTAATATAGATATAGATGATACTGTAGTACAGATTTCTATTTCAGATAAAATGCTATTTCGCTCTGGGAGTTATAGAGTAAGCAAGGAAGCAGATGCTCTTTTGAGACGTATTGCTGCCGTTGTAAATTCTGAACCAGCTGTAGAAGTAATGGTAGAAGGTCACACAGATAGTCGTACTGTAAAGAAAGGCTCATACCTCAAGGATAACTGGGATCTAAGTGTACAACGTGCTACAGCAATCGTACGTGAGCTGCAAACTAAGCACAATGTAGATCCATCAAAACTAATTGCTTCTGGACGTAGTAGCTATGTTCCTTTAGTAGAAAATGATAGTAAAGAGAATATGTCAAGAAATAGAAGAACTAGAATTTTAATTCTTCCTAACCTTGATAAATTTCTAGCACTAATGGCTTCAAATGAATAAGAGCTATAATCTCTTATAATTATAAAACTAAAAATCCCTCGCCATGACTGGCGAGGGATTTTTTTTATTCTATACTAGATAGCTAACCGAATGCTAGTTGATAGCTGGACAGTTACAATCATAAGGTTCTTTGTTTTTACCAAGGTTGATACCCAACGTAATTTGGTGAAAACCACCATTAGTAAGCACTACTGAGTTGCTTTGATATGAATACGTGTATCCAAACATAAAACGATCATACATACCTCCTACAAATGGTGTTACATACTGAAGTTTTTGATTATCTACAGATTCTCCATTAGTAGTAAACTCTGCTCCGTCAAAACTTCTTCTATAAGAAAGACCTCCCCATAATCTACCCCAGTCTGTTTTATAATATGCCTTACCGTTTACATCTATTGTAGCTTCGCCTGTACTATCTGTAGCTTGAAACATTACCGATGGCTCAAAACTCCATTCAGAATAATTAGGAGAAATTGTATACGCCATAGATATTAAATAGCGACGCTGGTTGTTAGGCTCAAAATCTTCACTGAAAATATCACGCTTCACAGGGATTGCATTCTTAACAGTAAAATGTGTAGAGAAATTTAAAAAATTATAAGACATTCCAAAGTCTATATTTAAATAAGAATCACTCTGCTCTATCCCAGCTATAATAGGATCAAAATCTGTAAGGTCAAAATTAGTTTCATCAAGCTTACCTTGAATAATTCCTGCACTTATCCCAAAAGAAAGCTGATTTAAATCTACATAGTTACGCCCTAACATTAAGTGATATGCAAAAGTAGCATACACCCCTTGTTGAGAAAAATAGCCATTGCTATCATTAAAAAGCACACCACCTATTCCTATATTATCTCCTACTCGACCATTTAAACTTACTGTTTGAAGTGCTGGAGCATCATCTACACCTGCCCATTGTGATCTAGCTGTCCCTCTTAACTTAGTAGTTTGAGAAGCTCCTGCCATTGATGGGTGAAGTAAATATAAATTATCCTGTAAATAATCAAGATATACTGGAATACCTTCTTGCGCCATCGCAAACTGTGCAAAAAACAATGCTATTAGAAAGTAGGATTTCTTTAAACTCATGGACTTTTCTTTTTCTATACGGCTACAAATCGAAGATATTATGACCCTTACGACTGTATACTTTAAACTTGAGTAAAATCTATAAAAGACAATACTTCCATAGCTCTCAAATATAGGACTTTTTACAATACATCACGCTATATAACTCCCCAACTACGATGTAGATACCCTCAATATTAACTAGTACACGCAAATATATGATTTGTAATATAACGGACTTAATGAGTTAATATTCATAAAGCCATTACCCATACTTTATATACCAAGTACGCTCCATCTTCCATACCTTTGTAAAAAAATTATCAATGTCAACATATAGTATATCTGTAGAAGGAACTTCTAACCCTGCTATTAAAAAATTTCAGGCAGATCAGTTTCTAGTTAATCATAACAGCTACGAATTTAAAAATATAGATGAAGCTGCAAATTCGCCGCTTGCTCAACAGTTATTTTATCTTCCATTTGTAAAGACAGTATATATTACTCAAAACTTTGTTGCTATAGAAAAGTACAACATTGTAGAGTGGATAGATGTACAACAAGAAGTTGCAAATCAAATAGAAGACTACTTAAATGATAATGGTCTTGTTATTATAGAAGATGTTGCTGCAAAGAAAATACCGGTAACAGTTTATGCAGAGTCTACACCTAATCCATCAACACTTAAGTTTGTTGCAAACAAGAAGCTTGTAACTACAGCTTTTGAGTTTAAAAGTATAGATGACACGGCAAATGCTCCAATGGCAAAGGCTTTGTTTCACCTTCCTTATGTAAAGGAAGTCTTCTTTGATGAAAATTATATTTCTGTTCAAAAATATGATGTTGCAGAGTGGGATGAAGTTGTTACTGAAACTAGAGAGTTTATACGTGATTACATCCAAGATGGAAAAGAAATTGTAACAGCAGCTCAACTTAAAACACCACAGCAAGCAGAAGCAATTGCCGAAGAAAAGTTTGAGACTTTAGACGATATTTCTAAGGAAATAGTAAATATTATTGAAGAGTATGTAAAGCCAGCAGTTGCAAGTGATGGTGGAAATATCATGTTCAAAGGTTATGATCCAAAAACACAGAATGTTTCTGTAATTCTACAGGGAGCTTGTAGCGGATGTCCTTCAAGTACATTCACACTTAAAAATGGTATTGAAAACATGCTTAAGCAAATGTTACCTGGAAAAATAAATATGGTAGAAGCTATCAACGGATAGAAAATACTTCTTCTAAAGTAGAATAACCCTAATACTTCACTAAGAAGTGTTAGGGTTTTTTCTTATAATTTTTTTAAAATTATTGGACTCTAAGCAAATATCTAGTACTTTGTGAGACAATCAATTATACATTAAATTCATCAATCATTATGAAAAAAACATTAGCCTTATCAATAGGCCTTTTATTTAGCGCTGGCATGTTACTAGCCCAAAATAATGCAGACTTAACAACAACTCAATCCATCCCTACTTCAAAGATTCCAGTAGATCCTAATGTTAAAGTAGGTAAACTTTCAAATGGACTTACCTATTACATTCGTAATAATGGAAAACCAGAAGATAAAGTAGAGCTACGTCTCGCGGTAAATGCTGGTTCCATTATGGAAACGGAAAGACAATTGGGACTTGCTCACTTTATGGAGCACATGAACTTTAATGGAACGGAGAATTTCAAAAAAAATGATCTTGTAGATTACCTACAAAGTATAGGAGTAAAATTTGGTGCAGATCTTAATGCTTACACAAGCTTTGATGAGACCGTCTACATCTTGCCTATTCCTAGTGATGATCCAGAAAAGTTAGAAAAAGGCTTTCAGATTATCGAAGATTGGGCTCACAACACTACCTTATCTGAAGAAGCAATAGATGGAGAACGTGGAGTTGTACTAGAAGAGTTACGCTTACGTCTTGGCGCGGATGAACGCATGCAACGCGAGACTTTGCCAAAACTTATGTATGGCTCAAAATATGCAGAGCGCCTCCCTATAGGAACCAAAGAAAATCTAGAAAACTTTACTTACGAAGATGTTCGTAATTATTACAAAACGTGGTACCGTCCAGAGCTAATGGCCGTCGTTGCAGTTGGAGACTTAGATGTGGCTACAATGGAGCAAAAGATAAGAGACCATTTTGGTAAAATACCAACTTCAGAAAGTGCTCAAGAGCGTAAAAGCTACCAACTCCCTAATCACAAGGAAACTTTAATAGCCATTGCATCAGATAAGGAAGCTGCATTCAGCCGGGTGAATGTAATGTATAAAGATCGTAAAAATTCAGAACCTTCAGAAACAATTGGAGATTTTAGAGAAGGGCTAGTACGCAATCTTTTTTCTCAATTGATTAATAATCGTTTGAGCGAACTAAGAAATAGCGCTCAACCCCCTTTTGTTTTTGGATTTTCATTTTATGGAGGCACCTTTGCACGTACAAAAAATGCCTACCAATCTATAGCACAGACCAGTGCAGAAGGTCAACTAGAAGGACTTAAAGCGTTACTAATGGAAAATGAGCGGGTAAAGCGTTATGGCTTTCAGCCGAGCGAGCTTGACCGTGCCAAAATGAGTATAATTGCACGTTTAGAAAAGTCATATAACGACAGAGATAAACTAGAAAGTGGACGTATCGTAGGACAATACGTAAGCAATTACCTAAACAAACAGCCTATTCCAGGTATTGAGTGGCAGTTTAAAACCACTAAAGATTTATTAGAAGGAATCACTATTAAAGAAGTAAGTGAGCTTATTACTTACTTTATACACGAGGATAACCGTGTAATCACCCTCACTGGGCCAGAAAAAGAAGGTCTAACTCAAGTAACAGAAGAACAAGTACTCGCTCTTATTAAAGAGGTGGAAAATGCGGAAATTACAGCTTATGAAGATGAGGAAATACGCAACTCACTTATTGAAAAAATGCCAGCTCCTGGAACTATAGTTTCTACTACTGAAAATAAAGATCTAGGAACTAAGACTATGACACTCTCAAACGGTGCAAAAGTAACTATCAAAAAAACAGACTTTAAGAATGATGAAATTCTATTTTCAGCTTTTAGCCCTGGAGGAACAAGCTTATATTCTGATGAAGAAATAATAGCTACAGCCTTTGCAAACCAAGGACTTTCACAAGCTGGAATAGGTGGACTATCACTTACCGATATGAGTAAATTTATGAGTGGCAAAATTGTTAATGTGTCACCTTTCTTAACAAAGGGAGCCGAAAACTTTAGAGGATCTGCTGCACCAAAGGATCTGGAAGTACTTTTCCAGATGGTACATTTATACTTCACAGACCTCAATAAAGATGAGGAAGCATTCAACTCTTTTGTTTCAAAACAAAAAAGCTTTTTAGGTAACCTAATGGCAAATCCTAATTTCTACTTCCAAAGTCAAGTAAGCGATAGACGTCAAGAAGGAAATCCACGTTACACGGGATTCCCAACTGCTGCAAAATATGAAGCTGCAGACTATGACCTGGCCTATAAAAAATATCAAGAGCGTTATGCTGATGCCGGAGATTTCCACTTTTTCTTTGTAGGCAATGTAGAAGAGGAGGCGGTTTCCGCTTTCGCGAAAGCATACTTAGCACCTCTACCAGGTTTAGGAAGTAACGAAGATTATATACCAACAAAATTTAGAGAAAAAGATGCATACGATAAGTTTGTTGTAAACCGTGGCAAAGACCCAAAGAGTTCTGTATCTATAGCATGGAGAGAAGAAATGGACTATAATCCAGATACAGAGATGGCTGTTAAAGCACTAGGTGAGGTTCTCACAATTAAGCTAGTTGAAAAACTACGTGAGGAAGAAGGTGGTGTCTACGGTGTAGGTGCTAGAGGATCGTTAAGTAAGATTACTTTTTCTGATATGGATTTTAGTATTTCTTTCCCTTGTGGTCCAGAAAATGTAGAAAAACTAACAGCTGCCGCTCTCGCCGAAGTAGAGAAAATTAAAAAAGACGGCGTGACTCCAGAAGATCTTGCTAAGGTTAAAGAAACCTACCTAGTACAGCATAAAGAGCAAATTAAAACTAATAATTTCTGGCTCACCAGTCTTGTAAGTAAATATCAAGAAGATCGTGATGACAATTACATTCTTGGTTTTGAAAAAGCTGTAGCAAAACTAACGGCAAAAGATATTCAAGACGCAGCACAACGTTTTCTAGATGACAAGTATTTTATATCTGTCCTTATGCCTGAAGAAAACTAAGTTCAATACTTATAGAATACAAAAACCCGATTGTTTTGTAACAATCGGGTTTTTTATGTTTATTCCTGTATAAATATTTCAATTGTTACTCCAGAGCAACGTACTATTTAAAAGCATTCTCACCTGTAATATCTAAACCTGTTATAAGAAGGTGAATATCATGTGTTCCTTCATAAGTGATTACACTTTCTAGGTTCATCATATGGCGCATAATACTATACTCCCCTGTAATACCCATACCACCTAGCATCTGGCGTGCCTCACGAGCAATTTTTATAGCCATCTCAACATTATTACGCTTTGCCATAGATATTTGTGCAGATGTAGCTCTATCTTCATTTTTGAGCTGTCCTAATCTAAAAGCTAGTAACTGTGCCTTTGTAATCTCTGTAATCATTTCTGCCAGCTTCTTTTGCTGCAATTGGAAAGCGGCAATAGGCTTCCCAAATTGGATACGTTGCTTTGCATAACGCAGTGCAGTATCATAACAGTCCATTGCGGCTCCTATCGCTCCCCAAGCAATACCAAATCGTGCCGAATCAAGACAACCTAATGGCGCTCCTAATCCAGATTTATTAGGCAATAAATTTTCTTTAGGGACTTTTACATCTTGAAAGATTAACTCTCCTGTTGCACTTGCTCTAAGCGACCATTTATTATGAGTCTCTGGAGTAGAAAATCCTTCCATTCCTCTTTCTACAATAAGTCCATGTATACGCCCTTCTTCATTCTTTGCCCATACTACAGCTACATCACAAAATGGACTGTTCGAAATCCATAATTTGGCTCCATTTAGAAGATAATGGTCCCCCATATCTTTAAAGTTAGTGACCATCCCACTAGGATTAGACCCGTGATCTGGCTCTGTAAGTCCAAAGGAACCCATAAATTCACCAGAAGCTAGTTTTGGTAAAAATTTATTACGTTGCTCCTCAGATCCATATTTCCATATAGGATACATTACTAGGGATGATTGTACAGATGCAGTAGATCGCACTCCAGAATCACCACGCTCTATTTCTTGCATGATAAGACCATAAGAAATTTGATCTAAGCCCGCACCACCATATTGTTCAGGAATATAAGGACCAAAAGCTCCTATCTCTGCAAGTCCAGGGATGATTGATTTTGGGAATTTTGCATCTTGTGCAGCTTGTTCTATTATAGGAGAAACGTCTCGCTTAACCCAAGCACGCGCAGCATCTCGTATTAACTTATGTTCTTCTGTTAAAAGGTCGTCTAGATTGTAATAATCAGGAGCTTCAAAAAGATCTGGTCTCATAGCATTTATTTTAGCGTAGTAAAAGTAACGAAAACGTTTTCACTGCCCAAAATTCCTACTACATTTTGAGATAGAAGTCTTTAACTAGAGAAATGTAGTCATCTGTATAATCGTGACGTTTATGCTCTATAGTAAGCTCTGTGGTTTTAGGCACGCTTTCGCAAAAGCGGAATTCCATCAAACTCCTTTTAATAGGCGAAGTTGGATTCCCCTTCACTCGTGTAATTCTAGATGGGAATAAACCAGCACGAGAGCATAACAATATAAAGTCATCTTCCCTTTCATGAGGAATAATCACACTAAACGCCCCATCTTCTGATAGTAACTTTGCTACGGCACCTACGAGTAATTCAAAAGGCATTGACTCTTCTGAGCGTGCTTGTTCTCTAGCTTCTATAGCCGCACCATCCTTAGTAGAACGTGAACGCTGCAACGCTGTGGACTCATCATTGAGCGTCTCCGCATAAAAAGGTGGATTGCACACAATGAGGTCGTACTCATCATCTATCTCTGCGGCAAATTCGTATAAATGTGCATGGTAACAAAAGAGTCTGTCTCCCCAAATGCTATTTTCAAAGTTTTCGGTAGCCTGCTCATAAGCGTTATCATCTAGCTCTACAGCGTCTACGGTCATAGCATCACTGCGTTGCGCAAGCATCAATGCGATAACACCAGTACCAGTGCCTATATCTAATATGCTATCTGGATACTGAGCCACTGAGGTCCAAGCGCCAAGCAATACACCATCTGTGCCTATTTTCATAGCGCAGCGATCCTGAGCTACCGTAAATTCTTTAAATTGAAAAGGTTTTAAAGACATCTACAGGTATAGATCAATCAATCCATCAGGAAGTTCGAAGTGCATTTGCTTGTTCTCGCGGTCTACTTTCTTGATAAACTCGTCTACCATAGGTATAAGTACTTGACTACCGTCTCTGTCAATTTCAAAAATGGCCTGCGTGTTACTATCATTTACATATGTGATTGTACCTATCTCACCAAAATCTTTATCAACCGCAGTAAATCCTACCACTTCATGGAAGTAAAATTGATCACCCTTTAACTCAGGAAGTAAGTCTAGAGGCAAGTATAAACCTGCGCCTATCATATCATCTGCATCTTCTTCTGTATCTATATCTTCAAATTTTACCCGAAGCAAACTTGATTTATGTAACTGAGAAGACTCTATAAAATATGGCACAAGACTAGGACCAAAATCAATAAACACAGAGTCCATGTCTACGTATATCTCTGGTTCGTCAGTATCAAGTTTAGCCAGGAGTTCACCTTTAAAGCTATACTTTCTAACTATTTTTCCGAGGTAGAAACAATCTTCTTTTTTCATAGGGTGTAAAAATACGGGATATCTTATAAAAAGATGTAAAAGTTAATCGATAAGCAATCGCACACAGCAAGCTTATTTTATAAGAGGCTTCAGCTACTATTAGTAATAATAAACTTAGACCATAAAAAATGCCCCAATAATTAAATTAGGGCATTTTCAAAATTTTGCGAAAGCATAACGCTTCCACTAGATTTTTTACTCTTCAGAATCTGAAGCTGCTGCTTCACCTTCTGCAGGTGCATCTTCAGTCTCTGCAACCACTTCTGGTTGAGCTGCTGCGATACGAGCCTCGTTTACAGCTTTTTCAGCTGCAAGAGCTTCTGCTTTTGCTTTTTCTTCTGCTTGAGAAAGGTTTCCTTTCTTAGCTTCTACTTTACCAGCTTTCTCCTCTACCCAAGCATTGAATTTTTCTTCTGCTTGCTCTTCAGTAAGTGCACCTTTACGTACACCACCAGCTAGGTGATTTTTAAGCATTGCTCCTTTATAAGAAAGAAGACGCTTTGCAGTTTCAGTAGGCTGCGCTCCGTTTTGTAACCAAGTTACAGCAAGATCAACATCAAGGTCAATGATTGCTGGGTTACTGTTAGGATTGTAAGTACCTATTTTTTGTAAGTATTTACCATCTCTCTTTGCGCGAGCATCTGCTGCTACAACCCAGTAAAAAGGTTTACCTTTCTTACCGTGTCTTTGTAATCTAATTTTAACTGACATAAAAGTTAATTTGTGGGGTACCCGACCCCGTTTTTAAATAAGTCTGCAAATATACTATAATTTTTCTGGCACTCATCACGTTATATCTTTAATATAAAGTACTTTTGCCCTCTATTATTGAATTTTTATTATGCGTAATCTACTGTTTGCTCTCATCTCTATTGTTACATTTATTTCTTGTAGTACTATAGAAGATAATACACCTGCACTGCAAGGTGTACGCGACACTGTATTACTGCGTACTTCAGACAGTCGAGCAATTTTTGACGAAGACGGAGATTTATTGATACGCGGAGAACTTGGCGCAGAAGTAATAAGCTTTCAAATAGAAAATCAAGCACAAACTCAAATTACCTTCGGCGGTCAGAACAACCCTAGTGTTGCTACCTATATTAATAAAGATGGAAAGGTATTTACTACTGCATCATCCCAAGCTAGCGGTCTATTAGACTTTTCGTTTAACGGTAACAACGCAGTTTCTGGTGATTTTAAATTTATAGCTTTTACTCCGTCATTTGCAGATACTGTAGTATTTAGTAAAGGTGTTTTCTTCAAAGTACCTATCCTGACTCCGGTAGTAATTGAGCCAGAAATTGAAGTTATAAACGATAATTTTGAAGCTCTCATTAATACCACGGTTTTTAATTCTATAGTTATTAATCACGCTATCTCTGGCAATGTTCTTACGGTTCTAGGCCGTACATCTTCTACCAATATTGCTGTAAGTTTCCCTATAAACAGTACCCCCGAAACATATACACTAGGCACAAATCCTGACTTCTCCGCAGCCTATACTACTCCTTCTGGAATCTCAAATGCCATATCTGGCGAGATTACGATTATTTCTAATGATCAAGAAAATAACATTGCCGTAGGAACATTTAGCTTCATGACTGCTCAAGGCTTTTCAATTACTGATGGTGCGTTCACCATTAATTATTAGTAGAGCTGATATCCTATTATATCGCCTAATTTTAGTTTGCCCAACTAACAACTGATTACTTTAAATACCAAAAAACAACACTCTGCTATAGATAACCTTCTTAATTATCTATCGATTGTCGCTGCGTATAGTTTATGTATTGTCTTTACAATGGCAACAAACAACTCACAGCAGCTTCAATCACTTCCTATCTTATCATACTATTAAGACAATTAACATCGATTTACGTTAAAAGAAGCCAATTATAAATGTTTCTGGTTAAAGGTAGTTAAACTACTTATGTATAGTGTTTTATGCTCATATCTTTACATCAACACTAACAACAAAAACATATATTATGAACTATACAGAAGAAGTTGCAAATAAATTAAATAGCCTATTAACTAAGTCATATGATGCAGAAGCTGGTTACAAGAAAGCAGCAGAAAATGTAAAAAATACTGGCTTAAAAAACTTTTTTCAAAATCGTGCACAAGACAGATATAACTTTGGACATGAAATTAAAGAAGAAGTAAGAAGTTTTGGACAAGAAGTAGATAAGGGAACAAGCTTCCAAGCAGACATGCACAGAGCATGGATGGACGTAAAAACTGCCTTTTCTACAGATGACGATGAGTCAACACTGGAAGAAGCAATTCGTGGAGAAAAAGCATCAGTAGAAGCATATAACGAAGTACTCGCAGAGACGTCACTTCCTAGCTCAACAAGAAACGTACTAGAGAAGCAGCGCAATAGCATCCAGAATGCATTGAACGAAGTAAAAACTCTAGAAGAGTGGGCATAAGTATGTTATGCAACCCAGATAAAATTGAAAATCCAGCCATAATGGCTGGATTTTTTTTGTGCATAAAAGTTGATAACTCATAGCCGTAATCTCATGTAAAAAGCACTAAAATGTAGTACTTTTCATATCCACTTTTTCTACGCCTATGTACCTTATTTTTGACACCGAAACCACAGGACTTCCTAAAAATTGGAATGCTCCACTTACAGACTCAGATAACTGGCCTAGAGCGATTCAGATCGCTTGGCAGTTGCATGATGAGATGGGTAACGTCATAGAGCATCAAGATTATCTTATCAAACCAGATGGATTTGACATCCCTTATGATGCAGAGCGTATACACGGCATCTCCACAGCACTTGCCGAAAGAGACGGGATTGAACTTTCTGAAGTACTCTCAAAATTCAATATTGCACTCTCAAAATCAAAGTACGTAGTAGGTCAAAATGTAGGCTTTGATACAAATATCATGGGAGCCGAGTTTCACAGACTCAACATAGGTAATGACTTACAAGAATTACCAGTGCTAGACACTTGTACAGAAAAAACAGCAACCTTGTGCCAGCTACCCGGTGGACGTGGAGGCAAGTTTAAACTACCTACACTTACAGAACTACACAAGCACTTGTTTGGAGAAGGGTTTGGAGAAGCTCACAATGCCACGGCAGATGTGGAGGCAACTACACGTTGCTTTCTAGAACTTATACGCCAGCGTGTTTATACAAAGGAAGAGCTAGATGTTGCTCCAGATTATTTTGATAGATTCTCTCAATCTAATCCGCAGCCTATTACTTTTATTGGGCTTAAGCACATAAATCTTAAAAAAGCTTCTGCAAAAATTGCTCAAGCGCTCGCTGCTCAAGATGATACTCCAGAGATTTCTAAGGCAGAGATAGAAGAAAATAAAGAACAGCTTTCTGATGTAAAGTTTGCTCACCTTCATAATCACTCACAATTCTCCATATTACAATCTACCGCAAGCGTTCAAGATATTGTAAAAGCTGCTGCACTACACAAAATGCCCGCTGTTGCTATGACAGATATGGGAAATATGATGGGTGCTTTTCACTTTACAAAAGCGGTAAAAAGTCATAACGCTTTCGCGAAAGCGGAAAACGCAAAACTCACAGAAGCTGGAGAAGCAGAAGAGCATGTGCCGCTTAAAGCCATCATAGGTTGCGAGTTTAATGTGTGTGTTGATCACAAAAACAAGAGCCAAAAAGACAACGGATATCAAATTGTCATTTTAGCCAAAAATAAAAACGGATATCAAAATCTCTGTAAAATGGCGTCTATAGCCTACACAGATGGTTTTTATTACGTTCCCCGTATAGACAAACAAGTTGTTGAGCAATACAAAGAAGATCTTATTGTACTTACCGGAAATTTATATGGTGAAGTGCCAAGTAAGATTCTTAATGTAGGAGAAAAACAAGCCGAGGAAGCTCTTATTTGGTGGAAAGAACAATTTGGCGACGACCTCTATGTCGAGATCATGCGTCACGGGCAAGAAGATGAAGATCGTGTGATGCCTGTTTTAATTTCGCTTTCGCGAAAGCATGATGTAAAACTTATCGCGTCTAACAACACCTTCTACATTGATAAGTCTGATGCAGATGCGCATGATGTTTTATTATGTGTAAAAGATGGTGAGAAAGTAGCCACACCAAAAGGTCGTGGTAGAGGATATCGTTTTGGATTACCCAATGACGAATACTACTTTAAGAGTGCAGATGAGATGAAAACGCTCTTTGCAGATGTACCAGAAGCCATACTTAATGTACAAGAAGTAGTAAATAAAATCGAATCTTACGAGCTTGCTCGTGATGTCCTACTTCCTGCTTTTGATATTCCAGCAGAGTTTGTTTCTCCAGAAGATGCCATAGATGGAGGAAAACGCGGTGAAAACGCTTTCTTAAAACATCTGGTTTACGAGGGGGCAAAAAAACGATATGGCCAAGAGCTCTCTGAAGAAGTGGTAGAACGCTTAGACTTTGAGCTTGACGTTATTGAAAAGACGGGTTACCCTGGTTACTTCTTGATTGTAGAAGATTTCATTAGAGAGGCTCGCAAGATGGATGTATCTGTGGGACCAGGACGTGGATCTGCAGCGGGATCTGTGGCAGCATATTGTCTTTGGATTACAAATATTGATCCGCTTAAGTATGACTTACTTTTTGAGAGATTCTTAAATCCGGATCGTGTAAGTATGCCCGATATTGATATTGACTTTGATGATGAAGGTCGCGGGCGAGTAATGCAATATGTAATTGATAAATATGGTGCAAATCAAGTAGCGCAGATTATCACCTACGGTACCATGGCTGCAAAGTCATCCATACGAGATACTTCTAGAGCACTAGATTTATCATTAGGGGATGCAGATAGAATAGCAAAGCTTATCCCTACGATGAGTAAGCTTAGAAAGATTTTTGGCAAAACAGATGCAGAGCTACGCAGTGCCTTTAGATCTGATGATTTACCTAAAGTACAAGAACTAATTACCCTAGAACAAGCCGATAATCTTGAAGGCCAGATGCTACGTCAAGCAAGACAGCTTGAAGGATCTGTACGTAACACGGGAATTCATGCCTGTGGTGTGATTATTACGCCTAGTGACATTACAAACTTTGTCCCTGTAGCACTTGCTAAAGATTCTGATCTCTACGTAACACAATTTGATAACTCGGTAGTTGAGGAGGCTGGACTACTAAAGATGGATTTCTTGGGTCTGAAGACCCTTACTTTAATAAAAGACACTGTAAAACTCGTCAAGTATAGACATGACGTAGATCTCGATCCAGAGAATTTTCCTCTTGACGATGAAAAAACGTATGAACTTTTCCAGCGCGGTGATACTGTAGGTATATTTCAATATGAATCACCTGGGATGCAAAAGCACATGCAATCTCTCAAACCTACCGTGTTTGAAGATCTTATTGCAATGAATGCGCTTTACCGTCCAGGACCGATGGAATACATACCATCATTCGTAAGGAGAAAGCACGGTGAAGAAGAGATAGAATATGACCTTCCTGCCATGGAAGAGTATCTAAAGGAAACGTACGGTATTACTGTCTATCAAGAGCAAGTAATGCTACTTTCTCAAAAGCTAGCCGACTTTACAAAGGGTGAGGCCGATGTACTTCGTAAGGCAATGGGTAAGAAGCAAATTGCCGTTCTTGATAAAATGAAGCCTAAGTTTATAGAACAAGCTTCTGCCAAAGGCCATGATCCAGAAAAACTAGAAAAAATCTGGAAAGACTGGGAAGCATTTGCCGCTTATGCATTTAACAAATCACACTCTACATGTTATGCATGGATTGCCTATCAAACTGCCTACTTAAAAGCCCACTACCCTGCCGAGTATCTTGCTGCTGTGCTGTCTAACAACATGAACGACATCAAGCAAGTAACGTTCTTTATGGAAGAGGCAAAACGCATGGGCCTTGAAGTATTAGGACCTGATGTGAATGAATCTTTTAGAAAGTTCACAGTAAACGATAATGGTGCTGTACGTTTCGGGATGGGTGCGGTAAAAGGTGTAGGTACTGGAGCTGTTGCGACCATTGTTGAAAATAGAAAGGATGGAAATTATAAATCTGTCTTTGACTTTGCACGACGCGTAGATTTACGAGCCGCAAATAAAAAAGCTTTCGAAAGTCTAGCGCTAGCTGGAGGTTTTGATGAAATGGATGGAGACACGCACCGAGCTCAATTCTTTAATCACGACGGAGATAACATTACCTTTTTAGAAAAAGCAGTAAAATATGGTGCGCGTTACCAAGAAAATGAAAATAGCTCTCAGGTAAGTCTCTTTGGAGAATCTAGCGAAGTTCAAATACCAGAACCAGAAGTTCCTCCATGTGAGGAATGGGGAACTATGGAAAAACTAAAACGTGAGAAGGAGGTAGTAGGAGTATATATCTCAGGCCACCCGCTAGATGACTTCAAAACAGAAATGGAAACGTTTTGTAATGCAACGGTGTCAAACTTCCACCAAATGGAAGCTTATATTAACAGAGAGCTCACCTTTGGCGGTGTAATATCTGATGTACAACATCGTGTATCAAAAAATGGAAAAGGATGGGCTTCCTTTATAGTAGAAGACTTTACAGACACCTTTGAGTTTAGAATGTTTGGAGAGGAGTACCTCAAGATGCGTCACTTTTTGATTCCTAATAGCTTCATACACGCAAAAGTGTTTATAAAGGATGGCTTTACCAATAGAGAAACTGGCAGAAAGAGTGATCCAAGAACGCAGTTTAATAGCATCCAGCAATTGCAGGATGTAATGGAAACAAATGCAAAAAAACTAACCATTAATATCGATATTAATGAGGTTGCAGAGGCTCGCATAGAAGAAATAAAGAATATTCTTGACCTACATGTGGGTGAGGCTAAACTTCACTTTCAAGTCTTTGAACCACTTGAAAAACTCTTTGTGAAAATGCCCAGCAAGCGCATAAAAGTAAAAATCTGCCAAGAACTTCTTGACACTTTAGAAGAGAATAGCGTCCATTATAAACTCAACTAGTTACGCCACATTACGTGGAGCTACTAGCTCCCTTCGTACAAGTATAGTCACTTCCTCCTTGTAGCTCTCTGTCTGCAATGTGTAGGTGAACGCTTGTGGGTACTCGTTACTTTCGACACTTTGTATACTTGCTTGATGCAAAAGAAATGTTCCATAGTTGGGGTAGCCTAGGTATTTACAGAGCATCTCTATCATCTTTGCATTTGGCGATAGCTCTTCGTTATCTCCATCTTCTATATAATTATTGTAATAATTAAGAAGTGTTCTTCTTGAGATTTGATAATTACACTCACACCAGAGACTATTTGCTAGGTGATCTGCCCATTGTGTTTTTGTGTTTCCGGGGGTTTCTGTTTGCGCTTTCGCGAAAGCGGACAAAACAATTTTTCTAAACATCATAATGGTAATTTTTGTTTCTAAATCATTCTTATATTTTTTTCAATTAGGGATTGGAAAGTATTTTCCATCGGTTTTCCATCTAGCACTCTTAACAAGCTAGATATTTACGTATCTAAAAGATAATCAGCGCACAAAGAACGATAAATAGCATTAGGTTTCATAAAGGAAATCCATAAAATGCATCATTTCTCTTTGTTTGTTAAGATTTTTCTTACAGAAGTATATAACCCTGAAACATTAAAATTATGAAAGCAACTATTTACATCTTAGCATTTTTATTTATGGGAGTTACATTTACAGCATGTACTCCAGATACCGTAACAGAAGAAAGTGACCACATAGAAAGCACTTGGGGAGAGGATGATAACAATGAAGAAACAGAGGAAGATAAAGATGGTAATTAGACTATTTCTATCTTAATATTTTTTCCTTATTCGTATATTAGAGGGATGAAACAGCTTGTTCTGTCATCCCTTTTTTTGCTGTATAGTTTTACTGCTTACAGCGCCTTACCACCTCAAAAACATACAGCTGAGGATAGCTTACTGTATTACAAGAAGTTGAGCCGCACAAAAAAAGAATCTTACAAAGATAGGCTCGCCGCAAATGAAAAGGCTACTTTCTGGTCAAAACAAGTATCAGACTCTGTATATCTTAAGCAACTAGACTATAGGTGTAGCTTGTATAATTACGATAAGCAATACGACCAAGCTATTACCCAAAGTAAAAGGTTGTTATATGAAGCCACAAGACTTAAAAACAAAAGTTTTATTGCTAAATCTTATTCTCTGTTAGGTGACTTTTATAAAAAGAAACAGAATACCTCTGACGCTTTTACAAACTATGTGCACGCGATAGAGCTCTTTAGTGAGATAAAGGACAGCCTGCAGGTTATAAGAATTTCAAAAAAGGCTAGCTATATACAAGCCAGTCTTGGTGATATAGACGGAGCAGAATATACTATTGTTAATGCCCTTGACTATAGCGATGCACTAAAAGATCCCTCAGAAATTTCTTGGTTTTATGACATTCTAGGTAGGGTATATAGAGAGCGTGGCTTGTGGCAAGAAGCCATAAGATATCATCGAAAGGCATTACAAATTGCAAATAACACAAGTAGCAAGGCTTCCCTTATTAACAATTATGCCATCACACTCCTAAAGTCTGGCGATAATGATGGGGCTATACAGCAGCTAGAAGTAGGTCTTTTATATAAAGACAGTATATCTCCTAACACGTTATTCCGTCTTAAAGATAATTATGGATTTGCAAAATCACGTGCTGGACACGATGACGCTATACCACTATTAAAGGAAGCATTAGCGTTGAGAAGTGGTATAGATGACATACCAGGAACATATGCAAGTCATATACACCTCGCCGAAGCTTATATGGCATTAAAAAACACCCAAGAAACTGCATATCACGCGCAACAAGCTTATAATATTTCTTCCAAAGCTAACAATACAGAAGCTGTTATAAAGGCACTTGACTATTTAATACCTGTAACCAAAGAATCTAATGTGCTTTTTGAAGAATACACCTCCTTATCAGACTCTCTGACTAAAGCACAAAACAACGCTAAGTTTGAGTTTGCAAAACTTCGTTATGATGTAGAAAAGGCCGAAGAAAGAGAGAACATGGCCTTAAAAGAAATTACAGCTTCACAGCTGAGAGAGGGTGTAGCAATTAGAAAGATAAATTGGGCTCTCGCAGGTATAGGAGGTCTTTTAATCATTGGTGTTGTTTTTATACTTTACCAGCGTGAGCGATCAAAAAAACAGCGACTATTAGACCGTTATGAAACAGAAAAGCGTATCGCAAAAAAACTTCACGATGAGCTTGCAAACGAGATATACTTAGTAATGAACGAGGTTGAAAATGAAATACATTCTCCGGCTGTGGCAGATAGACTTGAGGATATCTACAAATTAAGTAGGGATCTCTCTAGAGAGACAAAACCTATACAGACTGATGAGAACTTTCCAACTGAACTTGCAATGAACTTGCAAACGTATACCTCATCAGAACGTAAACTTATATTGAGGGGTCTTGAGTCTATAAACTGGAATGTTATTAAACCAGAAGTGAAAATCGAAATATACAGAGTACTTCAAGAATTAATGACTAATATGAGGAAGCACAGTAAAGCTTCTCTTGTAGCACTTGTATTTAAAAGTGTAGATAAACTTTTAGAAATTAATTACAGTGACAATGGCAAAGGGGTGTCACTATCACGAGATAATCGCGGCAGCGGCTTATTAAATACACAAACCCGTCTAAAATCTTTAGGAGGACAAATAGAGTTTGACTCTGCCATAGACGAAGGTTTTAGAGCAGAATTATCAATTCCCATTTAATTTACGGTACCATGTTTAAAAAAATACTAGCGGCAGAAGATATAGATAACATTAAACTGGGTGTCTCTTCTATTCTTAAACAGCTCAAAATACCAGAAGTCGTACACGTTGAATATTGTGATGAGGCCTTTTTAGAGTTTAAAATGGCAATTCAAGACAATGCTCCTTTTGATCTTTTAATAACAGATCTTTCCTTCAAAGAATCTTACCGAAAAGAACGTCTTACCTCTGGAGAGCATCTTTTTAAAGCACTAAAAGATGTAGACCCTACTATAAAAGTAATCGTCTACACTATGGAAGATCATCCTCAACGCTTTGACAGCCTCTGGAAGTCTGGTTTACTAGATGGTTATGTATGCAAGGATAGACGAGGGCTAGAAAACCTTAAAGAGGCCATAGAACAAGTCGCAAAGGGTGAGAAATACATCTCTCAACATCTTGCCGATAACGTTAAGCAAAAAAACTTGGTAGAACTTAACAACTATGACATTGAACTATTGAGTCTTCTAGCAGATGGTGCTACACAAGATGAAATACAGCATTATTTTAAATCTAAAAATATGAAACCCTTTAGCAGGAGTAGTATTGAGAAGCGACTACGCGAGTTACGCACGGAGTTTGGGGCAAAAACAACCATACATCTCATACGACTACTAGCTGATTTACGCCTTATTTAAAATAAATTTTAAATAAAAACACGCAAATAAAGGAAATGCGTAAAATTTTACCTCCATCCACTCCTATCTTTATAACACCCTACAGTTCTCTTCCAAGAGGATATGTTTTATTAAGTACTTGTAATTTGTTTTTTTGGAAGAAACTTTATAGCATATTATACACAGTTTAATAATGCTCTGACGACTATTCTAAGGTCCCCCAACCGAAAAGCACCTTATCGATGTACCGATAGGTGTTTTTTTTGCGCATAAAAAAAAGCCTGCTCGAGAGCAGACTTTTTTGAAAGTTAAGATAATATCAATATTACATTTCTAATGCTTTCTTGATATCTCCATTCATTAATATATTGATAGGATCTTCTAGCGCTTCTTTTACTGCTACTAAGAATCCTACTGATTCTTTACCATCGATTATACGGTGATCATAAGATAGTGCCACAAACATAATAGGCGCTACAACAATACCACCATCTATTACAACAGGGCGTTCAACAATATTGTGCATTCCTAAAATTCCAGATTGTGGTGGATTGATTATTGGAGTAGATAACATAGAACCAAATACACCTCCGTTAGAGATAGTAAACGTTCCTCCTGTCATTTCATCTACTGTGATTTGTCCATCACGAGCTCTTATTGCAAGTCTCTTTACTTCGCTCTCTACGCCTCTAAAAGAAAGGTTCTCCACATTGCGCATCACAGGCACCATTAAACCTTTAGGTCCAGATACAGCGATAGAGATGTCCTTATAATCAAAAGTGACCATCTCCTTACCATCTATCATACTGTTAACAGAAGGATACATTTCTAATGCTCTTACTACAGCTAGTGTAAAGAAAGACATAAATCCAAGTCCTACACCATGCTTAGCTTTAAAGTCTTCTTTGTACTCCTTACGAAGATCAAAAATAGCTTGCATGTTTACCTCATTAAACGTAGTAAGCATTGCAGTAGTATTCTTTGCCTCTACAAGACGCTCTGCTACTTTACGACGTAACATTGATAATTTAGTACGAGATTCTCCACGAGCTCCTGGTCCAGGAGTTCCCATAGATGGTCTAGCATTTACTGCATCATCCTTAGTGATACGTCCATCACGACCTGTACCTGTAACAGTTTTAGGGTCGATATCTTTTTCTGCAAGCACTTTCTTTGCTGCAGGGCTAGCAGATCCAGATGCATATGTTTTTTGAGTTTCAGCAGGAGCTTTTGCTCCAGTGTCTGGAGTTTTTGCTTGTTCCTTCTTAAGGTTCTTTTCGACATTTGCATCACCGCCACCTTCGTCACCACCTTCATAGGTAGTAGTTGCTGGAGCTTCTGCAGATGTGTCAATAAGACACACAACAGCGCCCACCTCAACAGCATCACCTTCTTCGGCTTTGAGAGTAATTACTCCACTTGCTTCTGCAGGTAGCTCTAAAGTTGCTTTATCACTATCTACTTCGGCAATAGCCTGATCTTTTTCTACATAATCGCCGTCTGCAACGAGCCATTGTGCGATTTCAACTTCTGTGATGGATTCTCCCGGTGAAGGGACTTTCATTTCTAAAACCATAGTTGTTATAATTACGCTTTCGCGAAAGCGGAGTTTAATTCATTAATATCCATGTAAACAGCACTTTGTCTGTCATTATGGTGTTTTTTTATTAGCAATATTCTCAAAATTGAATATATACTAGACTAGTGTTGCATCAAAAACGCTATCTATTACTTTTTTATGACGTGCTTTAGATCTTGTACTACTACCTGCTGCTGGTGAGGCATACACGCGGCGCGAAGCTACTCTAAGTTTTACTTGCTCAAAATTCATAAGCATATAACCCCAAGCTCCCATATTCTTAGGCTCTTCTTGTGCCCAAACATAATCTGTTACATTAGGATAACTAGCAATAATCTCTTCCAGTTGCTTTTGTGGCAACGGGAATAATTGCTCGATACGCACCAATGCTACATCTTCACGTCCATTTTCTGTACGTCGTTCTAATAAATCATAGTAGAACTTACCTGTACAAAATACAAGAGAAGTAACCTTCTTCTTATCTACAGTTACATCATCAAAAACTTCTTGGAAGCTTCCAGTCGCAAGTTCTTCTTTACTACTTACTACTAGAGGATGTCTCAATAATGATTTAGGTGTAAAAACAACAAGTGGCTTTCTAAAATTCCACTTCATCTGGCGACGAAGCAGGTGAAAGAAGTTTGCTGGCGTCGTTACGTCTGCCATGATTAAGTTATCTGTAGCACATAGCTGAAGGTAACGTTCCATACGAGCACTTGAATGCTCAGAACCTTGACCTTCATATCCATGAGGCAATAACATTACAAGACCATTCTGTGTCTTCCACTTAGACTCTGCAGCGCTTATGTATTGATCTAACATAATCTGAGCACCGTTTGAAAAATCTCCAAACTGAGCTTCCCAGATTGTAAGCGTTTTTGGGGATGCCATTGCATAACCATAATCAAAACCTACAACACCATACTCAGAAAGTAGTGAGTTGTAAATATCCATTCTACCAGCAACGCCTAGACGATTGTGAAGATTAATCTCCTCAACATCATCTTCTGTCTTAATAATAGCATGACGGTGAGAGAACGTACCACGCTCTACATCTTGACCAGATATACGCACGTTAAAACCTTCTTCCATTAGTGAACCATAAGCAAGTAACTCACCCATACCCCAGTCTAACTTGTTAGTCTCTGTATATTGTTTATTACGATCTGCTACAATACGCTGGATCTTGCGTATAAATTTTTTATCCTCAGGAAGCTTTGTAATACCATTTGCAATGGTGTCTAGCTTTTTCTGATCATAAGTAGTATCAATAGGAGCAAGAATATCTTCTCTACTACCTAACTCATACCCTTCCCAGTCATCTGCAAGAATCTCAGTAATGACTGTTTTATCTTTTTTACGTGACTCCTCTAAGTCTTCTTCTAGATCGTCTTTGTATTCTTTTTCTAGTTGTTTTACATGTCCATCTTGTATCACACCTTCTTTAATAAGGCGCTCTGCATAGATGTCTCTCGGGCTTGCGTGTTTTGCAATTGCCTTATATAAAAGTGGCTGCGTAAAACGTGGCTCGTCACCTTCATTATGTCCATACTTACGATATCCTAAAATATCTACAAATACGTCACGACCAAATTTCATTCTAAAGTCTAATGCAAATGCAAATGCATGACATACAGACTCCACATCATCTCCATTTACGTGTAGTACTGGTGATAATGTTACTTTACCAACATCTGTACTATATGTAGATGACCTTGCATCTAGATAGTTTGTTGTAAAACCTACTTGGTTATTCGCTACAATATGGATAGTTCCTCCAGTACGGTAACCTTCTAGTTGTGCCATTTGCACAATCTCATATACAATACCTTGCCCAGCAACTGCGGCATCACCGTGTATTGCTATAGGTAGTATTTTCTTCTCATCTCCACCTAATTGATTATCAATCTTAGCACGAGACATTCCTTCTATAACTGCTCCTACAGTCTCAAGGTGAGACGGGTTAGGCGCTAGATCCATACGGATTTTTTCTCCTTTACTGCTTTCGCGAAAGCTCGTCCAACCCATGTGATATTTTACATCACCATCAAAAAGTTCATCTTCTGCATATTCTTTACCGTCAAATTCTGAGAAAATTGCCTCTGGCGATTTTCCGAAGATATTTGCAAGAACGTTAAGGCGACCACGGTGAGCCATCCCCACTACAAACTGTTCGATTCCATTATCTGAGCCACGCTCGATAAGCGTGTCTAATCCAGGAATCATAGCGTCAAGTCCTTCAACAGAAAAACGTTTTTGACCTACATATTTAGAATGTAAAAATCCTTCAAAAGAAGCTGTTTGATTAAGCTTTTTAAGAATATGTTTTTTCTCTTCGGCAGAGAATTCTGGGTGGTTATCGTTTTTGTTAAGCCAGTTTTGTATCCACGCAATCTCTTCTGGGTTACGTATGTACATATACTCTATCCCAATGTGGTCACAATAGATAGCTTCAAGGTGATTAACAATTTCGCGTAAGCTAGTTCTACCTAGACCTAAAATAGATCCAGCTTCAAACTGTAAAGTCATATCAGCTTGTGACAACCCGAAGTTTTCTATTTCAAGAGTAGGTGCGTACTTACGACGTTCACGCACAGGGTTTGTTTTCGTAAAGAGGTGACCTCTGTTACGATAAGCATCAATCAATTTTACAATTTGAAACTCCTTTTGTATTGCTTCTGGAATAGCAGCTGGAGTTGTTCCTGAATCGTCAGAAACTGGCTCAGCATTCTCCATTCCAAAGTCAAAACCTTGGAAAAAAGCGCGCCAACTAGCTTCTACACTATCTGGATTTAGTAAATATTGATCGTAAAGCTCAGCAAAGTGAGCGGTATGTGCGGCATTCAGAAATGAAAATCTATCCATTTGATATTTTTGTTCTGCGTCTTGAGACAATAGAGATGCAAAAATACAATAATTAACATTTTCGTCCATATAATCCTTATATTTATAACACTTAATTATGATACGATTAACAATGAGAGAGAGAATTTCCTGCGCTATATTAGTTTTTAGTTTCCTGTTATTAGGAAACAACACCCTTTTTGCACAACAGACTACTACTACACCAAAAAGTGATTTCTGGAGTAAGGTGCGTTTTGGTGGTGGATTAGGATTAAATTTTGGCCGAAACAATACAAATATCACGGTTGCGCCTAGTGCGTTATACCAACCCAATCAATATGTTGCCTTTGGACCAGGGCTTAACTATACCTATCAAAAATTTGGTGATTTTAAAACTACACTTGTGGGAGCAAGTGCTATTGTGATTTCCAATCCTCTTGATTTCTTACAGCTTTCTGGAGAGTTTGAGCAGCTTCGCGTTTTTCAATCGGTTTCTGGACAACCAGATATTCCAAACTCTTGGAATACTGCACTTTTTCTTGGTGCGGGATACCGTCTTAACGTAGGAGGAAATAGCCTAGGCGCTATCGGAGTGCGTTACAATGTGCTTTTTGATAATGATGATTCTGTTTATGCAGATGCATGGCAACCTTTTGTAAGAGTATATTTCTAAAGAGACTTTTATAACAAGTCGTTTTTGCTAAGTTTGCTTGACATTACATGCAAGCTTTATTATGATACAAAAACTTCGCTTTCTCTTATTACTAGTAGCACTCTGTGTTCTCAATTCTTGTGGTTTCTCATCAGAAACTAAAACTCCAATTATAGAACTAAGTGACACAAATGAGCCTTTCGTGGGCAAAATTATTCTTGAAAATATTGAAGGCAACACAAAAACCGAAGTTACATTTCACATAGATGTAAAGAGTATACGAAGAGAGCAAACTCACCAAGGCGGTAATGGCTTCCTAGGTGATAAAGCTGGTATCATCGTAAATTATGATAAGGACCAAGTTATCTTATATAACACATATGGAGGAGCAAAATGGACAACATACACTATTGAAGGGTATAAAAATGCATTAGCTAGAGACACCTTCCCATACGCACCTATTGTAGCATCTTACGATTACACCTATAGCTTCTTAAACGATTATACTGCTATTGTCGCAAAAGAAAATGCACTAGAGATTGAATCTCTCCAACTTGACTATAAGCTATACAGCAATCTTAGTATCCGTCAAGAGAATTTTGATACCGATGAGATTAAAGTAAGACGAGAAATGATAGCATTAGTTTTTCCTAACATGCCAGAAAATGTGCACTTCCCATTACTTTTTAAGGTCTCTAAAAACACTGGAGATAATGGGATTGACAATAAAACTAATCTCTCAGAAAAGGGATGGAAAGACAAGATAACCCAAGTCTTTAATGAACTAAACACCAAAGAAAACAAAGTAAAAAGTATACAGCGTGGCGAGGTAGATCCTTCTTTATTTGAGTTTAACGATACAGATTTTATTGAAACGCGTCCAGAATATTTTTTCAAATCTCATAATAGCGGAAGCTCTTGGGGTGATGATTAATAGAAAATCACAGCTCTAGTAAACTGCCTACAACCACATTCCACTCTTTAATTTTCCAAGAAGAAACGATGCCGTTTTGCACATAAGGGTCTCGAAAGATAAAGTCTTCTATGATACTTTTATCAGACACTTTAAAAATTAAGATTCCCTGGTCTGCAGGGTTTTCTGTGGCGCCACCTAATAATAAATAACCAGCAGCAACTGCTTCTTTTGCAAGCGTAAAATGATCTGGGCGATACGGCGTGCGCTTCTCGAGGTAATCTTCTACGTATTGATATATAAGAAGGTAATGCTTCATTAGTTCATCATGATTTCTAGAAGACCTATTGCAGCCTCGCTAATTTTTGTTCCAGGACCAAAAACAGCTGCAGCACCAGCATCAAATAGAAATTGATAATCTTGCTGTGGAATAACCCCACCTACAATTACCATAATATCTGGTCTTCCTAACGCCTTCAACTCTTCGATTACTTGAGGCACTAATGTTTTATGACCAGCCGCAAGTGATGACACTCCTAAAATATGCACATCATTTTCCACTGCTTGTTTTGCTGCTTCCTTAGGCGTTTGAAATAACGGACCAATATCTACATCAAATCCTATATCTGCATATCCTGTCGCTACCACTTTGGCACCACGGTCGTGACCATCTTGGCCCATTTTGGCAACCATAATTCTTGGGCGACGCCCATCTTGTTCGGCAAACTCATTTGCGAGTTGTTGCGCTTTCGCGAAAGCGGGATCTTGTTTCATCTCTTTACTATATACACCACTAAAGGATTGGATTTGTGCTTTGTGCCTTCCATATACATCTTCCAGCGCATCTGAAATCTCTCCTAAAGTTGCTCGCTCCTGTGCAGCTGTAACCGCCAGTGCAAGTAAATTACCATTACCCGTACGAGCCGCTTCTGTAAGTGCAGCGAGGGCTTTTTTTACATTTTCGGTATTACGAGCTGCCCTAATATCTGCTAAACGCTTAAGCTGCCCTTCTCTTACTTTTGTATTATCTACATCAAGAATATCTAGGTGCTCATCTTCTGTAGGTCGGTATTTATTTACTCCTACAATAATATCTTGCGCACTATCTATGCGTGCTTGCTTTCTAGCAGCGGCCTCTTCAATACGCAGTTTAGGAATCCCAGCCTCAATCGCTTTAGTCATTCCACCTAGCTCCTCAACTTCTTCAATAAGCTCCCAAGCTCGGTGAGCAATATCATCTGTAAGTGACTCTACATAATAACTACCAGCCCAAGGATCTACTGTTTTTGTAATATGCGTTTCTTGCTGTAAGAATATCTGTGTGTTTCTTGCAATACGCGCAGAAAAATCTGTAGGTAAGGCAATAGCCTCATCCAGTGCATTTGTATGTAAACTCTGTGTACCTCCAAAGGCAGCAGCAGCAGCTTCAATGGTAGTACGAGCCACATTATTAAAAGGATCTTGCTCCGTAAGGCTCCACCCACTTGTCTGGCAGTGCGTTCTAAGAGCGAGAGATTTAGGGTTTTTGGGATTAAATTGCTTTACAATTTTTGCCCAAAGCATACGTGCTGCACGCATTTTGGCAATTTCCATAAAGTGGTTCATCCCTATTGCCCAGAAAAATGATAATCTTGGAGCAAAACTATCAATATCCATACCTGCAGCGAGTCCAGTTTTTATGTATTCTAGACCATCTGCGAGTGTGTAAGCAAGTTCTATATCACAAGTAGCGCCGGCTTCTTGCATATGGTATCCTGAGATAGATATACTATTAAATTTAGGCATGTTTGCAGCCGTATATTCAAATATATCTGAGATAATTCTCATTGAAGGAGTAGGTGGATATATGTACGTATTACGCACCATAAACTCTTTCAGAATGTCATTTTGTATGGTTCCAGAAAGCAGTGCAGGATCCACTCCTTGTTCTTGAGCTGCTACAATGTAAAATGCCATAATAGGTAACACGGCACCGTTCATAGTCATTGAAACAGACATCTTATCTAGCGGTATCTGATCAAAGAGAATTTTCATATCCTCTACAGAATCTATCGCAACACCAGCCTTACCTACATCACCTACTACGCGCTCATGATCACTATCATAACCACGGTGCGTGGCAAGATCAAAAGCTACCGAAAGCCCTTTTTGACCTGCAGCGAGATTTCTTCTATAAAACGCATTACTATCTTCGGCAGTTGAGAAACCTGCATACTGTCGTATCGTCCATGGACGACGCACGTACATCGTACTATAGGGACCTCTTAAGTGAGGAGCAACACCTGCAATAAAATCAAGATGCTCCAACCCTTGCACATCATCCTTTGTATAACGAGACTTTACATCAATCTTCTCTGCAGTAGTAGTGATCTTAACTTCTGCTAATGAAGGAGAATTTTCTTCTTGGGAAGAAAGTGTGATATGTTGAATATTTCTTCTACTCATTACTTTTTTTTACAGGAATCTCAGTCATTGTAAGCTGTTGATAATAAGTATCCAAAGCCACATATAAAGCCGTATATCTATCTGATTGAGATTTGTATGCAAAATTTCTCATTCGAGAATTAAATAATTTTGGATCCATTGTGTTTGAATCAACAAGCGCTTCTATCATAAGAGCAAGCTGCGGATCCTCTATATTTTTAAGAACACATAAAATATTATCATACACTAGATTACTTTTAAATCCGCCGTCTTTTATAAATCCTTCTTTTACAAGTTCCTTTCTTATTGCTAAAGTATGTGATGTAGCTAATCGCTCATATTCTGCTACTCCCGAAAAACCAGCATATAAAAAATTTGCATAGGCCTTATTAATCAATTGTGATTCTGGATCATAGGCATTTGTAATATCTTGTTCAAATTGGTACAGTGCTTCATTAAGCAGTGCATTATTTTCATTTTCACAATTAATTACTTGTTCCTTATCTGCGTGTTTATACTCAAGTGAAGCTTGATTTTCACATGATACCACTCCAACTGCTATAATTATTGCAACAATAAGGTTATACACTTTTTTCATAAGACTACTTTTCTGCTTTAATACGTTCTTGTTCTAATGCCTCAGCTAGGCGTTTTGCAATTATAGGCTCCAGTAATGTTTTACGAGGATTAATTTTTACAAAAGGGTAAATTTCTAACTCACCTTTCATTACGTCTTTTGGATTAGGATGTTTATTTGTCCCCAAAAGAATCAACTCTCCTTCATCAAACTTAGCCTGTTCCTTTGCAGCACTTTCTTTTATTTTACGCTGGATAGTCCCTTCTTTAAGTTGTCTCAAAAATCCTCCTTGCGCTTCTATATCTTTATAAAGAGTAAGCGCTTTTTCAGCCAATTGCGAGGTAAGCTCTTCTACGTAATAAGAACCATCTGCAGGGTTTTGAACTACATCAAAATAGCTTTCTTCTTTAAGTACAATGAGCTGATTGCGAGAAATGCGCTGTCCAAAATTATTAGTCTTGTGATATAGTGCATCATAAGGCATATTTACCACCCAGTCTGCGCCACCTAGCACAGCACTCATACACTCCGTAGTGGTGCGCAGCATGTTTATATTATAATCGTAAATCGTTTTATTGCGTCTTGATGGGTGCGCAATTATGCTAATAGCTGCATCCATGTAGTTAAATGCAGACAGCACTACCGCAGCAAGCTTTCTGAGTGCTCTTAGCTTTGCAATTTCAAAAAAGTAGTTAGTTCCTACTGCAACTTCAAAAGTGACAAGATTTACACTAAGCTTCTCTTTCTCACAATGATTTAAATATTCGGTAAGATGAGCTATGCCGTAAGCTAGTTGCTGTACCATAGTGGCACCAGCATTCTGATATAAGGTGGTATCTACAGTAAGTTTACTTTCTTCTCCCTCTAGCAAACTGCTCACTATATCGTGATCCTTTTGCAAATTGTGATACCAGTTACCATCAAGTGCAAGATGATTAATGATATCGAGCTTTGTGGTGATATGATACGCTTTCGCGAAAGCGTGAAAACGTTTATAAAAATCTTCATCAAGAAAACTGAGCTCAAAATAAAGAGGGATTCCTTTATGCTTTAAACTTTCAAATAACAGCTCAAGATCAAACAAAGTTTCTGCCTGAAAGTAGATAGCCTCTGCTCCGTTGTCTATAGCTTTATTTGCCGTTTGCGCCGACTTAGCCGCATCTACTATAAATATTTTCTCTCCTATAAACCATTGTTGTGGAGCTTGAACAGCGACGGTTTCTTTTATTTCATCACTGTGATAAAAAGGCTTTACATGTATTCCTTCTAGACTTTGCCAGACAAGCGTCTCATTGTAGTCTGCCCCTTTGAGGTCAAACTGTATTTTTTGCTTGAAAGCCTTTGCCGAAACTGCGTCAAATTCTGAAAATAAATTAGTCTTCATTCTCTGTAGATAAACTATCCTGATATTCAATTATATAAATCTCCTCGTTATCCTTTTTCATAAGGTATTCTTCACGAGCAAATCTTTCTAAACCTGCACTATCTTTAAGTTGTAAGATTTGTGCATTATCCTCTGCTATTTCCTTTTTAAAGTATGCTCTATTACCTTCCAGCTTATCATATTCTTGATTGAGCTCTCTGTGTAACAAATAAGAACTTCCATCAAAAAACAGCATCCACACTATAAAAATGAAAAAAATGAGCAAGTATTTATTGCTCATTATTCTAAACCATTTTTTCTGTTTTAGTTCCTTGATGTTCATTGTTGTAAATATAACAAAACCTTAATGTAATCGTTCGTTTATGATACTACGAACGATATCTACAGCCACTGTATTGTACCTATTATTAGGTATAATGATATCTGCAAACTCCTTTGTAGGCTCAATAAACTGCTGGTGCATGGGCTTTAGTGTAGTTTGATATCTATTTAACACCTCATCTAGATCACGACCACGCTCTGCAATATCTCTCTTAAGACGGCGTATTAAACGCTCATCACTATCTGCATGCACAAATACTTTAATATCAAAAAGATTACGAATATTAGGATCTGTCAAAATAAGAATCCCCTCTACCACAAGCACGTTTGTAGGGCTCGTAAGGACGGTCTCATCAATGCGGTTATGTGCAACAAATGAATACATAGGTTGTAATATATTTCTTCCCTCTTTAAGCTCAACAAGATGCTGGCAAAGCAAAGGAAAATCTATTGCGTTAGGGTGATCAAAGTTCACCTTCTTACGATCTTCCATCGATAATGCAGAGAGATCTTTGTAGTAAGAATCTTGAGAAATTACTGTTACTTGTCCTTCTGGTAGATCTGACACAATCTGATCTACAACGGTAGTCTTACCACTTCCGGTACCACCGCCTATTCCTATAATAAGCATATAATATTATTTTGAGGTAAAGGTACTATTTACGGATTAGTCTTTTATGAGAGGTTTCAAAAAATCAAGAATAATAGTAAAAGCTCAACCATCGCTTTTGAGCAAAAAAAAATCGAAGGCCCTAAGAAAGCCTTCGATTTTTTCTATTACGCTATTAAGAATAAATAACCCTATTCTTCCTCGCTATTTCCCACTTGCTCCTCATATTCTGGATACAAAAAAGCATTGTAAGGAAATCTTGTTACGTGAATCTCTCTTACGCGTTCGTAGATTTTCTTTCTGAACTCCTCAAAGTTATTTTTGTTAAGTGCAGAGATAAAGATAGCATCACCATTAGTACGTGACATCCATGTTTCCTTCCACTCGTCAAGCGTATAGTGTGCACCAGTGCGCTCTACCATAAGATCTTCGTCATCATAAGCCTCTGCCGTATACGCATCAATCTTATTAAAAACCATAAGCGTAGGCTTATCCATACTCTCAATCTCATCAAGAATCTGGTTTACAGCATTAATGTGATCTTCAAATTGCGGATGAGAAATATCTACCACATGCAGTAGTAAATCTGCCTCACGCACTTCATCAAGCGTACTTTTAAAAGAATCTACTAGCTGTGTAGGTAACTTACGTATAAATCCTACCGTGTCTGAAAGTAGAAAAGGAAGATTCCCTACCACCACTTTACGTACGGTAGTATCTAAGGTTGCAAAAAGTTTATTTTCGGCAAATACTTTACTCTTACTTATTACATTCATGAGGGTACTCTTACCCACATTCGTATAACCTACGAGAGCTACTCTCACAAGTGCACCACGATTACCACGCTGGGTAGCCATTTGCTTATCTATAGTAAGCATCTTCTTTTTAAGCAAGGTAATACGGTCACGCACAATACGCCTATCTGTTTCAATCTCTGTCTCTCCAGGTCCACGCATACCTATACCTCCACGCTGGCGTTCAAGGTGTGTCCATAAACCTGTAAGTCTAGGCAACAAATATTCATACTGAGCAAGCTCCACTTGTGTGCGTGCATAACTCGTTTGAGCTCTCTGAGCAAAAATGTCAAGTATCAAATAGGTGCGATCTACAATCTTACATTTTAAGATTGCTTCTATGTTACGTTGTTGTCCGGGAGTAAGTTCGTCATCAAAGATCACAGTACCCACATCGTGCTGCTCTACATATGCAGCAACGTCTTCCATCTTCCCTGTCCCTATAAAAGTTTTGGGATTAGGTTTTTCTAATTTTTGAGAGAAACGCTTTAAAACTTCACCTCCTGCTGTATAAGCAAGAAACTCAAGTTCATCAAGGTATTCCGTCATTTTATCGTGTGATTGCTTTTGGGTAACTAGCCCCACCAGCACACACTTTTCATAATCTATTTTTTCTGTTTCGATCATATTAACAAAGGTAGCAAATGGATTGCAGTCTTTTTGACTAAATTGTAACACTCATAGACACTATTCATTATGGAGGATGATTCCGCTTTCGCGAAAGCGCAACAAGAAAAAATACAATGTGCAGTAGGCTTTTACAACCTAGAAAATCTTTTTGACACGACAAACAACCCAAAAACGCTAGATGACGACTTCACACCGAACGGTTTTAAGGAGTGGAATAGCTATAAGTTTAATAAGAAAATAGCCAAACTATCTAAAGTCATCTCAAACATAGGAAAGGATGACACTAAGACCTCACCTTCTCTCCTAGGAGTTGCCGAAGTGGAAAATAGATCCGTATTAGAATCACTTATTGCGACAGACAACCTCAAAGATGAAGGCTATGATATTGTTCATTATGACTCTCCAGATGAGCGTGGTATTGACGTAGCTTTACTATACAAAAAAGCAGATTTTAAAGTAACACAGAGTGAGCCCATCACACTCTACCTAGAAGCCGATGAAGGTGGCAGAGACTATACGCGTGACATTCTTTATGTTCAAGGAGAACTTTTAGGAAATCCTGTTCACATACTAGTAAATCACTGGCCTTCGCGAAGATCTGGTGAGAATGAAACCTCACAAAAGCGCATTGCAGCAGCTCAGCGCAATAGGGAAGTTATTAATAAACTCATGAATGAAGACCATAAAGTGAAGATTATCATTATGGGCGATTTTAACGACGGGCCACACAGTGAAAGCGTAAAAAACAACCTCGTTAAAACTGAGTTTTATAACCCTATGCTGTACTTAGGAACAAGATATGAGGGAAGTTTAAACTATAGGTTTGAGTGGTTCATTTTTGATCAAATTATCTTTTCGAACAATTTTGTACAGCTACACGAAAACACACTTCTTTACGAGAAGTCAGATATTTACAATGACTTTTTCCTCACAGAATATGAAGGGAAGTTTAAAGGAACACCCTTCCGCACCTATGCAGGAAAAAGATATTTAGGCGGCTATAGCGATCATTTTCCTGTGTATAGTATTTTATCTAAAAGACCTGAATAAAAAGATTTCTAATTTGCTTTAATTTGAATCTCGTCAAGTTCATAAGTACCGTCAAAACTTGCATTTCCAGATCCGTTATATCTAAATGCAACATAGCCAGTACCTGTGACACAAGAGAGATCTACAATACCAGAGTCAATCCAGTTTCCAAAGAAATCATTATCTGCCACAATATCTGCTGCGGCTAGCACATCCCAAGTAGAAGCAGCGATTGTTGTGACATCGCCATCCCAATCGTTAGAAAAAAGTATGGTCAACCTACTGCCGTCTGCAAAACTATTTGAGGTTCTAAAACGTAAGGTTTCTCCCGTATTTGATGTGAAATCTAATGGCGGAGTGATTAACCAAGACACCGTTCTCGCATCTCCGGAAAAAGCAGATGCAATTCTCGCAGACCTACCTAATGAGGCATTTTGACCTGTGCTGGTATATGCCTCCCATGCTTGTGTACCGTCTTCTTGATAATTAGTCCAGCCATTGCCTATTATAGGGTTGTTATTAGTTTGCGTCTCAAAAAACTCTTCAAATAGTATATTTTCTCCCATTCCACTAGCTGAGCCGCAATCTATTTCTACGGGATCACAGCGGTCTGTCCCATCAAAAATGACGGCTTCTGGATCATTAATCGCAAGGTTATACGTGTCTCCAAAAAAGTTACGTGTGAGCACTCCAGATATACTGCCAACTCCATCTGGTAGCAATATGGATTTAAAATTTGCAAAGGTACTTGTACTTACAATAGTGGATTGCCCAGTCGCACAATGTACCAGTTCTCGCTCTCCATCAAACTCATCAAGAGGTTCTCCCGCATAGGTAACACTCCCATCAATGACATCCTCCTTTATAAACTGAACATCTGTGAGCTTGACGAATATATTTTCTAACTCATTACTAAAATCTTCTATAGTAACCTCCAGCGGAATTATCTCTTCAATAATGGTTGATCTCTGCATAAAGCTAAACTGTGCTGGCGCTGGGATTTTGTCTAGATTATCTGTCATGCCTAGCGTTAATACTCCGTTACTATCTCCTATCCACAAACCTCCTATAGCTTGATTGTCTAGTGTTGCATTACCTAACTTTACAAATACCTTGCGACCCACTTCATAATAGGTAAACAGCGGACTTTCATCTATAAGTACGCGAACACCTGCTGTAGGACTACTTGCTGCATCTTGTATGATGAGCTCTTCAAACCAGTTTCCAGAGGCATCACTACTTATCACAAAACCTTCTACATAACGATTGGTTTCAGAAAGATCAAGTCTAAATGTGCTACGTAAGGCTGTAATATCTGCCTCGCTAGTAGCATTGATACCAAGATTATCTGCTTCACTCAAAACAGCTTGCTCATAGAGATTTACTAGTTGTGCGATGGTGATTATTTCTCCGTCTAGAGCTGGCTCAGTGATTTCAAGCAGCGGTGTTGTGAACTCATCATCATTTACGCAGCCTATAATTAAGACAATCGTGGCACCTATTGATAGTTTCTGGATTAAATTCATCATCTTAATTTTAAAGTTTAAAATCTAACGTAAGCATTTGCGTAGTATGTAGTTCCTCTCCCAAAGAATAGCCGATCGCCAAAAATGGGAGTCGCTCGCTCAGATTCTTCAAGTTTTGACCTATAATTTACTCTACGAGAATCTTCAAAGCCACCCGTAATATAATTTTCATTGAGCACGTTATTTACTGTTGCAAAAAAGCCTACAAAGTAACTTCCTATCCTCCAAGATTTCCCACCTATAATATTTACGAGATTGTAATCATCTATTTGTGATTGTCTAAGCAAACCCTTGGCCACATCCGTATCAAAATCGTTGAATGGCTGACCGTCTATGTCTTGGTTAAAATTTGCTGTACGTGCTAGATTACTAATGTCTATGTAAGCATTAGAAAAATGATTTACGGTGATCCCAAAACTCCAAAAATCTGGATCTCTATACTCAAGACCTAGTTGATAGGCTCTTTCTGGCCCGCCAGCAACGTGCAAATTATTGAATATAACTTTCCCATCTCCAAAAGTCTGAGGTCCATCAAAATCATCAGAAGTGTAGTAGATATCTGGATTATTTGCATACGTATATTGACCTACAGATGCAGCTGCCTTTAACTTGAGCGTAGGTAATACCTGCGCCTCTATTCCTACTTCTACGCCTATATTTTGCCGCGCAACATTAGTAAGCACTTCTTGCACAAAAGATGCCTCCGTTTGTGCTATCGAATTTTGAGTAAAAAAGAATCCCAAATCAGTTCCGTTTTGAAAGCCTGTATAAAATCCTGTGAGACGTGCTTTTACAATAGGCGATCTATAAATGTAGCTAGCATCCACACTTTGTATTTGTTCTGATGTTAGGTTATTTACTACATCATTATTTTGTCTAGCATTACTAAAACTATTTCTAATGGAAGGAGCAGTGGTATAGTAAGCTCCGTTTACTGTTACTATATGTCTACCTGTAAATTTATAAGTCGCACAGGCTTTTAATCCTCCATCTGTAAATGAAAGTTTCTCACTTGGTCCAAAGGAATTCTCACCCACAAAATTTCCGTTCTCAAATAATCCCTCTCGCTGATAACTTGTAGTACTTGCCGTGCCAGAAATAAAAAAATCTGTATTCTTAAAAGTAAACTGTGCTTGAGCAAATCCGCTTATTGTACTTGAATTGATATTATAGTTGTACTTATATCGATCTCCTACTTGAACAATGCGGTTAGGGTTACGCACATCACTTTGTGCAAGATCGCCTTCTTGACCATCCTGACTCTCGCTTACAGAGAAATTATCTATATCAAGAAATCCCTCGCCTCCAAGTAAATCACTTACCTGCGCATAGTTTTCACTCTTCAAATCTCTATAAGAAAGATTTCCATTTATGGTAATTGCGTCAGTGAGCTGAGAGTTCAAAATAATAGTTGCAGATATTTGTTTATCTCCCACCACATCATCTTGAAGAATTATTTTTGAGTTACCTCCTCCTATATTAGCTTGATATATTGACTCCCAGTCTAGCTGACCATCATTTATGAAGTCTTGTTGCAGTAAATATGCTGTTTGAAAATCTCCCGCAGTAGGACTTGAATCTTGAAGTGCAAAACTAGGCAGGAGCTGATAATAATTTGGCGCTGGATTCCTAAGGCTTCCGTTATCTATTCTACCACTTTTTATAGTGCCTACTTGATACCCTAAATTTGTATTAATACTTGTCTTATCACTTATACCCCAGTAGTGGTTAATCATGAATACTGGCTCTTCAATTTTGCGCATTCTAGCATTTCGCTGCTCTCCATTTTGAAAACCCCAATATGGGTTGTAAGTGCGTCCTTTAAGATTAACTTGTTCTTGTGTAAGTCAAGAAGCACGACCACGGCGATTAGGTGTGTAAAAGGAAGAAAAATTAAGACTGTGGTTATTATTTATTTTCTTTTCTACAGATAGATATATAGAGTTGGCATCGTATAAAGTACCGTCTTGAAAACCTTCTTTACCAAAACGACGAGACAACAATACGCCATAAGCCCATCCTTTCTGAGATAAGCCAGAATTATAACTTCCCATTATTCTACCTTGATAAGAAGCACTAGCTGCGGCATATGAAACCCTACCTCCTTTTCGCTCCTGAGATGCTCGCATGATTATATTTGTTACACCAGCTAGCCCTCCAAAACTATACTCACTCGCTTTTAATCCTTGTGTAAACTCACGATTGCGCTGTGCATCATTAAGTCCGCCCCAACTTCCCCACTGCGGGCGCCCGTTAAACTGTTTATTCATTTCTATCCCATTAATGAGAAGTTTTCCGTTTGCATTATCTAGCCCTCTTGGCCGGAAAAAGGTAGCACTCCAATCAAATGCAGCCGCACTCAAAAAAGCATCTCGTCCAGCAGATAATAATCCTGAGGTATTAAAACTCTCTTGCGTATCGTCACTAATTAAATCATTTTCTGATAATGAGATTAATCCTATCTGCCGTTGTTCTTCAGTAATATCGACGTCTAGGGTTACAATTTGAAGTTCTAATAGTTCTTTATCATTTATAATGACAGGTAGCCTCTTTGTAACGAAGCCGTTTTTTTCTACAATTAAAATTTGATCTCCGTACAACTCAATATTGTTCAATATAAATACACCAAGTGCATCCGTTTTTGCATTGCTATTAGCCCCTTGGATTTTTATACTCACCTCTGGAACTGGCTGTGAACTGATGGCGTCTATTATCGTTCCTTTAAGTTGTGCTTGAGACCACAATACACCGCTAAATAATAAGAAAGCGTAACGTAATAAATTTTTGTTCATAGCTCCCAGTTCATGTGATATCTCAGTTTTAAATATTACTAGACGAAAGTTTTAAAATCGTAAAGCGCTGAAATTCATTACATTTGATTTGCATATTACGAAAAATCTTACATAAAACACAAATGCTTTCTGAAAAATTAAAATCCAAGAGATTATCATTACTTGTGATATTGTTATGTTTTTACGCTTTCGCGAAAGCGCAACAAACCAATAAATATAGAGCTCACACTATAGCATTTTATAACGTCGAAAATCTATTTGACACCATCAATGACCCCATCACTTATGATGATGATCGTACACCTGAGGGAAAGGATCATTGGACCGAGACGATATACCAAGACAAGGTGAGCAACATCGCCAGAGTAATTGCAGATATAGGTAAAGACGTTACAAAAAATAGCCCCGCCATCATAGGACTAGCAGAAATCGAAAACAGAAAAACTGTAGAAGCACTAGCAAATGACCCACAATTACTGCCGAAAGATTACGGTATCGTGCATTACGATTCTCCAGACAGGAGAGGTATAGACGTAGCGCTGTTGTATCAAAAGAGGCTATTTAAGCCATTATTTACTAGCAAGCATGAGTTACTCATTTACGAGATTGATAATTCATCAAAACGTAAGTTTACAAGGGATCAGCTTCTTGTATCTGGCTTACTAGATGGTGATATGATACATATCATTGTAAACCACTGGCCGTCTAGATCTGGCGGAGAAGCGAAGAGCAGAAAAAAACGAATGGACGCAGCTTCACTAACTAAGAAAATCACAGACAGTTTACAAAGCAATGATCCTTATGCAAAGATTATTATCATGGGAGACCTCAATGATGACCCTACAAATGCTAGTGTGAAAAAAGTGTTACAAACACAACACAAGATTAAAAAAGTAAGAGATAAAGAACTTTATAACCCAATGGAATCCATATTTAAAAAGGGCATAGGAACCCTTGCGTATCGCGATGGATGGAACCTCTTTGACCAGATAATTATAAGTGCGCCGCTACTAGATGATGACTACACCTCTTTCAGATATTATAAAGCTGGCATTTACAACAAAAGCTACTTGAGCAACCCCAAGGGTCGTTATAAAGGATATCCTTACAGAAGTTTTGCAAATGGTGGCTATACAGGTGGCTATAGTGACCACTTCCCAGTATATATTTATTTGATTAAGAAAGAACTCTCTGATTAATCTTATTATTTAAATTAAAAGCCCGCAATCAATATGATTTTGGGCTTTCTATTTTCTAGTACGCTTTCGCAAAAGCGTAATAATAACCTTTATAAATAGTTAATCAATGGCTATTAAAACCACTGATTCCATGGTATAATTGCTAGCACTGCGATAAGTGCAAGTGTATAAAATATGGCTATCTTCTTAAATTTAGGCGTAGATAGGCGTTGTTTTTTATGCTTAGAATAACCAATGGTTACAAGCACCACTGCAATAATCATTAAAAATGGATGCTCTACCGCAAGTTGTCTTGCTTGACTAGAGAGTCCTCCCATACCATTTGCTTTTATAGCTTGTAATCCATTAGGAGACACGAACCACAGCACAAGACCTATAAGCAGTTGTATGTGCATCGTTATAAGGGTGAATAAAGCTAAGCTCATATCTTTTCCGCCATACTCTTTTTTTCCAAAGAATTTTGTGAGTGCATTAAATGTGGCAACCACAAGAACGATAACTACAAGGTAAGCCCAGTACGAATGGACAAATTGAACAACTGAGTACATAAATAAATGGTTTAATAAGTTTAAAGCTCAAAGATAATCCATAAAAACAAAAGCCGCTACTGTTTCCAGTAGCGGCTTTATTATTGCGATTGCAATTATGTGATAATAGTTCTTAGTTAAAGATATAACGAAGACCTACTTGCATTTGCCATCTTGAAGATTGAAGTCCTTGATCATCAACTCGATCAATATTGTCACTCAATAGATTACCATTTTCATCAACATTGAATAAGCTTTCAACTATACTGAATACTGGCTCACTATTAGAAGTAGATACGGTTTGAAGTGGAGATACATTAGATCCTACAAATTTACGTACTCCCCAATCTTTATTGATAAAGTTTGTGAAGTTGAAGATGTCTAAAGAGATTTGGAATGTACTCTTCTTATCTCCAGTTTTTACATATATATCTTGTAACAACTTAAAGTCAACAATGTGATTCCAAGGTCCTCTTGAACCGTTACGCTCTGCATACTTTCCTCTTCGAGTGCTTAGATAATCATCATTCTCGATAAATGCTTCAAGAATCTCACGTTGTGCTTGTTCTGGAACAAGAACTACACCAGTTTCTCTATCTACAATATCTGCAATATTAATCTGATTTGCATCTAAAGCATTTGTAGGTACATAGATAAGAGCATTATCTCTTGAATCGTCATTTAATAAATCACGTCCTTCTCTATATGTAAAGCTATAAGGCGAAGATTGTGATCCTTCATAGAAAAGACCTATTGTAGTTTTTCCTCCGAAATCTCCTCCATATTCAATCTCATAAGATGCGTTTCCTGAGATACGGCTTCCTAATGAAAAGTCAGATCTAGATAAAGGAATATCTGAGTTCTTACCGTTTACAGTTTGAATCCCTCTCCACTGTGAGCTGTTTTGAGAAGAAGTTCCATCAAATATTTTTTCAGACTCTCCGTAAGAATAAGAAACTTGCCCTTGGAATCCATTCTGGAATGGTTTTCTAAGTGTAAAAGTTGCATTATAAGAAGATCCTTCGTTTGTGTTTGATGCTAAAATGATTCTTCCGTAAGTATCATCGATTTCGTCACTACGATTATAGAATGGACGGTTATCTGCTCCTTCATAAGTTCCTACTGGCTCACCTAAGTTTAAGTTCTCATAGTAAACATCTGTAAGTACATCATTATATAAGAAATCTGCAGATGCAATTAATCCCCAAATTGGTAATTTTTGATCTATAGCAATGTTATACTTTCCTACTTGTGGAAGCTTAAAGTTCTTAGCAAAAAGGTCGATGTTTCCACCTACTCCTCCAGAACCAGCTGCTACAACCTGCGTTTGCTGGTTTACATCAGGTTGGAATTCCTCTCCGAAGATAAAGCTAAATCCTCCAGTAACACCATTGTTGTTGTAAGTTCCTCCTGGCCATACTAATGGAAGTCTTGAAGTAAATACTCCTAATCCTCCACGTACTTGTGTAGTGTTGTTTCCAAATACATCCCAGTTAAATCCTAAACGTGGTGCAATGTGAGCAGAAGCATCTACTCCTTGTCCTACGCGTGCTCCTTGTAAATCTTTACCTGCAGCAGTTAATAGACCAACAGTTCTTGTATTGAAGTCATCATTTACAGTACCATCTTCCCAATAAGGAACATCCACACGGATACCTCCTGTTATTTTGAAGTTTTCAGTTACTTGAACTTCATCTTGAACGTAGAAACCTAATTGTGAAGTTCCAAAATCTGCAGATCCAGCAGACTCATCACCTACAGCACCATTACCTACTAGAGAATAACCATGTTGGAATACATCTGCATCTTGCCCAGCTAAGAACTGATCAAGTCCAGAAGAAACTAAGTTATCATCAGCATCAAACTGATCTTCAAAAGTATAATCTCCATAGTTATAAGCAAAGAATAAGTTCTTAGCAGATGCTATCTCAAGATTCGCACCAAGAGTTACAGCGTGACGTCCAGAAAAAATCTGGAAGTTGTTATTAATAGTAAAGATATCCTGCTCAAGTAAGTTTGCAGTTGAGAATGGTTCAGATCCAAAAGAGATTGTACCTCCACCATCTTGAATGTCTACTGTAGGGAATGGATTTCCAGAAGGATCTCTATCATCCTTTACTGAAGTATATCCAATCTTCAAGTTGTTTGCAAATTTAGAACCAAACGTAGAGTTTAATTCAAATGCAGTAGAATATGTTTTAGTTTCAAAAAACTCAGATCCATTGATGAATCCAATTCCTCTTTCTCCTGAGTTACGAGCTTCTAAGTTTGTTGCCTCAACTACACCTTGACGGATAGAAACTTTGTGATTATCGTTGATGTTCCAATCTAAACGTAAGTTTATCTTGTCGCTTTCTAAAGTTCTAGTATTGTTATCAAATGTACCAGGGTTATAACCATACTCAGATTGCAAGAAGCTAGCAAGGTTTGCAATTTCTGCTTCAGAAGATCTTCCTTGATAGTTTGAGAAGTTGAATGGTTGTGGAGTCTCGTCATCTTGACGCTCATAATTTGCAAAGAAAAATAATTTATCCTTTACAATTGGTCCTCCTATACGGATACCGTAAGTCTTAGCAGAAAATTCTGCAAGCTTCTCACGCTCGTCACCTTCGTTTGTTAAATCTACTGGAGTTTTTCCAGCAAGACTTTCGTTTCTTAAGAAACCGTATACACTACCTTCCCAGTTATTGGAACCAGAACGTGTTACAGCGTTTACAGAACCACCAGAGAATCCTGACTGACGTACATCAAAAGGAGCTAGGTTAATTTGGAAAGACTCAATAGCATCTACAGAGAAAGGACTTACACCCGTTTGACCTCCGTTAGTACCTGATCCTGCAAGTCCAAAAACATCATTGTTAACAGCACCATCAATATAGATTGCGTTGTAACGGTTGTTTTGACCACCTAAAGAGATAGAAAAACCATCATCTCCTTCAGAAAGTTGAGCTTGAGGAGTAACACGAGCAAAGTCTGCAATTCCTCTAGAAACAGAAGGAATAGTAGCAATGTCACGTTCAGAAATAGAAGTTTCTGATCCCGTTTTATTAGTGTTGAAAATACTGTTGTTTGAGCCAGTAATTACAATCTCATCAAGAGCATTTGCATTTTCTTGCATTGTCACACTAATTCTCTTAGTCTCACCAAGAGATAAACTAAATCCATTAAGTGCATAATCCTCAAATCCTACATAAGTAATTGTAACGTTGTAAGGACCTCCTGACTTAAGGTTAGGTAGACGGTAAAAACCATCAAAATCTGTTACTGCTCCATACACAGAACCTGTAGGCACGTGCGTTGCAATAATGTTTGCTCCAGGCAATGGACCTTCTGTGTTGTCTAACACACGTCCAGAGATAGAACTTGTCGTTACCCCTTGTGCTAATGACGATACCGTCACTAGAAACATGGCGATCAATGATAAAAATGTAATTTTCTTCATGATATTTGTTAATAATTAGCGCTGCAAAATTACTCTAAATTTGTGGAGTGCCAATATTAACTTAACGTTAACTTATACAAGCAGGTTCATTCGCTATCAAGCGCACAAAAAAAACCCTTCAAACATTAGCCTGAAGGGTTTCTCAATAAAATACTAGTAGTCAATTATTTACTACGCTTCTTTATAGTATTTCATTAAATTCTTAGTAGAACCATCATGATTTTCACTTGTTCCAGTACTAAACTCATTAAGCACTTTTTTTGCAAGTTGTTTTCCTAGCTCAACTCCCCATTGATCATAAGAGTATATATTCCATATCACTCCTTGTACAAAGATTTTATGCTCATACATTGCTACCAGTGACCCTAAGCTCTCTGGAGTGAGCTTCTCCCCTAAAATAGTGGTTGTAGGCTTATTTCCTTCAAAAACTTTAAAAGGTATGAGTTCTTCTATACGCTTTCGCGAAAGCGTACTTCCCTCAAAATCTTGCTCCACTTGAGATACAGTCTTACCATTCATGAGTGCTTCTGTTTGTGCAAAGAAATTTGCCATAAGCTTATCATGGTGATCTTGATTACCGTGAAGTGACTTTTTGAAACCAATAAAATCTGCAGGAATTAATTTTGTTCCTTGATGTATCAATTGGAAAAATGCGTGTTGTGAGTTTGTTCCAGGTTCACCCCAAATAATATTTCCAGTTTCATAAGTAACGCGGTCACCGTTGCGATCTACGCTTTTCCCGTTACTTTCCATAATTGCTTGCTGCAAGTATGCTGGAAGTCTATGTAAATATTGGGAATAAGGAATAACAGCTTCTGTCTCTGCTCCATAAAAATTATTATACCACACACTTAAGAGTGCCGTAATCACTGGAATATTTTGATCAAATGACGTGTTTTTAAAATGCTCATCCATTTTAAATGCACCATGGAGTAAGCCTTCAAAGTTTTTAAAACCCACAGCAAGCGCTATAGATAAACCTACTGAGCTCCAAAGAGAAAAGCGTCCTCCTACCCAGTTCCACATAGGAAATACGTTATCTGAAGAAATACCAAAGCTAGCAATAGCCTCCTCATTTGTTGACACTGCAACAAAATGGTTACTCACCGCTTCTTCTCCTAGTTGATTTACAAACCACTTTCTTACTGTTGTGGCGTTACTCAACGTCTCTTGAGTTGTAAATGTCTTTGATACTATTACAAAAAGCGTTGTTTCTGGATTAAGATTTTTAATGGTCTCCATTACATGATCACCATCTACATTTGATATAAAATGCGTAGTCAAGTGGTTTTTGTAATACTGCAATGCCTCAACAACCATCACTGGCCCAAGATCTGACCCACCTATACCTATGTTTACAACGTCTGTAATCTCTTTACCGGTAGCTCCTTTATGCTTGCCAGAAATAACTTTTTCAGTAAAAATTTCGATTGACTTTTTCACCTCTTCTACTTCTTCCTTAGCAAAAGCGTCACTCTTTTCATCACGTAGCGCGGTATGCATCACTGCTCTATCTTCGGTAGTATTTATTGCATCCCCACCAAAATAGCTGTCAATTGCCTCTTTTAAGCCAACCTCTTCTGCAAGTTGTACAAGTAACTCACGAGTTTTTGTTGTGATTCTATTTTTACTATAATCTACATATAAGGAATCCCAAATGATTGTGAACTCTTCTGCACGAGCGCTATCCTTAAAAAAATCAACTAATAGCGTATCTTTTGTTTCCTTGTAATGCGTTTCTAATGCTTTCCAAGCTGCCGTTGTAGTTGGGTTTATACTTTTCATTAGGTAGGTTCTATAAGATTATTGTTGTTTTTCTTCTGTTTGCTGTTGTGCAAATTCCATTTCTGCTTCACTCATAAATGGAATATTATCTAATTGCAATCTGAGAGGCTTACGTATACTATCGTAAATAGGCTTGAGTAGCTCATCTAGCGGTTTTGATGCTGGAAGATCTTCTTTAAAAGGATCCACTTGTTTTCCATTTTTCCAAAAACGATAACACACGTGAGGTCCACCAGAATTTCCTGTCATCCCTATAGTTCCTATTACATCTCCTTGACGCACAGACTGACCTACTTTTACAGCTCTTTTTTGCATGTGTAGGTATTGCGTATCATAAGTAGCATTGTGGCGTATTTTTACATAATTACCGTTACCTCCACGTCGTTCAGATTTAGTCACCACCCCATCTGCAGTGGCAAGAATAGGAGTACCTATAGCTCCAGCAAAGTCTGTTCCCTTATGTGGTCGCAACTTATAACCATAGTACTTTATACGTCGCTTAAGATTATATCTAGATGAGATTCTATTGAACTTAAGTGGGCCTTTTAAGAATGCACGACGTAGGTTGTCACCATTTTCATCAAAGTAGTCAAAACCTCCAGCTAGTGAGTCATTTGCAAATCTAAATGCATAAATCTCACGTCCTGCATGTTCAAAAAGAACAGCTTTAATTTTACCTACTCCCGCAGGAATTGTATCATTTACAAAGCGTTCCTCATAAATTGCCTTGAAGCGGTCACCTTTTTGAAGTTTAAAGAAATCAATAGTCCACGCATAAATATCTGCCATTTTATAAGCAACATTCACACTTACGCCAAGATCATCAAAAGTAGAAGATAGATTGCTGTTTATTACTCCAGAGATTTCACGCTCATAAGTTGTTGTAGGATGTTTTCTTGCCGCAGCTTTTACATTTTCTTGAAAATCTACCACGACGTAATCTTCCCTATTTTGCTCATAAATAAATACCTGAGCAGCCTCTAGAGAATCTTTTGATTTAAGTAAGACATATGGCTTTCCTTTTCTAATTTTCCGAGTATCAAATACCGACACAACAGAGTCAGAAATCTCTTCTATAGTTGCATAATCTACATTTGCATCAAAAAGAATTTTTCCAAAACTATCTCCTGACTGCACAGTATCTCGCTCTACAATATAATCATCAAGCACGTAACCGTACTCTTTGACTACTTCTGGTGGCGCCGTATAAATAGCCTCATCACTTAAGGCATCAGTAGACTTATCTCCACAACTAGATATTAAAAAACTAAAAAAAACTAAAAGATATAGGTGGTTATATTTCACAAAAAGTAAGTTGTCATTCATTATACATCATGCCCCCAGTTTGCAAGCTCTTCTGCAGTCCAGACTTCTGGAAAGAAAATACGTCGCTGGTATTTAGGGTGCATATATTTTGTCCATTCGCTTCCGCCTGTTGCCTCTACCACTTTCTCACCATTATTTAAGTAGTGATTTGCAGCATGATAATGAGACATTACCCAAGTAACATTTACTGTGTAATCGTAGTGACGCATAGCATCACGTAACTTTTGATTCTCACGGACTTCTTGAGGTAAACTTTTAAAGCGGGCATACAAATTTATAGTATTATATTCTTTTGTAAACGCTACAAAGTCGTTTTTATACTTCTCTTCAAAGGCTGTGAGCAAATAAGATTTTTTACCAGTATGATAATTCTTGCCGGCGGCTTGCCAATATAGATGTTCTAACGCATGTTCGTAAGGAGTATTGCGGTCTATGCTTTCGCGAAAGCGATTATCTATAAGATTTATTAAATCTGTACTTGCAAACTCAATTTTTCTATACTGCGCACTTTGAAAACCACTAGCTGGAGTAAGGGTTTTTCTAAATTTCATGTACTGCTCGACATCCATTCCTTCTTGCATAATCGAGAAAGAACTTGTAAGCATATCAAAATACCTACTTATGCGCCCTAAACGAGAACTAAAAAAATCTACTGTAAGATTAGGATGGTGAGCTACTTGCTCAATCTCCCAAAGTACCATTTTAAATAGCAGCTCATTAACTTGATGGTACATGATAAACACATTTTCATCTGGCATGCTCGTGCGTGGCAACTGCAAACTTAATAATGCGTCTGTATGGATGTAGTCCCAGTAAGTGATAGGCTTACTTTGCAGTAATCCTTCAAGATGGTCATCAAGATCTTGATCTATCTTCTCATACTTATCATCAAGCTGATTGATGATTTTTTCTATGTCTGGTTGAATGGGCTTTTTCATGAGTAGTTATTGGACCGTAAATATTGAGCTTATCAAATACTTCATATTTGATAAACATCAACGCTGTGTTGCCTGATTTATTAAGTGGCAATTTACAAAATCCTTAATCAAACACGATCTCAAAAGGATGCTTAAGTCCTTTATAAGCGTCTAGATCTGCTTTAAGTGAGCCTACAGATAATTCTGCCTTAATACGAAGCGGTATTTTATTATCATCATCACTTACCCATATGGTAAGACTTTCTTTTTCTTGGAAAACACGACCAGACTGTACAAGTGGTCTAAAAACTAATGTCTTTACCTTCCCAAACTTCGTGCGAATCGTCTCTCTTTCCAAAAAACGCATTTTAAATGGATAATTTTCTCCATCAAAAAACATGGTGAGATTGACTTCATCACCTGCCTTTAGCCCGTCTGTAGTAAGATTATTACGCAAGTAATACATTGCAGAGACCATGTCCTGAATGCCTGGTTCTGTATCAATAGTGGTTTTCTTATCACGCTTTATATCGTTTATATGCGCTTTATGTGCCACTTGATCAAACTCTATGACTTTATTCTTAGTGTGACCACCCTCATCTATTTTACGAAGAAACTTATATGGCAAATCTGTCTTTTTATCTACCCAGCTTTCATAGTAATCTTCTACTCCGAAGGCCAGACCCACAATCCCCGTAGTCTCTCCAAAACCTTTTATATGATGTACTGGCTTTCCTTTATAGGTAGCATCTTTAATATCTATAGTAGCATAACCACCAGTAAGCAACCCGTAATGCACTCTAAATTTAAGCCATTCTCCCGCTTGATATGTATCCTTATGTTTCATCACACCATTACTTACTGGCGCCTGCATAAAGGCAGTACTCACAAGAAATACTATCATTATTAATAAGGCAGGTATGTATTTGTTATGTGACTTCATCTTAGGTCGTTATTTGGTTGTACAAAGCATGTAATACAATTGTTATTCCAAAAATAGAATAACAAAAAACTCCGTCCTATTTCTAAGACGAAGTTTTAGTTAAATAATTGTAATTGTGTAAATAACAGCTTTACGCTTTCGCGAAAGCGTACTTAAGAATTTATAAAGTTCCTCTCTGTGCCTGCTCTCTTTCTATAGACTCAAAGAGTGCCTTAAAGTTTCCTGCACCAAATCCTTTTGCTCCCATACGTTGTATGATTTCAAAAAATAGGGTTGGTCTGTCTTCTAATGGTTTTGTGAATATCTGAAGTAAATATCCATCCTCATCTGCATCTACAAGGATAGAAAGCTCTTGTAAACGTTCTATATCCTCCTTCATCACTTTCATATGCTCACCCAGTCTTTGTGGGATATCATCATAATATGTTTGTGGTGGTGGTGGTAAAAACTCGATACCACGAGCCTTAAGCTGCGCTACTGTTTTAATAATATCATCTGTTGCAAGAGCGAGGTGCTGTACACCAGATCCTTCATAAAAATCTAGATATTCTTCTATTTGGGATTTCTTTGCTGCCTCTGCTGGTTCGTTTATCGGGAATTTAATACGACCGTTCCCATTACTCATCACCTTACTCATAAGTGCCGAGTATTCTGTGTGAATTTGCTTATCATCAAAAGACAAGAAATTTACAAACCCCATCACCTCTTCATAAAATTTCACCCAAGTATTCATCTGGTTCCAGCCCACATTACCTACCATATGATCTACATATTTTAAACCTGTAGGCTCTGGATTATAATCTGATTCCCATTTTCTAAAACCTGGCAAAAACGCTCCTTTGTAGTTTTTACGTTCTACAAACATGTGTACCGTTTCCCCGTAGGTATAAATACCAGCGCGTACAGTCTCTCCATGTTCATCACTCTCTACAAATGGTTCGCAATATGATTTTGCACCACGTTTTGTGGTTTCTTCATAGGCACTTCTTGCATCTTCTACCCATAAAGCAACCACCTTTACACCATCACCATGCTTTACAATGTGATCGTTTATAGGTGACTTACTGTTAAGCGGTGTAGTAAGTACAATGCGTATTTTATCTTGCTTAAGCACATAACTTACCTCATCACGAGATCCAGTTTCAAGACCTTTGTAAGCATATGATTGAAAACCAAATGCCGTTTTATAAAAGTGTGCTGCTTGTTTTGCATTACCCACATAAAACTCCACATAGTCTGTCCCTAGAAGCGGAAGAAAATCCTGCGCTCCTTCAAATATTTTCTCTAATCCGTAGTCTACAGATTTTAAGTCTTTGCTCATAGTTGTTACTTTTCGGTGAAGTTAGTTTAAGCTATTACTTCACTATTAATACTAATTGATAAGTCTTCTGCCTAAGCAGATTGTTATGTTGTTTTTGTTACGCTTTCGCGAAAGCGTAATTAATCAATACTATCTCTTTCTGGAAATACCTCGTTTAAGAAAATAGAATCTGTACTTATAGAGTCTACTTCCTCCTCCATAAACATGTCGTCACTAAAATCATCTTCGTACTCCCAGTTGTTATCTGTACTGTATGCATCATTTGTAAGATCATCAAATGCTCCTGTCATACCAGCAACTCCTAAAAATGCAAGTGCTCCTATCACGATAAGTAAGAATAATCCATTTAAAATGATGGAAATAATATTAAGAACGCGTGCTATTGAAACGTTGCTCCTGCTAGACTCAGAAAACTCTTCTGGGTTTAAGCGATATAGTTTCATGCTCTTATTTGCCATCACAAGCCCTGCGATACTTAAGCCTAATGGAATGATTGCTGTAAATCCATAACAGCAGCAACCGGCAATACCTATCACTAGGCCAACGATTCCTAATATTAATGCAGACGGATCTGCAGGTAATTTATTTTGCATATTGATGTTTAGTGGTCTAGCCAGCTTTGATAATAACTCTCGTCTGCAATTGCCATGGCGTCTTTACAAACCATAAGTGGTTTAAAAGTATCTACCATCACTGCAAGCTCTTCTGTTCCCTCTTTTCCTATACTTTTCTCTGCAGTTCCTGGGTGCGGACCATGAGGAATACCTGCTGGGTGTAAAGAAATATGTCCCGCCTCTACATCTGTACGGCTCATAAAATCACCATCTACATAATACAACACCTCATCACTATCAATATTACTATGATTGTATGGCGCTGGAATACTAAGCGGGTGATAATCATACTTTCTAGGCACAAAACTACAGATCACAAAAGCATCTGTTTCAAATGTTTGGTGCACTGGTGGCGGCTGGTGAATGCGACCAGTTATAGGTTCAAAATCATGAATTGAGAATGCATATGGATAATTATATCCATCATATCCTACCACATCAAAAGGGTGTGAGGCATATACCATCTCAAAAATATCGTCTTGCTTTTTAACCTTGATTAGAAACTCTCCTTTCTCATCGTTAGTTTCTAGCTCATACGGCTGTCTTAAGTCACGCTCACAAAATGGAGAGTGCTCAAGCAGTTGACCAAAATAATTTCGGTAACGCTTAGGAGTATAAATAGGTCTGCGTGACTCTACTATAAAGAGTCTATTATCATCCGTGTCAAAATCCATCTTGTAGATAACCCCTCTAGGAATGAGTAAGTAATCTCCATATTTAAAATCAAGATTTCCTAAGTGTGTACGCAGTTTTCCAGTGCCTTTATGAACAAATATAAGTTCATCTGCATCTGTGTTTTTGTAAAAATAATCTTGTGTGCGTTCTTGAGGAGCTGCAAGTATGATGGTACAATCACTGTTAGTAAGTACGGCTTTCCTACTTTCTAAATAATCCTTTTCTGGCTTTATTTGAAAACCACGAAAACGATACGATTGCATGTTATTTTCCTTTGCAATTTCTGGTTTTACCGAGTATTGTTTGCGTATTTCCTTTACTTGCGTAGGTCTATGTACGTGATAGCTATTTGTGCTCATCCCGTCAAAACCTATGGTACCAAACAATTGTTCGGAATATAAGGAACCATCTGGTTTACGAAACTGAGTGTGACGCTTATGAGGGATATCTCCCAACTTATGATAAAAAGGCATTGTTGTGTTTTTAGATTGTCTTAAAGTTACTCAAAATCAAGTAAAGCAATCTATTCTGGGTTCCTCTTTATGAGGAAATTAAGAAGTATAGGTAAGTTTATCCAGCCTTGTGCGTTCATGAGCGTAAATATAGGGGATTTTTACCGTGTTGTAAAAATGGAATTTAGAAAGTTCTATCTGGATGAAACATAGCCATATCCATACTAGGTGTTACCTCATCTACAATTTCTTGCACTAGTTTACCTGTACTAGGACCTAACGTCCACCCCATCATCGCATGACCTGTTGCAATAGTGAGGTTTTTACATTTTGAGCTTTTACCTATATATGGAATTCCATCTGCAGATACTGGTCGCAAGCCACAGGCAGCACCAGCTTTTTCTTCTGCTGTAATATGCACTTCTGGAAAATACTTATTGACACCATCTGCAATAGAGTCTACTCGAGCCTTATTTATTGTATGATTGATTCCAGCGATCTCCATCGTTCCCGCAAAACGGGTAAATCCATTCATTGGAGTTATTGCCACTTTTGCTTCTGCAAGTATAGATGGATAGGTAATTCCTGTTTCTTTGGTGGTTTGGACACGATATCCTTTTCCAGCCTGAAGGAGTAGGTTGATGTTTAGCTTTCGCGAAAGCGTACTTGTCCAACTTCCAGCTGCCATCACAAACTCATCTGCTTTAAGAACTTCTTTGTCTGTCTTTACACTGGTGATTTTACCATTATTAATCTCTAAATCAATCACTTTCTCCTCTCCCCTAATGACAACGCCTTTAGATAAAAGATGCGCTTTCATTTCTTTCATAAATTCGCCAGGAGTACTGTGATGATCACACTCAAAATACGAGGCGCCAACTATATCAAGCGTAGCATCTGGCATCATCCTCTTAACATCTTGCGCAGAAATGGTTCTTGCACTTAGTCCTTCTTTTATTGCGATTTGTACAAGTTCGTCCTCGTGATGAAGTGTTTCTTCTGTCTGGCAAAGCATAAGCAAACCCTTTTTTTCTAAGTGAAAAGAAAATCCTTCTTCTTGCTTGATCTGATGATATAAATCACGGCCCAGCACCGCAATTTCTTTCATTACGGGAACAGCTCTATTTACGTGTTTCTGAGTACACGACTTATTAAAAGCTAGCGACCATTTTAAGAAATCTGCTTCAAGACGTGGCTTAATATACAGCGGACTCTTTTTATTAAATATCCACTTTATTCCTTGCCTCATGACTCCAGGAGCTGCCAGTGGTACGAGATGACTAGGAGACATATACCCAGCATTTACATAACTCGCGCCGCCATCCATTTTAGATTGATCTATTACCGTGACTTGATGTCCAGACTTTTGTAGAAAGTATGCACAACTTAATCCTATAATCCCTCCACCTATGATGATAATTTCTTTTGACATAAATACTTCTTTTACCCAATGCTATATTACAGAAAACCCGAATGCATAAGGATCTTCCTCATCTATGGTAATGGTATTATGTCCATATATTCTTGCCCATCCTTGGATACTGGGTACAATGGCATTTTGATTACCAATCATTGTTTCTTTTGTTACACGACCTATAAATTTTGAACCTATAAAACTCTCGTGAACAAAGGGCTCTCCTACTTGTAATTTCCCTTTTGCATATAATTGTGCGAGACGAGCCGAAGTTCCTGTACCACAAGGGCTGCGGTCAATTGCTTTATCTCCATAGAAAACTGCATTGCGCCCATCTGATGTTGCATTTATAGGGTTACCCGTCCATAACATATGAGTGACATCTCTTATGGTATCATTTTCTGGATGGATAAACTGATTAGGATATTGCTCATTAATACGCTCACGCACTACTTGGCTCATTTGTATAATCTGACCAGCCGTAAAATCATGCACGCCAGTAAAATTCTCTTGCGGATCTACAATTGCGTAATAATTGCCACCATAAGCTACATCAAACGAGATCTCGCCTAGACCTGGGCAATCAACAGTTAAATTTTCGGCAGCTAGAAAAGAGGCTACGTTTGTGAGACGTACCCAGTCAACTTTAGTTCCCGTTTGCTGATATTCAATTTCAACTAATCCTGCTGGGGCTTCCATTCTGATAATTCCAGGCACTTTGGGTGTGATGATCCCTTCTTCTATTGCAATTGTTATCGTCCCGATAGTTCCGTGACCACACATAGGCAGACATCCTGAAGTCTCTATAAAAAGAATAGAAAAATCATTTTCAGGATCATGCGGAGGAAACAAGATGCTCCCGCTCATCATATCATGACCGCGTGGTTCAAACATCAATCCTTTGCGTATCCAGTCATACTCTTTAAGAAAATGCTGTCGCTTCTCGCTCATAGTTGCTCCCTTTAGATCTGGCCCACCATGAGCGACGAGTCTTACGGGATTTCCGCAGGTGTGTGCGTCTATACAAGTAAAAGTGTGTTTCATATTAAATAGGTACTAACTATTTTTCTCAATCCAGTGTTTCACTCGTCTATCAAGAATAGCGAGTGTCACCGTTCCTTGCTCTAAGATGATCTCATGGAATTCTCTAATATCAAACTTAGCACCTAGCTCTTTTTCTGCTAGCGTTCTCAATTCTCTTATTTTGAGTTCGCCCATTTTATAAGCAAGCGCTTGTCCCGGCCAAGAAATATATCTATCGGTCTCCGTATTAATTTCATGTATGGAAAGCGCTGTGTTTTCAGACATATAATCTACCACTTGCTCCCTTGTCCAGCCTTTTGCGTGTAATCCAGTATCTACTACAAGTCTGCAAGCACGCCACATTTCATAAGTCAATTGTCCAAAACGTTCGTACGGTGTTGTATACATCCCCATTTCGGCAGCGAGGTATTCACAGTATAATCCCCAGCCCTCACCGTAAGCATTTACATACATGTTTCTTCTAAACTGAGGAATACTATCTCCCAGCTCTTGATTAAGCGATCCTTGTAAGTGATGCCCAGGCACCGCTTCATGCACCGTAAGTGATGGCAGCACATACACCGGGCGACTAGGCAAATCGTAGGTGTTTACCCAGTAGTATCCAGGATTTGTACTTCCCTTTGCACTACCTACATATCGCCCTGTCGTGTATTTAGGAGCAATAGCATCTGGTACTGGCGCCACTCCGTAAGGCTTACGAGGCAAGGTCTTAAAAAATCGAGGTAACTGTGCATCTGCTCTTTTTGCCATGTCACGAGCAATCATAAGCAGTTGCTCTGGAGAAGTGGCGTAAAACTGTTTATCTGTGCGCAAAAATTGTAAAAAGTCTGCAAAAGACCCATCGAAGTTTACTTCCTCAATAATTTTCTGCATTTCGGCTTTAATGCGCGCAACTTCAGCGAGTCCTTTATTATGCACCTCATCTGCAGTGATATCTAGGGTGGTGTAATAGTTTATTCTGTTTTGGTAATATGCTTTTCCATTTGGTGTTTCTGAAACTCCAAGTGTAGTGCGCGTTTTAGGGAGATATTCTGTTTCAAAAAATGTTTTGACCCTCTCAAAAGATGGAACAACCTGCTGTTCTATTGCACTTCTAGCAGCTACCAATAGCGAATCTCTTTGCACGCCCGCTATTGAACTTGGTAAGTTTAAAAATGGCTCATAATAGAAGCTGTCTTTATAATCGGCTACAATTTGTGAATCATACGTACTCTCATATCCATTAAAAATCACACGCGGCTGCGAGACACCTTTTTCTACTCCTTCTCTCAACAATGGCAAATATTGATCTACTACGTCTGGTAACGCTTTCAGCTTATTGAGGTATGAAACCGCTTGCTTATACGTACTTATGGGACGCACCATATAATTCCAACTACTGTGGAAACCCGAGTCTGATAACAGCGGGTTTAGATAACTTTCGTATGCATAGTAATCTACCGTTTCTTGATGCTTGAACTTGAGTAACTCTAGAGATATACGCTCTGTCTCAGACAATGTTTCTGATGATATAGCCTGTAGTTTTTTAAGTTGCGCTTTCGCGAAAGCGGACTCCTTTTCAAACCGTTCTTTTGAAAAAACACCCATAGGATGCTCATCTGCCAAATCATCTTGCCACTTGAACTCCTGACTATCTTCTATAATTTTCGCAAGCTGCGCCGAAGAATTCTGAGCGCAAACATTTATAGAAATACAGAAAACGAGCAGTATAATTATATGCTTCATAAGATATTATTTTAGATAATCTGGCAACAACGCCGAAGGAAAGTCTTGGAAACTAAAAGGCCTTACCCAACGCAAAATACTATGATTTCCTACCGCCGTAAAGCGACTATCTGTACTTGCTGGATATGGTCCTCCGTGTGTCATACCATCTTCTACCGCAACTCCTGTGGGAACTCCGTTATAAATGATGCGACCTACCTTGTCTTGTAAAGCTAGTGTAATATCTTGTAATGTGGCAACCTCTTCATCTTGAGCGATAAGAGTTGCCGTAAGCTGCCCTTCTAGATTTTTTATAATCGCTAATTGCTCTGCTTCATCTTTTGCAAGCACAACCATAGAAAAGGGGCCAAAAACTTCTTTGTGCAACTGAGAATTCTTTATAAAATCTCCTCCGCTTACTACCGCCAATGTGGGAGCTGCATGGTTTTCTTTACTGCTATCAGTACTCATCACAAAAGTAACTTCAGGTACTTTTGCCATTTCTTTCTCTCCGCTAGTAAATCCAGATTGTATACGTGGATGTAACATACACCCTTCATCTACCTTACTCAGGTTATTTGCTAGATCATTTACAAAAGCCTGAGATTCATCACTCGCGATTGTAATAATAAGTCCAGGATTTGTACAAAACTGCCCTACACCTTGAGTGATAGAACCTGCATATGTTTCGGCTATTTGAGAGCCTCTATTACTTAAAGCCTCCTGCGTTATAATCACAGGATTTATACTTCCCATCTCTGCAAAAACTGGAATAGGAGTATCTCTTTGTGCAGCGAGATTATACAGTGCACGACCACCGGTATGACTACCCGTAAATCCAACGGCTTTTATTACCGTGTGTTTTACGAGTTGCTCTCCTACATCAATACCTGCACTATTAAGATTAGAAAAAACACCCTCTGGCATTCCTGTTTTTTGTGCAGCTTTTATAATTGCTGTTGCCACCATCTCTCCCGTACCTGAATGCATAGGGTGTGACTTTACAATAACAGGACAACCGGCTGCAAGCGCACTAGCGGTATCACCACCAGCCGTAGAAAAAGCCAGCGGAAAATTACTTGCCCCAAAAACAACTACAGGCCCTATAGCAATCAATGCTTTTTTAAGTCCGCTGGTGTTACCAACTCCTATAGGATTACGCCACTTGTCTTGTGACACTAACTCTGCAAACATTCTAAGCTGCCCTAAGGTTCTGCCTAGCTCTCCTTGTGCCCTACCTTCTGGCAAACCACTCTCTTGCGTGTACATATCCGTAAGATCTGAGCCAAGAGCCTCTATCTCGTTTGCAATAGTATTTAAAAAGTTTGCGCGTTTACTTCCCTTTATTTGACTGTAGGAGTGAAAGGCTTTTTGAGCAAGCGCGCAAGCAGTATTTATTTCTTGTTGAGTAGCCTCGTAAAATGCGGTTGGATTTTCCTTATTTAGTTGAGGATTTATAGTTTTATAAGTCACGCTACCCGTGGCACTCTGTGTAAAACCTATTTGATTTTTTCCTGTAATCATAATGCTTTAATTTTTTGCTGATGCAATGCTACGTTTACTGGTTTATGCACTGTAATTGTAGATGCCGGATACTTTTGTAATAGATGCTCTGGTCGTATTGGTCTCTTCTCAAAACCACCTCCGCAGTTAGGACATACTTGTAATAATATATCATCTACACATTCTTTGCAAAAGGTACATTCAAAAGTGCATATCATTGCATCACTAGCATTATACGGCAATTGCTTATTGCAATGTTCACATGATGGTCTTATCTGTAACATTATAAGTTTTTATAGGCAGGTAAACTAGGTCTGCTAGCCAATCCACTTTTAATTACTTGTAAGACATGTTCTCTCTCATCTCCAGAAAGTGGCAGTCTAGGTTTACGCACATCTTCTGTCCCTATACCAGTATGGACTTCAGCAAGTTTTATGTTTTGTACCAGTTTAGGATTTATATCTAATTCTAGTAGTGGTAAGAACCAGCGATAAATCTCAATTGCTTCTTTAATTCTACCAGCCTTTTGTAGCTCGTATATTGCTACAGTCTCTGCTGGAAAAGCACATACTAAACCTGCGACCCAGCCATCTGCTCCCATCAACAATGACTCTAGCGCTAGAGTATCAACACCAGTCATTATTTTAAGTCTATCTCCAAAGTTATTTTTAATGCGTGTCACATTAGAAATGTCACGAGTACTTTCTTTTACAGCTTCAATATTATCCTGTTTTAACAAGGTCTCAAACATGTTGAGCGTGACCTCTATTTTATAATCTATAGGGTTATTATAAATCATAATAGGTAAGCTAGTACTACTGGCTACGTCTTGAAAATAAGTAACCACCTCTGCGTCTCCTGCATTATATCGCATAGGAGGAAGCATCATAAGGCCACTTGCTCCGTCTTCCTCAGCTTTGTGTGCAGCAGCGATGGCGCCTTTTGTAGACTGCTCGGCGATGTTTATCATAACCGGTACGCTACCTTTTACAAGTTTTACCGTCTCCGTAGTAAGTGTGCGCTTTTCATGATCTTCCAGAGTGCTCGCCTCCCCTAGCGTTCCACCTAGTACAATACCATGAACTCCCGCGTCAAGTTGGGCTTTGATGTTTACAGCAAACATGTCAAGATCTAGCTCGTCTTTTTTTGTGAATTTTGTCGTTACCGCAGGCATGACACCTTTCCATTCTATGCTCATAATGATGTTATTTTGGTCAAAGATAATGGCGCCATAAGCTTAAGATTAAATACTGTTTTATCCATCACTAATAGTATATTATCCAAATTAACGTGAGTAGCTATTTATTTAAAACAAAAAAGTACCTTTATGTATGCGTGTACTTCCTTTTAAAATTCCGAAGCCTAGCAATGCTGCTATTCTATTTCAAGTAGATCAAGGTGTATTATACAATGCACTCCATCATCATGAGGAAATCCAAATAAGCTACATTAAGAAAGGAACGGGAACTCTAGTGGCAGGAGATGCTGTTCATTCATTTTCGGCTGGAGAGGTAATTGTTTTAGGTAGCTTTCAGCCCCATGTATTTAATAGTGACACCGCAGATTGCTTGATGTATTCTGTGTTCTTTAGTGCAGCATCTTTTGGCGATATATTTTTACAACTAGAAGAAGGGAAAGGTATTGCAGATTTTAACGCTTTCGCGAAAGCGGGATTTAAAACATCCGTAACTCCTGAAATTGACTCTTTGTTCCAACATATAAACACGGCTCAAGGAATGCATAGACTAGGGCATTTTATAGACCTAATTACTGTCTTGAAAATCAAGAAAAGCATCTCGCTCTCGACATTTATCTATGAACGTCATATTTCTGAAAAAGATGGAAAACGCATGAGTGCAATCTTTGACTTTACACTAGCAAACTACAAGCAAGAGGTGCATTTAAATGATCTCGCATCACTCACATCTATGACGCCTCATAGCTTTTGCAAGTACTTTAAACAGCGCACAAACAAGTCATATTTTAGTTTTCTTACTGAAGTTCGCATTGCACATGCCTGCTCCTTACTAGAAGCTCAACAAGAAATTTCTATAGCAGATGTTGCAGATCGCTGCGGTTATAAGACCTTATCACATTTTAATAAAAACTTTAAGAAATTGATGAAAATCACTCCAAGCGCCTTTAGAGACAAGGATAGGACGTAATTATTTAAGTTTTTCTTTTCTTAGATTTTTATAAAAATGTTAAGAAAGCTACGATATAATATCTCATATCTTTACATAAACAACCTAGACTAACCAAAAATGATTGATACTCCACTACGCATACTTATTGTAGAAGACCTAGTATCTGATGCTTTTCTCGTACAAAAACAGATTAAACGCTTTTGTAACAATGTTGAGATCAGCATTTCAGACAAAGAGCTTTCACTCGCTGTGGCTCTCAAACAGTTTTTACCAGATATCGTGGTAAGTGACTTCAACCTTGAAGGATTTACTGGGTTTGACGTAATTAAACAAGTCAAGGAATTTAATAGTGAGATCCCAGTAATTATTATTACAGGAAACCTCAACAATGAAGAAAAAGCAGCAGAGCTTATCTTACAAGGGGCTTCTGGATTTTTCTTGAAAGAAAACCTTCAAAATTTACAACAAAAACTACAACCGCTTTTTGAGAAATTTATTTCAGAAAAGCAAGAGCTTATCACACGTTTAGAAAGACAACGTGAAAAAGATGCTAGAGAGCGCGAGCTTACAGATTACTTGCGTCATCATGACTTTGAAGCTTACGAGCACAAGGAAGCAATAGAATCACTTAAAGACAAAGTTCTCAAATTTTTATCCATAAAATAATCTATGGATACTACCGAATCTAAAAATATAGTCAGGTCACTTTACTTAAGTTTTTTTTCGACGCTTGCTGTAATTGTTTTAGTTACGCTCTTATATCTCGCGTCACAGTATTCTCAAAAATGGATTGTTCACGCAAATGAAACGACCACTCAAATACACAATGTATCTGAGACATTATTGAAAGCTGAGAGTATGCTGCGAGGGTATTTAATAAGTAAAGACCCTGAGTATCGCATTGACTACAAGGTTCAAATAGCAAAATTGAGAGGTGAGATAGATCAACTCGAAATAAAAACGCTTGAAAATCCTTCTCAACAAGAAAACTTAAGAAAGTTTGAGGCGCTAGTAAATGAGCGCATACTGGGCATGGATAATAATATGGAGAATTATGTGCTCCGTACTCCAGAAGAAAATAGAAAACGCACTGGAAGAACAGAAACCTTGCGCCTTATAGACGCTATTGATAACATGAGAGACATCATGCTTATTGAGGAAAATGCATTGCTTCTCGAGCGTAAATCGACATATGATACCATTTATGTTTTAAGTCTTATAGCATTATCTATAGCGCTGCTATTAATGCTATTTAATGTTTATGCTGTTAGAAAAAGGCTTATTCCACTATTTACAAAGCTTGCCGAAAACAATGATGCCCTTACCGAGTTAGTTCACTCACGAGATCAAGAAATTGCTCTCAAGGAAGCGCAAATGGAAATGAATGAAGATCTCATTCACCAGATGGAGGACAAGAACAAGCAGCTTAACCAATTTGCCTACATAGCTTCTCACGATTTGCAAGAACCTCTGCGCACCGTAGATAACTTTATTGCACTCTTTGAAGAAGATTATGGAGACAAATTAGACGGCGAGGCTGCAACTTATTTTGATTTTATAAAAGGCGCTACGGCACGTATGAAGAGCCTCATTACTGGCTTACTTAATTACAGTAGATTAGGCAGGTCTGGCACTCGCTCAAAAATTGATCTCAATAAACTTTTAAACGAGATTAATGTAGATCTAAGCACACGCATAGAAGAGAGTGAAGCGGTTATTACTAACGATACACTCCCTACCGTATCTGGCTATCCAGTAGAACTACGACAGCTTTTTGTAAACTTAATAACAAATGCCATCAAATTTACTCCGCCAGAGCGTTCTCCAAAGATTCATGTGAGTGTAAGTGACTCGAGACTATATTATACGTTTAAAGTTTCTGATAACGGATTAGGCATTAAGAAAGAGCACTTAGATAAGGTATTCAATATGTTTACACGCCTTCACAGTGCAAAGGAATATGAAGGGACAGGCATAGGTCTTGCCTTCTGTCAAAAAATTGTAGAATTACACAAGGGAAAAATAAGTGTTGCATCTACCGTAGGTGAAGGCAGCACGTTCACATTCACTTTAAAAAAATAATAGCATGCAACCACTAAGAGAGATATTACTTATAGATGATTCTGAGTCTGATAATTTTGTACACTCACGAGTAATCAAAAAGGCTAAGGTTACCGCTAGAGTAACCATCAAGTATTCTGGAGAAGAAGGACTTACCTACCTTAAAACTCTCATTGATGAAGATTACCCACGTCCTGATCTTATTTTCTTAGACATTAATATGCCTGGCATGGACGGCTTCGAATTTTTAGAGCACTATGAAGAATTAGAAGATGTGCAAAAAGCAGGAGTGGTGATTGCTATGCTTACGACCTCTACATCTCCAGTAGATAAAAAGAAGGCCGAAAAGTATGATCTACTGCAGCACTTTGACAACAAACCGCTTACTCAAGAAAATCTTTTTAAAATTCTAAAAGAGCAATTCCCTGGACGTTTTGACGATTAATTCCCTTTAATTCTCGTCCATAGATTACCTAACACAGCATCCATATTTGACGTATCTGGACGGTCTTCTGTGGCGGTGATAGTACCATTATTTTCCTCTAGCTTGTATCTAAAAACAAACTGAGGATTATCTGGATCTATAGCGATAAGTCCAAAACGGAGATCATTATAAATCCACTCATCTTGATTTCTTTCTAAAATATACCATCCTTCAGAAATGGTAATGAGTCGTTGTACTTCTGACGTATTGACAAGCGCTTCACTTTCTGAGCGCTTTTTGGGATATGCCTTAAAAGCAATTGGCTTGGAATCAAAGAAAGAGTAATCACCTATAAGATAATTTTCGCCTGCATCAACATTTATATTCCACAACACAGTATTCATAGGGGCTGGACGCGTTGATATTTGAGTATATGCTATGTCCTGTTGTTCAAGATTTTCAACCACCTTTTGATGCGCTACATATTTTATCACGGCTGTGAGTAATAAATATGTAGTACTCATGTAAATGCCAAGGTTGTTAGTACGCTTTCGCGAAAGCGAACCACGTTTTTTAGTAGCTGCTATAAGGACACATATTAAGAAAGGAACAGTGTATAATGGATCTATAACAAAGATGCTATTAAAAGCAACTCTCCAATTAAATGGCCAAAATATTTGCGTTCCCCATGTAGTAAATGCATCTAGCAATGGGTGTGTAAAAAGACCCCAGAAAAATAGCTTTGACCATCCTTGCCACCCTACATCTGGTCGCTTTTTAAGCTGATGGACGAGCCATCCAAGCAATGGAGCTGCGAGTATAGAAAACAAGATACTGTGGCTAAAACCACGGTGCATCTCGGTCGCTGTGATAGTATCTGTGAGATATCTCCACACAATATCAAGATCTGGTATGGTACCCGCTACCGCTCCCCAGATCATTGCTCTATTACCTATCTTTTTGCCAAGTACTGCCTCGCCTACTGCAGCGCCAAGAACTATCTGAGTTAAACTATCCATACTATTTTATTAAATAATGCTATGATACAATCCCCATTTTCTTTAGTAAGAAACTAGCATTCATATTCTGACAAATACCTTCTTTAAAAGTGTAATCAAAAAAGAGTTCGTCGTTTATTATTTGTGCGTCAAAGTAATAGTTCTTAACCTCCTTAAGATCATGTGCAGCCTCACATAAACTTAAATCGTGTGTAGCGATAATACCTGTCGCTCCTGCACCTACAAGCTTATCTATAAACTTACGAGAACCTTCTGCCTTATCCGTACTGTTAGTTCCTTTTAAAATTTCATCTAGGATGATAAAGTAACGATCTGTTTCTATCTGATCTACAATAAACTTAAGACGTTTGAGTTCGCTGAAAAAGTAACTCTCATCATCTGTAAGACTATCTGTGGTGCGCATACTAGTAATTAACTTTATAGGCGTATATGAAGCGCTCGTTGCAAATATGGGCAAGCCTACGTTACCCATCACGATCTGTAAAGCCACCGTTCTTAAGAAGGTACTTTTACCAGCCATATTTGCTCCTGTGATGATAAAGAACTCATCGTTTTTTATAGTAATATCATTGCGCACAGCAGTTTTAGGATCTAGAAGAGGATGTGCTGCTCCAGTGGTAACTAGGGTAGTTCCAGTTTTTGTAATCTCTGGAAATACATGAGCTTGATGATTAAAAGCATAATTTCCCAAACTGTTATAAGCATCAAAAAAAGCGATTACTTCAAACCAATTTTCTACCGCATCGCGATGTGTTGCAATCCACCCTTCAATGTTATGTACAATACTTAAATCTCTAAGAAAAAATCCATTAGATATGAGTCCAATTATAAAATTATTACGTTGATCAAGTGCGTCTAGATGTTTTGAAAAAGCTCTTAAAATGCACGAACTTGATTGCTCTGACGTGATGACCATTTTGCGCTTATTTACTAGCAAATCACTTGTAAATTCTTGCTCTTCTATTCTAGATAACAAGCTCGCATATTGTGTAAATGTGGTTTGAATTTTCCCCGTATGTGCAGAGAGCATATTTATTCTCCCAAAGAATCTGCCGCTTATTAACAAGCCTATCCCAAATACTACAAACACCCACCATCCTGCAATAAAACCTATAAAATAAGCTCCAAGCGTAAGTAATGAGATTACAGAAAATATACGTGAAATAAGTTTCATGTGCTTAGGTACAAAAGAGGTGTACTCTTTTAACCACACGAGCACACTATCTGCAGAAATGTCTGTGGTGACTAATGATGCTATTGCACTAAATAGTTGTCTCCACTCTGGCAGCTCGCCTAACTCTTTTACAGCTTCTTGCTTTTTTGATATTGCTTCAATATCGTTTGAAAGAAGCATGGAAGCAAGTTTTGAAGAACCACTGTCAAGAGCTGTTCTATTAAAGTACTGAAAGAAAGAGCCACGCCCAAAAAGGTCTATATCTTGGCTAAATACATGCTCTGGATTATGAAACTCACTTCCATCTGGCAGATCATAAAAATCCCTACTTAGTACTTTTAATTCTGTCTCATTGCGCTCCAGAAGTGCCTTAGTAAGATCACGCTTGTGCTGCAACTGGCTGTGGCGACTCACGAGTAATAAAAAAGCTATTATACCTGCGATTATACATCCCATAAGTAATTGCGTATTACCTAAAGTGAAGTACACACTCGCTCCTGTAGCTAAGAATACTACAAGTCTTATGGTACTTGAGATATTAAGTTTCCTTTTAATCTCAGATAATTCTTTCTGATATGTTTTGATTTGTCCTTCGTAGAAGGCTGTAGGTGCTGTCATATTATAGAGCCGCAAGTTCGGCTTGTTGTTTTTTTGTCATTTTTGATACGACCAGATTGTAAGAATGGTCAATAAGCTCTGCTAGTAATTGTGGTGGCAACTCTTCCAGAACACAGGTATTCCAGTGAGTTTTATTCATATGCCATCCAGGAATGATCGCTCCATCATGTTCTTCTCTTAAAACGACAGCACGATCTGGATCACATTTTAAATTTGCCGAAAGTGGAATTCGTTTCAAAGAGCAAAGTGCAAACATTTTACCCATCACCTTAAAAACTAGGGTGTCTGCATCAAAAGGAAACTCCTCCGTCACTTCTTTTTTATCAAGGCAATATGTTCTAAACGCTTCTATATTCACTTGGTAATTATTGTTGCTTCTATGAGTTCATCTTCTACAGGCGGCTCAAACCAGATTTCCATAAATTCAAAATCTTCTTCCGAAACGTCAAATTCGTAGGTGGCTCCTTGCTCTTTATTGCGCTGTTGTACTCTTTCTTTCCTCAATTCTTTATCAATATCAAGAAAGTGAAGCTCGTAAGGTATTTGGTGCGCTTTCGCGAAAGCGTAAAAACGCTCTCTTCTATCTCGCTTTGCAAAACCCAAATCTAAAATTGCGGGAGTATCCGCCTCTTCAAGCTGCAACACTAGTGATTGAATCATCTGGTCGCTACGTGCGATGCGTTCTAAAAACCAGTCAACTCCGTCTGTCTCTTGTTTATCATCTAGAAATAATGTTTTATTCCAATGATCAATGGAAAATAAGACACCATTAACGCTTTTCTTAAGATCTAATGAATACGTAGTTTTTCCAGCTCCTGTATTTCCAGTAATGAGATATACCACTAAGATTCAATTTTCTTAGGCTCCTTACTCGCAGGTATTTCTAGTGATGAGTAGTCTAGTTTCCAGCCTATGGTTTCTACAAGTTTTTGCATTAACTGTACTGTTTCTAGCGCCTGTGTTTTTGCTTCTTCAAAGAGTCCGCTCTGTGGGATTTTATCGCGTATGTGCTGCTTTGCCTCTCTGTTTATCTCTGTAAGATCTGTGCTTGTAAATGGATTTGCCCAGCCTTCTTTCTTATCATAATACTTAAAATCTGTCTCTACAGATAGTAGTTCTGGCTCTGGGAAATCAAATAGTTTTATGGTTCTATTCTTATCATCTGCCTCCATTTTAATCTTAGTAAGGTCAAAACCTATGTGTGCTTTTGCATCTATGAGGACAATAGCCTTTTTTGAACCTAAGAGCAGGTTCATCCATTTATTTTTTAAACTTTCGTAGTGATATATCTCTGCAAAGTCACCCTCTACGGTGATAAATTTACACACCGTTCTTATGCGCTCCATAAGCACAACAGATTGTGCTTGAGCATCTGGCGTTTTAGATTTTCCAGAGATAAAGTTAAATACAAAATAAGAGAGTATCGCTCCTACGGCGAGCCCTATAAATACTAATTCCATAAAGTAAAGATACTAAAAGCCCTCAAAGACTTCACCATATAAAATGCCAGTAACCACAATGGGATACTGGCATCATAATTTAATATTAAGAATCTTTATGCTAGTCTATTATTTACTCTCAGACTTAAAGCTTTGTATTGCCGCATTAGGCTCCATAATGGTATACCCTTTCCAGAAATTAGGATCATAATTAGACAAATATGTTGCCTCCATCTCTTTAATTTCTTCTACAGCATCATAAGTACCTTGATCAATACTAGTGGTGCTAAAAACAACTAGCTCCTTTTTTGAATAACTAGTATTTGCTATTTCAATCTCCATCGCTACTTCATTTTGCTTTCGGCGACCTCCTACATTTTTATTTTTTTCAATGATTTTTAAAGGCCTATCTATACCAACGCGTTCTCCATTTTCTAGCTCCATAAATCGCAATGAGTAACCACCATTATCATCTTTTGCATAGATGCTTTTACCCTTATACAAGTACTTCTTGTAGCTTATGCCAAACATCCCAAAACTTGACAGCTTACGCACATTTTCATATTCTAGTCGCATTACTGCAAAGTCATCAGTATTTACATAAAGGGTTCCCTTAAAATCTTTTCTTCCCTTAGGTTCAAAGTCTATTACATAAACAATATCATCACCTATTGCCGTAAATTCTCTTTTAGTAAACTGATAACGATTGGATTTTGTTAAGAAGTCAAGCTTTGTATCCTCTTTATAAAACATAGCCTCAAACAGATCAGAAAGGTCAGATTTTATACTTTCTGTAATGGCTTTCTCCTTGTCATTTTCTTCTTGCTCTGTATCTACCTCTATTTTAAGTCCGCCATTTGAGCTGCCCATTTTTGTAGAGTCATCTACTTCAATAGTTGTACCTATGATTCCAGATTTTATTTTAAAGTAAGAATCTGCTTTTACATTTTTCTCAATAATTTCTTCAAGCCTTTTTCCAAAACTCTCCACCCCTACATTTTCTTTAGTTTTATCGTAGAGCTTTGCGGCTTTATCTATAACGAGCTTTTGATTGTCATAATTTCCAGAAAGTGTTCCTACAGACTCACTGTAGTAATCACTCTTCTTTGCCACAGACCCCACTAGACTATCCATAAAGACTTGGTTAAATTCTGGAATAGTCGTTTTTTCTACTTCGATATCCATTTTATCAATACGATCTGACTCAGACTGTCTGAAGAATATTTTTTTCTCAGTGAGCGCATTAGGATAATTGACAACTATATTCTCTTTAACACGCTCTATAATTTGCTCTGCATCCAGTGGATTATTTGTGAGAAACACATTATCTAGTTCGTTTGTTTTCACACGCAGCGATATAATGGTATCCATCACTTTCTTAGGAAAAATAGCCACCTCTTCATATCCCATAGATGAGATATACACAGAGTCCCTAAGTGCAGATAGTTTATACTCTCCAAGAGTAAAGATGCCTTCTTCATTTGTGATTGTGCCTGTATTTTTAGATAATTTTACAGTCGCAAAAGGTATGGGCTCTTTAGTTCTTTCATCAATTACGGTTACACTATAAGATTGTGCTACCGCTGTAGCGGCACAGGTTATCGTAAGTAATGTGAGAATGAATTTTATAAGTGTCGTCATAAGATGGTTATTTAATATATAGACGCTAGAAAAATTAAAATGGTTGCCTAAACTATTAAAATGACGTCTTTATAGTCAATATGTTACGCTCTAAAATCAAAAAAGCGCCCATCTGGACGCTTTTGTTATTCTTCTTCTTTCTCTTTAAGAGCTTTCATCTTTTCTTTTGCTTCGAGTAATCGCGCTTCACTAGCGTCTCTCTTCTCGCGCTCTTTCTTTTTCTTACGATCCATAAGCTTAGAATGCTTTGCTTTATTTTTCGTGTTTTTAGGAGTTCCTCGTTTTGCCATGGTGCAAATATAGTAAAGGTTAGGTATTCGCTTTCGCGAAAGCGTTTTTCATCTCAATAAATGCTGCTACGGGATCATCTGCATTCCATATGCCGCCTAGCGCTCCTACTCCTTTAAAGCCAAGTTTTAGTGCTTCTGGAGTCGTAGTTGCATTTATTCCTCCCACACCTACAATATCTTTATTGATGTGACGCACATCAAAACCTCTTCCTTGCATATCACTCTTAGAAATTGCCGAAAACACAGGACTTAATAAGGTATACTCAAAACGTACTGCTTGCGATGCAAGATCTTCTGGTTCGTGGTACGAGGAAGATACGCTATTGCCTATAGTAGTAAATGACTGTACGTATTGTTCTAATTGGTTTCCTTGGGCTCTCCACATCGCTTCTTCTAGATGCACACCCATAATATTAAACTGACTACACAGCTCTTTATGAAAGTTATGCGTCATTATACGATTATGATACGTAGCATTAACCATATTCAGGTATGCTATGTGATCATCAAGACTCGCATCTGGTTTTCTAAGATGAAAATGAGATAGCCCAGCTTCAAATAGTTGATGCAACGTGGCAATCTCGTTTTCACTCATTTCCTCAGGAGAAATTAATATGATCATCTATGCAGTTTTTACAACATCAATGATAGCATTTTTCTCTAGCACTCCAGATTGTCTCCACACCTGCTTTCCTGCTTTATAAAGGATCATAGTAGGTACTCCTCGCACATTATATTGAGCAGCAAGCGGCTGATTTTTATCTACGTCTATTTTTACAATTTTTACTTGATCACCTAGCTCGTCTTTTACTTGTTCTAGAATAGGTCCCAGTGTTTTACAAGGTCCGCACCATGTTGCATAAAAGTCTACTAAGACAGGAGTTTCAGATTGGATTATATCAAAAAAGGATGATTTCATCGTTGTGTATATTTTAGATTTATTGAAATATAATAAAATACCTCTGTACCATTAATGGCTTTAAGAGATTTATAACCTTAGTCGTTTTTGATGTGTTCCTTAATATCTAAACTAGCACATTTTTGAACTAGCAAACATCCTCAGAATTACTCTCTTCTACAGGTCTAATTTTCAAATACCTCCATTCACATTTTTTAACAACGGGTGGTTAAGGTTTATTAATTGCTTTTACAAAAAGGTAGTTTCAAATTATCTTTAAGTAAACATTTAAAAAATATAGTCATGAGTAACACAACACCTAATCCAGAGAAAACTAGTAAGAAAGAACAAGCGATTAATCTTGAAGCCACCCATGGAAAAGAGATTAATAATCAGGTAAAAGATAAAAAAGAGTTTACCCAGCCACGAGATAATTTAAAGAGTTAATCACTCACTATATATAAAAAACCCCGAAGAAATAATCTTCGGGGTTTCTTATGTTATAATAGCGCGTTGTCCTTTACGCTCTGTACAACTTCAGGATTAAGAAGTGTACTTATATCGCCTAGATTGTCTCCTTCTCCAGAGGCAATCTTGCGTAGTATACGTCGCATGATTTTACCAGATCGTGTTTTAGGTAATCCATTTGTAAATTGGATTTTATCCAGCTTTGCTATCGGGCCTATTTTTTCTGTGATAAGCTGATTAATTTCTTTGCGTAAATTATCATGATCACGCCCTTCTCCAGTCTCCTTTAAAGTTACATAACCATACAAAGCATTTCCTTTAATAGTATGAGGAAAACCTACAATCGCACTTTCGGCAACAGCTGGATGTTCATTAATAGCATCTTCTATAGGTGCTGTACCTAAGTTGTGACCAGAAACGATAATGACATCATCTACACGTCCTGTGATTCTATAATAACCCGTAGCATCTCTCAAAGCACCATCTCCAGTAAAATACATATTATCAAATGCCGAAAAATACGTGTCTTTATACCTTTTGTGATCTCCCCATATCGTTCTAGCTATACTAGGCCATGGAAATTTAATGCACAATCTTCCTTCTACTTGGTTTCCTTTTATTTCTTTGCCTTGTTCATCCATTAAGCAGGGTTGTATTCCTGGTAAAGGCAAAGTTGCAAATGTGGGAATTGTAGGAGTAGCAAATGGGATAGGACTTATCATAATCCCACCGTTTTCCGTTTGAAACCAGCTATCAACAATTGGACATTTTTTCTTCCCTATATTATCATTATACCAGTGCCAAGCTTCCTCATTTATGGGCTCTCCTACGGTTCCTAAAACCTTGAGGGATGATAAATCATACTTCTCCACATAACTCAAGTTCTCCTTTGCAAGTGCTCTTATCGCCGTGGGTGCTGTATAAAATTGGTTTACTTTATGTTTATCTATTATTTCCCAAAAGCGTCCCCAGTCTGGAAAACTTGGAACTCCCTCATAAAGTACAGAGGTAGCACCATTTGCAAGCGGTCCGTAAACAATATAACTGTGCCCAGTAATCCATCCTATATCTGCACTACACCAGTACACATCATCCTCTCTATATTGGAATACATTTTTAAATGTATATGCACTATACACCATATATCCAGCGGTAGTGTGCAACATTCCCTTAGGTTGCCCTGTAGAGCCAGAAGTGTATAATATAAAAAGATAATCCTCTGCTTCCATAGTTTCGGCAGGGCATTCTGTTGATGCCTCCTTTAACAGTGGTGCTACCCACTCATCACGCCCCTCTTTCATTACTACATCACCACCAGTGCGCTTTACAACAAGTACGCTCTCAACAGATGGAGTATTTTCTAATGCATCATCTACAATACCTTTAAGGTCAATTGTTTTATTACCACGATAGGAGCCATCACTTGTAATCACCATCTTACAGCTTGCATCATTAATACGCGTGCTCAATGCTGTACTAGAAAAGCCGGCAAATACTACCGAATGCACTGCTCCTATACGCGCACATGCAAGCATAGATACCGCAAGTTCTGGTATCATGGGTACATAAATACACACACGGTCACCGCGCGTCACCCCTTTATCCTTAAGCACATTTGCAAACTTGCACACGCGCTCATGCAGGTCTTTATAAGTAATATGTTCGGCAGGGTCTTCAGGGTTATTGGGCTCAAAGAGCAATGCAGTTTTATTACCACGAGTGTAAAGATGTCTATCAAGACAATTTTCTGTAATATTTAATTGGGCTCCATCAAACCACTTTACTTCTGGCTTTTTAAAATCCCATTCTAACACGGTATCCCAGCGCTTGCGCCAGACAAAATTTTCTTCGGCAATTTCTTCCCAGAACTGCTCAGGCTTATCTACAGACTTTTGGTAGACTTGAAAATACTCTTGTAGACCTTTTATGTGGTAATTACTCATTATGTATCCTATTTGATTGATAAAAGATATAGAGTATGGGGCTAATAATGAAAACATTTAACGCTTTCGCGAAAGCGCACCAAAGACAACACCCACCACAATCTGCTTTAAATATAAAATTTTAACTAGTTAAGCTATAAATGTGCAACAGAGAGCCTTTTTATAACATTAAAATTATTCATTACTGATAATTAGCGGCTTACAAAAAATTTAAAATCAATCTTGAAAAATAAAAAAACTCATCAAACACCTCAAATAATCGACGAAAAGCAGTATTTTTTAGATTAAAAGAATATTATTAGTTAATTAAATACATTTTCTGATGTAACAACTGCTCTAGGGACAATTGCTTAAATTTTAATTCCCAAATCAATATTTATGACTAGACTAACCATACTACTGCTAGTTGTTTTAAGTACTGTATACTCTTTTAAATCCTACAGTCAAGAGACAATCTCTCAAGAAGAAATCTTATTAATAAAAGAAAAGCAATTCACTGTCGCAGAGATAGACTCTCTGATGCCATCCATACTTGCCTTATTTAATGAGTCTAGTTATGAAAAAGTTATTGAGGTTGTACCACACCTTCTAGATAACGCTAAGAGAGTCAAATCACCTATCACTACATCTCGTTTAAGAAGTATTCTAGGAAATGCATTTATACAAGTAGACAATTTTCAGGGTGCCGAAGATCTTTTTAATAACGCCATTGAAGAAAATAAAAAGTCTAATGACACCTTTAATTTGGCAAGAAATCTTACTAATCTGGGAAATACTTTTTTTAAAGAAGATCCAGACAAGGCCATCACCTATTTTGAAGAAGCACTCGCCATAAGCCCAGAAATTGAAAATAGTATCCTAGTTGATTTTATATCAAATAACAACCTAGCTGAGTTATATGTAATAAAGAAGCAGCCAAATGAGGCGCAACACTATCTAAATCAAGCAAAGGAATTACTAACGAAAGATGATTTTAATGGAAGGAAAAACAACTTTGAAGGAACCGTCTATCACGTTCAAAGTTCTATCTATCTATTACAAAACAGACCTAAAGAGGCGATTGAAGCAATTAATTACTCTATGGAGGTAGCTGGTGATGAACAAGATGACAACTACAAGATTGATAATTATAAAAACCTAATGAAGGCCTATGAAAGCTTAGGCAACTACGAGCAAGTAAATAGCATACGTAAAACCTATGATGTACTCGTCGAAAAGAGATACGAAGCAAACAAGATAAAACAGCAAAAAAATGCTACCTCTCGTTTTAACCTCAATAAATTTAAACAAGAACTACGAGCCTCAAAATTAGAAAATGAGCTCGCACTTCAAAAAGCTGGTGAGAACAAATTATTTCTAAAAACTTCACTCGCACTAGCAGCCATCCTGCTCTTATTTATCGGGACTTTATTACATGGTCGAAAGAAACGGAAAAGGCTCCTTGATAATTTAAAATCAAAAAACAAACAATATCTTCAAGCCAAAAAGAAATCTCAAAAACTAGCTAGAAGTAATACTAAATTCCTTTCTACTGTAAGTCACGAGTTAAGAACTCCGCTTTATGGAATTATAGGACTTTCTTCTGTGTTTCTTGAAGATCCAGCGCTCAAAAACCATACAGAAGATTTAAAATCTTTAAAATTCTCTGCCGACTATCTACTGGCACTTGTAAATGATATATTAAGCTTAAATAAATTTGACTCAAAAGAAGGCGAGCGTATCCAGAAGACTAACTTTAGACTACATAAATTAATACCTCACATTGTACAAACCCTTGAGTTCATAAACAAGAAAAATAATAACACTACAAAGGTGATTATTGATCCTAATATACCAGACACCTTACTAGGCGATAAGACTAAAATCTCTCAAGTCCTCATGAACTTATCGAGTAACGCAAGTAAGTTTACCGAGGATGGCACAATCACCATAAAGGCCACACTTCAAGAAAAGAATAAAGATGTAAACACCATACTCTTTAGTATAGCAGACACAGGACAAGGCATTGCCAAGGAAGAACAAGCAAAAATCTTTACTGAATTTGCTCAAGTAGGAGCTATGTCAAACCATCAAGGTACAGGCTTAGGTCTTCCCATTGTCAAGAAGATTTTACACATTCTTGGCAGTAAATTATCCCTTGTAAGCAGTCTAAATAAAGGATCTACTTTTTCATTTACAATTGATCTAGAAACTGGATCCGACTCCTACCTAGAAGTCCAATCAGATATCTCAAGCTACGAACGTCTCAAAGGCAAAAAAGTACTTATCGTGGACGATAACAGTATTAACCAATTAGTAACTAAAAAGGTACTTGAACAATACGGTATAAAAAACGAAAGTGCGAGTGATGGACAACAAGCTGTGAGCGCAGTAAAGAATAATGCCTATGATTTCATATTAATGGATATTAATATGCCTGTAATGAACGGTATTGATGCCAGTATTGTTATTAGAAAGTTTGATAGCATAACTCCCATCATTGCTCTTACAGCCACCAGTTATAAAGATGGGAATAAAGAACTAACAAAACACGGTATTAATAGTAGCATACTTAAACCCTATAAGACAGAAATTCTTTTAGACATGCTCTTAATGTATAGCTCCACGTAATGGGTGAGATATACATTTCACTTAACTTCCTTATTTACTTCTTATAGAATCTGACCTACTTATAATATGGGTTATTTTATTCTTTACGCTTTCGCGAAAATGGCTCTTTCAGTCAAGTTTTCTTCTAGCCTGAGGGTTATATATAACGGAGTGTTTTTTAATATCTAATCCTCTAAAAGATTTTAAAAATCTTCAAGTTTTTAAGGATATCCAAGTCTCTTCTTCACCCCACACCAAGTAATTAACCTCTATTCTTCTAAAAATTCTCTAAAACAAGGAGTTCTAACTCAACAGACATAAAAAACCACAATACACTTTAAATCAATACATTAAAACGTTTTTAAACGTTTACAAATACTTACAAACGACTATAAACGTAAGTAAACGTTTAAAAGTCGGCTAGGGTTTGTGAGCTGACGCATATTTGCAGTGTTCTTATTTACAAGTGGTTATTATAATTTACTTACTAAGAACAAATGATTTTTTCGGGAACGGCTCGAGAAAGAAATATAACTCAATTTGGTAGGCTTAACCTACTCAAGAAAAACACATTATTATGAACGCATTACGCAACAAAGTACAGTTAATTGGAAGATTAGGTCAAGAACCAGAAATCACAACATTTCCAGATGGAAATAAAATTGCCAAATTCTCCATGGCGACAGATGATTCTTACAAAGACAAAAATGGTCAGAAAATAGAACGTGCATACTGGCACAACATCGTAGTACGCGGCGGCCTTGTCAAAGTGGTAGAAAGCTACATCCAGAAGGGACAAGAAATCGCAATAGAAGGAAAACTTACTAATCGTTCTTGGGAAGATAAAGATGGTGTAAAAAGATATATGACAGAGATTGTTTGTAACGAGTTATTAATGCTTAGTAAAAACAATTAATATTACATTTTTAATAATAAAGGCGCCCTCACAAGCGCCTTTTCTTATTTTATTTGCTCTAGGATAACAATATCGCAATTACGTATATTTATATCTTAAAATACAAGCGATGAGCAACACCTATAAAACCACCGTAAACGAGGAGCATGAATTCGAGATTTCTCGTGATCAGCTATCTCAGTTAGACGCGGTACATACCTCTCAGAATTCTTACCATATTCTAGAGGATAATTCTTCTTTTAAAGCAACTGTAGTCTCCTCAGATTTTAGCAAAAAGACGTACAACATTCAGGTAAATAGCAACAACTATGAAGTTGTAATTAAGGATGAGGTTGACATTCTTATTAAGGAAATGGGCTTCACAGTAGGAGCTTCAAAGCAACTTAATAATCTTATTTCTCCTATGCCAGGTCTTATTATTGATGTGCAGGTCTCTGCTGGTCAAGAAGTAAAAGAAGGTGACACGCTGGTGATTCTAAGTGCCATGAAAATGGAAAACAGCTTTGTATCCCATACAGACGGAGTTATCAAGGCCGTGCACGTTGTAAAAGATGACGCGGTAGATAAAGGGCAATTACTTGTAGAATTTGAAGAAGAAAAATAGATGAAAACTATAAAGAAAATATTGATTGCAAACCGTGGTGAGATAGCTATCAGGGTAATTCGCACGGCTAAGAAAATGGGTATTAAAACAGTAGCCATTTACTCTACTGTAGACCGTAATGCACCACACGTGCGCTATGCAGACGAGGCCGTTTGCGTGGGTAATGCACCTTCATCGGAGTCGTATTTACTAGGTGATAAAATTATTAAAGTTGCTCAAGAACTTAACGCAGATGCAATCCACCCTGGCTACGGATTTTTAAGTGAGAATTCCGCTTTCGCGAAAGCGGTAACAGAAGCACAAATGATCTTCATAGGCCCAGAGGCACACGCAATAGAAATTATGGGAAGTAAGCTCGCAGCCAAAGAAGCTGTAAAAGCATATGATATCCCTATGGTACCAGGTATTGATGAAGCTATCACAGATGTAGAGAAAGCAAAAGCAATCGCTGCCGAAATAGGATACCCTATTCTCATAAAAGCTTCTGCCGGAGGTGGTGGAAAAGGGATGCGCGTGGTAGAAAAAGACAGCGAACTAGCATCACAAATGAGTACTGCTATTAGTGAAGCGACTGCAGCCTTTGGTGACGGATCTGTTTTTATAGAAAAATATGTTGCATCACCTAGACACATTGAGATACAAGTAATGGCAGATAATCACGGTAATGTGATTCATCTCTTTGAACGTGAATGTAGCATCCAGCGTCGCCACCAGAAAGTGGTAGAGGAAGCTCCATCTGTAGTCCTTACTCCGCAACTGCGTGAAGAAATGGGACAAGCAGCAATAAAAGTGGCAAAAGCATGTAATTATCGTGGCGCAGGTACCGTAGAGTTTTTACTAGATGATCAGCTCAATTTCTATTTCTTAGAAATGAATACTAGATTACAAGTAGAACACCCAGTAACCGAACTTATCTCAGGAACAGATCTTGTAGAATTGCAGATACGCGTTGCTCGTGGTGAGAAGCTATCCATCGCTCAAGAAGACCTCAGCATAAAAGGACATGCCCTAGAATTACGTGTATATGCAGAAGATCCTCTCAATGACTTCTTACCTAGTGTAGGAAATCTATCTACTTACATACTCCCAGAAGGAGAAGGTATACGTGTAGATAATGGATTTGAGCAAGGAATGGATATTCCTATCTATTATGACCCGATGCTTTCTAAGCTTATTGTTTATGCTCCTACGCGTGAAGAGGCAATAGAATTATTATCTAAAGCCATAGACGATTATAAAATAGAAGGTGTGCAAACTACGCTTCCTTTTGGAAAATTTGTTTGCGAGCATGATGCCTTCCGCTCTGGAAATTTTGATACACATTTTGTAAAAAATTATTATTCTCCAGAAGCTTTAAAAGAAGGGTTTAAGGAAGAAGCACGTATTGCTGCTCTTATCGCTCTCAAACAACATATTAAAGAACAAAATATCTTACGCCTACCAACTGTATAACCTATGGATGCTAACATAAAAACGCTTAACGAAAAAATTGAACTCGCACACTTAGGTGGCGGTCAGAAACGTATAGACAAGCAGCACGAGAAAAAGAAACTTACTGCTAGAGAACGCATACACTACTTACTAGACGATGGCTCTTTTGAAGAAATAGGTATTCTTGTTACACACCGTACTACAGATTTTGGTATGGAAAAAGAGATTTATTATGGAGATGGTGTAGTTACTGGTTATGGTACTGTAAATGGTCGTTTGATTTACTTATTTGCACAAGATTTTACGGTTTTTGGAGGAGCACTCTCTGAGACACACGCTGAGAAGATTTGTAAAATAATGGATCTCGCTATGAAAACTGGAGCTCCATTAATAGGGCTCAATGATTCTGGTGGTGCACGTATACAAGAAGGTGTACGCTCACTAGGAGGTTATGCAGATATCTTTTACCGCAATGTGCAAGCATCTGGTGTGATCCCGCAAATCTCGGCTATCATGGGACCTTGTGCGGGTGGTGCCGTGTACTCTCCAGCAATGACAGACTTTACTATGATGGTAGAGAACACAAGCTACATGTTTGTAACGGGACCAAATGTTGTAAAAACGGTAACTAATGAAGAAGTAACCTCAGAAGAACTAGGTGGCGCAAGTACGCACAGCTCAAAATCTGGTGTGGCACATATCACCTCTTCAAACGACGCACAATGTCTTGAAGATCTTAAATCTTTATTGAGCTACTTGCCGCAAAACAATACAGAAACACCTAAAAATTTACCGTTTACACTTAAGGATGAAGTGCGTGACCAACTTGCAACCATTATCCCAGATAGTGCAAACAAGCCTTATGATATGCACGAGGTAATAACGGGTATTATAGATGAGGATTCTTTTTATGAAATCCATAAAGATTATGCTGAGAATATCATTGTAGGTTTTGCTCGTTTAGGAGGTCGTAGTGTGGGTATCGTTGCAAATCAGCCTATGTTTCTTGCCGGAGTGCTAGATGTAGATAGCTCAAAGAAAGCCGCTCGTTTTACAAGATTCTGTGACTGTTTCAATATTCCTTTGCTCGTTCTTGTTGATGTTCCAGGTTTTCTTCCAGGTACAGATCAGGAATGGAATGGAATTATTACAAACGGAGCAAAGTTATTATACGCACTTAGTGAGGCGACCATACCAAGAGTAACGGTAATTACAAGAAAAGCATATGGTGGCGCTTATGATGTAATGAACTCTAAGCACATAGGTGCAGATCTTAACTATGCGTGGCCTAGTGCTGAGATTGCGGTAATGGGAGCAAAAGGAGCCAGCGAGATTATCTTTAGAAAAGAAATAAGCGCAGCAGATAATCCTGAGGAAAAACTACTTGAAAAAGAAAGTGAGTATGCAGAGAAGTTTGCAAATCCTTATCGTGCCGCACAACGTGGATTTATAGATGAAGTGATTATGCCTCAAGACACAAGACGCAAACTCATCAAAGCATTTAGCATGCTAGAAAACAAGAAGGTCGAGCTTCCTAAAAAGAAACACGGTAACATTCCTTTATAGCGTCATATCTAAGAAAAAATAAATACATCATTGCTGTATAAAGAGGCGCTTATATGAGCGCCTCTTTTAATTGGTATTAATAACTTTGTAACATGGTTGCAACACAAGAATTACACTCCCTTTTAAAAACTCATTTTGGCTACGATAATTTCCGCCCTAACCAGCAAGAGATTATAGAATCTGTGTGTAGTGGAGATGATGCGCTTGTCATTATGCCTACGGGTGGTGGTAAATCCATGTGTTTTCAATTGCCAGCACTTGCGCTAGATGGGGTTGCTCTTGTGATCTCACCACTCATTGCTTTAATGAAAGATCAGGTAGATGCGCTACGTGCAAATGGTATAAAAGCAGCCTACTATAATAGCACACAACCACTTGAAGAAACTCAGCAAGTACTAGCCGATTTACAAAGCGGCGCGATAGACCTCATTTATGTTGCTCCTGAGAGCTTACAAATGCTGGATGGCGCTCTGAATGCCGCTACCATTTCATTAATCGCAATAGATGAAGCACACTGTATCTCATCATGGGGTCACGATTTTAGACCTGCTTACACACAATTGGGCTATTTAAAAAGACGCTTCCCACAAGCGCCACTTATCGCCCTTACCGCAACTGCAGATCGCTCTACACAGGATGATATTGCAGATCAATTAGGAATAAGCAATGCAAAAAAGTACGTCTCTTCCTTTGATAGACCTAATCTCTATCTCGATGTGAGACCTGGCCAAAAACGTAATGATCAGATTCTTGATTTCCTTGAAGAGCACCCTGGAGAAAGTGGTATCATTTACTGTCTTTCAAGAAAAAGCACAGAGTCCCTGGCTGCCAAACTACAAGCTAACGGTTATAAAGCAGCTGCATACCACGCAGGGATGCACGCAGAGCAACGTTCAAAAGTGCAAGAAGATTTTATAAACGATACGACGCCAATAATCTGTGCTACCATCGCCTTTGGTATGGGGATAGACAAGAGTAACGTAAGATGGGTGATTCACTATAACATGCCTAAAAATCTTGAAGGTTATTATCAAGAAATAGGTCGTGCTGGACGTGATGGTTTACCTGCTCACACCTTGCTTTTTTATAGTTATGCAGATACCTTGCAGCTAAGACAGTTTATAGACGGAGCAAAAAATGCCGACTACCAAATGGCAAAGCTCGATCGTATGCAACAGTATGCAGAAGCGCTGAGTTGTAGACGTAAAGTGCTTATCAACTACTTTGGCGAGTTTCTCTCTGAGGATTGCGGAAACTGTGACATTTGTAATAGTCCGCCGGCTTATTTTGACGGTACTGTACTTGCTCAAAAAGTACTTTCAGGCGTTGCTCGTATGCAACAAAAAGAAGCGATGGGTACCGTGATTGACGTTTTAAGAGGTTCGCAAAACGCTCAAGTATATGACAAAGGCTATCAAGAAATAAAAACATACGGAGCCGCAAAAGATGTTCCATGGAGAGATCTTCAGCAATATATTGTGCAGCTTATCAATCAGGGATTGTTAGAAATACGCTTTCGCGAAAGCGGAAGATTACTACTCACCCCACTTGCTAAAGAAGTTTTATACGACGGGAAAAATATACAACTGGCTAAACTCACCAAGGTTAAAACCGAACCTGTTACCAAAGAACGCAAACCTAAAAAACCAAAAGGAACGCTCTTTGAAAAGCTGCGCAAACTACGGTCAGAACTTGCTAGAGATGCAAATGTGGCTGCATATATTGTATTCTCAGATGCTTCCCTCAAGGATATGGAAGATCAAGAACCCGTCACTCAAAAGCAGTTTTTAGACATTCAAGGTGTAGGACAATCCAAAATGGAAAAATATGGCGCAGATTTTATTAAGGTCATTAAAGAGCATGTCCAAAAACCAAAGCCTAAAAGCGGTAGTAAAACGTATCTAGAGACTAAAAAACTTATACAGCAAGGCCTATCTCTAGAAGAAATTGCAGAGACCCGTAAACTCACTATAGGCTCTGTGTACAATCACTTGATGAAGTTGCATGATGAAGGTATGGAGGTAGACTTTTACCAGTTTATACAGCCCGTAGAAGTAAAGCAAATACACGACGCCATTTTAAAGGTAGAAGACGCAGATAAGCTTAAATCTTTTTACGAATATTTCAAGGAAGAGCTACCATATTGGAAAATAAGACTTGCCTTATATTTAAAAGGTAAGTAGTTTTCTTTTTTGCCTATTTTTAAGGCTATGAAAGAATTTACGCTTTCGCGAAAAGTAGGCTTTATCATCGGCCCTTTGCTATGTATTTTATTACTCGCAGCACCCGTTGAACTCATAAATCCAGCGATAGACAAGGTGATTGCTGTCGCTTTGTGGATGATTATCTGGTGGGTTACAGAAGCTGTTTCCATCTCTGTTACGGCACTTATTCCGCTTGCTTTGTTTCCCTTACTCGGTATTGGAGACATAAAGGAAGTCGCCAGTAACTATGCAAATCCTATAGTGTATCTATTTTTTGGAGGATTTGTAATCGCGCTAGCGCTAGAAAAAGTTAACCTGCACAAACGGATAGCCCTCTCTATTCTTAAAATTACAGGCACAAAGGCAAACGGAATCATACTAGGCTTTATGATTGCCACTGGCTTAATGAGCATGTGGATTTCAAACACGGCAAGTACTGTGGTGATGCTCCCAATCGCCGTGTCTGTCATTCAACTTCTAATAGATGACGAGGATGGTTTTACAAAAAACGACCGCAACTTTGCTCTAAGCATTATGCTAGGTATCGCCTTTGGCGCTAATATAGGTGGAATGGCGACCTTAATAGGCACACCGCCAAACTCTGTAATGCTTGCATTTCTCAATGAGAGTTACAATATAGACATAGGCTTTTTCCAGTGGATGAAAATGGGAGTTCCATTCTCCATCATACTGATGATCATCACATATTTTATGATTACAAGAGTCTTCTACAAGAATAACCTAGGCACCATTGGAAAGTCTGGAAATATCATACAGACCGAGTTAGATAAACTTGGTCCAGTTTCAAAAGGAGAGAAAGTGGTCTTAGCCATATTTCTCATTACAGCAATCTCGTGGATGCTACGCTCCTATCTCAACCAACTACTACCAGAAATCACACTTACAGATACAACCATCTCTGTGATTGCGGCGCTGCTCATGTTTATAGTACCTATTGATTATAAAAAAGGTTCTTTTCCGCTTAATTGGGAAGATACTTCTCGATTACCTTGGGGAATTTTAATCCTCTTTGGCGGCGGTCTCGCACTTGCCTCCGGACTAGCACAATCTGGTTTTATAGATATGATAGGTTCCTACATATCACAGCAGGAAGACTGGAGTATGTGGGTAGTTACAGCAGTACTCATTTTCTCAATGCTCTTTATGACCGAGTTGATGAGTAATGTTGCACTTGTCACCATTTTAGTTCCGCTAGTGGTAGGTATTGCGATAGGGATGGATGTGCCCATTTTACAAATGGTGATTCCAGTGACCCTTGCTTCTAGTTGTGCATTTATGCTACCTATGGCAACACCACCTAACGCCATTGTTTTTGCAAGTGGTCACGTACGCGTAGACCAGATGGCGCGTGTGGGTGTGGTTTTAAATTTAATTTCGGTGGGATTATTATTTGCGCTGGCTTACTATGTGGTTCCAGTATTGTTTTGATTTTTAATCATTAAAGGTATATTTGTAAGAAAAATCATTCTATGAAGTTAAAATTACTCTTTGGTTTATTAATGTTTCAGAGTGTCGTAGCTCAAGCTCAAGAAATTTTTACTGATTCATTTGCGGGGCAGGGAGCTCCATTTTCACTACACACCATAGATGATGAATTATATGTAGGCCTTTTCGACCTAAACGCTAACAATATGGCTTACATTCAAAAGGTGCCGTTTAACGACCCTACTAATAAAACTACAGTAGCTGAAGCCCCGCCTGCAGTTGGTTTTATAAAACTAGCTTATGACGAAGATTCTAACACTCTTATAGGTGGAACAGCTAGTACTTTGTACAAGCTGAATTTAAATGATGCATTACCTGTACAAGGAGAGGCGATTAACAACTCTGCTATAAATACCCAAATGGGTGTAGTATTATCTAACAGTGTACTGTACTTTGTACGAGGTAATACAATTTTAAAATATTCTATAAATGACACTAACTACACAGAGACCATAGTTTTTGAGAATAATAACTCCATAATTATTGGAGAGGTTTTTAATAATGAGCTTTATTTCTTTGAGCACACAGGGACCACAAACAACTTAGCCTTGTATAAAATCAATATTGATGACAGCTCTCCAGATCCTATACTAGTTTCAAATATGGATGGTTATCTTGGATTTGTGCAAGATGTCTACTTAAAAAATAGTTTACTATACGCTACAATTGAACTCTCGGCAAACCATAGTATCATTAAGTTTGATCTAGAGAACGCGCTACCAATTAGTCCCGAATTTCTTTTAACTCCGGACAATGCTCCTTTAGGCATCACTAGCTATGAATCCAATCTATATTATATCACTGGATCACAGAATATTTTCTTAATAGAAGATCCAGAATTATTAAACACAAAAGATTTCAAGAGAGAAAATTCAATTGTTTATCCTAATCCTGTAGTTAACGATAGATTGTATATAAGTTCTGAATCAAGTCATAGGTTTCAGTTAATAGATATCAATGGGAAAATAGTTTTGCAAGGAACTCACAATCGCGAGGCAATTACTTTGCACAATATAAACTCTGGAGTGTACTTTTTGAAACTATTCAATAGAGATGGTGAGGTTCTAGAAACTCAAAAAGTGATAAAAAACTAGCCACTGGGTACTATAGATTTTTGCAAAACCATTTTCTAATTTAAGGGTGTTGTTTTAAAATCACGCTTTCGCGAAAGCGTACTCATATTATAACTCTGTAGGTTGAATGCCACTTACAGTAATACCAAGATCTGTGAGGGTTTTGGTTTTCTTTTCATTACCCGTGATCATCGTGATGGAATTTACTTCTAGATGCTTCAAAATCTTTGCTGCTGCCGAAAAGTCTCTATTGTCTTTATGAAAACCTACGGCCTCATACGCATCTGCTTGCGCCATTCCTTGCTTTTTAAGTGGTAAGGTATTGAGGAGTGCATAGTGACCATTTCCTTTTCCTTCTTGCTCAAGCCAGATTACAATACCCTTTCCTGCACGTTCTATAAGTTGCTGAGAAATTTCCATTTGCTCACGACAGTCGCACTCTATACTATTAAAATGATGGGCAAAAATACACGAGGAATGTACTCTACAAAGCACATCTTCCGCTCCGCTCACATCTCCCATCACTAGCGCGTGACACTCCTTGATACCGTCATAAAAAAGAATCTCTTTATAGACACCATATTTGGTTTTAATAGTTCCTTCGGCGAGTTGTACGATCATTGTGTTGCGATATTAGTAGATTTACTTTTTTACCATTGAGATAAACAACTCCTTACCTGCACGAGCAGCTACTGAGTTATAGGAAGTCTCTATTTTTTGAATATCAAAGTGTTTTGAAAACAAGTTTTTATATTCGGTAGTGCTTCCTCCGTATGGCGGTCCTTTTTCGGTGAGAGGAAAGTTAAAAAGTAAGCCTACAAGCTTTCCTTTAGGTTTAAGCAATGTATGCATATGTGAGGCGTAAGCAGGTCTTAATTCTGGCTGTAATGCGCAGAAAAATGTTTGCTCCATGATAACATCAAACTGCCCTTCATATGTAAAAAAATCTTCTTGTATAAGTTGCGAACTAGGAAAATCTGGCACTCGCTGTTTCAAATTTTCTAATGCAAGTTGAGAAAAGTCTACTACATAAACATTCTTAAATCCCTGCTCCCAGAAGTACTGTGCTTCATAGCTATAACCGCCACCAGGGATTAAAATTTTAAGGTCCCTATTTTCTAATTGATTGAGGTAGGCTTTGATAGGTGGAGAGACCTCTTTTAGGTCCCAACCTGTGCTTCCCTCTGCATAGCGATTATTCCAATATGTTGACGTGAGTTCCATCATTTAGGCTTTAGTTTTAAAACAACATCTAGTGCATAGCAATTTAAGTAAATTACGTGTAGCGAGTGATAAATGTAGCATGTGTTACTTGTAGTTACGCTTTCGCGAAAGCGTAAAAAATCACATTACTCAGCTTCAGGATTCATAGGGATAGTAAAATAAAAAGTGCTCCCTTCATTAATTTTTGAAGTCACCCAAATATTTCCTTTATGTATCCCGACAATCTTTTTACAATGCGCAAGTCCTATTCCGGTGCCTTTATATTGATCTGTTGTATGTAATCGCTGAAAGATAGAAAAAATACGTTCCTGATGATCTTTACGAATACCTATACCGTTGTCTTTAAAAGAGAATTGCCACATCTTCTCATTAGGATTTTCTAGGCTCGCAGTCTTACTCACTTCTATATGTAATGTGGGCGATGTACCCTCTGCACAAAACTTTAAAGCGTTTGTAATTAAGTTTTGAAATAACAAGCGTAGTTCAATTTCTGAGCCCATAAGTATGGGAAGCTTAGCATATGTGATAGATGCTTTTTTCCTTTTTATAAGTGCATAAATATCCTTCTCTAAGTCTTCTACCAACTTGTTACAATCTACCTGCTTAAAACTTCTAGTCTTACCTATGCGTGAGTATTCTAGCAACACATTAATAAGCTTAGCCATCCTCTCACTTGCCTCTTCTATAAATTCAAGACTCTGATTACCTAAATCGTCAAACTGTGCACTATAATCATTCCTTATGAGCCCAATGAAGCTAGATATGGTATTGAGAGGTTCTTGTAAATCATGGCTTGCTATGTAGGCAAACTGCTCGAGATCTTCATTTTTCTGACTGAGCTCTTCTGATTGGGCTTGTATTTTTGCATTTTGTAATGCAAGCTGCTTTGCCAGATTACTTTTACTTTGATAATTCTTATAAATTACAAATCCTGCCACCAGAAATAAGAGAGCGATAATACCTAAAAGCCAGTTGATATTCTCTCTAAGAGATAGCTCCACAGACTGCTCATCAAGCACTTTTTTCTGGACACTGAGGTTTAAGTTTTGATTATCAATACTATCTTGATTGCGCTCTATTTCTTCTGCATTTTGAACTAAAATGCGCTGTCTTCTTTCAAGTTCTTCCAGTTGAGATTCATTTTCTACTTCAAGCTCTTTTGCAATTTCTTGCTTTTCTTCTATGGTTTGTTTTTGAATCTCATCCTCATCGAGCAAATCTTGAATGGAGTTATTTTTTAATTTTACAATCTCTTGAATTGTATCTATAATCTCGTTTTTGCTATTAATCTCTCTTTGATGAGCAATAATTAAAGAGTCCTTTCTCTTTGCGTTTTGCTTAGCTATCTTAAGTGAGTCTTGTGCTTCTATAAAAAGTGATTGCCACTTTTGTGAAGTTTTAATGGCGTAAAATTTTAAGGAAGGAGCAATAACAAAATCATTACTGCGCAGTAGTTCCTCATTGATTTGATGTCTAAATGTATTTCCAACTCTAACAATATTTATCATCGAGGCATTAAATGCATAACCCTCAGACATTACTAATATGCCTTTTCCTTCCGAAGACTGAAGAATATAAGGCATCTGGAAATTGTACTTTTTATTGACGTACAATATATCTACATCTGCTATATCTTTTACAGTAAGAAAATTGATGATTTCAACCGGTTTAGACTGTATTTGTCGTTTTTGAGCTATTGACTTAAAATCAATAATAGTTCTATCTGGGCCTAGTACTCCTATTTTAAAGGTGTCTCCAGATTGAGGTGACCAGTTTACTTGCTGTGCAATATTAAAGACGTAGATAGCCCGTTGAACTCTAGAAACTTGTTCAATGCTAGTCTGCGCTTGAATTTGAGTAGAAGACCCAAAGATTATTAAGGCGACCATAATCTTAAGTGCCGTTAATAGTTTGAAGTCTTTCATGAATAATACATCCTTATTATAAGCTTAGAGATAAACTTACAAAGTAGTTTCTACCTTGTACACCAAACTGGCCTACTCGTCTACTATATGTAAAATTACCATTACTAGTATTTGATGAATGCGTGTGCTTATCTGGATACACATTAAAAATATTATTCCCTCCTATAGCCGCACTTACTCGTGAGTGGAACTGATAATGAATAGAGAAATCTGTAAGAACCTTTGCCGAAAACTTTTGATCTCGGGACTCTACATTTCCTGTAAAGTCATTTACAACCCAGTTGTCGCTATTTCCATCATCTGGGTGGAAATATTCTACAGGTCCAAACAATGTATTATTGAAGTGAATTTTAAACTTTTCAATATCATAAAAGCTTCTCCAGCTCAATTTATATTTAGGCTGTCCATTCTCTAGCCTTCCAATTTCTTCTCTACTAAAAATGACTTCTTCTGCTCCCTCAAAAGCAATAGGCACTCTTATATCTTTACCTACAGTCGTGGTATTGATATTAAAACCTAAAGAACTTTCTAGATTACCATTACCTACTTTGTTTTTATAAACTAACGCTAGATCTACACCTTGGGTATCTGTATCTATCGCATTTGTAAAGAACTGAGCTGCTCCAACCCCAAATGGCTCTAGGATTTCTTCATAACCATCAGATATGAGTCCTGAAAGTACAATTCTATCCTTGATTGCTATGTAGTAATAGTCAAGCGCAAGAGAAAAGTTTGCATTAATCTTACTACTTAAACCTAAGCTATAGTGATTTGATAATTCTGGACTTAGTCTATCTACATTAAAAGCTTGAGCAGCAAGAGCACTTTCATTATTAAAAGTACCTACCTGTAAGATATTACCATCAATAAACTGCGTGCTTATATTTTGAAAAAACACTTGATGTAGTGATGGCGCTCTAAATCCTGTAGCAATACCACCTCTCAAACTTGTATTATTAGTTACCTTATAACGAGAAGCCACTTTCCAAATCACTTGACTCCCAAAGTCATTATAAAGCTCATTTCTGGCCGCAAGTTGTATGAGCCACTTATCATTAACGTTTGCTTCGATATCTAGGTAAAACGAGCTGTTTGTTCTAAACTTATTAAGTTCATTTTCTGGTTGAATTCCAGGAAATACTTGCGCCCCTGCAATTCTTGGCACCTCAAGCCCTTCACTATTCGTGAAGACGCTACCGCCATTAATATACGAAGCCTCCTCTCCAGCACCTATCTGATAATTCTCTACTCTTAGCTCTGCTCCGAAAGAGAAATTAAGACCTGACCTCCAATCAAAAGATTTTGAAAGATCTAAGTTTGATGTATTCTGACTATATAAAAATCCTCCTGCATAAAAAGTAGTAGGTGACGCAATACCTAAAGACGCATTATTAGAGTTATTAATAGTATAATCAAGAGCATTCATCCCGATAGTATGACTAAAATCTATTCCCCAATTATGCTTACTTCCTCTTAAACCAAGTGTCACAGCGTCATCTTGAATGTCTGTTAGGATCTCTGGAGAAAATCCATTAGGAAACAAATCTGTAATGACGCGGTCTTCATCTTTGGGAAATCTATAAAAACCAGCAGATTTCCCTTCTCTATAATTTCGTCCACCGTGCAGGTACACTTGGGCACTGTCTGAAACTTTAATTTCTCCATTAAAGTGGATGGCTAGATTCTGTGTTTCGGCATTACCTACCTGCATTACTTGCCTATCTGAATAACCAGTTTGATCAAAGAAATTATTTTGATCTACGAGCGCATTATCCTCTTCTTCATTATCTACATATACACGTCCCGTGTAATTACCAGCTCTATTAGTGGCTTCTCGTTTTCTATATTCACCTGTAATATTTAAAAATCCTTCCTTGCCTAACTTCATACCAAAATTTGCTCCTGCAAATTGTGTTAGACCATCACCCTCATCATTAATTTTTAATAAATTATTTAAGGTAACAGCGTTCGTTTGGTTTTTTAGAATGATGTTGATAACCCCTGCAATCGCATCAGATCCATATTGGGAAGTTGCGCCATCTCTTAGTATCTCAATACGTTCTATAGCACTTATGGGGATAGCATTAAAATCTGTACCTACGGCACCCCTACCTATCGTACCATTCACATTGAGTAACGAGCTATTGTGCCTTCTTTTTCCATTGATAAGCACAAGAACTTGATCTGTACCTAATCCTCGTAGTGTTGCTGGATCTATATGATCCGTACCATCAGAAATTGTCTGTCTAGTCGAATAAAATGAGGGTGAGAGGTAATGTAATATTTGGCTTAACTCTATTTGAGAAGAGTTTGTAATTTGTTGTGGTGATATGATATCCACAGAAGCCGTGTTCTGAAATGAGGAAACAGGATCAGATCTTGTACCCAATGATATAGGCTCATCTACAGAGAAACCAGTCTCTAATTTAAAATTTACTTTTTGTGTTTCACCAGCTTTTACTACAACTGTTTTATAAAGTACATTATACATTACAAAACTTGCAGATAATACATACTCTCCTTCATCTACTTGAAAAGAAAAAGTTCCATTAATATCTGTTTGAGTAGTCTTGTTGTAACCTTCTATACTTATGGTAGTACCTGGTAATATTCCAAAATTATCTGTAACCACTCCTTCTATCGTAGCTCTAGATTGAGCAAAACTAAGAGAAGATATTATACACGCAATAAATAACGTAATCTTTGATAAAAAAGACATTAACTGGGGGTAATTTATGGTCTTAGCTCAACGGCTAATGTATTATTGATTATTTCTGTTAGTACAGTGTTAGAAAGCATCTTTTCTCTTATTCCTTTAACGCAATCATATGTATTCAATCTATCTTGATTTTCTTGTGACGGTAAAGTCCCTAAAAGCATTACAATTTGACTATTTCTAATCTTTCTGAGATGATATTTATCAAGAAATTCCCATCCATTCATCACAGGCATATTAAGATCTAAGAAGATAATATCAGGATTAAATCCTGCATCTAATACCTTAATTGCCTCTTCTCCATTAACAGCTACCAGAATTTCAGAAAAAAGCGAAGACCTCTCTAAAATTATTTTATTAAAGAAAGTTATTGGTTTGCTATCGTCTATTATTAAGGCTTTATAAGTCAAGCTAGTGAATTATTCTGAGTACAATTAGACAATACATTGTTATATACTTTCAATACATTATCTAGTATGTCGAAGGATAGTGGTTTATTAATAAAGTCAATAACCTTATAATTTTGAATTGTTTTATTTACGTGCTCTGGGTTTGAGGAACTAGAGAGAATAATTACTTTAATATCTTTTCTGAAATCTGAGCACATCTTCTCGTATTCGTCTAAGAATTCCCAGCCATTCATAGCTGGCATATTTATGTCTAAAAAAATAAGATCTGGTTTAGGCGCTTCTCCTGATTTTACCTGAGATAAAAATGCAAGACCTTCGTGTCCGCTTTGAACAGTCTTAATGTGTTCAAAGGAGTTGTGCTTAATAACGACGTGCTGATTAAAAAAATTTACGGCTTTATCGTCGTCTATAAGGAGGACTTTCATCATGTTATTGCTAGGGAGTATTTGAATTGCTCACAAATAACAAAAAGTTGAGCATTCATTTTAGCCAATCAAGAAAAATTTTTATTTATTCGACCAAATATCATATTTAAACGGCTAAATACCTAATCAAATAGCATTGTTTGCATCAACTATTAATAAAAGTTAATAAAATGAGCCATTTCCACACTTATTTACTCTTAATGTAGGGCCTTCTCATTTTTTTCATCTATCCAATCTTGTCCTTTTCGACGTCTCATGAAGTTGTCATAATGTCTCATGTAAAAGACATTGTACAAGGCTTTCCTGAGGTTAGAAAAATTTCGCGGAAGCGATCTTAAACTCATACTAAAACCAGGCGTTTCATACTTCATGTAGTGCCAGTATCCTTCTGGCATATACAAGGTCTCACCATGGTTGAGATGGCAAATAAATCCTTTAGCTTCCTTAAGCTTAGGGAACTTCTCATAATCTGGATTATCAAAATTGATATCCTCTCTTGTAATTAGAGAATAAGGTACTTTGTAAAGGTTAGGCGTTTCACTAGGAGGGAATAACACACATTGCTTTCTACCTTCAAAATGAAAATGTAAAATATTTGCCCAGTCTATATCATGGTGCATAAATACCTTACTTCCCTCGCCTCCAAAAAAGAGCATAGGTATCTGCTTGAGTAATCTCAAACCTATTTTAGGAAATTTAAAATCGTTTTTAAGAGAAGGGACCTCCTTCATGAGGTTATACAAGAAGATGCGATAATTAGTAGGTCCTTTTTTAAGTAAATCTATATAATCGCTCATACTCATTGTAGCATGAGCTTGGTTAAAGCCTTCATCATGCTTTACAGGTCTATCATCATAAAGAGGCACTTCTTTATCACCAGCTACCTCCTTGATGTAAGAAAGACGCCATTTCTCATAAGCATCCCAGTCATCTACTAGATGCTCGATCACTACAGGTTTTTGGGGCTTCACGTAATCCCTTACAAACTCCTTCTTAGTTATAGAATGTACTCTGGGAATGGATTGTAACTGCATAATAAATAGAATTAATTAACCTAAATAATTAAATACCTAAAAGCACTAACTCCCTGATGGGAGTTAGTGCTTAGTATAAAACTATTTTATATACCTACGATATTTACAAACCAGCAGTTCTCCTTATTTTAAAGATTTTCCTGCAAGCTTTGCTTCTTCGTTTCTATCGATTTTGTGTCCAGGTCTTGACCATTTTGGCTTTTCACCTAATGACTCAAACTTTGAATCCACGGCTTCTACAGATGCTGGCTGCGCCTTTTTTACAAATGGTTTTTGAGGAGTAAGACCTAGTAGATCAAACATCTTCATATCTTCATTTACATCTGGATTAGGTGTAGTAAGAAGTTTATCTCCAGCAAAAATAGAATTTGCACCAGCAAAGAAGCACATTGCTTGCCCTTCTCTACTCATATCTGTTCTACCTGCAGATAGTCTCACTTGTGTTTGTGGCAGTACAATTCTCGTAGTTGCTACCATACGTATCATCTCCCAGATAGAGATAGGATCTAAATCCTCCATTGGAGTTCCAGGTACTGCTACAAGTGCATTTATAGGTGTAGATTCTGGCTGCGGATCAAGTTTTGCAAGCGCCACGAGCATTCCTGCTCTATCTTCTATTGCCTCACCCATTCCTATAATTCCACCAGAACATACCGTAACATTTGTTTTACGTACGTTTGAGATGGTATCAAGACGATCCTCAAAAGCTCTTGTAGAAATTACATCTTTATAGTAATCTTCTGAGGTATCTAAGTTGTGATTGTATGCGTATAATCCTGCTTCTGCAAGACGTTCTGCTTGATTCTCGGTTACCATACCTAGCGTACAGCATACTTCCATATCAAGCTTATTAATCGTGCGCACCATTTCTAGCACGTTGTCAAATTCTGGTCCATCTTTTACATTACGCCATGCCGCTCCCATGCATACACGAGAACTTCCAGACGACTTTGCTCTTAATGCCTGAGCTTTTACTTGCTGTACAGACATTAAATCATTCCCTTCTATATCTGTGTGATATCTCGCAGCTTGCGGGCAATACCCACAATCTTCTGGACATCCACCAGTTTTAATAGAAAGTAACGTAGAAACTTGTACTGTATTAGGATCGTGATGCTCGCGATGTGTAGTTGCAGCTTCATATAAAAGCTCCATCATCGGTTTATTATAAATAGCGAGTATTTCCTCTTTGGTCCAGTTGTGTCTTATTTCTGTCATAACGTAAAAATATGAAATAGTCTTAAGCAAGTAAACGGCTATCGCTTGATTTTTTTGTGATTTTAATAACCCTTGCTTGTGTAATATAAGATATGGTGGTTCTAATTACGCTTTCGCGAAAAAGTACGCATCATTCACCTAAGCTCTCTCCACAATAATACTTACCGCATTTCCTCCGAAACCAACAGCATTCACAAGTATCTTTTTCAGTTCGCTATCCTTAGATTTATCTTTAAGATATGGAACTCCTATAAAACGTTGTTCTTGTAACATTTTTACAGCAAGCTCAAGGCTTAATAACCCACTAGCTCCAAAAGTGTGTCCTATTTTCCATTTATTAGTAGTAAGCATAGGCACCTCTTCTCCAAAAACTTTCTTTATTGCTGCCATCTCAGAGGTATCTCCTTTAAGAGTACCTGGAGCATGCATTACAATTGCATCTATTTCTGAAAGATCAGTCCCATCAAGTGCCATTGCAATTGATTTCTGGAAACACTCACCTTCACTTGAAATAGAAACTGCATGTTCTAGCTTTTCTGTAGCATAACCTACGCTAGTCACGTATGCCAGTGCATTTTTCTTCTTGCCCAGTTCTAGACAGGCCATTGCTGCACCTTCGCCTAAAACCATTGTATTATTTTTCTTAAAAAGATTGAGCGCCATACTTGGATATGCACTTGTTCCCTCTTCTGTAGGTGTAAGTTTCATTGCTCTTATTTGAGCAATTGTAAATGGAGTAAGCGCTGCCTCAGAACCTCCTACTAAAAACTTTTTGGCCATTCCAGATTGTAACCAAGCCACCCCATTAAGTAATGCGTGTAATGCAGTACTACAAGTAATAGAGTGAGAAATATCTGGACCGTTAGATTTTAAATCATTTGCTAGCCATGAAGATATATTACCTAATGTAGTAGATGGAGATGCTTGTGTAGGTACAATATTACGTTCCTTATAAGTCTCAAAAAACTTTTCAAAAAGCTGCGTTGCTCCTCTTGATGACCCTACATTAATCCCAAAATCGCCGTCTTTCCATCCTGCTTGTGTTACTGCTATTCTTCCTGCATATATAGCGTAAAGAACAGATGGATCTATGCGTAAATAGTTTTTATCTTCTCGACGTATAGCCTGAATGGCTTTTTGGCCTTCTGGTGTTAACCTTGCCGTAAATGCTTCTAGATCTTCTTCCCAAGCAATTTTTGTAGTTGTTTCTTGGTATGCGTTCCACTGCTCTTCAGCATTTGAACCTAATGGAGAGATAGAACCTAGACCGGTAATGGCTATGGGAGTTTTCAAAGTATAATTTAATTTTAGTTTGCGTACACAAAAGTACAATTTCGCGTAAGCGTACCCCATCAATTTGCAAGTTTTCTTGAAAAGTTCTGTAACTTTTACAGCCAAAACGGTACCTATCTAAAAATCAATCACAATGGATAATCAAAACGAACTTATAGAACGCCCTAGCTGGTGGAAACGCAATTGGAAGTGGGCAGTGCCCGCAGGAGGATGCCTTACCATAATCATTATCGCAGTCGTTTTGATAGTGGGTGGTGCCTTTGCTTTTGCAAATAAAATTAAAACAGCCTCTGGAAGTGACGAAGCGCTCATTCAAGTTCAATCCAATCAAGAAGTGATCGCTGTGCTAGGCGAACCTATAGAAAGTGACGGTTTTGGGAGTTTTAATATCTCTATAAATAATGGAGAAAAAAGAAGTAAAGCCACTACTCCCATAAAAGGCCCTAACGGAACTGGCGTCATACATATCATCACCAGCGGTGAGGATGATGAGAAAGTGTATGAGGTTTATAATGTAACTATAGACGGCAGCGACCAAGTAATTGAGCTGGAGCCAAAAGCGATAGAGTAGTCTTTAAAAATGATCTAAAGCCTCTTGTATTGCCGTATAAACCTGAGTGAGCTCATTATCTGTAATCACATACGGAGGAAGCACATAAACAGTATTACCTAGCGGTCTAAGTGCCACGCCACGTTTCATAAAAAATTGGTAGAGCTCATCACGTAAATTCCCATAGCGCTCCATTTCTATGTTGAGATCTATGGCTATAATTACACCTTTTGTGCGTACATCTCGCACTTTAGGATGTGCTGCTACTTGTTGTGCAAATACTTGATGTGCCTTTTCTATACGCTTTCGACTGTCTGTAATTTCTGAGCTTTGCAATACTTCCATTCCTGCAATCGCTGCTGCGCAGCCTACAGGGTGCGCACTAAATGTATGTGCATGAAAAAAACCTTTGTGTACCTCGTCGCTCAAAAAGCTATCAAAAACTGCCTGCGTACAACTTGTAATACTTAGCGGAAACATCCCTGCGGTAAGTGCTTTACTCAGGCACATTATATCTGGCTTATTTTCCAATTGGTCACAGGCAAAGATGGTTCCCGTTTTTCCAAAACCAGTCATTATCTCATCTGCAATGGTGAGTACATTTGCCTCTCGGCATTTTTTAATGAGTGCATCAAGACCATTTACAGAGTGAAATTTCATTCCGGCAGCTCCTTGCACTAGTGGTTCAAAAATAAAAGCAGCGCATTTATTTGTTGCGAGTATCGCATCTAGCTTAGCCATCACTTCCTCTAGATTATCTTCTTGAGGGGTAGGAATTCTAACAACTTTGAGTAAAAAATCTTCAAAAGGTCCGTTGTATGAGCTCAATCCAGAGGCACTCATCGCTCCAAAAGTGTCTCCATGAAAACCGTCTTGAAAAGCGATAAGTGTATCTCTCTTATCACCTTTATTGTGATACAACTGGATGGCCATTTTTATAGCTGCCTCAACCGCTGTAGATCCGTTGTCATTAAAGAAAATCTTCTCTTGATTTTCTGGTAGTATCTCCATTAACTTTTCAGCAAGTGTGATTGCTGGAGGATGCGTGAAGCCACTAAACATTACAAAATCCAGCGCCTGCATCTGCTTATACATTGCCGTTGTAATATGCTCATTGCCGTGACCATACATGGCGGTATACCATGAAGCAATACCGTCTATATATTCTTTACCATCTTCATCATACATTACCGCTCCTTTTGCTCTCGTAATCACAACAGGATCCTGCGCAGTCTGATGCTGCGTAAGTGGATGCCAGAGATGTTTTTTATCTTTTTCTTGAGTAGTCACAGTAGTAAATTTTGAGTAAAGTTAGCTAAAGAGTTGATTATCTTAAATCTCTAGTTAGTAAAGATCTATAGGACTTGTAAGCTTTCGCGAAAACGTTCTGCATACTCTGCTATTACATTTTCATCAAAATAAGGCTCTTCATCAATGCGACCAATAATGGTAACACCAGTCATCTTCTCAATGATTGCCTCCGTTGTAGGATGTTCTTCTCCAGAAAAAATAATCCCAGCCACAGAAAGCCCTCTTGCCTTGAGTAGCTCGATAGTCAATAACGTGTGATTTATACTTCCTAAATAATGACGAGATACTACGATCACTTTATCTGAAGGCACTATTAAATCGGCTATGGTTTCTGTATTATTTATAGGTACGAGTATACCACCAGCTCCTTCTACTACGAGAGGTCTAGTCGTTTCAGGACGCTTTATAGAGGAGGCAGTAACTGTAATGCCATCAATCGCTGCAGCAGCGTGCGGACTCATAGGTGTCTTGAGCGAATAACTATTATCGTGATATTGCGATATTTCATTATCAACTAGGCGCTTTACTTTATGAGTATCACTATTATCAAGATCTCCAGCCTGTATTGGCTTCCAGTAATCTGCTTCTAGTGACTGTGTCACTATTGCTGCAGCTACCGTCTTTCCTACGTCTGTAGAGATTCCTGTTATAAAATATGTCTTATTTGATTTCATTAAATTTTGTTTTACAGTTATCACAGCGATACTCGTATTTTGTATAAAATGGAAGCGCGCCAAAAACAAAACCTAGGAGAAAAGCTCCTAGAGATCTAATATCTGAAACGGTTGTAAATAGTGCAACTTCCTCACTATTGCAATTGGGACAATGCACAGGCGAACCATCTTCGGCAACAGAATACGCTGAGATTTCACTTAAGATTTCTTTAGCTCTTGACTCTTGATCTGAAGGCACTCGTAGTTTTACACCTCCAATGGCATTACTCACTAGCGGATCTGTATCGATTGTATAATTATCTGCTAGAAAAGCCTCAATACCTTCTGCAAGTAAACGACCTTTAAAAATTTGAGCTTCACTTGAATATTGAAACTGAGCAATAGTTACAAATGTGTTTGACATAGCACAAATATAATCTTCACATCACATATTAGTAAGCTATAACTGCGCTTTTAAAATAGTCAGCAATGCTGTTATTTCATCTTTCGTATTATATGCGTGTAGGCATATCCGTAAGCGCTCTTGACCTTCTGGAACTGTGGGCGATAAAATAGGCTTCACTTCAAAATTTTCTTGTCCAAGCTTTCGCGAAAGCGTTTTAACCTTTTCATTACCCACCACCACAGCACAATGTATCGCTGAGTTACTTTCTATAAATAAGTTGTCAAGCCCAATATTTTTGACAAGACTATTGAAGTGACTTATAAGTTGCTGTAAACTTCCCACTGCTGGCAACTGCGCATCGCTCCGTACATCTAATTGCTCGTAAGCCGCTATTATCGTAGCTACAGCATGTGGCGGCAACCCCGTTGTGTAAATAAATGATCTCGCAAAATTAATAAGATACGCGCGCAATGACTCACTGCATAAAATTGCTGCTCCATGTGCTCCCATACCCTTTCCAAAAGTGATAATACGAGCAAAAATCTCGTTTTCTAGCGCCAACTCCTGCACTAAACCAAGCCCCTTTTCACCCATAACACCTGTTGCATGAGCTTCATCAATTATGAGGTAGATATTATGCTTTTTACAAAGCTGAGTAATAGCCATGAGATCTGGCGTATCACCATCCATCGAAAAAACTGACTCCGTAACAAGATATATCGCCGTTGTAGTTTCTTGATCATCTAGATGATGCATCGCTTTAAGACGAGTGACTACAGTTTCTATATCTGCAATATCATTATGTTTAAACTTATAACCTCTAGCAAGGCTCATCTGGATACCGTCACGTATGCTAGCGTGTATAAACTCATCGTAAAGAATGAGATCACCGCGCTGTGGCACGCTTTGGAAAAAACCAATGTTTGCATCATAACCGCTGTTAAAAATAAGAGCAGTCTCACTATTATGAATACCAGCAATTAAGGTCTCTGCCTGACTATAAAGTGTATGATTACCAGATAACAGTCGGCTGCCGGTGGCACCATTTGCAATAATTTGATGTTTGTCTAAGATTTCTTGTGCTCGATGCGCAATATTTCTAGCAATAGGAAGGCTACTAGAAAAACCCAAATAATCGTTAGATGAAAAATCCACCAGACCTGACGAAGTATTAAGTGTTCGCAAAGAATCACTGTCTCTGCGTATGCTAAGTTTTTTCTGTAGTTTTTCTGGTAACATACGGTAAAGATACTTCACGGGTTTGACATATATAACCCACGGAAGTGATCTTAGTTTCTTACTTTTAAATTCTAAATATTCTACTATGAGATTTTTATGTATCGCCCTTTTACTCACTAGCCTCTGTTATGGACAAACTAATGTGTACGAGATATCTTTTGATAACGCACACCACCATGAAGCACAGATAGCTATCACTTTTCCTGAACTCAAGAAAAAGAGCGTAGTGGTGCGTATGAGTAGATCCTCACCAGGACGCTACGCAATACATGAGTTTGCAAAAAACGTTTTTAATTTTAAGGCTACAAACAGCAAGGGAGAAGCGCTAGAAGCAACACGCCCAGATCCATACTCGTGGGAGATTAAAGATCATGACGGAGAGGTAAACGTGTCATACACACTATTTGCAAATAGAGCAGACGGCACATACTCACAAGTAGATGAGTCGCACGCACACCTTAATATGCCAGCAACGTTCATGTTTATGGAGGGAGAAGAGCACCGCCCTATTGAGATAGATTTTAAGCTAAGGAAAGATTTGAATTGGAAAGTAGCGAGCCAACTTAAAAAAATAGACGATTCACGTTACAGCGCACCAAACTTGCAATACTTTTTAGATAGCCCTACAGAGGTAAGTGATTACCAGCTTAGGGAATTTACAGTTGACGGTCAGAACATACGTTTTGCGTTGCATAGTGATGACACCTCAGAAGATTTTGACACCTATTGGGATAAGGTAAAAGCCATTGTACTGGCGCAAAAAGAGGTTTTTGGAACATTACCTACCTATGATTTTGGCGAGTACACTTTTCTTGCTTGCTATGCTCCTCACGTATCTGGAGATGGGATGGAACATCGCAACAGCACGATTCTTACAGATAGAGAATCACTAGCAGCAGGAGGGATGGAAGGAAATATAGGCACTGTCTCTCACGAGTTTTTCCATTCATGGAATGTAGAGCGCATACGCCCAGCAGATTTAGAGCCTTTTGACTTTACAGCGGCAAATATGAGTGGCTCACTTTGGTTTGCCGAAGGTTTTACAAGCTATTACACAAATCTTATACTTGCCCGCGCCGGTGTTATCACTAGTGAAGACTATGTAAAAAGTCTCAACGGGACGTTTAACTATGTATGGAACTCACCTGCACGTGACTATTTTAACCCGATTGAGATGAGCTACCAGGCGCCCTTTGTAGACGCCGCGACCTCTGTAGATCCTGTAAATAGAAACAACAACTTTATCTCCTATTACTCGTATGGTAGTGTACTCGGTCTTGCGCTTGATCTCTCACTACGCCAACAAGGACTTAATCTTGATGATTATTTTAAAGCAGTGTGGAATCAGTTTGGAAAGAAGGAAATCTCTTATTCTATACAAGATCTTGAGAACGTACTAGCTGCGTATGCGGGTGACGCTTTCGCGAAAACGTTCTTCTCTCAATATATTTATGATAGTCAAATGCCAGATTATCAAAACCTACTTACAAATGCGGGACTCACAATCACACAAGACGCAGCAAAGCCGTACCTAGGAATACGAGTAAACGCTACTGAAACAGGATTACGCATTGCACGAGCTACCTCAAAAGGAACACCAGCCTATACAGCAGGCCTTAACAAAGGTGATCTTATTACTGCACTAGATGGCACGGAGTTAAGAACTAGTGAGGCCTATGAAACTTATATGAATTCGCTTACCGTAGGACAGACGATAGCAGTAAACTATGAGCAATTTGGTCGAAAGCTTACAACTAAACTAACAGTAAGCGCAGACCCCACCTACACAATAACAATGAATCCTAACCCAAGTAAAAAACCTAGCAAGCTCAGAAAATACTGGCTTCAAGAAAAATAAAAAGGTAGCTTTTACAAGTTATATCCCCAATACTAAAAATAGTATTGGGGATTTTTTGTTCGCAAATTCTAAATAAAATTATTGTTATTGTAAAACGATAATATTCTAAAATATGAGAAAGATTAAAGTCCTATTTGCGATTACGCTTTTTGTTATTATTCTGTTTCTAATCCACTTTGGCACTTCAATTCATATAGCCGAAGCATACATTAATCAATCTAAAGCAACTGAAGATGATGTTATTTTTGGTAAATACAATATGATAATCGGGTTTTTAGTCACTGGACTTATTTTCATAGGTTTATGTATAAGCCTTAAATGTATTCTTGGTATTTTAAGGAGTGGTTTTTTTACAGAAACATCAAGAAAATTAATGCGTTGGGCAGGATATATATATTTACTCTCGGGAATTTCTAATGCAACTTTTGATATCATAGCACTTATAAATGGAGGAGAAGAAGCCACAAAAATTGGCTTCATACTCCTAGACTCTTTGCTTGCCATTCTAGGACTCATAGTCCTTATCGTAGCTGATATGGCACAAACTGGATATCAACTCAAATCTGAAAACGATTTAACTATATAACCTATGCCTATAACTATTAACTTAGACAAAGTACTGGCAGATCGTGAGATGAGGAGCAAGGAGCTTGCAGAGATTGTAGGTATTACAGAAGCAAACCTCTCTATCCTTAAATCCGGTAAGGCAAAAGCAGTGCGCTTCTCTACGCTTGAGGCCATCTGTGAAGCACTAGATTGCCAACCAGGGGATATACTGGAGTATACAAGTACTTAAAAGCGAAAGATATGGTAAGCTACAAAAGGGCAGAAAGTGATAACGAACTCCAGCAAATTCTAAACATTCAGAAAAAAGCGCTAAAAACGAATGTATCTCTAGAGGAGCAAAAGGAGCAAGGATATGTTACTGTACCGCATACTTTCGCAATTTTAAAAAAAATGAATGACGCTTACCCTCACATAATAGCTATGGAGGATAAGAAAGTTGTTGGTTATGCATTAACAATGATACATAGTTTTCGCTACGAAATGCCTATTCTCACACCTATGTTTGATATTGCAGATGGGCTATATCCCGATAAAAACTATCTCGTGATGGGACAAATCTGTATAGACAAACCATATAGAAGTAAAGGCATCTTTAAGGGACTTTATTCATACTACAGAGATGAGCTTTCCTCACAATTTAAATGTCTTATTACTGAGGTCGCAACACTAAATACAAGATCACTGAATGCCCATAAGGCCGTAGGATTTAAAATCCTAGAAAATCATGCATCAGAAGATGTAAGTTGGGAAATCATCTCTTGGGAGTGGTAATTACTATTTTACTTGTACTTCTTCCCATCGCCCATTATAAGGATCTGTGCCAGCGTCATATAAATCTAATGCTAGCAATTGTGTGATTTCTTTTGCTCCCATAAGTGCATCATCTAACTCAGCATAATTAGAAAGATTAAAACGTCTATTTTCATCATACCATAAGTTGACTTCATAAAAATCTTTTGCATTGAGAAAAACAGCTACATAATTTAACTCATCATACTTTATCCAATCACCCCACTCAATAAGACCTATTGCAGACATGTCTCTAAAACGATTGGCTTTAAAATTAAACCGATAGTTCTTAGAGATAGAAAATCGTAAACCCAACATTACACTAGTAGTACCTATATAAGCGTAGCCTACCACATGTTCTAATGCTATAACGATTTGATATATACAGAAAAGAGCTATCGTGTAACAAGCAGCTGCAATGATGTTCTCTAGAAGAGTTCTTGAGCCTTGGGAGATTATTACATCTTTTTTATACATACTTTAATAATACAAAAAAAGCCCAAACTCCTGATAGAGTTTGGGCTTTTAAACTTATTTCAATGCGCTTTAATCTGCTAGTACAATCACTTTATTGTTGTTCATCTCTACAGTACCACTTGCAATTACAAGTGACCATTTTCCGTCTGTCGCTTTGGTAAATTTACCTTCGTGACCTGCAGCAATAGTAGGATTTCCTTCAAATTTTACAGTTCCTGCTCCTAATAAAGAAACAGTTGCTGCGTGATTATCTAACATTTGGTATTCACCATTTACACCTGGTACAGTAACCGATGATACTTCACCGCTTACAAGAGATGCCTCTGGAGTTACAATTTCTAAATGCATAGTATATTATTTTGAGTACGCTTTCGCGAAAGCGTAATTAAAAATCTCTTAAGCTTCTTGAAGCATTTTTTCTCCTGCTTCGATTGCCTCTTCGATAGTTCCTTTAAGGTTAAATGCTGCTTCTGGAAGGTGATCTAACTCTCCGTCCATAATCATATTAAATCCTTTGATAGTTTCTTTAATATCTACTAGACATCCTGGGATACCTGTAAACTGCTCTGCTACGTGAAATGGCTGAGAAAGGAAACGTTGCACACGACGTGCACGTCCTACTGCCATTTTATCTTCTTCAGATAATTCTTCCATACCTAAGATGGCGATAATATCTTGAAGCTCCTTATAACGCTGTAACAACTCTTTTACACGTTGTGCAGTGTTGTAGTGCTCGCTCCCTAATATCTCTGCAGTAAGAATACGTGATGTAGAGTCTAGAGGATCTACCGCTGGGTAAATACCAAGCTCTGCAATCTTACGTGAAAGTACTGTTGTTGCATCAAGGTGAGCAAACGTTGTTGCTGGTGCTGGATCTGTTAAATCATCTGCAGGTACGTAAACCGCCTGTACAGATGTAATTGATCCTCTTTTTGTTGAAGTAATACGCTCTTGCATCGCTCCCATCTCTGTTGCTAGAGTAGGCTGGTAACCTACGGCAGATGGCATACGTCCAAGTAGTGCAGAAACCTCAGATCCTGCTTGTGTAAAACGGAAGATGTTATCTACGAAGAAAAGTACGTCTTTTCCTTGTCCTTCTCCTGCTCCATCACGGAAGTACTCAGCTATAGTAAGTCCTGAAAGTGCAACACGTGCACGTGCTCCAGGTGGCTCATTCATTTGACCGAAAACGAAAGTAGCTTTAGAATCTCTCATTCCCATTTTATCTACTTTAGAAAGATCCCATCCTCCTTCTTCCATAGAGTGCATAAAGTCATCTCCGTATTTGATAATACCAGACTCAAGCATCTCTCTCAAAAGGTCATTTCCTTCACGTGTGCGCTCTCCTACTCCTGCGAATACAGAAAGACCACCGTGACCTTTTGCAATATTGTTAATCAACTCTTGAATAAGTACAGTTTTACCTACTCCTGCTCCACCGAATAAACCAATCTTACCTCCTTTTGCATAAGGCTCAATAAGGTCAATTACTTTAATACCTGTAAAAAGTACTTCTGTAGATGTTGATAAATCTTCAAATTTTGGTGCGCTACGGTGTATTGACAAACCAGCATCACCTGCCTTAGGCAAGTTATCCATTCCATCAATAGCATCACCTATAACATTAAAAAGGCGTCCATAAATATCTGGCCCCACAGGCATTTGAATAGGCGCTCCAGTCGCAACTGCATCTACCCCACGGCTTAATCCATCTGTAGAGTCCATAGAGATTGTACGTACCGTATTTTCTCCAATGTGTGACTGTACTTCAAGAACAAGTAGTGCTCCGTTTGAATTTGTAACTTCTAGTGAATCGTAGATTTTTGGTAACTCAGATCCGCTCTCGAAAGCGACGTCTACTACCGGGCCTATAATCTGTGCAACTTTACCTGTAACTTTTGACATTAGTATCTATTTAATGTTTAGCGAAATAAAAGCGAAAAAATTATCGTTTTTCGTGGTGCAAAGATACTGTTTAATATTTTATACAAAAATGCAAAATGTAAGTTTTTATAAGCCTTTTCGTGATTCCCATGATTCAGCGATTAAAGAATATACACGGCGGCTGTAATAATTTGATTTTCTTTAAAATAGATGCAAAAGAAAAGGACTTATCCAGCTTCTAGCGAATAAGTCCTTTTATAAAAAATTGAATAATCTAGTTAGCGAGCATTCTAAAATACCCTAAGCAAAACAGTAGATTATTAAAATATTACTCAACCGTAACCGACTTTGCCAAGTTACGTGGTTGATCTACATTTTTACCAAGCATCAATGCTATGTGGTAAGATAATAACTGTAACGGAATAGTAGCCAAAATTGGAGTAAGAGGCTCTAGCGTTTCTGGAATTTCTATCACGTGATCTGCAAGTCTTTTAACCTCCGTATCACCTTCTGTAACAATACCGATAATCTTACCGCTACGTGCTTTGATTTCTTCAATGTTGCTCACCACCTTCTCATAATGACCCTTTTTCATTGCAATAACAAAAACTGGCATCATTTCATCTATGAGAGCGATAGGTCCGTGCTTCATTTCTGCCGCAGGATAACCTTCAGCATGAATATAAGATATCTCCTTAAGTTTAAGCGCCCCTTCAAGTGCTACTGGAAAATTATAACCACGTCCTAGATAAAGAGCGTTAGGCGCATCTTTATATTGTGCAGCAACAAGCTCTGCTTGATCATTACATAATAATGCTTTTTCAACTTTTGCTGGGATACGTTCTAATTCTTGTAGATATTTTCTAAACTCAGAGTCGGCCATTTTACCTGTTGCTTGAGCAAGTCTTAAGGCGATTAAAGTAAGTATTGTTATCTGAGTAGTAAAAGCCTTTGTTGATGCAACACCAATCTCTGGACCTGCATGTGTATAAGCTCCTGCATCTGTTATTCTAGAAATAGAAGAACCCACAACATTACAAACACCAAAAACAAACGCTCCTTGCTCTTTAGCAAGTTTAATTGCCGCCATTGTATCTGCAGTTTCTCCACTTTGAGAAATTGCTATGATAACATCATCCTTAAAAACTACTGGGTTACGATATCTAAACTCTGAAGCATACTCCACCTCTACTGGTACACGAGCAAACTCTTCAAATATATACTCAGCTACAAGTCCTGCGTGCCATGATGTACCACAAGCTATTATAATAATGCGTCGAGCGTTTTTAAACTTCTCTATGTTATCATCAATACCTGCCATTTTGATAATACCTTCTTTAACGAGCATACGCCCACGGAAAGTATCTTTAATTGCTTGAGGCTGCTCATAAATTTCCTTAAGCATAAAGTGATCATAACCACCTTTTTCTATTTGCTCTAGATTAAGCTTCAACTCCTCTATATACGGATCAACTAAAGAATCATCTTTAATTTTACGCACTTTTAATTTCTTATGATTGCGTATTACCGCCATCTCGCCATCCTTAAGATAGATGGTCTTATTTGTGTACTCAATAAATGGCGTAGCATCTGAAGCAATGAAGAATTCATCTTCACCTACTCCAATAGCAAGAGGACTTCCTAAACGAGCAACCACAATTTCGTCAGGTTTTGTTTTATCAAAAACCGCAATTGCATAAGCACCTATGGTTTGGTTAAGTGCAATTTGCACTGCCTTACCTAGCTTAACTCCTTCATTTTTCTTTACATCTTCAATTAAGTTTACCAATACTTCTGTATCAGTATCTGATTGAAAAGTGTAACCACGTTTTATAAGCTCTTGACGCAAAGCGTCATAGTTTTCTATAATTCCATTGTGAATGATTACTAAATCACCAGAATTTGATAAATGTGGATGACTATTGACATCGTTAGGAACACCATGAGTTGCCCATCTTGTGTGCCCAATACCTATACTACCTGTCGTAGAAATTTCAGATTCTAGCTTTGTACGCAAATCTGCAACTTTACCTTTTGTCTTAGAGAACTTTAAATCAGTACCATCATACAATGCAATCCCTGCACTATCGTAACCCCTATATTCGAGTCTCTCTAAACCTTGAACGACAACTGGGTAAGCATCCCTATGCCCTATATAACCAACTATTCCACACATACTTATAAATTATTATAGTCCTAAGGCTAAACCACAAGGGCTGTTAGGATCAATTTCTTCTGTTATTGTATAATACAATCTTAATCTTAATTTCTTCTCTTCATCAGAACTTGCAGTTCCATGCAAAATAGTTCCCTCTGGAGAAATCACTCCAGAAAATGGAACGCGCTGCCCATCTTGAACACCGCCAGTACCACCAATTAACGCAGTGTTATCAATAGTCACATTTTGAGAGACAGACAAAGCCAATCTCACATTTGTAGAGTCATTTTTAATGATATTATTTATGTGCTGTGTAAGACGTATTCTATAACTAACACCATTACTTGAAAGATCACCATCTATTTCTCTAGAAAGTCGACCTAAGTGGTTAGTTCTTGTATCAACTACTCCATCATCTCCTGTCGTATTATCGATAAGAGCATCTAGCAGTGTAGCATTATTTTCATAATCATAAATGAATATTCTCTCCGGCTCTAGCTCTCCACTACCACCAGTACTCAGTTCGTCTTGTTGAACATAAAATTGCAAGTTTGCTTCGTTCACAATAATATTACATGATCTTAAAGCTTCCAACTGATCTGCAACACCGTTGTCATCCTCATCTGCCCCAAATAGATCAATTAACGCAATACTTCCATCACCACCTTTTAGATACAAGTTTTCTTCGCCATCAATTAGATTTTGAGACTCATTAAAACTAGTAGATCCTATAGGACTCTGACTAAAATCATTTTCATATGCTATTGCACGTACACCTGAAGACCTTAAAGATATGTTTCCAGTTCCTGTTGAAACCTCTTCACCTGAATCATCTACTGTCGAATCCTCATTAGTAAAAGAATAGTATATAGTAACATTTAGGTTTGCAACATCAAATAGAATAGCACTTCCCTTATCGTCAATAGCTTCTGCTTTTAGATATAATCCTCTAAAATAATCGTTTACTGTATTTTGATTTAACAATGTACCTTGACCTTCTTGGTCAATGATTGCTTGTTTCCAATAATCTAGGACAGCGGCATCGCCAGCATTTCCGTTTATATATGAAAGTCTAATTCTTGGACTCAATCTATCTACCTCATTAGTTCCATCTGGATCGCCAGCATCGTCAAGATTTGGCGTAGTTAATACGATTTCGCTAGCATCAGGAACAAAACCTTCTGTTTGCATTCCATCAGCTGACTCATCACGCACCTCAAATAACAAATCCCCTTCTACTCCTTGAAATTCAGAAATCTCATTAGAATAATAAATTGCTGAGCTCTCAAAGTCTTCTGCAGGGTCTAAACTATTTAAAAAGAAATTTGATCTGTAAACAGATAATTTCATTTGACCTGGAGTATTCCCAAAAATAGAGTCTAGTGAATAAGTAGAATTTCCATCCGTATCCGTTTCTTCTAATGTAGAATAATACGGAAGTGAGAAAACAACAGAATCAATTTCAGTTTCATCACCAAAATCAGGATCAGTACTAGACAAAGCTACCTGAGTTAACAACGAACTAGTTGTAGAACCATAAGTTGGGTCTTTATAGAAACCAACAACTCCAACGGATGTACCACTAGTTTGAACCCCATTAAAACCTGAGGCGTCTGCATAGTTGCGACTGTAAGCTGCGATTTTTAAATCTTGAGCAAGGTCTGTATCAAAGTTAACTTCTCCTACAATACTAGTCCCTATAGAACCAAACTCGTCCTCGCAGGAAATAATCAACAGCGCAAGCCCCAAAACCATGGCTGCTTGCTTAAGCATTTTATTCAATCTCATAAATAGTCTATTCTTCTAAAACTTGAGTAGTGTAAAAATCTTCGTAAGCCTGAGGAAACTCCTCTTTCTTCTTATACGACAAAACAGGAATTTTAGTCGTATTAAGGATTTTCATTAAGTCTTCATTTAACTCCTGAGAACCTACAATTGCAGCATCACTATTTTTAATAGTAACCTTCATAAGGTTTTCGTAAGTAGGATCTTCTAGTTCTTTAATAGTTTCTGGATCTATACCATCAAAAGCGATTTTATTAATAAGCTCCTCATTAAGAGCCCCTTCAAATCCTTGATTGTATATAGACGTCACTATTTTGCTCTTTGAAAATAATGGCTCACTTGCATAGTAATGCTTAAGGTATAATGGCAATAAAGATGCTAGCCATCCCTGAACGTGAATAATATCTGGCGCCCAGTTTAGTTTTTTAACCGTCTCCACAACTCCTTTTGCAAAGAAAATGGCACGCTCGTCGTTATCAGGAAAAAGATTTCCTTCTTCGTCTGTAAAAGTCGCTTTACGCTTAAAATACTCTTCGTTATCTATAAAATATACCTGAATACGCTCCTTAGGTATAGAAGCAACCTTTATAATAAGTGGCATATCAAAATCATTGATAACCAAATTCATTCCAGATAATCTAATTACTTCGTGTAGTTGATGTCTACGCTCATTGATATTACCGTAACGCGGCATAAAAATGCGTATTTGCCCACCCTTGGAATTAACCATTTGAGGAGCTTCAAACGACATAGAGGCAATCTCGGTCTCTGGTAGGTATGGAATCACTTCAGATGACACGTATAATATCCTCTTATCTTTCATATATGTAAAAATTAGGTTGTTAATCTATTCAAAAAACACGCAAAAGTACAAATTTTTACGCACTTAGTCTTAATATTAGTAAGTTTGCATCCCGTTAAAATTTTAATAAAGTGCAAGCAATAACAGCTCATAAACAGATTTCTAAGATCGTCCATCAAGCAAAAAGCAATGGCAAATCCGTAGGTTTTGTACCTACAATGGGCGCCCTACATCATGGACATGCATCACTCATTGATTATGCACTCAAAGATTGTGCCCTAATTATAGTAAGCATTTTTGTTAATCCTACACAATTCAATAACGCCTCAGACTTAGACAAGTATCCTCGCACTCTCGATAAAGATCTAGACTTTCTAGCGCATTATGGAGATAAAGTGGTAGTCTACGCACCAACGGCTACAGAGGTTTACGGCAGTGAGGTCTCCTCTACCCCTTATAATTTTGGAGCCATAGAGAAGGTTATGGAGGGAGAGCACAGACCAGGACATTTTGATGGTGTAGGCACTGTTTTAAATCTCCTTTTTAGACAAGTAAATCCAGACAAAGCATATTTTGGAGAGAAAGATTATCAACAACTTGCTATTGTGCGCAAGCTTGTAGAAAAAGAAAAACTACCTCTAGAAATTATAGGCTGCCCTATTCACAGGCAAGAAGACGGCCTTGCCATGAGTAGTCGCAATGCACGACTTACTGAGACTCAACTTGCTATTGCGCCTTTTATTTATGAAGTGCTGCAGTATGTGAAGAATAATTTTGACACGCACTCTGCACTACAATTGAGAAAATATGTTTCAGCGGCTTTTGAGAAAAAAGAAGGTCTCGAGCTTGAATACTTTGAGATTGCAAATATTAAAAATTTAAGTACGCTTTCGCGAAAGCGTAAAAATCAACAATACCGAGCTTTTCTTGCCGTTTATGCTGGTGAGATTAGACTTATAGATAATATAGCCCTAAATTAAACTTATTATTACCTTTGCACTATGCTAGTAAATGTTGTAAAATCAAAAATACACCGCGTTAAAGTAACGGGTGCCGAGTTACATTATATTGGAAGTATTACCATTGATGAAGACTTGATGGACGCTTCAAATATAATTGAAGGAGAACGTGTACAAATTGTAAACGTAACAAACGGAGAGCGTCTTGAGACGTATGCAATCCCTGGACCAAGAAAGAGTGGAGAAATCACCTTAAACGGTGCTGCTGCTCGTAAAGTTGCAAAAGGAGATACGCTTATCTTAATTGTATACGCCTTTATGGAAGTAGAAGAAGCAAAAAAGTTTAAACCTACTTTATGCTTCCCTAATGAAGAAACAAACTTGCTCAACTAACGTTGATAAGTAATAAACATAAAAGTCTCGCGCTTAAAATCTTACTCCCACTCGTGGGAGTTTTTTTGGTTTGGTATCAACTTAGTAAAATGACTGCGGTAGAGCGCAGCGATATGTGGGAAGCGATAAAAATGGTGAATCCTTTATGGATTGTTATCTCGCTGCTATTTGGTTTATTTAGTCATTTTTCTCGAGCATACCGCTGGAAATATTTACTAGAGCCTTTAGAGTACAAGCCTAAGTTCATCACAAGCTTTATGGCTATTATGATTGGCTATTTTGCAAATACCTTTATCATTAGATCTGGCGAGGTTTTAAGAGGCATGAGCCTTTCAAAAACAGATAATATTCCTTTTGAAAAAGCATTTGGAACTATTGTAGCAGAGCGTATTGCAGATCTCATCGTACTACTTCTCATCATGACTACCGCCGTAATATTACAATCTACAGCGCTCGTAGCTTATTTTCAAGAAAATGCAAACCCCACTGGTTTTATCATACTACTTGCTGTCGGTCTTACTGCTGGAATCTTTGGTTTACGATTACTTAAAAAGTCCTCACATCCTTTTATTCAGAAAATTAGAAAGTTTGGACTCGGACTTCTTGATGGGGTAAAAAGTATTCTAAATATGCAGCATAACACTGCATTTATACTACACACCTTATTTATATGGGGTATGTATATAGGTATGTTTTGGATCATGAAATATACGGTACCTGGCACTGCAGAGGCTCCACTAGGGGTTATTCTTGCTTCCTTTGTAATAGGTGCATTTGCAATGAGTGCTACAAATGCAGGAATGGGATTATATCCCATAGCTATGGCTGCAATATTTACCTTTTTTGGATACGAAGATGGCGCAACCTTTGGCTGGCTCCTCTGGGGAACCCAAACTATTTTTAATGTAATCATAGGCGGCATTTGCGCACTTATCTTGCTACTCATTAAAAGACGGTAATTTTTCATATTTTAGGACTATCCTAATAACTAAAAAGTTATTCCCACATGAAAACAAATCTACTTACCCTAATACTCTGTATTTACAGTGTACTAGTTTCTTCTCAAATTGACTACAAAGAGATTCAATCAGAAATTCTAGGCACATCCAGACAGCTTAAAATACAGTTACCTCGCAATTATGATGAGAATATAGAAAAATCGTATCCTGTAATTGTAGTTATGGATGGCGACTACCTATTTGAACCCGTAGCTGGTAATGTAGATTATTATAGCTACTGGGAAGAAATGCCACAAGTTATTGTAGTAGGTATTAATCAAGTAGACAGTAGAGATGATGATACATTTTATGATGATGTAAGTAACCTTCCATCTGATACTGGAGCTTCATTCTTTGAATTTTTAGGCTTAGAAGTAATGCCTTATCTTGATGAAAATTACAGAACTAGTACGTTTAGAATTGCAGTAGGCCATGATATGACCGCAAATTTTATGAATTACTACTTAATGAAAGATCCTGCGCTATTTCAAGGATACATTTCCTTAAGTCCAGATCTAGCTCCACAAATGGAGGAGCGTCTTGTTGCTAGATTAGGACAGGCAAAGCAAAAAATATTCTATTACCTAGCAACAGCAAGTGACGATATAAGTGTACTACGCGACCCTATTATCCAACTAGACGCTCAGATGAAACAGGTGCAAAATGAGAATGTTCAATATAATTTTGACAATTTTGACGGTGCTACGCACTACTCACTAGTAGGTCCCGCTATACCAAAGGCACTAGAAAACATGTTTTCTATTTATCGCCCTATTAGCAAAAAAGAGTATAAAGAAAAGATTCTACCTAGCGAGTCTCCTTATAACTATCTTATAGATAAATATGCAACGGTTAAAACGCTTTTTGGCCTAGATGACCCTATACGCATTAATGACTTTATAGCAACATCTACAGCGCTTGAGAAAAAAGGAGACTGGGAAGGCCTTGAAGAACTTGGAAAAGTTGCTCGCAAGCAATATCCAGAAACTATGTTAGGAAACTACTACCTTGCACTATCACTAGAGAAATCTGGAGAACCTAAAAAGGCGATGCGTGCATATCAAAATGCTTTTTTACTAGAAGAAGTATCATTTCTTACTAAGGATTTAATGCTAGATAGAGCAGACCAAATCAAACAAGACTTTGGTTATTAATCACTTATAACATCTACTTTTTATAGCGCATTCTTGTGCTGTAAATCACATATTATTTAAATCAAAATAATTTTAAAAGGAGGTTTGATTCTCTAATTTTGCAAGTACATTACTCATTTTATGGCCAAAATAAAAACTACCTTTTTCTGTCAAAACTGTGGCACACAGCATGCCAAATGGCAAGGCCAGTGTAATGCTTGTAAGCAGTGGAATACCATTGTTGAGGAGGTTGTACAAAAAGCAGATAAAAAGGACTGGAAGTCTGAAACCGCAAAGGTTTCTGGACTTACACGCACCAGCAAACCCCTAAAAATCGCCGATATTTCTACAGCTTCTGAGGCTAGAATGAATACTAAAAATGGCGAACTCAACCGTGTTCTAGGTGGTGGCTTAGTTCCTGGGTCGCTTACTCTTCTAGGTGGAGAACCTGGAATAGGAAAAAGTACTTTACTATTACAAATATCACTAGCACTACCTTACAAAACACTCTACGTCTCTGGAGAGGAAAGTCAGCAGCAAATAAAAATGCGTGCTGAGCGCATTAATCCAGAAAGCGACCAGTGTTATATTCTTACAGAGACAAAAACTCAAAATATCTTTAGACACATAGAAGAAATGCAGCCAGATATTGTGATTATAGACTCTATACAAACACTACATTCTGATCATATAGAAAGCACCGCTGGAAGTATCTCACAAATACGTGAGACCACTTCAGAGCTGATACGATTTGCTAAGGAAACAGCAACACCTGTGATTCTAATAGGTCACATCACAAAAGACGGGAATATTGCTGGTCCAAAAATTCTTGAACACATGGTGGATACCGTTCTCCAGTTTGAAGGAGATCGTAACCACGTTTATAGAATTTTAAGAGCTCATAAAAACCGTTTTGGAAGCACTAGCGAGCTAGGCATCTATGAGATGCAAGGCTCAGGATTGAGAGAAGTGAGTAATCCAAGTGAGATTCTCATTTCAAAAAATGACGAAGACTTGAGCGGTACAGCAATCGCAACCACAATGGAAGGTATGCGACCGCTTATGATTGAGATTCAAGCGCTTGTGAGTACCGCAGTGTATGGAACACCGCAACGTAGCTCAACAGGATACAATGTAAAGCGACTCAATATGCTTCTCGCTGTATTAGAAAAACGAGCAGGTTTTAAACTAGGGGCAAAAGATGTTTTTCTCAACGTGACTGGAGGAATCACTGTAGATGATCCTGCTATAGATCTGGCAGTGGTAGCGGCAGTATTATCTAGCAACGTAGATATACCTGTAGATAAATCTATGTGTTTTGCTGCAGAGATAGGTCTCGCAGGAGAAGTACGCCCCGTAAACCGTATTGAACAACGCATCGTAGAGGCAGAAAAACTAGGTTTTACAAGCATCGTGATTTCAAAATATTGCAAGATACCTGATACTAATTATCACATCAATGTGATTAAAGTAGCCAAAGTTCATGATGTCGTGAGGCATCTTTTTGGATAAGCTACTAGATAAACGAGCATCATTTTACAGCAGTCTTTAAAAACGTTCACATATAATCAATTGCGTCAATATCTGACTGATTCTTGTATGCACATGGCACCTTTTCTGCATAGTGGCTGCTATGTTTAAAAAGATCCTATACACCTTATTACTTCTTGCCATAGTAAGCTGTAGCCAAATTCAAAAAGCCACAGATGCCATCACGCAGCCTACCGCTCGCGAAGTTTATGCTCGTGGCTTTGAGAAAGATGATAGTATTTATAACTCTTGGAATTCCGCTTTCGCGAAAGCGTATCAAAAAAAAGTACTAATCCAAAACCAAAACGTACTCTCCTCTCTTCCTTACACTACTGTAGGCACTTATTCTTCTACCTATTTGATTCCCTACCGCTATACATTTACACTCGCTGCAGGTGAGATTTTTCATGCGGAAGTTGAAAACAATGTAGACTCAACCGCCATATTCCTTGATCTTTTTACATGGAAGAATGACTCTATAATGAATTCAACGCCTAGGTTATCCAATGCTCCTAATGAGAGAAAAATCACTACCGAGATTACTGCATCCGGATTATACACACTCCTCGTACAACCTCAAATAGGCGCAAGCTCATCCTTTGCATTAAAAATATACACAAAACCACAATACAGCTTTCCAGTACTGGGAAAAGGCAATAAGGCTGTGCAAAGCTTCTGGGGAGCTTCTAGAAGTGGCGGCAAGCGTAGCCATGAGGGTGTAGATATTTTTGCAGCAAGAGGAACCCCCGTCGTAGCGATTACTGATGGTATGATATCCTCCACAGGTAATCGTGGTCTAGGAGGTAAACAAGTATGGTTACGTGACGGTATTTTTGGTCAGTCGCTATATTATGCGCACCTAGATAGCATAATCGCTACCACTGGACAGCGTGTAAAAATAGGAGATACACTTGGCTTAGTAGGCAATACTGGGAATGCCAGAACGACACCTCCACATTTACATTTTGGCATTTATAATCGTACAGGCGCCATCAACCCATATCCATACATTAAACAAACGGAGTCACCTCTTATTTCAGATTCGCTATCTAGCAATCTAGGTTTACTTAAGAACAATAGTACGATGCGCGTATCACCTACTTCAACTTCAGAAAAAATTGGCACATTAAAGAGAAAGGATACTGTCTTGTTGCTAGAAAAAACAGGCAATTGGTTTCATGTACGTGTTCATGATAGTTTACAAGGATATCTATATAAAACAGCTATCAAGCCCATTCCATATACTTAAGTATACATTTATAATTCCGCTTTCGCGAAAGCGTAAAAAGAAAAAGGCACGCTTTACAGCACACCTTTTTTACACACTACAATTTTATTTTATTATGGCGCAGGATTTGGTATTGCTGCGTGCACCTCGTCTATTGCTTTCAAAACCTCTTCAGATAGCGTAATGTCTGCACTACCGATGTTTTCTTTAAGTTGCTCCATACTCGTAGCTCCTATGATATTTCCAGTCACAAAAGGTCTGTCTGTCACAAATGCTAGTGCCATTTGTGTGAGACTTAAACCGTACTCATCTGCAATCTTTTTATAACGACGTGTTGCTTCAAAAGCGTTGTCATTATGGTAACGGTTATAGTTAGGAAACAAAGTCACACGTGCATCTTCTGGATAACCGTTTAGATATTTTCCTGTAAGTTGCCCAAATCCAAGAGGAGAATATGGTAGCAAACCTACATTCTCGCGATGTAAGCTTTCTGTGAGACCTATCTCATCCTTTCTATTAAGAAGGTTATAAGGATTTTGAACGGTTACAACCTTTGGAGCACCTTTTCTAGCTTCCTCTACGAAACGCATCAAGCCAAAAGGAGACTCGTTAGACAGCCCTATATTTCTAATTTTTCCTTGTTTTACATAGGTGTCTAGAGACTCAAGAATCTCTGCAATATTATCTTCCCACTGCTCATCAGGATTGTGAGTGTACCCTCGTTTTCCAAAGAAATTTGTGTTACGCTCTGGCCAGTGTAATTGGTATAAATCAAGATAATCCGTCTGGAGACGTTTTAAACTCTTGTGCAATGCATCATCAATAGCTTCTTTAGAAAAACCAAGATTATCTCTTACAGAAGCAAATGTTGGACTAGGGCCAGTAATCTTTGAAGCAAGAACAATCTGATCTCGGTTCTTATTTTTAGCAAGCCAAGTACCTATTACCTTTTCCGTTGCTCCATACGTTTTCTCTTGAAAAGGCACGCTATACATCTCTGCCGTATCAATAAAGTTGACACCCTGAGTAAGTGCATAATCCATTTGCTCATGACCTTCGGCTTCCGTATTCTGGCGACCCCAAGTCATTGATCCCAAACAAATTTTTGAGACTTTTATATCTGTATTTGGTATTGTTGTGTATTTCATAAGAATTGGATTTGACGCAAATCATTGCGTCTTTGTGCAACTATACAGCTCTCGTTTTATCTAATCAATATCATTAAGCAATGCATTCACCTCATCAAGTTTAGGTGTCAAGATTACTTCTATACGCCTATTTTTTGCTTTGTTCTCTGCATTATCATTTTCGGCTACGGGAGCATATTCTCCACGGCCAGCTGCTGTTAGATTCTTAGGATCTATATTCCTATTTGTGCGTAAAATTTCAACAATAGCTGTAGCTCTTTTTGCAGAGAGGTCCCAGTTTCCAGCTAGATTTCCGCTGCCTCCGTAAGGCACATTATCTGTGTGTCCCTCGATAAGCACTGCGATGTCTGGATTATCTGCTAGCACGCTACCTAATTGCTTTACCGCCTTTGTTCCGTTTGCGCCTACTGTCCAGCTACCAGAATCAAATAAAAGCTTATTCTCTAGTGATACATAAACTTTACCATCGCGTTGCTCTACGGTAAGCCCTTTTCCTTCAAAGTCTGTAAGTGCCTTTGAGATAGATTCTTTAAGTGCTCTCATTGTAGCATCTTTTGCTGCAATTACACCTTCTAACTCATCTACTCTCGCAGAGCGTTCTGCTAGATCCTTTTGTAACTTTTCAAGACGAGTACGTTCTGCTTCAAGAGCAGCAGTTTTTTCGGCAAGATCATTTTGTTTTGTCTCTAGTTCGGCTAGAAGTTGTCTGTTTTTCTGAGAATTTTCGGCTATAGTCGCACTACTATTAGATTCTAGAGCGTCATAACTTGCTTGTAGTTGTTCCAGATTAGCTTTCGCGGAAGCGTACTCCCCTTCTAACTCCTCTACTCTAATTATACTTGAGCCTAAATCTTTTGAGACTTTATCATACACTGCGTTCGTCTTTTTAAGCTCAGCTTTTAAGTCCTTTACATTATCCTCAAGGCTACGATTATCCTTGCGCAACCTGCTATAGCTTGCTTCAAGATCTTTAAACTTTTTTGCAGGAACACAAGAAGTAAGTGCGCTTATCGCAAGTATTATAAGAAGGGATTTTTTAAACATTGTATTCATTTTTTTAAGATAATTTTAATTCTACCATGTGCGGACAGTGGTCACTGTGCACAGCATCAGAGAGAATCACAGCACGTTCAATATTATTTTTAAGAGGCTCGCTTACCATGTTATAATCAATGCGCCATCCTTTGTTATTTGCTCGCGCATTAGCACGATAACTCCACCATGTGTAGTTATCTGGCTCTTTGTTAAGATGACGGAAAGAGTCTATAAAACCACTATCCATAAAATTACTTATCCACTCACGCTCTACAGGTAAAAATCCGCTCACATTTTTATTACGTACGGGATCGTGAATATCTATAGCTTCGTGACAAATATTGTAATCTCCACCTATCACAAGTTTTGGAACATCCTGCTTAATCTCGTTTACATAATCTTGTAATAACGACATGTATTCTAGTTTATGCTCTAAACGGGCAATATTTGTTCCTGATGGCAAGTACATGCTCATCACAGAAACATCGTCAAAGTCAACTCTTATATTTCTACCTTCAAAATCCATGGATTCGATTCCCGTTCCATAAACTACATTTTTAGGTGTTTTCTTTGTGAGAATAGCCACACCACTGTATCCTTTTTTTTGTGCGCTAAACCAGTAATGCTCATATCCTAGACTTTCAAAAACTGCAGTATCTACTTGGTCTGGCGTTGCTTTTGTCTCTTGCAACAGCACCACATCTGGATCTGTATGTTGCAACCAGGTGGCAAAATCTTTGCGCAAAGCTGCACGGATACCGTTTACGTTATAAGAGATAATTTTCATAGTATGCTGTATTGGACTGCTAAGTTATAAATTAGGTTTTTCCACACCTCGTAAAAAACTTATAAAGTTTACCTTTGAGTCATTGTAATATTTACCTCAGCCTAGAGTTTTACTATTGATGCGCGTATTTTACACAGTTCTTTTACTATTATGCACCAGTGCTGTTCTAGCACAACAAACGCGTACCAAAAGAATTGCAGTAAGAGACTCTGTACTTTTAGACTCTGTAAGTATAAATCCATCCTTATTTAAAATTACCACGCTACAAGGCACAACAATAGACAGTACAGCTTATAGTGTTGATTATGGAAAAAGTATCATTACGCTTAGCGCGAAAAATGGAGCACTTCCAGATTCTCTCATTGTAACATATAAAGTTTATCCTGATTTTCTCACGCGTGCTTACTCTCAGTATGACCCTAGCCAGATTGTGACGAGTACTGGGAGCCTTAATAAGGTGATAAGCCTAGGTGAGGACAGGAGAACAAATACTGTCACTCCATTTTCTGGCCTTAACGTGAGCGGAAGTATACTGAGAGGAGTCGCTGTAGGCAATAGTCAAAACAGCACCTTAAACTCAGAGCTTGACTTACAAATAAGTGGAAAGCTAAGTGACCGCGTTACCTTACGCGCTTCTATACAAGATGCAAATATACCCAGCCAGCAAGGCGGATACTCTCAAAATCTAGATGAGTTTGACCAGGTTTTTATCGAGCTATTTTCTGATAATTGGAATATAAGAGCTGGTGATATTAATCTAGAAAACAAGGACACCTATTTTGGTAGGTTTACAAAGAAAATTCAAGGCTTATCCTTAGGTGGAACCTTGAATCACTCAGATGATAAACAGACAGACTTACATGCTTCTGGAGCTTTAGTGCGAGGTGTTTTTACACAAAGTACTTTTACAGGGCAAGAAGGCAATCAAGGTCCTTATAAACTCACTGGCCCTAATGGTGAGTTGTTCGTTCTAGTTGTTTCGGGTAGTGAGACTGTTTATGTAAATGGCATACCGCTCACACGTGGAGAAAGCGAAGACTATATTATCGATTATAATGCTGGAGAGATTCGATTTAATGCGACTTATCCCATCACTAGTGAAATGCGCATTAATGTTGCCTATCAATTTTCTGAACGCCGTTACACTCGCTTTCTGGCGTATGGAGGAGGAAGCTTTCGCGAAAGCGATAAACTCAAAATATCTGCTCACGTATACTCAGAAAGTGATGCTAAGAATCAACCACTACAACAAAATCTCACCTCCGAACAGGTTGCTATTTTACAGGAAGCTGGTGATGATATGCAAGAAATGATTGCTCCTAGCGCAATCTCAGACACCTTTGATGAAAATAAGATTCTCTACAGGCAGATTATTATAAATGGCGTCGAGGTTTTTGAATTTAGCGCTGATCCTGAAGAAGATTTGTTTCAAGTACGTTTTACTAATGTAGGAGAAAACCAAGGAGATTACATTTTAAGCACTACAAACACGTTACAACGCACTTTTCAATATGTGGCTCCCATTAATGGGATTTCTCAAGGATCATTTGTGCCACAGATTCAACTTTTTGCACCTACCGTGTTGCAACTAGCCGTAGTAAATGGAAGCTATACGCCCTCAGAAAAAACTACTATAAACTTTGAAGCTGCAGGAAGTAATAACGACACCAATACTTTTTCTACACTAGATGACGGTGATAATAATGGTTATGCAGCACATGTAGATATCAACCAGCTCCTTTATAAGAAAGATAGCACCTCTACACTGCGCACTTTTGGAAAATGGGATTATATACAAGAAGATTTTAGAAGTATTGAAGGACTTTACAATATAGAATTTAACCGAGATTGGAATGTAGAGAACTCACTTGCGCAAGCCGGCGGAACCTTATTAGGAACTCAACAATTTACTACGGTAGGACTCAATTATGCTCGTACAGAGCAAGGAACAATTACCTATCAATTTCAACATCTAAATTTTCAAGATGCTTACAATGGTTACAGACACAGCTTAAATGCCAACTGGCACCTTGGTAATTTGAGAACTGCGATTAATGCAAGTACGCTTAGTACAGATGATGTACAACTCAATACAGACTTTACACGAGCAGACGTAAATGCCATTTACGGGTTTAAAAAATCATGGATAGGCGCTTCATTTAATATGGAGGACAATGTTAGGGTCACAAAGAGGAATGATTCTATAACTCCAAACAGTCAGCGATTTAGTGCTTACAAAGCTTTTTCTGGCGTGGGAGACAGCACAAACGTCTATATGGAAGCTGGATATAAATATCGTGTAAATGATAGTGTACGACTTAATCGCATCGCACGTGTAAATACTTCCAATACGTATTACTTAAAATCCCAATTGATAAAAAATGAGAAAACGAACGTCTCACTCTTTCTAAATTACCGTAATCTTAGTTATGAAGATCAACGAGAAGATGAAAATTCGCTCAACTCAAGACTACTTTATAATCAGCGATTTGCAAATGACATCATCCGACTTAACACGGTTTTTGAAACCAATAGCGGAACTCAACCTCAACAAGAATTTACTTTTATTCAAGTAGATGAAGGTCAAGGAACCCACACATGGAATGATTATAATGGAGACGGTATCCAAGAGCTAGAAGAGTTTGAGATAGCGCAGTTTCAAGATCAAGCAGATTATGTGAGAATACTACTCCCAAATCAAGTATTTGTAAGAACACATCAAAACAAACTAAGCCAGCAACTCACATTACAGCCTGGACAGTGGTCTGGACTTAAAGGAATAAAAAAGTTTCTTTCCCACTTCTACAATCAGTCTAGCTATATCTTAGATAAACGAGTATTGCGCACTGATAATGATTTTAGCTTGAACCCATTTAATGAGGATGAAAATGAAATAGGCGCTACGCTTAACTTTAGAAATACATTGTTTTTTAATAGAGGAAAGCAACGCTACACAACCTCCTATTCATTTCTATCAAATACATCAAAAATTCTTCTCTCTACGGGATTACAAGAAAGTGTAGTACAAAGTCATCAACTCAACTTCCTACACAAAGTAAAGGAGAGCTGGCTCTTTAATACCAAAGGAGATTTAGGTTCGACAGAAAGTAGTGCAGAGAATTTTACAACTCGTAATTTCAGTATAGACAACTACGGTGTTAACCCTAAGCTCTCATATCTTTTTGGCAAACAATCGAGGGTCTCACTCTTTTACGAATACCAAAATAAGAATAACACGACGGGTGACCAAGAACAACTTGATCAACAAAATCTTGGTATTTCCTTTGCATTAGCAGATTTAGAAAAGGTATCATTAATTGGGGAGTTTACGTATATCAATAACGATTTTCGCGGAAGCGCATTTAGTCCAGTAGCATATCAGATTTTAGAAGGATTACAACCAGGAACAAATTTTACTTGGAATGCTATCGCACAAAAAAGAATTACCAAATTTCTAGATTTGAACATCTCTTATTTTGGGCGTAAAAGTGAAGAAACACGAACTATCCATACAGGTAATATTCAGATTAAGGCTTTCTTCTAAATTTTGACGACCTTTAAGGAAACGAAAACTACCTAATTATGAGAACAAGATTATACATTACAGGTATGTCACTTGTTGCAATCATGGCCTTTTCTTGCTGTGGGCAAAAAGCGGTTGCTACAGAAGACACTAAAACAACACTTATGGATTTTGACACGACTGGATATACATCTGGAACTATTGTACATTCTAAAGCAGAAGGCGATTGTGAGTGGACAATTAAGCTTGAAGATGGACGTCATCTTGACCCTATGACCATAGATAAAGATTTCATGCAGGATGGAGCAAGCGTTTGGTTTAAGTATACTCCACAACGACGCATGAATAGATGCGATAAGGCAAGTCCTGTAGGTATTACGGAAATGAAGATGGAGAAGTAAAAAGAGACTTCTTAATTTTTATGAATAAAAAAACCCATTGCATTAGCAATGGGTTTTTTTTAAAAACGTAATTTATTCTTATTGAACAATGATGCGCTGTACTTTTCCAACGTCACCTGTTCCAACTTTTACTATGTATACACCCTTTGCTGCATAAGACATATCTAAGTCAAACTGATATCCATTACCACCATTAAACAATCTATGATTAAGTAAGCGTTGACCAAGCATATTGTAAACATTAAGGTCTAGGCGATCATTAATCTCAGTTGTATTCAGCGAAATATCAAATTGATTATTTCCTCTGTTTATAACATTTAAATCAGTCCCTACTAAGAAAGGCTCAGGCACAGAAAGAGCTTCTGCAGCACATAATTGCAAACTCCAGTTATTTAAAGTTCCGCCGTCGCCTCCTGCGTTATCCGTAATTCTAAGTGTCCAATCTCCCGCAGAAGTTAATCCATTTAAAACATCAAGAGATCCACTAGGTGCAAATACTCCTGTAAATGGTGCAGTTCCATCTACTATGCTCACTGTTGCCTGACTATCAAAAGTTGTATTAGTGAAATTATCACCACTAGATCCTACTCTAGGAGCAAGTTCCACGATAGTATTGTCTGGCGCAACAAGCTCTATTAATAAATCAGCATCCCAAGTATGGGATACATCTATGGTAAGGTTTACATCTGTAATGATAAAATCATTTCCTATAACTATGATAGACTCAGTAACAGTATTAGCATCCGGACCTACTGCTTGAGATTCTGTATTATCTGTTGAGAGACAAGATAAATTTGTAACCATTGTAGACGCAGCATCATTAGTGCTATCAAAATCACCTGTTAATGCCGTAGCCCCTTCAATAATATATGTTGCTATAGTGCTTAGATCTGCACCTGTCGCAAAAGTATAAGAAAGAGTTTCCCCAGGTGCTACACTTGCAGTTCCAACGTTTTCTGTAACTAATCCACCTCCATCTACTGAATAAGTAACATCAAATCCACTTTGAGCTACCGATCCAAAATTTTCTATCGTAATTGTAACTGTTTCTACTGTTAAGTTTTCTCCAGTTGTAGGAGCTGTCACAGCAATAACACCTAAATCTGTTGGAGAAATATTTGTTACTTCTCTCGTAGTCGAATCATTGATATTATCTTCATCTATACTATAATTTGTTGATGCAGTAATACTGTATGTTTGACCTTCTACTGAAAAATCACCTGTTCCTGTAAAAGTATATTGTGCAGATGTAGATGATGCTATTGGGCCAGCAAAAGTTTCTGTGACTAAAGTACCTCCATCAATTTGATAATTAACTTCAATATCTGAAGCTTCATTCTCACCAAAATTGAAAATTGTAACTGTTACTTGCTCTGTAGCAGTAAGATTTCCATCTAGTGGAGTATCTATACTAGTAACACCTACATCGTTAGGAAGGTTTGGAGCAAGTTGGAATACTCCTAACACATTTGCACGACCACTTGTTCCAACATATTCGTTTAAGAACCAAAAGCCTTTATCATTACTAGGATCAACATCCATTTTACCATAATCTCCATAACGTGTTCCTGGTATATTTCCAGATCCTTTAGCTAATAACGTTTCTTCTACAGACATTGTGCCTGGTGGGTCTGCAGCATAACGACCCGTATAATAAGAACTCAAGACAACATCTACACTCCCATCTGTTGGAGTAGTTGAACCTGCCATACCAGAATATCCCATTCCTATATTACCATTTTGGTCCATGGCCATTGAAGCATGCCATGCATGTTTACCATCTGGGGCAGTGTAGGTACCTTCTTGAAAAAGTGACCATGCTCCACCATCTTCAGATTGACGTAACTCCATCCAGCGGATTCCTGCAAGTTCTTGTCCTGAATCATCAACGTCGACAACAAAATTAAACACTCCACTATTATGACTTCCAAATTTTCTAAATTGAGCTTGATTCATTATCGTTGCTTGTAAAGCATCGATAGAAGTTCCCCCATTAGGTTGTTCTAAATTCACAAAAGAACCACCGTCAAATACAGAAGTAAATTCTGTTACAGCAATTTCTAAAGGTGCAGAAACCACTGAATTTGAAGTGTCATCCCAATCCATAGTTGCTTCCCATAACTTTATATGATCTGTAGCTACACCAGCCCAAGCATCATCTTGTAGGTATACTATTGGACATCCACCAGTAGTTGGGTGATTGTCATTAGTAATATTTAACGCTTGTGGACTGTGAAAACCATTAGTAACGATACCTGGCAACTCAAATCCCGCCATTTGCGCGGCAGGATCTGGAGTCCCATCATCTTGAAATGCTCTTTCTAGAACCCATAATTTTGTTGATCCGCCAGTATTTTCAGTTACATAATAACCATCTCTCCATACAGACAGCTTATTATAGTCTGATATACTTGGGAAGTTATACACAGTCCAAGTTGAAGTTACTGGATCTGGGCCATTAGAAATAGCAATCTGCACTCCTCCTCCAAGAAATGATACTACCCACCGATCTGCAAGATTATCATATGAAACGGTAAGGTCACAACATCCCGAAGCTGGAAAGATATTTTCAGTCCCTAGTTGCGTAGTTAATGGGTTACCTTCTTTGTCAAAAATTCTAAATCCAGTATTGAATACTGCAAAATAATGATCAGGCCCTACAGCGCCAGAAGGATCAGTAGGTTGTGAGTTAGATAGTGCCGTTTCTACAACAAGGCTCGGCATTCTACCTGGAACAGTTCCTTGAGATCTATGTTGACTTTGTGATAACGCGTCTACTCCTTTGCTTCCTTTACCGATAAGTATTTGATTCTTAGTAGCACGACCATCTTGCATCTTTATTTTTTTATCTACAGATGGTATCAGAGTAGTGCGGGATTGTATTGATGGCATCTGAGTTACAGTAGCTGCTGTTGTTACAGAAAATGGACCAACAGGCTTTGTTTGCTGAGCAGACACCCCGAAACTAAAGGCTAAGAGAGCTGCGACCAGCAGTGAGTAGATTTGTTTCATAATGTAGTTTTTAGTGGTTTGTTTGTTAAAAAGTTATTAAAAATACAAAAATCTGAATCTAAAGCATAAAAAAACACCCATGAAATGAGTGTTTTTTAAAATTATAAGTAATTGGATTTAAGCTATCCAATGTCTAAAATTCACTTTCTTATTGAGAATATCTGGTAAATCTGTGATTAAAACACGTTGTTGCTCCATTGTATCTCTATCTCTTACTGTCACCATATTGTCTTCTAGCGTATCATGATCAACAGTGATACAAAGGGGTGTTCCAGCCGCATCTTGACGTCTGTAACGACGACCTACTGCATCTTTCTCGTCATAAACAACACGGTAGTCATATTTTAAATCATCTATAATTTTTTGTGCTACTTCTGGTAGTCCATCTTTCTTTACTAGAGGCAAAATTGCAGCCTTTACAGGAGCTAAGATTGCTGGTAGTTTTAATACTACTCTTGAAGTGCCGTTTTCTAACTCTTCATCTTGAAGTGAAGCAGAGAAAACTGCTAGAAACATTCTATCAAGCCCTATTGATGTTTCTACCACATAAGGCACATAACTCTCATTGAGCTCTGGATCAAAAAATTGTAATTTCTTTCCAGAATGCTCTTCATGTGCTTTAAGATCAAAGTCTGTTCTAGAGTGTATTCCTTCAAGCTCTTTAAACCCAAATGGAAAGTTGAATTCTATATCTGTTGCTGCATTTGCATAATGCGCAAGTTTCTCATGATCATGAAAACGATAATTCTCTTCTCCAAGGCCTAAAGATTTATGCCATTTTAAACGTGTCTCTTTCCAGTGCTCGTACCACTTCATCTCTTCTCCTGGACGCACAAAAAACTGCATTTCCATTTGTTCAAATTCTCGCATACGAAAGATAAACTGACGCGCTACAATCTCGTTTCTAAATGCTTTTCCTGTTTGAGCAATTCCGAAAGGAATTTTCATACGTCCTGTTTTTTGGACGTTTAAAAAGTTTACAAAAATACCTTGAGCCGTTTCTGGACGTAAGTATAAATCTGTTGCTGTCTCTGCAGATGCTCCTAGTTTTGTGCCAAACATCAAGTTAAACTGGCGTACATCTGTCCAGTTTTTTGATCCAGACTCTGGACATCCTATTTCTAGTTCTTCTATAAGTGCTTTTACTGCTGGTAGATCTTCCGCATCTAGATATTGTGCAAGTCTTGCGGTTGCACTTTTTTGCTTCTCGCGATACCCCATAACTCTGGGATTTGTCGCTTCATATTGCACTCTATCAAAGCTTTCTCCAAAACGCTTTGCAGCCTTAGCAATTTCTTTCTCTGCTTTTTGATTGAGCTTTTCTGCATAATCTTCAACGAGTACATCTGCACGGTAGCGCTTCTTTGAATCCTTGTTATCAATAAGTGGATCAGAAAATGCGTCTACGTGACCAGAAGCTTTCCATGTTGTAGGGTGCATAAATATTGCGGCATCTAGACCTACAATATTTTGATTCATTTGCACCATACTCTTCCACCAGTACTCGCGTATATTTTTCTTAAGCTCAACACCGTTTTGACCGTAGTCATACACAGCACTTAGGCCATCATAAATCTCACTACTACCAAAGATGTAGCCGTATTCTTTTGCGTGAGATATTACTTTTTTAAAATGATCGTCTTGTTGAGCCATAGTCTGTAGATTAATTATGCAATCTATTAATATTGATGAGGTATGAAGTCACGCTTTCGCGAAAGCGTAAAAACCTCTCAAACCAATAAAATAAAGTTATTTGTTTCCGTTTGTAACAAGCTGTAAAAATAGCAATCCCTCCGAAATAACGGAAATTGCGATTGCCCTATTTTAAAGAAAGTATGGTAGAGAGTAGCATGGAGCCTTCGTGATAGACATTTATAGTGTAATCACCACCTTCCATCTGCTGTACAGGCAGAACAAGCTCACAGATGGTATATGCGGTTTTATTAAATGCAATCGTAGTTTTTGTATTGTAGCGCACCACAGAGCCGTCTTCAAACTTTTCATTACGTTCTACACCTATCATGCGACCTCGCCCATTAAGTACTTGTACGTAAAAAGATTTATTTTCTGCATCTGCAAGTTGATTATCGTTTACGGTAAAACACACCTGCATCATCTCAACGCGACTCGCTCTAGAAGTCATAAAAAACTTACCGCTATTGCGCTGGATTACTCCTCTTGCCGCAAGATTACTTACTGTAAGACGTGCTCCTTGTGTAAGTCTCTCTGCTAGATCTCTATTAGATTTCTGTATGCTGTCTTGAGATTTTGTCGCTAGGTCTAGCGCTTTTTGTGTTTCTTGTTGCAATGCAACAAGACGTTTTGTTTCTAATTGTAAACTATCATTTGCACTTATAAAAAATTCTCGCTCTCGACGCAGTCTTTTTATTTCCATTTGAAACTGCTGCATTTTTGATCTACTCAAGTCGTCGTCTCTTAGTGTTTCCTTGAGTTGTAGGAGTCTTGATTGCGCTTGTTTAAGCGCTCCTTTTAATGCATCTCTCTCTTTTATAAGGGTGCTGTATTTTGACAACTCTTCATCCAGCTGTGCTGTAACTCTTTCTTTATCATTCACTAGCTGTGCCTCACGTTGCTGCACTTCATTTTGAAAATTATAGGTGTGAAATCCTAGCCCCGCTACAACTAAGCAGAGTAAGATTACAAGGAGTAATAAGGTGTTATTGGTACTTTTAGTACGCATAGATGTTCTATTATTCACATAAAGGGGTTAATTTAGAAAAAAAAAGTATAAGCCATTGCTACAATCGCTCCGTTCTCTATTTTTTCCAGAAACCTGTAAATCTTGTGACAGCGAACTCATCGCTGCCGAAAATATGATATGTACACATTGTAGGCATACATTACCTCTCACAGATTTTCATAGGTACAACGACCCTGCAATTAAAAAAGTATTTTATGGACGTCTCAATATAGAAAATGCAACAGCATTATTTTATTTTGAAAAGAAAGGTCCTGTGCAAGAACTCATGCATAATCTTAAATACAGAGGACAGCATGAGATAAGCGGCTTTCTAGGAGCATGGCTAGGTGAAGATCTTAAAATTCTTGAAGAATATAGTCGTATAGATGCAGTAGTTCCAGTACCTATACACCCAAAGAAGAAAAGAAAAAGAGGGTACAATCAAGTGGAAGGCTTTGGTAAATCACTAGCCAAAGCATTAGATGCTCATTATGTAGATGACATGCTTGTCAAAGCAAAAAATACAAAAACGCAAGTATTTAAAGGGCGTTTTACACGTAGTGATGAAGTACTTGATGCTTTTTCAATTGTAGTGAATAACAATCTTGAAGGTAAACATATCTTACTATGTGATGATATCTTAACGACTGGAGCAACTTTAGAATCATGTGCGTTACAGCTTCTTAAAATACCTAATCTTAAATTAAGTATTGCCGTGATGGCAATAGCACAATAGGTATTTCGTTTTGGTTAAAATAATTGTTTCTTTGTAGTCGCATGACAGATAATCCTTGGTATCATTTTAATAGAAGACGCGTAGCTACATTTATAGTAGTTATGGTGAGTATGGCACTTACTCTCGTAAACTGTGCAAAACGCGGATCTCCTACCGGAGGACCTATGGATAGTTTGCCTCCAGCTTTTGTGAAGTCTACACCTCCTAACTTTACTACAAACTTTGAAGGAGACGAAATACGTATTTATTTTGATGAGTATGTAAAACTCAAAGATCTTAGAAAACAACTTATTATCTCGCCTCCTATTATCAATAGAGTAATCTCTCCACAGGGGTCTGCATCAAAATACATAGAAATTAAAATCCAAGATACACTTGCTCCTAATACGACCTATGTTTTCAATTTTGGGCTCAGTATTGTGGATAATAATGAAGGAAATCCTTTTCCTTCGTTTAAGTATGTGATGTCTACAGGAGACTATATAGATAGCCTTACTGTATCTGGTACAATTGTAGATGCAATCTTAGACAAGCCTGATAATTTTGTAACCGTGATGCTTTATGAAGCAGATAGTACGTATACAGATTCTACTATTTATAATAAGCCTCCATTATATGTTACAAACACTTTAGATAGCCTCAACACGTTTGAACTAGACTATCTAAAACCTGGAACGTATGCGCTTGTAGCTTTAAAAGATGAAGACGCAAATTATACTTTTCAACCTAAAAAAGATAAGGTTGCTTTTATAGAAGATTTTGTAACTGTCCCAACTGACTCGTCTTATACACTCAAGTTATTTTCAGAAACACCCGCTTATAAAGCCTCTCGCCCTAAACATGCTGCCGAGGGTAAAATAGCCTTTGGTATTAGTGGTTATACAGATAGCATCGCTATAAAACTCTTAACGGATGTGGGAAATAATCACGAAACCACCATCACAAAAAAAGGAGAGGATACTTTATATTACTGGTACAAGCCACGAGTATCACTTGACTCGCTCGTCTTTAATGTTACTGCACCGAGTTATAGTGACACCCTGCAAGCTAGAATACGTAAGCCAAAACTAGACTCTCTAGCATTTTCTTCAAAATACCGCAATGCTGTGTTGTTAGACAAACCTTATCGCATACTCAGCAATATTCCAATAGACACCATTAATAAGTCTTTAATAAGCGTTGTAAAAGACTCTGTCGAGATTCCTTTTACCTATTCTTTACAAGATAACGGGACTTCTCTAGATATTGATTTTGAGAAAGAGGAAAAAGCTAGTTATCGTATCAAAGCGCTACCTAATGCGATTACAGACTTTTTTGGCCAACAGAATGATACTCTTTTCTATAAAGCAAATACTAAGGAGTTCTCAGATTATGGAGATATAGAACTCACCCTCAAAAACGCAAAGAACTTCCCGTACATCATCCAGTTAATGAATAAAAGTGATGAGATCATAGAAACACAATACTCCCTTCAAGAGACTGTTTTTAACTTTAAGCTCCTCAAACCAGGCTCGTATAAAATACGCCTTATAGAGGATGCCAATAATAACCGTCTTTTTGACTCTGGAAATTATTTACAGAAAAAACAACCAGAGGTGATTATCAATTTCCCTGGAGAAATTGATGTACGACCTAGTTGGTTTGCTAAAGAAACTTTTGAACTACTTCCTAAAAAGACAAAGGTTAAGGACACTATTCAAGAGTAAATCTGTCTTTGTCTTGTAGAAAAGGCAACTTACTTCTGGTGTCATTTACATGCGCTTTGGTTAACGTAGTGGTCACTACGCCTTCTTGAGTGTGTGCTGTGACCATCTCGCCTCCTAGCACATCATACACAGCAGAGTGTCCTATGTACTCAAGGTTATTACCATCTACTCCCACGCGGTTTACTCCTACACAATAAGACATGTTTTCTATAGCTCTAGCTTTAAGGAGCGTATCCCAAGCCGCTATTCTAGTTTTTGGCCAGTTTGCAACGTAGATAATGAGATCATAATCAGATGTATTACGCGCATACACCGGAAAACGCAAGTCATAACAAATCTGCGGAAAAATCTTCCAGCCTTTATAATGTATAAGTACCTGTTCATTACCTGCCTTATACTGTTCCCCTTCGCCCGCCATATTAAATGTATGGCGTTTATTATAGCTCGTTATTTCACCTTCTGGAGTAATGAATAAAAACCGATTGTAATAGAGACCTCCTTCACTTATTATTAAACTTCCGCAGATGGCTGCTTGTGACTTAAGAGCCTGTTGCTTCATCCACTTTACAGTTTCTCCATCCATAGTTTCGGCTAGAGATTGCGGACTCATAGAAAATCCAGTAGTAAACATCTCTGGAAGTACGATAAGATCACTATCTCTGGGAATCTTTGCTATCAATGTTTCTTGATGCGCTCTATTGCGATTTGCGTCTTCCCAAAAAAGCGAAGTTTGTATAAGACTTACTTGTAATGTTTCTGATTTCATAGTATAAAGATACATTTATGGTAGAACTTTCCATCTGTACTATCTTTACAATGAATACGTACACGCTATGCAAAACACAATTGCTCAAAGAATCTATGACTTTTTAAAACAGTTTCCGCCGTTTCAATTTATGGCAGAGAGTGATTTGCTGGATATTTGTAGCCAAGCTTCTGTGCTTTACCTAGATAAGGATGAAGTCATTTTTAAACGTGATCAAGCCTATGGTGATCGTTTTTATATCGTTCAGCAAGGGGCTATAAAGCTTACGAGACCATCCAAGGATGTCATTAAGGTAGTAGACATTTGTGATGAAGGAGACCTTTTTGGCCTCAAAGTGACCTCTACAGATACTTATAGAACGACTGCTACGGCAAACGAGGAGACGATACTCTATACGTTACCTATGGAGGAGTTTTCCGCTTTCGCGAAAGCGAACAAAGCCATTTCAAACTACCTCATCGCTAGCTTTGCATCAAACATAAAAGATCCATATACCTTACAGCAAAGTGGCTCTTTACTGAACACCTATGAGCCCGAACGTAGTGCACATTTATTAGGGTTAGAACAAGCACGATATAGCACATCTATCATCACTTGCTCTCCAGAAACTTCCATACAAGAAGCAGCAAGATTGATGCAACAACATCGTATAGGATGTTTAGTAATTACAGTCAATGCAATTCCAGTAGGTGTTCTCACAAATCGAGAATTGCGCAATGCTATTGCAAATAATATTATCTCTAGTGATCACGTAGTAGGCGACGCTATGATTACTCAGGTTGTCTGTGCCGTTACAAAAGTTACCGTCGCCCAAGCGCAACTTATACTGCTTAAAAATGGAATAAGCCACCTCATAATTACCGAAGATGGTACAGCTAGCACAAAAGTAGTAGGTGTGCTAAGCAAGCATGACATCGTGGTCGCTTACGGTAACAGCCCCGCCGAACTCGTTAAAGAAATAAAAAGAGCAAAAAAGACTAAAATGCTGCGGTTTACTTGGGAAAAAGCAACCCTTCTTCTTGAGCGCTACCTAGACCAAAACTTACCTATATCACATATACTTAATATTTTTTCTGAGCTTAAAGACGCTCTCATGCAACGTACCATGGAGCTCTCATTAAGTAAAATGACACATAATCCTCCAGTACCATTTACATGGCTTGCATTAGGTAGTCAAGGGCGAGAGGAGCAATTACTTTATACAGATCAAGATAACGCTCTTATTTATGAGGATGTGTCTCCAGAAAACAATGAGGCGACAAAAAATTACTTTCTGCATCTAGCAAATAGGATGAATAAGCGCCTACATAAAATAGGTTATGATTACTGCCCTGCAGATATGATGGGAAGTAATCCGCTATACTGTTTATCACTTTCTGAGTGGAAAGCGCAGTTTTCTACATGGATTAAAGATCCGTCTCCAGAAAGCATGTTGCTATCGGGAATATTCTTTGACTATAGAATGGTCTATGGAACTCAAGAATTAGTAGGAGAACTTACTGCTTCTATTTATGACCAACTATCTACATCTTCTGTCTTTTTTAGATTTATGGCAAAGGATGCACTTAAAAATCCTCCGCCGGTGAGTTTCTTTCGCAACTTCTTAGTGGAGTCAGATGGAGCACATAAAGATGAATTTGATATAAAAAATCGAGCTATGGCTCCTCTTATAAGTGGCGCCAGAGTGCTTTCACTTTACCATAATTTACGTAACATAAATCACACCTCAGAACGTTTTGAAAAACTTGCCGAGCTAGAGCCACAAAATAAGGAGCTTTTTGAGAGCTGCGCTTACGCTTTTAAAGCACTTCTTAAATTTAGAGTCAAACAAGGGTTGCGCAACGATGATAGCGGCCGCTTCATTAAACTAGCCGATTTATCAAAGGAGGAACGCCTCAAACTAAAACGATGCTTTAAACCACTACGCGATTTACAAGAAGTGTTACGTGTACGTTTTCAAACTCAAAATTTGAGCTAGATGGGATTATTTACTACATCACCTCAAAGAGATTATCCTTCCTTCTGGACACAGTATCTTGCTGCTTTTGCTCAGGAAAAAAGTCAGGCAGGCTTTTTAGGTAGTACTCTAGATGGAAAAAAGCTTCACACCACTCGTTTTGTAGTATTTGACACCGAAACTACGGGTTTACATTATAAAGAAGATCGTATTCTATCTATAGGAGCGGTCACCGTTATTAATAATGAGATTTCTATAGCACAGAGTCTAGAACTATATCTCAAGCAAGATATATATAAGCCTGAAAGTGCAAAAATACATGGCATCCTCCGCAATGGAAGTTATGAGCAAGTAAATGAACAAGAGGCTATAGAAAGATGCTTAGAGTTTATAGGAACAGATATTCTCATAGGGCACCACATAGGTTTTGACGTTGCAGTAATTAATGCAGCCCTCAAACGTGCTCAGCTGGGAAAATTAAAAAACAGAGTACTCGATACAGAAACGTTGTACAAAAGACTTGTACATCCTATAAACAGACCATTGCAAGAAAAAAGATACACGCTAGATGAACTTGCCGAAGCGCTCAAAATTCCTTTACACGATAGACATACTTCTGCAGGAGATGCGCTTATTACAGCCATAGCTTTTATAAAAATTGTGAAGCGGTTGAACAGCGATGGCTCACTTACAGTAAAACAATTATTCAGAAAAAACTAGATGATTACAAAAGACACACTTTTCGTTTTTGACATAGATGGGACACTTACAGATAGTATTCCAACGTATCTTCCTGTTATTACCAAAGTTCTAGCAGATATAGGACTTCAAGATATAGACACCGATTATGACAACTATCTACACCACACAGATCTGTATGCGCTAGAGTATAATTACAAGCGTACTTTTAACAAGAAAGCTCCAGCCAACTTAAGATATGAGCTAGACCACTTACTGGGTGAAGAATTATCTAAATGTAGTCCTGTGACCGAAATTCCAGGCGCGCGCTCATTGTTATTAAAGTTACAAGAAATGCAAATTCCATTTGCTTATGGAACGGGTGCTTTCCCAAAAGCTACTGCTATAAAAATGGAGGGTTCTCAAGTTCCTTTTATTCCAGAGGTACTTGCAACTTCGTTACATAATATTTCTCGAGTGGGATTTGTAAAAGAAGCCATCGAGAAGTCTAAAGAATATTACAATAGAACGTCCTTTGATAATATCATTGCTGTAGGTGACGGACTTTGGGATTTAAAAGCCGCGCAAGAACTTGAAATTTCGTTTTTAGGAATAGGAACAAAAAATCGTGAAGCAATGCTGGATAATGGCTGTAAAAACTGGATAGAAGATTATAGAAAATTTGACTTGAACTCACTAAAGTAAGAAGCGCATATGGGTCAAGCTACGAACTATTTTTAATGAGTCACATTTTCGCGAAAGCGAAATCACTCATACTAACTTATTTCTCTTCTAAAATTTCCATAAGGTTTGTAGATCCTTGCATTTTTGCGTGATCAAAAGCGGTGTTACCTTTCTCATCTTTATGAGACAAGTTGGCTCCATTTTCGATAAGCATTTGCGCAATTTCTGACTGGGCAAAAGTGGCTGCATAAATAAGCGCTGTCGCCTGGTTAAGATTTACAGCATTTACATCTGCCCCGCTCTCGATAAGAAGTTTTGCAATTACTGGATATCCTTTAAAACAAACACCCATAAGCGCTGTATTTCCAGAGCTATCTTTAGCGTTTAGATCTGGGTTATGCTTTAAAATAGCCTCGCTTATGTCTTGGTTTCCGTAGTAAGTGGCAAGTAATAAAGGTGTAGAACCACGTTGATCTTTAATATTTACAAGTTCTGGATGCGCAGTAATAATTGCATGTACCATCTCTAGATCTCCGTTGCGTATTGCATCAAATAATTTGTCATTCATAACTTACAGTCTATACTACATGGAGTTGCTTTTTGTGATTACTCCGAAAACATAAAGATAAAAACAAAAATGATATACTCCATTTAAATTAACGTCTCTTGCGAGAATTGATGCTTATTATTTTACTGCAGTTATTTAATTAATTGTTAATTATAATTACCTTAAGAGCTCTACAACATCTTAAAAAGTACTTTAGAGTTATAAAACGCACACTAACTATGAGTAATACTGCACTTTCTAACTGGCTTGAAAAAGATAATATAGCATCTACCGCTACTCGCGGAGTGATTGCTGGAGTACTAGGAGGTCTAGCAGGTACCATTGTTAAGAGCGCTATAGAACGAGTATTACCAGTAAGACAACCCAATACTGAAAGTGCACAACTTAAGCTAGTAGATAATATCTCTGAGAAGCTCACTGGCGAACCTGTGAGCACATCAAATCGTGATCTTGCAGAACAATTAGTGAATATCCCTATTGGCCTTACATTAGGAGCTAGTTTAGGCTATGCAAAGCGTGATAGACCAGAAACCAACCTTGTAGAGGGAGCGCTCTTTGGTACGACAGCATATCTAGCAACGCATGAAACCTCACTCCCATTAATGGGTCTAGAAGACGAGCCTAAAGATATACCAGTAAAATTACAAGCAAATGAATTTCTTGCACATGTGGCCTTTGGGGTTACAGCAGAGCTTATACGTGGATGGGTGGCGCGTAAACTAGACGACTAGATACTAGTTAAAATTTCGGCAGCTTTTTTTAGTGTTTCGTCATCTTTGGCGACACAAAATCGTAGCATTTTAAAATCTTCTTGATCCACATTAAATACCGACGTTGGTATGGACGCTAGTTTATGGTCTATGGTTAACGCTTTCGCGAAAGCGGTATCACTCTCGTTCGTAATTGCAGAATAATCTAGCATCTGAAAGTAGGTGCCTGCGGCAGGCTTTGCTGTAAATCGCGAACCTTCAATTAGGTTTAAAAATAAATCTCTTTTCTGCTGATAAAAATCGTTGAGTTCTAGATAATGATCAGGCTCCTTGAGATACTGAGCAAAGGCTCTTTGTGAAGGATGGTGTACAGAAAACACATTAAACTGATGTACTTTTTGAAACTCTGCCATCAACTCTTTTGGAGCAACTGTATATCCCATTTTCCATCCTGTGTTATGAAAAGTCTTCCCAAAGGATGCCGTAATAAAACTGCGTGCTCTTAATGCTGGGTAACGAGCCACACTCTCATGACGCTTGTCATCAAAGACGATGTGCTCATACACCTCATCACTTAGTAATATTATATCTGTACCTTCAAGAATGCGCTCTAGCTCCAGCATATCTTCCTTATGAAGAATAGTTCCCGTAGGATTGTGTGGGGTATTAATAAATAACATTTTAGTCTTAGGCGTGATAGCATCTTCCACAGCTTTCCAGTTCACCTTATAATCTGGCGCTTTGAGTTGGATAGGAATCACTTTACCGCCATTTACAATCACTGCAGGCTCATAACAGTCATAAGCTGGTTTCAATATAATTACTTCATCATCTGGACGTATAAAAGCAGATACGATTGTGTAGATAGCTTGGGTAGCTCCAGCAGTTACTGTAACTTCTGTATCAGGATGATAATCACTTCCATATAAGGTATTGAGCTTTTGAGTGATTTGTTCTCGCAAGCTGTAAACACCTTGCATAGGAGCATACTGATTATACCCATCACTCATTGCCTTCGTAACTAGCTGTTGCAATTTTGGATCACTATCAAAGCCCGGAAATCCTTGTGCAAGATTAATGGCTTGATGTTCATGTGCCATCTTACTCATCACCGTAAAAATGGTAGTACTAACGTCAGGAAGTTTTGAATGGAAGTGCATGTATTGTCTTTGTGATTAAAGATAAGGCATCTCAAAAGATTACATGCAAACTTTGTAGTATAGGGCTCTTAAGTCCGCACAAGGCACTACATTATTTACCCATTTCTTGAGCGGTCTTCTCTAGCTCTGTATACCACTCTTCTCCAAATTTACGTATCAATGCATCTTTAGTAAATTTATATACAGGCACAGATAGTTCTTTCCCAAGAGAACAAGCATCACTACAGATAGGCCAGCGATGATAATTTACTGCCGAAAATGAGCTGTATTTTTGCACGCGAATAGGGTACAAATGACAAGAAATAGGTTTGCGCCACGACACTTCACCAGCATTGTAAGCATCCTCTATACCGCAGCTTGCCCATCCTTTATCATTGAAGGTCACATAAGCACACTCGGCTCCATTTACTAGTGGTGTTTCTAGCTCACCGTCACGCACAATACTCGTTCCTTGCTCCTCAATTGCCGCAATTCCTTCTGGACGCAAAAAAGGTTTTACCTTATCGTAAATATCTGCCATGATAGTGACCTCATCTTCTTCAAGTGGCGCGCCAGCTTCACCTGCGATGCAGCACTCCCCTTTACAAGCATTAAGATTACAGACAAAATCTTTTTCGATAATGTCTTCAGAAACGATGGTTTTTTTGAGTTGGAACATAGTTGGGCAAAGATACTTGGAAAGTATGAAGTAAGAATGTGTGAGTAGCGAGATTATTTATGGTTGTATAAAATTACGCTTTCGCGAAAGCGTAACACCTCAAACTAACTACTCTGCGTACATCTTATCAATGAGTTCTTTATATTTTTGCTGAACTACTTTGCGTTTTATTTTTAGTGTAGCCGTGATTTCACCAGCTTCTATGCTGAACTCACGAGGAAGCAATGTGAACTTCTTTATCTTTTCAAATGTTGAAAATTCTTGCTGAAGATCCTCAAATCGTTTTTCAAAAAGTGCTACGACCTTATTATTCTTTATTAGCTCCTCCATGCTCTCAAATGAGATACTCTGCTCATTTGCATATTTCTTTAAATTCTCAAAGTTAGGAACCGCGAGTGCAGTTACATATTTCTGCTGATCACCTATTACTGCAATTTGTTCAATGAGAGCATCACTGATAAGCGCTGTTTCTAATTTTTGAGGAGCTATGTATTTACCTCCAGATGTTTTCATTAAATCCTTGATTCTATCTGTGATGTATAGATTTCCATGCTCATCTAGTCTTCCTGCATCTCCTGTGCAAAACCATCCGTCCTTAAAAACCTGAGCTGTAGCTTCTGGCTTTTTATAATAACCTTGCATGACTCCAGGACCTTTTACAAGGATTTCATCATTATCTCCTATTTTAATCTCAGTACCTTCTATGCTTTTTCCAGCAGAGTTGAATTCAAAATTTGTGTATCCAAATAAAGAAACTGTTGCGGTAGTTTCTGTAAGACCATAACCACATTTTACATCAAGACCAAAGGAGTGAAAAAATGAAACCATCTCTGCCGCAAGAGGTGCTCCACCACAAGGCATAAATTTAATACGCCCTCCAAAGAGTGCACGCAGTTTGCTTAACACAAGCTTATCTGCAAGCTTATATTTGAGACTTAGTGCTAGTGGCACATTTTTCTCTAGTCTTTTGTGCTTATTGTAGTAGTCATTACCCACACCTAGCGCCCAGCTCGCGAGTTTCTGCTTTGTAGGGGAAGCTTCTTTTGTTTTAGCTTGTATAGCAGCATAAATTTTTTCAAAAATACGAGGCACCGTACACATAACTGTTGGTCGTACTTCCTTAAGCACCTCTGCAATTTTCTTTGGATCTTGGTTAAAATAAACTTCAATCCCCATGTGCAAACAGAAAAACACCCAACTACGTTCAAAGATATGACTGAGTGGTAAAAAGCTTAACGACACATCTTGGTCAGATATATCTAATTCATATTTATGCGCTGCGAGGGAAGCTCCTATATTAGTATGGTCTATCATCACACCTTTAGGTTCTCCTGTAGTTCCAGAGGTATAGATGATACTCGCTAGATCCTTTACATCAAGATTTTGCTGTCTTTTTAAATAGATCTCTTCAATTTCTTGAGTAGGGCTAGCGGCAACAAAATCTTCTAAATACATAGAAGAAACAGATGACTTTAACTTTATGGTATCTGTAAGAGCTACTATAAGCTTTAAATAGGATGAACTTTCTAGAAGCCCATAAGCCTGATCGTATTCATGCTGATTACCCACAAAAAGCAAACTTACCTCAGCATCATTAATTACGTAGTCTACTTCCTTTGTAGAGCATGTTGCATAGATAGGTACCGTTACTGCTCTTATGCTCATTATCGCAAGATCTGCAATAATCCAGTTAGGCATATTTTCGGCAAAGATGGCTACGTTATGCTGTGTTTCAATCCCAAATTTTAGCAAGCCCTTAGCAAGGTTTTCTACTTGCTCATACATTTTCTTCCAGCTTATACCTTCCCAAGTATTAAGTGTCTCATTCTTTACGTAAAGCGCATTCTTATTTTCAAAGCGTAGCGCATTTTCCTTGACATTTACTACTAGGTGTTTGTAATCCATAAACTGTAATTAATTACGATATTTAATCATTGAGGTTTTCCAAAATTAAACATTAATAGCCCGTTTCTTCTTTTATTAGCCGCAGTAGCGTGTATTAACACGCTTTTATTAACCTCTGTTAATAGAAATGAAGCATCCCTGTAGAAAACCTTATATTTATCTAACATACAGTTGTACTTAACACAGCAACAATTCTTAAAATTATCTTCTATGAAATTCTGGCCTCTCTGTCTCTTTTTTACTGCTTTTATAGGTACTGCTCAAACTCCTGCGGATGAACTCATAGACCAAAATCTCAAGAAAACTCTTATTGAACATAAAGCCTTTGTGAGCATTCCTAACTTGCCTTCAAACCCAGCTTTGATGCTAGAAAATATTGCTTTTGTAGAAAAGCGCTACAAGGCGCTAGATTTTACAACCAGCTTATTAGAAACTAGCACGCTCCCTATTCTTCTTGTAGAGAAGGTATATGACCCCAATTATAAAACGGTGCTCTTTTATGTTCATATAGATGGACAGGCAGTAAACCCCGCAACCTGGGATCAAGAAGATCCATTTACACCTGTACTCAAGGAGAAAAATAGCTCTGGAGACTACAAAGCTATTTCTTGGGATCAACTAGATACTAAAATTGATGATGACTGGCGCATTTATGGCCGTGCCGCTGTAGATGATAAGGCACCTATCATGATGTTTATTACTGCGCTACAACTTTTACAAGAACAACAGAAAGAACCTGCTTTTAATATCAAGGTGATTTTTGACCCAGAAGAAGAATACAACTCGACGGCGTTGCTTTCTACCCTAGACACTTATAAAAATAGATATGCCGCAGATTATTTTGTGGTAATGGATGGTCCTGCTCATGATTCTAACAAGCCTACACTCACCTTTGGATGTAGAGGAATTGCTACTGCTGCAATTACCACTTACGGTGCACGCCTACCTCAACATAGCGGTCATTATGGCAACTATGCGCCTAACCCTGTCTTTAGACTTGCAAACTTACTTACAACGATGAAAGATGATGATGGCAAGGTGCTCATTGAAAATTATTATGACGGAATTACCATCACTCCAGAAACAGCTCAAGTACTCTCTTCTGTACCTTTTGAGGTAACTGAATTTAATAAAAAACTTGGTGTTCACACCGCCGAAAAAGTAGGAAGTTCATACCAAGAAGCGCTGCAATTTCCTTCTCTTAACATTAGACAGATAGGCACCTCTTGGACTGGCGAAGGTTTAAAAACGGTAGTTCCAGAGTATGCGATTGCACATCTAGATATACGCCTTGTTCCAGAGACAGATGGTGACGCACAACTAGCAAAGATTAAAAATCATATCATTAAACAAGGTTATCATCTTATAGACCGAGCACCCACAGATGAGGAAAGGCTTACCTACCCTAAGATAGCCACTTTTACAGGCAAGACCTCCGTAAACGCGTTTAGAACAAATCCAGATGATGCTTTTGGTAAAAAGATGAGGGGAGCACTATCACAATCTTTTGGTGAAGACCCAATTACTATTAGAATGATGGGCGGCACTGTGCCTATTGTTCCCGTGATTAAGGCGCTAGATGTTCCTACAGTCATACTACCGCTGGTTAATATGGATAACAATCAGCATAACCCTAATGAGAATATACGCATAGGGAATATTAGACAAGGTATTAAAGTGTGTCTAGCGTTACTTGAGACAGCTTTTTAAGGAGGTTTTTATGCTGTTACGCTTTCGCGAAAGCGAACTAACACGCACTGGTGAGAAGCATTGCATAAAAAGCAAAACGTCCAACTTATAATAAGTTGGACGTTTTTATTGTGTACTTACGCTTTCGCGAAAGCGTTATTTATTTACTTAATATCAAAACGATCTGCGTTCATCACCTTAGTAAACGCCTTGATAAAATCTGCTACAAAACGTTGCTCTCCATCATTTGCTCCATAAACCTCAGCAATTGCTCTAAGCTCTGTGTTTGATCCAAAAATCAAATCTGCACGAGATCCTGTAAACTTCATCTCACCGGTGCGACGGTCACTTCCTGAGAATAATGTCTCATCAGATGAAAGTTCTTTCCATGTGTAAGAGAAGTCTAATAAGTTTGTAAAGAAGTCATTAGTTAACTGTCCTGGTCTATCTGTAAAAACTCCTACTTTAGTACCATTATAGTTTGTACCTAATACACGTAAACCTCCTACAAGTACTGTCATTTCTGGAATAGAAAGTCCTAATAATTGTGCGCGATCAATAAGCATTGCTTCGGCAGCTGTTGCTTTTTGTGTATGACTCACATAGTTTCTAAAACCATCTGCTTTAGGCTCAAGATAACCGAAGCTATCTACATCTGTTTGCTCTTGTGTAGCATCTGTACGACCAGGTGTAAACGGCACCGTAACGTTATGTCCAGCATCTTTTGCAGCTTTCTCAACTCCTACAGATCCTGCAAGAACGATAAGGTCTGCCATAGATACATCACCATCAAAATCACTTTGGATAGTACCGTAAACATTAAGCACTTTATATAACTGCTCTGGGTTGTTTACTTCCCATCTGTTTTGCGGTGCAAGACGGATGCGTGCTCCATTTGCCCCACCACGCTTATCAGAATTTCTGAACGTAGAGGCAGATGCCCACGCTGTAGAAACCATTTCTGAAACCGTAAGTCCTGATGCTGCTATTTTTACTTTTAAAGTAGCAATCTGATCATCACTTAATGAATATCCATCATTACTTGGTACTGGATCTTGCCATAATAACTCTTCACTAGGTACTTCTGGTCCTAAGTATCTCTCTACAGGTCCCATATCACGATGTGTTAACTTATACCATGCTCTTGCAAATGCATCCTCAAAGGCTTTGTGATCTTCATGAAATCTCTGTGAGATTTTTAAATATGCTGGATCTACTTTTAGAGCAATATCTGCCGTAGTCATCATAAGGCGCTGTCTCTTTGAAGCATCTCCAGCCATAGGTGCCATCTTAGCATTTGATACTTCTGTAGGCGTCCACTGGTGTGCACCTGCTGGACTTTTTGTAAGCTCCCAGTCGTAATTTAATAGTACATCAAAATAGTCTGCATCCCATTGCGTAGGGTTAGGTGTCCAAGCTCCTTCTATACCAGAAGTAATTGTATCATCAAGTACTCCTGTACCAAAGCTATTTTTCCACCCAGTACTCATTTCTTCAATATTAGCTCCATGAGGCTCTGCTCCTACATACTTGTCTGGATCTGCCGCACCGTGTGCTTTTCCAAAGGTATGACCTCCAGCGACTAGCGCTACAGTCTCCTCATCATTCATTGCCATACGACCAAAAGTCTCTCTTACATTTGCTGCAGAACCCATAGGATCTGGAACTCCGTTAGGTCCTTCTGGATTTACATATATCCAACCCATCATTACTGCTCCTAGTGGCGCCTCTAACTCACCCTCTGCATAACGCTCATCATTTGCTCCCCACTCTGTCTCGCTTCCCCAGTAAATATCTTGTTCTGGCTCCCATACGTCCTCACGTCCTCCAGCATAACCAAAAGTTGGGAACCCCATAGATTCTAATGCACAGTTACCTGCAAGCACCATTAAATCTGCCCAAGAAATTTTATTTCCATATTTTTTCTTGATAGGCCATAATAATAAACGAGCCTTATCAAGGTTTCCGTTATCTGGCCAACTATTAAGTGGTGCAAAACGTTGTGTTCCAGAGCTTGCTCCTCCACGTCCATCACCTATACGGTAAGTTCCCGCACTGTGCCATGCAAGACGGATCATAAATCCTCCATAGTGACCATAATCTGCAGGCCACCAGTCTTGTGAATCTGTCATTAAATCAAGTACGTCTTGCTTAAGAGCATTAAAATCAAGACTGTTAAATGCCGCAGCATAATCAAAGTCTCCTCCTAATGGATCTGATTTTGTAGCATTTTGTCTAAGTATATTTAAACGAAGTTCATTAGGCCACCAGTCGCGATTAGTTGTACCGCCACCAGATGTTTCTTTATGTGCTCCTCCCATAAAAGGACACTTTGCCGCTTGAGATTCATCGTTAAGATCAAATGTTTCTGTATTTTTCATTCCAATAGGTTTTACAAGGTTGATATGGTAAAAATATTTATTATCTATCTAGCCAACTATAGTTTATCATTAGAATAAATTAAAGTTTAATAGTCAAAAACTATGACGGTAATTTATATAGAACATTACATGTGTTTTAAATAAAATGTTACCAACTTATTAATAGTGCATTAAGTTACGTATTGTATTTATAATTCTCCTCACTAATGCATTATGTATCCTTTAATTAAGGCTACCTTTGCGCGCATTTTAAAATGAATATGCAATGAAAATAGATCTTAAAGAAATACTTACTGCCGCAATGGTACTTTTTGCTGTAATTGATATAATAGGGAGTATTCCTATTATATTAAAACTGCGAAAAAAGGCAGGACATATACAGAGTGAGAAGGCTGCCTTAGTAGCACTTATTGTAATGATTCTATTTGTATTTGTAGGGGAGAGCATACTAGGACTCATAGGTGTTAATGTATATGAATTTGCAGTAGCAGGTTCTTTTATTCTATTCTTTATAGCCCTAGAAATGATTCTAGGAGTTAGTATTTTTAAAGATGATGATGGTATTAGTGCAAAGACCGTGTCTGTGTTCCCACTCGCCTTTCCATTAGTAGCAGGACCAGGTACTCTTACCTCGCTTCTTGCATTACGCGCAGAATATGACCTTAGCAATATTATAATTGCTATCATACTCAACATCTTGCTAGTCTATATCGTGTTAAAAACTTCTAAACACATAGAACGCTTCTTAGGAAAGAACGGTATTGCTGTAATACATAAAGTTTTTGGTGTAATTTTGTTAGCAATCGCTGTAAAGCTTTTTACCGCAAACATTCAAGAACTCTTTAAGTAATACTATGAAGTTTATAATCCCTATTGGAATCTTACTGGCGCTAGGCCTTCTTATTTATAATGTAACGTTACTAGACTTTTCTAATCTCCTTGAAGGTGAAAGCAGCATTGCTTTAATAGGAGTTATTGCGTGTGCGTGTGCGATATTGTTATTACTTATTTTACGTACCTCTCGGAAGATTGCAGAGAAACATAAATAGCATACAGCTACATTAGGTATATAATGTATGGGTTATATATCTCGTAAACAATTCCAACAATTAAAGTGAGTATTGCTAGTGCTGTAAAAGCAATGTGCAATTTTTGATACCACAGATTACGTCGCAACTTCCAGATGAGTTTCTCATCATCTAGATCTTCTATTTGAGCCAGAATAATAGGCGGCTTTAGATAAAAAGGACTTACAGATATACCGTGACGTATAAGTAGTGCAGCACTATTATCTAGCAATCTAAAGATGATTGCGATAATATAAACATATATAGCTACTACCATTAACATAGGTTATTCTTTTTCAAGGGTAAGTTCTATTACTTTTTGAATTACGGCGTCTTCTTTATTTACCATCATCTCAAAAGCATTGTTATCAAAAAGCTGTCTAGCCATTGTAGCTTTGAGGTATTTCTTATACAAGTCTTTATACTTACTTGCTTTCAAATTAATCTGTCTAAACTGTGCGAAAGATATAAAATCTTCTACTACTTGATCTGATATAACAACCTCTTCTTGAAATTGCTCCATACTCAAGCTGTTGTAGTACGTTCTATCTTTTTCTAATTGCTCAAAGATAAATAAGCGCATGTATCCAGAACGTAGTACATAGTTGAGATGCTCAACCTCATAGTCTGTATTTTTAGGAACAAAAATGTCTGGTATAATACCTCCACCACCATATACAATTTTACCTTTAGGAGTTCTAAATTTAAGAGAGTCTGCCACTTTGATACTATCCACACTACGTAGCTCGCCGTTTTCATATCTATTGAGATAATCTTCAAAATAATCTTTATCTCCTAGCTCATAAGGCTTCTGTATAGAACGTCCAGTAGGAGTGTAATAACGAGCAATAGTTAATCTTACAGCACTGCCATCACCTAAATCCATTTCTCTCTGCACAAGTCCTTTACCAAAGGATCTTCTACCCACTATTACTCCCTTGTCATTATCTTGTAATGCTCCCGCAACAATCTCACTAGCACTTGCAGAGTTCTCATTGATAAGTATAAACACTTCTCCTTCTTCAAAAATACCACCGTCATCGGTGTAGCTATTTGATATGTTTCCTGTTTTATTTTTTGTAAAAAGTATGAGCTTGTCTTCTTCTAAGAATTCATCTACCACTCCCTCTGCACTAGAGATATAACCTCCTGGGTTATCCCTTAAATCTAGTGCAATTTTAGTCGCTCCATTATTTTTAAGATCTATGAGCGCTTTCTTGAACTCTTCATGAGTAGACTCTGCAAAACGGTTAATCTTGATGTACCCAAGATTATTAGTAAGCATATAACTGCCTACCACACTAAAAATAGGCACATGATCACGTTTAAAATTAAATGTCAAAAGGTCTTTAACTCCAGGTCTTTTAATTTTGATTTCAATAGGTGTTCTTGCTTTACCCTTTAAAATACTAGATAGAGAGTCATCTGTAATTTCTTTGGTAGATAAATTGATGCCATCTGCATAAACAATGCGATCTCCACCTTTGATTCCGGCACGAGCACTAGGCCCTCCTTTAATAGCTTGTATTACCGCTAGCGAATCATTATAAGGATAAAAACTCACTCCTATCCCTACAAAATCGCCTTTCATATTCTCCTCCATAGCGCTATACTCGTCTGGTGGTATGTAAGTAGAATGTGGGTCTAGATTGTCTAAAATACCATTTACAGTAACATCTACAATGCTATCTGTATTAATGACATCTACATACTCATAATCTATGTAATCGATAAGCTTATTAAGCTTATCCTTTTTTGCATTTGAAGTAAACAACGCGGTATCATTATATCCAAAATCTAGTAAGCTTCCTAGCAAAATGCCTAAAGCAATGCCCAAGCCAAAGAGTAGGGGAATATATTTGCGTTGTATTTTCATTTATGAATCGATATCTTGAAGATGTACTATCTCAACGCCTGCTTTTTCTAAAAATTTCACACCCGTTAGATCTTTATAAGCATTATGATATACAACACGCTTAATACCTGCTTGATGTACTAATTTACTGCAGTCCTTACAAGGACTTAGTGTGATGTATAACGTAGCTCCATGGCACGATTGTGTAGAGCTAGCAACCTTTAAAATTGCGTTTGCCTCAGCATGTAATACATACCACTTCGTATTATTTTCATCGTCTTCACAAATATTTTCAAAACCAGTAGGTGTACCATTATATCCATCAGAGATAATCATCTTGTCCTTTACGATGATTGCTCCCACTTGCTTACGGTTGCAGTACGACAGTTTTCCCCACTCTCGAGCCATTCTCAAGTAAGCGATGTCATATTTATGTTGTTTTGAAGCCATTAGCTGTTGTGATGTATGTACGCTTTCGCGAAAGCGTAAAAAAAATATAATATATAACTTATTTACACACTACTAAAAGCATGCAAAACAATTATTAAAAATTAATGCTAGAAAGTGCTGTTTTAAACACTGGAATGGCGACTCCAATCACTATGGATGAAATAACCATTACCCAATCCCTAAGTGAAAATCTAAAAATTGCCTGACCCACAAAACTTATAATAAGCACTACAAATACAATGATTAATTGTGCTGCTTCTATACCTAAGGTATATTCTATTAATGGTAGCAGCTTACTTTCTGAGCTTGCTGTCATCATTTTAAAATATGTAGAAAACCCTAGCCCGTGAATTAATCCGAAAAATAGCGCTGCAAAAAGGTGAATACCTATCTTCTGATTGCGATTCTTTTTACCAGCTGTAAAAATATTATATAGAGCAGTAATTAAAATTGTTATAGGTATAAGAACCTCTACTAATGATGAATTAACTCTAACAACTCCGTAAGCCGATAGTGCCAGCGATAAGGTATGACCCAGTGTGAAAATGGTTACTAATGTCAATAGTTTCTTCCAGTTAGAAAACAAGTACGGCACTGTGAGTACTACTAAAAAAAGTATGTGATCATAGGCGTTCCAATCTAGTACGTGGAAGAGGCCTTCTTTAAAATAAAATAAGAATGAATCCATCTAAAAAAATTAGGGGTTTTATCAAATGTACAAATTAAAAATCTTGATTAAATAGCTATCTTTGATGCTTACTTTAAATTAAGAAATATGTCTTTTTCAGATTTATATGATAGCGGGTTCCGCAAGAGAAACGAAGATCACTTTGCATCTATTGTGAGAGTGGCAATGGATGATGGTGTAATTTCAGACAAGGAAAAAGCTTTTTTAGACAGGCTTGCTCGTAACCTTTCTATATCTGCAGAGGATTATGAAATTATTCTAGGAGACTACATGTCTCACCCTATTAACCCTCCTACTACTTATGACAGAAGGTTAGAGCGTTTATACGATCTTACACGTATGATTCACATTGATCATGATTTTGAGGAAGAAGAGCCTCTTTTAATAAGACTTTCTATAGGTTTAGGTTTTGCTACAAGTAATGCACCTTATGTTGCACATAAAGCACTTACTCTTGTAAGAGAAGGTACTGATCTTGATACATTTCAAGATGAAATCAAAAATATGAGCCGCTAGATTGTAGCTTTTATCATAAATCAAAAAGGGGAAGATCTTCATGAGATCTTCCCCTTTTTAATTGTTTCCTAAGAAGAATTTACTCTTCCTCTTCTTCTAAAGAAAGTACTTCTTTACTTTTTCTTTTATAACGCGTTAAGAGTCTCTCTATGGTTTCAAAAAGAAGCTCTGCATCTATAGGCTTTGTTAAGTAAGCATTCATACCTGCTTCCTTTGCTGCATCTTGCTCTTCTTGGGCCGTTCTAGCAGTAAGCGCTATAATAGGTAGTTTACTTATTTTACTATTAGAATGACTTCGTATCTGCACTGCAGTATCAAGCCCATCCATTATAGGCATCGTAAGATCAAGTATCACTAAATCATAAGTGTTTCTGTCTAAAAATTCTAGAACACGCTCACCATCTTTTGCAATATCTATACTATAAGCACCATGATCTACAAATAGACGAAGCATTAACAACTGATTCACCTCAACATCTTCTCCTAATAAAATACGTGGCTTTTTACCGGCAGCTTTTTTATTCTTTGTCTTCTTAGCCTTTTCTTTCTTCTCTCGTTTCTGGTTATGAGAAACTCCCATATACACCGTAAAACTAAATGTAGATCCTTTGCCCTCTACACTGCTTACCTCAAGATCACTCTCTAACAAGTGTGTGAGTTGTTTTACGATACTAAGTCCTAATCCAGATCCTCCAAAAAGACCTCTTTTTTCTAGCTGTGTAAAGCTATCAAAAATACTATCTATCTTCTCCTTAGGTATTCCTATTCCAGTATCTGTTACTTCAAAAGTAACAGGGATTCTTCTCGCATTTTGAGAATCTGTTTTTACACAGAATTTTATATTTCCTTGATGCGTGTATTTAAGTGCATTCTCTAATAAGTTTACAAGGATTTGATTGATTCTAAGATGATCGCCCACTAAGAAACGTGGAATCTTTGAACCCATCTCAAACTCAAAAGAAAGTCTCTTCTCATCTGCTCTGAGTTGATAGGTTTTCCCTAAAACTTCTATAAATTCTTTAAAATCAAAGCGCCTCTTTTTAATTTCTAACTTGCCTGCTTCAATCTTAGATATATCCATCAAGTCATCTAGAATAGTCACTAGATTCTTAGATGAATCTTTTACAATATTAAGAATGTCTAGTTGCTCTCTTGTGATATCTGTATTTTCTAGCACAGAAAGAAAACCCACAATACTATTGAGCGGAGTGCGGATTTCGTGGCTTACGTTTGCAAGAAACTTATTCTTAAAACTACGCTGTATTTCTAACTCTTGATTAAGTTCTTGTGTGATATTAAAACCTATGATAGACTCATTACGCACCTGTTTAATCTGATGTACGGTTTTGTAGTGATCTGTGAGATCGTTTAAAATTACGACTAACGTATCATCATCTCTTAATATGGTCTTTATATCTAAGAAATAAAGTTTTCCTAGCACCTCTACTTGAACACAAAAGAAAGTATGTTCTTTTTTTGTCTCCTCAAAGACATTCATCAGTGAGTAGAAAAATGGGTGAAACTCTGTTATATCAGAGTTTTTGCTAATAGAAAATAGGTTTTGATCTGAGTCTACAACATTCAGTCCTCTATTAACAATTAGTAATTGTGTGGTTTTATTAAAAAAATCCTGTCTAAGGTTATCAAGCATTTTTAAGCAATTGCGCTGCTACATCATTAAACAGCTGTTCAACATTTTCTCCGGTCTTTGCACTGGAAAGATAGCTATGTTGAACATCTTGAGCCTTGAGAGCTGCCATGATTTCATCCTTGTCGACTAAGTCTACTTTATTTCCGATAATGTGCACAGGCACTTGGGGATACTTATCTTTTAAGTGACTTAAGTTATATTTCAAATCACCATATGTTACTGCTCTAGATGCATCAAACACATAAATAAAGCTAGAAGCTCCCATTAAGTATGATGGTCTATATTTTGTAAAATCATCTGTTCCTTCTACGTCCCATATGATTAACGTTACTTTATCGGAGTTAATAGTTACCTCCTTCTTCATTATATGCACACCAATAGTCACTACATAGTTATCTGAGAAGTTATTCTCAACAAACCTGCGAAGTAGTGAAGACTTACCAACACCAAAATGTCCTAGTAATACTATTTTTTTAGATACGCTCATCTGTAAAATACTCTTTTAATTTTTTGGTAAATTTTTGATTGTCACTTAAATCATCTTTGTTTATCACAAACTGAGCAAAGTCAAGTAACACATCATCAAGTTTATTTTTATATTCATCATCATAAATACCGCTCAAAATTACGGCAATATAATATTCTGAGAAATTTTGTAAATGAATAGTATAGAGTTGATAATCTATCCTCTCTAATTCCATATCCCCTCTCTCAAAAGCGTCCTCTGCAAAGCTTTTTATGGCCGTGAGCATACCCGCCATCATATCTTTGTCCATCGTTTTGGTTTTTGAATAGCTTGCTTTAAGCAATCCAGAACCTTTTTCGATTACAAGTATTTGTTCAATATACGCTTTATATTCTTCTTTAAGCAGTGCCGCTGCAGTAGGTCTTTCCTTACCCTTAGACTTAAACATACTTCTAAATGAAAATGCATTATCTATTTTCTCACTTATGGAGTCGTTAAGCTTTTTTATTTCTGCTTGGACATACCTTTTTATCATTTTACCCATAATAGGGTATAATGCTTCTACCACAGCATCCTGAGAATTTTTAATTTCAGATTTTAATGTTTGGGTTATTGTTGGCCCTAGAGTTTCGGGCATCTCTTTTACAAAGTTCAACAAACGTTCATCTAGAATGGGACCCACTCTATCTGATAAGTGTTGCTGTCTCTCTTCTAGGTCTTTGAGTTTTCTGTATATATCATTCTCAGGCTTTTTCTCATCTGTGAGTAAAAGCTCTTTTAAAATTTCAAGACGTTCATCAGTTGTCATTAAAAATTTTCAGAGATTGATCTAAGCTTTTATATTCTCACCAAGACGTATGAGCATATCACCTAAGCTATCACGGCTTACCTTTCTATTATCAAGGTCTTGAGTTTTATCATCAAGTGCCTGTTCAAGATCAGAAATACGAATATTTACATCTGTACTTAGATTATCTATAGCCGTCATGATCTCTTTACGAGCATCATCTACATAAGAGAGCATTTCTTCACGCTTTTGCGTGATATCTGCCTTTAGAGTGTCAAATTCGTGATTATATTCTTGAATATTTTCACCAAAAATGAGGTTCTTGATAGCCTCAATTTTAGAATTTGCAACATCAGGTAGTTGCTCATTCTGTGTAGGGTCTTTTTTAGCCATAATAGTAGTAGCCTTGATATTTGTTTAATCAAATATAAAAAAAATCCCCCGCCTTATGAGTTTTAATCCCTCTTAACTCAACAATTAAGACTCCTTCATGAAACTTTCGGCTTTTTCGACCATTAATTTGCTTCCACAAAAGAAAGGAACTCGTTCATGCAGCTCTGTAGGTTGAAGGTCTAAAATAGCTTCAAAACCATCACTTGCTTTACCTCCTGCTTGCTCTGCTATAAAAGCCATAGGGTTGCATTCATACAGTAAGCGTAGTTTACCATTGGCTGCTTTTGAGCTTTTAGGGTACATATAAATCCCTCCTTTAATCATGTTTCTGTGAATATCAGAAACTAAAGAACCTATGTATCTAGAAGTATATGGACGGTCGTCCTTTTCTTCTTGACAATATTTTATATATCTCTTCACTCCATCTGGGAAGTGAACATAATTACCCTCATTTACAGAATAAATACTGCCCATTTCTGGAAACTGCATGTTAGGGTGAGAAAGGTAAAAAGTACCAATCGCTGGATTAAGTGTAAAACCATTAACACCGTGACCTGTAGTATAAACAAGCATAGTAGAAGTCCCATAAACGATATAACCTGCTGCTACTTGCTCTCGCCCTTTTTGTAAAAAGTCCTCCATAGTTACTGGAGTTCCAGCTGGAGTAACACGTCTATATATAGAAAAGATGGTTCCTACAGAGACATTTACATCAATATTAGAAGAGCCGTCTAGAGGATCCATAAGTAATATGTACTTATTATTATTATCCCCATTTTGACCTTCTAAAGAGATAAAATCATCATTCTCTTCACTAGCTATTCCACATAATATGTTTCTGTTAGTAAGTGTACGTATAAAGGTGTCATTTGCCATTACGTCCAGCTTTTGCTGATCTTCACCTTGGATGTTTGTCTCGCCAGCTGCGCCCACGATATCTACAAGGCCTGCCTTGTTTACTTCGTGGTTTACTACTTTGGCCGCAAGGCGGATAGAGTTGATCAAGCGAGAAAGCTCTCCAGAAGAATACTGGAACTCAGCTTGATTTTCAATAATAAACTCTCCTAATGTTTGGTTTTTTCTTGACACGATACGTGTTTTTTGATTTAGTGCAAAAGTAACTTTAATCTTAAATTACTACAACGTTTTCGTTTAAGAATAGTTAATGTAATTATTTACCTTAGCGTCGCTTAGACAAAAACAACCCTATATATGAACATCTCTATTCAAAAAGCAACACCAGAAGATATGCCCGCTGTACTGGGTCTCATAAACGAACTAGCAGTTTATGAAAAAGAGCCAGAAGCAGTAAAGATTACAGAAAAAACGCTCTTAGAAAACGGTTTTGGTGAGCATCCTCTTTTTACTTGTTTTGTAGCCAAAACAGCAACCGAAGTTGTAGGTATGGCATTATGCTACTTCCGCTTTTCTACTTGGGATGGAAAATCATTACACCTAGAAGATCTGGTGGTAAAGGAATCTTTACGTGGCAAAGGAGTAGGGCAACAGCTCTATGATCAGGTTATGATTTTTGGAGCAGAGAGCGGTGTAAAACGTGTAGAATGGGTTGTGCTAGACTGGAACACTAGCGCTATCGAGTTTTACAAAAAAAGCAATGCAAAGTTTTTAAAAGATTGGCATCTTGTACAGATGGATGAGCAACGTCTTCAAGATTACATTAAAAAAATTAATGCTTAACAATTCTTGGTACGGTTGTGAGGTATACGCTTTCGCGAAAGCGTAACTAAAACCCAAACAACAACACATCACCATTTGTTTATTAATAAGCTCTCTCTTGAATTGAGCGACTCACTTAGAAAAGTAAGATTACCAATATGCAGGTATTTAAATTTGGAGGAGCATCTGTAAAAGATGCAGATGGCGTAAAGAATGTAGCAACTGTGCTGCAAACTATGGGGGCTGGAGAAAAGCTCGTTATAGTCTCTGCAATGGGAAAAACGACTAATGCCATGGAGGCAATTGTTACAGCTTACTTTGATGATAAAAGCAGTCTTCCAGAACATATAGAGCACACGGTAGCTTATCACAGAGAGATTACTAATCATCTTTTTGAAAAAGGTGATGAAGTTTTTGAAAAAATAAAAGAACTTTTTGCAGAACTTAAAGGCTTCCTTGCTTGGAACAAATCGCCAAAATATGATTTTGTTTATGATCAAATCGTCTGTTATGGCGAGCTTATATCTACAACTATCATAAGTGCATACCTCAACAAGCAAGGGCTTGCAAATACCTGGCTAGATGCGAGACGTCTTATAAAAACAGATAGCAGTTATCGTGACGGACGCGTAGACTGGAAGGCAACGCAAGCAGCGATAAAAGAGCATGTAAACCCAAAGGTTCTTACTATCACTCAAGGATTTATAGCATCAGACAGTAATAACTTTACAACCACATTAGGCAGAGAAGGATCTGATTATACGGGAGGCATATTTGCTTACTGCCTCGATGCAGAAAATCTGACCATCTGGAAGGATGTTCCTGGTGTTTTAAATGGTGACCCTCGAGTTTTTAACAACACCGTTTTATTACATGAAATCCCATACGAAGAAGCGATTGAGCTTGCATTTTATGGAGCTTCTGTTATTCATCCTAAAACGTTACAACCGTTGCAACGTAAAGAAATACCGCTTTATGTAAAATCCTTCCTCAACCCTACGGCAGCTGGCACGATGGTAAGTAGCGTATCTACGCTAGCACCTATGGTGCCGTGTTATATTGTCAAGAAAAACCAAGTACTCATATCATTATCTTCACTAGATTTCTCCTTTATGGTAGAAGATAATATTGCCGAAGTTTTCCAGTTGCTTTCTACTTACAAGCTCAAAGTTGACCTTATACAGAACTCTGCGATAAGCTTTTCTGTATGCGTAGATAACAAATTTAATGGCCTAGAAAAGCTTACAAAACAGCTCAAAGGGAAATTTAAAGTAAGAGTTACCACAGGGGTTTCTCTTTATACGATAAGGCATTTTGCACAAGAAGCTCTTGATAAATTTCAAGAAGATAAAACCGTGCTTCTCAAGCAAGTTGCTCAAAACACAGTGCAACTTGTGACACAAAACTAGAAGTATGCGGTCTCTAGGTTAATAAAATGTAACTATAGCAAACCCTATTTGTTATATTTGCCTACTTAAAATAACCACAAAAATAATGGGTCTAGTCACCGCCAAAGAAGTTGCACGAGCTATAAATGTCGATAAATTTGGCTTTATAGGCACCTTTGCTGGGTGGTCATTAATGAAGATTCTTAAAATCTCTTCTCTCAATAAAGTCTACGATCGCAATAAACATTTAGGAGACCTTGAATTCCTTAATGCATTGCTTGATGAATTTAATATCAAGTTTGAAATCCCAGAAGAAGATTTAAAAAGGTTACCTAAGGATGGTGCTTATGTAACGATATCAAATCACCCACTGGGTGGTATAGATGGCATATTACTACTCAAATTAATGCTTGAGCAACGTCCAGATTTTAAAATCATCGCAAACTTTTTACTACACCGCATTGAGCCGCTTAAGCCTTATGTAATGCCAGTAAATCCTTTTGAAAACAAGAAGGATGTAAAGTCAAGTATCGCAGGTTTTAAAAGTGCGATATCTCACCTTAGAGACGGTCATCCTCTAGGTATTTTTCCTGCAGGAGAAGTCTCTACTTATAAAGATGATAAACTTATTATAGACAAGCCTTGGGAAGAAGCAGCTATGAAGCTGGTTAAAAAGGCAGAAGTCCCTATTGTACCCATATATTTTCACGCAAAAAATAGTAGGCTCTTTTATCAATTATCACGCTTAAGTGATACACTAAGAACGGCTAAGCTACCTAGCGAACTCCTCACTCAAAAAAATCGAGTAATAAAAGTACGTATAGGAAACCCTATAAAGGTCACAGCTCAAAAGGAACACGAGTCTCTTGAAGACTTTACAGAGTTTTTACGCAAGAAAACGTACATGCTGGCAAATTCCTTTGAGAAGAAGAGTATTTTAAAAGAGATTCCTCAAAAATTAAAAACTCCAAAGGAACCTAAAAAGATTGTTACAGAAATGAGTAGCGATCTTATAGAAGACGAAATTTTACGCTTGCGCGAAAATGATCGTCGCCTTCTCACTAGTAAAAACTATGAAGTATATCTAGCTCCTGCTCAAGAGATGCCTAGCATTTTGAGAGAAATAGGACGACTTAGAGAAATCACCTTTAGAGCGATAGGAGAGGGAACAAATGAAGCTATAGATCTAGATAAATTTGATAGGTACTATTACCATATGTTCTTATGGGACAATGAAGCAAATGCACTTGCAGGAGCCTATAGAATGGGTCTTGGTTCTAAGATTTATAAAGAGCACGGTATTGACGGGTTTTACCTTCAAGATCTTTTCCGTTTTGAGCCAGAGCTTCACAAAATGATGAGTGAGAGTATTGAAATGGGTCGTGCCTTTATCATAAAAAAATACCAACAAAAACCTATGCCACTTTTCCTTTTATGGAAAGGTATAGTACATACTACATTACGCTTTCCAGAACATAAATACCTCATAGGTGGAGTGAGTATTTCAAATCAATTTTCAAACTTCTCAAAGTCACTGATGATTGAATTTATGAAATCACACTATTACGATCCTTATATCGCACAGTTTATACGTCCTAAAAAAGAATGGAAAGTAAACCTCAAAGATGCCGATAAGGAGTTTGTTTTTGATGAGAGTAAAGCAGACCTTAATAAGTTTGACAAACTCATAGAAGAAGTAGAACCAGGGTCGCTACGTCTTCCTGTGCTTATAAAAAAATACATTAAGCAGAATGCAAAGGTTATTGCTTTTAATGTAGACCCACTGTTTAATAATGCCATTGATGGTCTTATGTATATCCGCATTGCAGATCTACCAGAGAGCACTGTAAAACCTGTTATGGAAGAGTTTCAAGCAGAGCTCGAAAAAAAATATAATCAGCGTAATACAGAAGAGGAGTAAAAAACATTTACTCCTCTTTCTATATAAATCTTATATTATCTGTATTCTGGATTTTCAAAGTTCCAGCGAGTACCATCATCCCAGTCACCTCGAGAATTACCATAAGCTGGATATCCCCCTTGTGCTTTGAGCATACTTGCAAGATGCAATAAGTTGTATGTCATGAAGGTCGTATTGCGATTTGTAAAGTCATTATTTTTGGCTCCACTTTCTTCATCATTATAACTAGCGCCAGGACCAGCTTCACCTATCCATCCGCAATCTGCTTGTGGCGGGATACTATAACCTATATGTTGTAATGAATACAGTGTACTCATGGCTACGTGCTTAATACCATCCTCATTACCGGTGATGATACAACCACCTGCTTTTCCATAAAAATAGTATTGCCCTTTCTCATTTCTGTTACCACTTTCTCCGTATAAACGTTCTATAAGCTTTGTTGCAACAGAGGACTTCTCACCTAACCAGATAGGAGTTCCTACTACGAGAATATCTGCCTCTTCTATTTTTTTAAAAATTTCTGGCCATTCATCTGTCTCTTCTCCATGCTCTGTCATGTCATGATACACCCCAAAGGCTACATCATGATTTACAAATCTTAAATATTCTACAGTAACACCTTCAGCTCGCATAATATCTATAGAGACATCCATGAGTGCTTTAGTATGGCTCATGTGAGGTGTTTTTTTGAGCGTGCAATTTATATACAGCGCTTTTAGGTTTGAGAAATCAGGTTTTTCTTTCATATCAAAGATTTGACGTTTAAACTGTTAAAAGCTTACATTTTTTAAATACAAATTATATCAAAACTCGATTTACATAGCTTCAGACTTCTATATAATATGTATAGTACGCTTTCGCGAAAGCGTAAAAATCAACCTTCCATTTGCGCCATCAAATCGTTGAGCTTATCTTGAGTAATAGGCTTGACAACAAAGTTTTTTACATTACTGTATGATTTGGCTTTCTCCTTATCTCTAGGATCTATGGAACTTGTTACAATAAAGATGGTAATTTTCTTAATTACTTCTATTGTAATAATACCATCTAAAAATTGCCACCCATCAAGAATAGGCATATTTATGTCTAACAGTATCACATCTGGGATTGCAGACTCTACGGTACCTCGCAATACAGGAGCAAGGTGATTGAGTGCTTGTTCTCCATCATGAAAAATTAAAAACCCCTTACAGAAGTTACTCATTTTCATTAATCGCTGTGCTCCAAAAACAAAAATTGGATCATCGTCTATTATGCAGGCTATATCTATTTGCTTCATCGCTTTAAATAAATTTTAAATGTAGATCCTTTACCTACTGTACTGTCGACTTGAACACATCCTCCTAATGCTTCAATCTGGTTTTTTACAATATATAAGCCTAAGCCTCTTGAACTTTCATTTCTATGAAAAGTCTTGTAGAGACCAAAAATTTTACTTCCGTGTAGATCTAAGTCTATTCCAAGTCCATTATCTGTAAAATGTATGATCGTATAATTATCATCTTGCGTAGCACTAACTACAACTTTTAACGGCTCATTCTCACGTCTGTATTTAATAGTATTAGATAGAATATTTAAGAATATACTTCTCAGATATTCTGGTATCGCCATAACCCTGAGCTGAGGAGACACGCTTACTGTTACAGTACCACAAACCTCATGAAATAAAGTGTTTAGGCTTGTGAGTGTCTTATCTATAATCTGGACTACATTGATCTCTACAAAATCATCTGAGGTGACATTTTCAAAAGAAGATACTTCGCTTAAATTCTCAATAGTTTCTTCTAGATTTCCAAATGCATTTTCTAGCATTTGAAATACAGAGGATTCTTCTATTTTAGGAATATCCTGTTTTAAAAAAGTCAATAACATATCCAAATTACTGGTATGTGATCTTAAATTATGCGAGACAATGTGTTTAAAATTTAATAATTTCTCATTTTGCCCTTCTGTCTTACTTAACAAATCTTCTATTTGATGATTTGCATTTTTGAGAGATGTTATATCTGTAATCTGGCATATATAATAATCTGGACTTGACATCTCAGATCTTACTAATGATACAGAAATAAGCGCCCAGATAGTTTTACCCGTTTTATGTACAAAACGCCTCTCTGCTTGATAGTTCTCAGTATCTCCAGATAGTAATTTATCCTTGAGAATTATATTAATAGCAAGATCTCCTGGGTAATTCAAATCGCGAAGTCTTAGTGCACTAATTTCATCTACTGTATATCCAAAAATCTTAGATACCTGAGGATTAAATTGCATCCACTCTCCTTTAAGTGAAATGAGGGCCACTCCATTAGGAGCATTTAGAAAGGTTTTTCTAAATTTTTGCTCTTTCTGTTTAAGCTCTAATTGTGCTTTTTTTTGAGAATCTATATCTTGAAAAATACCATAAATTTTGGTGCACGCTCCATTTTCAACTACTGGAACTCCTACAGATCGAACCCACTTCTCTTTACCACACGCGGTAATAATTATATAATGACCATCAAATTTTTGTGCGTTAATAATAGCATTTTCAAAGTCTCGCTGTACCTTATCACGATAAAAACCTTCTTTATAAAATTTTATAGCCTGCATCACTGTAGGCTCAAAATCACAGGAAACTCCGTGTAACTTTTTTGTACCTGCACTCCAGTGCACTTTTTCTCCTCCCACATTAAACTCCCACATACCAATTGAGGCTGCTTCTTGTAGCAATAATGATACATCCTCATCAAGTGATGGGAATGTTGAAGTGGGGGAATTAGAAGTTTTCATTTATAGGATTGCTATAACATTCTGATTTACAGAGCTGTTATATTACATTAGTAGACTAAAGTAGTTATTTTTGGTTCCATAGCATTCTAAAATTAATTTTAAATTTGGCAAATGCGAATGATTAACATTTACTTAACGCTACTGTTGCACAATAAAAAAGTCTAACTAATCAATCAAAAAATAGATTATATCCTGAATAATTAACTCAACCCTAGAAAAATCATTTCCAAATTATTACAAGGATGTTGTGGCGGCAACTTCTCTAATAACATTAAGTAGACGCTCTGTGTGCTTTGTTGTCGTAAAGGGGTTCATAAATGTGGTTCTTAAATAGAATTCTCCACGTAAAGAGGTTCCCACAATATAAAACTCTCCATCCTCTAGCAATGCTTTTCGTATGTTTTGATTGATACGATTGATATCACCAGCGCTCGCTTTATATCTAAAACATACAATATTTGAGACAGGAGCTAGCGCCACCTCAAAATCTTCTTGCTGCTCCACCAGCGCACCAAAATCCCTTCCCGCATCATAAAGCGTAGTAACAAAATCATCAAAAAACTGAAGTCCATATGCATTTATAATAGCATAAAAACGCAAACTCATCATGCTTTTTGTACACTCAAAAGTCCTTTTGGCTAGGTTAAACCAGTCTGCATCTTCGTTCTTTTCCCAGAGATATTGTGCTTTTTGCTCAAAAGTAGCATAGCTCGCCGTACTTTCTTTGAAGACCACTGCAGTTGCCAGCGCACTTGTGCCCATCATTTTATGACCATCTATAATTATGGAATCGGCTTTATCTGCTCCATTTAAGAGATGTTTATACTTTGGTGAAAAAATAGCTGCTCCACCATGTGCTGCGTCTATATGAAACCATAGATTTTTTGCTTTCGCGAAAGCGTGAATCTCTTCTAAATCGTCATAAACCCCAGTACTTGTACTAGGTGCACTACCCACAATGGCTATCACTTCATAACCTTTTGCTACAGCCGAATCATAATAAGCATCTAGCAACTCTGTGCGCATCTTGTAACCATCATCTGCAGGTACTTTTATAATGCCTTCACTCCCAAGACCCATAATTCTAGCCGCTCTATCTACGCAATAGTGCGCCTCCTCAGATACCATAATAGCAAATTTACTACTGTGCCCTTCATTCCAAACATCATCTTCTGCCATCACTCTACGAGCAGCGAGTAATGCCGTAAGGTTTGCAAGCGTCCCCCCAGAAGTTAGAAATCCGTCGCCATTTTCAAAACCAATAGTTTTTGCGAACTGCTCGATTATTAAACGCTCAAGTGCGGTAGATGCTGCGCCCATCTCATAGACTGCCATCCCATTATTGAGCTGTGCGCTTAACAATGTTGCTAAAGCAGATACAGGCACCGTAGGCGCCACCTGATGGCCTATATACTTAGGATGGTGCGTGTGTATAGATCTCGCGATAACAGTCTTAAAAAAGTCTGAGGTTGTATGAGCAGCTGAGATATACTTTTTCCAAAATTGATACTCATTTTCTGGTGTTGTCCATGTGATGACTTTCTCAGACTGTCCAGAGGTAGTTTCAGACAGATATTGAGATATTTGATTAACGAGATCTGTTCCTTCTTCTTTAAAGAGTGAGCTATCGTAGGCTTTTTTTAATAGGGATGTACTCATTACTTCTCAGACATTTTTGATTTGGTATGCTCAAAGAAATCGTAAAACAATCCTTGCAATTGCTCCCATTTACGCGCATCTATGCTGTAATATTGGGCCTTGCCTTTAAACTGACTTTTTAAAACTCCTGCTCTTTTAATTACTTGTAGGTGTTGTGAAGTAGTAGGTTGCGATAGCCTTATTTTTTCAGAAATATCTTGACATAGGCAGCCATCACAATCACCTATGTATTCTATGATAGCAACACGTGCCGGGTTAGAGAGAATCTTTGCCAGATCTGCAATCTGATTTGCCCTCATAGAATGTATATGCCTTTTTGTAACTCCCATAATATTGCGTTGTTTATACTCTAATGATATACATAAATTGTAATATCGCTATATTACGATACAATATTTAACAAAAAAGCCCAGACTAGCTGGGCTTCTATTATACTAGAACCAAGGTTTTCTACCTACTTGGTATGTATTATAAAATTCTTCATCAGATTTCGTTAGATAAATAATACCCTCGATTAATCCAATTAATCCTGTTGCCCAGACTACTAGTACACCTATCCCTACACAAGAAAGAATAATACCTACAATACTTATAACAAGCATAATAATTCCTTCCTTTTGATATCCCAAAATAAACTTATGTACTCCAAATGCCCCAAGAAAGATCCCTAGAAGACCAGCGAGCATTTTTTTGTTATCAGTACCGTTAGTTACTTTATTCCACTCTTCTTTTGCACTATTGCCAAATTCATTGGCAGTATCTTTTGCTTCGTTTGCAAAATCACTTGCAGCTTTCTTTGCATCGTCTGCCATGTTTTTTGCGTCATTACCTGGCTTATCACCCGGTATTTTTTCGTCTTCTAAACTCATCTGGTTGGTTGTTGGTTAATTAGCTCTAAAACTACAAAAAAGATTGAGATACTTCTACGCTATTCTTCCTTTAAAAACTCACTATCTATAGGCTCCCACAATTCGATTTTGTTTCCTTCTGGGTCAAGTATCCAGCCAAATTTCCCATAGCTATATTCTTCTACCTTACCTACAATTGTTACACCTTCTTCTTTGAGGACAGCCAATAACGCAATTAGATCATCAACCCTAAAGTTAAACATGAATTGTTTTTTACTAGGAGAAAAATAGGTAGTATCATCATTCATAGGGCTCCATTGTGTAGAGCACTTCTTTCCGTTCTCATCACGCCACCAGAATGTCCAGCCGTATTGATCTGTAGGAATGCCTAGGTGATTTTTATACCACTCCTTTTGTGCATCTGGATCTTCACTTTTAAAAAACATTCCTCCTATGCCAGTGACTCTTTTCATAACGTTATATATTTAAGTGACTTACTCTTTCTTGAGAATAAATGCTGCAATAAGACTAACCACAAAACCAAGTATAAACGTCATTACAAACATCATAAGTCCAGCAATAAATGACACCTCTGTCCCGCTATATTGACTATACATTTCTCTTTGAGCCTCAAGCTGAGAGATAGCAACTGGATTCTTTGACTCCACAGCAAGCCCCATAGCATAGTCATTATACTCTATAAAAAAAGATGGATTTACAAATAAGGTATAGACAATGTCTGCAAGCGCTACGCCTAACCCTCCAAGAGCCGCAATAATAATTCCTGTTTTTAAAGCTTTCCCGAAAGATATTTTTCCAGCATACACCGTATCACGCTGATAAGCAACACCAAAATATACCATAGCCGCTGTCATACCAATAACTCCCCACCCTACGAGCTCTTGTGTTCCATAATCAAGACTCTTACCTAAATATAGAGCTAGTGAAAAACCAAGCAAGCCTATAAAAAAGGCAATCATTCCAAACTTCTTTATTACTAAACTCATAGTATTATATGTATAATTAATAGATTGAATTTAAGAAAATCGTTTCAATATCTTATCTACAATCGTTTGAGATAATTTGATTTTACTTTCTACTGTCCAGCCCGCGATGTGCGGAGTAAGTAGTACATTGTCTTGCTTAATAAGATATTCCAATGGTGCTGGCAGATTTGAACTTCCGTCTGTGGTAAATAAATTCTCAAAAGAGAGCTTTTCATACTCTAGCACATCAAGTCCTGCACCTAATACTTTACCACTTTTCATAGCTGATACTAGATCTGCAGTAACTACAGATTTCCCTCTAGCAGTATTTATGAGGTAAAATGGTTTTGTAAATGCATTTATAAAAGTGGCATCTACCATTTTATCTGTTTGCGGAGTCCAAGGTGTGTGCAAACTCACAACATCTACTTGCTCTTGAAATTCTTGTAATGATACTTGGCGTGCACCCTCGTCTCCCACGTTTTCTTTAATATCATAACAGAGCACCTCACAATCAAAACCCTGAAGTTTCTTTGCACAAGCCTTTCCCATGTTACCGTAACCTATGATTCCGACCGTCTTGCCTTCTAGCTCAACACCTCTGTTTGCCTCTCGGTTCCAGTTACCTGCTTTTACTTCTGCATCTGCACGATTTAAGTTATTGAAGAGACTCAATAACATTCCTAGCGCTTGTTCTCCTACGGCATTTCGATTACCCTCTGGTGCACTAATGAGATAAATTCCCTTGCTCTCTGCATAAGGAATATCAATACTTTCCAGTCCCGCACCCACGCGAGCGATAAATTTGAGATTAGGCGCTGCATCAATAAACTCCTTATCAATATTAAAACGGCTTCTTATCACAATACCATCGTATTGCGCAATGATAGCTTCTGTCTCCTTTTTTGTTATTGTATAATTCTCCACATTCTCATGACCCGCAGCCGTGAGCTGCTCCATAAGAAGTGGGTGGTTATTATCTAAGTGTAATATCTTCATTAAATGTTTTTTATTTTTTTCTCACAGGAATCCAGCCTAAAAAAAGACCTAACCCTATTGCAATCATTATTCCAGACACAAAACCTATACCTCCAGTTACATCGTCAAAACCAAAAATCAACACTCCCGCAATTGCCATGATAATAACACCTACAATTTTTTTATTATTCATAATCCTAGTTTAAATTTTAGGGTAGCTAGTTTGTGTTTTCTCATGACTCACTTCACCTGTATGCGCAGTACTTGTTTTCTCAAAAAGTAGTAGGTGTACTTCTTCACCTTCTTTGGTTGTAGGGCAGTGCTCTACATCTTTAGGCACGACAATTATTTCGCCTTGATTTACAATTTCAGACCACTCATTTTCTGGGTTTCCGCTTTCGCGAAAGCGCATTTCTAACACCCCTTTTTGCACATAAAACAACTCGTCTTCATCCTTATGACTATGCCATACAAAGGATCCAGAAATCTTAGCAAGCAAGACTTGCATATCATCTACCGCAGCAATCTGGTGTGGATGCCATTGTTTGTCAAACTTGAAGTACTTATCTTGAATGTTGATGGGCTTCATAAAACGACTTCTTTAAGATAAAGATAAGGATTTATAAAACTGTCACTATGTAGATAATGGATAACACGTTATGTATTAAAATAACTCGAGTATTTCTTGAGGCACACGCATAGGTCTGCCTTCGGGCATTTTGAGTAAGCACCAGTTAGTTACTGCGCTTACAAGAATTTTTTCTTCTCCTTTACGACGTATTTCTGTGTGACGGACAGAGGTTGCGGCAGTAAACGTTTTCACGAAAGTGGTGACCACAATCTCATCACCCTCAAAAGCTTCAGCTTTATATTTGATATGGTGATCCATAACGACCCACGCCATTTTATGAATCCCTAGACGTTCTTCCTCTGGGTCTTCATCCTTGAAATAAGTTGCTGTTGCAGCATTCCAGTGTTTTGATGCAGCTACTTGCACCCAATCTAAGTATACTACATTATTCACGTGACCTAATACATCTATAGCAGATGGTGGAACGGTGAGGTGATATGAAAACGGTTGTTTTTTCAAATACCTAACACCATTTTTGCAATCCAGAAGTAAATTAATATTCCGAAAATATCATTACTTGTAGTGATAAATGGTCCCGTTGCAATCGCTGGGTCAATCCCACGTTTATGAAGAAATAATGGAATAAACGTACCTATAATTCCTGCCATGATAATTACTACAAAAAGTGATGCAGAGATTGCAATCGCTGCTCTCACATCTCCATACCACAATGCCGTAAAGGCAAACAAAGCAAGTCCTAATAGGAGTCCGTTAAGTGCTGCTAGTAGCATTTCCTTTACAAGACGATTCCCTATACTTCCTTTTACGTCATCATTAGCCAATCCTTGCACAATAATCGCACTAGATTGCACACCTACATTTCCAGCCATTGCCGCAATAAGTGGTGTATAGAAAAAGAGCAGTGCATAGCTCTCTAGTATATCTTCAAATCCTCCCATGATAGTCGCAGCTCCTACTCCACCTACTAAGCCTAAAAACAGCCATGGCAATCTTGCTCGTGTGAGTGTAAGTATACTATCATCTGCCTCGACATCTTGAGAGATACCTGCAGCCATCTGGTAATCTTTTTCTGCTTCTTCTTTTATAAAATCTACAATATCGTCAATGGTAATACGTCCCATTAAAATATTCTTATCATTCACCACAGGTATCGCCTCTAGGTCATACTTCTGCATGAGCTTAGCTACATCTTCTGCACTGTCATTAATATTTACAGAATCAACCTTAGGAATATATATTTCGGCAATTTTAGTTTTTGTATCAGAGGTAAGTAAATCCTTGAGAGATAAGCGACCTATAAGTTCGTCTCTTTTTGTAACTACATAAATGGAGTGTACTCTAGTGACTTCTTCTGCCTGACGACGCATCTCACTTACACAACCACCTACAGTCCAAGAATCCTTTACTCTTATGAGCTCCTTTGCCATTAATCCACCAGCACTATTCTCATCATATTGCAGCATCTCTCGTATGTCTGCCTTGTGCTCCTCATCTTCTATTTGATTAATAACAGCAAGCTGCACATCATCATCAAGCTCTGCAATCATGTCTACCGCATCATCGGTATCCATTTCATCAACCTCATCTGCTATTTCTGCTGGAGTAAGATTGCCCAGTAATTTCTCACGCACATCCTCATCAAGCTCCATAAGAGCTTCTGAGGTTTGCTCACTATCTAGTAAAAGAACAAGGTAAGCAGCTTCATCTGCATCTACCTCATCTAATACTTCGGCTATATCTGCATGGTGAAGCTCAGAGAGCAACTCTTTAAGTGCGGTCTCATTTTGAACAGCTACATATGCTTGTATTTGATCGATAAGATCGCTAGTGAGTTCAAATTGCATAAGGTAATTTTTGGTAGTTGGGCAAATATAGGAAAAGCGCTTACGGAGATAGAATAGTTACCTCATAGAATTTATGAAGTAGCGATATCTTCTGTAATTGCTGCCGTAAGTGCTATAAATTCTTGTACAGATATTTGTTCTGGTCTCCTCGTTAAGATTTCTCGCTCTCTAAACTCATCACTTAACCCCATTCCTTTCAGACTATTTCGTAATGTCTTCCTGCGCTGCTGGAAAGCCATTTTTACAACCTTAAATAGCATCTCTTGTGTACAACCTATATCTTGGTATCCTTCTTTTCGCTTTAAGCGTAAAACACCACTATCTACTTTTGGCGGTGGTATAAATACGGTAGGCGGTACCGTAAATAGGTATTCTGCATCAAAAAAAGCTTGTACTAGCACAGACATAATTCCGTAGGTCTTACTACCGTGATCTGCACAAATACGAGCAGCCACTTCTTTTTGAAACATTCCCGTAAACTCTGGTATGCGCTCCTTATGTTCTATGGTCTTAAATACGATTTGAGTACTAATATTATAAGGGAAGTTGCCAGTAATTGCAAGTTGCTCCCCTGGATATATCGTATCGAGATCATATCGTAAAAAATCTGCTTCAAGAACCGTAAAATGCTCATCATTGAGCTTATGCTCTAGTGTAAAAGCACTCTGTAAATAAGCAATAGATTCTCTATCGAGATCCATCACACTAAGATGTGTGGGTTTTTCAAGAAGATACTTTGTAAGTACTCCTGTACCAGGACCTATTTCTAGCACATGACTATATCCCACATAAGTAAGGGTGTCTGCAATATCTTTTGCAACTGATTCATCTCCTAAGAAATGCTGTCCTAAGTGCTTCTTTGCCTTAATGCCTTGATCGTGTGTATCACGATGTGCATGTGGCTTTTCAAACTTACGTTTTGAGCTGTGCTTCGCCATTAGTGCTGACTGATTATTTCTAGTTCTGTTCTAAAAGCGACAAACTTACCAGCAAACTTATTACTCGCAAGTCTTAGTCTATCTGCATCTTGCTCGTAGTAAGCATCTAGATGTTGCTGGCTAGGGCAACCATATTGAACAGAGTATGTCACTCCGCCCATTTCTTCTTCTGTGCGCACTCTAGTCATTAATGCTTTTACAAATTTACCTGTAGCAATAACCTCTGGAATATGCACTTGTTGCATCCAGGCGAGCCATTCTTTTTCTACAGATTCTTCTATGTTTATGGTAACGTTATATATAAGCATTTTCTATGTTTTCTAATTAATTGCATCTCCTCTCAAATTCCTAAAGCGCTTCTGTGCCTCTACATAATAGATGCTGTCTGCTAGGTCAAAAATAATGCGTTCGTAATTATTTTTTGCCTTTTCTGGTTGATTGAGTGGTCCTTCGTATAATCTTGCTAGGCGATAATAAGCATCATCTGCTAGTACGCCATCGCTATAATATTCTATGATTGTGAGGTAGTTTTTTTCTGCTTTCGCGAAAGCTTCTTTACGCTCATACAGTTTAGCCTGAGAAAGCAATGCCTCGTCTTCTATCTTTTCTCCCTTGTGCTTCTCTAAAATATCATCGTATAATGCGATAGCCTCTTCAGGCTTGTTTTGGAAAGCTAGTAAATCTGCAGTGGCATATTTTTTAAGTGCCGTTTGTAAACTATCATCCATAGAGTTATCTCTAATAACGAGTAACAGCTCTAGTGCATCATTTGCAATAAGCTGTGTTGCCCCAGCTTTTAACACATTGAGCTGCGACTCTGCCCAGTCAAAATCTGCTTTATAGTAACTAGTCTTTGCCACCTTAAATCGAGCTTCCTGCGAGATCACATTATTCTGGATTTCATTCTGAATTTGAGAATAATAGATAAGTGCCTGATTAAACTTTTCTGTAAGCACCAAAATATCTGCTAGCTCCATCTTGAGACGAGCGTGGTCAAATCTATCACGAGGGATTTCAATCCCTTTTTTAAGATATGCAATAGCCTCATCTGGCTGCTCCATGTTAAACGCAAGAAAATGTGCATAATCTATTTGCAAAGGCACCGTGTATTCCTTCTTGATATATTGATCTAGCAAAGCTTCAAAACGTGTTTTGACAAGCGATTCATCTTCTGCCGTGACTGCTTTTTTTACCGCTAGTTGTATCAATTGTTGCTCTGCATAAAGCTTAACACTACCAGCAACTACGTTATCTCTTAGAAATTCTAATATCTCTGTTGCATCTTCAATAGCACTTTCTTCTATCGCTATTTCGGCTAGATTTACGATGCCTTCATGTCTTCCTTCTGTACGACGATAAATCGCCTTTTCTTGTGCAAATGCTTTTCTATAATCCTTTTGCTGTATAAAAAGCCAACTTAGCAACTCATTATAAAGCACATTTTGTTCTGTTTGTAATCGCTTTAACAAGGTCTTTCTAAAAATAATATTAGCCTCATTAAGCGGGTCATCATTTACGTAAAGGGCAAAATTACGTTGAGCGGCTTGTAGATAGTTTTCACTCTTATTAATTAAGTCTAAGTAGGCATTAAACATCTTCTCTACCTCTCCTAGCTCCCCATAGAGTCTCGCTAGTTGCACATTGTAGTTTGCTCTTGGATTATTTGCCATCGCAATCTCGTATGCTTGAACAGCCCTTCTAAGTAAGCTATGCTCTTGAAAAGCTCGAGCAGCGCGATAAGCACTCATAGTATTACTCTCTATACCTGCAATTACTTGGTTATAATAATCCTGAGCGATAGAGTCTCGCTGCTGTAATTGATGATTATAACCTATCTCTACATAATAAAAACCTTTATCGCGAGTAGCGGCAAGGTTTTCGTTAAGCACACTTTCGGCTTCTTTATACTTTTCTAACTGCTGGTAGCTTTTTACAAGACCGGTAATGAGTACGTGATTACCCTTCTGCTTAAGTAATGCTTTTTTGTAAGAAATGATGGCCTTCTCAAACTCACCTTGATCTGCATAGTTGCGAGCAAGTTGTTCTGTTTGCGCTTTCGCGAAAGCGAAAAAACCAAACACACAGATGAGTATTAAAAACCAATTTTTCTTCATATCCTAAAGATAACGAAAAACGTGCCATAGCAATTGCTCTGACACGTTTCTTATCACTGTTAATGCGTTATTAGTTAATCATATCAAATCCGCAATAAGGGATAAGTGCCTTAGGAATTTTTATTCCTTCTGGCGTCTGGCAGTTTTCAAGAATTCCTGCAAGTACACGTGGCAGCGCTAGTGAGCTACCATTAAGTGTATGTGCAAGCTTGTTCTGCCCATCTTCATCTTTAAAACGAAGTTTTAAACGGTTTGCTTGAAAGGTTAAGAAGTTGGAAACAGAACTAATTTCTAACCAGCGATCTTGCGCTGTAGAAAATAATTCAAAATCATACGTAAGGTGTGCTGTAAACCCAAGGTCACCACCACAAAGGCGTAAGATTCTGTATGGTAATTCTAACTCATCAAGTATCATTTTTACGTGATCTACCATCCCGTCTAGCGCGGCTGCACTATCTTCTGGACGTTCTATGCGTACAATCTCAACTTTATCAAACTGGTGCAAGCGATTTAAGCCACGCACGTGCGCACCATAAGATCCTGCCTCACGACGGAAACATGGTGTGTACCCAGTACATGTAATAGGCAGTTCATTATGATTGCGTAAATCACCGCGAAACATATTTGTCACTGGTACCTCTGCCGTAGGGATTAAATATAAATCGTCTTCGGTCACATGATACATTTGCCCTTCCTTATCTGGAAGTTGGCCAGTACCAAAACCTGACGCCTCATTTACAAGGTGCGGCACTTGGTATTCTGTATATCCAGCCTCGGTATTTTTGTCTAAAAAGTAAGCGATAAGCGCACGTTGTAAACGTGCTCCTTTGCCTTTATACACCGGAAAACCAGCCCCAGCAATCTTAGTTCCTAGTTCAAAATCAATAATATCATATTTCTTTGCAAGCTCCCAGTGTGGCTGTGCTGCTTCATGCAACTCAGGAATATCTCCCTTGCGAAAGATTTCTTCATTATCCTCATCACTGTTACCCTCAGGAACACTGTCATGTGGGATATTTGGGATTTGATAAAGCAAGTTTTGTAAATCCTCAGAAGCAGTGTTTAATTGCTCTTGAAGGGTTTTAGACTGTTCTTTTAGACCTGCAGTTTTCTCTTTAAGAATATTAGCTTTTTGAGCTTCTCCACTTTTAAAAAGCATTCCTATTTCCTTGGAAAACTTATTACTATCTGCAAGTACTTCATCAAGTTGCGCTTGCGAACTACGGCGAAGATCATCTGCCGCCACTACTTGATCAAGTAAGGTTGCGGCGTCTATATTTCTTTTAGATAACGCTTTCGCGAAAGCTTCTTTGTTTTCTCTAATGTGTGCTACTTCTAGCATAGTGGAATGGTTTTTAAAGGAAAAGGTAAATTTAAGGAAATGCTCTTAAGTATACAGTTACAGAGGGCTTAGATTTTTTTATTTCTCTAGAAATTAAAATTTTACTCAAATAAAGGAAATCCGTAACATAGTTAATGTGAGGTGATGTAGTTTTGAGGTTAACACGTAACTAGCAGCTTCAATTTCTGGTTTAGATGTTGTTAGAGCTATTGCACGAATATATTCACGCGGATATATTTTGTAGAATTACTACTATTAATCATACACAAAGTGATTTATATTTTAGAGTTACATATGACAGTTACGAAGCAAAAATATTTGAACCTAAGTAACAGCAACAAATTGCCTAATTAATAATATCATGAATAAAGTAATGACACTATTCTTAATTATTCTTTCTTTCCAAGAAACTAGCGCTCAAGAGCCACATATATCTGATACTTTATATTTTGACTATAATACTGATTATTTGAAAGAAATATCCGTCGATTTTGGAAATAAAAAGGATCGGTTGTATTTAAGGGCGACACCAGAAATTCAAGGAAATTTCTTTTTTGAAATTCAGGGAATCCAGAAGAATAGTATCAGTCGAGATACTCAAGATTTTAAAGATGTTTTAAATAATAATAATCTTTTAATTGAAAAGGATAACTTATACGTAAAAACGCTAGAATTTTGGAAATTTTTAAGAGGCAAGACATTGTTTTTCGTAAAGAAAAACGCCGAGCACTATATTTTCTATGAGGTAACAGGGATTTTAGAAGAAATTTAAAAAGTGACATATGAGAAATGCGCTACGTTTGGTAGAGGTTCAACCTGGCGTATTGAAAGCCACTATGAATAATGGAAATTTCATTTCATTTAGAACTGAACCTCAATCTGGATTTTCTCCGACTATTGATCTTAATTTTCCTAGTATTTTCGAAGGTGTAAAACAGGTAATAAAATTTACTCTCTCATGATAAAAGAAGATATTTATAAAAACGTCAACCTTTTTGCACCGCATTCTTTTGAGTACATCCATATGCTTTTAAACCAACTTAAGTATACTTCAAAGGAATATGATAAAAAATCTGTTCAAGAAGACGCTATCGATGTTTTAAAACATTTATTCGAAATTGAAATTTTAAATGTTTACCAGTGGGTTAATAATTCTGAATTAAACAAAATAAAATTATCAAAACTAGAAATACTGTCTAAAATAGAGAGTTTATGGCTCACAAGGTCAAGGCAAGATGATTTTTATGATATAGTGATTTTTGGATCTCAAGAGTGGTATATCGAAGCACTTAAGAATTTAGGCTTAACTCATACAACAGATTGGGAATGGTTTGTTGAAAATAAGATTGGTAATTTGGAAGACTGGATAAAGAAAAATAGACCTTGAAATATTATCCCATTATAATAAGTAATCAATTAGAAGCAAGACATTATTTTTTGTAAAGAAAAACGCCAAGCACTATATTTTCTATGAGGTAATAGGGATTGCAGAAGAAATTTAAAACAACTAAAATGAAAATACTTAAACTATTATTTTGCATCTTATTATTTTCTTCTTGTAGCTCAAAACTAAAAATTATAAATATTCATACGCCCACCTATGGTATGAATTTAAAAAAGAATTTTTATCTAAAAGATAAAGCCACCTTTACAAGATTAAAGGGAGAATGGCTTTGGACAAATGCATCTGACACTTTGACTTTGAAAATAATACCTAAGTATAAAATAAAATATGATAAAAAAGTAAGTCACTTTGAAAATGCATACTACGATACTGCGATAATAGAAATTAAGTATATCAAAAATGGTATTACTATATTTAATAGTATAGATAATAAAACTGATGAAGTGTGTTTAAAGGTTACTCCTTACAAAATTTACACAGACATATTTTATCTAAATAATTTTTGCAAAGAAGTATTAGACACTTCATATCTAATTTTTATGGATGGAGGTGATAGTTTAAGCCTTCTAAATCCTGCCTTAGAAAAAGAAAACGTACTATTAAAAAAAGAAGGTGAGTATGACGTTGTTATACCAAATTCAATTATGCTAGATAGAGTAATGAAGTAGGTGAGACCATATTATTTCTGAGACGCAAAAGTGTACTAAACTCGCTATCTATTTTCTACTCATGATCATCTCAATGATTTAACTTTTTAAAATGAACTATTACCGAATTAGACACAGTACAGATAGAAAAATTGTAGGCAAATTTACTCAGATTAATGAAGTGAAACATAGATGTAGCGTTGATGATAAAAGATTTATAGATAGCGTTTTTTTTGAAAAAGCATCGTTTGATCCAATTACATCAATAGGAATTTTAGACAAAAAAGCTAAAATTACAGATCTTATAAGTACCTCAGGGCAAGATTTTACGGGAAAACTTTTGATAAATTACAATTAGAACTTTATGAAAATTTTTAATCTCGCATCTAGGATAATACTTCCTATAATCATATGCTTTCTTTTACTTCTTATAAAAGATTTCATGGGAGGCTTTCAGTTTATCTTGATTTTTGCATTGATAGTAATTCTTTTCAATACAAATAAACTGAAATACTTAACTTCAGTAAGTTTATTAATATCAATCCTACTGTCTGTTCTCATTTTTTTTCTTTCTATTCTTATATCTTCAATACCATTTTATCTGATCACAGGTGCAGTTGATATTGTAAGTCGTGAAGCATACAGTAATTTTCCAGAAAACAAATTCTTTATTTCTCTTAGCGTAGGGGTAATTTCCCCGTTATTAACTGTTTTTAGTTACACATTTTTATTTGACATTAAAAAAGACTTTTTATTCAATTGCATTGTTATTTTGACCATTTGCATTTTATTCATCATTGGAATGTTAGGCATATACTCAAAAATGATTAACTCTTTATATCTGATATGGCAACCCACAGTTTTATTAGCGCTACAATTATTAATCTATAAAAGAGAAATAAAAGTTTTATTAAAATAAAGCTATAGTAATTCAAACTCTCCTCTTTAATTTTATAAGAGAGTTTCTAGATTTTATAGGAGAGTATTTTATTAGTCATCTCCAAAACTAGGAAACAACCTCTTATCATCTAGATAACCATCGCTATCTAGGACCCAAGGATTGTGAGAGAACCAGTTCCAGTCTACACTCGCCAGATCCACTCCTGGATCTATGAGCTCCTGTGATTTACGGCCGTTTATGCGAATTCTACATTTTACGTAGACCGCTACGTCTTGTCCTTCTGTCTTTTTGAGCTGTTTTATGTATTGTGCAAATTGCCATATCACATCTGGTTTTGATCTGATGTTGCGTTGTTGGTTTTTTGTAAGGTACTCTTTATGGTCTAGTACCGTTCGCTTACCAGTTGCCTTATCTTCTACCGTAAACGAAACTGTACCACCTTTAGAGCGGAGCATCATACGCCAACTCAAACGATGGCCTTCCTCAGACCACAGCACATTGTCTTGTATAAAATGCTGTCGCAGCGGCAAGCCTATTTGGACTACAAAATACACTGCAAACACAGTGAGCATTGCTGTTTTATATTTTGGGATGATTAAAGTTTGAGGTGAGTCACTAAATGAATCAGTTGTAATTTCTTGATTGTAAGGATTCACTTTGCTGCGCTCGTAAAAAGGTTTCCAGCGTTTAAGAAATAAATTATGAATGGTTCTCGGCTCAAAAAAGAATACCGTAAATGCCAGCGACATGTATGGAAAAATCCCAATCTGAAACACAAATGAGTTAAAGAGATGAAAGAATATGGAGATAAAAAATGCCCATGTACGTGTACGTTTCCATAACAATAATGGGATGATCAAACCATCAAATGCGATTCCTACATAAGAAATAATCCAGTGTGTCCAGTTCTTTTGAAGCACACCACCCACGAGCCAGTAATCCTTTTTACCACGCATTAATATTTCTGGTACCGTCGCATCTAACCAGTCGGGATATATTTTGGCAATAGACGCGTAGGTATAAACAATCCACAGTTGGAAAATGATAAACAAGGTTACCCAGCGTGGCATACTTATGTTTTTTACGCTTTCGCGAAAGCGTGCATCAAGAGAAAACGCGGCGTTTGCAGGGAGTATTGCCATAATCCATAACAACAACATTAATAAATAATAGTGGTTATTATAGGCTGTTTTTTGCATGAAATACACGGTACTCCACATAATTGCATAGCCAATAATCGCTACACGATATTTAAAACCAAGCATTACCATCACCCCAAAGACTCCCATTAAACCAAACCACAGATACATTTGTGGTCCAGGCCCTGGAAATGTTTGTAAAAAGTCAAAACCTATAAAGTTAAAAGTAAATTCTGGTGTTACGAGAATACGTCGCACCCACCCGGTAGCAAGCGCTCCCCAACCCTCACATGTAATAAGAAAACCAAAAAAAACGCGAAACACAATGAGCGCGCTGTTATCTATTCTAGTAAAGAGGAGCTTATTAAGTGACATCTTATTTACTTAGAGCTTATTTATATAATCGCGTGCATACTTCTCATCCTCTTTCATCGCTTTTACGAGTTCATCTACACTCGCAAAGGTTTTCTCATCACGTATGCGGTCTAGTAATTGTATTTCGAGCTCTTGTCCATATAAGTCCTTACTAAAATCAAAGAAATAGGTTTCAATAGTTTGCGCACTTCCTCCTACTGTTGGGTTTGTGCCTATATTCATCATTCCGTAAACAGTAGCACCATTTATACGAGACTGCACTACATAAACGCCTTGCGCGGGTATTAGTTTATAATCTTCGGCTATATCGAGATTTGCAGTAGGGTAGCCTATAGTTCTACCTAGACTTCTGCCTTTTACAACGGTTCCCGTAAGCATAAATGCTTGATCGAGGTAGCTATTTGCTAGCGCTACATCTCCTGCCTCTAGTGATTTACGCACTTTAGTTGAGCTTACAGCTACATCTTCTAGTTCTTGCTTTGATATCTCTTCTACCTCAAAACCTAGTTGTTCTCCAAAACGTTTGAGATCCTCAATATTAGCATTACGATTACGTCCAAAACGGTGATCGTAACCTATAATTACCTTCTTTGCGTTAAGAGAATTTACAAGAATCTCTTCTACAAATGTCTCTGCATGATATCTTGAAAAATCTAAGGTAAAAGGGTGAATCACGAGGTGATCTAGACCTAGACCTTCCAATAGTTGCGCTCGCTCATCTATGGTGTTTATAAGCTTGAGCGAAGTGTCTTTTTGCAACACCATCCTAGGATGTGGAAAAAAGGTAAGTACACATGACTCCCAGCCATTTGCTCGCGCACTTTCGTTAAGCCTATTAATAATCTGGCGATGTCCTAAATGTACTCCGTCAAAGGTGCCTATCGTAACGACAGTTCCTTTTTCTGAGTTAAATGTATGTGCGCTATTGTGAGTTTTCAAGATTATTTACCGTTGTACGCGTTCATCGTATTATTAATTCCTCCACTCACAAAAGAAGTGATTACCTCACAACTCATATCCAGTCGCTCCGGAAGGCTTGCTTGCTCCTCTGGCGTCCATTCTCCTAACACATAATCTACCTGACGTCCAGTTGAAAATGCATCACTTATGCCAAAACGAAATCTATTATATGCAGAAGTATTAAGTTGAGCCTGCGTGTCTTTTAATCCATTGTGTCCTCCAGCAGAACCTTTAGTTTTCACTCTTATGGTTCCAAATTCCAAATTCAAATCATCTGTAATCACAAGAAGATTTTCTACAGGGATTTTTTCTTGCTGCAACCAGTATCGTATAGCCTTACCACTTAAATTCATAAAGGTATTAGGCTTTAATAAGATAACGGTTTTGCCTTTTACTTTGGTACGCGCGATGTCACCTAGTTTTTCAGTTTCGAAAGTGGTTTCTTGCGCTTTCGCGAAAGCGTCTACCACCTTAAATCCTATATTATGCCTAGTTTCTGTGTACTTAGGACCTATGTTTCCTAAACCAACGATGAGAAATTTTTTCATGGGGTCTATTACTTCCTCTTCTACCGTTACTCTACCAAATAGTCTACCGAAAAAAGAGCGCATCATTTGCTGTTTGTTAGAATGTAATTTGCGTCAAGGCTTTACTAATTACGTTAAAGACACTGCTTATTACTATCGTATAAAAATAAAAAAAGCATCTCGAAGAACGAGATGCTTTTGTATTAAATATAACGGATTGATTATTCTGCTACTGCAGCGGCATCATCTGTTTGTGTAGAAGGAACATCTCCTGCTTCAGTTTCATCATCATCATCGTCAGCATCAAGGATTGCTGTACGAGAAGTTCTAACTTGACACACTACTGTGTTATCAGGGTGCATAAGTGTTAGGTTTTCTTGTGGTAAAGCTCCTATGTATAACTTGTTACCTATTTTAAGGTTTGTGATATCTGCAACTAAGTAATCAGGAAGATCTTTAGGAAGTGCTTTCACACGTAATACACGGTTAGTTTTACGTAAAACACCACCATTCATTACTCCACGAGAGTTACCTGTAAAGTGTACTGGGATATTCATAGTTACTTCTTTACCTTCAAAAATCTGGTAGAAGTCTATGTGTAAAATACGATCAGTTACCGGGTGGAACTGGATATCTTGAAGAATCGCCTTTACGGTTACACCGTCTAATTCGATTTCTACTGTGTGCGCGTCTGGAGTGTATACCAATTCTTTGAACGCTAGTTCTGGTGCGCTAAAATGCAATGGCGTGTCCCCTCCGTATACAACGCAAGGTACCAGTCCAGCATTACGTAAGGCCTTTGTAGCTTTCTTGCCTACGCTTTCTCTTTTAGATCCGTGGATCGAAACTGATTTCATATTAAATAATTATAGTTAAAAAAATATTACATAATAAACTTCGAAGCAATACTCGTGTTACTATTAACACGGTGCATTACATCTGCAAAAAGTGGCGCACAGGTCAATACCCTTACTTTTCCACTTTTGTGTTCCTTAGGAATTGAATCTGTTACGATTAATTCTGCCAGTTTACTGTTTTCTATTTTATCGTAAGCGTTACCACTTAAAATAGCGTGGGTACAGATCGCTCGTACACTAAGCGCACCCTTTTCTATCATCAAATCTGCTGCCTTTGTTAAGGTTCCAGCAGTATCTACCATATCATCTACAAGCACTACGTGCTGCCCTTTTACCTCACCTATGAGTTCCATGTGTGAGATTACATTTGCTTTTGCACGTTGCTTGAAGCATATAACTACATCACTCTCCATCGCCTTGCTATATGCATAAGCTCTCTTACTACCTCCCATATCTGGAGAAGCAATCGTAAGATTTTCTAATCCTAACCCTTTTAAATAAGGCAAGAATATAGTAGACGCAAATAAATGATCTACCGGCTTCTCAAAGAAACCTTGTATTTGATCTGCGTGTAAATCCATCGTGATAATACGAGTAGCACCAGCTGTTTCCAGTAGGTTTGCCATAAGCTTTGCAGCTATAGGCACTCTAGGTTTATCCTTACGATCTTGTCTCGCCCATCCAAAATAAGGTATCACTGCCGTTATGTGTCTTGCACTAGCGCGCTTTGCAGCATCTAGCATCAATAACATTTCCATCATATTATCAGATGATGGCATGGTACTCCCTATAATAAATACACGTGATCCACGTACAGATTCTTCAAAAGAAGGTTGGAATTCTCCATCACTATATGTCGATGTTATGACGTTACCCAGCGGCTGCCCAAAGGCTTTTGCAATTTTTTCGGCCAGTGGTTTGCTGTTTTGACAAGCAAATATCTTCGGTTGCGGTACGGTAGCGGTCATCAGTTGTGACAGTTAAATGGTTTAATTACAATTCTTTTCCCTCTAAGGAGGTGCAAAAATAGGAATTAAAAATGAGTAGAGCAGTACAATAAATGATGTTTTATACGCTGTATTTTAATTAATTCTTTAATTTTGCACTTTCAAAATGCCTAGGTGGCGGAATTGGTAGACGCGCTCGACTCAAACTCGAGTTTCTTTGAAGTGTGGGTTCGATTCCCATCCTAGGTACAAAAGCCTCAATCTGTAACGATTGAGGCTTTTTTTATTCCATATCTCGTAGCTGTATAGAAAGCGCCTTTGTAGAAAGCTGTACTTCTATTAAAGAAAGCATAAGCGACAGCATTAATGCAAATAGACTAATCCCAAAGACAATCTTTGCATAAAAAGCCTCTTCTATATAAATTAAGAACATAGTAATTACCGCGAGTAGAAAGCTCACAATCGCTACGGCTTGCATGTTTTTTATTATTGTAAGGCGTTTTCTTAACTTTTTAACCTGTAGTCCTACTCCTTCTGAGTGCGTTTCTTGATAAGAAGCATGTAAACTACGTATCAAACCTGCAATTGCAAGATAACGGGCATTATAAGCTAGCATCGTAAGTGATATTGCCGGAAATAGCAATGCGGGAATACTTAAGGATAGGTTCATCTTTTTTCTTTTTCTCAAAATTACAGCTTAGCAATAAGTTTACCCTCAATTAACTTAACAGTACTGACTGCTTTTTATTTGAGCGAGTTATTTACTTTTAAAATTCAATATAAACAATGCTAAAAAATATAAGGCTTTTAATAGTTACTACTATAATCCTCTCATTTTCACTTCAAGTGAAAAGTCAAGAGCTAGGCACTGTTTACAGTAAATATTTTGAACTACCAAGAGAAAGCATATTTCTCCATCTAAACAAAACAACTTACATAACTGGGGAAGACATCTATTTTAAAGCGTACGTATACAATAGGCAAACGGGTAAACCATTTTCTGAAACCACAAATTTAATTGTTGGCATTTATGATTCCTTAGGGAATCAAGTGATTAAAAAGCAGTTTATTTCTGGTAACGGATTTGGGAACGGTCACTTTGATTTAGATTCTTCATTTCAAAGTGGAAGCTATTACATTAAAGCATCTACAAATTGGATGAAAAATTTTTATGAAGACGATTCTTTTCAGCAAAAAATAACCATCTACAATGGCAGCGTAAGTGAGGATTTAAGCAACCTATCATCAGTTAGAAAAATAGAATTTACCCCAGAAAGCGGCTCCCTTGTAAATGATGTAACAAATAATGTTGCGATAAGAGTTTCTGATGAACACGGTTATTCAAAACCCTTTACAAGTGGAATTATTAAAGATCAATATGGATATCACTTAACAACATTTACCCCTGGCAAAAACAATATCGCCGTTGTAACATTTTCGCCTCGAGCTACATTTGAATATTCTTTAGAAATTGAATATGAGGATGGAAGTAAACAGCTACAGAAGATAGCTCCTCCAAAAAAGAATGCTGTAGGACTTGCTATCGCAAGCCACTCTAAGGATAAGATTGCCATCACCTTAAGATTAGATAAAAAAACGACAACATCAATTATTAATGATACATTATCCCTATTAATCCATAGGGATGGAATGGCGAAAAAAATAAACCTAAGGATACCTAAGGATGTAAACTACGCCTCTTATTTATTTGATAAATCTCAATTACAGCAAGGAGTAAATATTTTCTCCTTATTTCATGACAGTAAAGAGCCCATCGCAGAGCGTATTTACTTTAACACTCACAGTATCAAATACGAAGAAATCAAAAAACCAACGATAACAAAAACCCAAACTGACTCTCTTATTATCTCGCTTTCCAAACAAACATTAAATTCAGTTTCAAATTTGAGCATATCTGTCTTACCATTTGAAACTATAAGTAATGCTCCCTCACAAAATATACTATCTGCATTTTATTTAAAGCCCTATTTGAAAAAACAAAATATCTCCTACGAACGTTACTTTTCAAAAAATAACATAGACTCACTAGAACTTGATGCTTTACTAATCTCACAAGGACAAAGTAGGTATTCTTGGAAGAGAATATCAAATAATCCTCCAAAGAAAACATACACCTTCTCACAAGGAGTATCAATTAAGGGGACATTAAACAAGAAGTTAAGAAGCAACGAACAGCTTTTCTTGCATGCGGGCACTACGTATCCCGCCCAAACTCTAAAATTAGAAAATGGCAATTTCACACTTCCTTTGATATTTCCTGAAACAGAACAAGCTTTACAGTTTTCAATAATTTCAGGTAGAGGTAAACTAACAAAACCCTCACTCAGCATTCTATCTAAAGATATTTTAGAGAAAGATTTTATAAAAGAAAAAACGTTTAATAAAACTGATTCATTCTCTAATAAGGTCAAGATACTGCCTATAGTATCAAACTTTGATGACATAGAACAACTCAACGAGGTTATACTAACTGGTAAAAAGAAAGTCTCATATGAGTCTAGTAACCCATTAGTTCCTTCTTTTCTCAAGAATAAAGTTACAGTAGTAACAGAGGACCTTGTTTTTAAACAACCCAGCTTTTTAGATATTATTAGATCTAGAGGTTATACTGTAAGAGAGGATCTTCAGTTTGCAAGCACAACTCGTGTACAAATAAGGGTGCGGACTCAACAATCCTTTGGATTAGGAAGTGGTGGTTCTGAAAGAGCTTTTCCACAACCTGTGATTTATTTTGATGATGTTAAGTTAATAGATTTTGACATCTTAACCGGCTTACGAACAGAGGACCTAGAAAGCTTTTATTTTCAAAGAAATGGTGCCTCAGAAGGCGTAAACGGGACTGGAGGTGTTATTAGAATATATACAAGACGTAATTTAAATAAGCCTATAAAATCAGATTCAAAAAAAGAGATTTCTAATATGTCAGAAGTTTTTGCTTACCCAATAAAAAATGGTTTTGAAAAAGAGAAAAAATTCATACAACCTGATTACTCAACCTATGCCAATAAAGCTTTTACAAATTTTGGAGTTATTCACTGGGAACCACAGCTCATTCTAGATGGCAAGAAGTCTTCATCATTCAAAATTAAAGACACTGGTGTTAAAAAATTTATGGTACACATAGAAGGTATGACTCTTGATGGATTGCTCATTTCAACCATTAAAACACTAAACCTTTCTAATTAAAATTAAATTTCAATTCATCAATTATTAATAATCTGTTTAATCGTCAGATATCTCAATCATCAAAAAACATGTTTTCAAAACTACTATTTAAATTCTTTACTATTAGTTTACTTCTATTTACAAGCTTTCTTTTCGCCCAAAACTCCAATAAAAGCGAATTAATAGAAAACTATAGTTCTTATTTTGAATTACCTAGACAAAGCGCTTATATCCATTTAAATAAAACTCATTTTACACAAAATGAAGAAATATGGTTTAAGGCTTACTTACGAACTAGACAATTAGAAAAATCCTTCTCAGAAAAGACAACCTTATATATAGATATTTTTAAACCTGACGGATTACTGTTCAAATCAGAAAAATTTATAGTCGATAATGGTGTAAGCCATGGTAACATTAAAATAGATTCCACTATGCAGAGTGGCACGTATTACTTGAGAGGCTCTACGCAATGGATGAAAAATTTTAAGGAAGACGACTCTTTTATGCAAAAAATAACTGTTGTCAGTAATAAAATATCCGGCAACAATGTAGAGAAAGAAAAAGCGTACGACATTCAATTACTCCCTGAGGGAGGTCACTTGATACATAGCACAACTAATACGGTAGGTGTAAAAGTTTTAGATCAGGATGGGTTTGGAGCTTCTTTTAAAAGCGCAACAATAAGAAATCAAAATGGTATAGATCTTCTGCAAATAAAGAGTAAACCCTACGGTTTTGCAAAATTTAATATTATCCCCATACCTACACAAACATATACAGCCCACTTTACTTTTGATAACAATACTGAAGTCGTTGTACCTCTACCCAACGTAGTAAACACCACACCATCTCTAGCGATACTTGAAGAAAATGAGGGTGAAATATCAATAAAAATTAAGAGTAACTATCAAATAAGGAATACTATAAACCGTCAAGGATTATATGTATTAATACACAAAAATGGAGTTGCAAAAAAAATTAAAACTCCTCTTAATCATGAAGCAAATATCTCAGCATTTGTAGTGAGTAAATCATCCCTATTTTCTGGCATGAATACTATTACCTTATTTGATGCTAGTGATAATCCCCTATCAGAGAGACTCTACTTTAATTGGGCAGATGAACTTGATTTTGATGTGGCGGCATCCTCTTTAATCAATCAAAAATCAGACTCTATCACAATCACCTTAAACAACTTAGGAAAAAACATTTCTAAAAAAAATCTCAGCGTTTCCGTTCTTCCTACAAATACTAAAGGTTATAATCCGGAAAATAATATACTTAGTTCGTTCTATTTAAAACCATATATACAAGGCACTGTAGAAAATCCTAAGCAATATTTTAATAGTAATAATGACAACAAGGATAACCTAGATCTATTGCTACTTACACAAGGTTGGAGCACATATACTTGGGAGAACATTAATAGTAGTCCTCCAAAAAAAGAATTTGATTTTGAACAAGGAACTACCGTAGTAGGTAAGCTTAATAGAAATATCGGATTAAAGGATAATATTTATGTTCATCCCACACTACATAACGAAGGTTTGACTATCTCTCCTGAAAATAATATGTTTGCTTTGGGAGGCTTGTATACGAAAACTAACGAGACAATTTCCTTTTCCCTTATTAATAAGAAAGGGCAATTATCAAGACCTAGCCTATTCGTTTATGAAGAAACGAATCGTGTAAATCCTATCAATATCTCTTCAACGACAACCAAGCACATTCCTATTAGAAAACCACTAAAAGAGGAAAAGATAGTAGTGCCTCAAATGATTGACCAATCGCTTATTGAACTAAACGAAGTTATATTAGAATTTGAAAAAAAGAAATCAGAAATAATTGACAATCCTAATGTTCCTTCATATTTAAAAAATGAAATTAAGATCGTTACTGAGGATGACACCATATTGTACCCTTTTGTTACAGATGTTATACGCCAAAATGGATATGTAGTTACAGAAGAGCTTTCCTTTGGTTCAACAAGTAGAATTTCTATTTCATCACGTAGAATTTCAGGTTTTTCTGGTGCTCGTGCGCCTCTAGTTTATTTAGATGATGTAGAGTTATTAGATCTTGATATACTATATGGATTGCGCACAGATTTTATTGAAAGCTATTATATCAACAAATTTGACTCTAGAAGCGGTTCAAGAGGAGGAGAAGGTGTTATAAGATTATATTCTAGACGTAATTTTAATATTGATTTACCGTCCACAACTAATAACAAGAAAGTTCAAAACAACATTTTCACTTATGCTATACGTGAAGGGTATTCCGTTGCTAAAAAATTCTACAATCCAGTATATACCGTATTGAACGATAAAGGCTTTATAAATTATGGTACAATTCACTGGGAGCCAGAAGTAATCTTAAGTAAAAACAGGGTCAACACTTTTAATATAATCAATACAAATACTAAATCTATCACACTTTTTATAGAGGGGATTAGCGAAGATGGAGCTGTGATTTCTAAAACAGAAATAATAGAATTGGATAATTCAGAAAATTAATTAAGTAGTGCCTTATTAGAGAATGTTAATTTTTCATACCCTTAACATTCTCTCACAAACAATGGTTAATTAAAAATCGATAGGCTAAGACTAGCGCTATATTTATACTCAGTAAGCGACTATATCAGCTTACCGAAGCTAACTAAACCATCGATATTATGAAGACCATACTTATATTATTCAGCACTGTTTTATTAGGAATGAGCCCTTTTAAGACAACAGAGAATTCTAAAGAAGCATTTACAGAGCATCTTACATTTGACGCTTACGAGGGAGGATATTTCTTCTTTACTGATGGCGACAATGAGCCTAGAATTTTAGAAATTGATGCTACTACAAGTATTAATGGTAAGCTACTTACAAAGAATGATAATGTAGGTCTAGAATATTTAGTTCACTATAAAACCGTAGACAAATCTAAAGACAGCTCAAGTGATGGAATCATTCTTCATTTAGAACTAATTGAATAATAACTGACTTTAAAACACCTAAAAGCCTCTTGCAATAAAGAGGCTTTTTTATGCCCTAAAGTTTTCCTAAAAGCCTAATATAAAGGTATTCTGACTCGTATCTTTAAGTTGAAAAAGAAAATAGCTTGAAAAAACCACTTCTAGAATTTACAGATAAGGGCATCTATTGCCCACCCGCAAAGGTCTATCTCGACCCGTGGAAACCTGTAGATAAAGCTCTCATCACGCACGGCCACGCAGACCACAGTCGGTGGGGACATAAACAGTACATCACACACGAGAGCAATGTGCCTATTATTTCACATAGGTTAGGAGACATTAATGTTTCTGGAGTACGCTTTCGCGAAAGCGTAAACATCAACAATGTAAAATTCACCTTTCACCCAGCTGGTCACATTCCTGGATCTAGTCAGATACGTGTAGAACACAAGGACGAAGTGTGGGTGTTTACAGGAGATTATAAGACTGAAGTAGATGGTATCTCTCAACCCTACGAACCCGTAAAATGCGACACTTTCATCACCGAATGTACCTTTGGATTACCTGCCTTCAAGTGGACTCCACAAGCCGAAGTAATGCACGACATAAATACTTGGTGGGCGCAAAACAAAGCCGAAGGAAAGTGCTCTGTGCTTTTTGCTTACAGCTTAGGTAAAGCGCAACGGCTGCTCAAACATCTTGACCCGAGCATCGGTAAGATACTTACACACGGCGCTATAGAAAAAATGACAGAGGTACTGCGACCTATGATCGATATGCCAGCAACAGAATTAATCACTAGAGATACTAAAAAGGAAGATTTTAAAGGAAGTATCGTTCTAGCACCACCAGCCACTCACGGCAGTACGTGGATACGCAAGATGGTGCCATATGTAACTGCAAGCGCAAGCGGCTGGATGGCTTTTAGAGGAGCACGAAGACGCAGAGCTATTGACAAAGGCTTTGTGCTAAGTGATCACTGTGACTGGCCTAGCTTACTACAAAGTATAGAAGCTACAGGTGCAGAAAAAATTATCTGCACACACGGATATACAGATATTTTCTCGCGCTATTTACGTGGTCTGGGTTATGATGCTCGTACAGAAGAAACGCAATATGAAGGCGAACTAGCAGAAGGAGATGCAAAAAAAGAGGAGGAGGAAACTAGCGTATGAAACTATTTGCAGCACTCATAAAAACACTCGATTCCACAAACAAGACCAACGAAAAGGTTAAAGCACTTGCGCATTATTTTAAAGAAGCGCCAGATAAAGATAAGGTGTGGACGATTGCCATCTTATCGCACCGTCGCCCTCCACGACCTGTAAACACAACCTTACTTAGGGAATGGGCGAGCGAACTATCAAATATCCCATTATGGCTTTTTGAAGAAAGTTATCACATCGTGGGTGACCTAGCAGAAACGATTGCACTCGTTGTTCCCGCAGCAACAGCATCTTCTGAGAAGTCGCTTACTCAGTTTCTGGAAGAGATGATTTCGCTTAAGCGAAAAACGGATGAAGAGAAAAAGGAATACCTGTTTGATAACTGGGCAAATCTCAACTATTATGAACGTTTTGTATTTACTAAGCTTATTACCGGAGGATTTAGAATAGGCGTGAGTCAGAAGTTGATGACTCGTGCATTATCACAAGCAACAGCTATAGAAGAAGACGTGCTTGCCTATAAATTAATGGGCGACTGGAAACCGCAGACGGTTACCTTTCACGATCTGGTTATCGAAGAAGATGCAAGTCAAGAGTTTTCAAGACCATATCCATTTTATCTTGCTTATGCAGTTGAAGATGAACCTTCGGCGCTGGGTGATGTGACTGACTTTCTTGCCGAACATAAGTGGGATGGTATACGCTCACAAACCATCTTTCGTAATGGGGAGATTTTTATCTGGAGTCGCGGTGAAGAGCTAGTTACAGATAAGTACCCAGAACTAGAGATTCTTAAAGAATATATACCAGACGGAACCGTCATAGATGGTGAGTTACTGCCTTTTTATGATGGGCAGATTGGCACATTTAACGACTTACAAGCGCGTATTGGGCGTAAGACGGTGAGCAAGAAAATGCTCAAAGAAGTGCCTGTAATTATCAAGGCTTATGACATTTTAGAATGGGAAGGAAAAGACTTGCGTGATACCGCTTTCGCGAAAAGAAGAATAATCCTCGAATCGTTATATCGCAATATCACAGATAAAGGTCTGCCTATAGGGATTTCTGAAACAATTGAGTTTGATAGTTGGGAAGCAATGGCACAAGAAAGAGACCGTAGCAGAGAGATGCGCTCGGAAGGATTAATGATTAAGCGTAAAAACAGTCCGTATCGCGTAGGTAGAAAAAAAGGCGACTGGTGGAAATGGAAAGTAGATCCGCTCACTATTGACGCAGTACTCACCTATGCAATGCGTGGTCACGGTAGACGAAGTAATTTATTTACAGATTACACCTTCGGTTTATGGAATGAAGATAAAACCGAGCTCGTTACTTTTGCAAAAGCCTACTCAGGCCTCACAGATGCCGAGTTTAGAAAAGTAGATAACTGGATTAAAAAAAACACGTTAGAGCGTTTTGGACCTGTACGATCTGTAACGCCTCATCACGTGTTTGAAATTGCCTTTGAAGGTATAGCGTTATCCAAAAGACATAAAAGTGGTATAGCCACGCGCTTCCCAAGAATGCTACGCTGGCGATACGACAAGAAGATAGAAGATGCAAATACACTAGAGGATTTGAAAGGGATGATTCCGAGCAACGAGGCCGAAGGGCAAGTTGTGAAGGAATCTCTTCCGCCCACAAAATAATGATGCTAGAAAGCAACATATAAATCTCCGCATAAGAGTAAGAACATTCGCAATATCAACTTCATTAAGATGCCATATTACACTTACATACTAACTAATAAGAATAAAACTGTTCTTTATGTAGGAGCGACTCGCAATCTTAAAATACGAATGGTTCAACATAAGACTAAATATTACCCCAAGTCTTTTAGCGCGCAATACAATTGCTACAACTTGATGTACTACGAATTATTTGAAACGCATAATGAAGCTCTCGCAAGAGAAAAGCAGTTAAAATCTGGAAATAGAAAACGGAAAATTTCATTAATCGAAAGTAAAAATCCTGACTGGTTAGATTTGGCAAGTTCCTACGCTTCGCTTGGAAGTGAAGATTATTTAATAAAAGAAATATGGTAAAAGGTGTATTTGGTTTGGTGGTTATTGGATTGCAACAGATTACTTCGCTACACTCGTAATTATGAATAATAAGCAACTATTCGATATCGCAAATAACTGGTTTCAGTCGAAAGACTGGAAACCTTTTCCGTTTCAAAAACAAACGTGGAAGGCGTTTCTGGCGGGTAAAAATGGATTGCTTAATGCGCCTACGGGTAGTGGTAAGACGTATGCACTTTGGTTTCCGGTAGTTCTTAATTACATCAAGAAAAATCCTGATTACAAGACCAAACATAAAAAAGGACTAAAGGCCATTTGGATCACTCCGCTGCGCTCGCTTTCTAATGAGATTGAGCTTTCGGCTTCTCGTATCACACAAGATCTCGGCACACAGATGACGGTGGGAATACGCAATGGAGATACTCCACAATCTGAACGTGCCAAGCAAAAGCGTTCTATGCCAGACTTGCTAATTACTACCCCAGAAAGTTTGATGCTTTTGATTGCCTCAAAAGGGTATGAGAAAGTTTTTAAAAATTGCTCAGCTGTAATAGTAGATGAGTGGCACGAATTACTAGGTACAAAAAGAGGTGTACAGATGGAACTCGCCTTGAGCCGATTGAAAACTGTCGCTTCAGATATGCGTATTTGGGGAATTTCGGCAACGATTGGGAATCTAGAGCAAGCTCGAGAAGTATTGCTGGGTTATGAGAGTAACGCTTTTCGCGAAAGCGTAATTATCAAAGCAAACATCAACAAAAAAATTACTGTCAAGTCTATCATTCCAGACGAGATGGAAACCTTTCCTTGGCGTGGTCATTTGGGATTGCATTTGCTGGAATACGTCGTACCCATTATCAACAATAGCAAGACGACCTTACTGTTTACGAACACGCGAAGTCAGTGTGAAATTTGGTTTCAGCGTATTCTTGCGGCACATCCTGAGTATGCTGGAGAGATTGCAATGCACCACGGGAGTATCAATAAAGAGACGCGTACTTGGGTTGAGGGCGCCATTCGGAATGGCTCTCTCAAGGCGGTAGTTTGTACCTCTAGCCTTGATCTCGGAGTAGACTTTGCGCCTGTTGAAACCATTATCCAAATAGGCGGCCCAAAGGGTGTCGCTCGCTTTTTACAACGTGCTGGGCGATCTGGTCACAGCCCTGGTAAGGAGAGTGTGATTTACTTTTTGCCTACACACGCCATAGAGCTGGTAGAAGCCTCTGCTTTGCAGCGCGCCGTTAAGGAAAACACGGTAGAAGATAGAATTCCGTATCTCAATAGTTTTGACGTACTGATTCAATATCTCGTGACGCTAGCCGTGTCTGACGGATTTTTACCCGAAGATATCTGGCCAGAGATACAGACTACGTTTTGCTTTCAAGCAATGACAAAAGAGCAATGGGAATGGTGTCTTAATTTTATGACAATGGGTGCACAATCCCTGCAAGCTTATGATGAGTATAAGAAAGTGGAGATTCTTGAGGACGGCAGATTTAAAGTGAATTCTCGTATGGTGGCAATGCGCCATCGCCTGCAAATAGGGACGATTGTGAGCGATGCAAATCTTGTAGTCAAATATCAAAAAGGTGGTTACATAGGCACTATTGAGGAGTTTTTCATCAGTAAGTTAACGCGTGGTGATGTGTTTACTTTTGCTGGTCGCAACCTAGAATTTATCCGTATTAAAAATATGGAAGTGCACGTGCGCAACAGCTCAAAGAAAACTAACAAAGTCCCCTCATGGATGGGCGGCCGACTTACCTTAAGCAGCCAGATGTCGCAGCTGTTAAGGGAGGAACTTTATACTGGGAATTCGCTTTCGCGAAAGCGGTCTCTAGAGATTAATGCACTAGAGCACATTTTTAGACAGCAAAAGGTAGAGAGCATCATCCCGAGTGATGAGCAACTGCTTATTGAGACTTTTAAAACGCGCGATGGCTATCATCACGTATTTTACCCTTTTGAAGGTCGTTTTGTGCACGAGGCTATGGGAAGTTTACTTGGGTATCGCCTTAGCCTGCTAGACCCTATCACCTTCTCTCTTGCCTTTAATGACTACGGTTTTGAGCTACTTTCAGACCAACCTATAGACATACAGCAGCTACTAGATAACGACCTATTTACGACGGCATATATGCACGACGACTTGCAAAATAGTCTCAATGCTACGGAGATGGCCAGGCGAAAATTTAGAGATATTGCCGTGATTTCTGGGCTTGTTTTTACTGGTTTCCCAAATAAACAAATCAAACAAAAACACCTGCAAAGTAGTAGTCAGCTGTTTTTTGATGTGTTCCGTGATTATGAGGCAGATAATTTATTATTTCAGCAAGCATTTACAGAGACTTTTGAACACCAGCTAGAAGAAGGTCGATTGCAGCAAGCGCTTGACCGTATAGAGACGCAAGAAATTGTCTGGATGGATTGCGAGCAACCTACGCCTTTATCTTTTCCAATAATTACAGACCGCTTACGCGAAAAATTGAGCAGCGAAAAACTAGCCGATAGAATCAAGAAAATGACTGCGAAGTTGATGCGGAAAAAGAAATAATAGCCCTACGAAAGATTGTACTAAAAGTAAATATCTTGTGCCGTTCTAAAGGTATTTGCGTGTGCGTCAATTATCACTTTTATATCTGGAGAATAGCCGCCGCCCATACTACATTGTACAGGAATTTTTAAATCGTGACAGATTTGTAACACAAACCGATCGCGCTCTTTACAACCTTCTATACTACACCCCAATTTACCCAGTTTGTCACTCGCTAAAATATCGACTCCGCATAGATAGAAGATGAAATCTGGTTGTTGTTCTTTAATGAGATTTGGTAATGTTTTTTTTAGAATATCGAGATACTCCGCATCGCCTGTATCGGTCTCTAAGGCAATATCAAGATCTGAGATTTCTTTTCTAAAAGGATAGTTTGCCTTACCGTGCATAGAAAACGTAAACACCGAATCATCACCCGCAAAAATCTCTGCCGTTCCATTACCTTGATGAACATCGAGGTCTACAATGAGAATCTTCTTTGCAAGCTTAGTTGCTTGTAAATATCGCGCAGCAATCGCTTGGTCGTTGAGAAGACAAAATGCCTCTCCGTGATCTGTATAAGCGTGGTGTGTACCACCAGCAATATTCATCGCAATACCATTTTCTAGCGCGTAGTGACACCCATCAATGGTGCCTTGAGTGATGATTAATTCGCGATCTACAAGTTCTTGTGAGAGCGGAAAACCGGTTTTTCGCTGTGCTCTAGGATCGATAGCTAGCTCTTTGAGATTCTCTACATATTCTGTAGTATGACATCGCAAAATATGCTCGTGAGCTACTTGTGTAGGCTCGAAGAAATTATTTGTATCACACGTACCTTCATATACTAACTGCTTAGGAAGCAAATCATACTTCTCCATAGGGAAGCGATGCCCCTCCGGCAATGGGTGTTTGTAAATGGGGTGGAATGCGATTTTGAGCATTAAGTATATTATGATGAGTATACAAATATACAATCACTCGTCATTTCGAGCTTGCCGAGAAATCGCATAGGAGTAAGTACATAAAAAAAGGAAAGTGAGGAGCTACTCGTGTGATCTCTCCTATTGTCGAGATGACACCCATTCGTCATTTCGAGCCTGCCGAGAAATCTCATAGGAGTAAGCACATAAAAAAAGAAAGTGAGGAGCTACTCGTGTGATCTCTCCTATTGTCGAGATGACAATCGCTCGTCATTTCGAGCCTGCCGAGAAATCGCATAGGAGTGAGAACATAACAAAAGAAAGTGAGGAACTACTCGTGTGACCTCTCGACACGCTCGAGGTGACAAGAATGCTTTCTTGCAAATACACTATATTTATGATTTACAATCTATTATGTTTACCAATTTCTACATCTACATAACTACAAACCAATACCGAACGACTGTATATATAGGCGTAACAAACGATATACAAAGAAGAATTGGTCAGCACTATTTTGACTCTCAAAATGAGAAAAAATCATTTGCTGGTAAGTACAATTGTTATGAGCTCGTCTACTATGAAGGTTTTCAATATGCAAAAGATGCTATTGCTAGAGAGAAACAGTTAAAGAAGTGGAGTAGAAAAAAGAAAAACGACCTTATAGAAACTGTTAATCCTAAATGGGAGAGTTTAAATAATGAAGTGTTTTAAAGAGTAAATTCTTAGTTTCTCGTGTGATCTCTCCTAACGTCGAGATGACAATCACTCGTCATTTCGAGCCTGTCGAGAAATCTCATAGGAGTAAGCGCATAAAAATCTAGTCGTGTGACCTCTCGACAAGCTCGAGGTGACTAGGACTATGTCGCGAACAATCAAGTTTTCCGCAGCCTGTATTCTTGAGCTACTCGTGTGATCTCTCCTAACGTCGAGATGACAATCCCTCGTCATTTCGAGCTTGCCGAGAAATCGCATATGAGTAAGTGCTAAAAAAAGCTACTTGTGTGACCTCTCGACACGCTCGAGATGATAACACCCTTACTTCTCCAACTTCAATTGTATCCTCTTTCTTGCAATATCTACTTCCAGTACTTTTACAATCACCTGCTGTTGTAAACTTACGTGTGCACTTACATCACTCACAAAACCATCTGCCAAGTTTGAGATGTGTATGAGTCCACTTTCCTTAATGCCAATGTCTACAAAGGCTCCAAAAGCGGTTACATTATTTACAATCCCTGGTAGCAATTGACCTGGCTGTACATCTTCTATGGTGCGTATATTTTGATTAAAAGTAAACACCTTCGCCTTTTCTCTAATGTCAAGGCCAGGCTTTTCTAGTTCGCTTATAATATCAGTGAGTGTAGGAAGTCCTACCTCATCGGTTACATATTTTTGAAGATCTATCGATTTAAGAAGGCTTGTATTTCCTATCATTTCGGCGACAGAGACTTTTTGATCTTTGGCGATGCTCGCAACCAACTTGTATCTCTCCGGATGTACAGACGAGTTATCCAGCGGATTTTCGGCGCCAGTGATTCTTAAGAAACCTGCGGCTTGTACAAATGCTTTACCTCCCAGACGTGGTACCTTTTTTATCTCTTGACGTGTTTTAAAGGGTCCTTCGCTTTCGCGAAAGCGTACTACGCCTTCAGCAAGTTTTGGTCCAATACCTGACACATAACTCAATAGCGGTGCACTAGCAGTATTTATATTGACACCCACGGCATTTACACAGTTTTCTACCGTTTGATCTAGTGATTTTTGAAGTGCGGTCTGATCTACATCGTGCTGATATTGCCCGACGCCAATTGACTTTGCATCTATCTTCACCAGCTCTGCCAGTGGGTCTTGCAACCTACGACCTATAGAAACTGCGCCGCGAACTGTCACATCATAATTAGGAAACTCATCGCGGGCAATCTTACTTGCACTGTAAATAGAAGCCCCTGCCTCACTCACTACAAAAACCTCCATCGCATTCTTAAAGTGAATGCGTTTTACAAGCCTCTCTGTCTCGCGGGAAGCCGTACCGTTACCGATGGCGATTGCTTCAATTTTATAAGCATCTGTAAGACTAGAGATTTTCTTTATAGCACCTGTATCATCATTTTTTGGTGCGTGTGGGTAGATGGTTTCATTATGTAACAACTGTCCCTGTGCATCAAGGCACACCAGTTTACAACCTGTTCTAAAACCTGGGTCTAGTGCAAGAATACGCTTCTCACCTAGCGGCGAACCAAGGAGTAATTGTTTTAAATTTTTTGCAAAAACTTGAATAGCAGTTTCATCTGCTGTTTTCTTTGCTTCTGAGAGACTCTGATTGCTCAATGCAGGAAATAATAGTCGCTTGTAGGCGTCTTTTAGGGCTATCTCAATCTGTGTAGCGCTATCTCCACGAGAGCGTATGAGTTTGCGTTCTATTTTATCAAGCGCTCGCTCATCATCAATGACAACTTTCACACGAATGTAACCTTCATTTTCGGCTCTTAAAATAGCGAGGAGCCTATGCGAAGGACAGCGGCTTAGTGACTCTGACCAGTCAAAATAATCACGGAATTTCTGAGCTTTCTCATCGTTTGCCATTTTCTTAACCACTTTGGTCTCTATCGTGGCAAAACATTTTAACTGCTCGCGTATATTATTACGTATATCTGCACGCTCATTAATCCACTCGGCTATAATGTGACGTGCTCCTTCTAGCGCACTTTGTGCATCTGGAACCTCCTTATTAGTATATCGATGCGCTAGTCCTTCTGGGTCTTGCGCATTTTGAGACATAATGATTTTGGCAAGTGGTTCTAGTCCGTTTACACGTGCTGTCTCTGCCTTCGTTTTATGCTTTTTCTTGTACGGTAGATACAAGTCTTCTAGGGTAGTAAGATCTTGCGTTTTTTCAATCTTATTTTTGAGTTCGCTAGTAAGAACGTCTTGCTCTTCTAGTGATTTAAGAATTGATTTTTTACGTTTTTCTAAAGTCTCAAACTGCTCTTTGAGTTCGATAATCTTTCCAATCTCCACCTCATCTAGCCCACCCGTCGCTTCCTTTCGGTAGCGAGCAATAAATGGAAGTGTGCAGTCTTCTGATAGGAGTTTTAGGGTTGCCTTTACAGCTTTTTCTGATAAGCCTGAGCTTTTGATTACGTATTGTAAAACCTCCACACGCTTAACTTATAATATTCCCATTACTCACCCCATCCGTATCAGGGTTTACAAAAACCAATTTCCCACTAGCATCCTCGGTCATTAAAATCATTCCTTCACTTTCTACACCGCGTAGTGCTCTAGGAGCCAGGTTTACAAGTACGGTTACTTGCTTCCCAATTACTTCTTCTGGAGTAAAGCTCTCTGCGATACCAGAAACGATGGTACGCACATCTATACCTGTATCTACTTTTAAGATGAGGAGTTTCTTCGTTTTCTTCATCTTTTCTGCTTCGATGATGGTACCTACTCGCATATCGAGTTTTGTAAAATCGTCAAAGTTAATAAGCTCTTTTTGTGGCTCTACTACCGCATTTTCGGCAGCAGCTTCTGCTTCATTTGCAGCTTTACTTGCTTCTAGTTTATCTAGTTGAATCTGGATTTGACTGTCTTCTATTTTTGAGAAGAGCAATTGAGATTCATTGATTGTGTGTCCAGCTGGTAATAACACTTCTTTTGAAGTGATGTCACTCCACTGTAATGCATTCTCAACATCACTAGCAGGAAGGTCAAGAATATTTTTAAGCGTTACACTTGTATGTGGTAATAACGGCTCACTTAATATAGCAAGTGCTGTAGCAATTTGTAAAGCCACATACATTACTGTTTTAGTACGCTCCTCGTCAGTTTTGATAGTCTTCCACGGCTCTTCGTCTGCTAGGTATTTATTTCCTAGGCGAGCGAGATTCATGAATTCTGTTTGGCTTTCGCGAAAGCGGTATTTTTCTATACTGCTACCTATCACTGCTGGATATGCTTTTATGGCATCTAGCACTTCTTTATCTAGCTCATTAAAAGCTTCAGGCGCAGGCACAACACCTCCATAATACTTATGTGTAAGCACCGTCACGCGATTAATTAAATTACCAAAAATCGCTACGAGTTCGCTATTATTTCTAGTTTGGAAATCTTTCCAAGTAAAGTCATTATCCTTAGATTCTGGGGCATTTGCGGTAAGTACATAACGCAACACATCCTGTTGATCTGGAAATTCTTCCAAATATTCATGTAGCCATACTGCCCAATTTTTTGACGTAGAAAGCTTGCGACCTTCTAGGTTTAAAAACTCATTTGCAGGTACGTTATCTGGTAAAATATACTCACCGTGACCTTTGAGCATGGCAGGGAAAATCAAACAGTGAAAAACGATATTATCCTTCCCAATGAAGTGAAGTAATTTTGTGTTTTCATCCTTCCAGTACGGCTCCCAATCTTTACCCTCACGTGCTGCCCACTCCTTTGTAGAAGAGATATAGCCAATAGGCGCATCAAACCAAACGTACAATACCTTGCCCTCTGCTCCTTCTACTGGCACAGGGATTCCCCAGTCTAGATCGCGAGTTACGGCACGAGGACGTAGTCCATCATCTATCCATGATTTACACTGTCCGTATACGTTAGTTTTCCAGTCTTTTTTATGTCCTTTTATGATCCACTCCTTAAAGAAGTCATTGTATTGATCTAGTGGTAAAAACCAGTGTTTTGTTTCCTTAAGTGTAGGTACAGCTCCCGTAATCGCACTCTTAGGATTAATTAAATCTGTTGCGTTGTGCGACGTACCACAACTCTCACACTGATCTCCGTAAGCCTCTTCAAAACCACACTTAGGGCAAGTTCCCGTCACAAAACGGTCTGCAAGAAACTGGTTTGCCTCTGCATCATACAACTGCTCGTTTGTTTCTTCTATAAACTTTCCTTGATCGTACATGTTCTTAAAAAACTCAGACGCCGTATCGTGATGAATTTTTGCAGAGGTACGCGAGTAGTTGTCAAAAGTGATCCCAAAATCTTCAAAAGATTTTTTGATAATTGCATTGTACTTATCTACAATATCTTGCGGGGTTACCCCTTCCTTTTTTGCTTTTATTGTAATAGGCACTCCATGCTCATCACTTCCACATATAAAAGCAACATCTGCTCCCTGCATACGCTGGTAACGCGCATAAATATCTGCCGGAACATACACTCCTGCAAGGTGGCCTATGTGTATAGGTCCGTTAGTATACGGCAATGCCGCTGTAATTGTATATCGTTGTGGATTCTGAGACATATTGTGTTCTTTAAGAAGCGACAAAAATAAAGAAAAACAAGCAAGGAGTATCTATAAAGTATTCTAGCTTTAACTCGGTATTGTTATGCTAGGAGCGCTGCAGTAGTTGTAATAAGCAGCTGCCTCTTCCCGCTATTCATTACAATTCCTCACCACGCTAGCGCTAGGTTGCGGGATTTTCATTGCTATCGGGGCTATGGAGCATGGTTTAGGAGTTATAAGCACCTCTCAAATCACCTTGTTTTAAGATAATAAGTAATTAACCTTTTCATCAAATTACCAGATAGTTTAAAATCCAAACTGCCGTTAAGTTAGTATATTGAGGTGTGAAAAATACACTAATGATTACACCTCCTTATCTTGTACAAGGCGACAAAGTCGCAATCGTTGCTACGGCACGTAAAATTTCTAAAAGAGAGCTAGAAGAAGGCATTGCTTTGCTTAAAAGCTGGGGCTTAGTTCCCGTATTGGGCAGCACCATTGGGCTAGAAGACAATCAGTATGCTGGCACAGATTTTCAGAGAGCACAAGACTTTCAGCAAATGCTGGATAATACGGAGATTAAAGCTATCTGGTGTGCTCGTGGTGGCTACGGGACGGTGCGCATAGTAGATGATCTAGATTTTTACAAGTTTGTCAAGTATCCCAAGTGGATTGTGGGCTACTCTGATGTGACAGTTTTACATAGTCACATTCACAAAATAGGGTTTAAAACGATACATGCCACCATGCCTGTATCTCTTGATGACAATACCGCTTTCGCGAAAGCGTCATTAAAACAATCTCTTTTTGGCGAGCAACCTAACTTCGATTACAACACCACAAATAAGCTTAACAGACTAGGCACTGCAAAAGGGACGCTCGTAGGCGGAAACCTGTCTATACTTTACAGCCTTTGCGGAAGCAGCTCTGATCTTGATACGACTGATAAAATATTATTTATAGAAGACCTGGATGAGTACCTCTATCATATAGATAGAATGATTGTCAACCTAAAACGCAACGGAATGCTAGATCACTGTGTAGGTATGGTGGTGGGCGGCATGACTAAGATGCACGATAACAGAATCCCTTTCGGTAAAACGGCACAAGAGATTGTGCTAGATGCTATAAAGGAATGTGACTTCCCAGTAGCTTTCGACTTCCCTGCGGGACACGTAGATAATAATAACGCATTGAAGTTGGGGAGTGAGATTACCCTTGAAGTAACGGCAAATAAAGCAAGTATACGGTATGAATAGAATTCTCTCTATACTTATAATGATGTTTTTGTTTTCTTGTGTGGATAAACCTTCTTGCAATTTTATAAACTCCTACTATCAAGATGTTTATCAAGCAGAGCTGGCATTTTATGAAGAAGACTATCAGAAAGCACATGATCTTTTTAAAGGGGTAGAGGCGCGTTGTGGTCTATTAAACCAAACGCTCATACGAGAGCCAGAAATGATGGCAAAACTCTCAATCAAAGTGGGCGAACCGCAAAAAGCATTTCCATATATGGAGCGTATGCTTAAAGAAGGAATGAGCTTTGATACTTTTAAAAACAATGAAATATATAATATTCTCAAGGAATATGAAGAGTGGGATTATCTAGCGCGTAACGCAGCTTCCTATGAAGATGAGTTTAACGCAAATATTGACCAAGATTTAAGAGCAGAGATAATTGCAATGAACCGTCTTGATCAAGAAGTGAGACAACCTCCTATAGATTTTATAGAGATGGAGCGTGTAGATAGCATTCACCAAAAAAGAATAAAAGAGATTTTTAATCGATATGGCTATCCTTCAGCTCAACTTGTAGGCAAAGATAATTTTGATCAAGGTGAGCGTGTGGGCGTAAAAACACTATTTTTTCATTTTGACGATACCATATACTTTAAACCAGTACTTCTAAAAATGATTGAAGATGGCGAAGCTCCAGCAGACATATTAGGTAAAATGATTGACAGTCGACAGCGCTCGCGTGGTTCCTTTGATTATGGAATTTATGATAATGTCGATAGCACCAACATTCTTGATTTTAAAAATATTGACAAAAGACGTGTTGCTGTAGGTCTTGCTCCTTGGAAGTTAAAAAAACGAGTTGATGCGCTAAGACGAGCTTATTATGGATACTAATCATACAACTAAATTATGACCCCAAAAGAACTAGGCGAATATGGTGAAGAACTAGCAACCCTGCATTTAATAAAGCAGGGTTACACGATTCTTGAACGTAATTGGTTTTTTGGAAAAAATGAAGTCGACATTATCTGCCAGAAAGAAGAAGGCATCCTCGTTGTGGTAGAAGTAAAAGCACGTAATTCAGATTTCTTTGGCGATCCGCAGAGTTTTGTAAGTCCTGGAAAGCAGAAAACAATTGTCAAAGTAGCAAACGAGTATGTACTAGAAAATGACTTAGATGTCGAAGTACGTTTTGATATTATCGCAGTACTCAAAAACTCAAAGCAAGAACGCCTTGAGCATTTTGAGGATGCGTTTTACTTTTTTTAAAATGATAGTTCTTATTAACCTACTTGCTTTTTTATTGTCTCATACACTCTGAGAATAAGTGCGACATTTACAGCTTGTGCCAGTATACTTGCTGGTCCTGCTACAATAGCTAAAAATATAGTTAGCATCATAAAACCCAATACCATTTGTAAAATACCGGATGCTTGTGGCAACTGCCCTAAGCCTTTAAGCTTAAATAAACTATACCCAAAAAACATAGACATTACACCAAAAAACACTACGTACATAACACCATAAGCCTCCATAGGCATTACAACATAGTTCATATCAATAAGGGCATATCCTGCAAGAATAGCATTAATGATAATAAATAGCGTAGCAATTATTTTCAAAAAAGCGTTCTTAAATAAACTTCCAATAAGTATGAAAGTGCGCATAAATACTGAAAAGAAAATAATAGAAAGTATCCCAAGTATAATGGTAAAAACTCTTCCAAAGTAATAGGTACCCTCCGCTACAAAGTAAAAATCATCTACAAGTTCAAATACAAATGCGATCATACTTAATATTCCAGCAATCCAGCCTACGTGAAGTTGTGTAAAGAGATACGACACATCCCTACTTTCATCTATTTCAAAAAGCATTGCCTTTTTTACTTTGGTTTCAAAAATGGTGTCTTCTTGCAGGTCATCTAGATCTCTATCTAGCGCAGAGAGAATGGTTTTAATCGTATAAACACGTGGCATTGTTTCTCCAGCTTCTATGCGCTGTATAGTGCGCACAGAGATATTACATTGCGCTACAAGTTCTTCCTGCGTTAACCCCTTTTGCTGGCGCAGTTCTAAAATCTTTTGTCCTAATTCTGGTTGTTTCATCATAAATGTTTTGCCTTGTAATGATGCGCATCAAATGTACAAGAAGTTCTACACTGCAATAGTATGGCTCATTTATGATTTGTTTCATTTTTTGAGCAGTATTTAACCCGACATTTGCACGTCACTTCAGTAAACACAACGTTTTGCACGTTTTACGCTTTCGCGAAAGCGTACCTTTTAATATGTATCTAACCACCCAAAATGCTTCTCATTAAGCGCTGTTTTATGCTCCTCGAGGTAACTCACAAAGGCTTGTGCGGTGGGAGAAAGCTGCTTGCTTTTTTGCCAGATGAGATTCCAGTGTGTGGTGATAGGCAATCCTTTGCTGGGGATGATTTGAGCATCACCGCTCGTAAGTGCATTTTTAAGCCCCACTAGCGGGAGTATAGAAATTCCTATTCCAGAAATCACTGCTTGCTTTACCGCCTCGTTTGAGGTAAGCTCTATTTTTTTACGAGTAGGAAGTTGTCTGTCTGCAATATAATTTTCCATAGCTGCCCGTGTTGCAGATCCTTTTTCTCTATACACCACAGGTAGTTTATCAAAATCCTTTTTTGATATGGTTTTACCTGAGTACGTGTGCTGCCTACCTCCTACTAAAAATAGTTTGTTAGGGATGAGTCTCACTTTATCTATCGCGATATGATCTGGAACTACAGATACCAGTGCAAAATCTGTTTCGTTTTTTTCAAGATGACGCACCACTCTGGTCTTGTTTGTCACATCCATTTCTAGATCTACACCAGGATGCATATTCATAAAATCTGCGATATAATAAGGCATCAAATATTTACCTGTGGAGACGATGGATATCTTTAATTTACCCGACAGCTGACCTTGATAAGCCATCGTTTTGTAATTAATTGCATCTACTTCGGCAATTATTTTACGTGCTGCAGCTGCAATTTCTTCACCAAAATCTGTTACAAATAATTGCCTCCCCACAACCTCCGTAAGCGGAATAGGAAACTGATTTTGAAAGTTTTTAATCTGTATCGAGACCGCTGGCTGCGTGAGATGTAGCTCCTCTGCAGCTTTTGTGATGCTCCTAAATTCTGTGACCTTCAAGAAGACTTGAAGCTGGTGCAATGTATAATGCATTAAAATTATTTATGTAATTCATTATAAATATAAATAAAAATATATGAACTCTAGCCCACATCTTTGCACCATCAAAAACACAGAGATATGTTACACAAACTTAAAATGACCACATTTAACGCTCGTGAGTACTCCCAGAAAGAAGGCACTTCACAACCTGAAATACAATGGGCTTCCCTTTTTAAAACTATTCAAAAGGTAGTGCTTATAGCGATTCCCATCGTGGCCGTAGCGCTATCTGTCCTTAGTGATTTTCTCTTTTTTAAGGAAATAGCATCTGCTTCGTTTTTAATCTTACTCATCTCGTTTATCAAAATTGCTGGCGGAAAGTCATAATTCATTCACATTTTAAATACATACTATCATGAACACACAAACAACAGACTTACTCACAATGACAGATCAAAAAATCAACCTTATAGATGGAGTATTTACAGCAACCGAAGCTGGAGATATCTTACACGCAATGCTTGACAAGAAAATAAACTTTCACAAATTACAACGCTTAAGCCGCACAGAAGGCAACATAGGCGATGCATGTGAGTATGATAGCGGCCGCATCATCGAACTTATAGATGAGAAAGGAAAATTAAAAGACTTTTTAAATTCAGTGCGCGCAGATGGTAGCAAACTGGAAATAAAAAGTACCGTACAAATAAGTCTAAAAAAATAATTGCCTCTCCACAAACAACATCTAACCCATATATATGGACTTACATCTACTGGTTGATAACTTGACTAATCCTGCTCTCTTGTTTTTCTTTTTAGGATTACTAGCGGTACAACTCAAAAGTGACTTAGCCATACCGCCTAGTTCTTCAAAATTCATATCGCTATACCTTCTACTTTCTATTGGATTTAAAGGAGGGCAAGAGCTCGCCCACTCAGCGTTTAATATGGAGATTGTCTGGTCCTTAATTTTTGGAGTAGTCCTTGCTCTTTCAGTTCCCCTCTATGCGTTTTTTACGCTCAAAAAGCGCGTCGGAGTTCAAAATGCCGCAGCAATCGCTGCGGCTTACGGTTCCGTTAGCGCAGTGACATTTGTAACTACTGTAGCATATCTCGATATGGAGCAGATATCCTACAGTGGTTATATGGTCGCAGTTATGGCAATCATGGAGGCACCATCCATTATTATAGGTGTATTATTAATGATGGTCTTTACCGCAAACCGTGACAAGACAGTGTCTATGGGTAGTATTATTAAGCACTCCGTGACTAATGGGAGTGTACTATTAATTATAGGAAGTCTCGTCATAGGTTTTATGGCAAGCGATGCACAAGCACAAGGCATTGCACCTTTTACCACAGATATTTTTAAGGGATTTCTAGCTGTCTTTTTACTAGATATGGGAATCTCAAGTGGTAAAAAAATAGGAAGCCTCAAAGAGTATGGCGCTTTTCCTTATGTATTTGCAATCGCCGTCCCTATTGTAAATGGTATTATCGTGAGTTTACTAAGTGGTTTTATAACAGAATCTGTAGGTAACAGGTTGTTGTTTGCCATACTTGCAGCAAGTGCCTCTTATATTGCAGTCCCTGCCGCTATGAAACTCGCTGCACCTAAAGCAAACGAAGGTCTATACTTACCTATGGCACTTGCCATTACCTTTCCCTTTAACATCACACTGGGGATGCCGCTTTACCTCTGCATTATAAACTGGAGTTAATGATGTTTTGAGGTTGCGCTTTCGCGAAAGCGTACCTAAAACCAAAGCCATAGAGAATGAACGCTCCTAATGATTGTTCAATGCCGTTTTAAGTCTTAAAAAATGAAATAATGGCTACCTTAACGCAAAACCACCAAGGTATGACTGCTATATTAAAATCACTTTCTGAGTATGTACAAATTGCTATAGGTATTGCCCTCGCGAGTATAGGGCTCAAAGCCTTTTTACTGCCTAATGGTTTTCTGGATGGTGGAGCTACGGGTATCGCGATTTTATTAAGTAAAAAGTTAGATCTAGACATCTCCTTACTGCTCTTTATTGTGAGTATTCCGTTTCTTGTGTTGGGTTTTTATAAGCTTTCGCGAAATATTCTATTAAAAAGCACGGTGTCCATCTTAATACTAGCAGTGCTTATCGGGGTTGAGTCCTTCCCAGTAATTACTGAAGATAAGCTGCTTATTGCAATTTTTGGCGGTATGTTTTTAGGAGCTGGTATTGGCATCAGTATACGCAACGGTGCGGTACTTGACGGGTCTGAAATTCTAGGAATTTATGTATTTGATCTTTTTGGAATAAGCATAGGTAAGACCATTTTGGCTTTCAATATTATGCTATTTATTATCACTGCATTAGTACTTAGTGTAGAGGTCGCTCTGTATTCCATACTTACCTATATCGTGACAGCAAAGTTTATCGATTTTTTTATTGAGGGATTTGAAGATTTTATCGGTATTACTATCATATCACCGTCATCTGAAGAAATAGAACAAAAGATTCTTAAAGAACTAGGCACTGGTATCACCGTCTATAAAGCTGCTGCTGGTTATGGAAGTACAGGCCATAATAATGAACGCCGCGTGATACAAACCGTGATAAATCGTATACACCTGCGCAAAATACACAAACTCATAGACTCCTGCGATCCCGATGCTTTTATCGTAGAGTTTGACGTGAATAATGTGAAGGGAGGAGTTTTGAAAAGATATTTGAATCCTAAAAGTTCAAAAAAGCTGGCTAGTCTTTAGGGTTGTTTAATGGTGCGTTGTGCTATTTACGCTTTCGCGAAAGCGCAACACTACAAACTCAAGTAATATCCCAAATTTATCCAGAATCGATGATTTGCAGTAGCATCGAGAAATGAATCCATACGGTAGTCCACACCAATTTCAAGTTTATTTGCATCGTTTGCGAAATAGCCTAAAGTAGGAACAATCCTGACCTCGAGATCTGTTGCATCTCCTTGGGTAGAATACACATACTCATTTCCTAATTTTAAATACACTTCTCGTGGGTCAATAAATTCACCATTGAGCGATATATCTGAAGATAGTCTGTATCGCGCACGAAACTCAGCTTTCTGGTTAGCACTAAATGTTTGATCTGTACGGAAGCGATGTCCCAAGCGAAAACCAAAATAAGGGACGGTAAAAGAGTACTGTTGTATTGTGCGATGTATAAGTTTTTTATCGCGGAAACGAGCTAAATATCCTGCACCCACTTTTGCATCTACTCCTACAGTACGCGTGGCAACCGTGGTGACATCCAATAATGAGTAAAATACATCTGCATCATTATTACCCTTAAAATCACCTTCACTTAGTTCAAAACGAGGTGCAAATTCTACATTAATGTTCCACAGCTCATTGATTTTTTTACCAATATTTACTTCTGGAAGTATGCCAACTTCATACAGCGATTGCCCGTAAAGCAAGGTACTTACAGAAAACATTAGGATAAAGAATGTGAATTTAAACATACTCAAAAGCGTAGAATATTATCACGTCGTATGCTTACCTGAGACCTACTTATGAAGGCTCCTTTCTCATTAAAAAGAACTTCATAACGCTTTGATTTTTTACCAGAATTGCGTGTTTTTACGACTATCTCATAATGCGGCGTGAACGATGATGCCGTAAGCATCTCTACATTCCTATCTACAACTTCATTTGCAGTGTTATTATACTGTGCTTGTATTTTCTCTACCTTAAAGTAATCAAATTCTTGCGTAAAATAGTTTGATATCTCTCGTCTTGTCTCTTCTGGCAAATCTCCTAACCCAATAACTATTTCTACATCTTCTAGAACTCCATCTGTAGTAAACTCTACACTGTGACGTTGTCCTTTGTATTTAAATTTTGCTTCAATACTAACGCCATCATCACCTACTTCTTGTAGCCACTTTACAGAACGATTTATATGGAAGGTGGCAATAAAGTCTTTTGCTTTTTGTGGAACAAGCTCGGGTTTAATTCGGTATTCTCTTTCCGTTTTTACAGCATCTTGTACTTGCGCACGACTCATTGATGTCTGTAGCAAGACACAAATACACATTAAGGAAAAAGAATATCTAGTCCACACGATCTTCCTTTTTTGAATTAAATAGCCATCCTAAAGGCAGCCATATCACAAAGAAGAGGAACTTCCCAGTTACCAAACCTATAATGGTGATAATTGCTGCAATTACTGCAAGCGTTGGTTTCCAAGATTTACTCGCCATCATCCATAGGCAGCTCTGCTGCTTTTTTCTTTGTACTCTCTGGCATTAATGGTCGTAGCAATGCTACCACGTCATTTACCGTCTTAGCATCGTCAGATTTTAAGAGTAATCGCAGTCCCTTAGATAGTTTTTTCTCTTTTATCCCAATACGGTATGCGTTTTCTTGTACAAATTTAAGCACACGGCCAAAGGCTGGGCTTTGATAGAAGGCACTCTGCTGGTCTGCAATAAAGAAGCCAGTGAGTTTTCCATTTTTGAGAACCACTTTCTCGAGACCTATCTTAGTCGCTACCCACTTGATACGAACAGAATCTAGCAAATCTTCGGCTTCTTCTGGTAATGGCCCAAAACGATCTACGAGTTGGCGTTCAAAATCATCCAGTTGCTCCTCTGTTTTTACATTATTGAGCTGCGTGTATAAGTTCAAGCGTTCAGTGATATTGTTTACGTAGTCATCTGGAAAAAGCAGACTAAAGTCAGTATCAATCACAGTGTCTTTTACATAATCCTTTTCTGCTTTCGCGAAAGCGGGATCATCATTATACAACTCTGAAAATTCATCCTCCTTAAGCTCTTCAATGGCTTCATTTAAGATTTTCTGGTAAGTATCAAAACCTATCTCATTGATAAATCCGCTCTGTTCTCCTCCTAGTAAATCCCCAGCACCACGTATCTCAAGATCCTTCATCGCGATATTGAAACCACTTCCTAGTACAGAAAATTGCTCTAGTGCTTGGATGCGCTTACGAGCATCATCTGTCATGGCACTATATGGCGGTGTGATGAAGTAACAGAACGCTTTCTTGTTGCTACGCCCCACACGCCCACGCATCTGGTGAAGGTCTGACAGTCCGAAGTTATTTGCGTTATTTATAAAAATCGTGTTTGCATTAGGCACATCTAGTCCGCTCTCAATAATAGTGGTAGATACTAGTACATCAAACTCGCCATTCATAAACGATAGCATCTTTGTTTCTAACGTTTTTCCTTCCATTTGCCCGTGACCTACTCCCACTTTTGCATCTGGCACAAGGCGCTGAATAAGACCCGCAACTTCCTTGATATTTTCAATACGGTTATGGATAAAGAATACCTGACCGCCACGTTGTATTTCATATTGTACCGCATCTCGTATCACCTCCTCAGAGAAGCGCACTACGTTACTTTCTATAGGATATCTATTAGGTGGCGCTGTATTTATGGTACTTAAATCCCTTGCTGCCATGAGCGAGAACTGCAACGTTCTCGGGATAGGAGTTGCTGTAAGTGTGAGCGTATCTACGGTTTCAGAAATAGTTTTGAGCTTATCTTTTACCGCAACGCCAAACTTTTGCTCCTCATCTATAACGAGAAGTCCTAAGTCTTTGAAGTTTACATTTTTGCTAGTAAGTTGGTGCGTGCCTATCACTATATCGATGGCTCCGCTCTCGATCCCCGCTAGCACTTCGCGCTTTTCTTTAGCCGTTCTAAAACGGTTGAGATAATCAATTTTTACAGGGAAATCTTTGAGACGCTCCTTAAATGTACGTGCATGCTGATAGGCTAGAATCGTTGTAGGAACCAGTATCGCGACTTGTTTACCGCCATCAACAGCTTTAAATGCGGCGCGAATGGCTACTTCTGTTTTTCCAAAACCTACATCACCACACACCAAGCGATCCATAGGTCGCTCACTTTCCATATCGCGCTTTACATCTTCGGTAGCGCTACTTTGATCTGGTGTGTCTTCATAGATAAAACTTGCCTCTAACTCATGCTGCATGTGCGTATCTGGCCCAAAGGCATAGCCTTTTTGCAACCTACGTTTTGCATATAATTTAATGAGGTTAAACGCAACGTGCTTGACTCTAGACTTGGTTTTTGCCTTAAGCTTTTTCCAAGCCTGGCTTCCTAGTTTATAAATTTGTGGCGGCTTGCCGTCTTTACCGTTATACTTTGTGATTTTATGAAGCGAGTGAATGCTTAGGTATAAAATATCACGCTCGCCGTAAATCAATTTGATTGCTTCTTGCGGCTTTCCTTCTACATCAATTTTCTGTAATCCACCAAATTTTCCAATCCCGTGATCAATATGCGTCACATAATCACCTACTGAGAGATGGCTCAATTCCTTAAGCGTAATGGATTGCTTTTTTGCATACCCATTCTTAAGATTAAACTTGTGATAACGCTCAAAAATCTGGTGATCTGTGTAGACCGCTATTTTCTGCTCATCATCTATAAATCCCTGATATAATGACAGTACCACTGTTTCATATTGCTTTACAATCGCTTCTGCATCATCAAAAATGTCATGAAAACGCTTTGCCGCTTGCTCCGTCACACAGGCAATATAGTTTTTATATCCCTTTGCCGAATTTTCATTCAAGTTTGCAATTAATAAGTCAAACTGCTTATTAAAAGAAGGTTGTGGTTGCTGCTCAAAAGTGATTATTGTATCTGCTGTGGCGCCGTCAATTTTTGGGGTAAGATCTACCGTAGTAAATTGACCTAACTGCTGCTGTAATGCAGCTCCATGCATAAAAAGCTCCTCTGGTGAGTTGCGCTTTATCTCTGAGTCAAGGTTAGAAAATGCTTCTTCCGCTTTCGCGAAATTTTTATCAGTACGATCTACAAGAAGTGATCTATTTTTTATAAAAACTACCGTTTTAGGCGAGATATACTCTAGAAAACTCTGGCGTACTTCTGTTAATGCCTTGTTCTCCACATTAGGCATCACCGAAATCTTTTTTACCTGCCCAGTTGAGAGTTGGCTCTCCACATCAAACGTCCTTATACTATCTACCTCATCACCAAAAAATTCAATACGATACGGCTCATCATGAGAAAATGAAAATACATCTACAATCCCTCCACGTACTGAAAATTCTCCAGGCTCTGTAACAAAATCAACACGTTTAAATTTATATTCAAACAGCATCTCATTTACAAAATCCAGCGACAGTTGATCACTCACGGCTATTTTGAGTGTCTGTCTATCTAGTTCTTTACGAGTAACTACTTTTTCAAAAAGCGCATCTGGATAGGTAACTAGCAATGCTGGCTTGCGACGAGAGTTAATTCTGTTTAAAACCTCTGCCCTCAGCAGGATATTTGCGTTGTCTATTTCTTCTATCTGGTAAGGCCTTCTATAGCTTCCTGGATAAAAAAGTACATTTTCTTCTTTACGTAATTGCTCTAAGTCATTTAGAAAATAGGCAGCCTCCTCCTTATCATTTAAAATGATGAGAAAAGGCGTTTCTGCTTTTTCAAAAGCGCTGCTTATCATAAATGACAGTGCAGAGCCCACAAGACCTTTGGCCTGTATGTTTGCAATATTTTCTTTAGAATAGGCAATAGATTCCCCTAGTTTCTGCAGTTGCAGAGACTGTGCAAAGTGTTGCGAGAGTTGGATGTTACTCAAGTAATTAGATTTTTTACAAAGATAGGGTTGACTACGCGTTCGCGAAAGCCAAAAAAAATTAAAATAATTTTCTGAATTTGTGATTTATTAAATTTTCTTGCGAATAATAGAGTGTAGACCAAAAACGAAAAAGTTGAGTAAAAAAGACACATTTATTGACATCATTAAAAAACACAAGGGCATCTTATATAAAGTGATCAAGATGTATTGTGTGGATGATAATGATAAAAAAGATTTAGAGCAAGAAATTTTAATCCAGATCTGGAAATCTCTAAAAACTTACAATAATGATTATGCGATTACTACTTGGCTGTATCGTATCTCCATGAATGTGGCGATTTCGCACTATCGTAAAACGTTTAAAGCAAAAAGAAAGACTGTACGTCTAGACACGGGACTAATAGAATATATGGCCGCTCCCCAAGCTAGTGAGGACAGTTATGAGCAGGAACAATTGCGACAGCTGTTAAATGGTCTCAACGAGTTTGACAAAGCATTAATATTCTTATACCTCGAGGATAAGGACTATGAAGTGATTGCAGCTGTCTTAGGAATTACAAAAACAAACGTGGCGACTAAAATAAGTCGTATTAAAAACCGATGGAAGCAGGAGCTTTCATCCTCTAAAAAATAGAAATTATGAATGTAGATGATATAAAAGATATTTGGAAAAATGATATGAGTCAGTTAGAAGCTCGTGTGATGATTAATGAAGAAAAAATAAATCAGCTCAAATTTGATAAAGCTCAAAGTAGCTTTGATAAGCTCTTTAAAATCTCACTTGCTGGTAAAAATATGGCACTTATATACGCTTTAGCATCTTTGGTGTTGATGTATTTAGTAAGAGATTCAGTATTGTATATGGCGATGTTAGGTGCTGGTGCTGGACTTATGGTTTTTTCTTATTTTCAACACAGTGTGCTTAAAAAATTAGATTATGCAAGTCTTAGCATAGTAGCGTTACAAAAGGAAATTTATAATTTCAGGAAACATACAGCACAGACTGCAATATATGATATGATTATTGTTGCAATATGGCTTGTTACTGCTAGCCTTGCTTATATGAAATGGGCTAAAGGGCTTGACATTTTCAATAATCCTGAGCAATTTGGAACTACCGGTGTTGCGATAGCGGTAATGATTTTAGTTTTGATATTTACTAGCAAAGCTATCTATAAGGCTTATGATGTAAAACTCAAAGAAAGTGAGGAAACACTCGACTTAGTTGCAAACTTTGAAAAAAATTAGAAAATCCAATTCATTTTATAAACCAACATCATATCTGTTGATTTTTTAATGCTTTCGCGAAAGCGTTATTTACTTTTTACCATTTTCATAACACTACGCTATCTTAAGGTTCTATAATTTTAAATTATGAAAAACTGGACAGATCATCAGCTTGCATTTGTAATCGCGCGTATTACAATAGGTATTAACTTCTTATTGCACGGTGTAGTGCGACTTCCTAAAATGGAAGGTTTTGCCAGCGGACTATCAAAAGGTTTTGAGGGAACGATGTTACCTCCTGCGCTTGTGGAGCCAATCGCTTTTGGACTTCCTATTGTAGAACTTGTACTAGGAGTGCTACTCATCATAGGTTTTAAAACACGTCTTGCTGCGGCACTAAGTTTTATATTAATCACATTATTAATGGCAGGAACCTCTTTTAAAGAAGACTGGGATCTAGTAGGCTCACAAATGATTTATGTGATTTTCTTCTTCATCTTTATTAAAAATTTACGTCACAACACCTTTGCAATAGATGGCACATCAAAGACGGTAGTAGATGGATTTACAAGCCAAGAGTAACTACAACTACACTAGTTTGTCGTGGTTAATCATACGCTTTCGCGAAAGCGTGATTGACATTTTACCATTTTCATAACAGCAACAAAAGTGTGTGCTCCCTACCTTTATAAAAAAGGAAAAGATGGGATTTGAACATTACGACATATTTGTTATAGGTACAGGAAGTGCAGGAAGACAGGTGGCAACACGTTGCGCAAAGGCGGGAATGAAAGTAGCCATTGCAGATAATCGTGAGTATGGCGGCACTTGTGCAAATAGAGGCTGCGATCCAAAAAAAGTATTACTAAACGCTAGCGAAATCATAGCTCGCACCTCGCACTTGGCAGAGGTAGGAGTTACAGACGTAGCTACTATAAACTGGCAAGCGCTGCAAAAATTTAAGGAAAAATTTGTTTCTGCAATGCCTGTAAAAACAGAAGATTCTCTCGAACAAGCTGGGATTACCATGTATCACCAGTCTCCAGAATTTATAGAAGAAGGATTACTCATTGTAGAAGGCAAAAAGGTGACTGCGGATAAAGTGGTAATTGCCACCGGACTTATCCCAAGACCACTTCACTTTAAAGGAGCTGAGCTTTTTAAAACATCAGACGATTTTCTTGAGCTTCCAGAGCTTCCAAAAAGCATCATCTTTGTAGGTGGAGGTTATATCGCCATGGAATTTGCACATATTGCTGCTCGTTGCGGTGTTAATGTTACTGTAATAGATCGAGGCGAGCGTGTGCTAAAAATGTTTGACGAGCAAATCACAGACCAGCTCCAGAAAGCATCTTCAGATATAGGAATTAAGTTCATTTTTGAAGCAGATGTAATAGGGGCGGAAATGCTTCAAAAAAACACACGTGTCTATTACAAGCAAGACGGAAAAGAGCATGAACTAAAAGCCGAAATGGTTTTTAATACCTCTGGACGTGTTCCTTCTATTGACATGCTTGCTCTTGACAAAGGCAATGTAGAAGCAACTCCGCAAGGAATCAAGGTGAATAAGTATTTACAAAGTGTCTCTAATCCTAATGTGTATGCATGTGGTGATGTGGCAGATAGTGGTGCTTTACCATTAACTCCGCTTTCTAGTTTAGAAGGAAAACATGTAGGAATACAACTCGCAACCGGCGAGCGCAAAGCATATACCTTTCCTGCGATTCCTACCGCAGTTTATACCACGCCACAACTCGCTATCGTTGGCTTAACCGAAGAACAAGCAAAGGCAAAAGGAATTGAATACAAAGTGCTAGAAGAGCATGTGCCAGACTGGTTTAGTATAAAGCGTCTTAACTCACCAGACTATTGCTACAAGACCATAAAAGGCCCTAACGATGAAATCCTCGGTGCTGAGATACTTGCACCAGAAGCGAGTGAGATGATCAATCTATTTGCTATGGCAATACAGCAAAAGATGACGTGTACACAGTTTAGAGAAACGATTTTTGCATATCCTACGTTTGCTAGTGATATGCAGAGTATGGTTTAATTATCAAGAAACCGTTCCTTGAATTTTAAATGAGGAGCGGTTTCCTTATTCTTAAAGGCGTGTAACATTGTAATTACTACTAATACTGCTGCTCCTAATAATGCATAATAAGCAATGCTTTCATGCAGATCTTTGTGTCTTATAAATATTGCCACAAGTGCCCACACAGCTACTAGTGCAAACTCTCTCATATTGCGCATCCACACCATAAGTACGTTTATAAGTACTGCAATTGTGATCATCACCATAGTCCATACTACTTCATTAAGCGGTCCTCCGGTCCAACCTATACTTGCAAAAAAGGCAGAGAAATTTGCAATAGTTGCTACTGCAATCCATCCAGAATAGATGCAAATAGGCCACCACACAAGTCCTATAACTTCAATAGGAGCATCCCATCGTTCCATATTAGTACGCGAGATTACTAGTATTAAGCTAGACAAAATTCCTAGCATAATAAGAACAGATAATCCTATGTAGTCATACGTAAAGGCAACCACCCATGCCGCATTAAGAAAGTTTGCAATAGCAAACCACCAACCAGTCTGCACAATAAACGGTGATTCTTTTTTACTGAAGAAAGCGCGTCGTATTTGAAAAAGTGAATACCCCAATAGCATTAAGAAAATGACACCCCAGATAGAAAATGCATATCCTGCTGGCGTAAACAAATTCTCATACTTATCTGAAGCTTCACCTATCGTAGTATTATTCCAGCGCTGGGCTTGTGAAAGTCCGTTTACAGCCAGTACCAATAACACAGAAAGAAAATTTACAATCGCATAGGTCTTTTTCATAATCACTGATTTTTAGTAAAGTTACATAGGCTACTATGTTCAAACACCCCTAGCTACTGCTAAAATATTCACAAAACCGAAGCTTTGCTTATCCTAAGATCTCGTCTGCAAATTTCTCGCAAAGTGTAAGCGTATCTTGTACGTCGTCAAAAGTTGTACGCGGATTAATTAAACACATACGAAGCACCACTTGCTTATTGAGTATCGTAGTTACTAGTTGAGCCTCACGAGATGCTGTTACCATACCAGAGATTTTCTGGTTGAGTTCATCTAGTTGCTTCTCTGTAAATTTATTTCCTAAGGGATTGTACCTAAAGTTAATAATCGCAAGCGTAGCAGGTGATACAATCTCCCACTTTTTACTTTTACGGAGTAACTTCTCGGTCTTTTCGGCTATTTTGATGTTATATGTGATGGCGTTTCTAAATCCTTCTAGTCCAAATGTTTTTAAAGACATATAGAATTTAAGTGCTCTAAAACGTCTTGTTAATTGGACACCGTGATCATAAAAGTTAATCTCAGATTCATTACCTTCTATATCTCTTAAGTACTCTGGCTTCTCAACAAAAGTACTTTTCAGGTATTTGTGATTGCGTATTAACAAGCAACCCATCTCATAAGGTTGGAAAAACCACTTGTGTGGATCTACAGTAAGAGAGTCTGCTTTTGAAATACCTTTTAAAAGTTCCTTTCCGTTTTTTGCAAGAATCGCCGCTCCTCCATATGCTCCATCTATGTGGAACCAAAGTTTCTCTTCTTTACAGATTTTTGAGATTTCAGTAAGAGGATCTACTGTTCCCGTATTTGTAGTTCCTGCGGTAGCAATTACACAAAACGGATTGTAACCTTCCAGTCTATCACGAGCGATAGCACTACGAAGTTTTATAGTGGAAAATTTAAACTCTGAATCTGTTGGGATTAATCGTATTTGGTCTTTTGTAAAACCTACGATGCGTAGCGCCTTAATATTTGATGAGTGTGCTTGATCTGAAAGATAAATAACTGCATTTGCAAAATCTTCTCCGCACATCACACGACGAGCAGTAACAATGGCAGTAAGGTTTGCCATAGATCCTCCACTCGTAAAAATCCCTCCTCCTTTTTTTACTGGAAAGCCAAAAATCTTAAGTAACCAACTTATCGTTACAATCTCTAACTCTGCTGCAGGTGGTGATTGTGACCAGCCTCCAGAAAATATATTAAATCCTGTAGCTAGCGTGTCAGACATGGCACTTACGTAGTTACTAGGTCCAGGAACAAATGAAAAAGACTTAGGATGCGTAGAAATCGCACTTTGCTTCATCACTTTTTCTATCACAAATTCAAGTACTTCTTGTGGATCTGAAGCTTTTTCTGGCGCTTCTTCTAGAAACATCTTATCCATTTCTTCACGAGTTCCAGAAGCCAAAGGAAACTTACTGTTTTGTGTGTCAAAATGTTCTACTACGGCATCTACAATACGGTATCCGTAGGCAGTCATTTCTTCTTTTGAAAGCTCTAATTTGTCTTTATCCATCACCTGTTGTATTAAGGCTGCAAAGTTAGACTATTGCTCAGACCATTAAAAATGTGTGCCGTAGTAATTAAAAAGAAGATTGCAGGAACTAGTATTTCCTCATGATGCTACACATCAATTATGCAATTAAAATCACTTCATTTGGAGTTAGCACAAATACCTCATCACCTTCTTCCGGTTCTAATAAATAATTTCCAGTAAAAGTTCCAAAGGCAGGTAATATAAGTTGGCTTTCCTTCTTGAAAAAGCAAGGCATTTTTAGCGCTTGTCTTCCCATACCCTGCAGTCGAACTCCTGGATGAATGTGACCACAAAAATTATATAACCCATCTCGTTCTTCGGGATGGTGCGTGAGTAAAAAACCATCAATGATTCTTTCGTCATAAATTGTTATGCCTAGCTTTTCAAATCGTAATGGAGAGATGATATCATGATTTCCAATCACCAGCGTGAACCTAACAGTTTGATCGCTTATCCATTTTTCAAAATAAGCCCATTCTATATTAAGATCAGAGTGAAATAAGTCTCCTAAAAAGCAAACCTCCTTAGGGTTATAATAAGCAATTGCTTTATCCAACTGCTCAAAATTAGTTTGTATCGCCTCTTGAGGAACGGCACTACCGTGTTTTCTAAAATGAGCTACTTTCCCAAAATGCACATCGGCGATGAGTAATACATCTTGCTCCTTCCAGTACATTGCGCCAGTAGGATGTAGTAAAAATGTATTATTAAATATTGTAGTTTGAGTCACTTTGTAAAGTTACAAATGACGCTACTTCTTTTACAACTTCCCCGTATCTTTATCATGTGCAAAATCAATACGATTATATTATTCTAGGTGCTGGTCTTTCTGGACTAACAACAGCGCTTCGTATGGCAAGAGATCCTTTTTTTAAAAATGTGTCTATTGCTATCATCGATCAAGATCTCCATAAAAAAAACGATCGCACTTGGTGTTTTTGGGAGACCATTCCAGATCTATTTGAAAGTGTCGTTTCTTACTCTTGGCCTTCGGTGCTAATTAAAGGAAATAAACAAAGTACGACCATAGACATATCTCCATATACCTACAAAAAGGTGGAGAGTGAACAATTATACGCTTTCGCGAAAGCGGAATTATCGCAACATAGCAATATCACGTTTATACAAGGTAAAGTAACACAAGTCACTGAAAAAGAAAACGGAGCAATAGCAAAAACTGTTGATCTTGAATATCATGCTACCACAATTTTAAATAGCATTTACAAACCAAAGCAATTAGAAAATCAGCAAGAAGCTGTGGTATTGCAACAGCACTTTATAGGCTGGTTTGTAAAAACTGACAAGGCTGTTTTTAACCCTAAAGTAGCAACGTACATGGATTTTAGCATACCTCAAAATGGTAATTGTAGATTTATGTATGTACTTCCTACTTCGACTCACGAAGCACTTGTAGAGTACACATTGTTTTCTAAAGATCTACTCCGAAAGGAAGAATACGAAAACGCTATAAAAGATTATTTAAATAATCTTGGAGTAACAGATTATGAAATCACAGATCGAGAGCTAGGAAGTATCCCTATGACCACTTATGATTTTGCTCAACATAATAGCAAGCATGTGCTACATATAGGTACCGCAGGCGGGTGGACTAAAGCGAGTACTGGGTATACCTTTAAACACACCTTGAAAAAATCGGCGGCGCTTATTGACTTTTTAAAAAGTGGTAAACCTCTAAAAAATTATAGCCTTAAAAATCGCTGGACTTTTTATGATGGCGTATTGCTTGAAGTTCTTGCTGCGCACAATGAACGTGGTGCAGAGATTTTTACACGCATGTTTAAAAAAGGAAAAGCCGCACATATCTTTAGATTTCTAGATGAAGAATCATCCTATAAAGACGAGCTTAAAGTTATTTTAAGTGCGCCTAAAATTCCTTTTACAAAAGGAGCATTTAAGGTGTTATTTAAAAAGTAGTAGCTTATTTATTTGAGAAGATGTCTACCAGACCATCGAGTGTATCCACAGTATAATCTGGCTTTTGAGCTAGTGGATACATTTGTTTACCTGGCCTGCTTATAAACGTAGTTTGCATTCCTGCCTTTTTTGCACCAGTAATATCCCAACCGTGAGCAGCAATCATCATAGCATCATCTGCTTGTACATTCAATTTTGAAAGTGCCCAACTATAAACTTCTAAGCTAGGTTTAAAAGCTCCTACAGTCTCGCAACTTAGCAACGTGTCAAAATTATCTTTTATTCCAGCATATGTTAACTTCTCGGCTAGTCCAGAAGTTGATGAATTTGTGAGCGCAACGAGCTTGAAGCCTTGATCCCTGAGCGCCTCTAATGCTTGTTTTACCTCTTTATAAGGCATCAAACTTTTAAAAGGCTTAATTACCGCATCTTCAGCTTGCTCCTTTGTAATGGTAATATCATTGCCTGCGGCTACCATTTGCAATGCTGCGACACCTATCTCGCTAAAATCTTTATAATCTCCTGTTACGTTTTCAACTAGTGAGTAATGTAATAACGTGCTGAACCATAATGGCACAAGCTCCTCTCTCCCATCTAAAACAGTAGTGATACTTTTTTTTAAAGCTGTAAGCTCTAAAAGTGTCTCGTTGACATCAAAAAATAATACGGAAGGCGTCTTCATAACATTGTTTTGCTGCAAAGTTAGTCAGTGCTTTACACAATGTATCTTAAAGAAATAGTAAGGTTATACTAAGAAAGACGTTAAATACCGCGTTCTTTTTGAATCTGCTCGTAAGCTTCTTGCACGTTTCTAAACTTCTCTTCTGCTCCTTTACGGTAGGCTTCATCCATGTCCATAAGTTTATCTGGGTGATATTTTTTGGCCATGGTTCTAAAGGCTTTCTTCACCTCATCATTACTAGCAGATTTATCTATTTCGAGTATTTTATAAGCACTATCTGCTTTCTTAACAAACATGTTTTTGATACTCTCAAAATCCTGATGGTTGATTCTAAAATATCCTGCAATAGTACCCAGCACATTTACCTCTGGCTGACTTATTTGACCATCTGCTCCTGCGATGCCAAATAAGAAGTGTAAAATCTGTAATCGCACCTCATAACGCGTTCTCGCATTAAGGTATGTACATATGTTTGATGCCGAAATCTCACGATTTTTAATCACATCATTAAAAGTTCTAAAGGTTGCATTTGCTCGCTCCTTTCCATATGCTCTCACAAAGTAGGCTCTAGCATAGTCTAGCTCTGTCTGGCTTATTTTTCCATCTGCCTTAATCACGATAGATGCGAGTGAAAGCAAGTTAAGTTCAAAATCGCCAGGCGAGACATTCTGCTGTGTGGCTTGCTCAAAAACATCTTTAAAGCGTTGCCCACGAGATCCACCTTCAGATGCTCCCTTATTTGTACTCATCATCATGTCTATCGCACTACCGATAAAGTAGCCTATGACAGCGCCAAAAAACCCACGTGCCAAAAACCAACCTACTACGGCTCCTATATATTTAATCATATGTACTTTTCAATCTTTTAGAACTGCAAATCTACGAGTTCTTAAGATTAGACGAGAGCAAATTCTGTTTGTTACGCTTTTGTGCCATAGTTACAGCTTGTTATAAAAGCAGTAGGAAATAATTGTAAGAATCTGCCATATTTTCCGTCATACAAAGGAGGAACACTTTTTGTACCTTTGTTATCAAAATATATTGATTATGTATCCACCAGATTTAGTAAAACCTATGCGTGAAGACCTTACCAGAAATGGCTTCACAGAATTACATACAACAGACGACGTACACGCTGCAATGAAAAAAGAAGGAACAACCCTTATGGTTGTAAATTCTGTTTGTGGTTGTGCTGCTCGTAATGCACGTCCAGCTGCTGTACATGCTACAGTAAACGGGAAGACGCCTGATAACTTATTTACTGTGTTTGCAGGAGTAGACGGCGAGGCAACAGATCTTGCTCGTTCTTTTATGGTACCATTTCCTCCATCAAGCCCTTCAATGGCGCTTTTTAAAGATGGTGAGTTAGTACATATGTTAGAGCGTCACCACATTGAGGGAAGACCTGCAGAAATGATTGCAGAAAATCTTATGGATGCTTTTAACGAGCACGTAAAGTAGTCCGTAGACTTTAGTCGCTAGACGGCAATAAAAAATAAGCCACTCTTTTTAGGGTGGTTTTTTTATGCGTATGAATGTTGTTTTCAGTGCGCTTTCGCGAAAAAGTAACAATTCAAACTGCATAGTTTTGCCGTAAGTAACCTTGTAGGACTGAATCAAACTGCCGACATTTGAGATTATAATCTATCCTATTCCTTCTGAAGATGACACAAGAACACCAACAACTCATAGACAACACCATCACCTTTGTAAAAACTACCCTTGCAAACGCCGAAGGTGGTCACGACTGGTTTCATATAGAACGTGTTTATAAAAGTGCCGTAAAGATTGCCGAAGGAGAAAAAGTAAATCCTCTCGTAGTAGCTCTTGGTGCATTATTACATGACATTGCAGATTCCAAATTTTTTAATGGTGATGAGACCATTGCTCCAAAAATGGCTACAGAGTTTCTGTTAAGTCAAAACTGCGATAGTACCGTGATTGAGCATGTCGTTCAGATTATAAAAAACATCTCCTTTAGAGGAGGAAATAAAGCGCAAGCGTTTACATCTCTAGAACTAGATGTTGTACAAGATGCAGATAGACTAGATGCTCTAGGAGCCATAGGGATTGCACGCACCTTTAACTACGGAGGGTTCAAAAACAGAAAACTCTATGATCCAGCAATAGCACCTCAGCTAGCTATGACAGTAGATGAGTATAAAAAAAGCACCGCTCCTACCATCAATCACTTTTATGAAAAGCTGCTACTATTAAAAGACCGAATGAACACCAAAACCGGTAAGAAAATGGCAGAGAAACGTCACCAATATATGGAAGGCTTTCTAGCCCAATTTTATGCCGAGTGGGAAGGATTAAAATAGCAGATTAGACCTCATTAAAAACCCTGAATGTCATTTGACATTCAGGGTTTTTTTATTCAAATTTTCGCGAAAGCGTAAAATATAATCTACTTTTTAAGAGCAACAACTTCTTCTTGTTTTAAGTGCTCTGCGAAAAAGCCCATCATTGCTTTATACAATTCTAGCGTGTTTTCCTCTTTACCAAAACCGTGACCCTCATCATACTTCACCATGTATGGCACCTCAACTCCGCGAGTTCTTAACTGCTCCACAATTTGATCTGCCTCGTCTATATTTACTCGAGGATCATTTGCTCCTTGCACCACAAATAGTGGCTTTACAATCTTATCTACATGTAAGGCTGGAGAAATCTCATCCATGATTTTCTTCTCATCTGGCTTGTTAGGATTGTACCAGATGGTATGCAACATATCACGGTACTTCTCCCAGTATGCCGGGATAGTTTCCATAAAAGTATGCAAGTTACTCACACCTACATAATCTACACCGCAAGCATATTTTTCTGGTGTTTTGGTCATTCCGCGTAGTACGGCATATCCACCGTGACTCGCACCATAAATGGCAACTTTATCTTTGTCAATCTGTCCGAGGGAAACTGCATAATCTACACCATCTTCTACATCATCCATCGCTTTACGACCTATTTGTCCAAAACCAGAGGTGTAAAACTCCTTACCATATCCGCCAGAAATTCTAAAGTTTACGGCTAGCGTAGCATACCCTCGGCTTGCAAATAATTGTGCTTCTGGGTTGAAACCCCAGCTATCACGTATTCCTTGCGGTCCTCCATGCGGATTTACAATCATAGGCACTTTTTGACCTTCTTTAACTCCATTAGGCATGGTAAGATACCCGTGTAATGTAATCCCATCACGACTCTTAAAAGTGATAGGAGTCATTGCAGCCATATCTTGCTCCTCAAGCTGAGGAAGAATTTTATACAGTAACGTTACCGTATCCTCTTCCACATCATAGAGGTGATACTCGCCTATAATGCGATCGCTCGTCACCACCACCATCATTTTACTTTCGTCATCTGTGCGTCCTACTACATAGAAATCTTTGTCGCCAAAATCTTTCTGCAAACGCTTTTGCACCTTTTTATAGGTGTCACTTACAGGTACGATAACCGCTTTCTCACCATTGTGCGAAAAATAATCAATCTCGTAGTTACGCTTTCGCGAAAGCGTGATTCCGCTCACATCATACGTCTCATCCTTGTACATGGTTGCCAGCACCTTATTTGCTCGCAAGTCATAACGCTGAATCTCGATTTTATCTGTCTCAAGATTTGAAACCACATAAGCCGCATCTGGATTATCTGAAGCATAATCAAAACGACTGATACCGAAAGTTTCTCCAAAAGGGACTTCCATTATTTTTACAAACTCACCGTCTATATTGTAAAGCAACTCCATGTCTACCCCATTGATAATTCGTGAGATTGCACGTAAGTTTCCATGCTTGTCAAAATCGTATCCTGCTACCGGTGCATCTCCCTCATGTACGGTGTACAGCTTCTCAATAGTACCCGTGTTGATGTTTAATTTATAAGGCTCCTCTTGTGCTGGGTTGTCCTTATTCATCTGCACGATAACGTGATCTTTGTCTTCTTTAAGAACAGCTAGTACGGCTACGCGCACCTCATCAAAAGGTGTTAACTCTTCATTACCGCTACCGTCTAGATTTACTCCAAAAAGATGGTAGTTTTCATTACCTCCTTTATCTTGAGAATACACAATGCGATCTTCGCTCGCCCAGAAGTAGCTACGTATTAAATCTTCCTGCTGTTCTACGAGCTTGATTTCAGTTTGAGTAGTCGTATTTTTTAGAAAAAGATCTCTTTTTCCATCTTCTCTACGCTTCATGTACGACAAGTACTTTCCATCTGGTGAAAGTTTAAACGCATACGCTTCTGGCGTCTGGAAGTAATCTTCTACTTTATATTTAAAATCCCCATCTTCTTGAGCAATAAGCTTTGCAAGTGCCTCGCTCGATGACGGTAATGTTGTATTTCCTGGGAGTATTTTTTCTGTTTTCATTAATTGTAATGGATAGTCAGTACCTAGCTGAGTGTAGGTTCCTGAGATGTTATCATTTGTAATAGTCCCAAGATAGCTCATTTTTAGTTTTGCACTTGTTATAGAAATCTTATTTTCTTCAAGTGTGGCGCTATCCATAGCTATTCCAGACGCTCCTTGCATAGGTACATCCATGGTTGCCGTAAGATTGCCATCTACAGTTTCAAAATTATAAATAAGTTCAATTTCAACTCCTTGAGCAGTTATAGTCCCTGCATAAGATCCTGTGAGTTGTTGTGCGACTGCTTGCTGCGCACAAATGCCTATTAAGAGACTTATGATATACTTGATTATTGTGGTCATAATGATTGATATTAATAATTAGAAATATGAATAAGAAATAGTATCGCAAAGCCTGTTAAGACTCCTATGGCGAGTTTGCCCATTTGTACAAATCGATCTGTGTTTATTGTTGGTTTCATAATTGTTGATTTTTGATGATTAGATGGTTAATTGATTTTATCTAGGAGTATGTATTAAGCGTCATCGCTAGTTGTTATCACTGCACCACACCATTTTTTATGGTAATAGTTTCATGTTTTTCTGCTCCTACAAACTCTAGTTTAAGAAGGTCAAGTTGTTCATAACCTTCTACTTCTTCTAGGAGTGCTAGATTGAGACGCGCTACTTCCTTGTACAAATTATCGTAAGTGCAATTTTTGAGTTCATATTCGGCTGTTTCGGTAGATACACCATCTTCTTTGCTAAAGTGGATCCCCTTTGTGTAGATAAAAGAAGTCACAGACTCGCACTCGCAGTGATCTAGAAGTACTGCTTGAATTGCGTCAGACTTATCTGCACTTAAAGCATCTTTAGCGCCGCTTATAGCTCCTGCGATAAATACCCCTGCAAATAATCCCAAAACAAGTAAGAGTATATACTTAATTACTTTTTTTAATGATGTCATAATGTTCGGCTTTTAGAATTGATATGTGATTGATTTCTAAAACCAAAGATGTGGTAAGATTAGCCTATATAAAAGAGTAGCTACCCGATTTTAGGAAAATTAGGGTAGTATATAATCGCCGTAAATCACTGCTACAACTGGCTTTAATGAATATATGCACGCTTTCGCGAAAGCAAAAAAAATCTAACCCCAATTTTATAAATTTAGGGTTTGATCATGAAGAAAAAGTGAAATTTTAAGCTGCCTCGTTGAGCTTTTTAATATAGAATGAAGGAAGAAGTCCTGTATCTTTTTTGAAGTACTTTGTAAACGAATCTGCACTTTTATATCCTAATTCTGTAGCTATCGAACTTATGGTATAATTGCGAAATTTTGGATCTTGCTTCAATCTTTTGATAGCATAATTAATACGCAAATCATTTATGTAAGTGCTAAAGTTTTTACCAAACTGAGCATTAATCACCTTAGATAGGTATGTCGTATTCGTTTTAATACGCTTTGCTACATTAGGTGCGCTGCAGGCTGGGTGTAAGAAATAGTGTTGCTCTTCCAATTTTTTAAGACCGTCTAGTATAAGTTGTGTAGTCTCTGGATTTACATCTAAGGTCGTTTGTTCTTCTAGCACCTCATCCTTAGTGTCAATAATATTTTCAGACTCCTTTGCCGCCGAAACTTTAGCCTCAAGAATATTGAATTTGTCCTCATTTTCTTTTCTCTTTTTATTGCTGCGAAAGAGACCATAAACAAGTACGAGAATAATAAGTGCTCCAGCTATACCTCCATACAGAAGTAGGTTCTCCTTTTGAGATTTTTGCTTTGAAAGTTCAATAAGCTCTTTTTGAAATTCTTTAATTTCCTGTTTCCTAAAAGAGTTTGAAAGTCCGCTTCTCAGGTCATTAGATTTGCTAGTGGTATTGAGGTGCTTCTCAAGAAAATAGTTTGCGCTATCTACCATACCAACGTTTTTATAAGCCTTAGCAAGTGTTTTATAATAGTCTGCCATAAACTTCTCCTCTGCAGGAGTAACCCTATAGGTTTTCAACCCTTTATTTAAGACGTTAATTGCTTCTTTGTATTTTTTATTACCCAGATATATCGCTCCCTTAGTATTACTCCATCTCAAACTATCTAAGGCAGACTTTGGACGGCAGTATTCTGTTGATTTCTTGAGATAAATACTTGCTTCATCAAAATCGTTTTTATCTACTAGCGTATTTGCTTTAAGTTCAAAAGCGGTACTTATGTAACAACTATCTACAGGTAAAAATATAATTTCTTCCGCTCGATTTATATATAGCAATGTCGAGTCTAAGCGACGCGCCTTACGATGAGCCATAGCGATATTAAGATTAAAAGATATTTTGAGTTCGCGTCTTGTAATTATCTTCTTGTCTATTCTAATATTCTCGTCAGATACGCTGCGTAGTCCTCTTCTTAATATTTCTATGGCACCGTCATAATCTTCCATGTTGCCTTTTATCCAGCCCAGAGTATTAGTAATACCAAATGCTGTTGCATAATCCTCTTCTTGATACGCTAGCTCTAATGCTTTGTAATAAGAATCTATGCTTTTGGTAATTAGAAAGTTTGAATCATAAACAACCGCTTTAGTAACATGAGCTCTAAGTGCAAGTTCGTTAAGCTCATTAGCCTCTGCAATAGTAATGGCTGTGTCTAATGCTGCAATACTCTCTTCTACCTCTCCCTTAATCCCAATGAGAAAACCATATCGACCATACCCAAAACTAATTTCTTCTTGATTATTTTCTATAATCGCTCGGTTTTTATGGTACTTAGTAACCTCTATCGCGCGCAGAGTATCCTTTTTATTCTTCAACTCGGTTAGTATAACCTCTCTCAACTCATCATAACTAGTGGTAGCAAGAGTGTCCTGCTGTGCAATAGCCGCAGAAGCACCGAGAATAAGTACAAAAAAAAGAAAAAGGTATAAAGACTTAGTCATATGGTATGAGTGTAACAAGGCTTAACAATGTTACAACATCTCAAATATAAGTAAAGCTTAGGGTATCCATTTACACAAACCGAACTACCACTTATCTGTTTCACAAAGGCATCCCTATTTTACAAAAACCTCATGCCTTATAGATCAGATCTGACAACCACTTAAAAATCTCTTGTTAGTTTCCGCTTTCGCGAAAGCGCAACAACCCCTATTAAACATTATATCCAATTGATTTTTAATATCTTTAGGAGAGATTCAAACAAGCAACCCTTATGAAACGTCGTTCCTTTCTTCAAAAAAGTGCTGCAGCTAGTGCTGCTTTTACTATCGTCCCTAGCTTTGTGCTAGGTGGAAATCACGTGCCTCCTTCCGACACCTTATATATCGCCGCAATAGGTGTGGGTGGTCGTGGCGGTGGCGTGGTAAATGATCTTACAAACTATGGTAAAGTGAAGTTTGTGGCTATGTGTGACGTAGATGATAAGATGGGTGCTGCGAGCTACGCCATGCATCCTAAAGCCAAAACTTATAGAGACTTTAGAAAGTTGTACGATAATCATATTAAGGAAGTAGATGCTGTAATGGTGGGAACACCAGATCACACGCATGCTACCATCGCATTACCTTTTATGCGTGAGAATAAACATGCCTATGTAGAGAAGCCTCTTACGCATAACATTTACGAAGCTCGCTTAATGGCAACCGTAGCACAACAACAAGGCATTGTAACCCAGATGGGAAACCAAGGAGCTTCTGGCGATGGGATTAGAATAGCGCAGGAATGGATTAACTCCGGAGTAATTGGCACTGTATCCCGCGTAGATTGCTGGACAAACAGACCCGTGTGGCCACAAGGATTTAAATACATAACAGAAGGACATCCAGTGCCCGAAAACCTAGATTGGGATTTATGGCTAGGGCCTGCTTCATACCGTGCTTATAATGAGAATTACCTACCATTTAAGTGGAGAGGTTTTTGGGATTTTGGTACAGGAGCCATGGGAGATATGGGTTGTCACATTATGGAAACTCCATTTAAAGCATTAAACTTAGGTTTTCCTTATGAAGCCGAGGCTAGTTGTACGAGCATCTGGTCTGGTGATTTTGTGGAGGCAGATTACCGCGAGGCTTGCCCACCAAGTTCTATAGTACGATTAAAGTTTAACTCGCCTACGCAAGGTGACGTGGGCCTAAACTGGTATGATGGTGGAATTATGCCGGATTTACCTAGCGAACTAGGAGAAGGAGAGAAGCCAGGTGATGGCGGTGGTGGTAGCATTTTTTACGGTAGCGATGGCATTATGGTTACAGATACCTATAGTGCAAACCCGCGACTACTACCTAGCGAGCGTATGAACGATATGGCGGAAATACCGCAAACTATAAAAAGGGTAACCACAGGTCATGCTGGAGAGTGGGTTGAGGCGTGTATTAATGGCGGTATTACATCATCACCATTTTCTTATGGAGGGCCGCTTACAGAAGCTGTACTCATGGGCAATCTTGCGATTAAAGCTTACCAACACAAAGAATTGAAAGAAGGTAAAAAATCAGGAGACTGGGATCCGTATAATTATCCTGGACGTCGTACGATTAAGTGGGACGGAGATAATATGCGTGTAACTAATTATGAGGAAGCAAATGCTTGGGTGAAGCGTGACTACCGCGAGGGATGGGAGTTATAATTATTTCATTTAAAAACAAAAAAATCCGCAATCATACGATTGCGGATTTTTTATGGAAATAAATAAAATGACCTATTTTGCTTTTTTCTCTCTCTTTTCTGCTTTTTTCTCTTTGGCAGTTTTAGTAGGTTCTTTCTTCACGTTCTTCTTTGAATCTTTACTCTTTGCCATAATACCTGATTTTAAATAGTTGTTTTTAAATAATCATCCATTTCAGTATCCCAATCTATTTATCAAGAACGTAGCGTTGTGATTATTTTATCTAAAGATAGACGAACCTCTAAATTTATAACGAGATATTACTCTCTCTTTCTAAAACTCAGCCTTTCTCTTCTCAAGAAATGCCGTGGTTCCTTCTATGAATTGGTCGGTTCCAAAACAACCTCCAAATTCTTCAATTTCTGTATCATACCCGTCTACACCGTCTTCATAACCTGCATTTACAGCATTAATTGCCGCTGCGATTGCCATAGGTGAGTTACGCATGATTTTACCTCCTAACTTTTCTGCAAGTGGTAACAATTCTTCTTGTGCAACAATATGATTGATAAGACCGTAATCAAGTGCAGTATTTGCGTCTATCATTCCTGCAGTCATAATCATCTCCATAGCACGTCCTTTACCTACTAGTTGTGGTAAGCGCTGTGTACCACCATATCCAGGGATAACTCCTAGGCCTACTTCTGGCAGTCCCATACGTGCATTATCACTAGCTATTCTAAAATGTGCCGCCATCGCAAGTTCTAGTCCGCCACCTAGTGCAAAACCATTAATTGCAGCAATGACAGGTGTACCCATATCTGCTACATAATCAAATAGCATTTCTTGTCCCATGCGAGCAAGTTCTGCCCCTTCAGACTCTGAGAAATTTGCAAACTCAGAGATATCTGCTCCTGCTACAAAAGCTTTTTCGCCAGAACCGGTTATAATTGCAACGCGTACGGTTGCATCTTCTTCCGCTTTCGCGAAAGCGTTATGAAGTTCCTCAATAGTCTCTTTGTTTAAAGCATTAAGCTTAGATGGACGATTGATTGTGATGGTAGTGATACCGTTTTCTGTAGTTGAAAGAATATTATTGTACATAGTACTATGTTGATTTTTAATGTTGGTTCGTATAAAGCCTCAATCGCTATGCCTTGAGACGTCTTATTTTGGAAAAACAACCTTAAAAATGGTTCCTTTTCCTTCTTCTGAAGTAAAGGTAATACTTCCATTATAGGTCTCCATAATATTTTTTACCATTGCTAGTCCTAGTCCCATCCCACTTGATTTGGTAGTGAATTTAGGTTCGAATATTTTAGCTTCATTTTCTTTTGTAATGCCAGTTCCATTATCTATAACACTAATCTCGACCTTAGTATCTAGCTCTTGTACTGCTACGATAATATTAGGATTATCTGTGTCTTTTGTAGCTTGTACTGCATTCTTTACGAGATTAGTAACCACGCGAATCAGTTGCGTCCTGTCAAAATTTGCAAACAGCTCTTCCTTTTCACTAGAGAAATAGATGTAACGCTCATTAAATATATCTACGGAAAGCTTTACAATATTAGGCACATTAAGAATCTCGCTTTGCTGCGCTGGCATGTCTGCAAAGTTCGAAAAAGCACTAGCAATACTACTCATCGTGTCAATTTGCTGAATAAGTGTCTTGCTGTATTCCTTAATTTTGCCGTGAACCTCTGGATCTTCTGGGTCAAAACGGCGCTCAAAACTCTGCACCGTAAGTCGCATAGGCGTAAGTGGATTTTTAATCTCATGAGCCACCTGCTTTGCCATCTCTCTCCAAGCGGCTTCTCGTTCATTTTGTGCAAGCTTCACAGCACTGCCTTCTAGCTCATCAATCATACGATTATAGGCATTGACCAATGTTGTAAGTTCTGATGGGAGCTCTGTAGTATCTATTTTCTCGTTACGTTTGTCTAGTTGAGTTTCTTTGATATTATCCTCTACCGTTTTTAAGGTCTTAGTAATATACCTAGCCAGAAAATACGCTAGTAGAATAGCTGTGATAACCATCAATATATTTACAACCACAAGACGCCATAAAATCTCACGAAGCTCCTTATTGATAAAAGCCTCGCTATCTTCATACTCGATTTCTAATATAGCAAGTGGCTTATATTTGGGATCGTTTATAAATGAGTATGAAAGCTGCTGTGATACTTCTCCATCTAGCTGATTTACGTATCTCTTTTCTTCAGATTCTTCAAGATTTTGAAGTGTTTCTAGACAAAGCTTCTTTTGTTCTGGGCTATCAAATAGTTGATCCTTTGATGATATCAATGGCTCTCCCTCAAGGTCATACATACTGATGTTCTCACCTTGTATACTTGCAATCTCATAGATCTTTTCTTTAAAGATATATGGGATTTTTTCGGTTTTGAGTTCGTAGCTCGTATTATTCAACACAAAATCTATCGTCTTTCTTATGGAAGACTCCTTGCGCTCTAATCGCTCCTCATTATAATCTCTTATCTGCTCTTTATATTGAAAATAAGTGACCCCTGCTATCATTAAAAAGGCAATCAATACCAGCATGAGCATGGAGGTAAAGATCTTTGTTCCTAGTGAGGTACGATTAAAAGTGAGCATTAAGCATTTGGGTTTTTATCTTGTATTTTCTTATACAATTTAATGCCTAACATCAACAATACTGCCAAACCTACGAGGCCTAGCATTCCAAAAATCCAATTGGTTGTACTTTTTGTGACTGCTAGAAAAACCACTGCAAATAAGATAAGCGTTGCGCCTTCATTCCACAGTCTCATCTGGCCGGATGAGTATTTAAAAACTCCCTCTTGTAAACTTCTGTGTATACGCCAACTTTTCCAATGATATAAAAATAGGAGTACTATGAATGCTAATTTAATATGCATCCACGGAGCACTAAAAAGACCAGGGTTTACATAAAACATCAAGCTCCCAAAAATCACAGTGAGCACCATAGAAGGCCCTGTAATTATCTTCCAAAGGCGATGTGCCATTAAGCCAAGTTGCTTGCCAAGTATTTCTTTAACTGGCGACGGTTTTCCACTAGCTTCTATCTGATATACAAAAAGACGCGGCATGTAAAACAAACCTGCAAACCAAGTGACTACGAAGATGATGTGTAGGGATTTAAAATAAGGGTAGTATTCTGCCATTAGTATTTAGGGAGTTTCTTAGTACTTTGAAAAGCTAATATTCTTACTTCATTAATATGTTGTAAGACCTCGTAAGCTATAAAATTATTTTTATCTACAACCTCTTTATGAACCTCTATTACTGTTGATGAAAGAGGAAAACTTAATGGATTTGAGGAAATCGTTTTTACCGTAGCAGAAATAGCAATATCTAATTTTAAAATTTCTTTTGAAGTCCATTCTTGTTCAAGATAAAAAATAACATCTTGAAGACCTTCTTTCGCGTTAAGCGTCCACGTTACTTTATACGCCATTTATCAAAAACATTCATTACCTCATCGTGCGGAATCAATAAACCCTCATCTGCTTGCTTTTTTCCAAGCTCAATAGCTGCTCTTTCTTCGTTACTTAAATTACCCCACCAATCTGTAGGAGCCTCTTCATCAAGAATGCTCTTTATTTTATACAAAGTGCCCTCCTCTTTCACTTTAAGTAAGAGTTCTACGAGTTTGATTTTAGTTGCATCTAAGTCCATAATAGTGGCTTTCTAACAAAGATAAAGGAAATTATGATATGAGGATTTTAAGGTAATAGTGCACAAAACAATAAAGGCGCAGAATTTCTTCTGCGCCTTTCAAATAATAAAATTACTCTACCTACTCCTTTGCATCCTCCACAAAAAGGTAATCTAACTGTAAGCTATTAAACTCGTCATTAAACTTAGTTACCTCTGCATCTAGCATTGTGTCAAATGCATCAAGCTGTGTATTGATTGCTGCCGTAAGTTCATTTTTTACAGCTACGTCTTGATCTGTAGGTCCAAAATCTCCCATACCCACAAGGCTATTTAAGTGCCCTAGTTTGTTTGTTAACTTAATAGGGAAGTTAAGTGGATCTTGTCCTGAGCGATTCTTCGTCTGGTATAGTTCTTTCTCAATCTTACCAAACTCTTCCTGCATTGTTTTTGCTTTCTCACGCAAATCTGCAGTACGTTCATCGTCTTTGTATTGCGTAGTAAACGACTTGAGCTGATTATTAATTTTCTTAATCTTTTTTATGCTTTGGTGTGCTCTGTCTACGGATTTATTTACATCAGATATAAAATCATGTTGCTTTTGCATATCTGCTACCGTAGCCTCTGCATTTGGATTTGCAACTACCTCAAAAGTTTCTGTTTGCACCTCACCATTAACATTAAGAGCTACTTTATAATTTCCAGGTACTGCTTTAGGTCCATCGAGACTTGCCCACCATAATACCATTTTATCAAGCTTTTCGGCTCCATCTGTGCGCGTGTTCCATGCAAACATGTTACCACCTTTCTTAGCTTTTAGCTTTTCACCTTTTTTCTTAGCTCCTGTGCTAAACGACTTGAGCGTATCACCAGCCATCGTCATATAAGATAGCGTTACGGTATCTCTCTTAGTGTCAAAATCTTTTAAGTTGAAGTAAGTCATTACACCACCTGGATGATTAGTTCCAGCAGTCAGGCTTGATTTTCCACCGTTTCCGCCCATTCTGTAGGTTGGTTTTGGCTTAAATAATTTGTTTGTTCCCGCTTTCGCGAAAGCGGACTGATGCAACATCCCAAGGTCATCTATAATCCAAAGACTACGTCCTTGTGTTGCTACTATGAGGTTATCATCCTTAATCGTAAGGTCTGTAATAGGAACGATAGGCAAGTTAAGTTGGAACGATTTCCAGTTTTTACCATCGTCAAAACTGATGTACATTCCCGCTTCTGTACCGGCGTATAATAATCCCTTTTGCTTAGGATCCTCTCGCACTACACGTGTAAAATGCTCTGCTGGTATACCATTGGTGATCTTTTTCCACGTCTTTCCGTAGTCTGTCGTTTTATATAAATAAGGAGCAAAATCACCTAATTTGTAGCGTGTTCCAGCTACATAAGCTGTTCCTTCTTCAAAAGCAGAAGGCTCCACACTATTGATCATCATATTTGCTGGCATGCCTTTAGGAGTTACGTTTTCCCAAGATTGTCCTCCATTACGAGTAACGTGTACCAGACCATCATCACTACCTACATATAATAACCCTTCCTTCATAGGAGACTCTGCTGCTGCAAAAATGGTACAGTAATACTCTACAGAGGTATTGTCTTGTGTGATAGGCCCTCCAGAAGATTTCATTTTTTCTGGATCATTTGTGGTAAGGTCACCACTTATTACTTCCCAGCTTTGACCTTCATTTTCACTCACGTGCACGCTTTGTGAGAATGTGTACAACCTGTTAGAATTATGTTTTGAGAAAATGATAGGAAAATTCCACTGGAAGCGGTATTTCATGTCCTCCACACCATGTCCCATTGGGTTATCTGGCCATACAGACACGCTTCGTACCGTGTTTTTCTCGTGGTTTACACGCGTAAGAAATCCGTCATAACTACCTCCATAAACAATCTCATTATCCTCTGGATCTACCGCAATATGTGCCGACTCTCCTCCCGCGGTGCTTTCCCAGTCTGTTTCTCCTATAGATCCACCTTCTGTTCTGTGTGGGATACGTATTGTACTATTATCTTGTTGTGCGACGTAAATTCTATATGGAAAAGCATTATCCGTGGTCACACGGTAAAACTGAGCCGTAGGCTGATTCATATATGTACTCCAAGAGCGCCCACCATCATAAGATACTTGCGCGCCACCGTCATCACCTATAATCATACGGTTAGGATCTTCTGGAGCTATCCATAAATCGTGGTGATCTCCGTGTGGTGCGTTGTGTGTACTAAATGTTTTACCTCCATCTGTAGATTTGTGGTAACGCACGTTTAATACATACACCGTATTCTCATCCTTAGTATCTGCATATAGACGTGTGTAATACCAAGCACGCTGGCGCAATTTGCGCTCATCGTTTATTTTTTTCCATGTTGTTCCTGCATCTGTAGATGTGTATAAACCACCTTCTTCTTGGTTTTCTACCATTGCATATAGTCGGTTACTGTTTGCTGGTGAAACAGTAATTCCCATAATCCCCAAGATACCTTCGGCAAAACCATCATTTGTAGAAATCTCTTTCCACGTTTCACCACTATCTGTACTTTTCCATACGGCAGATCCTTCTCCACCAGAACTTAAACTGTACGGCGTTCTTCGAGCATTCCACGTAGTAGCGTACAGTACTCTTGGGTTGTTTGAATCTATAATTAAGTCTACAACACCACTATCTGCGTTTGAGAAAAGTGTTTTTCTCCACGTCTTACCACCGTCTGTACTTTTATAAACGCCACGCTCTTGTGTAGGTTTATAGATGTTACCTAAAACCCCTGCATATACAATATCAGAATTAGTAGGATGCACACGTATTCTAGGTACGTGACGGCTGTTTTTGAGACCCGACTGTATCCAAGTTTTTCCTGCATCTTCAGACTTCCAGATACCATATCCAGAAGATACGTTACCTCTTAGTGTTTTCTCACCACCACCTACGTAGATAACGTTTGGGTCAGATTTTGAAACCTCAACAGCTCCTATACTACCTCCAAAATAGCCATCGGAGATATTTTCCCATTCTTTACCACCATCTGTAGTGCGCCACACACCGCCACCAGTACTTCCCATATAAAATAAGTCAGGCTGACCTGGCACTCCAGTAACGGCAGCACTTCGACCACCTCGGAAAGGGCCAATGAGTCTATACTCTAAAGCTTCGTAAGTAGAGGGGTCTGGTGTTTGTGCGAACGTATCAAAAGATAGTACTGAACACACTGCCAGTAATAGGTAGCATAATTTTGTCTTCATTTGGATTGTGTTTGTTATAGCTAAGAAAATTACACAATTCTCTATGAAGTAAGAAGTAACGATGAGTTTTTAACGCTTTCGCGAAAAACTGATTAATCTAAGACCTTGGTCCTGATACTAAAGTCATGTTAATTTCTATAATTTTATTTTTCTAACTAAAAAAAATGATATTTATATCAAAAAGATAATTAAAAAGCAAAAGAATAAGTTGGCGCGAAAAATCTTTTGAATTAAACTATGATTTCATTTCAATAAAATCTTTGAGAAATTCTATCTCATTTAATTCTCTGTTAGGTGTTTTTTTAAGTTTTTTGAGAAGGATTGCATTGTCTTTTACTAACTTTTTCAAAAACTTCTTACTTAAAATACTTAATTTTCCAGTATTCATATCTAGAATGCCATTGTATTCGTATGTGTTACCATTCCCAATATTATAACCTCTATAAATAGCATATTCGTTACTTAAAAAAGTTAATTCAAAATAATTAACATAATTAAAAAAAAGATAATTCTCTCGAGGTATATATACTTTACCATTCTTGCAGACTGCAAAAAGAGATTTATGCTTTTTACCCAAACGAGACTTTTCTTTTTTTGAATTAAATACAAATTTTGCAGCTGGTATTCTTAGAGTTTTCCACAAAGCCAATTTGACTTTTACAGTGTCTCTTTTAAATTCTCCTAAAATTGGCAGACTAGGTTCATTTAATTTGAGTTCGGAGAATGTTTTGAACATACCTTCTTTCCATTCCCTGTTTACATAGCCAGGGTTCTGTGCAATTGTTATTAGTGGTAGCAAAAAAAGAAAGCATAGAGTAACAAGTAAATTTCTCATAATTTAATCTAGTAAGTTTACAAGCAATACAGATATTATAATATTTCAAGACCTTTGCGCTAATTTACAGAGTTTGTTTAGCTATGACAACGATTTGCAATGTTATAATTGAACTTTCACGACCCACCCATCTCGAACAGAGAAATTCTGGCAGTAAGCGTAACATCAATTAGTTACTACAACTAGATTTTTCTTCACATCTCTCCTCAGATAATAACCCGTAACCACTGTAGATAGTACATCTGCAATAGGAAATGCAATCCAAACGCCAAAAACCCCTAAGTAATTAGGTAATATCAATACAAGCGGAATTAAGAAAAAACCTTGTTTTGTAAGACTGAGTAATAATGCAGGGACGGCCTTACCAATCGCTTGGAAATAGACAGCACCTATTAATTGAATTACAATAACTGGTGTTGCCGCAAAAACCCATCTCAAAGCATCTGGTGTCCGATCCATAAGGATGTTATTATCTGCAATTGCCTGAGCATCTGCGTGGCTATCACTTATAAACCAAGAGACAAAGAAATCTGGAACTACCATAATAATGATAAAAATGGCGAGTGCTAATCCTCCTGCGTATATGATAGATGTTTTAATAGTTTCTCGCACCCTATCATATTGATTTGCGCCATAATTATAGCTGGCGATAGGCATAAAACCTTGTGTAACCCCTATCACGGGAAACAGTGCAAACATTAACATCCTACTTATAATCCCATAACTGGCAACGTCTAGGGCGTCTCCATAATTGATTAGCACATTGTTAAGTAAAATAGTAAGCACAGATATCACTCCTTGACGTGCAAGGGTTACTGCGCTAAGTCCTGAGATTTCTGAGACAACTTTCTTTTTAAGTTTGAGACATTCGGCTACGATTCTTAGTTCGCTCTTGAATATGAAAAACCAAACGATAAATGCAAAGCATATAGCATAACTAATAAAAGTTGCCCAGGCAGCACCTTCCATGCCATAACCCAGTACATTTATGAGTACGTAGTCCATACCTATATTACCTATTGCAGGAAGAATCATAGCATACATAGCAAACTTAGGCTTGCCTTCTGCACGTATCACGTTATTACCCATCATGCACATAGCGAGCATGACAATGCCATAAAGCACAATACGATAATAAGTAAGCGCCATATCTTTAAAGGAGTCATCTGCTCCAAAAAACTCAATGAGCGTATCTTGAAATACGAGCCCTAAGACTGCTAGAAGCCCAGATACTAGAAAGGTAAGTGTGATCTGATTACCAAAAACACGAAGTGCCTTATCATCATCACCAGATCCTAAGGCGCGGGATAGTACAGAACTACCTCCTATACCTACTGCTAGCCCTATGGCTGCTATAAAAAATGTTACAGGAATAACAACTGTAATAGCACTAATTGCAAGAGGGCCTATCCATCTCCCTACAAAAATGGTATCTACAATCATATTGAGCGACATTACAAGTATTCCTATAGATGCAGGAACGGCTTGCTTAACCAATAGTTTTGAAATGGGCTCTGTGCCTAAGGCTGTAGAATTTTTATTTGCCAAGTTAATATTGAGTTTTAATACTAGTTGCTATGGTACAATTAAAATATTATTTAGTGTGTAGTTAACAGTCAATCAAATATATAATTCTTAAATTACCTACTATCCCTATTTAAACTGATGTTTTTCAAGACATTGAACCCCCCCCCAAACTAGTGCAACTATGGATGATTTACTACAAAAAAAGATCTCAATTTTGCTATAATTGAGTTTTACAAAACCTATGTGGTTTGTAAAATGAATGAAGGTATCGTTCTAGATGTTCCTAAAGCAATAGCTCTTCATGAGCAATCTCGCCCCTTCTACAACGGTTTAAAATATGGATTCATATTTGACAGAACCATTGATTATACAATCGACCCTATTGTTTATATACAGTGTCCTTATTATGCAGATATTAATGCAATGTTTGTGGTTGCACAAAAGTTTAACACGAAGCAGATAGTGCAGTTTGAGCAAAATTTTTCAAAATATAAACTCACTGTTTTTGATACCCTCGAGGAGGCTCAAAAAGAAATAAAGAAAGTGAAATTTGGTGAAAAATCACCACTCACAGAAGAACCGTTAAGGTAATTATATCAAGCAAAATTCACTTTCTATTACTTCAAGTAATGTATTTGTAGCTTTTATTAAGCTATAGCTTTACCACTTTCTACAAGTGCCCACTCATTTGCCCATTTGGCGATGAGCGCAGCCCAGTCATCTCGATCATTTATACAAGGAATGGTATGGAAATCCTTTCCTCCAGCTTCATGAAAGATTTCTTCACCTTCCATCGCAATTTCTTCTAAGGTCTCTAAGCAGTCTGAAACAAAAGCTGGTGTAGCAATTGCCATTTTCTTAAATCCTTCTTTTCCCATGCGCTCAATAGTACGATCTGTATAAGGTTGTAACCATGGATCAAAACCTAAACGAGACTGGAAACTAGTAGAAAACTTTAAAGGCTCCCATCCTAGATATTCTCCTACCATTCTAGTAGTCTCATAACACTGGTGCCTATAGCAAAATTCATGTGCTGCAGACTCAGACATACAACATGAACCATCAATTTTACAGTGTACCTTAGTTACATCACTTTTACGTATGTGGCGCTCAGGAACTCCGTGATAAGAAAATAACACGTGCTCATATTCTATACCCTCAAGACTCTCTGCAATAGAATCTCCTAATACTTTAATGTAATCTGCATCCTTGTAGAATGGTTTTACATCTGTAATTTTCATCTTTGGGAAAAACTCAGCTCTTAACTCCTCTGCAAGTACCGTAATGGTTTCTGTGGTTGCCATTGCATAATGAGGATATAGTGGTAATAACATTACCTCATCTACTCCTTGATCATGTAATTTCTGGAGTCCTTCTTTAATAGATAGAGACCCGTAACGCATCGCAATCTCAACAGGCAACTTTGTATGCTCTTGCACTTTTTTCTGAAGGCGCTGTGTAAGTACAATTAACGGTGATCCTTCATCCCACCATATTTTACTGTAAGCCTCTGCACTCTTCTTAGGACGTGTATTTAATATAATTCCCTTTACTAGTAATGCGCGTGCTGCATAAGGAACATCAATTACGCGTTCGTCCATTAAGAACTCGCCTAAATATTTTTTTACGTCTTTTGGGTCTGTACTATCTGGTGATCCCAGATTTACCATTAAAACTCCTTTGTTCATTTATTCTCAGTTTTTCCTTAACAAAAATACAGTATATCAATCGTATCATCCTCATGTTATCCATAAGACTTTATGATACTGGTATTGTCTTTTTATGCTTTCGCGAAAGCGTGATAACTTTTACCCTAAGCTCATTAAATACTTTTTTGGCGTAGTGCCAAATTTCTTTTTAAATGCCGTAATAAAGTGACTTGCGGTGCTGTAGCCTACCTTTAGCCCCACTTCGTTCACATTGTGGGATCCTGTTTCTAGCAGCTGGCGCGCAACTTCCATCTTATAGTCAAATAGAAAACTAAACACCGAATCTCCATAAATCTGCTTAAAGCCTTCTTTGAGCTTATTAAGTGATAAGCCTATCTCATCTGACAGTTCGCTTAATGTGGGTGGTGCATCCATTCTCGCGATAATAATTTGCTTAGCACGCTTTATTTTCTGCACATTATCCTCATCTACAAGGAAAGGACATTGCTCAATATCTGCATCTGCAGGACGATTAAAATATAGACTAAGCAGCTCATAAGCCTTTCCTTTAAAATATAATTTTTGGATAGAAGGATGCAGGCTGTAATTCATTAACTGATTAAGCACAATCGCCATACTAGGAGAAATGCTTCCATCTTTATAGTATTTACGATCTTTATTTTCATCACTCAAGAAGTGAATGAAACTCGCCTCGTTTGAAAATAAATTGTGAAACTTTTTAATAGACATCAAGAGTGTAACGACCCAAGTTTCTGGGGCTAGCTCTAAATTCATAGGTAAATCCCGCTGCGGATTGTAGAGTAATAATGAGTTTTCTTCTTGTATAGGTAGCTGATAAGCGCCATCATTAAAATTAAAAATAGCTGCCCCTTTCAAGCAAAAGTGAAACTGGATGTAACTACTATTTACCGTACGCTCAACTTGCTGTTTTTGAGCAGATTCATTATCAAATCTCAATATAAAAAAGCCATCCTCTATGAGGGTTTCATTAGTTAGGCTTTCAGCGTTGTTTTTTTGTGATACATCCATAGCAAAAGTAATTATTTTATTTAGAATCGCTCTAAATAAACAAAATAGCAAGGGCATCTACTTTACTGTAAACACTGTGCTTCATGTAAAATTACGTCTTCTATCGTTCATTTTACACCTTGTACGATATAAATGATACCGCTAGCGTTATTTTTTTAAGAAAGTGACTATTACTTTTGCGTCCCTGATAGTATCAGAGGAAATGAATATTTGCTTTTGAAAAGACAACGATTTTACGCCATAGGTATTAGTTACAAAAAAGCCGACGCAACTACGCGCGGTCATTTTGCAATATCTGAAACTGCTCAAGAGGCAATTCTTGAAGGTGCCAAAAATGAAGGAGTAACTGCTCTTACTGTTATTTCTACTTGCAATAGAACAGAGTTATACGGCTTTGCGCCAGACGCCATGACGCTTGTTAAAATTCTCTGCGAGCATACCCACGGAACCATTGAAGAATTTCTTGACGTTGCATATTTACATAAAGGCGACGATGCAATTGCACATCTCTTTAAAGTAGGGACTGGTCTTGATAGTCAGATTCTAGGTGACTTTGAGATCATTGGCCAACTCAAAATTGGTTTTAAGCGTGCTAAGAAATTACAACTTATCAATCCATTTATGGAGCGATTAGTAAATGCTGTTATCCAAGCTAGTAAACGTATTAAGAACGAGACAGAGATTTCCAGTGGAGCTACTTCTGTGAGCTTTGCAGCTGTTCAATATATTATGGCTCGCGTTCCTTATGTTTCAGATAAGAATATCCTTCTCTTTGGAACTGGAAAAATAGGTCGCAATACTTGTGAGAATTTAGTAAAGCATACCAAAAATGAGCATATCACGCTCATTAATAGAACTAAAGAAAAGGCAGAAAAAATTGCAGGTAAATTTAATTTACTCGTAAAGGAATATGCAGATATACAAAGTGAGATTGCACAAACGGACATCCTTGTAGTTGCTACAGGTGCTCAAAAACCTACTATAAGTAAAGAATTACTACACAGTAAAAAGCCATTACTTATTCTAGATCTCTCTATCCCTAAAAATGTGTCTAATGATGTAGAAGAGCTTGAGAATGTCACGCTCCTTCACTTAGACCAATTATCAAAAATGACAGACGCGACCTTAAAACGTCGCCAGGGTTATATTCCTCAAGCAGAAGCAATCATTGCAGAAATTACAGACGAGTTTAACGTGTGGTTACAAACTAGAAAGTTTGCTCCTACCATGAAGGCTCTCAAAGTAAGACTTCAAGAAGTACAAGCTGCAGAGATTGAAAATGTACGTAAGAAAACGCCAGATTTTAGCGAGGCCAGTGCAACTGCTATGAGTGACAAGATTATTCAAAAAATTACAAATCAGTTTGCGCATCATTTACGCAATGCAAACGGATCTACAGATCAAAGTATAGCACTTATACAATCTATATTTCAACTCGAAAACGACAATGAGTAAAACCATACGAATTGGTACTCGAGATAGCGAACTAGCACTCTGGCAAGCTAAAACCGTGCAATCACAACTAGAAGCAAACGGATACAAGACTGAACTTGTACCAGTAAAATCTACTGGAGATCTTATCTTAGATAAGCCACTCTACGAGTTAGGAATCACAGGTATTTTTACAAAAACGCTAGATGTTGCAATGCTTAACGGCACCGTTGACATTGCTGTACACAGCATGAAAGATGTTCCAACCGCATTGCCTATAGGGATTGTGCAAGCTGCAGTTCTCAAAAGAGCTGCAACTGAGGATATTCTTGTACATAAAGGAGCACCAGACTACAAACAACCATGCACAATTGCTACGGGAAGTTTAAGAAGACAGGCTCAATGGCTCAATAGATACCCTAACCATCAGACTACAGATTTACGTGGCAATGTAAATACACGACTTCAAAAACTAGAAGATAGTGACTGGACGGGTGCCATATTTGCAAAAGCTGGATTAGAACGTATTGAGGTACTTCCAAAAAATTATGAAGTACTAGACTGGATGCTTCCTGCACCAGCACAAGGAGCCATGCTCATTGTCGCAATGGAAGAGGATCAGTTTTGTCTAGATGCATGCGCCACACTAAACCACAAGCCTACGGCTTTGTGCACTTATATAGAACGTGAGTTTTTAAAAACATTAGAAGGTGGCTGTACAGCACCTATAGGAGCTCTTGCAGAAGAAATAGGAGAAGACATACGATTTAGGGGAGTATTATTCTCTCTAGATGGTGCCACAAAAATTGAAGTAGAGCAGGTTGTTTCAAAAGCAAATGCTGTTGGTTTTGGTACAGATTGCGCCCTTGATATTCTTGATGATGGAGGACGAGAGTTAATGAAGGAGATTAAGAGTAGTTTAAAAAAATGACCGTGCTATCCACAAAAAAATTAAAACCTAACCAGCGAGAATTACTTCTCAATGCAGGTTTACAATTTGTGGAATATGATGCGATACGCACACAAGAGGTTGCTTTTACGCTTTCGCGAAAGCTAAAAAATGTGATCATCACTAGTCAAAATGGAGCACGCGCTTTACTTAACAATCTTTCTAGTGAACAATTAGAAAGTATAGAAAGTTGTTTTACTGTTGGCGAAAAAACAACAGCGCTTTCAGCCGAAAATGGGGTAAAAACGACAAAAACAGCTCTAAATGGAGAGGAATTGGCTCGTTTTATAATAGAAAACCATAAAAACGAACCATTCACTTACTTCTGTGGGAGACAGCGCAGAGATGAGTTACCTACATTGCTCAAAGAAAATAATGTAGTGTGCAATGAAGTGATTGTTTATGAAACACATCAAATGACACAGTCTTTTGACCGTACATTTGATGGTATATTTTTTTTTAGTCCGAGCGGTGTTAACGCTTTCGCGAAAGCGAACAAAAACACACGAGCAATAGACAGCACAGCATTTTGCATAGGCGAGACCACTGCAACAACGGCAAGACTACACTTTAAAAAGGTAGTTGTGTCTAATGCAACAAGTATAGAAAGCACGATTGCTAAGGCGGTGAAAACATTAAAAGAAGAATCTAGAATTTAAGCGTCTAGAAAAACATAAAATCGTCCCCTCGAGCGCAGTCGAGAGGTTTATTATAAGAGTACAATTAAGTTCTCGACTGCGCTCGAACAGACCTAGAGATATGAGCATAAAAAACGACCTATTTTTAAGAGCACTTAAAGGAGAAACTGTAGACCGTCCACCAGTATGGATGATGCGTCAGGCTGGAAGATACCTTCCAGAATTTATGGAAATCAAAGCAAAGTATGATTTCTTTACACGCTGCCAGACTCCTGAGCTTGCAAGTGAGATTACCGTACAGCCTATACGTCGTTATGGGATGGATGCTGCTATCTTATTTTCAGATATCCTGGTGATACCACAAGCAATGAATATTGATGTAGAAATGAAGCCTAATATAGGTCCATGGTTACCTAACCCTATACGATCTGCTAAGGATGTGGAGCAAGTAATTGTTCCAGATATCGATGAGACGCTAGGCTATGTGATGGACGCCATCAAGATGACTAAAGAGAAACTTAATGATGAGATTCCATTAATTGGTTTTGCGGGTTCTCCATGGACGATTCTTTGTTACTGTGTGCAAGGTCAAGGCTCAAAAAACTTTGACAAAGCAAAGGAATTTTGTTTTACACAACCACTAGCAGCTCACGCTTTACTTCAAAAAATTACAGATACTACCATTGCTTACCTTAAGAAAAAAGTGGACGCAGGAGTAAATGCAGTACAGGTTTTTGATAGTTGGGGAGGAATGCTCTCTCCAGTAGATTATCAAGAATTCTCGTGGCAATACATACAGCAAATTATCGATGCGCTTAAAGATGAGGCACCAGTAATTGCTTTTGGGAAAGGGTGCTGGTTTGCACTTGATAAAATGGCAAAATCTGGAGCATCTGCACTAGGAGTAGACTGGACGTGCTCTGCACGCAATGCCCGTTATCTTACTGGTGGCAATATCACATTACAAGGAAACTTTGATCCTACTCGTTTATTCTCTCCTCCTAGTGAGATTAAGAGAATGGTGCACGAGATGATTAATGAATTTGGAAAAGACAAGTACATTGTAAATCTTGGTCACGGTATTTTACCTAACATTCCTATTGAAAATGCAGGAGCATTTATTGAAGCGGTAAAAGAATACAAAGCATAATGAACGTCTGGGCTGTTGTCAAATCTATGGATTTTAAACAGCTGTGGAGCCTTTTTTGGCTCAGTGCACGCCATCCTAGATTTATTTTACCCACAATAAGAGGTACGCGTCGCACAATTACAATTTGCGATGAGTTATATGGTGACAAACAGCACCTCAACGGCCCAGAGAATGCCTTTCGCCATGCCTTGTGGAATGTCCTTCTCGTTCATTTTAGCACTCAAAAAGGCTTGCCTTTACAACGATCACTAGCTTGGGCAAAAAAAATCACAGACTGGCATGAAGATTTTTCACCAAACGCTGCCCTAGCAAGAGCGATGGACTTGCACAATAACCGTGTAGGTCGTGATATAATAGCCCAGTTTTACCCTGAAGAAGAGCATTTCTTTGTAGCGCACTTACTTAAAATGGTTCCGCTTTCGCAAAAGCTTACTGACGCATATAATACTTCGTTAGAAAAAGATGTACTAGTCCATATAGACGAGATAATTTAACGATACCAAAACACTTCTTTAATATCTTAAATAATAGTTTTGCAGTTAATTTACTAGTATGAGAACACGTTACAATAAACTTAAATTGCGGTACATTGCACTAAAAAGAGGTTGGACACCGCAACAAAATTTATTTTACGGATTTCTTACATACGTTGGTGTCGGGACGATTCTTTTATGCCTTCCTTGGCTACAAAAAACGAGTGCTCCTATACTTGACCATCTCTTTACTGCTACATCTGCGGTAAGCACTACAGGACTTGTTACGATATCTATTTTTGATTCTTACAATGTAGGAGGTCAATTTGTAATTATGACACTATTCCAACTAGGTGGGATAGGTTATCTTACGTTTACGACATTTATGCTATTATCTACCACTCATAAGATAACGCCTTGGCATAAAAGCATTTTAAATACAGAGTTTACGCTTCCTGTGACAATAAAAATTAAGGATTTTTTAAAATCTGTTATTCTCTATACTGTAATTATGGAAGTGCTAGGAGCGATTCTTTTCTTTATCGCCTTTAAAACGGATGGCATGGATACGGGAGAGGCGATCTGGTCATCCATTTTTCACAGTATAAGCGCATTTTGCACAGCTGGCTTTAGTTTATTTAATAGTGGGTTTACAGATTATGTAGATAATGGTCTAATCAATTTTACAATTTCTATGCTTGCTATTTGTGGCTCTTTAGGATTTATAGTGATTACAGATGTTGGTTTATGGATTAAAAATAGAGCACATTCCCTAAGTTTCACTACAAAGATTGTGACTATGGGGTCGCTTATACTACTAGTATTTGGATACTTATTCTTCTATTTTCTAGAACCGTCAATCTCAAATTTAAGCGGATCTGCTCGTGTGAGCGCTGCTTTTTTCCAATCTATGACTGCGATGACAACCGTAGGATTTAATACAGTTGATTTTGGCTCTTTTGTCTTACCTATGCTCCTTGTAACTATATTTTTAATGTACATAGGTGCCTCTCCTTCTGGTACAGCTGGAGGAATGAAAATTACCACACTAACCGCTGTATTTGCCATCATGAAGAGTAGGCTTAAAGGTTCTAAAAATATCACATTTTTAGGTAGGCGTATTCCTTATGAACGTCTTTATGTTGCGACGTCATCATTTATATTTTATACAACGCTCATTTTTGTAGGGACGTTTATTCTCACATTCTCAGAAAGTTTTGACTTTGAAAACATTCTGTTTGAAGTTGCCTCTGCTCTTGGAACTGTGGGAGTAAGCACAGGTATCACAGGAGATTTGAGTAGCATAGGAAAAATTGTAATCATTATTCTTATGTTTATAGGGAGGTTAGGAGTACTTACCTTTGGGTTAGCCATTTGGTCTAAAAGAATAACCCAAGATGACCGCAAGATTCTTAAAGAAGATATAGCTGTATAATATGATAAAAGGCATTCTCAACGGACTACAAACCTATAGAACATCATTTGGATTAATTTCAAAGCTGGGGCTTTGGAAATACTTTGCAATTCCTATGACCATAAGCTTTATTACAGCAGCAGCTATAGGATTATCTGCATGGGGATTTTCTGATAATCTAGGCCACTGGATTGCCCAGATATGGCCTTGGGAATGGGGCGCACAAGGTTTTGACACCATTGCTCAAATCTTAAGCGCACTCTTAATAATTGCCATAGGTCTTATTCTGTACAAACACATTATCATGGCGTTAAGCGCGCCATTCATGAGTCCTGTGTCAGAAAAAATAGAGGCACATTTAAAAGGAGAACATCACGCACACAGAGACACAAGTAATGCAGAGCAACTCGTGCGAGGTGTGCGTATTAACGTGCGTAACTTAGGGCTGGAATTACTCATCACCATCCCAATTTTATTACTCAATCTTATTCCAATTATAGGCAGCATAGCGGCAACCGTATTACTTTTTCTCACACAGTCCTATTATGCAGGTTTTGGTAATATGGATTACACCCTAGAACGTCATTTTAAATATCGCGAGAGCATTGATTTTGTAAAGAGTAACAAAGGACAAGCCATTGGGAATGGGATGGTCTTTATGTTGTTTTTACTAATTCCCATAGTGGGAATTATATTAGTATTACCTGTTTCTGTAACTGCGGCAACTGTGCAGACGGTAACACTGCTCGATAAAAAGAAAAGTATAGTGCCTGTAAATTAGCTCGTAATTACTAGATGTAGTTTGAGAAGTGGAAGCCAAAAATTCCAGAATATCCTAACCTGAGAGGTGTAATCTGAGTAAAACATAAAAATTAACAATACACCCTTTATTTTGGGTTTGAAAAGCATATAATGAAAGAACAATTTGTAGCCTACATTCTCAATCTTCAAGATCAAATCACTTCAAAACTGGAGCAACTTGACGGTAAAGCAACATTTCAAGAAGATAACTGGAAACGCCCTGAAGGTGGTGGTGGTCGCACACGTGTGATTGAAAATGGAAATATTTTTGAAAAAGGAGGTGTAAACACCTCACAAGTGCATGGTATACTTCCTGAGGCAATGCAAAAACACTTTGGTGTGAAAGATGCAAATTTCTTTGCCTGCGGTCTCTCACTAGTGCTTCATCCTAGCAGTCCTATGGTGCCTACGGTGCACGCAAACTGGCGTTATTTTGAGATGTATGACAGCGAGGGTAACATTGTAGATCAGTGGTTTGGTGGAGGTCAAGATCTCACGCCATACTATCTTTTTGATGAAGATGCTACACACTTTCACCAGACTTGCAAAACTGCATGTGATGCACACAATGCCGACTTTTACCCAAAATACAAAGCACGTTGTGATGAGTACTTTTACAACGCACACCGCAACGAAGGTCGCGGTATAGGAGGCTTATTTTTTGACTATTGCAAAGCTACCGAAGGGCGCTCTATGCAAGATTGGTACAACTTTGTCACCACTGTGGGCGATAGTTTCTTAGAGGCGTATGTCCCTATTGTGGAGCGTAGAAAGGATACCGCTTTCGCGAAAGAACAAAAAGACTGGCAAGAAATACGCCGTGGTCGTTACGTAGAATTTAACCTTGTACACGATAAAGGAACCCTCTTTGGGCTAAAAACTAATGGCCGTATTGAAAGTATCTTAATGAGTCTTCCGCCTGTAGTACAGTGGAAATATGATCATCACCCAGCACCTGGAAGCGAAGAAGAACGATTAATTAAAGTACTGCAACAACCGAAGGAGTGGGTTTCTTAAACACCAAAACTACTTATTGGTCATAAATTACCCTGTGTGACTTATGACCAATGAGTCTTCACATTTTCGCGAAAGCGAAAAACCTCTTACCTCCATATAGCACTCGTCTTGGTTTTGAGGCCATTCTCGGTATTCAAATAGTGAAAACGTGCTTTAAGTAATTTCTTCCTTCCATCGCGGGTTCTTGTAAAGGTGAGTGTTGCCTCTTCACTCACAAAAATCTTCCAGTACTTGAAAAACAAGGCAGCATCTTTCTTGTTGGCTGTAAATATAGACGGGACGCTGTAGTAGTTTGCAAGTCCAAATTTCTCTTGAAACCAACCCGATTGTTCAATCATATAGCGTGCATTATCTACGGGTTCTAGAAGTTCTTGCAGGCAGTTTACAAAGAGTATTTCCTCCTTTGCCGTGGCGCCTGTGAGAAAACAAGCAATCTCCCCGTTAGGTAAATACTCTACGCCGAGCTTCATTCGTTGTAGTTGGGTGGTAATGAGTAATCGCTCACGCAGTGACTTTAAAACCACTTGCCCCATTTTATACACTTGCTTATCGATGCGACCAAATTTAAGGTACTTGACAATCGCCTTATAGGTTTTGGGCGCTAACGCGAGGACAATAGAGCCGAGGGTGGCGTATATAAAAAACAACATTCCTTTAGAAAAATAGCTGCCTACATTATTAATAATCACCTCTGGGATAGTCATAGTAATGACCGCGCCTAGCTGCATAAAACTATACTTTACAGCATCTTTATAATAGACCTTTTGTGTTTCGACTTCTTTCTTCTTGTTACTGGGGCTAAAATCAAACTTTAGTTCTCTTACGAGTAACTTTCCAGTCCCTATTGCCTTTTTCCAGCGCTCTTTAATATGGCTTCTCTTTGCTGCTAGCTGCAGCATTTTATTATTAAGTACTTCTTTATTGACAATAGTTGTAGGCAGTGCAAAGCGGTCGGCGCCATTTTCTATAAAAGGATCATCCTCTAAGGATACGCCACAAAAGGCGTCAAAACGTTTTACAAGTTTTGCCACATCTTCACCACCGCCATCAATGGTAGGGTCTATACACGCGAGATGCCAGATGGAAGCCACTTTTTCTGGATTACCAGATTGTACGCGTATTGCACGACCGCGCATCTGGTTAGACATAACAAAAGAACTCACGTAAGAACCGAGAACTAGTGTGTTAATAGCGGGAGCATCCCATCCTTCCCCTAGCAGAGCTGCTGTACCTACCAAAATTTGTATGTGACCATCTGTAAATAACTGAGTAATCACACTCACAATAATGCTCTTTGCACGCTCCTTTGTTTTTACAATGATAAACTGCGTCCCATCAAGAGGTGTAATGGTATAATCATCATTTGATAGTACTTTGATGATTTCGCTTTCTAAGCGCTTGTGTACAATAACAAGTGTACCCGTGAGAACGGCTAGTTTTTCTAATCTGTTTATTCCTTGCCAGCGTTCTTCGTGTTGTGCAAGCGAGTGTCGCAAGTGATAAAAAATAGGAACAACACCAAGTTTATTTACATCTGCCAGGTCATCGTTTACACTTTCTAAAAATTCTTTTCGCACATAATCAGTGAGGATTACTGCACGAAGATCTGCTCCCATTTCTTGGGATTCAAAATCTATGATCTCACAAATACTTTTAAGTTTATTAGGGCTTTGCGCAAGTGATTTATAGAGCTGACGCTCTCCTTTAAAATTCACTCGGTTATTATCAAAGGCACCAACTCTACGTAACTGCTTTTCTACATCCAGCAGCATCTCCTCATCTTCTAGAAAAAGCTCTCTATCTGTAACGAGTATGGGTTGTAATAATCGCTCTGCCCATTCTTGATTAAAAAGTGGCAATTGTGCCTTCTCGGTATCTACTCCCAGCACCTCTATTTTCTCTTTTGGAATCTCATGGCCACGTGCTTGAAGATACACGAGAATGGCAACGTAAAAATCTGGTTTCTCATAAATAGGATCTAGTAATCCATCTGTCAATGTGTACAAAGTATGTTCTAAAACGAACGTTCCAAAATTATCATTTTCTACCAATGAATCAATGAAACCCTTTGATTTTACTCGGTATTTAAGAATGTATTGAATTTGAGCTTCGTCTGGTTCGGAGAAATAAATGTAATCTTGGTGTGCGCATAGATTTCCCTCTCTTACTAATTCTGGAACGCTTATTTCAATATCTATCGGGCCGCATAATTGGAAATATTTGGCTATTTCTCGTTGCTCACTATCATAAGGTGGTGTGGCGGTCAATGCGGTGAGTGTTCCCTCTAGTTTTTTGAGGGCAAAAAGTGGTTTCCACCACTCATTTTTAAGGTGATGTGCTTCGTCTAATACAATATGTTTGATGCCCGCTTCCGCGAAAAAAGCTACCAGCCGATCCATATCGCCTTCCATTTCATTTTTTGAAAAAGCATGTAGTGACTGGTAAGTAGCAAAAGTGATGTGTGCAGGCTCTTTTATATTTCGCGAAAGCGGAATAGTACAATCTTCCTCTCTTACAAAGCACTCAAACATACGTTGCTCCCACTGGTTTCTTATTGTAATTGTAGGTGCAAGTACAAGCGTCTTCTGGTTAACACGGCGCATCATCTCAAGGCCAAGTACTGTCTTTCCAGACCCTGGAGGTGCGACTACATGCAAATGGTCGTCTGCAATGTGATCATTAAAATCCTTTAAAAAGCGCTCCTGATAGGTGCGCCACGGGTATATGAAATGAAAGGCTTCTTTAAGCAAAGGGAGTGGAAAATTAATTGGTAAATTTGTTTAAATATAAGGCACACAATTCGAAGTACGAACGACTATTTGTAAAAGAGTTGTGGTCACCTAACGAGACGATTATAAATCTATATACCTCTTTTTTATGCTACGCAGAAATCGCAGACTACGCACCTCAGAAGCTATACGTTCTATAGTGCGCGAGACATACATCACTCCTAATGATTTTATTGTTCCACTTTTTGTGGTAGAAGGAAAGGGTGTGAAAGAAGAAATTAACTCTATGCCTGGGTATTACAGGTATAGCTTAGAGCTCATAGCCAAAGAGGTAAAAGAGTTGTGGTCAATGGGATTAAAATCTGTACTGCTTTTTGTAAAAGTACCAGATAACCTTAAAGATAACTCTGGAACAGAGGCTCTTAATAGTGACGGGCTCATGCAGCGTGCTATTAAAACAGTAAAAAATGCATGCCCAGAAATGGTTGTGATGACAGATGTGGCATTAGATCCGTATTCTTCTTTTGGCCACGATGGGATTGTAGGTAATGGAGAGATTGTAAATGACGACACTGCCGCTGTTCTTGCCGAAATGGGACTAAGCCACGCTCGTGCAGGTGCAGATATTCTTGCGCCAAGCGATATGATGGATGGTCGTATTTTTGAAATGCGTAGCCTCCTTGAAGATGAAGGTTTTTATAACACTGGCATTATGAGCTATAGCGCAAAGTATGCGAGCTCTTTTTATGGCCCTTTCCGTGATGCATTGGATAGCGCCCCTGTTGATCTCAAAGATGTTCCAAAGGATAAGAAAACATATCAGATGGATTTTGCAAATCGTGATGAGGCGATTAAAGAAACACTCATGGATGTAGAAGAAGGAGCAGATATTGTAATGGTAAAACCAGGACTATGTTACCTAGATATTGTGCGTGATTTACGAGAAGCAGTAAATGTACCTATTGCTGTATATCAAGTGAGTGGCGAGTATGCAATGCTCAAAGCCGCTGCCGAAAAAGGTTGGCTAGATCATGATAGCGTGATGATGGAGCAAGTAATTGCCATTAAACGTGCTGGAGCAACCATGATGGCAAGTTACTTTGCAAAGGATGTCGTAAAGCTGATTAGTTAATTAGAATAACACAACGACCTGCGAGGTATAGTCTGAGGAACGAAGACTTCCTTGTAGGTCTGAACGACAAGCATTACCAAAAATTAATAACAACTTGGTTTGGTAAATCCGCTGTAATAACCAGACCTACAAGGTTGCCTATTGGCAAAACCTCGCAGGTCTAGAAAGTAACTATATGAACTACCACCTCGCTCAAGTAAACGTCGCCCGAATGAAAGGGGTCTCTATAAATGATCCTGAGATGAAGGATTTTAGAGATCATACAGATGAGGTAAACGCGCTTGCAGAACAATCTAAAGGTTTTGTGTGGCGGGATGTTTTTGATGAGAATGCCGCACCACAACCTAATGCGCTAGCAGATGAACAAGTACTTATAAATTTCTCCGTGTGGGAAGATGTTGAGTCGCTTAGAGCGTATACTTATACGACGTTCCACACTGCCATCATGAAACGCCAGAAGGAATGGTTTCAAAAATATGGTGAGGCACATTATGCGTTATGGTGGATAAAAGCTGGAACTACTCCCACAGAAAAAGAAGCAATCGAAAGACTTGGTTATCTCCAAGAAAATGGTGCTAGTGAGCATGCATTTACTTTTAAAGAAGTCTTTGAAAAGCCTCATTTTTAATGAAAAGTAATACGTCTGTAATATATGCCGTAGCTCTTCTAGGATTTTTCTTACTAGGGATTATTTTATGGAATATAGATTACGATGAAGATAGTTATGTAGAATGCTCAACACCGCTACCTCCTGTGCTATTTTGCGGCACTGTGAGTCCGTACAATAAAGATCTTTCAGACCAAGAGCTTGCTGGGGAGGCTATTTATCAAGCAAATTGTGCCGCCTGCCATAAAGTGCAAAAAAGGATGACTGGACCTGCTCTTTTAAAAGTATTGCAGGCCTATCCTTCTGATTCATTATTTCACAAATACCTGATCAAATCTAAACCGTTAGAAGGCAAAAGGTGCTTTCAGTTTGAAAAACTAACCCTAGAGAATGCTTCTCAGTTGAGAGATTTTATCGCCGCTTATAAATAATTCCGCTTTCGCGAAAAAATGAGTTTCTAGAAAGAAAAACGCGATTCAATATGAGCTCGTGCTTCTCTTAAATCTGTGTAGAGTGCATCTGCTCTTTGCAACCTCTTATGTTGTGTAGTATCATGTTGTACTATTAAACACTGCAATCCTGCGTCTTTTGCAGAAGTCATACCGCTGTGAGTATCTTCTATAGCGATACAATTTTCTGGCTGGAGGCCTAGATCACTAAGTGCTTTGAGGTAAGATTCTGGATTAGGTTTTGTATCCTTTACATCTGAGGAAGTCACTGTAATCTCAAAAAAGTGTGCGAGATCTTCCTTACCAAAGATAATGTCTACCATCTCACGATCACTTCCTGTGACAAGTGCTAGTGTAATTCCTTTGTCTCTATAATAATTGAGCGTCTCTATTGCATGAGGCATAAATGTAACTGGCGAGTTACGAAGGTTTTTATAAGACAACGCTTCTTTTTTCTTAAGCGTTTCTTCAAAGGGAACATCAAGATTATGCTCCTTGATAATTTGTTCTAATGCATAGTACGCTGGCTTTCCAGCCATGGTGTTTGCATACTCTTCCCACGTATATTTGATATTAAACGGCACTAGCAACTCATTAAATGCATCAAAATGCAATGATTCGGAGTTTACTAAAGTTCCGTCAAAATCAAAAAGTACTGCCTTTAATTCTTGCTTTTTCATATCTAATTATAAGAGATGCGAACCTACCCAAAAATCAAGTGTTTGGTCTTAAATTATTGTTATGATTTAGCAATGATGTGATTAATTACGCTTTCGCGAAAGCGTGCCTACATATAAAGTACGTCTAACACCGCTAAAGTATCGTCGCTTTTTCCATACATTTACATAAAACAATCTCTTTATTATGGGTCAATTACTGTTGTGGGCAACTATATCAATCTTTTTTTCATTCTTGTGTTCTATACTTGAAGCTGTACTTCTGAGTGTGACACCTACGTTTATAAACATCAAGAAAAACGAGGGAAAAGCCTATGCTGAAACTCTTGAAGAGCTTAAAAAAGATGTAGATAAACCGCTTATTGCAATCCTTACCCTAAATACGCTTGCCCATACTGTGGGTGCAATGATGGTGGGTACTGTCGCTGCAGATTTATACCCAGAATTTGTTATTAACCTTGGATTTACAGAGATCAACTTTCTTGGTTTTGTATCTGCTCTAATGACGCTACTTATCTTAATTGCGAGTGAGATTATACCAAAAACTATAGGTGCAAAATTCTGGAAGTCTCTTGCAAATTTTTCGGCTAAGACGCTCACAATTATGGTGGCCAGTTTAAAATACACAGGTATTTTATGGTTACTACAGCTTTTTACGCGTATGGTAGGTGGCGGTGGTCATCACGAGAGTGTATTGAGCCGTGAAGACTTTACTGCAATGGCACAAATGGCGGGTGAAGATGGTGTTTTTGAAGAAAGTGAATCAAAAATTCTTAATAATCTTCTTACGTTTAAAGAGGTGCTTACTAAAGATATCATGACGCCTCGCACCGTGATAAAAATGGCTGACGCATCAACCACCGTTGCCGACTTTTTTGCTGAGAATCAATCATTACGTTTTTCTCGCATTCCTATTTTTGAAGGAACAAGAGATCATATCACAGGTATTGTTTTAAAAAGCGAAGTGTACCGCGAGATGGCTTTAGACAAACATTCAACTACCCTAAAAGAGATAGAACGTCCTATTCTTGTTACGAAGCGCAATCTGCCTATTCCAGATCTATTTGATCAGCTTATTTCTACTAAAAACCATGTCGCGCTAGTAGTGGATGAGTATGGAACTATGAGTGGTCTCGTTACCATGGAAGACGTTATTGAAACTTTACTAGGACTAGAAATTATGGATGAAAGCGACAGCGTTGCCGACTTGCAAACCCTAGCTAGAAAAAACTGGCAAAAACGCGCAAAGACCTTAGGTCTTTATGATGACAGCAATCCAGAAAATAAGCCTTCTGGTTTATAACATCAATTTAGAAGCTCTTCTCCAGTAGGTAAAATTGTTTGTGCCTTTTTGTTTTTTATATTACGAAGTATTACACTTAAGAATAGAGATACATCGTAAGGCTTAACTAGAATGTCATCCATCCCTGCCTTGTAGATTTTATGACGTATCTCATCAATCTCCACAGCTGTGAGTGCTACTATTGGGATATCTGTGTCAAATTTTCTAATATCCTTAGTCGCTTCGACACCGTCTTTTTTAGGCATATGGATATCCATAAGAATTAGGTCATATGATTGCCTTTGAGCCATGGTTACTGCTTCTATACCATCACTAGCGAGGTCACATGTAAAGCCTTTGTTTTCAAGAAGCTTTTGGGTGATCTTTTGGTTAATGCGGTTATCATCTACTACTAGAAGATGCGCTCCTTGCAGTGTATGTACACTTTCTATAGCGTCTAGTTGTTGTTGCTCTACAGCTGCTATTCCCGTGGCTTTCTCTAGGTTAATTACAAATGAGAATGTCGCACCATTTCCTTCTTCACTTACTAATGTTATATCGCTATCGTAAAGCGCTAGTAATTTTTTCACAATAGGTAATCCTAGGCCAGTACCTTGATAGTTGTAGTTTTTATTTTCTACTTGAGAGAATTCTTCAAAAACACTTTGCTGGCTATTTTCAGGAATTCCCATGCCATCATCTTCTATGCTAAATGCCGTTCTATAAAGCCCATCTGCAGTAATAGACTCCTTTTTTATACGCACCCATATATTTCCATTTTCATTAAATTTAATGGCGTTTCCTATCAGGTTCATTAAAATTTGAGATAGCCTTACTGAGTCTCCCACAAGTTGATTAGGAAGGTCTTTATCTATCTCTAAGTGTAATTTATTATTATTTTGCTCTAGACTAAATTCAAATGAATGCGTGATACTGCGTAAGAGTGTATTGAGTTTAAATGGAGTGTGCTCAAGCTTAATGTTTTTTGCCTCCATCTTACTCATAAGGAGCACATCGTTAATGAGTGCAAGTAGATAATCTGCAGAGAATTTAAGCGACCTCAAATCATGTCTATGCTTATTTACTTCGGTATCTTCAAGTAAAATTGAGGCAATCCCTATAACACCGTAAAGCGGTGTACGTAACTCGTGGCTTATAGTTGAGAAGAATTGGGTTTTAAGTTTAGAAAGCTCTTCGGCGTCATTTTTTGCTTTTTCTAGTTGCTTATTTTTTTCGCGTAAGCGCAATAAGTTTTGCTTGCGTGCTCGATACAATGTGAAAATTATAAAAAGCGCCACAAGTAATATGGATGAAGCAAAAAGGAGTGCTGTCGTGGTCTTAAGCGAACTCTCAGCCAATCTATCTAAAAGTTCTTTTTCCTTTGTTGCTATCTCAAGGTCACGTTCATTCTCTCGAGAGTAAAACTGAGCACTTGCTACTTGTAACTCCTTTTGGTTTTCATTTTTAAAAACCTCGTTTGCTAGCTGTAATTGTCGTTGTGAATGGTAGTATGCTGCCTCAAAATTTTTATTGTTTTCATAATATTTTGCAAGATGCTTTTGAGCTTCCTCCTCTTCGGCTACTAAGCCTTCTGAGAAGCTGATGTCTATCGCTTCCATAAAAGCATCTTCGGCGAGTGTTTCTTGTTTACTGCTAGTGTAGTATCTTCCTAACAATGTGAGTACTCGTGCGCGACTTTTACGATCTAAAGAATCGCGCAAACTTGCAAATTTTGCTTGCATTAAAGCAGGATAAGCTTCTTCAAAATTTTCTTGTTTTAAATACAGTGTTGCGAGGTTTATGCGGGCTGCAAGTGACTTATCTGAGCCATCTAACTTTTCTATGAGTTCGATGTTTCTTTGCAAGTAGTTAATTGCCTTTTCTTGATATTCCTCAGAGGATGCATATAACTTTCCTAAATCGTTGTAGGAGGATGCTAGTAGTGTATCATTTTTAAGCTCCTGAGCTATCACTAATGCCTTCTCAAAAACATTACGTGATTTTGTGGTGTCTTGTAGTGATAAATACACATTACCTAGAATGGAGTAACCACTGTACTGCTTATTTTTATCGTCTTGATTTTGCGCTCTTTTTAGAACCTCATCGAGCGTTTGGATAGCACTTTTATATTCTTGATTCTGCAATTGGATAGCAGCAAGATCCAGAGTATTGCTTTGATAATTTTCTATGTTTTGAGATGGCGTTTGCGCCATTATTATAAAAGAAAATAAGCTAAAAATAAGATAAGTAAGGTGTTGCGCGAGCCGCATATGTAGATATTATAATCCATAAAAGTACTGATTGGCAATAAGATAAACAATACCTTAAGTGGTATATTTGAGTTAATGGAAAATGTAATCATAGCTACACCTATAGGATTATTACAGCTAGAAGGCTCCAGCGATGGCCTGAGTTCTGTATTATTTATAGAAACAGATGTAACGCCTTCTTCTACAATTCCAGATGTACTGGAGGATGCTGCCACCCAACTCCAAGAATATTTTGCTGGAAAACGAGCTGCTTTTTCCCTTAAACTTAGTCCGCTAGGGACAGATTTTCAACGTCGGGTATGGAGAGCGCTAGAGACGATCCCATTTGGGAAGACAACCTCTTATCTCGCTATGGCAAAACAGCTGGGTGACCCTAAGGTTATACGTGCAGCAGCAAGTGCAAATGGTAAGAATCCTATTTCTATCATAATTCCTTGTCATCGCGTGATAGGTAGTGATGGCTCTCTTACTGGTTATGCTGGCGGATTGCATCGTAAAAAATGGCTACTAGCACATGAAAGTCCCGTTACCCAAGGCTCATTGTTTTGAGGTAATGCTTTAAATCTCGCTTTCGCGAAAGCAAAGAAAACTTTTATGTATCTACCGAAAATGATCTTACGGATAACCTAATTGCAAATTTCAAAATACATAAACCACTGCCAATTAGCATTTTATTGTATTTTAACATCATTAAATAAGGCCTTAGGCTTGAAATTAACCAAATAGACAAATGATAGATACGTTACAGCTAGAACATATTCTTTTTCTTGATATTGAGACCGTACCTCAGCATGCTTCTTATGACAATCTAGATGAAACTGAAAAGTTACTTTATACAGATAAAACAAAATATTTACGCAAAGACGAGCATACACCAGAAGCTTTTTATGAGCGTGCCGGAATCTGGGCAGAATTTGGAAAAATCGTATGTATCTCTGTAGGCTACTTCAACGCTAGTGTGGAAGGCAAAAGATTTAGAACCACCTCTTTTGCCGGAGATGATGAGACTATACTTCTCACTGATTTTAAAACCCTACTAGAAACACATTTTAATGGCAAGCAGCATCTTCTTTGTGCCCATAATGGTAAGGAGTTTGACTTTCCATACATCGCTCGTAGAATGATTATTAAAGGTGTTACATTACCTCACAAACTCAATCTTTTTGGGAAAAAACCTTGGGAAATACCTCATATTGATACCTTAGATTTGTGGAAGTTTGGAGATTATAAACACTACACTTCTTTAAAGCTACTCACAAAAATACTTGGAATCCCTTCTCCTAAGGACGATATAGACGGCAGCCAAGTAAGGGCAGTCTACTACGAAGAAAAGGATATAAAACGTATTGTAGTATATTGTGAAAAAGATACCGTTGCTGTTGCTCAAATTGTATTGAGACTGCGCAACGAGAAACTACTCGAAGAGAGCGAAATCATTTCTGTATAACTAGTTACTACTCATCATGAAGGTAAAACACATTTTAACCATATTTATTCTAGGGCTCATTTGCACTGTATTAGGTGCTCTATTTAAGGTTATGCACTGGCCATTAGCACCAGAATTATTAAGTGGCGGTGCGTTTTTACAGGTCATTGCAGGAATACTAGGTATCTGGAAAATATACACCACAGAAGAATTTAAGAAATTTCTCAATAAGTGATAATGTTGTTTTATTAAGTTGAATACGCTTTCGCGAAAGCGTAATTATCCACATAGAAAAAGCCCGATATCAATTTGATATCGGGCTTTTCTTTATAGTCTACTAAACTAAGAAATGAACACTATTTCTTAATAAAACGTTTTACCATTTTTGTAGTTGCAGTTTCCACTTCAAGAATATAAACACCAGTCTCTAATCTTGAAACATCAAGTGTGTTTTCAAAATTACCTTTGTGTACTACCTGCCCTAATAGATTATAGATAGTCACAGCGGTTGCTTCTGTGCCGTTTAAGTTAATTGAAAGTTCTCCACGAGTTACAGGATTAGGGAATATAGAGAATTCTCCACTTCCTGCTGCTTCAGTAAGGCTGCTCTGAGCATCATTTGCTCCAAATCCAGCACTACTTACCACATTTACAATATAATCCTCTACTTCTCCATACTGGAAGCTCTCACAAGCTGTAGGGATCCCGTTGTACTTCATAGAGACTCTCATTCTCGTTAGTCCTTGAGATGCTCCAGAAGGCACGCTAAATGTTCCCGTTATTGGAGTAGCAGACGTTGCTGCTCTCGTGTATACGGTCTCTCCTGCATCTGTAAAATCTCCATCACGGTTCCAGTCTACAAATACTGCATACCCTTCATTATATACAGTTCCCGTCCATCTTGGAGTAATAGTTATTGTATTACTACTTCCTAATGTTGTAGAAAGGTTTGTAAAATCTCCGTAACCGCCAGCAGATGCTCCGGTTGCATTATTAATACTTCCTATTTGTACACGTTGTATATACTCATCATTAGTATTATTTCCATTTGATGCACAGTATCCAGATGGCGCTCCTGTGTCACCTCCTCCACCTCCAGCAGATAGTACTACATTATCAATAGCAACGTCAGATTGCCATGTACTTCCAGTAATACGGTTGAAACGTAATTGCACTGTTCCGCCAGTGTATCCATCAAGATTGATTGTTACAGCATTCCACTGGTTACCTTGGTTTCCAGTTTGATTCCATAGGCTTGTCCATGTCGTACCTCCATCTGCACTTGCTTCAAGATCTATACGACCACCGTCTGTAGATCCAAACATATGATAATCAAAGGTAAAGTTTGCTTCTGTTTCTCCTGTTAAATCAAAACAAGGTGAGTTTATAATCGCTCTTTTGTTAGGAAAACCTGTTCCATTACCTGACGCTTCTACATATAAATAGAAAGATCCATCAGCTCCAGAACTTGGCCCTGTATTATTAGATGGCGTTCCTGAAGCATCACGTGTCCAGTTTATATCATCTCCTGTAGCTTGTGACCACTGACCTAATCCTGACTCAAAACTCTCACTATATGGAGCACTTGCTGTACCTACACACCCACTAGGTGGTGCAGTAGTATCAGTTGTCGCACTTACAGTATTACTATTTCCTGAGATATTACCTGCTTCATCTTTGGCGCGAACCGTAAATTGATAGGTAGTTCCTTCTACTAAACCTGTTATATTTGCCGAAGTAGCAGTTACTTCTCCTAGGTTATTAGTTCCTTGGAAGACATCATATGCCGTTACTGCCACATTATCTGTAGCTGCTGTCCATGATAAAGCTACAGATGTTGTAGTAACATCTGTTACTGCAAGATTAGTAGGCGCAGTAGGTGCTTGGGTATCTGCCGGAGCAGTACCATCAATAGCAAAGCCATCAATAGCAATATCACCCTGCCAAGAAGTTCCAGTAGTAGCACGGAAACGTAATTGTGTAGCTCCATCATAAGATGCAAGACTTACGGTTGCATCTAGCCAAGCTGCTCCTTTATCTCCTGATTGCACCCATAATTCATCCCATGTTTGCGTTGCATCATCTCTTGCTTCAAGACGCACTGTCCCTACAGCACTACCTGTCATCTGGTAACTAAATGTAACTTCTGCTCCGTTTACTCCTGTTAGATCAAAACAAGGAGAATTTAAAGTTGCTGTCTTAGTCGGGAATCCTGCACCGTCACCAGATGCTTCTACATAGATGTAAAATGACCCCTCATTTGCAGCTGCTGGTCCTGTACCAGAAGATGGCGTACCAGATGAGTTTACTGTCCAGTCAATATTATCTGATGTGTCTTGAGACCATGCTCCAATTGTGTTTTCGAAACCTTCAGCATACGGGAACGACGCTACGGTACTAGTACAAGATACTGGCGCTGGTGGTCCAGAACATCCACTTGTAAATGATACTACTTGATCTGAATTTGTGTTTGTTCCTCCGTTGCTATTTTCTACGGCATCTACACCTACTCCGCGTCTAGCAAAAGCATCCCATATTAAACAGTTGTACTGACCTCCGTAAAGATCTTGGTCTGCTTGTAGGATTCCATTACGGCCAGAAACATATCCTGGATTATTTGCAGTGTTTTTAAGTCCTTCTATTACTAGTGACATTGCGATGTTATTACCGCCATTACCGCTGTATTGATTAGGGTCATATCCTTCTTGATCAATAAGATCCCAAGTCATATCCCAAAGAATAGTTGCAAAACCATATCCCACTCCGTGTGGTGCTACTAATCCCGGAACGTCACTGTAAGTTGTTCCATTAACAGCAAAGTCTGTAGCATATCTCGTAGGACGTATTCCTGCCCCTGTTGTAGGCTCTCCTATTGCATACGTTCCCACTCCTCTCGCAGTATCTCTTGTATCTCCTGGACGTATAGTCATTACCATACCTAACCAGTCTGACCATCCTTCACCCATTTGTTCAGAACCTCCTAATGCGTTTGTACCAGGTCCTCCTACGAGACGTGTAGAAATACCATGACCGTACTCATGTGCAATAATTACGTTGTCAAAATCACCATCACGGGTAGGATTTGTGAATAAAAACATTTGCATTCTAGGGTTTTGACCATCTGGTGGTGTTGCAAAGTTTGCATTATTAGTCCCGCTGCCGTCTTGAGCATCTGCATTTACAGAATCACTACCTGCTCCGCCTTTACCATAGTTATTTTCTTGAAAATTACCTGCCGCCTCTGTAAAACCATATTGGTACCATACATCATGCATGATATTATTCCAGTAAAATAAGTTTGTAGTAGCTGCTGGTAAGAAAGTAGACGGAGTGTTATTTAAATTAAGGCTAAAATCAAAGTTAAGAGCACTTCCTCCATTAGGACTTGTACCTGTTCCATTATTACCATTAGTATCATCTTGCGCGAGTACATTATTACCACGCGTTGTTGTAAACTCTGCACCAGCAGATCCGTTTGTGTCGTGCCATCCATAAGGAGATGCATTAGCATTTGCTGGATCTGTTACTACAACACGGTTACCGTGACTAGGACTTTCAATCCCTAGCGGGAAAACATTATAAGACCCTCCTCCTACTGCAGCTGCGGTATAGCTCGCTTCAGTAGCACTGCGCGGCCCATAATTTACTACTGGCTCTTCTGTAGTTGTATGACCATGCTCTGTGTGATTAGGATCTTCAAAAGAACAAGAAATCACCCAGTCTGTGGTTTTAAGGATTTCTCCTGTAGATGCGTCTACATTTACATTCCACCAGTGCTGCGCATCAAGTTGGTAAAGAGATACATTCCAAGTGAGGTGCATTTTATCACCTATTGCTAGGTATGCTTTTTCTACTTTGATAGGCTCTAAGCTTATTCCAGAATTTGCATATTCAAGAAGATTACCAGAAGATTTTGTAACTCCTAGATTGCTTGGTATCTTAAGACTATGAGCATTTACAACCTTAAGAATTGCGTTTTCTGGAGACAATGAAAGTGATGCTCCAGCAGCTTTTTGAGCAACATCTTTTGCAAATTGGTTTATCTCGTAGGTAACTTTACCATCTCTTACGGTGAGTTTGTATGTTCCGTTTTGTACTGGAATACCTTGATACATTTGTTTTACATAAACGTGCTGTATTTCAGGATTGAGAGAAGGTACGATGTCAGTAATTTTCCATTGAGCAACGTCTGTAGACTTCAAGCCAACTTCTTCTGCATTGCTACTTAGATAATTTTGGACGATTCCGTCCACACTGGTCTGTGCATAAACGGCGGTTCCTAATAGAATAGTCATTAGGAAAAAGGAGTAGATTTTCTTCATACTGTAGTTTTAAATTAATTATAGGGAAATCTTAATAAAACATATTATTTAGCATTTATTTTGCTAAAATTATATGCTTACCCAGTAAATGACGTCATTTCAATAAAGAAATCATAATCTTTTCGACGAACTACACAAAAATTTTTAAGATTTTTTTAAGAAATACGATTTGTGTGAAGAACTGGATGAATCTCTAAACAAGAACTACTCATTTTCTATAGCTGAATACATTCAATGATGTTTTGAAATATTAGGATAACTATAAAAAGTCTCAAATCAAGCTCGTTTTTGTGTTACAAATTGCGATGTATCCTTTTAAAAACAGACCGTAAGAAATCGTATTTTTGAAGTATGCAGCCACAAAAAATCCTTACTGTAGACCAACTATCTATATCCTTTAAACAGCAAGGGGAAGTACAAGAAGTAATACATAACATTTCATTTGATCTTTATAAAAATGAAATTCTTGCGATTGTGGGTGAATCAGGGTCTGGAAAGAGTGTGTCATCACTTGCTATCCTAGGGCTTTTGCCTAAGAAAAACACGCTTATTGAAGGCACCATAGTTTTTGAAAATCAATCATTACTAGATACTAGTGAAAAGAATTTTCAAAAAATACGAGGTAATGAAATCTCCATGATTTTTCAAGAACCTATGAGTAGTCTCAATCCGTCAATGCGCTGCGGTGAGCAAGTGGTAGAAATTCTTTTACAACATGCTTCGCTCAACCGAAAATCTGCAAAGGAAGAAACGCTGCGCTTATTTGAAAAGGTAAAACTGCCTACGGTGGAGAAGATTTTTCGCGCATATCCTCATGAGATTTCGGGAGGTCAAAAACAACGCGTAATGATTGCGATGGCTATCGCTTGTAAGCCTAAAATACTTATTGCAGATGAGCCTACTACTGCCTTAGATGTTACCGTTCAGCAGGAGATTATATTATTGCTTAAGGAATTACAGTTAGAAAATCAGATGAGTATTATTTTCATCTCTCATGACCTTTCCTTAGTGAGCGAGATTGCAGACAGGGTTGCTGTGATGTATAAAGGAGATATTGTTGAATACGCTTTCGCGAAAGCGTTATTTTCAAATCCACAACATCAGTACACAAAAGCATTGTTGAGTGCGAGACCGTCATTAAATGAACGCCTGAAAAAGTTACCCACGATAAAAGATTACCTAGATAAAAAACCACTTTCTGAAGCAGAGACAAAATCCGAAAGAACCGAACATCAAAGAAAACTCTATGCACAGCCACCTTTACTAGAGGTTATTAATGTAGAAAAAACATACTTTTCTAGTGCCGGCATCTTCGCTGAAGATATTGCCTTTAAAGCGGTGGATGATGTTTCATTCTCCATTTATGAGGGAGAAACCTTAGGTCTCGTAGGCGAGTCTGGTTGTGGTAAATCTACCCTAGGAAACGCCATCTTACAACTAGATAAAGCGACTGCAGGAACCATTCTATACAAAGGAATGGCTATTAATGAGATGCGTGGAGCAGCATTGAGAAGTTTAAGAAAGGAAATACAAATTATCTTTCAAGATCCTTTTGCCTCTCTTAATCCCAGGCTTACTGTAGGCCAGGCTATTATAGAGCCTATGGAAGTCCATAAACTTTACGATTCTAAATCTATGAGAAAGCAGCGCGTGCTAGAATTGTTAGAACTCGTGGGTCTAGAAGCATCGCATTATGATCGTTATCCTCATGAGTTTTCTGGAGGACAGCGACAGCGCATAGGGATTGCTCGTACGATTGCCGTAAACCCTAAATTAATTATTTGTGATGAGTCTGTAAGTGCCCTAGATATATCTGTACAAGCACAGGTGCTTAACCTTCTTAATGAACTTAAAACAGATTTTGGCTTTACCTATATTTTTATCTCGCATGATCTTGCTGTGGTAAAATACATGTCTGACCAGCTAGTGGTTATGAATAAAGGTAAAATAGAAGAGATAGGAGATGCAGACCGTATTTATGAACAGCCAGAAAAGGAGTATACTCAAAAACTTATTCATGCCATTCCAAAAGGAATGTAAGCGTTACTAGATCATAAATAGAAATACCTTCTTTGCTAGCCTAGCACAATTTGTGGTAAAATCTGCAGCATGTTTTACACCAGAAACAAATGATCTAGTAGAGTTTGTTAGTTTTTCCATAGTAGGGATGAAAGACAAATGAGGTTTAAAACAAAATCCGCAGGGCTCCCCCCGCGGATTTCTAACAAATCATAACTTAAAACACTCTTATACGTTTAAGTCATACTATAAAACTAAATTACCACGTTCGTTAACGAACTTACTTAGCATTTAATCGAAATCAATTACTTGATTTGGGGGACTGCTAAAGTACTATAAAATTACACATCTGCAAGGGTTTTGATTAAGAAAATTTGCTGTAATGTTAAAATATTGTGTATTTCATCGAAATATTGAGTTTTTAAACGTCATTAATTGATGTTCTCGATTTTAAGCTAAGAAACCTCTCTTTTGATTTGTGTGGATAAAACTCAGTATAAAATGTAAGAATATTCTCTATTTAGACAAAATCAAGAAGCAAGCGCTCTACATTTTTAACAACTGATAAATAGTCATATAGAGCTCATTAAAACCATCTTGAGGGAAGCGTTTTAAATCAAGCATATTTATTATTAGAGCATCCATATGCTCTCACACAAAACAAAGGATTGTGTATGAAGAAAAAATAGAACCTGAGAAGGGTAAAACCTGTGTTATCTTAAGAAGAGAATACGACCACAAGGTTTCTTTAAAATAAAAATCTCCAACTATCTCAAAAAACCATTTTTTTAATGGTTCATCAGATAATTGGAGACTATGTTTTACTAAATTGAAGTATATTAAAACTTCATTTCTGGGATATCACCATCTATAATTAATGTTCCTTCGGTTGCTGCTTGAATCTCTTCTACAGATACTCCTGGAGCTCTCTCAAGTAGTTTAAAACCTGCTTCGGTAACTTCTAGTACGGCAAGATTACTAACTATCTTTTTTACGCATCCTACACCAGTAAGTGGCAGGCTACATTTTTTCAAAAGTTTTGATTCTCCTGCGCGGTTCGTATGCATCATAGCTACAATAATATTCTCTGCACTTGCAACGAGATCCATTGCTCCTCCCATACCTTTCACCATTTTACCAGGTATTTTCCAGTTTGCGATGTCACCATTTTCTGCAACCTCCATAGCACCTAGAATGGTAAGGTCTACATGTTTACCACGTATCATACTAAAGCTAGTAGCACTATCAAAAAAACTTGCTCCTGGCAAGGTTGTGATTGTTTGTTTTCCTGCATTGATAATATCTGCATCCTCTTCTCCATCATATGGAAAAGGTCCCATTCCCAGCACTCCATTCTCACTTTGAAACTCTACGTCAATATCTTCACGTACATAGTTTGCAACAAGCGTAGGGATACCGATACCTAGGTTTACATAATATCCATCTTGTACTTCTCTTGCAATGCGTTGTGCAATTTGATTTTTATCTAAAGCCATAATTAGTCTCTTGTTCTAACGGTGCGTTGTTCTATTCTCTTTTCATACGTTTCTCCTTGGAAAATACGTTGTACAAAAATCCCTGGAATGTGTATTTGATTAGGATCTAGTGTCCCTACCGGCACAAGCTCTTCCACCTCTGCAACAGTTATAGTAGCTGCCCCACACATATTAGGATTAAAGTTTCTTGCAGTCCCTTTAAATATTAAGTTACCTGCAGCGTCACCTTTCCATGCCTTTACAAAAGCAAAATCTGCTTTAAAGGCATGTTCTAGCACATACATCTTTCCGTCAAATTCTCTCGTTTCTTTTCCTTCGGCTACTTCAGTTCCGTATCCTGCTGGTGTATATATTGCTGGAAATCCTGCTTGCGCTGCTCTACATCGCTCTGCAAGTGTTCCTTGCGGTATAAGCTCTACATCAAGCTCACCACTAAGCATCTGGCGTTCAAACTCGGCGTTTTCGCCCACATAACTGGAAACCATTTTCTTTATTTGCTTTTTCTGTAACAACAGCCCTAGTCCAAAATCATCGACTCCGGCATTATTAGAAATACAGGTGAGATTATTGACGTCAAGAGCTACTAGTTTAGCTATAGAATTTTCTGGAATACCGCTGAGACCAAAACCTCCAAGCATCATTGTCATTCCACTTTCAACACCTTCTAGTGCGGCGTCTACTCCAGTCACTTTCTTTGTTATCATATTCTTAGTTTATAAGTACTAAAAGTACGGATTTTGTATCAAATTACGCTTTCGCGAAAGCGTAATTGAACATCTAAAAATGAATCCAAAAAAAAGAGTGCGATTGCTCGCACTCTTTATCATTATGTATGTGTGAAACTATTAAAAATCTAGCTCATCTGGCAGCTCGTCGCTTACACCAGAACTCTTATAATCATCACAATTAGTTGTGATTGTTAAGTTACTTGGTTTTGAAAATTCGCTTTTAGAAATCTCCAAGTCTTCATTCTTATATACTTCTTTCATATACATTCCCCAGATAGGTAATGCCATTGTTGCTCCCTGACCATAACCAATACCTGGGAAGTGAACTGCACGATCATCACCACCTACCCAAACTCCAGTAACAAGGTTAGGTACAATACCCATAAACCATCCATCACTCTGATTTTGTGTAGTTCCAGTTTTACCAGCTATTGCATTATCAAATCCGTATGGATAACCCGTAACTGCGTTACGATATATGGCATCTTTACGCCATGTATGACGTAATCTTGCTCCAGAACCTGAGCGCGTTACTCCTTCCATTAATTGCAATGTCACGTAAGCACTCTCTGCACTTAACACATCCCTAGTTTCTGGAACATGCTGGTATAAAATAGTTCCATTTTTATCTTGTATGGTACTTACAATCTGTGGTTTTACATACACCCCTTGGTTTGCAAAAGCTCCGTAAGCAGATACCATCTCGTACACACTTAAATCTGCTGTCCCCAGCGCGATAGAAGGTACTACTGGAATATCCTTTGTATCAACTCCTAGCTTACTTACTAGATCAATTACTGGTCTAGGCCCTACCTTATCCATTAATCTCGCAGAAATTGTATTTACAGATTGAGCAAGTGCTTCCTTCATAGTAATCATACCACCCATCTCTCCTCCAGAGTTTTCTGGTGTCCAGTTCTTTGTATTACCATGTGCCCCTGCAGGTATTGTATAAAGCGTGTTAGGTAATGTATCACATGGAGATAAATGTAGTTGGTCTACAGCAGTTGCATATAAGAAAGGCTTGAAGGTAGATCCTACTTGGCGTTTTCCTAACTGTACGTGATCATATTGAAAGTGGTTCATATTAATACCACCTACCCATGCTCTCACTTCTCCAGTTTGAGGCACCATAGACATCATCCCTGTACGTAAGAATTTCTTGTAATAACGTATTGAATCACGCGGAGTCATTAATGTATCTACATCTCCTGCCCATGTAAAAATGGTCATATCTGTCTTTACATCAAATGATTTTCTAATTGCAGCCTCGGTTTTTCCTTGCGCCTTAAGTTTGCGCCAGCGAGATGAACTTTTTATAGCATTATTAAAAATGCGCTCTACATCCTCCTCTTCGATATCTCTAAAGGGAGCTGTTTTGTTTTTCTCGTTTTGTCTATCAAACTCGGCTTGCAACCTTGGCATGTGAGCAGCAACAGCATCTTCTGCCATTTTCTGCATACGAGAATCTATAGTTGTCGTTATCGTAAGGCCATCACGGTAAATGTTATAATACGTAGTATTACCCTCTGCATCTTCTCCTTTAGGATTCTCTTTAATCCATGAAGCCATGAATTTCTTAAGGTTTTCTCTAAAGTACGTTGCCGTTCCATCTGCGTGTCCTTCTGGAGTAAACTTTACTTCCATAGGTAATGCTGTGAGGGAATCTTTTTCGGCAGTAGTAATCATCCCGTTTACTTCCATCTGCTTGAAGACTTGATTGCGCCTTCTTAGTGATTTCTCCTTAGATATCTCACGGTATGGATTATACTGTCTTGGATTCTTAAGCATTGCTACAAAAACAGCGCTTTCATGCAAATCAAGATCTTTTACATCTTTATTAAAGTAAATACGAGCGGCAGAACTTATACCAATAGCATTAAAGAGAAAGTCAAATTTATTGAGATACATCGCAATGATTTCTTGCTTTGTATACTGGCGTTCTAGCCTTGTTGCAATTACATACTCTTTTGCCTTCTGAAGAAGACGCTCCAGTGTAGAGCTAGGAGGGTTTGAAAATAACAACTTAGAAAGCTGTTGTGTCACTGTACTTGCACCACCGTTTTTACCTAGATAAGCCATCGCTCTGGCTGTACCTCTAAAGTCTATACCAGAGTGCTCATAATAACGCTCATCTTCTGTTGCAACTAGTGCATCAACAAGATTTTGCGGTAATTGATCATATTTAATAGGAGTCCTATTTTCATTATAATAAGTACCTAGTTGCTTTCCATCTACTGAGATGATTTTTGTAGCAAGGTTGCTTTCTGGATTTTCAAGTTCTTCAAAGGTGGGGAGTGTTCCAAAAACATTCCAACTTGCTAGTAAAAACAATAGTATTGCTAGTGTGACTCCTCCTGCAAATAGTCGCCAAAACCAAGAAATATATTTACTGTAATCTCCTTCGCTTTTTTTTGGAGCTTTTTTTGGAGGTGTTTGTTTTGCCATTATGATCTGTTTATTCTTGCTTTTCAATACGTAATCCTACTTCGGTAATTCCTTCTAGATAGGCATCTCCGGCGATGTTTCCGTTTTTTCTTACTGCATGCTCTATAGTAAAGGTGTAGGTTCCGCTTTTGCGAAAGCGTACTCCTTCCCTATACAACAGTTTACTTTCTTTAATATCTCCAAAACCAGTACCCATCCATGTTCCATCTGGATTTGCCATTTCGTACTCAAGGGTATCTGTGTACGTACGCCCTTGTGGAAACTGCATCTCTGTAATCAAAAAAAGATTACTATATGGGTATTGATTATTGTTGCGAACGGTGATATATGCATTATATAATGGCACGCTATCAAGCTCGTTTACTTCTAATATCACAGGTTCATTAATATTCCATGAGCTACCTAACGATGTGTATGAATGATACACTTGTTTTGAATCACATGAAACACATAAAATAATGAGTATCAATAGTAATACGTTACGCATTAGGTTTTGGTTTTTGAGGACGCCTTTTATTTTTATTTGCAGGCTTTGATCCTCCAGCTTTTTGACCTTCTTGAGTTGGTTTTTGGCTCGTTGCATCTTTAGGTTTGTTTCCCTGAGCTTGCGACTTTGGACCTCTGCTTTTAGGCCTAGGTCCCTTACCTTCAGGTCTTGGTCCCTTTGCTTGAGGCTTTGGGCCTTTACCTTCTGGTCTAGGTCCCTTTGCTTGAGGTTTTGGTCCTTTCTTTGCTGCAGGTCTTGGACCTTTTGCACCATCTTGATTAGGTTTTCTGGGAGTTCTATCCTTAGCTTTTGGTCTATCTCCCTGAGGCTTGTTTCCTTTACCAGCAGGTTTTCTCTTACGACTATTGCGACGCTTGTTTGTAGTTTTAGGCTTGTCAAAACGAGTAAGACTATCTTGACCTACCACATTACCAAAGTCTATTACTGTTTCTTCTATAAGTTCGGCAGCAAATTCTTCCAGACTTGCAACCGGCTCTTTCTTTTTATTTGCAGCTATAATCTCATTTGCATGATCTGTAGTAAGCTTATGCCAGTTCATCCATTCTCCCTCGTAGGCATACCATAGATGTCCTTGAAAAATGTCAATTTTTTGGCAGACTGCAGTTCCTTTTTGAGTGTATAATTTTGTCTCACTTTTTGGAAAACTTTTGAGCGCATCCATGTAAGCATCTAGCTCATAATTAAGACAGCACTTTAATTTCCCACATTGTCCAGCAAGCTTTTGCGGGTTAAGTGATAATTGCTGGTATCTAGCAGCACTCGTAGTTACAGACCTAAAATCTGTTAACCATGTAGAACAACAAAGTTCGCGACCACAAGAACCTATACCACCCAGACGTGCCGCTTCCTGACGCAGACCTATCTGTCTCATCTCAATACGAGTGCGAAAATCTTGAGCAAATTCTTTTATGAGTTGGCGAAAATCTACACGATCTTCTGCTGTATAATAAAATGTCGCTTTAGAACCGTCTCCTTGAAACTCAATATCTGAGATTTTCATTTGGAGATCTAGACGTATCGCTATCTGTCTAGCGCGCACCTTCATACTTTCTTCTTTCTCACGCGCCGTAGTCCAGATGTCTATATCTCTTTGTGATGCCTTGCGATAAATTTTAAGCGTTTCTGGAGTGTCTTGCCTTACTTTCTTGCGCTTCATTTGCACGCGCACAAGCTCACCGGTAAGAGTTACCATACCAATATCGTGACCAGACTCTGCTTGAGTGGCTACAATATCACCTATGCTTAGGGTAACTTTTTCTTCGTTTTTATAGTAATCTTTACGTCCGTTTTTAAAACGTACTTCTACGTAGTTAAAAGCTTCTTGTCCATCAGGAAGGGACATATTAGAAAGCCAGTCAAAGACTGTAAGTTTATTACATCCGTCGGTTCCGCAGGTTCCATTGTTCTTACAACCTTTAGGAGATCCGTCTTCACCTGTGCCACAACTGCCACATGCCATATTTTGTATATTTAAATGTACATCGCTCTATATCAATCGTTAAGAGAGTAACAGCCGCGTGTACGCGTTATATTTATGTTCACAATGAACTATCGATAAAGATAGGTAATCTATAGCGCCTTTTCCAAAATCAAAATCAACAGATTCTTTTTCTGCTTTTTACTTCTTAAAAGCCAGCTTTTCTGATCTACCTTTCTTAAAAATCTTATTACTATTTCCTTTACCAGAACGTAATTTCTTTTGCTCTTCGTATGGCAGTGCATTAATCTCTGCACACTCTGTAGAGCAGCATTTTTCATTGGCCTTTGCACATTCCTCACATTGTATAAAAAGTAAGTGACAAGCTTCATTTGCACAGTTTACGTGCTCATCGCAAGGAGTACCACACTGATGACAGTTTGAGATAATATCGTCTGAGATACGCTCTCCACGACGGTGATCAAACACAAAATTCTTACCCTTAAACTTATTATCAAGCTTCTCTGCTTCTACCTGGCGAGCATACTCAATGATCCCTCCTTCTAGCTGGAAAACATTTTTAAAGCCTTTGTGCTTAAAATAAGCACTTGCTTTCTCACAACGTATTCCACCTGTGCAGTACATCACAAGTTTTTTATCTTCCTTGTGATTTTTTAGATCTTCTTCAATAATATCAAGACTATCTCTAAAAGTATCTACATCTGGAGTTACTGCATTTTTAAAATGCCCTATCTCACTCTCATAGTGGTTACGCATATCAACGAGCACCGTATTCTCGTCTTCTATAAGTTCATTAAAAGTAGAAGCGTCTACGTGAACTCCTTTGTTTGTTACATCAAAAGTATCATCTACCAGTCCATCTGCAACAATCTTGTTACGCACTTTTACTTTGAGTTTTAAGAACGACTTATCGTCTTGCTCTCTCGCAATATTGAGGCGTACATTCTCTAGAAAGTTTATGCCGTCAAGAAAATGTTTAAAAGTTGAGAATTTTTTGGCTGGAACAGACATCTGGGCATTTATACCCTCATTTGCTACATAAATACGTCCCAAGGCTTCCATCTCATCCCAAGCCACAAAAAGGTGGTTTCTGAAAAGTTCTGGGTTTCCAATCTTATGATACTGGTAAAAAGAGAGTGTAAGGCGTTCTTCTCCCGCCTCTTCTATAAGCTGTGCTCTCTCTTTTGCGCTTAATTTGTTGTACAGTTGCATGCTATACCTTCGTTTTAAGTTAAAAGAATTATTTCTTCGGCAAATATAAGTCTTTGAATTAAGGGTACAAAAAATGCCCGGAGGTCTATCCTGCGGGCATTTTTTTGTGAATTTTGGCTAATTCAGGTTTACATTTTATTTAATGTCGTCGTAATTTGTTGAATACTTTGTAGCTGTGGCCTTCCTAATTTTAGTAAAGATTCCAAATTTTAGTATCTTTGACAAAACGTCGGGAATAATGTGTTTGGTGTGCGTTAGACTTATTCTTGTTGCTAAGATGCAATAATAATTAAATGGTTGCGTCTTCATCGACAAGAATTATGTTAAAAATATTACGCTTTCGCGAAAGCGCACCTTGTTTACCCATTATTTAACAATTAAATTTACAATACAAAACTGAAGATATGAGTAGTGAAAAAGATGCAAAATTAAAAGCCCTTAAACTCACCCTAGACAAGCTAGACAAGACTTACGGTAAGGGAGCCGTGATGAAAATGGGAGATCAAGCTATCGTAGATGTAGAGTCTATACCAACGGGTTCTCTAGGGCTAGATGTTGCTTTAGGTGTAGGAGGATATCCAAGAGGTCGTGTAATTGAAATTTACGGGCCAGAATCTTCGGGTAAAACCACCTTGACATTACATGCCATCGCTCAGGCCCAAAAAGCTGGAGGAATTGCAGCATTTATTGATGCAGAGCATGCTTTTGATCGTTTCTATGCAGAAAAACTAGGGGTGGATATTGATAACTTAATCATATCACAACCAGATAACGGAGAGCAAGCACTTGAAATCGCAGACAATCTTATACGCTCTGGAGCTATTGATATTGTCGTAGTAGATTCTGTTGCTGCACTTACTCCTAAAAGTGAGATAGAAGGTGAGATGGGAGATTCAAAAATGGGACTTCACGCTCGTTTAATGTCTCAAGCACTTCGTAAACTTACTGGATCCATTAGTAAAACTAATTGTACAGTGATTTTCATTAACCAACTTCGTGAGAAGATAGGGGTAATGTTTGGAAATCCAGAAACTACAACCGGTGGTAATGCACTTAAGTTTTATGCTTCTGTACGCCTTGACATACGTCGTTCTACACAGATTAAGGATAGTAACGCAAACGTAATGGGTAACAAGACCCGAGTTAAAGTTGTAAAGAACAAGGTTGCACCACCTTTCCGTATGGCAGAATTTGACATTATGTATGGGGAAGGAATCTCAAAAGTGGGAGAGATTATTGATATAGGTGTAAACTATGAGATTGTAAAGAAAGCTGGATCATGGTTTAGCTATCAAGATACTAAGTTAGGTCAAGGTCGTGATGCTGTAAAAGCATTATTACTAGATAATCCAGACCTTATGGATGAGCTAGAAGCAAAAATTCATGAAGCTATCAAATTATCTAACGAGTAATCAATTATATCATATTGATAATAAAAACCTCCCATAAGGGAGGTTTTTGCATTTTAAACGCAACCTTTTTATTTTTTTAGCATCTACGTAGTGTTAACCAGGTAAAATTTTATAGAAAGTATACGAGTAGACGTTCATAAATGATATCATAATGTAGCTCATGAGCACTTTAAATAGATATCTGTTCTTATCTTGTTATGAGAACATTAAAACCAAACAACCGGTTGAGTCAAGACCAACTCATAAAGAACTGTAAGAAGAAGCAACCTAAAGCTCAAGCAGAATTATACAATCGCTACTCAAGCGTTTTGTTTTCTGTATGCTTAAAGTATGCTCCTAATTATGCAGAAGCAGAAGATATTCTGCAAGATGCCTTTATGACCATTTTTGACAAAGTAAGCCAGTACAAAAACAAAGGTTCGTTTGAAGGATGGCTTAAAAGAGTTGTTATAAATACTGCGCTACAGCGCTATAGAAAACCAGGAGTTTTTAACCTAGTTAATGAAGAAAATATAAAGGAAGTAGAAGTTGAGATAGAAGAAGAAAGTGTTCCTCTCGATTTCCTGCTTAAGATTATACAAGAGCTTCCAGACAGATACAGAATGGTTTTTAACCTTTATGTACTAGATGGGCACTCGCACAAAGAAATATCAGCATTGCTTACAATTTCTCAGGGCACTTCAAAATCAAACCTTGCACGCGCCCGAGGAATATTAAAAGAAAAAATAGAGATGAGCCAGTTTAACCCCAAAAGCAAATCTCACATACAATAATGAAGGAGAAGAAGAACATAGATAGATTATTCCAAGAGAAATTCAAAGATTTTGAATCGCACCCTAGCGACCGCGTTTGGAATAATATTCTTGCAGCGCAAAAAGAAAAAGAAAATAAAAAGGTCATTCCATTATGGTGGAAGTTGGGCGGTATAGCTGCTGCGCTCCTATTGCTTTTTGGCATAGGTAGCTTATTTATCGATACTACTAATCAAGAGAATACTCAGGTTGTAGAGACGTCTATTATTAATGATGAAAACGCAGTTTTAGAAGAGAACACGGCAACAAGGTCAATTACTCCTCAAGTATCAACAAGTAATGAGGAAAGCAATAAACTTACAACTACTACCAACTCCCAAACTACTTCGAGTACAAAAAGCAATACGACAGTAAGATATCCTGAAAGTGCTACTCTAGCATCTAGAAGAGACGACAATAACTCTAGAAATGGATCTCAAAACAGTCCAAACAAAGCTAACCTCGCAACAACTGAGCAAAACACTGCGGGAATTACTTATCAAGCAAATTCATCTCAACCAAATACAGGAAACACAGATAGCCCGCTTCATCTAAATAAAGCTGAAGTTGAAAATAATGACTCTCCACAAAAAATTACCAATGCGATTGCTCAAACAAGCACACTTGACGAGAGTTCTAATAACAATAAAAACCTCATCGACGAAGCTCAGAAAATAGAAACCTTGCAAGAGGACGAGCTTGCTCAAGTAGATAACAACACTGCAATAAAGCGCTGGGATGTTGGGGCCGTCGCTGCTCCTGTTTACTATGGCGATTTTGGTGGTTCTGGACTAGACAAACAGTTTGCAGATAATGATAAATCTGGCGATGTGAATTTAAGTTATGGGGTTCAAGTGAGTTATGCTATAAGTCCAAAATTCAAGATACGTACTGGAGTGAGCAATGTAGACTTAAGTTATAATACTAATGAGATATCCTTTTCGACCAATGGATTAGGACGCAGTGTGCGAGGGATTTCATTTAATGACAATGCAAAAGTACTGGCCATTTTAGACAATCCGGCTACTCAACATAGTTTTACTGCAGACAACGCTATATCAAGAATAGGCGCATCCTCAAATGGCTCCCTACAACAGCAACTAAGCTACTTAGAAGTACCGCTAGAAGCTATTTACGTAATTTCAGATAAACGCGTAGGACTATCTCTTATAGGTGGAGTAAGCACTTTATTTCTCAATGAGAATGACGTTGTCTTAAAGTCATCACAGCTCACTACAAGTTTAGGGACAGCAAATGGTGTAAATGAGGTGAGTTTTACCACAAACTTAGGTGTAGGCTTAGATTATAAATTCACAAAAAAAATCATATTTAATATAGAACCTTCACTTAAATATCAACTTAATAGTTTTGATAATAAGGTGGTAGATTTTCAGCCATATTACATAGGTGTATATACTGGCGTAAGCTATAAGTTCTAGTAAAGAAGCTATACCAAGTGTAGTTTACTTGGTATTAGGTTAGTTTTTTAGTTGGTTAGGTAATCGTTGCTCTTGCAATGATAACAAGAAAGGCTCCGCTGGTTACGGAGCCTTTTTATGTATACGCTTTCGCGAAAGCGGTCTAATATACTTAGTTAATTCATGTAAGATAACCTCACGTGTTTGCTCCCTTAAGGCTCTCTTATCATCTTGCGTCATCGCTACCGTAGGAATAAAATAGTGCACCTTTGCTCTCATTACCCCTGGAATTCCTTTGAAAAATGAGTAAGGAAATCGCTTCTTATTATCATAAAAGGTGATAGGTACAATAGGAAGATGATGGTCTATTGCTAGTCTAAAAGCTCCATCCTTAAAAGTATCTAGCACTAGTGACAAATCATTAGGAACGCCACCTTCTGGAAAAATACAGATACTAAAACCCTGACTAAGGCGTCGTTGTGCCTGATCAAATACTTGCTTACGACTGCGCGCATTACCTCTATCTACTAAGATACAAGTGCGCTTATAAAAGAAACCAAAGAGTGGCAGCTTTGCTAGCTCTGCTTTACCTACAAATACAAAAGGACTTTTTGCAAGGTGAAGCATTAACAGAATATCCATCATAGAGGTGTGGTTACTCACCAGCATATATCCTTTGCCTCGCTCAAACTTCTCTTCTCTTACTACTTTTGGGAATAATCCCATGAGTAACATAATCGTACGAGCCCATATTTGCGCTAGACGAAAAAACATTCCGTACCACGTTTCTTTGAGGATACTAATAATGAGAAGTGGAGATAAAATAAGTATCACCACAAGCATTAAAAAGTAAAACCATACTTTCCAAACAGCAACCGCTATGTTTCTTAAAAAATGCATGGTGCCAAAAATAGGTAATTCGCCCTAGCCAATGCCTAGAAAAAGTTAACTTTGCTTTTTACTTAATTTTATGTCAAGAATACTTACTGGTGTACAAAGTACAGGTACACCCCACTTAGGAAATTTATTAGGAGCGATTATCCCTGCTATCGAGATGGCAAATAATCCTGCAAACGAGGCATTTCTCTTTATTGCAGATATGCACTCGCTTACTCAGATAAAGGACGGCGCACAGCTACGTCACAATACCTATAGCACGGCAGCTACCTGGCTTGCCTTTGGTCTTGATATTGATAAAACGGTATTTTATAGACAGAGCGATGTACCTCAAACTACAGAGCTTACTTGGTACTTGAGCTGTTTCTTTCCATACCAGCGACTCACACTCGCTCACAGTTTTAAGGACAAAGCAGATCGCCTAGAGGATGTAAATGCTGGATTATTCTCCTACCCTATGCTTATGGCGGCAGATATCTTGCTGTATGACGCAGAGGTTGTTCCCGTGGGGAAAGATCAAGCGCAGCATATAGAAATGACTCGTGATGTTGCTAGCCGTTTTCACGCAGCAACAGGTAAGGAGGTTTTTGTATTACCAGAAGCTAGTCACAATGAAGAAACCATGTATATTCCAGGTACAGATGGCGCAAAGATGTCTAAGTCTAAAGGGAATATTATTGATATATTCTTGCCAGACAAGAAGCTACGCAAGCAAATTATGGGGATTAAAACAGACAGCACTCCTATGGAAGAACCTATGGAAACAGAGGGCTGTAATGTGTTTAACCTTTATAAATTACTAGCATCACCAGAACAAATAGACCGCTTACGCGAAAATTATAAAAGAACAGACTTTGGCTACGGTCACGCAAAGCAAGCTGTCTATGAAGTGATTATAGAGAGATATGCGACACAGCGTGAGAAATACCATTATTATATGGACAATCTCAACGAGATTGATGCTGCATTAAAAATAGGAGCAGAAAAAGCAACCAAGGTTGCAATTGGAGTGATAGAAAGAGTTAGAAAAGTTGTGGGGTACTAATGAAAACATAGAATTAATGAAACTAGTAATGCTTGTATTATTTTTAACATCAATCACAGTCACAGCCCAAAATACTAGCTGTAGAACAATTAAAAATGGTACATTCAAATACTTAGACTCAAGGTCGAACGAAATAATAGTAAAAAGAAGAGATTCTATTCAAATTGATAGCTCAAAATCAGAAAATTTTTGGTTTAAAAGTAAGGTTAACTGGACTTCCGAGTGTGATTATCAACTTACTATTGTTGAAGTAAATGATTCTTCTTTTGATCTAATTTTAGGGAAAACTTTCGAATTCGAAATTATCGATATTAAAGGAAATCAAGTCAGATTAAAAACTAGAACCTTAAATAAGTTGAAAGAGTCTATACGATCAATGCAAATTATAGAAACGAACTAATTTTCTATTAAAAATTATCAATAATAAAATTTAAAATTAATCTTTAAATACAGATTATTATGGACTTCATGAGCTTTTTAAGCGGTAACGGTTTGTTCCTAATCTTGGGACTTGTATTGATTATCGTAGTTTTGTACAACAAATTTAGAAACAGACGTTAGGTCGTTTAAGTTTCAATTTTCGCGAAAGCGGAAACCAATAATACAGTATGTCAAAAATTAGAATTACAAAACAATTTACCTTTGAGACTGGTCATGCCTTATATGGCTATGATGGAAAGTGTAAAAATGTGCACGGCCATAGTTACAAACTAAGTGTTACCGTGATAGGACAGCCTATTTCTGATACAGGTAATGCTAAACTGGGGATGGTTATCGATTTTGGCGATTTAAAGAAAATTGTAAATCGTGAGATTGTAAACGTTTTTGATCACGCTACCGTTTTTAATAAAAACACACCGCACGTAGAGCTTGCAAAGGAACTATCTGACCGCGGTCATGATGTGCTTCTAGTAGACTATCAGCCTACAAGTGAAATGATGGTAATAGACTTTGCTGCAAAAATTCAATCATTTTTACCAGACACTATAAAATTACACTCACTACGCCTCTCTGAAACGGCAACCAGCTATGCCGAATGGCACGCTGCAGATCAAGATTAAATGAAGATAACACTCCCCAAAGGAAAGAAAATCTATTTCTCAAGTGACAATCACTTGGGCGCTCCTACTATGGAAGAAAGTCGCCCTCGTGAACGTAAATTCTTGCTATGGCTAGAGATGGCACGCAAGGACGCACAAGCTATTTTCTTAATGGGAGATCTCTTTGATTTTTGGTTTGAGTATAAGACTGTAGTGCCTAAAGGCTTTGTGCGCACACTAGGTAAACTAGCAGAGATGCGTGACGAAGGTATTGAGATTTACTTTTTCGTGGGTAACCACGATCTCTGGATGAACGGCTATTTTCAAGATGAGCTAGGTATCCCTGTTTATCATGATCCGGAAGTTTTTACAATAAATGATAAAAAGTTCTTTTTAGGTCACGGTGATGGATTAGGTCCTGGAGACATGGGTTACAAGCGCATGAAAAAGGTGTTTAGAGGGAAGTTTTTTCAGTGGCTCTTTCGCTGGGGACATCCAGATATTGGGATGAAAATTGCTCAATACATGTCTGTAAAAAACAAACTCATCTCTGGTGATGATGACCACGTTTTTCTAGGCGAAGATCAGGAATGGCTGGCTACGTATGCTAAGCGCAAACTAGAGAAGGAGCATTTTGATTTTTTTATTTTTGGACACCGTCACTTACCTATGACTATCCAAGTGGGCGAGAGCTCCACATATTATAATCTAGGAGACTGGATACATCATTACACTTATGGAGTATATGATGAAAATGGATTTGAACTCAAGGAATTTGAGAAGGAATAGTCTGTAAAACTTCTTGCTTAGTTATCTTTAAGCAAATACTTATCCATGCGTTTACTTCTTATTGCCCTATGTGGTTTTGCTTTATTTTCTTGTAAACCTTATCAATCTACGATTTTAAGAGAAGGACAGACTACCTATGATAGTTTTAGAAAGGAACAGAAAACATTTACATCTAGTGATGGCGCTATTACCTATATAGATCGCGGTCAAGGAAATCAAGTCATACTCTTATTACATGGTGTGCCTACTTCTGGATGGTTATATAGAAAAATGATTGACCCACTTGTAGCTCAAGGTTACCGAGTGATTGTGCCAGACATGCTAGGTTATGGTAATAGTGATAATCCTATGGGTTATGAGATATACTCTGAGGAGGAGCACGCAGAGCGTCTTCTAGCACTTATGGAATCATTAAACATAGACAGCTGGACGCATGTTATGCATGACGCAGGTGGCTTATGGACATGGGAACTTTTAAAGGAAAACCCATCAAAAGTAAAGCGACTCGTGCTTCTCAATACCATCATTTATGAAGAAGGCTTCGAGCCTCCTGTTCGTTTTAAAAAAGGTTTTATGGCGCGTACCGCAATGTGGAGCTATCGCAACGGCATTACTACAAACATGATGCTTAAGAAGCTTTTTAAGTCTGGAATGATGGAGAACAACCTCAACAAGGAAGATATTATTGGTTATAAAACACCACTAAGAGAAGGAAAAACTAGAGGCATGTATTACTTCTTTACACAAACTTGTAATGACTTGCCAGATTATAGCGATATGATAAAAGAACTGGATATCCCTACGGCAGTAATATGGGGTGGTAATGATTCCTTTCTACTCATAGAACCTCAAAAAGAAGGGCTTAAAAAGAACCTACAAGTTAACGATGAGAACTTCCATATTATAGAAGCAAAGCACTTTATTCAAGAGGAAAAGCCCAAGGAGGTTGTCAAGTTAATCTTGGATTTTTTGAAATAAAACTTAAAAAGTAAAAACCCCTTCAATTGAAGGGGTTTTTACTTTTAAATAGATATGGAGCCTTTTAATTATTTATTGTACTCGTTATTTGCTTGTCCCAAGTATCCATAGAGCTTGCAAAAGAAGAATGAGCATCTTCAATAGCATTTGAATCATTGTATTGATAAAATACAATCATTACTATGGCCAAACAAAAGGTCACTAATGCTACTTCAATGATTTCGTATATCTCATTATTTGATTTTTTTGTGGTTGCCATAATGGTGTATCTATGTTAAGTGTTAACATAAATTTAAGAAAAAATAACCCATATCACAAATTTTTAACATATTTCTCGAATAATACTCTAAATGAAGCAAGAAAACCCCCTGCACTAGACAAGGCATATACATGCTCTTTTATTTTAACAACTATGCGCGCAGATTAATTATTCCTTATCAAATGAAAAATTTGATCTTAGGCTTTAATATCTTTTAATCGCAACTGCAAACTCACATTCCCGTTCCATTCATTTTCATCAAGGGAGTATGCAGCCTTAAAGATTTTTTTATCTTCAATTAGTTCGTATTTATCTCCTAGATTAAAACCTATACACCCTATACGTTGCCCTCTATTATTCTGTACTACGGTAGCTTTTAGGTGTGTTTGATCTGCTCCTACTTTTTTACCATAACCTGTGTCTACTAGGTTTTGAGTCATAAATGTAGGTGACATATTCTGAGGTCCAAAAGGAGCAAACTGCTTTAAAATACGGTGAAATTTCGGCGTGATATCTGCAAGGTCTATCTCTGAGTCAATGGCAATTTCTGGAACCAGCAAGCGCTCATCACAACTAGCAGCAACCACCTGTTCAAATTTTTCTTTAAATGCTTCATACTGCTCTGGAGCTAGTGTAAGTCCTGCGGCATATTTATGCCCACCAAATTGCTCTATATGCTCAGCACATTCATGCAAGGCGTTATACACATCAAAACCTTTTACAGATCTTGCAGAGGCAGCATATTTATCTCCGCTTCTTGTAAATACTAGCGTAGGACGGTAATATGTTTCTATTAATCTTGAAGCTACTATCCCTATCACTCCTTTATGCCAGTCTTCCTGAAAAACAACGGTGGTTTTATTTCCCTCTTCCTTGCTCTCTATAATTTGATCAAGGGCTTGTTGGGTAATACTCTTATCTGCTTCCTTTCGGTCGGAGTTATATTGCTCTATTTCTGATGCAAATTTGATGGCCGCATCAAGGTTTGTCTCTCTTAATAAGGTTACGGCATGGTTACCGTGTACCATTCTTCCCGCGGCGTTTATACGCGGTCCTATGATAAAAACTACATCTGTGATGGTAAGCGTTTGCTTTTTGACTTGCTTTATAATGGCTTCAAAACCTGCCCGAGGCGCTTGGTTTATCACATTTAATCCATGGTAAGCAAGGATTCTATTTTCTCCTGTAATAGGTACGATATCTGCTCCTATTGCCGTAGCAACAAGGTCTAGGTAAGGAAGAAGCTCTTCAAAGTTTTGCTTTCGCGAAAGCGCAATTGCACTTATAAGTTTAAAACCTACACCACAACCGCATAACTCATCATATGGGTATGAACAATCTTCTCTTTTTGGATCTAAAATAGCAACCGCATCTGGCAGCTGATCACCGGGCCTGTGGTGATCACAAATAATGAAGTCGATTCCTTTTTCTTTTGCATAAGCCACTTTCTCAATCGCTTTTACACCACAATCTAGTGCGATAATGAGTGTCATATCATTATCTGCAGCAAAGTCAATCCCCATATAAGAAACACCATAACCCTCTGCATAACGGTCCGGAATATAAGTCGCCACCTGTGGATGAATGGTATCGAGATAAGAGCTCATTAACGCGACACTCGTGGTACCATCTACATCATAATCGCCAAAAACGAGAATATTTTCGCCTTGAGCTATTGCCTGTTCAATACGTGCCACCGCAACATCCATATCTTTCATTAAGAATGGATCATGTAAGTCATCTAGAGACGGACGGAAAAATTGTTTTGCCTTTTCAAAGGTATCTATGTCACGTTGTATGAGTAAACGAGAAATAGGCTCCTCTACTCCAAGTTCTTTAGCAAGATTAGTAACTTTTTGTGCTTCTGGTTTTGGTTTTAAAGTCCAACGCATTAATCAAGATTAATTTTAAGCATCCATGATTCTTTTAAGTCGGGCATTGTTCTTACTTCTTCAAGTTTTTTATAGAGTGCTGCTGCATTCATTCCAGCATCTACAAACACATAAAAGTAATTATTATCTGGACGGAAGAACATTTGAGGTTCGAAACCTTTATCAGTAAGAATAGCCATCCAGTTTTCGGCATTTGTAGCGTTTGAAAATACGTTAGTCACTACGTAATATCCGGCTCCTATATTTTCAACCTTAAGCGACGGTTTTTCAAGTAGCGAAGCAAGTTCTTTGTTTACAACTTCTGGCGCAACATATGCTGGCTTAGGCTCGTCTGGAGCTGGAGGTACCGCAATAGCTACTTGCTGATTTGTGATCACCTTCTTAGGTGGTTGCGCCGTTACCACTTGCTCAGTAGAGGCAACGCTAGTGGCATTGTTATTTTTCTCTTTATAATAACGCTCACTTATCGTTGTTTGGAATGCAGTAAAGAATAAGAAAAACCGATCTGATCTTGTCTTAAATCTCATTTTTACTCCTCCTGTACTATTTGCTATAATCGTATTCTGAGCAGTTGGGATCTTTATCTTTGCAAGATCAAAGCCTAACGTATTTAGACTATTAGGAATTCTATTTGTGGCTCTCTTGTCATTAATAGTTATGGTGCTATTAAAGAAATTACTTGATGCTCTCACGCTATTATCTAGCGTAACAAAAACCTTCGTTTTAGGATCAAAAATACCGATCTCATCACGACCTAGTGTGCCATCACCTTCTAAAGCTCCAATGGTAATCGCTGTTTCTAACTCTCCCTTTTCTGAAGATTGAAAATTACCAAAATCGACTTCGATAGCTTTTTTATTTACAAATTCAAATCCGTGAAAGGTAGTCACATATTGTAAGGGCTGTGTCTCATCTTCATACACCACATACAACAACCACCCAGCAGAACTCCCCCCTATGATTTCACCTTGGGTTGCACTTACATTTGCTACAGTCACTTGGCCATTAATATCACCTTGTACTAATGCTGTAACGTCTGCCATGCATGCATAAGGCGCTCGAGAGCTTATAGAGTTATGTGTCGCATCCTCGCCATCATAAATGAGCGAGCCTTGTATATTCTCATACGTGCCGCCCGGTAATTTTAATTTTACGGCTCTTATATCATGAGCACGATCGTCTAGTTTTTTGTGGTAAACCTGACCATCTTTGAGACGTTTTCCACTGCGCTCACCATGATAAGTTCCCGACCAGTATAATCCAGCATACACAACCTTTACTCCTTCTCTCAACGCTAAGTGAGCGCTACTTGAACTCCATGTGCTTTGATCATTATCAATATCCACATAGCGCATTTTGAACTCATCGTTTATTTTCTCGAGATCATTAAATGGTTTTTCTGAGTCTTTGCTTAATATATTATTACCCACCACGGCAGTGTTGCCACGTATGTAAAATTCCTTATCTCTAGTAAAAGTTTTTGAATCCTGAGCAGACGCTATTATTGGAAGTATGCACAGGAAACTCAATAGTTTTTTCATTTTTCTAGTTTTCGCTCTCTTCATTTAATTCAGAAAGTGCGTGAAAGTGTACGCCTACTTTTAAATCGGCAAATTTTCGGAACATTTCCATCACTCCACAGTATTGCTCTTCAGAGAGTGTTACTGCTTTTTGGATTTTTTCTTCATTTAAGTCATCACCATAAAAGTGATAATCTAGCCATACGGTGTGATATGTTTTAGGGTGCTCCTCTGTAAGTTCTCCTTTTACAATCATTTTAAATTTAGGTACGTCTACCCTCATTTTATTTAGCACAAAAACAATGTCTAAACCAGTACATCCCGCAAGACCAGAAAGCATCATCGCCTTAGGCCCCATTCCATCGTTATTACCTCCATTTTCTGGAGAAGTATCTATTAAAACCTTATAACCCGTAGGGCTATCTGTTTCAAATTGCATTCCTTGCTTATAAATTGTAGTTACTGTATGTCCAGCCATTTTATGTGTGTTTTGCTTGAAATATGAAGGTACAAAATTGGTAGATAAAATGCCTATATTGCTTTCGCGAAAGCGTAAATAAGAACATTAATTTAAAATATATACGATGCCATTAGTAACACCACTCTCTGCCGAACATGATGAGACAACCAAAGAACTTGCGCTATTTTTTAATGAGACACTAGGCTTTTGTCCCAATTCGGTACTTACCATGCAGCGTCGTCCAGATATCTCACGAGCATTTATAAATCTTAACAAAGCCGTAATGGCAAATCAAGGCCGAGTAACTTCTGCATTAAAACGTATGATTGCTTGGGTATCTAGTAATGCTACTGGATGTCGTTACTGCCAGGCGCACGCCATACGTGCTGCAGAGCGTTATGGAGCAGAGCAAGAACAACTAGATAACATCTGGGAATACAGACATCACGCTGCTTTTTCTGATGCAGAGCGTGCTGCGCTTGATTTTTCACTTGCAGCAAGTCAAGTGCCAAATGCCGTAGACGCAAAAATCAAGGAGGAATTATACAAATACTGGGATGAAGGTGAGATTGTAGAAATGCTTGGGGTGATTTCACTCTTTGGATACCTCAACCGCTGGAACGACTCTATGGGAACTACATTAGAAGAGGATGCCATAGATTCTGGAAATCAATACCTCGGAAAGCACGGTTTTGAAGTAGGGAAACACGTGTAAGTTTATATTTGAAATTTAATTTAAAAGAATGAAAAAAATAATTTTCTCATTAACAATTTGCCTTTTTATAGCTGCAGTTTCTTATGCTCAAAATGATATAAGTTATGGCATAAAAGGTGGACTCAATTACGCTAATCTCATTTATGAATTTGAAGATTCAAACAATGATTTTTTAGATTTTAATGCCAAAGTTGGCTTTTATGCAGGTGGTTTTATAAACATTAGCCTCAGTGATAAGTTCTCTCTACAACCAGAATTACTTTACAGCAGTCAAGGAGCTAAACTAGACATAGATTATAGTCAAGTTCTAGTATTTGATCAAAACGACCCTACATTTTTTGAGAATGAAGAAGATGTAAATGTAAAACAGAGTAAGCTTCTGCTGCCTATACTATTACAATATAAGATTGGTAGTGACTTTAGCTTATTTCTTGGTCCGCAAATTACCTACACACTAAACTTCGAAACAGAAGTAGAGAACGGTGATGAGCTAGTAGTTTCTCGATTTCAAGATGATGATAAAATAGGGGTTGATGCAAGCGCAAGAATAGGCTATAAAGCTTCGGAGAATATGATGATTGAATTAGGCTACTTTAGAGGTCTTACTAATCAAAATTCTGTGAAGGCTTCAGTATTTCAACTGGGGCTTGCTTACAGACTTTAGTCATTAATAGATTTCAAAGAAGTGCCTCAAGATGTTATCATCTTGAGGCACTTCTTTATTGCCTAAAAATCTCGTAAATTCGCGCACAACATTTAAAGACTACAAAATGAGCGCTAAGTTCACTGAATATAAAGGATTAGACCTTCCTAACATCGCTAGCGAGGTACTTGCCTACTGGAAAGAAAATGACGTTTTTGAGAAGTCGGTTACTTCTCGAGAAGGAGCAAAACCGTATGTGTTTTTTGAAGGACCACCTTCGGCAAACGGACTACCGGGTGTACACCACGTACTAGCACGTGCGATTAAAGATATTTTTCCTCGTTATAAAACGATGAAAGGCTTTCAGGTAAAGCGTAAAGCGGGATGGGATACACACGGACTTCCTGTAGAACTTGGTGTTGAAAAAGAACTTGGTATTACCAAAGAGGATATCGGTACAAAAATCACTGTAGAGGAGTATAACGAAGCTTGTAAAAAAGCCGTAATGCGTTATACAGACATCTGGAATGACCTTACAGAAAAGATGGGGTACTGGGTAGATATGGAAGATCCATACATCACCTACAAGGCCAAGTATATGGAAACCGTATGGTGGCTACTTAAGCAAATCTATAACAAAGATTTACTATACAAAGGGTACACCATCCAGCCGTATTCTCCTAAGGCGGGAACGGGATTAAGCTCTCACGAACTTAACCAGCCTGGCTGTTACCGTGATGTGACGGATACTACGGTGGTTGCACAATTTAAAATCACAGATCAAGGTGAAAACCCACTTGCAAAAGAACTTGCAGATGGGCAGACCTACTTTATCGCCTGGACGACGACACCATGGACACTGCCTTCAAACACGGCACTTACCGTAGGGAAGAAGATAGATTATGTACTCGTTGAGACATTTAACCAGTACACATTTGAGCCAGTAAAAGTTATCCTTGCAAAGAATTTAATCTCTAAGCAGTTTGATAAGAAATTTGTTTTCGCTGCCGCTAAAGAAGAACTGGACGCATACAATGCTGGAGATAAAAAAATTCCATACTACATAGCTAGAGAATTTAAAGGAGCAGACCTTCTTGAACTTCGCTACGAGCAACTATTTGACTTTGTACAACCTAATGATAATCCTCAAGATGCCTTCCGAGTAATTGCAGGAGACTTTGTAACTACAGAGGATGGAACAGGTATTGTACACACGGCACCTACTTTTGGTGCAGATGATGCTTTGGTTGCAAAACTAGCTTCACCAGAAATTCCGCCACTTCTTATTAAAAATGAAGATGGTAACCTTGTGCCGCTTGTGGATCTTCAGGGGAAATTTCGTCCTGAGCTCAAAGAGTTTGGAAACAAGTACATTAAGAATGAATACTATGCAGATGGTGAGGCTCCAGAACGTTCTATGGACGTGGAACTTGCGATACGCTTAAAAGAAGAAAACAAAGCCTTTAAGGTTGAAAAGTACGTGCACAGTTACCCACACTGCTGGCGTACAGATAAGCCGGTACTTTACTACCCGCTAGATTCTTGGTTTATAAAAGTGACCGATTTTAAAGATCGTATGCACGAGCTTAACCTTGGCGTAAACTGGAAACCTAAGTCTACAGGAGAAGGACGCTTTGGGAACTGGCTTGCAAATGCAAACGACTGGAATTTATCACGTAGCCGTTTCTGGGGAATACCGCTTCCTATATGGCGTACCGAAGATGGAAAAGAAGAAATACTCATAGGCTCTATAGCCGAACTTAAAGCCGAAATCCAAAAAGCACTTGATAAAGGTGTGATGGATGCAGATCCTTTTGAAGGATTTAAAGTGGGCGATATGAGTGAGGAAAATTACGAGCTTGTAGATCTCCATAAAAACATTGTCGATAAAATTACGCTAGTCTCAGATAGTGGGCAGCCTATGACACGTGAAGCAGACCTTATAGATGTATGGTTTGACTCTGGATCTATGCCATATGCACAATGGCACTACCCTTTTGAAAATAAAGAGCTCGTAGAAGACACTTGGCGTAAAGCAGATTTTATAGCCGAAGGTGTAGACCAAACTCGTGGATGGTTTTATACATTGCACGCTATTGCAACGATGATCTTTGATGATGTTGCTTATAAAAATGTAGTTTCTAACGGACTTGTACTTGACAAGAATGGGCAAAAGATGTCTAAGCGTCTTGGTAATGCGACAGATCCTTTTGAGACCTTAGAAAAATACGGACCAGATGCAACGCGCTGGTATATGATTTCTAACGCAAACCCTTGGGATAACCTCAAGTTTGATTTAGAGGGAATAGAAGAGGTGAAGCGTAAGTTCTTCGGGACGCTTTACAACACATATAACTTCTTTGCGCTGTATGCAAATCTTGATAATTTCTCTTTCGCGGAAGCGGAAATAGAACTTTCTCAACGACCTGAAATAGACAGATGGATACTATCAGAACTTCATAGTCTTATCGCAACTGTAGATAAGTTTTATGAAGAATATGAGCCTACCAAAGCAACTAGAGCGATAGACGCCTTTGTACAAGAAAACCTATCTAACTGGTTTGTAAGATTAAGTAGAAGACGTTTCTGGAAAGGTGAATATGCCACAGATAAAATCTCTGCATACCAGACATTATATACGTGTCTTGAGACCGTAGCAAAGCTTAGTGCTCCTGTTGCACCATTCTTTATGGAAAAACTCTATAAAGACCTCAACGCTGCTACTGGAAAAGAAGATTTTGAGAGCATACACCTCGCAGAATTCCCAGTGAGTGATGCAACTTATATAGATGCTGCTCTTGAGCATAAAATGCAAAAAGCACAAATAGTAAGCTCATTAACACTCTCATTAAGAGCAAAAGAGAAGATTAAAGTACGCCAACCTTTACAGCGTATTATGATTCCTGTGCTTAATGAAAATGATAAGAATGAGATCCTGGCCGTAGCTGATTTGATTAAATCTGAGGTAAACGTTAAGGAGATTGAGCTTATTTCTGACGATTCTGGGATCTTAGTGAAGCAAATTAAGCCAAATTTCAAGGTATTAGGACCTCGTTTTGGGAAGGACATGAAGCTCATTGCTAGCAAGATAAACTCACTACAAGCTGAGGATATTGCAAAAATTGAGCAAGATGGAGAATTAACCGTCGAAATTAATGGAGAAAATACTATTTTGCAGGCTGGTGACGTTGAGATAACATCGCAAGACATTGAAGGGTGGCTAGTTGCAAGTAATGCTGGAGTAACAGTAGCTCTAGATGTTACGATAAGTGAAGAGCTCAAAAAAGAAGGTGTGGCACGAGAATTGGTTAACCGTATACAGAATCTACGTAAGGACTCTGGATTTGAAGTGACAGATCGCATCCATATACAGCTACAAGAAGAGCCGTCAATTGCTCAGACAGTACTGACTAACGCAGACTATATTAAAGCAGAAACACTAGCAGATTCTCTAGAACTAGTACCTACATTAAGTGATGGACTGGAGATTGCTTTTGACGACATAACAACATTTTTATCCATTTCAAAACACTAGTAATGGCAGACGATATACAAGAAAGGTTTAATGATGCGCAACTTGAGGAATTCAAGCAGCTCATTCTTAAAAAGATAGATAAAGCACAACACGATCTTGAGCTTATCAAAAGTGCTTATCTCAATGATGGAGATAATGGTACAGATGACACCTCTCCACAATTTAAATCTTTTGAGGAAGGTAGTGCGACGATGAGTAAGGAGGCAAACAGCGCTCTTGCTATACGTCAAGAAAAATTTATACGTGATCTTAAAAATGCACTTACACGCATACAGAATAAGACTTACGGAATTTGTCGTGTGACTGGTAAACTTATTAATCCAGAGCGATTAAAGTTAGTACCACACGCTACATTGAGTATTGAGGCTAAGAATATGCAGGCGTAAGTCCTTTCTTAGATTAAAATTACAAAGTACTCCATTCTCAAAAGGATGTTATAAAAAAGCGCTCTCTGAGCGCTTTTAATTTTTACAAAGTTTTTATAATGAGAATATCTCTCGCTTTATTACTTACCTTATTTACTACTGCTATGGTTGCTCAAAAGCGGCTGTCGCAAACCTATGATGCTGCGAGTATAAAAGAATTATACATTAATAGTAATGAGATTTTTGAGATTACAATTACCGCTGCAGATACTGATCAAATTACCGTGCATACCATTATAGACGGAGAAATATTTGCGTCTACCTTATTAAACACTGATATCGCCAAAAACGTGCTTAAAATTACTACGGGCAAGACACCAGATTACGAGCCTTTTAATGATAAACTCTCTGCGCATAAAGTGATGGCTATTGAGCTTGAAATAACTGTTCCTGTAGGACTAGACATATCTGTGTATAGTACACTTGCAGGTGTAGATACGCAAGGAACCTTCGGGCAAGTACACATGGATTTGGGAAGAGGACACTTTAAGGGAGAAGGATTCCGCTTTCGCGAAAGCGCAACTATAAACACCATCTCTGGAAGTATCTATCTTGATATTGATAAAGCGAGTATTACTGCACAATCTCGTAACGGAACTATCGTTATATCCCCAGAAATCACACTAGGATCACCTATAACATTAGAAAGTATACATGGTGATATCACGATAGTAAAATCGTTGTGAATAACCTATTTTTGTCCCTTGTCAAAAAATAATTATGTCTCTTAAGAAAGTCGCCCTTATTGTTTTCCTGATTTTATTAGTAGATCAGGTATTGAAGGTTTATATAAAAACTAACTTTTACTTACGTGAGAGTATCCAAGTTTTTGGTTTAGACTGGTTTCAAATCTTTTTTGTTGAAAATCAAGGAGCCGCATGGGGAGTTGAGTTGCCTGGCAAATATGGTAAGATCACCCTATCACTTTTTAGACTTATCATAGCACCTGTAATTGGGTACTACCTATACAAATCTGCAGTAAATAACGCACCTAAGCTTCTTGTGATTGCACTATCACTCGTCTTTGCTGGAGCAGTAGGTAATATTATAGATTCGCTTATCTATGGATCTATTTTTAGCGAGAGTACAACGAGTCAGATTGCAACTTTTATGCCTGATGGTGGTGGATATGCAGATCCGCTTTTTGGGAAAGTGGTAGACATGCTGTATTTCCCGTTTATTCAAGATGCAATGTGGCCAGAATGGGTTCCATTTTTAGGTGGTAAAACATTTACTTTCTTTAATGCTATCTTCAACATAGCAGATATGGCAATAAGCACTGGAGTAGGAATACTGCTTGTATTTAATAAAAGAGTATTTCCTCAGGACGAGAAGGATAATAAGGTTGTAGCTTAAGCCACTTTCTTTTTAAAGACCGCTGCTAGGTCGTCAAGACCAATAGGTTTTACTAAGAAGTCCTTTACTAGATTAAATTCTTGAGATCGCTTTATATCAACAGGATTTATAGAGGAGCTTACAATATATAGCGTGCTATTTTTAAGTGCTGGAAAGTTGTACTTGCTAAGCTCTTCTAGAAACTTCCAACCATCCATTACCGGCATGTTGAGATCCAGCAGGATTATTTGCGGGATAGCTTGTTTCTCCTTATGTAAGAATGTTTTGACGAAGTAATCAAGAGCTTGCTCGCCATTTTTAAAAACGATAAGATTTTTTGCAAGTTTACGTATGTCTATCACCTTTGTGATTAAACTTACATACATCTCATCGTCGTCAATTATACATGCTATTTCTATCGGATATTCTGCCATTGTTAATGGTGTGTGCTGGTTTATTATAACGTTACTATAAATTTTGATCCCTTACCTACTTTACTTTCTACGTTGATTTCTCCACCCATTGCCTCTACTTCATTACGAGTGAGAAACAAGCCTAGACCCAAGGCATCATCATTACCGTGAAAAGTTTTATAGATTTTAAAAAGCTCTTCTCCATGCTTCTCTAAGTCTATTCCTAATCCGTTGTCTTTTACAAGAAGGTGTACTTTTCCATTTTCTTCATAGGTATATAAAGAGATTTCTGGATCACGATCTGGATGCTTATATCGTATTGCGTTTGTTATTAAGTTTTGCAAAATACTTTCTAGATACGCTTCTATGTATGGGATCTCCTCTACTTCTGAGAAATCTGTATACATCACGACCTTATTTTCTCTAATTGTTTGCGATAATCCGGCGACTACGCGCTTGTATACCTCATCAATTACAACGCTATCTCTAGTTTTACTAGCTACGCTATGTACGCTTACTATCTTATTGAGATGTTTTAAGGTGATATCTAGACTCTTCCCAATTTTTGTAAAATTCTGAAGTAATTCGTTTTGGTCTGCACTTAGGTTTGAGGTGTCAAATAGCGCCGCAGACATTTGTAAGTTTCCAACTTGGGATCTCAAATTATGAGAAATAATATGAGCAAAATCGTATAGCCTTGAGTTGTGTCCTTGTATTAATCTAAAAGACTGCTCTAACTGTTCTTCACGAAGCTTCTCCTCATGAATATTTTGAAAAACCCCACGTATGCCTATAATCTCCCTATCATTATCCCTAAGAGGACGTCCACTTGCTTTTGCCCAGAATATTTCTCCATCATAGGTTCTCATCTTTACATGAGTAGAAAAAGATTTTCCTTGAGCACAATCAAAAAAGAGTGCTGTGGCTTTATCCATATGCTCCTCTGCATAAAAATTAAAACCAGTATTTAATGTGGGCTTATAGTCTTTAGGTACGTTAAGAATATTTCTTGCTTGCTCATCAAAGAAGCTCTTTTTATTCTTAAAATCGACACTCCATCCTCCTGCTCCCGTAAGTTCAGAAATCTGTCTATAGTAGAAATTATCCATCGAAAAATAATCGGAAGTGCTCGCTGTATTATTTTCTACGGCAGCATTCTTTTTTCCCTTTAAAGACAATCTAGATAAATTCATCACTATAAGTTATATAGTGATGAATATACCATAATATTCATAATTTTTTAAAAACTATATATCTTTTTCGGTGAAATACAGCGATTTATACCGATGTCTTGTGTGTTTATGTCGATTAAATGCTCTTCTGGCTCAAAATAGCTAAGACCAATTTTTATAACATCTGGCTTGCATTGAGCAAGAAAACGGTCATAAAAACCTTTACCGTACCCTATACGATTGCCCTGCTCATCATAAGCAAGAAGTGGGATAAATACAACGTCAAGTTTAGATGCAGGTATTTCTATTCCATCTTCGGGTTCTGGGATTCCGTACTCGTTAACTACTATTTTAGTATTGTCTGTGAGTAAAAAATGAGATAGCGTGTTTTCTTGAAAATTTGACTTTGAGATTATAACATTCTTATCTTTCCCTCCTAGAATGGAGAGAAGATACTGAGTGTCTATTTCGCGCAAGCGGTCTATTGGTAGGAAAATATGGTAGTAATCATGGTTCCATATATCCATAGAGAGCGCTTGATTTGCGATTTCTAAACTTCGCTCGTCGCGCTCATCTTGTGTAAGTGCAGCTCTTAAATCTTTATACTTTTTTCTAAGCTCCTGCTTGGTCATCATTAGGTATACGGTCTATAGATATATTGAAAATTGCGTCTCCTTGATAGACTAGCGATGCCTCGTTTACATTAATTACGTATCCTTCGTTTTTTGCCTTAACAACATGACGAAACTTGCCGTACGGATCTGTGATTGTAGCTATATGCTGGCCTACAGATAGCCGCTCACCACAACTCACTTTAGTATGTAATAGTCCAGAATATTGTGCTCTAAGCCACGTAGTAGCATCTACCGTTACCGATTCTTTTAGAACTTCTGGCACTTCAAAATTAGCACCAAGCATTTCTAGATGGTCTAATATTCTCATGGTTCCAAAAACTCCTAGTCGTGCGATTTCCTTGTCACTTACTTTAGACTTCCCACCTTCAAAAAGAATCACTGGCTTGCCCATTCTCGCACAAGTGGCTCTATATGATTTTGGTATCATTTTAGAATGAAGTGTAAATGGTGCGTTAAAGATAGATCCATACTTTAGAGATGTCTCATCTGAGGGTTCTATACGTACTTGAGCAACATTAAATCTAGATGCTCCACCAGTGTGAAAATCCAAACATATATCTGCTACTGGTAATATTTTCTTTACAAATTGGTAGGCAAATCTACTCGCAAGAGATCCTCTAGGATTACCTGGGAATACACGATTGAGATCTCTTCCATCTGGAAAAGTGCGTTTCATATCTAAAAACCCAAAGATATTTACCACCGGTACACAGATGATGGTTCCTCGCTTAGGCTTATTTATCTTTTTTGCGATGAGCTGGCGTACGATTTCAACTCCGTTAATTTCATCCCCGTGAATTCCAGAAGTAATTAAAATTACTGGACCCGGCTTTTTTGCTCGCTCTATAATAATGGGAACCTCTACAGAGGTGGCCGTATAAAGCTTTGCAATATTAAAATTTATAGTAGCGCTCTCACCAGGTAATACTTGCTCGCCTAGTAATGTGAGGATGTTATTGTCGTCTATTTTTGGCACAATCTCTTATATATTACGTTCAATATAGCGAATAATCGTTTTGGCAATATCTTTTCCAGTTGCCTTTTCGATCCCTTCTAATCCTGGAGATGAGTTCACTTCTAGAATAAGTGGGCCGCGATCACTTTGCAACATATCTACACCCGCTACTCCTAGACCCATGGCTTTTGCTGCTTTTATAGCTGCATTTTCCTCTTCGTCTGTTAAGGTTATAATTTCTGCAGTTCCTCCTCTATGCAAGTTAGAACGAAACTCTCCTTCTTTACCTTGGCGCTTCATAGCCCCCACAATCTGACCATCTACTACAAATGCTCTAATGTCTGCTCCTTTTGCTTCCTTGATATATTCTTGTACGATCACTCGGGCTTCTAGTCCATTAAAAGCTTCAATTACAGATTCTGCTGCATTTTTGGTTTCTGCGAGTACTACACCTAACCCTTGAGTTCCCTCAAGAAGTTTTATAATAAGAGGTGCTCCTCCTACATGAGCAATCATCTCCTCCACATCTCTCGAGTAATTTGTAAAAATAGTCTTAGGCAGCCCTAGTTTTGATCTAGATAACACTTGTAAACTACGCAGTTTATCTCTACTTCTCACAAGTGCCTGGGATGTAGTAGTTGTAAAAGCATCCATCATCTCAAACTGTCTTACCACAGCAGTACCATAAAAAGTAATAGAAGCACCTATACGAGGTATAATTGCATCTGCTGTTTCTAGCGTGCGTCCTTTGTAAAAGACCGTAGGTTTTTTCTTTTCTATGATAAGGTCACATTTAAGGGGATCAATCACCTCAACGCTATGCCCTCTCTTTAATCCTACTTCTACAAGTCTAGATGTACTGTATAAATGCGGGTTACGAGATAATATCTTTAGATTCATTGTTTTTAAGATTGTAGGATACGTCTGTAAACTCTGTATCCACGATGAATTTTTTTGTTAGAAATTTCCTTCCTATGAGAACAGGAAACCTCATATCTTCTCTTGACGAGAGCGTTAATGATATCTTGTAAGTCTTACTAAAGATAGTAATATTACTCTGGACTTGATATCTATATTGAGTTTCTCCATTGCTGCTGCGCACAACAGCAATATCATACTCCTCAAAAATCATTTCTTGACCATTATAGAGTGGATGCTCTTCATCAAAGAATGTGCACACTAGTTTGTTTTCCTTTTCAACAATACTGTGACAATGTATCGAGGAGGTGTAAGCACCCGTATCGATCTTAATATCAATATCGTAAAATCCTAAAACTGGAAAATCTGCTTTGTCAGTGCGACCTATAGTGCGTTTTGGCATAGTATGGCAAGGTATAAAATATGTACTTTCTTTATAAAGATTTTAATGCGATTTTTTATGCTTTCGCGAAAGCGTAATCGGCCTCATATATTATCTTTGAGTATGCCTGCTGCTCCAATAGAACTTCAACTCAAAACACTTCCTACAAGTCCGGGAATATATCAATACTACGATAAAAACGGAAAACTGCTTTACGTAGGAAAAGCAAAGAACTTAAAAAAACGAGTACTTTCCTATTTTAATAAAACCCTAGATAACGGTCGTATTAGAACGATGGTTAAAAAGATTCACGAGATGAAGCATATCGTGGTCGAGACCGAGACAGATGCGCTTCTTCTTGAAAACAGTCTTATAAAAGAATATCAGCCCCGCTACAACGTCTTACTTAAGGACGATAAAAGCTACCCGTGGATTTGTATAAAAAATGAACGCTTCCCTAGGATTTTCCCTACGCGAAGGCTCATAAAAGATGGTAGCGAGTATTATGGTCCATACACCAGCATGAAAACTGTGCGCACGCTTCTAGACTTAATTAAAAGCCTTTATAAGCTACGCACCTGTAACTACGATCTTTCTAAAGATAAGATAGATGCTGGAAAGTATAAAGTATGCCTTGAATATCATTTAGGTAACTGTGAAGGCCCTTGTGAAGACAAGCAATCAGAAAAAGAATATCACGAGCACATAGAGCATATACGGCAGATTGTAAAAGGAGATTTTAAAGACTCTCTAGCTCGCTTTCGCGAAAAAATGAAGGAGCACGCTGCTGCCATGGAGTTTGAAGATGCACAACGCATTAAAGAAAAACTTGACATCCTCGAGGGGTATCAATCTAAAAGTACGGTTGTAAATCCTAAGATAAGCGATGTAGATGTGTTCTCCATTATAAGTGACGAGGGTTATGGGTATGTAAACTTCTTACAGATATCGCACGGCGCTATTATTAAATCACATACCCTAGAACTCAAAAAGCAACTAGACGAAACTGATAAAGAATTACTAGAGCTTGGTATTATTGAGATACAGCAACGTTTTGACCACAACTCCAAGGAAATTTATGTTCCCTTTGACGTGGAGCTAGGTAATCAATACAAAATCACGGTGCCTAAACTGGGTGACAAAAAGCGCATACTAGAACTCTCTGAACGTAATGCTAAGTATTACAGGATGGAGCGTTTTAAACAAACTAAAATTGTAGATCCAGACCGCCATACTAACCGTATCATGGCACAAATGAAGGTAGATTTACGACTAAGTGAGGAGCCTAGGCATATAGAATGTTTTGACAACTCAAACATTCAAGGTTCAAATCCTGTAGCCGCCTGCGTCGTTTTTAAAAATGGAAAGGCTAGTAAAAGTGATTATCGTAAATTTAATATCAAGACAGTAGAAGGTCCAGATGACTTTGCGAGTATGGAAGAAGTAGTTTATAGACGCTATAAACGACTCCTAGCCGAAGATCAACCATTACCTCAGCTCATAATTGTAGATGGTGGTAAAGGGCAATTGTCCAGTGGTGTAAAGGCACTTGATGATCTAGGCTTGCGTGGCAAAATAGCAATCATAGGGATTGCAAAACGACTAGAAGAATTATTTTATCCTGGTGATAGTATTCCATTATATCTCGACAAAAAGAGTGAGACCCTTAAAATCATACAGCAGTTACGTAATGAGGCACACCGCTTTGGTATTACCTTTCACCGTAATCAACGTAGTAATGCAGCCCTAGGAACAGAACTAGACACAATACGTGGTATAGGTGAAAAAACAATTGTAGATTTATTAAAACATTACCGCTCTGTTTCAAAAGTAAAAGTGGCAAGTAAAAAGAGTCTCACAGAGGTAATAGGACCATCAAAAGCAGCTATCATATATAATCACTACCACGTTAAAGAATGAAGTACTTCATACTAATTACAGCCTTTATATTAAGCTTCTCTGCATTTGCGCAAGAAGTGCAAAAAGAGGATGTAAAAGTAGGTCTTGTACTTAGTGGTGGTGGCGCAAAAGGCTTTGCGCACATAGGGGTTCTTAAGGTTATAGAGGAAGCTGGTGTGCGCATAGATTATATTGCAGGTACAAGCATGGGCGCTATTGTAGGAGGACTATATGCCTCTGGATATAATGCCGCAGAGATAGATTCTATTTTTACCTCTGTAAATTTTAATAATATCATTCAAGATAATTTACCCCGTAAGGCAAAGACCTCCTACGAGCGTGATGATGCCGAGCGATATGTAATCTCACTACCGTTTGATCATCTCAAGCTATCCCTACCTAGTTCTTTAAGTAAAGGTCAAAATACCTATAATTTACTGGCTAAAAATCTCGATCACATTTCGAATATCAATGATTTTAGCAAACTCCCTATTCCTTTTTTCTGCATCGCTACAGATGTAGAAAAAGGAGAGCAAGTCATCTTAGACAAAGGTTATCTCCCTGAAGCGCTAGGAGCTAGTGGTGCATTACCTTCATTATTTAGTCCAGTACTCATAAATGGAAAACTCCTTATAGATGGAGGTGTTACAAATAACTATCCTGTAGAAGAATTGCGTGCAAAGGGTATGGATATTATTATTGGTGTAGATGTACAAGATACACTGCGTGGTAGGTCCAATCTTAAATCTGCATCTGAGGTATTATTGCAAATCAATAACTATCGCACCGCCAAAGCGATGGAGGAAAAACAAACACAAACAGATATTTACATAAGACCTTCTATTGATGCCTATTCTGTGGTTTCTTTCAATGATGGTAAAGTCATTATGGGCACAGGTCGCACTAAGGCAATGGAACAGTATGATGCACTTAAACAAGTTGCAATGAGCCAAAAACCGCTTTCGCGAAAGCGTATAAAACCCACTCCACAAGATTCATTACAGATTGCCGCCGTGAGTATTACAGGTAATGAGCAATATACTAGAGCCTACATTCTCGGAAAATTAAAGCTTACTCCTCCTGTAACGGTATCTTATGATGATTTTTATAATGGCATCAATAACCTCACAGCCACCGAAAACTTTAATAGAATAGGACATAGACTTCAGAAGGTAAATGATGAGTTTGTACTTCACGTTGAGTTAAAAGAGTCTAGTAGCACGCAATCATTGCGCCTAGCACTACATTATGACGACCTTTTTCGCACTGCTGCACTTATTAATTTCACAAAAAAAGGTGTGCTTTTTAAAAATGATATTGCTTCTTTAGACTTTATTCTAGGAGACAATATTAGATACGATTTTGATTACTACATTGATAAAGGTTTTTACTGGAGTGTGGGAGTAAACTCTTCTTATACCTCCTTTGAACAAGGCGTAAGCGCTCGTCTTATTGAAGATTTACGCGACATATCTCTAGATGGCATTAACAGAGTGAGCCTTAATTATCAAGACTTAACAAACAGAATTTATATACAAACGCTACTAGCGAAGCAATTTACATTTGACATAGGTATACAGCATAAGTTTTTAGATATAGAAACAGAAACTGTTGTGTCCACTAATGAGGAAGAAACAGCTGTTATTTTTGAACGAAGTAACCTAGGAGGATTGTACTCTCAATTAAAATATGACTCTCTAGATAACAAGTATTTTCCTAACTCAGGAGTTCTTTTTGATGCAGACTTTGATTTATTTCTAGCCTCATCAGATTACAATAATGATTTTACAGAGTTTGGGGTTGCAAATGCACGTATTAAATATGCTGGTAGTATAGGTAATGTATTTACCGCTACTGTTGAGGCGGCAGGAGGCTTTAAAGTAGGTGGAGCAGATAATAATTCTCTCGACTTTTTCTTAGGAGGTTATGGTGCAAAAAAAGTAAATAACATTGTTCCGTTTTTAGGGTATGATTACCTCAGTATTGCTGGAGATGGCTATGTAAAAGCACTTTTTGAGATTGACTTTGAGGTTTTCCCAAAAAACCACCTCAACCTCTCGGCAAACTTTGCAAATGTAGGTTATGATATTTTTGACAATCCAGATAACTGGTTGCCACCAGCTACATTTTCTGGTTATTCTCTAGGTTATGGCTCTGAAACGTTACTTGGTCCTTTGCGACTTAAATATACCTATAGCCCAGAAGTTAAACGTAGTGAGTGGTTTATAAGTCTAGGTTACGAATTTTAAACAATTCTCAGGCAATAATTAAATAGAGCGCACGTTGTTGAGATTTTATCGTTTTTTTAACCTTTTCGCTTTAATATTTGGCACATATCGTGGTTTCTATTGATAAATGTTTAATCTAAAAACTCATTCATCATGAAAATCAACACCATCATCCTCTCCGTAACCTGCTTCACTATCTTTTTAAGCTGTGATTCTTCAACAGAAAATAAGAATGAACATGCTACTCAAGAAACCCTTGCCATCGCAACTCCAAAAATCCTTGCGACTCCAACTCACTTTTATGTGAACTCCTCCTCTGGTTTATCACTAAGATCTGGAACAAATCTCACCTCAAAAAAAATACTTACGCTTCCCTATGGAGCACAAGTATCTCTATTGAGTAATCCTGAACACACAGAAATGACCGTAGATGGAATTACTGGTGAGATGATAGAAGTGAACTATCAAGGTGCAACAGGCTTTGCTTTTAACGGCTATTTAACGTCGCTTGCTCCACCGCAACCAAACGAAGGCCTAGAAGCATACACAAATCGACTAAGCACTCCAGAACGCCCTATTAAAGTAATTAAGAAAGCTAATAAAAAGGGCGAGGATTATGGAATGACTACAACGCTAGAGCTTCCTGCAAAAGACTGGAATGAAGCATACCGAATTTCTCAGCGTCTCTTTAATCTTCCTAAAGGGATAAATCCTGAACTATCAATTAGAAAAGAACCAGTGACTATCATAAATGGAGATAAAAGAGATCGTACACAAACTGATCAACTTACTATCAATATTACTCCTAAGGGTGATATAGCAAATATTACTTACTCCTATGCGCTAAGAGATTATAAACGCACTGTCGTGATTAAAAAATCTGACAATGCCTTTGTAATCATAGAGGAAGAAATATCTCTGTAAATCTCATTAACAAAAAAGGGTAGCCGCTGGCTACCCTTTTTTTATGCAGTATACGGATAATTACGCCTCAGAAACTCGAAGTGTATTAACCATTCCTTTATCTAGTAATGGCATTGCTACTAGGTTGATAAGCATATCTCCTTTATCTACTAATTCTGTATTTAAAGCCATTTGTCTTATATCTTCTACCGTCTCATCTGTACTTACAAATTTGTCATAAAACAATGCTTTTACACCCCATAGTAGATTAAGCTGTGTAAGTATGCGCTTGTTTGATGTAAATACAAGAATATGAGATGACGGTCTCCATGCAGAGATTTGAAAAGCTGTGTAACCACTATTTGTTAAAGTAGTAATTGCTTTTGCGTCTATCTCATCTGCCATGTGAGCCGCGTGATAACATATTGCCTTAGTAATGTAACGTTTAGTCTTAATGTGTGGTGGAGCCTGCGGAACTTTAATGAGATCTGAATCTTCTACATTACGACATATAGAAGCCATCTTTTCAATCACCTGTACCGGGTATTGACCTACAGAAGTTTCTCCAGAAAGCATTACTGCATCTGCTCCGTCCATTACAGAGTTTGCAACGTCATTTACCTCTGCACGTGTAGGCGTAAGACTAGAAATCATTGTTTCCATCATCTGTGTAGCAATGATTACTGGTATTCTTGCTTTTTTTGCGCGCAATACTAATTGCTTTTGCACTAACGGCACCTCATGTGCTGGAATTTCTACACCTAGATCTCCACGCGCCACCATTAAAGCATCACAATAAGCAACAATCTTATCAATATTTGCTACAGCCTCTGGCTTTTCAATTTTGGCAATGATTGGCACTTTATGGTCAGAGTGTTTCTTGATCAACTCTTGTAATTGCTGCAAGTCTTCTGCATGTCTTACAAAAGAAAGTGCCATCCAGTCCACCTTAAGTCCTAAAGCGAAAATTGCATCTTTTACATCTTTTTTAGTAAGTGCTGGAAGTGATATGTCTGTATTAGGTAAGTTTACCCCTTTTTTAGAACGTAACGGTCCTCCTTGAATTACTGTAGCCTCAACTTCTGTTTTACCATCTGTTTTATCAACTTGAAACATCAATTTACCATCATCTAGTAAAATGCGCTCACCTGCTTTTACGTCACGAGGAAACTGCTTATAATTCATATAAACACGATCCTTTGTTCCTTCAAATTCGCTTTCTGTTGAGAAGGTAATTTTATCTCCAGGATTTACAACTACCTCTTCCTTCATTTTTCCTATACGAAGTTTTGGCCCTTGTAAATCTGCTAGTATTGACGTGTTGTATCCAGTCTCTTCGCTTAACTCACGAATCATAGCTACGCGCTCCTTAACATCTTCATAGTCTGCATGTGAAAAGTTAATGCGGAATACATCTACTCCTGCATTCATCATGTCTAGCAATACTTGTCGCTTACTAGTTGCTGGCCCTAGCGTTGCAACTATCTTGGTTTTTTTTCTTTTCTGCATTATTCAAAAATTAAGTGTTCTTTATTTTTTAACGAGCTTACGTCTACTTCATAAGCGGTAACAATATGTGATATTTGATTGAGAATTTTTAGTGCTTTAGCTTTCGCGAAAGCGTTACCATCCTCAACCACTTTTATAAAATAATCTACTTGTGGCATCTCAGGAATAAAGTAGGTAGTCTTGAGTGTTTTCTCTGATTCAAAAAGACCTACAACAGCCTTAGCTTCTACTTCTATCTTTGTCTTATTTGATAACACATAGTAATCTACGTACTGATGCTCATCATTAAATTCAAAAAAGGGATAGCTTGCCTCTTCTTCTCGATTGCCAATAATGAGGTCTTCACGAGAACGAGATAGTCTTAATCCAAGATTCTTATTAAGTAAGTATGCCAAGTAATATGGCTCTAATGAACCATGTATAGCTATGAGCGTAAAGTCATAACCAATGGAGTCTTCCAAAAGAATTTTATACATTCCCATAACGTTTAAGCAAGTTAGAAAGATACAAAGAAGCATCCGAAGGAATACGCGAGAGGTATTAAAGTTACGTAAACGTTTTCGCTAGAAATTGTAAAGTAATTAACCTAAAGGCAATGTGAATGTAACGAGAGTTCCTTTACCATCTTCACTTTCTATAAGTATATCTCCCCTATGAGCCTTGAGATACTCATTACTTAAAACTAGTCCTAAACCTGAACCTTTCTCGTTTCTAGTGCCCACCCGACTTGTGATTTCAGTTAAGTCAAAGAGTCGTTGCTTGTCATGTTCTGGAATCCCTATTCCGTTATCTTCAATACTAAAAACAAACTTATTATCTAGCCTTGTAAGCTCAATCACTATGATATCATTATCGTGTGAAAACTTAATTGCATTAGACAGTACATTTCTAATTATGGTCGCCACCATATTTTTATCTCCTACTACTTCACCTTTAAAGCTTGACTCTAGACGTATATTGAGCCCTTTATTTTGAAGAGCATGATTTTGTATTTTAATTTGATCTTTTGTAATAGACATGATATCTAATGCAACAGGAGTAAATTCAACTTGCTCTGTTTGCAGTTTTGACCATTTTAGAAGGTTGTCAAGTAATGAAATACTATTTCGGCTAGAGTCTTCAAGAGAGTTTATTATAGTTGTGGTTTGATTGTTATTTGTATGTTCTACTTTTAACACATCTAGAAAGTTTATTACGGATGATAGAGGGCCTCTAAGATCGTTTGCTAAAATTGAAAAAAACTTATTTTTAGTAGCTACTAACTCTGACAATCGGACTTTTTGTGAGGCAATAATTTTATTCTTACGCTCATACAAATAATACTGACTTATCAAAAAGAACATAAATCCTAATATGGCGAGATACCACAAACATGATGTAACGCCTAGCGCTAAGAAACCTTCATGAGACTTCTTATAGGCGGTGCTTAATATAAATTCTTTATTGTAAAAAGGGACTACACTAGAGATATAGGTTTCTTCTTTGACATCAAAGTTTTTAAAAAACTCTGGATCCTCATTTACAGAATATATTTTTTGTCCATTATAGGCTCTACTACGATCAAAGTAATTACCGTTACTACTCTTAAACTTAAAGACAAAATCATCTTTATTAGTATGAACATATGCTTTATCTAAAATAGGGGCAAACTCTGCAATACTAGTTATATAACCCATAGAATTACCAAGGCTGTCCAAAACACCAAAACCTAATGGAAGTCCTACTCTACCTTCTAATAAATTTGTGGGGTCTGAGGCATAGAAATTACTCTTACGCATTAAAGAGTCCATTCTCAATGTACCCTCCTTTCCTATAAATTTCGCTATTGATTTTCCTACCAAATTTGCATTAGGTACAGGCTGCATGGTAAAGTCAAAAATAAAAATATGGCTCGTATCAATATATGAGACACTAAAGGGACGTTCCATGATAAGTCCACCTAGCTGCCGTTCTATAAAGGAAGATATATCGTTCTCTGTAAAGCTCCCATTAGATATTTCAATATAACTTTTTACTCCAGAAATTAGAGTCGCATAATTGTTAAGAGCTTCTTGAAATTCCTTTGCAGCTTCTCTATTTGCTCTTTCTAAGTTAAGTGTACGAGCAGCTTCCTCTTGTTGTATTATGCGAGATGTTCCCCAATAAACAGCAATTGCTGTTATGAGTGCAAAAAATGCAAAAACGAGATAATATCTCTTTGGAAATTTTACTAACATAAGGGGTGGAGCCCTAAGACTCTAATCTTTAATCTTCTAGGGGAAAAAGATGATTAAAAAGCTAATGTAGTAAAATCAATTAATAAACTTACGTTATTGAGTTTCAATTTCTCGTTGAAAAGCATAAAAAGTGCGTTTTGAAGCTATTTCTTCTGCCTTTTTCTTACTTGTAGCACGAGCTTTTGCAACAACCTTACCATCTATAAAAAGTTTTACCCCAAAATGCTTTACAGTGTCTTGACCAGTATCTTCAAAAGTTTCAAATTTAAATATGCGCTTTTCCTTCTGGCACCATTCTATTAATACACTCTTGTAACTAATGATACGGCCCTCAAGCTTCTCTATATCTACATAGGGCTCTATAACACGCTTAGCTATAAACTTCTCGCAATATTTATAACCTCGATCAAGGTATATAGCGCCTACTAAAGCTTCAAAAAGATTACCATGAATATTAACCCCAAAATTATCTAGGGGAATACTTGCTCTTACATATCTCACAAGATTGAGATCTCTGCCTAGCTCATTGAGATGCTTGCGGCTTACCACCTTAGATCTCATCTTAGTTAAATATCCTTCATTACCACCTTGTACGGCATTAAAGAGATGTGCTGCAATAACAGACCCGAGCATTGCGTCTCCTAAAAACTCTAATCGCTCATAATTAAGAGGATTACCATCTGCTTTTTTAAGACCTAGAGAACGATGGGTAAAAGCTTTCTCATAGTACTTTATCTCTTTCGGTTTAAAGCCTATGATGGCATGCATTCGCATAAAAAAACTCCCGTCCTTTTCAGCACGAGAGTTAAATATTTTTTTAAATGCGCTCATTATAATCTAAGCGTCAAGTTTTTTAAATAATACGCAAGCATTGTGACCTCCAAAACCGAAAGTGTTACTCATTGCTACGTTTACTTCTCTCTTTTGTGCTTTATTAAGCGTTAAATTAAAAGAGGGGTCTATATTTTCATCTACTGTAGTATGATTGATTGTAGGAGGAACAAGACTATGTTGCATCGCAAGGATAGCAGCAATAGACTCTATAGCCCCAGCAGCACCCAGAAGGTGTCCAGTCATAGACTTAGTAGAATTAATATTTATTTCTTTTGCATGATCACCAAATACTTTTTTGATAGCCTTAAGCTCTGCTACATCACCTAGTGGAGTAGATGTACCGTGTGTATTAATATGATCTACATCTTCAGGTGTTAGACCTGCGTCACGTAAACAGTTAAGCATTACTCGCTCTACACCTATACCGTCTGGATGAGGTGCTGTCATGTGATAAGCATCACTAGACATACCGCCACCTAGAACCTCAGCATAAATTTTGGCACCACGTGCCTTAGCGTGTTCATACTCTTCTAAGATTAATGCACCACTACCTTCTCCTAATACAAAACCATCTCTGGTTGCGTCAAAGGGTCTTGAAGCCGTTTCAAAATCATCATTTCTAGTTGACAACGCATGCATTGCATTAAAACCACCCATACCAGCCTGCGTTACCGCAGCCTCAGATCCTCCTGTAACAATAATATCACATTGCCCTAAACGTAAATAGTTAAAGGCATCTATCATTGCATTTGCAGAAGAAGCACAAGCAGAAACCGTCGTATAGTTAGGTCCCATAAAGCCATGCTTGATAGAGATATTACCAGGGGCAATATCTGCAATCATCTTAGGTATAAAGAAAGGATTAAATCTAGGGGTGCCATCTCCAGCACCAAAGTTGAGGACTTCATTCTGGAAAGTCTCCAGACCACCTATACCGGCTCCCCAAATAACCCCAACCCTAAATTTATCAACAGAGTCAAGATCAATGCCCGCATCACTGATAGCTTCATCTGAAGCTACCAGTGCATACTGAGCAAATCTATCGAGCTTTCGAGCTTCTTTCCTATCAAAGAAGTCGAGAGCGTCAAAGTTTTTAAGTTCACAAGCAAACTTCGTTTTAAACTTTTCTGCATCAAAATAGGTGATGGGCGCGCACCCGCTTTTCCCTGTAGAAAGTCCTTCCCAGTATTCCTGAATATTATTTCCTATCGGGGTAAGTGCACCAAGTCCGGTAACTACTACTCGCTTTAACTCCATAAATAAAGACTTATTTTGCCTCTTCTATATAAGATACTGCTTGACCTACTGTCGCAATATTTTCTGCTTGATCGTCTGGAATTTGGATATCAAATTCTTTTTCAAACTCCATAATGAGTTCCACTGTGTCTAGTGAATCAGCGCCTAGGTCGTTTGTGAAGCTCGCTTCCGTTACAACTTCGTTTTCGTCTACTCCTAATTTGTCTACGATAATCGCTTTTACTCTTGATGCAATGTCTGACATAATTTTCTAATTTAAATTTTTATTTAAGTCGCAAAAATAACAAACTTTACCGTTAAACAAGTTTGCAACTCAAAAATGTGAAGGTAATTTACGGAAATATAAAATAAGTTCCTTTCCATAACCTTCAAATAGTTACTAATATTTCTTTATTTCGCACCCACAACAGCAACAAGAAAAATGAAACGAATTGTGATTTTTGCCTCGGGTAACGGTACAAATGCCCAGCGTATTATAGAGTTTTTCCAGGATCGTACGGATGCACAAGTCGTGCAAGTTCTTAGTAACAACCCTCGTGCCAAAGTACTACAAAGGGCCTCAGCCCTTGATGTTGCTGCGTTTAGTTTTAACAGAAAAGCTTTCTATAAAAGTGATGATGTACTCCATCTTCTTAAAGCTGCACGACCAGATGTCATCATTTTGGCAGGTTTTTTATGGCTATTTCCAGAAAAAATAATTTCGGCGTTTCCAGATAAGGTTATAAATATACATCCAGCATTGCTCCCAGATTTTGGAGGAAAAGGGATGTACGGCATGAATGTGCATGAGGCTGTTTACGCTTTCGCGAAAGCGCAACACGATAAAAACCCTTCTCAAAAAATATATACAGGCATCACCATACATAAAGTAACGCCAGAATATGACAAAGGAGATTTCTTATTTCAAGCCAAAGTTGAAGTAACCCAAGAAGACACTCCAGAAGCAATTGCCGAAAAAATACACCAACTAGAACACGCTCATTTTCCAGAGGTGATTGCGGAATTTTTGAAATGAAGAATAAAGTAGCCAAGCTTTATGTTTATCAACTTGCATTTAGTTTTATCGCAGTAGTTGTAATCACTAATACGCGTACTTTATTAGTAGATGTGGATACGTATTCTGGGGCAAGGATTGGGCTGATGTCCCTAGTATATGCATTCTTATTTACATTACTAAATGCTTTTCTCAATGCATTTAATTTTTTCTATACCAACGACAAGCGACCTCAGTATGCATTTTTAATACCTGCCGCTCTTTGGATTATTATTTTGCTTTACGTTTTACACCAAAAATCGTTTGCAAATTCTAAATTTTGGAGTCGTAATTTGGATCTTATTATTTGGGTTCTGCCTATTCTCTATAATCTTTCCGCACGATATTTTCTCAAAAAAACCAAAATCGTCTAACTATTTTACTTTTACCCTTGATTTTATATTGGTATCCGAGGACCCAGATAGACGGATTAGTATCTTCAATTTCAAAGCAAATCATCAATTTCGTTTACTTTTGATTCTACACAACGCTTTCGGGATGAATTTCCCGCCTTCGCAGGAATGATATTAAACTATGGCAAAAACAAAAAAATTCTATGTAGTCTGGGAAGGTAAAAAACCTGGAATCTATGAGTCTTGGAAGGAATGCAAGAAGATGATAGATGGTTATGCCGGCGCAAAATACAAGAGTTTTGAAACCTTTGCCAAAGCAAAAAACGCATATAATGGAGACTATAACGACTTTAAAGGCTCCTCAAAAAAGAAAAAAGTACTCACCGCCGAAGAAAAAGCCAAATATGGCTTCCCCAACCTCTACTCTATTGCTGTAGATGCCGCAAGTTCTGGTAATCCAGGCATCATGGAATATCGCGGGGTAGATACTCAAACGGTAAAACAACTCTTCCACCAAGGGCCTTTTAAGCAAGGAACTAACAACATAGGAGAGTTTCTCGCACTCGTGCATGGGCTTGCTTATTTAAAGAAGATAGGTAGTGATCGTCTTATATATAGTGACTCCCGTATAGCAATAGGCTGGGTAAAAAAGAAACATTGCAAGACCAACCTCAAGCAAAGCCCAAAAAATAAAGATGTATTTGAACTGATAGCGCGCGCAGAGCAGTGGCTCAAAACAAACACCTACATCACTACGATTGTGAAGTGGGAAACCAAAGCCTGGGGCGAAATCCCAGCAGATTTTGGGAGGAAATAAGTGTCAGTATGAAAAGAGAAAAAAAGAGAATTTACACAATAGCAATTTCGGCTTTCCTTACAATGCTTGTCATCAAAAACTGGGATGCTATAAAAAGTTTTATTGCTAATTTATTTACGTAGTTGAAATTACATTTTTTCGCGAAAGCGGTCTCCTTAAAATTGAGTTGTCAAACATTCAAAACCGTATATTTGCACAAAAATTATAGATGAGTAAATTGGTTATTGTTGGTTCTTGTGCATTTGATGCAATAGAGACACCTTTTGGAAAAACAGATAAAATTATTGGAGGAGCTTCTCCTTATATAGGACTTGCTGCGGCACAGTTTGATAATGTTGATCCAGCCATTGTTGCCGTTGTAGGTGATGACTTCCCTCAAGAATATCTTGATTTTCTTGCAGAGAGAGGAATTAACACAGACGGAATAGAAGTAGTAAAAGGTGGTAAAACATTTTTCTGGAGTGGTAAGTATCACAATGATATGAACTCTAGAGATACACTAGCTACAGAACTTAATGTACTAGCAGATTTTTCTCCTAAGGTTCCTGCATCACATAAGGAAGCACCTATTGTAATGCTAGGTAACTTACAACCACAAGTACAGCTTAGTGTTATTGAGCAAATGGAAGTAAAGCCTAAGCTTGTAATACTAGACACGATGAATTTCTGGATGGATATCGCACTTGATGAGCTTAAGACTACGCTCAAAAAAGTAGATGTTATCACTATAAATGATGAAGAAGCTCGCCAGTTAAGTGGAGAGTACTCACTTGTAACTGCTGCAAAGAAAATCCACGAGATGGGACCTAAGTATGTAGTTATAAAGAAAGGAGAACATGGAGCTCTTATTTTTGAGGGAGACAATATGTTTTTTGCCCCTGCATTACCACTTGCAGATGTTTTTGATCCTACGGGAGCTGGAGACACCTTTGCTGGAGGATTTGCTGGCTATATAGCTCAAGCAGGAGACACTTCTTTTGAAACTATGAAGACGGCTCTTATTTATGGCTCTTGCCTTGCCTCCTTTACGGTAGAAAAATTTGGAACAGAGCGTTTACAATCTGTGACGCCAGAAGAAATAAAAGAGAGACTGCATCAGTTTAAAAAACTTGTGCAATTTGACATAAACATAAACAACTAAACCCTGCGCTCCATTTTTGGAGCGCTTTTGTTTTTACAAGCTATGAGTGACGCTATCAAGCATGAATGTGGTATTGCAGTTATAAGACTAAAAAAACCACTTGAATTTTACAAAGAGAAATACGGTACTGCTTTTTACGGGGTAAACAAGATGTACTTAATGATGGAAAAGCAGCACAATCGTGGTCAGGATGGTGCAGGTTTTGCTAGTATAAAACTAGATGTCGCTCCAGGACAACGCTACATATCTAGACAGCGATCTACAGCACAACAACCTATACAAGATATTTTTGCAGAAATTAATGGTCGTATAAACGAGCTTATGACTGCAAATCCTGATAAGAAGGATGATGTAGCCTGGCAGAAGAGTAATGTCCCTTACATAGGAGAGTTGTTACTAGGTCACGTACGTTATGGAACCTTCGGAAAAAACAGCGTTGAGAGTGTACACCCATTTTTGCGTCAAAATAACTGGATGCACCGTAACCTTATCGTTGCAGGTAACTTTAATATGACTAATGTAAATCAGCTTTTTGACAAGTTGGTTTCTTTAGGGCAGCATCCAAAAGAGCAGGCAGACACCATTACAGTAATGGAAAAGATAGGCCATTTTCTGGATGATGAAGTTGGAAAACTTTACAAGAAATTAAAAAAGGAAGGATTTAATAAACAACAAGCCTCTCCTCAAATAGCAGAAAGACTTAAAGTAGGCAAAATACTTAGAAGAGCTTCAAAAGATTGGGATGGTGGTTATGCAATGGCTGGACTTTTAGGTCATGGTGATGCTTTTGTTTTGAGAGATCCTGCGGGAATAAGACCTGCATATTATTTTGAAAACGATGAAGTAGCTGTAGTAGCTAGTGAGCGTCCTGTGATACAGACAGCGTTTAACGTGCCTTTTGATGAAGTAAAGGAATTAGATCCAGGGGCTGCAGTAATCATTAAAAAGAATGGCACACTTACCATACAGCAAATCATAGAGCCATTAGAACGTAAGGCATGTTCTTTTGAGCGCATTTACTTCTCTAGAGGTTCTGATGCAGAAATCTATAAGGAGCGCAAGATGCTTGGACGTTTATTAATGCCTCGAGTACTTGAAAGCATTAATCACGACACCAAGAACTCTGTGTTCTCCTTTATTCCTAATACCGCCGAGACCTCTTTTTACGGTCTTGTAGAGGCTGCACAAGACGAACTTAACAAGCAAAAAGGACAAAAGATTCTTGCTGCCAAGGGAAATCTAAATGAAAGCGAACTAACAGAGATTCTCTCACAGCGTTTACGCACAGAAAAGATTGCCATAAAAGATGCTAAGCTTCGTACATTTATTACAGAAGATAGTAGTCGTGACGACCTAGTAGCGCACGTTTATGACGTTACCTACGGTGTTATTAAGCCAGAAGACAAACTCGTAATTATAGACGATAGCATTGTGCGCGGTACAACGCTTAAGAAGAGCATTATCAAAATGATGGCACGCTTAAACCCTGCCAAAATTATTGTTGTGTCCAGTGCTCCTCAAATACGATACCCAGATTGCTATGGTATTGACATGGCGCGACTAGAAGATTTTATAGCTTTTAGAGCCGCGATTGCTTTACTCAAAGAAAATGGCAAAGAAAGTCTTATACAAGAGGTATATGAGAAGTGTAAGGCACAAGTAGATCTAGATGACAAGGAAGTAAAGAATCATGTTAAGGATATATATGCTCCTTTTGAACAGAGAGAAGTTTCTAAAAAGATTGCAGAATTACTTACGGATAGCTCGGTAAAAACAGAAGTAGATATCATCTATCAAACTGTAGAAAACTTGCATAAAGCGTGTCCTGATAATCTTGGAGATTGGTACTTTACAGGAGACTATCCTACAGCTGGAGGTAACCGCGTTGTAAACAAAGCATTCATTAATTATGTAGAAGGAAATAAAGAAAGAGCCTACTAAAAAATATGCATTTGGTCTTAAAGATATCACAATTTAAAAATTATTTGTGTATTTCGTCTAAAATTTATGCCTTTGGTCTAAAACATACTGCTACTGACCAAAACCCTCTTATATTAGCATTGCCATAGCATAAGTAGGTTAAGTTCATGGTAGATTTGGGGCAAAAAAAGGTGGATCTTTCCACCTTTTTTTATGCCCAATTTTTAAAGTTTTAAGACCTCAACATTAAACTTCAAATACAATCTTTAAAGTAATTCAGTTTTGATTGAAAAATCATCCTTTCTAGACTACTAAATATATCTAATTGGTAATGAGCTATAATTACCAAATATAGTATTCAAAACCACCTTTAGAATCAAACCACATCAGTCTATATTTTTATTTTAAACGTCCGATTTTATGTAAGTAAAAAAGTTGAGATAGAATTTACGCAAGAAATTAGAGAAAGAATTTACCTACATTTTCTTGTATAAAAAAAGCCCACAATAAAAGTGGGCTTTAAGAATTAATATAAGAGTTATTTCTTATTTGTTCTGCGCATATAATGCAGACACTTTTTCCCAGTTAATCACATTAAAAAATGCGTTTACATAATCTGGACGTCTGTTTTGATAGTTTAGGTAGTATGCATGCTCCCATACATCAAGTCCTAAGATAGGAAAACCTCCACACCCTACTTTAGGCATTAGTGGGTTATCTTGATTAGGAGTTGAGCATACCTCAACTTTTCCACCTTCGTGTACACAAAGCCAAGCCCATCCTGAACCAAACTGTCCTCCAGCTGCAGATGAAAATTTATCTTTAAAAGACTCAAAGTTTCCGTAAGCAGCGTTTATTGCCTCGGCAAGTTCTCCCGTAGGTTCTCCTCCACCATCTGGTGACATTACTTCCCAAAAAAGTCTGTGGTTGTAAAAACCTCCACCGTTGTTACGCACAGCAGTGTTAGACATATCTAGGTTGATAAGTATATTTTCTATTGTTTTTCCGTTAAGGTCAGTTCCTTCGATAGCAGCATTAAGCTTTGAAGTATAACCCGCATGATGCTTCCCGTGGTGTATCTCCATTGTTTTAGCATCAATATTAGGCTCTAGTGCATCTTTAGCGTATGGTAATTCTGGTAACGTAAATGACATTTCTTTTTCGTTTTTGGTTAAACTTCTTTTCAAATTTTAACAAAGTTACATAAAGTAAGCTACTCTTTATGTTATAGATTTCTTATAAAAGTTAGCTTTTGCTTTCGCGAAAGCAAAAAAACATCTCTTTCAACTGTGAAACAGTTACAAGGTAATAAACTTACCACCTCTGCTATATTTTCTATTAGTCTCTTAGTGCGAATTAAATATTACTAAGATAATGACAATACTATCCCTTTTAAGTCGCTTTTGCTATCTTAGTACTATGACCGAAACTAATACGTTTATCGTACTTAATGCTTCTGCGGGATCTGGAAAAACATACAGCCTCGTAAAGCAATATATCACAACGCTTCTCAAGAGTAATGATGCCAATAAGTTTAGACATCTTCTTGCTATTACTTTTACAAATAAGGCGGTAGCAGAAATGAAAAATCGTGTGCTAGACACGCTCAAAAACTTAGGTCATTATGAGCCTGGCACTAAAAAACCAGACATGCTAGACGACTTAGTTTCATCTAGTGCATTGCCTGAGGAGGTAGTCATAAAAAAGGCTAAAGAAATACTCAATCGCATACTACATAACTATGCTGCCTTTGACATTGTAACGATAGATACTCTTACCCATAGAATCATACGCACTTTTGCAAAAGACCTAAATATCTCTGGCAGTTTTGAGGTTTCATTAGATCAAAAAACACTCAATGCCCAAGCAGTAGATGCCCTTATTGCAAAGGTGGGCATAGATGATGAGATTACTAAAGTCCTAATAAATTTTGCTTTAGAAAAAGCAGATGATGATAAGAGCTGGGACATTGCCCGTGATTTGCTAGAAATAGCAAACTTACTGCATAATGAAAACGACCTCAAAGCGCTGGAGCTAATTAAAGATAAGTCTCTTGCAGATTTTGACACATTAACCAGCTATTTACATAATCAAATTAAGTCACTTGTATCAGCACAAAAACAGCTAGGAGAAGATCTCATAGCATTGATTCATGAACTCGGGTTAGATCAAAAAAGTTTTGCGAGCGGATATTTTTATAAATTCATGCTCCAAGTTGCAAATGGTGTACAAGGACTTGCGTATACAGGATCGGCATATAAAGATAATATTACGTCTTACACCTTTTATACAAAGACTCAAAAAGACCATATCAAAGCTACTATTGATGGGCATAGAGATCATTTTATAGCAACGTTTTTGAAGCTTAGGGAACTTGCTTCTAAGCAAAGTATGTTACAATCTTTTAGATCTAAGATTATACCGCTCTCTGTATTACATTTAATTAAGAAAGAGCTAGAACTTATAAAGGAAGATGAAAATGTGTTACTCATCTCAGATTTTAATGCACTTATTGCTCAGTCGCTTAAAGATCAACCAGCCGCTTTTTTATATGAAAGACTTGGCGAGCGGTATACAAACTACTTTATAGACGAGTTTCAAGATACTTCGGTAATGCAATGGGACAATTTAATACCGCTTATAGATAACACCATAAGTAGCCAGGCAGAAGATACTGTTGCAAATTCATTATTACTCGTAGGAGATCCTAAACAAGCAATCTATAGATGGAGAGGAGGAGAAGCAGAGCAATTTATAGCGTTGAGTAATCAAACAAACCCCTTTTCTACTCCAGCAACCATAGACCGTCTAGAGACTAACTATAGAAGTAGCGCCGAAATTATAAACTTTAATAATCAGTTTTTTACACATCTCGCAACTCACTTTGATAACGAACTATATCGAGAAATTTATTATAAAGACAACTCACAACAAACTAATAGTAACACAAAGGGCTTTGTATCTCTTGAGTTTTTAGAATATGAAAATAAAGAAGAAGCGAATGAGATATATCCTGCGCGCATTATTGAAATTATAAATGAAGCTACTAGCCAAGGCTACTTGCATAGTGACATTTGTATACTTACGAGAAATAATATAGATGGCTCATTAATAGCAACTGCCCTTCAAGAGGCAAATGTAGAAGTAGTGTCTTCTGAGAGCTTGCTTATCTCAAACTCTAGCACAGTACAGTTTATTCATGCATTTGCAACAATGCTCTCCTACCCTAGTCAAATAGAAAATAGACTGCCTGTACTCTACTTCCTGTCAACTTATTATAATGTAGAAGACACACACACATTTTATAGTACCAATACCTCGTGCACATTTTTAGAGTTTATTGAGCATTTACAGCAATTTGATGTTTTTGTGCACATTGACTATATGCAAACGTTGCCGCTTTATGAATATCTAGAGTCAATAATTAGATCCTTTAATCTCACTGCAATTTCTGATGCTTACGTAGTGGCTTATCTTGATCTTGCTTATAGTTACTCACAGAGTAAAAGTGGTGGCATTCTTGGATTTATAGACTATTGGGAAGAAAAAAAGGAGAAGTCTAGTATTGTTGCTCCAGAGCAAGATAGCGCTGTACAGACCATGACCATTCATAAATCTAAAGGATTAGAGTTTCCTATTGTCATCTACCCTTATGCAAGTTCAGATTTATATAGAGTGCGAGGAGAACATCAATGGTATCCTATAGACGAACCAGCATTTGGAGGATTTAAAACGTTGATGGTTCCCCATAATAGTGGTCTTAAAGATTTTGGGGAAGCTGGCACATCGCTATATGAGACGAGAAATAATGAACAGCAATTTGACACCATTAATGTATTGTACGTAGCACTCACAAGAGCCGCCCAACGATTATATGTGTTGTCACGCTTTCGCGAAAGCAAAGAAAAAATAAATACCTACAGCGATTTGTTTATAGATTATCTTAAAACGAATAATCTATGGAATGAAGATCAACGCACCTATACTTTTGGACGCGAGACACCTGCAAAAAAAGAAGACAACAAGGCAGATTATACCTCATTTGTTCCTTCAATTATCTCTACCTCAAAAGAAGAATTAGGTATTCAGATCATCACTCAAGCCACCTTTTTATGGGATGAGCAAAAACAAAATGCTATTACCTATGGAAACCTCATTCATGAGCTAATGGCTCAGATTAATAGTTATACAGACGTCCAGCATGTACTAGAAGATGCCGTAAAGCAAGGTATTATCCCAGAGGAAGGATATGAAACCATTAATAATCTTCTTCACAACATTACGAGCAATCACCAACTAACCGATTATTATCAAGATCAAAATACGGTTTACAACGAGCGAATGATTTTATCTAGTGACGGCTCATTTTACATACCTGATAGAGTTGTTGTATTGTCTAATGGTGATACCACCATTATAGATTATAAAACCGGAATGCATAATCCATCACACAGTAAACAAATCACTATGTATGGAGCACTTTATGAAGAAATGGGCTTTAAAGTAGCTAATAAATTTCTAGTATATATAGACGCCACTGTAGATGTGATATCTGTTTAATACCTTTGTAAAAAATCAAACACATGTACGGTAATATTCAACAATATTTACAAAAAGAACTTGCTGAAATTAAAGAGGCAGGACTATATAAGAAAGAACGCATCATTACATCTGCACAAGATGCTGTGATTACTATTTCTACAGGAGAAAAGGTGATTAACTTTTGTGCAAATAATTACTTAGGGCTTTCTTCACATCCAGAGGTAATACAAGCAGCCAAAGACACTATGGATACGCATGGTTTTGGTATGAGTTCTGTGCGCTTTATTTGCGGTACTCAAGATATTCACAAAGAACTAGAACATCGTATTGCTAAGTTTTATGGTACAGAAGATACCATTTTATACGCTGCAGCATTTGATGCAAATGGTGGAGTTTTTGAGCCACTACTAGGAGCAGAAGATGCTATAATCTCTGACTCGCTTAATCACGCGTCTATTATAGATGGCGTTAGATTGTGTAAAGCCGCAAGATATCGCTATGCAAATAATGATATGGCAGATCTAGAAGAGCAACTTAAAAAAGCAAATGAAAATGGCGCTCGTCATAAAATCATTGTAACAGATGGTGTATTCTCTATGGACGGACTTGTAGCCCCATTAGATAAAATTTGTGATCTAGCTGATAAGTATGATGCACTAGTAATGATAGATGAATGTCACGCCACTGGATTTATAGGTGATCGTGGCATAGGTACTCTTGAAGAAAAAGGTGTGTTAGGGAGAGTAGATATTATCACTGGAACATTAGGAAAAGCACTAGGAGGTGCAATGGGTGGATATACTACAGCAAAGAAAGAAGTTATAGAGATACTGCGCCAGCGTAGTCGTCCTTATTTATTTTCAAACTCCCTTGCCCCGGCAATTGTAGGTGCTTCTATCAAGGTCTTTGACATGCTAGAAAAAGACACCTCGCTTAGAGATAAGCTTGCCCACAATACTGCATATTTCAAAAAAGGGATGAAAGACGCTGGATTTGATATTATAGATGGAGAATCGGCTATTGTACCTGTTATGCTTTATGACGCGCAGCTTTCTCAAAATATGGCTGATGCATTATTAGAAGAAGGAATTTATGTAATAGGGTTCTTCTTCCCAGTTGTTCCTAAGGGAAAAGCTAGGATCAGAGTGCAATTAAGCGCTGCTCATACCATAGAACATTTAGATACGGCTATCAATGCATTTATTAAGGTTGGAAAAGCATTAAAAGTTGTTTAATGTTACCTCAACCCTTGTAAATAAGGGGTATTAGGAAAATTTTAGTACATTTACCTTTGTTGATTAATTTTAACAACTTACTTTTGACATCAATTAACACTTAAATTTAAGACTAAACAATGAAACATCTTAGCAGATTTTTAGTTGCAGCACTTATGATTCTTGCTATAGGATCATCAGTAAATGCACAAGACGCAAACAACCCTTGGGCTTTCTCTATCGGAGCTAACGCTATCGATACGTATCCAGTAGGAGACGCATTTGATGGAGTTCCTGGCGCAGGAGAAACAAGAGGGAATCTTTTTGAAGAATTTTATAATGTAGAAGATCACTGGAGCATTATTCCATCTGTTTCTTACATTAATGTATCTCGTTACTTAGGAGATGGATTCGTATTTGGCGTTTCTGGTTCTATTAACAGAATTGAAAAATTAGGTGATGCAAGACCTAGAAATGAACTACAGTATTACGGTGCTGATGGAGATTTCTCTTATAGTTTAAGAGATCTTATCAACGGTGAAGGTGGATGGTTTGATCCTAGCATTTCTGTAGGTGCTGGTTATACTTGGGTAGAAAGTACTCTTGATGGTGATCTTGATGGTTTCGGTACAGCAAATGCTGCTGCTGGTGTAAAAATATGGTTAGGAGAAAACATCAACGTTGGTGTTCAATCTAAATATAAGCATGCTTTTGAAGATGACGGTATTAAGCACTTCCAACACGTTGCTGCTATAGGTATTGTTTTCGGAGGAAAAGATACTGATGGTGATGGTATATATGACAAAGATGACGCTTGTCCAGAAGTAGCAGGTTTACCTGAATTTAACGGTTGTCCTGATTCTGACGGTGATGGTATCGAAGATTCTAAAGATGCTTGTCCTACTGTTGCTGGTTTAGCTGAGTTTGATGGTTGTCCTGATACTGACGGAGACGGAATCCCTGATCCTAAGGATGCTTGTCCTACTGTTGCTGGAATCGCTGCTTTAGGTGGTTGTCCTGATGCTGATGGAGACGGAATCAAAGATGCTGATGATGCTTGTCCTAATGAAGCTGGACCACGTTCAAACAACGGATGTCCTTTTGAAGATAAAGATGGTGACGGTGTACTTGACAAAGATGACGAATGTCCAGATGTTGCAGGAACTGTAGCAAATAACGGATGTCCTGAAGTATCTGTTGAAGTTCTTAACGAGCTAAACGTAGAAACTAAAAAAGTTCTTTTTGATTACAACAAAGCATCTATCAGATCTGAATCTTATGCAACTCTTGATAAAGTAGCATCAGTAATGATGGAATACCCAACAACTCGTTTCCTTATCGAAGGTCACACTGATGATAGAGGACGTGATGCTTATAACCTAAACCTTTCTGATCAGAGAGCAGCTTCAGTAAGAAGCTACTTAACAGGAAAAGGAATTCCAGCGTCTCGTTTAGAGTCTAAAGGATTTGGTGAAGCTAGACCAGTTGCTTCAAATAAAACTGCTGCAGGACGTCAAGAAAACAGACGTGTTGAGCTTTCTATTCTTGAGCAATAGAAAATAAGATTTTTATAATCTTAAAAATGCCTCGCAATTGCGAGGCATTTTTTATTTTAGACTATGCAAACTTTTATTGACGTAGTACTTGATAAAGAACAAGGTTCTGAAAACGAGAATATCATTTATATCCTTCCTAGCCGTCGTGCAGGAAATACACTTACAAAAAAAATAGCTTCACGAGCAATCACCACTTCGTTTGCTCCTAAGGTTTTTTCAATAGAAGAATTTATTAGTCATGTTACCGGTTTAAAATCTGCAAGTAATATTGACTTAATATTTATCCTATTTGAGAGTTATAAAGAAGTCGTAGCCAAGGAAAAGCTTGCCGATTTCCAGACGTTCTGTGGATGGGCTCAATCCATTTTGAGTGACTTCAACGAGATAGACAGATTTCTCTTAAATCAGTCAGAAGTATTTAATCATCTAAAGGATATTAAAGAACTCTCAGATCACTGGTCTTCCTCAAAGAATGAATTAGTACTCAACTATATTGATTTTTGGAATAGCTTATTTGACATCTATACGGTCTTTTGTTCAAAATCACTGGATAAAGGTGCAGTACATCAAGGTTATGTCTACAGACAAGCTGTAGAGACTATAGAACACTATATACATTCGTCATCTAATGTTAGACATGTGTTTATAGGATTCAACGCTTTAAATACTGCTGAACAACAACTCATTCAAGCTTTGCTTTCAGAAGGCAACGCAGAAATATACTGGGATACCGAAAAATCTTTTTTGAATAATCCTTTTCACGAGACTAACTCGTTTGTAAAAAACTATAAGTCTAAGTGGTCTTACTATAGCTCAAATCCTTTTAACTGGACCTTTGATAATTATAGTGCTCAAAAAAATATCGCTACATACGCATGCTCTCAAGATATTTTACAGGCTAAAACATTAGGAACAATCCTTTCTAAAATATCAAGTCAAGAGTTATCTAACACTGCTATTGTATTAGGAGAGGAATCTCTTCTATTACCAGTTCTTAATGCCTTACCTCGCTCTATACAAAAGGTGAATATTACTATGGGGTTACCATTGAGTAAGACACCCACAGCCTCCTTTTTTGACCAGCTCATTACCTTAAAAAAGAACCCTCATAAAAACGGTTATTATTTTAAAGATGTTTTAAATATTCTTCGCAATCCATTATCTGCTGAACTACTAGGGTCACAGACAGAGCATTTAGAACAAGAGATTATTACTAATAATCTTATATTTATTAGTGTTCTACAACTTGCTCAACTTAGTAGTGATAGCGCAGATCCTGTTTTTAATTTGCTATTTAAAACTTGGAATGAACACCCTAAAGATGCAGTGGCAAACTGTATACATATCATAGAAGCACTGAGAGCATTATTTGATACTGGTAACAACACACTACAACTAGAATACATTTATGGATTTTACGTAGCATTTAATAAGCTCAAGCAGCTTATGGATGCACAAGATCACATTAAAGATATACCAACGTTCATTCATTTTTATAGAGAAATATTATCATCAGAAACTATAGATTTGCGGGGTGATCCTGAGCAAGGTCTTCAGATTATGGGTGTATTAGAGTCTAGAGTACTAGATTATAAACATGTCATTATAACTTCTGTAAATGAGGGAATATTACCGTCTGGCAAAAGTCAGAATTCATATATCCCGTATGACTTAAAAAAGCTCTATAATTTACCCACCTACTCAGAGAAGGATGCGGTTTATGCATATCACTTCTATCATTTATTACACAGGGCTAACACTGTAGATTTATTATATACCACACATAGTACTGGTTTAGGAAGCAGCGAGAAGAGCAGGTTTATAAGACAAATAGAAGAGGAAGGTATACACAGTATAAAAAAACACGTCGTTACTCCATCTACAATAAAGATTGAAGAGCGATTACCTCATATTCCTAAGGACACAACAATTATTGATTCTCTTAAGAACTTATTTAAAAAAGGTATTTCGCCCTCTGCTCTCACGACTTACTTGAGAGATCCTATCGTGTTTTATGAGCGATATGTTCTCGGTATCAATTCAAGTAATGAAGTAGAAGAAACTGTGGCGGCAAATACCATGGGTACTATAGTTCATAATACACTAGAAGAATTATATAAACCACACGTAGGACAACAATTAACTGTTACTATCATTGAAGAATTACTTACAATGATAGAAGTTGAAGTTCGCAACCAGTTTAAACTTGTATATGGACTTAATCATATCAGTGAGGGCAAAAATAAGATTGTCTATGCAATAGTTACCCGTTATGTAGAGAATTACCTCAAAAGAGAAAAAGGACTCCTTAAAAAGGGTGATACCGTAACGATTATGTCTGTAGAAGATGATCTAAGAAACATACAGCTTACAGAAGATATATTTTTGAGAGGAAAAGTAGACTTAGTAGAACAACGCAATAACAATATCAACATCGTAGATTATAAAACCGGAAAAGTAGCGCAGAAGGATTTGAACCTCTCTGCATTTGATGATTTACTATTACCAGAAGGGAAGTTTGAAAAAGCTTTTCAGGTCTTGATGTATGCTTATATGCTTAACAAGAAAAAACCGCTTGATTTCCCAGTAAGCGTTGGTATCATATCTTTCAAAAATTTACAATCGGGGTATCTTCCATTTAGATATAATAAAAATGAGCAGGTCACAGAAGATACACTTTTGGAGTTTGAAGGAGTTTTAAAATCACTGATAGCAGAGATACTCAATCCAGAAATTCCTTTTACACAAAGGGAGATCTAAGGGTTGTTGTGCTTTCGCGAAAGCGTAAAAACCAACAATATCGCAAATAAAAAAGGCATTTACAGAAACCCTGTAAATGCCTTTATACCTTGGTGGAGAATACCAGATTCGAACTGGTCGCCTCTTGCCTGCCAGGCACACGATAACCATCTCAATTAGTTTCAAAACATAACATAATTTACTGAATATCAGTATTTTAATTAATTTTGTGCACAATTGATATCTTTTAATATCAGATATATGCGTGCAAATTGCGTGCAAATTTTTATTACCTTTAGTTTGTAATGAATACAAACATAAAAATATCATTGGATACGAGGAGGCAGAAAAAAGATTCCTCCTACCCAATTATTTTAAGATTGACTCACTTTCGAAAAACAACCTCAATAAGCTTGGGTCATTCCGTCCAGAAAGAGTTTTGGGATGATAAAAATGAGAAAATCAAGCGTGCATTCAAGGGGACAAATTCAGTTAGTAAATTAAATAATCAGTTTTTAAAAGAAAAGGCTCGGGCAGTAGACATCATCGACGCTTTGAATGAAAAAGAAGAACTTGATCATTTATCAATTGTTCAACTCAAAAGCAAGATTGTAAAAATTACGTCTTATGAGTCTTTTTTCGTATACGGAAAAATGCTCGTGGACGAAATGAAAGCAGCAGACCGTTTTGGAAATGCCAACACCTATTATGCTGTTATAAAGGTGCTTGAAAAATTTACTAATGGCAACGATCTCAAATTCAACGAGATCAATTATGACTTTTTAAACAAATTTGAAAGATGGCATTATTCAAGAGGAAATTCAGTGAATAGTCTTTCAACATATATGAGAACAATAAAAGCCATTATAAATGTAGCAATCAGATCTGATGTCCTATCTAAAGATGCTTATCCTTTCACAAACTATAAAATTAGAACAGCTCCAACCGAAAAAAGAGCTCTTGATATCAATAGTTTAAAATCCATAATGCTCCTGGATCTTGAGGAATCTGACAATCTCTTTCATTACCGCAATTATTTTTTAGCCTCATATATGCTCTATGGTATTTCGTATATGGATCTGGCATTCTTAACAACTGAAAATATTATTGATAATCGCATTAAATTTCAAAGAAAAAAAACAGCTAAGCCTTATGATATAGGTATAACTGAACAATTAGGGAAAATACTTTCATTCTATTTAAAAGATAAGAGTAGCACGGATTTTATTTTTCCAATCATAAAAAGAGATACATTCGAACTTCAGTATAAAGATGTGTTGTGGGCTCGAAAGAGATATAATAAAGGTTTGAAGCAAATTGCAATAAAATGCAAAATTAATCAACGCCTATCCTCATACGTATCTCGTCATAGTTTTGCAACTCAAGCAATGCTACAGGACGTACCATTACAAGCTATATCAGCGATGCTAGGACACAATCGGTTATCAACTACTCAAATTTATCTAAAAACCTTACCCAATGAAATATTAGACAATTACAACAGAAATCTAGTTGATATACAACTTTAAGAAAAAAGGAAGTTTTACTATTGAATTTTATGATTCTCCTTTAATCAAATTGATAGCCCCCAAATCTACCAAAACTTACCTGCGCGTGGTTCCTGTGCTGTTTTTATAGTGTTCGGGTTGATAAGCGTGAAGTAAAAACAGCATAGGGCGCACTTATGGGTGTTCAATGAAACAGCAATAGGTAGCCTATTAAAAATGCCATTGAAAGAAAAAGAAGTAGCGTCAAAACAATCAACCAGTTAGGATATAGTTTTGCCGACTTTATTCTATTATGCATATTCTCTAATTGAGTTTGTTGCTCATTTGATCTTTCGATTACAATTTTCAAATGTTCACTTAATAATTTCTCGATGGCAGAGCTATCTGCCTTGACACGAACATCCTTCAGGTTTTCAGAAACTTTCTCAAGCCTGTCTATTTGTTCCTTAAAGGTTTCTAGTTCCTCAACAAGTAATTGTGATATGGTTTCCAGTCGTGTCATATTCCCATTCCTATTTGAATTGATTTTTTGATTGCTTTTGTGATCAGCTTCTTCCCTATTGCCGTAATAAGATTTGTTGACAGTGGAAGTGAAACTCCTTTAAGTAGAATACTATTAGTACTTTTATTGATTACATTTTTATAAGTATTACTGTCTATAGCCGAAAGCAATTTACCTCCTGACATCGAGCGATGAACTTCACTCGCTTTAAAGCTTTGACCTTTATATTCAAAACGAAATCCTTGTAACTGTTTTGATTTGTTGATGCTAGGAATCACTTTGACCTTTAGTTTGTTCATTGCTTTGATATACTGATCCAAGTTTTTAGGCTTTACCTTTTCTAAAGTATCGTTATGGATATTTCGAATCTGCTGTCGAATCTTTTTTGATTCCAAAGCTTTGGTCATTTGCACCTCTTTTACTGTGGTCAGCCCGAGTTTCTTTGCAGTCCGTTCTGCAGCGAGCTGGCTTCTTTTGCCTATAAAGCTATCGTTGTACGCCTTTCCATTAAGGTCAATCCTATTAACATAGAGGTGGATATGTTTGTGTGCCTTGTCCAAATGAACAAATGCAATGGCCTGCCGATCTCCAAGTTTCATCTGCTTCATAAAATTAGCTGTGATTTCCTTGAGAGAATGCCTGTCCAATTTTTGGCCATCTTCTATTGTGGGGCTGATTATAAAACTGAGCGTGTTGCGCTTACAATTGCAATTGAGGGCTTGAACACTTTTGAACTCCGCAGTGACTTCTGTAGGATCTTCTGAGGTGAGCAGATGTGAGTATATCGTCTCCGCACCTTTTTCTTTATCCTTGCCGTAAGCAATGGAAGCCCTAGTGCTCGATATGGAGGTTGCCTTTGCAATCATCCCGTAATCTTTTTAAGGTGAAGTCTAATTTCATTGGCCAGGTTCACTACTTCGTCAGAGAGCTTTGGATTATTCTTTTTGTACATATTCCCAATTCGCTTAAAGTTGTTATGATATTGCACCATCATCTTATAGATGGATATATGCTCTTCGCTCATACGCTCGGTGAGTTGCTTTTCCATCAGGGTATCTCTACAAAAAGCGCTCAAAGTGGTTCCCGCCTGCTTCGCTTTTACTGCAAGCAATCGCTTCTCGTAGACGGTACATCTAAATTTTATAACGGCTCTTTTCATTCCTTAAAAACTTTGCGACCTTCGGGAGCAAAGCAAGATTTGTGGCCACAGGCACACATCTTGCTTTGCTTCGCGCTGTGTCATTTTACCCTGTTCACGATCCAATCATTGAGGTCATGATAATCAGTGTATAAATCAGATCTGTCTATTGTATTTGTATGCCTGTTCAATAATTTTGAGGTTGCCTTTCTGCCAGCTTCATCCCTGTCTAGATAGAGTGCTACATTTTCAAATTCCCTTATGATCGGAAATGCTTTCTCCAAAAAGGAAATGGAATTAAGAACCAATATTGACGCCTCCTTTAAATAGTTCAGTTCCTCTTTGACCAGTGAAAGCAGGTCGAACATTCCCTCAACCACGGCCAGATTTTTACTTCCTTTTTTCAAGATTAGGGTTATATCCTTTGGGGACGAACCGTTCTTACAGTATGCATTTCTCAGCTCCCATCCCTCTGACCGGTTTTTCAGACCGATGGAATAATAGGATCGGCCAGACCATACATAATGAACCTCTCTGCAATATCTTTTTGCGATATTTATTGGGATTTTCCGCTCACTCAAATACGTTATCAAATTTGAATTTTCAATCTCTTTGACCTCTGTAATTTTTAGCTTTCGCGAAAGCGTACTACTCAACTTTAGAATGGGCGCTGTTGTTTGAAAATCTAAGTGTTTCAAAAAATAAAGTGCAGTTCCTACTGAACACTCTTTAATCTTACAAACCAAATCGATACAATTCCCGCCAATGCCTTCTCCGTGATCGTACCACCTGTTGAGCGAAAGAGAAACTTTGAAGGATGCTTCTGTTTCTGACCGAAATGGACTCAGGTACCAGGCTTCCCTTTCCGACTGGCGTTTTGGAAAGTGTCCTAGAACAGCCAACATCTCTACAATAGAGATATCGCGGGCTTCCTTACAGGATAGTTTTATAGTTTTCATCTGTGAATAGTTTAAAATTGCTAAAACATCTTACCATCTTACCCAGCCTTTTGTTTACAGGGGTTGATGGTTCTTAGGACTGTTTTTTCATCTTACCCATCTTACCACAGTTGTGTGGTAGGTTAGGTAGGTTTGTGGTAAGATGGTTATTGAACATCCTACCACAAATGGTGTTACTGTTTATAGGACTTTAGAAAATTTGTGGTAGCATGGTAAGAGGATTTGCTCTTTTTTCTTTCATCAGCCTATTTCATAGGGCGAGTCCTTAAAGTTCCGTTTGGCCAGATAGCCATAGATTCTTCGCTTGGGATGTTTGACCCTCTGGTATCCAAACCCCGAAAGCGCACGGCCCAAGTTGACCTGGCTGATCCTAATGTTGAGACAGTTCAAACTCACCATAATATCCGTGGCGGTTACAAAATCCTTCTCTTGATCTGACTTCAAATAGTATTTGGCGATGAGTTCCTGTTCGGTGGTCATTTTAGTATACCGCTGGTTGCGCTCTTCGTTCTCATTTACATCTTGGACGGTAAGTTCTGGGTTGAAACTTTTGTCGCTATACGCTAGATGGTACGCTTGTGTCCAAACGTTTTTGATATCTAGGTCCTTTTTATAGTCAAAGTTGATGGGTTGCATCAGCTCAAAACAGAGCCATCTCACGGAACCCGTTTCGTCATTGAGAAAAGAGGACATATTGGTCGATCCCATAAACGAGCAGATTCTGGGCAGGATGGTGTTCTTTCTGTCATATGGTAATCTTTCGTTGATAAACGTTTTTGAGAAAAAGGCCTTTAGCGCATTCACATCGTTCTTTGAGAGTACCGCAAGCTCATCAAGGTTATAGAGAAAATTCCGGCACAACTGGATACGTGCATCCTTATCGCTATTGATATCCTCGGCCATATACTCTGACAGCTCTGGCGGGCACAGGAAACGGCACCAAGTAGATTTACCGGAACTCTGCCCGCTATGGCTTATGATAAGTGCCTGCTTATTAAAGTAACCGGGTTCCAGGGCACACTTTATGGCACGCACCAACCATTTCTTAAAATGATAAACAAACGCTTTATTGTCATACACCGGCACGTAGGATGCTAGTTTACCGATGTGGTCAAACCCATCCCAGGCACTTAGGGATTCAAAGTACTCTCTAATCGGATTATATTTAGGGATGAGTTCAGACTTGATGAGGATTTCCAGCTTTGAGGTGCTGATGTCGATCCCAGCTTTGGTGAGCTCGATAATAAGTGAATTGAGATTGATATACTGCCATTGTTTCTTTCCTCGCATCGAAATCTGGAAATCGTGGGAAATCTCATTATAGTAGATGTCATATTTTTCCAGAAGGTACTCTATGGTATAATCATAGATGGTCTTTTTCTTAGGGTCTGTAACTGTGTAGAGCTGTGAATGGATCGCTTTCATAACCTTTGCAATTAGCCGTCCGTATGATGAAGTTTCTGCTCATTGCGCAGTAACCATCTGTCTATCTTTCTACGTTCGAAGTAGATCATTTTCCCGTTGGGTTTGGAGTGTGGGATCTTGCCCGAGGCGGTCAGTTTGTAGAGGTAGCTTCTGGATATTCCGGTATAATCACAGGTTTCCTCAAGGGTAAGTACTTCCTTGCTTCCTATCAATAATTTTTCGAGACGGTCCAGCCGTTCGAGTATCAAAAAATTGTCCATTTGATTTGTTTTTTAGATTACAAAATGGACAAAAGCGCTTTTGTCTTTCCCTTAGTGGGAAGTGTGCAGTAAAGGTAAAAGAACGGACCTATGGAGCAGTAAAAAAAGGCAATAGTTATTCACAGATAACTTCAAATCAGTTAGTTGTATCAAAGAGTAATAAAATCATTCAAAATTAATGAGTGAAAATTTCAATTAATTTTATTTGGGATGATTTGATAGAATTTGAAAATGTGGTAGAAATATTACTAACAGGAGAAAATTGGGTTATCAACACTTCAAAAAGCTTAAAAGGGGAAAAATCAGGGATAATAAACGCAGGTTTTAGTATGATTTTTTTTAGCGAACGCTATCTCAAAGTTCCTTCTAGGTTAAATATGCTATAGTCTCTAGTCAGCCATTTCTATTTTCACCATCCTTTTAACTTTGAGATTGTGTTCAAGATTTTGTGAGTGAAGCTCTTTTCTTGGAATGGAGCTTTTTCTGCGGAATGAAAGGGGAAGGGCTGGAGCGGAATCAATCACATAATAGAAAGCCCCCTAAAATTAAGAGGCTTGAAATACTATTTTAAAAGAAAGACATTAATCCCACTTCATTTTCTGCAATCTAACGGCATTGAGAATAGCGAGCAATGCTACACCTACATCAGCAAAGACTGCTTCCCACATTGTGGCAAGACCACCAGCGCCTAATATTAAAACAATAACTTTTACGCCAAAGGCAAGTATGATATTTTGCCAAACAACACGTCGTGTTGAACGGCCTATCTTTATCGCTCTGGATATTTTACTGGGTTGATCTGTTTGTATAATAACGTCTGCGGTTTCAACCGCCACATCGCTACCAAGACCACCCATCGCAATCCCTACATCACTGGCAGCAAGTACAGGTGCATCATTAATACCATCACCTATAAAAGCCACTTTAGTATCTGGTTGCTGTTTTAATTTTTCCACCTCATTGAGTTTGTCTTCTGGTAGCATTCCACCTTTTGCCCAGTCGATGCCTAATTCTTTTGCTACTTCTTGAGTAATAGAATCCTTATCTCCAGACAACATTATAATCTTATCGATTCCTGCTGATCTTATTTCTTTGATCGCTTGATGTGCATCGTCTTTCAATTCATCGGCGATTGTTACATAACCTGCAAATGCGCCATCAATGCCTACCATCACCATAGACTCAACAATGTTGTCGGTTTCTGCTGGAACTTCTATCTGGTTTGCTGTCATTAATGCCTTGTTCCCAACTAAGACTGTTTTTCCATTTACGCTACCTTTCAAACCTTTACCTGCAATTTCAGAAACGTCTGTAGCATTATAATCTGCTCCTTCAGCTTTATATTCCATAATGGCTATTGCAATTGGGTGCGTGGATTGCTCTTCCATTGCCATTAGGTATTTCATAAATTCTGCTTTCGCGAAAGCGGAAGCAGTAACAATTTCCTTAATCTTAAATACTGCTTTAGTTACTGTACCTGTTTTATCCATCACTACGGTATTAACCTGTGTCATTGCATCCAAAAATGATGCGCCCTTGAATAAAATTCCATTGCGTGATGCAGCTCCCAAACCACCGAAATAACCTAGCGGTATCGAGATCACCAAAGCACAAGGACAAGAAATTACAAGGAATATCAATGCACGATACAACCAATCTCTAAACACGTAATCATCAATGAAGAAGTAAGGCAAAAAAGTAAGGCCAATAGCGAGAAATACTACAATTGGCGTATAGATGCGCGCAAACTTCCTAATAAATAATTCGGTTTTTGATTTTCTTGCTGTGGCGTTTTGCACCATATCGAGAATTCGGGCAATGGAACTGTCCTTAAATTCTCTGGTGGTTTCAACCTCGATAACACCGTCGAGATTAATGCTTCCAGCAAAAACAGTATCGTTTTTTGCAATAGTATCAGGTTTGCTTTCGCCTGTGAGCGCTGCGGTATTGAACGAGCCTTTTTCTGAAAGTAAAATTCCATCTAATGGTACTTTCTCGCCCACACGTACTTGAATTTTATCGCCTATCTCAACAGTTTCAGGATCTACAGCTATGTAGTCTCCAGTGCGATATACAAGTGCTTCATTAGGTCGTACATCGAGTAGTGCTTTTATATTGCTCTTTGCTCGATTGACCGCTGCGTTCTGGAACAGCTCGCCCACGGCATAAAATAACATTACGGCTACACCTTCTGGATATTCTCCTATCGCAAATGCACCCAAGGTGGCAATAGACATTAAGAAAAATTCTGTGAAGACATCGCCACGCATAATACTTTTCCAACCTTCTTTAATAACTGGAAAACCTACAGGTAAATAAGCAATAGTATACCAGACAATACGTACCCAACCTTCAAATGCTGGAATAGCATTAAAATAGTCTACCGCAATACCTACAATTAGCATTACAAAACTAATTATCGCAGGAATGTATGTTTTAAATGAACTACCATCTCCGTGATCGTGATCGTGTCCATCGTCGTGGCTGTGTTCGCCTTGATGTTCTTTGGGATTTATATCCCTTAAATTTTGTTTTTGTTTTTTCATTCTATTTAATTGTGTTGATTTAAAATAAATTTCAAATCTGCTGGAACTTCCATTTTCTTTAATGGCGGCACATTTGAACCACCTGTATTACCTTTAGGGACGTGATTAATGAATGATTTCCACCCACCTACAAGTAGTCGTATCAATTGTCCTGCAACTTCTTTAAAGTCCTTTTGTTTAAAACCAAAATTCAACATTAACCAATGCGAGTAGCTGTGCTCAAATGGATAGGATTGACCAATTACGTGAGAGCGTTCCAAGTGTTGCCACGCAGTTGACCAGTTTTGTTCCTTTAAAGCAACTCGATATGATTCTATCTCTTTATCATAGTGCGCTTTCAATGCTGTGGGAATGGCAATATTAAATTTCATTTATTCGACTTATAGATTAATCCATTCTTGTGCATCTTCTTTGTTTTCTAGTTCAAAAAATCTTACTTCAGAACTGGTAAAGAAATCAGTAGCTTTTGCTACCCATTTTTGCCAATCTTTATCACCTACAAAAGCCATTTTCCCGTAGTCTGAAATATGAGCCGCATCTACTTTTATATCTTCCCAAAAACCCTTTAGGGTATAGCCTTCAAAATCGACCAATTCAAAATAGAAATGGGCTTTCATTCCTTTATCAACAATATTGTGGATGAGTGGATGAATTTTTTCTACATCGTTTTTTGAAACCTTTTTTGTGATGCGAGCTGCAATTACATTTTCCTTATCCGAACTTATTATCTGTAACATTTTATCAGTTTTTTTAATTTGTTAAATTTAATGAAATGATTGCGCAACTGTTGTGCAAAGTCAACCACTACACTTTTCACAAATACCTGTCACAACAAGATTTACATCTTCTGCAATGTATCCATCAGGTAGGTTGATGTGTGGTATTTTATGTTCTGTCAAGCAAACAGTTTCATCACAATTACTGCAATGAAAATGCAAGTGTAAATCTTGGTCTATCTCACAATTGCAACCTGGTTCACAAAGAGCATATTTCGTGTTTCCTGTTCCATCTTCTATTTGGTGTACGATACCGTTTTCTTCGAAAGTCTTTAATGTTCTAAAAATGGTAGATCGTTCCGCTTTCGCGAAAGCGGTTTCTATATCCAGTAAAGCTTGAGCGACATCTTTTTGTGCTAAATGTTTATAAATCAAGATGCGCATAGCAGTAGGACGCACATTGTTATCATTTAATGTTTTTTCTATTTCAGTCATTTTGTGCGATGTTATAATTAATATCTTTTGCCTTCTTGTAGGCTTCCCAACCTTCTTTTGCTGCATACGGGACGATAAGTAATGCTGCTACGGGATCTGCCCACCACCAGCCCAGCCAGTTGACCAATAGCAATCCAATCAATACAACTACGGTCTGATACAAACAAATAAAGGTATCCTTGGCATCTGCCAATAAGCCTGGACTGTCTAACTTATTACCATACTTTCTCTTGTAATAAATCAAAATAGGATTCACGACTAGCGAGACCAATAGTATAATCAATCCAAGCGTACTCCAGCTTGCAGTTTCCTTATTGATAAGCTTGGTAATCGAGTCGTAAGAAATGAAAATGCAGATGAGAGTAAATGAAACTGCAATCACGTTCAACGTGATTTTTTGTCTTCGCTTTACTTTTTCTTCATCGATGCCTTTGAGTTCGCCGTGTAATCGCCATCCTAATGTTGCTGCACTTATTACTTCTATAACGCTATCTAAAGCCCAACCTATTAAGGCTGAACTATTTGCTGTGATTCCTGCTATGAGTGACACAACTACTTCTATCACATCATAAATAACATTCCAGATTTGAAGCGTTCTGGCTTGTTTTAGATTATTTCTTCTTGTCTTATCCATAGTTATTAATGTTCGTGTTCAGTTTCTCCCTTTTTCATTTCTCCCATTAGGTAATAAGCATTATTGTATGCAAAACGAGCATTAGGATCTGGGGTTTCAAAAAAGCGTATGGCTATCCATTCGCCATCTTTCTCGCCTGTAGTAATTTCAATTGGTATAAAACTCCACGCATCATCTTCCCTATGAGCTTCAAACACATAATTCTTACCAGCTTCTGTGACTATAGCACTTTCAGGAAATGCTGTAGTCTTCTCATTATCAACTTCAATCTTACCTTTAATGTACATTCCAGGGATAAGACCACCTTCTTTATTTTCGATCTCAGCGTGAACGTGAACCGCTTTTGGGTCCTGCTCAAAAGTCTGGCTGACTGAATAAATCTTTGCTTCCAGTTCTTTTCCTGGTCGAGATTGAATGCTGAACCGTACCTTTTGTCCCTTCTTCACTTTGTCCACATCCTTTTCAAAAACCATCAAATCTGCGTGTACGTGGTCTGTATCTACTATTTCCATTAGATTGGTCTGTGGCTCCACATATTGACCAGTTTTTATGAAAACTTTTTCTACCACACCTGCAATAGGACTGCGCAAAGCAACAAGCTGATAAATTGTACCATTGCGGACGCCACTCACCTTAATATTATACTGTCGTAATTGTGCTTCCAGCCCGTTTACCATTGCAGTAGATGCTTGATAATCTGCCGTGGCTTTTTGATAATTCATACCAGATGCTACGCCAGCTTCGTAAAGCCTTTTTTGACGTTCATATTCTTGTTTTAAAAACCGACTATTGCTGTATGCATTTAGGTAATCACTCTGTATCTGTATAATACTGGGATGAGATAGATAGGCAACTGCTTGATTCCTTTTGACTTCGTCGCCCTCTATTACCTCTATGGATGCAATATTTGCTCCCGTAAGGGCTGTAATATTTGCTTCGTTTTGCGGTGGTACTTCCAACGTACCGTTTGCTTCTACATAACCGCTCATATTGCGTTGAGAGAGCGTATCAATTTCCATCTGCAAGGCTTCAAACTGTTGTGCCGTGAGCATCACTTCTTCAGCTTCGCCTTCTGTATGGCTTTCTTCAGTTTGTGTACTTTCTTTAGTTTCATCTTTGGCAGTTTTTGAGTCGCCACAACTGGTCAATAATAATGCTAATAGCATCGCTGTAATAGGTATATATTTTTTCGTTTTCATATTTTTAGTTTTGAAAATATTGTAGTTCAAACAAGGCATCTAAATAATTATCGAGTGCGTCCAGCGCATCCATTTCTGTTTGTATGGCATCGCGTATGATTTGCGTGAATGCGGCATAATCCAGTGCTCCTTCCTTGTAAGCGAGCAATGCGCCTTTGCGCTGGTCTATGGCAAGTGGCAGCGCTTCGATTTTATAGAAAAACCACGTGTCTCGCCACTTTGTAAAATTTTGCCGTGCCTGTATGAATTGTGATTGCAACTCTCGTTGTTTGAAAGTGGCATTTGTTTCTGCTATCTGTGTATCCAGTTTTGCAGTCTTTGCACGACTGCGGTCTGGACCAGAAAATAACGGAATGGAAATTCCAGCTTGATAGGTATAAAAACTACTATCGCCATTAACACGCTGCAAGCCACCTTGCAGGTTGAACTTGGGTAATAAGTTTGCTCTAGCTGCGTCGTAGCTTGCTTGTGCTTCATCTATAAGCTTTCGCGAAAGCAATAAATCGGGATGTTCATCTAATGTATCATCGGCATCCAAAATCGAAATTTCGGCAACTTCCAAATCATTAGTTACGGTATACATCGTTTCTGGTGTTAACCAAAGATTGAGTTTTTGTAACGCGATGAAATAATCAATTTCTGCCTGCTGAAATTTGTTGTTGATTTGCAAGGCCTGATTGCGCGCGGCGGCATATTCCAACCGTGAAATAGCTTCGACTTCATAATTTAGTTCTACAGATTTTGAAAATTGACCATAAATGCTATCCAATTCACGGTACAAAGAGAACTTCTTTTTTGCTTGAAATGTTTCTGACCACGCTCTTTTGACTTCCAATTCTATCTGAATTCCAGAAAGGTTAAATGCAGTTTGTGCCAACTCGATACGTCGTTGTTGCAAACGTTTTTTGGCTCCTATGCCCAGTAGATCAATATTCTGTTGCCCGATGCCTATCACGGTATAAATGCCTTGACCGTCTGTAATCTCTTCGCCACCAGTAAAAACTTGGGTATTACCGAAGTCGTAAGCAATGCCCTTAAGTGCGTTCTGTCTTTCGATTTCGAGTTGGCTCGCTTTCAGCACAGGATAATTCTCTTTGGCAATTTCTATGGCTTGTGAAATTGCGATGGGTATGATGCTATCCTGGACAACAATGTCTTGCACAGGTGCTTGTGATTGTTGCGCTTTCGCGAAAGCGGTGCCACCTAAAATAAAACCAACTATTAAAATCGTAGTTGACGCTTGCGGATTAAAAGAACCCATCTTGTTCTGATCTTTGCGCTCACGTCTCTTTTCTATAAATGTATAAAGCACGGGAAGAACGATTAATGTAAGCAGCGTTGCCGTAAGCATACCACCTATAACCACCGTCGCAAGTGGCTGTTGTACCTCTGCACCAGCCGATGTGGAAAATGCCATTGGTAAAAAGCCAAAAATATCTGTGGTCGCCGTGAGCATAATAGGGCGAATACGTTCTTTAGTCCCTTGAAATATTCTATTCTTTATGCTTATAACACCTTCTTCTTTAAGAGAATTAAACCGGTTTATAAGTACCAAACCGTTAAGAACTGCCACACCAAATAGTACAATAAACCCTACACCTGCCGAGATACTAAATGGCATACCGCGAAGCCATAAAGCAAATACACCACCTATGGCTGCCAAAGGAATCGCGATGTAAATCATTAAAGATTGTGAAAAGGATTTTAACGCAAAGTATAGCAGTATTAAGATTAAAAACAGGGCGATGGGCACAACGATTATCAAACGATCCTTTGCGCTTTGTAGGTTTTCAAACTCTCCACCATAGGTAATATAATATCCTGATGGTAAGTCCAATTCTTCATTCAGTTTTTGTTGAATATCCTTAACGACAGATTCTACATCTCTGCCTCGGGCATTTACACCTACATACGTTCTTCTATACGTATTGTCACGTGAGATTTGCATAGGTCCAGGGACATATTCAATCTCGGCTATTTCGATAATGGGCACCTGACTACCATCCTTAAGATCAATATACATATTGCGCAGGTCATCAATACTTTTTCTATGACTTTCATCAAATCGTACAACAAGATCAAATCGCTTTTCGCCTTCAAAGATGACTCCAGCGGTTCCTCCAGCAAAAGCGGTACTTACGTAATCATTTACTTTTTGAATATTCAGTCCGTATTGCGCCATTTTATCACGCCTATATTTTACGGTCATCTGTGGTAATCCAGCAGTACGTTCTGCACTTACATCGCCAGCGCCAGGAACGGTTTGTATAATAGCCGCCATTTCCTGAACTTTTTCTGATAAAACCTCTAAATCCTCGCCATACAGCTTTACAGCAATATCCTCTCTTACGCCTTCTAACAGCTCGTTAAATCTCAATTCAACCGGTTGGGTAAAAACTAAATTCACACCCACCAGTTCATCATCCAGTTTATCTCTTATAGCATCTATTAAACCTTCTTTAGTAGAAACTGTTGTCCACTCGTCCATATCCTTATTAAGGATAATGTACATATCTGCAATATCCATAGGCATAGGATCTGTAGGAATATCTGCAACACCTATACGAGCAGTTACCGTCTTGATTTCAGGGAAACTTTCTAATAGGATGGTTTCTATTTTCTTGGAAACTTCAATAGATTCTGTTAGCGAACTTCCTGGTCTTATAAGTGCCTGCATTGCTAAATCTCCTTCATCAAGCTGTGGTACAAATTCTCCTCCCATATTAGAAAATATGAATCCAGCGATAACAAGTAGTACGGTAGCAGCTGATAAAACGATAAACTTCAGTTTAAGAGCACCTTTTAATAAAGGCATATATGCACTATGAATAGCACCTATGATTTTATCACTTATCTTTTCGAGCCTGCGCTCAAATTTGCCAAACCAATTTTTGGTGTTTTGTACTGGTTTCATAAAAAGTGCTGCCATCATAGGAACGTACGTAAGACATAGAATGATGGCACCTATCATTGCAAACCCAAAGGTGTATGCCATAGGTTTAAACATTTTACCTTCTACACCAGTAAGAAAAAGTATAGGTGTAAAAACAATGAGAATAATAATCTGTCCAAAGAACGCAGAACCCATCATCGTGCTTCCGGCATCATAGGCAACTTTATCCATCACTCCTTGATTGAATTTTAGCTTACCAGACCTTATTCTTTTTTGGATTTCATACACCGTTCCTTCAATAATAATTACAGCACCATCTATGATGATTCCAAAATCTATTGCTCCCAGACTCATCAAGTTTGCCCATACATTAAACTGCTTCATAAGAATAAAGGCAAAAAGTAAGGACAATGGTATCGTAGTAGCAGTTATGATTCCACCTCTTAAACTACCCAACAATAGGACAAGTGCAAAAATCACAATCAATGCACCTTCCAGAAGATTGGTTTTAACTGTATCGGTGGTTCTTGCAATAAGCTCACTACGATCAATTATTGGGGCGATAGTCAGACCATCTGGTAGAGATTTTTCAATTTCTGCCATACGATCCTTTACATTTTGAATGACTGCATTAGGATTAGAGCCCTTGAGCATCATTATCATACCGCCCACAGCTTCTTTACCGTCTTGTGTAAAAGCACCATAGCGTACTTGACTCCCAAAATGGACGCGCGTTGCCACGTCCCCAATAGTAATAGGAATGTTGCCCTCATTAATAATGGAAATATCCTTAATGTCTTCCAAAGAGCGAATTAGACCTTCACCTCTTATAAAATTTGACATTTTATTTTTCTCTATATAAGCGCCACCAGTATTTACGTTGTTCTGTGAGAGAGCCTCATACACTTGTGAAATGCTGATACCCATACTGTTTAACTTCTCTGGATCGACAGCAACTTCATATTGTTTTATGCTACCACCATAAGAGTTGACCTCTACAACGCCTTCCAATAATGTGAGTTGTCTTTTGATAACCCAATCTTGCGCGGTGCGCAGTTCCATAGGCGAATACTTGGTTTCAAAACCTTCTTCTGGTTGAATTGTGTATTCATAAATTTGGCCTAATCCTGTGGAAATGGGACCCATAGATGGACTTCCAAATTTTTCAGGTATAGATTCTCCAAGTTCGTTGAGTTTTTCCCCTACCAGTTGTCTAGGAAGATAGGTTCCCATATCGTCTTCAAAAACGATGGTTACTACAGAGAGCCCAAATCTTGAAATGGATCTAATTTCAGTAACACCAGGTAAATTACCCATAGATAGCTCTACGGGATAGGTTACGAACTGTTCGATATCTTCCGTTCCCAGATTAGGCGATTGCGTGATGACCTGCACCTGATTATTTGTAATATCTGGTACAGACCCAAGGTTTACTGTTGCCATTGACCAAATACCAACTCCTATAAGAGTCAACGTGAAAAGACCAATGATAAATTTGTTATTGATTGAAAAATCAATGATTCTATTAATCATAGATTAATGTATTAATTCAGTTAAAAAAATGAGTTTACGCTTTCGCGAAAGCAAAAACATAGTTGAGTATTCCTATTAGGAAAACTTCAAAAAAGGATATAGTTGTCCTATTAAAACTGAATTATGCCCGTGGTGGCTGGAAAAGAGATTCCAGATATCTGGAATTAAATTGATAAGAATAATGTGAATATGTCGCTCTTTCTTTAAAAAGAAGAGGCTTTAAGGCTAACGCGTTAGAAGGCGTTAAAAAAACTGTAGGATGACAGCATTGATGGTGTGAATGTACTGGTGCACTATCATCGTGCGAGCCGTCGTGATGGTCTTTATTATCTGCTTGATCACTGAAAATTACCTCTACTACATATTCATAAAAGGTATCTCCACCATACTCTTTATGCATTTGATAATGTGATATAAAATGTGAGAATTTCTCTATTTGTTCACATATTTCCATATTGGCCGTTATTCCTTGAAAAAGGAATAACATTGACATTGATATAGAATAAAATGCTTTCATTAATTATACAAAGATAAAAGAATAATGATGCAATTGAGTTGCAAAGGGATTTTACAACGAATCAATCACACTACCACAGGTCAACATCGCATCGCCATAATAAGGATTCTTTATTTCTTCTTCTGTACTCAACCAAACCGCCCCTTTATTGTTGTTTGCCATTGGGCATTTTTGGACATAGTAATTTGTTGAGTTTTCTATGTTCATAGCAATAGGCACGATATTCTCATTGAGTATCACAAAATGTGCTCGCTGGTTTTCCAAATTGTTATTGGCAACAATAGCATCCAACATCTCAATACTTTTGGTAAGATGCTGCTTTTCCATTTTGCCTAATTCCGTTATAGATATTTCCTTTAATTTTTTTGATGTCGCTTTCGCGAAAGCGGAAACCTGACCAGCATCGCTTGCCACAAGAGCATCTTTCATTTTAAGATATGATGGTAATGCTTTGTTGAAATCAGAACTGAACGTATTACTGAAACTCATTTCCATATCGCCCATCATAGCTGATTCATCCTGCATCATCTGCTGATTCATCATTGATTTTTTACCTTGCAGTTGCGCAGCTGCATCTACTGTAAACGTCCCATTAGTTACTATTTCATCGCCATTATTCAGTCCAGTCGATACTTGGTAATTCTCACCAGAGCGATTGCCCAAGGTAACTTCTCGCATTTCAAAAATAGGCTCATTAGGATTGGTTTTTATATATACTAATGAACGCTCGCCAGTCCATAATACAGCACTTGCTGGAACAGAAAGAGCGTTTTCCATAGTTTGGGTTGCACCTTCTACCTTTCCAGTCACAAACATTCCTGGTTTAAATAGATCGTCTCGATTTTGTAAGGTTGCACGCACCGTTACCGTACGTGTTGCTTTGTTAAGCATAGGGTCGATGAAAGAGATAGTTCCTTCAAATTCCTTATTGGGATAGGCATTGGTCGTAATGTTGATTTTTTGTCCAACCTTAAATTGTGCAATCTGATTTTCATAGGCATCAAATTCTGCCCAAACTGAATTAAGGTTGCTCAATTTAATAATAGGCTGTCCTTGATTAACATAATCACCCTGCGCAGCCATTACTTCTGAAACCGTTCCTGAAACAGTTGCATAAATAGGGAAGTTGTCACGTACGCTGCCACTTTCTTCAATTGCATTGATTTGTTTTTCTGAAAGTTTCCAGTTTTTGAGCTTATTGCGCACCGCTTTGTATAAAGCTGGTTGTGATTCTTTCAGCGATGCAGCTGTAATTAATTCCTGCTGCGCCGCGACAAGGTCTGGCGCGTAAATGGTTGCCAGTAACTGACCACGCTTTACTCGCTGACCTTCATAGTTGACATTAAGTCGTTCTATCCTACCTTTAAAATAACTGGCTTGCACGGTATTATTTTCTTCGTTTGCAGCTATTTTCCCCGAAAGGGATATCATCCCATCATCATCGCTTACTTGCGTATTCCCCACGATAGTAGTTTGGATATTTGCCAACGCCATTGCGTTTTCGGTCATTTTAATCTCGTTTGCTGCAAGACCTTCAGCACCAGCTTCCGCAGGGATTAAGTCCATTCCACATATAGGGCAATCACCAGCTTCGGGTTGCATTATCTGTGGGTGCATTGAACACGTCCACATTTGGTCTTCGGTTTCGCCAGAGTGGTCGTGGTCTGACATTTCAGACATATCCTTATTTGAATCACTCGACCCATTTCCAAAAATAAGCCATCCAGCAAATAGCCCTACCACGACAGCAATTCCTATATATAAAATGTTTTTATTCATAATTTTATTCTTCGTTCTGTAAACGGTTTATCATTGCTTTCATCTCTGCAATTTCTTTACGCTGTGCCTTAATGATATCGTCAGCTAGCTTTTTAACTTCTGGGTCTTTAATATCTGCACGCTCACTTGTTAGAATTGCTATTGAGTGGTGCGGTATCATTGCCTTCATCCAAAGTATATCGCCAACAGTTGACTTTTGGTCACGTACAAGTCCCAATGCACCTGCAAAGAGAACTATACTTCCCAAGACTATCGCTAAATTTTTCTTTTTATTTTGATACATACCACGCATTGCAACAAACATTATGATGGCCATAGCTGAGATACCTAAACAGACCATATAAAATCTCGTAAGACTAAACCATACGTGGTCCCATTCATAGGTATTTAAATACATCGTGATATACATTGCTACAAAAGAGCAAGCCAGCATCGCTACAAAACGTGTATAATGATTTTTTGATTTTCCTGAATTTGTGTGTTCGTTTGAATTCATAATTTTTGGTTTTTTAGTTTACATATTGAATTAGCATTACAACGGCCATTACAATCATAATGGCGTTTTCTATAAAGGTGGCTTCGGTCATAGGTAGCTTTAGAGCAGTACCCAGACAAGCGCATTGTATCGATTTCTTATCCAGCAATATTTTAGTTACACCCACGGTTGTAATTCCCAAAATGATAAGCGTGGCGATTAATGCGGTAGGTATTTTAAATCGCATCAAGAACATTAATCCCAGCGCTGTTTCAATAAATGGATATACCCAAGCATAGGCAGGTACAACTTTGGCAAGCGGGTCGTACATTCTAAAACTGTCAGGAAAGCCTTTTAAATCTAAAATCTTAAAGAAGCTGAAAACAATGAAGAACAGACCCATAAAGTCAAGCATCGCACCATCCCAATTTTCCCGTGAATAGTTCAGTAAAACCGTTGCAATAGCGATGTAGCCTAAAATAATGAGCAACGATTTGAGCTGTTGAAGCTTGGTTTTTTCGGTTTCTGCTTTCGCGAAAGCGTTACCATCATTAATATTTGCAAAAACATTTTGCTCGGTTTTCTTTTCTGAAATGGTATATTTTTCTGGAAGTGCATTTTGAAATGTTGCCGTATCGATATGGCTATCCATTTGAATGACCGCTTCTTCCTTTTCAAGATTTACAGATGCGTTTGTAACACCGTTTACTTGCGAAAGCTTTTTCTCAACGCTGGTGCGACAACCATTGCAGGTCATCCCTTGTATGTTAAATGTGTGTTTCATTTTATTAAATTAAAAATTTAGTGATTAATCCGCCTGCCAGCCAGATATAGCAGGCGATAGCGACATACTTTAAAACGGTTTCAAGCAATGGGCTTTTTGGTGCCATCTCACTCATTGAGTGTTCCACATCTTTTTTCTTGAAAAATCCCAGATAAATTAGATATCCTGAAATGGCAAGGAAGGCGATATTCAGGTAAAAGGTATAATCCAATTTAAAATGTTCTTTATCCTGAATGGTAACCTGTGACGGATCTGGCAATATGTTCAGTAAATCAAAACTATAATGAAGGGCAAGTGCCGTACCTATTAGTGCTGTGAATAATAGGAATACAATGAAAAATGACATTTTCCAACCATAGTATTTTGCGTTGATACGTAATACCGGAAAAACCACCAAATCACTAAAAATAAATGCCATAACCCCTGCAAAACTCACACCTTTACCAAATAACAAAGCTGCCAATGGGATGTTACCCATCGAGCCTATAAAGGTTAAGAATGCGGCAATTGGACCTACGACTATATGTTCCAATATTTCAAGAAACGTAAAATCTGTATTGCCTTTACCACTATTGATAAACAGCGTTTGGAAAAATGAATCAGGTACAAAAGCCGCGACGATACCTGCGATGGTAAAACCTACGGTAACATCCTTCCAGACCATCTGCCATTCCATCTTGTATTTCTTGGCTACTTTTGCCCAGCTCGATTCTTGCTGTATTTGTTTTTTCCAATCGGTGGAATCATCCATCTCTTCATCGTCGCCTTCGCTTTTAAGGTTTTTGCGGGCTTTTTGGATAAGTTTTTTCGGGTTGATAAGGCGTATTAAAATCCAGCAAATGAGAATGAGCAAAATACCGCCCACATATTCGCCCACTACAAACTGCCATCCCAAGAAAATGGATATGATGATACCCAGCTCGATGACAAGATTTGTAGATGCCAGTAAGAAAGCGATAGATGAAACAAAGCTGGCACCTTTCTTAAAAATGGACTTGGTAGAAGCAAGTGCGGCAAAGCTGCACGAACTGCTTATAAATCCGAAAAATGTTCCAAGAAGTACACTCTTCTTTTCATTTTCGCCCATTGTTTTCTGCATCCGTTTTTCGGTTATAAAAACCTGTATCATACTACTGATGATATAGCCCAAAATAAATGCCCACAATGCCATCCAGAAAAATCCGGTAGTCGTATATGCGGCTTCGCCCCATTGTTCTAAAAATTTATCCATCACTTTTCATTTTACTTAATAGTTTCCGTCACTTTACCACATTTTAACATTCTATCGCCGAAGTAAGGATTACGGATTTCTTCTTCCGTCGATAACCAGTAGCCACCTTCATTGTTAAAAGCCATTGGGCAGAATTGCTGAAACACTTCGCCCGAATTAATTGATTCGTTGACAATGCCAGTCATTTTCTCTGTCACATCAGAAAACAAGGCGCGCTGTTTTTCAATATCATTTGATGCAGAAATTTTAGAAAGCAATTCTTTTAAAGTGGCATCGTCTGAATTTTCCAAAAGCATTTTTGCACCAGTTTTCGCTTCGTCCATATCTGAATTTACCAATGCGGTTTTAAGGTGGATATAATGCTGAAATTGTTTGCCTACATTTTCATCTTCAAAAGACAATTCTGCCATCGTAGCAGTTTCAGAATTTGATGTGTTTTTATCGTTTTTAGTTTCATTCTTACACGAAACAAAGCTTACTAAGGCAAGCATTAATAATGTTGTTTTAATTACGTTTTTCATAGGATATATATTTAGATTATTGATTTATTAAATAGTTGATAATGGACGATTGCACATAGTACCCTTTTACCGACTCGATTTGATTCATTTGAAATTTTAACTGCAATTCCTGAATATCCAGCACATCATTAAAGTCTATAGTGCCTGTCTCATAATTTTTTATTAGAATTTCTTCGGCATCTTGCGCTTGCTTTAGGTTTCGGGCTTGTGTGTTGTATGCTATGCGTGCTTGATTGCGTTGCGATTGCGCTTTCGCGAAAGCGGATTCCAACACATTTAATCGTTGTTCCCGTTGTGTTTCTATTTCTTGCTGACGCAGTTCATTTTGCCTTGAAATAGATTTATAACGGTTGTTGAAAATGGGGATGGACACCGAAACCATAGGCATCAATACATCTTTCCCATTATCGCTGAAGTTGACATCGCTACGTTCAGTTACAGGCAAGTAATCCAAACCAAAACCAATCATAGGCAAGCTCTCACGCTGGTTGAGCAATTCAGATTGTGCTACCGATTCATAGAGCTTATCGTACTTGAGTAGTTCCGGATTTAGCGTCAGCGCTTCATTGTCATAAAATGGGTCTTCCTGCGGAATTTCCATTTCTGGAATTACGTCAACATTCATCATTGAATCACGATTAAGCAAGTTGTTGAAAGCTGTTTGTTCTGCTGTAAATTCTTCTTCCAGCACTTCTTTTTGTTGCTGTAACTCGTTCTGCCGTATCTGAAGTCGTAATACATCTACGGCGCTCGCTTTGCCCACTTCTACAGATGTGAGTGCAAGTCGCTCATAGGTTTCCAGTAGTTGTATGTTTTCGTCCAGTACGGCTTGCTTGGCACGTATGGAATACAAACGATAATAGGATTGTGCGACCGAAAGTGCGAGTTTGCGTTTTGCAATCGTGATGTCTACATATTCGGCATCTGCCATTGCGGTTGCATAATTTTCACGAGCCGTGATAGTACCGAACCACGGCAACATTTGCTTGACACCTATACGTGCTCGTTGCGCGCCCACTCTGGTTTCTGGCTCGCTCACAAAATAGCCGGCACTTACTTCGGTATTGGGAATCCAGTTGGCTTCGTTTACCTTTTCTTCGGCGATGTTGTAGCGCAATTCAAAGGCTTGAATTTCTGGATTGTTGGCTTCGGCTTCCTGAATGTAGGATTGTAATTGTTGCGCTTTCGCGAAAGCGGAAACAAACAAGAACACCAGTATATATTTTAATTTTTTCATCTGTTTGCTTTTTTAAGTTGGTATTCCTTTTTCCAGCTGTATAGGACTGGCAGTAGGAAATAGGACGTGACATCGATTATCATTCCGCCAAAAATGGGTATCGCCATCGGTATCATTATATCGCTTCCCTTTCCTGTAGATGTGAGTACTGGTAGTAGTGCCAAAACTGTGGTTACGGTTGTCATCAAACACGGACGGATACGTTTTCCAGCCGCTTCCAAAGTGGCGAGCCTTATATCTTTTTGAGAATCTGGGTCATTGCTTTTGAAAGATTGGTCTAAATAGGTGGCCATTACCACGCCATCATCCGTTGCGATACCGAAAAGAGCTATAAAACCAACCCAAACGGCCACACTTAAATTGATGGTTTTCATATTGAATAAGTCCCGTAGGTTCTCGCCAAAAAAGCTGAAATTGAAAAACCATTCTTGCCCATACAACCAAATCATTATGAAACCACCTGCAAAGGCTACGGCGATTGCTGTAAACACCATAAGCGATGTAGAAACCGATCTAAACTGGAAATACAAAATCAAGAAAATAACGAGCAAACAAAGTGGTACGACAACCGATAAGGTTTTTTCTGCTCGCAACTGATTTTCATAAGTTCCCGTAAAGCGATAGCTAACACCTTGGGGTACGACCAGCGTACCGTTGTCAATGTTTTCTTGGATTAAGGCTTGAGCATTTTCCACCACATCTACTTCGGCAAAGCCATCGAGTTTATCAAACAGCACATAGCCAATTAGAAAAGTATCTTCGCTCTTAATGACTTGTGGTCCTTGTTCGTATCGAATTTCAACCAATTCACCCAGCGGTACAGGACTGCCTTTTTCTACGGGAACGTAGATGTTTTTAAGGTCGTCTGGATTTGCCCGTAACTCTCGTGGATAACGTACACGCACGGCATAGCGTTCACGACCTTCCACGGTTTGTGTGAGTGGCATACCACCAACCGCCACTTGAAGGATTTCCTGCACATCCATTATAGATATGCCGTAACGTGCCAGTTGGTCTCGCTTAATATCGATGAGCAAGTACGGTTTGCCCACGATTCGGTCTGCAAAGACGGCTTGTTCTTTAACACCTTCGGCTTGTTTTAAAATGTCTTCCAGTTGCAGTCCAAAGTTTTCTATCGACTTTAAATCGGGACCTTTTACCTTGATACCCATAGGTGCTCGCATTCCCGTTTGTAGCATTACCAATCGGGTTTCGATGGGTTGCAACTTAGGTGCAGATGTCACGCTAGGCAACTTCGTAACTCGTACTATCTCGTTCCAAATATCATCTGGACTGCTGATTTCTGGTCGCCAGTTGCGATAGTATTCGCCATCTTCATCTTCAATCAAATCATTGCGTGAGGCAGTAGTCTTGAGCGAAGCTTTTTCATAGTTTACATCTTCATCTATGTCATTATTTGGGTTGATGATGAATTTATTGTTCTTCAGCACAAACAATCCATCGTCATTAACCTTATAGCGTTGTCGCTCGCCAGAGCTATTTCGCATATATTCAGATTTATACTGAATGACGTTTTCGTACATTGAGAGTGGTGCTGGGTCAAGAGCGCTTTCTGTCCTTCCAGCTTTTCCTACCACGGTTTCAATTTCAGGAATGCTTGCCACCGCCATATCGAGCTGTTGCAGAACACGTTTGTTTTCTTCGACACCTGCGTGCGGTAGTGAGGTAGGCATTAAAAGGAATGAACCTTCATTGAGCGCTGGCATAAACTCTTTGCCCGTATTTCGCATTATGAGAATACCGAGCGTGAGCACCGTAGCCGGAACGATTAAGAATAGATATCGGTTCTGAAGTGCCCATCGCAAAATACGCTCGTAATATATCCTGAAAATTGAGAATACACCGAGCAATCCAAAACAGATAGTGGAAACAAATATCAGGTTCATCACGATGCTTCGGTCAAAGCCTAACGGTCGCCAATAGGTCGCGAGCAAAAACACGATGGCAACCGATGAAATGATAATGTCGATTAGGTTTTTACGCTTTCGCGAAAGCGTACCACGCATCTTTAAAAATGATGTGATGGCAAAGGCGATAAGAATTAGTCCTAACCAAAAGCCATAAACGATGGCGAGAATCCCCAATAAAACAAGTACGCCATTGATGGCATATTGGGTGCGTTCTCGTACACTCGTCTTGCGGAAAAGGAATGCCGCGATGGGTGGAATAATAAACAGCGCAATGACGAGCGATGCAGTGAGTGCCATTGTTTTAGTAAAGGCAAGTGGACGAAACAGTTTTCCTTCGGCACCAATCATCGTGAATACGGGCAAGAAACTGATTATTGTTGTTAAAACTGCGGTTAGGATAGCACCAGAAACTTCGGCAGTTGCGTTGTAGATGATTTCGTTTGTACTGTATTCCTTACCGTTTTCATTAAGGCGTAACTTTTCATCTTCCAAATGCCGTATCATATTTTCAGCGAGTATGACACCCACGTCCACCATTGTACCGATGGCAATGGCGATACCTGAAAGCGCAACGATATTTGCATCTACATTAAAGAGCTTCATCGTAATAAATACCATCAAAACGGCTACGGGCAATAATCCTGAAATAAGTATAGATGCTCGCAGGTTGAACACCATTATGATAATGACCAAAATGGTAATCAAGATTTCCAAAGTCAGGGCTTCGTTTAGCGTGTCCAGCGTTTCTTGAATGAGTTCGGTACGGTCGTAAAATGGAACGATGGTTACTTGTGAAGTGCGACCATCTGCCAAGGTTTTTGTGGGAAGACCAGAGCTGATTTCGGCAATTTGTGCCTTCACATTATTGATAACTTCCAACGGATTTGCACCATAGCGAGCGACTACAACACCACCTACGACTTCGGCACCTTCCTTATCCAGAATACCACGTCTTGTGGCTGGCCCTAAATGAACATTAGCCACATCTTTGATACGGATTGAAGTAAAATTTTCAGAATCAACCACCGCACTTTCAATGTCTGCGATAGACTTTACGTAACCTAATCCGCGCACAAGATATTCTGCTTGATTGATTTCGAGCGTTTGTGCGCCTATATCTTGATTACTCTGCTTTACGGCCTTGACCACATCGCCCATACTTACATTGTACTGGCGCATTTTTTCTGGGTCGATATCGACTTGATATTCCTGAACATAGCCACCTATGGAAGCTACCTCAGAAACACCACTTGCAGAGGATAGCCCGAACTTTACATAGTAATCCTGAATACTACGCAATTCCTGTAAATCCCAACCGCCAGTCACGTTTCCGTCTTTATCACGACCTTCCAACGTGTACCAAAATATCTGTCCCAGACCTGTGGCATCTGGCCCTAATGATGGGTTGACACCATCGGGCAAAAGGTTTGCAGGAAGTGAGTTCAGTTTTTCGAGTATGCGACTGCGTGACCAGTAGAACTCAATGTCTTCTTCAAAAATGATGTAGATGCTCGAAAATCCAAACATAGAAGAACTACGAATGGTTTTCACGCCTGGAATACCCAGAAGGGAAGTGGTAAGCGGATATGTGATTTGGTCTTCTATATCCTGTGGCGAGCGACCTTGCCACTTGGTAAAAACAATCTGCTGGTTCTCGCCAATATCAGGTATGGCATCTACGGCAACTGGCTCTGTAGGCAGAAAGCCAGTTTCCCAATTAAAAGGCGCATTAACCACGCCCCAACCCACGAATAGGGCGAGTAGTAGAACAGCAACAAGTTTGTTTTCTATGAGAAATTTAATGCTCTTATTCAGCATAGCATTTGATTATTAGATAATTGGAATTGCGTATTGCAAAAAATGGCAAACACGAGTTTTAGCCCACGACAGCATAGCTGTTGGGCTTCATTCTAAAAATCTAACAAATCAAATTAAGAAAGTCTGGTGCAACACTTGCACATCCCGTTTGACAAAGGGTCGCGGGTAATCTTCAAAAGGAACTTCTTCAGATTCGGTTCCTTCAAAAAGGTTTATATATGAATAGGTAAAAGCAGCGATGAACGTTTGCTGCTCGAATGAAAGTGTGTCAAATGAAATTTTGAGGTCGTCCTTGCCTTCCTTGACAATTTGCTGGTCAGTACAACACGATTTTTCAGTCATTTTAGGATTCTCACAACTTTTTACGGATTGCGCTTTTTCCATTCCGCAACCTTCAGCTTTTGAGAATAAACTGAAATCTACCAAGTTATCCCCACAATAGTGCATATCCACGGTGAATGACGTCGTGGTTACGAGCACCACGCAAGCCATAAAGATTGCCATTGATTTGTGAAGAAATAGTTTCATTTATTGTAAAGCTAGGTATAATTTTTAATTATTTCAATTGTTTAACGGAAGGTTATGTTTTACTATAGAGATTATAGGGATCTAAACATTGCTTATATTCTTCGAAGTAATCTAGAAAAGATATAAAAAGCAGTGAAGATCTTGTTTTACACCAAAATGGATCAAATATTAATTAATATTCTTAAAAGCCCATTTTGCGTGCAAATTGCGTGCAAATGAAAAAAGCTTCAAGAGTTGAAAACCCTTGAAGCCCTTTGAGTACTGGTGGAGAATACCGGATTCGAACCGGTCGCCTCTTGCCTGCCAGGCAAGCGCTCTAGCCAAATGAGCTAATCCCCCATCATAATCAATATTATTGTACTCTTAAAATAAGAAGAGGTTTTGTCGTAAAGAATTCTTTCTTTAGTACAACATTTTTCTCCCATAGTTTCTTAAAGAAACCACGTTTTCTGCGCACAACACATAACATATCTGGCTCTACAGACTGGAAGTGCTCTAGCACTCCTTGATAGGTAGTTGCATTTGTTGTGTTTTTATAAGACGCGCTCATTTTTTTAAGATCATCAGATACTTCTTTCATAGCTTCGTCAGATTCTGGAGTTTCCACGTGCAATAAGTGAAGTTCTGTCCCAAAATGTTTTTGAAGCTTTCTCAATGGTTCTAAATGACGTTTTTTATCAAACTTTCCATTTTTGAAAGCCATTAAAATATTTGAAGGCTCCTTAAATTTTTCATTTTCTGGCACTACCAGTACCGCAATATCAGTTCCTTTTACAAGCTTCCCTGTCATGTTACCTAGATACACCTCATCACGCACAGAGTTACTACGTGGTGACAATACCATAAGATCTACAGGAACGTGCTTATTAAAGCGCTCTACGCCCTCTATCACACCTCCTTTAATAGGGTGAGCAACTACAGATACTCCTTTGTGGTCTACTCCATTTACAACTTTCTCGAGCCTGCTTTCTGACTCTTCTTTAATAACGGTATTGAGCTTTGAAGCACTACCTGCTTTAGAAAACTCTTGAAAGACTGATATCGCATACACATTTGCATCAATCTCTTGTGCAAGATCTATTGCATATTGAAGCGTATTAAAAGCGCTATCTGAAGAACCTATGGGAACGAGAATATTTTTCATACTGTAACTTGTATTTTTACCTATTAACACAAAAATACTTTTTAATCTGTGATTGTACCTGCAAAAAATTCAGAAATCCCTGAAATCCTTTCACTTACTCGTGCCTGTGCGCAAGAAATGATCTCAAGAAATATTTTTCAGTGGAATGAGCACTATCCTACTGCCACTGCTTTTGAGCAAGATATTGCTCGTGATGAGCTCTTTCTTCTCAAAGAGAATGATAGCGTTATAGGTACCATTGTGTTGTCAACATTAATGGATGATGAGTATCTAGACATTGACTGGCTCACCCCTTCAAAAAATAATTTGTACATCCATAGACTTGCCGTACATCCCGACTATCAAGGACAAGGAAACGCTCGCAAACTAATGGATTATGCATACGCTTTCGCGAAAGCGCACTCGGCACCATCCATACGTCTCGATACTTTTTCTCAAAATAAACGTAATCAAAAGTTCTATGAAGCTCGAGGTTATGAGAAACTAGGGAGTATCTTTTTTCCAAAACAAAGTGAGTACCCATTTTACTGCTACGAAAGAGTTCTCTAGAGGTGGGTTATCATTTTATTAGTCTGTAATTTTACATTTTATTGATCTTTCTATTTAAAAAACTATCCTATCAGCACCTCCACAAGTAATATAGATATTTCATTCAAGCGTATACAACAGCTTGCCATTCCTGCGCTTGTTGCTGGTATTGCAGAGCCTATACTGTCTAGTACAGATGCCGCTGTAGTGGGTAATATGGCAGAAAATAGCGTTGAGTCACTTGCTGCGGTAGGAATTGTGGGTTCTTTCTTATCTATGCTAATATGGATTTTAGGTCAAACACGTAGTGCGATATCTACCATTATCTCCCAAAATCTAGGAGCAGGAAAACTAGAGGATATAAAGGTTCTCCCTGCTCAAGCAATTTACTTTAATATCATCCTAAGTATTGTGGTACTTGCTAGCACCTATTTCTTTGTTGCCGAAATTTTTACGCTACTCAATGCAAAAGGTTTAGTCCTCTCATTAAGTATCGATTACTATAATATTAGAGTATGGGGCTTTCCGCTCACCTTATTTACGTTTGCTGTTTTTGGGATTTTCAGAGGATTGCAGAACACTTTTTGGCCTATGATTGTTGCCATCATTGGTGCTTCTCTAAACATAGGTTTAGACATTGCATTAGTGTACGGTGTAGAAGGAATTATCGAACCGCTTGGTGTAAAAGGAGCTGCGTGGGCTAGCTTGATTGCTCAAGGAGTTATGGCCATTATGGCGCTCATACTTTTACTAGTAAAAACAGAGGTTTCTCTTAAACTTACATTGCCCTTACATCCGGAAATAAAAAGGCTTATCTCCATGAGTCTTAACTTGTTTGTGCGCTCATTTTCTCTTAACGTGGCGCTTGTGCTGGCTGTAAGAGAAGCAACTGCAATAAGTGATGAAACTGTGGCGGCACATACTATTGCTGCCAATATCTGGCTATTTACAGCCTTTTTTATCGATGGTTATGGTGCTGCAGGAAACCTGCTAAGCGGCCGTCTACTTGGAGCAAAAGACTATCCTAATCTATGGCAATTAACCAAGAAAGTTGTTCGTTACAATCTTGTTGTTTCGGCTGTATTAATTATTGTTTGTACCTTTTTATACAAACCTCTAGGTCTTCTTTTTAGCAATGAAGAAACGGTACTCTCTGTCTTTTACGGAGTGTTTTTTATGGTAATTATCATGCAGCCTATTAATGCTGTAGCATTCACACTAGATGCCATTTTTAAAGGGCTCGGTGAGATGGCGTGGCTACGCAACACGCTATTACTAGCTACTTTTGTAGGTTTTGTACCTGTGCTCTATATAAGTAAATATTTAGGATGGGGTGTGATAGGCATCTGGCTCGCCTTTATCGTATGGATGCTTTTTAGAGCAGGCATGCTCGTCTTCTTTTACAAGAAAAAGTATTACAACAGGCTATCTTAAAGTATATCTTAATCACCTATTGGGACAATAACATCTCCATCATCACTCGATAGTGTCTGGCTAGCTTCAGTTACTTTGGCTAGATCTTCATCGGTAATCGGTTTTCCTAGGTAAATTAAGTGGCTTCCCTCAAAAGATTTTACATCCACGTCTTGTATAAATGAGCTAATGATTTCTAAGGTATTATCCTTCTTCTTTACAAACAGCGGAATCATATTTTTATCATCTGCCACAAGTTTTCCTATAGCCATGTACTCCTCCTTTGAAGATACCGCAACCTCATTGATCGTAGGATACTGTCTCGTAACATCTGTCATATTAAAGAAGTCATCTGTTGCCGAAAATAATCCTTCCTTAGGTAGTTGTGCGATGTTATCCATCTCTCTCTTAGAGATAAGACGGTAAGCTCCATTTTCTCCAAACTGCTTTCTAAATCGGTTAATCGCATATTTATTAATATCGCTGTTTCCTGTTAATGACATTAAATATCCTATGTCACTAAGCTCAACATCATCTGTAAGATCATCTGCATAGACATTTGCCTCTAGCGCCATGAGCCCAGCTTCTTTTGCTGTACGTATATGATTAGAATTGCTATCAAGAAGAACTACGTGACGACCATTTTTTTGAAGATATTTGGCTATTAATCGTGGCATTTCTGACGCTCCTACAATAAGAATACCCTCAGATTTAGTAAGAAATACGCCCACCATCTTTGCAAATAATCGTGCAGTAGTTGCATTCAATAATACGGTACCCAGTACAATCATAAATACCAATGGTGTGATGTACTCTGCTCCTGGCTCTCCTTTTATTAACAGTTTAGACCCAAAAAGTGAAGCAATACCTGCTGCTACAATTCCTCGTGGTCCTACCCATGAAATAAACAGCTTGGCATTGGTTTGTAAATCTGATCCCCAAGTACTCAAGAAGACGCCTATAGGTCGTATAACAAATACCACTACAAGGAATAGTGCTAGTGTCTCCCAGCGATATAATAACTCAAGATCTACAAGATTCATATTTGCCGAAAGCAAAATGAACAGCACAGAAATAAGTAAGACACTTAACGACTCTTTAAAGTATAGTAGTTCCTTAATATTAGGAAGGTTTATGTTTCCTAGCACCATCCCCATCACTACTACTGCAAGTAGTCCAGACTCGTGAGCAAACTGGTCTGACATTACAAATACACCTAGCACTGCGGCTAGTGTAAATACATTCATCAGATAGTGTGGTACAAGCTTCTTTTTGATAATAAAAGCCAGCGCATGAGCAAACGTAAACCCAAACGTACTTCCAAAAAGTACAATTTTACCAAACTCCACTAAGGCCGTCTTTGTAAAAGCTGCTCCTTCTCCTACAGAGATAAACTCATACATTAATACTGCCACAAGTGCTCCTATAGGATCTATAAGAATCCCTTCCCATTTAAGTACTGTAGAGATATCTCGCTTTACAGGTACGTTTCTCAAAATTGGCGATATCACGGTAGGTCCTGTTACAATGATAAGTCCTGAGAACAATAAAGAGATCTGAAGACTAAGTCCAAATATCCAGTAGGCAGCAAATCCTGCTCCTAAAAATGTTACAAGGCTTCCTATAGAAATAAGCTTTGTAATTACTGGACCTACATTCTTAATTTCATCACGTTTTAATGTAAGTCCGCCTTCAAAAAGGATAATAGATATGGCAAGCGATACAAACCAATACAAACTCTCTCCTGGAAAAAGTCCTTCTTCCCCATTCCATATAGGTTCTATCCATTTTGTACCATCTTCAGAGATTAAAGTAGATACAGGTCCTACAAAGAGACCTATGAGTAGTAATGGTAAAATTGCTGGTAATTTTAAACGCCATGCGGCCCATTGTGCAATGATTCCTAAAATAATGATTCCAGCGAGTTCTAACATGGTAATTCTGTTTTGATGCGATATTAGTGTTTTTCCGTTTTTGGCGGTCGTTGTGAAGTTACAATTCTTTGTTAAAAACTAGGGGTGCCAACCGTTTAAAAAGCGCCTTTTTGGTATTTTGCAGAGATTTTGTTTTTGGGAATAGTACTCTTTTTTACATTTTTCACGCTTTCGCGAAAGCGTAACTGTAGTAATCCCACTTAGATGCAACCTTATTTATGAAAATATATCCCATTGAAGCCGGAAATTTTAAGTTAGATGGTGGTGCCATGTTTGGCGTTGTTCCAAAGACTATCTGGAGCCGAACAAACCCTGCAGATACTAATAACCTTATAGATATCGCCGCAAGATGTATGCTTATAGAGGATGGCAACAGACTTATCCTCATTGATAATGGAATGGGTGATAAGCAATCTGAAAAGTTTTTTGGCTATTACCATCAGTGGGGAGACCACTCTATAGATGCATCACTTGCTCAATATGGTTTTCACCGTGATGACATTACAGACGTATTTATGACGCACCTACATTTTGATCACGTAGGTGGAGCCATACAGTGGAATAAAGACCGAACAGGCTATGAACCTGCATTTAAAAATGCGAAATTCTGGACCAATGAAAATCACTGGCAATGGGCTGTTGAACCTAACAATAGAGAGAAAGCTAGTTTCTTAAAGGAAAACCTCATCCCTATGCAAGAAAGTGGACAGCTTCACTTTATAGAACGAGGAGAACAAGCTTTTCAAAAAAATAGCGAACTCAACTTTGGTATTCTCTTTGCAGATGGTCATACAGAAAAGCAAATGCTTCCACATATCGAGTATCAAGGTAAGACCATTGTTTTCATGGCAGACCTGCTCCCTACTCTAGGACACTTACCCATTCCTTATGTGACAGGTTATGATACAAGACCGCTACTTTCTATAAGCGAGAAAGAACAATTCTTAAACATCGCTGCAGATAATAATTACTATCTATGGCTAGAGCACGATGCTCACAATGAAATTATTACCGTACAGCACACCGAGAAAGGCGTGCGTGCAAATGAAATTTATACCTTTAAAGACTTATTTAACTAATATGATGAATTTACAACACACAAAATCTCTTGTGATTGCAGCAATGGCTGCCACTTTTTTAGCCTCTTGTGAGACTCCATCTGCACTGGTAACTGTACCCGTAGAAAATGTAGATAGCAACCCTCTCAAAGTTTCTGCACTTACAGAAAGTGAGAAACAAGCATGGAGCTCAAGAGATCTTAGAACTGATACCATCCCAGGCATGAGCGTAGATCGTACGTATGCCGAAATTCTTCCTGGTAAGTCTGGACAGCAAGTAATTGTTGCTGTAATAGATTCTGGTATTGATATTAACCATGAAGATCTTAAAGGTCGTATATGGACTAACCCAAAAGAGATTGCTGGTAACGGTAAGGATGACGATAACAATGGATATATAGATGATGTACATGGCTGGAATTTTCTAGGGGATGTAGGTGCAGAGCAACTTGAGTTTGTACGTATCATCAAACGTTTTGAAGGTGAGTTCGCTGGTAAAACACTAGCAACTATTCCTGCGTCTCAAAAAGATATCTTCTTACAATATCAAAAAGCAAAAGCTGAGTATGACGAGAAAGTTGCAGGTGCACAGCGTCAAAAAACACAATACGAGCAAATTGCTAGCCAGCTTAAATCTTCACATCCTGCGATAGTAAAAGCATTAGGGAAAGAAGATTACACGCAAGCAGATCTTGCAACTATTAAAAACCCTTCTGCCGAGATGCAGAACCACATTGGGTTTATTACTCAAATGTTTCAGTACACAGAGAGTATTCCTGACTTTATGAAAAACATAGATGAAGGTGTTGAATACTTTACTGGTCAGCTAGAAGCAAATTATAATAAAACAGCCGATTTTAGAAAAGTACTAGGTGATGATCCTTACGATATTACAGACACAAAATACGGTAATAATAATGTATATGGACCTGAGCCAGACGGCGCAAAACACGGTACGCACGTAGCAGGAATCATTGCTGCAACACGTAACAATGGTAAAGGAATGAATGGTGTTGCAAATGGTAACATTAAAATCATGGCAGTACGCGCTGTGCCAGATGGAGATGAGTATGATAAAGATATCGCACTTGCAATACGCTACGCAGTAGATAATGGTGCAAAGGTGATTAATACTTCTTTTGGAAAGTATTATGCACAAAACCCGGAGTGGGTATATGATGCAATAAAGTATGCTGCCAAAAATGATGTGCTTATCGTAAACGCTGCGGGTAATGAGGGACTTTCTCTTGATGATCCAGCAAACCGTGTATATCCTAATGATCAACTAGATAACGTAACAGAAATGGCAGATACTTTCTTAACGATAGGCGCTCTAGCACCTAAGTATGGAAGCCAGTTGCTTGCAAACTTCTCAAACTATGGGAAATCTAATGTAGATGTATTTGCTCCTGGAGTAGATATTTACTCTACTACACCAGAAGATACGTATGAGTATCTAGGCGGTACGTCTATGGCTGCGCCTAACACAGCTGGAGTTGCTGCAATGTTACGTAGCTACTACCCTAAGCTTTCTGCAAACGAGGTTAAAAACATTATCATGAAGAGTGGTCTTACTACTAATACTTCGGTAATTCTAGGTGGAGATACAGAGAAGCAAGCACGCTTCAATGAAGTATCAAAATCTGGCGAAATGGTAAATATGTACAACGCTTTTAAACTAGCAGAACTACAAAAATAATTTTAGTAATTTCTCAAAATCCCAAACTCCTCAATAACGGAGTTTGGGATTTTAACTTTAAATCAATCAATAATGAAAAACGCTTACAAATTACTGGTGATGGTATCGTTGTTCGCTTTCGCGAAAGCGTATGCACAAAACAACACCTCTTACTGGCAACAGCACGTCGATTACGAAATGGAAATCGACATGAATGTAAAAAACTATCAATATGATGGTACGCAAAAGCTGGAATATACAAACAACTCTCCAGAGACGCTAGACCGTGTATTTTATCACTTATATTTTAACGCGTTCCAACCAGGAAGTGAGATGGATGTGCGCTCACGCAACATTGCAGATCCAGATGGTCGTGTAAAAGATCGTATCAGTAAGCTAGCTCCAGATGAGATTGGGTTTATTAAAGTAAATAGCCTTACCCAAGATGGTAAGCAGTTGACTTACGAAGTAGCGGGAACGGTACTTGAAGTACAACTTGCAACTCCTATTGCACCAGGAGCAACTACTACTTTTGAGATGGATTTTAAAGGTCAAGTACCTACTCAAATACGCCGCAGTGGTCGTAACAACAAAGAAGGTGTTGCACTATCTATGACACAATGGTACCCAAAAATGGCCGAATATGATTTTGAAGGCTGGCACGCAGATCCTTATATCGCTCGTGAGTTTCACGGAGTTTGGGGAGATTTTGATGTAAAAATCAACATTGATGAAAACTACACAGTAGGTGGTACAGGATATTTACAAGATCCAGAAGATATGGGTCATGGGTATGCAGGAACTTCTATGAAGCCAGGTAAAAATGCAAAGCGTGGTAAATTACAATGGCACTTTAAAGCACCAAACGTACACGACTTTACATGGGCTGCAGATCCTGAGTATGTGCACGACATGATCATAGGAGAAAATGATACAGAGCTTCACTTTTTCTATAAAAATAAAGAGTCTATCAAAGCAAACTGGAAGAAACTCCAGCCTATGACGGCAGACTTACTTGCCTTCTACAACAAGCACGTAGGTACATATCCATACAAGCAGTACTCTGTGATACAAGGTGGTGATGGTGGTATGGAGTATGCAATGAGCACACTTATTACTGGTGAACGTAAATTTGGAAGCCTATTTGGCGTGACTGCACACGAGATGGCACACACTTGGTTCCAGTTCTTACTAGCAAGTAATGAAGCAAAGCACGAATGGATGGATGAAGGATTTACGTCATACATCTCTTCTCTTGCCGAAAATGAACTTACAGGAGGTGATAATCCTAATCCGCTTTCTGGGTCGTACAGAGGCTACTATTACCTCGTTAAAAGCGGTAAAGAGCAACCACAGACAACGCATGCAGATCGTTATAACGAGAATATGCCTTACAGCATCGCAGCATACAGTAAAGGAGCAGTATTTCTTGCACAGTTAGGATACGTTATTGGTGAAGACAACCTTAAAAAAACACTTAGAAAGTACTTTGACGATTTTTCTTTTAAGCACCCTACACCTAACGATATTAAACGTACTGCAGAAAAAGTTTCTGGAATGGAGCTAGACTGGTACTTAATGGACTGGGCACAGACTACAAACACTATTGATTACGGTATCACAAGTGTAGAAGCAGATGGTAATAAAACTAAGGTTACGCTTACGCGAAAAGGACTCATGCCTATGCCTATAGATCTTTATGTTGATATGGCAGATGGTTCTCAAAGATCATACTACATGCCTTTACGTATGATGCGCGCCGAAAAGCCAAACCCAACACCAAACATCGCTCGTGAGCAACTAGCAGACTGGCCTTGGACAAACCCTACATATACATTCACCATTGATGCCCCACTAAGTGAGGTAAAAATGATGAAAATTGATCCTACATCTATGATGGCAGATATTGATCAAACAGATAACGTTTGGGAGAAAGAGTAAGGAATCTCTTTTAAATATATAATACTATAAACCAACCCGCAATGGGTTGGTTGTTTTATTCCCCAATCTCCAGCAAACTATCCCATTGCGTTGTATATCTAGGGCTGCGCTCTTCTTTGATGAGTTCCCATTCCTTGTTACTTTTTGTGGTGCCAGATAATCCCGCAGAAACGGTAGACTTCCCGTAGCGATTGTTTATTGCGTCAAAGGCTTTTATGAGCCGTTTATCTCCTGTTGCTTCGGGCATAAATAGATTACCTTGTACTTGCTCCTCTGGGATGAGGCCTAAGAGGTCTACTCCTACTTTTTTATACTTAAAGCCTGGCTTGTAGATTCGCTTTAAAGCTTTCTTAGCTTCTACTATGAGTATGAATGTATCATTTGTGGGCACCGATAAGGTTATAATGGTCTTGTCTGCGTGTTGCACATCATTTGTGCTGTGGTAGTTTGTGGTGAGATAGATACGCAGCTGTGTACAGCAACATTTCTGGAAACGTAGCACCTCGCTTACTTCGCTTATATAATACGCACAAGCCTCCTCAATTTGAGGAAGATTATCCAGTTTTTTACCAAAGGATTTTGCGGTACCTATTGCTTTTTTCTTTCGCGGAAGCGTATCAAAAGGAATACATGATTCTCCATTGAGTTCGCGCCAGAGCCGCTCCCCTATTACCGTCATTTCTTTGCGTACCCACGCTAGCGGCAATTGTGTAAAATCATAAGCTGTAAAAACACCCACATTTGCCAGGCGTTCTACATGCTTTTTACCAAGTCCCCAGACATCTTTTGTTTCGGCCCATTTGAGGCATTCTATACGGCGTTCTTCGGTGTCCATGACAAAGACATAATTAAAGCGTGCTATCTTCTTTGAAATTCTATTAGCGAGTTTAGCTAGGACTTTAGTAGGTGCAATCCCTACGCCTACTGGCACTCCTGTGCGTCGCACAACGGCATCTTTAATTTGGTGCCCATATGTTTCGAGGTTTACGTGGGTAATACCAGATAGGTCTACAAATGACTCATCTATACTATACACCTCAACGGCTGGTGAGAAGTCTCTGAGCACATTCATCACGCGATCAGACATATCGCCGTACAGCGTATAATTAGATGAAAATAAGGTTACATCATTTTGCGCTAGCAGTCCCTTGATTTTAAATAGTGGATCGCGATAAGGAATGTGTGTGAGCGCCTTTGCTTCTTTATTTTTTGCGATAATACAACCATCATTATTGCTAAGTACAGCCACTGGTCTTCCTCGTAAATCTGGACGAAATACTTGCTCGCACGAGGCGTAGAAGCTATTACAATCTACCATTGCAATCATAGCGCCTTGTGAATTATGTAGCTTATCATTCCCCAGAGTTCCACCGTTTTATTGGTGTTGATTCTCTGTACATCAAAACCGTCTGGAGTTATTACCAAAGCAAGCTTGCCCTGACTAGGATTCAAAGCTCTATCTATAATTAGAACATCTTGGTCTAGAATATTATATTCCTTCCACGTATCCCCCTTTACGCGTACAAAGAATGTCGCATCTCGAGAAGAACTGAGCTCTTTATTGAGATCAATCATGGGCTCGCGATAGTGCGTCGCGGGACTGGGGAAACCAGTTTGCAAAGATCGATTACCTGCATAATCTTCTTTGGCTCTTTTTACTTTATGAGGTTGTAATTCGTTCACACTACAAATTTATGGATATATTCCTATTAAACGTATTTTATCCATAATTTTATGTGCTTTTTTGCTTTCGCGAAAGCGTAATACTACCACACAACCTATTTCAATTCTACTATCTTTGCCAGCCATGCCACACACTTACCCAAAAGCCGAAAAATTAAAGTCTAAAAAATTGATAGACACTCTTTTTATTGAGGGAAGGTCTGTCAAGTCTTTTCCGCTTAGGATGGTTTATATAGAAACCCCACTATCTACTGATGCTTACATGGTCCAAGCTGGAGTCTCTGTATCCAAGCGTAATTTTAAGTTGGCCGTTTCTCGCAATCGCATAAAACGCTTAATGCGAGAATCATATCGTTTACATAAAGACCTTATAGATACAAAAGGCACGACATTTGCGATGCTTATTTTATATACAGGCCAAGAGGAAGTCCCGCAAGCAGTTCTTCATAAGGCAATGGTCAAACTTATAAAACGTTTTAACGATGCGACAGCTACTACTACTTCTTAGTTTTTTACTCATTCTTTCATGTGAGAATGCTAATAACGGTACTTCTAGCACCAGCGAACCAGGACTAGCTTACGAGTCTTATGATGATATGGAGATTGATGAAATAGTACTTGAAGAAACTGCTCCAGATACTCAAGCCACTGCACAAAAAATTATCAAAACAGGAAATCTACGTTTTGAAACTCAGGATATGGCGACAACGCACGCACATATTCTTACAGTTATAAAAAAGACTGAAGGATATATACAGAATGATAATTCTGGTAAAGAGAGCTACGGCGGCGTTTTTCAAAATCTTACCGTACGTGTTCCTACTCGTAATTTCCAGATGGCACTTGATGAGATTTCAAAAGGTGTAGCACATTTTGACGAGAAGACTATCTCTCAAAAAGACGTTACAGAAGAGTTTGTAGACCTCAACGCCCGCCTTAAAGCAAAGCGAGCGCTAGAAGACCGTTACATCAACTTACTTTCTAAGGCAAAAAATGTCAAGGAAATGCTAGAGATAGAAGGCGAACTCGCAGAAATAAGAGAAGAAATAGAAGCAAAGCAGGGAAGACTTAAATATCTACAAAGCCAGGTCTCCCTAAGCACTCTACACATACATTTTTATAAGAACGAGGTGGCGACTAAGGTCACAAACTCCTATGGTTCAAAAATGATTAATGCCCTTAAAAGTGGCTGGAACGGCGTTTCAGTATTCTTTTTAGGTTTGTTGCATCTTTGGCCGTTTCTTATCTTGTTAAGTGTAAGCACGTTTTTTGTGCGTCGCTGGATAAAAAAGAAAGATAAATAATATACGTACGCTTTCGCGAAAGCGTTATACTCACAACTACGGTCTACTATAGATATAAAAGATTATGAAAAAGAAAATATTCATCCCCATCATTGCGGTTGCGATTGGTATAGGAACGGTAAGTTTTAAAAGTGACTTTTTTGAAATTGCAAAGCAAATCGAAATTTTTACAGAGCTTTTTAAGGAGCTTAACATGAATTATGTAGATGAAACTAACCCTGCAGAATTGATGGATAGCGCAATAGAAGGGATGCTGGCAGATCTTGATCCTTATACTAAATACTGGACTGAGCAAGAGGTTGAGGATGCCAAAATAAACCGTTCTGGAGATTACTCTGGAATAGGAGCAACGGTAAGAAATGTAGATAATAAAATGACCATTGTTGAACCTCGTAAAGGATATCCAGCAGATAAAGCAGGATTAAAAGCGGGTGACAATATCCTTAAAATAGGAGATATCACCGTTGCAGATATGGACGGAGATGCAGGAGATTTATTAAAAGGAGCTCCTAACAGTGAAGTAGTCATCACTTATGAACGTCAAGGAAAAACGAATACCACTACGATAAAACGCTCTTCTGTAGAGATTGATGCGGTTCCGTTTTCAAAATTAATTGATGGAGATACTGGGTACATCGTACTTACTACTTTTAGTAAAAAAGCATCAAGCCAAGTGAAGGATGCACTCGTAAGTTTAAAAACGGATGGGGCAAAAAAAATCATTCTAGATCTACGCGGTAATGGTGGTGGATTACTAAGTGAAGCTATCAATATTTGTAATCTATTTTTACCTAAAGGATCTCTTATTACTACGACAAAGTCTGTTGTTAAAAAGTATAATAAAACCTATGTAACCCAGCAAGAACCGGTGGATATTGAAATACCACTCGTAGTGCTCGTAAACGGTAGATCTGCCTCTGCATCTGAAATTGTATCTGGTGGTTTACAAGATTATGATAGGGCAGTGGTAGTGGGAGCAAGAACCTTTGGGAAAGGCCTTGTACAGCGTCCTAAGCCTCTTACTTATGGGACTTCTGTAAAGATTACGATATCGCGATATTACACGCCTTCTGGACGTTGTATTCAGGCATTAGACTACTGGAATCGTGATAATGATGGTAATGCCGTGCGTACGAATTCTGAAGATTATAACGAGTTTAAAACTAAGAACGGCCGTAAGGTTTTTGATGGTGGTGGTGTACAACCAGACATTCAAGTATCATCTGCAAAGCTTAGTCCTGTGACTACGGCGCTACTTAAGGATAATGCCATTTTTGAATACGCTACAGATTATTATTATAAGCATCAATATAGCGATATGAGCGAATTCTCATGGTCTCAAGCTGATTTTAGTGATTTTAAAAGCTTCTTGACACGTACAGGTTTTAACTATGAGACCGAGACTGAAAAAGCATTTGCAAAAGCGCTTCTTCAAGCAGAGAAGGATGATCTTAAAAAAGAAGTACAATCTGCATACTCACAACTAGACAATGCTATTGCACAAGCCAAAAATAAAGCGATAGATGAGCGTCAAGAAGAGATTCAAAATTTACTGATTGATGAGATTGTAAAACGATACTTCTATCGTGACGGACTGTATGAATACCAGCTTATTAACAATACAGAAATTAAAGAAGCGACTACTGTGCTCAATGATAGTAAACGCTATAGTAAGATTCTAAATTATTAAATTTTTTGCCTTACATATTGCATGTTACCTCTGTGTACTTTCTGCAAGTGCGCAAGTAGATCGCACTCATGAAACCTTTTTTGACACCGATAAATCGGCGCTTATTAAAACGGAGTTAGCGTCTTTAAATCGCTTTATCGCGTCGCTGCCTAAAGATAAAATAGAAGATATATCTATTTATGGCTATTGTGATGATCGTGGCACAGATGCCTATAATAAACGTCTCTCGCAAGATCGCGCAAATACCATTAAGGACATTTTTATGTTGCAAGGTGTTGCAGACACAATTATCAAAAATTCTGATGGAAAGGGAGAGCTTTTACTCACCAGATTAGATGATGCGGGAAGTGAGATACAACGTAAACTTAATCGAAAAGTAGAGATTATCGTTTCTCTAAAACAAGCCCGCAAGGCTACTCCAGAAGAAGTAGAAGTGGCTGAAGAAATCACGACTAAAATAGATCGCTATAAAAACTACGAGGAAGACACGATAGCCAAAGGAGATCGTATTTTGCTTAAAAACATCCTCTTTAAAACCAACTATAGCTACATACACGGGAAGTCATACAATGATTTAAAAAAGCTAGCCAAATACTTAAAAGAACATCCAGAAATCATATTTAAGATTCAAGGTCATGTATGTTGTGTAGATCATGGTCGCGATGGTATCAATCTTAAAACTGGCAAACGCAATCTCTCTGAAGCAAGAGCAAAGTTCATTTATGATTATCTAGCAGATCAAGGAGTTGCAAAAAAACGCATGCGTTATCAAGGTTTTGGAAGCAGATTTCCACTAGGTGGTGACCCGGCAGATGATAAGCGTGTGGAAATTTATGTGACTTATATCAAGAAGGTGAAGCCTAAGAAGTAGTTGTTACAGTCCTTCATTTTCAAGCTCATAATACATCAGTTCTTCGTTTTCTAGATCTATATTTTTTGTAAAGCTAAGGCCTAGTTTTTCTAGTAATTTTCGGGAGGCGATGTTACTTTCCATGGTAATGGCCCCTAGTGTAGGTATCTTAAATATATTGAAGGCGGCGTTTTTTAAGCAAGTTGCAGCTTCATATGCATAGCCGTTTCCTTCAAATTTTCCTAAAAAAGAAAAACCTATATCTACACCATCTAGACCTTCTCTGTCATAGAGACCACAGCAGCCTAATTTTTCATTATCAGCCTTTCTAATCACCGTATAATTGCCATAACTAAGACGTTCGTACTGTGGAAGCACTTTTGTTTTGATATACGTTTGAGCCTCTATAAGATTGTGTACATTTCTATCGCCTATAAACTCAAGCCATTTAGGCATATTGAGTAATTCAAGAAATAATGGAGCGTCATCTACTGTAGTAGGTATGAGTAATAATCGCTCTGTTTCAAAAGTTTTGAGAGTCATCATTATAACTTTTTATTAAACGTCTTACGATTTCGCGAAAGCGTAACTCAACCATATAATTATCTCAATAATTATACGTTGTTTTTATGTTCTGATCATCACAATGTGAGGAATCCCATCTTCTAGATATTCTGGTCCTTGTTCTTTAAAACCTAGGTTGTTGTAAAAGCTTTTTAAGTACTTCTGTGCAGATATTTTTATAATGCGCTCATCGTAGTATTTATGCACGGCTTCTATAGATGCATTCATAAGATCATAACCGTACTTAAAGTTTCGCTGGTTTTCTTTTACAAGAACGCGACCTATACTGGCTTGATCAAAGTATGCACCTGGTTTGAAAATACGTGTGTAAGCAATGAGTTGGTCATCTTTATAACCTAGAACGTGTACCGCTTTGTCATCTTTACCATCTATATCTTGGTACACACAATCTTGTTCTACAACAAAAACCTCAGATCTGAGCTGTAGTATGGCGTATAACTCGTCTCTACTTATAAACTCGTACTTCTTTATAATAAAATGAATGGCAGCTTCTTCCATATGTATATCGCGCAGCGAATTTTTTTAAGTTATTTACAAGCTATCTTATCTACGCGTCTTTGGTGGCGTCCGCCTTCAAAATCTGTTGCGAGAAAAGCTTTAACCATGTCTAGTGCTTGATTTTCTGAAGTATATCTGGCAGGAATTGCTATTACATTTGCGTTGTTATGCTCACGTGCAAGCACTGCAATTTCTTTAATCCAACATAATGCTGCTCTTACACCTTGATGTTTATTAACAGTCATGGCAATACCGTTACCACTACCACAAATTACAATCCCAAAATCTGCCTCACCCTTTTCTACATCGCTAGCGACAGGGTGTCCAAAGTCTGGATAATCAACACTTCCATCATCGTTTGTGCCGTAGTTATTAACGGTATGTCCAGCTTCTTTTAAAAAATTTACAATAAGATTCTTATAACTGGTTCCTGCGTGGTCGTTACCTATAGAGATTTTCATAGTACGTTTGTTTTACACATCAAAGTTAAGGAATAGCATTCTCGTTTTATAAATAAGTGGTAACGTGATATCCTTCTTATATGAACAATAAGGTGAGTGATAGCTCTTAACTACATTATGGTATAAAGCACGACAATTGTTAATAACGTTAAGTGACTAATATGTAGTTATTTAACTCAATATTTACATAGTGAATTATCATAATTAGGGACTAAATATTCCAATTCTAGACTATTGTTAATAACCCTTGAATACCTGTTGATAGCGTTTGTCAATAACTTTTGACGGTAAATGATAACTCTACTTGCAGATTAAGATTAAAAAAACAATACTAGACTTAGTGTACACGAACCAAATTTTTCTTTGCTTAATAGTGATCAATTTTATGAGCACAAAAAGAGCCGATTTTTAATAAGTTGATAACTCGACTTATGAGCAATTTGTAATAATCTATGGTTATCAACATTTGTTAACAGTGATTCATAAACCTCATGTTTTCAGTAGAAAAACAATATCATAACTGTATGATAAGGTGTGAACAACTATCAAAAAGTGATATTTACAATATTCCTTCTTAAAAGTTATACCGCTATTCACAGTATATAATAAGCAACATTATTTTTTAAAATTTTAAAAGAAAACAAATGATATATATATATATGTGAATAACATCTAAAATTTAAAAAATTGAATTCTGTAAAATGAAAGCTCTCTTTAGTCAATTGAATGAAAAAATGGGAGTGACTACTTATGATTATCCTGAAGTGATTTATTTTTATAAACGTAGTACTTGACTTTCTGTATACTTGAAAAGAAAAATACTAGAAAGATGAAGGCATGAGTATATGCTTCTATCTTTTGTAAAAAAGAAGAAGGAATCGTTTTAAAAGAAAAGCTTAAATGAAATTTATGAGTGGTAAGAAACTCCTTTCGTTGTAGCAGGTGCTGTAGTATGACGGCTATTTGTTTCCTCTTCAAAAGCTGCATTGATATATACCACAGCAACGATTACCCCTACTAAGAATATAGCAAGGAGCAGAATCGTGTTTTTATGTATTAATTTGGAGGTATTCATAGTTGTCATCTACTTAAAGACGTAATAAAAATCAAAACGTTACAGCAAAATTAAGATTTTATTAAGATAATACTAATATTTTGTTAAAATTAGAGTGTTAAACTTTAGTATAGATCTTGTTAGGGTTGTGAGACTGTGTAAAAACGGTATAAGAGTTGCATTAGATATTATATCTTTAAAGTACGCTTTCGCGAAAGCTATAAAAACAAATTAAAGTATACAAAACGTTACTAAACCTTAAATTTTTAACATAAAAGCTATAGTTGAGCTTTTTAGGACTAATTTTGTGACAGAAATAAAATAGATGAATAGCAAGAAGAGAAGGAGAGGACCAGGAAAAATATCAAACCTCTCAGAAAGAATCGTTAGAATATTAAAAGACGATCACCAAAAAACCTACAATTACAAACAAATAGCGGCCAAACTTGATGTAGACGATCCATCCAGCCGCAACCAAATTATCAAACACTTACAACAACTTAAGGCCAAAGAGCAGATTATAGAGGAAGAACGCGGCCAGTTTAAGATTGCTTCAAATAAAAATTACCACACTGGAATTCTAGATGTATCTGGAAAAGGTGGAGGTTATGTGATGGTAGATGATCTCGAACAAGACATTTATGTACCGCCGCATCACTTAAATAAAGCTTTAAATGGTGACGAAGTAGAGGTATATATTTACCGCCAGCGCCGTAGTAAGAAGCATGAAGGAGAGATTACAAAAATAATTAAGCGCAAAACTGAAGAGTTTGTAGGCGTAGTAAAACTTCAAAAGAAGTTTGCTTTTGTACTTACTTCTGAGTCAAACAAGATGTACACCGATGTTTTTGTACCGCTTAAAAAGCTGTGCAAGGCAGAAGATGGTGATAAGGTGGTGGTAACTATAGAAGACTGGCCAGATAAGGCAGATTCTCCCTTTGGAAGAATCACGAAGGTCTTAGGAAAACCAGGAGAACATAATACAGAAATACATTCTATCCTTGCTCAATATGGACTTCCATATGAGTTTCCAGAAGAGGTAGAAGAGTTTGCAAATAAGATAGATACGTCTATAAAAACAGACGAAATTGCAAAACGTCGCGACATGCGTGATGTACTCACATATACCATAGATCCTAAGGATGCAAAAGATTTTGATGACGCATTAAGTTTTCAAAAGCTGGAGAATGGTAATTATGAAATAGGAATTCACATTGCAGATGTAAGTCATTATCTCGTACCAGGAACGATACTAGATGATGAAGCTTATGAGCGTGCAACATCAGTATATCTAGTAGATAGGGTAGTACCTATGTTACCAGAAATATTGAGTAATGGCGCTTGCTCATTAAGACCTCATGAAGAGAAGTATACATTCTCTGCAGTGTTTGAAATGAAAGCAGACTCTGGAAAAATAGTAGATTCTTGGTATGGACGTACTGTAACTTATAGTGATGCCCGCTTTGCATATGAAGAAGCACAAGCAATTATAGAAAGCAGATCAAACCTCATCCCAACCGAAGTCTCTCTTACCGGAGAAGCTTATAAAGTATCTGATGAGCTTGTAGAAGCAACATTAGAAATGGATAGAATTGCTAAGATTATGCGCCGCCAGCGCATGAAGGATGGAGCTATTTCTTTTGATAAAGTAGAAGTAAAATTCAAGCTGGATGATGATATGAATCCAGAGGGCGTTTATTTTAAAACCTCTAAGGATGCAAATAAGCTTATTGAAGAGTTTATGTTGCTGGCAAATAGAAAAGTATCTGAGTTTATAGGTAAACAATCTCCTAAAAAGACATTTGTATACAGAATACACGACGAGCCTAATGATGAAAAACTAGCATCTCTTGAAAAAGTGATAGGGAAGTTTGGTTATAAATTAGACTTAAAAGATCGTAAGACTACGACCTCTTCTTTAAACCAACTTCTTACAGATGTACAAGGGAAGAAGGAGCAAAACATGGTAGATACACTTGCTATACGCACCATGAGTAAGGCAGTATACTCTACAGATAACATAGGTCACTACGGTCTAGCATTTGATTATTACAGTCACTTTACATCGCCTATACGTCGTTATCCAGATGTAATGGTGCATAGATTATTACAGCATTATCTTGATGGTGGTAAATCTGCTAGTGAAGAAGAGTATGAGCAAAAATGTAAGCACTCTTCACAAATGGAGCAGCTAGCTACAAGTTCAGAACGAGACAGCATCAAGTATATGCAAGTTAAGTTCATGCAAGATCATAAGGATGAAGAGTTTGTAGGTGTTATTTCTGGAGTTACAGAATGGGGAATCTATGTAGAGATAATCTCAAACAAGTGTGAAGGAATGGTGCGCTTAAGAGATATTAAAGGTGATCACTATGAATTTGATCAAGATAGTTACTCTGTAATAGGGCAGAAATCTGGTAACCAGATTACTCTAGGAGACGAAGTAATTGTAAAAGTAAAAGAGGCAGATCTAGTGAAGAAGCATCTTGATTTTACACTTGTGGGTGTAAAGGAAGGGTTGCATCAGTAGGTAACTTATTACTTATATTAAAGTTTAAACCATCACACTATCATAAGTGTGATGGTTTTTTTTATGCTATTGATTATTCTTAAAAGTTTAGCAAATTATTAAGAAAAAGCGCACTAATTTTGTGATCTTATAGAAGAATTAAAAATCGCTCTTCTTAACCATACTACATGTCAACATCTATAGAAAATATCGAGCTTAAATATCTTACGCTCAACGACTACGAAGAACTTAAAAGTGCAATGATACAGGCGTATTCTAATATGCCAGACATGTACTGGAATGAGAAGCAAATCACTGCACTTATTAATAAGTTTCCAGAAGGTCAAGTAGTAATTAAAATTGATGGAAAACTTGCAGGTTGCGCGCTTTCCATAAAACTTAATGAGTCTACTTTTGACAGTGTTCATACCTATGAAGAAATCACAGGTAATTATACGTTTAATACGCATAAGCCAGATGGAGATATTCTATATGGTATAGACGTGTTTATTAAAACAGAATATAGAGGTTTACGTCTAGGAAGAAGATTATACGACTACCGTAAAGAACTTTGTGAGGAGCAAAACTTAAAAGGAATTCTCTTTGGAGGTCGTATTCCTAACTACCACAAACACGCAGATTCTGTAACTCCTAAGGAATATATTGAGAAGGTAAAGCGTAAAGAAATCCATGATCCAGTATTAAACTTCCAGATCAATAACGATTTTCACCCTGCTAAGATTTTAAAAGGATACCTACCTGGTGATGAAGACTCAGGTGAGTTTGCCGTACTTCTAGAGTGGAATAACATCTACTATGAGAAAAAATCTGTTGTTGCAGCTACACAAAAGAAGGTAGTAAGACTTGGCTTGATACAGTGGCAAATGCGTTTGTATAAAGATCTTGAAGAGCTCATGCAGCAAGCAGAGTACTTTGTAGATGCAGTATCTGGTTACCGATCAGATTTTGCACTCTTTCCAGAGTTCTTTAACGCTCCGCTTATGGCAGAAAATAATCACCTACCAGTTTCAGAAGCAATACGTGAGCTCGCAAAACATACTGAGGAGATTAAAAATCGTTTTTCACAGTTAGCAATATCTTATAACATCAATATCATTACGGGTAGTATGCCAGAAGTGGTAGATGATTTACTATACAACGTAGGTTATTTATGTCGTAGAGATGGAAGTACAGAACGTTATGAAAAACTTCACGTAACTCCAGATGAGGCAAAAGTATGGGGAATGCAAGGAGGTAATAAACTGCACTCTTTTGATACAGACTGTGGTAAAATAGGAATTCTAATTTGCTATGATTCTGAGTTTCCAGAACTAAGTAGGATTCTTGCAGACGACGGTATGGATATTCTTTTTGTTCCTTTCCTTACAGATACTCAAAACGGATACTCTCGAGTACGTAACTGCGCACAAGCAAGAGCTATTGAAAATGAATGTTACGTTGCCATTGCAGGTAGTGTGGGTAACTTACCTAAGGTGCATAACATGGATATCCAGTATGCACAGTCTATGGTATTTACTCCTTGTGACTTTTCATTTCCAGCAAACGGGATTAAGGCAGAGGCTACACCTAACACAGAGATGATTCTTATTGCAGATTGTGATATAGACTTATTACGTAACCTCAACCAGTTTGGAGCTGTTAAGAACCTAAGAGATCGTCGTAAAGATTTATTTGAGTTAAGAAGAAGATAGATTTTTAAATACGCTTTCGCGAAAGCGTAACACATCTCACAAAGAACTGTTTCATAAAGAATTTGATATTAAAACAAAGAACTGTCATACTTGTAAGAGGGAAATAACTGTAGCTTTTAGAGCGCGGTTAAATCACGCCAAGGAATGGGTTTTTATATGTGAAACATGTTGCAATAAACATCGTTATAAAGAAGGTTACACCTATGGTGGAACATGGAAAGGGAAGAGGCATTAAGCTGTAAACTGTAACAACCTAGTAATTGTCTGGTCTCTATATCAAACAAAAACAATGAATATGAAATTTATATATACGATAGTAGCGCTAGTAATTACAGCAACAGCATTTGCTCAAAATCCAGTTACAAAAGACGTAGGAGATTTTACAGAAGTAAAAGTGTATGATCGCATTGTAGTAAACCTTGTAAAGTCTACCGAGAATAAAGTAATTATTACGGGTGAAGATGTGAGCCAAGTACAAGTAGTAAACAAGGATGGAACATTAAAAATCAAAATGGATCTCGATCTTATTTTTGATGGAAACAAAACCTTTGTGCATGTGCATTACAACAACCTGCAAGTAATTGATGGAAATGAAGGAGCTGTAATTACCTCAAATGAACTCATAGAACAAGACAAGATTGAGATTAAAATGCAAGAAGGTGCTCGTGTAAAAGTAGGCTTACTTGTAAAAGAAGCACATTTAAGAGCCGTTACAGGAGGTATTATAGAAGCAAGTGGTCAAGCAACCCTACAAAAGGTTAAAGTGAACACAGGAGGCATCTATGAGGGTAGAGATCTAGAAACCGAAACTGCCGAGATATTTGTACAAGCAGGAGGAGAAGTAGAGGCCTATGCGAGTAAACTAGCAGATTTAACAATAAGAGCAGGTGGAGATATAGTAATTTATGGTAACCCAGCAGAGGTGAAGCGTCGTCGTACTTTTGGAGGGCGTATCAAAATAATGTAAGCTATTATGATCATAGTGCAATCTTCTATAACAGGTTTGAAAGCACTTTAAATTATTAATCAATAGATATATACAAAGGATGTTTACATACGTAGGCATCCTTTTCTTTTTACTGTATGCTTTTGTCTAACTTTGTGTAAAGCACTTTCTATATGTTTCAAGATTTACACACGGCTATACCTCTAGGATTTTTCTTAGCGTTCTTGATAGGCCCTGTATTTTTTGTGTTACTAGAAACGGCTGCTACCAAAGGTTTTAGAGCTGCACTTACCTTTGATATAGGTGTTATCATTGCAGATATCGTGTTTATAGTAGTTGCATATTTAAGTAGTTATCAACTACTAGAAAATTTAAGCAACCAGCCAGGGCTTTATGTTTTTGGAGGAGCGATATTAATTGTATACGGACTTACCATTTATCTTAAAAAACCTACCCGAGATGCACTTGATCCCAACAGAGCCAAAGTTAAGAAAGGTGGTTATTTACAGCTATTTATAAAAGGATTTTTGCTCAACTTTATCAATATAGGAGTACTTGTTTTCTGGTTAGGAATCTTAATAATTGTAGGTCCTACGGTAGAGAATGATGGTGACCGTTTACTAGGTTTCTTTATAGGGATGATAGGTGCTTATCTCGTTACAGATTTAGGTAAAATAATACTCGCAAAGCAACTTAAGCGTTACCTCACACCACGCAGAATTTTTAAAGTAAAAAAGGTTTTAGGTCTTATTCTTATTTTCTGTGGTCTTGTACTGGTAACAAAAGGTTTTGTTCCTTCAGATGAGTTTAATATCCAGCAAGAGATGGAACGTTTTCAAGAGATTCCAGAAATCAAGCCAGACACCATCCATTAATTAAGTCTTTACAATAGAGAACAAAAAAAAGGAACTCCGTTAGAAGTTCCTTTTTGAGGTGTCGAGCGGATTCGAACCGCTGTAGATGGTGTTGCAGACCATTGCCTAGCCACTCGGCCACGACACCTTATGTGGGTGCAAATATAGGAATAGTACTGACAAATATCGAAATGAGATATTCTTTTTTTTCTTTATAAATAATACAAATTCTTTTTACGAATTTTTAACTCGTTTTACCTCTGAGAATAAAGGTATTAGCGTACTCGAGTACGCTCTACAGTAACCATCTCTACATCTCCACCTATAGGAGGATTTACTTTTGATACTGCAACCGTAGCTAGCTGTATAAGAGCTTCTTCCTTAAAAAATCGGACTAAAATACGCTCGCACACTACTTCTAGTAATGCAGAAGGAATTGCCATTTCTTCTTTTACAATGCGGTTAAGTAATACATAGTCTACCGTGTCTGCAAGTTTATCTGTTTGTGCACTTTTTGATAAATCTGCTTCAATCTCTACATCTACTCTGTAGTCTGATCCTATGGCAGTTTCCTCAGAAAGACAGCCGTGGTAGGCGTAGGCACGTATGTTTGTTACTCTTATTTTTCCCATGATATGGTATTGTTTATAAGTGTCCAAAGTTACAACTCAAAACATGATTTTGCATTTTTAAAACACGAGGTTTAATCTTGTCTTATCCTCCAAACAAATCAAAAATGTTACTAAGTGCTCCAGTTTTGGCCTTGTAAAACTCCGTGTATGAGCAATTTTTACATGTTACTGTGCTGTACTTTTCTGTTTGCATATTGAGCAATTTTGTTAGAAAACTACCAGTAGCACGCATTTCGCCTATTTTGTAAGTATGGTTTTGGCATTTTACGCAAGTATAATTAAGTGGTTTCATAGTGTATTGTTGTTGTCTAATATGAGTGTCTATTTTTAAAAAATGTTACACAGTGACAGTTTAAACCTCATAAGCCAGTTATAAAGAAGAATTTTTGATACTATGCTTGGTAAGAGAGTTACCTAGCACAATGGTTTGTATGAATGCTTCTGTATAATGATTTCAAGTTTTCGCGTAAGCAATAAAAACATCAGTTAAAACACTTATTAAATCCAACTACAAATTGATTAATTTTACCCTTACAATCATACATCATGACAGAGGATAATAAATCATTGAATTTTCTAGAACAAATTGTTGAAGAAGACCTTAAAGGGAGCTATTCTAAAGAGGATTTGCGTTTTCGCTTTCCACCAGAACCTAATGGGTATTTGCATATAGGTCACTGTAAGGCAATCTGTATAAGTTTTGGGCTAGGGGAGAAGTACGGGGCACCGGTAAACTTACGTTTTGACGATACTAACCCAGCAAAAGAAGAGCAAGAATATGTAGATGCTATCAAGGAAGATGTTTCTTGGTTAGGGTATCAATGGGATAAGGAGTGTTTTTCAAGTGATTATTTCCAGCAGTTATATGATTGGACTGTCCAGCTTATTAAGGATGGAAAAGCTTATGTAGATTCTCAATCTAGTGAGGCAATGGCAGAGCAGAAGGGAACACCTACACAACCTGGTGTGCCTGGACCTTACCGTGATCGCACGGTAGAAGAAAACTTAGACCTTTTTGCTAGAATGAAAGCGGGTGAGTTTAAGGAAGGAGAGCATATTTTACGTGCAAAAATTGATATGGCGCATGTAAACATGTTAATGCGTGATCCTATTATTTATCGTGTGTTGCACAAAGATCACCACCGTACAGGTAGTGACTGGTGTATCTACCCTATGTATGACTGGACACATGGAGAGAGCGATTATATAGAACAGGTAAGTCATAGTTTATGTTCGCTTGAGTTTAAGCCTCACAGAGAACTTTATGATTGGTTCTTAGACCAAGTATACTCTGGTGAGGATTTACGTCCTAAGCAGCGCGAGTTTGCACGTCTTAACCTCAACTATACAATTATGAGTAAACGCAAGTTGCTCACACTAGTAGAAAAAGGAGTTGTATCTGGATGGGATGACCCACGTATGCCTACTATTTCTGGACTGAGACGTCGTGGTTATACAGCTGCAGCAATACGTAATTTTATAGATGCAGTAGGAGTTGCAAAGCGTGAGAATGTGATTGATGTTGCATTGTTAGAATTCCACATTCGTCAGGATTTAAATAACATTGCTCCTAGAGTAATGGCAGTATTAGATCCAGTAAAACTGGTGATTACTAACTATCCAGAAGGGCAAGAGGAGTGGCTAGATGCAGAGAATAATCCAGAAGATGAGGCTGCTGGAGAGCGTAAAGTACCTTTTAGTAGAGAGTTGTACATAGAACGTGAGGATTTTAAAGAAAATGCTGGAAACAAGTATTTCCGCCTTACTACAGATAAAGAAGTACGTTTAAAAAATTCATACATCATTAAAGGTGGTGAGGTTATCAAAGATGAGAACGGAGTTATCACAGAGATACACTGTACTTATGATCCAGAGAGTAGATCTGGAAGCGGTACAGAAGCTTCTAAGCGCAATGTAAAAGGAACACTACACTGGGTTTCTATTGCTCATGCGATTAAAGCTGAGGTACGTTTATTTGATAGACTATTTAGTGATGAAAATCCTGATGGTCATGAGGATAAAGACTTTATGGAATTTATAAATCCTAACAGCCTTACTACTATTACTGGATATCTTGAGCCAAGTCTTAAAGACGTTGAGGTAGGGGATATATTCCAATTCCAGCGCAAGGGATATTTTAATGTAGATAAAGAATCTACAGCAGATCACCTTATTTTTAATAGAACGGTAGGTTTACGTGATTCATGGGCAAAAGTGAAGCCTAAACAAGCACAAGGTAACACGCAAGGTCAAGCAAAACCACAGCAACAGCAAAAAGCTTCAGCTCTTAGTACGATTAATAAACTAGGTAAGAAACTTGCAAATCTACCAGAAGATAAACGTATTGCGGCTGTTGCAGATATACAAAAGTTAGCAGCGAGTTTAACAGAGGATGAGGTAAAAGGATTCTTTAATACTTCGGCAAAAAAGGTGGGTACTCGTATTGCGGGTATTGAGAGTTTGTACGCTTTCGCGAAAGCGCAAAACAAAACTATTAATGACATTGAAGGAGCCGAAGCATTTGTTGAAAAGGCAAAAGAAGATAGCAACGAAATATTACAAGATGCAGCGTCTAGATTTTAATACATAAATGAAAAGCAAATGCCGATTAAATTAGTTTTTAATCGGCATAGTGTTTTTTAGTATTGATTGGTCACAGTATATTCGTACGTAGAAGATTATACCTTTTTTTAATTAATTAATGGTGTGACAAAAACTAATCAATTAACTATTTATGAAAAAATTATTACTAGTCACTTTTGGTTTAATTATGAGTATTCACACTGTGAGTGCACAAGATAAACTATGGGAAAAGAATCTTAAGGAAGAGCTTTACAATGTAAGCTGGATTAAACAATCTAATGATGGTGTTATTATTGCTGCTGGTGATAAAGGACTTTTAGCTCTTAATAATGTTACTGGTGAAACCTTATGGCATAATAAAGAATTGAAGGCTGTTGATAAAAACACGTTTTTTGCCATAGAGGGTCTTCCTATTATTTACGTTGAGTATACGCCTATCTTAGGCAATATAAGAGGTCTATTACTCAACTCTAGTACTGGAGATATACTTTTTGATACTAAGGATGAAGGGTATAAAATTAGAAATTTTACTACGATACCAGAAAAGGAAGCTATTTTCTTTGAACTTCTTGATGGTCCTGAGCGTTACTTTATGTCTTTTAGCTTAAAAACTTGGAAGTCTCAATGGGTAACGGCACTGGGGAAATCTAAAAATTTATTAAAGAAATTTACAAGAATATCTATTATTGATAAAGGTCCCTTTTTCAATAAAGAAGGTAATATCATCATAAGTATTAAAGATGAAATATTTACAATAGACGCCGTTACTGGTGAGATGTTGTGGCAATATAAGGGTGATAAAAAAATAAACGCTTTAGTATATTCAGATGTTAATAATAGTCTTTACGTAGGTATTAGAAAATCAAAAAGACTTATTGTTCTTAATCCTTCTACTGGTGAAGATATAACACCAGGAAAATTAAAGCTTCGTGGTACATTAATAGATGTGCGTCAAGATAATGGGAATCTTATCCTTGTAGAAACAGAGGGCTTCAACATTATAGACCCAAAAACAAACGAATTTACTTGGAAAAAGAGTTTTAAAATTGAATTTCTCGATGAAGTGATTCCTAATGAGCAAGGTTATATCGCTATCGGTAAAGATGAAGATGATGGTACAATAGCTCTTGTAGATCGTGAAGGTGATAAGATCTGGAATAGCAAAGTAAAAGGGTATGCATATTATGTAACACCTACAAAAAAAGGGGTATTATATGTCTCAACAGAAAGATCAAATATTCTTGATTTTGAAGATGGTAAAGATGTTTGGAAAAGAGATGTAAAATTTAGAACCATACCAGCAGTAACTTATGATAATCAAGAAGATAAAGTGGTTCTTTTTGAAAATGGCAATGGTTATAAGTTTGATCTTACCACAGGAGATATTAATCTTTTTGCAGAAGATATTGATCTGGAAGCGGTAAAAAGAAAAACGCCCCTAGTTGCAGAGTATGTGCCAGGGGCAGGTTATTTATTACAAACAGACCAGCATATGTCTTTATTAGAACCATCTGGAAATTTGAAATATACAGATTACTATACACCACCATCTAGTCTAGGAGGATTTGTAGGGTTAGCGCAATTGGGATTAAATATTGCAGGAGTAGACTTAGATATACAAGGATCTATGGAGAACATAAGTATGCTTTCTTCGCTATCTAATGGCGCATATAGAACAAGAGGTGATCAATCTGATGTTACCTCAAATACTGATTCTGTTGTTGGATTATATATAGGTGATGAAAATTCTGTAGATGGTGATCTTAGTACTTATTACAAGGTTTTTGAAATAACAAAAACACGTTATTTTAACTCAAAATCTATTGATTCTCATAAATTTATAGTTGCAAAAATCAAAAAGGAAACAGGTTCTCAGCATTATATTTATATGATAAATAAGGCCACAGGTAAACGCGATAAACAAATTGAACTCTTAGACAAAACACCTAATTACTTTATAGATGAAGTAGATAATGTTGTTTTTGTAAATGAGAAGAATAGAGTTATATCTGCTTACCAATTCTAAGCTAAAGATTTTAATATTTTTAAGTTAATAGCCCTCTAAATTTTAATTTAGAGGGCTATTAGTTTATAATTAAAGTAAGATAATTTAACAGTATTTTAGATTAAAGCTTAAATTTATCTAGATAAGAGACTACTTTTAACAAAGATTGTGAGTTGGTTAAAGAGATATTAACCGGTTATTAACGGAGAAAAGAAACATATCAAAATATCTTTACACTCAACCAATTATTAATATAAAATAGAATCATATGAGTAAGTCAAGTAATACATTGTTAGCGTTAGTTTTAGGTGGTGCAATAGGTGCAGCAGCAGGAATTTTATATGCTCCAGAAAAAGGAACTAAAACAAGAAAAGATCTTTCTAAGAAAGCTAAGAAAGAGCAGGATAAATTAGTAAAGCAACTTAAAGAAACAAGAAGCTCGCTTACAGATAATGCTCAGAAAGCTAAGTTAACTTTTGAAGAAAAGTTAAACGACTCTATTTCAACAGCGAGTCATAAAGCAGATGATGTAATCTCAACTTTAGAAACAAAACTAGCTGAGTTACGTGTACAAAATGCAAAACTTCAAAAAGATGCTGTAGTAGATAAAAATGTTGCCAAAGTGGAGAAAGCATTATCATAAGCCAAAAGAAACCAATCAGATATGGCTTTTGAAAAGTTAACAAATAACTTAAAAGGACTAACAGACAACGGGCAGGAATATGCCAAAGTCACTGCAGAATACTACAAACTAAGCTTGTTCAAAAATGGAATGAGAGGATTAGTAAGTGGTGCAAACTTAGCTTTGAGAGCAACTTTTGGTCTTATAGCAATGATGTTCTTTTCTATAGGTCTTTCGATTGTGATAGGGGATTCTTTAGATAGCTTGAGTGCAGGATTCTTTATTGTAGGAGGAATTTACTTAGTGATATTCTTTTTAGTATTTCTTTTTGCTGCAAAGCCTCTTGAAACTATGTTACTTAAGAAATATAGTAAACTAGCTTTTAGTGATGATTCACTTCCAGATGTTTCACCAGTTGCTCCTGTAGCAACTCAAAATATAAACACTGATGACCGAATATAGTAGTTTTGAACAAATAGAGCATGATCTTAAAATTCTCAAACTTAAACGACAAATAAGCGAGGAGGAGGTAAGGCTCAATATAAATGGAGCTAAAAATGGTATGAGCTCTGGATTTTCTCCAGTTTCATCATTAGGAACTCTTGTAGGATCTTTGATTCAAAAAGCAGTAGTTACAAAATTACTAGGTACTATTTTTGGCTACAAGCGTGTCAAGGAAGTGAACAAGGACGGAGATTACAAAGTGTAAAGACTTATTTTATAATTAAATAAAAACCCCAAGAACAATTTGTTCTTGGGGCTTTTTTATGAGGTCAATGGTAATTATTAATCTTCTTGAGTGTCTCCCTTCTTCTTATTAACAATACCTTTTGCTTCATTATCTTTTTTCATTTGCTCTCCTATTTGATTAGAAGCTACAAATGAAGTTATCATATCATTAAGCATATTACTTCCAGCTTGTGGTGAGTTAGGCATTAAGATTAAGTTAGAGTTAGTTTGCTCTCCCATAGATTGTAATGTGTCGTAATGTTGTGTTACAACAATAAGCGCAGATGCTTCTTGAGAATTAATCCCCACATTGTTTAGTACATCTACAGACTCTTCAAGACCACGAGCAATCTCACGTCTTTGATCTGCAATACCTTGTCCTTGTAAGCGCTTAGATTCTGCTTCTGCACGAGCTTTTGCTACAATCTTGATACGATCTGCTTCTGCTTCAAACTCTGCAGCCACTTTCTCGCGTTCTGCTGCATTAATTCTGTTCATAGCTGCCTTTACCTGCATATCTGGGTCTATGTCTGTTACAAGCGTTTTAATGATGTCAAAACCATAACTAGACATAGCCTCGTTAAGCTCACGTTTTACCGCAATCGCAATATCATCTTTACGCTCAAAAACGTCATCTAGTTTCATTTTTGGAACCTCTGCTCTTACAACGTCAAATACATAAGAAGTAATCTGATCATGAGGATTTTCAAGTTTATAAAATGCGTCATACACTTTATCTTTTACTACTTGAAACTGTACAGATATCTTAAGACGTACAAAAACGTCATCCTTAGTTTTAGTCTCAACAACAACATCAAGCTGCTGTATTTTTAAATTAATACGACCTGCAATTTTATCAAATACAGGAATTTTAAATTGAAGCCCCGAGTTACGCACTCCAATAAATCTTCCAAAACGCTCCACAACAGCGGCGGTTTGTTGCTTAACCATAAATATCCCCGAAAGGATTATAAGTATGGCTAGTACTATTAATACTGGTAAAAGAATCTGTCCCATATTGGATATTTTTAAAAATTATTGATGGTGATTATTGTAATCTTAAAGATAAGTAGCCATAATCGATAAAATGTAACACATAAACTAAAAGTTTCTTGATTGCCTGAAAGTTATTATACCTTAGAACCATTAATTAAGCATAACCTCTTTACATAATCCCCTATGAAATATCTATCACTTCTCGCTTTATTACTTGTTACGTCAACAACTATTTATGCTCAATCTTACAAGAGTAGTGGTAACTACAATCGTATAGGCCTTCAAGGTAAAGTTGCTTTGGTAGATATAGATACAAAGAACTTTGATATTCAAGGAGAAACAGGTTTTCTAGCAGGTTTTACTACTAGAGGAAATGTGTATAATAATTGGGGTATGGTTTACGGGATTGATTTTTTAAGTACTGCGGTTACAGTTCAAACAACTTCCTTAGATCAACTTACTAGTGAGGATACTCAATATAATATCATAGGTGCTCAACTTAATCTATTACTCAGTTATAATTTAATTGCAAACCATCTAGCAGTAGACATTGGACCTGCACTACTTATCAACAGTAAAATGAAGCTAGATAATTCTAGTCAAAGCACAAATATAGTAAGCGGTTATACTACTCTTACCGCAAGTGACATACAAGAAATATCTCGAGTAAATGGTTTTGGTGTCATAGGACTTACAGGGGGTTTTGAACACGTAAGACTCACGCTGCAGTACCAATATGGATTTACAAACATCCTCAATAATCTCAATAATCAAAACCTTGTAATTGATAATAATACGAGAGATTTTAAAGGTAATGCATCAATAATCGCTGCTGGAGTTGTCTTTTATTTATAAACTATCGGTAAAAAATTAAGGCTACAAATCAATGATTTGTAGCCTTAATTAATAATGTGATGTATAACAGTTATCCTAGTGTGGTAATTGCATAATCTATACGTCGTAATGTTTCTTCTTTACCAATGGTGGTAGCAATATCAAAAACATCAGGTCCTTGCATAGCGCCCACAAGTGATAATCTAAAAGGCTGCATTACTTTTCCAAAACTAAGTTCCTTTGCTACAATCCACTCTTTAAGAGCTGTTTGTGCTTCAATAGTGGTAAAGTTTGATACTCCAGATAAGATAATTTTTACCTCTTCCATGATAGCCGCTGTATCTTCTTTCCAAGCTTTCTTGGCTGCCTTTTCATCAAACACCGTTGGAGCAGTAAAGAAATAACTTCCTAGTGTCCATAAATCTTCTACAAAGATGGCGCGTTCTTTAATTAAATCAACTACGTGTGTAGTGTATTCCTCTGTAGTAGTAACATTCTTATCCTTTAAGAATGTCATAAATTGATCTGCTATAAGTGCTACAGGAGATTCTTGCATATACTGCTGCTGGAACCACTTAGTCTTTTCTGGATCAAATTTTGCTCCAGCTTTATTAACACGTTTTAAGTCAAAAGCTGCTACAAGTTCTTCTAGACTAAAAATTTCTTGCTCCGTTCCAGGATTCCATCCTAGAAAGGCAAGCATGTTTACCATGGCTTCTGCAAAGTAACCGTCTTCTCTATATCCAGATGAGATTTCTTTTGATTTTGGATCTTCCCATTGTAGCGGAAATACTGGAAATCCTAGTTTATCACCATCACGCTTACTTAATTTTCCTTTTCCTACAGGCTTAAGAATAAGTGGTAAGTGAGCAAATATTGGCGCATCCCATCCAAAGGCTCTATACAATAATACGTGAAGCGCTAGAGATGGTAACCACTCTTCACCACGTATCACATGAGTAATTTCCATTAAATGGTCATCTACTATGTTTGCTAGGTGATAGGTAGGCATCCCGTCAGATTTAAATAACACCTTATCATCTAGAATGTTAGTATCAATCTCCATAGCACCACGTATTTCATCACGTAGTTGTAATATTTCATCTTGTGGAGACTTAAAGCGGATTACATAGTTTTCACCAGCGGCAATACGTTTCTCTGTTTCCTCTTGTGATAGAACGAGAGAGTTATCTAGTTTAAGGCGATTGTGCCAATTATAGATAAAGGTTTTGCCGTTTGCTTCGTGATCTTTTCTGTGTGCATCAAGACTTTCGGCAGTATCAAATGCATAGTAAGCATTATTTGAGTCTACTAACGCTTTCGCGAAAGCGTGATATTTATCCTTACGTTCACTTTGTCTATAAGGTCCAAAACCACCATCTTTAGTAGGCCCCTCGTCATACGATATCCCGCACCAGTCTAGACTTTCACGTATATAATCTTCTGCACCAGGTACATAGCGATTTTGATCTGTATCTTCTATACGGAGGATAAAAGTACCTCCATGTTTTTTTGCAAATAAATAATTAAAAAGCGCCGTACGCACACCACCGATGTGCAATGGCCCAGTAGGTGAAGGTGCAAATCGCACCCGAACGTTTTGAGACATAGTCTTAGATTTTGTGCAAAGATACTTTTAAGCCTTTAAAAAGGCTTAACGATTACCGTTTAAAGTTTTTTATGAAGTTCACAGTGATATCTTTGTAAATGTTGACATCCTCTTAAAACATAATAAAATAGTACTTTAGAGGTTGCTATAAAGAGAATTAGGATAGATGACGAATAGATTTGAAAAAATAGAGAAGAAGCTAGAGGGATTTATTAGAAAATATTACACTAATGAATTGCTGCGCGGTGCAATATTGTTTTTTGCACTAGGCTTATTTTATTTCTTAATCACACTGCTCATTGAGTACTTTTTCTGGCTTAGTCCAGCGGGAAGAACGGTTCTTTTCTGGGCGTTTATAGTAGTAGAAATTGCCTTACTCATCAAGTTTATAGCAGTACCACTAGCTAGATTATTTAAATTGTCAAAAGGTATCAACTATAAGGATGCCGCTAGTTTGATAGGAAATTATTTTCCAGAAGTAAGCGACAAGCTTATAAACACCTTGCAATTACATAGTGAAGTAACAGACTCAGAGTTAATGCTCGCAAGCATAGAGCAGAAGAGTGAAGAGCTTGAGCCTATCCCTTTTAGGCTAGCTATAGATTTTACAAAAAATAAGAAGTACCTCAAATATGCTGCAATACCTGTAGTTATATTTCTCATTGCAAACTATGCGGGGAAGGAAAAGGTTTTCTCAACAAGCTATGAGCGTGTTGTAAATTACAACGAGGCGTATGAGCCACCAGCTCCATTTAGTTTTTATGTAGTCAATGAGAATTTACAGGCCATAGAAAATAAAGATTTTGAGTTGCGCGTGCGCACACTGGGAGATATAATTCCTGAGGAGGCATCTGTGCGATTTAATGATGAGGTGTATTTTTTACAGCAAATTGCTCCGGGAGAGTATAGCTATATATTTGAACAGCCTACAGAAAATATCACCTTTAATCTTAAGGGTAATAAAGTCGTATCCCAGCCTTATACCATTGAGGTACTCAAGGTTCCGGTACTTATGGATTTTGATATGGAGCTCAACTATCCTGCACATACTCGCAAAGGAAAAGAGACTGTAAAAAATACTGGGAATGCAATCATTCCAGAAGGAACTACCGTTTCTTGGAATATAAGTACGAGGCAGACGGATGGTGTAGATCTTGTGCTTAAGGATACTATTATTCCTTTCGCTTTAAGCGAAAATGTGACAACCTCAAAAGTTTTTAAAGCAGTAAAACGTATCTATAATAACACGAGTTATGAAGTAAGTACGAGTAATAGCCAACTGAAAAACTATGAAAATCTGGCTTATAACTTACAAGTCATAAAAGATCAGTATCCTCAAATATCCTTGGAAGCAAAAAAGGATACTGTAAACGAGCAGCAGAATTATTTCTACGGAAAAGTAAGCGACGATTACGGACTTAAAAAATTACAAATTGTTTATTATCCTGCAGAGAGTGATAATAAACAGTATGAGGAAATCAGTATTTCAAAGGGTAATGTAGATCAGTTTATATATGCATTCCCTAATAATCTTGATTTACAAGAAGGAGTAAATTATGAGTATTATTTTGAGGTTTTTGATAATGATGCCATCCATCGTTTTAAAAGTACGAAGAGCACGATATATAGTTTTGTAAAACTGACAGATGATGAGCTTAAAAACAAACAGCTTGAGCAACAACAAAAATCTATAGGTAATCTTGATAAGTCCTTACAGAAGATGAAGGATAGTGAGAAGGAATTACAAGAAATCTCACGAACTCAGAAGGAGAAAAAGCAGCTGAGTTTTAACGATCAAAAGAAACTTGATAGTTTTCTGAAACGCCAGAAGCAGCAAGAGGAAATGATGAAAGATTTTTCTAAGCAACTTAAAGAGAACCTGGATGAGTTTCAAAAAGAAGAAGAACTTACAGATGAGGATAAAGAAAAACTGAAGGAACGTCTAGAGCGTCAAGAAAAGAAAGCAAAGGAAAATGAAAAGCTCTTAAAAGAATTACAAGAGCTTCGAGAGAAAATGCCAAAAGAAGAACTCTCTGAAAAGCTTGAGGAACTTGAAAAGCAAAATAAAAATAATAAGCGAAACCTAGAGCAAATGGTTGAGCTTACAAAGCGTTATTATGTTCAGAAAAAGACCGAGCAAATTGCACGTGACTTAGAGGAACTCGCAAAAAAACAAGAAGACTTAAGTAAGAAGGAAGGAAAAGAAAATACTAAGGAAAAGCAAGATGAACTCAATGAAGAGTTCAAAAAACTTGAGGAAGCGTTAAAGAATCTTGAAAAAGAAAACCAAGAACTTAAAAAGCCTATGGACCTTCCTGGTGATGAGAAAAAGCAAGAAGAAATCAAAGAAGAACAGGAGGGAGCTAGTGAAGAACTAGAAAAACAAGAAGATCAAGAACAACAAGACGGAACACCTCAAGATAAATCTGGTGCTCAAGAAAAGCAAAAAAAGGCTGCAGAGAAGATGAAGCAAATGAGCAAGTCTATGCAGTCTCAAATGCAAATGGATGGAGAAGAAAGTCTTGAAGAAGATACAGAGATGTTACGCCAGATACTAGATAATCTTCTTGTTTTTAGTTTTGAGGAAGAAGCTATCATGATGGAATTTCGTAAGATGGATGATAAGAATCCTAATTATGCACGTAAGTTAAGAAGGCAAAATGTACTCAAACAAAACTTCAAACATATAGATGATAGTTTATATGCCTTGTCATTGCGCCAGCCAAAACTGGATGAGATTATTAATGAGACCTTAGTCGATATTGATTACAGCATGGATCAAGCATTATCAAGACTTGCCGAAAATCAAATAATGCAAGGTGTAAGTAGCCAGCAATATGTTATTACTGGAACTAATAAACTAGCAGACTTCCTTAGTCAGACGTTAGATAATATGCAAAATGCAATGATGTCTGGTAGCGGCTCCGGCAAAGGAAAAGGAATGGGCATGGGTTCTGGCAGTGGAAGTGGAGGACAACTCCCCGATATTATCCAGAGTCAAGAAGAACTCAATAAGAAAATGGGTGAGGGTAAGAAACCCGGGGAAGGAAAAGAAGGTGAAGGCAAGGAAGGAGAATCTGGTGAAGGTTCTGAAGGTGAAGAAGGACAAGGAAAAGGAGGCGGTGATCAACCTGGATCTGAAGGCGAGGGAGGAAAAGAAGGCGAAGGTGAAGGTGGTCAAGGCGGAGGAAAAGGCTCGAGTAATAGTGATTTAAAAGGTGATGGAAATGGCGAGAATGGAGGTGGAGAAAATGGAGATGGACAAAGTGACGAGTATGAGCAGGGACTTCTTTATGAAATTTATAAAGAGCAGTCTAAGTTAAGACAACAACTAGAAGATGCTATTCAAAGGGAAGGTCTTGGGGATAATGCAAAGAAGCTAGTTAAGGATATGAAGGATGTTGAGCAGCAATTATTAGACAAAGGTTTTAATAATGAAACCTTACAACGTATGACTAATCTTAAGCACGAGCTACTTAAACTTAAAGAGGCAACGTTACAACAAGGAGAAGAGAATAAGCGTGAAGCAAATACCAACTTAAAGAAGTTTGCAAATCCTGTAAATAGTGCTCTTGAGAAAGCCAAAAAGTATTTTAATACAACAGAAATATTAAACAGAAATGCACTTCCGCTTAAGGAAGAATACAAGCGTAAAGTGCAAGATTACTTCCAGAAAAACAATGATTGAATTTAATAGTACAAATGATTTTGAGTTATCAAATCCAGAAGAATTACTTCAGTGGTTAACATCTGTTATAGAAGCTGAACATAAACAAATGGGTGAGATCAATTACATTTTTTGTAATGATGCCTACTTGCATAAACTCAATGTTGAATATTTGAATCATGATACGCTTACAGATGTAATCAGTTTTGACTACACGAGTGGAGATGTAATTAGTGGGGATATATATATATCTGTAGAGCGTGTTGAGGATAATGCTGCAGATTTTAAAACCTCCTTTAAAGACGAATTAAGCCGCGTTATGGTTCATGGACTACTGCACTATTGCGGTTATAAAGATAAGAGTGAGGATGAGGCTAAGGAGATGAGAGTAAAGGAAAATTTATATTTATCAGTTAGATAAGTAGTAATTTTCTTACAGCGCTCTATTTCAAGGTTTAACATCTGTCCCAGCGGGAAGTTGTGTTAGAGAGAATTAAAGGCTGTATCTTTGCACGCCTTTAAAAGAATGTATATAACGCTTTCGCGAAAGCGTAACTTCTCTTAGAGAGATTAATATTTTAATGTTCCACGTGAAACAATGAGTCTATTTCAAGATACATACGATGTTATAGTAGTAGGTGCTGGTCATGCAGGTTGTGAAGCTGCCGCTGCTGCTGCAAATATGGGAAGTTCTACACTTCTTATAACTATGAACCTACAAACCATTGCCCAAATGAGTTGTAATCCTGCTATGGGAGGAATCGCAAAAGGGCAAATAGTAAGAGAGATTGATGCACTAGGAGGATACAGCGGTATCGTCTCTGATAAGACAGCAATACAATTCAAGATGCTTAACAAATCTAAAGGTCCTGCGATGTGGTCTCCACGTGTGCAATCTGATAGAATGAGATTTGCAGAGGAGTGGAGAATGAAGCTTGAGGGCACTAAGAATCTTGATTTTTATCAAGAGATGGTGAGTGGTCTTGTAGTAGAAAATGATAAAGTAGTTGGTGTAAAAACGTCTCTTGGTATTGAAGTAAGAGGAAGATCTGTGGTGCTAACTAATGGTACTTTTTTAAATGGATTAATCCACATAGGAGACAAACAATTTGGTGGAGGTAGAGCAGGTGAAAGAGCAGCTACAGGAATTACAGAACAGCTAGCGGGGTTTGGATTTGAATCTGGAAGAATGAAAACAGGAACACCTCCACGAGTGGATGGTAGATCGTTAGATTTCTCTAAGATGATTATTCAACCAGGTGATGAAGTTCCAGAGAAGTTTAGTTATAGTAAAGAAACAAGTCCGCTTACACATCAGCGTCCTTGTCATATGAGTTATACTTCGCTAGAAGTGCATGATATTTTGAGAGAAGGTTTTGATCGCTCGCCTATGTTTAATGGTAGAATCAAATCTCTTGGACCAAGATATTGTCCGTCTATTGAAGACAAGATTAACCGCTTTGCAGATAAGGATAGACATCAATTATTTATAGAGCCAGAAGGGTGGAATACCTGCGAGATCTATGTAAATGGATTTTCAACATCACTTCCAGAAGATGTCCAGTTTAAGGCTTTAAAGTCTGTAGCTGGTTTTGAGAATGTAAAATTCTTCCGTCCGGGATATGCTATCGAGTATGATTATTTTCCGCCTACACAGTTAAAGCATACGCTAGAAACTAAGCTTGTGAGCGGGCTGTATTTTGCTGGACAAATTAATGGAACTACAGGATATGAAGAAGCAGCGTCTCAAGGATTAATGGCTGGTATGAATGCACACCTTAAGGTGCATGAGAAAGATCCTTTTATGCTTAAAAGAGATGAGGCGTATATAGGAGTTCTTATAGATGATCTAATCACAAAAGGTACAGAAGAGCCGTACAGGATGTTTACATCTCGTGCAGAGTATAGAACACTGTTACGTCAAGATAATGCAGATGAGCGTCTCACGCCTATGTCAAATGCTGTAGGTTTAGCCTCTGAGGAACGTCTCGTTACCATGGAGAAGAAGCAAGCGGAATCTAATGATCTTGTTAAGTTTTTTGAAGACACAAGTATTCTTCCTGAAGAAGTAAATGATATACTAGAGGAGAGAGGATCTTCTCCTATGAGACAATCTGATAAAATGTTTAAAGTATTCTCTAGACCCCAAATCACGCTTGATGATATGAAAGGCTTTGAGAAAGTAGCTGCCTATATTGAGGAGAAAGATCTTGATCGTGATGTATTAGAACAAGCAGAAATTAAAGTTAAGTATGCAGGTTACATTGCAAAGGAAAAAGCAAATGCAGACAAGCTACAGCGCTTAGAAAATATTAAAATCCCAGAAGGTTTTGATTATACAAAACTGAAGTCGTTGTCTTTTGAGGCTAGGGAAAAATTATCTAAAATTAGGCCAACTACAATTTCTCAAGCATCAAGAGTGAGCGGAGTTTCTCCTTCAGACATAAGTGTAATGTTAGTTTATATGGGGCGATAGTTTTTAAATAGTATACGTTCCACGTGAAACAAAGTTGATGAAAGAAGATTTTAAAGTAAGAGATCATTCGGTAAGTAGGGAAGAATTTACACTAAAGTATGATGAGAAGTACCACATGTATTTCACAAATCCTAAGCCGGATATTTCTAAGCTTCCTTCATATTATGAAAGTGAAGATTATATATCTCACACAGATGGAAAACGATCTTTATTTGAAATCGCATATCAAACTATAAAAGGTATCACGCTTTCGCGAAAGCAAAAACTCTTAAAAAAGTTTCATCCTGACCAAGGTTCTGTTTTAGACATAGGAGCTGGAACTGGAGATTTTTTAGAATTTCTATCTAAAAGAAAATGGAACGTAAAAGGAGTAGAGCCAAATGATAAAGCTAAAAAGCTTGCTCAAAATAAAGGACTCGATATTTATAACACTATCGATGAAGTAGGAGGGGAGTTATACGATGTGATAACTATGTGGCATGTGCTAGAACATGTTTATGATTTACAAGAGCAAATAGCATGGTTGAAAAAGCAACTAGCAAAAAATGGAACTATATTTATTGCCGTTCCTAATTTTAAATCTTTTGATGCTAGTTATTATAAATCATATTGGGCAGCTTTTGATGTGCCAAGGCACTTATACCATTTTTCAGAAACTTCTATAAAAAGACTTTTTGCAGAACAAGATTTACAATTAGTAAAAACACTGCCTATGAAATTTGATTCCTATTATGTGAGTCTTCTTTCAGAAAAATATAAAAGTGGTAAAATGAATTTCTTCACTGCATTTGTAACTGGATTCAAGTCAAATCGTAAAGCAAAGCAGTCTGGAGGTTATTCATCTCATATTTATGTCCTAAAACACGCTTAAATTGCAAATAAGCGCTTTTAAGGGCTTATGAGTACGAATGCCTTAAATGTATATGGCTAAATGCTGAAGCCGCTTAAAAACAGTGTTTATAGGCTTCGTTTTTAATAAGATTTTATTATTAATTTTCTTTTTGGTCATTACTTTTTCTTATGATGGCTTATTTCAATCAATTTTGACCTTTTTATATTTAATCTGCAATTGAGAATGTAGTTTTTGATGTTTCTGCTCAAAATGCATTTTATTGTAAAATGTTCCACGTGGAATATTTTCAATTAACAATGTCAATTTTTAAATCACACAATTACTATCCCCTGTAATGTGTTTATCAATCTTCCTGATTATTTCACTTCTCTTCAATTTTAATGCTTTCAGTATATCGTATTTATTAATTACAAATTACTTCCTTATTTTGAATTGTAGCGTTCTCAATTAATTCTCTAAGTGTAGGTTTCAAAAGATTCAAGTTTTAGTGAATAATCGCTCACTTTAAGTCTATTTATATTTATTTAAGAGTCAAAATGGAAATAGACATGATTTTAATTAAGTTTTAATGGATTCTACCTATTTTCGCATCAAATAATCAAAATAACACAATGAAAAAAATAGGAATGCTACTTGTTACGGCTATGATGGCTGTAGCTTGTCAAACAGAGAAAACAGGTTTTGTAGATACTGAAGAGTTGCTTACAGAATATGCAGAGCTTAAAAGCGCAAAGGATCGTTTTACAAAGCAAAATGACGAAATCATGGGCGAATTAGAGCTTAAGATTAAGTCTTACCAAATCAAAGAAGACTTGTTTAGAAAAAACGGACCGTCTATGTCACGTAAAAAACAAGAAGAAACTTATAACGAACTAGGAGCAGAGGCACAACAATTACAACAAGAACGCCAAGCAAGAATAGGTCAACTACAAGTAGAAAGCCAGAAAGTAATAGACTCACTTATTACAAAAGTGAAGGATAAAGTAAAGGCTTACGGAAAGACAAATGGGTACTCTTATATCTATGGATCTAACGATGCTGGAAGTGTTCTTTATGGTAAAGAGGAGTTAAATCTTACAGAAGCAATTCTTACAGAAATGAATGGAGAATATGCTCCAAAAGAAGACTAAATTCTATTCTTTAAAATAGCTTTAAAAGCGATGAGAAATCATCGCTTTTTTTATGCCTAATTTTGATGATTTTTCTCATCAATAAATGACTAGATAGCGCCGTAAAATCTACGTACTTTTCATCAAGATAATCAAGCTTATTTAAATAAGACTTCACTAACCAAATGGTACCGATTAACGAGATAGAAATTGTACTTGTAGATTATAGAGCCTTTAAATGTTCTCGTTTAGTGAAAGATCTGAGATCATCTGAGTATATAGATAGCGTACACTATCGATTGTTTATCTAAAAATTTATTTAGACAAAACTAAATATAGACATAACTATTTGATATAATCAACTCTTACGATGTAGAAATCGAGTTAATTTTATAGAAAGGTCTGTCATGATAATCTTAGCATTTCCATTGCGTTCTATGTGATACGAAGCCTCTTGAATGGCTTCTACAATAGGAAATATATTATTATTATGAACAAATGGAGCAAATTTTGAGAGATCAAAACCGGTCTCTGTTTCCATAAAAACAAGATCATTTGCCTTGTAATTTTTAAGCAAAGCTTGGCGGAAAAATTGAACACAGTATGCAAGAAAATTTTTCTGGGTTTCACGGCCAGATTTTGCTATGATTTCGCTCCACTCCATGAGTCCTAAAACGGCCTCTTTTTTACCCTTTGCTTGGAAGGCTGTACGCACCCAAGTAACAAACCATTTTTCAAACTGAATATCGTCACCATCGTGATGCAATAAATGCATCGCTTGCTGGTAATCTCCTTGTGCTTGATGAGCTATTTTATGAGCTTCGGCGTCTGGAGTTTTATGATGAGTAATTAAAGCATCGGCAATTTGTGGTTCGCTTAATCTTGGGAAATGCAATACTTGGCATCTTGACTTTATCGTGTCTATAATGCTATCCTCATTTTCAGAAATGAGAATAAATAAAGTTTTTGCTGGTGGCTCCTCTAGTAGTTTGAGAAGTTTATTTGATCCAGCAGTATTCATTTTATCAACTGCCCAAATGATCATTACTTTATAACCACCTTCATATGACTTTAAAGCGAGTGCTTTATTAATTTCAGAAGCTTCATCTACACCTATCTGTCCTTGTTTTTTTTCAATACCAAGATGCTGGTGCCATTCAAAGAGATCACCATATGGGTTTTCTGTAATATACGAGCGCCACTCTCGCATAAAATTATTAGAGACAGGATGGCTTTTTACTTCGGGAGTAGTTGCTACAGGAAAAGCAAAGTGCAAATCCGGATGCGATAAGTGCTCAAACTTTAAATTACAAGCTTGAGATCCTCCCTCATTTTCGCCTTGAGCGTTATTACATAAAATATATTGTGCATAAGCAATGGCCATGGGTAAAACCCCTGTGCCAGATAAACCTATAAAAAGTTGAGCATGAGCAATACGCCCTGCATCAACACTTGTTGTGAGATGATTTTTAATAAAATCTTGCCCGATAACGTTTGAAAACAGCATAGCGTCAAATATAAAGGAATCACTGCATTTTTTATCCTCTGTATCTATTATATTTGTTAGCAAAACCAATGAAAATGATCACAGTAGACGACTTTAATTTTGAGAATAAGAAAGCATTAATTCGCGTAGATTTTAATGTTCCCCTTGATGAGAATGGTAATGTTACTGATACTACAAGAATTGAGGCTGCAAAACCTACAATCTTGAAAGTATTAGAAGATGGAGGATCTGCTATCCTTATGTCTCATTTAGGTCGACCTAAAAACAAAGAAGAGGAGTTTTCTCTCTCTCAGATTTGTAAAACAGTTTCTGAAGTCATTGGTGTAGAAGTAAACTTTGTGGAGGATTGTGTAGGTGCAAAAGCTACAGAGGCTGCATCTAACCTTGAAATGGGTAAAATATTACTACTAGAAAACCTTCGTTACTACAGCGAAGAAACAGCTGGTGATGTAGACTTTGCAAAGCAATTAAGTGAGCTAGGAGATATTTATGTAAATGATGCCTTTGGTACCGCACACCGTGCGCATGCTTCTACTACGATCATTGCTCAATTCTTTCCTGAAGCAAAATGCTATGGTTATTTACTAGCAAAAGAAATAGAGAGTCTTGATCGCGTTCTTAATAACAGCGAGAAGCCTGTACTAGCTATTCTTGGTGGGTCTAAAGTATCTTCAAAAATTACAGTTATTGAGAATATCCTAGATAAAGTAGATGAGATGATCATAGGTGGAGGTATGGCTTTTACCTTCATTAAAGCACAAGGAGGTACCATAGGAGACTCTATTTGTGAAGATGATAAAATGGAGCTTGCGCTTGATATTCTTAAACAAGCCAAAGAAAAAGGAGTACAAATTCACATACCAGTAGATGTTATTGCTGCAGATGATTTCTCAAACGATGCAAATACAAAGGTGTGCGATATCATGCATATAGAAGATGGATGGCAAGGCCTTGACGCAGGACCAAAATCTCGCGAACTTTTTGACGAAGTAGCAAAGCGTGCAAAAACTATTTTATGGAATGGACCATTAGGAGTTTTTGAGATGGAAACATTTGCAGGAGGAACTATTGCACTAGGTCATAGTATTGCTGCAGCTACAAAGGATAGCGCGTTCTCACTAGTAGGTGGAGGAGATAGTGTTGCGGCTGTAAAGCAATTTGGTTTTGATACAAAAGTAAGCTACGTCTCTACTGGAGGTGGTGCAATGCTTGAGATGCTGGAAGGTAAAACACTACCAGGTATAGCTGCTATACAAGAATAATTAATAAAACATCATGTAATAAGACCACCTCTTGAGGTGGTCTTATTATTTATATACCTAACAGAAGTTGTGCTGGCTAGAAGTTATATTTCCTCTCTTTAAAACCATACGATTTTCCCGTATCTTTCGTTCCTTGACTATGACTCAAATGCAACATAATTTTAAAATATCCCTAGTAGCTTCTATACTCTTGTTTTCCGCTTTCGCGAAAGCGCAAGACACCCTCTCATATGAGGCTTATAAACAGAAAGCTCCGGTTATCAAAGAAGATAAAAAACCGGCACTCCAAAGAGATACTATCAAAGTAGTAGATACTGTCATTACCAATACAATTTCTCAAGATTTACCTCAAGTATTACTAGATACACAAGTAAGAGATTCTATAACGTTCAACTTACCAGATAACCCTCAAGCAGCACTTATAGATATGCGCTGGCGTAAGGAACTGGCAAGAATGGATCTATTTGATTCTATAAATAATATACGTGAAAGCCACACGTACCAGCCTGAAGTAAACCTAGAACTTCCTACAGACACACTAAAAAAACGCCTTGCCGAAATAAATGCGCGTACTCCATTTAACGTGGAGTATAACCCTTCGCTAGAAAGCGTTATTAATCGCTACTTAAAGCGTCACAAACCAGCTATGGAGAAACTTATGGCCGTGAGCCAGTTTTACTTCCCTATGTTTGAGGAGCGTCTCGATAAGTATGACATCCCTCTAGAGATGAAATATCTCGCCATTGTAGAAAGTGCACTGCGTCCAAGAGCAAAATCTAGAGTAGGAGCAACGGGATTATGGCAATTTATGTTTGCAACGGGTAAAATGTTTAACCTTGAAGTAAACAGCTATGTAGATGATCGCATGGATCCTATTGCAGCAACAGAGGCTGCTTGTGCTTATTTATCACAACTCTATGACATTCATGGAGATTGGGATCTGGCACTGGCTTCTTATAACTCTGGTCCAGGAAATGTGTCTAAAGCAATAAGACGTTCTGGAGGTGCTACAAATTACTGGAATATTAGAAAGAATTTACCTAGAGAAACCGCTGGTTATGTACCTGCGTTTCTAGCCACCATGTATCTTTTTGAATATGCAGATGAGCATGGCTATACCCCAGAAAAAGCACCTATAAATTACTTTGCAACAGATACCATTCACATAAAACAAAGCATTGCGCTAGATCAGGTTTCTAGTATCGTGGGAATTCCTTTGGAGATTGTTCAATTTCTAAATCCGCAGTATAAATTGGATATCATTCCAGTGGTAAAGGACAAGAAATATTACGTGCGACTTCCTATTGAAAGTGTGGGTAAATTTGTGCAGAATGAACAGGCTATTTACGCTTTCGCGAAAGCTGAACTAGACAAAAGAGAAAAACCATTACCAGAAGTACTTACAGCAAGCTCTCAGGTGAGATACCGAGTGCGTAGCGGTGATTATCTAGGAAAGATAGCAAGCAAATACGGAGTAGGTGTAAGCCAAATCAAGAAATGGAATAACCTACGATCAAATGCTCTTAAAATAGGGCAGCGATTAACTATTTATCCAAGAAAACCTGTTACCAATAGCAGTACAAGTAGTAGCTCAAAAACTGTTTCATTAAAGGGAAAGAAAACATATACTGTTCAAAATGGTGACTCACTCTGGAAAATTGCAAATAAGTTTCCTGGAGTAAGCATTGATAATATTAAAGTTTGGAATGATATTAGTAGCAGTAAACTGAAGCCAGGAATGAAACTACGTGTTTCTAAATAAATCAATTATGAAAAAGTTACTTCTTTCATTAAGCTTATGCTTTACAGCAGTACTTGCTGCACAAGAAGTAACCCTTAAAACGTATGATGCTGCGGCTTATACTGTAGTAAATAGTGAGGGAAATGAAAAAAGTATTTTAAAAAATCCTGTTTACACGTACTTGATAGATAATTATAAAGCCATTTCAGACAAGGAAATTCTTCCACCTAATGGTGGCGGAGATTGTGGATTTACACAAACTTTTGAAAATGGAATCGTTTACACAAAACGCAATTGTGGCGACGCAGCACTTGCAACTGGAGAAGTACTAACGATATCAAACCCTAATAGAGAATCTGTGCTGTTGTGGGTAGAGTCGGTTAATAAGATTTTTGGAGATTATGGTCAGAATCATTGGAACTTTGACCTTACAGAATACAGACCTACCGACAATATACTAGGAGGTTTTTTTACAATTAAGAGAGATATAGATTACACCACGGTCCTTGTGATGTCTGGATGTTAATCATTAATAATAGTAATATGATAAAAAGAATATTTTTAAGTATAGTAACAGCATCCTTACTTTTTTCTTGTGGGGATAATGACGGTAAACGCATTTTAAGCCAGTCTGTAGGTAATATTAACAACGTTAAGGTGATTGTGACTAAAGCACAATGGCAAGGAGCTATAGGAGACGCGCTACGCGACGTGCTGGCAGATCCGGTGTATGGATTACCACGTGAGGAGCCTAAGTTTTCTATAGATCAGATTCCGCCAGAGGCTTTCAGTGATTTTTTACTTAAGAATAGAATTTATTTGCAAATAAAACCAGCAGATAGTGCTTCTTTAACTATTGTAAAAGATAAGTATGCACGCCCACAAACAGGAGTAATTGTTACTGGAAGTAGCCACACACAAATTGCAAATCTTATTATTGATAATGAGGAACGTATTGTAACTGCTTTTAAAGGACAAGAGCTTGTTGCAAATCAAAGTCGAATTAAAAAGGCATTGAAGAAAACAGATTCTTTACAAAAGGTATTTGGAGTAAGACTTAACTTTCCTAATGCTTATCGATATGCAGAACAGAAAGCAGATTTCTTCTGGATGCGCAAAGAGCTTAAGCGCAGCGGTAACATGAACATAACGGTGTACGAGGTGCCGCTAGAGGCAATTGATAAGGATACCTTAACAATTAAGAACATTATACGCATGCGTGATTCTATAGGTGGAAAGAAAATACCAGTAGATGACGGTCGCTTTATTACAGAACGTGCTTTCTCACCATACTTACAAGAAACAGAGATAGATGGAAAACTAGCTTATGAGACCAAAGGAACATGGGAAGTAGACGGTCGTTATATGGCTGGACCTTTTGTAAACTATGCTGTAAGAGATGAAAAAAATGGGAGATACTTGATATTAGAAGGTTTTATATTCTCCCCTTCACAAGACCAGCGTGATAATATGTTTGAGCTTGAGAGTATCTTGAAAAGTGCTAGGTTGAGGTAAAAACGTTATCTTTATTATGTTGTTAAACAGTATATTATGGGAGCACTAGAGTTACGAGAAGAAGTTTTAAAAAAAGTGCAAGATGCAGATGAGCGTTTACTTGCAATGATAAATGCGCTAGCAATAAGCTATCAAGAATCTGAAGTAATTGCTTATACCGTGGAGGGAGAACCTTTGAGTAGAGAACAATACAAACAAGAGCTACAGGAGGCAAAATCAGAATATAAACGAGGAGAGTATACAGCTGTTGATGATTTTAAGAAAGAAATAAAGGATTGGTAATTGATGCTTAATACTGTCTGGACCAATACAGCAAAAAGAGATTTAAAGCAAATTTACAATTACATAAAGAATGTAAAGAAATCACCACAAGGCGCTCTAAATGTGGTTAATGATATTATCGAGGCAAGTGAAACTATTATTTACTTTGATCAATATCAAAAGGATGAAATTAATAATACCTTTAGAAGGATTATAATAAGACATTATAAAATAGTGTATGATAGAGAAGGTGATGACATTGTTATTTTAAGAGTCTTTAGTACATATCAAAACCCTAGTAGATTGATAAATGACTTTTAGAAATTATGCTTTCGCGAAAGGTGATACACATAGAAAAACCGCATAACTCAAAGAGCTATGCGGTTTTTCTATATAAGAAAGAGCGAGTATTACTTCTTCTCTTCTATCATATCGTCTTCTTCGTCCTTAGACGCTTTCTTAAATTCTTTGATACCGCCACCTAAGCCGCGCATCATTTCAGGGATTTTCTTACCTCCAAAAAGTAATAAAACAACTAATACAATAAGACCTATTTGCCAAGGGCCTACCATTCCTAAAAATATTGCTAAAAAATTCATCTTCATCTGTTTTAGAAAAACAAAGATAGTAAGAAAACAGACATACGAGCGTTAAAGTCATAAAAAGGACTTAATTGGTGCTGAGTGGTTATCGCAATCCAATTTTCGCGAAAGCGTAAAGACATCAATTATCTCATATCTAAAAAGTATATTTGTATCTCAAATGGCAGAAAAAAAAGAGAAGAAAAAAAAGATTGCAAAAAAGCTACTGCACAAGTATCGCTTAGTTATTCTCAATGAAGATACTTTTGAGGAGCGTATTTCTTTTAAACTTACACGACTCAATGTGTTTATTCTAGTAGGTATATCTGCTATTATTCTTATTGCACTTACCACTTTACTTATCGCATTTACACCATTAAGGGAATATATTCCTGGTTACTCAAGCACAAAACTCAAGCGCAATGCGACGCTACTCGTTGCAAAAACGGACTCTATAGAAAATGCAATTAGAGTAAATGAGCAATACTACTCTTCTATACGTAGAGTATTGAGTGGTGATGTAGAAGAGCTAGAATTTGATAGAGATTCTATACGCGATGCCGTATTTAATGATGAAGAAATATATGTGCTTCCTAGTAGAGAAGATAGCTTACTAAGGCAAACAGTAGAGCAGGAAGACAAGTACAATGTGTTTGATAAAGCTATTGAGGATACAGATTTCTCACTGTTTCCTCCAGTAAAAGGAACCATATCATCTGCATATAATGCTAGTCAAAAACACTTTGCGGTAGATATTGTAACGGTAAAAGATGCTCCTGTAAAAGCCGCAGCAGATGGAACTGTGATTTTTGCCGAGTGGACTGCAGAGACAGGTCATGTACTTATCATCAATCATGGTAAGAACCTTATCACCGTATATAAGCACAATGCTTCTCTCAATAAATCACAAGGAGCCCTAGTACAAGCAGGTGAAGTTATTGCCACGGTGGGTAATACAGGTGAGTATAGTACTGGACCGCACTTACATTTTGAATTGTGGAGTAATGGATACCCTATAAATCCGACTAATTTTATAGATTTTAATTAATGTCGATAAAGTCTTTTGGAGCAAAAATTTTTGCGTCGTACATACAGCGTAGTATAAAAAAATGGGCAGACAACCCTATTGAGACTCAGCACAAGGTTTTTGAGAGTCTTATAGATGCTGCTCAGTATACGACCTTTGGTAATGATCACCATTTTGATACTATAAAATCACATGCAGATTTTGTAAAGCAAGTTCCCATAAGAGATTATGAAGACTTGCGCTACTATGTAGATAAAATGGTCGCTGGAGAACCAGATATACTCTGGCCAGGTAAACCTCTTTACTTTGCAAAAACTTCTGGAACTACTTCTGGAGTAAAGTACATTCCGCTTACTAAGGATAGTATGAAAACGCACCCTAACAGTGCGCGTAATGCAATTCTTTCTTACATCGCAGAGACAGGAAATACAGACTTTGTAGATGGTAAGATGATTTTTTTACAAGGAAGTCCAGAGATGACCGAAAAGAATGGCATCAAACTAGGCCGCCTTTCTGGTATTGTCGCACACTATGTGCCTAATTACCTACAGAAGAATAGGCTTCCTAGTCTGGAAACTAATTGTATAGAAGACTGGGAACAAAAGGTAGATGCGATTGTAGCTGAAACTATAAATCAAGATATGACACTCATAGGAGGGATTCCTCCGTGGGTACAGATGTATTATGAACGTCTTATCCAGAAGAGCGGTAAAACCGTGGGAGAGCTCTTTAAAAACTATCAGTTATTTGTGTACGGAGGCGTAAACTACGAGCCTTACCGTCGCAAGTTAGAGGATCTTATAGGTAGAAGCGTAGACAGCATTGAGTTATATCCAGCCAGTGAAGGGTTTTTTGCCTTTCAAGACACACAGACAGAGAAAGGAATGCTGTTGCAACTAGACAACGGTATCTTTTATGAGTTTGTAAAAGCAGAAGAGTTTTTTAATGAAAACCCAACAAGGATAACGCTTAAGGATGTAGCGCTTGATGTAAATTACGTGATGATTATCTCTACCACAGCAGGACTATGGGCTTATAACATAGGAGATACCGTGATGTTTACGAGTCTCAAGCCCTATCGTATTATGGTTTCTGGGAGAATCAAGCACTTTATTTCGGCTTTTGGAGAGCATGTGATAGGTAAGGAAGTAGAGCAGGCCATGCTTGAAGCCTCTGCAGGAACAGATATTAAAGTGACCGAGTTTACGGTAGCACCTCAAGTAGCACCTCAAGAAGGATTACCTTATCATGAATGGTTTATAGAATTTGAAAATGAGGGGAGTGGTGATTTACACGCTTTCGCGAAAGCGTTAGATTCCTCACTACAAGCTCAAAACTCATACTACCTAGACCTAATCACAGGAAAGGTACTCCAGCCATTAAAAATCACCAAGGTGGTAAAAGATGGCTTTAATAATTACATGAAATCACAAGGAAAGTTAGGTGGTCAAAATAAAATTCCACGTCTTTCAAACGATCGAAAGATTGCCGATCTATTGCAATCAAAATAGTATTTAATAGGTAAGCTGGCGATGAAATTACCATGGTCAAGTTCTATTAAGTACCTTTATCCCCAATTATGAGCACAAACAAAACACAAGGCCGTACAAGAGCCCAAGAGAGCAGTAGCGCTATAGAACGCATGTATATTACAATGCGTCACCTTTTTAACAGAGGATTTTATAAACCTATGGGTGTCTCTGGAGAGACACTTAGAGAGTCATTACTTATATTAAGGCCAGAAATCTACGGTACCATTGCCGAAGAAAAAGTAGAGCTTGATGGTCTTCTTTACGTTATTGATAGACTTCCAGAAGGAATAGAGCAATGTAGATTCATTAACTTAACAAGTGATGAAGGCTACAAAAACAGTCACTTTGAACCTATTATTCCAGCAAAACGTCGTCGTAATTGCTACCGTATAGATGAGGAGCAAATGAATATCGAGATCACTCGTGGTCGTTCTGAAATTTATGATATTCTTACACACGTGACCTTCCTATTTATTGAGTCTCATAAGATTATGAAACGTGTCCTTATAAATGATGAAGGCGCAGTAATACGTGATTGGGAAAAGCTAGAAAAAGCAGTTTTAAACAATGAAGAGCTAGATCAAAATAGCTGGGAGATTGCAACTACACATACCGCAAATATCTTAGGACGCACTTTTGCCGAAGTACGAGCAATTGCACCTCTTTTTAATACGCGCACTAATAACAAGCGCTTCTTTGAGCTTATTTACTGGTTAGGTAAACTTGCCATAGCAGAAGTACTTAAAGAGGAAAAACGCACAGTTACCTTTAGTCCTGTTTTAAGAGAACGATTAGGTCATCACATACACGGTGAGATCTGGGCAAATGATATTAAAGCTACCTTAAAGGATAATAATCTTTTAGATAGACCTCTTCATATTATTAGTGCAAACATGCACTCTGTAATGAATACGCTGTATGCACCACTTGCACTTAAGTCTGAACTTAAGAAAAAGTCTAAACTGGAGGTGTATGAAATGCTTAGTAATAGTGGTAACGCAGCTCTACGTGCTAAAGTAGAGAAAGTCGCATTACAAAATGGAATGATATATCTGCCAGATGATAGTGGTACAAATATCAATGTTCAGATTTTTGACATGTGTAAGCTGCCTGTAGCTGAAAATGACTTCTGTAGCAACGATGTAAAAAAGGAACAACAGCCCGTTATTATAGTAATGGACTACGCCTTTGGAGAGCAAGCTTATGAAACTATGGAAGAGCTTCTTAAGCCTTATGAAGAAGGAGAGGAGAAAACATACTTAGATGTAGATTCTGTGTCTATCATGGGTAAAGCAGGTATTCTAGAAGGTGGAAAGGGGGATCTTATGATTCCAAGTGCACACCTTTTTGAAGGAACAGCAGATAATTATCCTTTTGAGAACGAACTTACTAAAGAGGATTTTGAAGGACATGGATTAGAAGTTTTTGAAGGTGCTATGGTTTCTGTATTAGGAACCTCGTTACAAAATAGAGATATCCTTAAATTCTTCCATGACAGTACGTGGAGTGTGATAGGTCTAGAAATGGAAGGAGCACACTATCAAAAAGCAATACAAGCTGCCGCAAAACTTCGTAAGAGCATTCAAGAAGATGTAAAAGTGAGATATGCATACTATGCAAGTGATAACCCTTTAGAAACAGGAAGCACACTAGCATCTGGCGGACTAGGAACTACAGGAGTGAAGCCTACATACCTAATCACTGAAAAGATATTGCACCAACTATTTACTACTAATAAGTAGGAATATATTACAACTAACATTCAATTTTAAGTAAGCACATGAGCGATCACTACAATCAGTCTGGAAATCAGCAAGAAATGGACCTCTCAGACATCTTTTCTTTGATAGGTAGACTATTCAAAAATGTGGTCTATTCATTTTTTAGAGTTGTTGATTTTATGATTAAAATGTGGTGGGTGTTTTTATTACTCATCGTTGCTGGAATAGCTTTAGGGTTGGTTTTAAAGGAGGAGCCATCTTATGAGGCAAACCTGTTACTTAAAACTAATTTTACGAGCCAGGCGTACGTTTATACGGCAATAGAGCAGTTTAATAATAACCTTGAAGAAGACGATGAAGGTTTTATAATATCTCTAGGTAAGTCTCCTGAAAACTTTAGTATTAAAGACGTTAGCGTAGAGCCAGTAGTAGAGGTGATAGACTTAGTGAATTATATAGGTGATAATGATGGTGCGCTAGGAGAAATGACGAGAGAGTTTAAGCTCAAAGATGACCGTGAATTGTTTGCAACAGATCGGTTTTTATCTAAGTTTAAATTTCACAAACTCCAAATAGTATTTGACAGTGATAAGAGTTTAGAAGATATTGAGTCTTTCTTATCTTTTATTAATGATAACCCTTATGCTAAAGAGTTGAAAAAAGAAGGTCTTAAAAATCATAAGATTTATCTTGAAAGCCAAGAACAATCTATTGCTCAGATAAATGAGCTTATCAATTCTTTCAGTAAGGATAACAATATATCAGAGCAAAAGGACAGGGAGGGGTTTTATTTTAACAATCAAAATGAGAACCTAGCATCATTATTTCACACTAAATCAGACTTAGTAGAAGATTTAGAGATTGAAAAAAATGATTTTGTGAGCTATACTGATGTAGCTGTAATCGTAAGTGCTATTCAAGTATCAAAGAAGTCATCTATAACAGATAATTTGATTGTTATTTTCCCATTAGGCTTAGTGATTATATTTCTAATACTCTCAGGGATTGCAAGTGTATACAAATCATACAGGCGTGAAACAGCGGTCCTAAAAGGATAGTTTCTCCCACATATTAATAATTATTTATGAGTAATAAAGTAGCATTAATTACCGGCGTGACTGGTCAAGATGGAGCGTACTTAAGTGAGTTTTTACTTAAGAAGGGCTATGAGGTACACGGTATTAAACGTAGATCGTCTTTATTCAATACAGATAGAATAGATCATCTTTATGAAGATCCACATATTGATAACCAGCGATTTTTTCTTCATTATGGAGATCTTACGGACAGTACAAATCTGTTTAGAATCATACAAGAAGTACAACCAGATGAGATTTATAATCTTGGGGCAATGAGCCATGTACAGGTATCCTTTGAGATGCCAGAATATACGGCTAATGTAGATGGACTAGGTGCTCTAAGACTATTAGAAGCAGTGAGAGCTTTAGGTCTTGAAAAAAAGACGCGCATTTATCAAGCCTCTACATCAGAGTTATATGGAAAGGTACAAGAAGTGCCACAGTCTGAGACAACACCTTTCTATCCAAGAAGTCCTTATGCAGTAGCAAAGTTATATGCATACTGGTCTACCGTAAACCATCGTGAAGCTTACAATATGTTTGCGTGTAACGGTATTTTATTTAATCACGAGTCTCCAGTAAGAGGAGAAACTTTTGTGACTAGAAAGATTACTAGAGCTACATCAAAAATAGCTTTAGGGTTACAAGATAAAATGTATCTAGGAAACCTAGACGCAAAGCGTGACTGGGGTCATGCTAAGGATTATGTGAGAATGATGTGGATGATCTTGCAGGCAGATGAGCCAGAAGATTGGGTAATCGCCACTGGAGAGACTACGACGGTGCGTGACTTTATAAAAATGTCATTTGCTCATATAGGTGTTACGTTGTCATTTGAAGGTGAAGGAATAGATGAAAAAGGAATTGTTACTGCATCAGAAAATGCAGATTATCCTGTAAAAATAGGGCAAGTAGTTGTTGAGGTGGATCCTAAGTACTTTAGACCTACAGAGGTAGAATTACTTATAGGCGATGCTTCAAAGGCTTACAACAAGCTTGGCTGGAAGCCAGAATATCAACTACAAGGACTTGTAGATGATATGATGCAAAGTGACCTAAGGCTGATGCAGAAAGACAGCTACCTCAAAGAAGGCGGATATAAAACGATGAATTATTTTGAGTAACACACCAATACCTAAAAACGCTAGAATATTTGTTGCTGGACATCGCGGTCTAGTAGGGAGCGCCATTGTGAATACACTTGAAACGAAAGGTTACACGGATATAATCACGCGAACTCACAAGGAACTTGACTTAACAGATACTGTTGCAACGCAACAATTCTTTGAACAAGAAAAGCCAGAGTATGTTTTTCTAGCAGCCGCAAAAGTGGGTGGTATTATCGCAAATAATACATACCGAGCAGATTTTCTGTACGTGAATCTCATGATTCAAAATAATGTGATTCATCAGAGTTATGTACACGGAGTTAAGAAGTTATTGTTTTTAGGAAGTACCTGTATTTACCCTAAAAATGCACCGCAACCTATGTTAGAAGAGGCGTTACTTACGGGTGCTTTAGAATATACAAATGAGCCGTACGCTATTGCAAAAATAGCAGGCATTAAACTCTGCGAGAGTTATAATCTGCAATACGGAACAGATTTCATTTCGGTGATGCCTACTAATCTATATGGATTTAATGACAACTTCGACTTAGAGAAATCTCACGTGCTACCAGCATTGATTAGAAAAATTCACCTTGCAAAACTACTGTCTGAAGGAAGGAAGGATGAGGTTTGTAAGGATCTTGATGTTTCCGCTTTCGCGAAAGCGCAACCTATACTAGAAAAGTTTGGTGTCACAGCCGAAAGTGTTGAGATATGGGGAACAGGAACGCCCAGAAGAGAATTTTTATGGAGTCAAGATATGGCAGATGCTTGTGTACATATCTTAGAAAACACAAGTTTTGACGATGTAAAAGGAAGCACCACCGAAGTAAGGAATACACACATAAACATAGGCACAGGAGAGGATATTTCTATAAAAGAACTAGCTACCCTCATCAAAGAAACGATAGGTTTTACAGGAGCGTTAATTTTTGATAGCTCAAAACCAGATGGCACCCCGCGCAAACTTACAGACGTTACAAAACTTAATAGTTTAGGATGGAAACATACGGTAGCGCTTGAGGATGGAGTTAATAGATTATATAATTGGTATCTAGGAAACCTGTAGATGTTTGGTAAGAAACAATTTTTAGCGGAGGCTAATGTTCGCCGCTATTTTTCAAATACTGTCTGGATATTATTTGAGAAAGGACTACGTGTTTTAGATGGTTTCTTTATAGGCATTTGGATTGCTAGGTACTTAGGTCCTAGCGATTTTGGAATATTAAGCTATGCAGAGTCATTTGTATATCTATTTGCTGCAATTGCGGCTTTAGGTTTAGACCAAATAGTAACAAAAGAGCTTGTAAATAATAGTTCTAGTAGAGATGAAATTCTTGGAACTACGCTAGGGTTAAGACTATTAGGATTTGTTGTGATGTTTAGTCTCATAGTGGGTGCAACTCAGTTTTTAGATCATACAACACTCACAAATACAATGATATTTGTGATAGCGTCAAGCATACTCCTACAAAGCTTTAAGGGGATTGATTTTTATTTTCAGAGCAATGTACGTAGTAAATACACGGTTATAGGAAACATCGTTGCAGTAGGTGCTGTTGCTGCAGTTAAGGTGTTCCTTATTTTTTCAAAAGCCCCTTTAATTTACTTTGGTTATGTAATTGTTGCCGAATGGATTATTATATCTCTCAGTTATATTATTGCTTATCATGTTTCAGGACTTTCTATATGGCTGTGGAAATTTAAAACCTATTGGGCAAAAAGGTTATTAAGTAAAAGTTGGTTTTTAATTATAGGTTCTGTTGCAGCTGCATTATACATGAAAATTGACCAAGTCATGATTAAGGAAATTTTAGGTGAAGAATCACTGGGGATATATAGCGTGGCAGTAAAACTAACGGGAATATGGCTTTTTGTGACAGCTGCAATCACACAATCAGTTTTTCCATCACTTGTAAATATTAGAAAAAGCAATCGGGATTTATTTTTAAAAAGACTCCAACAGCTTTACGATTTACTTATTAAGATAGCAATAGTAGTTTCTTTGATTTATACATTATCTGCACACTTCTTTGTTCCATTGCTATTTGGAAATGAATACAGTGATAGTAGTGATGTTCTAGTTCTATATATTTGGTCAATTGTTTTTGTTTTCTTGAGTAATGGGTCTTGGGGATATTATCTAAATGAAAATCTAGAAAAATTTTCCAGTATACGATTGGTTGTTGGAGCAATTATAAATATTACATTAAATATCTTTTTCATAAAGTGGTATGGACTAGTTGGGGCGGCCTACGCAACACTTATCTCTTATGCAATTTCAGGATATTTGATTAATGCACTGTTTAAAAAAACAAGAGAAAACTTTAAGCTACAAACCAAAGCGTTTGTAAATATTTTCAATATAAACACATGGACACGTCTATTATGAGTACTCCTTTAAAAGTAAAAAACCTTAAAACTGTAGACTTTTCTATTGATCAGATGTGTACACTTTATTTTTATGGAAAAAGAATATTTAGAGCTGTAAACGATGAGTATATCTCTCAAGTAGAGGATATGTTTGATTGCGGCTTGATAAGTGAGCTTATTGAGAAAGAATTATTTGTTAATACATGGATATCTGACGTTGAGATAGAAGGTTATAAACTAGTAATTGAACATGAGTATATTGAATATTGGAACTACCCTTATGAGTGGTCTTTTTCAATGTTACATAAAGCCGCAAACGTAGTTTTAGACGCAAACGAGATTGCTTTTAAGCATGGGTATGAGATTTTTGATAGTCACGCCTATAATGTCGTGTTTATGATGAATAAGCCTGTTTATGTTGATTTTGGAAGTTTTATAAAAAGAGATGTTCGAAACCAAAATAGTTGGTCTGGCTTTTCTAATTTTTATAACTCATTTTATATTCCTCTATTTCTTTACAAAAAAGGCTATGCAGATGTTCCCAACAACATTTTTTTATATAATGGATTTTATAACGATAAAGATCTATTTAACTTAAGGTACCGCTATGCAGGTCTTTTTGGAAAAAGTATTTCAAATCTCTTGTACCATATAAGATTTAGTAAACGTAGACTAGCGTCTGCTCGTTATTCTAGAGTCATTGATAAATATGGTAATCATAAGCACTTTGAAAAGCTCATACGATTTAAAAAGGCATTTCAGAACAACTATAGTACAAAGCATGCCCGTAAACTCATTGGTAAAATTGACAGGAGCTCATTTGATTCTTACTGGAAGGATTACCATGATGATAAAGATCCAAAAAATGACAAACGTTTTCTAAGGATTAAGGAAATCGTAACTAAGCACATGGCAGATGCAACTAGCGCTGTTGAACTAGCGTCAAACCAAGGTAAATTTGCTAATTTTTTGATTAACAATACGCATCTGTCTACAATGATTTCTACAGATTATGATAAGAATGCGCTTGATCAAAATTTTAAAGTTAATGGTAGTCAAGACAATTATTTAACTCTAGTACATGATTTTGTGAGACCTAACCAGCGCCATAATACATCTTCTTTTGTTGATCGAATTCAAGGCGATGTAGTAATAGCGTTAGCAGTCACACATCATTTGATACTTACCCAGGATGTTTCATTAGATCATATTTTTGATACATTAGAGAATCTTTCAGCCAACTATGTAATAGTTGAATTTATGCCTTTAGGTCTTTATTTTGGTGATATGAACAATATTCCTAAAACTCCTGATTACTACTCTTTAGAGTGGTTTGATTCTGCCTTTAGAGAGCGTTTTGAATATATCTTGGATGAGGAACTGGCTGTAAACAGACATGTCTTTGTGGGTAAATGCAAATGATATTGACTTAAATATAAAATGTAAATTGGGAAAAGCAGTGCTCCTTGGAGCTTATATAGTAATAAGCACATTTCTATTTGCAAATTTTGCAACAGAGATAGAGGTATGGGCATCTTTTTTTGTGAGTAACTTAGTGCTATTTACACTTCTCTGGTGGCATTTATATAAGGAGAAAGAGTACTCTCCTTTTATATCTGTGTATATTGTTTTTAACTTTTTATTTTTCATAATAGCGCCCATATTGCAACTGCGGGTGATAGGTAATAAGAATGCAGATTTTATTACAAACCTCCCTTATACACCTAGAGGTATTATTTATGCAAATGTGCTTGTTGTTATATTTACTACTTTCTTCTTTGGGACTTATACATTGCTTAAAAAAACTAGAAAAACTAGAGTCGTAAAACATAACATAGAGAGTGATAAAAGATTACCCTTGGTATTAATAGGGTTGTTAGGAATATCATTATTCGTTTTTATAGCAAGTTATGATTTTGTGATAAGTGAGATTTCAAGAGCAGGACAGACATCGTTTTCTGTTGGAACGACGGCATTGCTATTATGGAAAAAACTACTATTTGTAGTTCCGTTAGGAGGAATTATTCTTTCAGTGCAATATTACAAGAATGCAAAAAGCTCGTCAAAAAATTTATTGGCAATAGCATTAGTACTTATGATCTTTGTAATGCTCTTGTTGTGGTTTAAAAACCCGCTAGTAGAAAAGCGAAATGCTTTAGGACCTATCTACATATCAATTATTTACCTCTTTATACCTGGAATATTTAATAGCAATGTGAAAACTATGTTTTTTATGTTTTTTACAATGATTATTGTATTTCCATTATCTGCAATAATTACACATGTGAGGTCATCTTTACGTGAGATTTTTATACAACCTCGATTGCTTCTAGACGAATTTGAGGGAGAAGGTATCGGAGAGGTTTTTAATACATTACACTATGATGCATTTATAAATATTGTAGCCACCATAAATTATGTTAAGTATGAGGGATTTTCATACGGATATCAATTGTTAAGTGCCTTTCTGTTTTTCGTGCCACGCAAAATATGGCCAGATAAACCTACAACAACCGGGCAACTTGTAGGAGAGCACCTTATAGATAGTTATGGCTTTAATTTTAGTAATCTATCTAACCCCATGGTTTCAGAAGGTTATATTAACTTTGGAGTAATGGGAGTTATACTGCTTGCAATAGCATTAGCGTACACACTTGTTTACTTACTTACTTGGTTACAAAGTAGTATCTTACTGAAAAAGATGATGGCTTTTTATTTTGCTATTCATCTTGTGTTCTTTCTTAGAGGTGATTTTGCAAATGGATTTTCATATTACGTAGGAACCCTCGTTGGAGTTATGGGTATTGCCAAAATATTAGATTATTTTATCAAACAAGGAATAATCAATCAACAAAAATGGAAGCAAAGTCACATCAAAAAAGCTTAAGATTACCGGAAGGTGCTCTCTTTCTATTATTTGCATCTGTATTACTACCTTCTAATGCAAAGTCTATAGCTATAGGTCTATTTGCTGTAGTTTCAATACTACATTTTTTTAAAAGTAAGAACACATTTAATTTTCGTTTTTTTATAGTAAATGGACTTGTGTATATCGTAGTAGCGAGCACTTTACTCTACAGTGACAATTTTGAATTTGGCATAAAAAAGCTCACCATATTTTTATCGTTAATACTCTTTCCACTCTGTTTTGCAATGTATTCTCGAGAAGACATTAAGCGATTACATACTCATCTAGAAAGATACTTTGCAGTATATATCGTTACTGTTGCTTTGTTTAACGTTATATCTTTTTTATGGTTTTATATAACGCATTATAGCTTTGATGAGATGCTTATGCACTTTCCTATGATCATGAAAATCCATGTAGGTAAATATAAAATTCATCCTATTTATTCTGGAATGCATTGTAGTGCTGCTTTACTATTCTCCATATACATATTTCGATCCCTAAAATCACGATGGAAAATCGTTGGACTACTTATTATAAACCTTGTACTAGTATTGTTTTTATTACTCTATGCAAAGAAGGGATCTATTATAGCACTTATGGTTGTATCCTTTGTCTTTGTGCTCTTTCAGCATAATAAAGGCTTAGTAAAACCGTACGCTTTTCTAATAGTAGGTCTACTGGTATTGATGATTACTATACCACGCACACGAGATAAATTTTTAGAATTTAAAAATATTGAATCCATTACCCAGGGAGCTCCTACTTCTACAAACATTAGATTTACCATTTATGGAATAGCCTTAGATGTTATACGAGAAAGTCCTATAGCTGGCTATGGTGTTGGAGATTACCGCGAGGTGCTCACAGAGAGATACGAGCTTTTAGAAACCAAACTACTAGAAGAAGGAGGATATAATGCCCACAATCAGTTTCTTAGTTTTTTGCTTATAGGAGGTCTCATTGCGTTGCTTGCTTTCTTAGCTACACTCGTTTTAAATTTTATCTTTGCCGTTAGGTTCAATAATGAGCTACTGATCTTGGTAATCATATTCTATAGCATAATGATGCTCACAGATAATATTTTTGAAAAAGAATCAGGGGTCATTTACTTCTCGTTGTTTTTTAATTTTCTTTCTGCCAAAACCTTATTTGCCACACCTATTAATGACTAATAAAAAAATACTTATTGTAGGCCCTTTTCCAGAGCCCACCACCGGGGTCTCACTGGCAAACCAGGTAGCAAGTAAATTGTTAATTAAGGCAGGTTTCAAAGTGACTGTAGTTAATACCTCATTTAGCGAGCTAGATGAAAAATTAGGAAGTTTTTCATTTAAAAAACTTTGGCATAATCTCAAGTATAATACAGCAGCGTTTAAAGTTTTTTCAAACGATATTTTATATATAACACCAGGACAGACCTTTTTTGGTGTTCTTAAATACGCCTTGTTTATTGGGTTTGGTACGCTTTCGCGAAAGCGTATAATTACCCACATACATGGTAATCACCTGGGTACTGCATATGAACAAATGAGAAGTGTGCAACAAAGAATCGTCCATTATTTAATGTCGAAAACAACTACAGGGATTGTACTGTCTCAATCTTTAGTTGCTAATCTCACTCCATTTTTACAGCCGAAGGATATACACGTACTTCCTAATTTTGCCGAAGAATATTTACAAGAAAACATTACAAAGACCTATACTACACCTCGTTTTATATATTTGAGTAACTTGATGGAGGAGAAAGGTATTTTAGTCTTTTTAAAATCACTTAAAATTCTTCAAGACAAAGGAGTGCCATTTCATGCACAGATAGGAGGCGGTGTTACTACCGAAATGTGGTCTCAAGTAAACCCATTGCTGCTCACTCTCAAAAACACAGATTACAAAGGAGTCGTGCGCGGAAAAGAAAAGAAAGAACTCTTTGAGTGGGGTAATGTATTTGTATTACCTACATATTATGCTATGGAAGGACAACCTATTTCCATACTTGAAGCCATGGCAACAGGATCATTAATAGTCACCACCACACAAGGCGGGATTGTAGATGTGATAGAAGATGGTAAACACGGTTTTTTTGTAGAAAAGCAAGAGGTAGAAGGTCTAGCGGCCAAGATGGAGTACCTTGTAAACAATGTTTCCTCTATCAAGGAAATAGGAGAAGGTAATGTGAATTATTTTAATGAAAATTTTACGATAACAGCCTTTTCAGAAAGGCTTACTAATATTTTTAAAAGCTAGTGAAATATCAAGATTTAAAATCATATAATACCCCTAAAGGTTTCAGAGGTAAGTCTGGAATAATAGTACAATTATGGCGTATTGTGTACGTTGTTTTGTTCAGAAACTCTCCGCAGGCTTTATACGGCTGGAGACGGTTTTTATTAAGATGCTTTGGAGCAACAGTGGGTAAGAAAGTGATTATAAGACCCACTGCTCAGATTACCTATCCTTGGAAATTAGTCCTAGGTGATTACTGCTGGATAGGTGATGAGGTGGCGTTATACACACTGGGACCTATTACTGTAGGTGCAAATGCTGTGGTGTCACAACGCAGTTACTTATGTACAGGAACACACGATTATCATTCTCCCAGTTTTGCAATAGAAGCACACCCTATCACTATAGGAGAAAAATGCTGGATTGCTACAGATGTTTATGTGGCACCTGGAGTTTCAATAGGTAGTGGTACTGTGGTAGGTGCTAGAAGCAGTGTTTTTAAAAATTTACCAGCAGGAAAAATCTGCACAGGTACACCAGCAATCATTATAAAAGATCGTATTGAATAACCTACAAGGCAAACATATCACGCTTATTTCCTTAAACTTCTATCCAGAAGACACGGCAATAGGTCTTTACAGCACACAACTAGCAGAATATCTGGAATCACAAGGGGCTTTGCTTTCGGTGATTACAGCATTTCCTTATTACCCAAAATGGGAGATAGCAGAAGCATATCAAAACAAAGGAACTTATCTGCATGAGAAGAAGGGAACCATTGATATATATCGATATAAGCAGTTTACTCCCAAGGAGCCTACATTCTTAAAGCGCGTTATCCACATAGCCGATTTTACCATAGGATCACGCTTTAATTTCAAACAGATTACAGAGTGTGACATTGTAATCTCTGTAATTCCTTTTACGAGTAGTGCATGGTTAGGTAATACGCTTTCGCGAAAGCGTAGCGCAAAACACTGGATTCACATTCAAGATTTTGAATTTGACGCAGCTTTTCAGTCGGGTCTTGCCTCTGGAGTTGAAAATAAAAGTATGGCATACAAAGCTTTGATGAAATTAGAGCGTAGTATTCTTAATAAAGCAGATTATGTAAGCACTATAAGTCAAACAATGCTTGCCAAACTTAAAGAGAAAACCACTTCCAAAACTTACTATCTACCTAACTGGATAGATGCAAACGAGAGTGATCCATCTAAGTCACAAGTACATCCTTATTTTTCTCATGATAAGTGTAGTGTTTTGTATTCTGGAAATGTGGGAGATAAGCAAGACTGGCAGTTATTTACTAATGTGGTTAAAGCATTAGATTTTAATAAGTTTGAAGTAATTGTAGTAGGGGCAGGGGCAAAAATGGAGGTTCTCAAGGAAAATCTAAAAGACACGAAGGTAAAATTCTACCCGCCTGTTCCATTTATAGAGTTGTCAAGTTTACTTGCTAGTGCAGATGTGCATATTTTATTTCAAAAAGGCGAAGTTGTAGATACGGTTATGCCTTCTAAAATTCTAGGTATGATGGCTAGTGCTAGACCATCTATCATCACCGGTCACCCAGACGCAGAGCCAGCTAAGATTATAAAAGATTCAAATGGTGGATATTATAACTCCGTTATTAATGTAGATATAATATTGAGCCAGCTAGAGACTCTCAATTCGACTCCAGAAATAGCTATGACTATAGGTACAGCTGCGAGAAAGTATGTACTTGAAAAATTTGCAAGGAAACCTATTTTAGAGAAATTTTCTCAAACCCTGAGTAGGTTATAAGGCTTAGGCTTTACAAGCAGGTAATACTTCCTTATTTTTACGAACACAGATTTTTAAGTCTGTATAGATTAATCAACCAACTATGAAGAGAGTTTTAATTACGGGTGCTGCAGGATTTTTAGGGTCTCATTTATGTGATAGATTTATTAAAGAAGGTTTTTATGTAATTGGTATGGATAACCTTATCACTGGTAGCCTGTCTAACATTGAGCATCTCTTTAAATTAGAGCAATTTGAGTTCCATCATCACGACGTTACAACATTTGTACATGTACCTGGTGAACTCGATTACATCTTGCATTTTGCATCACCAGCAAGTCCTATAGACTATCTTAAAATTCCTATCCAGACACTTAAAGTAGGTTCTTTAGGAACACACAACCTATTAGGGTTGGCTAAGGTTAAAAATGCCCGAATTTTGATTGCATCAACATCAGAAGTTTATGGTGATCCACTCGTGCATCCTCAGGATGAAAATTATTACGGTAATGTAAATACTATAGGACCTAGAGGGGTATATGACGAGGCAAAACGTTTTCAAGAATCTATCACGATGGCTTATCATCGTTTTCACGGTCTAGAAACTCGTATCGTACGTATATTTAATACATACGGACCTCGTATGAGACTCAATGATGGTAGAGTAATACCTGCATTTATGGGACAGGCGCTCAGGGGAGAAGATCTAACGATATTTGGTGACGGTTTACAGACTCGTTCTTTCTGCTATGTAGATGATCAAATAGAAGGGATTTACCGTCTGTTAATGAGTGATTATGCACTACCAGTAAACATAGGTAACCCAGATGAAATCACGATAAAAGACTTTGCTGAGGAGATTATAAAACTTACTGGAACAGATCAAAAGGTTATTTATAAAGATTTACCAGTAGACGACCCTATGCAACGTAAACCTGATATTTCAAAAGCAATAGAAATATTAGATTGGGAGGCTAAGGTAGACCGCAAGGAAGGCATGAGAAAGACGTTTGAATACTTTAAAAGCTTATCTCAAGAGCAATTATACAAAAGTGAACATAAAGACTTTTCAAAACACATACGCAAGTAAGTATGGCGCAACGCGTAGGTAGATATTCCTTTTATATAAGGCCCGCAATTTATGGCATAGACTTAGTGATTATTTTATTACTCGCTAAAGTGTGCCTTATCATGAATGAAAATTTTGTGGTGTTCTCATTGTATATCACGACGACTTGGATTTTTTCAACAATTAAGTCAGATTTTTATGAGGTATATAGATACACAAAGCCCACACGCATTGTCTCACTTTTACTACTACAGTTATTCATTTTTGCGCTACTTGTTTTTGCATTTTTTGGGCTATTTCAAAAAATAGATGCATCACCTGTCGACGTATTTCTATATGTATTATATGTTTTTATAGGTATAGGTATTAATAAATTTGGGATATTTTACTTGTTGAAAACATACAGGGCTGTTTTAGGAGGTAACCATCGTCGTGTTGTCATTTTAGGTTGGAATGTCCAAGTCAAGGAGCTTAAAAAGTTTTTTGATGAAAATAAAAGGTATGGCTATGTAGTGAGTAGCACCTTTGATATAAAAGACTCAAGTGTTTCTCTTGATAGCATATTTAATTACATACTAGAGCACAATGTAGATGAGGTATACTGCTCAGTAGAGCAGTTTACAAATGAAGAATTGAGAGAAATATCTGAATTTACAGATAACAATCTTAAGATATTAAAATTCATTCCAGACAGTCGCGAGATTTTCACAAAGAAACTAGAGTATCAATACCTCGGGATTACTCCTATCTTATCACTACGTACTATCCCCATAGATAAACCACTTAATCAGTTTATTAAACGGACGTTTGATATTTTTCTTTCTGTGGCCGTGCTTGTAGGAATATTGTCATGGCTCACACCTTTACTTGCTATTTTAATAAAGCTCGACTCTAAAGGAACTGTGTTTTTTAAACAGAAGCGTAATGGATTAGATTATCACGAGTTTTACTGCTATAAATTTCGTTCTATGAGAGATAATGAAGAGGCAGATATTGAGCAGGTGAGTAAAAATGATAGTCGTATTACTAGAGTAGGTAGCTTCTTGCGTAAAACGAGTATGGATGAGTTGCCACAATTTATAAATGTTCTTAAGGGAGATATGTCTGTGGTGGGGCCTAGACCGCATATGGTGAGACACACACATATGTATGCGGAGCGCATAGATAAATTTATGGTACGTCACTTTATAAAACCTGGAATTACAGGCCTTGCGCAAGTAAGTGGATATAGAGGAGAAATTGAGACCGATGAAGATATTGTGAACCGCGTAAAATTTGACATATTCTACGTAGAAAACTGGTCACTCTTTTTAGATATTAAAATTGTTTTTAATACTATTTACAAAGCTATTGTAGGAGATGACAAAGCTTACTAAAAAAGACACAGAACCACTGGTTTCAATTATCACTCCGCTATATAATGCAGCACCTTTTATTGCTCAAACTATCGCGAGTATTCAAGCACAAACGTATCAAAACTGGGAGCAAATTATCGTTGATGACTGCTCAACAGATGATTCTGTTCAAATTGTAAAAGCGCTAATAGCTCTTGATAATAGAATTAAACTTATTACGCTTTCGCGAAATAGTGGTGCCGCACACACCCGCAACATTGCAACAGAAGCTGCACAAGGTAAGTTTATAGCCTTCTTAGACTCTGATGACCTGTGGCATCGAGAAAAGTTATCTAAACAAATTGCTTTCATGCAAGAAACAAGTTGTGACGTTTCTTATACCAGCTATGTGCATATTAATGAAAATGGAAAACCACTTGGAAAACGCATCGTGGCATTACCAGAACTCACTTATAAGAAACAACATAGTAATAACTATGTGGGAAATCTCACAGGTATTTACAACAAAACCTCAATAGGCAAAATAAGCGCTCCAGATGTTAGAAAAAGACAAGACTGGGCGCTGTGGTTAGATGCTATAAAGAAGAGTGGGAAACCAGCCTTAGGTTTAAAAGAAGACCTAGCTCTTTATAGAGTACGTGAAGGCTCAATGAGCTCAAATAAATTAAATCTTGTTAAGTACAACTACCAGTTTTACAAAACTTGCCTAGGATATTCTCATGTAGCAGCCACCCTATATTTAGTACGCTTTTTCTGGGAGTATTTTGTAATGAGACCTAAGTGGATACAGCGATACGATGTCTAAGAGACTAGAGATGTAAACTGTTTGAGCTTTCCTCTATTACTACGGTTCATGATAGCTACTTTTTCATAGGATAGTTTTAGCCCATCTTCAAGATATTTGGCGGTAGCCTTTTCAATATTTATTTTCTCGTGAGCATTTAGTGGTCTTTCAGAGGTATAAATAAATGTAAAGGAATCTTGAGCAGTTTGCTCAATAATGAACTCACTTACATTGCCATCTTCCTCTATAATACTTTTGGTCACGTAATAAAATGTGAGGCCAGGAACTACTTTACCGCTAGGAAGACGTGCAATATCACTTGTTCTACCTTGAAGGTTTTCTAAAATAGGTTTTTTAAGTGTGCTCTGCGGTGATAAAGATCCCATATCACCTATATCATAGCGTATAAAAGGGTGTGCTTTGTTATAAAAAGACGTAATAACAATACGCCCTACAACACCGTAAGGCACAGGTTTATCGTTATCATCAAGAATTTCGACAAATAACAGTTCACTGTCTATCTCGAGCTGATTCTTCTTGTTTTGAAAGGCTATAAGTCCTACTTCTGAGGCTCCATATTCATTGATGATAGGGACATTAAATTGTTGTTCCATTAACTGTAAATCATCAGGAAATAGCATTTCACTGGTGACAATACATGCCTTAAGAGTAGGACAAACATCTGTGAGTATAAGTTGGTGCTTTTTCAAGTACTTAGCAAGTAATACAATGCTACTTGTGTAGCCATTTATATAATCAAATGGTGTCTTGCTAAATTTCTTAACCATATCTGCAAGCTTATGCTCGCAAAGATCAAAAATGGGAAAACGATATCTGTTGCCTAGTTTGTCCTTGAGCCTTTCCTTCCGATATCCTATTTTATTGAGAGGGATTCCATAAAAACGGGCCTGTTTTGACGTATCCAGATCAAGATGATACCAATTATACCTATGTTGAAAACTGACCCAGCTCAAGGCATGAGCAACTTTGTCTTTTGCAAAAATAAAAGGATGTCCAGAAGAACCAGAAGTATTACTCACGTATACACTCTTGCGGTCGTAGTTTTGAGAAAGTCTATTTTCAAGAGGCTGTTGTAAATCTGATTTTGTTAGCACTGGCAGTGTTTCCCAATCTTTTTCGTCTCTTTTAGTAAGAAGATTTCTATAAAATGAATTATAGATTTCGTGATGGGTAACAATTTTTTTTTTCTGCTCAGATATATAAGCCGCATACTGATTTTCTGGGATGTCTATGATACGTTGCAATTCCGCTTTCGCGAAAGCGGTATCAAATCCTTTCATTTTTAAAGCCCAGTTGAATAAATTCACATCGTCTTAATTAGGGAGCCAAAATACAAACATTTATTTTTGTCTAAACGCAAAATACACCATAATGAATATCTTAATCTTAGGTTCTGGAGGACGCGAGCATACATTTGCTTATAAACTAGCACAGAGCGAGCAATGTGATTCACTTTTTGTTGCACCAGGTAATGCAGGTACTGCTCAAATTGCAACGAATGTTGCCATAGGCGTAACCGATTTTGAAGCCATCAAAGCTTTAGTGATTAAGGAACAAATAACAATGGTTGTTGTAGGACCTGAGGATCCGCTTGTGCAAGGAGTATATGACTTCTTTAAAGCAGATGAGTCTCTTAAAAACGTTGCTGTAATTGGCCCAAGCAAGGAAGGAGCAGAACTTGAAGGAAGCAAGGAGCGAGCAAAAGAATTTATGATCGCTCATGATATTCCTACGGCTGCCTACGAAGCTTTTACAGCAGAAACACTAGAGAAAGGACAAGCTTTTTTAGAAACTTTAAATCCTCCATATGTATTAAAAGCAGATGGTCTTGCGGCGGGTAAAGGAGTTTTAATTATAGAAGATCTTAATGAGGCAAAGGAGGAACTAGCAAGTATGCTTGGTGGTAAATTTGGCGATGCAAGTACAACCGTAGTGATTGAAGAGTTTCTAGACGGAATCGAGCTTAGTGTATTTGTGCTAACAGATGGTAAAAACTATAAAGTGCTTCCTACTGCCAAAGATTACAAACGCATAGGTGAAGGTGATAAAGGACTTAACACCGGAGGAATGGGTGCAATAAGCCCAGTGCCATTTGCAGATGATACTTTTATGAAAAAAATAGAAGACCGTATTGTTAAGCCTACGGTTAATGGTCTTACTAAAGAAAATATAGATTACAAGGGATTCATATTTATTGGTCTTATCAAAGTAGGAGATGACCCCAAGGTAATTGAGTACAATGTACGCATGGGTGATCCTGAGACAGAGGTAGTATTACCACGTATCCAGTCTGATCTTGTATCACTTTTTAAAGCGGTTGATAATCAAACATTAGACCAGCAAGAGTTTAAGCTAGATCCTAGAAGTGCGGCAACAGTGATGCTTGTTTCTGGTGGATATCCAGAGGCATATGACAAAGGAAAAGTAATTACAGGGCTTGAAAAAATTGAAGGTTCTATAGCTTTTCATGCAGGAACTACAGAAAAAGATGGCGCAGTAGTTACTAATGGTGGTAGAGTGATTGCCATCACTTCCTTCCATGAAGATTACAGAGAGGCCATAAAAAAATCCTACCAGAATATAGAAAAACTACATTTTGATAGGATGAATTATCGTACAGATATAGGTTTTGACCTATAGTAAATTAAAGGTTGCTTTCTAGCTCGCTGTTTTTACCTAAGAAACCGTGAGCTTTTGCCTCGCGGTATTCTGTATCGTTATCGTCATACTTTTTGATTTCCATAACCCAGTATACGATAGCTGCAGCACAAATAAGCATAAAGAACCAGTTGATTCCGTTAGCTAGCCACCAATTGCTCAGTTCTAATTCTGCAAGTGCGTTGAAAGGTGCAAATAAAGTTGCTTCTGCAAATTCTTGAATGCCTTCGTAAAGTCCTGTCAAACTCATAATGTTGTATGTTTACAATATTGAAATCTTAATTATGCATCTTATAAAGATGTTATTGCAAAAATAGGAAAAAAACTAGCTATGCTCACAAGATTTTTTGGGTCATCAAAACCACTCGCTATTGCAATTGTTTTGATATATATGACCTTGGGCTTTTTTTATAGTCATAGGGACATAATTACTGAGCCATTTACATGGCTAAGCACATTTACAACACTAGGTATGTGGATACTTTATGTACTCACAATGTTTATATTAAGTTTTGTTTCTCAAAAAAATGATCTTACTAAGCGATCATCTTATGGAGTACTTTTATTTGCAGCATTTAGCCTGGCATTACCAGTCGCTCTAAAGGATCACGCCATTTTAATAGCTGGGTTTTTTATCTTAATTGCGCTACGTAGGATCATCAGTTTCAAGTCAGAATTACATATGGAGCGCAAAATTTTTGACGCGGCACTGTGGATATTATTAGCCTCTCTAGCTTTTTATTTTAGCTGGTTGTACGTTATAGCAATTTATCTAGCGTTATTATTTTATAGAATTACGGTAGTAAGATATCTGTTTATTCCGCTACTAGCATTACTGAGTTTTAGTGTAATTTATTATTCTATTCTATTGTTTCAAGTGGGTGATCCTTCTGAGGTGTCATTATCATTTCAGTCTATATCACTAGATTTTACAGCTTATAATAATTTACAGGTGCTCGCGGCAATTGCTTTCTTCATAGGGACATTATTGTGGACTATATGGAAATATCTAGGCGAACAACGAAGGGCTTCTACGGGATCAAAAAGTAGATATTCAGTTATATTAGGAATACTAACTGTGGGTCTAATGGTAATCTTGTTTACCACCACAAAAACAGGCGCAGAGTGGTACTTTATTATTCCCATAATGACCATCATTGTAAGTAATTATCTCGAAAATACAGAGAGCTTGCTATTTAAGGAAAGCTTATTATGGTTTATCATATTATTACCTATCATAATACATCTACTACCTTAATTTGACAGCTCTTGTTTCTAAATCCAATGCTACTTATAACAAGTAAAGGCAGGTCGCTATGCCAACTCAAAAAATAATATCTTTGTAGACCATGCTTATCACCCGCATGCCTCAGAGGATTTATACCTTGTATGGAGCACTCCGCATTATAGAACAATTACATTATAGAAAACAATTATATGTTTACAGAAAAGGCAAACGCCATTTTTAAAGAAGCAATCGACACTTATCATTTAGTAAATACGGTAGACCAACCATTTATCAATAAGTATGATAAGGGAGAAGATTTATTGGGTCACCTATTATACAGAAAATGCTGGATAGATACGGTACAGTGGCATTATGAAGACATCATTCGTGATCCGCAGATTGATCCAGTAGCAGCCTTGACTCTAAAACGTAAGATTGATGCGTCTAACCAAGATCGCACAGACATGGTTGAATATATAGACAGCTATTTTCTTGAAAAATATAACAGTGTTGAGGTTAAAGAGAATGCTACAATTAATACAGAAAGTCCGGCTTGGGGAGTAGATCGCTTATCTATATTAGCGCTCAAAGTGTACCACATGGACGAGGAAGCAACTCGCACAGATGCTAGTGATGCACACCGAGCAGCTTGTAAAACTAAACTTGATATATTACTTGAGCAACGTGTAGATCTTTCGACAGCGATAGATACCTTACTTGAGGATATCTCAAAGGGAGATAAATACATGAAAGTCTACAAGCAGATGAAGATGTACAATGATGATGAGCTCAACCCAGTACTGCGCAACATCAAAAAATAATTATCTGTTGAAGGTTTTAGTTTGAAATCGATAAACCCTTCACAAGTCTAGCGAGATAATGGCTCAACAAAAACACATGCTCATCATTCGTCTTTCTGCAATGGGAGACGTTGCGATGACGGTGCCTGTGGTGTACGCTTTCGCGAAAGCGAACCCAGAAATAAAAATATACTTCCTTTCAAAACCTTTTTTTAGGCCTATTGTAGAGGCAATACCTAATGTAGCCTTTATCGCTGCCGAAGTTAATACTATACATAAAGGTGTAAGCGGTATGTGGAAATTATCGCGCCAACTTAAAAAATTGGGAATTACACATGTAGCAGATATGCACAATGTAATTCGGTCAAAAATGCTGCGTAAGTTTCTTAATCTTCCCAGCGTTTATCTAGATAAAGGTAGACCAGATAAAAAAGCACTTACTAGAAGTACAGATAAAGTTTTTAAAGCCCTTAAGACTACAATAGCAAGATATCAAGATGTTATTGAAGAGTTAGATGGACGTCATTTTATACCAGAAACACTTCCTAAACCTAACAAACAGGAGGAGGTTATGGAGTTTACTGCTCGTTGTCATAAAAAATGGATTGGCATAGCGCCTTTTGCAGCACACCAAGGAAAGCAATATCCACTAGACTTGATGGAACAGGTTATTAGACAGCTAGATGATAAAAAAGAATACAATTTATTCCTTTTTGGAGCGCCAGATGAGGTGGAGATACTTAGAGACCTTTCGCAAGGTTGCATGATGACAAAGGTGGTTGCCGGAAAACTCAAATTCAAAGAAGAAATTAATCTTATCAGTCAGCTAGATGGTATGCTCGCTATGGATAGCGGTAATGCACACCTAGCAGCAATGTATGGGATTCCTACCATAACGTTGTGGGGAGTAACGCACCCATACGCAGGATTTGCACCATTTAACCAAGATGCAAACTGCTTACTTTCAGATAGAAAAAAGTATCCAGAAATACCGACTTCTATTTATGGAAACGTAGTGCCAGAAGGGTATGAGGATGTGATGACGACTATCTTACCTGTTAATATTGTTGACAAAATCACGGATACGATCTAATATAAAAGTATTATGCACGCATAATAAGATTGATTATATTTGTTTAAATTGAATGTTATGACCACAACAAAACCTACCCTAAAAGATTTACTTGGAATTACACATCCTATCATTATGGCACCTATGTTTTTGGTATCTAATGTAGCGATGCTTAAAGCCGGAATGCAAAACGGAATTGCTGCTTGTGTACCAGCACTCAATTATAGAACGATAGATGAGCTTAAGGCAGCAATTACTGAGCTTAAGGCTGCCAAAGTTCCTGGAGGAGCTTTTGGTATTAACCTCATTGTAAATAAGTCAAACATGAAATACCCTGCACAGCTGGAAGCGGCTTGTGAGCTAGGGGTAGACTTTATAATTACATCCTTAGGATCACCACAAATGGTGATTGAGCAGGCAAAACCTAAGGGAATCAAAGTGTTTTGTGATGTAACAGACCTTGGTTATTCAAAAAAGGTTGAGGCTATGGGCTGTGATGCGCTCGTTGCTGTAAACAATCAAGCAGGAGGACACAGAGGAAACATCGCTCCCGAAGCATTAATAAAAGAACTTAATGAAAACTGTACCATTCCAGTAATCACTGCTGGAGGCGTTGCAAATAAAGCAGATCTAGAGCGCGCCATGTCTTATGGTGCCATAGGAGCAAGTATAGGAAGCCCTTTTATAGCATCAGAAGAGGCTCCAGTATCTCAAGAATACAAGCAAGCTTGTGTAGACTTTGGAGCTAAGGATATCGTAATGACTCAGAAGATCTCTGGTACACCTTGTACTGTCATAAACACGCCTTACGTTCAAAAGATAGGGACTAAGCAAACGTGGTTAGAAGGCTTACTTAACAAGAATAAGAAACTTAAGAAGTGGGTAAAAGCGATTCGCTTTGCAAAAGGAATGCGTGACACCACAAAAGCTGCTCAGAGTGCTACTTATAAAACAGTCTGGGTAGCAGGGCCATCTATAGAAGAAACGACTGCTATAGAGCCTGTGGCTACTATTATAAAGAAGTTTATATAGAAGTACGCTTTCGCGAAAAAATGAACTGTCATCTCGACGCTAGGAGAGATCACACAAGTAGCTTCGGAATATAGCTCCGCAAGTAGCGTTTTAAAATTTCTCATATAACGTTCTCACTCTTATGCGATTTCTCGTCGCTCGTAACTCGCTCTGTCTAAATGACTACAGATTGTCATCTCGATGCTAGGAGAGATCACACATGTAACTTAAGAATATAGCTCACACAACGTTTTCACTCTTATGCGATTTCTCGTCACTCGTGCCTCGCTCTGTCGAAATGACTATAGATTCGTCATCTCGACGCTAGGAGAGATCACACAAGTAGCTTAAGAATATAGCTCACAAGCAACGTCATAAGATTCCCCACACAAGGTTTTCACTCTTATGCGATTTCTCGTCGCTCGTACCTCGCTCTGTCGAAATGACTACAGATTGTCATCTCGACGAAAGGAGAGGTCACATAAGTAGCTCAAGGCGGAAATTTTCAGAAAGTCTGCTTACCTCAAATAACCAAAATCTTTCAGATCTTTTGAGGTATGAACTTCATGAGCAACACCATCTTTTAATACCAAGTTCTTAGTAGAAACATCAAATACATCTGTATAATAGTGATCTGTGAGTATGATTCCTTTTTTCGCTTTAAGCGAAATTAAAAACTCTTTTATTTTCTCCTTGTAAAGAGGTTCTATCATAGAGAAAGGCTCATCAAGCATTAAGAAAGGGTGGTTGAGGTTTGCGACAAGTAGTAATTCTAGATAACGTATTTCTCCCATGGAGAGTAGGCCTGCCTTTCTTGAAGCAATTTTTTCAATAAATGGAGCTCTAAAGATGGTGTCTTGAGCATCACCACTTTCATGAAATAACGGAATAATATCTCTCACTTTTAAATGCTTGGGTAAGAAGCTTTCTTGCGGTAGATAACCTATATACTGTTCAGATATTACAGCGCTAGGAGATATACTGGCGCCATTAAGAGTAAGGTCAATCTGATTTGCTTTCAAGGTGCCAAAGAGTATCTTAAGTAGGGTAGATTTTCCACATCCATTTTTTCCAAAAAGTCCTAAGACATCTCCTGTACTAAGATTGAAAGATACATCTGTGAGTATGTTTTTCCTTCCAAAGTTTTTGTAGAGACCGTGTACATTGAGTTCATTTTTCATATAAACGGGAGTACAAAAACAGTGAGTATACAGGCAAGAACAAAATTTACCGCCCATGCACGTAGTATCAGATAGCGCTTTGTAAAACCAAGATTATAATACATATAATATTGCTGCTTTTGAAAATACGCAAATGCCAAAACACCTAAGCCAGTGCCAAAAACTCCAAAAATAATGATGGTGGTAATTATACCTACAGCGATACGTTCACTAGCGGGAACGTGAACTAGCCCAAACAGTAAGCAAATGCCTGCGGCGTATAAAGTTACATCACGGTAATAGGTCCACATGGATTAAAAGTAGGGAGAGTAATTGTTTTTGCAAATGAGTAATGATGGTTAAAAAGCAGGGGTTATAAACCTTAAGAATTATTCAAAAATCTAAAGAGCTTTCTTAAGTCATTATCTTCCTTAAAGGATAACTTTTCATCTTTCATAAAGGTTTTTACTGCATTAGACTCATTATCAAATTGATTGATAATAGAAGATTTTTTTAGTCTTATCTTTAGTATTTCATCATTTTGAGATATGTAATAATTACTATTTATAACTATTTGATCATTTAAATTACCCCTATATGGGTCTGATCCTCTTTGTATAAGCTCTGCTTTGAAGTCTTTTAATAAAGTCTTTCCATTATAATTTCCTAACTCTTGAAAGAGAACAAATTTATTTTCTTTCTTAAAATACTTAACTACATAAGGATTGTAGTTAATGTTTACTTTTTTAATGTCACCAAGTTCAAATATGTACACAGATTCCTCTGATATTTTTGATTCAAATGAACCTTTATAAGCGTTAATATTGAAGTTTTGCTCTAAGACATATTTTTTGCCATTATTTAATTCAATTACAGCATTGTTTTCCCAATTTTCAAATACGTAATATGACCCTTCAACATTAGTTGGCGAAGAAGAAAACATACTCGAACTTCCTGATGCTGTGCCTATAGTATTAGGTGCTCCAGCATTTGATATAGAGGAAAGAGCATTAAAATTAGTCTCGGTAACACTACTTTGCTGTCCAAAGAGCGAAAATGTGGTTAAAATAAATATTGTAGCGACATGTAGGGATTGTATAAGTTTCATGATTAGATGTTTACAGTTAAAACATCAATGTAATAAATATAAATAGTTTTACATGAAATGTAGATAACATTAACTAATTGAATATAAGCTGTTTGTTGATATTCTTGATTGCTATATTTTATAAACTCCCTTACCACCATGTTGCCCTATAACAAAAGCATTAAATTCCTTTAAAAATGATTTTTTATCTAAGGCATGCTTTTCTGCAGTTGCTCTTAGTCCTTTTTTCAGTGCGGCATTTTTCTTAAGAATGGAAACTAAAAACCAAATAAGTATAGCTATTATTAAGACTCCTAGTGCGAGCATTGTCATTTCTATAATATTCTTCTCTGAATAAGTAACACGTTTTCCAGAAATAAAAATGCTGTAAATACCAAATAGTCCAGCTACTGCAAAACCTACATATCTTACATTATAGGTAGTCTTCATAAACAATATATAGCTATCAATGTGGGATTGAAGTTCTTGAGCTGGTAGTGTAGATAATATTGGGAATTCTTGTAGGTTTACATCCATTGTTTAATTTGTTTAGTGATTTCTTTTACTTGCTATCTATTTGTCGAAATTTTCATTCTCCTAAAAAGAAGCCTGCAATATATCTACAAATGATAAGTACATGCAAGTGTTTAAAAAGAAAAAACTCATTAAGTAGCTATACCCAGTGAGTTTTAAAAATATGTTATCGTAAAAGACTACACATCATCATAATCTACTACAATCGAAGCTGAGGTAGGATGCGCCTGGCAGGTAAGTATTAATCCTTCGGCTACTTCTGAGTCTGTTAAGATTTGGTTTTGTGACATTACTGCTGTTCCTTCTGTTACACGAGCAATACAGCTGCTGCATATGCCGCCTTGACAAGAATGTGGAGCATCTATATCTTGATCTAAAGCTGCATCAAGAATGACAGCATCTTTCTCCATAGTAAACTCAAATTCCTCATCGTCGCAAACTACTTTGATAGCAGTTTTACCATCTAGGTTTGCTTCTATAGTTACCTCTTCTGTACTTGCTGTAAAAAGCTCGAAGTGTATATTTTCTTCCTTAGTGTCATTTTCCTTAAGCACTTTAGAAACTTCTTTGATCATGGCTTCTGGACCACATAAGAAGTACTCGTTAAAGTCATTTGCCGCATATTTATTTTTCACTACAAAATTAACTGTAGCTTTCATTATACGTCCAAAATGTGCTCCATCTACTCGTGTTTGAGAGTAAATAAACTCTATAGAGAAACGATCTTTGTACTGGTCACGTAAAGCAATTAACTCATCGCGGAACATGGCTTCTTCTTCGGTGCGGTTTCCGTACACTAGAACAAATTTACTATCTGCAGACTGTGATAAAGTAGTCTTAATCATTGATAAGATAGGCGTGATTCCTGATCCTGCGGCAAAGGCTGCGTAGGTTTGCGCTTTCGCGAAAGCGGAATTTTCAATTTTAAATCGTCCTTCTGGTGTATGAACGTCCATGGTATCACCCTCTTTTAACTCACGGTTTGCATAGGTGGAAAAGGTACCATTCTCAACTTCTTTTATCGCAACAGTAAGTCCTTCTTGAGGAGTGCTGCAAAGAGAATATGCGCGACGAACTTCCTCGCCATTAATTTGAGTTTTTAAAGTTATATATTGTCCTGCAGAGAAGTTAAAATCTTCTTTAAGTGAATCTGGAACGGCAAAAGTTACTGCCACAGATTTTTCTGTAACGCGCGTAATGCTTTGTATATGAAGTGTATGGAATTGTGACATTATGTTTTTTTTGTAAAAATACAAACGATTGCGTTTTGTATGTAACATTATCGAGAGTTTAAATACCTATACCTCGCTAAATAACCTGTAATTATGGTAAAACAATTTATAAGCCTTGAGTGGAAGGCTTTTTTTAGAAGTGCTTCTTTTCAAACCAACCTCGCTCTCAAGATCTTGATGATTTTTGGGGTGTTGATGATGATATTGTACTTAGGAGGTGCAGGTGTAGGACTCTATTTCCTTCTTGAGAAAATGGATCTCGAACCATTTGCTACGGTAAATATGTTTATGATTTATTATGTAGTGGGTGATCTCATTATACGATATATGGGTCAGAAAATGCCAGTAGTTAATATCAAGCCGCTGTTACTACTGCCTTTTAAGAAGACCAAAATTGTAAAATTTGCATTAGGCAAGACGGTACTTTCTTTTTGGAACTGGATGCATGCATTTTTCTTTATTCCATTCTCTATTGTATTAATTACACAAGACTTTAATCCGCTGGGAGTATTGGTATGGCATATTGCAATGTTCTGTTTTATATATGCAAATAACTTTATCAATGTCTTTTTGAATGATAAGCTGTGGTTAGTGATAGGTACGGGAGTGCTTTTTGCACTTCTAGGCGCTGCTCAGTATTATGAATATTTTGATATTACTGCTTTCACTCAGCCATTCTTTCAAGGGTTGTATGAAGTGAAGTGGACGGTTATTTTCCCCATAGCACTACTTGCTGTGGTGGCAACCATCGCATTTAAATATTTCTTAGCACGATTATACCTTGATGCAGGGCTGGCAAAAAAGGTGAGTAAAGCAAGCGGTGGAGATTTAGGATGGTTAGACCGTTTTGGGAAACAATCTACATTTCTCAAAAATGACATTAGACTTATAATGAGAAATAAACGCTCTAAGACTACGGTCTTTATGAGTATGATGTTTTTGTTTTATGGATTGTTGTTTTTTGGAGATGCTATAGAGGTTTATAGTGGTCCGTTCTGGATGATGTTTGCGGCAGTGTTTGTGTCGGGAGGGTTTTTGTTCAGTTTTGGTCAGTTTGTTCCATCATGGGATAGTGCTTACTATCCGCTCATGATGACGCAAAATATCGCTTATAAAGAGTATTTAAAATCAAAGTGGTTACTAGTGGTAATCGCCACTCTTATCTCTGCAATACTTTGTATTCCTTATGTTTACTTTGGGGTAGATGTGCTACTCGCCATCATTGTTGGCGCCATTTTTAATATGGGAATTAACGCTCACTTAGTGTTACTTGGTGGTGCGTTTATAAAAACACCTATAGACTTACAGAGTGGTAAAAAAGCCTTTGGTGATAAGAGCTCTTTTAACCTTAAAACATTACTCGTGAGCTTGCCAAAAATGCTTGGACCAATGGCTTTATATGCTATAGGCCACTTTACAGTGGGGCCTATGCTAGGGTACGCACTTGTTGCTATAGTAGGGTTGATAGGTTTTGCCTTTAGAGATAAAGTGTTTGACCAGATTATTAAAATATATAAGAGCGAGAAGTATAAAACGCTTGATGCTTACAAACAAACTAAATAACAGAGACTATGATTACTATAAACAACTTATCAAAATCATATAGTGGAGTAACAGTTCTTAATCTTGAAGGTTTTGAGATTCCTAAGGGACAATCATTTGGACTCGTAGGTAATAACGGCGCGGGTAAAACAACACTTTTTAGCTGTTTGCTAGATCTTATCCAGCCTACTTCTGGTTATATAGAAAATGGTGGAGTAAAGGTAAATGAAAGTGAAGACTGGAAAACACACACCGCATCTTTTATAGACGAGACTTTTCTCATAGGTTACTTAACACCAGAGGAATACTTTTACTTTATAGGAGACTTGAGAGGCGAGAATAAGGCAGATGTAGATGCGTTACTTGCAACTTTTGAAGATTTCTTTAATGATGAGATTATAGGAAAGCGCAAGTATTTGCGTGATCTCTCTAAGGGAAATCAGAAAAAAGTGGGTATCGTGGCAACGCTTATAGGAAAGCCTGATGTTATTATTCTTGATGAACCTTTTGCAAATCTGGACCCAACTACGCAAATAAGACTCAAAGGAATTATCAAGCAAATGGCCATTGACAAGGAGGTTACAGTACTTGTTTCAAGTCATGACTTACAGCATGTTACAGAAGTTTGTGAGCGTATTGTAGTGCTTGAGAAAGGAGAACTTGTAAAGGACATTATTACCTCACCAGCGACTCTTAAAGAGTTAGAAGGTTATTTTGCTGGTAATGAGGTGATCACAGAGATATAAGTTTTAGGTAAAAAAAAATGGTCACAATAAAGCAACCATTTCCTAAGTTCCCCAACTTAATTGTTCAAACCGTTTAAACGGCTTGAATTGTAAATGTACTAAAGTGCTTGCAATCAATGATGAACATGGGGTAATTTTTATAATAAAAATTCAAACGATTGCGTAAAATGTCTTTTTGCTGCTTATTTGTTGTGAAGAGGATATTTCTTACTAAGTGAATACTATTTAATTACTGATAGAAATCTTCGTTTTTTCAAAAAGAAGCGTATTTTTACGAGCTTCCATACTAATAAAGGTAAATTACAGTTCCTTTTAGTAAAAACAAATAAGGTTTGAAATTACTCTTAAAACGTTTATTCATTACTGGTGTTGTCACACTATCTCTATCGAGTTGTTCTCGTAAGAACGATTCTTTTTTGAGTCGTAACTTCCATGCTGTTACTACAGAGTTTAATACTTTATATAACGGTAATGTAGCCCTTGAAGAAGGCAAAAGCTCGCTCGTGCAAACCTTTAATGATAATTACTGGGATATCTTACCCATTGAGCGTATCGTTTTTGAGGAAAATACGGCACTAGGAGAAGAGAACAGAGATCCTAATTTTCTAAGAGCAGAAGAAAAAGCTATTAAAGCAATACAAAACCATGCTATGAAGATAGATGGTGAGGAGCGTAATCCACAAATGGATGAAGCTTTTCTTCTTTTAGGTAAAGCACGTTATTACGATCAGCAGTTTGTGCCTGCACTAGAGGCCTTTAATTACGTGCTGGCATACTATCCTAAAAGTAATAATATAGCGCAAGCCAAAGTCTGGAAAGAAAAGACGAATATCCGCCTTGAAAATAATGAGGTTGCAATTGCTAACCTTGAGAAAATATTTAAGGTTGAAAATAAATTAAAGGATCAAGACATTGCAGATGCAAAGGCGATGCTTGCTCAAGCATATCTCAATTTAAATAAACTAGATAGTGCTCTTATTTACATTAAAGACGCTTCAAAATTAACTCGTAAATCTGAGGAGAGAGGTCGTTATAATTATATTAAGGGACAACTCTACAATCGTTTAGAAGAAAAGGATAGTGCAAACCTAGCATTCCAAGAAGTAATTGATCTTAATAGAAAGATTCCCCGCAAGTATCACATAAACGCTCATATAGAGCAGATACGTAATTATGATTATCAAGAAGCAGATACTCTGCTTTTGAGAGAGCGATTAGATAAGATGGTACGTAACCGTGAAAACAGACCATTTTTAGATAAAATCTATTATGCAAAGGCAGACTTCTTTATGAAAACAGCAAGAGAAGACTCTGCAATTGTAAATTATAATAAGTCGTTGAGACAAAGTAGTACAGATGATTATTTGCTTTCTAGAGATTACCTAGCACTTGCAGACTATAGTTTTGAGCAAGCCTCTTATAAAATTGCAGGAGCTTATTATGATAGCGTTATAGGTAAGATAAGTGATCGCAGCCGTGAGTATCGTACTATCAAGAAAAAGCGTGAGAATCTAACCGATGTTATAGATTACGAAAACCTTACACAGCGCAATGACAGTATTATAGCGCTTGTTACACTTTCTGAAGATTCACTTACAGCTTATTTCGATAACTATATTGCTCAAATTAAAGCAAAGAAAGCGGCAGATTCTATTGCGCGCATTGATAACATAAGAAACAATGAGTTTTTTAATGCTTCAAGCAGTGGCGGAAGGGCAATAGGAGGTGAGCCAGGAGAATTTTATTTCTATAATGACGTAGCTGTTTCTTATGGGAAACAGTCTTTTGAAAAAAGATGGGGAAAGCGTCGCCTTGTAGATGGGTGGAGATTATCTTCTACACAGTCTGTACCACTCAATTCTGGTACATTGCCAGTAGCCTTAGATAACCCGGAGCTTGATGGTGAGAAGGCGATGACTGCGGCAGATTATATTGCAACCTTACCAAGAGAGAAAACGCAGGTAGATAGTTTATTAAAAGAACGTGACTTTGCATACTTTCAACTAGGGCTTATTTATAAGGAAAAGTTTAAAGAATATCCTTTGGCAGCGCAGCGATTAGAAAAATTGTTAGCTTTTAATCCAGATGAAAAGTTAGTGCTTCCTGCATTATACAATCTCTACCAAGTGTATGGGGCTATGAACGCTTCCGCGAAAGCGAATACTTATAAAAATAAAATCACAACGGAATATCCAGATTCTCGTTATGCTACCCGCATTAATAATCCAGACAAAGCATTAGAAGCCGATGCAGAGTCGCCAGAAGAGGTGTACAAAGGATTATATAAGAGATTCCAAAATCAAAACTTTGCAAATCTTGAGAGTGATTTAAATAAAAGGATAGACCAGTTTTATGGCGATCCATATTTGCCAAAATTTGAATTACTCAAGGCAACAGTCGCTGGTAGATATGAAGGTTATGACGCTTACAAAAAAGGGTTGAGCTATGTAGCACTCACATATCCCCGTACGGAAGAAGGAAAAAAAGCACAAAGCTTACTTCAAAATGCGCTGCCTACCATGAAGTTTGATCAGTTTGATGACGAGGCAATTGCAATTAACTATAAAATAGTCTACCCATTTAATAACAGTAATATTCAAGGAGCAAAGGATTTACAGAAAAAGCTTTTAGAAAGCTTTGATGAGGTGGGTTATACTGAGTTCTCAACCTCCATTGATGTTTATGATGCACAACAATCGTTTGTTGTAGTTCATTTTTTAAGTAGCCGCAGGCAAGCAGAAGGTCTCGTAGAGTTGCTTAGTACTAATAAAGATATTTTGATAACATTACCTAGTATGGTAATCGCTTCAGAGAATTATAAAATAATACAAATGCATAAAAATCTTGATGCCTACAAAGCACAAGATTCAAATTAACTGACTAATTTTTTACCGATGTTTTCAGACAATAAGAAAGGAAAAGGACCTGACCTCACTAACCAGCAGAACCGCATAAGCCAGGGTACAACACTTAAAGGGGATGTTACCTCAGAAGGTGGTTTCCGTATTGATGGAGTTATACATGGTAATATTACATCACCTAATAAAATCGTTATAGGAAAAACAGGTGTGGTCATAGGAACTCTTATTTGTAATGATGCAGATGTAGAAGGTAAAATAGAAGGTAAATTAGAAATCAAAAACCTTCTTTCTATTAAAACAGCTGCTCATATTGAAGGCGAAGTAATTACTGGTAAACTAGCGGTAGAGCCAGGAGCAACCTTTAATGCATCTTGCGTTATGAAGGGAAGCGTAAAATCATTGTCAAATGGCAAAGGAAAAGAAGAACGTTCAGCTTAATAAATGGGTTAAATTTTCCACCATACCTTTCCAGATGGGTGTAACCATCTACTTAGGTAATTTATTAGGAAAATGGCTCGATGTGCGGTATGAGGCAAATTGGCTAGAGACTACAATCACATTATTATCAGTTTTTCTTTCCATTTATATAGTAATCAAAGGAGTAATACAACTTAACAAGTAGTCGTGATAAAAAAATTACTCTTGTATGTAATCATTGCTGTAATCACTTTTTTTATAAGTTACAGCTTGCATAATTACTTGTTAACGTCACTAGATAGCTCTCCTCCTTACAGCTTGAGAGATGTATATATCTTTCATGCTTCATTATCTCTATTTTTTGTTTTAACATTTGAGCTCATAATTTATTTTTTAAAAGAGTTTAAGGATCAAATAGGGTTTTTATACCTAGGATCTATTGTTTTAAAAATGATGCTCTTCTTTGTGATTTTTAGAGAATTGCTGTCTACAAGCTTGCAATTAACAAAGTCAGATAAATTATCATTACTCATTCCTATTGCTATTTTCATAATTTATGAGGTGATGGTGGTTGTTAAAATGCTAAACAGAGCGGATTAATTTTGAAATAATTAAGAAATGCATTTTATTTTCAAGAAAATGAGTATTTTTGCACAAAATTTAAGGTTACGTTATTTATTGAAAATTTAAGAATGAAGGTAGCATCAAAATCAATCACACTTTTAGTATTAGTTTTTGTTCTTAGTATTCCCTTTTACGCTTTCGCGAAAGCGGATGCTGGAAAGACTGGAGAAAAAGGAAATCCGGTTAATACTAAAGAGGAGGTAAAGGCTTATATACAGCATCACTTAAAGGATTCTCACGACTTCCATTTATTCTCAACTTTTGATGATAATGGAGTAGAGCATCACTGGGGCTTTCCACTTCCTGTAATGTTATGGGGAGAAAACGGATTTACTGCGTTTATGTCTTCTGAGTTTCATCATGATGATGAAGGACAGGTAATCGTAACTAAGGGAGAAAGCCGCTTTGTAAAAAATCACGGTCGTATCTATGAACTTGATGCAGGAGCAACAAGTCTTACTTATGATGAAGATCACCACGCTACAAATGCTTCAAAACCTTTTGACCTTTCAATTACAAAAAGTGTTTTTGGTATCTTACTAATCGGACTTTTAATGCTAATCTGGTTCTCAGGACTAGCAAGACAATACAAGAAAAAAAATATCCCAACAGGATTTGCACGAGTACTTGAGCCTCTAGTAATTTACGTGAGAGACGAGATTGCAAAACCAAACATTGGGGAGAGCTACAGAAAATTTACTGGATACCTTCTTACGGTATTCTTCTTTATCTGGATACTTAACCTTGTAGGTTTAATGCCATTTGGCTTTAACGTTACAGGTCAGATCGCGGTAACTGCAGCACTTGCTGTTATTACATTAGTGATTTACGTATTTAGCGGTAACAAGCATTTTTGGGGTCACATGTTATGGATGCCAGGTATACCTTACGTGTTCAGACCATTATTAGGTATTATCGAGCTTGCAGGTACATTGGTTATTAAGCCATTTTCACTGTTAGTACGTTTATTTGCAAACATCACGGCAGGTCACACGGTAGTTATGAGTCTTGTTGCGGTGGGAATCTTATTGCAAGATTCACTTAGCGTTGCAGGTTCTACTATAGTATCATTATTCTTGTCACTATTTATTATGCTCATAGAATTGCTAGTAGCATTTCTACAGGCGTATATATTCACTACATTGTCAGCTCTATTTATTGGTATGGCTGTAGCAGATAATCATCATGACGAGGAGTTACATGATGAGCATGGTGAAACGATAGAGGATACTGAGGTTATTAGAAAGAACTTCACTTAATTAAGAATTTTTATTTGTTTAATTTTTTATATACACTATTATGTCTTTAGCATTAGTACAAGAAGTAGCACCAATGATCCCAAATTTAGTGGGAGCTGGTTTAGTAGTAATTGGAGGTGGTATCGGTCTTGGTAAGATTGGTGGAGCTGCAATGGAAGGAATTGCTCGTCAGCCTGAGGCTGCTGGTAAGATCCAGACTGCGATGATTATCGTTGCTGCACTTTTAGAAGGACTTGCATTTGGTGCCCTAATTTTAGGAGCTTAATCCAAATCAACCTTAAAATTCAACTTCCTGTAACGGTTGGTTACAGGAGTTGAATTTCATTAAACAAAGAATAAAAGAACAAAGAATCACTTTTGAGATGGAACAATTATTAGACAATTTTTCACTTGACCTGTTTGTAAAACAAACAATCCTTTTTTTACTTATCATTTTATTGATGGTAAAATTTGCTTGGAAGCCTATCATGAATGCTCTTAATGAGCGTGAAGAAGGAATACAAGGAGCTCTAGATGCTGCTGAAAAAGCAAAGCTAGACATGCAAAATCTTCAAGCAGATAACGAGAAGCTTTTAAAAGAAGCACGTGCAGAGCGTGAGTCTATGATTAAAGAAGCTCGTGAGATGAAGGCTAAAATGATTGACGATGCTAAGGCAGAAGCAAAACTTGAGGCAGATAAAATGGTATCACAAGCGCAGGCCGCAATCGAAGCTGAGCGTAAGAGCGCTATCGCAGATCTTAAAGGTCAGGTTGCAGCACTATCTGTAGAGATTGCAGAGAAAGTTGTAAAGAGTGAACTTTCAAATAAAGGAAGGCAACTAGAGCTCGTAGATGAGATGCTAGGAAACACGACTTTAAACTAATAGAATTTAAGCGGCCATCACTATGAGTAGAGCAGCAATAAGATATGCAAAAGCAGTACTAGATCTTGCAAAAGATAATGGTACTATTGAGGCAGTTTTAAATGATATGAAATCTGTTACAGCAACGCTAGAAGGAAGTAAAGGTCTTCGCAATGCTCTTAATAGCCCAATTATCAAAACAGACGATAAACGTGCAGTATTACGTCAAGTATTTACAGACGGAACAAAGGAGACTCTTGGTCTTATTGATGTTCTTGTTGATAATAAAAGAGCTAACTTGTTAGGCGGCGTAGCACAAAGCTTTATTACAGAATATAATAAAGCTAATAAAATTGAAGCTGCAACGGTAACAACCGCAGTAGCTTTAACACCAGAGCTAGAAACTAAAGTTTTAGCAAAAGTGACAGCTCTTACTGGAAGTACAAACGTAACCCTAACTAATGTAATCGATGAGAGCATTATAGGTGGTTTTGTGCTACGTGTAGGTGATACGCAATATAATGCGAGTATCGCTAGCCAGTTAGGCAAATTAAAAAGAGAATTTAGTAATAGTTTATAATTCCTATCCTTCTTCTATGAGAAACATTTTTCTAACAGCCGCAGTAATTATTTTGAGTGTAACTTCAGGTTTAGCTCAAAAAATTAAAGTCAAAAAAGACTTTGTTGAAGCAGATAAGGTGCAGGTAGCTAAAATCGAAAAGCTTGGTGTCTCTTATACTTTTACAAGCTTAGATGATGACGCTGAGAAATTTATTGTTGATCATAAAGGTCTCAAAATTTCTGAAGACCTAAGTAAGGAGTGGTTAATTATCAAAAATGCCGACGAGTCTAAGAGAACGGAGGTAGACATGGAATACCTTAGTTTTACAATGAACTTGAAAAAAGGTATAGCTGAGCTTCTTTTTAAGAAATATAAACTTCTTTCAACAGACGGAGTAGAAATTGAAACACTTAATAGTTTTTTAGACGTTGATCGTCCTAATTTAACTAATCAGTATAATGATCTTTTGAAAGGCCAAATTGCTGAAGAAAAAGCGAAGAAGAATGCGCTTGCAAGTATAAATGTAACTGTAGGGGATGATCAAAAAATTCGTGAAGGTTACAAGGGTCCGGATGATTCAAATGTAATTGGATATTACACGGATGAACGTGAAGCATCTACCACAACATTTAGTGTTTATGATTTAGATAATCATAAGGTTGCAATTGCTAGTATTACGGCATTTGGATCTAAGTCAAATAATGTTGAAGTTAATTTACCCTATGAAAAAACAACTTTCAGTTATGTGGCTCAGTCTAGTAATAGAAATAATAATGGTTCTTATTCGACTAGATTTGTTCAAGAGCTTGCTAAGCAATTAGGTGTAAACGGAGTAACACTAGGCCATCAGGTCGAGGAAAAGCGAGAAAATGCACAAATTGCAAGAGGAGAGCAGCTTAAGGCGGCTCGTGTTGAAGCTGTAGAGGCTTATGAAGTAGCTAAAGAAGCTTCAAATAATATTTATGGTGCATCCGGATATATCATCAGTGAAAAAGGTGAACGTGTTGAAGGAGATATCTCTGTAAAATGGACGGATATTCCTGCTCCTGGTGATTGGGATAATGTTGTTGCAATAGGCGGTGAGGATACAGGAAAGAAAGTATCTGTACGTTACAAGAATAAAAAAGGAAAGACTAGATATAAAACTTTTTCTTCAAAAAACGAAGAGCGTTTTTGTCTTACCGTTGATGGAGAAGAGAGTTGTTACATTGGTGCAAAACTTAAAGGAAAAGGCCTAGAGCTTGCTGCGGGAGCAATGAGTTCACTTAGCTTTGATACTTCTGAGTATTATAAAATTATCAAAGAAGATGATAACATTTTAATATTACAAGATGTTGATAATAACGCTTACAGTGTTAAAGTTAAGAAAGAGAAAAAAGGATTTCAATTCAATATCTCAAATGCAGATAAGAATCTTGAAGGTATGAATAAGTATTTTGGAGAGGATTTAGAAGCACTAAAGGATTTAGATTATAGAGAATTAAGTTCAGCAGAAGCTGTAGTTGATTTTTACAATCAAAACATTAAAAAGTAATTACCTTTGTCGCTGCATTAATGCGGTGATAGAGTTTGTATAATTAAACAACGAATATCAATTTTCGCGGAAGCGTAAACCAAATATAAATAGTAATGGCAGAAGTTAAACCAGCAGAAGTTTCGGCAATTTTAAAGAAACAACTTTCAGGTTTTGAAGCAACAGCTTCCCTTGACGAAGTAGGAACAGTATTGACCGTGGGTGATGGTATCGCTCGTATTTACGGACTTGCAAACGCACAGTATGGTGAGCTTGTTGAGTTTGAAAGTGGTCTTGAAGCAATTGTTCTTAACCTTGAAGAAGATAACGTAGGGGTTGTACTCTTAGGTACTTCTTTATCTATTAAAGAAGGTGACACCGTAAAACGTACACAGCGTATCGCATCTATCCAGGTAGGTGAAGGTATTACTGGACGTGTGGTGAACACACTAGGTCTTCCTATTGATGGAAAAGGACCTATCGCTGGACAAACTTATGAGATGCCACTTGAGCGTAAAGCGCCTGGTGTTGTTTTTCGTGAGCCAGTAACAGAGCCATTACAAACAGGAATCAAAGCAATTGACGCGATGATACCAGTAGGTAGAGGGCAGCGTGAGCTTGTAATTGGTGACCGTCAGACAGGTAAGTCTACTGTTTGTATTGACACTATCCTTAACCAAAAAGAATTTTACGATGCTGGTGAGCCAGTACATTGTATATATGTAGCCATCGGGCAAAAAGCTTCTACAGTTGCACTTATTGCAAATGTACTTGAAGAGGCTGGAGCTATGGCTTATACAACGATAGTTGCAGCAAACGCATCAGATCCAGCAGCAATGCAAGTATATGCACCATTTGCAGGAGCAGCGATTGGAGAATATTTTAGAGATACAGGTCGTCCAGCATTAATCATTTATGATGATTTATCTAAGCAAGCAGTTGCCTACCGTGAGGTATCACTTCTTCTTCGTCGTCCACCGGGACGTGAGGCATACCCTGGAGATGTATTTTTCTTACACTCTAGATTACTTGAGCGTGCTGCAAAGGTGATTAATGATGATGCCATTGCAAGAACAATGAATGACCTTCCTGATAGTCTTAAGCCTATCGTAAAAGGAGGAGGATCACTTACTGCACTTCCTATCATTGAGACACAAGCGGGTGACGTATCTGCTTATATCCCTACAAACGTAATTTCTATTACAGATGGGCAAATCTTCTTAGATGGAGATTTATTTAACTCTGGTGTACGTCCAGCTATTAACGTAGGTATCTCGGTATCACGTGTAGGAGGTAACGCACAGATTAAATCAATGAAAAAAGTATCAGGTACTTTAAAACTGGATCAAGCAGCTTTCCGTGAATTGGAAGCGTTTGCAAAGTTTGGTTCTGATCTTGATGCTGCAACCCTTAACGTAATTGAAAAAGGAAAGCGTAACGTAGAGATACTTAAGCAAGCAGAAAATACACCGTTTACAGTAGAGGATCAAATTGCAATTATTTATGCAGGGTCTAAAAACTTACTACGTAACGTACCAGTAAATAAGGTTAAAGAATTTGAAGCAGATTATATCGAATTCTTAAACGCTAAGCATAGAGGTATCCTTGATACACTTAAATCTGGAAAACTTACAGACGAGGTTACAGATACATTAGTAGCTGTTGCAAAAGACCTATCTGCAAAGTATATCTAAGAGTATTTCGCTTTCGCGAAAAATGTAATTCAACAACTCCCGCGCGAGCGGGAGACTTGTCAAAATTAAAGACAAATCGTGATGTTCAAGATGTAATGCTTGAGACTACGGGAATTTAAAGAAGATGGCAAACTTAAAGGAAATAAGAAACAGAATTTCATCGGTATCTTCTACGATGCAGATCACTAGTGCCATGAAAATGGTATCTGCTGCAAAGTTGAAAAAGGCACAAGATGCAATTACAGCAATGCGCCCATATTCTGATAAGCTTACTGAGCTTTTACAGAACTTAAGCGCTACACTAGATGCAGATTCTGGAAGTAAACTTGCAGAAGATCGTGAGATAAAGAAGGTACTTATAGTAGCTATTTCATCAAACAGAGGTCTAGCAGGAGCTTTTAATACAAATATTATCAAAGGTGTTAATGCACGTGTTGCCGCAAAGTATGCTGGTAAAGAAGTGCACTTAGTTACATTAGGAAAAAAAGCTGATGCTATTTTAGCAAAGACTTTTAAGGTAATCGAAAATAACAATGATATTTACGATGATCTTACTTTTGATAATGTAGCCGCAATTGCAGAAGATCTAATGACTCGTTTTGAAGCTGGTGAATACGATCGCATTGACATTATCTACAATAAATTTAAGAACGCAGCAACTCAAATTGTAACTCCAGAGCAGTTTCTACCTATTGTAGCAACCATACAAGAGGAAGCAACAGCAACTGCAGATTATATCTTTGAGCCTTCTAAAGAGGAAATCGTTGAAGGATTAATCCCTAAAGCTTTAAAAACACAACTTTTTAAAGGAATTAGAGATTCTGTGGCATCAGAACACGGTGCGCGTATGACTGCCATGCACAAAGCAACAGACAACGCAACAGAGCTTAGAGATGCGCTTAAATTACAATATAACAAAGCACGTCAAGCTGCTATTACAAACGAGATTTTAGAGATCGTAGGTGGAGCAGAAGCTTTGAATAACTAGTATTGACTTAAATAGTACTATTATAACTTATATAGTAAACCCCAATCGGTAACGGTTGGGGTTTTTTATGCACATCATTTTGGGGTAATAGCGCCTAGGCGCTGCATTTAAATGAAGTCATATCCGCAAGAAATATCTTTACTATCTTTATGGCAAGGGTTTTGAATATAAACTCAAAACAACCAATTATGAAAATGTACAAACTAGTAGCGCTTTTAAGCATAGGATTCTCCTCATTATTACTCACACAATGTAAGTCTACCGCTGTGTCAGATACTCAACAAACTATGGTCCTATCTCAACCAGCTTTTGCATCAAGTCCAGCATATTATAATACGTATGTTGCTGGCATGGCTCAAGGAGGCTCGGGAATAGAGTTCTATTTAGATATAGAAGCATTAGAAGCAAATGTGGTATTAGAAAACGTATATTTTCGCGAAAGCGTAGGAAAAATTATGCGTGGTAGTGATAACTACATTGCTCGCTTTAGAACAGACCAAGGTCCTAATCAAGATCTAGTGATGTCTGATAATGTAGAAGATGAGGCGGTAAATACTCCTCCTGTTCAAAATGACGTATTTCCATTTACATTATCACCATCTGAAGCTGGTATAACTTACCGTGATAATGGAGTGCTTAAATACGCTAAAATCGCGAAGGTTGTAGAGAAAGAAACTAAAGCCTACCCTCGTCAGAAACCACGTGGTGGTCGTAACTAGTTGCTAGTATAATTTCTGTACTTTTGGCTACTTAAATACATAATTATTTGAGTTCTCTTAAAAGCCTTTTCAAACACACCTTTGTGTATGGTCTCGCGACGGTATTACCGCGCGTTCTTACGGCTCTACTCACACGTCTCTATACTGGATATTTACCAGACAAGGAGGCCTTTGGAGAAGTGACTATCGTATTTTCTTATGTGATGATACTCAACGTGCTTCTTACGTATGGTATGGAAACAGCTTTTTTTAGATTTTTTAATGATGATAAGTATAGTGCTAAGACGCTATCTACATCCCTTATAGCCTTACTGGTTTCTACAGTTGCATTCACGATTATAGCATTTTTGGGTATTGATACGCTATCACAAATCTCAGATGTACCTGCTACGTACTGGCGATGGGTCATCCTCATTATTGCATTTGATACGCTTACCGTAATCCCTTTTGCATACATGAGAGCGCAAAAGAAGTCGGGAACATATGCATTTATAAAATTGCTCAATGTTGTAATCTCAACAGGACTCTCTGTAATATTACTAGTATGGCTACCTGGTTTAGATGGTGTTTCTAGTTGGTTACCTTCAGATAAGATAGAGCTCGTTTTCATAGCACTTTGTTTACCAAGTGTGCTCACTTTTTTAATCGTGATCAAGCCATATTTTGTAAAGTGGTCTTTTGATGTAAACTTGTGGAAGAAGATGGTTACGTATGGAACACCTGTTTTACTGGCAGGCTTAGCTTTTACGATCAATGAATCTTTTGATAAAATCCTCTTGGAAAAATTACTACCAGAAGACATCGCCAAAGGGGAAGTGGCTATTTATGGCGCCTGCTATAAATTATCTATTGGTATGACACTGTTTGCTACTGCATTTAGAATAGGGATTGAACCTTTCTTTTTTAGCGAAGCAAAAAATGAAAATGCACAAGTCATGTATGCTCAGATTACAAAGGCATTCGTAGTCTTAGGCTCCATTGCATTATTTGCTTATGTGGTCCTCGTAGACGTTGTAAAAGTGATTTTGTTAGATGGAGAAGAATATTGGGAAGGCATGTACATCGTGCCACTCATTCTCGTAGCATACCTGTTTTTTGGAATTTATCAAACGCTGTCCGTATGGTATAAAGTGACAGATAAAACTCGATATGGTGCATACATTTCTGTAGGCGGTGCCATTCTCACTATCGTTATAAATGTAACGTTGATACCTAGAATAGGATATCTCGCCAGTGCTATTGCTACCTGTAGTGCTTATGGATTAATGATGGTTGTATCTTATCTCATGGGACGCAAACATTTAGCAGTTCCTTATGATGTAAAAAATATACTTTTGTATCTAGTCATGAGTATTACATTTTCTTGTGTGTTCTTCTATGGTTTTAGAGATTATTTTGGTGTTGGGAGCTTGCCATTGTATCTTGTAGGAGTCGGTATGATTGTAGTTTTAATAGGCTTTATTAGCTTTCGCGAAAAAGAGCTTTTATTAAGATTGTTGAAAAGAAAATAAAGTCAACTCTTAGTTTAATAAAAACACCGCAGTTGCGGAATTGAAATAGATTATAATGAAGATTAAAGTAATTAATAAAAGTGCACACGCACTTCCTCACTATGAAACCATTGCTAGTGCAGGAATGGATTTACGTGCAAATATTACAGAGTCAATCACGATAGGATCATTAGAAAGAGCCATTGTTCCTACAGGAATATTTATGGAACTTCCTATAGGTGTTGAGGCACAGGTAAGACCACGTAGCGGACTAGCTGCCAAAAAAGGAATCACCGTACTCAATGCTCCAGGAACCATAGATGCAGATTATAGAGGAGAAGTAGGAGTAATTCTTGTAAACCTTTCTAATGAGCCGTTTACAATTGAAAATGGTGAACGCATTGCACAAATGGTCATAGCAAAGCACGAGCAAGGACAATGGGAAGAAGTTACAGAACTTTCAACTACAGATCGTGGTCAAGGCGGTTTTGGGAGTACAGGAGTAAAATAAATTCCTACGTAGGTAAGAATTGCTCTCTCTAAAAGCAATAAGTATTAAATTCCATGTAAATGGAATAAATAAAGATTTATAAAAGATGAAGATAATAGTACCAATGGCCGGACTCGGCTCGAGATTAAGACCACATAGTTTAACAATACCTAAACCACTTATTCCTGTTGCAGGAGCACCTATCGTGCATCGTTTAGTGCGTGATATTGCAAAAATTTTAAAGCAACCAGTAGACGAGATTGCTTTTATACTTGGTGATCCTACATTTTTTGGGGATGCTGTAATTGCACAACTTGAGGAACTTGCACAAAGCCTTGGTGCAAAAGCATCTATTTATCGTCAGGGAGCGCCATTAGGAACTGGTCACGCAATCATGAGTGCAGAGCCTTCTTTAACCGGTCCTGCGGTAATTGCATATGCAGATGCATTAATACGTGCAGACTTAGAGCTAGATCCAAAGGCAGATAGTGTTATATGGACTAAGAAAGTCCCTAATCCTGAGGCTTACGGAGTTGTAAAACTTAATGACAAAGAAGAAATTGTAGAGCTTGTAGAGAAGCCAGAAACATTTGTATCTGATCAAGCCGTTATAGGGATATATTATTTTAAGGATGTAGCCGTTCTTAAAGAGAAGCTTCAAGAAGTGTTAGATGAAAATCTAATGAATGGAGGTGAATACCAGATTAACGATGGTATTAAGAAAATGATGGCCGAAGGTCGTATTTTCAAAACGGGAACCGTTACAGAGTGGATGGATTGTGGTAATAAAGAAGTAGCTATAGATACTAATTCTAAGATGTTACAGTTCTTACACGATGAAAAAGAAGAGCAACTAATTGCAGACTCTGTGGTAAATGAGAATTCAACTATTATTGAACCTTGTTTTATAGGTGAAAACGTAGTTCTTAAAAATTGTACTATAGGTCCGGGTGTTGCGATAGGGGCTGGCACAACTATTGAAGATAGTACGATAAGCCATAGCTTGATCCAGAAGGATAGCCTTATTAAAAATGCACATTGGACCGAAGCCATGATAGGTAACAAAGTACAGTATAATGGAGAGCACACGCGTGTAAGTCTTGGAGATTACACAGTGATGAAATAATATAAAGTGATGAACAAAGGGATTTACATACTCATATTAACGGTGTTTTTTACGCTTTCGCGAAAGCGTATGAACGCACAGCAACCGCAAGAGGTAACACCTTTTGCAGATGAGAATGTGGATGACTTAGGTGATGTGTCAGATGCTTTTCAAACTGCTTTTTTTGAAGCTCTTAAGCAAAAGGGGATTGAAAATTATGAACGCGCCATCACATCATTAAATAAGTGTATCGCTGTAGAACCTGAGCTTGCCATATTATATTTTGAGAGAGGGAAAAATCAAGTATTTCTCAAAAATTATGATGAGGCTGCCTCAGATTTTAATACTTACTTAGATATCAAACCTAATGATGTAGATGTTTTAGAGGCATTATATGAAGTTCACTTTCAGCAGCAAGATTATGATGCAGCAGCTACTACAGTAAAAAAGCTTATAGGGTTTGATGTGCAGTACAAGGAAGATCTTGCACGCATCTATACAAGTACGAAGCGATACGAAGAAGCTCTTGACCTCATTGAAGAGCTAGATGATGAGATAGGAAGTGACATATATCGAGATCGATTAAAGAGCAAATTATATGCGCTTTCTGGTAATACAAATAGACAGGTAAAGGAGATAGAACAGAATATTGCTTCTAATCCAAAGAGCGAGGCAGAGTACCTCAAACTTATATTACTGTACAGTGAGCAAGGGGACACGCAAAAGGCATACGAAACTGCACTTGAGCTACAAAAGGTAAATCCTTATGCAGACGAAGTGCACTTAGCTTTATACAAGTTCAACCTTAATGATGGGAAGATAGATGAAGCAATTGCTTCTATGCAAAAGGTACTTGAGAGTACGCGTATGAGTCCGCCAGCAAAGCATCGCGTGCTTAATGATTTTGTACTCTTTGTAAATAGAAATCCTAAGTACGAGCCGGAGCTAGAGCAAGCTATTGCAATTTTTGACACGCAAGTAGTAGATGCAAATATTTATCAAGAGCTAGCTACGTATTACATTCAAAAAGGAAATAAAGCGAAGGCATTGCCATACCTTATTAAGGCGTTAGATAGTGAGCCAGAAAATCTCGAACTTATAAAAAACACAAGTTTATTATTGCTAGACGCAGGTGATTTTGAAAAAGTAGAAGATGTAGTGGCAGATGGTCTTGATTTATATCCGTCGCAGCCGTTATTGTATCTTACTTATGGCGTGGCATTAAATAAACAAGGTAAGTTCAAAGCTGCTATTGATCAGCTGGAACTGGGTGTAGATTATATTATTGAAGATTTGATTATGGAGATGGACTTTTACAAGCAACTAGGTGATGCACACACTGGTGATGGAGATGCTGCAAAAGCAGCTCGTTATTACAGCAAAGTAAAAGAACTTAAAGCACAAGGAAATTAATGAAGAAGCTAGGCTACATATTATTAGTAATAGTGCTCGCAAGTTGCGGTGGTGCAAAGAAAGTTACTACTACAGAGACAGTAGAAGATATTTCTTCTAAGCGTCTTGTAAAGGAATATTATAATAATGCGATAGATTTTACAACTTTTGATGCTCGTACAAAAATTAAGTACAGAGATAAAAAAGGAACAAAGCCTACAGTTACTCTTACTATCCGTATTGAAAAGGATAAACAAATCTGGATGAACGCATCTTTGATAGGCTTTTCTGGTGCTCGTGCTTTAATAACACCACAAAAAGTGCAGTTTTATGATAAGCTCAACAATCAATACTTTGACGGTGACTTTGCATTTTTAAGTCAGTATCTCGGTGTAGAAATAGACTTTTTCCAACTGCAGCGTTTACTCACTGGGCAAACTGTTTATGATTTGAGAGAAGGGAAGTATACATTTAAGGAAACTCAAAATGGCTACGAGGTTACCCCAAGAAAGCAACTTGATGAAGTGAATTTATTCTTTGGGATTAATACTCAAAACTTTGTTACTCAAGAACAACGTATAGAGCAAAAGGATAATGGAGGATCACTTGATATTGCATATGGTGATTATAAAGAAGTAGGAAATAAGATCTTTCCTTACTTGCTAGATATCCTTGCAGATGATGGTAAGAACCAGTCTCAAGTGCAAATAGAGTATCGCGATATAGATTTAAACGGAGAGGTACGCATGCCATTTTCTATTCCTTCTGGATACCAAGAAATCAAGCTCAATGCAAAAAAGTAAGTTAGCATACATCTTTATTGTAAGCTGTTTCTTGACGTTATTTATGTCACAAGCAGCCTTTGGGCAGTCTGCAAAGCAAAGACAGCTAGAACAGCGCAGAGAGTCTCTTAAAAAGGAAATGCAACAGTTGCAACGCTTGCGCGAAACAAATAAAAAGAAAGAAGTTTCCATCCTCACACAAGTAGAAGACCTTGACACAAAAATTAGACTTAGGTCAGATCTTATCAAGGTCACTAATAGTCAGGCTAATTTACTTACTCGGGAGATTAATGAGAACCTCGAGAAAATGGAAAACCTACGCAAGGAACTTACCATACTCAAAGATGACTATAGTGATATGATTCGTAAGTCTTATAAAAGTAAGAGCGGTCAAAGTAAGATTATGTTCCTCTTATCTAGTGAGAGCTTCAAGCAAGCATATAAGCGTACGCAATACATGAAGCAGTATGCAAATTATCGCAAGAAGCAAGGCTTGCAGATTAAGGAGCGCACCACACTCATTCAAGAAACAAATAAGAAGCTGGTTAAACAAAAAGGCGATAAGGAAGCCCTTATTGCAGAGAATCGTATAGCTAGACGAGAGCTCGATAAAGAGAAGGAACGTCAAGATGAACTTGTGAAAGAGATTCGTAAAAAATCCAGTAGCTACATAGCTCAGATTAAAACGAAACAACAAGAGGCAGATCGTATAGACAGGCAAATAGATAAACTCATTGCAGATGCTATTGCAGCGAGTAATAAAAAAGCTGGAAAGTCGGCTAGCAGTAAGACATTTGCAATGACTCCTGCAGAGGTTGCACTAGCCAAAGAGTTTTCTGGAAACAAAGGAAGATTAATATGGCCAGTAGTGCGAGGTAGAGTCACTCGTCGCTTTGGTAAATCTGCACACCCTACGCTTCCTGGTATTACACTTACTAATAGTGGTGTAGATATTGAGACAGAACCAGACGCAGCTGTGAGAGCTGTGTTTGCAGGAGAGGTTACTCAAATACAAGATATGCAAGGAGGTACTATTACTGTTTTTATACGTCATGGAGATTATCTCACTGTCTATACAAACCTTAAGAGTATCAAGGTGAAGCAGGGCGACCAAGTTTCTTTTAAACAAGAAATAGGTCAAGTCACGCGCAATGCCTTCAGCGGTAAGAGTGTTCTTAAATTTTCGGTGCGTAAAAACACTTCAAAGCTCAACCCATCAGACTGGGTACTTAATATGTAATGTTCTTTTTTTACGCTTTCGCGAAAGCGTACTTTGCCTAATTAACTTTAGCACAACCATAACACTTTTTAATACTCTCTTATTACAATAAAGCGCTCATTAAAAGTAATTTAGTGGTGAACTTAAAAAGAGAAGATTATGAACAGCACAGAACTAGAAGGAAAGTGGAATCAAGTAAAAGGGGATTTTAAACAGAAATACGGAAAGCACTTTGACGACGACGAGACATTTGCAGATGGAAAATTTGATGAAGTTGTAGGTCGTATCCAAGAAAAAACTGGAAAAACCAAAGAAGCTATTAAAGAAGAAGTAGAAAAGTGGTAATAACCACAAGCATAAAAAAAGCCTCCAATTGGAGGCTTTTTTTGTGTTATATAAATAAAGCTTTAAGCTCTGTTGCGTCTTCTGGTTTCATCTTACCAGCGAGCACAAGTGATAGTTGCTTACGTCGCAGTGCGGCGTCATATCGTTTCTTCTCAAGATCAGACTCTGGAGTTACTTGTGGTACTAAAACTGGGATTCCTTGTTCATCTACGGCAACAAAGGTATAAATTGCTTCATTAGCCTGCGATTTTAAGCCGCTCTCACGGTCTTCTATCCACACATCAATCACTATCTCCATAGAGGTTCTAAAAGCGCGAGAAATCTTTGCTTCTACAGTTACTACACTTCCTAGAGGAACCATGCGGTTAAAGGCTACGTGGTTTACAGATGCAGTTACTACAATACGACGAGAGTGTCTTCTTGCAGCAATACTTGCAGCTCTATCCATACGAGCGAGTAACTCACCTCCAAAGAGATTACCCAAAGGGTTAGTCTCACTAGGTAGTACTAAATCTGTTAGTGTTGTTTTTGAATCAGTAGGCGTACGTGCTTGCATTACATTTCAATTTTGGCGCAAAGGTACGTCAAACTCGAAAGGTTAAAAATGAAAATCTAATAAAGGATTATTCCATTTCTTGCACAAGAAGCCACGCTTCCTTATTATCTGTACTGCGTATAGACTTTAATGCGGCAAGAGCTTCTTGAGAGTCTGTATAGCTTCCATACACTACTTGATGAAGGCCATATTTGTTAGTTCCTATCTTGCGAGCCTTAAAACCTTGTTCTGTAAGTTGGTCCACACGTGTTTGTGCATTTTCTTCCATACGGAAAGCTCCTGCAACAATATGATAGCTTCCTACAGGCTTCGTAAGTGATAGCTTAATCGCTGGTAGCGGATTAGGTATCTCAAAAGTAGCTTCTTGAATTTTATCTTCTAGTTGCTTTTCTGCCTCTTGATGAGAAACATAGTTATGCTGCTCTACATCTTTTACATAGTTAAATCCTACAGCGCCTATAAGGCCAAAAGTTATTACAGCTGCAGCTGCATACTTCATCCACGAGCTCGTTGCCTTGCGTTCTGGAGTGAAAGCTATAGGAGTTGTGCTTTCTAGAGCAGTAACTTCTTCTTTGTACACTTCTCTTAAAATCTCTGGAGAGGTAAATGAAGAAAGACCAAAAGAATCTGTAAGATAATTAAGGTGGTATGATGGCTCAAATTGTAACCTGCTTTCTGTGTCTAGAGAAAGAGTACCTATGTTTGATAGTGTTTGTGCTTCTCCCTTGTGAAGACTGTCAAAAAGAAAACGCACGTATGTTTTAATACGAGTACTCGCTTCCTCATGAGGGATCATCTCAGTTTTAGAAATATAATTTGCTAGCAATCCATCGCTATCTGTAAGTTGCGCGTTAAAAGAAAGTTTCTTCTTAGGCGGGTAGAAGGCATGGGTTGTTGAGTGAATCTGTGCACTCTGGATTTGAGTCAAAAACGCCCCAAAACCAGGTAATATCACACATTCATATCTATATAATAAATCGCTTATGTACTGATCTAACTGCATAATTCAAAATTAATCAAAATGCACAACCCTCCAAGATTTAGTGATTTATTTTATTAACAGATATAATAGTTGTTACTTAGATGTCTTAAAATCAACAGTTAATGTCCGAAAAAGAATTGCTTTCCTTGCTTACATTACAACATACTCCTAATCTAGGTGATGGTACCATCAAGAAATTAATACAACAATTTGGGAGTGCAGAGGAGGTACTAAAACAGCCTAAAACCACGCTTCTCAAAATAGATGGGATAGGAAATCATAAACTTAGTGCCTTCGGTGAGGAGAAGTATTACGCTTTCGCGAAAGAAGAACTTTCATTCATTCAGTCTAATGATATTAAGGCAACTACCTACACAGACCCAGACTATCCGCAGCGATTGAAATATTGTATAGACGGACCAGTCGTACTTTTTTCTAGAGGAAACATTAACTGGAATAATCCGCGCATCATTAGTATTGTGGGCACTCGTAAGATTACCACTTATGGTGAGCAATTTTTGAAAAAGTTCATAAAAGAGATAGCTCCGCTTAATCCGCTTATTATTTCGGGATTTGCTTATGGAGTGGATATTACAGCTCATAAAGCGTGTATTGACCACGGTTTACAAAACATAGGCGTACTTGCTCACGGCCTCAATCAAGTGTATCCTAAAGTACACAGCAAGTATATGAGCGGAGTAGAAGCAAACGGTGGTTTTGTTACAGATTTCTGGAGTCGTAGTAGTTTTGTGCATACTAACTTCTTGCAGCGCAATCGGATTATAGCAGGCCTCTCTGAAGCGACTATTGTGATTGAATCTGCAGAGAAAGGAGGATCACTTGTAACGGCAGATTTTGCAAATGGCTACAATCGTGATGTATTTGCGGTACCTGGACGTGCAGACGATAAGCAAAGTTTAGGATGTAATAATCTCATCAAGCAGCAACGAGCAAATCTCATGACAAGCGCAGCCGACCTCGTGTATATTCTCAACTGGAAACTAGAAGAAAAGCAGCAGCCAGCCATTCAAAAACAACTTTTTGTAGAACTCACAGAAGAAGAAAAGGTAGTGTGGCGATTCCTTAACGAGAATGGAAAAGAGCTTATGGATATTATTGCTCTCAACTGCAAGCTACCCACTTTTAAAATCGCGAGTATATTATTGCAAATGGAACTCAAAGGAGTGGTTAGACCTTTGCCTGGGAAGTTGTTTGAGTTGACGTAATCTTTGAAATATTTTAAGAGGTTTGGTTATGAGTTAGTTGCTCTCATCGTAAGTGAGTACTTTATATATAATGCACTTTTAAGAGGTTGAGAACATTTTCGCGAAAGCGAAATTAAAACATAATCAACTAATAATTAGATATTTATATTTTTGGCACGCCGTTTGAATACTGTTAAGGGAATCAAAAAACAAACAGTATGAAAACGATCAAAAAATTATTTGCAGTAGCGCTTATCGCAGCTCTATTTACTTCTTGTTATACAGAAGAGATCGTAGTAGTAGATCCTTATGTTGAAGTAGATAATGGACCTTCACTTAATCAAGTGTTGAGTCAGTATGAAATATTTTATGTAGATATCGATGCCTCTTCTGGTAATCTTACCGTACCATTTTTACAAAAGGCATTTACAGTATCCTTTAGAAACGGAACCATCTTTGCAAACAATAACTTATCTGGTTTAGGTCAGAATGGTGGAGGATTTGGTATTGATGTGGGAGCATATGACACTTTTGGGTATGAGCTAGATGCTTATCATGACCTGGATGGAGATTATTCATTTGATGTGCGTGTTTTATCTGGTAATGAGATAGAGTTATTTCACCCGTCTACAGGAGCAGTATATATTCTAGTAGGATACCAACGTAGCACTTTTGACTATGACTTGGTTTTCTATAACAACATCCACTACTTCTTGCAAGAATTTGAAGCTTGGGAAAAAATATATACCAGTGAAGAAGGAGCAATAAACCCATTTGATAATGAGAATTTCTTACAGTTTTTACCTGCGGGACAGTCTGGAAACTTTAGAAGCTCTGAAGATGGAAACGGAACATCTACAAATAACATTTTTTGGGACTATGATGGAATCTATGATGTAAATGATGTGCCTGGAGATTTCTACTTGAAGACTTTAACATTAGATTATAATTTTCCAGACAATGAGTTCTTTGACCTTACCGTTATTGATGATGAAACGATAGAGCTGTATCAAGTAAATACGGGAACTACTTACCAGTTTAGAGGTAGAGGGTATATCCAGTTTAGAACAGCAACAGATGGAAAGAGTAAAAATGCGCCGAAACTTCGTAAGAAAACGGCAGACATTAAAGCAGAAATAAAAGCGCTTACCGCAAAGAAAGCAGCAGCGCTTAAAAAGTAATAATCACTGCACTAGCCACGGCAGTGTGATTCAAGAATTTTTGGTTGGTTATTTAGTTGGAGAATCCTTACCTAAGTGTTACTTAGTGTGAGGATTCTCTTTTTTTGGGAAGTGGCTCATGTGAATGAGATTCTACAAAAACATAGATGATCTGCTTAAATGTTAGGTAAGGGTTAATATACGTTGAGATTTACTAAAGTCATCATAACAATAGATTGATAACTCTAGCTTTTTTGTAACTTCCGTACTCAATAAAAACACTAACTAAATATTATAACTATGGGATTATTTTCATTCATTAAAAATGCAGGAGCAAAAGTTTTTGGAATAGGAAAAACAGATGCAGAAGAAGCAGCCGAAAAAGCAGCAGTAGCCGAAGAAAAAATTGCAATGTCTAATGCTAAGGCAGCAAGTAACATGGCAGAAACAATTAATGACTTAGGTCTTGATGTTGATAACCTTGATATCTCAATAGATGGAGATGTTGCTGTAGTTACTGGAAGTGCAAACGATCAAGCAACTAAAGAAAAGGTAATCCTGGTAGTAGGAAACTCTACAGGTATTGCAACTGTAGATGATAGACTTACGGTAGAGAACCCAGAGCCAGAAGCTCGTTTCTACACAGTAGTAAGCGGAGATTCTTTAAGCAAGATCTCAAAAGCGATGTACGGAGATCCAATGAAGTACCCACAAATCTTTGAAGCAAACAAACCAATGCTTAAGGATGTAGATAAGATTTATCCAGGTCAAGTATTACGTATTCCTCACTTAGAGAAATAAAAGAAAGCGCTCAAGCGCGATTATAGACTAATTAAAAGAACAAATATGAAGGACGATAGTCTGGAATGTTTGTTCTTTTTTTATTTGTAGTAATTAAGCTAGCTGACTAAAAATCTCCAAAACTTCTTTAGAAAGGGTCATTAAGAAAAATAGCCAGAAAATAACTGCTATAATTATAAAAACGCGAGCCTTAGCTAGCTTAGGGCTTTGAGGTTCCTTTCTAGCTTTAAGATATTTAATGATAGTGAGTATACTAGATGCAACAAATAAAGCAACCGTAAATCCCAAGAGAAAATTAGGTAAATCATTATCTGAAGCTTTTACACGTTTTAAAGCGAGGTGTACAAGAAATGAAATAACCATCAAGATACCGTAGTAGGTAGCCTCTTTGCTATTTTGCTGTGTCAAGTCCCGTTTAGACATACACTTATGACCTATTTGTAAAAGTTCATTTGATCGATATAAGTATGTACCTCAGGTGGTAATAAAGGTCTTATATTTTTACCATCCTTAATAGCCTTACGAATCATTGTAGAAGAAATTTCCATGATAGGAGCGTCTACTTTGTGAATCTTTGAGTGGTTGTCAAACTGTGTTTCAACCGTACCTTCAGAGATTCTAGGATATACATATATGTCGTGACGCTCGAGAATAACTTCGTAGTTTTTCCACTTATGAAGACTTTTAAGATTGTCTTCTCCCATGATTAAGCAAAACTCGTGCTGAGGATACTTTTCTTCTAGATGAGCTAGTGTGTATACTGTATAGTTAGGTTGTGGTAAATTGAACTCAATATTACTTGGCTCTATTTTATCATAGGTTTCAAGAGCTTCTAAGACCATCTGATAACGATGATTGTTATCTAGTAAGCTACTCTTTTTCTTAAATGGATTGTGTGGCGTGATGACCATCCAGATTTTGTCTAGGTCGCTATACTCTGCCATGTGATTTGCAATCGCAAGATGCCCTATGTGAATAGGGTTAAATGTTCCGAAGTAGAGACCTATTTTCAATAGAGTAGTATTTATGTGTTATTTCTTATGGAGAGGATTTGCATCAAAGGAAATACCATCCCAGCCGTGCTGCATGAAGTTTCTAATGTTTTGGTGATCTGTACCCTCTGGGTTTTGTAGTACATCTTCTCTGTAATATGCGCCAAAACAGTGTAGTGTGTCACTTTTATTCAACCCTTGGTCTTTTGCAAAACCGAATAACTTGCAAGAGCCATTGTTCTGACCGCTTTCATTACGAATGTCTCCATTTGTAAAGGAGCTAGGCGTAAAAGTATATAGAGATTCTATAACCTCCATGGTATCGGTAAATTGAATATCACTAGGTGTGGTAACAAGTTTGGTTTTAAAATCTTGTAATGTCATCTTGATGTTATTTTACAAAATCAGTAACAAGTGTTACAGCCTCTCTAAGTGCTTTGTCTAGATTGTCATTAAGAATGATATGATCAAACTGTGGTGCCGTAGCGAGCTCTACAGAAGCTTTTGCGATACGCATGTTAATCTTATCCTCACTCTCTGTGCTACGCTTCTTAAGGCGTATCTTAAGCTCGTCAACACTAGGTGGCTTTACAAAAACAGCAAGTGTCTTATCTGGAAATTTCTTTTTGATACGTAAACCTCCCACAACATCAATATCAAAAATCACATGTTTGCCCATGGCCCAGATACGTTGTACCTCGCTCCACAGTGTTCCATAAAAGTTATCGCGGTAAACTTCTTCCCACTCTAGAAAGTCGTCTGCCTTGATGTGATTTTTAAATTCTTTGAGATCTATGAAATAATAGTCCTTCCCATTCTTTTCTTCTCCACGAGACTCACGGCTCGTTGCAGAGATACTAAACTCAAGGTTTAATTCTTCTTGTGCTAGAAGGTGTCTTACTATCGTTGTTTTTCCACTTCCTGAAGGTGCCGAAAATACGATGAGCTTTCCTTGATGTTCACTATTATTATCTTCTGGTTGCTTTGCCATTAGAGTACATTTAAAACTTGCTCCTTTATTTTTTCTAGTTCGTCCTTCATTTGCACTACCAGCTGCTGCATAGGTGCATAATTAGACTTAGATCCTACGGTATTAATCTCGCGACCTATTTCTTGACCTATAAAGCCAAGTTTCTTACCGTTAGAATCATCAGATTCTAGGGCTTCTGTAAAGTAATCTAGGTGATTTTTTAAGCGAACTTTTTCCTCAGTAATGTCATATTTCTCTAGGTAATAGATAAGCTCTTGCTCAAAGCGATTCTCATCTACATTTACTTTAAGATCAGAAACAGCTTTCTCAAGCCTTACTTTTACATCACTCAGTCTATCTACATCAAGTACAATAACCTCTTCCAGCAAGCGCTGTAGGTTTGCAATACGTAGTTCAAACTCCGTTTTAAGAGAATTCCCTTCATCTAGACGGTACTTGTTTATTTCCTTAAGTGCTTCCTCTAGATTTGATACAATCGATGTGTACTCGTTTTCATCTAGTTCCTCACGTTCTGTTTTAAGAGCATCTGGAAGGCGCATTGCCATTTTAAGAAGTTCTGTCTCGCTAGGATTACCACTCACAGCATCAGAGAGCTGAGCCATATAAGCGTTTACCACCGTTCCATTAATAACTGTATTGGTGTTTTCTCCAGTACTTTCTACATAAAGACCTACATCAATCTTACCGCGTTCTAGTGCTTTTGCAACCATATTGCGCAGGGCAAGTTCTTTCTCACGATAGGTAGAAGGTATACGAGCATTGAGATCTAGATTTTTGCTGTTAAGCGATTTGATCTCTATTGTAATTTTTTTTCCAGGAAGTTGTAGTACACTTTTCCCAAAACCAGTCATCGATTTTATCATTCGGCAAAGATAAAGGTTCAGTTATTAATTATGAATGGGGTTTGTACGCTTTCGCGAAAGCATAGTTGTATTCCCATAATCTTGTAATAAAGAGTATTTAAGTCGTGCTTACATACAATCATTCAAGACGTTTAGTGAATGCAATCAAATTTTCGCGAAAGCGAGACAATGCTATTTTATTTTGTCAGTCATATATGAGCGCACTTGGTAATTTGCTAAAATCACATATGCTATAAGCGCAACATAACCGCCGTATGCTGCATAAGGGCTTTCAAGAAAGAACAAACAGCTACAAATTGCAAAAAGTGCGATAGTACCGATGCCATATTTTTGAGCCAAAAACGAATATGCACTATTCCAAGTGGCTTGATCTCTCATCCACCATTCTGGAGATTTTGCTAAGAATGAGTTACCCATTGACGGTGGGAAGTAACGCGTATTTATAAATAATGCTAGACTTATGAGTGCTGGCGCTAGCGTGGTGAGTATTGTAGGGAGATCTATCATTTTTTATTTCCTTCTTGGTCAAAATTGTTTTTTAGAAATTGACTTGTTCTTAATGCTCCAAATAAAATACCACCTAACAATACTATCAAAAAAATAAGAAGTGAATAAGGTGTTTTTAAAAAACTTAGAACAACGGTAATCACAAATAAAATAAGTGCGTGGTTTATAAACATAATCGAACTATGTTTATTTGCTGCTGTCCATATCTCTTGGTTTTTCATAGAGTGTCGCGTGCGGTAACCGTATAATTTATTGATTTTTACGGGAGGATTTTTCCAGTAAAAAACGGAGATACAGAGCATGATAAAAGCAATGGTGATCATTGCCCAAATTACTTCTTGATTTACCGTTGCAAGATCTTTCATCTTTTAAATTCGTCTAGTTTGGAGCTTTTAAAGTTTACGTAACCAAATATTTCTATATCCTACACCACTCATATCGCCATGATCTTGAAGTATGATTGGTCCATCTCCATGGGCATTGTTTTTTGGGAAACCTATGTACTCTGTGCTTCCTTGTAACTCATAGTGATCTTGAACAAGGACACCATTAAGCAACACTGTTAGTGTGCCGGCTTTTGTTCTTTTTCCTTCACTGTCAAATTCTGGCGCATGGAAGACAATATCATAGGTGTTCCACTCTCCAGTAGGTTTTGCAGCCATCACATCTGGTGCTTTTTGCTTGTAAATAGAACCTACCATACCATTTACATAGGTGTCATTGTCATTATTATTTAAGATTTGCACCTCGTACAAGCCTTGAAAAAACACACCACTATTACTTCTGTTTTGGTTGGTCTGTGTGTTGTTTGGGTCACTACGCCACTCTAGGTGTAATTGTACACTCCCGAAGTCCTCTTTGGTCACAATATCTCCCGTCTTATCTTTTACGGTCATACTACCGTCTTGATTAATCGTCCACTTAGGAGCGCCGCCGTCGTTTTTACTTTTCCAAGCGTTGAGGTTTGTGCCGTCAAACAATACAACAGCATCACTAGGGATACCGGTCTGCCCGTTTATGGCAACCTTTGCAGGTTTTGGACCCCATACTTCTGTTTGTTCTGGTTTCGTTGGTTCATCACCCACATTTCCTGAGCCGCACGATATAATGGTTAGTGCTGTTGCGATAATTCCTAAATGGTATAATTTCATAATCTATAATTCTTTTATTGTAATGTTGCGGTACCATACTTTATCTCCGTGATCTTGGAGACCTATGTGACCTTCTTGATATTTACCAAAGCCTTTCCAGTCTGCAAACTTAGTCTTTGCAACCATAGCATCCCACTCTTCGCCATTTACGGGGAAGGTGTATGCTTCTTTATCATTAAGGCTTACTTTACCTAGATTGCTATCGTGATTGATATAAAGCGTTACTTTATTCCACTCACCAGCGGGATTGATCATACCGTCCGCAGGTTTTATCATATCATAAAGAGATCCTGCTTTGTGCGTTCCATTTGCCACCTTTGCATCTGGGTGACGCTCGTCATCTAGCACTTGTATTTCTGGGCCAGTTTCATAAGCTTCTTTAAACTCTGTTGATTCCTTTACACCCCAAAAGATGCCACTGTTACCACCTTCAGAAACTTTCCACTCTAGATTGAGTTCAAAGTTTTTATAGGTGTTTTTTGTAATGATGTTTTTACCACCTTCTTCCCCAGGCGTAAAAGCCATTGCTCCATCTTCTATGGTCCAATTGTCGTGCATACCGTCTGTACCATATCCTTTCCAAGCGTTGAGGTTAGAGCCGTCAAAAAGAACAACTTTATCACTAGGATCGGCAATTTTTTTGCCACCTATAGAGAAAGTGTTTCCTTCTCCGCTCCTAATGTCTACAACCGTGGTTTTAGTTTCATTTTTACAAGCAAATGCCATTAAAGCCACTGCTGCGATATAAATTGTTCTCTTCATAATTGTGTTTTAAAGTCCCAGTATCTTTTTTAACTGCTCTTTGTCGATATCTTCTCCAGCAAAATCATCAAAGCGTTTTTGTGTTGCCTCAATAATGTGTGAAGCGATAAATGGCGCACCTTCTCGAGCTCCTTGCTCAGGACTTTTTACACAACATTCCCACTCCATCACTGCCCAAACGTCACAACCGTATTCTGTGAGTTTAGTAAAAATGGTTTTAAAGTCTATCTGTCCATCACCCGGAGAGCGGTAACGCCCAGCGCGATCTTGCCAGTCACTGTAACCGCCAAAAGTACCGCGCTTCCCATCTGGTTTAAACTCAGAATCTTTTACATGAAAGGCCTTTATAAACTCGTGATAGTGGTCTATGTATGCGATATAATCGAGTTGCTGTAACACAAAGTGACTTGGGTCATATAAAATATTACAACGCTTGTGATTACCTGTAGCTTCTAGAAAACGCTCAAAAGTCACTCCGTCGTGTAAATCTTCACCAGGGTGAATCTCATAAGCCACATCTACACCACATTCATCATAGGTATTGAGTATAGGTAACCATCGTTTGGCTAGTTCTTCAAACCCCATCTCAACAAGTCCTGCAGGACGTTGTGGCCAAGGGTGCATGGTGTGCCAAAGCAACGAACCACTAAACGTCGCGCTCACATCAAGACCTAGATGCTTACTTGCGTGTGCAGCGCTTATTACTTGCTTGCGAGCCCATTCCGTACGCTTCTTTGGATTGTTTTTACAATCATCTGGAGCAAAATTATCAAACATCAAATCATAAGCAGGATGTACTGCGACTAGTTGTCCTTGTAGGTGTGTAGAGAGCTCTGTAATCTCAAGCCCATAGTCATTTACTTTCCCTTTAAGTTCATCACAGTAGGTTTTACTTTCTCCAGCTGTGGTGAGGTCAATTAATCGGTTTTCCCAAGTTGGGATTTGTATTCCTTTATACCCAAGGTCTGCTGCCCATTTACACAATCCGTCTAGCGAATTAAATGGAGCTTTGTCATCCATAAACTGGGCGAGAAATACTGCGGGTCCTTTTATTGTTTTCATTGGATATATTTTTTTCATTCTCGCAAAGGCGACAATCTTTTTAGTTGTTGTTTTTTACGCTTTCGCGAAAGCGTACTTAAACTACTCTAGGTCTATCCACACATTCCCATCACGATGAGATTGTACGGCTTTCTCTATAAAGTTCATCCCTCGCACACCATCTGTCATACCCGGAAATTCCCCTGAATTGTAGTCTTCTCCACGTATTGCCTTTGCAACACCTTTATAGATATTACCCATCGCATCAAAAATTCCTTCTGGGTGTCCTGGAGGTAGTTTTGTGCCGTCTAGCGATAGCGGACTGTTATAAGCGTGGCCTGGTTTAAGCACGCGCATAGGTTGTCCATCTTCTAGTAAATAGAGATAGTTAGGGTTTTCTTGCTCCCATTTGAGACCTGCTTTTGTACCATAAACAGCTACGGTAAAGTTGTTCTCCTCACCTGTTGCTATTTGACTAGATCGCAACACACCTTTTGTGTATTCGTCTAGGCGTAGTAATACGGTACCGTCTATATCCATCTCATTATCTGCATATAGATGGTTGAGGTCTGCAAGTACAGATTTAATTTTCTTGCCAGTTACAAACTCTAGCATCTGGTAAGCGTGAACGCCTATATCACCAAGACAGCAAGAAATTCCCGATTTTTCAGGCATCAAACGCCAGGTGCTATTGCGTTGCTCTTTGTCGTGTATTAGGTTATTAATCCAGCCTTGATAATACTGCGCGTCTACCTTTTGTATCTCACCCAGTTCTCCATTTGCTATCATTTCCCTCATCTGGCGCACCATAGGATAACCTGTGTACGTATGTGTAAGCCCAAAGACGGTACCATTTTTCTTTTGGATAGCCTCAAGCTCTAGCGCCTCTGCGTGCGTCATTGTCATAGGCTTCTCACAAATCACGTTAAAGCCAGCTTCTAGAAGCTGCTTTGCCATCGGGAAGTGTAAAAAGTTAGGCGTAAGTATAGATACCACTTGCATACGCTGGTCTGCTGGGAGTGCTGATTCCTTTTCTATAAGTTCGTTGAGATCTTTATAAATACGATCTGTAGGGATGCCTATTTGAGTAGCAAAGTCTTTGCTTATCTCTATATCTGGGTTAAAAGAACCACCTACTAGCTGGTATGCATCAAACATACTTGCCGCCACGCGGTGTAACACACCTATTAAACTATCTCCGCCGCCACCTAAGACGCCCCATCTTATTTTATTGCTCATTGTGTTGTGTTTTTATTTGCCGATTTCCATTTCCCTGTCTTAAAGGGTGTGTAAATCGACTTTTTAGATTTTTATTTATACTGAGTATATTATTACTTGTCCTAAAAAAGTCCACCCTTCAAGGTAGGGGAAAAACTTTTTAAGCCTGAACTACTACTCCGTATATTCTATTTTTTCTTCTTTAAATAGCACTGCAAATATCACAAATACTGCTGCTGCAAAAATTGCTGGGAATATCCATACAGAGTTCCAATCGTGACCTTCACCTACAATGTTTGCATCTGTTATTTTTCCTGCCACATAAAAACCTACTAACATCCCTACACCGTAAGTAGCAAGTGTGATAAGCCCTTGAGCTGCACTCTTGATTTTTGGTCCAGCTTTGCTGTCTGTATAAATCTGTCCAGATACAAAGAAGAAATCATAACAGATACCGTGAAGTACAATCCCTGTGATAACCATAAAGAATAAATCTCCAGTGTTTCCGTAAGCAAATAATAAATAGCGTAATGTCCACGCTAACATTCCTACTAGGATAGTCTTCTTAAATCCAAACTTCTTAAAGAAGAAAGGAAGTAATAACATAAACACTACCTCAGATACTTGACCAATAGAAGCTAATGCTGTAGATTTTTCTACACCAGATTCTGTAAGGAACGGACTTAAGTTTTGGTAGTAAAATGCAAGTGGAATACAGATAAGTACAGAAGAAAGGAAAAACACTAAGAAATTTCTATCCTTAAGTAAACCTAGCGCTTCAAGACCTAAAATATCTTTGATAGCAACTTTTTCTCCTTTTGCACTTGGTGGTGTTTTAGGAAGTGTAAAACTAAAAACGCCTAATACTGCCGAAGCTATAGCCGTCATTACAAATGTATTCTTAAGCATGCCTGATGCAATAGCATCTTGTGAATCCCATCCAAAAGCAAAGCTGATTAACAATCCAGCTACAATCCACCCTATTGTTCCCCATACGCGTATGAATGGAAAATCTTTTGAAGGATCTTTCATTTGATTAAACGCAACGGAATTTACAAGTGCTAGTGTAGGCATATAAGCAATCATATACCCTAAAACATAAGGATAAAAGACAGCTGAGTCTGTTGCTTGAGACATCATATACATTAATGCAGCGCCAATGATGTGAAGTACACCTAGTATACGCTCTGCATTAAAAAATCGATCTGCAATAAGACCTATAATAAATGGTGCAATTATAGCACCCCAAGATTGTGTTGAGAATGCTGCTGCAATTTCTCCTCCTTCTGCATTCAGGTTATTGCCCATGAATGTGCCTAAGGTCACAAACCAGCCTCCCCAAATAAAGAACTCGAGGAACATCATAAAAGATAACTGGAATTTAGTAGTTGATTTCATAGGGCTTATTTTAGATTGTCTATTGATTTTTGAACTAGTGCTTTAGTAAGAGCGATGCCTTCTTTTGGATCTTCTAGAGGTCCTTCATATTCTGTACCTACATATCCTTCAAAACCACTATCGGCAACGATTTGCATTAATCGTTGGTAGTCTAATTTTGTCTCATTACCATTTTCATCAAAGTTATATGACTTTGCAGACACTCCTTTTGCATACGGCATCATTTCTTCTATTCCTTTATAAGTATCATATTCTAACACACAAGGAGCGCTCCAGCGTTCTCCACCTTCACGTTTAACACAAAAGTTTCCAAAATCAGGCAAAACACCTACTGTTTCCATATTAACCTCTTTCATCACAGCAATAAGCTTTTCTCCATCGCTTGACCATCCTCCGTGGTTTTCTATGATTACGTTTACACCTACTTCTTTACCGTAAGCTCCTAGCTCTTTAAGAGATGCTACAGATAGAGCATGCCATTTTACAGGATCTAGCTCTCCAAAGAGATTTGCTCTTACCGAGTGTGCTCCCATAAGTTTTGCTGCATCCATCCATATTTTGTGATTTGCAATAGCTTCTTCTAGTTTTTTAGGGTCTGGATCTGCTAGTTCACCAGCGTGATCCACCATAATAAGAACGTTATCCATTCCTGCAGCAGTTGCCTTAGCATTAAGGTTGTTTGCAAGTTTCATTACACGTTCTTTATAACCTGCCCCTACTTCAGCAACAGATGGATATAATTGTGTCACATATTCTACTCCGGTAAAACCAAGATCTTTGGCAATTTGCGGGAATTCCATCGGGTCCATAGTACCGTCTTGAAACGGTTTGTGAAGAGACCATTGAGCGAGGGAATGTTTGAAAGTTGGAGCTGTTTTTTGAGAATTTTCAATTTCTGCTTTCGCGGAAGCGTTATCACCCTCTTTTTTTTGATCTGTTTTACAAGAAAAGAGTGTAAATGCGCATAAAAATGCTCCTAGAAGATATTTTTTCATAATATAATTTAATTGGAGGGTAGAACTATAACGTTTTCGCCCGTGAATTACTGTTAAATCTAGTGTTTGACTAAGGTAACCTTTTTCTCATATTAACAAAAAACAACTTAAAATTTATATATTTGGTAAACTACATCACAATTTTTTTTCATTAATACAATATATAGTGAACACAGCCAACGAAAACGAAATGTACGACGCAATTGTCGTAGGCTCAGGAATCTCCGGAGGATGGGCAGCAAAAGAGTTATGTGAGAATGGTATGAAAACGCTTGTTTTAGAGCGTGGTCGTATGGTTAATCACATTGAAGACTACCCTACTATGCATAAAGACCCTTGGGACTTTGAGTTAAAGGGTAATAATAGTGTAGAAGTAGAGGCTCGTTATGAGAAGCAAGCTCGTACGGGTTATGTTCATAAAGCAGAGAGTCGTCACTTTTTTGTAGATGATGTAGATCATCCTTACAATGAGACAAAACGTTTTGACTGGATACGTGGATATCACGTGGGAGGTCGTTCTATTATGTGGGGACGCCAGAGTTACCGTTTATCTGATATTGATTTTGAAGCAAATAAAAAAGAAGGCATAGCTGTAGACTGGCCAGTGCGTTATAGCGATATTTCTCCTTGGTATGATAAGGTGGAAGAGTATATCTCTGTTTCTGGAGAGAGTCTAGGTCTTGAAGTATTACCTGATGGTAAATTCTCACCTCCTATGGAACTTAACTGTGTAGAGGAAGTACTTAAGAAAAACATGGCCGAAAATTATAAAGACGGTCGTTTACTTACTATTGGGCGTGTTGCGCACATTACAGGAGCAAAAACATATGATGGTCGCTCTGCTTGCCAGTTTAGAAATCGCTGTGTGAGAGGATGTCCTTTTGGAGGATACTTCTCAAGTAACTCATCTACATTACCAGCTGCCGAACGCACAGGGAATATGACGTTACGTCCATTTTCTATCGTGACAGAAGTGGTGTATGATGATAAAACAGGGAAGGCAACAGGAGTAAAAGTTACCGATCAAGAGACTATGGAGACTATGGAGTTTAAAGCAAAGACCGTTTTCCTTTGTGCTTCTGCAATTGCCTCTGCTAGTATTCTTATGAACTCTAAGAGTGAGCGTTTTCCTAATGGAATGGGTAATGACTCTGGAGAGCTAGGTCATAACTTAATGGATCACCACTTTAAAGCAGGAGCAACTGCAAAGTGGGATGGTGATAAAGACAAATATTACAAAGGACGTCGTCCTAATGGATTATATATTCCTCGCTTTAGAAACATAGGCGGAGTAACAGATCAAAAAACTTTTAAGCGTGGATACGGTTATCAAGGTGGTGCAGGTCGTGGTGATTACCAACCACAAATTGCCGAAGCAGGATACGGAGCAAAGCTTAAAGAAGAGATTCAAAAACCAGGAGGATGGACTATGAGTCTTATGGGCTTTGGAGAGTGTCTTCCTTACCATGAGAACAAAATGACGCTAGATTATAATGATCTTGATAAATGGGGACAACCTAAGGTAAACTTTGACGCAGAGTGGAAAGAGAATGAATGGGAAATGCGTAAGGATATGATTGCAAGTGCAAAAGATATGCTTAAAAAGGCTGGATTTACAGATATCCAGACTATGGATGATCCTAGTGCTCCGGGTAACGGAATACATGAAATGGGTACGGCTCGTATGGGTCGTGATCCTAAGACATCAGTTTGTAACGGTAATAACCAGTTACACGCTGTTCCTAACGTTTATGTAACAGACGGAGCGTTTATGACCTCTGCAAGTTGTGTAAACCCATCACTCACATATATGGCTTTTAGCGCACGTGCTGCAAATCACGCTGCTGCTCAAATCAAAAAAGAAGCGTAAGATGAATAGAAGACAATTAATAAAGAACTTAGGATTAGGTGGAGTAGCACTTGTTGCAACACCTACGATATTGAGCCTTTTACAAAGTTGTAAAGCAGATGGACCGGTGTTTGAGCCTGTATTTTTAAGCAAGTCTCAAGGTAAAGCATTGCGCCATATGGTAGATCTTATTATTCCTTCTGACGAGATGATCCCAGGAGCGGTAGATGTAGGTGTACACAAGTTTATAGATACTTACTGGAATCAAGCAGTAGATGCAGAAGGTAAAACGCAAATTCTAGCAGGGTTTGACGCACTTGCAAATAGATTGCAAGACGCCTCTGGAAAGACATTTGAAGAGGCCGAAGCAGAAGATTATGATGCCTTACTCACAAAGTACCTTAATGCATCTCAAGAAGAACAAGCTATTTACAATAAAGGTTTAGGTGAGTTCTATCAAGTTTATGAGAACGATAAGACGGTAAAAGTAGATCCAGATGCTGGTTCTTTTAGCCTTTTAGGAAATATAAGAGGAATGACTATATGGGGATGGAAAGCCTCAGAAGAAATAGGAGAAAATGTACTCGCTTATGAGCCTATTCCAGGTAAACAAGTAGGTTGCTTGCCACTAGAGGAAGCAACAGGAGGAAAGACATATTCTCTATAAATTACACCAGATGTAATTAATAAATGGAATGCTATAAATGACAATGTTGCAAGAATTTTAATAAGTTATGGACAGAAGGAAATTTATACAAAAAGGAGCTCTCACGGGTTCCTTTTTAGGTTTAGGTAGTATCGGGGTAAACGCTATGGTTAATGGGATAGGAGATGTTTCCGCTTTCGCGAAAGCGAAAAATGGAGCACATTCTTTTAATCTCAATTATGCACCACATGTAGGGATTTTTAAAGAGCTCGCTGGCGAAAATGTGATCGATCAGCTCAACTTTATGGCAGATCAAGGATTTACCGCCTTCGAAGATAATGAGATGCGCAACCGTCCCATTGTCGAACAAGAGGCCATGGCACTTGTTATGAAAGAACGCGAGATGACTATGGGAGTTTTTGTAGCTCATAAAATACACTGGACAACTCCCCATCTAGCGAGCGGAAAGCAAGAATGGAGAGAAGAGTTTCTAGATGATATTAAGAAATCTGTTACTGTTGCCAAACGTGTAAATGCAAAATGGATGACAGTCGTACCTGGTCATGTGGATATGCGTCAAGACATGGCATATCAAACGGCAAACGTGGTAGAGACTTTAAAACAAGCTGCGGCCATTCTAGAACCACATGGAATTGTAATGGTGCTTGAACCACTCAATTTTAGAAATCACCCAGGACTCTTTTTATCTAAGTCACCGCAAGCATATCAAATTTGTAAAGCAGTAGATAGTCCGTCGTGCAAGATTCTATTTGATATTTACCATCAGCAAATTCAAGAAGGAAACCTAATCCCGAACATAGAACAGTGCTGGGACGAGATTGCTTATTTCCAGATAGGAGATAACCCGGGGCGCAATGAGCCTACTTCTGGAGAGATTAACTATAAAAATGTATTTAAATACATTCATAGCCGCGATTTCAAAGGAGTTTTAGGAATGGAGCATGGCAATAGTATAAAAGGGAAGGAAGGCGAGCAGCGTGTAATAGATGCGTATGTGGAGAGTGATCTCTTCTTATAAATTAAAGATTTTGACGTGTGATAAGGAAACTTACAAACCTTTATAAATAAGCAACTATGATAATTATATTTAAAAAATCTATACTACTTAGCTTCTTTCTTATACTCTCTTTAACGGTTTTGTCTCAAGAAGCACCTAATAAACTTTCCGTTTATTGGGATGCTTCATTTTCTATGATTGAAAAAAACCTTGATCTAGAGATTAATGTACTCGAAGAATATATTCGGATAAATTCAGTTGACGATATTGAAATAACAGTATTTGCTAATACTGTTTTAGAAAAAAAAATGTTTTCGGACGTAAATAGTAATACCAGAGAATTTTTAGATTTTCTCAAAATGGTTAATTATGATGGGTCAACTAAACATCCTGACATTCTTCTAAGATCAGGACAATCTAGAAAGATCCTTTACTTTTCAGATCAATTGCCTAAGATGGGTGACTTTTCGGATAAACTTATCATTGTAAATAGCACACCTAATAATCTTGAAGATGTCAAAGTAAAGTACTTGCCACTTTATAATATAGATCAAGAACACCTATCCGAAATTGTTGTAAATGATTTTTCAAAAAAAATAGTTGATAAATATTTAAAAAAACAACAAACGGAATCCACATTAAAAAAAGAAATCACAGTATCAGGTTATATTTTTAACGAGGATGGAGCTATAGAGGGAGCTCAAATAAGTTCTATTTATGATCAACAGAATAGTACAAGGTCAAATAAGGATGGCTGGTATACTTTTCAGAGTTACACTAAGGATATAGTAAGTGTTAAAACTGTAAGAGGTAAAGAACAGCTTATAAAAATAGAAGATAAAGGCGATGTGGAAATTCAGCTAGATTTTGGAGATAAAATGAATCAACTTAAAGAAGTTGTTATTATTGATAAACAAGAAAAAGCAAGATTATCGGAAAATGAATATTGGGAGGAAGATCGTTCAAAAGGTTATTCTATTGTGAGAGTAACATCAGACCAATATAAGACGGGACATACAGATGTAGGCCAACTTATATCTGGTAAAGTGCCAGGTGTAAAATACCAAGGTAAACAAGATTTAGGAAGTGCTATAATAAGAGGTTTTTCTTCATACGTAAACACAAATCATCCCGTTGTTTATATTGACGGAATAATTACTGAGCAAAGCCAAGTAAGTAGTAAAACAGATTATTCATATATTGATCCTTCAACTATTAAAGATGTTAAGGTCCTCAAAGGTCTAGCTGCTACTGCAATTTATGGACCTAATGCTGTAAATGGGGTAGTATTAATTACTACTAAGAGTGGTATAATCAATAAGGAAGAAAAGAAAAGTGGTCGTAGAGGAACCACTAGAAGAATGAAAGGGGATCTAAAAGTTATTGACCTCAATAATTTCAATGCTATAAAAGTTAAGTTAATAGCGTCTCAGGAGGCTTACTCTGTTTATTTGAAAGAACGTTTGATAGCAGGTGGAGATGTAGATTTTTATTTTGATGCATTTGATGCATTTAAAGCAAAAGGGCAACTTGAAATAGCTAAGCGAGTATTGTCTAATATCGAAGAAGTTTATGAATTTGATAAAGATGCATTGATTGCATTGACCTATAAATTTGAGAAAGAAAAGTATCATCTTGATGCTCATAATCTGATTTCAAAACTTTCTAAAGAGTATCCTAGTTCCTTGCAACTTAAACGTGATCTTGCAAAAAGCTACATACATTTGAATGATTTTGAAAGTGCAGGTGTACTTTATGAAGAAATCTTAAGCACCTTTCCACTTTCTGAAGATTTTAAAATGGCGATTACAACTGAAATTAGAGGGATTTATAACAAGTTTCCGAGCGTTGTATTACCATGGAGCCTCTCTACTTTTAAACCTTCCAAAATAGCATTAGATGGTCTTGTAACGTTAGAGTGGAATGTGCCTAATGAGAATTTTTCCTTTCAATTTGTTAATCCTACAAAGAATTATCATCAATGGAAGCATGATAGTTTTAGGAGTCAAAATGAAATGAATAATGAGTTGAAACATGATACAAGATTTCAAGAATTTCAACTTATAAATGCAGAGAAAGGAGAGTGGTTTTTCAATATTCTAATGGACGAGAAGAAAGAAAGAAGTCCAAACTCATTTTTAAAAATGACAATTACTAAAGATTTGGGAAGGCCTACAGAGAATACGGAGGTAAAGTTTTTTAGCCTCAATGAAAATTCATCAAGGGTTACTTTAGGCAGGATAGTTATATAAGTCTTTGCTTATTAGTTTTAAAGTATTACAGGTCGTTTGTTATGTTAAGTGGTAGAAATATCTTGTAATTAGCTCTCGCATGGAGAGTGATCTCTTCTTGTAAATTATTTTTTAAAATAATACAATCAGAATCTATACGTTTGATAACGGAGTGTGTAGGATTTACTACTTTTACTCAAAACCCTAGCAGATGAGTTCATCCTTTGAGAAATACCAGAAAAGACGATTAATTACTTCCTATTTTTCGGTGGTGATTAGTATTGCTTTGGTACTGTTTCTATTGGGAATACTAGGATTACTAGTGCTTAACACCAAAAAAGTAGCCGACTATTTTAAGGAGACTATTGCAGTAGGTGTTTACTTTAAAGATGGAGCAAAAGATGTGGAGATGAAGCAGCTTGAGAAGTCTTTATCACTGGCAGAATACACAAAATCTATACAGTTTGTATCAAAAGAAGAAGCTGCTGAAGCACATAGCGAGGCTTTAGGAGAAAACTTTGTAGACTATCTTGGAGAAAATCCACTACAAAATAGCATAGATTTATACCTTAATGCAGATTACGTGTCGGCAGAGAAAGTATCAGAAATCGCAGCAGAAATTGCTTCTAAAAACTTTGTAGAGGAAGTGACGTATGACAAGCCCTTAATCTCACTTCTTAACGACAACATTAAGAAAATGAGCCTGTGGATTCTCATTATCTCAGGGATATTCACTTTTATAGCAGTATTGCTTATTAATAGCTCTATACGATTATCCGTGTATGCTAAGAGATTTACCATAAAAACCATGCAGATGGTTGGAGCGACTAAAAAATTTATACGCAGGCCTTTCGTTTGGAAAAGTGTGCGTTTAGGGATTATAGGAGCGCTTATAGCTATAGCAGGGATGGCTGGAGTATTGTATTATGCAAACAAGACTTTTCCTCAACTCACATTACTTGATGATCCACTTCTACTGGGAGCACTTTTTGGAGGGGTATTTATGATGGGTATCGTGATTACTTGGTTTAGCACCTTCCTTGCAACACAACGTTTCTTAAATTTGCGCACAGAAGAATTATACTACTAGCAGTATAAAAGTATTACTATGGGAGAACAAAAACGTAAAGAAGTCATTAAACAGGAAACCGAATTTATCTTTGGTAAGAAGAACTTTACCTGGATGCTTATTGGACTTGGTGTGATTGCCTTAGGCTTTATACTAATGTCTGGTGGTGGTAGTGACGACCCTAATGTTTTTAATCCTGAGATCTACTCATGGAGACGTATACGTCTAGCACCTGCTGTGATTCTCATAGGTTTTGGTATAGAAGTATATGCGATACTACTTAACCCTAATAAAGGGAAGTAACACTTGCCCCTTATAACGACAATCTTATCTTTGCGGTTATGGATAACTTAGACGCATTAATCCTTGGTGTTATTCAAGGACTCACAGAGTTTTTACCAGTTTCTTCTAGTGGTCATTTAGAACTAGGGAAGGCAATCTTAGGAGACACTTCTGTCCCAGAAGAAAGCTTGATGTTTACCGTTGTTGTGCACTTTGCCACGGCACTTTCTACCATCGTAGTTTTTAGAAAAGATATTGTAGAAATTTTGAACGGATTGTTTTCATTCAAGTGGAATGAAGAAACACAATTTTCGGCAAAAATCGTGTTATCCATGATTCCTGCAGTAATTGTAGGGCTGTTTTTTGAAGAACAGCTAGAAGCGCTTTTTGGAGGAAATATCATGCTCGTAGGCTGTATGCTTCTTGTAACTGCGGTACTATTATACTTCGCAGATAGAGCAAAAGACACTCAAAAGAATGTTACTTTTTCAAATGCGTTCATAATTGGTGTCTCTCAAGCCGTGGCAATGATTCCTGGTATTTCTCGCAGTGGAGCAACTATATCTACCTCTGTGTTATTGGGTAATGATAAGAGCAAAGCAGCGCGTTTTTCATTTTTAATGGTGATCCCACTTATTTTTGGGAAGATTGCAAAAGACCTTATGGATGGAGCGCTTACCACACAAACGGGTAACGTATCTGTACTAGTAATAGGCTTTGTAGCTGCCTTTGTAGCAGGACTTGTAGCTTGTACGTGGATGATTAAACTTGTTAAGAAAAGTAAACTCTCTTGGTTTGCTATTTACTGTCTCATTGTAGGAGTAATTGCAATAGGATTTTCCATCTATAATCAAGCTTAATACGTTCTATCTCTAGTTCTCGTCTTCTGATGTAAAGTGAAACATTGAATACTGTAATTCAATAGCTTCAGTATGGTTTGCAGCTGGATTATAGATTCCAGCCTTTAGATAATATCCATTTGCAATACCATTATCTTCTATCCAGTTTGTACCTACCTCAGGGCTATAAGTATCATCTATGAGCGTTTGACCTCCCTGGGCTACAATAAGATGTACAACACCATTACCTTTTTCAATAATGATTTTTAAAGGCTCAGCATTATAGTTTGCACCATTGACAAAAGAGTAAAAATCTTTATCAAATTCTGTATCACTCGAGCTTACTTCTGGATCTCTTCGTACGACAGTTTCTAGTTCATCATTATGCAATTCAAGTCTAAAAAACGGCTTATTAGAACTACCACCTCTATTATGAACCTGAGCAATGGTTATTCCTTCTGTAGGAATATCTAAGTATACCGCTTCAAATTCCATGCGAGATGGTGTTGTTAATGGACCTTCTGAGGATTGTTTAAACTCTGTTCTTCTTCCTTTTTCTAGTTGGCACTTCAAATTTAAAATGGTTCCGTTATTAGAAGAATAAAAATACTCGTCATCTGGCTGTCCACTTTCAAAAATGTCATCGAGATTTTCATCGTCTGTATCACAAGGTCCTGGTATACAACCACCCGTATTGAAACTATTTTCTATAACTAAATTTGGCTCAAATGAGAAGGCCTCGGTGTCTAGAGCATTGTCTTCATCTGTTGTACCATCGTCATCTGTTTCATCTGTGGGTGTAACTACAGGAACAGTAACTTCTACCGCATCATCAGACGACCCATCATTAGATGAACATTGCGTGCACATTAGGATTAAACCTACTAAAACAATAATTCTTTGCAACTGGGACATATTTTATTTTAAAGTATATCTCTTATTTATTACGGAGATAAGGAGGTGATTTCTTATAAAAATATATCATTAAACCACAATAAGAGTATTTTGATATCATAAAAAGCATAATAAGTTATGCGTGATATTTCTAGTTAAATAGCATTATCTTGATAACTTTGCCTCCTAGTCCCTAACAAAAACTACAAAACCAAGCTGGATATGCTTACAGACCAAGATTATAAAGATGGGCAAGTACTCATTTTTGATAAACCGCTAGAGTGGACCTCATTCCAGCTGGTTAACAAAGTGCGCTGGCTTATACGTAAGAATCTTAATATAAAGAAGATAAAAGTAGGTCATGCAGGTACGTTAGATCCTTTGGCAACTGGCCTTATGATTATTTGTACGGGTAAGTTTACAAAGCGCTTACATGAGTTTGTTGGACAAGAAAAGGAATATACGGGCACCATTGTTTTAGGTGGTACTACGCCTAGTTATGATCTTGAGACAGAAGTAGATCAAACTTTTTCTACAGAACATATTACTGATGAGGATATTTACGCTTTCGCGAAAGCGTACCAAGGAAACATCATGCAACGCCCGCCAGTATTTTCTGCACTCAAAAAGGAGGGGAAACGCTTGTATGAATTTGCACGAGCAGGAGAAGAAGTAGATATTCCTAAACGAGAGATTAATATCTCATCTTTTGAAATCACTCGCATAGCAATGCCAGAAGTAGATTTTAAAGTGCGCTGTAGTAAAGGAACATATATTAGATCGCTGGCATTTGACTTTGGCGAAGGACTCAAAAGTGGAGCTCACTTAAGTGCGTTGAGAAGAACCAAAATAGGTGATTACAACGTAGATGATGCACAGTCTCTTGATGGATTTATAACCGAAATTACAGCTGGTTCCACAGAAGAATAATTTGTGAAACACTGTTATTAGGCGATTCAGCTATTTTACTTTTATTATTTTAGTTCTTTATGAAGATTTCTCATTCTGATAAGGCTTTACTAATTACCGTTACGGGGGCAAGTTTACTTGTGCTCGTTTTTTTCTTTCTGGGAGTAAAACCATATCAAGGAGAGATAGAGGAGTTTATTGAGATTCCTGTAATTACTGAGGAGATAGTAGAGGAGCTTGAGGAGCAACAAGAAGATCAAGTTCAAGAGCGTCGTATTTCAAAAACCAACCAAGCCTACAATACCGCTCAACTTAGGGAAGAAAACAAAAGCTTTCAAGATGATGACGAAATTAGAAAAGCAATAGAAGCTCAACAGCAGAATAGTGTAGAGCAACTTAATGACGACAATGAGGCTAAGCTTAAGGCGCTTCAAGAAGCTAGAGAAGGTAATCTAGAAGCAAAAAGAGAAGAGGTACAAGCGGCTATAGATGCTCGAGAAGCTGCACGTAATAAGAAAAAGAAAAGTGCTTATAGACAGAGTACGGTTTCTTACGATCTAGTAGGCCGTACTGCAATAGTTTTACCTAATCCTGTGTATACCTGCGATGCTTACGGTAAAATAGTAGTGAATATCACTGTGAACGATAAAGGAACTATCATAGATAAGGATTATAATAAAAGTGCCTCTACAAGCTCAAATGGATGTCTGATAGATCAGGCAATGGAGTATTTAACAAGAGCTTACTTTGATAAAGGAAATAAAGCCACACAACTAGGGAGTGTGACTTTTGATTTTCAAGGGTAACGGATTACTTAAGTAGTTTAAGTAAATCTTGGGCAGTTCCTTGTCCTTTGTCTTTATTATACCACACTTGTAAATCTTCTTTAAATTCTGGAGTTAACTTACCGTGGGCTTCCTTATAGTCATTAACCATTTTTGTAGCCTCAGATGGACGTGGCCCCCAGTCTGCTATCACTTCATTTGTGTTGCTATTTACAGCGATAAGTCTCGGAATAGAACGCCCTCCATTGTATAGAAACTGATCCATAAGATCAAGATTCTCATCTCTAAGAACAACCTTAAATTTAATGTTAGGGTTGAGGTCTGCAAACTTTTGCATCATAGGCATCGTTTGAGCAGCGTCACCACACCAGCTCTCTGTAAGTACTAGCCAGGATACATCTCCTTTAAAATCTTTTATTTGCTGCTGTACATCATCAGAGAGCTTGAGTGTCTTGTCTAGACGTTTCATGCGCTTGTGATTAAGCATTGTATAGTTATGTAGCGCCTCTGTCACTTCTGGACCTGTATTAGTTCCTTCTAGGGCGTGAGTCTCTGTAAGTACTCTATAATCTTGATATGAAATAGCCTGAGAGAGACCCTCTGCTATTAATTGTGTTCTTGTTTTTTCCATTGTTTCCATAGCACATATGTCGTGAGCTCTGCTACAAACTTACTATCTTTCACCTTAGAATCCCAAATGATCAATGATGACAAAAAACAAATGCGGTTGGTGTGTAGGTGATGATCTCTATGAAGCTTATCATGATAATGAGTGGGGAACTCCTTTGAGAGATGAGGATTTACTTTTTGAGTTCCTTGTATTAGAAACTTTTCAAGCGGGATTGAGTTGGATTACCATTTTAAAGAAGAGAGAAAACTTTAGAGTAGCCTTTGATAACTTTGATTACAAGCGTATTGCAGCTTATAATGAAGATAAAATCCAGTCATTATTGCAAGATGCGGGCATTATCAGAAATAAATTAAAAGTGCGTGGTACAGTCACAAATGCTAGGCTATATATGGAGATTCAAGAAGAGTTTGGGAGTTTTTCTAAGTATCTCTGGGCTTATGTAGATAATACTCCTATCCAAAATGAGGTGCAGTCGTACAAAGAAGCACCAGCAAATACTCCGCTGAGTGACGCCATATCAAAAGACCTAAAAAAACGCGGATTCAAATTTGTGGGAAGCACCATTATCTATGCATTCATGCAAGCTATTGGTATGGTAAATGACCACGAAGTAAGCTGCTTCAGATATAATAAGGTGCAGTAGGGACGCAAGGCATTGCGTCCCTACTGTAGATATTCAAGAAATAAATCTCTCGGAATCTCTGCGGCACCTAAGCTCGCTAGATGGTCTGTATACATCTGGCAATCGATGAGGTGGTAATTTTCTTTTTCTAGCTTTCGCGAAAGCGTAATAAATCCCACTTTACTGGCATTGCTCATGGTTGTAAACATGCTTTCTCCACAAAATATTCCCTTCTCCTTAAGATCTATTCCATAAAGACCTCCGACTAATTTTTCATCATGCCAAACCTCAACAGAGATTGCATGACCTAGTTCGTGTAGTCTGAGATATGCATCTATGATATCATTAGTGATCCACGTGCCGTCTTGACCGTTGCGTTTAATGCGTTTACAGGCAAGAATTACTTCTAAGAAATTTTTATTGTAGGTAACCGTATAGTGATTGTCACGTAACACTTTGCGCATAGATTTTGATACGTGTACATCACTAGGTTTTACTACCATACGTGGGTCTGGTGTCCACCATAAAATAGGCTGTCCCTCATTATACCAAGGAAAGATGCCAGAATTATAAGCAAGCAATAACCAGTCTGTAGTGAGATCACCACCTACCATAAGTAGCCCTTCCTCGTCTGCCAGATGGTGTTCTGGAAACCAAGGTTCATTATTCCAATGTTGATCTTCTGGGAGTAAAAGCACGAGTATAATTAATAGCTATACACAAAGATAACTAGGCTTTGCTTCTATTAAAAGTATCAATTAACTTAAAATTTCTTCTTGTATGCCACACATAGCCTATTGCAAGTGGCGTGTAAAGTGCAATAATTAAGGCGATATAGGTGATATTTGTGAGAAAGTAGTAGGCAGAAGATAATATTAAAACACCTACAATTGCAACCTCCAAAACTGCATGACGTATGCGTTTTGAGAGTTTGGCTTTAAGTTGATTTGCAGCAAAGGTGGTAGTGACCCCGCATCGGGTACATTTTTTTGAAATGCTTGCACCTATTTGTTTTGAGAGTTCTGTGCGTGTATCCGCAAGAACATTTAGGCTCAAGTGGTTATGGCAACTTTTACAAACTCCGTATACAATCATAGGTTGATAAAGGTGTAAAAATAAAGAACCCAAAACAAGTTAATTGTTTTGGGTTCAAATATCAATACGTTGACCTTTATCGGCTTAAAATGGCAGATCGTCGTGATCGTCACTATTAAGGTTTGTTGCAGGCTCAAATGAATCTGCAGGAGGCATAGGAGGAAGTGGTTGACCACCACCTGCATTTTCAGCAGCTACATTCTCAATGCGCCATCCTTGTATAGAGTTAAAATACTTAGTCTCACCTTGTGGATTTACCCACTCGCGTCCTCTTAAGTTAATGCTCACTTTTACATTTTGACCAACAGCATAGTTGTTCAAAAGATCTGTTTTATCTTGTACAAACTCCACCATAATGTGCTGTGGGTATTGCTCTTCTGTCGTTACGACAAGTTCTCTTTTTCTAAAGCCGTTGCTCCCAAATGTTTGAGTCTCACCGACCATCTTTACTTTACCTTGTACTTCCATCGCGTTCAATTATTAGGGTGTAAATTTATGAAAATCCTAGCGTTTTGCGAGCAGAACTCTCCACGCATTATCCACATTTTTTTTATCTAAATATTCCTTTGCCAGTTTATGCACCGTTTCCTCACTTGCTGTGGCAAGATTTGTTCTTAAATCTTCATGTTGTGCTATAAAGTCAGAAATCTCATCTTCGGTAGGTAGCTGCTCTACATTACCTAACATACCTAGATCGTTACCAGTGAGTATCGTACTATTTCTTATTTCTTGAGGGATCATATCAACCCCTATTCCAGTTCTTAAAACAGGTTTAGGCACTTCAAAAAGTCCGTCTTTTGCTCTACTATACCAGTTTGCACCCATACGTGAGACTTGATCTATCTTGAGAGGATCTATTGCTCCATGAGCATCTAGTATCTCCTCATCAATATGCATTTTTAAAATCTCGCAAATCACAAGATTTCCCGCGCCACCTTGATCACCTAGTGGCTTTACCTCAATTACTTTACACTCAAACTGTACAGGAGCCTCTGCAACGCAAGGAGGTTGCACCATCTCAGATGGTTTTTCAGTAAGTCCAGACTTTGTAAACTCGTTTACACCTTTTGCATAAGCCGTACTTGCCAGTGACATTTGTTGCACCATTGCATAGTTTACAATGTTTACAGTACATTCAGGTACTTCAAGTACGTTATCTAGCGTGTGTTTTGTGGTGTTATCACGACCACTTCTAGAAGGTGAATACACAAGAATAGGAGGATTTGCCCCAAAGACATTAAAAAAGCTAAAAGGAGCAAGATTTACTTTACCATCTTTATCTACAGTACTTGCAAATGCAATAGGACGAGGTCCCACAGCACCCGTAAGGTGAGCAAATAATTGTGGAACTGGAATTTCTTTAGGATCTATCGTGAGCATACATATTGATTTTAAAAGTGTATCAAAAATAGGAATTCTTTAAGGGTATTAATAACGCTTTCGCGAAAGCTTAACAACAACCTCTATTGCGCTGCTTGAAAAGGTAGCTAGCAGCTCTATTGGTAAGGTTTTGTATGACGCACTTAAAAACCACTTATAAATATAGGGGTATAAACCCTTACACATTCACGCCATTATATCCCTTAGAGATCCATAAATCTGGTTCATATTTGTAATGTATTATTCACTTAAAAAGATATGTCATGAATACAAATACGGAAGAGTGGGGACTTCTAGAAGAAATTTTTCAAGATGAGGAATTTGATGTTTCTTATTTCTCAATAGAGTTTCCAGATGGCAGCTCATATGAGTACCAAGGATAGATGATAAGCCACTATACATTGTTTTGAGTTGCCTTTATATAGGTAATTAAGACCTGCTATTGTTTGAGGGAACAATAGTAGGTTTTTTTATGCTCTTTTTTTTAACAGGTATTTAACCTATTGACAAATAGGTTTTTAGAGATGGAGGTAGTTGTATTATTAAGCCATATTTGTACAAATTAATCTTTTAAACTAAATATTATGAATGACAATTATGCAATCGACACAGCTTCAAGATTTGGAGATATTCCATTTGTAGAGTTTACAAAAGAACTAGTTACAGGTGTTTTTGATTCTTTAGTAGAAGCTCATATTCTACAAATGGAAGAGTATGCAGCATTTGTATCTTCACTTACAGATGATTTATCTACTTATATCAACAACACAAAAGACGACGTTAGTTTTGATCAAATATCTGAGTTTGTACTAGCTTATGACCTCCCTGAACCAGACGCCACCGCCATAACAGAACACTTGGATAAATTACAACCTCCCAGCGCACCTGGAGCACCAGCCGCTGCAGATAAGCCAGCAGTTGACGATAAATGGTGGGGAGGTCTTATTAATGCACTCGCTCCAGTAGCCACAGGACTTGTAGATAAAATTAACGATCCTAGTGAAATACAAGGTCTTGACGCGCTTAATAAATATAATGAAAAAGTGCTTGAGGGAGCCGAAGCTATCGCAGATCACCTTCCCACCTATAATGAGATAAACGATGCTATTGCTTCACTCATTGCTTCAAACAAGTATGGTCTGTTACAAACCATAGCAAAGCAAGGTGTAATGCGATTAGTAGTAACTGAAGGAGAAATAGAGACTAAGATTACTTTTTCTACCTGGAATAATAGTACTTCAGGGAGTAGTAGCGGCTATAACCAAAAAGCAAAGGTTAAGACCAAAGCAAAGGATGTGAGAGGTGGGGGAATCATCGGGATTTTTAGATCAAAGAGAAAAAGAAAAAATGTGAGTAGAACTGTTACTGTAAACACAGCAAAGTCGTATCAAAGAGATTCTAGTGGAACTAAAGTTGACATCTTTGGACGAGTACTAATCAAGTTCAAAACGGATTATGCTCCATTAAACGGATAGGATATGGAAAATTTTAGCGAAGTAGGTTTAGGATTTTCAGAATTTGTGGGGCAGCTGTTACAAGAAACATTTGACGCTACCCTTTCCGCTCAAAATCACCAACTGGAAAAATACAGAGAGCTTCAAGAAGCATTAAATCTTTCATCTGATGCCTTTAAAAAAGATTACCTCAACGCAGAAATGATAGCTGATAAAGAGCTTGCTCAATTTGGAGTGCTTATTGAAAATCTAGGTGTAATTACAGATGATCAATTAAGCTATCTTGAAACTCAATTTGATAGTCTTAAAGGGATTGTGTATCGTGGTAAATTGACTAAGGACGGTGTTCAAAAGGTTAAAAACCTCATGATAGAAAATCTGGTAGATGAATATAAAGGTTCTATTGAGTTACTCCTTAATAGAGCTGAGTCTACCCAATTAGTTGTTGATTCTGGAGAAATCAAAGCAAAGCTTGAACTTTCTAATTACTATCAAGAGTCTCAAGTTTCTAAGCCTATCCTTGCTAAAAAAATGAAGTCAAAAGTTGAAGCTAAGGATATAGTAATAGACAAAGACGATATAAAATCAATTGTAAATCTTGAAGCAACTCCAATTTCTATCAAAGGAATTTCTATTAAAGAGGTATTCGATTCTGAGCGAAATACCAAGGTTATTATGGTAGATAAGGCAGCAATGATTGAAAAAGGATCTATAGGAGCTTCCATTCCTTCTGTTAGAATTATTGCAAGGCCTGCTAGTACAAAAAGTGCTAGTAGTAATGCTACATTATATAGTGAGGTTACAATAAGATTTAAAACGGTGTAATAATGGAAGAAATCATACACGAACTTAAATATCTTGTGAATCTCGCAAGATACCTTCCGTTAGAAATTACTGACATCAGTATATTATTACCCGACGGAACTCTAATTATTATAAAGTAACCTATTTGAATCGGCTATGTTAGGATTAACAATAGCCGATTTTTTGTGCACTATTTTTTCATAACTTTAAAACACAAAATAAAACAACACAACCTATGGATATTTTTAGTAAAATTAAAGAGAAACTCAGTAATGAGTTTATAGATATTGTCGAGTGGTTAGACTATACAGATGACACCATTGCTCACCGTTTTGAACGCTATCAAAATGAGATAAAAAATGGTGCAAAGCTTGTTGTACGTGAAGGACAGACGGCAGTGTTTGTAAATGAAGGCCATTTGGCAGATGTTTTTACACCAGGAACATATGACCTGACTACTCAAAATTTACCAATATTATCTACTATTAAAGGTTGGAAATATGGCTTTAACTCTCCATTTAAAGCAGAAGTTTATTTTGTAAACACACACTTATTTACAGACGAAAAGTGGGGAACTAAAAACCCAATTACATTAAGTGATGACCGTTTTGGACTGGTTGAGATTCGTGCTTTTGGAACCTACGCCTTTAGAATTGCAGATGCTGGGAAGTTTATTGTAGACATCGTAGGGACAGATAACAACTTTACTAATTTTGAGATTAATGAGCATCTCAAAAGTCTCATTGCAACAAGATTTACAGATACGGTAGGAGAAGCAAATCTTCCTATAGAGCTGTATGCTGCAAATACTTCAGAGCTTTCTGAGACGTGCCAAGAGGTAATGAAGCCAGAGTTCATGTCTGTAGGTATTTCTCTTGAGAAGTTTTACATCGAGAATGTGTCGATGCCAGAAGACCTCAAGAAAGAAATATTTGAATACAGTCGTCTGGATAAAATAGACCTAGATAAACTTACTAAGTTTAAAACTGCAAAAGCAATAGAAGCTGCAGCTACTAATGAAGGTGGTACTGCAGGCGCAGGAATGGGTATGGGAATGGGCTTTGTACTTGCGCAACAAATGGGCGGAATGATGTCTCCACAAATGGGAGGACAACAACAAGCACAACCCCAAATGAATCAAGGAGGAATGATGCCTCCACCTATGCCAGCCGCAGTACAATATTTTTATGCTGTAAACGGTGCGCAACAAGGACCCGTAGGTATCGATCAGCTCAAGGCTTTATTTGCAAACCGCACTATCAATAAGGAGAGCCTTGTGTGGAAACAGGGAATGGCTGCATGGACTGCATTGCAAGAGGTGGAAGAGCTTAAGTCTTTCTTAGGAGGTAACACACCGCCGCCGTTACCACAATAATATTTTATAACTAAAACTTTTTGAGGTGCGTATTTCTACATACGCACCTATTATTATTCCTATATGGAAGAAACACCCATTCATAAAACTGAACTTAAAAAGGCATGTATCAATTGTGGTGCAGAGCTTAAGTATAAGCCAGGTACAACGTCTATTACATGTGAGTACTGCGGGCATCAAGAGAAAATATCACTTGAGACCAGTAAGTTTGAAGAACTAGAGCTTTATCCTTACCTGGATAAAATGGGAGATCAAAAAAACAGCGAAGAAATCTCAATGCTTCACTGTAAAAACTGTGGGGCAAACCAGCATGTAGAAGAGCATTATAAATCCCTGCATTGCGTGTATTGCAGCATGCCGCTCATACTTGAAGATATGCGTAAGGAAAACTGGATTTTACCAGGAGCTGTATTACCATTTCAAATAGATCAGGGTGCCTCGTTTACTATTTTTAAAAAGTGGGTAAATGGGTTGTGGTGGGCTCCTAATAAATTAAAGAAAGCTTCACTAGATCCACAATTTACAAAGGGATTGTACTTGCCTTATTGGACCTTTGATGCGCAACTTGCTGCAGATTATACTGGTCAGAGAGGGGAGTACTACTATGTGACAGAAACCTATCGAGATAGTAAAGGAAAAACGCAATCTAGACAAGTGCAAAAAACGCGATGGTATCCTGCTTCTGGCAGTGTATCTGGATTTGTAGATGACACCCTGATAGAAGCCTCAAAACAGCGAGCAGGAAGAGTTCCTTCCAAAATTGCTAGATGGGATCTTAAAAAATTACAACCCTTCAATAGCGGATTTTTATCTGGTTTTGTGACAGAAAAATATACTATTCCTCTTAAAGATGGTTATGGTAAATCTCGTGATGTTGCAAAGCAAATAGCATCCACGTGGGCAGCTAGAGACATAGGTGGTGATACACAACGAGTGTCATCTATAGACATGAAGCTTGCAGAAGAGACGTTTAAACACATTTTATTACCTGTTTATGTGAGTTCATACCGCTATAACGGTAAGGAATATAACTTCTTTGTTAATGGAGAAACGGGAGCACTCTCTGGAAAACGACCGTATTCATTCTGGAAGATTTTCTTTGCGATACTAGCAGGTCTTATTGTGATAGGAGTTATTGTTATGCTAGCAAATAATGGCCAATAGTAATGTGGATTATTAACTAACGTATGAGCTATTTAGTTTCTGTTTCAAAAGTCAACTATGGAAGATAAGCAACATAAAAATTTAACTTGGAGTGATTTTACTAAGGTAGAAATGCGAGTAGGCACCATCTTATCTGCAGAGGTATTTGCAGAGGCTAGAAATCCATCATATAAAATGGTTGTGGACTTTGGTGAGCACGGTAAAAGAAAAACATCTGCACAAATCACTCAGTTATATACTACTCAAGAACTAGTGGGAAGGCAAGTGGTTGCAGTCCTTAATTTTCCGCCTAAGCAAATTGCAACGATGATGAGTGAGTGTCTCGTTTTGGGAGGGTTGGGCAATGATAAGGATGTTATTTTAATAGCTCCAGATAGAGAAGTAGCAAATGGCACTCAAATAGGTTAATGACTTTCAACTTCCTTAAAACAAGTGTAGACTATTAGTTGAGGTCATTATAAACCTTTGTTAAAGATGATGTTATATGCTGTTAATACCGCTTTCGCGAAAGCGTAATCTAATTACTTTTACTTCATATTAACAACAGCGATAAGGACATGTTCTTGTCGTTTTAAATTACCAATTATGAAATTTACAAGGAAAGCAAGCGCTCATTGGGCAGGAAGTGGGAAAGAAGGTAAAGGATCAATATCAACAGAGAGTACTGTATTAGATAAAGCACAATATGCATTTGGGACAAGATTTGAAGATGGAGTAGGGACTAACCCAGAAGAGCTTATAGGTGCAGCACATTCAGGATGTTACACGATGCAATTGAGTTTCTTATTAAATGAAGAAGATTTTGTTGCAGAGAGTCTTGACACAGACGCTCACGTAACTTTTGAAGACGGCGAAATCACCACAATCAAGTTAGTAACCAAAGGTAAAGTGCCAAATATCTCAAAAGAGAAATTTGAAGAGATTGCTCAAAAAGCAAAGGAAGTGTGTCCACTCTCTAAGCTTATGAAAGCAGAAATCACACTAGACGCTACACTATTATAGAAAACAACTGTTTACAAAATGAAAGTCCGCTATGAAATGTATCATAGCGGACTTTTTTTATATGGAATATATAGAGCTATTTACGCCTTACCGTAATCATGTTCATCTTGCCATTTTTTGAGTTCTGCCCATTTTCCTTGTGCTGCCATTTCTGCTTGCATAGGCCATGTCCCTGGGCGATGTATTTCATAGCGTTTTCCACCAGAATTAAGTACTTTCTGGCACTTCTCTACAGAGGTGCTTGCTAGTGATGCCCATGTTTTAATATCGTGATTATGGAAGAGCTCTGAGATTTTTGGACCTATACCCTCTACAATGGTGAGGTCATTCTCTCTTACTTTTTTCTTCCCGTAGGCACCTTTTGCAGCTGCTGCATCAAACGGTACGCCTATAATACCTATAGATGGTGATGGTTCACTCGTATTTGTATTTTCAATAACTGTTTTACTTGTAGCTGCCCCTGCCGCAAATGAACTTGCGATGCTCGCGGTACTAGTTGCCGCCAAGGGAGCTTTTTTTGCTAGACTAAGCTTAGACTCACTTGAAGCTAAATCTGCCTCTAAGGATGCAGTTTTACGAGTACACGCATCTAGATCTGCTTGTAGAGATGCTGTTTTACGCTTGCAATCTTCAAGATCTGCGCTGTAGTCTATTGTTTTATTAGTACTACTGCCAAAAAGGCGACCCAATAAATATCCTAAAATACCGCAGATGACACCTGCGATGAGTGGCCATATCCAGCAAGCTATGTTTGAAAAATCCATAATTATTTTGTTTTTGGTCTGTTAGTTTAATGTGATGACTGCGCGTCTATTTTTATTACGTCCCTCCTCGGTATCATTTGTTTCAATAGGGCTGCGCTCTCCTTTTGAAACTGTTTTAATTTTTGATTCCGGAATACCGTTGTTTGCGAGGTATGCCTTAGCAAACTCTGCTCTTTCTAATCCTAATCTATCGTTAGTTGTGAGGCTACCTTGACTATCTGTGTGTCCTTCTACAGTGATGGTTGCACCTTCTTTTTTATCTAGATAACGGCTTATGTCTCCTATTTGTAAGCGTTGTTTCTCGCTTAGCGTTACGGAGGCTTCTCCATAATCGAAGTACAATACTAGTGGGTCTGCTCTTAGGCTATTCTCTATATCTTGTAGTGCCGTATTAGTAGCATCAAGATCTCCATTTGCCTGATTAAAGATCCTGTATTCCATAGGACCTTTGTACACGTTGCCATCAGGAACTAGTGATGAGCGTAGCTCTCCATACGTATTAATGCGGCTAGAAGGAATTCCTTTGTCAACAAAATAGTTTTTTACAGAATTAGATCTCGCAAGTCCAAGATCTGCAAATGCTGAGGTGTTTTTTTCTTCACTGTCATAATATCCTGTGATGTCTATCATTTTATCTTCATTACCTGTGGTCTCAAAGTATGTTTTGAGCTCAGCTACGCCATCTGTAACCTTCCCAGAAATAGGAGGTAGTATTGAAAATGATGAAGTGTTGAAGTTAAAATTGTCATTGCTTGTAAAAGCAAAATTACCATCAGGTCCTTTAAGGTTAAAGGCCATTGAGGTTGCTACTTTTGGAGTAGCTACTGCAGGAGGATTGTCAATAGTTTTTTCTCTTTGATTGTTTTGCAAATCACTATTTCCAGTGGTGTTGCAACAAAAAATCCATGCGAGAATCATACAAATAACAATCGTAAGCAGCATACCTAGTAGGTATCCCGTTTTCTTACTCATTTGGTTGTTTTTTAGGTGATTACTGTTTCTTAAAGTTAGTTAAAATATTAACACTTACAACTTTTTAGGTTTGATATTCAGCAGATTATGTATTTCCCCGATAATTTTAAGAGATTAATCGAGTAAAAATTATCAAGTTGAAGCGCAAAACGTAGGTTATATACTGTTTTGCTTATTGTGAGAAGAGTGGGCTTGATGTGTTCAATTTTTCGCGAAAGCGCATAAAAAAACCGCTTCCTTTAATGGGAAACGGTTTTGAAAATAAGTAGTTACTTAAAAGATATAGTCTCTTATAAGTCAAATTTAATTCCTTGAGCAAGCGGTAGCTCGGTTGTGTAATTAATAGTGTTAGTCTGTCTTCTCATATATACTTTCCAAGCATCTGATCCAGACTCACGGCCTCCTCCAGTGTCTTTCTCACCACCAAAGGCTCCACCTATTTCTGCACCAGAAGTACCTATGTTTACATTTGCAATACCACAATCTGAACCGGCAACGCTTAAGAAACGCTCTGCCTCGCGAAGATTGTTAGTCATAATAGCAGACGAAAGCCCTTGTGCAACGCCGTTTTGAAGCTCTAAGGCTTCCATTACATCTCCTTTGTATTTTAATAAGTATAATACAGGAGCAAAAGTCTCGTGCTGTACAATCTCATAATCATTACTAGCCTCTGCAATCGCTGGCTTTACGTAGCAACCGCTCTCATAACCTTCTCCACTAAGAACACCACCCTCTACAATAAGGTTTCCACCTTCTGCAACTACACGTTCCAGTGCGCTGTTGTAATTAGCAACTGCATCTGTATCAATTAATGGTCCTACGTGATTATTTTCGTCAAGAGGGTTACCTATGCGCAACTGGCCATATGCTTTTACAACGGCGTCTTTTACTTTGTCATACATACTCTCATGTATAATAAGACGTCTAGTAGATGTACAGCGTTGTCCAGCAGTTCCTACAGCACCAAAAACAGCGCCAATTACTGTCATTTTAATATCTGCATCTGGAGTTACAATGATTGCATTGTTTCCTCCTAGCTCAAGTAGTGAAGTCCCTAGACGTTCTCCTACAGTTGCAGATACCTTTTTTCCCATACGAGTAGAACCCGTAGCAGAAATAAGAGGGACACGCTTATCTGTAGTCATCATCTCACCTACTTTATAATCTCCATTTATAAGGCACGAGATACCTTCTGGCATATCATTAGCTTTAAGAACTTCGGCGATTATGTTTTGACAAGCAACACCACAAAGCGGTGTCTTTTCTGATGGTTTCCATACACATACATCTCCGCAAACCCAAGCAAGTGCTGTGTTCCAAGCCCAAACAGCTACTGGAAAATTAAATGCCGAAATGATACCAACCACACCTAACGGGTGGTACTGCTCATACATTCTATGTCCAGGACGCTCCGAGTGCATTGTAAGACCATGTAACTGGCGTGAGAGACCTACTGCAAAGTCACAGATGTCTATCATCTCTTGTACTTCACCTAGTCCTTCTTGATATGATTTACCCATCTCATAAGAAACGAGTTTACCTAATGGTTCTTTAACCTCACGAAGCTTGTTTCCAAACTGACGTACCATCTCTCCACGTGCTGGAGCTGGCATTGTTCTAAAGTCTTTAAACGCTGCAGTCGCAGAGGTCATTACTTTCTCGTAATCTTCTTTTGTGGTAGTTTTTACTTTACCTATTAATTGCCCATCTACTGGAGAGTAAGATTCGATAATGTCACCATTACCAAAACTTTTTTGACCTGTAGAGGTTCCTTCATTTATACCAGAAATGCCAAGTATTTTAAGCGCTTCGTCCATTCCAAAATTTTTTGCTACTGTGCTCATAATTTTTTGAATAATTGAGTGAAGAAAACATACATAGCGATCTTACTCAATGGTTAATAATTTCTTTAATATACACCTGCTGCAATAGAGGTGTTGTCCTGAGTCAAATCTAAGGATAATTCAAAGGCTTCCATAAAAAAGGGCGTGTTATTAAACACACCCTAAAAATTATTCTGTTTTTTTACTAATCTGTAGTAAATCGCTCATCTACTTCCATAACAGTCCCACAGTTATTACAAGTTCTATGTTCTAAACTTCCGTAGAAATCTTTAAAGTGACCTAAAAAGTCTTTTTCAATATCATTAAGCTTGAAGAAAACTTCATATAATTTATGATTACAGTTATCGCAGAACCATAATAAACCATCCTTACCATCAAGGTCTACTCTCTTGCGTTCTATCACGAGACCTATAGAGTTTTCATGCCTCACGGGTGAGTGTGGCACACCAGCGGGATGTAAATACATATCACCAGGACCTAGGTGCATGGTGCGCTTTACTCCTTCATCTTGCACGTGCACTTCAATAGAGCCTTCTATTTGAAAAAATAGTTCTTCGGTCTCATTGTAGTGGTAGTCTTTACGAGCATTTGGGCCACCTACAATCATTACGATATAGTCACCTGCGTCTTTGTATAAGTTCTTATTGCCCACGGGTGGCTTGAGGAGATCTCTGTTTTCCTCAATCCACTTATTTAAATTAAACGGTTGTTGAATTGCCATAATCTTATTCTTTGTATAAAAATACAATTTATAGAAGTACGCTTTCGCGAAAGCGTAAAAAAACAACCCCGTCTACTATTGTAAACGGGGTTGATAATCAAAACTGATTTGGGGGTATCTTTTTATCGTATAAATAATTGTGTATAGTAAGGTATTCCTGTTTCTGTCATGACGATGCCTACACCTGTATGAGTGTAATCACCTTCTATTGCCTGCTTATGAGCTGGACTGTTAAGCCATCCTTCTAGAACTGACTCTGCATCTCTAAAACCATAAGCAACATTCTCGCTCACCATGTCTGCCCCATTTTCTTGCAATATAGCAGCACGCTCATAAAAGTTATCATGACTAGCAGCATTTTGAGCTACCATATAACTAGAGTGTCCTACGGCAAGGTTTTCTGAATCTGTGTGCCATTGCAGTGCATTGAGACCTAGAGATGCCCTATAGTCATTAAGTACATCAAGTACCTCTTCGGCAAGCTCAATGTTGTTTTCTACTTCAATAGTAGTTTCTAAATTTGCAAGAGTATCTATCTCTGTAGATTCTTCGCTGGTGCACGCGCTTAGGAGGCACAACGCAACTAGTGCGTATAAAGTTTGGCTAATCAATTTCATAATTTGGGGTTATGAGTTTATTATGACTGCAATATAAAACTATTTTGCACTTAAACGTATATTTTGTGTATTTAATCGATGAAATACACAAAAAAAGTTGATTTGTAAGAAATTTCAAAGAATATGCTGTGTATTTCATCGATGTTTTTAAAAAATGAAGTTCGCTTTACAGATTCTTTCTCCTTATATTTAGGCACTTACAAAATCGTAATCTCTATGAAAAAATTAGTTTTTGGCATTATTTCGTGTTTTTTAATCATGTCTTGTAATATGCCAGTTAAAGAAGAAGCTTCTAAGGAAGTTGAAAGTACTATCCCCGTAGATCAAAAATTTGGTCTTGTTATACATGGAGGAGCTGGTACTATTCTTAAAAAGAATATGACAGATTCACTAGAAAAAGCATATCGTCTTAAACTAGAAGAAGCTACAAAGGCTGGTCATAAAATTCTAGCCGATGGAGGAACTAGTATGGAAGCCGTAACAGCAGCTATAAATATTATGGAAGACAGTCCTTTATTTAATGCTGGAAAAGGTGCAGTTTTTACTCATGATGGTACAAATGAGCTTGACGCAAGTGTGATGGATGGTAAGACGCTTAATGCGGGAGCCATCTCTGGAGTAACAACGGTCAAAAATCCGATTGATCTTGCAGTAGCTGTAATGGATAAGTCTGAACACGTGATGCTAAGCGCAAAAGGAGCAGAGCAATTTGCAAAAGAGCAAGGACTAGAAATTGTAGATCCTTCCTATTTCTATACAGAAAGGCGCTTCCAGTCATTACAGAAAATAATAGATAAAGAAAAAACACAACTCGATCATGATGGTGATAAGAAGGTGGCATTTATGGATCCTTATATAAAGGACAGTAAATTTGGAACCGTAGGTTGTGCGGCGTTAGATAAATATGGCAACCTGGCTGCAGGAACTTCTACAGGAGGAATGACTAATAAACGTTACAATCGTATAGGTGATGCTCCTATTATAGGTTCTGGTACGTATGCAAATAATGCTACGTGTGCAGTAAGTAGTACTGGGTGGGGAGAATTTTTTATACGTGCGCAGGTAGCTCATGATATCTCGGCAATGATGGAATATAAAGGAGTAACGCTCCAAGAAGCGGCTAGCGAAGTTATCCAAAAGAAAGTTCCAGCTTTAGGTGGAGATGGAGGAATTGTAGCAATCGATAAAGATGGAAATGTAGCTATGGAATTCAACACTGCAGGAATGTACCGCGCTCATATGAATGCTACCGGAGATTTAGATATTAAGATTTATAAGAATAATTAAAGAGTACTAACCTCATAATATGGACAACTGAGCTTTGAGCTCAAGTATCTAGCAAGTATATGGAAAGAGCTTGTCCCGAGTGTGGAGATAAAATCATAGGTCGCGCAGATAAAAAATTCTGTAGCGACTCATGCCGTAATTCGCACAACAATAATCAAAATAAGGACTCAAAAAATATCATGCGCAATACTAATAATGTGTTGCGCAAGAATTATCGCATTTTAGAGCGTCTTAATCCAGAGGATAAAACGAGAACAACCAAATCTAAGCTCAATGCAGCTGGGTTTGACTTTAATCTATTTACAAGTATCTATACTACAAAAGCCGGTACAGTATATTACTTTGTGTATGATCAAGGGTACTTACCGCTTGAAGGTGATTTTTATGCGCTTGTGAAGCGTGCATAAAATTGAAGCGTATTCAATTCTAAATTAATTATGACCTACCACATAGAAACAGAACACTTAATCTTACGTGAGGTGCGTATAGAAGATACAGGAGACATGTATCGATTAGATAGCGATGCGTTGGTACATGAATATTTAGGTAAAAATCCTATTACTTGCATGGGAAAGGCGCGAACATATGTAGACTACATTCGTATGCAATATGAAACCTACGGTATAGGTCGCTGGGCAGCGATAGAGAAAAGCACAGGAAATTGGATAGGGTGGACCGGACTCAAATATAACTTTGAGCAGGAAATGAATGGCCACACTAACTTTTATGATATAGGCTATCGTTTTATGCCTGAGTATTGGGGTAAAGGTTATGCAACCGAATCTTCAATTGCTGCTAGAGATTATTTTTTTGAACATTTTCCAAATACAAAACTCTGCGGCATGGCAGAGTTAGGGAATAAAGCATCTTGCAGAGTACTAGAAAAGATAGGTCTCGAGCGCAAGAATAATTTTATATATGAAGCCCAGCAAGTAGAACTCGCTTGGTTTGAAAAAATGCCATAACAGCTTATTTCCAAGTCTGACCGTTGAGCGCTAGAGCAGCTTTAAGAACATCTTTTTGGCTTATTTGGCCTACAAGCTTGCCGTTTTCTACAATAGGGAAACGCCTGTGTTTTGACTCTAGAAATTTATTTGCAGCGTCAAAAACATTCATATTACCATCTATCGTATCCACATTAGTCACCATGTGATTAGATACCTTCATATTATCCATAGGCATATTGTAGTAGCGGCTTTCAGAAATTTGCTTCATACAGTCACCTTCAGAGATAATACCCAGTAGTTCGTTATTTTCATTAACCACGGGACCACCAGAAATCTTGTGTTTAATTAAGTTGTTCATCACTTCAAGCACCGATTGATCAGGAGAAAAAGTAATGAGCTTTCGGCTCATGTAATCACTTACCTTAATGTCTGTAGCGTTGCTTTTAACATCTTTTGCGCGCTTACCCATAAAACTTTTAATTGCCATAACTTACTGATTTTGTTCTCTTAAAGTTAGTGATTTAATTTTAATCTCTGAGGTTACGCTTTCGCGAAAGCGTACTCAAGCTCATAAATTCGTATTTTACAAGCACCAAACCAATAGATTGCCTTCTCAATGAAACGTTTATCCCATATTATTTCATTTATTCTAGTGTTGTTTTTAGTATTTGTGAGCTTTTACTCACTCATGCCTAAGACTATAAGTGATAAAGAAACTCCGCTTACAGAATTTTCTACGGCAAGAGCATTGTCACATTTAAAAGTAATCTCGGCAAAGCCACATTTTGTGGGTACAGCGGCACATACAGAAGTGCAGCAATATATAGTACAAGAACTTCGCAAGCTAGGTCTAGAGCCGCAAGTGCAAGAAGGTTTTGTAAATGAGGAATGGAATGGATACAGTAATCTTACAAAGCCTCAAAATATCCTAGCGCGCATAAAAGGAAGTGGTGATGGTAAGGCACTATTACTTATGTCACATTATGATAGTGCGCCACACAGTGCATCTCATGGCGCAAGTGACGCAGGTTCTGGTGTGGTAACTATACTAGAAAGTGTACGAGCTTACCTTGCAAGCGGAGTCACTCCTGTAAATGATATCATAATCTGCATCACAGACGCCGAAGAAATTGGCTTAGATGGCGCTCAACTTTTTGTAGATGAACACCCATGGGCAAAAGACGTGGGACTTGCGCTCAACTTTGAAGCACGTGGTAGTGGTGGTCCTTCTAATATGATTGTAGAGACTAATCACGGTAATAAAAATCTCATTAATGGATTTATGGAAGCAGGAGTGGAGTATCCCGTAGGGACTTCATTAATGTATAGTATTTACAAAACGTTGCCTAATGATACGGACTCGACTGTCTTAAGAGAAGATGGTGATATTGATGGGTTTTTCTTTGCATTTATAGATGATCATTTTGACTATCATACGGTAAATGATACTTTTGAAAACTTGGATCGCAAGACACTAGAGCACCAAGGAACTTACTTAATGCCATTACTCAAGTACTTTGCAGCTACAGATCTTACCAATATAAAGTCTGATGAAGATTATGTGTACTTTGATGCCGCAGTGGCCAACTTTGTTGCATATCCATTTTCATGGATCTGGCCTATGGTAGTAATTGCAATTGTTCTGTTTATAGCATTGCTAGTTTATGGATTTAAAAAGGAACAATTGAGGAGAAAATATGTCGCTAGAGGTTTCAGCACTTTCTTCCTTACATTAATCTTAGGAGGAGGGCTTTTTTATCTATTATGGGAGTTATTAAAGTATGTATATCCTAGTTATGAAGACATGTTGCCTGTTTTTATCTATAATGGTCACTGGTATATTATTGCCTTTGCGTTACTAGGTTTTAGTTTATGCATGGGTATTTATCATAGGCTCACCGTGGCACAAAACACGGCAAGTAATATGGTAGCTCCACTCATGATGTGGCTCGTTATCAATATAGTTGTTGCCGTTTATTTAAAAGGCGCTGCCTTTTTTATTATTCCTGTATATTTTGGATTAATTGCTTTTTATGTACTTATAGCACAACGCAAGCCTAGTGTGTTGTTACTTGTCTTACTGTGTGCTCCAGCTATATTTTTATTAGCTCCCCTAGTACAGTTCTTTCCTGTAGGTTTAGGACCAGATATGCTCTATGCGAGTGTAATCTTTTTGATACTCCTTTTTGGACTAGTATTGCCAGTATTTGGTTTATATAGAAACAAGAAGTTCTTAGCATATTTGAGTTTGCTAGGAGCGCTCGTTTGTTTTGGGATTGCACACATGAACTCAGATGCTGCCGTAGATCGTCAAGCACCTAATAGTCTTATTTATTATCAAAATACAGATACAAATCGAGCCTACTGGGCAACATATAATAAGTCACTTGATGACTGGACCAAAGGATACCTAGGCGAAAACCCAGAACAAGCTGCTATGTACATAGGTAATGCTGCAGGTAGTAAATACAATACTCCATATACCTATGCAAAGGAAACTGCTGTAATCGATTTGCCAGAAAGTACGGTGCAGCTAGATAAAGACACGCTGGTAGATGGGTTGAGGTATATGACACTTACAGTCACACCTAATCGTACTGTGCATCAAATGCGTATGTACACAGCTATAGAAACTCCTTTACAGCATATCTCTTGGAACGGCGTTGCTGTAAAAGCAGATAGTACTGAGACGCTTTATAAGAAAAGAGGTAGCAAAGGAATTTTAAGCTATTACAGAGGGAAAAATGACAAGCTGGAGTTTAAATTTGCCGTGCCAGAAGGTGTAAATCCTAAATTTACGCTCAAGGAGTTCTCGTACGATTTATTAGAAAACCCAAAATTTACAGTTTCGGCGAGACCTAATACTACGATGCCAAAACCATTTGTACCTAACGATGCTATCATAGTAGAGCGTACGATTGATATTTCTGAGTACGCTTTCGCGAAAGCGAAAAAAGATACCATCAATGCTGGTGTAGAAGAGTAATGTAATTCTCGATAAGAGTATAGAAGTAGCCAATTATTATAGCTGCTGCTGAAGATTTAAACGAAAAACCCTAGTTATTGCTAGAAAATAGATGAATAAAAAAATTACAATTGCAGGTTTAGGGTGGCTTGGTAAAGCACTTGCCACGAGGCTCCAGCTTATGGGGTACACGGTAAAAGGAAGTGTTACAGATGCAGAGAAGGCAAAAGATCTTACGAGAAGTAATATCGCTGCATATCCCGTAATAATAGCGGAAAGTGGTGTCTCAGGTTTAGTAGAAACTTTGCTTGCAGATACAGATGTGCTACTCATTATGATCCCGCCAGGTTTGAGAAAGAACACAGGTGCAAACTATGCTCTTAAAATGGCGCATTTTCTACACGTGATTGAACGGTCTGAGGTTAAAAAAGTGATTCTTATAAGTAGTACCTCCGTCTATGATGACGCTCAAGGTATGGTGACAGAGAAAGATGCACCACAACCCGATACAAATGCGGCTAAGCAGTTATATGATGTAGAACATATATTTTTTAACACGCCGGCTTTTGAGACAACGATTGTTCGTTTTGGAGGATTGTTTGGTGGTAGTAGAAACCCTGTGAGGTTTCTTGCTGGACGAAAGGGACTCACTAATGGTGATGCTCCAGTTAATATGATACATCGCGATGACTGCATTGGAATTTTGACTGCGATAATCAAGCAAGATGCCTTTGGTCACATTATAAATGCGGTGTCCCCTAATCATCCTACAAAAAAAGAGTATTACACAAAACAGGCTATTGAGTTAGGTCTCGAGCCACCAGAATACACTGAAGAAGATTCCTTATCCTTTAAGCAGATAGATAGTATCACGGTAGAGAGTGTTTTAAATTACGAGTTTACGGTACAGCTTTAATAACGAAAGCAATAAGCATAAAAAAACCGCCTCGATTGAGGCGGTTTTTGTTTTCGCGAAAGCGAGTATATTATATTACCAGATGTGAACTCTCTTCTCAGGAGCTAGGTAATTTGCATCTCCTTCTTTAATATCAAAAGCTTCGTAGAAAGCATCAACATTTAATAAAGGTTGTACCGCACGTACCATTCCTGGAGAGTGTGGGTCTGTCTTTACTTGTGTTCTTAATGCTTCATCACGGCTCTTAGTTCTCCATACTGTTGCCCAAGACATAAAGAAACGTTGCTCAGGAGTAAACCCGTCAATGTTTTCTGGACGTCCATTCTCTGCATAGTATTTCTGTAATCCATCATAAGCTCCAAGTACACCACCTAAGTCACCTATGTTTTCACCTAGCGTGAATTTTCCGTTTACGTAAACGCTATCAAGTACCTCTACAGCGCTGTACTGCTCTGCAAGTGCATTACCACGAATTGTAAATGCCTCAAGATCTTCGGCAGTCCACCAATTTTTTAGGTTTCCATCTGCGTCAAAACGTGATCCGCTATCATCAAAAGCGTGAGAGATCTCGTGACCTATTACAGCTCCAATTCCTCCATAATTTACAGCCTCATCTGCCGTATAGTTGTAAAATGGTGGTTGAAGTATTGCTGCTGGAAATACAATCTCATTGTTAAGTGGATTGAAGTAAGCATTTACAGTCTGAGGAGACATTCCCCACTTAGACTTATCTACTGGCTCGCCTATCTCATCATAATTTTTAAGTTGGCCCCATTTACCTACAGCCGTCATATTCTCAAAATACGTCTTATCTGCCGCTACGTCCATTGTTGAGTAATCTTCCCACTTATCTGGATATGCAATCTTAACGGTAAATTTATCAAGCTTCTCGATAGCTTTTTCTTTAGTTTCTTCACCCATCCAATCTAATTTTTGGATACGAGATTTGTAAGCATCAATAACGTTTGCAATCATTGTTTCTGCTTTTGCCTTTGCTTCTGGCGGGAACTTAGCGTCTACATATAGCTGACCTAGCGCTTCTCCTACAGAACCATTTACTGTTGCTAGTGCGCGCTCATCTGCTGGGCGTTGTTTTTTTGCACCGCTTAAGTACTTACTGTAAAACTCCCAATTTGCAGTTTCTATTTCTGTACTCAATCTGCCTGCAGAACTATTAAATGTATCCCAACGAACTAGCGTTTTGATATCTTCAAGAGAAGTTTTTTTAAGGAATGTATCTAGAGCCTCAGTATATTTTAATTGTGTCACAAGAAGCGTGTCAAAATCTTTCTTAATACCAAGATCTGCGATCATCTTTTTAAGATCGATAGATGTGAGCATCTCATCTGCCTGAGCGACAGAACGTGGATTGTTAAAGTTACGAGCGTCACGGCTCTCTACTTTATCTAATCTTGGAGTAGCTAGTGCAGTTTCCATTGCAAGGATTTTATCGGCAGCGGCAGTTGCATCTGCTTCAGTATCTCCTAGCATTTGAAGCATGCGTGAGATATGTTTTACATATTCTACACGAATTTCCTTAGACTTACCATCTTCTAATAGGTAATAATCACGATCTGGTAGACCAAGACCATTTGCACCTAAGTACACAGTGTTCATAGAGCTATCATTAAGATCTGCTCCTGCTCCTATACTTAAAAAAGGTGATGATACAGCAGGGTTAGTAGCTAGTACTGTCTGTAATTCATTTAAGTTAGTTACACCAGCAATTGCATCTAGTGCAGGTTGTAGTGGTGTAAGCCCAGCTTTATTGCGTGCTACGGTATCTAACTTTGTATTATAAATTGCCAGCGCTTTTGCTTGGTCTGTTCCCGCAGTGTATTTTCCGCTTTTTTCAGCCTCTGCAAGTATTTCTAAAACATCTGCATCTGTAGCTTTACGCAGTACAGAAAATCCTCCCCAGCTAGTGCGGTCATCTGGAATTTCAGTGTTTTTCATCCAAGATCCATTTACATAATTGTAAAAGTCTTGATTAGGAGCAACCGTAGTATCCATATTCTCTAGTACAATACCAGGAATTTTTTCAACTTGAGCTGTCTCTTTAGTTTCTTCTGTCTTACAGCTTACAAGCGTAAGAGCACAAGTAGCCACGATTGCAGCCGATTTATAGAGTTTCATAGAGTAACGTTATTAGGTTATTTTGAATTAGGACGAAATTAAATTTTAAATGTTACATAAACAATCAAAAAAGCCCTCTGAGAAGAGGGCTTTTGTAGTTATTTTAAAATTAATTTTTGAGTAATTTGTTGTTGGTCAGTGTTTAGTTTAATGAGATATAAACCTGATGCAAATGTGCTCATGTCAAGTGGGTAGTTACTTGATCCCTGAGGCATTTTAAACTTTTTAACAACAGACTTTCCTAATATATCAAACACCTCTATAGATAATGATTCTTGCGCAGGCCACTGTATATTAAATATAGCGGTAGATGGATTCGGGTAGATACTTAGTCCTTCTAGTACGGTATCGTCAATAGAAAGCTGTTCAGCCCCAATTCGTAAGTCATCTATTACAACGCCTTCTTCCACGGTGTTTTGATCAGAATGAAATACAAAACGAAAGATCATACTAGTTTCTGATGCAAATGCACTAAGATCGTAGCTATAATCATTAAATGATGCATTAGTTCCAGTCCATTGTGCTCCAGGGCAATTAAAGCAGTTAGTGTCTGGAAGTGTATCACTATTATACCAGTTAGGATCATTTGCTGTACCTAGAATGTTCCAAGTAGATCCGTCATCTAGAGTATATTCTACATACATAATATCCCAATCCAATTCTAATTCGAAAGCCATTTTGAAAGATAGTTCTGGTATTTCTAAGGATGATATGTCATAACATTTTGTGGTAAGATATTCTTTAATGTTACTGTCATGGTCACCACTAAGATTTGTAGCATAAACATTCTGACCAGATGCAGCTTGATTTAATAAAGTTCCACTAGGAATTCCTCTCTGCCATGTTTGTGCCGAAGTATCGCAAGACGCACTTGCATTGTCTGTAAGAACAAGTAAATTATTCTCTGATGTTTCAAAATCATTCACTACATAGATTTCACCCACTTCATTGATAGCTATAGAAGTTCTTTTCTCATTGTTATCTTCTACTTGATCGCCATTAGTAGTTATTTGAGCTATTAATTCATAGGTTCCTACAGGTAGTCCTAATACTGGTAACTCTATGGTAGTCTCTTCTTGAGTAGCAAGGTTCCCTGTCCATTGCATTGTGTTTTGAATGCCTCCAGCTTCATAAGTTATAGTTGCTTCCGTTATAGAAGAGGTTCCATTATTTCTAAATGTTATTTCTGTAGGATTTTCTCCACAGGATATCACTTGATTGTTTAGAGGCGCTAGCGATGTCGCTGCAACGTCTGAAGATAGCGGCTGTGTATCAATATCTGTTTGCCAGATACCACGTCCATAAGTTCCTGCTGTAAGAACCCCGTTAAATTCGTTAACATCTAAGTCACGTACGGCTGTGTTTGGCAGTCCATTATCGAATGTTTCCCAGTCATTAGTGATGTCATCATATTTCCAAACGCCAAGTGCAGTCCCTAAAAACAGTGGGTTGTCAGAATGATTACTTTGATGTTTTAAAACCAATTTAGGCACATCTGGCAGAGAACCTGTAATATCATTTACCGTAATTGTATTATCTGTTATTGTTGCTTTATATACCTTACCAGATGTTCCTGCAGTAACTATATATAGCGTATTACTATCTCCATACTTCACTTCTAATGATGAGATATTTTCAGGAAATGATCTTAAAACGGTGAAGTCTACACCTCTATTTGAACTTTTATATAAAGTTCCATTAACTGCTACATACATAATTGAAGCGTTATTAGGATCTGTTTCTAAAAGATCTATGTTAAAACCAAATGACGAAGATCTTGGTACCCAAGAGTTAGAGCAAAAGTCAAGTTCATAAATCCTAGAATAACCCGCATACAGGCGTTTATCTTTAGCAAAGGCAAGTGGGGTTATCCAGTTACCAGATTCTGGAGAAGCAAAAGATCCAGAAAGAGAAGCACCTCCATCATTTGAGAAGAAAGGTCCACCTCCGGATTGTATAAAACCATACACTTTAGATGGGTCGTTCGGATCATAAATATTCTCCATACCGTCCGCTCCGTAATAGTTTTGCCACATACCATTTTTACGTGCGTAACCACCATTATCTTGAAGACCTCCAGATATAATAGAAGCATCTTCTGGTGCTACATCAATTCTGTAGAATTGACCGATGGCTAAACCATCTGTGTGGCTAGTAAAGTTTACTCCTCCATCATTAGAGCTGTAAAAACCGCCATCACTCCCACAATACAAAGTTCCATTTATGAATCTTAAATTATGAATATCAGCATGAGTGTAAGAAGGTGTATTTGGTTCATTCCAGTTATTCAATTTTGTAAAGCTAACACCTCCATTAGTAGATTTCCATACATTGAGCACCCCTGTGTAAATCTCATTTTCGTCAGTATCTGATACAGCAAAAGCAAAGTCAAACCATGCCTGAGTACTTTCAAAGATATCTTCTCCACCAGCAAAAGTTTGGTTGAATGAATCTCCACTATTTGATGATTTGTAAATATTACCAGCTCCAAAAGTATTATCCGATCTAAATACATAGAGTACATCAGGATTTGCTGGCGTAACATCTATTACTAATCTTGCGGCACCGGTAATATATCCGGTAGATATATTTGACCAAGTATCTCCTCCATCTAGTGTTCTAAATATTCTTGATGCATCTGCTGCATATAAAACATCTGAGCTACCTGGTTTAACTTTTAAGTCATCAAAATTTCCGCCGAGTACATTATTCCAGTTTGCACCACTATCTACTGTTTTAAAAATACCAGTACTTGTAGCAACCCACAATGTCTTACTATCTGCAGGATCTAAGTATATTTCATTCATAGTCGTTGGACTATTACTCTCATTAAGGCCCGTAGTGCTCCATGTAGCTCCGCCATCTGTAGATTTCATAACACCTATACTTGTTGAGTCTCCAGCATCATCATCACCAGTGGCGATATATATGATATTAGTATCGGTAGGATCGATAGCAATACCAGAAACCCCTATTTGAGGAAGTTGATCTGTAAGTGGGGTCCAAGAGTCTCCAGCATCTGTAGATTTCCAAATTCCTCCTGCAGGTGTTCCTACGAAGAGTGTATTTGGATTTGTAGGATCTACTGCAAATGCATTAACACGTCCCTGACCAGCAGACCAAGAGCCAGTATTAGTATGTGTAAGCGGGCCTATATTTCTCCAGTCGCTATCATCTGCTTGCGTAGACCTTGATTGACTATTAATTTCTTGCCAGACATCCCAAAGTTGCTTTTGTGACATGACAGTGCCATCTTCATTTAGGTAATTTGAATACAGAGATTCCCATCTTTTAAAAGGCTTATAACCGCTTCCTTTGACTGTTTCATCTTTTCCTTCCCAGTATGTATTAAAGGAGTCAACAATTTCTTGAAAAGTAGGTTCCGTGTTTCTGCTAGAATCATTAAACGGAGCCATCCATGGCGCAGTCGATCCTATTTGAGCATTGGTCATAAATGTGACCAAACATAATGTAAATAGTAGTAGTTTTTTCATAGTTTATTTTATTGAATATCAAATATAATACGCATAGTCATTATTGCATAATTATATCGATGTAAAATGCCTAAAAAGCTATGAAAAATCTAATAAATACAATCTCAAGGTGAGATTTTAACAATGAACGACAGGGTTCAGCTTAAATTTTATTAAACCTGTTTTTTATGTACTCAGTATCCCATTCCTTTTTAAGAGTAGTGAGTGCTGAGACATTTTCATTAGGTACTGCGATAGAAAGGACATAGTGTTGTACTTTCCATTGCCCATCTACTTTCTTCATAATTCCAGATCCTCTACATACACCCATTTGTGTACTAAGGTGTTCATCAAACCAAGCGATGGTATCATCACTAGTAGATAAATATACATTACGCTCAATAGCTGTAAAGCTCCATGCTTTGCCTTTGTCAAAATAAGGTTTTGAGAATGATTTAAATTCTTCTAGCTGCCAGTTTTCTGTTGCATCTGTACCTATAAATACAGCATCGCTGGTCATTAGCCCAAAATACGCCTCAAAATCAGCATCTGCAGCTGCTTTGTGCCAAGAGTTAAGAGAGACTTCTATATCCTTTTTTATAATAGATGTGTCTTGACCGTATGCGGTACTAATTGTTAGCGCAAAGAATACAAATAAGATTTTCATGTTAGTTAGGTGTTTGCTCGTCTGCCTTTTCGCTAGCAGCCTGTTCATTTTCTTGTTTTATCTCCTCTAGCAAGTCTTTAAAGCTAGTATCAAAAAGTTCGTTAAGCTGTAAATTCAGATCTTGGTAGGCATTATACAGTTCGCCAATTTTTTTAGAAATATCCTCTGCCACTGGAGTGTTGAGTTGGGCGCTGTTTTGGAGCACTTTTGCCTTAGTTTCTATAGCAACGAGACGCGCATTTACTGCTTTAGTCTTTACTGCTTCTGGGGTAACTGGAGCTAGGTCTTCTTCTGCTTGCTCTAGATTGATATACAATGCGTCTACATCTATTATTTTGAGGCGTAATTCACCTAGAGTGTTAGATGGTAAGCTATCAACAGCGGCAGAGAGGTCATTGTAAAATGACCAGTTTTTAACTCCTTCTTGTGCTTGTGGTGTGAGTCGTATGGTGGCTTTAAGATTTTTAGGAGTGGGAAGCTGTATGGTGTCATTGCCCACTAATATTACATTCTCTTTTGGTTTTGGAGAAGCTTCTTTTTGGCTACAAGAAGTGGTGATAATAAATGAAAGAATAATTAAAAAAGGAAGTAACTGTTTCATAAAATCTTATACTGAGCGCTTAACAAAAGTAGGTTAATTGGGTATATACGCGCAATATTTATGATTAAGTTTGCATACGCTTTCGCGAAAGCGTACCACTAAAAACACATAATATGAAATCTAGAATACTCATCATAGGAGCTTGCGGTCAGATAGGAACGGAGCTTACCATTGCTTTACGTAACAGATTTGGTGCAGATAAGGTTGTAGCAAGTGACATCAGGGAAGGAAACGAAGAGCTTATGAGTGAGGGGCACTTTGAGCTTCTGGATGCAACAGACTTTGCTGCGGTAGAAGATGTAATTTTTAGATATAAAATTGATACTGTCTACTTAATGGCAGCCATGCTATCTGCAATTGCAGAGCGTTTTCCAGCCAAAGCTTGGCATCTTAATATGACAACGCTGTTTCATATTTTAAACTTAGCAAAAGACAAGAAGGTTAAAAAGGTATTTTGGCCATCAAGTATTGCTGTTTTTGGAGAAACTACTCCTTCAGAAAATACTCCCCAACTTACGGTTATGGAACCATCAACCGTGTATGGAATATCAAAACAAACTGGGGAACGCTGGTGTGAGTACTATCATAAAAAGTACGGTGTAGATGTGAGAAGCATACGCTATCCAGGACTTATAAGTTATACAACAGAACCTGGCGGAGGAACTACAGATTATGCAGTAGATATATACCACAGAGCACTTAAACATGGTAACTACCGTTGTTTCTTACAGGAGGGAACAGTGTTACCTATGATGTATATGGAGGATGCAATTAGAGCAACTATAAATATCATGGATGCTCCTAAGAAGGATGTAAAAATACGCTCGTCATATAATCTTGCAGGAGTAAGCTTTGCGCCAGAAGATGTAGCTCAAAGTATTCAAAAGGTAATTCCAGAGTTTGAGATCGAATATGAACCAGATTTTAGACAAGCCATAGCAGATTCTTGGCCAGGTTCTATAGATGATAGTGAAGCTCGTAAAGACTGGGGATGGGAACATAAATTTGACCTTGATGCCATAACTAAGATTATGCTTGATAATCTTAAATTACAATATAGCTAAGCTCATATTTTGAAAAAACAGCACCTTCCTACAAAAGTATGTCCTGTTTGTGAAAGACCTTTTGCATGGCGAAAGAAGTGGGAGAAAAACTGGGATGAAGTTATTTATTGCAGTGAGCGATGTAGAAGAAATAAAAACCAATGAACAAGGAGTTACTACTTACCGAACTTACATTTAAGGCAACGAGAAGTAGCGGCCCTGGAGGACAGCATGCAAATAAAACAAGTTCAAGAGTAGAGTTATCTTGGGCTATGTATGAATCTGCTGCAGTAACAGAGGTAGAGCTTGAGTTACTCAAAGAAAAACTTAGTCATAGGCTTACAAAAGAAGGGGTATTGTTGCTCGCTTCTCAAACTTCACGTAGTCAGCATAAAAACAAAGAGAATGTGATAAAACGCCTGTTTGCATTACTAGAGGTAGCTGTACAAAGACCTAAAATTAGAATAAAGAAACGTCCATCTAAGATGGCAAAACTCAAACGCCTTAATGCTAAAAAGGTGCAATCTGAAAAGAAAGTAAACAGACGCAAACCGTCGTATTAATTGACATTCGGTTTACTATAGAAGAAATATAGTAATTAAAAAAAGCCATCATGAGTTATAACTCGTGATGGCTTTTTTTAATTTACATGTGGTGTGATTTACTCCACAATAAACTTTCCTTTCATTAATCCAGAATGCCCTGGGAAACTACAGATAAAGTCATAAGTTCCAGCTGCTGGAGCAGTAAATGTTACTGAGGTAGTCTGGCCGCCACCTATCATTTTTGTGTGTGCTATAATCTGGTCTTCATTTGCAATCCAGTCTTTTGCCTCGCCAGCGGTAGCTGCTGCTGCCGAAAATTCTGGTATAGACGTACCTTGCTTAAGTAATACAAAGTTATGTCCCATAACCTTAATCCCTATTTTTCCAGTATGACGGAAGGTAAGAGTTACCTCTTGTCCAGCTTTTGCCTTAAGCTCGCTCTTGTCATATTTCATGAGGTCATTACCTGCAAGTGCTAGATTTACAGTGTTCTCATCTGCTTTTGTAGCAGCTTTTTTTGATCCTATTTTTACAGTCTCTTTAGTCTCTTTAGTTTCTTTTTTCTCTCCTTCTCCACAACTTACCATTATAGTAGCTAGTGCAATCACTGCTAAAAATCCTTTAATTCTCATAATTTATAGTTTTGTTTATTAATATAAAGATAACTAACGCATACTTTTTACTCCATATTTTTTTGAAAAAACTCTAGAGTACGCAGTTCATTATAGTAAAATTCTCCTTTCATATAGAATCCTACATGACCTCCATGGTCTGGCATTTCTAAGTGTATAATATTAGAGTTTTTTGCCTGTGCAATAGGATAGCAATCACCGTGAAGAAAGCTATCATTCTTTGCATTGAGAATAAGGGTAGGTACAGTAATCTTATCAAGGTAGTCAAAGCTGCTTGCTCTGGCATAATAATCAAGTGCATCCTCAAAGCCATGTGCGGGTGCGGTATACAGATCGTCAAAGCGTTTTAAACTATTGATTTTTTTATAGTCTTCCTTATTCATCTTCTCAGGAAACTGCTGCATTTTCTTGCGATACTTTGCTTTAAGATGCACTAAAAATGAGGTTCGATATACGATGTTTTCTCTCTTAATAAGTTGTTCAAGAGAGGCTTTAAGATCTGCAGGAACACCTATGCAGGCAGCACAAGTCACTTGTGAGGGTATGTGATCTTGCTCTCCTAGATACTTGAGTACTGCATTGCCACCTAGACTTACTCCATATAGATTAATATGGCTGTATGCTCTAGTAACGAGCGTGTTTACTACAAATCTAATATCGCCAGTATCGCCGCTGTGATATGATCTATACAGTCTATTCTGGCTACCGCTGCATCCTCTAAAGTTTATGGCAGCCACATCATAACCATGATTACTCAACAACTTTGCGGTGCCTAGTATGTAAGGTCGCTGTGCGTCTCCCTCAAGTCCATGTAGTAATACTGCAACTTTTTTAATGTTACCTTCTTGTGGTGTCGCGGCCAGTGTCCAGTCTATATCTATATAATCTCCATCGGGAAGCTCCATGCGCTCACGAGTCTGCGTGATCCCTTTTACACGTCTAATCTTTGCAGAATAAATGGTCGAAAAATGTGGGTCTTTAAAAAGTCCGCTTGCGCGAAAACGTGAGGGTACAATGGGCATTATGTAAGGTGGTGTACTATTAGTAAAAAACTATTAAGAGATTATAAAAATAGGTAGAATTAAGCTTTCGCGAAAGCGTAATAATCAAACCTATAGAAAGTAGTTTTATTTAATGTTTTCTTTTATGAAACAAACATTCCAATTATATTTATCAAGATTATAACCTCATAAAATGCCTAGAACTGAAGATTTTGATAGAGAAATTATACTAGCAAAAGCAAGAGATTTGTTTTGGCAAAAAGGATATAACGGTACGAGCATGAGTAATCTTGTAGAAGTTACGGGGCTTAATAGGTCTAGTATTTACAACTCGTTTGGCAATAAAAAAGCCATTTATAAAACCTTATTAATACAGTACCAAGAAGAAAATGAAAAGTTATATACAAATGCTTTAGTACGAGCATCTAATCCGCTAGAGGGAATTCGTTTTGTATTTGAAAATTTTATAGAGGAGATTGTAAAAGATACCCAAGGACGAGGTTGCTTTAGTATAAACTGTAAAGTGGAGCTTAGTAGGGAGGACGAGTCAATAAGAGATTACCTTGAGAAGATGCAAGAGCACAGAATAGAGTTCTTTAAAGGCTTAGTGCAAGAAGGACAAGATGCACACCTTATAAATGCAAAGCAGTCTGCATCACAGTATGCTTATTTTCTATTCTGCACTTTTCAAGGAATGCGTACTACAGGGATGTTTTTGAGAAATCGCGATATTTTACAGCAAATCGTACACAACGCGCTTGGGGTATTGCGTCGGGATTCTTAACCTATTCTTAAGTCTATAAAAGATTTTGAAATTGTAATTTTACAAACTAAGCAGGACTAACCATAGCGCTTAAGCGCATTAAATAATTATAATATGTACACGAAGGAATTTGATATACGATGGAGTGATATAGATGCAAATCGTCATCTAGCAAACTCTGCATATGTAAATTTTATGTCTCATACTCGTATGGGCTTTATGATTGAGAACGGACTAAGCCAGCGAGAAATGGTAACTCATAATATAGGACCAGTAATTTTTCATGAACAGTTGTTCTTCTTTAAAGAAGCTTTTCAAGGTAAACCTATTACCGTAACGTTTGAACTAGGTGGAGCTAGTGAAGATGGTATGTTCTTTAAGTTTGTACACAATTTTTACGATTATAAAGGAAGAAACCTAGCTCGCGGAAGCATGATGGGAGCTTGGATTGATCTTACTACTCGTAAAACTATCGGACTACCAGAAGCATTAACACCTATGCTCGAAAATGCACCAAAAACACCAGACTTTAAAATTCTTACTAAGGAAGACATGCGCTCACACGGGCAAATGCCTATAGATAAGTAATAGCAAGCGTTAATATGGAAATCCCGGGTATATAATGTACAAACGCATTATATACCCGGGATTTTTTATTTATTGTCCAGGCATATCATAGAAAAACTGCTCCTGTACAATCTTTCCATCTTTTACTTGATATACGGCAAGCTCTGATGTTTGTGAACGCTGCTGGCTAGGTTTATGTGTAGTGTCCATATCAAAACGCACAGAAAACCAATTATCTGCCACTGTAGGCTCGCTGGCTTTACTGCTGTGTACTTCAAAAGTATTTTCCCACCATTCTCCTTTCTTTGCAACTTCTTGCATTCCTTCTGCACGCGCATTTTCTGCCCAAGCGGGTTCCAAGCTTACAATATTAGGGCTGTATAATTCTTTATAGCAACGCTCATAATTACCTTCATTACACCAGCTCACTAAATTATTTGCAATTTCATTAGTCTTCATAAGTCTTTGATTTTAAGTTGTTCGCAATAAATGTAGTGAAGTTTTTTTAGAAATATATTTGCTAATTATGTGAATGTTAAAAAAACTGTTAAAAATTTTAACAGTTTTTTACTATATTTAGCAATATATAGTTTATAAAAATATAGATGTGAGAGGAGTTTACTGAGATTTTGACGAAGATCAAATGAATAGCAGCTTACTTAAATTTTTCAATATTAATGTAGATTGATAACCATAATTTAATGAAGATATAATAGTATCTACGCTAAGTAGTTGCTATTGAATTTAAATTTTAAATGGGTTATGCTCTTTATATTCTGTCATTTTAATCTGGCGTATAAATGGTTTAAAAAACATATTTGCCACAGTACGACGGTGTTTTATATAACATCTTAAGTGTTCTGGCGTTGCTCCTAGAGTACTTTTAATTTCAGATGCAGTTCTGCCTAAGTTAATGTCTTTCACCCCTAGTAAAAGACCTAATCGAATATAATCGTTTAACATTCTTGGGTAGATAGCATCTGTTTTATTTGTATTATAATCAAGCCCCACATAATGAGCACTGAGCTGTTCGTCATGTAAAAAAGCGGTTGAGAATCCTACTATTTTCCCTTTCTTACTATAGGTGCTAATGATTACATTTTCGGGAAACCGCTCTTTAAGTAATGCGTAGGTTTCAATGTCAATAAAAGCAGTGTTAAACAAGGCTTTCTCTGCAACATCTAGATATAAGGATTTAAGTTTTTCTTTATGAGTTCTTATTTCGTTTGCGGTAAGTGAATTTTGTACAAGAGCACTACTAGACGAGTCAGCCTTATTAACTTTTATACGGTATTTTGATTTTAAAGAGCTTTTATATTCCTCAAAATCTTTCCAAGTAACATTTACGTGCATGTTAGGTTCGACGGCAAATGATTGAAAGTGCTGTTTTTCTACTACACTGGCAGCGGTGTCTTGTGTGGCATTAAAGTCTTTCAAAAAGCAAACACTTGATTTAGTGGTTTTTTGTAGTGTTTTAAGCTTTCGCGAAAGCATATCATAAATACGTCTTCTATCTATTCCTTGTTTAACCCATATCCCATACTCCCCGCTTAAAAATACATTCCCACAAACTAGAATGTGCGTTTTTTTATTGCTTAGGTAGCATTGTACAGATTTGGCTAGTTTTTGATAATAGGGAAGATTACTTGATGCGCTCTCAAGAGAAACTCGCACACGTTGGAGAATAGCGATAGCGATAGGTTTCTCTCTACTCATGAAAACTAAATACCGATAATCTATCGTGTTATTTGCCTCTTCAAAAGAAGCCAAAAATAGTTTTGAAAAGTAAAAGGTTTGATCACAACCTAATTCTCTGAAGGTGGTGTCAGGGATGTCGTTTATAGTAAAAAACTCTTGAGTGGTTATTTTAGGCAATTGCTTTTTTTCGTTTAGTACTTAAATATACACCTAAGAAAATAAGTGCAGCAGCAATAATTCTAATAGTAGTAAGCGTATCTGCACCTAAGATAATCGCTACAATGGTTGCGATAAGAGGTTGCAGGTATATAAATGCGCCTATAGTTGATGGTTTAAGCTGCTTTAAAGCAAACACATTAAAGAGATATGTAAGATAGGTCGTCCCTACTACCACAAAAGCCATTACTCCTATGACATTAGGAGGTAATGTACTCCAGGATACCTCAAGAAATTGAGGAAGCCCGATAGGTGCGTTTGTAAATACCGCAATAAGGAAAAACCATTTCATTAAGGTAATTGACGAGTACTTTGCAGTGAGTGGTTTTACAAGAATTAAATAGACAGAGTACGCGGTAGCATTAATCATAAAGAGCATGTTACCTAGCGTAATGTTAGGGGCGTTTTCTTGTGTTTTGGCGCCAAAGAGGATCAAAACTAGTGCACCCACTAGACCTATAGCAATACCAGAACCTTTAAGCCAAGTGATCTTTTCCTTTAAAAATATAGCAGAAAGCACAAGCAATATGACGGGAGATAGTGTGATCACCACACTGCTATTTATGGGAGTAGATAATTGCAGCCCTTTAAAAAACATGAGCATGTTTATGGTCATCCCAAAGAGTGCGCAAAGTAGCATACGCCACCAGTCTTTACGTTCTATCTTTTCTGAAGGAAAAAACAAACTTGTAATCCAGAATAGAAGCGCTGCTCCTAGAACCCTAAGCATAATAAATCCGTACGCCTCGATGTAGGTGGGCATCAAATCCTTTGCTAGCGTGTGATTAATACCGTAAATAAAACTAGCGCCAAAGGCTGCAAGAAAGGCGAGATGACGCTTACTCATATTTAACTATTTTGCAAATGCTTCAACGGCAGCAGCAACTACTTTCTTACTGTTTCCCACAAAGATTTTATCTTCTACAATCATTACAGGTCGTTTTAAGAAAGTGTAATGCTCTAGAATAAGATTTTTATAGTCATCTTCAGATAGTGTCTGTTCATTAAGACCGCGTTTACGATATAATTGTGCTCGCTTGCTAAAAAGAGCTTCATAAGACCCTTCCATTTCTTTCATCTCTTCTACTTGAGATAACGTCATAGGCTCAGATTTAATGTCTTGCATAATGACATCATCACTAGGGTTAATTTCAGAAATGATGCGCTGGCAAGTATTACAAGTAGAGAGGTGGTAGATTTTCTTCAAAATAAGGTGGTGTATTTCAATTACAGTATAAAAATACCGCCTATCTCTACTAAAATGAATTATTTTTAGGGAAAATTAAACCCAATGGAATACACCTTTGATATTTGCCTAAAAAACCGCCACCTTCTAGAGCGTTTTATTAAGAGTCACACACTTGAAGAGCTTAATAAAATACCTGATGGTTTCAACAATAATATTATCTGGAATATAGGTCATAGCATTGCTACACAACAACTTCTTACCTACGGACTTTCTGGTCTCACGCCACCTGTATCTATGGAGTTTATTAATAGTTATAAGAAGGGTACAAAGCCAGAAAAAGATGTAACTCAAGAGGAGCTAAGCCTTATAAACGAGATGCTTTTTGATACTCTTAAGACACTTCAAAAAGATTATGAGGCGGGTATTTTTAAAGATTTTAAAGAATATACGCTTTCTACCTCGGGAGGAACATTGTCAAAAGTAGAGCATGGACTTGATTTTAATAACTTTCATGAAGGATTACACCTAGGTTGTATTATCCAACTATCAAAACTCGTTAAAGGTTAAGGTAATCTTGAGAAAGCTCCCATGGGATTGTTATTTGCTTGTCTTCCATATTAAATGAGGACACACCCATATCATTATAAATAAGAACAATACCTTCTTCGGTAAATCCTACTTCTTTTAGGTAGCTATCGGGAAGGTTTGATAGTGTAATGTCAAATGTTTCTTGCGGATATTCTTTTTCAAATTGCGCTTTCGCGAAAGCGTAAAAATTATCATCAAGCAAATCGTCATCACTATATTCCTTACCAGTTTGTGGATTGATATTGAGATACATTTCGTTATCAAAACCACTCGCGCCACCCATAAATTGATATGAATAGAATACTACTGATAGTAAGTTGTTAGAACCAAATGATATCGCAGAATCTATAGTGATTTCATGAGCGTCCGAAAGTTCTGTGGTTTCTGGATATGATATTTGTGAGTTATTAATATAGAGTTCAATAGCATCATTAATGGAGCTAGGTAAACTTTCTGTCTCGTTATACAGTGTATTTATAGTAGAAGTCTGAACCCAGTTATTAACGGTGACAGCAGCTTCTTCTGGTGTTTCCATATTGAGAATCGATAGTGCAATTTCTGGACATGGCTGGCTATTGCAAATAGTAAAGTCTTTTGTAGAATAACTATCTGTACTAGATGTATAGGTGATTGTCTTTTCACAGCTTATAAAAAGAATAATTACAAGTATGGAAGGGAGCAGTTTTTTCATAAGATAAAGGTAGTTGATATGCTCTCAAAATAAAAGCAACATATACTAGGGGACCACTCCTTCTAATAATCATGATAGCTTCTCATCAGTTATTGTATTTTTATATTCCTCATGTTGTAAGGAGAAAGAGCTTTTTTACTTAAAAAAACACTACAATGAAATTTAATACTAAGACAATACATGGTAAACAGAATCCAGATAAGGCTTATGGATCTGTTATGCCTCCCATATATCAAACTTCTACTTATGCACAGTCTACTCCAGGCGGTCATAAGGGATATGAGTATAGTCGCTCTGCAAACCCAACGCGTCACGCACTTGAGCAGTCGCTTGCGAGTATAGAAAATGGAGACTACGGAATTGCTTTTGCATCTGGACTGGCTGCAATTGATGCAATAATGAAATTACTTAAGCCGGGTGATGAGGTGGTCTCAACGAGTGATCTTTATGGCGGTACGTATCGGCTTTTTACTAAGATATTTGAAGGTTTTGGCATAAAGTTCCACTTTGTTGGAATGCAAGATGTAAAGAATATAGAGACATATATAAATGAAAAAACAAAGCTCATTTGGATAGAGACGCCTACAAATCCGATGATGAGTATTATTGATATTGAGGCAGTTTCATCAATATCAAAAAAGCACAAGTTGCTGTTTGCGGTAGATAATACATTTGCAACACCTTATTTGCAATTACCACTAGATCTAGGTGCGGATATTGTGATGCATAGTGCCACAAAGTATTTAGGGGGTCATAGCGATCTGGTTATGGGTGCTCTTATTGTTAAGGATAAGGAACTGGCAGATAGATTGTACTTTATACAAAACGCAAGTGGGGCGATAAGTGGACCTCAAGATAGCTTCTTGGCATTGCGTGGTATAAAAACCTTACATGTGCGCATGCAACGACACTGTGAAAATGGTAGAGCAGTTGCCTTCTATTTAAAATCACATCCTATGGTTGATAAGGTATACTGGCCTGGCTTTGAAGATCATCCTAATCATCTCATTGCTAAAAGACAGATGAAGGACTACGGAGCTATGATTTCATTTACTACTAAGCAAGATTCGCTAGCTGGTGCTGTAAGCTTTGTAGAGAAATTAAAAATTTTCACGCTTGCTGAAAGCCTAGGAGGTGTCGAGTCGCTTGCAGGTCATCCAGCATCAATGACTCATGGTTCTATCCCTAAAGAAGAACGAGAAAAACTTGGAATTAAAGATTCCTTGGTGAGGCTAAGCGTGGGTATTGAAGATGAAGAAGATCTCATAGCAGATCTTAAACAGGCACTAGAAAACTAACCTTGTAAAACAGAAAAGCGACTTTGAAATTATCAAAGTCGCTTTTCTATTTATTCTTTGTAATAAGTTAATCTAGATAATAGATATAACCTACATTCATCCAGAAGATCCAATCATTGACCTTATTTACAGGTCTTGGATCAGGATTAAGCCCATCTACCCAATTAGAAAAGTAGTAGTGCCATCTCAAATCTAAATTAAGATCACTTAGTACGCTTAGTTTATATCGTGTCCCTATACTTCCTGCGATTGCCCAGGTTGTTCCAGGTTGTGTGTCAACTCCTGTCCCAAACTCGCCATCACCTACATTAAAGCCTTCGATTATGGCAGGTCCCGTGTCAAAAGGATCCTGAGTGTAGGGGTTGAGCACTTGTCCAAAAATATTCCCATCTGCTCTCAAATCAGTAGTTGCACTAGGATTATAAGAAACAAAGTGGGCACCAAGACTCACATATGGAGCAAATTTAAAAGCTCCTGCTGCAAAATCTCTTATGCTAAGTGGGTAATATTCTAAATGAGAACCTATTTCTAAAACGCTCGCTTTTCCTTTGTGATTACGTAGTCTTAAACCACCAAAATCATTGTCGTCTGTTTCTGGACCAAAATTATTAAGGTTTGTAAAATGATAATCTATCTCATTACGAACTTTAAAGTGATCATTAAAATACGTGTATCGGGAGTAGCAATTACAATCTGCTTGATATGAGAAGTTGAGGTAGTGAACGATACCTACTCCAAATCCTGTATTGCCTATATTTGTTTCTTGATTACCACGCTCACCATAGTCTGCTTGGAATGCAACTGGACCCGCAATCACGCCAAGTTCGTGCGAAAATCCAAATTGAGCATTTAAGCTCTGATGCGCCATCATAAAAGATAGCAATGCCAACAGTAGGTACTTGGCTTTCATAAGTAGGTAATTTGAGTGAGACAAATATATGAAATAATGTCAAACACCGAAATTTCCAAGTATATTCCCCATTTCTTGTAAGTTTAATCTTACTTGTTGATTTGTTCATTGTGATATTCTAAAAAAAATGCGCATAAAATCAAGGATACCGTATATTTGTAACCAGTAAAAATTGATTTGTAAAATACATTCTCACAATAGATTAAACTTATGTCAGACAGCATTAAAAAATTTGTCGATTATGTTGCTAAGAGCAACCCGAATGAGCCAGAATTTATGCAGGCCGTTCACGAGGTAGCAGAAACTGTAATACCTTTTATAGAAGAAAATCCTAAATATCAAGGGAAGAAACTTCTTGAGCGTATGGTAGAACCAGAGCGTACGATTATGTTTCGTGTGCCGTGGACAGATGATTCTGGAGAGATACAGGTTAATAGAGGATACCGTGTAGAGTTTAACAGCGCTATTGGTCCTTATAAAGGGGGTCTTCGTTTCCACCCATCTGTAAATCTTAGTATTCTTAAGTTTTTAGGTTTTGAGCAAGTTTTCAAAAACAGCCTTACTACATTACCTATGGGTGGTGGTAAAGGTGGATCTGATTTTGATCCAAAAGGAAAATCTGATGCAGAAGTAATGCGTTTTTGCCAAAGCTTTATGAGCGAGCTTTCTCGTCACATAGGTCCTAATACAGATGTCCCTGCGGGAGACATTGGAGTAGGAGGCCGTGAGATAGGATATATGTTTGGACAGTACAAGAAACTTCGTAATGAATTTACGGGAGTTCTTACTGGAAAAGGATTATCATACGGTGGTTCATTAATGAGACCAGAAGCAACAGGATACGGAGACGTATATTTTGCACAAAGTATGCTTAAAACTAAAGGAGAAACTTTTGAAGGTAAAAAAGTAGCAGTTTCTGGATCAGGAAATGTTGCTCAATATGCTACAGAAAAAGTAACTCAATTAGGTGGTAAAGTAATCACTATGTCAGACTCTGGAGGATATATCGTAGATAACGATGGTATTGATGCAGAGAAGCTAGCATTTATAATGGAGCTTAAAAATGAAAAACGTGGCCGCATAAGCGAGTACACAGAAAAGTATACTTCTGCAGAGTACCATGAAGGTAAGAGACCTTGGGGAACAAAAGTAGATGTGGCTTTACCTTGTGCAACTCAAAATGAGCTTGACGGTGATGAAGCAAAAACTTTAGTAGATAACGGATGTATCTGTGTTGCCGAAGGAGCAAACATGCCTTGTACGCCAGAAGCAATTGAAGTATTCCACAAAGCAAAAATCTTGTTTTCACCTGGAAAAGCTTCAAACGCTGGAGGAGTTGCTACTTCTGGACTTGAAATGTCACAAAACAGTTTACGTTACAACTGGACAGCAGAAGAAGTAGATGAGAAGCTACACAACATTATGCTTGATATACATGAAGCATGTGTAACTTATGGTAAAGATGAAGATGGTTACGTAGATTACGTAAAAGGAGCAAACGTTGCAGGTTTTGTAAAAATCGCAGATGCAATGTTAGCACAAGGAGTAGTATAATAACTGCTTTATATAGTTTTTAAAAGGGTGGCTTAGGCTACCCTTTTTTTTGTTACGCTTTCGCGAAAGCGTACCTCTACATAAAATCGTACTAATATATGTAAATGCCTCATTTCGATTCATAGTGCAATAATTGTACATTTGATCGTTTTAAATAAATAAGATTTTCTTGCTGTGAACATACGTCTTCTTCTTATTGTATTCTTGGTTTCATCTATTGCGGTGGCACAAGATTTTTCTGAAGATTGGACAGCACATTTTTCTTATAACCAAACCGTAGGTGTCACCTCTGGTAATGATAAGGTGTATGTAGCATCTGAGAATGCGGTTTTTATTTATAATACACTAGATGGTACTACTACAAACCGAACTACGGTAAATGGTCTTTCTGGTAATTTAATCTCTTCTATATATTATAGTGAGAGTTTTGACACGCTCTTCGTGGGTTATGAAAATGGAGTGATAGATGTAATTGTAGGTAATACTTCTGATGTACTTACGGTTGTAGATATTTTCAATAAACCAGCCATTTCGCCAGATCGCAAGCGTATCAACCACTTTGAAGAATATAACGGATTTGTCTATATAGCTACAGGTTTTGGGGTATCACTTTATGATGTAGAGAGGCTTGAGTTTGATGACTCCTATTTTATTGGCAATAATGGAGGGCTTTTAGATATAGGTAGTACTGTTGTACATGAACCATATATTTATGCCGCAACCCTAGATGGCGGATTACGTAGGGCACTCGTAGCAAACGATAACCTTATAGACTTTAATAACTGGGAGACAACTCGAAATGGCGCTTTTGAGAAAATTATAGAATTTGACAATAACCTTTACTTACAAGAGGATAATGGTCTTCTAGTCTCATCTAACGGATTAGATTTTTCTGTTTTTCAAAATTTTCCAACTTCCATTATAGATGTGCGATCTAGCGCAGAGAATATTATAGTAACACTCAACGCTAGTGTGTTTCTGTATGATGTAAATGGTACCCAAGTTCAAAATTATGGGGCTATAGAAGATTTCAATCCTAAATATGCCACTGCACTTGTAGAAGATAGTGCTGTGTATATAGGTACTCTAGGGTCTGGTGTGGCTCTCTTTGACATCACAACTCCGGGAGACATAACCCGTTTACTACCTAATGGACCTTTAGAAAATGCTCATTTTGATGTAGCAGCAAGCGCAGGTTCTGTGTGGTCTGTTTTTGGTGATTATACTGTTTCATACAATCCATTTCCACTTAAAACCCAAGGAATAAGTCGTTATACTGAAGCAGATGGATGGAATTTTATTCCGCAGGAAGATTTCTTTGGGGCGAGCAACTTTGTGCACATTGCCATCAATGATCAAGATTCATCACGATTATATGCTAGCTCTTTTAATGGAGGACTTGTGGAGATTATAGATGAAACTCCAAGTATTCTCTATGATGAAAATAATAGTCCGCTATTACCGGTGGCTACCACGACAAATGATGTAAGAGTAAATGGAGGAGCATTTGATAATGATGGTAATTTCTGGATGACTAATGCGCGTTCTGTACTAGGCTTACAACGGGTTTCTCCTAGCGGACAGTTTACTCCATTTAATACAGAAGAGATTCTTGCTGGTGAAGATGCAAATTTGGATGCCGTTGCTATTACCCCAGATGGTAATATTTTTGTAGGAACAGATAGAAGAGGTGTTATTGCTTTTAATCCAGGTACAAATACATTTGCTCGTCTAGCGGGCGAGGATGGTGCTGGAAACTTACCCATAGATGATATACGATCACTAGCCGTAGATAGAAACGGAGCGCTCTGGATAGGCACAAGATTAGGTTTGCGAGTGCTATTTGGTCCTTCACAATTATTTGAAAATCCTCAGGTAAGTGCAAATGCTATTATAATATTACAAGATGGTATTGCTCAAGAGCTACTTAATGATCAGGTGGTGACAGATATTATTGTAGATGGCGCAAATAATAAGTGGCTTGCCACTGCAGATTCAGGAGTGTTTTATGTGAGTCCTAATGGTCAAGAAACGATTTTTCATTTTACTACAGATAATTCACCACTGCCATCAAACACGGTACAATCTGTAGCAATCGATCCAGAAACTGGTAGTGTGTACTTTGGTACTATAAGAGGAATGGTAGCTTTTGACGGCTCTTCCACCGCACCAGCCGAAAATCTTGAAGAAGTGCTCGTGTACCCAAACCCCGTAAGGCCTGGGTTTAACGGTAATATGCGTATAGAAGGGCTTACTGCAAATACTAATGTGAAAATTACAGATCTAGTGGGCAATCTGGTCTATGAAGAAAATACCACTGGGGGAAGCATTGAGTGGGATACTACTGCTTTTGGGCGACATAAAGTTGCCTCTGGAGTCTACCTCATTATTATTACGGGACCTCCAGAAGAGTTGCAAGAAACTACCATCGAGAAAGTCATGATTATTAGATAATGCTAGTAAAAACAGAAGCCATCGTATTTTCTGCTCTCAAATATGGAGAGGCAGATCTCATTGTAAAAGCATTTACAAAAAGTAGCGGACTCAAATCTTACCTTATTAGAGGAGTATTAAAATCAAAGAAGGGTAAGCTTCGAGTTGCCATGTTCCAGCCGCTCACGCATTTAGAGATTGAAGCAAATCATAAGGATAAGGGAACTTTAGAAAGTATACGCGAGGCAAAAGTGGTCACGCATTACACGAGTTTACATACGGAAGTGGCAAAAAGTGCCATTGTTTTTTTTATTGCAGATGTACTTAGATCTTCTGTGCAAGAGGAGGAAGAAAATGTACCTCTCTTTGATTTTATAGTGAACGCTAGCTTATGGCTAGATTTAAATAATACGATTGCAAATTTTCATTTGTTATTTCTTTTGAAGCTAAGCAGCTACTTAGGTTTTTATCCTGATGACTCAGAGGTTCAGCATGAGTACTTTAACTTGATGGACGGGATGTTTGAAAATCTGGGAGCAAGTATTTACTGCCGTTCTGGGCATGATATCGAGTTGTTAAAGTTATTCTTGGGCACAAATTTTGATGCATTAGTTTCTATCAAACTAAACCAAAAACAGCGCACCTCTTTTCTCAACATGCTATTACAGTATTATGAGTTACATTTACACGGTTTTAAAAAACCTAGATCACTAGCGGTGCTCAACTCAATTTTCAGCTAAAATGCGCATACTTTTTACCCTACTCTTATTAGTAGCTGTCTCTGTACAAGCCCAAAAAATCACGGTGCTTGATGTAGACACGCGCGAACCTATAATAGGAGTTGCTATTTTTAATAAAGATAAAAGTAAAAGTGCTCTCACAGATTTTGATGGGAGAGCAGATGTGACCGCTTTCGCGAAAGCGGAAACCCTTTATTTTCAGGAAGTCGCACATAAAGACGCGCAATACAGCAAAGCTCAGATCATAGCACTTTCTAACAGAATCTTCTTAAAGCAGAAGGACAATCAGCTTACGGAAATTGTGCTCTCTGCAAGCAAATTTGCACAAAGCCGAAAGAATGTTCCTCAAAAAATAGTAGGAATCTCTTCTGAAGATATACAGCGCGCAAACCCACAAACAGCAGCAGATTTGCTACAAGCAAGTGGCTCTGTATTTGTTCAAAAAAGTCAGCAGGGAGGAGGTAGTCCTTTAATAAGAGGATTCTCTACAAATAGGTTACTCATCACGTTAGATGGCGTTCGTTTTAATACCGCAATCTTTAGAGGTGGAAACGTACAGAATGTAATCTCAATAGATCCATTTACTATAGATCGCACAGAGGTGCTACTAGGCCCAGGATCCGTAATTTACGGTAGTGATGCCGTGGGAGGAGTAATGAACTTTTATACAAAGCAACCCAAGCTTTCATTTACAGAAAATCACTTAGTTACTGGTACTGCTGTTGCACGTGTAAACACTGCAAATAATGAAAGAACAGGACATTTTGATATCAATATAGGGAAGCGCAACTGGTCTTTTCTTACTAGTGCAAGCTACTCAGATTATGATGACCAGCGTCAAGGGAAGCATGGCCCAGATGATTACTTACGTACTGATTTTGTAAAAATTATAGATGGTGTAGATACTGCAGTGGTTAATGATGATCCTTTAGTGCAGGAAGGCTCAGCTTTTAACTCATTAAACTTGATGCAAAAAGTGCGTTTTAGGCCTAACGATACTTGGGATTTTAACCTAGGTCTTATTTATGCCACTACATCAGATTATGATCGTTATGATAGATTAACGAGAAAAAGAGATGGAGAGTTTAGGGCGGCAGAGTGGTTTTATGGTCCGCAACAGTGGTTTATGACTAACCTTCAGATTGATAAAGAAGGATATGGGAGTTTTTACAATCGTGCAAGAGCAACGATTACGTACCAAAACTCTAAGGAAAGTAGAAATGATCGCGATTTTGGCGGGACAGATTTTTTTGAAACAGACGAGAATGTAGATGCTTTTTCTGTAGGCTTAGATTTTACAAAAAACCTGAAGTCAAAGCGTAATAAAGTCTTTTATGGACTAGAGTATGTACATAATAAAGTAGGATCTAATGGTCAAGTAACAGATATCACTACGGGAACTATAAGCAATCAAGCTTCTCGTTATCCAGATGGATCTACATGGCAGTCTCTTGCTGCTTATGGAAGCATTCAATTAGAACTTACAGAGAAGACACGCCTGCAATCTGGATTGCGATATAATCACATACTACTTGCAGCCGATTTTTCTGATAATAATGAGTTTTTTGCACTGCCTTTTGATAAAGCAGATTTAAGTACTGGAAATCTTACAGGAAGTATAGGTGTCACTCATGAAATTTCTAAGGCAGTAAGCCTCAAAGCAAATCTAGGAACAGCGTTTAGAGCACCTAACATTGATGATGTGGGTAAGATTTTTGATAGCGAGCCAGGATCTGTGGTAGTGCCTAATCCTAATCTTAAATCTGAGTATGCTTACAATGGCGAACTAGGATTTAATTTCAATTTTTCTAACGCACTAAGGCTGGATGTAAACGGTTATTACACATTGCTGGAGAATGCATTAGTACGTCGTGATTTTGATCTTGATGGCGTAACAGAGATATCATATCAAGGTGAATTAAGCAACGTACAAGCAATACAGAATGCCTCAAAAGCTGAGGTTTATGGTATAGAAATAGGCGCAGATGCAAGGCTTTCTAAAACCTTAAAGCTTACAGGGCAGTTTAATTATACGAGTGGTGTAGAACAAGATGAAGATGGTAGTTACATTCCATTTAGGCACGTGGCGCCGCTTTTTGGTAATAACCATTTAATATGGACTAGTAATAAATGGACGCTAGATGCTTCGGTGGCTTATAGTGGCTCTTTTGATTTTGATGAACTTGCTCCTAGTCAGCAAAGTAATGACCACCTATATGCTCTTGATAGTGATGGTAACCCTTACTCGCCTAGCTGGTATGAACTTAGTTTAGGTAGCCGTTATGTGCTTTCAGATAGTTGGTCTTTTACAGCAAATCTTGATAATATCACAGACCAGCGATACCGTACATATTCATCTGGAATAGCTGCTGCGGGAAGAAATCTAATACTGGCGGCGACTTATAATTTTTAAAGTTACGCTTTCGCGAAAGCGTACCAAACAACAATAATTCAACGAGCTTACTACTTGCTTTTTCCACCTACTATAATGACAATTTCTCCCTTAGGAGGTTTGTTTGTATAATGGGCAAGTACTTCTGTAGCAGTCCCGCGCACGGTTTCCTCATGTAATTTTGTAATCTCTCGAGAGACAGAAACCGGACGATCTGCACCAAAATACTCTATAAAGTGTCCTAGTGTTTTTATGAGTTTATGAGGTGATTCATAAATAATCATCGTGCGCGTTTCTTCTTGAAGTGCTAGAAAGCGAGTTTGGCGCCCTTTCTTTACAGGAAGAAATCCTTCAAAAATAAATTTATCATTAGGGAAGCCGCTATTTACAAGTGCAGGTACAAATGCTGTTGCACCTGGTAAGCAGTCTACTTCTATACCTGCCTCTACACAAGCTCTAGTGAGTAAAAATCCAGGGTCAGAAATGGCGGGAGTTCCTGCGTCACTTATACATGCAATTACCTCACCTGCTTGAATACGCTTTACAATGGTATCCACTGTCTGGTGTTCATTATGCATGTGGTGGCTCATCATTTGCGTGCCTATTTCATAATACTTAAGTAGCTTACCACTCGTGCGAGTGTCTTCGGCTAGAATAAGATCTGCTTCCTTAAGTATGCGAATAGCACGGAAGGTCATATCTTCAAGATTACCAATAGGTGTAGGGACTAAGTAGAGTTTTGACATGCCGCAAAGTTAGTGATTAATGATAGTTTGTAGTTGTAAAACTAACGATACATAGGTCGAACTTCTTTCCCAAAAAAGTAAGAAGCAAGTAGTAATACTAATGCAACTAATGTCAAAGTGATATCATGATCTGCTTTGTAGTGTGCGGCAGTTGCGAGAACTACGTCAAAAAATATTCCAGCATAAGCCCACTCTGTAAGCCATGGAATCCCTCTCCATAATAACATAAGGATTGCACATATTTTTAATATGGCTAATGGTATCACAACATATGTAGGATGATTTAGAGCCTTAAAAAAACCTTCAACCATTTCAGTATTTCTAAAATACATTTGAGCAGAGTAGAGCATGATAGCACAAATGCCTATTGTGGTGATCCAGTAAAGAATACGTTGTACTTTCATGGTAAGCTAGTTTTGATTTTAGAATTGAACTCTTTGAGTTTTGTTTTAAGAACTTTGCCTTCGTCGTAACTAATCCTAAAAGCTTTTAATGAATTTGTAAAAACTCCAGTATTGGTAGTAATTACAAGTTGTTCCCTTAGACCGTTATAATTTACAGAGTTAATTTTCTGAAATCTTTTATCCAGTACAATTTTGTTTTCAATAATAAACATGAGATTAGTCTCGGAAAGAGTGATTTTATCAACCTTAGCTTTCTTGAAGGTTAACAATAGTGATAAAAAAATATTATTATTTATAATCGCACTCTCTAAGAACTTGGATGCAGATTTCTTCTTTAAGATAGTTGTTTGCAAAAGTCAATAGGGCATTTGTCTATGAATACCTTCCTTCCACAATCTCTAGAAAGCGAGTTTCTTGTACTTCTTTACCTTCCCAGTTATTATAATCAGGTTTTACCATCTGAGAGATAAAAGTGTTGGCTTCTGCTGCAGAGCCAAAGGTTTCTAGTTGGCTTAATACTCTATTATAGTCTGAGGTGCTTCCAGCAAATAGATGTTTTATGAAGGAGAGCTTGTCGTTAAGTCCAATTTTTAAACCAGTTTTTAAACGGTCATTAAGGTTCTTAGGCTTATCATCTACCACTTCTTCATTAGTAATTTCTTTAGGTTCAAAAATGGGCATTTGGCCATATTCATTTCCTATTTCAAAACTATCTGCTTTTCCTACTGCTGGTTGAGGTGGTATGATTGCGTCTATTACCTTATCAATATCTGCAGCCTCAGGAGTCATTTCTGGCCACATATCTTTAATTTTTTCAATCACAGGCTCATGTACAGGCTCATCGTCATCATTATATTGAGTGCCATCTGGTCTGTGGTAATCATCTGTTCCTTTTGCTTCGGCATATCTAGCTTGATTGTCTGCTAGTATTTCGGCAGGCGTTCTTGTAGGAGAAGGTGTGCTAGTAGTTTGAGTTTCTAGATTAGCTGGCGATGGTTTGCTTGCTGGCGCAAGTTCCTCATTTACCATTACTTCCTCCAGTTCTCTAAGTCCCAAGGTAGGTTTTCCCGCATTTTCAAGCTGTTCTGCATAGGCAAGAACGGTGAGCTTTTCATGCAGTTTTCTAGTTGTATCTGCCAGTTGTTTATAATCTGCATTGTCGCGTAGTTGTAGAATTTTATGAGCTATACTTACGAGTTCTGCCTTTATAGTTTTCTTCATAACTTTGAGATATGTGGAGCGGTTTCAACGTAATTTTGATACATTTACCTCTGCCTTAATCATTGGGATTAATAAAACGGAATTATTGCCGTTTTGGTCTAGAAAAGTACAAAATGTTTCTCGAAAATACAGTAAATCATAAAGAGCAATTTGGCTGGATTGAAGTCATTTGTGGATCTATGTTCTCTGGTAAAACAGAAGAACTCATCCGCAGGCTCAAACGCGCACAGTTTGCAAAACAAAAAGTTGAGATTTTTAAACCTGCCGTAGACACCCGCTATGATGAAGAAATGGTGGTCTCGCATGATTCAAATCAAATACGTTCTACACCAGTTCCCGCAGCTGCAAACATACCTATGCTTGCAGATGGTTGTGATGTGGTGGGGATTGATGAGGCGCAATTTTTTGACGATGAGATTGTGCAGGTTTGTAATGATCTTGCAAATCGCGGTATACGAGTAATTGTCGCTGGTCTCGATATGGATTTTAAAGGAAACCCTTTTGGGCCTATGCCTAATTTAATGGCAACGGCAGAGTATGTGACTAAGGTTCATGCAGTTTGTACTCGTACTGGTAACCTTGCTCAATATAGTTATAGAAAAGCACAAAGCGAGGATATCGTGATGCTAGGAGAGACAGAAGAGTATGAACCACTCTCTCGTGCTGCATACTTCAAGGCCATGTTACGAGACAGATTACGTAAGATGGATGTAGAAACTCCCGAAGAAATCACAACAAATAATGCAAGGCAAACCCCTCAAGATCCTAACTAATGGCAATAACACGCTTAGAAATAGATCTAGCTGCCTTACGTCATAACTATTCTTATTTAAGAAAAAAGGTAGCGCCTTCGGTCAAGATGATGGCAGTAGTAAAGGCCTTTGGATACGGGAGTGATGCTGGAGCTGTGGCTCAAGAACTAGAAATGCTAGGAGTAGATTATTTTGCTGTGGCATACGTTTCAGAAGGTGTTGCGCTTAGAGATGCTGGCATAACAACACCTATATTAGTATTACATCCGCAGCCAGATACGTTTGATGAGCTTATAGAGCGATGCCTGGAGCCTAGTATCTATAGCGCTAGAATGATGGAGTTATTTACAGCTTTTGCAAAAGGAAAAGGCCAAGAAAATTACCCTATTCATTTAAAGTTTAACACAGGACTCAATAGATTAGGCTTCTTAAATACAGACGTATCATGGATTCTCGACCGCTTGCGCGAAAATGTGAGTGTAAAAGTAGCGTCTCTTTTCTCACATCTTGTCGCCAGTGAAGATCCTGCCGAAGAAGAATTTACATTAAATCAAATATTACAGTTTACAAACATCTCAAAGGAACTTTTACAAGCGTTAGATTATGTGCCATTCATGCACATGACTAATACCTCTGGAGTTATTAACTATCATAGAGCCCATTTTGACTGTGTGCGCATAGGAATAGGGCTGTACGGTTACGGTAATAATAATGAGGAGACAAAAAATTTAAAACCAGTAGCAAGATTAAAATCTGTAATCTCACAGATCCATCATATTAAGGCTGGTCAGAGTATAGGATACAATAGAGCATATAAAGCAACCGAAGAAATTGTTACTGCTACATTGCCTATAGGTCATGCAGATGGGATCTCTAGATCGCTAGGAAACGGGGTAGGCTATGTGATGATTGCTGGACAAAAGGCACCCATTGTAGGTAACGTTTGTATGGATATGGTAATGGTCGATATCACGGGTATAGCTTGTAAAGAGGGAGATGATGTGGAGGTTTTTGGAGAAACTACAAGTGCCGAAACACTGGCAGGCGAGATGCAGTCTATTTCATACGAAATCTTAACAGCGATCGGTCAACGGGTAAAACGTGTCATTCTTCGATAAAGCGTGTTTCTTAAACTTTTGTTAAGTGGTTTGAGAAAAATAGTTACCTTCGATTCATATTAACCTAAAAAACAGACTTGACAATGTTAAAAGAATTTAAGGATTTCATCATGACGGGTAACGTCATTGACCTAGCAATAGCAGTAATACTTGCTGGAGCGATTGGACTTGTAGTAAAAGGATTTGTAGGAGACATCATGATGCCTATTATAGGACACTTTGCTGGAGGTGTAAACTTCTCAGATTTGAAAGTAGTTCTTGATGAAGCAGTAATGGTTGACGGAGCAGTATCTATTCCAGAAAATGCAATTATGTACGGAAACTGGATTAATGCAATCATTAACTTGATTATCGTTGGTTTTGTACTTTTCATGATTGTAAAAGCTTACAACAAAACTAAGAAGCCTGTTGTAGAAGAAGTAGCAGCAGATCCAGGACCATCTGAAATCGATTTATTAAAAGAAATCAGAGATTCTCTTAAGAAATAATTACTCGTAGCAACCGCTACACTATTATATTCTAACTTAAACCACCTTGTTTATCTAACAAGGTGGTTTTTTTATGTAATTAAAACAAAGTTTGACGTATTGTTATATATCTAACTAACTTTTAAGGTTTCAACGGCTTATAAATCGTTAATGCGTACTAACTTTGACGTTTTATAAAGTTTTCGCGAAAGCGAAGCTCATTTTTAAAACAACCTCTTTAAAACGATACTATGAAAGTAGCGGTAGTAGGAGCCACCGGGATGGTAGGCCAAGTGATGTTAAAAGTTCTTGCAGAACGTAATTTCCCTATAACGGAATTAATACCCGTAGCCTCAGAGCGATCTGTAGGTAAGAAGGTACTATATAAAGAGAAGGAATATACCATCCACTCTATGGATGATGCAATTGCAGCTAGACCTGATATTGCCATATTCTCGGCAGGAGGAGATACATCTAAGGAGTTTGCTCCTAAGTTTGCAGAGGTGGGAACAACCGTGATAGACAACAGCTCTGCATGGAGAATGGATCCTACTAAGAAACTTATCGTTCCAGAAATTAACGCAACTTCTCTTACTAAGGAAGATAAGATTATTGCAAATCCTAACTGCTCTACGATACAAATGGTACTTGCAATGTCACCATTACATAGAGATTATGGTATTAAGAGATTAGTAATCTCTACGTATCAATCTATTACAGGTACTGGAGTGAAAGCAGTGCAGCAATTAGAAAATGAATATGCAGATGAGAAGGGAGAAATGGCTTATCCTTACCCTATACACCGTAATGCAATACCGGCTTGTGACGTTTTTGATGATAACGGTTACACTAAAGAAGAGTTGAAGCTTGTAAATGAAACTCAGAAAATTTTAAATGATCGATCTATTGCGGTAACTGCAACAGCAGTGCGTATTCCAGTGGTAGGTGGTCATAGTGAATCTGTAAATGTAGAGCTGCGTGCGCCTTTTGAAGAGAAGGATATTCGTAAGGTTCTTAATGAAACTTCTGGAGTAACGGTTCAAGATAATCCGGATACAAATACATACCCTATGCCTATTTATGCAGAGGGTAAAGATGATGTTTTTGTAGGTAGAATACGCCGTGATTACTCTCAAGAAAACACGCTTAATATGTGGATTGTATCAGACAACTTACGTAAAGGTGCAGCAACAAATGCGGTACAGATAGGAGAATATCTAGTAGCTAATGGCTTAGTGTAAATCCTACACTATTAAGAATATCTTTATTTAATACTATAAAAAGTCCTTCCTCGTGAGGGACTTTTTATATTTGTGTAAAACACAACTACTTTGAATAAAATAGATATCTCTACCTGGAAGCGCCGTGCACATTTTGAGTTTTTCTCACAATTTGAGGAGCCTTATTTCGGGATCACTTGGCAAGTAGATATGACGCTCGCAAAGCAGCATGCAAAAGAGCAAGGAGTATCTTTATTTATCTATTACCTCTACAAGTCGCTAGAAGCTGCGATGGCTATTGAGAATTTTAAATATCGCATTACATCTGATAATGAGGTGATTTTACTAAATACTATAAGCGCTAGTGCAACGCTCATGAGAGATAATGAAACCTTTGGTTTTAGTTATATTCCATATGATGCAGATATAACGGTTTTTACAAAGTCTGTGCAGAGTGAGGTTGAGCGCATCAAAAATACAGACGACCTTTTTCCGCCTATTAATACGGATGATGTCATGCATTGCTCTGCAATACCGTGGATGGATTTTTCATCTATTACACACTCGCGACTCTTTAAGGCAAAGGATAGCGTTCCTAAAATCTCTTACGGGCAAATTACAGAAAAATCACCCGGCACCTTTACAATGCCCGTTGCATTGTACGTGCATCATGGTCTCATAGATGGTTTACATGTATCTCGATATAAAGACATGTTTCAGCAACTTCTAGACGGTAAAGAGTAGGTCTTTGTAATTATGCGCTTTGTCTATCGTCTAAGGTTGTAATTTAAAAACAACCATTATGAAATTAGTAAACACAATTATACGCATAGGACTAGGCTTAATGCTTCTTGTCTTTGGACTCAATAAATTTTTCTGGTTTATGCCAGATTTTGAATTTGGAGATAATGTAGGCGCAGCAAATCTTTTTCAAGCATTTACAGATAGTGGTTACATGTGGCCGTTAGTAGGAGGACTAGAAGTGATTGTAGGACTTCTCTTTATAACAAAGAAGATTTTTCCTGTGGCGTTACTCGCATTAATTCCTATTTCTGTAAATATTGTTCTTTTCCACGCAGTACTAGACCCACCTAACATTATGCCTGCACTTTTGGTAGCAGTTCTCAATGGGTATTTTATATATCGTAATTGGAATAATTACAGACATTTGTTTTCTTAGAAAATGCTTAATACTATATTTAACCCGCTCTTTTGAGTGGGTTTTTTTATGCTTTCGCGAAAGCGTAATAACTCGTATCTTGAATACGCAATCAAACACAACCCGTATTATGAAAAAATTGATTCTTCTCGCTCTTGCTACAACCGCTATTATAAGCTGTGATGATACGCCGGCGACACCAAAAAACACTATTGCTGTGAACTATACCGAAACTAAAAAAGTAGATACTGTAGACATCTATTTTGGCACAGAAGTACAAGATCCTTACCGATGGCTGGAGGATGATCGTAGTGAGGAAACGATGGATTGGGTTGTACGTGAGAATAATACCACGCAAGATTACTTAAAGAATATCCCTTTTCGTGAAGAGCTCAAAGAGCGCTTATCCACCTTGTGGAATTATGAAAAAGTAGGTTCGCCATTTAAAGAAGGTGATTATACGTACTTCTATAAAAACGACGGACTTCAAAATCAGTACGTTATTTATCGTTACAAAACGGGTGAAGATCCAAGTACTGCTTCTGTATTTTTAGACCCAAATACCTTTGCCGAAGATGGTACTATCTCTTTAGGAGGAGCAAGCTTCTCTGAAGATGGTTCTATACTTGCCTACGCTATTTCTGAAGGAGGAAGTGACTGGCGTAAGATTCTTGTAATGGATACAGAGAAAAAAGAAATTATAGAAGACACGCTGGTAGATGTAAAATTCTCTGGAATGTCTTGGTATAAAAATGAAGGTTTTTACTACTCTAGTTACGATAAGCCTAAGGGCAGCGAATTATCGGCAAAGACGGATCAGCACAAATTATACTATCATAAGCTAGGTACTGCACAGTCTACAGATAAGCTAATATTTGGCGGTACAGCAGCAGAGAAGCATAGATATGTAGGTGGTGGAGTTACAGAGGATAACCGCTATTTGCTAGTAAGTGCGCGCAACTCTACTTCTGGAGGAAAGATGTTCATGAAAGACCTTACAAAGCCAGCTAGTGATTTTGTAACTGTATTAGATCACGAAGATTCTGATAGTTACGTGATGGAAAATATGGGGAGCAAGCTTTTTATAGCAACTAATCTTGATGCGCCTAATATGCGTGTAGTAACAGTAGATGCATCAAACCCTACTCCAGAAAACTGGGTAGATTTTATACCAGAAACAGAAAACGTATTAAGTCCAAGTACGGGAGGAGGTTCTTTTTTTGCGAGTTACATGGTGGATGCGGTATCAAAAGTAAAACAGTATGATTATGACGGTGAGCTTGTACGTGATGTAGAACTTCCAGGAGTAGGTACTGTAGGAGGTTTTGGAGCAGAGAAAGATGAGAAGGAGCTATACTTTAGCTTCTCAAATTATAAGACGCCAGGTAGTATTTATAAATATGACATCGCATCTGGAACTTCTGAGCTGTTTATCAAACCAGACATCGATTTTAATCCGGAAGCTTATGAGAGCAAGCAAGTGTTTTATAGCTCAAAGGACGGTACTAAAGTACCGATGATTATCACGTATAAAAAAGGAACAGAGCTTAATGGCAAGAACCCTACTATTCTTTATGCTTATGGAGGGTTTAATATAAGCCTTACACCTAGCTTTAGCATTGCAAATGCCGTGTGGATGGAGCAAGGAGGAGTATATGCAGTACCTAATTTAAGAGGTGGTGGTGAATATGGTAAAAAATGGCATGATGCAGGAACTAAAATGCAAAAGCAAAACGTTTTTGATGATTTTATTGCAGCAGCAGAGTATCTAATAGATAATAAATATACCTCAAAAGAATACTTAGCAATACGCGGTGGTTCTAACGGAGGTTTACTTGTAGGAGCAACAATGACACAACGTCCAGATCTTATGCAGGTAGCATTACCAGCGGTAGGAGTAATGGATATGTTGCGTTACCACACCTTTACAGCAGGTGCGGGATGGGCTTATGATTATGGTACTGCAGAAGATAGTAAAGAGATGTTTGACTATCTTAAAGGATACTCGCCAGTTCATAACGTAAAAGCAGGAACTTCATATCCAGCAACTATGGTAACTACAGGAGATCATGATGATCGTGTAGTGCCAGCGCACTCTTTTAAATTTGCTGCAGAGCTTCAAGAAAAACAAGCAGGAGATGCCCCAGTACTTATACGTATTGAGACAGACGCTGGTCACGGTGCTGGTACGCCAGTAGCAAAAACCATAGAGCAGTATGCAGATATCTTTGGCTTCACATTATACAACATGGGCTACGAGGTACTACCAGAAAAGGTAGGCAACGTGATGAAGAAGTAATTAGCATAATTAGAATTAAACAGATTGATGATGAGCAAACCCACATTTGGCGTAATAGGAGGAGGTAGCTGGGCAACAGCGATTGTAAAGATGCTCTGTGAGAATCTTGACACCGTAGGTTGGTACATGCGTAGCAGCTATGCTTTAGAACATATAAAGCGTGAGCAGCATAACCCTAGTTATTTGAGTTCTGTCGAGTTTAAGCCGGAGCAGCTTATGTTGAGCAATGATATTAATGAGATTGTAGCATACTCAGATTATGTAATTTTTGCCGTTCCCTCTGCTTTTATAGGAGGTGAGCTTAAGAATCTTACGGTGTCACTAAAAGATAAAGTCATAGTCTCTGCCATAAAAGGAATTATGCCTGAGAGTGGTAAACTCGTTGGCTCTCATTTTAATGAAGAGCACAATGTTGCTATTGAGAATATAGCGGTTATAGCAGGACCTTGTCATGCAGAAGAGGTTGCGCTAGAGCGACTTTCATACCTCACGATTGCATGTGCCGAAAAGGAAAATGCAAAAGTAATTGCAAAGCATTTATCAAGTGATTATATAAAATGTACCACGAGTGACGATATTATAGGTATCGAATATGCGGCTACACTCAAAAACATCTATGCCATTGCAGCAGGTATTGCACACGGTCTAGGCTATGGAGATAACTTCCAGGCGTTATTGATGAGTAATGCCATACGTGAGATAAAGCGCTATGTAAAACGTGCTCATAAGATGAAGCGTGACATTAATGGGTCTGCTTATTTAGGAGATTTATTGGTGACGGGATATTCTGTTTTTAGTAGAAATAGAATGTTTGGTAACATGATAGGAAAGGGCTACACGGTAAAAAGCGCACAGATGGAAATGTCTATGGTAGCCGAAGGTTACTATGCTGCAAAAAGCGCTTTAGAACTCAACGAATCACGCGATAAGAAAGCACGTGTGCCTATTATAGAGGCGGTACACAGTATTCTTTATAAGGGCAAAGATCCTAAGAAAGTGTTTAGTAAACTCACTGAAAAGCTTAACTAAAAAAAAGCATCCATTAAGGGTGCTTTTTTTATTGAAATATATTTTTGATTACGCTTTCGCGAAAGCGTAAAAAGTTACACCGCTAGTACGCCACTCTTTCCCATTACAGGTACTTTGACTGTGTTGTCTTCTTGGATTGAGTTTGCTGGAAACTCAAAGCGTCTTTCATACATCTTGTTGTCTAGAAAATAAGTAACAGAGTAGAAGTTGTCTAGTTTAAAGATGTCTTCTTGCATGAATTCAATCTTAGCAAATCCCTTAGCAGGAAGTAGCTTGATTGTGTGACGCATATGCGTAGTCATTTGTTTCTCATTATAGCCTTGCACGGTAAGAAGTACCATTTCTAAAGGCTCAAGATTATCGTTTATGATATAAGCATTCCAATCTTCTGTTTTAAACTCCTCGTGTAGCTCTTTTACAGCAGCTACGTAGACGTTTTTAACTTCTGGTATGATAATGTCTTTACGCATATTTATAATCTGGTCAGACACAGTAGTGACCTATTTAATTAAGAAATAATTTACCTCTCGACTGCGCTCGAGGGGACAGTGTGACTCTAAAAAGCAGATTTAAACTGCTCTAAGAAACGAGCATCGTTCTCACTAAGCATTCTAATGTCTGAGATTTGGTGTAATAATAATGCAATACGATCTATTCCCATCCCAAATGCAAAACCACTGTACTCTTTTGAGTCAATACCGCAATTTTCAAGTACATTAGGATCTACCATACCACAGCCCATGATCTCAAGCCATCCAGTTCCTTTAGTCATTTTATAATCTGTCTCTGTCTCAAGACCCCAGTATACATCAACTTCGGCACTAGGCTCTGTAAATGGAAAGTATGATGGACGTAAGCGTATCTTACTCTTACCAAACATTTCTGTAGTAAAGTGTTGCAGCGTCTGTTTAAGATCTGCAAAAGAGACGTCTTTGTCTATGTACAATCCTTCTACTTGGTGAAAGAAACAGTGTGAACGACCGCTTATAGCCTCATTACGATATACACGACCTGGAGAGATCGTACGTATAGGTGGCTTGTTATTTTCCATATATCTCACCTGTACAGATGAGGTGTGAGTACGTAGTAATACGTCTGGATCTGTTTGTATAAAAAATGTATCCTGCATATCACGTGCTGGGTGATATTCTGGAAGGTTTAAGGCAGTAAAGTTATGCCAGTCATCTTCTATTTCTGGACCTTCAGAAACGTTGAATCCTATGCGAGAGAAAATATCAATAATTTGATTTTTTACAATAGAGATAGGGTGGCGTGCTCCTATTTCAATAGGTTCACCTGGACGTGATAAATCACCAGTAGCGGTAGCTTCTTCTGCTCCTTCTAGTTTTTCTTTAAGCTCGTTTACCTTTTCAAGGGCACTTGCTTTAAGTGTATTAATTACTTGTCCATACTCGCGCTTCATCTCATTAGGCACATTACGGAAGTCTGCCATAAAATCATTCACAAGTCCATTTCTTCCAGAATACTTGATTCTGAATGCTTCAACTTCTTCTAAAGTTTCGGCTTTAAAGGCCTTTACTTTTTCAATGTGTTCTTTGATTTTATCTAACATAATACGTCTTTTAACCCTCTAAAAGGAAATGGCAAATTTAAGAATAAAATTGGGGTGTAGCAGTATAACAAAGCCGTAAAAGCAGTAAGATTATATAGTCGCTACCGTGTTTAGTTTTTAAGAGATTAAGCCTTTTTCAAGAAAGTATTGCACAATCGCATCTTTCATGAGTATTTGTTGCTCGCCAGCCTTAAGTGGTGGCAGTGCTTCTAGCACTTTATAGTGAGGCCATCCTTCTGGATCATCATAATCATACTGATAATACCCAAAAGGTTCAAGTAAACGACAGATGGCAATATGCATCAAGTTCATTTTCTCGTCTTTTTTAAAAGTTTTATCCAGCTGTCCTAATTCTTGTATACCTATGAGGTAGATTATGCTATCTAAATCCATAGCGCCTTTATCACCATCTGCAAAACGGGTAGATAGTTTGTCAACTACCGCCGCATATCGTTCTTTGAGTTGTTCGTCTCTAGCCATATATTTCTCTTCTGTTCGTGAATTTATTCACGCGGTTAAGCTTCCTTAGATGAAAGCTTTTGAGTAATGCCATGAAATAGCATCTATACCAATTTTAAGCTGCAAAAATACCACCATTAACTGAAATTACTATCTTTAGCGCATGAACACTATTGACATCATTTTTGGTATTATTTTAATACTAGGCGCTATTCAAGGATTGCGCAAGGGATTATTTGTAGAGCTAGCATCTCTTGTAGGGCTTGTTGCTGGAATTTACGGAGCAATCCACTTTTCACATTACGTAGGGGACTGGCTTGTAGAAAAAACAGCATGGAGCGAGCAAATCATTAACCTCACAGCCTTTGCGGCGACTTTTATCATTATTGTACTTGTGGTCTCTCTTGCAGGAAAATTACTTACCAAAGTGGCAAATTTCGCAATGCTTGGCATTGTAAACAAGATAGTAGGAGCAGCCTTTGCAGTACTCAAATTTGGTTTCTTAATTAGCGTAGTACTCATGTTTATAGATGCCGCAGACCGTCAGATATCATTTATAGGTGATGATAAAAAAGAGCAATCGGTGTTATATCCCATCATTCAACCTTTGGCACCTGCACTTCTTCCTTCTATTCTCAAAAAAGCAAAGGATGAAGATATCTACAACCCCAATAAAGAAGAAGAGCCGACTGAAACAGGCGACTCTTCTAATATTTAAAGGAATGTGTTTAGTTACGCTTTCGCGAAAGCGTAATTACACCCTACACCATCTATTTAATATCTATCTTTTACTTGCTTGTTAAGGGAATTGATACACTCTTCAAAAGTATCGTAAACCTCTGTTTCTGGTATTAACTCAGGGATAATTTTAATGCGTTCTAGCATATATTTAGGCTGTTTCCTTAAGCCTACAATATGCACATTAATTCCGCCTTGGTTAAGTTGGAGAATCGTGTCTTCTATAGCATATACACCAGACTGATCTACATAAGGTACACGACCCATACGCAAGATAACGTCTGACGCAGTAGCAGGTATCTGCTTAGTTAGTGCAGAGAAGTCACTCGTATACCCAAAAAATAACGGACCACGAAGGTGTTTTATAAATACTTCCTCTTTAAGGTGATCTGGAAAAATAAGTTCATCACTCCATAAAACTTTATTCTTCTCTGCGGCGCGTAGGTCAAAAACTTTAGACTGTCTAGCGGTAAAGTCACCCATCTTTTTCATAAACATAAGGCACGATAGCACAAGCCCAATTCCTACTGCTGCCACTAGGTCCCACACTACAGATAGCACGAGTACCACAAGCATTATAATAACTTCAGAACTTAGTTTGATAGGACCAAGTTTTATGTCTTTAGGAAGATTAGGGATTGCTTTTAACCCTTTGTAATCCATAACGCCGAGACCAACTGTAATTAAGATTCCAGCAAGTACAGCTGCGGGTATTTGTGAAGCTATAGGGCCTAAAGCAAGTAAAATAAATAGTAGCAAGACGCCAGCAATCATACCTGATAGTTTAGTCCTACCACCAGAGTTGATATTGACTACCGTTCTAATTGTTGCTCCTGCACCAGGAATCCCGCCAAAGAAGGAAGCAATCGTATTACCTATACCTTGACCTATAAGTTCCTTATTAGGTTTATGTCTAGTCTTCGTCATATTGTCTGCCACAACAGATGTAAGCAGCGAATCTATTGCTCCCAAAAACGAAAGCGACAGTGCCGTGAGTATATATGGTGATATGATGCTAAACTTAAAGTCTGTAATAATAGAAAGCTTAGGCACTGGAAATCCGCTCGGGATTTCTTGAATTGCTCTGTATTCGAAGGGCGCGACGTATGCAACTCCAGACACGACAAGCAGTGCAACAAGTGTACTAGGCACAATGGTTGTGATACGTTTAAAACCATAAATAATAAAGATAGTAGCAAGTGCGAGGGTAAGCTCTATCCAGTTTATGTTCTGCAAGGCACGTCCCATTACTTTAAAGGTGCCCACTACTCCAGACGAGGATGCCTTTGCAAGTGTAATCGCTTCTTTGTATACATCTGTATCGTCTGTGAGTTTTGCTTTGCGTATAGTTTCTTCAAAATTTTCGAGAACTAAGAGACCTTTTCCTGCTTCATTCTCTAAAATTTTATTGAGCACAATCTCTTGCGCTTCTGGCTTAAAACTATCTACATAACTCTCATCTTGATTAGGGTAATAACCTACTGCAGGCAAGAGCTGTGTGATAAGAATCATAATACCTATGGCGGTCATAAAACCAGATACAACAGGGTAGGGAATGTATTTGATGTATTTACCTATACCCATTACTCCTAACACTATCTGAAACAGTCCAGCGAGTAAAAAAACCGTAAGTATAGCGGGTAAAGCCTTCTCAACATCACCATCAAAAGTTGCAATAATACCTGCAATAACCACCATGCTTACTGCCGTCATAGGAGCTGTAGGTCCAGAGATTTGAGTAGGAGTACCTCCAAACAGCGCAGCAAAAAAAGCAATAAAAATAGCACCGTATAATCCGGCACTTGGACCTAGACCAGAAGATACACCAAAGGCTAGTGCTAGTGGTAAGGCTACAATACCTGCTGTAATTCCTCCAAAGGCATCGCCTTTAAGGTGTTTAAAGAAGTTTTTCATAATGGTTAGGTTGGTGTCAAAATAGAAAGTTAATTCATCGCATAAAAATAGGGTGGCTTCTTAACGGAACCACCCTACTAATTTAACATTTTTGTTTGTATCAAGCGTATGCTTTCGCGAAAGCGTTTTTACTACATGAAAGTTACTCTTCCATCAGTAATATCATACATAGCGCCTACAATTTTGATTTCACCATCTTTCTCCATGTCATTTAAAACAACACTTCTTGATCTAATATTGTCGATGGCGATTTTTACATTTTCACGAGATACTTCATCAACAAAATCTAAATTTGCCGAAGTTCTTAAAGCCTCATCTTTAGGCTCTTTTACAGCTGCTACGGCTGGCTCTATTTTATTGATAAGAGCAGTAAGATTACCTAATCTCACGTGATCACAGGCTCCTTTAATAGCTCCACAACTAGTGTGACCTAATACTACAAGAAGTTTAGTTCCTGCTACTTTACAAGCAAATTCCATACTTCCTAAGATATCTTCATTAATAAAGTTTCCTGCGATACGCACGCTAAAAACATCTCCTAGCCCTTGATCAAACACAAGCTCTGCAGATACTCTAGAATCTATACAACTTAAGATTGTTGCAAAAGGATACTGCCCGTCAGAGGTGTCATTTACCTGTTCAAGTAGATTACGATTAGCTTTTAAATTTTGCAAAAAACGCTGATTCCCTTCTTGCAAGAATTCTAATGCAGTATCCGGGGTCATTTTTGCTTGTGAAATTTTAGTATGTGCTTTCATAATTTATGCTGTTTTTGGTCTTAGTTTAAAGAATTCAATATAACTAGGTGGGTTCTCTACAATACCACGTTCTGAGATAAGTTTGATATTTATATTTCTACTTTTTGCTTTGCCAGCAAAATCTTCTAGAATTTCTATAATATCATTGTCTAAAAAGCGCGTTTTACGCACATCTAACTCAAGATACGAGTTTTCAGGTAAATTGTCTAGTTCTTTGAGAATAGCACCTTTGTTGAAGAAAGTTACCTCTTCGGCAAGTGTCATTTTCATTTTTGAAGCTCCATTACTTATATCTTCCTTATGTAAGAAGTGTGAGTTCTTGTAACTCTTAAATAAAACCACAACAATCCCTACGGCAAGACCAAGGCCTATACCCCATAATAAATCTATAAAGAAAATTCCTACTACAGTAACTATAAACGGTACAAATTGTTTCCAACCAGCACTCCACATTGCTTTAAAAGTAGACGGTTTTGCTAGTTTGTATCCCACAACTAGTAAAATTGCTGCTAGTACTGATAATGGTATTTTGTTAAGTAGTGTAGGTATTAGAATTACAGAGATTAATAATAAGAAACCGTGAATGATTGCTGCCATTTTAGTTTTTCCTCCAGACTGTATGTTTGCAGATGATCTTACGATTACTTGTGTTACAGGAAGTCCTCCTATCATACCAGATAAGATGTTTCCTGTTCCTTGGGCTAGCAGCTCTCTGTTAGTAGGAGTTACATTTTTATCTGGATCGAGTTTATCTGTAGCCTCAACACATAATAAGGTTTCTAAACTTGCTACAAGTGCTATGGTAAATGCTGTTACCCATATCGCTGGGTTTGTTATTGCTGCAAAGTTTGGAAAAGCAAATTGACCTATAAAACTGTCTACACTATCAGGTACTGGTACACTTACTAAGTGCTCTGCACTTATTCCATATTCAGATCCTTGAGTGCTTGTAAAATATATGATACCTACAGCAACTGCAACAAGTGGTCCTTGCACAAGTTGGAATATCTTTCCCTTTTTAGATAGAACATTACTCCATAATATGAGTATTCCTAAGGCAAGTACTCCTACTAATGTTGCTCCTATACTTATAGATCCGACGATATTTCCTAGTTCTGATAAGGTGTTTTCGCCATCCATTTGAAAAAAAGCAAAATCTCCCTCTGGATCTGCATCATACCCAAAAAAGTGCGGGATTTGCTTGAAAATAATAATGATACCAATACCCGTGAGCATTCCTTTAATTACTGATGAAGGAAAGTAATATCCTATCACACCGGCTTTTAAAAATCCAAACACTAACTGTATAACTCCTCCTAATACTACTGCTACAAGGAAGTTTTCATAACCACCTAAAGCACCAATGGCAGTAAGAACAATCGCTGCAAGTCCTGCAGCTGGACCACTTACTCCTATTTTAGAGCCACTTAAAGCTCCTACTACAATACCTCCTATAATACCTGCAATAAGACCAGAAAATAGCGGAGCACCACTGGCGAGAGCAATACCAAGACATAGTGGTAATGCAACAAAAAATACAACGACACTTGCGGGTAAGTCGTTTTTTAAATATTTGAACATAATTCGTGATTTGAACACTTCTATTAAGGTAGAGGTGCAGTTTTTAAATAAAAATTGTGGGTTTGCTTACGCGAAAACGAAACGTAAGTTTACGCCTCTACATATACCTGATAAAGAGTCAGGGTTAAGATAATCTATAGTCTGGTGGTGGAATATTAATATCCTGAGTATAATCATAAGTACTCATAAAGTAGGAATAGCTAGAAAGCTCAGCAGTTTCGTCTACTTCAATCGGGAAAAAAGCAAGGTCGCTGAAGAATTTTTCATACTCTTCAAGTTCTTTTTTGGTCTCGTTTTTCTCCTCTTCAATGTCCTGTACAACCTCTATATCTGCTTCGTTATCAAGTAACGCAAGAAACGCTGGGCCCAAAATAGAGAAGGACAGCATTAACGCTAGTGAATACAAGATAAAAGCCTTGAGCATTGTTTAATATAATTAATGATAAAGATAAATAAATTTAATACCTCCTAAAAGGCATAAAATAGTTTTTATGATTGCCTCAGGCTTTTATAACTATGGCTTTGATTAGGGAATAGTTAAGTTAATTACATACCTATAAGGGCTATTAATCTTAATAAGCTTGAGCAAAACGTAGTTGTGGGATTGATAGTATTACTCTATTGGCTAGAGAAGGTGTATTATTTGTTCTTGTAGTGGAGTGAAAGGAGCAAGAGTTGTTTTACAACTCTCTTATATCTGTAGTAGGAATCCAGCCCGTTCTTCCATCCACAAGAAGTATTTTTTTCCAATTGTCGACAGTTTCCAGCACCATTACTTTTGTGCCTTCGTGTAATAAGAATGCTTCTTGACTTGATAAAGTAGGCTCTCCTTTTACTTGAGATTCTTTTGCAAATACGATGGCTGGGTTGTCCTTGGATATTTTCGCGAAAGCGGAATACGCAAATAATAAAGAACATACAGCAAGCACTAGACTAACTAATGATGACACAAATAAAGCACGTTTCTTAGTAGAACTAGCGGTAAAGTAGTACCCTAAAAATAGCAGTGTACACAGCGCAACAAATATTACCGTTGCATACGCCCATCCGTCTGTAGTGAGTAATGTAAGCACGCTATTGTACCACTTTTTAAACGTGTTTTCTGGTAACGGTGTGATGGCGTCTATGGTCATCTTCTCTGCAAAAGAGGCATTGTTTTTTATCTCTTGATCTGCAGGAGCTAGTTGTTTTGCTTTCTCATAATAATAGATACTGGGAGCAACATTATTGAGCTTAAAATGTGCATTTGCAAGATTGTAATAAACGGCAGCGCTTTCTTGATTTGCGTCTAGCACCTTTTTATAAGCATCTATGGCTTCTTGAAATTGGCCATTTGCATAATGGTTATTGCCTTGCTCAAAGAGCTGCTCTGGTGTTTGTGCAGTGGTAAAAATGGCCGCTAGCATAAAAACGGTCACTACGAGATAATTGATTACGTTTCTCATGTTACAGTTGTTTATCTAAAGTGCTTATTACTCGTACCGCCTTGTCATAATCTTGTTGCATAGCTACGTCTCCAGTAGGAGTGTATCTTGCAAACTCACAGCTTTCTAGTAAGCTTATAAACTCAATATTAGTAGCAGTCTCTGCATTTCTTTCCTCTAGAAGTCTTGTGATACGATCTTTAGACATCTCACTGGTAGTAATGCTAAGCTTTGCTTTGAGATAGTTATGAAGTGCTCGCTCCATTGCGATATAAAACTCTTTCTGGTTACCTAGACTTTTCTTTGCAGTACTTAAAAATTTACGAGCTAGCTTATCTGCTTTTCTAATTCTATTACCAGTGACATCGCTTGCATACGCATCACGCTTTTTACGAATAATCATCGCAAGCGGAATTAATAGAAAAGGGACAATCACTAAGGTCCAGAACGTATTACTTTTAAAAAACTGTTCCTTTAAGACAGGAGTTAAGTTGGCTTTTGTCTTAATATATTGAAACTGATTTTGCGCTGCAACTACCTGATCACCATCTGCTGTATTTGCATCTGTGGTCACTGGGTTTTCTAAAGGCCCATTATTTACAGTAACGACAATATCATCAGATGTAAGACGCTCATAGGTTTTAGTCCTAGGGTTGAAATAAGAAAAAGAGAGTGGTGGTATAGGGTAGGTTCCTTTATACTGAGGAACCACCGTGTAAGAATTCTTTTTCATACCACTCATACCTGCAAGGTTAGTGCGTATCTGGTCACCATTTTCTGGTTCATAAACTTCTAGAGAGCTAGGAAGGGTAGGCTCTGGAAGCTCAAACAGCTTTAAATTTCCTTTTCCTTTGACCTCTACACTCATTTGGAATGCTTCACCAGCATCTAGGGAGTCTTTATCTGTACTTACTGCAAATTCAAATTCTCCTACGGCTCCACCAAAATACTCGGGTTTACCCGCTTCTGGAAGTGGTTTTACATCTACAGTTCTCTTTGCAGCACTTACTGTAATATTTGCACTTTTACTGAGTGGCCTTCCAAAAATGTCTCTACGACTTGTAGGAACGCTCACAGCCACGCTGAGGCTAAGAGGTTCTATCTCTAACTTACCAGTTTTTTGAGGATAAAGTACAGTTCGTCTTAGGATGACATATCTATAAGGCTTGCCTTGATAGGTGCCATCATATATTTTAAACTGTTTCTCATCTGCACTTTGATTCCAGAAATCTGCAAATTTTGGTGATTCAATCTCGCGCCAATTATTTACAGATGTAGTTTCAGACACGTAAAGTTTATATACTACCGTAAAGGCCTCATTGAGGTAAGGACTTGTTTTTGAAACTTCGGCAACGAGGTGTACATTTTCTTTGGCTAGGTAGGTAGGGTCGTTCGGGTCCTTAGGTATTTCTACAGCGCTAGTGACTACTACGGGAACCGCGGGTGACTTATAAACCTGGTCACCTACTGTTATTTCTGCTTGGCCTATTTCTAAATTCCCCTGTCGTGTAGGGGTTAAGAAATAAGAAAATGTTTTTGAAAAACTACCTTTCCCATTAATCCACTGTCTGCTTGTAGTTTGACTAGGACCACCCACTACTGTAAAGCCGTCAAAATCTGGCGACTTAAAGTTGTCACCATCTTGATTCATGGTAAAATCTACACGTAAACGTTCGTTTACGCCTAGTCTGTTTTTACTCAGTTTTGCGTTAAACTGTACATCTTGTGCAACCGTTGTTATTGTTGCGAGTAAGAATAGAATTAGTATGTTTAATTTCATCTTCATTACCAGTCTTTCTCTGTTTTGACTTTAGCACCTTTCACCTTCTGTGCGTTCATCTTTTCTTGCGTTTTCTTCTCTTGATCTTGCATAGCTTTTAGTAAGCTTTGCACTTGTTGAGGAGATAACTGTCCCTGTTTAGGCTGTGGTGGAGGTTGTTTTTTATCTTCTTCACCCTCGCCACCATCTTGCTTTTTATCCTTGTCTTCAGGCTTTCCATTGTCATCTTCCTTCTTTTCTCCATCATCCTCTTTTTCCTCTCCTTTATCATCGGTTTCATCTTTATCACCGTCTTCTCCTTCTTTCTTATCTCCGTCGCCTTCTTCGTTTTCCTTCTTTTCGTCTTCTTTTTTATCCTCGTCTTGATCTTCCTTGTCGTCATTATCACTACCGCCGCCACCGTCATTTTCTTTCTCTTTCTTGGCTAGTTGTAAATTATAACGAGTTTCTTCATCTGTAGGATCTGCACGCAACGCATTTTTATAAGCCTCTACTGCGCCATCCCATTGCTCTTGTTGGAATAAAGCATTCCCAAGATTGTGAAACGCTTTATGTTTCTCTTTCTTAGTTTGAGCAACTGCAGTGGCTTTAACCAACGCATCTGTACTTTCTTCCCATCTTTTGTTCTTGTAGTAATTGTTACCCGCATTATACTTTGCAGGAACACTCTCTGGTGTCAATGAAATTGCTGCTCTTAAATTTGATTCCGCTTTCGCGAAAGCGTTAAAATCAACCACACCACCTTCTTGATTAACCATAGCTTCTGTCCCTTCTACAATGAGCTCTCGAGCTTGATCTGCATAAGGATTCTCTGGAGGAGTCGCTTTTTTATCTTGTGCTGTGATGGTAAACGAAAGGAGCAAGGCAACTATAAATAGTGTGTCCTTAGCACCTTGTAAAGGAGCCATCGTTTTGTGCGATATGTTAGTTATAAACTGTTTCATTGTACATTTCACTATTACTTCACTCTTGTGAGGGAGTGATTTAATGAGGATGTTTAATTATCGTTGAATAGGTTTAGTTTTTTAAGCCAACTAGTCTTACGGTCTAGTAAGAAAATGTCTAAAAACAATAGTAATAATCCAGCTCCCAAAAACCACTGAAACTGATCTTCAAAATCTGCAAATTGCTTTGCTTCAAACTCTTTCTTATCCATTCCGTTAAGCAAATTCTGTACCGTTTCTACTACTGTGGCAGTGTTGCTCCCATCAATATATTCTCCATTTGCTCCTGAGGCAATCGCTTTTAATGTAGTATCATCCAGACGGGTAATTACAGTCTCGCCATTTTGATCTTTCTTGTAAGACTGTACGATACCATCACGTTTAAGTGGTATAGGTCCACCTTCTTGTTTACCCACACCTATCGTAAATATGCGTATACCTTCTTCGTTTGCTTGCTCTGCTATATTAGAAGATTCACCTACGTGATCTTCTCCGTCAGAAATGATAAATAATACTCTATTTGTTTGCTCCTCGTCGTTATAGTAGGTTTTAGCAAGTTCTATGGCTTCTCCGATAGCTGTTCCTTGACTAGATAGCATATCTGTGTTCATCTGGCTTAAGAAGAGCTTTGCACTACTATAATCTGTAGTAATAGGAAGCTGCGGGTAAGCACTACCAGCATATGCGATGATACCTATACGATCACTGCCTAGATTATTAATAATCTGAGTAACGAGTTGTTTTGATTTTTCTATTCGATTAGGAGCTATATCCTCGGCAAGCATAGATTTTGATACATCTATGGCAAAAACCACATCTACACCTTCTCTTTTTACAGTTTCTAACTTGGTTCCTATTTTAGGATTTACAAGCCCTACGACTAGAAATAATATGGCAAAACATACTACTATGACTTTAAGACCAGTCTTAAAGTAAGATCTGTTGGGACTTAGTTTCTTAAGTAATTTAGCATTGGCAAATTTCTTCTGTGCATTGCGTTGCCAGATTATTACACCAAGGTACAAGAGTATCACCGCCGGAATAGCCAGCAGTAACCAAAACCATATTTTTTCTTCTAATAGATACATAGTTGCTTTCTTGAAGCGCTATTTATTTTTAAACAAAACTCTTGAAGACCGTGTATTTCAACAGTAATTCTATGAGTAGTAGTAACCCAGCTAGTAACACAAGCGGGCGATATTTTTCTTCGTAGTTCGTGTATTTGAACTCCTCTACATCTGTACGTTCAAGCTTATCTATCTCATTATAGATTTCTTGTAGCTTCTCATTATTAGTTGCTCTAAAATATTGCCCACCGGTGGTGGCTGCAATTTCTTCTAGTAGCTCCTCATCAATGGTTACTTGGATGTTCTCATACACAAAAGTTCCATTTGCATTACGAGCGTACGGTGATAATGCCATCCCGTTTGTTCCCATCCCGATGGTATACACTTTAATTCCAAACTCTTGAGCAAGTTCTGCAGCAATACGAGGATCTATTTGCCCTGCGTTATTCTCACCGTCTGTCATTAAAATAATCACCTTACTTAGTGCCTTACTGTCTTTAAGACGGTTTACACCAGTAGCAAGTCCCATTCCTATAGCAGTTCCTCCTTCTATAATGTTATTGTATTGGATACTTTTAAGTGCACTAAGTACAATGCTTTTATCACTGGTAATAGGCGTTTTTGTAAAACTCTCCCCTGCATATTCTATAAGACCTATACGGTCATTAGGACGTCCATTTATAAAGCTCGCAGCTACCTTTTTAAGAGCTTCAAGTCTATTAGGACGTAAATCTTTTGCAAGCATACTGGCAGATACGTCTATTGCGATTACAATATCTATACCTTTTGTGGTTTTAGTCTTAGTAGATACCTCCACATTACGAGGTCTTGCTAGTGCGACGATTATTAAGCTTAATGCAGCGAGGCGTAGTATAAATAATAACGGTCTAAGTTTAGGTAGTAAGCTGCTTCCAGTTTTAAAACCTTTAATGCTTGAAAGCTTTACCGCTGGGGTTTGCTTCTTGCGCTTCCATAAATACCAAGCAATGGCAACTGGCATTGCTAGAAACAGCCAGAAAAACTCAGGATTAGTAAATTCAAAATTGCTTAGCATTATTTCTCTTCTTTTTCTTTAGCCTGGAGTTCGATACTTTGCATCACGCGCTCTGCGATTTCTTTTCCGTAGGGGTCTTCATCGTGCCAACTAATAAATAGTTGCTGAATCACATTTTCTGCTTGAAACGTTATAAACGCATATTCTCCAGCATCTACAGTTCCTTTTTCTTGATCAATTACTTGAGAGCCACTACCAAAGGTTTTAATACCTTCTGCACCATTAGGCGTTGCAAACTTCTCACTCTTAAGAATATCTGCCGAGAATCCGTTTGCTTCAAACATAGCAAGTTGGCTAGATATTAATTGCTCCACTTTTACGTCGGCTCCTTTTGGGAACTTGAATTGGTATACACCAATAGTCACATTTGCAGGGAACGTTTGCCATCCAAATGCCGTTGCTTCAATCTTTCCTTGAGCCTCTGGTGGTAATGGAACTTCTTGGCGTGTAAGTACTTTTGGAGTACTTACTACCATAGAAGGTATGCCATATTCACTCGTAATCCAGTTACCTTCGGCGAGCTCTCTTGTCATGTTTCCAAAAACAAAATCCTTCACTTCACTATATCCTTTAATAGCGATTCCTATTCCTGTAGCGAGTAGTAAAATTGCGAGGATACCGCCTATTCCAGAAAGCCAAAGTTTCCTTTTACGCTTTCGCGAAAGCTCCTCTCTGTAATCTTCCTGCATCATTAATTCCTCAACAGTAGGAGGTGGTAATGCTTCTCTGGTTTGTTTTACAATATCTTCTACAGCAAGTCTATCTGCTTGTGCCTTTCCTTCTGGCGGATTCACACGCGCAAATTTTACAAGGTCTGCACGTTTAAAAATATCTTTAATACTAGCAATAGTATGCTTGCTGAAATCTATATGACCACTATCGCGTTCCATCTCAAGACGGGCAATAAGCTCGTCTGTGGTGCTTTCCATAGAGCGATCATACACCTTTTCTTCATAATAGCGACGTATGGCGTCTGTGAGTACAGAGTAGTACTCTTTGTATTTAGCTTCGGCAATGAGGTTTTTACTATCTAGCGCTGTAAGCGTAGCCATTGCCTGCTCAAAAGGAGGGATGTATTGCTCTGCTTCTTTTTGTTTCTTGTTGCGACGTAATAACCACCATAAAAACAATGAAATCGCTACCACTACTGGGATAATCCATAATAGATACTTCCACCAGTTGCTGTAGTCTCTGGGTAGGTCTATAATAGGTTTGATGTCATATAATCCTTGATTTACGGTGTCAAGAATCACATTATTTACCTCAACAAGAAAAGTATCTGTCTCAACCGTTCTTGTACCTATTATTACTTTTTGCTTTGGGATTACATAGCGACCACTGTCAAACTGTGTCAAGCCATATTTTTTAATAAGCTTCATTCTAGCAGAGGTAGAACTTGCTGTATCTATAGCATAACTCTCAATAACCTCCAGCGGACTAAAAGTTTGTCCTTCTGGAAAAATAACAGCTTCACCATCATTTGCTAGCGCCTCAATTGTATAATTGATTTGCTGGCCTATGAGAATACTTGTAGAATCTATGGTTGCACGCACATCATCTTGCGCTTGAACCTGTAGTGAAGAAATAAATAGCAATAAGACTAACGATAACGCACGAAGAATCGCATTCTTAGGAGTTGTTATGTATGTTATGTTGTTATTCATTAATTTTTGTCATCTAATGCGAGATTATTTTTAATCTAGCTTTTTATTTTAACCTTACCCTCTTCTCTTAAAATAGCCTAGAAGCTTCTTTACATAGCTTTCATCTGTCCTTACGTCTATCACTCCTGCACCACTACGTTTAAAGGTTTCTTTAAAATAATCTACACGTTCTCGGTAATAATTAGTGTAATCATTACGCACCTTTTTTGAACTTGTATTTACAAGCATGAGTTCGCCAGTTTCTTCATCTTCCATCTGTACAATACCTAGACTTGGGATGCTTTCTTCACGCTGGTCATAAATGCGTATGCCTGTAATATCATGTTTATTTGCAGCGATTTTCATCGTTTGCTCGTAACCATCTGTAATAAAATCTGAAAGCACAAAAACAATTGCTTTCTTCTTCATTACATTGCTTAAGTACTTAATAGCTTGAGAAAGGTCTGTTTTCTTAGATTTTGGCTTAAACTCTAGTAGTTCGCGTATGATGCGGAGTACGTGGGACTTTCCTTTTTTAGGAGGTATAAATAATTCTATCTCATCTGTAAAAAGGATGAGACCTATTTTATCGTTATTCTGCATGGCGCTAAAGGCTAGCGTCGCAGCAACTTCTGTGACAATCTCGTTTTTGAATTGCTTATCTGTACCAAAAAATTCTGACCCAGAAACATCTGCTACAAGCATCATTGTGAGTTCGCGTTCTTCTTCAAAGACCTTAATGTAGGGCTCACTATAGCGAGCGGTTACATTCCAATCGATGTTACGCACATCATCGCCAAATTGATACTGGCGCACCTCAGAAAAAGTCATACCACGTCCTTTAAACGTAGAGTGGTACTCACCACCAAAGATATGATCAGACAGTCTACGTGTCTTTATCTCAATCTTGCGTACTTTCTTTAAGAGCTCCTTAGTATCCAATGGTTCTTGTTGCCTTTTGTGTAATAATATGAGGGTTACAAATGATTTTTTAATCTAAAGACTATGGTACTTCAATCTGATTAACAATCTTGTTAATGATATCTACAGAGGTGATATTTTCTGCTTCTGCCTCGTAGGTGATTCCTATACGGTGGCGTAAGATATCGTGTACTACAGCTCTTACATCTTCTGGAATTACATATCCTCTACGCTTTATAAAAGCATAACACTTTGCAGCAGTTGCAAGGTTAATACTACCACGAGGAGATGCTCCAAAATTAATAAGAGGCTTAAGATCTGCTAGTCCATAATTTTCTGGATAGCGAGTTGCAAAGATGATATCGAGGATGTACTTCTCAATCTTTTCATCCATGTATACTTCTTTTACGGCTTCTTGTGCACGTAAAATTTGCGCCACTGTAACTACAGGATTTACTTTCTCGTAAGAACCCTTTAAGTTTTGGCGTATAATGAGTTGTTCGTCTGCTATTGTTGGGTAATCAATTACCGTTTTAAGCATAAAACGGTCTATTTGTGCTTCTGGAAGTGGGTACGTACCTTCTTGCTCTACAGGGTTTTGAGTTGCCATTACTAAGAATGGTTTGTCAAGAATAAAGGTTTCATCACCTATGGTTACCTGCTTTTCTTGCATTGCCTCTAGCAGTGCAGATTGCACTTTGGCTGGAGCACGGTTAATCTCATCTGCAAGAACAAAGTTTGCAAAAATAGGACCTTTCTTGATGCTAAAGTCTGCAAGCTTCATGTTATAGATAAGTGTTCCCACTACATCTGCTGGAAGTAAATCTGGAGTAAACTGTATACGAGAGAAAGACCCGTCAACTGCTTGTGCAAGCGTATTAATCGCAAGCGTTTTTGCAAGTCCTGGAACTCCTTCTAAGAGAATATGACCACGACCTAAAAGACCTATAAGTAAACGCTCGATCATGTGTTTTTGACCTACGATTACTTTGTTCATTTCCATTGCGAGAATGTCTACAAAGGCACTCTCTCTTTCTATCTTCTCATTGATAGCCTGTATATCAATAGCAGTAGTATTTTCTTCCATAATTTCAAATTCTATTAAGCAGATACTTCTAACGTCGCAAAATCACATTTTATTCCTATAAAGCTTGTTAACATTTGGTTAAAAATAAAGGAAAATAAAGGGCTTCGCACACATTTAGGTAGTTTTAGAAGTAGTAATTTTATTCAGAATGCAAATTAAAAAACGATAATGAAATTTTCAAGAATTATTCAAGGTTGTATGACGTGGGGCGTTTGGGGTAAGCAATTCAACGAGCAGCAAATGATTGAGACTATGAATCATTGTTTGGAGAAAGGTATCACCACTTTTGATCATGCAGATATTTATGGGGATTACACGACTGAGGGTGAATGGGGTAACGCTTTCGCGAAAGCGGATATCTCCAGAGACACCATACAGATCATAAGCAAATGCGGTATCCAGATGAAAGGAGATGCTCGCAAAGAAAATACCATCAAGCATTATCAATATGATAAAGAGTACATCATCTCAAGCGCCGAAAGATCATTAAAGGAGCTGCGTACTGAATACCTAGATTTATTTTTATTACACAGACCGAGCCCACTTTTAGATCCAGATGAAGTGCAAGAGGCAGTGAGTCAATTACAACAGCAAGGGAAGGTTAGGGATTTTGGGGTGTCTAATTTTACACCGCGAACTGTAGATTTACTGGCTACAAAAAGTAAGGTAACTGTAAATCAGATTGAAATTTCTATCACAGAACGGTCTTCACTTACAGATGGAACGCTTGATTACATGATGACTCACAATATAACTCCTATGAGTTGGAGTCCGCTGGGGTCTGTTTTTAGAGAAGACACCCCGCAGAATATGCGTATCAAGAAAAAATTGAAAGAGCTAGGCGATAAGTATAACGCAACTCAAGACCAACTACTACTAGCGTGGTTACTCAAACACCCAGCAAATATTCACCCAGTTATAGGAACCACAAATAAAGACCGAATCACAAATGCTGTAAAAGCAGTGGCGATTAATCTTGAAAGAAAAGATTGGTTTGAATTGCTGGAAGCTAGTACAGGAGAAGAAGTAGCCTAGTACAGCGTTGTTTAAAAATAAATAGAGGGCTGCATAATATGCAGCCCTCTATTTAATAATATGATTATTTTTTATTGAAAAGTTACGGCGTCTACAGTTGTAATAGCGCCTACTTCTACATTTACGTCTGTAACAGTAATAGTTTCAAATCCAGCTGCTGCATCGATTTGGTAAGTCAGTGTGTAAGTTCCAGAAGGCACTCCTGCAAGTAAAAATTGTCCAGTCTCGTTTGTAAAGGCAGAAATTTCTGTTGTTCCGTTTGTTGCAGTTACCTCAGTAATAAAGTCTAAAGGAAGAACAGTTCCAGAGATAGCTCCAGATTCTGCCTCAACACTAGCTCTAATTACTGGCTTTAATAAGTAACCACCATTTCCTTGCTGTACGATAGATTCATCTACATCAAAATCTAATAAAAACTCATAGAAAATACCGTCTTCTAATGTCTCATTAACTTGAACTTTAAGACCGCTTTGCTGTGCACTTGGCGTTTGTAAAGGGAATGTTTCTCCATCTACAACGATAGTGTTGTCAGAACCTAGTATTAATCTAATCTGACTTAAGTTTCCAGTTTCTACTTGGTCATCTACTAGCAATACGTTAGTTCCTGCAGTAAGCTCGAGAAGATCGTATACTCCAGCATTTACGTCGTTGCTTATTGTTATATCGTCATCATCATCGTTGTTTCCGTTGTATTTAATAACTACATCCTGTACGTCAATAAATACAGCATCATAATCTCCAGGAGCATCTGTAAGACGCACAGCCATACGAGCTTCACCTCTTTCTGAACTGTTATCGTCATCGTCACAAGAAACAATTCCAAAAGCAAGTACGCTCATAAGCGCATATTTTAAATAAGTCTTCATAATTTGATAGTTTATTAATGTGTTGTGTAAAACTATTATACGTTTTAAAACCTACATTTAGACTTAACACTTATTAACTGGGGCTATAAGAATATCTTAACTTTCAAATTCAGTGATAAAAAGGTACTTTTAAAAAAACGTAATTTTAATGACAGCACTTATAACAGGCGCAACCAGCGGGATAGGAAGAGCAACAGCAATACGCTTTGCAAATGAATCTATAAATCTTATTCTCTGCGGGCGACGTCAAGAAGAATTAGATACTCTCAAAAATGAATTAAGTAAGCTCGTGCAAGTACATACGCTCAATTTTGATGTGAGAAATAATGAAGATGTACAAAAAGCTATTTTAGACCTACCAGAAGATTTCAAACAAATAGACATCCTTATTAATAATGCAGGTAATGCTCACGGACTCGATCCTATACAAAGCGGATCTATAGAGGATTGGGACGCCATGCTTGACATTAACGTAAAAGGATTGCTTTATGTGAGTAAGGCGATTATTCCACAAATGACCGCACGTAAAAGCGGACATATAATCAACATAGGGTCTACCGCTGCCAAAGAAGTATATCCTAACGGAAATGTATACTGTGCAAGTAAACATGCCGTAGATGCTATTAACCAAGGGATGCGCATTGATTTAAATAAATTTAACATCAGAGTAGGAGCAGTGCATCCTGGAATGGTAGAAACAGACTTTAGTAAAGTTCGCTTTAAAAATGATGACGAGCGAGCAGATAAGGTGTATCAAGGTTTTGATTGCCTACAACCAGAAGATATTGCAGATATTATTCATTTTGTAGTATCAAGACCTTATCATGTGAACATAGCAGATTTAGTTGTGCTTAGCACTGCACAAGCATCTTCTACTATTGTAAATAAAAGTTGATTGCAAGCTGACTAATAAAATAATGCGATGATCAATAAACGCCTTCTCGTAAAGAACTTACTCGCTCATAATGACGAGAACAGTTTCTACGACAAAAAGCGTAAGATTGACATCAGTAACAAAGAAGGGAAGGCAAAGTTTTTAAAGCATATTTGTGCGCTTTCCAATAGTAACCCAAAGAACAATTCGTTCATAGTAATAGGCGTAGATGATGGCGAAAATGCTATTATAGGTGTGCCATTTTTTGATGACAGCAAACTGCAGAATCTCATAAATGCATACTTAGATAATCCTCCTATAATATCTTATGAGAATATTCCTTTTCCTAATTTGCCGCAGGACAAAGTAGTGGGACTTGTTACCATACGAGCACAAGATAAGCTTACAGCGTTACGACGTAATATCTGGAAATATTGGGGTGGCACGGTCTTTTTTAGAGATGGGAGTATGTCTATGCCTAAGACGTTCAAGTCAGATATTGTAGATGTAAATAGTGAGATTGTTGCGGCAATAGAAAATCACGCAAAAAACAGCATAGGTCTCACGCTTGATGGTGTAATGGACTTTGTAAATCATCGTCATAAGGACATGGAGAGCACTTATAAGGTATTTAAAGAGCAGTTTGTGTTGTGCTGGGCAGGAAATAAAAAGGTGGTTAAAGGTCAGACCTATTACTCTCGGGTAGATATAGAGCTCATTAATGAACAAGTAAAACTATTTTACTCAACACTAGATGAGGTAACTATTACTTATGATGAGGATTGCTTCAAAATTCAAGAATTCGTGCACTTGGGAGTACAAGAGCAATTTAAATATTATCCACTAGAGGAGGTGGTGATACGCTTTCGCGAAAGCGGTACTTATACCATTGATACAACGCTTATTTTTGAACCACCAGTGATAGATAAGAAGACCTTGTATCATATTTTTAATAATAACAATGTCATTTTTTATAAGCTGAAGCGAGGTATAAACCTTAATCAAGGGGAGTGGAATGATTTATATAATCTAGCTAATACCTACTTGATTTGTTATCTCAATGGTTTTGAAACAGCCATACAGAAGCTGGTAGAATTGAAACCTTATTTGAAAGTTTTAGATGGCGCTGTCTACGGAAGATATAAGGAAGCCATGCGTATTCTGAGAAAGGTGCGTTATGAATGAAAAATTAAAAAAGAAAGAATAAGAGTATGAGAACATTAGTTTTCGGAGATATACATGGAGGTTATAGAGCCTTAGTGCAGGTAATGGAGAGAGCAAATGTCACACAAGATGATCATCTCATTTTTTTAGGAGATTATGTGGACGGCTGGAGTGAGAGTGATGCAGTTATAGATGAGTTAATGCGCCTCAAGAAAGAATATAAAAAAGTCACTTTAATACGTGGTAACCATGACGACCTTGTGCAGCAATGGCTAGAAGGAAAAACAATGTCTCCTAAGTGGTTACAGCATGGCGGGCAAAGTACAATAGATTGCTATGAGAAGAGATCTGCTCAAGAAATTCAAGAGCATATTGAATTTTATAAGACTTTTGAGGATTACTATTTAGATGATGAAAATCGGTTTTTCTGTCATGCAGGTTTTCAAAATTTAAACGGTCCAGAATACGAGTGGCATAGTACTGCATTTTACTGGGATCGTACACTCTGGGAAATGGCTTGTGCAATGAGAGAAGATCTCAAAAAGGAAGACCCACTATATCCTAAACGTTTACAACTATTTGAAGAGATTTATATAGGTCATACACCCACTACGCGCATTAATTCCTTTGTTCCTGTAAATAAAGCAAACATCTGGAATCTTGACACTGGAGCAGCTTTTAAGGGTTCACTTACGGTAATGGATGTGGATACAAAGGAATTTTGGCAAAGTGATGCACTTCCTTCGTTATACCCAGATGAAATAGGTAGAAACTAAGAGTTGGCATTGCAAGAAGCAATTAATAAGGAGGTCCGGCGTTTTTAATTTCTCCCGTATCTTTAACACAAAGAATCTTTTATGAACTTTAGCGCCCAGCCGCACATTGCGAGATGGTTTATCATCATCGCTTCGCTTATCATTACCACACTTATCTTGTGGAATGTGTCGCTGTTTTTTGATCAGCTCAAGGATGCAGAGCGTTCTAAAGTGGAGATTTATGCCGCTGCTTACAGGGCATTTGCAAATACAAGTGATGTTAATCTAGAAACTAGAAACAGGGATACACGCATTGTTTCTGACGAGCTTATATCTCTGCAGCAATTTATAATAGGTGATAATAGAACCATCCCTATACTTTTATACAGCATAGAAGAAAACCATTACACCCCTAGAAACATCAATAAAGAAGATAAACTCTCTCAAGAAGATTTTAAACGACTTGCAGAAGAGTATGCGCTCATTAATGAGCCTATTGTGATAGGTTACGACGGAGTTGATAGTCAGATTTTATATTACGGAAACTCATCTGTTATTAATCAGCTTAAGTATTTTCCTATTGCGCTTATTGTGATTGTTATTCTCTTTGTGGCATTGATATACTTCTATTACTTAACCTCAAAAGCTGGAGCTCAAAATCTGCTTTGGGCAGGTATGGCAAAGGAAACTGCACACCAAATAGGGACACCACTTTCATCTCTTGTAGGCTGGACAGAAATTCTCAAAACAGAAAATGTAGACCCAGATTATATTGCAGAGATGACTAAGGATATCAATAGGCTAGAGACCATTACAAATCGTTTTAGTAAGATAGGCTCTGTCCCAGATTTAGAAAAAGTAGATATCATAGCAGAGACGCAAGAAGCTTATGATTATTTGAGCAAGAGAAGCTCTAAGCTCATTAACTTCACACTAGATGTTCCTCAAGGGGAGTTGCCTGTAATGCTCAATAAAGAGCTGTATGGATGGACTTTTGAGAACCTCATTAAAAATGCTATTGATGCCATGAAGGGTAAGGGAGCGTTAACCATTGCAATCTCACGTGACACTAGATTTGCCAAAATTCTAATTACAGATACAGGTAAAGGAATCCCAAAATCTAAGTTTAATAATATTTTTGAACCAGGTTTTACTACAAAAAGACGTGGCTGGGGTCTTGGACTTTCGCTCGCAAGACGCATTGTTGAGGAGTATCATGACGGACGCATAAGAGTACTGGAATCAGAATTGAACAAAGGAACCACTATGCAAATCTCCCTACGACTAGCCGAATGAATACACGTATAAAAAATATAAAAGAAGAGATCATAAGTGACCAGTGGGCAACGCTTAAAAAAGTCTATTTTGATTATCAGAATGAAGATGGCTCTTGGGATCAGGTGCGACGCGAGGTCTATGACCGTGGTGATGGAGCTTGCGCACTGCTTTATAATGTGGAAAGGCAAACGGTATTGCTCATAAAACAATTTAGACTGCCAGCATATCTTAATGAGGATAGTGGTTTCCTTATAGAAGCTTGTGCAGGCATGATAGAAGATGAGACCCCAGAGCAAACGATTATTAGGGAGATAGAAGAGGAGATGGGTTACCGCATTGATAGCATTACGAAGGCGGGTGATTTTTTTATGACTCCTGGCGCAAGTACAGAGCGCATTCATATGTTTCTTGCGTCATATGAGGAAGGGCAAAAAGTTAGTGATGGTGGTGGTTTGGCAACAGAGCATGAAGATATCACTGTGGTTGAGTACGCTTTCGCGAAAGCGTTAAAAGCATTAAAAAATGGTGAGATAAGAGATGCAAAAACCGTAATCTTGCTGCAAAATTTGGCGCTTTCTGGAATCATGGAAAGATCTAACTAGCCATATACATCGTACTTCTTTTATGACAACCGAATTAAAGACCATACAAACGACTATTTTACAGTGCAACTGCCCAGAATGCTACAGTAATAGTGGCCTTGAATTAAGTTTCAAACAAGAGTGGAAAGATACTTTCTGGGTACAAAAAGCGACAGATGTTGTGCGTGAAGAGATATACTGCAAGCACTGTGAGTTTCCTATTTATCCCGTAAAATGGACCGCAGATATTGAGCGCCTCTATGAGTACAACCTAAAACGCGCCGAAAAGGAAACCTTCTTTAAAGTAAAATCACAAACCTATGTGATAGGGGCAATAGCTGTAGCAGTTATCGCTATTGTGGTTTTTGCGTTGGTTAGTAGTTTGTAAAACGTCTTAAAACTCCCTTTTTATAATCTCTACAAGCTCTTTAAACTCACCATCGCTAAGCGTCACTTTTTTCTTAAACTGGATATCCTCCATAGTTTGTAGTGGTACAAGGTGTACGTGCACGTGAGGAACTTCAAGACCTATTACAGAAACGCCTACGCGTTTACAAGGCACTGCTTTTTCTAGAGCAATTGCAACCTTGCGAGAGAATAGCATGAGGTCAAGATATTCTTGTTCTTCAAGATCAAATACTTTATTTACCTCTTTTTTGGGGATACAAAGTGTGTGTCCTTTTGCATTAGGATTTACATCTAGGATGGCGATGTGCTTATCATCTTCGGCAACGATGTGCCCTGGGATTTCTCTATTTATAATTTTCGTGAAAATGCTTGGCATATGAATGTGTTTATGAAATGGATAGGCAAATCTATTAAGTAAAAAGACTAAAAATTACATGGTAACTTTTAGTCTTTTAATGCTGTTAAAGAAGTATAAAGATTTCAACTTCAACTTCAACTTCAACTTCAATTTCGAGTTCAACTTAGTCCCTTGAGATAGAAACAACGTCAAATTTCATTACGCCACTTGGCACTTGAATCTCAGCTACTTCGCCTACTTCCTTGCCTAGCAGTCCTTTACCTATAGGTGAGTCTACAGAGATGAGTCCCTTTTTAATGTCGGCTTCATTTTGAGCTACAAGTTTGTAGGTCATGGTTGCGCCATTAATTTGATTTTTAATTTTTACCGTAGAGTGCACAAGTACTTTAGATGTGTCTAGTTGTGACTCGTCAATGATACGTGCATTTGAGGCTAGGTTTTCTAGTTTTGCAATACGCATTTCAAGCATACCTTGTGCTTCCTTTGCAGCATCATATTCGGCGTTCTCACTTAAATCCCCTTTGTCACGAGCATCTGCAATATCTTGTGACGCCTTAGGGCGCTCCACATCACGTAGGTGATTTAGTTCGTCCTTAAGCTTCTTTAAGCCCTCTGGTGTATAATAATTTACCTTACTCATAATAGATCCGGTTTAAGTATAATTAGTTTAAAAATGTTGTCATTTTATGCATACACATAAAAAAAGTCCCTCTTCGGGACGTGTCTCACGAATATACAAAATATTTTAAATCCTTTACCGTTTTATGGTACCTTGCGAGCCTAAATTATTGAAATCACGCTTTCGCGAAAGCGTAAAAAAAATACTTCTATGCGTCAGATATTGACCTTTGTTCTTCTTACTACTCTTTGCTTTTCATGTACAAATAGTGATGATGGAAACCAGCGTAATCCTTTCTTACTAGATGTGAACTTTTCTACACAATTGAGTGCTATTCAAGTATTAGATTTAGAAATCCCAAGTAACCCTATCTACGTTCAAAACGGAGGTATACGTGGTCTTTTTGTTATTAATACAGGTAGCAGCATTGTTGCGTGGGAAGCATCAGATCCTAACCATGCGCCCAATGATTGCTCACTTATGGTTATAGATGGTATCAATGTAAAATGCCAGTGTGACGATGATAATAGTTACAATCTCTTTACTGGGCAGTCTAATAATGAAGTGCTAGAATACACAATGCTTAATTACCGAGTAAATGCTTCTGGTAATAGCATCACAGTATTTAACTAAAAGAAAAAAGAAGCCGACTCAAAAGAGGCGGCTTCTCACTTACAATTTGTAGTTCAGTCCCCCAACTGATTACATATTGTTTATTTTTAGCGACTTAAATATAGCGAAAATTAAATAATAAGACCTTTTATCCCTTAAAATTTGAGTGTAGCTCCTACTAAGAAGTTAATTCCCGCCTGCGGATAATAGCCCGCTCCTTCAATGGTTGTAATCTCATTAGGTACTGAGAAATCATCATCATACGTAAAGAAATACCCGTTAGACACATAGTCTATATTAAAGATGTTGTTTACTAATCCGTTAAGGATAATTGATTTAAAAACAGACACATCCTTTATCTCATAACTTATATTTAAATCATTCGTAAAGTAACTGTCTAGCTTTGAGAAATCGCTATCGATGTTTCCTAGATATTGTTCTCCTACATACTTAGATAAGAAGCTCAATCTTAGATTTTCTGCAGGTTTATAGCTTATGGTGTTACCCACTACTACATCTGGAGAATAAGAGATATTTGTATTGCCTAGGTTTGTTAATACACCATCTCTTTCAAAAACGAAGTCTTTGTTTTTATTTGTGCTTAGCGCCAGATTAGGTTGTATCATCAACTTATCAGTAATCGCAACTGCAGCATCTATTTCAATACCTGCTCTATAACTCTCACCGCTATTTGCACGTATAGGTGCTCCTACATCATCTAGCGCTCCAGTAAGAACTAGCTGGTCACGATATCCCATATAATATCCATTTACATTAAGCGACACGCGGCTCGTGTTGTATCTCCATCCTAATTCCCAGTCGTTAAGACGCTCTGGACGCGGTGCTCCATTTTCAAAATCTGTACGGTTAGGTTCGCGATTTGCTCTTGCAAAAGATGCATATAATTGGTTTTCGCTGTCTATTTTATAAGAAAGACCTGCTTTCGGGTTAAAGAAACTATAGTCTTCGTCTACAATAAATTCGGCAACGTCAGAGTTGATTCCGTCTGTAGTGTATGAGATAAAGCGCTGCTGTAAGTCTAAGTATCCACTCCATTTAGAATTGAAGCGGTAGTTCGCTTTCGCGAAAGCAGAAAATTCTTTTTTCTTTCCAGTCCCGAAGTAATAATTATCACCAGTCTCACTATCACTAGCAAAACGCGCCCAAATCACTTCGCCAAAATGGTCTCCATCATAAATACTACCGTAAGCACCACCTACAAAGTCAATCTTGTTGTCCTTGTAATTTGCTGTCGCACTTGCCACATAGAAGTCATTGTCTAGCCAGCGACGTCTTATAATATCTGATGTTTCTATGGTTTCACTACCTATAACTACTGGGGCAATGCTGTAAAATGCAAGATCTTCATCCTCTTTATATTCTTCAAAAAAGCCTCTACCATAGGTGTAGTTTAGGCTCAATTGTGTGCTCCAGTTATTGTCATAACGCTGATTCCAGTGTAGTTGATAATGATCTTGCTTGTAATCATCTACTTGATTCTCGTGAAAGCGTGTCTCACCATTCTCATCCGTAAACTGTCCCGCAGGGTTAAAGGTTCTATCTTCGGCTAGTGTCTCTGCATCTATCCCAAACCAAGATTGGTATGTAACTTCAGACCCTGCAAAGTTGATAAGCTTGATGAGCGTATTATCATCCTTGTATGCTGCTTGCAAAAAGTAAGATTTAAGATCAGATGACGCACGGTCGATGTAACCATCAGATTTGATCTGTGACAAACGACCAGATATCTCTATGTGATCGTTGAGCAAGCCTGTACTAAACTTAACATTGTGACGTCGCGTACCAAAAGACCCAAAAGAGTTAGAAATCTCACCATATGCCTCGTTAGAAATTGCATCTGTAAGAATATTAAGACTTGCTCCAAAGGCTCCAGGTCCATTAGTAGAAGATCCTACACCACGTTGTAGCTGTAAACTCTCTACAGAAGAGCTAAAATCTTGAAGGTTTACAAAGAACGTCGTTGCACTCTCTGCATCATTGTATGGGATTCCATTTATAGTAACATTGATACCTTGATTACCCGTACCGCGAACTCTAAAACCTGTATACCCTATTCCTGCACCTGCATCTGAGGTTGTTACTACACTTGGTAAAAAGTTGAGCTGCGTAGCAATGTCTTGTCCTAAGTTGCGCTCTGCAATTTGTTTTTTGGTTAAGTTGGAATGCGTAATTGGTGAGTCGGCTTTTACTCGTACAGAGCGTACTAAAACTTCATCAAGTGACTCTACTTTTGTAGTGTCTACCACTGTTTTCTCTTGTGCACTAGCTGTAATTCCTGCAAGCGCAATCATACTCAATAGGATCTTTTTCATCCGTATATGGTTTAGTTACGAATACAAAGGGCAAATATTCTAAATGAGTTAGCATTTACATACCTGTGCCGTGAGCACATATTGAAGAGGGTGCACCGTAGTGCTTCTCAAGAGAAATATGGTAACACTAGAAAAGCTAATTTGTATAGCGTTATCTGGAAAGACATGTTCCTCATTCCTAAACAGCATTACCTGTTCTAGGTTCAATGGGTATAATCTCAGCTTCGTAAAAAGCACCCCTTTGAGATTTTGCAAAGATATACTAGAGTTTTTAATTAAGATATTATAAAGAAAAAATAAATCCGCTTACTGTACTTTTAAACTGACTAGCATTCTCTAGTTCTTATAAAATTATAAAACGATGCATATTTTAATTTACGGAGCCGGTGGCGTGGGGGGATTCTTTGGAGGGAAACTCGCACTTGCTGGAAATAAAGTAACCATGATTGCTAGAGGAGAACACCTTAAGGCCATACAAGAAAACGGTATTGAGGTAAAAAGTATAACAGGAGATTTTAAAGCGACTCCGTATCTAGCAACAGATGATCTTAGTCAGATTGAAACACCAGATTTAGTCATCTTTGGAGTGAAGTCATATCAAATAGAGAGTGCTGTAAAAGATATATTGCAATATTGTGATGAAAACACATTATATCTGCCTTTACAAAACGGAGCAAGTAACGTAGAGGTCCTTAATTCGGTGGTTCCTAAGTCACAAGTACTGGCAGGACTTTGCCGTATGATTAGTTTTATTGAAGCGCCAGGAGTGATCTCTAATCCAGATATAGCGCCTGCAATACTTTTTGGAGAGCAGGATAATATCAAGACAGAACGTTTAGAAAAAATAGTGTCTGTATTTACAAATGCAGGAATTAATGCGGCTGTTCCAGATAATATTCAAGTAGCCATCTGGCAAAAGTTCCTTTTTATAACAACTATAAGCGCCATAGGCGGACTAACAAGAGTACCTATAGGAGTGATGAGAGAGCAGCCGTATATAAAAGAACTGATGCGCAAGACCGCGCAAGAAGTATTTGAGGTTGCAAAAGCAAAAGGGATTATACTCCCAGAGAAAACCATTGAAAACATCTTTGAAGCCATTAGCAAGCAAGCGCATGAGACTACAGCTTCAACACAACGCGATATCATGGCTGGAAAACCTAGCGAACTAGAAAACTTTAATGGTTATATCATGAAGGAAGGTAAACGACTTGGAGTGCCTACGCCAGTAAACGAGATGATTTATCAGTTGTTATTGCCTATGGAAAGGGATCATAGAAATTAAAGATATAAGATTAAGCAAAATACGCCTGAAGCAATAGCTACAGGCGTATTTTATTTAAAAAATAATAGTAGTATTCTAACCTATTCTACTATTAACCTTTTTGTGATAATCTGGTTTGATTGATGAATCAATTGAACCAAGTAAATACCAGTTTTAAGCTCACTAATATTGAAGCTCGTATCTAGTTGATTTTCTTGTATTCTTTTCGTTAGAATATGTTTGCCAAGGAGGTCGTAAATCTTAATTTTTTCTGGCTTATATGTACTATTCCAAGTGACTTTAAAATTTGATGACGCTGGATTTGGGAAAATTTTAATGTCATTATTAAAAAATTCATCTGTGCTTAATGCACAAACATTATTAGGGTCTGAAACATTAACCTGTACTGTACATACCGAGCTATTACCTGAAACATCTGTCACTGTAATTTGTACATCAACAATACTGGTAGTTGCATTTGCTAAAAGTGAAACGTTATCTATCATTGCTTTAGCAGGTCCTAAAAATTCTTCAGGAATAAAAGCGCTAAACTCAAGTGTAATTTGTTCACTGCGATAAGGTAGTAGTGTGTTAGTTAAATCAAGAGAAATGGTTTCATTCCTAAAAGACTCCCCATCTGCTGGGATGATATCTTCATAAACAACTTCGATTTCAGCACCAGAATCGTCGTAAATAATTACTTCTAGTTTTCTGTTTTCAAATCCGCTTAAATTAAAGTTTGCAACCCAATCAAAACTCAAAAGGGCTTCAAAGTCGCTTTCATTTTCACTTGTAGGAATAAGAATATCTTGGGACAATCTATAAAAACTATTGCCAAAGCCATCAAATGAAGTAAATGCAGCGGAGAAACCATCGGTGGGAAATATTTCGTCTACACAACAACATATATTTTGCGAATCTGGTTGAGCTTTCCAAGGTTGAGAGCACGATCCATCATCTGTTCCATTTTCAATTGTTGATTCCCAGAAGTTTAAGTCGTTTTCAAAACTGCCATTTTTAACTAGTTCCGCAAGTGCAATTGTAGAATAATTATCACAAGTGATTTCAGATGGCGAGATATCTATTTGGAGATTTGTATCGCAATTGTCTATGATATTTCCTGTAATAAGATCCTCTGCAGTTAGTATAATACTTCCAGAACTGTCTAAAACAACATCAATAGAAGATAAACAGTTTATTATAGGAGCAGTAGTGTCAATTACAGTAACTGTAGAGGTGCATTCACTCGTGTTCCCATCTACATCTGTTGCTATTACAGTTACTATGTTTTCACCAATATTAGAACAATCTAATTGATTAGGAGTTACCGTAAAAGTAAGCGCTTCACCATTACAATTATCTACAGGTAATGTTCCTAAAAACATCAAGTCTTTTATATCAGAATATGAACCTGTAGGATTTATTAGTAATTCAGTCTCTTGACTTTCAAGGTCAACAGTGTATATAATATCGCAGCCAAATGTTGAGCTCGCAATTACTTTTCCTTGTCCGACATACTCAATGCCTTGAGCACTACAGCTATTATCGTTTCCTGGCGTAAACCAAGAAAATAACTCTGTTACTGTACCAGTCGATGTATCAATTGCAAAAAGGTTTACAGGATTAGATCCTGTGGAGTATAGAAGTCTATTTTGATCAGTGTCAAAGGTCATTCCAGCAGCTCCGGAAGAGTTGACAGATGCAATAACTTCTGTATTACCAGAATCGATATTGTAGCTATTAATCTCACCACCATTAAATACCATATAGAGTGTTCCGTCTATACCAAAGGCCATATCTTGAACTTGATTTGATCCATTTACAGAAATTATTTCAGAAATAAACGTAGGTTCTCCTTCCTCTTCTTGTAAATCAATACTATAGAGTGCTCTATTTCCTGTTTCTGGCACTCTTCTTAATAGATATAATTCACTAGTTAACGGATTTTGATCAAAACCATAATTTCTGTCTGCTCCAGTACTATAAGAATAAGAAGAATCTAAAGTTAAGTCATCAGTAATCGTATCATAACTATATTTTGCAATGTTTTGATTACCAGAGAAAGGGTTTAAAGCGTAGAGTGTCCCTATTTCAGATTCGCCAGCAGCACCCAGTAAAAGCGCAGCATCTAGAACAACTATACCATTTTCATCAAGATTTACAGTTATATCAGTACATTCTAAATCTGGAATTACACCAAGTATTTCTATAGTTTGTGTTGCTTGGTCTTGAAGTTCACAGGCATTAGTGTACGAGTAGGTGATTTCGTAAAATCCTTCTCCTATTGATGGGTTTAGTGTGAAATCTATACCATTATTATTATCCGTTACTCCTGAGCCAGAATATACTCCTCCAGAAGGAAATCCTCCACCCAAAATAATTTCACCTTGATCTAGACAAAATGTACTTTCTGTTGCAAATGTAACATCAACTGTTGTTGTGACAACTGCTGTACTAGTACAAGATGTAGTATTCCCTAGACTATCTGTTGCTGTAAGAGTAATTACATTTTCTCCTAAATTAGAACAGTCAAAAGTACTAGGAGTCACCACTAGAGTTAATGGTTCGTTGGTGCAACTGTCAAGAGGTTTTTGAGAGTATAACAACAGGTCTTTGATATTGGGGTATGATCCAGTAGGGTTGGCTAGAAGAGATGTCTCAAAAGAGGTGAGGTTTATCTCATAAAGAATGTCACAAGAAGATGTTGCTCCTGCCATTAAAGTGTTGTTTCCTATGTATTCCAACGCTTGTGCCGAACAAAACTCGTTGGGCCCTGGTGTAAAAAACACCCCTATATTATTGGAACCTCCAGTAGAGAGATTTACTTCATAAATATTCACAGGACCTGTACCTGTGGCATACAATAAACGATCATTATCAAAATCATATGTTATTCCTGTAGCTCCAAAAATATTTATAAACGCAAAAGGAGATGAAGCCCCTGTTTCTGTATTTATAATTTCAAGTTCCCCATTATTATAAATAGCGTATAAGCTACCGTTGTTGTCAAAGGTGATGTCTATTATTTGATTACTACCATTTGATGAGGTTAAACTAGAAATAAGTTGTGGATCTATAGAGGGGTTGTTAAGATCAATCCTATAAAGAGACCTTACACCTCCTGCAACTTCAGAGGCTACTAGGTATACTTCACTTGTTTCTGGGTGTTTGTCAAAACCGTAATTTCGGTCTAACCCTGTAGAGTAGTTAAAACCTGAATTAAGTTCAAGGTTACTACTAGTTTGATTAAATTGATATTCGGCTATATTCAATATACCAGAATTTGGATTTAACGCATATAAAGTACTTTCAAGATTCCCCGTAAAAGTGCTGGAGTCGAAAACATCTTCCCACGACACTGTTGCTGTCCCCTCGTCATTTAATGAAATGGTAATATCTTGACAGGACACATCAGGAATACTAGATATAATTTCTAGTGTAACAGCGGCTGTACCATTTAAGCCACAAGAATTTTCAGATTCATAAGATACTGTTACAGAACCCTCGCCTGTCATAGATGGGTCAATTGTAAATGTTTGCCCATTTCCATCATCTGTAACACCTGTTCCAGAATATACTCCACCAGTAGGAAGCCCTCCTCCTAAAGTGACGCTAATTTGATCAGCACATAATATCTCTTCTTGTTCAAATGTTACAGAAACGTCAGAAATTATAGTAACCGTAGCTGTACAGCTTGATGTATTGCCTTCACTATCTGTTGCGGTTGCTGTTACTGTATTTTCTCCTAAGTCAGAGCAGGTAAAAGTGTCGATATCTATAGCTACAGTTGTCGCATTTCCACAATTATCAGGAAAATCTCCTGTATTAGGAATGAATGCTATAAAATCATTTGTTAGGGTAAACTGCGTATTATTACGCTCATCAAGAACGTAACCTTCGGTACCATCAGCATTTTCAATCCCCTGGCTCATTATCCCAGATTGTGTGATTTCAGTGGTATGAATTTCTATCACTGAGCTACCCTCAAACAACTTTAATTGTGTTGTTACCTCTGGAGTAGAATCACAACATAACGATATGTCAATAAAGTCTAATATAAATATTCTGTTAGGTGCTGCACCTATTGTTGTGTATCTAACGATTCCATTTCCACCTGGAGGAAAAAGATCTGACCACGCAAAAGCGATATAGTTGTTAATTGCACTCTGAGATGGAATAAATTCTCCAGAGCAACATCCTGAATTACCCGTGTTTTCAAAAGTTAAAAATCCATTAGATGAAATACGAGCTGTTGAATATGTGTCTCCAAAAAAATTAAAATCAAATCCAAGAGATACTGGGTCTGAAGTCTGATCATCAGATAAGTTTAATGCAGTGCCTCCGGAAATGTCTTCAGGAGAAAACACACCAGATTGACTTATAGTATACCCATTCCCAGGTGAAAAATTGGTTACTACGTCTTCCGGAATGATTTGTGCATTTCCTTCGGCATCAAGTGTTACTGTGATGTCTTGACATATAATAATAGGGTCGTCAGATTTAACACTAAGGATTGCAGTTGCTGTATCACCTCCATCGTCGCAAGGGGAGTCTGCTACATATGATATAAGGTGATCATTTATACCAGCTATAGTAGGGTCAAATGTAAAGGTTTGCCCATTCCCATTGTCTGTTACACCAGTACCAGAGTATACACCGCCTGTAGGTAAACCTCCTCCTAATACAATAACATCTGCAGAAAGACATATAGGTTCTTCATTTAGCTGAAAAGAGGTTGCTGGAGAATCAAAAGCTTCTGTACCATCAAAAAGATTAAAAGAAGAGCCTTGGTCTGCACTTAGCCCTAAACCTCGCTTTGCAAAGGCATCCCAAATACGACATTGATTAGCTCCTCCATATAGTGTAAGGTCTGCGGCGAGTATAGCGTCTCGACCATCTACAAAACCAGGGTTGCACGGTTGTAATTTAAGTCCTTCTGTAACGAGAGCTATTGCAATATTATTTCCGCCAGTACCATTGTAAATGTCTGGATCAAAACCGTACTCTTCTATAAGATTCCAAGTCATTTCCCATAACATTGCTGCCCACACAGAACCAACGCCGTGAGGGACAGAAGTGTTTTGAATACTATTATAGGTGCGCGGGTCTTGAGAGAAATCTGTAGTATATGGAAAATCACGGATACCTCCATCGTCAGGACCTTGCTGGAATAACCAATTACCCACTGGTCTTAAGTCTGTTCCTACATCTTCTGGCTTAATAGTCATAACGGTGCCATACCAGTCGCTCCATCCTTCCCCCATTTGTTCATCATTAAATAGACAGTCAGAGTTTGCAGCCCCACCGGTAAGACGAGTTGAGATGCCGTGACCGTATTCGTGTATGATTACTTGGTTGTCTAAATCTCCATCCCTAGAGCCACAAGTATACATTTGCATTCTACCTGAAACTCCATCTGGAGAAAAGCTAAAGTTTGCATTGCACTCTCCAGAATTGTCTTGAGCTTCAGCATTTACGTGATCATTACCTACACCGCCATTGTCATAATTGTTCTCTTGATAGTTTCCACTAGCCTCATCAAAACCATATTGGTATAAAACATCATGCACAATATTGTTCCAATAAAAAAGATTTGTAATAGCAGCGCTTTCAGATTGACTTCCATTACTAAAAACTGTGTTTATAGGATAATCAAAGAAAAGGTCTGAACCTCCATCTGGTTGAAATCCTGTATTGTCACCATCTTCATATGCATTTACATTATTTCCTCTAGTGACCGTGTATTCAGCACCTGTTGCCCCATTTGTATCGTGCCATCCAAATGGTGATGCCACAGTGTTAAAAACCCCAGAAACTTGAGATCGATCCCCTTCAAAAGGTGAAGCCAGTGGTAACGGATACACAGTATATGTACCATCCATAAAAACAGCATCTACGGAAGGAGAAACTTTAAGGGTGGTTTTTTTTGCTTTCGCGAAAGCGGTTGTATGAGTACTCTTACTATGATCGTGATTTACAGTACAGGTTAAAGTCCTATTCTTTTTTGAAAGAATGTTACCATTTGTGGCATCAACAAAAAAGTTGTACCAATTTTTGCTTTGGGTCTCATTTATAAAAAGTTCCCAAGTAGCAATTAGTGCTCCTTGATTTGTAACAGTATATACTTTTTTTACTGGAATAGGGTCACGAGATGTGTACGGACTCTTAAATGTCCTAGTGTTTGTTTTTGCATCATAAGATATTTGATTTAGTCCACCAGATGCGTAGCCCATTTTAGTCACCACAGATTGTATTGCGGCAGTTTCATTGAGTATGTGAGAAGTGGACTTTACCCTTGTTTCTATATCCCTATAGAAGTTAATGTGACTCTGTACTGCCTTACCGTTTTTAATGTGGACACTGCTTTCTGTTCCAATAACCTCAATGTCATTATAGGATTGCCTAAAATAAATGTGTTGTATACCGCTTGTAGAACTAGTGTGCTGACTTGTGATTTGATAAGCAGCGATGTCAGAGGGTTTGAGCTGTTGTTTTGCAATGTGAGAAACAAGAATCTTGTCAATGTCTCTTGAAGTGGATTGCGCATTTACGGCAAAAGGTAATAGACATAAAACCACAATAATTGTGTGTAATTTTTTGATCATGAAAAGGTTGATTGATTGATGTAAATAACTTAAAGGGTTAAATCTAAGAAATTTCTTACACTTACATGTTCTGTTTTATTTATTTTCTTGTTCTTAACTATCACCTTTTTAAATGATTATACTTTATCTATTAGTAATATTCTATTTTAAAAGTTAGTAGCTATTGATTCTTTTGGTAAAGTGTTTCCCCATAATTAATTGTAAATTTGCCCCCTTAAATGAGGAAGAGCACGCTTTCGCAAAAGCGTATAAATAATACATATACCATGAAATACCACTTTAACGAGATAGAAGCCAGATGGCAACAATACTGGGCAGATAAAGGCACTTTTCACGCGTCAAATAACAGTGATAAACCTAAATATTATGTGCTTGATATGTTTCCTTATCCTTCTGGGGCTGGGCTCCACGTGGGTCATCCACTTGGGTATATTGCAAGTGATGTGTACTCGCGTTACAAGCGTTTAAAGGGGTTTAATGTATTGCATCCACAGGGATATGATTCTTTTGGATTACCTGCAGAGCAATATGCAATCCAGACGGGGCAGCATCCTGCGGTGACTACAAAGGTGAATATTGAGGGTGGTGTAGATAACCAAGGTAATGTGATTGCCGGTTATAGAAAACAGCTGGATAAAATTGGCTTTTCTTTTGATTGGAGCCGTGAGGTGCGTACCTCAAATCCTGAATACTATAAATGGACGCAGTGGATTTTTACAGAGCTTTTTAACTCTTGGTACAACAAGGATACAGATAAAGCAGAAGCGATAGAAACGTTGGTTTCCGCTTTCGCGAAAACTGGAAATGCCGAGATAAACGCTGCCTGTGATGATAATATCACGCCATTTACTGCTGAGCAGTGGAATGCATTTACAGAAAAAGAACAACAAGATATACTATTACAATACCGCTTAACCTATCTAGCAGAAACGGAAGTAAACTGGTGCCCAGCACTTGGAACCGTACTTGCAAACGATGAGATTGTAAACGGCGTTTCTGAGCGTGGTGGTCACACTGTGATACGTAAGAAAATGACGCAGTGGTCTATGCGTATCTCTGCTTATGCAGAACGATTAATTCAAGGACTTGAAGGAATAGACTGGAGCGAATCAATAAAAGAAACACAGCGCAACTGGATAGGTAAATCTGTTGGAGCGATGGTTACGTTCCCTCTTAAGGATCATGCAGAAAAGGTAGAAGTATTTACAACTCGCCCTGATACTATTTTTGGAGTGTCATTCATGACATTGGCTCCAGAGCATGAGTTAGTGGCTCAAATCACTACTCCAGAACAAAAAGAAGCAGTAGCAGCATACATTGAAAAAACTGCAAAGCGTTCTGAGCGTGAGCGTATGGCAGATGTAAAAACAATATCTGGTGTATTTACGGGTGCCTATGCAGAGCATCCTTTTACAAAGGAGCCTATTCCAGTATGGATAGGAGATTATGTACTTGCTGGTTATGGAACAGGAGCCGTGATGGCAGTTCCTTGTGGTGATCAACGCGATTATGACTTTGCAAAGAAATTTGATATTGCAATTCCTAACGTTTTTGAAGGCGTAGATATTTCAGAAGAAGCTTTTTCAGACAAGGCAACTGCGGTTATCACAAACTCAGATTTCTTAAACGGATTAAAATATAAGAAAGCCGTAAAACTTGCGATTTACGAGTTAGAAAAAATAGGCGCAGGAGCGGGCAAAACAAACTATAGATTGCGTGATGCGGTGTTTAGCCGCCAGCGATACTGGGGAGAACCTTTCCCAGTGTATTATGAGAACGGAATCCCAAAGATGATTGACGTTGCTCATTTACCTATTAAACTTCCAGAAGTAGAAAAATACCTACCTACAGAAGAAGGTGAACCACCATTAGGCCGAGCAGATGTGTGGGCATGGGATACAAATACAAATACCGTTGTCTCTAATGATCTTGTCACTTCGAGCGCAGTCGAGAAGTCTCAAAACGGAATTTACCCGCTAGAACTCAACACCATGCCAGGATGGGCAGGAAGTAGCTGGTATTTCTTTAGATACATGGAGAAAGCACAGCGTGATGAAGTCTTTGCTTCAAAAGAAGCAATGGATTACTGGGGTAATGTAGATTTATATATAGGAGGATCTGAGCACGGAACTGGGCACTTATTGTATTCACGTTTCTGGGTGAAGTTCTTAAAAGATAGAGGTCACGTAGGTGTAGATGAACCTTTCCAAAAGATGATCAACCAAGGGATGATTTTAGGGACGAGTGCTTTTGTGTATAGGGTGGTTGGTACAACTATAAAAAACACAGAATTTCTTCAAACAACAAATATTTTCATTACTCACTCTGAGTATAAAAGAATAGGAAAAGAAGAAGATTTTACAAATAAAGAACTTATTCGTAGGGTTGAAAAATTTATTGAAACCACAAATCCTGAATCTGATGCTTTAGGAAATATAGTAGGTGTGACTTTTAATTCCATCCACGTAGACGTTGCTTTAGTTAATGCATCGGATGAGTTAGATGTAGAAGCTTTCAAGAACTGGCGTGAAGAATTTAAAAATGCTGAGTTTATCTTAGAAGATGGCGTTTACAAAGTAGGCCGTGAGGTTGAAAAAATGTCTAAGTCTAAGTATAATGTAGTAAATCCAGATCAAATCTGTGAGCAATACGGAGCAGATACGCTACGTATGTATGAGATGTTCTTAGGCCCACTTGAGCAAGCAAAACCTTGGAACACGGCAGGAATTACAGGAGTACATAACTTCTTAAAGAAATTCTGGAAGCTCTACCACAATGGAGCAGACGAAGCTTTTAATGTAACAGATGAGGCGCCAAGTAAAGACAGCCTCAAAACATTACATAAGACAATTAAAAAGGTAGAAGAGGATATTGAAAACTTTAGTTTCAATACTTCAGTATCTACATTTATGATTGCTGTAAATGAGTTAGGAGCACAAAAATGTACTTCTCGTGAAGTGCTGGAATCTCTGGTAATACTCATCGCTCCTTATGCTCCGCATATCGCAGAGGAACTTTGGAGCAAGCTTGGTCACTCAGAAAGTATCTCTGAGGCTCCTTACCCAATATTTGATGCAAGTCATCTTGTAGAAAGTGCAAAGAACTATCCTATCTCTTTTAATGGGAAGATGAAGTTTACGCTAGAATTACCACTTGATCTATCTAAAGATGAGATAGAAAAAGTAGTTATGGCAAACGAGAAAACACAAATGTATCTAGATGGTCGTACGCCTAAAAAGGTGATTATTGTGCCTGGTAAGATTGTAAATATAGTAGGGTAATAACCTAGCTGTAATATAAAGCTTGCTTGTGTTCTAATAGCTCACGAGCAGGCTTTTGTTTTGTAATTACATTAATAATACGTTGTCGCTATGGCAGGAATTGATAACATAGAAATTATAGGTCTGGTTGCAGCCACACTTACTACGGCGGCTTTCTTGCCTCAGGTGTATCAAACTTGGAAAACTAAGGATGTCTCTGGTTTGAGTCTTCCTATGTTTACTATGTTTTTTGTAGGGATTGTATTCTGGCTCGTTTATGGCGTTCTTAAAGAAAGTCTCGCTATCATCCTAGCAAATGCTATTACAGTGATTTCTTCTTTCTTACTACTTTATTTTAAAATCAAATACGATAAAAAATAGCATTTTCAGATTACTAGAAATTCATAGCTATTTTTAATAATATCATTATGAGAGCCTTTGATTTTTAGCATTTTATAATCTGCATTTTTTTAAGTTACTGTTACCTTGATGCCAAAATTTAAGCAATGGTAATAGGTGTTCCTACAGAGATCAAAAACAATGAAAACAGGGTGGGTATCACACCCGGCGGAGTCTATGAACTCGTAAAGAGAGGTCATAGCGTACATCTTCAAAAAGGAGCTGGCTTTAATAGTGGTTTTACAGATCAACATTATATAGATGCGGGTGCAACAATCCTTGATACGATTGAGGAGGTCTATGCAAGCGCAGAGATGATTGTAAAGGTTAAGGAGCCCATAGAACCAGAATATAAGCTCATTAAGAAAGATCAAATCGTATTCACTTATTTTCACTTTGCCTCTAGTGAGCCGCTCACCAGAGCGATGATTGCCAGTAAATCTATTTGTATAGCCTACGAAACGGTTGAAGAGGAAGACCGTTCGCTCCCGTTGCTTACGCCTATGAGCGAAGTGGCAGGTCGGATGTCTATACAGCAAGGAGCGCGATATCTAGAGAAGCCTGTAAAAGGGCGAGGCGTACTTCTAGGTGGAGTTCCTGGAGTGAGTCCTGGTAAGGTGTTAGTCTTAGGAGCAGGAGTAGTGGGAATTCAAGCGGCAAAAATGGCTGCGGGATTAGGTGCCCATGTAACCATCCTAGATATTAGTATGAAGCGACTGCGTCACGTAAACGATATCATGCCGCCACACGTGGTGACAGAATTTTCAAATGAATTTAATATCCGTAAACATATAAAAACGCACGATCTTATTATAGGTGGTGTTCTTATTCCTGGTGCAAAAGCGCCAAAGCTTATTACTCGAGACATGCTCAAGGAGATGCGTCCAGGTACCGTAATTGTAGATGTTGCTGTAGATCAAGGTGGCTGCGTGGAAACATCAAAACCTACTACGCACGAAGATCCAGTCTTTATTATAGACGATGTGGTGCATTATTGTGTGGCAAATATGCCTGGTGCAGTGCCTTATACTTCCACCGTAGCGCTTACCAATGTAACACTGCCTTATGTGTTAAAAATTGCAGACCAAGGTTGGAAAGCTGCATGTCTTAAAGATGCTACTCTTAAAAAAGGAGTGAATATCGTCGGAGGTGATGTTGTGTATCAAGAGATTTCGGAGGTTTTTGATGTGCCATATGTTCCGCTAGCAATATAGGTTGTGGGTTACGCTTTCGCGAAAGCGAACTTTTAAAACAACATATGTATTCCATAATCTTATGTAGTTGTCATTACAACGAGTATTTAAGGCTCTTGATAGTAAAAAGATGAATTGTAATCTTGGCTTAATTTGTGCATAATACTTTTGTAACTTTAGAAACCTAAAACAACTTTAAAATAAACGACTATGTTAGGAGGATATATGGGCTACTATATTATTGTAGGAGCTATCGGGCTTGTGAGTATGCTAGTAAGCAACAAGCTCAAAAGTAAATTTAAACATTATTCAGAAGTGCAATTGCGCAACGGGATGTCTGGAGCAGAGATTGCCGAAAAAATGCTAGCCGATAATGGAATTACAGATGTAAAAGTAATTTCTGTAGCTGGACAGCTTACAGATCATTACAACCCTAGAGATAAGACAGTAAATCTTAGTGACGTGGTTTATGGGCAGCGCAATGCTTCGGCAGCGGCGGTTGCTGCACACGAGGTAGGTCATGCTGTACAACACGCTACAGCTTACAGTTGGTTGCAAATGCGATCTAAGCTTGTACCTATTGTAAACATTGCGTCAAAAATGAGTATGTGGGTTATAATGGGTGGTGTTGCATTAATGGCTTCTACCGCAATAGGTGGTACTGTGGCAATTATAGGTCTTGCATTATACGCAATGGGGACTATATTTAGTCTCATCACATTACCAGTAGAGTATGATGCTAGTAATCGTGCATTAGCATGGCTTAAGGCAGAAAATATGGTAACACCACAAGAGTATGACGGAGCAGAAGATGCATTAAAGTGGGCTGCAAGAACATATCTTGTAGCTGCTATAGGGTCGCTAGCTACCTTATTGTACTTTGCATTACAAGTTTTTGGCAACAGACGATAGGATGTGTTATACTGTCAAATACCTTATGATAAACTGTCACAATGACGCTATAATCAAAGCTGATATAAGCGTTGTAAGGTTTGGATTAATTATTGACTAAGTTTGCATAGTGGAATTAAATAGAATTACAATTAAAATATATAGTTATGGCATTAGAAATCACAGATGCGACATTTGAAGAGCAAGTATTAAACAGCGATAAGCCTGTATTAGTAGACTTTTGGGCTGCTTGGTGTGGACCTTGCCGTATGGTAGGACCAGTTATCGAGGAGATCGCAGGAGAATACGAAGGTAAAGCCATCGTAGGTAAAGTAGACGTAGATGCAAACCAAGAATTTGCAGCAAAATACGGAGTACGTAATATACCTACAGTTCTTATGTTTAAGAACGGTGAGGTAGTAGGACGTCAAGTAGGCGTTGCTCCTAAGGCAACTTACACAGAAGCTATCGACGGACTTTTATAGATCCAAGCTTTTTATAAGATTATCAGAAAGGTTTGGCACTGTGCCAAGCCTTTTTGTATTTTTAGAGCGCTGTTACTAGAGTACGCTTTCGCGAAAGCAAAACAATACAACACGTAGCAGTTTTGATTACTAAAAGAAAATAATGATGAGGTTTCTGTCTAGGCAGGAATGATAAATAGCCGTAATCGCGGCATATGTTTATGGAAAAGAAAATGAAAGTACAAGACGCAATTGACAGTCAGTTGCTTGATGATAGAAAGATATTCCTTTGGGGAATGGTAGATGATAAAAGTGCAAAGCACGTAATAGATCGCCTTTTATACCTAGATGCACAAGGTCATGGTGAGATCCAACTGTTTATTAATAGCCCGGGTGGTTATGTAACATCTGGTTTTGCAATGTATGACACTATTAAAATGATTAAAAGTCCAGTTTCTACTATCTGTACAGGTCTAGCGGCAAGTATGGGGTCACTACTTTTATCTGTAGGAGAGAAAGGGCGTCGTTTTATACAGCCACACGCACGTGTAATGATACACCAGCCATCTGGTGGAGCACGTGGTCAAGCTTCTGATATTGAAATTACAGCACAAGAAATTGTAAAAACAAAAGAATTGAGCGCACAAATCCTTGCAGATAATTGTGGTCAATCATTTGAAAAAATAATGAAAGACTTCCAGCGTGATCACTGGATGGGTGCAGAGGAGTCTGTAGCTTACGGGATTGCAGATGGGGTTTATGAGGGATAATCTCCTTTATAGTTTTATGAGTAACACAAAGTGCGGAATTTATTCCGCACTTTGTGTTTAATGTATCAAAACATATATCTTACCTACTTAAATTGTACCCATAATGGATATCAAATCAGAACTTAATAAAACTTCGGGCTTCGGAAACTTAGAGTTACTGGCGCGTCAGGTAGTGGAAGGTTTTATTTCTGGGATGCATAAAAGTCCGTTTCATGGATTTTCGGCAGAGTTTGCAGAGCATAAAATCTATAACCCTGGAGAGAGTACAAAGCATATAGACTGGAAACTCTATGCAAAAACAGATAGACTGTATACAAAGCGCTATGAGGAAGAAACTAATCTACGCTGCCACCTTATATTAGATAATAGTAGTTCTATGCATTATCCCGCTGTAAAGGAGCACAGCGTTTCAGATCTTAATAAGATAAGCTTCTCTGCACTTGCGAGTGCCGCTATTATGAATCTCATGAAAAAGCAGCGTGATGCTGTAGGAATGAGTATTTATAGTGACGACTATGAATTCTACACGGGAGAGAAGGGAAGTGATAGACACCACCATATGTTATTAGATCAATTAAATGGTGTGCTAGATCCCGCTCTTGCAAAAGCAGAAAAGAAAACAGCTACCTATAAACACCTCCATCTCATTGCAGAAAAGCTAAAGCGTAGATCTCTGGTGTTTTTATTTTCAGACATGCTACAAGATGATGTAGAGCAAGAACAATTATTTGAAGCATTGCAACATCTTAAATACAATAAACACGAGGTGATTCTTTTACATACATATAGTCAAGAGAAGGAATATGACTTTAAATTTGATAATAGCCCGCGTAAATTTGTAGATGTAGAGAGTGGATCATCAATTAATTTATATGCAGATAATATTAGAGATATTTATACAAGCGCGGTAGAAACGTACTTTAAAAACTTGCAACTACGTTGTGCTCAGTATCGTATCAAGTATATTCCAGCAGTAATTGAAAAAGGTTTTGCACCTATACTCACCACGTTTTTAGTAGAGCGTCAAAAATTTATTTAAAAATTTTAATTTTTTGTTTGTGTAATCAAAAAACGAGTGTATATTTGCACCCGCAACGAAGCAAAAGCAATGTTGCTTCTCTAATTAAGAAGTTAGAGATTGAAAAACTGAAAAATTTAAGACATACTCAAAGTCTCAAAAAGTGGAGTAACGGTCTGGTAGTTCAGCTGGTTAGAATATCTGCCTGTCACGCAGGGGGTCGCGGGTTCGAGTCCCGTCCAGACCGCAACAAAAAGCTCACAGTCCGTGGGCTTTTTTTGGTTTATAGAAGTAATTGATTACTTTTAACGATGTTGTGTTGGCCACATCACATGTGGTAGGATTTGTAGTTGAATCCGATGAAGAGCTTTTCCTGTAGGAAAGGCTTTTTTTGTTTTAGAGCAATCTTAGGTGCTTAGACTAGAAGTGAATCTTCCTTTATAGTTTCCCGATTTTCACGACAACTCTTGATATATCTTTAAATCTTTGTATGGTCATTATGCTAGCAAATACAAGAGCTCTTGATCATCTTTTTTAATATTTCTAGTAATGATGCTTTCGGCGGGGCTGATGATGCCGTAAAAACGCTTTAATTGGCTCAAGAGGTTGCAAGCGCTAGGTCTTATGGTGGTGGCTATGCAAGAGTTTGTATTATTGAGCATTTATTAATGCTTGTCACTTAGCGCATTTAAAATAAGGCACAAAAAAAAGCCATACGGACTGTATGGCTTTTACTTACTAGCTCCTCAACTAAGACTCGAACTTAGGACCCTCTGATTAACAGTCAGATGCTCTAACCAACTGAGCTATTGAGGAGTGTTACTTTTTGTAAGCGGATGCAAATATAAAACTTTTTTACACTCGTCCAAAAAAATCAAGCATTTTTTTGACTTTTTTTTGACTTTTTTTTCATCATGCTTACCTGGGAGTAATGCGTTTCTTGAGCTTAAATAATCATCGTGATTCTTATGTGTTCAGAATCAGGTATTTTCAAAAAGAAGAGTAATTAAAAAGAGAAAACCCCAAGAAAAATATTTCTTAGGGTTTTTTCAGCTTTTTTTTGAAATTGTACTCAAAAGTAGTTTTCACTAATCCAAAAAAGTGGGGGAACATTGTTTTTAGTAGGATTAATTCTTTGTTATATAACCGCCCAATTATAAAAACTCCTACCCTCTATTTGAAAAAAAAAGAATAATAACCCAAAAATTCAATCATTGAGCATTGACTATCTTTGAGATAATCGCCTCTTAAATATAAAACCTATGAAGAACCATCAGATATTATTTCTAATTGTAATCAGTTTAATGATTGCTTGCGCGAAAACAGGAGTACTCCATGCGCAATCTTCTACACAACAATTATCAAAAGAGGAGCTACAAATTGTAAACCTCGTAGAAACACATACAGAGGAAAGTATTGAGTTTCTCAAAAATGTAGTAAACATTAATAGTGGAACACTCAACACAAAAGGGGTGAAAGAAGTGGGCGATGTATTCTCTACATCTTTTAAAGAGATAGGTTTTACTACAAATTGGATTGATATGCCTGCCGAGATGAATAGAGCAGGGCATCTATTTGCTACTACAGAAGGAACAAGAGGCAAGCGATTGCTTCTTATAGGGCATCTAGATACCGTTTTTGAGGACGATAGCGAGTTTCAGCAATTTGAAATGGTGAATGATTCTATTGCAAAAGGTCCTGGCGCAAATGATATGAAAGGTGGTAACGTAGTAGTGCTATATGCACTTAAGGCTCTTAGAGAAGCAGGATTGCTTGACGATGCGCAAATCACCGTAGCCTTTACAGGAGATGAGGAAAGTACCGGAAAACCACTCACAATAAGCAGAAAAGATTTGATAGATGCTGCAAAGAATTCGGATATCGCTTTAGGTTTTGAAACTTCGACAGGATTTGATAATGCTACCGTAGCAAGACGAGGATCTTCTAACTGGAAAGTTACAGTTACTGGAAAGAGAGCACACTCAAGCGGAATTTTTCGCGAAAGCGTAGGGGCAGGAGCAAATTTTGAACTTGCACGTATCCTCAACGGATTCTATAATGAGGTAAGAGGTCCAGAATTACTGTCTTTTAATCCAGGGATGATGCTGGGCGGTACCACAATGGAGCTTAACCCAGAGGAGAGTAAAGGAGGTATTTTTGGCAAAGGTAATGTAGTTGCACAAACGGCATACGTGCAAGGAGGTCTTCGCTTTATCTCTGAAGAGCAGAAGGAAGAAGCACGTGCAAAAATGCGTGAGATTGTAGCAAATAATTTACCGCATACAAGTGCCGTTGTCGAATTTGAAGATAGTTATCCAGCAATGCAACCTACTTCTCAAAATTATGAGGTACTAGAAATTTTAAGCCAAGTGAGTCAAGATATGGGAGGTCCTGCTGTTGCGGCCTATGATCCTGGAAAGCGCGGTGCAGCAGATACTTCGTTTGTGGCAGCGTATGTGGCTTGCCTAGATGGTCTGGGAACCATGGGGACGGGAGCGCATACTCCTAGCGAGACTGTAAATATTAAAACTATAGAAATGCTCACAAAGCGTACGGCAATTCTTATTTACAGATTGATCAATATGGAAAGATAATGAGTTACGCTTTCGCGAAAGCGCACTAATCCCCACCACAACTTAAAAAGCCACATTGCTCTATATTTATGAGTAATGTGGCTTTCTTATGATTTGTTATTGCAGTATTAAGAAGCGAGTAAATGCTCATAAAACTTTTTGAGCTTAGCTACTTTAGGATCTATGACAACACGGCAATACCCTTGTTGTCTGTTTTCATTATAGTAATCTTGATGCTCCTGCGTAGCATCGTAAAAGGTAGGTAGCCCTGAAACCTCAGTAACTATTGGATCCTCATAATACTCTTGTACTACTTTAATCACTTGTTCTGCTTGTGCTTTTTGTTCATCGTTGTGGTAAAAAATTACAGAGCGATATTGCGTCCCACGATCTGCCCCTTGTTGATTAAGGGTTGTAGGGTCGTGTGTGGTAAGAAATACAGTAAGTATCTCTGCATAGGTAATTACTGCAGGGTCAAAATCAAATTGTATCACCTCTGCATGTCCGGTAAGTCCGGAGCAAATCTCTCTATAGGTAGGGTGTCCAGGGACTTGCCCTCCAGCATATCCAGAAACCACATTAGAAACACCTTTTAAGCGTTGTATAACAGCTTCTACACACCAGAAACATCCTCCACCTATCGTGGCTTGTTGTAAATTATTTTTCATTTTCTTCTTCTTCCTCTTTTGGAGTGTCTAGTCGGTTCCAGATTTTATCGGCCTTTAATTCAAAGGTTCCGGCAAAATCCCAATTACATTCTTCTGGCGAAATTAAAGACAAAAATGGCTCTCCATTTTTAGAACGATATAGATGGTAAATAGCACCTACAATCGGTTCGAAAGAGAACTTTGCAGCATAGATGAGATTGTTATATTCAAATTTTTTCATCATCACCTCATACTGCGCCTTTAACTCCTCATATTCAGTCTTAAATTGATGGTTAACCTTACTGATATTTGAGTTTTTCCATGTAGTAACATCGTCAGTCACGATAGCTGGCGCTCCTAAGTTTGTTGCATAAGGAGTAAGTGCAGCATCATACTTACCCTTCTCTTCATTATAAACGACCTGGTCTGGTTTTTTCTTTGTCATAGTGGTGATCTCTTACTTAAAAGTAAATAGTATAATATTACCTTCTTTTTGAAATTTTATTATGTGTAATCTGTTTTTGACGACTGCATTTAAAACGTGCATCATCCATGCCATAAGCACGTTTTGCTTCATGCTTTGTCTTACGTCCTTGCACTCGTTTACGCCACATACGGAAACTACTTTCCTTCATCTCACGACGCATTACTTCGATTACAAGTTGTTCCTTGATCCCAAACTGCATTTCTATTGCGTCAAAGGTAGTTCTATCTTCCCAAGCCATTTCTATGATACGGTCTAGTTCGCGTTCTGTAAATTCTGGTATTTCTTGCTTTTTCATAGTCTTTTAATCAAAATTATTTCTGTTTGCGAGCGTGTGTCGTCTTAAGATACGATACGCATCTCGCTTTACAATATTATCTTCCTTAAGCTTCCACAATACGTCTCCCGCATGTTTTGCCGTTTTTTTTATGTCAATTATAGGCGCAGGATAATTTTCACCTATTACTGTATTGCAAAATTGTTGTTCAAGAGCACTCATCGTCCACGGTTCATGGATGTATGCAACAGGTACGTTTACCAATTCTGGAATCCATTTTTTTATAAACTCACCATTTTCGTCATGCTCGTAACTATTTTTAACCGGATTGTATATGCGCAGCATATTGATTCCCGTCTCACCCGCTTGCATTTGTATTTGAGGGTAGTGAATACCTGGTTCAAAATCAAGAAACTGCTGAGCTAGGTGATACGTGGCATCTTGCCAAGGTTGCCATAAGTTATGTGTAAAAAAAGATAGCGTCATAGCACGCATTCTAAAGTTGAGATAGCCGGTCTCACACAGACATCGCATACATGCGTCTACTAGAGGATATCCTGTTTTGCCTTCTTTCCAAGCTTTTTGATACTTAACATTCACATTTTTTGAGAGCTTGTGATATCCTTTGTTTACACTCACAAATTCCATCGAGTCCTCCATTTCAAACTTCTGAATGAAATGTGCTTGCCATCGCAATCGTGAAGTAAACCCATCGATGGCACGTTTATTTTTAGAGCTTTCGCGAAAATGTTTTGCTTCTTGATATACTTGGCGTATGCTCACATTTCCCCAAGCGATGTAAGGTGACAATCTAGAGCAGCTCTTTCTAGCTAGGCTAGGTTTTGAAATATGTTTTGCATAATTTAGGTATCGATTATCGTGCAAAAATGACGCTAGGTATCGCATCGCCATCGTTGTCCCTCCCTTTTGAAAAGGACTAGATGCAGGTGTTTGTAAAGAGACTTTTTTAAAATTGTCTTCTAGAGCATTAATATCTTCTATTGATAGTAATTGATCTTTTCTTGGCTGAAAAGGAATCTGTGGTTGTTTCATAAACCACTCCCAGTCTTCGCTCCATCCTACACGATTTCTTAGTTTACGTTGCACTCCGTTGTTTGCAAATTCTACCCAGCCAAATTTATTTTCTGGTGACGCTATTTTTAGATTATTTGCATATGCTTCTAGGGCAAGATCTCTATCATAGGTAATACGCAGTCCAGTTTCTTGATGTGAGAAAACGGTGTGAATTTTATAATGTTTAATGAGTTCTTTAAAAGTAGAGACTACTTCGTCATGGACAATCAAAACCTTAGAATCGAAGGCCGTTAATTCACGCTGTAAATTTTGCAATGACTCTTTAATAAAGTTAAAGTGACGATCACTGTAATGAGGATCTGCTTCTAGTGAAGGTTCTAAAATGTAAAGTAAAAGCAGCGGCTTACCCTCTTGCACAGCATTGTATAAGGGTAGGTGGTCATGCAAGCGCAAGTCCCTCTTAAACCATATTATGTTTACCTCTTTTTTAATAATTTGCTGGATTTTTAATGATGTCTTCTGCGCGTTCTTGATGAGCTTGTAATGTCTTCTTATCCATTTTATTTAAAAGACTAAGCATCATACTCATGCGATTGTTTCCTTTAAAATATTCTTGTTTTTCATTTAAGAAGTTCCAATACAAGGAGTTAAAAGGACATGCATCTTCGCCTGTTTTTTTACTCACTTTATAATGACATCCTTTACAGTAATTAGACATCTTGTTGATGTAACTTCCGCTAGACACATAGGGTTTTGTCGCAATCTTACCACCATCTGCCCATTGAGACATCCCGCGAGTGTTTGTGATTTCAACCCATTCTATGGCATCTATATAAATGCCCAAATACCACTCATCTACTTGTGCTGGATCACACATGGTGAGAAGCGCGTAGTTGCCAGTAATCATTAATCGCTGTATGTGATGTGCATAAGCGTTATCGAGACTATTATTGATACTGCACTTAAGGCAGTTCATCTTAGTCTTTCCAGTCCAATAAAAATCAGGCAACGCATTATGATTCTCAAGATGGTTAGTCGTTGCAAATGTTGGCATCTCTTTCCAATACATGCCTCGCATGTACTCTCTCCATCCTAAAATTTGCCTTACAAAACCTTCTACCTGACTTATATTTATTTCTTCTTGATGCGCTCTCCAGTAGTTAATAACCTTTTCAATTACTTCTTGAGGATCTAGAATCTTACTATTCATAGCAAAGCTTAATCTGCTATGATATAAATAGGCTTGATCTGGATCCATGGCATCTTGATAGTCGCCAAAATGAACTAACAAGTGCTCACAAAAATAATTGAGCACTTCAAGTGATTCAGTGCGTGTAGTAGGCCAAGCAAAATTCTTTTCGTCTATGCGTCCTATGGTTTTAACTCCAGCACTTTCAATGAGCTTTACAATAGATGATACGTTGGTGTCAAATGTCTTTTCAATAGGGATTAAAGTGTCTCCCTTCCATTTGTTGCGGTTACTGTGATCAAAGTTCCACTTACCACCCTCTGGATCTTTATCATTAATCATCATGATGTCATATTTCTTGCGCATCATGCGGTAAAAATATTCCATAGTAAAGAGCTTTTTACCTTCAAAAAAAGAAGACAAGTCGGTACGAGAAGTCATAAAATGCTCTGTATCGTATGACTTTACTTCGATTGTTACGCTTTCGCGAAAGCGTGATAACATTTCGTGCAGGCGGTATTCATCTGGAAGTTGGTACTCAAATAGTGATATATTTTTTTCATTAATAAGTTTTTCAACGTTGTCAATGAGACTTTGGGTATTTTCAAGAGCATCTAGTGTGTAATAAATGACCTTGTGTCCTTGGGATGTAAGCCAATCAGAGAACTCGCGCATTGCTTTAAAAAAGGCGACAACTTTTTGAATATGATGGGTTGCATAATCTGTTTCTTGGCGCATTTCTGCCATGAAATAAATAACATCGTCAGATTGCTCTTGATACCAGGAGTGCTTGTGATTGAGCTGATCGCCCAGAATAAGTCGTAATGTGCTCATTTAAAATAATTCATTTTGAGTCCACAGTCTTACAAACTTGCCATTCCCGTCATACATTTCCTGCTGCCTTTTGATATTGAATTTTCTGTCTCTAGGATCGTTTCCTACGCCTGCGTTGTACATCCAGTTTGCCCAGTTGCTATGTACGTCATAATCTATGAGCATACTTTCAAAGTAAGCAGCACCTACGCGCCAGTCTTGCTGTTGCTCTTTTGCCCAAAAGCTCGCAACGTTTTGACGACCGCGATTAGACATCCATCCTGTTTCTTTGAGCTCTATCATATTGGCATTTACAAAGTCATATGTTGTATTGCCATTAATCCATTCGCGCTCGGCTTTATCATTACGTTTCCAGTCGTATTCTTTATTCAGAATGCCGCCTATTTTAAACAGGTCGTTACCGTGTTTAAGAGAGACATACTTAAAATAATCTCTCCATATCAATTCAAAAATGAGCCAATACGTATCTTGATTTGAAATAATTTCATTTTCAAACTTTTTTACCTCCCAATAAATTTGGCGAGCAGATATAGATCCGTTTGCTAGCCATGCAGATAACTTTGAGCTATAATCTTCGCCTACGAGTCCGTTGCGTGTTTTCTTGTAGTACTGGAGTTTCTTAGTATTCCAGAAGTAATCATTGAGCCTGTTCCAAGCCTCGTCTTCTCCACCTTTCCATGGGAAAGCAGAGCGCTGGTCTTTAATAAAAGTATCTAAGCCTAGCTCTTGCAAGTTAGGCATGTCGCTTTCTTCATCGAGTAGATTTTTTGAAGGAAGCGCTTCGATTTTTTCTTGTAAAGGCTGGACACTGCCTTCTTTCTCGCACTTTTTACGGAATTGAGTGAATACTTGAGGAATGTCTCCGAAAGTATCGAAAGGAATATCTTCGGGATGAAAGAGAAACTGATCATAATAGGTGTGATGTTTTACGTTACTTAACTTTTTTTCAACAGCAAGGGTAACTTCATTTTCTTCACTCGCCCACTCTTTTTGAGAGTAGATTTCTGAGATGTTGTGTTGGTCTATGAGTTCTGGTATAGTTATTTCTGGATGCTCGTGAGTTACAATCAAAGTGATGTTGAGATTGTTGAGATTCTTTTTGAGATTTTGGACAGTCTCAATCAGGAACTGAGCTCGATATTTCTCCGTCTTTTTAAAACCAAAATCACCTATTTGAAATTGTCTAGGGTCAAAACTATACAACCCAATAACTCGCTTGCCTGAAGCAATTGCGTTGGATAGCGAACTGTTATCTTGAACGCGTAAATTATTTCTAAACCATACCAGTGCGGTATCCATATTTCTATTTTGAAATAAAGATACTTATTGTTTATCTTTTAATAAATAAGATTAAACAAAATTTAACCTATGATTGTGTTATTTTACTTGGTGAGCTGGTTTAAGAAGGTCATTAACCGTTTTTACTGGATTGAAAGTAACTAGTGGAACTTCTATAAATATGGTATTCCAATGTGCCATAGCACCATTCCAAAGTCCTGGATGTTCAAGTGCTTTTATTTTCTTTCCTTGGTAGCTTTTTGATGCAATAAATCCTGCTTTGTAATCCACATAATTGAGAAGATTGTACTTCTCTCCTTTGTAATTTTTTACACCGCAAATAATGTCTACTGGATTAAAGTGAGTCGCATTTTTAAGAATTTCTTGCTGCTCCTTGTCATCAGGATTGATCTGTACACTTTCTATAATTTGCAAACTCTCAGTACCATCTTCATGAAGCACCCAGAAAGGTCCGCCTCCTGGTTCGCCTTCATTTTTTACCATACCACAAACGCGTATGGGGCGATCTAGTAATTTCCTCAAAAGGTCTGTTTGTGCGGCGTTTTCAAGTTTTTTAAAGGTTGCAGGAAGCCTTAAGAATAAATCATTTTCTAAGAAAGCCGCAATCTCTTGACGCTCGCTGTCTACAAGTTCGCTTTGATTGTCAATTTTCTTTAGATATTCAAAAGACCTTGCTTGAAGTGAAAGTAACTTTCCAGCAAGCATCTTTTTATAATAAGCAACTTGAGTCTTGTACTTATTTACAACAACGTTATCAATATTCTTAATGAATATAATATCTGCATCTTGCTCATTTAAGTTCTTTATTAAAGCTCCGTGCCCTCCAGGTCTAAATATGAGTTTCCCCTCCTGATCTCTTAAAAGTGTATTTGACTCTGTAATGGCAACCGTATCTGTAGCTGAGTCTTGGTAAGAATAAGATATGTCAAAGGTCATGCCTGTCTTACGTTCTATATAGTCTTTGCGTTTATGAAAACGTTTTGTAAATCTCTTTTGATGTTCCTTGGAAACCGTAAAGTGAAGTCGGGTAACGGTGTCTTTTGTGGCATACAAAGCGCCTTCAAAAAGATGCTCTTCAAAAGCAGCGGCAACATATTTCTTATAACTGTGAAAAGGGAATAATCCTTTAGGTTTTTTTCCAAAATTGAGTTCCTTCTCTTCAAGCATTATTTTTACAAAACGCAATCTATTTTCATTAATGTCTGCTCCATCTTTGCCATACTTTTCTTTAATGCGTGCGCGTATTCTCTTGTAAAAAGGAAAGCTTTCCAAGCCCACAAAAAATAATCTAAGCTCAGGAACTCCTTTCTTATTTATATATGCATTAATACTTCCATCCTGAGGGTTGTAGTCTTCTACAAATTCAAATAGAAACTTGAACATTCTAGTTGCTGCACCAGATGCTGGAGTAAATTTTAAGGGATGTATTGAGCTTTTATTATCCTCGTAATGTTGTACTAATTGTTTTTCTTCTTCTGGCTTAAGCACAACAAGACCATTACCTTTTGTAGCGGCACTGCGCAAGTTTGCAAAAGGAATTCCTTCCTTAAGTATCTGGAACTGTTGTTCTACTTGATCCTTGGTTACACCTAAATTTGTGATGTGCTCTATGTCTTGTTCTGTGATATTCAAACTAAAAGTGTATTTATAGATGTAGTTGCAGTTTTCATTCTTTCAGGCACAGTGCCTTTTACAAGAATAAATGGTTTTTTATATTTCTCTAAGGTATGTTTAAAATAATTAAACATTTCCTCTCTTCTTTCTGGGCGATCTCTTAGATCATCTTTCTCCCATGGAGTATCTATGTACGTTAAAAGGTACAAATCATATGTGTTTTCCAATGCCATTTTCTCTAATAATTCTGGACACCAGCCATCATAGTAAGCCTCGCTATATATTTTTGTGGTGAGTAAATCAGTATCACAAATAACTAGATTTGTGGCATTAGCTACGGCAGCATTTTCTAATTTCATTTGGCCTTTGGCAATAGGTAGCAGATCCATTGGTCTGCATATCTTTTGCTTTGTGTCCCATAAATCTTGAAGATATTCTCTTGCATATTCTAGAACTAAGGGTGCGTTGTAATGCTGAGCTAGCTTTCGCGAAAGCGTACTTTTCCCACTACTTTCTGGTCCAATAAGGCAAACTCTTATGCAATTACTGGTGACTTGTCTAAGTTCTTCTTCCATGCTAAATATCCAAAAATGGCAATAATAGTGAGTGCAAAATATAAAATACTACTGAAAGTGAGTCCTTTGTAAAAATAAAGAGGTACAGTGATAATGTCACCTATGATCCAGTATATCCAGTTCTCAATCTTACGTCTAGCCATAAGCCACATGCCTACAAAGAAGATGCCTGTGGTAATCATATCTACGTAAGATGTCCAGTGTTCAATTTTATCAAAAATGATATATACGATATACACAAAAATTGCAGATGTAATAAATATAACTACAGAGAGGAGGTGCTCTTTTCTAGTAGTTCTCGTAATAGGAGTAACTGCAACGCCGTCTACTTTTTGCGTCCAGATGTACCATCCATAAACACTCATAATGAAGTAGTATCCATTAATCATCATGTCTCCCAGTAGTCCCCATTTGAGTAGCAGATATACAAAAATTGCTGTGCAAATCATTCCGGTAGGAAAAACGAGAACGTTATTTTGTTTTGAGTAGACTACAGATGCGATTGTAAATATCGCTGCTATAAGTTCTAAGACAATATCTAAGGTGTCGTATGTGGCGTACTGGCCAAAAAGGAAATCAAAAATCTGCGACATAATCAGAGCGATCTGTTTTTACAATTTTTATATAAAATAGACCGATGCCTATTTCTTCAAAGCTGCGCTTCATTTCTTTAGTAAGTGTAGTCATCACCTTGTCATAGTCCCCATATACTTGAGTGGCAAGAGGATTTTCTATAATGGTAAGGCCAGAATCGCGTAGTCGCTTTATAAAATTAATGATATACATTTCGTAATCATTTTGTAGCGGACTAAAAGTAAGATCTACAGAGATTTGCATAGTTATTATTCTTGATAAACGTGCAGCAATGCACCCATTCCATAATTTACATTTCCAGTTTTTACGAGCGCAGAATGCTCATTGTAAGTGTGGTCAAATACTTGCCATTTTTTATTATTAAAAAAGACTCTCCTTACATATGTCTTTTGTGACGGCAATTCATTTGTAAACGGTAATAAAGGCCTAAAAGTAACAGATACTTTTTGAATTCCTCTAGGAGTTTCAATTTCATTATATTTTTTAGTCTGTATGAGCTTTCCTTGTTTATCTGCATATCCTAGTACTTGTAAGGAGGCAAAAATCCCGTCTTTAGGAATGAAAATTTGATATTTATCTATATCTAATTCGTACATCTCGTCATCTTGCTCGCTTACGCGAAAAACAATATCTCTATGTATTACCGGTGTCCCAGGCAGTCCATTCTCATTTTTATAAAACTGAATGCGGAACAAGGTAGAAAATTGCATGTTACCTTTTTTGCGATATTCCTTTTCTGAGTTTATAGGAATCCACAGTTGTGCAATTTTTGAAGACTTTCCTTCCTCACGATTAAAAAGGACAGCAACCTCACTTTCTACGGTAGGGAGCCAGCAGTTGTAATAATTAGTGTGTGTAGTCTCCTTGTATTTTTTTTTCTTGTATTTCCCTTTCTTCTCTGCGGTAACGATAACTTCAGAAAGTAAGCTCGCTTCTGGGGCTAGAAATATTTTTTTTGGTAAGCTAGCGGCAGCAAAAGCTTGCTCTTTAAAACCTATTGCCGAGATGTAAAGACTGTCTATATCTTTATATTTTGAGCTAATAAATGTAAATTCACCAACATCGCCTGCAAATGTTCCTCTTCCATCACCAAAAGAAATAGTAGCAAAGGATACGGGTGTTTTTGACACCGCATCAACTACATAGGTCGTTTGACCCAGTAGTTGTGTTGTGATGAAAATCGTTATTAGATAAATGATGTATTTCATAAGGATGATTTAATATTCAATTAGCAGTCATTCCATGAGTTATTTTCAAAAGCTGTGCCTATAACGACCATTGTTGCCCCAGCCTCATATGCTAGCTCCATTTGAGTAGAATTTCTAATACCTCCGCCCACGATTACTGGGATGGTAAGTGCATTGCAAACGGCTTTGATAATTGAAGGTTGTACTGCGGTTTTTGCCCCACTTCCTGCTTCTAGATAAATACATTTTTTACCTAAATATTGTCCTGCAAGTGCCGTGTCTACTATGCGTTCTGTATCATCTTGCGACATTGGGCTGGTCTGGCTTACACGTTGTACGGCAGTTACAGAGCCGCCGTCTATGAGTAAGTATCCAGTGGGGATTACTTCAAGCTCGCTCTGCTGCACTGCTCTCGCAGCTTTGGTTTGCTGACCTATTAAAAATTCGGCATTATCACCAGATAGTAATGATAAAAATAATATTGCGTCTGCATCTGGAGTAACCTGATTGTAATTTCCAGGAAACAGAATAATTGGTAATGCTGTTTCGGCATTTAGAAGTTGGACCACAGTTGCTGTTTTACGTGCTGGGTCTGTACTTCCCCCTATAAAAATGTGAGTTGTTGTAGCGGGTATTTTTTTCAAGTAAGCTTTCGCGAAAGCGGAATCCAATTCAAACTTATCTGGATCTATGAGAATTGCGAGTAGTTTACCGCCTTCTTCTTTTTTATGTATGATTTGGGAATATATAGTCACCACACGAAGGTAGGAATTGCAGTACAAAGAATGCTATTCATTATTAATAACCGTAGACGCAGGTAAATCCCTCAATCCCGATAGCTATCGGGACCAAAATCAAAACCCATATACACAGGTAAATCCTTCAAACTCCATAAAGGTGAGATCATAGGTGGAGACTGCGCCTTCATAATTTACCGTGGCTGTAGTCTTGCCATCGTCAAAATCAAAATCTGTAACGTCTATATGCTTTAAAAAACTCAGACCTTCTTGTGAATATAGTTTGTAAAGTGATTCCTTTGCTCCCCATACAATGGTGAGTTTGCGCATGCGAGCATCTGCATTAGTAAGTGTGTAATATTCTTCTATAGGCGTAAACTTATGAGCAATGCGCAAGATTTTGTTACGTTGCTTTTCTATGTCGATACCTACAGGTTGATCACTTACAATAATGGCAGTGAAGGTGTAGCTATGTGTGATAGAAATGTGGTTCCCATCATGAAGATGAGGTTTTCCATTCTTATCATAATATAAATCAAAGTCCGTGTATCCAGCTTCGGCTAGAAGATGGCGTATACTCATGAAACCTCTTTGATGAAGCTCAGACTTCATTCCTTGTAGTCTATTCTGGCAATGATCTGTAAGTTTTATATTTCGCGAAAGCGTAGTAATATCTTCTTCAATCTTCCAAATATAGACTGTTGTACTCGAGCTAACTGTTATCGTTTTGTAAAGAGGCATCGATTAAAAGGTTTTCTGTAAGGTATTGCGTAAATTTGCCACTGCTAAGAAATAAGCTAAATATACAAATTATGAGCACAAAGACAGTACCGTACGTACCGTACAAAGTAAAAGATATTTCCCTAGCGGGCTGGGGACGCAAAGAGATCGAACTTGCAGAGGCAGAGATGCCTGGGCTTATGTCTCTACGTGAAGAGTATGGAGATGAGCAGCCGCTTAAAGGTGCTCGTATCGCAGGATGTCTGCATATGACAATACAGACAGCTGTATTAATTGAAACATTAAAAGCACTAGGAGCAGAGGTAACTTGGTCTTCTTGTAATATATTTTCTACTCAAGATCAGGCTGCTGCAGCAATTGCAGACGCTGGAATACCAGTATATGCTTGGAAGGGGATGAATGAAGAAGAATTTGACTGGTGTATCGAGCAAACACTTTTCTTTGGAGAAGATCGTAAGCCATTAAACATGATCCTTGATGATGGAGGTGATCTTACTAACATGGTATTAGATCGTTACCCAGAACTTGCAAAAGATATTAAAGGTCTTTCTGAAGAAACTACGACTGGTGTACACCGTCTTTACGAGCGTGTAAAGAAAGGAACATTACCTATGCCAGCAATAAACGTAAATGATTCTGTAACTAAGTCTAAGTTTGACAACAAGTACGGATGTCGTGAGAGTGCGGTAGATGCTATACGTCGTGCTACAGATACTATGCTTGCTGGAAAGCGTGTAGTAGTATGTGGATACGGAGATGTAGGTAAAGGAACTGCAGCTTCTTTTAAAGGAGCAGGTTCTATTGTTACAGTAACAGAAATTGATCCTATCTGTGCGCTTCAAGCTGCAATGGACGGATTTGAAGTAAAGAAGCTTAACTCTGTAGTAGGTAACGCAGATATCGTGATTACTACTACTGGAAACAAGGACATCATACGCCCAGAGCACTTTGAGGCTATGAAGGATAAAGTAATTGTATGTAACATAGGTCACTTTGATAATGAGATCGACATGGGCTGGTTAAATAGCACGCACGGAGCTTCTAAAGATGAAATCAAGCCACAAGTAGATAAGTATACTATAGATGGTAAAGATATTATCGTTCTTGCAGAAGGTCGTCTTGTAAACTTAGGTTGTGCAACAGGTCACCCTAGTTTTGTAATGAGTAACTCATTTACAAACCAGACACTAGCACAAATCGAACTTTGGAAGAACAGTGCAAACTATAACAACGAAGTATATATGCTTCCTAAGCACCTTGATGAGAAAGTAGCAGCGTTGCACTTATCACGTCTAGGCGTAGAGCTAGAAACTCTTTCTACAGAGCAGGCAGATTACATCGGTGTTACAGTAGAAGGGCCATTTAAGCCTGAGTACTACAGATACTAGGCGAGAGTCGCACAGACATAAAACTATTTTCGCTTTCGCGAAAATATTAAATAGAAAAACCCACGTTTATAGCGTGGGTTTTTTTGTGCGTTAGTTTAGAAGTACTGACAGTTAGAGAATTTTGCTCCCTTTAGGGGCGGGGAAACAAAATTTGACACATTTTAAATAGAATTATGCAAGTGAATTTTTGCAATATGCATATATTGAGCATCTTAAATAAAAAAATGATATGAAAAAATTGCTACTTGCCCTTTTTATGGGTTCACTATTTGCAACGACTAATGCTCAAAAAATTTTCGGTGAGATTACTATGCAAGATGGATCTGTAATTACTTTGCATGATGGAGAAAATAATCAGAAGGCTAAATCTGGAAAAAAGAAGCATACACCAAAATTACAATTAGCTAATAAAAACGTAGGTGTAAGTCAACGCATTTGGGGTAGAATAACTTATGGTGCGCAGATTTTATATTATTTTGATGAAGATGGGGAAATAAACGATATAGCTATTAAAGATATAAATAAGGTGGTTCTAGAAGTAGAAGCCTTAAAGAAATTTGAATTTATTGGACAATCAGTTGGTGGAGGCGCGGTCACATATTATTTTAATCTTTCTAATTCTGGAACAAAGGCGGTTGTGTTAAAAATGTTGGTTCCAAAGAAAAAAACCTATAGATTAATGGAAGTAGTAGCTGAAAGTGATAATTATACCCTTGCTAGTAGAGTGTATAGAGATGTAAATTTCTTTACTGTATTTGATAAGCAAGGTAATGTCGTAGAAAAGGAATGGGCTCATTCCTTAACTCAGGAGAAAAGTATAAATTCAATAGATATTGTAAAAAAATATTTCGGTGACTGTTCAACACTTATATCTGGTATGGAGAGTAATGTTAGAAATAGTTTTAAACATGGGAATAAGATGTTTAATAAGAAATATCATTACAATCTCTTCTCAGTAGATGAGGATAGGAATATAACTAACTATCTCACCAATTTACAGTGTAACTAATAATTTGCTAAAGTTAATCAAAACCCACGTTTATAGCGTGGGTTTTTTTGTGCTTAATTATAAAGAGTACTAGCTTTTTTACTGCTTCACTAAGGTAAGCTCTGCTTTTTCACCCGTTTTAAGACTTGTTCTTGTAGTGATTAAACTCATGCCGTCTTGTATCTCTACCTTAACGGTATTTGGAGCAGAGGTCCCTTCTGTAAGGGCTTCTACGCGCACTACTGTTGTTTTCTTGGTAATAGTGATTGGTATTTGCTTTTTAGCTTTTTCTATTGAGTAATCTTCTAGTATGAGTACATCATCCACATAAAGGTTTATGCGGTCATCATCTACTTTACCAGAGTCATAAATAGAAATCACGATATTCTTAGTTTTAGTAAAAACGTTGAGGTTTTCGTTTTTTCTTACGATACTCATGGTAAGCGTATCTACAGAACGCTTTGCCGAAATCCTATCTTTTAATTCTTGACTTACCTTTTTAGATTTCTGAATCTTCTTGTCCAATTTGGCAATTCTAGCTTGCGCCTCTTCTGTGGCAGACATGATGAGCATTCCATCTAGGCATGAGCTCTTATCTGGGTAGAGGCCTTTAAAATCACCGCTAAAAGCTTTGTTGTTTTCAAGTTTTCTCATTTTGCCTTCAAAGTTTATGAGGCACATATCTACCTCACCTAGTGGAGACTTTGTGTAGACAATATCATATTCGGCAAAGGAGAATATTTTGTTTTCACTATCATAAATTCCTTTAATATTAGACTTAGTTTCATGCTTGCCGCCTAGATCAGCCATAGAGTACCCTTGTACTCTACCATCTACTTCTTCAAAGGCGAGTTTGTAAGAAATAAAAGCCGAGTCATTAAGTTTTATAACGCCCATATATTCATAAGCAGTAAGTTGGCCGTAAGCAGTTGCTCCGAACAAGAAATATGCAAAAAAGAGAATTCTTCGTAAGTACATAGCTGTTTTTTAGGTAATTTAGTTAGGTCTAATAAAAACAAAACCAAACTATGAGACTCAAAATTACACTATTATTTGCGTTTGTGATGCTTGCCGTTACAAATACCTATGCTGGATTTCCAGTACAGAGAACAGCAGTTGCTGCTGTAAACGGAGTTACACTTACTGAAGATGATCAGGCAGAAGTACTTACTTCTCCAGCAGCAGTAGAGGCAGACCGCCAGCTAGTTGCTATTTTATTATGGTTATTTTTAGGAGGTTTTGCAGCTCACAGATGGTATTTAGGAAGCCCAATAGGGTGGAACATCTTATTTATCCTTACACTAGGAGGTCTAGGAGTATGGTGGATTATCGATGGAATAGATATCCTTACTGGAAACTATCCTGGACTATAATTCAAGATTTTTATAATGGAAAAACCTCTCCAAGTGAGAGGTTTTTTTATGCGTAAATATTAGTGAATGTTACGCTTTCGCGAAAGCGTAAAAAGTTAGATTTTAATCTGTCTGTCTATTTGTTGATCAAGCGAGATAAAGGTTTCAGTGCGTGATACACCGTCTATCGCTTGAATCTTTTTATTGAGTAAATTCATCAAGTCCTCGTTATTTTTACAGAGAATTTTGATAAGTACAGACCAGTTTCCAGTAGTGTAATGACACTCTATCACCTCGGGAATATCTTTAAGTTGTCGTACTGCTCTTGCATTATTTGCAGCTCTATCAAGATATACTCCTATAAATGCTTGTGTGCGGTAGCCTAGTACTTTTGGGTCTATAATAAACTTAGAGCCAGCTATGAGTCCAGACTTCTCTAGCTTGCGTAAACGCTGGTGTATGGCAGCTCCAGAAATGCCCACTTTACGAGCAATTTCAAGAATAGGCTTACGAGCATCTTCCATAAGTTGGCGCAAGATTATCTTGTCAATACCATCTATTATAAGTTCGTCTTTTACAATTTTCATCTCAAGAAGGTTCTATATTGAAACTACAAGATATATAAATAGTTATAAACTGTAATTCAATTTTTAAAAAGGTTATCCTCCTACGATATCTGGACTATAACCTAGATAGTCAACCTCGTATTCTTTAAAGGTGATGCCATACTCTTCCAGTTCTTTGAGAATAGGTTCATAGACTTCCTTTTTAATAGGGAGTTGCACTCCAGGTGTAGTAATCTCTCCATTAAGAATGCGTAAGGTTGCCATAGCTACTGGCAAGCCAACTGTTCTTGCCATTGCTGTTTCTATTTGATCCTCTCCTATGTTTACCATGGTTGCATCAATCTGCTTGCGCTTACCGTCAAGCTCATAGCCAAATTTATGATACATGACAATCATGTCCTTATCTTCTGGAGCTAGTGTCCACTTGTCTTCTAGGATGCGTTGTAATGCTTGAGCAGGAGTTGCGTTTGTAAGCCCTATTTTTTTATTGGCATTAAAAAGATCAAGCTCTAATAGTTTGTCCCAGAGTAAGTCATCTTGATCAATCTTGAGGTAGTGACGCAGTTTAAGCTCTACAGAATCTGTAGGGGAGTAGGGTAAAAATAAATTTACATAATCACGGTAACTCATGTGCTCCGTTTTTTCTAATTGATAGCTATCATCTGTCATTCCTAGAAGCACAAACATTTGCCAAGCTCTAGAAAAGCCAACTCTACGTATGGTACCACGGTACAATGTAGGTATGTCATCAAGACCATATACAGAGCGATACTTAAGAGAATTGCGATTTGCATATCCTTCAAAACGACCGTGACCTTCTATCTGTAAAAACTCTGTGCGCCTAAATAATCGTTGATACGGAATATATTTATAAGTCCCTTCCTGTATAAACTCGGCTGCGCCACCTTGACCTGCGAGAACGACATTACGAGGGTTCCAAGTAAATTTATAGTTCCAGAGATTTGTATCACTTTCTGGAGCAACGAGACCACCTGTAAAAGATTCAAACAGAATCATCTTTCCTCCTTTATCACGTATACGGTCTATTACCTGCATGGCACTCATGTGATCTATACCTGGGTCTAGGCCTATTTCATTCATAAATACAAGACCTTTTTCTCTTACTGCGCTATCAAGCGCTTCCATCTCCTCAGAAATATAAGAAGCAGTTACCATAGACTTTTCAAAAGTAACGCAGTCTCTAGCAACCTCAATATGGAAACGAGCAGGAAGCATAGAGATTACTATAGTTGCTGCTTTAATAGCCTGCTCACGTTCTTCCTTGTTAAATACATCAAGGCTTATTGCCGTAGCATTTTTATGGTTATTGATGAGTTTTTGAGCATTGTCTATAGAGATGTCCCCCACAGTGATGTGTAAATCTTCGGTGTCAGATTTAGAAAGTAGGTAGTTTACGAGTTGGCTCGTGGATTTTCCAGCGCCTATTACGAGAATCTTTCGCATGGGTAGTTAGTTTTGTAATTTTGTATGAGAGTTCAAATTGAATTCTGCTGGTCTAAAGTACGGTTTTGGGCCACATCTTAAACAAATAGCATGGATAAAAAATTAAGAGTGACAGGTGGGATTTTTGGTCTTACCGCAGTTATTATAGGAGCTTTTGGTGCGCATGGCCTCGAGAAAGTGCTTGATGCATCGGCGATTGCGACTTTTGAGACGGGAGTAAAGTATCAAATGTATCATGCCTTATTGTTGTTGCTTATTCCAGTTTTCGCTTTAAGCGAAAAAACAAAAAAAACAGTATGGGTGCTGCTGTTGCTAGGAATTTTATTCTTTTCGGGTTCTATATATGGGCTGGCAACCAATGAATTAACATCTTTTGATTTTACTAAAATCGCTCTGATTACCCCAATAGGTGGGACTTTGCTCATTGTTAGTTGGCTTTTGATAGTTATACATTTCATAAAATCCAAATAAAACAGCGAAAACGTTATAGTGCTGAGCAAAGTCTTACTACTTTTGTGATCTAAAACAACACAAAACTCATTGTTATGGTCGCAGATAGCTTAGCTTCGAAGACACTTTCATTAGAAAAATTAGGCATCAAAAATGCCAAAATCAACTACCAACTCTCCCCTGAGAAACTACACGAAATAAGCGTAGAAAATGATATGGGAACTACTGCGTCCTCTGGCGCACTAGCAGTAAACACTGGTACTTTTACAGGACGATCACCTCTAGATCGCTTTATTGTAAGAGATGCCAAAACAGAAGATAAAGTCTGGTGGGGTAACATTAACCTTCCATTTGGCGAAGAGGCTTTTGCAAAATTAAAAGCAAAAGTAGCCAACTATCTTTCTGAAAAAGAAATCTACGTACGAGACAGTTATGCTTGTGCAGATGAGAATTACAGACTAAATATACGAGTGATAAACGAGTATCCTTGGTCTAACATGTTTGCTTATAACATGTTTCTTCGCCCTACGGTCGAAGAACTTAAAACATTTGATCCAGAGTGGACTATTCTTAACGCTCCAGGATTTCTAGCAGACCCTGAAGTAGATGGGACTCGCCAGAGCAACTTTGCAATTCTTTCATTTACAGAAAAGACAATCATCATAGGTGGAACTGGTTATACCGGTGAGATCAAGAAAGGAATCTTCTCTGCATTAAACTTTATCCTTCCTGTAGAAAAGGAAACATTACCTATGCACTGTAGTGCAAACGTAGGAGATAATGGAGAAACTGCAATTTTCTTTGGACTTTCTGGTACTGGAAAGACAACACTTTCGGCAGATCCAGAGCGTAAGCTTATAGGAGATGATGAGCACGGATGGACTAAGGAAAATACCATCTTCAACTTTGAAGGAGGTTGTTATGCAAAGGTGATTAACCTATCTAAGGAAAATGAGCCAGATATCTTTAATGCAATCAAGCCAGGAGCAATACTAGAGAATGTAATTCTTGATGAACAAGGTAATGTAGCTTTTGAAGATACTTCTATTACACAAAATACACGTGTGAGTTACCCTATTAACCACATTGATAATATACAAGAGCCTTCTGTAGGTAAGAATCCTAAAAACATCTTCTTCTTAACAGCAGATGCTTTTGGAGTACTGCCTCCTATCTCAAAATTAACACCAGGTCAAGCGGCATACCACTTTATAAGTGGTTACACAGCTAAGGTTGCTGGGACAGAGGCAGGAGTTACAGAGCCACAACCGTCATTTTCGGCGTGTTTTGGAGCTCCATTTATGCCATTACACCCTACTAAATATGCAGAGATGCTTAGTGAGAAGATGAAGGCATCGGGAGTAAATGTATGGCTTATCAACACTGGGTGGACTGGCGGACCTTACGGAGTAGGATCACGTATGAAACTTAAGTATACACGTGCTATGATTAAGGCAGCGATGAATGGAGAGTTAACACAAGAGACTTCTCACGATCACTACCACATACACTCTGTTTTTGGACTAGCGCAGCCACGCACATGTCCAGGAGTACCTACAGAGGTATTATCTCCTAGAGCAACTTGGAATAACGACGAAGGATACTATGCAACTGCAAATAAGCTCGCTAGATCTTTTAAAGATAACTTCAAGAAGTTTGAAGAGTATGCAAGTGAAGAAATAATGAATGGACAACCACCACTAGGGTAGTTGAAAAGATAGTTTAGTTGATAAAAGCGATTTGCAGCAATGTAAGTCGCTTTTTTTGTGCGCTTTCGCGAAAGTTAGCTAGTAATTTTTATGAGCTTTTTAAATCTAGAGGCCTTTGTTTGAGTCGAATCAGATTTAATTAGGTATTTCTTTTCCCAGTATTCCCAATATAAACACCAGTAAGGATAATAAGTGTAGCAATAACCTGAAGACTCGTAAATGCTTCTCCATCTAGTAATCCCCAAGTGACAGAAATAATAGGCATTAAGTAGGTTACAGAGGAGGCAAACACTGGATTGCTTATTTGTACTAGCTTGTTAAACATCACTTTTGCAATGGCAGTCCCAAAAATAGAAAGTAGAACAATGTAGCCAATGGATTGTTGTATCGTAGTATCCGTGCTTAATGGAAGCTCAAAAAAGTCTGAGTAAAAAAGTATGATAAGTGCAGGAATGATCAAGAAAACAAAATTTCCTGCAGCAATAGCTAGTGCGCTTACATCTTGAAGGTGACGTTTTATGATGTTTACATTGAGCGCATAGAGCGATGATGCTATGATTACTAGCGAAGCGTACCAGTAGTTTTGTTCTTCATTTATTTGAGCGCCTATGTAAATAAGAGCGCCGGCGCCTATAAGCCCTAAAAGAACACCTATAAACTGTTGTTTAATAAATTTAGCACCAAATATTAGTATCCCAAAAACGAAAGCAAGTAGTGGTACACTAGAATTTAAAATTCCTACTACGGCGCTATCAATCTCGGTTTCGGCAAAGGCGAAGAGAAACACGGGTATACCAGTTCCTAGCAATGCAGAAATTCCTATCCATTTCCACGCTAATTTATTTATGCTTTTCAAACTTTTCCATCCAAATAGTAACAGAACAAATGCGGAGAATAAGATTCGTAAAGCTCCTAGTTGTAGTGGTTCTAAGCCTACTAGTCCTTTTTTGATAAGGATAAACGAACTTCCCCAAATAATGGATAGTACGACAAGGTATATCCACTTGAGTGAATTATTTGGCATTGCTTGAATTTAGAAATGCAAAGTTCGGTAATAAGTTATTAGGAATATGAGAAGTTTTCGCGAAAGCGAACCCTGAAAAAAGCTACTGTTATTCTCTCCACTTAATGCTTTCCATCAAGTGCCTAATATCGTTTTTAAGATACATAGCCGCAGGATAAATGCTATCGTAGTTAGGTTTTGTGTTGAAGTAGATAGAACCGGTAAGGAAGTGTGTGGTGCTGTCTGTGATGTAAAATTGGGACTGGGAAGCCGCATCTCCCTTGATGTCATAAAACATCCCGTATGCACCTTGCTCTTGGTTTACATACTTCTCTTCTATAATGTCGTCTGCTTTGCGCACATGCTCGTATGTGAGTTTTTGTGCATCATTGAGTAACGCATTAATATTATTATTTACCGCTCTATAGGTTAGGAATACACTTCCGTTAAGCGATGGGTAATCAATAACAGCAGAGCAATTATCTTTATAGCGCACTTTGCCTAGTGAGTTGAGGTCAAAATTATAATCACAATCTGATGTGGTAAAAGAATATGACGGTCTGGGGTATGATAAACTGAGCTGTCCTTTAGGCTTAGGTAATGTGTCGCCACCGCATGATGCGAGCATTATAGCTGCAAGAAATGATGTTATGAAAGCTGTAAATCTCAAGATTTTATAGTGAATTTAATCTGTTTAATACGTTTCTTATCTATTGCCTCTACCGTAAACGTGTAGTCTTGATATATTATTACCTCATTTTTACGAGGGAAGCCTCCAGAAACTTCTAGCACAAAACCAGCAATGGTTTCTGCCTCACCCTTCTTGTTTTCAAAAATAGTAGTTTCTTCAAGCTTTATGATTCGGTAAAAATCTTTGAGAGATGTTTTTCCGTCAAAAATCCAATTGTGCTCATCAAGTTTAGAATAAATGATATTTTCATCATCAAACTCATCTGCAATGTCTCCTACAATTTCTTCTATAATATCTTCTAGAGAGATCAAACCACTTGTGCCACCATACTCATCTACTACAATAGCGAGATGATTTTTCTTCTCTTTAAACTCTGCGAGAAGGTCATCTAGTTTCTTGTTTTCTGGCACAAAATAAGGATCGCGTATTAGCTTGGCCCAGTCAAATTCTTTCTCGTTGAGATGAGGTAGTAAGTCCTTTACATAGAGGATTCCCACGATGGTGTCAATGCTCTCAGAAAAGACTGGAATACGAGAAAAGCCGTTTTCTGTAATCTGCTTTAAAATATAGTTGTAATCATCCTCTTTATTAAGTGCAAATACGTCCATACGAGGGCGCATCACTTGCTTGGTGTCTGTGTTACCAAAGGAAACAATACCCTTTAAGATTTTTTGCTCTTCTTTTGTGGTGTCCTCTTCACTTGTAAGTTCCAGCGCTTGCGAGAGCTGATCTACATTAAAACTAGTTTTTTGTTCTCCTAATTTTCTTTGTATCCATAAGGTAGCAGCACGCATAGGGCTGCTAAGTGGTGTGAAAATTACATCGAGTACGCGCAGCGGATATGCTACAAGTGCCGCAAATTTCTTGTTATTACGGTTTGCATAAATCTTAGGAAGGATTTCCCCAAAAAGTAAGATCAAGAACGTAATAAGTACCACTTCTAGTAAAAATCGTAAAGGAATACCTAGAATCTCTGCTGTAATATTTGCAAATATTACTTCGCCTAGACTTGCAAAGAGAAGTACAATCGCAATATTTATGGCATTATTTGCAACAAGAATAGTTGCAAGAAGTTTTTTAGGCTTTGTGAGTAGCCTCTTTACTACCATCATTTTTCTATCTGCGACTTGCTCTTCTGTTTCTAGAAGATCACTAGGTGATAGGGAGAAAAAAGCAACCTCGGCGCCACTTATAAGTGCGGAGCACATGAGTAAAACTATAAGTACCACAATGCTTATGATAGTGGTAGGGTCTATAGTTAAGAGAAGAATAAATAAGGGTTCGGGATCGGGGTCCAAAAGTTTTATCGTTTAGTTAAATTAAAATGGCAAATCATCTACATCACTAGTGTCTGTAGAGGGCTGTGCCGGTTGTGCTGGCTGGTTGGGATTGTAAGGTTGTGCTTGAGGACGTGCTGCTTGTGCAGGTTGTTGTGCTTGTTGTCCACCTCCTTGTGACTGTCCTTGGTTTTCTCCTTTAGGAGTAAGAAAAGTAAACTCTTGGCACTGGATTTCTGTAGAGTATCTGTCCATTCCTTTATCATCTGTCCACTTGCGCGTTTTAAGACGTCCTTCTACATATACTTTGTCACCTTTTTTGAGGTACTTCTCACAAATTTCGGCAGCCTTGTTGCGCACTACAATGTTGTGCCACTCTGTATTGCTAACTCGCTCGCCAGTGGTGCGGTTTACATATTCTTCATTAGTCGCCAGCGGAAAACGTCCTATACAATTACCACCTTCAAAGTAGTTCATTTTTACATCATCTCCCGTGTGACCTATTAAGATCACTTTATTGATTGTTCCTGCCATAATTTCAAATGTAGTAAATATTGCAATGCAAGTGTGTTATGCTTTCGCGAAAATATGCTCTCATACACCATTATCTACAAATATTAAAGACGTTCTTTTTTTGAGATTAAGGGGTTGTTGCAAGAAATAAATGAACAAAAAAATCCCTAGACGAACTACCATCTAGGGATAACTAAGCATACTAATTGTTTACTGCAAGCAAACAGATATTATAGTATTTCAAACTCTTTACTAAAGCTCTTTTTTTCATTTTCAATTTGGATAGTGTAGTATCCTTTGTAAGCCCCTTCAAAATTGAATGTTTTACTTACAGAAGCTTCTCCGTCAATCTCTTTTGAGTAAACGATACGATTAAGACCATCTCTCACTTCGAGCTTGATAGTTTGTAATTCTGGATTAGAAAAACTCACATATACCATGTCTGTTCCTTCTGTAAAAACATCTTTGTCTATTGCGTTAGACGCTTTTTTGATTTTATCACCTGGATTTGAAGTCTCAATTAAAAGCTCAGGTTGTACGTCATAATGTGTCATCTCACTAGTAGCTGCAAATGTTGTGATAGCAGTAAATAATAAAAATGCAATTGCTGAAAATTTTAGTGTCTGTTTCATAACTGTTGATTTAAGTAATTGATTAATTATTTATTATGGTACAAACATACGGTGGTTATTAAGGGATCACCACTGCTAATTGTGCAGCAATATGTTCATTTTTAACCTACAGTATGGTTAATAGGGGTGTATGTGTTAATTTAGAACACATTTAAGGTAAATTAATGTAGTTTTCATTTTGTAGTCATTTATAAATTTGTAAAAAAAGGCCATGCTTCTGCATAAACCCACTTTTGAATCTATTACTCCAGATTTTGGAAACTCATTTACGTATCAACGGTTTGATGAGCATCATATTAATGATAACAGCTTATGGCATTATCACCCAGAGATTGAGCTAGTTTATGTAAACGGTGGTACAGGAAGACGACAGGTGGGAAGTAACTTGTCTTATTATACATGGGGCACACTCATTCTTGTGGGTAGTAATTTACCTCATTGTGGTTTTACAGATGAACTCACGGGTAATAAGAGTGAGACCGTTATACATATGAAAGCAGATTACTTGGGCGATACATTCTTTAACCTTCCAGAAACAGCGGCAATAAAAAGATTATTGCAAGTAGCACAACGTGGGATTGTATTTTCTGGAGAGACTAAAAAGAGAGTAGGGGCAATGATGGAATCTATGGAGGGACAATCAGATTTTACTCGTCTCATGACTCAAATAACTGTTTTAAATGAGCTGGCAACTACAAAAGAGTTTAGAATACTTAATGCAGATGGATTCTCATTGCTCTCTGATGTAAAAGATAATAACCGTATTAATGAGGTCTTTAATTATGTAAAAACACATTTTAAAGAGGAGATACCTCTAGAGGAAATGGCTAGCATAACAAACTTGACCATTCCATCATTTTGTCGCTATTTTAAAAAAATCACTCATAAAACATTTACGCAGTTTGTAAATGAGTACCGACTCGTCCATGCATCTAGACTGCTTGCAGAGCAACCCATGAGTATTACCCAAGTGTGCTATGAGAGCGGTTTTAATAACTTCTCCCACTTTAATAAAAAATTTAAAGCCTTTACGGGTCAGAATCCTTCAGATTATAGAAAGGAGCTTAAGACTGTCTTAGAGTAACGAACTATTGAGGTAAAAACTCTTCTAAAAATCTACCTATCAATATAGGTACAGGAAAATCTCTTATAGTTGCTAAGGGTGTTCCTTTTGCACCAGTGGCTGTTACATCAACCACCCAGAAAGTAGTATGGAGGTGCTGGTGAGATAATTTATGAACGATTGGTTTCTCATTAAATCTTACCACCTCTGTAATGTTCATCTCTTGAGCATGCTTTGAGGATCTAACGCTTTCGCGAAAGCGGGATTCTTCACTATCAGTAAGCGCGGTATCAAGTTCAATAACTGGAAACTCATAGAGTCCTTGCCATATTCCTTTACCGGTGCGTTGTTGTAATAAGGTCTGTCCGTCTTTATCTCTAAAGACAAGATAGTTGAGGTAGCGATTACGCACTTTAGTCTTTTTAAGCTTTACAGGGAGTTCAGAAACTTTGTTCTTTTGCAAGGCTACGCACTTGTCATTATATATGCAATGCAGGCAGTATGGATTTTGAGGTTTGCATTGTATAGCGCCAAACTCCATAATAGCTTGATTAAAATCTGCTGGGCGTTTTACATCTATGAGTTCTTGGGCTAGTGCTTTAAACTCTTTAATCCCGGGCGTACTATTTATAGGAGTATCTATACCATATACCCTTGAGAGGACTCTATATACATTACCATCTACCACCGCGGTAGGCTCGTTAAAGCTTATGCTTGCAATGGCACTTGCCGTATAATCACCTACTCCTTTTAACTTTTTAATTTCTTCATAGGTGTCTGGAAAGACTCCGTCGTACTCATTTACAATAATTTGAGCAGATGCGTGGAGGTTTCTACCACGGGAATAATAGCCTAATCCTTGCCAAAGTTTAAGTACTTCCTCTTCGGTTGCATTTGCAAGATCTTGTACTGTAGGAAATGACTTTGTAAAAGCTAAATAATAGGGTAATCCTTGCGCTACTCTCGTCTGTTGAAGAATAATTTCTGAGAGCCAAATCTTATAAGGGTCCTTAGTGTTGCGCCATGGCATATCGCGTTTGTGTTCTAAGTACCAAGCAATGAGTTTGTTAGAAAATGACAATGTAAAATAGGGTTTTACACAAAGCTAGATGTTATGTATCTATTTTTTAAAAGATTATGTTTGATTCTTTGTTATTATAATCCCTATATTTGCAGTCTTGAATTTTTAACCCCTAAATATTTGACATTATGACTAAAGCTGATATCGTAGCTAAAGTTTCTGAGAAACTAGGTATCGAAAAAAATGACGTGCAAGCAACTATTGAATCTTTCATGGAAGAAGTAAAAACTTCTTTAGAAGGTGGAGATAACGTGTACTTAAGAGGATTCGGTAGCTTTATTATCAAAACCAGAGCGGAAAAAACAGGTAGAAATATTTCAAAAAATACGACTATCAAAATACCAGCACATAATATTCCAGCGTTCAAGCCTGCTAAAGTTTTTGTAGAAGGTGTAAAAACGAACGTTAGTGTAGACTAATAAGTAATTAAAAACTATCATTTTTATGCCAAGCGGTAAAAAAAGAAAAAGACACAAGGTAGCGACTCACAAACGTAAGAAAAGACGTAGAGCAAATCGCCACAAAAAGAAAAAGTAGTCTTAAGACTACTTTTTCTTTTATTACACCCTCCGGGTGTAATTCTGAGTTCATTGACATTGCAATAACAGCACTACCCGCACCTTGGGTAAGTCATTATTGCACCGGTATTTATTACACAACGTATGCGCATGGCATACACCACAATCTGTAATGAATTAGAATTATCAACCATCCCGATAGCTATTGGGATAAAATTACTACACAGTGAATAAAGAATTGATCATTAGATCTAGTTCCTCCGTAGTTGATTTTGCCTTATTAAAAGATGGAAAACTTATAGAACTTCATAAAGAAGAAGATAAAAATAAGTTTAACGTAGGTGATATTTATATCGCAAACGTAAGAAAGACCGTTTCTGGTCTCAACGCCGCATTTGTAAATGTGGGCTATGAGAAAGATGCATTTTTGCATTACCATGACCTCGGTCCAAAACTTCCTACGCTTCAGAAATACATAAAAAGTGTTACTACAGGTAAATTAAAAGACTATTCCTTACAAAATTTCACCTTTGAGAAAGACATAGACAAAAACGGTAAAATTGCCGAAGTTCTTAAGTCTAAACAAAGTGTACTTGTACAGATTGCAAAAGAACCTATCTCGACCAAGGGACCTCGTATAAGTAGCGAGTTATCCATAGCTGGACGTTATATTGTTCTCGTTCCTTTTTCTGACCGTATCTCTATCTCACAAAAGATTGAGAGTAAAGAAGAAAAAGCACGTCTTAAAAGACTTGTAACAAGTATCAGACCTAAAGGGTTTGGCGTTATCGTACGCACAGTAGCTCAAGGTGTAAAAGTTGCAGAACTAGACAAAGACCTGCAAAATCTAGTGGACAAATGGACCACTATGAGCAAAAAAATTCCAAACGCTCACCATCCTAGCAAAGTACTAGGAGAGATGAATCGTGCATCGTCTATCCTAAGGGATATTTTTAACGATAGCTTTACGAGCATCACAGTAGATGATGAGACGTTGTATTATCAAATTAAGGATTACTTAAGCGAGATTGCTCCACACAAGGAGAATATTGTGAAATTATATAATAACCAACTGCCTATTTTTGAGAAATTTGGAGTAGAGAGACAGATTAAAACGTCTTTTGGCCAAACAGTATCAATGAGCCGTGGTGCTTATCTTGTAATTGAACACACAGAAGCCTTGCACGTTGTAGACGTAAACAGTGGTAACAGATCAAATAAAGCCAAAAGTCAAGAAGACACAGCACTTGAGGTAAACATGATCGCCGCTTCAGAAATTGCACGTCAGCTTAGCCTCCGTGATATGGGAGGAATTATCGTAATCGATTTTATCGATATGGGTAAAGCTGAACACCGCCGACAGTTATTTAATCACCTCAAAGATGAGATGAAAGATGACCGCGCAAAACACAAAATCTTACCTCCTAGTAAATTTGGACTCATCCAAATCACTAGGCAGCGAGTACGTCCAGAAATGAACATTAAGACCCGTGAAGAAAATCCTAACGGTGGTACTAATGAGATAGAAGCTCCTATTGTAATTGTAGAGAAACTTCAAGGACAGCTCAACCGCATATTAAAATCTGGAACAAAGAAGGTGACGCTACATGCACACCCATTTGTAGCAGCCTATTTAACAAAAGGCTTCCCGTCCATACGATCTAAATGGTTTTTAGATCACAAGAAGTGGGTAAAAGTAATGCCACGAGATGCATACACGTATCTTGAGTATAACTTTACAGACGCTTCTGGTAAGGATATTAAGATTGAAAATTAGCAAAAACCCCATTCTCTTTTGAGAATGGGGTTTTTTTATGCCCTAATGTAAAAAAGGTATCCTTGCAAACAAGTACTTTTGCCCAGTGCAACAACCCGTAAAAACATATACTGTAGAAGAAGCAAAACGTAAGCTAGAAGCCTACTGCGCTTACCAAGACCGTTGTCATAAAGAAGTCGCTCAAAAGTTACGAGACATGCGTATGATACCAGACGCAATAGATGTAGTGATAGGTCATTTACTAGAGCACAACTTTCTAAACGAAGAACGTTTTGCAAAAGCCTTTGCGAGGGGTAAATTTCGTCACAAAAGTTGGGGAAGGACAAGAATCACCCGCGAACTCAAACAACGCGGCATAGGAGCTTATAATCTCAAAACAGCCCTACTTGAGATAGAAGATGAGGAGTATGATACGGTTTTTAATACGCTTTCGCGAAAGCGTTATGAACAACTCTCCTCAGAAACCGATAAATACCGCAAGCGTAAAAAACTAGCAGACTACCTCACCTACAGAGGTTGGGAAGGTGATCTTGTGTATGAAAAGGTAAAGGAGCTGGTGCCTTAGAAACGATAACTCAGTATACGTAGTTTGTAAAAAAACTAAAAAACCCCACAAGTAAAACATGTGGGTCAAGTTTAAATAAATGTCTTAGATATTCTCTTATCTACTAGTGCAAAGAGGGAGATAAGTAAATGTTAAGCTACACGTGCTTTCTTTTCAAGAGCCATAAAGTGTGTGAGTTCTTGATCCTTATTAAAAAGAGGTATGATTTTTATATCACAGAGATATGGCGTGCCATCTTTTTTATAATTAAGTAATTGCTTGACTACAGGTTTCTCAAGACGTAGTGTGTTACTTATAACTTTCTTGGTTTCTTTTGAGGTTTCTGGTCCTTGTAAGAAACGAGGGTGTTTACCTACAGCATGATTTCTTGGGTAGCCAGTCATTTCCGTAAAACCACCATTCACCCATTGGATAACTTGGTCACGATCTGTTACTACAATCGTGGTAAAATCTTCTGTTGCTAGTAGTGAAGTGTCAAAATCCCAATTGTACTTTGAGATGAAATCTGCCACCTGAGAATAGTCAAGTTCTCTAGCAGCTTTAGTAGCTCTAGCGACTAAGTATTCTGAAAAAATATCCCACGATTGTAGGGGAGCGGTGACTTTTACTCTTTGCATCTTATAAAATTTTGATAAATATAGGAAAGTGATGTTCAGTACAATTATTTAATATATTAATTAACACAAACGTTTAAGGGACATTAATTTAGTGTTTAATTTTAGATTAGACTAAATATATTTTTTTACTACTCTACTTCTGTTTATTACCTTTGATTAATATATGTACACACTCGCAGAAGAAAATTATCTTAAAACAATCTTCCACCTTGAACAAGAATTTAACAAGGAGGTAAGCACAAACGCACTTGCAGAAACGATGCAAACTAAGGCGTCAAGTGCAACAGATATGGTGCAAAAACTAGCAGACAAAGGCTTAGTTTCTTACCGAAAATATAGAGGTGCCCGCTTATCAAAAGAGGGCGAAAAAGCAGCGATTTATATTGTGCGTAAACACAGGCTTTGGGAAGTTTTTCTGGTGGAAAAACTCAATTTCCAGTGGGACGAGGTACACCATATTGCAGAGCAATTAGAACATGTAAACTCTACGGAGCTTATTAATCGGTTAGACAAATTTCTTGACTATCCAGACTACGATCCTCATGGAGATCCCATTCCTGATAAAAATGGAAATATTAAAAGTGCTATAAAAAAGTTACTATCAGAATTAAACAAGGGAAATACGGGCCAACTTGTAGGAGTGCGAGAAACATCGGCAGAGTTTCTTCAATTTTTGGATAAAAGAAACATCGCAATAGGGGCAACTATAAAAGTACTAGGGCGAGAGTTTTTTGACGGCTCGATGGTTATACAAGTTAAAAAAGAACAGTTTTTTATCTCCAAAAAGATAGCAGATAATCTGTATATCCAGATTTAATAATTACCAAAATCAACAACGTTGAAACAATTAGTTACCCTTACTTCATTATTATGTTTTTCACTAAGTGCACAACTGTTTGCACAAAAGACAGAAGCTCAAATAGGTCTTATTACAGACCGCCCAGACGCAACAGAGGCACCTACAGTGGTGCCTAGAGGAAGTCTGCAAGTAGAAACAGGAGCATACACAACTACTTTTGAAGAGAATAATATAGAAGAACGCGTGTGGGGTTACAATACCACGCTGCTGCGTTATGGGATACTAGACAATCTCGAACTTAGAGTGGGCTGGGCATACCAAGAGATAGAAACAAAAATCAATGATCAAGAAGTAAGTAGCCTTAACGGTATGTCTCCGTTACTTTTTGGAGCAAAAGTGGCGATTACAAAAGAAGATGGCTGGAAGCCAGAAATAGGTTTAATAGGTCATTTATTTCTTCCATTTACCGCAAGTACAGACTTTAAGCCAGAATTTACTAGTGCAGATTTTCGCTTTGCGTTTAATCATACACTTGGTGAGCGATCAGGGATTGCATACAACCTTGGAGGACAATATGGAGGTGACTCGCCAGAGCTTGCATATGTGTACACAATCTCATACGGCTATGCAATAACTGATAAACTCGGGGCTTATGCAGAGGTTTATGGGGATTTCCCAGAAGATAATAGCGCAAACCATTTTTGGGATGCTGGTCTTACATATGCCATTGCTCCATTAGTGCAACTCGATGCAACAATCGGTCAGAGTATTACAGATGGACAAGATTTATTGATCAGCGCAGGAGTTAGTTTTAGAATAGATAAAAAATAAGAAATAATGAAACAGAGTCTATATATAGTAATTGTCATTTTCGCTTTAAGCGTTATAAGTTGCAAGGGTGAGAAAGAAAGTAATGGCAAATTAAATGTAGTTGCTACCACCTCAATGATTACAGATCTTGTAAAAAATATAGGAGGTGATCTCATTAATCTTGAAGGGTTGATGGGCGCCGGTGTAGATCCTCACTTATACAAAGCAAGTGCTGGTGATGTTACAAAACTCGCTGGAGCAGATGTGATTTTCTATAATGGGCTACACCTAGAGGGTAAGCTTGTAGAAGTTTTTGAAAAGATGAATGCCACTCAAGTAACGCAAATTCCCTTAGGAGAGTCGCTGGATAAAAATACGCTCATAGGCTCAGATTATTTTGCGTCTAACTATGATCCGCATGTGTGGTTTAATATTCAGTATTTTAAGCAATTTGCAACAGAGGTGGTAAGTACGCTTTCGCGAAAAGATCCTCAGAACGCAAAAAGCTACGAAGCAAATGCCCAAAATTATCTTGCACAATTAGACGAGTTAGAAGCTGAAATCAAAGCTACAATAGCTACACTCCCAGCCGAAAAAAGGATTCTTGTTACGGCTCATGATGCCTTTAACTATTTTGGAAAGAGTTATGGTTTTGAAGTAGTAGGGTTGCAAGGACTATCTACCGCTACCGAAGCAGGAGTTAAGGATGTACAGCGTCTTTCTCAATTTATAATTGACAATAAAGTGAAAGCTATTTTTGTAGAGAGCTCTGTACCTAGAAGAACCATAGAGGCATTGCAAGCAGCGGTACAATCTAGAGGGCAAGAAGTAGTGATAGGTGGTTCATTATATAGTGATGCGTTAGGTAATGCAGGAAGCGTAGAGGGGACATACATAGGCATGTTCAAATATAACGTGACTACTATTGTAAAAGCTTTAAAATAACAATATGTCACATTCAAAAATAGCCATTCGTGTTGATGACCTTACGGTTGCATATAACTACAAGCCGGTACTTTGGGATATAGATCTGGAAGTGCCAGAAGGAGTGCTCATGGCTATTGTGGGGCCTAACGGTGCAGGTAAGTCTACGCTTATAAAATCTATACTCGGTATTATAGATCCTATTGCTGGGAGCGTTTCTATCTATGGTAAACCCTATGATAAGCAGCGAAAACTTGTAGCATACGTTCCTCAAAAGGGAAGTGTAGATTGGGATTTTCCCACCACGGCACTTGACGTGGTAACTATGGGAACCTATGGAAAGTTAGGCTGGATAAAACGTCCTGGAAGTAAGGAAAAAAGAGCAGCACTAGAAGCACTGGAAAAAGTTGGGATGCTTCCGTTTAAGGGGAGACAAATAAGCCAACTATCAGGAGGGCAGCAGCAGCGTGTTTTCCTTGCGAGAGCACTAGTGCAAGATGCAGCCATCTATTTTATGGATGAGCCTTTTCAAGGAGTAGATGCAACCACGGAGATTGCGATTATTAATATCCTTAAAGAATTACGTAAAGCAGGAAAAACGGTAGTGGTAGTACATCACGATTTACAAACGGTACCAGAATATTTTGACTGGGTAACTTTTTTAAATGTAAAGAAAATCGCAACAGGACCCGTAAAAGACATCTTTAATGATGGCAATCTTACCAAGACTTACGGTATTAATTACAAGGTGGCGGTAAATAAATAAATCTAGACAATAGTATTTAGTCGATAGTCGATAGTCGGTAGAAAAAAGGGCATATGGAAAATCCTAAGTTTAAGTTCGAAGAATTAATAGTATACCAAAAGGCTTTAGACTTTGTAGATGATGTTTATAGTATTACTAAGAAGTTTCCAAAGCATGAGTTGTATGGATTAACATCGCAGTATAAACGTGCTGCGGCTTCTGTACCTTTAAATATAGCAGAAGGATCTGGGGATACAGATGCTCAGTTTAATCGATACCTACAAATGGCCTGGGACTCGGTAAAAGAATGTGTAGTGTGCTCAACAATAGCTAGGCGACAAGACTTTATATCATCAGAGGAGGATTTAGAAGCAAGAAGTAAATTATCAGAGTTGGCAAAAATGATAACTTCATTGCAACGCTACTTAAAGAAAAATAATAATAACTAACGTCTACCGACTGCAGACTAACGTCTAATAACCCATGGAACTTTCAGAATATTTCTCCCAACTCTTCTCTGACTATACCCTCAGAACCATCACGCTGGGTACTGCTATACTTGGTGCTATTTGTGGTATGCTTGGTAGTTTTGCAGTACTTAGAAAGCAAAGTTTACTTGGTGACGCGATTTCTCATGCTGCGCTGCCTGGTATTGCTATAGCTTTTTTAATCACAGGTACAAAGGATACTAATGTATTGTTGCTAGGAGCTTTAGTAAGCGGACTTATAGGGACTTTCTGGATACGTGGGATGGTGACCAAAACACATCTTAAAAGTGATACAGCACTAGGGCTTGTTTTGTCGTTATTTTTTGGTTTTGGAATGTTATTGCTCACGTTTATACAGAAACAGCCAAATGCAAACCAAGCGGGGCTTGATAAATATCTTTTTGGTCAGGCGGCTACGCTAGTTGAGAAGGATGTAACATTGATGGCAGTAGTTACAGGGATCTGTTTAATTATAATGTTACTATTCTGGAAGGAGTTTAAAATCTTACTTTTTGATGCAGACTACACCAAAACCTTAGGGTTTAACACTCGTTTTATTGATATACTCATTACCTTTTTTATCGTGCTTGCTATTGTACTAGGACTACAAACTGTAGGAGTTGTATTAATGAGTGCGATGCTACTCGCACCTGCAGCAGCGGCAAGGCAGTGGACAAATAAGTTAAGTGTGATGATTGTACTCGCGGCTATATTTGGTGTGTTTTCAGGAGTCTTTGGAACGGCAATTAGTGCTAGTCAAAACAACTTGTCTACAGGGCCAGTGATTGTACTTGTAGCTAGTGTATTTGTGCTTTTTTCTTTCATCTTTTCCCCTGGACGAGGTATTCTTTTTAAACAACTACGTAAATATCAAAACAGAAGAGATTTAGAATTACAAAAGACATTGCAGTTTATGTTTGATATTGCAAAAACACATGAAGACATCTCTCACCCTCACGCAATATTAATCCTAAACAATTTTCAAGGATATGCAAAATCTACATTGAAGGAGCTAGAAGAAAAGGAATGGGTAAAAGTTAAAGGGCAAAACTGGTCACTTACTGAAAAGGGATACGATGCAGCCGCAAACTTATATAACAATAACTAATGGATGCACAAATAGAAATACAATTGATTGCCGCAGTAGTAGCCATTGCTTGTGCCATCCCAGGAGTCTTTTTAGTACTACGTAAAATGGCACTTATAAGTGACGCCATTAGTCACTCTATATTACCAGGGATTGTAATTGGCTTTTTTATTACTGAAGATCTCAACTCGCCACTATTAATATTACTAGCAGCTGTGACGGGTGTTATTACTGTTGTGATGGTAGAGTCTATCCAGAAAACTGGATTAGTAAAAGAGGACACCGCTATAGGACTCGTTTTTCCAGCACTCTTTAGTATAGGCGTTATTCTTATTGCCAAAAATGCAAACGATGTGCACCTTGATGTGGATGCGGTATTGCTAGGCGAACTAGCATTTGCGCCTTTTGATAGGCTTATTATAGGTGGAACAGATGTAGGGCCTAAGTCACTGTGGGTGATGGGAGCAATTTTAAGCATCACTGTGGGAATGCTCTTTGCATTCTTTAAAGAACTTAAGGTGAGTACCTTTGATGCAGGTTTGTCTGCAGCGCTTGGTTTTTCTCCGGTGGTTTTACATTATGGATTAATGACTATTTCTTCAGTAACGGTTGTTGGTGCTTTTGAAGCGGTAGGAGCAGTACTTGTTGTTGCACTTATGATTGCGCCCGCAGCAACGGCCTATTTACTTACATCAGACTTAAAAAAGATGTTAGTGCTTTCGGTGATATTTGGAGTCTTTTCGGCAATTGGTGGTTATTGGATGGCTCATTTTCTCGATGCATCTATCGCAGGATCTATGACTACAGTGCTAGGACTAGTATTTCTTGCCGTCTACTTGTTTGCGCCTAGTAAAGGACTTATTGCTGTGATGTATAGGCAGCGACAGCAGCGCACAGAAGTGTCGTTACTTACCTTTTTATTACACCTTAATAACCATGAGGAAGAAAGTGAGAGACACGTGAAGCATCTCAATGAGCATATAAATTGGCAAAAAGTGAGATCTGAAACGGTACTTGAACTCGCTGAAAAAAATAATCTTATCAAAATTAATAAGGAGATTGTTGCCCTCACACCAAAAGGTAAAGAGTTTACAGATCTGGCGTTAGAATATATTATCACAAATAAGGATGAGCATATCGAGCATATGAAAGATGATTTTTTCTTATTTAGAGGGTAATTTGTAACATGGCATTGCTTTTGGAGTATTTAGCAATATAAAGCACAAGTGTCTATCTGTTTAGGCAGTGTAAAATCTAACATTATGAAAACTTATTACATCGTTGCGATTCTATTTCTTTTTTCCGCTTTCGCGAAAGCGCAAGACTCCACAACAGTAGAGGTTCCTAAGATTTATATTAAAGCCTATAACGGAAAACTAGCGCAGATAGAAGCAACAACGATAAGATTAGTTGAAGTTCTTGAAGATAGTAGATGTCCAAAAGGAGTAGATTGTATCTGGGCAGGAAATGCTAAAGTGCTTGTAGAAATAACTAGCGAAAGTGGTAGAAAAACCACTAAAGAAATTATACTCAATGGTGGGCGAGTAGCGCCTATATACTCAGAAGAAGGTCTTGTAATATCAATTAATGGGCTAGCTCCGTACCCTACATCTTTATCAAAAATTAAAGCAAGTGATTATTATTTACGAGTAGAAGTGAGTAATTAACACCCACAACTCCCAGTGCCGCAGCCGCTGTCGTCTTTCTTTTTTAGGAAAGCTGGTGTCCATACAAACTTTGTAACTAGATACCCTAGAGCTACTAGAAAAATAAGAATCACGATTATGTTTTGTATAAGTTCCATGTGTTCTTAGTAGTTAAATAAGTGTCTAGCTTACAAATTATTTTAAAATCTGGTAAGCCGCAAGTGCTGCTACATATGCAATTGCAGTCATCGCTACAAGCTGTATTGCAGGCCATTTCCAAGTGTTTGTTTCTCTTTTTACAATAGCCAGCGTACTCATGCATTGCATGGCAAATGCATAAAAGAGTAATAATGAAATTCCGCTTGCAAAATTAAACCTTGGAGTGCCCAAAACAGGATTTACCTCTCCAGCCATACGGTTCTTGATAGTCTCTTCTTCGGCGTCACCTACACTATATATGGTGGCTAGTGTTCCCACAAAAACCTCTCTTGCGGCAAACGAAGTAATAAGGGCAATTCCTATTTTCCAGTCATAACCTAGTGGTTCTACAATAGGCTCTATCGCTTTACCCATATAGCCTATGTAACTGTGTTCTAGCTTCTGGCTCGCAACTAGTTTGTCTATTTCTGCTTGGTAAGCTTCCACATCTGGAAATGCGTTTATGCCTCCAGCTGCTTCTAGTTGCGTGGTTACAATATCTTCTGCTTGATTGAACTTTTCATTAGGTCCAAAGGAAGCTAGTACCCATAATACAATGCTAATAGCAAGGATAATCTTACCTGCATCTACTACAAAGGATTTTGTTTTTTCAAGAACATTGATTCCTACGTTTTTAAGCAGCGGCATTTTATAGTTAGGCATTTCTACTACAAAAAATGACTTACTTTTTATCTTAAGAATTTTATTGAGAATCCACGCAGAACCTATCGCAGCACCAAAGCCTATGAGATACATAAGCATCAACGTAAGTGCCTGTAGATTAAAAAATAGAAACTTCTCATCAGGAATCACGAGTGAAATGATAATCAAATACACAGGTAATCTCGCCGAACAGGTAGTAAACGGAGTAACTAATATCGTGATTAATCGCTCTTTCCAGTTCTCAATGTTACGTGTGGCCATAACCGCAGGGATGGCACAAGCAGTTCCAGAAATAAGAGGAACTACAGATTTACCACTCAGTCCAAAACGACGCATCACTCTATCCATTAAGAAAACCACGCGACTCATATAGCCACTTTCTTCTAGTACAGAGATAAAGAGGAATAAAAAGGCAATCTGAGGGATAAAAATTACGATTCCACCTAGTCCAGCAATAATACCCTCTGCTAGAAGGTCTGTGAGTTTGCCTTCTGGAAGGTTATTTTGCACCCACTCACTCATACTAGCAAATGCGGAGTCTATAGCATCCATAGGATACTGTGACCAGTCATAAATTACTTGGAAAATGAGTAGTAATATCGCAAAGAAAATTACATAGCCCCATACCTTATGTGTAAGTAAGCGGTCTAAGCGAGCTCTTAAATCTTTTGCATTTGCTACATCTATTGTTTGAGTTTCTCTCAAAACTTCATTGATATATTTGTAGCGAACAATCGTTTCTTTTTGCTGTAGTCTTTTAAGATTACTCTCTGACTCAGTTTTGAAAGAAGAGATGGTTTTCATCTCGTTGCGCTCTAGCTTTCCAAAGTTTACGTCTTGGGTGATTACAAGCCATAACTTATATAAATCTTGTTTTGGAAATGCTTTACGTAATCTGTCAAAATATTCTGGAGCAATTACAGAAGCATTAATACAAGGTTCTGTATTGATAGATCTGTACTCGGTAATAAGTTCTTTGAGCGTATCAATCCCCGTGTTTTTACGGCTGCTTATAAGTGCAATTCTTGTTTTAAGGCGTTCTTCCATCTTGGGAATGTCAAGAGAGATTGCCTTACGCTCCATACGATCTGCCATGTTAATAGCAAGAATAGTAGGGATGCCAAGATCTTTAATTTGTGTAAAGAGTAGTAAGTTGCGTTTAAGATTTTCTACATCAGAAATTACAACGGCAACATCTGGATAGTCTTTGTCATTCTTATTAAGAAGTAACTCTATAACCACATTTTCATCAAGAGATGATGCGTTAAGGCTATAAGTACCGGGTAAGTCTAAGATGTGTGCTTTTACACCACGATCTAGTTTACAGATACCTTCTTTCTTTTCTACAGTAATCCCCGGGTAGTTACCTACTTGTTGGTTAAGACCCGTAAGATGGTTAAAGACAGAAGTCTTTCCCGTGTTTGGGTTTCCTATGAGGGCAACGTTAATCTGTTTGGCCATAATTTAGGATGGCGTTTCTATGATTATATGAAGAGCCGTTTCTCGGCGTATCGCTAGGTGACTTCCATTCACATCTATATATAGAGGATCAGAAAATGGTGCGAGTTGTATCAATCGTACTTCATTGCCTGGTAGGCAACCCATCTCGAGTAGCTTAAGAGGAACTTCGTCTGTCATCACATCTATGATGATAGCGCGTTCTCCTTTTTGTAAATGGGCGACTGTTTTCTTCAATGTTTATTTAGATTGAATTTAGATAACAAAAGTAATGCATTTTACGCTTTCGCGAAAGCGTACGTAATTCATTCTAAAAAATCTTTTGGTACCAAGCTTTCCTGGGCTCATAAGATGCCTTTAAAATCTCAATATCCTCAAGTAATTGATCTATTGCTTCTGGATCTGTACCGTCATAATAACCACGTATTTGACGTTTTTTGTCTATAAGCATAAAGTTCTCAGTGTGAATCATATCAAGATCATCTTCTGTTCCTGGTATATCTTTTACGGCCAAATAACTTTTTCGCGCAAGCGTGAAAATTTCTTCTTGAGAACCAGTAACAAGGTTCCATCGTGAGTCATCTACTCCCTTTTTTATGGCATACGCCTTCAAAACTTCTGGAGTATCATAGGTAGGGATTACTGAGTGAGAAAGTAGTTTAACTAGTGTATCTCCCTCTAGCTCCTTTTGTATTTGTACCATATGCTCTGTCATGATAGGGCAAATGGTCTGGCAAGTGGTGAAGAAAAAATCTGCTACGTAGATGTGATTCTCATAATCCTTCTGCGTGATGGTCTTTTCATTCTGATTAGTGAGTGAAAAATCTGCAATAGTATGATACTTCTTAACATACTGCATAGTGCTGTCTACGAGTTCTTTATCAACCATATCTGGTTGGTAGACCGGTAAAGTAGGAGCCACCTTGAGTTGGCTATATATTAAGGTCATAATAATGACAGAAAGAATACCGAGAGTAATAAACAGTGTTTTATAGCGAGCTAGATGATGTGCCATAGTGCATTTTTTTACAAAGTTACAATCCAAGTGGCAGTTATATAAAGTATGGCTTGAAAAATGCTATCCTACGCTCATATAACTTTAGTATGCGCATCTAAAAGCCTATTTTTGTGCGTTCAAAATTTGACTTATATCCTTCTATGGAGACTTTTATACAGATTGCCCAGTTTACGCTTGCTATTTCTATCCTTGTAATTTTACATGAATTTGGTCACTTTGCACCAGCTCGTTACTTCGGGATTAAAGTGGAGAAATTCTTTCTCTTCTTTGATGTAAAGTTTGCATTGTTCAAGAAAAAAATAGGAGATACTGTTTATGGAATCGGCTGGCTTCCACTTGGAGGTTATGTGAAGATTGCTGGAATGATTGATGAGAGTATGGACAAGGAGCAAATGGCAAAAGATCCAGAACCTTGGGAGTTTAGATCAAAACCAGCATGGCAACGTCTTATTGTGATGATAGGTGGTGTGACGGTAAATGTCCTTCTTGCATGGTTTATTTATAGTGCAATGCTTGTGTATTATGGTGATGAGTATGTGCCTGCAGACCGTCTTAAGTATGGTATTGCTGTAGGTGAAGTAGGAGAGGAGATAGGATTGCGCAACGGTGACCAGGTTATAAAAATAGACGATAAAACGGTAACTCGTTTTGACGATGTACAGATTGATATTCTTTTAGGCGATAATGTTACTGTAGTGCGTGATGGTAATGAACTTACATTCCCTATCCCAGACGAAGCAAAAAAATCTGTACTTGATGCAGAAGAGCGTTTTATAAGACCGCGTTTTAGTAATACTATAGGTCTTGTAGCCAAAGACTCAATAGCTTACAATAATGACGTTCTTGTAGGAGATAAAATTGTTGCTATTAATGGAAGTCCTGTTAATGAATGGACAGAATTCCAATCTCTTTTTGATCAAGTAAAAGGTGGAGATGTTGCTATGACACTTGATAGAGACGGGCAACGTATAGAGAAAACCTTTGCAGTGGGCGAGGGTCGTTCCTTTGGAGTAGGTGCAAACGTAGAGGAGTTGCTAGTAAAAGATGAGTATAGTATAGGAGCGGCAATTCCTGCTGGTCTTACAAAGACATGGGATGTACTTTCTAAGCAAGTACGCCAGTTTAAATTAATCTTTAATAGAAAAGTACAAGGTTACAAGAAAGTAAAAGGTCCTATAGGTATTGTAGAGATGATGGCACCAGAGTGGGATTGGTATAAATTCTGGGGATTCACAGCGATGTTTTCTGTTTGGCTTGGTTTTGTAAATATCCTTCCTATTCCAGCACTTGATGGAGGTCATGTTATGTTTTTATTATATGAAATGATTTCTGGAAAGGCTCCTTCAGAAAAAACATTAGAAAGAGGTCAAATTATTGGTTTTGTCATTGTGATGGGATTAATGGTTGTAATTTTTGGAAATGACATTTGGAACTTGATTAAAGGATAATTTTATTACGCTTTCGCGAAAATTGCATTTATAATTTTATTCTATCACCTTACTATTTTGAAATAGTAAAAAATTATGCAGGCGTAATTTTGCCTGCTATCACGACTCGTTTGAGGGTGTTTTTTGGAAATTATGAACACATGCTTGTCTTTTTAATTATCTGTCCAGAAAAGCTCTTAAATTCGTTATTCTTCTTTTTTCTTTAAAATTTTACGATTTTAAGCGGTACGTTCTTTTCGCTGAAATACGATAAAAACGCTTTTTCAGTGAAGCATAATTGTAAGCTTAATATTGCAGGGAAATCTGTTAATTATTATCAAAATTTACACTCTTTACTTCGTTGACTGCTAGAATATTAACATATTTTAAGAGATCATTTGTATCCTGTTTTGGGGTAGATTTTTCGAGTGTGAAGCCGCTTATCCCTTATCTGTTCTGATGTTCAGTGAGTTAGGCGAATCAACAAATTTTATTTTTTTTAAAACCTTAACGCTATTTATTGCGTACATAGGGGGAAATGTGTTGTTTAGAATTTTAATTGTTTATAACATGTGTATAACGTCGAATTATTTGCCTCTTTAATCGAATTTTTAGTGAAGATGCGTAGTTCTGAAATCCGTTTTTTAAGTCCATTGTATTTTTGTAATGGTTTTTATAGTTACCCCCATTAATTGCGACTAAAACAGAAAGCTTATGCTTTCAGCTACCTATAGTATATGATAAAATTTACTCCTTTGAAAAGAACGCTTTTATACACGCTTTTCTTTTTTACTTCTTGTTTTACCCTATTAGCTCAAAGTCCTGTGACAGGAGCTACTTTTGTTACGACTGGAGCAACTCCTTTGGTGTATTCAGAGACAAATCCTAATACTGCTGTAAATAGCACGTATTCATGGGGTCAAGGTTCTGACTTTAGGATGTCTACAGTGACCTTAGGTGGACAAAACTATTTTTTAGATAATAACTTTACGCAAATTAGTTATAACATTGTTCGTGTAGACGGGAATGGTGGGGTTACTGGAGATCGTTGTGGCTTCTTTGTTTTTGAGAACGGAGGTAATGATTTTAATTATCAATCAAGTTTTCCAGGAACTTTAGGAGACTGCTCAATGCAGGAAGTTCTCAGAGACCCAATTGTAACGAGGGGTGCAAATGATGTCTTTAAGAATGCTACGATTACAGCGCAAAATATTGAGAGAATAGATGTTCTTTATCAAGCCTTTGATGTTCCTTCGGCAGCTAGTTTAACTCAAGTAGGTTTTATTGCTCCTGAAAAAAATGGTAATAGTAGTTATAGAGCAGCGCCTATTCTTTCTGTAGATGCAGTAACTGGTGAGCCTACCTCATTTGGTCCTATAATTGAAATAGGAGGTGCAAATGCTGTAGATGGCACTAATGATTTTGGAGCTGTAACTGCTCCGTTAGAGTGGAGTTTCTTAGTAAATAGTCCAACAGCGACTGGAAATCCTTATAGAGTAGGTGGTATTACTGAAGTTGTGGGTATATCTTTAATTACCCTTGCAGATTTAGGTTACAGTGTGGGAGATACTGTTTATGGTATTTCTTTCTTTGATAATAATGTACCATTTAATGCAGATCTATTAGATGTAACAGATCCTAATGATTTTCCTAATGCAAATGGAGGTGGAGCAGACATACATGGTGGTCTTGGGGCAATTGTTACCTCACAAGCTACCGTAAGTGGTCATGTATATAATGATTTAAATGCAAATGGCTTTCAAGATGCGAGTGAGCCAAATCTTCCTAATGTTACAATTACTATTACTGATGCTTTAAATGTAGTTCAAGTTGTAACCACAGAGGCTAATGGCGATTTTTCTGCGTTTGTAGCTGGCGGGAATACAGTAATTAATGTTGATGAAAATGATTCAGATATCCCAAGTGGATCTGTCTTAATAGAAGGTTTTGGTAATGACGGTAGAACATATACTACAGTCGCGGGTCAAAATACGTTTACTAGTAATTTTGGTTTTGCACCAGATCCAGGACCACCATCTCCAAGATCTTGTGATGATGACCCAGTATTTATTACTTCTGCAAACTTTGATGCAAATACGGTAGTTGTAGAGACAGAAGGAGGTGCTCCAGGTGCTTTTGATGTGGGAGATGTGTTTAGATTTTCAGATGTAACGGCGGGTCTTGATTGTTTAGTTTCAATTGACGCATTTGTTAATGGAGCAGGAATTTTAGTACTTGATGGTGAAGAGGAAAATATCCCTGGTTTTGGTGGTTTTTCAAGAGCCTTCCAGCCTCAAATGGATGGTACGCCAGGAGTAAATGGTCAAGAAGTGGTCTTTACGATATCTTACGTGCAAGCAGATACGACAATTCCTCAAGCAGTATCAGTATATTTTACAGCCTTAGACCTTGATAGTAATACACTTACTGATGTTGAGCGCGTAAAATTTGAGACGCCAGATGTTTATTATACAAATGGAGCAAATTCAACACTTGTAGTCGATTCAAGCCCTTCTCAATTAATTGGAATGTCTACAGATGCTGGGATTGTAGGTGGGATTAATACAGATCCTAATTATGCATTTACGGCTTATTATAACTCATTTACCTCTATACAATATACCATTAGTAAGGATGGTTATAATGCAACACCAGGATTTGAAGATAGACAGTTCTCTTTATTGTTTGAAGATATTGCGTACCCTACTGAAGAAGTAAATGTTATTACAAACCCTATAATTTGTGGACAGGTATTTGTAGATGGTGCTCCAGCAGAAGGGGTCATTGTAAATGTTTCGGGAGATTCGACACAAACTGTGACTACAGATGCAAATGGACAATATAGTTTTACAGTGCCTGGCAATGGGAGTTACACTATTACGGAAAGTGATCCTGCAAGTACTGTTTCATTAAGTGATGCTGACGGTGCTAACGACAATATAATAACTGTTGTGATTACTAGGTTTGAGTCATCACAAGAAAATGATTTTTTTGATGGTTCTGATACTGATGGAGATGGTGTAATAAATACATTAGATATCGATGATGACAATGATGGTATCCTTGATACCGTGGAGTCTGGTGGTATCGACCCTTCTGCAGATGCAGACGGCGATGGTATTCCAAATTACCAAGACGCAGATTTTTGTACGCTTGCAAATGGTGTTTGTGCAAATCTTGATCCAGATGGTGATGGTGTACCTAACCATTTAGATCTAGATGCAGATGGAGATGGTATTCCAGATAATAATGAGGCGCAATCTACTTTAGGTTATACCCCAGTGACAACCACTGGCGGTGTGACAGATGTTACAGCTTCAGGACTTCCTACTGTTTATGTAAACGATTCTGGTGAAGAGCTTGGTCTTTTCCCGGTTAATACAGATACCGTTGATAACCCAGATTATTTAGATTTAGATTCAGATAATCAAGGTGGAAATGATACGGCAGAGGCAGGAATCACGTTATCAGGAAATGATACAGACGGTGACGGTTTAGATAATGCTGTAGATGAAACAGATACTCCACTAGCTGGAGGAATTCCTAATTATAATGATCCTAACGGAACAATTAATAATACGTCAAGTCTTCCAGATACAGATGGACCTATTGTAGGTGGAGTGGCTCAAGGAGATCTTAACGATGGAGGAAATGTAGATTTTAGAGATCGCACGAGCAATGAAGATTCTGACGGTGACGGAGTAAATAATAATGAAGATCGTGATGATGATAATGATGGTATCACAGATGTTACTGAAGGGTACGGATTTTATGAAGGAGTAGGGGCAGCAGGTACGGGATGTACTGGTGTAAACTATGATTTCAATGGAGGTACATATCAGACTGGAACTGGAACTGGCGGAGCTGGTCTTGTAAATTCTGTTTGGCGTTTTGAGGATGTAGGAGTTGATACAGATGGAAATACTATTGATGCACTTGTTACTTTAACAGCTATAAGCTCTGGAGCTAGAGTTATAAATATAGATCAAACTACTGGAGGAACAGTTGCTTTTCAACCTATCATTAGATATAGTACCAATACCACTGGAGATAGAAGTGCAGTATTTAATTTCAGACTTGTTCAGGATAATACAAATACTGATGCGACCGTAGATAGAATCGGCGGATTTATTCAAGATATTGACAGTGGGTCTAACGGTGGTCCAGAAACTAGTGCAATTCGTGAATTTTATAGAGTTCAAAATATTTCGGGATATTCTATTGGAAATCCTACTCGTGTTATTGCTCAGCAATTAGATGGTGGTGTAGTTCAATTTATTGCAGATGGAAGCGGTAGTGCTCCAATCGAGCCTATTGATACAGGTAATCCTTGGAGAGTATTTTTCCAAAAAACAGAAACTAATACATTCAACTTTACAATTGGAGCAAATAAAAGAACCAATGCTCAAGTAGATCGTTATTATTCTATTCAATTTGACGAGTGTAGAATTAACTTATATAATGATCCAAGTCATGTATTTATAAATGCACAAAATACAGATGGAGATGCACTTCCAGATTATTTAGATATTGATTCAGATAATGATGGTTGTAATGATACTATCGAGGCTGGTTTTACTGACGCTTTCGCGAAAGCGAACGAAGATGGAGAGTTAGGTAATACATCACCAGCAACGGTAGATGTAAATGGACTTGTAACTTCTGGTGAAAATGGAGAGGGATACACAGAGCCAAAAGATACTAATGGTGATGGAGTTTATGATTTCCTTGATGATACAGAAAGTAGTGCTTGTTCATTAGTTAGTATTGGAGATGTTACTATCATAGAAGGAAATACTGGAACAGTAACTGCAGATTTTGTAGTAACACTTACAGAACCTTCATCTACGCCAACAGTAATTACTTACTCTATTCAGGATGATACGGCAACTGCTGCCGATAATGACTTTACAGCACCTACTACATTATCTATCACAATTCCTGCAAATACATTAACAGGAACGATTAGTATTCCTGTAGTGGGAGACACAACTGTAGAAGGGGATGAGACATTTACAGTGACTCTTGAGAGCACTTCAAATGGAATGTTAGACACTGACGATACAGATGGTGTAGATAATGTAGGAACAGGAACGATTACTAACGATGATGATACAGTTGTAAGTATTAATGATGTAACAGTAACTGAGGGTGATGCCGGAACTGTGAACGCAGAGTTTACAGTGTCTTTAACAAATCCAACTGATACAGCAACTACCGTAACTTTCACGGTAACAGATGATAGTGCTGAGAATGCTGGTAACAGTGTTGAAGGGGGTAATGATTATGAAGTACCTACTACATTAACAGTAACCATACCTGCTGGTGAGACAGAAGGAACTGTAACGGTTGTTGTAAATGGTGATGAGACTGTTGAATTAGATGAGGATTTCTTAGTAACCTTAACGGCTACAGATAATGGAACAATCACAACTACGGTTGGTGAAAATATAGGAACAGGAACAATAACGAATGATGATGCTACGGTAGTAAGTATTGGCGATGTAACGGTAACAGAAGGAGCAGATGGAACTACGGTTGTAGCAGAATTCCCTGTAACATTAAGTGCAGCAGCTGATACAGATACAGTAGTAACCTTTACAGTTGCAGATGGAACAGGAACGATAGGTGATGCAGATTATGTAGCACCAACAGAACTTACAGTAACAATCCCTGCTGGAGAGACTACTGCGGTATTCCCGGTGACAGTAAATGGCGATGATGTTGTAGAATCAGATGAAGACTTTGCGGTAACAATTACAAATACTACCAATGGAACGATTGATCCTTTAGCAACCACAGCGACAGGAACGATCACGAATGATGATGCTACGGTAGTAAGTATTGGCGATGTAACGGTAACAGAAGGAGCAGATGGCACTACGGTTGTCGCTGAATTCCCTGTAACATTAAGTGCAGCAGCTGATACAGATACAGTAGTAACCTTTACAGTTGCAGATGGAACAGGAACGATAGGTGATGCAGATTATGTAGCACCAACAGAACTTACAGTAACAATACCTGCTGGAGAGACTACTGCGGTATTCCCAGTGACAGTAAATGGCGATGATGTTGTAGAATCAGATGAAGATTTTGCGGTAACAATTACAAATACTACCAATGGAACGATTGATCCTTTAGCAACCACAGCGACAGGAACAATAACGAATGATGATGCTACGGTAGTAAGTATTGGCGATGTAACGGTAACAGAAGGAGCAGATGGAACTACGGTTGTCGCTGAATTCCCTGTAACATTAAGTGCAGCAGCTGATACAGATACAGTAGTAACCTTTACAGTTGCAGATGGAACAGGAACGATAGGTGATGCAGATTATGTAGCACCAACAGAACTTACAGTGACAATCCCTGCTGGAGAGACTACTGCGGTATTCCCGGTGACAGTAAATGGAGATGATGTTGTAGAATCAGATGAAGACTTTGCGGTAACAATTACAAATACTACCAATGGAACGATTGATCCTTTAGCAACCACAGCGACAGGAACAATAACGAATGATGATGCTACGGTAGTAAGTATTGGCGATGTAACGGTAACAGAAGGAGCAGATGGAACTACGGTTGTCGCTGAATTCCCTGTAACATTAAGTGCAGCAGCTGATACAGATACAGTAGTAACCTTTACAGTTGCAGATGGAACAGGAACGATAGGTGATGCAGATTATGTAGCACCAACAGAACTTACAGTAACAATCCCTGCTGGAGAGACTACTGCGGTATTCCCGGTGACAGTAAATGGCGATGATGTTGTAGAATCAGATGAAGACTTTGCGGTAACAATTACAAATACTACCAATGGAACGATTGATTCTTTAGCAACCACAGCGACAGGAACAATAACGAATGATGATGCTACGGTAGTAAGTATTGGCGATGTAACGGTAACAGAAGGAGCAGATGGCACTACGGTTGTCGCTGAATTCCCTGTAACATTAAGTGCAGCAGCTGATACAGATACAGTAGTAACCTTTACAGTTGCAGATGGAACAGGAACGATAGGTGATGCAGATTATGTAGCACCAACAGAACTTACAGTAACAATCCCTGCTGGAGAGACTACTGCGGTATTCCCGGTGACAGTAAATGGCGATGATGTTGTAGAATCAGATGAAGACTTTGCGGTAACAATTACAAATACTACCAATGGAACGATTGATCCTTTAGCAACCACAGCGACAGGAACAATAACGAATGATGATGCTACGGTAGTAAGTATTGGCGATGTAACGGTAACAGAAGGAGCAGATGGAACTACGGTTGTCGCTGAATTCCCTGTAACATTAAGTGCAGCAGCAGATACAGATACAGTAGTAACCTTTACAGTTGCAGATGGAACAGGAACGATAGGTGATGCAGATTATGTAGCACCAACAGAACTTACAGTGACAATTCCTGCTGGAGAGACTACTGCGGTATTCCCGGTGACAGTAAATGGAGATGATGTTGTAGAATCAGATGAAGACTTTAAGGTAACAATCACAAATACTACCAATGGAACGATTGATCCTTTAGCAACCACAGCGACAGGAACAATAACGAATGATGATGCTACGGTAGTAAGTATTGGCGATGTAACAGTAACAGAAGGAGCAGATGGAACTACGGTTGTAGCAGAATTCCCTGTAACATTAAGTGCAGCAGCAGATACAGATACAGTAGTAACCTTTACAGTTGCAGATGGAACAGGAACGATAGGTGATGCAGATTATGTAGCACCAACAGAACTTACAGTAACAATCCCTGCTGGAGAGACTACTGCGGTATTCCCGGTGACAGTAAATGGCGATGATGTTGTAGAATCAGATGAAGACTTTGCGGTAACAATTACAAATACTACCAATGGAACGATTGATCCTTTAGCAACCACAGCAACAGGAACAATAACGAATGATGATGCTACGGTAGTAAGTATTGGCGATGTAACGGTAACAGAAGGAGCAGATGGAACTACGGTTGTAGCAGAATTCCCTGTAACATTAAGTGCAGCAGCTGATACAGATACAGTAGTAACCTTTACAGTTGCAGATGGAACAGGAACGATAGGTGATGCAGATTATGTAGCACCAACAGAACTTACAGTAACAATCCCTGCTGGAGAGACTACTGCGGTATTCCCGGTGACAGTAAATGGAGATGATGTTGTAGAGTCAGATGAAGACTTTAAGGTAACAATTACAAATACTACCAATGGAACGATTGATCCTTTAGCAACCACAGCGACAGGAACAATAACGAATGATGATGCTACGGTAGTAAGTATTGGCGATGTAACGGTAACAGAAGGAGCAGATGGAACTACGGTTGTAGCAGAATTCCCTGTAACATTAAGTGCAGCAGCTGATACAGATACAGTAGTAACTTTTACAGTTGCAGATGGAACAGGAACGATAGGTGATGCAGATTATGTAGCACCAACAGAACTTACAGTAACAATTCCTGCTGGAGAGACTACTGCGGTATTCCCAGTGACAGTAAATGGCGATGATGTTGTAGAGTCAGATGAAGACTTTGCGGTAACAATTACAAATACTACCAATGGAACGATTGATCCTTTAGCAACCACAGCGACAGGAACAATAACGAATGATGATGCTACGGTAGTAAGTATTGGCGATGTAACGGTAACAGAAGGAGCAGATGGCACTACGGTTGTCGCTGAATTCCCTGTAACATTAAGTGCAGCAGCTGATACAGATACAGTAGTAACTTTTACAGTTGCAGATGGAACAGGAACGATAGGTGATGCAGATTATGTAGCACCAACAGAACTTACAGTAACAATCCCTGCTGGAGAGACTACTGCGGTATTCCCAGTGACAGTAAATGGCGATGATGTTGTAGAGTCAGATGAAGACTTTGCGGTAACAATTACAAATACTACCAATGGAACGATTGATCCTTTAGCAACCACAGCAACAGGAACAATAACGAATGATGATGCTACGGTAGTAAGTATTGGTGATGTAACGGTAACAGAAGGAGCAGATGGAACTACGGTTGTAGCAGAATTCCCTGTAACATTAAGTGCAGCAGCTGATACAGATACAGTAGTAACCTTTACAGTTGCAGATGGAACAGGAACGATAGGTGATGCAGATTATGTAGCACCAACAGAACTTACAGTAACAATCCCTGCTGGAGAGACTACTGCGGTATTCCCGGTGACAGTAAATGGCGATGATGTTGTAGAATCAGATGAAGACTTTGCGGTAACAATTACAAATACTACCAATGGAACGATTGATCCTTTAGCAACCACAGCAACAGGAACAATAACGAATGATGATGCTACGGTAGTAAGTATTGGCGATGTAACGGTAACAGAAGGAGCAGATGGAACTACGGTTGTAGCAGAATTCCCTGTAACATTAAGTGCAGCAGCTGATACAGATACAGTAGTAACCTTTACAGTTGCAGATGGAACAGGAACGATAGGTGATGCAGATTATGTAGCACCAACAGAACTTACAGTAACAATCCCTGCTGGAGAGACTACTGCGGTATTCCCGGTGACAGTAAATGGCGATGATGTTGTAGAATCAGATGAAGACTTTGCGGTAACAATTACAAATACTACCAATGGAACGATTGATCCTTTAGCAACCACAGCGACAGGAACAATAACGAATGATGATGCTACGGTAGTAAGTATTGGCGATGTAACGGTAACAGAAGGAGCAGATGGAACTACGGTTGTCGCTGAATTCCCTGTAACATTAAGTGCAGCAGCAGATACAGATACAGTAGTAACCTTTACAGTTGCAGATGGAACAGGAACGATAGGTGATGCAGATTATGTAGCACCAACAGAACTTACAGTGACAATTCCTGCTGGAGAGACTACTGCGGTATTCCCGGTGACAGTAAATGGAGATGATGTTGTAGAATCAGATGAAGACTTTAAGGTAACAATCACAAATACTACCAATGGAACGATTGATCCTTTAGCAACCACAGCGACAGGAACAATAACGAATGATGATGCTACGGTAGTAAGTATTGGCGATGTAACAGTAACAGAAGGAGCAGATGGAACTACGGTTGTAGCAGAATTCCCTGTAACATTAAGTGCAGCAGCAGATACAGATACAGTAGTAACCTTTACAGTTGCAGATGGAACAGGAACGATAGGTGATGCAGATTATGTAGCACCAACAGAACTTACAGTAACAATCCCTGCTGGAGAGACTACTGCGGTATTCCCGGTGACAGTAAATGGCGATGATGTTGTAGAATCAGATGAAGACTTTGCGGTAACAATTACAAATACTACCAATGGAACGATTGATCCTTTAGCAACCACAGCAACAGGAACAATAACGAATGATGATGCTACGGTAGTAAGTATTGGCGATGTAACGGTAACAGAAGGAGCAGATGGAACTACGGTTGTAGCAGAATTCCCTGTAACATTAAGTGCAGCAGCTGATACAGATACAGTAGTAACCTTTACAGTTGCAGATGGAACAGGAACGATAGGTGATGCAGATTATGTAGCACCAACAGAACTTACAGTAACAATCCCTGCTGGAGAGACTACTGCGGTATTCCCGGTGACAGTAAATGGAGATGATGTTGTAGAGTCAGATGAAGACTTTAAGGTAACAATTACAAATACTACCAATGGAACGATTGATCCTTTAGCAACCACAGCGACAGGAACAATAACGAATGATGATGCTACGGTAGTAAGTATTGGCGATGTAACGGTAACAGAAGGAGCAGATGGAACTACGGTTGTAGCAGAATTCCCTGTAACATTAAGTGCAGCAGCTGATACAGATACAGTAGTAACTTTTACAGTTGCAGATGGAACAGGAACGATAGGTGATGCAGATTATGTAGCACCAACAGAACTTACAGTAACAATTCCTGCTGGAGAGACTACTGCGGTATTCCCAGTGACAGTAAATGGCGATGATGTTGTAGAGTCAGATGAAGACTTTGCGGTAACAATTACAAATACTACCAATGGAACGATTGATCCTTTAGCAACCACAGCGACAGGAACAATAACGAATGATGATGCTACGGTAGTAAGTATTGGCGATGTAACGGTAACAGAAGGAGCAGATGGCACTACGGTTGTCGCTGAATTCCCTGTAACATTAAGTGCAGCAGCTGATACAGATACAGTAGTAACTTTTACAGTTGCAGATGGAACAGGAACGATAGGTGATGCAGATTATGTAGCACCAACAGAACTTACAGTAACAATCCCTGCTGGAGAGACTACTGCGGTATTCCCAGTGACAGTAAATGGCGATGATGTTGTAGAGTCAGATGAAGACTTTGCGGTAACAATTACAAATACTACCAATGGAACGATTGATCCTTTAGCAACTACAGCGACAGGAACGATCACGAATGATGATGCTACGGTAGTAAGTATTGGCGATGTAACAGTAACAGAAGGAGCAGATGGAACTACGGTTGTCGCTGAATTCCCTGTAACATTAAGTGCAGCAGCTGATACAGATACAGTAGTAACCTTTACAGTTGCAGATGGAACAGGAACGATAGGTAATGCAGATTATGTAGCACCAACAGAACTTACAGTAACAATACCTGCTGGAGAGACTACTGCGGTATTCCCGGTGACAGTAAATGGCGATGATGTTGTAGAATCAGATGAAGACTTTAAGGTAACAATCACAAATACTACCAATGGAACGATTGATCCTTTAGCAACCACAGCGACAGGAACAATAACGAATGATGATGCTACGGTAGTAAGTATTGGCGATGTAACAGTAACAGAAGGAGCAGATGGAACTACGGTTGTAGCAGAATTCCCTGTAACATTAAGTGCAGCAGCTGATACAGATACAGTAGTAACCTTTACAGTTGCAGATGGAACAGGAACGATAGGTGATGCAGATTATGTAGCACCAACAGAACTTACAGTAACAATCCCTGCTGGAGAGACTACTGCGGTATTCCCGGTGACAGTAAATGGAGATGATGTTGTAGAATCAGATGAAGACTTTGCGGTAACAATTACAAATACTACCAATGGAACGATTGATCCTTTAGCAACCACAGCGACAGGAACAATAACGAATGATGATGCTACGGTAGTAAGTATTGGCGATGTAACGGTAACAGAAGGAGCAGATGGAACTACGGTTGTCGCTGAATTCCCTGTAACATTAAGTGCAGCAGCTGATACAGATACAGTAGTAACCTTTACAGTTGCAGATGGAACAGGAACGATAGGTGATGCAGATTATGTAGCACCAACAGAACTTACAGTGACAATTCCTGCTGGAGAGACTACTGCGGTATTCCCGGTGACAGTAAATGGCGATGATGTTGTAGAATCAGATGAAGACTTTAAGGTAACAATCACAAATACTACCAATGGAACGATTGATCCTTTAGCAACCACAGCGACAGGAACAATAACGAATGATGATGCTACGGTAGTAAGTATTGGCGATGTAACAGTAACAGAAGGAGCAGATGGAACTACGGTTGTCGCTGAATTCCCTGTAACATTAAGTGCAGCAGCTGATACAGATACAGTAGTAACCTTTACAGTTGCAGATGGAACAGGAACGATAGGTGATGCAGATTATGTAGCACCAACAGAACTTACAGTAACAATCCCTGCTGGAGAGACTACTGCGGTATTCCCGGTGACAGTAAATGGCGATGATGTTGTAGAATCAGATGAAGACTTTGCGGTAACAATTACAAATACTACCAGTGGAACGATTGATCCTTTAGCAACCACAGCGACAGGAACAATAACGAATGATGATGCTACGGTAGTAAGTATTGGCGATGTAACGGTAACAGAAGGAGCAGATGGAACTACGGTTGTCGCTGAATTCCCTGTAACATTAAGTGCAGCAGCTGATACAGATACAGTAGTAACCTTTACAGTTGCAGATGGAACAGGAACGATAGGTGATGCAGATTATGTAGCACCAACAGAACTTACAGTGACAATTCCTGCTGGAGAGACTACTGCGGTATTCCCGGTGACAGTAAATGGCGATGATGTTGTAGAATCAGATGAAGACTTTAAGGTAACAATCACAAATACTACCAATGGAACGATTGATCCTTTAGCAACCACAGCGACAGGAACAATAACGAATGATGATGCTACGGTAGTAAGTATTGGCGATGTAACAGTAACAGAAGGAGCAGATGGAACTACGGTTGTAGCAGAATTCCCTGTAACATTAAGTGCAGCAGCTGATACAGATACAGTAGTAACCTTTACAGTTGCAGATGGAACAGGAACGATAGGTGATGCAGATTATGTAGCACCAACAGAACTTACAGTGACAATTCCTGCTGGAGAGACTACTGCGGTATTCCCGGTGACAGTAAATGGAGATGATGTTGTAGAGTCAGATGAAGATTTTGCGGTAACAATTACAAATACTACCAATGGAACGATTGATCCTTTAGCAACCACAGCAACAGGAACAATAACGAATGATGATGCTACGGTAGTAAGTATTGGTGATGTAACGGTAACAGAAGGAGCAGATGGAACTACGGTTGTAGCAGAATTCCCTGTAACATTAAGTGCAGCAGCTGATACAGATACAGTAGTAACCTTTACAGTTGCAGATGGAACAGGAACGATAGGTGATGCAGATTATGTAGCACCAACAGAACTTACAGTAACAATCCCTGCTGGAGAGACTACTGCGGTATTCCCGGTGACAGTAAATGGCGATGATGTTGTAGAATCAGATGAAGACTTTGCGGTAACAATTACAAATACTACCAATGGAACGATTGATCCTTTAGCAACCACAGCAACAGGAACAATAACGAATGATGATGCTACGGTAGTAAGTATTGGCGATGTAACGGTAACAGAAGGAGCAGATGGAACTACGGTTGTAGCAGAATTCCCTGTAACATTAAGTGCAGCAGCTGATACAGATACAGTAGTAACCTTTACAGTTGCAGATGGAACAGGAACGATAGGTGATGCAGATTATGTAGCACCAACAGAACTTACAGTAACAATCCCTGCTGGAGAGACTACTGCGGTATTCCCGGTGACAGTAAATGGCGATGATGTTGTAGAATCAGATGAAGACTTTGCGGTAACAATTACAAATACTACCAATGGAACGATTGATCCTTTAGCAACCACAGCGACAGGAACGATCACGAATGATGATGCTACGGTAGTAAGTATTGGCGATGTAACGGTAACAGAAGGAGCAGATGGCACTACGGTTGTCGCTGAATTCCCTGTAACATTAAGTGCAGCAGCTGATACAGATACAGTAGTAACCTTTACAGTTGCAGATGGAACAGGAACGATAGGTGATGCAGATTATGTAGCACCAACAGAACTTACAGTAACAATACCTGCTGGAGAGACTACTGCGGTATTCCCAGTGACAGTAAATGGCGATGATGTTGTAGAATCAGATGAAGATTTTGCGGTAACAATTACAAATACTACCAATGGAACGATTGATCCTTTAGCAACCACAGCGACAGGAACAATAACGAATGATGATGCTACGGTAGTAAGTATTGGCGATGTAACGGTAACAGAAGGAGCAGATGGAACTACGGTTGTCGCTGAATTCCCTGTAACATTAAGTGCAGCAGCTGATACAGATACAGTAGTAACCTTTACAGTTGCAGATGGAACAGGAACGATAGGTGATGCAGATTATGTAGCACCAACAGAACTTACAGTGACAATCCCTGCTGGAGAGACTACTGCGGTATTCCCGGTGACAGTAAATGGAGATGATGTTGTAGAATCAGATGAAGACTTTGCGGTAACAATTACAAATACTACCAATGGAACGATTGATCCTTTAGCAACCACAGCGACAGGAACAATAACGAATGATGATGCTACGGTAGTAAGTATTGGCGATGTAACGGTAACAGAAGGAGCAGATGGAACTACGGTTGTCGCTGAATTCCCTGTAACATTAAGTGCAGCAGCTGATACAGATACAGTAGTAACCTTTACAGTTGCAGATGGAACAGGAACGATAGGTGATGCAGATTATGTAGCACCAACAGAACTTACAGTGACAATTCCTGCTGGAGAGACTACTGCGGTATTCCCGGTGACAGTAAATGGCGATGATGTTGTAGAATCAGATGAAGACTTTAAGGTAACAATCACAAATACTACCAATGGAACGATTGATCCTTTAGCAACCACAGCGACAGGAACAATAACGAATGATGATGCTACGGTAGTAAGTATTGGCGATGTAACAGTAACAGAAGGAGCAGATGGAACTACGGTTGTCGCTGAATTCCCTGTAACATTAAGTGCAGCAGCTGATACAGATACAGTAGTAACCTTTACAGTTGCAGATGGAACAGGAACGATAGGTGATGCAGATTATGTAGCACCAACAGAACTTACAGTAACAATCCCTGCTGGAGAGACTACTGCGGTATTCCCGGTGACAGTAAATGGAGATGATGTTGTAGAATCAGATGAAGACTTTGCGGTAACAATTACAAATACTACCAATGGAACGATTGATCCTTTAGCAACCACAGCGACAGGAACAATAACGAATGATGATGCTACGGTAGTAAGTATTGGCGATGTAACGGTAACAGAAGGAGCAGATGGAACTACGGTTGTCGCTGAATTCCCTGTAACATTAAGTGCAGCAGCAGATACAGATACAGTAGTAACCTTTACAGTTGCAGATGGAACAGGAACGATAGGTGATGCAGATTATGTAGCACCAACAGAACTTACAGTGACAATTCCTGCTGGAGAGACTACTGCGGTATTCCCGGTGACAGTAAATGGAGATGATGTTGTAGAGTCAGATGAAGATTTTGCGGTAACAATTACAAATACTACCAATGGAACGATTGATCCTTTAGCAACCACAGCGACAGGAACAATAACGAATGATGATGCTACGGTAGTAAGTATTGGCGATGTAACAGTAACAGAAGGAGCAGATGGAACTACGGTTGTAGCAGAATTCCCTGTAACATTAAGTGCAGCAGCTGATACAGATACAGTAGTAACTTTTACAGTTGCAGATGGAACAGGAACGATAGGTGATGCAGATTATGTAGCACCAACAGAACTTACAGTAACAATTCCTGCTGGAGAGACTACTGCGGTATTCCCAGTGACAGTAAATGGCGATGATGTTGTAGAGTCAGATGAAGACTTTGCGGTAACAATTACAAATACTACCAATGGAACGATTGATCCTTTAGCAACCACAGCGACAGGAACAATAACGAATGATGATGCTACGGTAGTAAGTATTGGCGATGTAACGGTAACAGAAGGAGCAGATGGCACTACGGTTGTCGCTGAATTCCCTGTAACATTAAGTGCAGCAGCTGATACAGATACAGTAGTAACCTTTACAGTTGCAGATGGAACAGGAACGATAGGTGATGCAGATTATGTAGCACCAACAGAACTTACAGTGACAATTCCTGCTGGAGAGACTACTGCGGTATTCCCAGTGACAGTAAATGGCGATGATGTTGTAGAATCAGATGAAGATTTTGCGGTAACAATTACAAATACTACCAATGGAACGATTGATCCTTTAGCAACTACAGCGACAGGAACAATAACGAATGATGATGCTACGGTAGTAAGTATTGGCGATGTAACGGTAACAGAAGGAGCAGATGGAACTACGGTTGTCGCTGAATTCCCTGTAACATTAAGTGCAGCAGCAGATACAGATACAGTAGTAACCTTTACAGTTGCAGATGGAACAGGAACGATAGGTGATGCAGATTATGTAGCACCAACAGAACTTACAGTAACAATTCCTGCTGGAGAGACTACTGCGGTATTCCCGGTGACAGTAAATGGCGATGATGTTGTAGAATCAGATGAAGATTTTGCGGTAACAATCACAAATACTACCAATGGAACGATTGATCCTTTAGCAACCACAGCGACAGGAACAATAACGAATGATGATGCTACGGTAGTAAGTATTGGTGATGTAACGGTAACAGAAGGAGCAGATGGAACTACGGTTGTCGCTGAATTCCCTGTAACATTAAGTGCAGCAGCTGATACAGATACAGTAGTAACCTTTACAGTTGCAGATGGAACAGGAACGATAGGTGATGCAGATTATGTAGCACCAACAGAACTTACAGTAACAATTCCTGCTGGAGAGACTACTGCGGTATTCCCGGTGACAGTAAATGGAGATGATGTTGTAGAGTCAGATGAAGACTTTGCGGTAACAATCACAAATACTACCAATGGAACGATTGATCCTTTAGCAACCACAGCAACAGGAACAATAACGAATGATGATGCTACGGTAGTAAGTATTGGCGATGTAACGGTAACAGAAGGAGCAGATGGCACTACGGTTGTCGCTGAATTCCCTGTAACATTAAGTGCAGCAGCTGATACAGATACAGTAGTAACCTTTACAGTTGCAGATGGAACAGGAACGATAGGTGATGCAGATTATGTAGCACCAACAGAACTTACAGTAACAATACCTGCTGGAGAGACTACTGCGGTATTCCCAGTGACAGTAAATGGCGATGATGTTGTAGAGTCAGATGAAGACTTTGCGGTAACAATTACAAATACTACCAATGGAACGATTGATCCTTTAGCAACCACAGCGACAGGAACAATAACGAATGATGATGCTACGGTAGTAAGTATTGGCGATGTAACGGTAACAGAAGGAGCAGATGGCACTACGGTTGTCGCTGAATTCCCTGTAACATTAAGTGCAGCAGCTGATACAGATACAGTAGTAACCTTTACAGTTGCAGATGGAACAGGAACGATAGGTGATGCAGATTATGTAGCACCAACAGAACTTACAGTAACAATCCCTGCTGGAGAGACTACTGCGGTATTCCCAGTGACAGTAAATGGCGATGATGTTGTAGAGTCAGATGAAGACTTTGCGGTAACAATTACAAATACTACCAATGGAACGATTGATCCTTTAGCAACTACAGCGACAGGAACGATCACGAATGATGATGCTACGGTAGTAAGTATTGGCGATGTAACAGTAACAGAAGGAGCAGATGGAACTACGGTTGTCGCTGAATTCCCTGTAACATTAAGTGCAGCAGCTGATACAGATACAGTAGTAACCTTTACAGTTGCAGATGGAACAGGAACGATAGGTAATGCAGATTATGTAGCACCAACAGAACTTACAGTAACAATTCCTGCTGGAGAGACTACTGCGGTATTCCCGGTGACAGTAAATGGCGATGATGTTGTAGAATCAGATGAAGACTTTAAGGTAACAATCACAAATACTACCAATGGAACGATTGATCCTTTAGCAACTACAGCGACAGGAACGATCACGAATGATGATGCTACGGTAGTAAGTATTGGCGATGTAACAGTAACAGAAGGAGCAGATGGAACTACGGTTGTCGCTGAATTCCCTGTAACATTAAGTGCAGCAGCTGATACAGATACAGTAGTAACCTTTACAGTTGCAGATGGAACAGGAACGATAGGTGATGCAGATTATGTAGCACCAACAGAACTTACAGTAACAATTCCTGCTGGAGAGACTACTGCGGTATTCCCGGTGACAGTAAATGGCGATGATGTTGTAGAATCAGATGAAGACTTTAAGGTAACAATCACAAATACTACCAATGGAACGATTGATCCTTTAGCAACCACAGCGACAGGAACAATAACGAATGATGATGCTACGGTAGTAAGTATTGGCGATGTAACAGTAACAGAAGGAGCAGATGGAACTACGGTTGTAGCAGAATTCCCTGTAACATTAAGTGCAGCAGCTGATACAGATACAGTAGTAACCTTTACAGTTGCAGATGGAACAGGAACGATAGGTGATGCAGATTATGTAGCACCAACAGAACTTACAGTAACAATTCCTGCTGGAGAGACTACTGCGGTATTCCCGGTGACAGTAAATGGAGATGATGTTGTAGAGTCAGATGAAGACTTTGCGGTAACAATCACAAATACTACCAATGGAACGATTGATCCTTTAGCAACCACAGCAACAGGAACAATAACGAATGATGATGCTACGGTAGTAAGTATTGGCGATGTAACGGTAACAGAAGGAGCAGATGGCACTACGGTTGTCGCTGAATTCCCTGTAACATTAAGTGCAGCAGCTGATACAGATACAGTAGTAACCTTTACAGTTGCAGATGGAACAGGAACGATAGGTGATGCAGATTATGTAGCACCAACAGAACTTACAGTAACAATACCTGCTGGAGAGACTACTGCGGTATTCCCAGTGACAGTAAATGGCGATGATGTTGTAGAATCAGATGAAGATTTTGCGGTAACAATTACAAATACTACCAATGGAACGATTGATCCTTTAGCAACCACAGCGACAGGAACAATAACGAATGATGATGCTACGGTAGTAAGTATTGGCGATGTAACGGTAACAGAAGGAGCAGATGGAACTACGGTTGTCGCTGAATTCCCTGTAACATTAAGAGCAGCAGCTGATACAGATACAGTAGTAACCTTTACAGTTGCAGATGGAACAGGAACGATAGGTGATGCAGATTATGTAGCACCAACAGAACTTACAGTGACAATCCCTGCTGGAGAGACTACTGCGGTATTCCCGGTGACAGTAAATGGAGATGATGTTGTAGAATCAGATGAAGACTTTGCGGTAACAATCACAAATACTACCAATGGAACGATTGATCCTTTAGCAACCACAGCAACAGGAACAATAACGAATGATGATGCTACGGTAGTAAGTATTGGCGATGTAACAGTAACAGAAGGAGCAGATGGCACTACGGTTGTCGCTGAATTCCCTGTAACATTAAGTGCAGCAGCTGATACAGATACAGTAGTAACTTTTACAGTTGCAGATGGAACAGGAACGATAGGTGATGCAGATTATGTAGCACCAACAGAACTTACAGTAACAATCCCTGCTGGAGAGACTACTGCGGTATTCCCAGTGACAGTAAATGGCGATGATGTTGTAGAGTCAGATGAAGACTTTGCGGTAACAATTACAAATACTACCAATGGAACGATTGATCCTTTAGCAACTACAGCGACAGGAACGATCACGAATGATGATGCTACGGTAGTAAGTATTGGCGATGTAACAGTAACAGAAGGAGCAGATGGAACTACGGTTGTAGCAGAATTCCCTGTAACATTAAGTGCAGCAGCTGATACAGATACAGTAGTAACCTTTACAGTTGCAGATGGAACAGGAACGATAGGTGATGCAGATTATGTAGCACCAACAGAACTTACAGTAACAATTCCTGCTGGAGAGACTACTGCGGTATTCCCGGTGACAGTAAATGGCGATGATGTTGTAGAGTCAGATGAAGACTTTGCGGTAACAATCACAAATACTACCAATGGAACGATTGATCCTTTAGCAACCACAGCAACAGGAACAATAACGAATGATGATGCTACGGTAGTAAGTATTGGCGATGTAACAGTAACAGAAGGAGCAGATGGAACTACGGTTGTCGCTGAATTCCCTGTAACATTAAGTGCAGCAGCTGATACAGATACAGTAGTAACCTTTACAGTTGCAGATGGAACAGGAACGATAGGTGATGCAGATTATGTAGCACCAACAGAACTTACAGTAACAATCCCTGCTGGAGAGACTACTGCGGTATTCCCGGTGACAGTAAATGGAGATGATGTTGTAGAGTCAGATGAAGACTTTAAGGTAACAATTACAAATACTACCAATGGAACGATTGATCCTTTAGCAACCACAGCGACAGGAACGATCACGAATGATGATTCAACAACGGTAACTATCGAAGATGTAGTAGTAAATGAAGATGCTGGAACAGTAACAGTTCCTGTAACATTAAGTAACCCAAGTGATGAGGATACTGTTATCGAGATTGTGACGACGACTGGTACTGCTGGAGCGGATGATTTTGAAGAAACTATAGTAACGGTAACAATACCTGCTGGTGAAACAGAAGGAGAAGTAATTGTTCCAATTACAGAGGATACTACAGATGAAGAAGATGAGACATTCACAGTAGATGGAACAGTAACAAGTGGCAACACTGATAATACAGATCCAAGCGGAACAGTAACGGTTACAGATAACGATGGAGCACCAACAGTGACTATCGAAGATGTGATTGTAGATGAAGATGCTGGAACAGTAACAGTTCCTGTAACATTAAGTAACCCAAGTGATGAGGATACTGTTATTGAGATTGTAACTACGACTGGTACTGCTGGAGCGGATGATTTTGAAGAGACTATAGTAACGGTAACAATACCTGCTGGTGAAACAGAAGGAGAAGTAGTTGTTCCAATTACAGAAGACACGACAGATGAAGAAGATGAGATCTTCACAGTAGATGGAACAGTAACAAGTGGCAACACTGATAATACAGATCCAAGTGGAACGGTAACTATTACAGATAACGATGGTGTACCAACGGTAACTATCGAAGATGTAGTAGTAAATGAAGATGCTGGAACAGTAACAGTTCCTGTAACATTAAGTAACCCAAGTGATGAGGATACTGTTATCGAGATTGTGACGACGACTGGTACTGCTGGAGCGGATGATTTTGAAGAGACTATTGTAACGGTAACAATACCTGCTGGTGAAACAGAAGGAGAAGTAATTGTTCCAATTACAGAGGATACTACAGATGAAGACGATGAGATCTTCACAGTAGATGGAACAGTAACAAGTGGCAACACTGATAATACAGATCCAAGTGGAACGGTAACTATTACAGATAACGATGGTGTACCAACGGTAACTATCGAAGATGTAGTAGTAAATGAAGATGCTGGAACAGTAACAGTTCCTGTAACCTTAAGTAACCCAAGTGATGAGGATACTGTTATTGAGATTGTAACTACGACTGGTACTGCTGGAGCGGATGATTTTGAAGAGACTATTGTAACGGTAACAATACCTGCTGGTGAAACAGAAGGAGAAGTAGTTGTTCCAATTACAGAAGACACGACAGATGAAGAAGATGAGATCTTCACAGTAGATGGAACAGTAACAAGTGGCAACACTGATAATACAGATCCAAGTGGAACGGTAACTATTACAGATAACGATGGTGTACCAACGGTAACTATCGAAGATGTAGTAGTAAATGAAGATGCTGGAACAGTAACAGTTCCTGTAACATTAAGTAACCCAAGTGATGAGGATACTGTTATCGAGATTGTGACGACGACTGGTACTGCTGGAGCGGATGATTTTGAAGAAACTATAGTAACGGTAACAATACCTGCTGGTGAAACAGAAGGAGAAGTAATTGTTCCAATTACAGAGGATACTACAGATGAAGAAGATGAGACATTCACAGTAAATGGAACAGTAACAAGTGGCAACACTGATAATACAGATCCAAGCGGAACAGTAACGGTTACAGATAACGATGGAGCACCAACAGTGACTATCGAAGATGTGATTGTAGATGAAGATGCTGGAACAGTAACAGTTCCTGTAACATTAAGTAACCCAAGTGATGAGGATACTGTTATTGAGATTGTAACTACGACTGGTACTGCTGGAGCGGATGATTTTGAAGAGACTATTGTAACGGTAACAATACCTGCTGGTGAAACAGAAGGAGAAGTAGTTGTTCCAATTACAGAAGACACGACAGATGAGGAAGATGAGATCTTCACAGTAGATGGAACAGTAACAAGTGGCAACACTGATAATACAGATCCAAGTGGAACGGTAACTATTACAGATAACGATGGTGTACCAACGGTAACTATCGAAGATGTAGTAGTAAATGAAGATGCTGGAACAGTAACAGTTCCTGTAACATTAAGTAACCCAAGTGATGAGGATACTGTTATCGAGATTGTGACGACGACTGGTACTGCTGGAGCGGATGATTTTGAAGAAACTATAGTAACGGTAACAATACCTGCTGGTGAAACAGAAGGAGAAGTAATTGTTCCAATTACAGAGGATACTACAGATGAAGACGATGAGATCTTCACAGTAGATGGAACAGTAACAAGTGGCAACACTGATAATACTGATCCAAGCGGAACGGTAACTATTACAGATAACGATGGTGTACCAACGGTAACTATCGAAGATGTAGTAGTAAATGAAGATGCTGGAACAGTAACAGTTCCTGTAACATTAAGTAACCCAAGTGATGAGGATACTGTTATCGAGATTGTGACGACGACTGGTACTGCTGGAGCGGATGATTTTGAAGAAACTATAGTAACGGTAACAATACCTGCTGGTGAAACAGAAGGAGAAGTAATTGTTCCAATTACAGAGGATACTACAGATGAAGAAGATGAGACATTCACAGTAGATGGAACAGTAACAAGTGGCAACACTGATAATACAGATCCAAGCGGAACAGTAACGGTTACAGATAACGATGGAGCACCAACAGTGACTATCGAAGATGTGATTGTAGATGAAGATGCTGGAACAGTAACAGTTCCTGTAACATTAAGTAACCCAAGTGATGAGGATACTGTTATTGAGATTGTAACTACGACTGGTACTGCTGGAGCGGATGATTTTGAAGAGACTATAGTAACGGTAACAATACCTGCTGGTGAAACAGAAGGAGAAGTAGTTGTTCCAATTACAGAAGACACGACAGATGAAGAAGATGAGATCTTCACAGTAGATGGAACAGTAACAAGTGGCAACACTGATAATACAGATCCAAGTGGAACGGTAACTATTACAGATAACGATGGTGTACCAACGGTAACTATCGAAGATGTAGTAGTAAATGAAGATGCTGGAACAGTAACAGTTCCTGTAACATTAAGTAACCCAAGTGATGAGGATACTGTTATTGAGATTGTAACTACGACTGGTACTGCTGGAGCGGATGATTTTGAAGAGACTATAGTAACGGTAACAATACCTGCTGGTGAAACAGAAGGAGAAGTAGTTGTTCCAATTACAGAAGACACGACAGATGAAGAAGATGAGATCTTCACAGTAGATGGAACAGTAACAAGTGGCAACACTGATAATACAGATCCAAGTGGAACGGTAACTATTACAGATAACGATGGTGTACCAACGGTAACTATCGAAGATGTAGTAGTAAATGAAGATGCTGGAACAGTAACAGTTCCTGTAACATTAAGTAACCCAAGTGATGAGGATACTGTTATTGAGATTGTAACTACGACTGGTACTGCTGGAGCGGATGATTTTGAAGAGACTATAGTAACGGTAACAATACCTGCTGGTGAAACAGAAGGAGAAGTAGTTGTTCCAATTACAGAAGACACGACAGATGAAGAAGATGAGATCTTCACAGTAGATGGAACAGTAACAAGTGGCAACACTGATAATACAGATCCAAGTGGAACGGTAACTATTACAGATAACGATGGTGTACCAACGGTAACTATCGAAGATGTAGTAGTAAATGAAGATGCTGGAACAGTAACAGTTCCTGTAACATTAAGTAACCCAAGTGATGAGGATACTGTTATCGAGATTGTGACGACGACTGGTACTGCTGGAGCGGATGATTTTGAAGAGACTATTGTAACGGTAACAATACCTGCTGGTGAAACAGAAGGAGAAGTAATTGTTCCAATTACAGAGGATACTACAGATGAAGACGATGAGACATTCACAGTAGATGGAACAGTAACAAGTGGCAACACTGATAATACAGATCCAAGCGGAACAGTAACTATTACAGATAATGATGGTGCACCAACAGTGACTATCGAAGATGTAGTAGTAGATGAAGGAGCTGGAACTGTAACAATTCCTGTAACCTTAAGTAACCCAAGTGATGAGGATACTGTTATCGATATTGTAACGACGACTGGTACTGCTGGTGAGGATGATTACACAGAAACTATTGTAACGGTAACGATTCCTGCTGGAGAGACTGCTGGTGAAGTTGTAATTCCAATCACTGATGATACATTAGATGAGGAAGATGAGATTTTCACAGTAGATGGAACAGTAACAAGTGGTAACACTGACAATACTGATCCAAGTGGAACAGTAACGCTTACAGATAACGATGGTGCACCAACGGTGACTATCGAAGATGTGATTGTAGATGAAGGAGCTGGAACTGTAACAATTCCTGTAAGCTTAAGTAACCCAAGTGATGAGGATACTGTTATCGAGATAGTAACTACGACTGGTACTGCTGGTGAGGATGATTACACAGAGACTATTGTAACGGTAACGATTCCTGCAGGAGAGACTACTGGTGAAGTTGTGATTCCTATTACGGATGATATGCTTGATGAGGAAGATGAGACATTCACAGTAGATGGAACAGTAACAAGTGGCAACACTGATAATACTGATCCAAGTGGAACAGTAACTATTACAGATAATGATGGTGCACCAACGGTGACTATCGAAGATGTAGTAGTAGATGAAGGAGCTGGTACGGTAACAATTCCTGTAACCTTAAGTAACCCAAGTGATCAGGATACTGTTATCGAGATTGTAACGACGACTGGTACTGCTGGTGAGGATGATTACACAGAAACTATTGTTACAGTAACGATTCCTGCTGGAGAGACTGCTGGTGAAGTTGTAATTCCAATTACTGATGATACATTAGATGAGGAAGATGAGATTTTCACAGTAGATGGAACAGTAACAAGTGGCAACACTGCCAATACAGATCCAAGCGGAACAGTAACTATTACAGATAATGATGCTCCGGTTACAACACCTAATTTAGATCTTGTTAAAGTGGGCGTTTTAAATGATTTAAATGGTAATAATGTAGTTGATGCTGGTGATACTATCACTTACTCTTTAACAGTTACAAATAATGGAAACGAAGACCTTACTAATGTTCTCGTTGTGGATCCATTAATCATTATCAATGAAGGTCCAGTTGCGGTATTAGCAATAAGTGAGAGTGCTTCATTTACTGGGACATATACAATCACTCAAGATGATATTGAAGCTGGAGGAGTTGTAAACGTTGCAACTGCAGAAGGAACTGATCAGGCGGGTAATACAATTACAGATCAATCTGATGATCCAACCGATACAACAAACGTAGATGTTGATGGTGATGGAGATTTTGAAGATCCTACAGTGACTATCTTAGATCAGTCTCCGGATATCATGATTACTAAGAATGGAGTATTCCAAGATTTTAATCAAGATGGGTTTGCAAATGCAGGTGATCAGATTATTTATACCTTTGATGTTATTAATACGGGTAACGTGATATTAAATGATGTTATAGTAACCGATGAGATGGTAGAAGTGATAGGTGATGCAGTAAGTTTACTTCCAGGTGAATCAGTTACATTTACAGCGGTATATATTATTACTCAACAGGATGTTAATAATGGTGAGGTTGTAAATACTGCACTAGCGATTGGATTGACTAATAATGGTCTAGAGATCTCAGACGTATCTGATGATGTAACAGATACCACTAGTGATGATGATCCTACAGTTACCGTATTAAGTCAGAGTTCAGGACTTATCTTTAACAATGGTATCTCCATGAACGGAGATGGTCGTAACGATTCATTCAGAATACAAGGAATAGAGAACTTCCCAGAAAATAGATTAAGAATCTTTAATAGATGGGGTGTAGAAGTATATAATGCAGAAGGATATGGGTCTGATGGTAAAACTTTCATAGGATTATCAGAAGGTAGAACTACGATATCTCAAGATAAATTCTTACCTGTAGGAACATATTACTGGATACTAGAATATGTTAATTCTGTAGGAGAGACTATCAATAACTCTGGATATCTATATTTAACTAGATAAATAATTTTAAATCGTTGAGTGCATTATGCACTCAACGATTTTATTAGATGTATATATGAAAAATATAATATTAACAGTTGTTTTCTTAGCAACACTAGTGCTAAGTACATTTACGCTAACTGCACAACAAGATCCGCAGTATACTCAGTATATGTACAATACAGTTGCTATCAACCCAGCTTATGCAGGGAATAGAGGTGTGACGAGTATTGTGGGACTTCATAGAAGTCAGTGGGTTGGTCTTGAAGGTGCTCCTAGAACTCAAAGTTTAAGTATTCACTCACCTATAGGTGAAGGTAAAGTAGGGTTAGGATTATCTATAGTAAATGATGCACTAGGGCCAGCTCAAGAAACATACATTGGTGCAGACTTTAGCTACACAATAAATACCTCAAATTCAGGAAAATTAAGTTTTGGATTGAAAGCGGGAGGTCACGTTTTAGATGTTGACTTTTCTAAATTGTCACTGTTTGACGTTACAGATCCTAGATTTTCTCAAAATATAGATAATAAAATTTCTCCTGTAATTGGTGCTGGATTATATTATCATACAGATAGATTTTATGCTGGTTTAAGTGCTCCTAATTTAATTCAAACTGAGCATTTTGATGAAAGTAACAATAGTAACTCAGCTAGTTTTATAGCAAAGGAGCGTATCCACTATTATGGAATAATGGGATATACTTTTGATATTAACGAGCAACTGAAATTTAAACCTAGTACTCTTGTCAAGGTAGTTGCTGGAGCTCCACTTCAAGTTGATCTTACGGCAAATTTTTTGGTGATGGAAAAATTACACTTAGGAGCAGCTTATAGATGGAGCGCAGCTTTAAGTGGTCTTGTAGGTTTTCAAGTGTCAGATAGTATGCTTATCGGTCTTGCTTATGATCGTGAAAGCACTGATCTTGGAGAGACTGTCTATAATGACGGGAGTTTCGAAGTTTTTCTTCGTTTTGAACTCTTCAATGAGTATGATAGAATGCTTACCCCTAGATTCTTTTAATACGTATACTCTAGTAGTATATCTAAATTGATTACATGATGAAAAATATAATTTGTTTTTGCCTTAGCCTTCTTTTCTTAGGAATTTTTACAGTAAATGCTCAAGAAGGAAAAATTGATAAAGCTGATAAAAAGTTTGATCAATATGCCTTTGTAGATGCCAGAAAAATCTACCTAGAAGTTGCAGAGAAAGGATATAAATCTGCCGATCTTTTTCAAAAGATAGCAGATAGCTACTATTTCAATGCGAAATATGGAGAAGCAGAGATGTGGTACAACAAGCTTGTAAGCAACTATGCAGAAGAGATAAAACCAGAATACTATTTCCGTTTTGCACAAACCTTGCGTGCTCTTAAAAATTATGATCGTGCAGATGATATGATGGCTAAGTTTAACGAGGTTAATAGTGGTGATTTAAGAGCAGAGCTTTTTACTGAAGAGCCTAACTATCTTAGTAATATCGATTATAAAAAGAGCAAGTATACCATAGAAGATATACGTAGTATAAACTCTAGATACTCAGATTTTGCTCCTACAGAATATGAAGGTAAATTGATTTTTGCGTCATCACGTGATACTGGTGGAGCAACAAAGAAAATTCACAAATGGAATAACGAACCTTTCTTAGATTTATACGAATCTAAAGTTGGAGCAAGTTCAGGATCGTATACTAAGCCTAAAACTTTTAGTAGAGAATTAAATTCAAAATTTCACGAGAGCACTACAGCATTTACAAAAGACGGTAACACGGTATATTTTACTAGAAATAATTTCAATAAAGGAAATTACCGTAAATCAAAGAATGGAACAAACAAGCTTAAGATTTATAAGTCTAAAAAAGAAAATGGTAAATGGTCTACACCTGTAGAAATGCCATTTAACAGTGACGAGTACTCTACAGCACACCCTACACTTAATGCAGATGAGACTAAATTATATTTTGCATCAGATATGCCTGGTACCGTAGGACTTTCAGATATATGGGTTGCAACAATTGATGCAACAGATTCTGTAGGAACACCTATAAACTTAGGAAGACCGGTAAATACAGAAGGTAGAGAGACTTTCCCATTCATGAGCTCAAAAGGAGTATTGTACTTTGGATCAGACGGTCATCCTGGTCTAGGGGGACTTGATGTATTTGCAACAACTCCTAGAACAAATAGTAATGAAAAAGAGGTTATTAGTAATATAGGTGAGCCTATTAATAGTTCTTTTGACGATTTTACTTTTATATTGAATGAGGATACGCAAGTAGGTTACTTTGCTTCAAATCGTAAACGTGGTCAGGGAAGTGATGATATTTATAAGTTCTTAAAAGAGGAAATACCATGTGATATTAAACTAGTGGGTGTTGTTACAGATAAAGATAGTGGCAATCCTATTTCAGAAGCAACAGTCCAGCTTATAGATAGTGAAGGTGAGGTAATTGAGGCTGTTCAGGCAACAGCTGCAGGAGCTTATGCATTTGAGGCAACATGTGTTACGCAGTACGTTATACGTGCTTCAAAAGAAGAATATAGTACTGCAGAGGCTATAACTACAACTCCAGATGTAACAGGCACACTTACAAACGACTTAGTATTGAGCCTTCTCCAAAAACCAATCAATGTAGGTGATGATCTTGCAAAGGTTTTAGAACTCAATCCTATTTACTTTGATTTCGATCGATTCAATATTCGTCCAGACGCTGCGCTTGAATTAGAAAAAGTAATAGCAGTAATGCGTGAGTATCCTACTATGGTTTTAGATGCAAGATCTCATACAGACAGTAGAGGTAAGGACTCTTATAACCTAAGCTTGTCAGATAAGCGTGCAAAGTCAACAGTTGCATATATTATTGAACAAGGCATAAGCTCTTCTAGAATCACCGGACAAGGATATGGAGAAAAGCAACCAGTAAATACATGTTCTAACGGAGTTAAGTGTTCAGAAGAGGAGCATCAACTTAACAGACGTTCAGAATTTATAGTGATAAAGAACTAACTTTAGTTTCTTAATACAAAGTCCCCTTTTCTTTTGAAGAGGGGGCTTTTTTTGTTTGTACGCTTTCGCGAAAGCGTTATATAAACCCGCCTAGTACTTCACTAGACGATGTAGCTTCAATATAGAGAAATCTGTCAAAGATAAATCCGCACTCAAGAAGGTTTTAAGCTCCTTTAATGAAGTTTTAGATAGTCGAGCTATCAATTGTCGTAATCTATGAGTAATGTCACAACGAACGTCCTACTAAACCATAGAGCGTTAGCCTTCCACTGCGTATAGCTTAAAATTTATTTTTCAATTATCTAATTGCTGATAGTAAGCCGAAAAGCATATTTTTAAAATTTTAAACTAAAACATTAGTTTAAACTAATGTTTTAGTTATATTTGAGTAATTAATAGAAATAAGGATTATAAGTTATTGTGATCTAAAGGAATACAAAGCTCGACTATGAAACAACTTACAAAGGCAGAAGAAGAGGTGATGCAGCTATTATGGGTAGCCAAAAAAGCAAATGTCGCAACTCTTATTGATAAAATGCCAGAGCCAAAACCAGCATACAACACCATCTCAACAATCATAAGGATATTGGAGAACAAAGGTTTTGTAGGCCATGAGAAAGAAGGAAGAGGATACCTCTACTATCCCTTAGTTACAAAGGAGGTGTATAGCAATGATTCTATGCACAAAATGATGGATAGCTATTTTAATGGAAGTTTTAAAAGCATGGTGAGCTTCTTTGTAAAAAAGAATGATGTAGGTGTACAAGACCTAGAAGCCATACTCAAAGAAATTAATAAAAACGACTAGTCATGATAGCATATGTAGTCCAAGCCATCTGTTTTCAAGCAATATTCTTAGCGGTGTATTACCTATTATTAAGAAAGGAAACCTTCTTTGTATGCAATAGAATTTACCTTCTAGTGACGCCTGTCATAGCGCTTTTACTACCATTTGTGAAAATTGCAAGTTTACAAACAGTAGTTCCTATGGAGGTGATGTCTGTCATGTTACCAGAAGTAGTAATAGGTGATGCCACTACGAGTCAAGCAGAACAGACAAGCTCCTTTGTCATTCCGTGGTTGAGTATTTACTTCGTAGGTGTTGCAGTAAGTGCATTACTTCTTGTGATAAAGTTCAAAAGTTTTATTAGCTATTTATCTTTTAAACGACGTGGGGAACACATCATAAATGTCCCTAACAGCACAGAAGCTTTTACCTTTTTTAAGTACATATTTATTGGAGAGGATATAGATACGCTTTCGCGAAAGCAAATTCTTACCCACGAACAGATACACGCAAAACAGGGGCATACTTGGGATCTTATCTTTTTTGAGATCATGAAAATTATCTTTTGGTTCAACCCACTAATATATTTTAATCAAAAGCTGATAAGTACCGTACATGAATACCTGGCCGATCAAAAAGCAACAGCAGCCACATCAAAAAAAGCATACTATGAAGAGTTGTTAAATACAGCCTTTGGCACTAATAACCTTTCTTTTACAAATACATTTTTCAATCAATCATTAATCAAAAATCGAATTATTATGCTACAAAAATCAAAATCAAAAAAGAGTGCTCTCATCAAGTACTTTCTTATAGCACCTCTTATACTAGCAATGCTAGTGCAAGTTTCTTGGGCGCAAAATTCGAGTAAATCAGGAGAGGTGGAGAGAGAGAATTTTACATTGATGGAAAGTGATTTTAATAACGAGAAAGTTAATTACTCTATTATAATTATAGATACCTTAAAGTTAGCAAGTAATGAGAAAGCATTTTTAGAAGCAATACATAAAAATAAATCTTTAGATGTTTCAGATTTTGACCTAATAGAGGACAAAAGTTCTACACTCAACGGTATGGATAAATTACTTATGTTTTCAAGTAAGGATGACATTGTGGAGCTCAAAGAAAAATTTGATATAAAATCTTACACAGTTGAGGAGCTACGTAAAAAATATAAGTTAAAAAATACTTATACTTCTCAGGCTATATATAAAGAAGAAGTAGAAGTTGTCGAAACTCAAGAGGAACTCGAAATACCATTTGCAGTTATAGATAATGTCCCTACCTACCCTGGTTGTAATGAACTAGAAGGGAATGAAGATAAAAAGACATGTATGTCAGATAAAGTCTCAAAATATGTAAGTGCTAATTTTAATACAAGTATTGCAAAACCACTAGGTCTTACAGGAGTTAACAGAGTGTTTGTATCATTTAGAATTAATAAAAGGGGACAGGTAGATAACGTTGAGGCACGCGCATCACATCCAGATATAGCAGAAGAGGCTAGAAGAGTTATTTACAATCTACCTCAAATGAAACCCGGAAGTCAGGCAGGAGAAGAAGTTGGAGTTCTTTATAGCTTACCAATTACGTTTAAAATAGCAGAGTAATTAAATAGAATAACCATATTAAATCATGCGATATGATAGCGTACATTATACAAGTCATCTGTTTTCAAGCAATATTCTTAGCAGTGTATTATCTCCTATTAAGAAAGGAAACCTTCTTTGTATGCAATAGAATTTACCTTCTAATGACACCTCTCATAGCGCTTTTATTACCATTTATAAAAATTGCAAGTTTACAAACAGTCGTGCCCGTAGAGGTGATGTCTGTCATGTTACCAGAAGTAGTAATAGGTGAAGCAACTACGAGCCAAACAGAACAAACAAACTCCTTTATTATTCCGTGGTTGAGTATTTACTTCGTAGGTGTTGCAGTAAGTGTATTACTACTTTTGATAAAGGTCAAAAGTTTTATTAGCTATTTATCTTTTAAACGACGTGGGGAGCACATTATTAATGTCCCTAACAGTACAGAAGCTTTTACCTTTTTTAAATACATATTTATTGGAGAGGATATAGATACGCTTTCGCGAAAGCAAATTCTTACCCACGAACAGATACACGCAAAACAGGGGCATACTTGGGATCTTATCTTTTTTGAGATCATGAAAATTATCTTTTGGTTCAACCCATTAATATATTTCAATCAAAAACTGATAAGCACAGTTCATGAATATCTAGCAGATCAAAAAGCAACAGCAGCCACATCAAAAAAGGCATACTATGAAAAGTTGTTAAATACTGCTTTTGGCACTAATAACCTTTCTTTTACAAATACATTTTTCAATCAATCATTAATCAAAAATCGAATCATTATGTTACAAAAATCAAAATCAAAAAAGAGTGCGTTAATCAAGTACATGTTTATCGCACCATTAGTATTATCAATGTTAGTTTATGTTTCATGTAGTGAAGATAATGAGCTGGTGGAAAATCAATCATTAGAGCAAAAAATTAGTGAATTACAACTGCTAGTAGAGCAAAAAGAGAACCTTTCAAAAACAGAGTCTCTAATGATCAATGATCTAAGTATGACATCAGCCAAAAAAACAAAAGGAACATCTGTGCATACTTTTAATATGAATAAGGATGATGGCGAATTAATAGAAGTTGTTAAGCAAGAAGTTGTGTACAATCTAGATGAGAATGGTAATATCCCATTTGCAGTGATAGATGAAGTTCCAGTATTTCCTGGATGTGAGTCAGTCGCTTCAAATGAGCAACGTAGAGACTGTATGTCACAAAAAATAAGTGCCTTGGTGAATTCTAACTTTAATATTGGATTAGGTAAACAGTTAAATCTTACTGGGACTAACAGGATTTTTGCAAGTTTTAAAATTGATAAAAACGGATATGTTACAAATCTAAGAACTCGCTCACCACACCCAGATCTTGATGTAGAAGCACAGCGCGTAATTTCTATGTTGCCAAAAATGAAACCTGGTAAACACAATGGCGAAGAAGTAGGAGTTCTTTACAGCTTACCTATTATTTTTAAAATAGCAGAGTAACCTATGAGAAAACTAATTATACTTTTAAGTATCATAGCATTTTCAAAAGCCGGAGCACAAGCTCCGGCTTTGGCTATTGCAGATAGTTTATATGCTGTGGGAGATTATACACAGGCAATTGCTCAGTATGAATTTATAAAAGATCCTTCGGCTAGAACATATTTGCAAATAGCAAGAGCCTATAACGGTAAAGGGGTAAAAACTGATGCCTTAGTCTATTATAAAAAATCATTAGAACTAAATAACAAGCAACCCATAGCTCAAACAGAGTACGGTAGATTATTACTGTCAAATTCAAAGCATCATCTTGCAGACTCAATTTTTTCTGATTTAGCAATGAGATTCCCTACTAATCCTGAGTATTACTATCAATGGGGACGAGCACTTAAAAAGACCGCGGTAAAGGATACCTTGGTTTTAAATAGAAAAGTAGATAATGAAAAGATAGACACTTCAGAAAAAGCTTTTGCAAAGGCAGTACAGCTAGATTCTACACATCAAAATGCGATGTATGAGCTTGCAAAGCATCATCTAGGATTAAAAGAATACGACATCGTAGAAAAGATTTCTGAGAAAGCTCTTGAGAGTTACCCAGAGAATATTAAGATAACTAATATTCTAGCTCAAAACTATTACATAAAAGGATGGTGGGTTGAGGCCATAGCGTGGTTTAATAAACTACTAGATTTAGGTGTGGATACCGCGTTTGTGAGAAATAAACTAGGGCGTGCCTACTACGAGAAAAGAATGTATCCAGAGGCTATAGAAGCTTATGAAGAGGTACTCGCTTATGATGATGAAGACTGGGGAACACTTATTACCCTTGCTAGGTTGTATAACTTTAACAGAGAATACGATAAGGCCGTTGATTATTCGACCAAAGCGCTTAGGTATAAAGATTTGCCGCTTGATGATGTGTACTTTACATTAGGTAGAGCTTACGAGTTTAAGAAAGAGTTCACTCAGGCAATGAAGCACTATCAACTAGCAGTTAAAGAAGATCCTGATAACCTTGATGCCATATATGCCATTGCCGTAGCAGCCGATAATTATTATGAAGACAAGGAAGAGGTAGTCCAATTGTATGAGAAGTTTGTAACTCAATCTGAAAAATCAAAATCAAAGCCATATTTGATAAGAATTGCTAAGGAGAGAATTGTAATCCTTAAAAGAGAAATTTTTGAAGCTAAAAAAGCGCAGGACTAACCCTATTTACAGCACTTTTAAACGAGATTTAAAAATCGTACTTTCGAAGTACGTATGAGAGGCTTATTATATCGTGGTTTAGTAATGATTACAGCAATAGCTGTAATGACTTCTTGCGACCGTATAGAAACAAAAAAGATCTCATCTTCCGAGTATCTTTCAGAAAGCTGGAAGGCCATAGATCTCCATAAAGTTGACGGGTATCCTACCTTTGATACATGTAGCTCACAAGCAGAAGGGGAGGCGTTGAGAGTATGTTTTGAAGAGACAGTAACGAGCACGTTTTATGAGTCTTTTGGTAAACACACGATTGTTGTAAATAGAGAGCTCAACGATACCATTGTAGTCAATTTTGTGGTAAATGAAAAAGGTAAATACTGTATTGACACCCTTGCCATTACACCAGAAATTCGCGCAGAAATTCCAAAATTAGAGCAGTGGATTCATGAAGCGGCCAAACAACTTCCTCAAGCTAAGGCTGCTACAAAACAAGGGGTTCCTGTAAAGACAAAATTTAAAATTCCCGTAGTACTCAAGGTTGAGTAAATAACTTTAAATAGTGTTATCGGCTATTATTTCGCGTAGTTCCTACCTTTCCATTGGTAACTACTAGTAAGCGATCTTATGGCTATGTAAGTACTTAAAAACGGGTAACAAATCATCACAACTGGATACCATTTCAAATAGCTAAGTTTCTTGTAAAACTGGGCTTCGGTTGCGATAAGAATTCCATCGGCGATTATTTTGAGTAACAGTGCGATGATAATTAGAGATTGGGTTTCCGCTTTCGCGAAAGCGAGATAAATCAAACCTAAGCCACTCATAAGATTACCGCTCACAACCAATAAACCCATAAGTTTTGAAAACCAAAACGTGTAAGCGCTAGACTTGGCTGCCCATCGTGTGCGCTGTGCTATAAATGTACTCCACAACTCTTGTGGCTGCGTGTTTACAATGGCATCCTGAGAGCGTAGATAGCTTATCTTATCTTTAAACCTTTCTTGAAATTTTTCTAGTAAAAAATGATCATCGCCACTAGCTATATGATCATTATTAGAAAATCCTTGCACTTTTATAAAGGCATCTTTATCATACGCAAGATTTGCTCCGTTACATAAAAAAGGAAGACCAAAATGAAAGCTTCCAGCAGTCGCTCCCATTAGACTTAAAAAGTCGAGTTGCTCATATGCAGTTAAGAAAGAAGGACGCGCTGTGGTAGCGATAGCAACCGGCATAATGACCATAAGTGGTTGCTCTTGTTGTATCGCAGCATCTAGTGTGGCGAGCCATTGTGTTGGGGCGTAGCAATCTGCATCTGTTGTAACAATCCAGTTATGTTGAGCCTTGTTAATAGCGGCTTGTAGCGCATCTTTTTTTGGTGAGGCTGTAGTACGCACGTTGTTTATAATGCTCACATTAGAAATAGGATTATTCTTGAGACATTGATTTATAACCTCAAGGGAGTTGTCTGTAGACTCGTCATTTACAAGAATAAGTTCCCAATTATGAGAAGGGTAATCTATCGCGGCTAGTGAGGTTAATAATCGTGGGAGGTTCTTAGTTTCATTTCTAAAAGGTACAATTACCGTAAATCCGTTTTCATGCGCTGTAGTACGATTATTAAAAGTACCAGCATACGTTGTTTTAATGGTGAAGCCAAGTATGATAATACCGTAAAAAATAAAAACGAAAAGCAGTATCCAGATCATTTATTATAGGGCTACGCTTGAGCGCTTTTTATTTTTAAATAGGTAGATAGCTCCTGGTAGAAGCGGCAACACGACATTGCATAACCACATGATGAGCACGGTGCTTAACACAATTTCTTCAGGTACAAAATACCAGCTAAAAACAAGTACGGCAACTCCGCCGCGCACTACTACATCAAGTAGTTGCATCACGGGTATTATAGAACTTAAAATATACATAGCGGCAATACACGACATGGCAAATACGTAGGGAATATCTGCTCCCAACATCAGTAAAATAATATAAAATTGATGTGCAAATATCGCATAACGTATAAAGGAATATAAGCGAGTCTTGCGTTTGATATCTTTAGGTATAGCCTTCCAGAAACTCTTGATTTTATGCCATGCATTTCCTTTTAATGACCAATTAAAACGCTTGAGAACTTTTGGTAATATTTGATAAAAGACCAGTGTCATAAAAATACTTAGACCCCAGAAAAAGATTGCAGTGCCACTTGTAAATAACGCTAGCATACCTAAGCCTACAAAACCTACGACAAGCGTTGCTAGCAGCTGGTACATGTTTCCTATAAAATTTAAGAAGAGAAGTTTTTTGCGTTGCTCTTTTGGGTAATACAGCGCTTTGGCTCCATAATCACCCGCTTTTGCTGGAGTTACAAAACCAGCAAGATGCGCAGTAAGGGTTTGTTGTACGCTTTCGCGAAAGCTTAACTGCCTAAAGTAACCTACTAAAACTTGCCATTTTTTAAACTCAAAAAACCAATTGGAAGCTGTAAATAATAGTATTATTATAATATAGAAATATAACGATGACGTGTTTATTTCAGAAAGTTGAAACTGGAGATTAATTAGTGCGCTTTGGTTGAGTTTGCTATAAATAAAATATCCAGCGAGTACTACAATGAGAATCTTAAGAGTCGCCCAGAGTAATTGCGTAGCTTTGTGAGATAATCTAGGCATTCATTTCTTTGTTAAGGATGTTTACAAAGTAACAATAAAAGCAGTGGCAGACGAAAGAATCATATTAGGGATTGATCCAGGAACCACAATTATGGGTTTTGGGCTCATTAAAATAGTAGGAAAGAAGATGGAATTCATGCTGCTTAATGAGTTGTTGCTTCAAAAGTATAATGACCCATACGTGAAGCTTAAGCTTATTTTTGAGCGAACTATCCAATTAATAGACACCTATCACCCAGATGAGATTGCGATAGAGGCGCCGTTTTTTGGAAAGAATGTACAAAGTATGCTCAAGTTAGGTAGAGCACAAGGTGTGGCGATGGCTGCAGGGTTATCTAGAGAAATCCCCATAACAGAATATCTTCCTAAAAAGATAAAAATGGCAGTTACTGGAAACGGTAATGCAAGTAAGGAGCAAGTGGCAAGAATGCTGCAGTCTTTATTGAAACTAAAAACCTTGCCTAAAAACTTAGACTCCACAGATGGACTCGCAGCTGCAGTGTGTCATTATTACAACTCTGGAAAAGTAGAAATAGGTAAAAGCTATTCTGGCTGGGAGAGCTTTGTAAAGCAAAATGATAAGCGGGTTAAGAAATAATATTCTTTTAAAAATTATGGCATCCATCTACATTCACATACCATTTTGCAAGCAAGCTTGTCACTATTGTGATTTTCACTTTTCGACCACCATGGGTAAAAAGGAGGAAATGATAACGGCAATCATAAGCGAACTTGAGATGCGTAAAGCGGAGTTTGAAAATGACGAAGTGTCTAATGTCTACTTTGGTGGAGGGACACCTTCTGTTTTGAACACTGCAGAGATTGAACAAATTATAGATGCTTGTTATACGCATTATACGATTGAAGAAGATCCAGAAATTACGCTAGAAGCAAATCCTGATGATCTTACTCCAGAGAAAATAAGCGAACTAGCCGAATCAAGAATTAACAGGTTGAGCATAGGCGTACAATCGTTTTTTGAAGAAGATCTCAAGTTAATGAACCGTGCCCACAATGCTACAGAAGCCATAGATTGCCTAGTGCTTTCAAGAAAACAATTTCCTAATAGTTCGCTTGATCTTATTTACGGAATCCCTGGGATGACTAATGAGCGTTGGGAAGAAAATATTGATCAAGCGTTAAAACTTAATGTACCTCATATATCTGCATACGCACTTACCGTAGAACCTAAGACAGCACTAGAAAACTTTATCAAAAAAGGAATTGTTCCACCCGTAGAGGACGAGGTTGCTCAAGAGCATCATGAGCTTTTAATACGTAAAATGGAAGAAGCAGGCTATGAGAACTATGAGTTTTCAAACTTTGCAAAGCCTGGTTTCCACTCTAGAAACAATACGGCATACTGGCAAGGGAAAAAATATATTGGGATAGGACCTTCTGCACATAGTTATGATAATAATCGTCGCGCGTGGAATATTAATAACAACCCGAAGTACATAAAAGCAATCACTGCCGGAGAGTTGCCACAAGAGGTGGAAGAGCTCTCACTTACAGATCAATACAATGAGTATGTGATGACTAGATTGCGCACGCAGTTTGGTGTTTCACTTACAGAGATAGCCACTTTATATGGCGATAAGTACAAAGACTATTTTATTGAGTATTCACAAAAGCATGTAGAAGAACATCTCTTGTTTAAAGAAGGTGATCGTGTATATGTGTCAAAAAAAGGGAAGTTCTTAAGCGACGGAATCGCTAGTGATTTGTTTATCTTAAATTTAAAGTAGCGCTTTCTAATCTTTTAATTTGCACTAGTAGATATTTCAATTATCTATAAGGCAAAAGACTTAGGTTAATCTATTCAGGATTTTTATCTTTAGTCTTCTTTTGAATTACGCTATGCTTGCAACAATATCCCATAATAAAGAAACTTTTAAGGTCGATCTTTTAAAACCTATTGATCTCTCGATTCCTCTTACTCCTAAGAAGAATCCGCTGGCTTGGTATATTGAACCGCCTAAGTTTGAGACAGTCACAGATGGCGAGTGGGTAGGTAAAGTGAGTGAAGGCGGAGATGTAAACTTCACCACTATCACCTTTAATCCTCACGCGCACGGAACCCACACAGAAACCGTTGGCCATATTACAGAGAAGGTACACAGTATCAATAAAAATCTCAAAACTTTCTTTTTTGTGGCAGAGGTGATTACTGTAATTCCTGAACCTTTAGATAATGACGAAGACGATTTTATACTAAGAGATAAGCAGTTCCACAGTCTGCTTAAAGGTAAATCTCCAGAAGCTTTAGTGATCCGCACACTGCCTAATGCACGCGAAAAGAAATCAATGAATTGGTCTCACACAAACTGGCCGTTTATAGAAGAAAAAGCAATGGTACGCTTTCGCGAAAGCGGAATCAAACACCTTCTCATAGATCTTCCAAGTGTAGATAGAGAAAAAGATGGCGGTGCTCTTAAAGCACATCACGCCTTCTGGAATGTAGAAGAAAATATACGCCTGGATGCCACCATTACAGAGATGATTTATGTGCCGCACAAAGTGGCAGATGGCAGGTATTTACTCAATTTACAAATTGCCTCTTTTGAGAATGATGCCACACCAAGTAAACCTGTGTTGTACAAAATAGAAGCCGAATAATGCAAGCACCTTACTACGCTGTAATTTTTACATCTACACAAACCAGTAGCACAAGAGGCTATAAACAAGCCGCAGATCTTATGGAAGAGCTGGCAGCAACAATGCCTGGTTTTTTAGGAGTAGAGGGCGCTAGGAATGATAGCGATCATCTCGGGATTACTGTTTCTTACTGGAAAACATTAAAGGATATCGCTCACTGGAAAGCACAAGCAGAGCATCAAGGTGCCCAGCGCATGGGTAAATCAGATTGGTACGATAACTATACAGTGAGAATTTGCAAAGTAGAACGCGAGTACTCTTTTGATAAAAGTTAAAATCCTCCTAAAAGTTAATTGCCTTATACTAGTTGTTTTAACATTTCCGTTGAACAAGTAACCACACTACCAGAATTCTATATCAATCAGTCACTAACTTGTTTAATATGAGCTGTTTTCGGCTTGAATTTAAGCACTCATTATTTAAGCGATTTACGTTTTTTTATCAATGAGTAAACCTTAGTTTTGGGCACCTAACACAATCACTATCAATGCGTAAAAACCATCTACTCGCCTTTCTCGCCGTACTACTAATTGTCATTTCTTGCGATAAAACACCATCTGCAACAGATAACCTTTTTAAATTTAAAGACTATATTTCATACACAACAGAGGGGCGCCAGTCTGTAAAGAGTCCTATAAGAGTAGAGCTAGCAAAGGCACTCACGCAGTTTGAGCTAGATCAAGAAATACCTGCAGATATATTAAAAATAAGTCCAAGTATCTCTGGAAAGTTAACCGTGCGTAACCAGCGATTATTAGAATTTGTGCCTAGTGAACCACTAGAAGCAGATGTGGCGTATGAGGTGACTGTTTTTCTAGACAAACTCTATGATGATCTAGAAAAAGGGATGGATGAATTTCACTTTTCTTTCAAGACTATCACGCCAGATTTTAAAGTGAATCTGCGTGCATTACAGTCGTATAGTAAAGAATATAACTATCTAGAAGGACAGATAGAGGGAAGTGATGATATCGCTTTCGCGAAAGCGCAACAACTCATAAATGCTACACAAAATGGAAACGCATTATCTATCAAATGGTTTAGCGAAGATGCTTATGCTAGATTTCATTCCTTTAGAATAGACAGTATCTCAAGAGCCGAAGAGGACTCAAAAATTGAAATATCATGGAATGGTAAAGCGATAGGAGCAAAAGAAACTAAAGGAGAAAATACCGTAGAAATCCCTGGTCGTAGTAACTTTAAAATTATAGGTATTGATCAAACTAGAGGAGCAAATGCCTCACTGGCAATTAACTTTTCTGACCCTATACAAGACAAGCAAAATTTTGCCGGACTGGTAACTATCCAGCAAGGTGGTAACCTTCGTTTTGAGGTAAATGGTAATGTACTTACCGTATATCCAGAGACTAAAATTGTAGGTAATGCACTGGTTGAGGTTTTTGAAGGTATTAAAAGCACAGATGGATATAGGCTTAAAGAGCAGTTTCAAGAATCAATAAGTTTTGAGCAGGTAAAACCTGCTGTGCGCGCCATAACTAATGGGGTGATTTTACCTAATTCTGCGAGCACTCCTTTTTACTTTGAAGCCGTAAGCTTGAGCCACGTAGATGTAAGAATCATTAAGATTTTTGAAAACAATGTGTTACAGTTTTTACAAGATGGACAACTCAATGATGAAAGTACCTATAACCTAAAAAGAGTAGGCCGCAGGATAGCAAAGAAAACCATACAAATAGCAAATAAAGAAGACCTAGATAATGGGCAGTGGAAAGCTCATGGTATTGATCTATCAACGGTGTTTAAGGCAGATCCAGGAGCACTATATCGTATAGAGATAAGTTATAAGCCAGCATACGCAATCTTTGAATGTACAGATGATACATCTACAGCTGTAGATGATGATAGCTATGATGATTATTACTATGAAGAAGATTATTATGATAACTCAAACACAGAAGCAGAAAGTGCAGATGAAGATACGAGAGAGGAACAATACTGGGATAACCGTATCTATAGATGGCGTAAGCAAGTGTATAACTGGGAGCAAGAAGATAATCCTTGCCACCCTGCTTATTATCAAGAAGGTAGATTTATCAATAGCAACCTGCTAGGTTCTGACCTTGGTCTTATTGTTAAGAAAGGAAAAGACAATTCTTACCTTTTTGCAGCGGCAGATATTATTACAACTACCCCAGAAGCAAATACAAAGATCACATTATATAACTACCAGAAACAAGCTATAGGTACTGTAACTACAGATGCGACAGGGATAGCAAGAGTTACACCAAAAGGTTTTCCTGTGTTTGCCATAGCAGTAAAGGATAACAATTATGCATATTTAAAACTAGAAGACGGGCATAGTTTGTCTATGAGTAAGTTTGATATTTCTGGTAACCAGTTAGAAAAAGGTCTTAAAGGTTTTACATATTTGGAGCGCGGTGTGCATCGTCCAGGAGATACGATACATCTTACATTTACACTAGACGATAAAGCAAATCCGCTGCCTAAAGATCATCCAGTAAAACTTGAAGTTACAGACCCTAGAGGGAAGTTGATGTACAGAAAGGTACTCACTAGTAAAGAGGGAACATCTCAAAGTAATGAACGCTCGCTTAATAATTTTTACTATTTCCCTGTCCCAACAACACAAACGGCTCCTACTGGAAATTATAATGCGACCATCTCTGTAGGAGGAGCAACATTTTATAAGTCTCTTAAAGTAGAAACTATAAAGCCTAACCGACTCAAGGTTAATTTAGAATTTGAGGATGAAATACTAGATGCAAGTGGTAGTATAGAGGGTACTGCAACCGTAAAATGGCTCCACGGAGCACTAGCACGCAATCTCAAAATTGTAAGTGACGCTACCATCCGCAGTTCAAATAGCGGTTTCAAGAAGTTTCCTAAATATAATTTTTATGATCCTATCCGTCGTTTTGATGAGGTAGAAATTAATGTGCTAGATGGTAAACTAGACAATGAGGGAAGTACTAAAATCAATAAGAAACTAGAACTCAGTAAGCGCGCTTCAGGAATGCTTAAAGCTACGTTTGTGACAAAAGCATATGAAGGTGGTGGTGATTTTTCACTAGATGTCGTTAGTAAAGATGTCTCGCCTTTTGAGCATTTTGTAGGCTTACGCTCACCAGAAAGTAGAGCCTACGGCAGCTACTATACAGATGAGAATACAGCATTTGATCTTGCGACAACAGATGCACAAGGAAATCCAGCGGGCAATCGTAAGCTGGAAGTAAAAGTCTTTAAAATGGAATGGCGCTGGTGGTGGAATCGGAATAATGATAATTACTCAAGTTACGAGACAGGAACTGTGCACACGCCCGTGCAAAACTTCACGGTTACTTCTAGAGCAAATGGAAAAACAAGTTTTAATGTAAATATCCCAGAAAAAGAAAGCGGTCGTTATCTCATTAGAATTTTAGACCCAGAGAGTGGTCACGCCACGGGACGCATCGCATATTTCTATAGAAACTGGAGTGGTTTACAAAGTGATCCTGAGAGTGCAAAGATGCTCGTTTTCTCTGCAGATAAAGAGAAATATAATGTAGGAGAAAAAGCCATCATTAAATTCCCTTCATCGTCTGCTGGAAGAGCGCTCGTAAGTATTGAAAATGGTACAAACGTATTAGAAACGTACTGGGTAGATGCGGTTAAAGGAGAAACGGAAGTACGTATTCCTGTTACCTCAGAGATGGCGCCTAATGTGTATGTAAACATTGCTTTATTGCAGCCCCATGAACAGTCGGCAAATGATTTGCCTATCAGGTTATACGGTGTGATTCCGTTGCTTGTGGAGGATGTTAATACGGTGTTACAACCACAAATATCCATGCCAGATGTTCTCAAGCCAGAGGAGAATTATACGATAAAGGTAAGTGAGAAAAACAGCAAAGCAATGACTTATACCATCGCTGTGGTAGATGATGGCTTGCTGGATCTTACGAGATTTCAAACACCAGAGATTCACAAGCATTTTTATAGTAGGGAAGCGCTCGGAGTAAAGTCGTTTGACATGTATGATTATGTAATCGGTGCATATTCTGGTAGTGTAGATAATATTTATGCAATAGGTGGAGGTGATGCAGGAAGTGCTGCCAAAAACCGAAAAGCAGAACGTTTTAAACCCGTTGTTAGCTTTTTAGGTCCTTTTGCTTTAAGCGAAAATGAAACAAAATCACACACTATAAAAATGCCAAATTATGTAGGCTCTGTACGTGCGATGGTGATTGCTGGAGATGCCACAAAAAGCGCTTACGGTAAATCAGACAAAACGGTGGCTGTGCGTAAACCATTGATGGTGCTAGGTTCGCTTCCGCGAAAATTATCTCCAGGAGAGCACGTGATTTTACCCGTTACCGTGTTTGCCATGGAAAGTAAAATCAAGCAGGCTAAGATTACGATAAAAACTTCTGAAGCTTTTAAAGCGTCTGACGGGAATGTGAAAACGGTAAATTTCACGCAAGTGGGAGAAAAAATAGTGCCATTTGAGTTTGATATGCAAGCCGCAACAGAAGTGCAAACCGTACAAATTATCGTAGAGGGTCACGGAGAACGTGCAACCTATGAAGTAGAAATCGATGTAGAAAATCCAAACCCTATCACGCAACAAGTAACCGATTATGAACTAGACGCTAGCGGAGATCTTACCATTGATTATTCAACCTTTGGTGTAGCAGGAACAAATGAAAGCGCTTTAGAATTTTCGACATTACCACCTATGGATTTTACAAAGCGTATGCAATATTTGATACGCTATCCACACGGTTGTGTAGAGCAAACTACGTCTGGCGTATTTCCGCAATTATTCTTGAGTGATATTTTTGATCTGACTTATGAGCAAAAAGCCGAATCACAACAACACATCAAAAACGGAATTACCCGTCTAGGAAGATTCCAGAATGCAGATGGTGGTCTTGGTTACTGGCAAGGAGAATCAGAAGCAGATGACTGGGGCACAAGTTACGCAGGTCATTTTATGATAGAAGCACAAAAGAAAGGCTATGCATTGCCACTCACTTTTATGAGTAACTGGCTGCGTTTCCAGAAAAAAGCAGCCCGCGAGTGGCGAGCAGGGCAGTATGCCTATAATGCCACCTTAATGCAAGCGTATCGTTTATATACCCTTGCTCTAGCTGGACAACCAGATCTTGCGGCAATGAACCGCTTGCGCGAAAACGGAAACCTATCAAACGAGAGCAAATGGAGACTAGCAGGAGCCTATGCACTTGTGGGGCAGGAGAAAGTAGCTCGCGAACTAACAGTAACGGCAAATATTGATTTTAAGCCCAAAAATTATGACTACCACACCTATGGTTCTGTGTATCGTAACAGAGCGATGGCACTAGAAACAATGGTGGTTATGAATGATGCTAAGCAAAAAGAATTGGCTATATCAATTGCCAAAACGCTAGCGTCAGATAGATGGCTGAGTACGCAAGAGACAAGTTATGCGTTACTCGCGATGGCAAAAATGGTGACTAAAAATGGAGGTAAAGCCATGCAGCTGTCTATGATGAAAAACGCTAAGGAAGTGGTGATAAACACGCCACAAGCCATAGCGATCAGAGATCTTAAGACACAAGATGGTAAGAATAGCATCACACTTAAAAATCAGAAAGAAAATACTGTATTTGTGCGCTTAGTACAGAGTGGAAAATTACCACTAGGTAAAGAGCTCACAGATAGTAAAAATCTGAGAGTGAATACCACCTTTGTGGATGGGTCAGGAAATCCTATTGCGATTAGTAAACTACGTCAAGGAGAGGAGTTTACTGCAAGAATTACAGTAAGTAATAACAGTCGCGACTATGTAGATAATATCGCACTCACACAAATCTTTCCAAGCGGGTGGGAAATTGTAAATACACGCTTTACAGATGCACAAGCCGGTACAGAAGGCAGCGCACGCTACACAGATATAAGAGATGATAGAGTCAATTTTTATTTTGATATGAGTAAAGCCAGCACAAAAACGTTTACGGTACGTCTCAATGCAAGTTACTTAGGTAGGTATTACTTGCCGGGAACTCAGGTAGAAGCAATGTATGATGCAAATTATTATGCAAGAAACAAAGGTAATTGGGTATTGATTGAGAAGTAGTAATGACCAAAACCTCCATCATACAGTTTTTAAAATCTCACAAAGTCAAGCTCATTATATTGACGGGATTTTTTATGTATTGGTTGTTCTCTTTGCCTTCACCATTGTTTGAAGATCCGCACGCGACAGTGGTGGAGAGTACAGAAGGTGAGTTGCTGGGTGCGCGTATTGCGGGTGATGGGCAGTGGCGTTTTCCTGCGCTAGAAAGCGTTCCTGTAAAGTTTGAGAAGTGTATTCTTCTTTTTGAAGATGAGTACTTTTATACGCATCCCGGGTTTAATCCCGTGGCTATGGGGAAGGCAGTCTGGGGAAATATAACCACAGATAAGCGCCGTGGTGGCAGTACCATTACACAACAAGTAATTAGACTTTCTAGAAAAGGAACAGAACGTTCTTATATGGAAAAGCTAGTCGAACTCATAAAGGCGACAAGGCTCGAAGCTGGATATGCTAAAGATGAGATTCTTAATATGTATGCAACCTACGCGCCTTTTGGCGGTAATGTGGTGGGATTAGAGACTGCCGCTTGGCGATATTTTGGACTTCCAGCAGATCGTTTGAGCTGGGGGCAGATGGCTGCCTTAGCCGTTTTACCTAATAATCCTAGTATGGTGCGACCGGGTAAAAATGAGGTTACGCTTTCGCGAAAGCGTAATGAGCTCCTTAAAAAACTCTGGGAAACTGGAGAAATAGATGAAACTACTTACGAGCTATCACTCCTTGAAAAACTCCCAGGAAAACCCTATCCATTACCACAACTAGCGCCACATCTGGTTGAGCGAATAAAACAAGAGTCTGAGGGAGAGCGTATCCAGACCACTATAAAAGTACCACTGCAACGCTCATTAAATAGACTGGCCAAAGAGCATTACGGACAGTTAAAGCAGAATGAGATTTACAACCTTGCCATGGTTGTGATAGATGTAAATACGAAGGAAGTAGTGGGTTATGTGGGAAACGCACCTACAGATGCCGCGCATCAAAAGGATGTTGATATTGTAACAAAGTCACGAAGCACAGGAAGCACGCTGAAACCTTTTTTATATGCCGGAATGCTAGATGAAGGCATGCTCTTACCTAAAACGCTGGTGGCAGATATTCCCACGAGTATTAATAATTACCAGCCACAAAATTTTAATAATGAATACAGTGGCGCAGTAGCTGCAGATGTTGCTTTGGCTCGATCGCTTAATGTTCCTGCTGTACGTTTGTTACGACAATACGGTCTTGATAAATTCTATGGCAATCTTAAGGAAATGAACCTAGGCGGTATTAATAAACCGGCTTCTCATTATGGACTTGCTATGATTTTGGGTGGGGCAGAAAGTAGCCTGTTTGAGTTGACAAAAACCTATGCAGGAATTGCAAACACACTGCATATATTTAATAAGTCCAGTAGTGAGTACTCGGCGTCTTCATTTGAGGAATACACGTTGCGCAAGCGTTGTGCTACCTGTGATAAGAACGAGGAGAGTTTGCATAGTGAACCGAGTGTCTTTTCTGCTGGAGCAATATATAATACGTTAGAAACTTTACGTACGGTAAATAGGCCTAATGGTGAGGAGAACTGGCAGTTTTATGAAGATGCGCAGCCCATAGCTTGGAAAACTGGGACAAGTTTTGGTTTTAAAGATGCCTGGGCAGTTGGGGTTACACCTCAATATGCTATAGGTGTTTGGGTAGGAAATGCAGATGGAGAAGGTAGACCAGGCATCACGGGTATTCAAGCAGCGGCTCCATTGTTTTTTGATATACTTCGTAGCTTACCCATGAGCGGTAATTGGTTTGACACGCCTTATGATGCCCTTTCCGAAATAGACGTATGCACAAAAAGTGGAATGAAAGCGAGCGTCTATTGCCCGCATACAGAAAGTATTCTGGCTCCTGTTGCTGGAGAGCATAGTGCTGCCTGTCCATATCATAAACAGGTATATGTAGATCATAGTGAGACCTATCGCGTTAATTCTGATTGTTATGAACTCGATAAAATGAAGGCTAAGAATTACTTTGCGTTACCGGCTTCATTAGCTTTTTATTATTCAGGAAAGCATCCAGATTATAAAGAGTTACCACCCTATCTCCCCAATTGCGGATTCTCAGGGGAGCAACCTATGGTTTTTATATATCCCAAAAATAACGATGGCGTTATTTTACCTAAGAATTTTGATTCGGAAATAAATGATGTGGTGCTTAAAGTAGCTCATCGCAATCCAGAGACGAAGCTCTTCTGGTATTTAGACAATAACTTTATAGGCAGTACAGAATTTTTTCATGAACTAGCCATTGCTCCACAAGTAGGAACCTATGTGCTTACCGTAGTAGATGCTCAGGGTAATGAACTCAAGAAGCAAGTTGAGGTTTCTAGAGGGTAATGTCTATCTCAAAGCAAATCCTTTTCCAGCCCAAAGCGGTTTTATGTCTACCACAAGCTTGCCACTTTGTACTGCGGGATCTAGGCGTACTAGACTATCTGCTGTAGCAAGGTTTGGGACATTGTAAATTGTAATTCCCTGTGTAATACCTAAGCTATCTTCAAGAGGTCCAGATATATCTGCATAGCCTAGCTTGTACATACGACCTAGATGTGCGCGGTGTCCTCTTTGAATCTTTGTAGCTTCTTCCTCATCTTGTGATCTATTAGGTCCCGTATTGAGAAAAGCTAGAAAATACTTTTGCATAATTACCGTGTCCTGAATATCATTATCGTAATAATCGAATATCTCAAAACCATTGGCCTTAAGATCTGCAATTTGTTGTGCTTTACTAGGTGAAGCTGCGACTGTGCTAGTGTTTGTCTCAACCTTAGATTGACAACTTAATAGTAGTACGAGTGCTAAGAAAGTGAATGTAATTTTCATATTACCAATTTTTAAAAGGATTCTTAGATAGCTGCGAGTTGTAATATTTGTTATCTCCTGTCACTTCTTGACCTATCCATTCTGGTGTTGTAAAATCTTCTTTTTCAGCGTTGAGTTCTATTTCGGCGATGGTTAGCCCTTCGTTATCTCCATAAAATTCATCTATTTCCCAAGTGTGATTACCTGCGGTATACTCGTAACGTGTTTTATCTATAACTCCGGGAAGGCATAGAGATAGAAGCGTTTGCGCCTTATCTACTGCGATTTCTTCTTCTACTTCTACACGGGTAGTACCGCTATCGTTTGATTTTCCTTTTATGGTAAGAAAGCCTTTCTCGCCTTTAATTCGCACTCTTACAGTTCGCTCAGGATCTGTACTTAGATATCCTTGAGTAATGCGAGTTGCCTTTTGAGCAACTTCTTTAAAAGCTGCTGAGGTTACTAGGAATTTTCGTTCTATTTCTAACATAATGTTGCTGTTATATCTAGCCTTTAGTTAATGCGCCACGGCGGATTTTTGCGATTATCACCAGCGTAGTAAAGAATAATTTGATTTCCATCTGGATCCTTAAGTCTTGCCTCTCGCCACAACCACGACCGATCTGTGGGCAATAGGTCAAAAGTAACATTCTCCCCTTGTAATCGTGACACTTCTTGGTCTAAACGCTCTGTTTCAAAATATACCGTTACTCCAGCACCTGCAGGTAAATCATCTACAAGATGTATAGAAAACGTAGCATCTCCCTCCAGGCACTCAAAGCGTGCATAATGTGGCAAGGCTTTTACAATAAGACGCAATCCCAGTTGCTCATAAAAAGCAATGGAAGTTGCAAGATCTAGTGACGGTACGGTGATTTGGTTGAGGTTCATAGCTTTTATTTTTGCCAGGGAGTTACCGTAGTAGGGGTGTCCTTTTGGTAAAGCACTACATGATTCCCATCGGGATCTTGCAGTGTTAAGTCTTTACCACCCCAGTCTCTGTGTATTGTGGGGCTGAGTACGCTTTCGCGAAAGCGTAATTCAAACACCTCAATACCGTCTGTTTCAAAGTAAACGGTTACGGGTTGTTCTGAAAGCTTTGGGTTATAATAAGCTGTAAAAATGACTTCGTGCTCCTTGTTTTCAAAATGTGCGTGATGCTGAGGCTCGTGCTCAATAAGTTGCATTCCAATGCCTGTATAAAACGCAATCGCCGCTTTAAGGTCTTGGGAGGGAACGGTGATGTGGTTAAACGTGGTAGGCACTGCTTAGTTCTTTAATCTCAATATTGGTGATGTCTGTGTGGGTTACTGTTTGTTTTGCAAGTTGTGCCATTGCTCTAGCAATGTCTTTTGCTTGTGTAGACTTCCACTTTTTGAGCGGTCCTACCATAAAGAAGTCCATAACGGCCATCATCATTTTGAGAGCTTTCTCGCCTTTGCGAGCGTCATCTGGGCGGCCATTTATAAAAGCAGGTTTAATAATGTAGGTGTTCTCAATTCCTACCTTACTCAAGTCGCGCTCCATCTCACCTTTTGTACGCACATAGAAAAACGGACTCTTAGCCGAAGTTCCCGCCGAAGAAATAACCATATAACTTGCTATCCCATGTTGTTTTGCTAGCTCGGCAGTGTGAATAGGAATGCCGTAGTCTATAGCGCGATACTTATCTCTATCTGGCGTTTGGGCTTTTGTGGTGCCTATGCAACAATAAACGACATCGCCTGTAAATTGTTTGTCAAAAGTACTAGTATCGAGCAAGTCACAGATAATCTCTTCTACCTTTTCGTGTGTAAAAGAGGTAGGCCGCCTTGTAAAGATTTTCACTTTAGAAAACGTAGCATCTTTTATAAGTAATTCTGTTAGTAAGCCACCGGTAAGTCCTGTGGCGCCGAGTACGATTGCTGTTTTTGACATACTCAAAGTTACGATTTATAGTGCAAAACTTTCTGAGTACTTTGTACCTTGCATACAATGTCTGAGCTGCCTATAAAAAAGATAATTCACGTAGATATGGATGCATTTTATGCATCTGTAGAGCAGCTGGACAATCCAGATTTACGCGGTAAAGCTATTGCTGTAGGTGGTGGTGGAGAGCGAGGTGTAGTGAGTGCAGCGAGTTATGAAGCTCGTAAATATGGAGTACGCTCTGCAATGGCAGGTGCGCTTGCGCGAAAACTATGTCCCGAGCTCATCTTTGTAAAAACCAATTTTGACAGGTACAAGGAGATTTCGGCACAGATACGAGAGGTTTTTCACGAGTTTACAGACCTTGTAGAACCGTTATCACTAGATGAAGCCTACCTAGATGTTACCGAAAATAAAGTAGGAATGCCTAGCGCAACTGTTATTGCCTCGTGGATACGACAACGCATTAAAGAAAAAACAGGATTAGATGCGAGTGCTGGAATAAGCATCAATAAGTTTATTGCCAAGGTTGCCAGCGATATTAATAAGCCTAACGGCCAAAAGACAATCCCGCCAGAGGAAGTTATTGAGTTTCTTGAGAAATTAGATATTAGAAAATTTTACGGTATAGGTAAGAAGACTGCCGAGAAGATGTACTTACATGGCATCTTTACAGGCATGGATATGAAGATGAAATCTAAGGAATACCTCTCTGAAAACTTCGGTAAGAGTGGTGCATATTATTATGACATCGTGCGTGGCATCCAATATAGTGAGGTGAGACCTAACCGTATTAGAAAGTCACTAGCCGCCGAGCGTACCTTTTCTGAAAACATCACTTCTGAAGTCTTTATGCTTGAAAAACTAGATCTTATCGCCGAAGAGGTTGAGAAGCGTCTCGCTAAAAGTAAAGTCGCAGGAAAAACAATCACTCTAAAAATAAAGTACTCAGACTTTACATTACAAACTCGGTCTAAAACACTGGAGCTCTATGTGCGGTCAAAGGAAATTATTTTAGAAACCGCAAAAGATTTGCTCTATCAAGAGAAAATGAAAAATAGCGTGCGTCTCTTAGGCATTTCTTTATCTAATCTTAATACCGAAGACCGCAAAAAGAAGGATGCAGAAAAGGCTGTAAAAGAAGAAGAGATTGATGTGCAAATGCGCTTTACCTTCTAGCAACCATTTGTGAGGATTCTACCTAATATTCATCTTAGAAAAAAGAATCAAATTCGTTATCCTAAAATTTTAGTCTGCCGCCTGTAAAAGGCATCTTGCTGGCGTTTCATAATTTCTTTAGCCATTTTTTTCTTGTAGTTGTATAGCTCTTCATCTTGAGCGATGTCTGTATACACGCGATCATTTACAATATGATCTGTCTCTGTAAGGATCTTGCGTTGTAAGGCTTTTTGTGCACTCCATTCTTTTATGGTGAGCTCGTGGTCTGCAAGTTTTATATCATACTCACCCATAGGCGAGATGAGCTTAGAAAATATAGGTGCCGTCTCTATCGCAAGAAATAGTAAGAAAATAAAAAGAGAAGGCATCCATGGGAGTTCTTCCATCGCATCTATGCGCGCCATTAATCCGTCAAAGTTATTTATAATGGGCTGACTCGTGCTTACAGCAGTATTGAACTCATCACGTAGCAGTGTTTTCTGGGCTTCGGCTTGAGTTATCTTTTCTGCATTTGTGGTTTTAAGAAGTGCGAGTTCTGTAAGAGCGGCATCGTGTTTGTCTCGTTTTTCTTGGTATACTGGTCCTTTGCCTAGAAGTTCTGTCCCAGCAGTGCCTTCGGCCTCGTCTATGTAGATTTCATAAAGGTTATTTACTTCTGTTTCTTTGGTAGCGATTTCCTGTTTTGCAGCAGCTATTTGGTCATCCAGTTTATTGATTTCTGGGGTGTACTGCGCGAGTATCTCTCCTTGATTTTGAACGGTAAACTCATTTTTTTGACTGAGTATCACGCGGTCTATTTCTTTCTCAAAGATTTTAAGTTCTAGTGGTTTTGAGATTACTACAGCGATAATGACCGCAAGAATAAGTCTAGGCACTGCCATCCCAAATTCTTTCCACCACTGGTCACGTTTCTTAAGTGTAGAGACAATAAAGCGATCAAGATTAAAGATAACTAAGCCCCATAGCATACCAAATAGCAAAGCTCTATATACATTATCAAATACTGTAAATAGTGCGTAAGTAGCAGCAATGGTTGCAAGAATTGCCGTAAAAAATACAGTAGCACCTATACCTGCATATTTGTTTTTTTCGCCGCGAGAGCAGGTGTCCAGCACGTCACGATCTGCTCCAGAGCAAAGAATAAAGAAAGATTGAATCATAGTACGGTTCGTTTATTTAATAGTCGCTGGGTGATTGAAGTTCAGCAAGATGATTGATGATGTGTATGGTGTATAGAACGATGCTTTGGCTGCTTTTCGTATGTATCACTTTTCAGAGTAGCGCACACGAGTACCAGTCTCTATAACATAGAGACTGTATAAATTATAAAATGTTGCAGTGTTTTTCTTTTACGCTTTCGCGAAAGCGTACCTACTCAAAATCTGAAGAGTCAATAAATTTTGGAGAATTGTCACCACTTGGGTATTCAAATAATTCCAAATCAAAGTAAGATACGGCAGCTAGAAAATGGTCAAAAAGGTCTGCCATGATATACTCATAATTTTCCCAAACTTTATCTTTACTAAAACAGTATACCTCAAGAGGAACACCTTGAGCGGTAGGCGCAAGCTGGCGACACATAAGAAGCATTTCTTTATTAATGGCGCTGTGATTTTGGATGTAAGTCTCCATATACTTGCGGAAGAGCCCTATATTAGTAAGGTTTACACCATTTATTTGTAAAGATCGGTCAATATCATCATCTGCATTGAGTCTGTCTAGTTTGCCCTGCATATTAGTCAAGTAACTAGATACTAGCCCAATCTTTTTGAGTCTCTCTATATCATCATTAGATAAAAATTTGATGCTGTCTTGCTTAATTAATAACGACCTTTTGATACGACGTCCAGGGCTATCTGTCATCCCTCTCCAGTTTTTGAAAGAATCTGAAATAAGAGAGTAGGTAGGGATAGTAGTAATAGTCATATCAAAGTTTTGCACTTTTACAGTAGAAAGATTGATTTCAATCACATCACCATCTGCGCCAAATTTTTCAAAAGTAATCCAGTCACCTATGCGCACCATATCATTTATGGCAACTTGAATACTGGCTACAAAACCTAGAATAGTATCCTTAAAAATAAGCAGAATAATAGCAGATGCTGCTCCAAAAGTTCCTAAGGCAGCACCTATAGAAACATCTGTAAGTAAACTGATGGCATAGAAGATCATAAGAATCCATGCGATAATCATGAATACTTGTATGTAACTATCTATAGGCTTGTCTCTAAGGCCTGGGACTGTTTTAAAATAATCTCGTAAAGTATGGAGAAACGCACGTATGATACGCAAAGCGAGTATAATACCTACTAATGTGAGGAGTATAGAAAATAATCGCTGAATCTCTGGAAAGTCGCCTAAAACGATAGGCAAAAAGCCCAACATAAGATACAGAGGTAAAATATGGGCTAACCTACGTGGGACCCTATTTTCAATAAGAAGATCATCAAAATTAGTTTTTGATCCTTTTGAAAAGCGGTAAGCGATGGTCCTCAATACCCTGCGAAAAAGCCTGTCAACTAATAAAACTAAAATAACAAGGAGAACTCCTAAAATAAGGGCATTCAGATATTTAGCAACATCATCAGATATTCCCCAGACCATGAAATAGTCGTAAAAAAAACAGCTTAATTCCTTTTTATAATCCATTGCCGCAAAGCTACATATATGATCATAAATAGCTGTGTTATTGGCTTTGTTTTAAGAGAAGGTCGTTGTGAAAGCAGTTTCATTTCGTATCAACGTGTAGCCCTTAATGCTAAATAGTTATGAGTTGATTTTAAAACTAATCTTCCTTTGCTTTTTTTATCAAATATGTTGTTTCTGTATATTGATAGCCGTCTTCCTGTTTAGTGAGACCTAAGACTACAGATTGACCACCTAGTTTATAATTTTTAATTGTTTCCTTATTTAAGGAACCATTACTTATACCTATAAGAGTTATGTTCTCACTATTTATATTTTCTTTATCTAGTGCAGATGCAATTGCTTTTTCTGATGACTCAAAAGCGTTTATTTTTTTCGAAACATCATTTATCGAGCTTGCTGTGAAACCTATTTCTTCTGGATGAGACTCTGGAGTGATTTCAGTTTCTTGCACCACGATATTTGAAAAAATGGTTTGATATTTATTTGGATCCTGAAAAGCTTTTCTCTGATCATTTTTGTCTGAGTATATAACACCAACTTTTTTATCCATTTTAGGTGCTGAAGGCGGTGGAGGTGGCGGTAGTTTAGGAAATGCAACAGCCTTCTCTCGCTGTGCAGAAGTCATTTTATCATAAATTTCATATATCTGACCGACTTCTTTTCCATTTATAACCCTTTCAGGATCTGCATTGTATTTTTTTGCTAGTTTATTATAAGTGTTGATCTCTGTATTTGTAGCTTTAATTTTATTATTTGGTTCTGCAGATTGATCACTTTGAGATATGCTAGAGATATACGTTTTAGGAGGATTTGTATATGGAAATGGTGTTTTTACATTGTATGTATTGCTGTTAACTAATAGCACAGCTTTGTCAAATGATATTTCCTTTTCTTCATATATAAATAGACTGCCTAGTTTTCTCATTCTTACCAAATACTCCTCTGCCGATGGTGGTGGAGGCGGTGGAGGTAATTGACCTTGTGGAGCAGGAGGCGCTGGCGGGATAAGGCGTAAACTGTTATTTGCCTTATACAATTGCGTTTGTCTAAAAACTGCTTCTGCTTTTTTAATAAACTCTTTTGAGTTGCCCTTGAAAATCATAGACCTCACCGGCTGTGCAAACTCCTCTTTTGTCCACTGTGCGGTGATATTATCTACGCTTTTGCGAAAGCTCTCAAGTGGACTATATTGTCCATTTACATAGATGCTGTCATTTTTCACTTCTATTACAAGCGCATTTTTCCCATTACGTGCTGCTCCTTCTACAAACTGTGTGGCGTAGGTTGAGGTTTGAGGTGCCTTTTGCTCTTTAGGTTTTTCTTGAGCAATGATTCCTTGATTAAAAAAGAGAACGCACAAACCTATGATAGGAATGAGTAGTAATGCGCGCAGCACTACTTTTTTACGACTAAATGATTGTGATAACATAACGATTCGTTTTTTGGTTAATGAATAATTAAAAGGACTCTCGAGCGCAGTGTGATGAGTACTGCTTGCATAACTTAAGAGTATATTTTGATATATAGCAATATTACTTTTATCAACTATAGCACCTTGATCTGCTAGAAATTCGTGATTTAATTTTATAGAACTCTTATATAACCACACCAGCGGATTAAACCAGAACAAGACCTGTATGAACTCTATGGCAATAATATCTAGGGAGTGTTTTTGGCGCACGTGAGTTGCCTCGTGAGCAAGTACTTCTGGAGCTATTTCTTTTTGCGTGTATGATTGTTTATTTACAAAAATCCATTTAAGAAAAGAGTGTGGTACTATCACTTGCTCTAATAGGGCAAGCGTAAAGTGTGATGATGGGTGAAGCTCTGCCTGGTTTATCTTTCGCTTTAAGCGCACAAGATTTATAATAAAACGAGTGCCAAAAATGAATATCCCTAGAAGGTATATTCCCCAGATAACGGTGTTTGTATAATCTACTTCGGAAACTTCAGGCACTTCGTTTGGCGCAGAAACGGTCTCTACATATTCTTGAAATATGGGAGTAATCTGTGGCGCATTCTCTGCTTGGTAGGTAAAGGTGATAAGCGGTATCGTAAATGAAAATACAAGACTTGCCAGGAGGTAAAACCTTTTAAAGTGGTGCATCGCTTTTCCTTCTAGCGCTAACTTGTAAAAGCCAAATAGGATACCTAAACATAAAGCGCTTTTTAAGAGATAGATGAGTATCATTTCTTTTTGGCTTTTAGTTGACTATCTATAATCCTTCGTAGATCTTCTAATTCATTTTTAGATAAATCTGTTTCTCTAGTAAAGAACGAAGCAAACTGTCCAGCACTATCGTTAAAGAAATTTTTAATCAGGCCATTTACGTGCTTTGAGAAGTAATCTGTTTTTTTGACGAGGGGAAAATATTCTCTTGACCTACCTTTTTGCGTATAATCTATAAACTTCTTGTCTTGCATACGTTTTAGGAGCGTAGCAACGGTGGTGATGGCAGGTTTTGGGTCTGGATAACCATTAATAAGATCCTTCATCAAGGCTTTTTCCTTCACCCAGAGGAGTTGCATAAGTTGTTCTTCGGCAGTAGAAAGAGTCATTGTTGTATGAAATTAAAATATTACTCTACAAATGTAGAATAATATTTTAATTCTACAAGTGTAGAGTAGTAATCTTTTTCTGAAATTTTTATTTATTCAGATTCTTGAGGAAAATCTTTAAATCAAGTGGGTCTTTAAATTTCAGTTTATTTTCTTTGAGTATGTTTTTTATGGCATCCTTATCTTCATTTGCAAATAAATCATATATGTTGCGCTTTGTCACGTCGAGAGGTTTTTTGCCAGTTTTGTCACTAATCAAGAAATAATAATCATCACTAATTTTTCCAGCCTTATCTGGTACTTGAGGATTTGGTGCTTTTTCAGGAAGTCTTAGTGTTTTTTCGTGTTTAATAAAATATGAATTTGAATCATAGTTGCCGATGTATTCTATGTATCCAATTATCGAGTTGTTGTTTTTATCTGAAAAGTTTGTGTACGTAAAGGAGCGGCTATTATATAAAACTTCAACACCGTAAGCTTTCTCTAAAAATGTGTGTGATGAGCTAGTTGGAGTTACTTTGCGTTCAAAAGTATCACTGTAGACATCATACCTTAGATATAGTTTAGTCTCCTTATTAGTGAGTTTATCTTGAACAATACTTAATTTAAAATCATCTTCAAGATATTGAGAACCTTTAAATGTACTGAGATCATGCTCCTTATCTTTATTACTTCTATAATCTTGAGTCGCCGATAGGGTTTGACCAAAGGAGTGAGAAACTGATAACAATAGTGATATAATTACTAAAAAAAATTTCATATGATTGATGTTTAGTGGTTTATTATCAATATTTGTACCGAATTTATGAAAATTTATGATACCACAATTATTTGTTATGTATTTGACGACCTAACAGATGTATTTTAAGAACCAAAACGTAGGTAGTTAGGGGTGAAATAAAAAAGCGCCTTAGTAATCACTAGATTACCAAAACGCTTTTTTTCTTATTTATAAAGCAGTACTATTTACTCATCTCTGTAAAATACTCGTAGAAATAAGGGATTGTCTCAATGCCTTTTAAGTAATTCCAAATGCCAAAGTGTTCATTAGGTGAATGTATGGCGTCACTATCTAACCCAAAGCCCATAAGGATAGTTTTACTTTTTAGTTCCTTTTCAAATAAAGCTACAATCGGGATACTACCTCCACTACGTTGAGGTATTGGAGTCTTTCCAAAAGTTTTTTCATATGCTTTCTCAGCAGCTCGATAGGCCACATTGTCTATAGGAGTTACATAACCTTGTCCTCCATGATGAGGAGTTACTTTTACAGTAACACCTGCCGGAGCGATGCTTTCAAAATGAGCTTTAAACAGTTCTGTAATCTCCTTCCAGTCTTGATTAGGAACTAAGCGCATAGATATTTTTGCATATGCCTTGCTTGCGATTACTGTTTTGGCTCCTTCTCCAATATAGCCTCCCCAAATACCATTTACATCAAGTGTAGGTCGTATTGAGTTGCGTTCATTTGTGGTGTATCCTTTTTCTCCGTACACATCATCGATGTCCAGAGCTTTCTTATAATTTTCAAGTGAAAATGGAGCCTCTGCCATTTTATCTCTTTCGAGTTGGCTAAGCTCTTCCACTTTGTCATAAAACCCTTTTACGGTGATGTGATTGTTCTCATCATGTAAGTTAGCAATCATCTTTGCAATTACATTTATAGGGTTTGCCACAGCACCTCCATATAATCCAGAATGTAAGTCACGATTAGGTCCTGTAACTTCTACCTCTACATAACTTAAACCACGAAGGCCGGTTGTGATAGAAGGAATATCATTGGCAATCATCCCTGTGTCAGAAATAAGGATGACATCATTTGCAAGTTTTTCTTGGTTGCGCTCTACATACCAAGCAAGGTTTGCGCTTCCTACTTCTTCTTCACCCTCAATCATAAACTTTACGTTGCAAGGAAGTTTATCATTTGCAACCATGTACTCAAGCGCTTTTACATGCATATACATTTGTCCCTTGTCATCACAAGCGCCACGTGCAAAGATGGCACCCTCTGGATGCTTCTCTGTTTTTTTAATTACAGGTTCAAATGGAGGAGAATCCCATAGTTCTATAGGATCTGCTGGTTGTACATCATAGTGTCCATAAACGAGTACTGTAGGTAAGTTTTTATCTATAATCTTATCTGCATAGACAATTGGGTAACCAGGGGTCTCACAAATTTCTACCGTATCGCAACCAGCATCACGTAAACTCTGCGCTACAGTTTCTGCTGTTTCTTTAGTAGATGAGGCAAATGCTGGATCTGCACTTACACTTGGTAATTTTAATAACTCAATAAGTTCGTTTAAGAATCGATCTTTATGTTCAGCTATATATTCTTTAGAATTTTTCATCAAATAGTAATTTTTTCAAAAGTACAAATAAGGGTAGTTCTTTGATAGTATGTAGTTTTTTAGATGTGCAGTTTTTCATTTATTTTATCTGTTTTGATCAAATTATTACTAGTAACAAATCAATATAAAAATGCATTTACATTTAAAATAATAAAATATTGTGTATTTCGTCGATTAAAATGTTAATTTCAACCTCTCTATTGCTGTTAAAATATATTTTTGAAAAAAAATATCATGAGATATATATTTACTTTTTTGTCTTTTCTGGGCTGTTTTTTAACATTGAATATGACAGCGCAGGTTGGAATTAATACCACTAGCCCTGACCCTTCTTCAGTACTTGATATACAATCTGAAGTAGGAGGACTTTTAACTCCTAGAATGTCAACCACTCAAAGGCTGGCCATAACAAGTCCAGCACAGGGATTATTAGTATATGATATTACATTGGAGGCTTTTTATTATTATGAAGGTGCATGGCAAAAAGTTAGTATTAATAATTCTAGAGAAAATTATAAGCTAGTTAAGGATATATCTGATCTGGCAGAAGAGCTGGCTGCAGGTGGTGGATCTACTTATTTACTGAGTTCAAACTTCTTATATGAAATCAATGGAGCCATTATTTTTAATGCTCCTATAAATATGAATGGAGCTTATATTGAAGGTGTAGACTCTTCCCAAGATATCATAGTTAATGGTTCTGGCGCAGCACTTTTTCAAGGGGCTCCAGGTAGAATAAGAAATATCACCATATCAGGAGGAGGCGCTCCTATTTTTGATATTACGGGAACAGGCTCAGACTTATTGGTAGTTAATAATACTGTGTTTACTGGGGCTAGCACTATGGGGACATTACATTCTCTAGGAACGGCTTTTTTTAGTATTGCTCAGTATGTGAATAATAATGATGGTTTTGAGCTGTCTGATATTGGTTCTTTGCTTATGAGTAACGTTTTCTGGACTACTACAAACACAGGGACATTTGCGACGGTTTCAGGGACGTTTAATAATTTTCAAATGTCAAGTGGTAGGATAGAGGCAGACGCTGGTGAAATAGGTATAGATGTAAGTGCAAACCCTACTATTATTAATGAGGCTAGCTTAAATGGGTTAAGCTTTGTAGGCGCTGGCACATTAGTGTCTAGATATACTGCTGGAAGTTATACAGATTTTAGTTTTACTACAGATTGGAATGTAAACTGTTCAGGTATTCCTACAGAGACTGATGATCAATCTACAGCCAATTTTTATAGTACTTCGGCTATAACTACCGGTTTTACACAAACCATAAATAATAATACAGCAGTTCCAATAGTAGGTAATGGGTCTTTTGATAATACGGAATTATTTCGTTTTACATCAAACCCTGCCAAAAATAGATTAATTTACGAAGGGAAGAAGGTTAGAAATTTTCAAGTTAATGCATCATTATCTGTGCGAGTTACTAACGCTGACAATAATTTTTATAGTTTCATTATTGCAAAAAATGGCGTTGTAGTAGATGACTCTGACGCATTGGTACTCATTGTTGGTGATACACAAATACAGTCAGTATCTATAAATACAGTTGTCACCATGGAGAGCGGAGATTTTATAGAAATATATGCTCAACGATTAACAGGGACTGGTACAGATACACTTGTTGTCTTTTCAGAAAATTTGACTATTAGGTAGATTTTATTAAAATATTTTCATTTATCTCATAGTCAATAAGCTAGCATTTAAATCTTCTGGTGTCGTTATAGAATGTGGAAATAAAATGTTATTTTTTTTAATTATTTATTTTGAGATTGAAAAAAAGTATTATATTTGCACCCCGTTACGAAGTTATTACGTGACGATGTGTTGAAATGCGGGCGTGGTGGAATTGGTAGACACGCCAGACTTAGGATCTGGTGCCTCACGGTGTGGAAGTTCGAGTCTTCTCGCCCGTACAAAAACCTCTCAAGAAATTGGGAGGTTTTCTTTTGCAATAAACTTTCATATTTATAAACAACAAAGCCGACTTTTTAAAGTCGGCTTTGTTGTTTTGTATGCGTACTAAGTGTATTGAATTCAAATTTTCGCGAAAGCGTAATTACTAAACATCATCAAGTAAGTCATTTACTTCATCATTATGCACTATTGGATTTGCACCAGCTTTGCTAGCGACTAGGCTACCCATAGCACAGGCTACCTCAAGTGCATCTTCTGCCGTTTCTCCAGATAATAAACCAAAGACTAGGGTTGCTAGAAAGCTATCTCCTGCGCCTACGGTGTCTGCCACTTTAGTTTTAAAACCTACTTGAGTGTGGATGCCACCTTTATGTAGTAACATCGCTCCCTCTGAACCTAGTGTAACGCAAACGGTAGGAGTCTCTGTCATTGCACTAAGCATTTTGAGCTCATCTTCCAGCGTCTCGGCCTCTATACCCATTGCTAGTACAACAAGCTCTAGCTCTTCATCGTTGAGCTTTATCATGTCGGCCGCTTCCATAAGCCCTACAACGACTTCAAGATCGTAATGGGGAGCACGAAGATTTAAGTCAAAAACTGTAAACTTAGATCGTTCTATGAGTACCTCTATCGCTTCCAGATTTACCGGAGGTGTAATCTCTTCTTCTGTGTCAAGTAACATAGCGTCTAGATTTACGCTTTCGCGAAAAACGAGACTGCCTATAATCAAGGCGTCTGCATCTGTGACTGCTGCTACATTATCTTCTGTCCATGCAATTGCATCCCAAGCAGCATTGTCTCCTATCTCATAAGAAGCAACACCTTTTTTATCAAGAGCTACGGTTACTTGACCCGTAGGTTTATCATTGCGTTGAATATATTTGGTCTTTAGCCCAAACTCTTTAATCTCGGCAAGTGCTTCTTTACCTAAAGCATCATTACCTAGGGTGGAAATCATAGCTACATCTACTCCAAAAGAGTGTAAGCGCAATGCCACATTGAGTGGAGCGCCACCTAGGTGTTTTTTATCTGGAAATACATCCCAGAGGATTTCGCCATAACAGGCAACTTTAAGTGGATTATTTGGCATGGTCTACGAGGTCTTTTTCTAGTTCTTCTAAGGTACGTCCTTTTGTTTCTGGCATGTATATAATTGCCCATATCAATTGGAGTACCATCATTCCTGCAAAGAAATAATAAATATTCCAAAGATTGTCCCTCATGATCCCTTCTTTATCATCTATAAAGAATGGTGTCACGAGTGTAATGATAGCAGCAAATACCCAATGGGTACTTGTTCCCCAGGATTGACCATAAGCTCGCACGCGATTTGGGTATATTTCTGAGAGAAATACCCATATTACAGCTCCTTGACCTATAGCGTGTGATGCAACAAATGTGCAAATGAAGATAAGTAGTAGTGTAGCGCTTAGCTCCATCTGGAAACATATACCTACCATGACTAGGCTTATAATGTAGCCTATGGAGCCTATAATAATAAGCTGTTTTCTTCCCAATTTATCCAGTAAACGCACTCCTATGAATGTGAATATAAGATTTACAATTCCTATAGAGATGGAATTGAAGAGTGACTCGGCTCCTCCTAGCCCCGCTTGTTCTAGAATTTGAGGTGCGTAGTATAGCACAAAGTTGATTCCAGATAACTGATTAAAAAATGCAATGAGAAACCCTAGCCATAAAATGCGTGAGTACTTTTTTTGAAATAGATTTTCTGAGCTTGTTTTTTGTTGTAAGTCTAGCTTAATTTCTTCAAGTCGTTGTTGTGCAGAAGCGGCTCCATTATATATTTTTTGCAGCACGAGCATCGCTGCTGCATCGTCTTTCTTTTGTAAAACTAACCATCGCGGACTATTAGGAACCTTCATTACCATAAGTGTATAAATAAGCGCAGGTATTGCTTCTATACCAAGCATCCATCTCCAGTCATTTGCGCCATCTACACCTTTGAGTAACCAGTTTGATACAAAGGCTATGAGAATACCAGAAACTAACCAAAATTGGTATAAACCTCCCAGCTTACCACGGTTAGACTCCGAGCTTATTTCTGTTATATAAATAGGAGCCGCCACAGAGGATACTCCTACACCTATGCCTCCTATAAATCGAAAGGCAGAAAAGGTATAAGGGTCTTGAGTAAGTGCACACCCTAAGGCAGAGACAAAAAATAAAATACCTATCCAGAACAGCGTTTTTTTACGTCCTAATATTTTGGTGGGAAAACCACCTAGTAAAGAACCTACTACCGTTCCCCATAAAGCCATACTCATGATAAAGGTACCGTGCATAAATGGAGATAAGTTCCAAAGTTCTTTAATAGGAGAATTTGCCCCACTTATTACTACAGTGTCAAAACCAAATAAAAATCCGGCTAGAGCTACTGTGATACTCCATTTTGTAATTTCTTTCATATATATGATATAGTATTAATGGTGTAACGTTAAGTATTTGAGTTGATTAGGAGCATAATAAACACTCGTTATGAGTTGTTTTTTTTAGATTTCTCTTTAAAAAACGTGTTTTTTAAAGGTGCTGTAAGCAAACTCGTATTTTGCATAAAATGCTTTAAAGTAGAAAGAAAAATAACAAATTCGTGTAAATAATAATAACTTATTAAGAATACATCGTTTTCGTACCCAAAAGGTTTTAACTAAATTGTACTCTAGCCACTAGTAATCCTATTTTTACAATACCATTATGAAAAGAAAACTCACCTTAAAATTAATTGCCAAAGAACTTGACGTCTCTATCTCTACTGTTTCTAAAGCATTGCGCGATAGTGCAGAGATAAGTGAGGACACTCGCCAGAAGATCAAGGCCTTTGCAAAACTCTATAATTATAAGCCTAATAATATTGCATTAAGTCTTAAAAATAGGAAGACGCGCACTATTGGGATAATTATACCACAGATTGTACACCACTTTTTTACTACCGTTATACGTGGAGTAGAGCAAATGGCTAGGGAGCATAATTATAATGTGATTATAACGCTGTCAAATAATGATTTTGATAAAGAGGTTCTCAATATGGAACTTCTCGCAAATGGTAGTACAGATGGATTTATCCTTTCTTTGTCTAAGGAAACTATGCAAAAGGATGACTTTAGACACCTTACAGAGGCTATTGATCAAGGAATGCCAGTCGTAATGTTTGACCGTATTGTGGATGAAATTCCATGTGATAAAGTACTCATAGATGATAGGGAAGGTGCAAAACTAGGAGTGAATCATCTTATAAGAACAGGATGTAAAAAAATTGCAATCATTACTACAGATGACTATATAACAGTAGGGAAATTAAGAACCAAAGGTTACATAGAAGCACTAGAGTCTGCAGGAATAAAAATAGACACAGATCTTATTTTAAAGTTAGACGCAATAGATGATCTTAATGATAAGACTATGGCGCGCATCAAGCATTTCTTAAAGGGAAAAGATATAGATGGCGTGTTTACCATAAATGAGATTTTTGCAGTAACTGCTGCCAAATATATCATGGAGGCAGGTAAATCAATTCCTAATGACGTTGGCATTGTGAGCTTCTCAGATGGTGAGTTGTCTAAGCATTTTGTGCCTAGTCTTACTACGGTAAGTCAGCACGGTGAACAAATGGGGCGTAAGGCAGCAGAGCTTCTCATTAATAAACTAGAACGTCCGGAAGAGGAGATAGAAGAGTACACAACAGCTTACATAGAAACGAGCCTTGTAGAACGAGAAAGTACGAAGCGAATTAAATAGTATCGCTTTCGCGAAAAAATGAAAATCAACACAAGCGTTTGCCTTTCATTAAAAAGCAATACGCACGAAAATAACTTAACATTGAAAAAGAAAGCATTCCTATTTGACCTAGACGGAGTCATCGTAGATACAGCAAAGTTTCATTACCTCGCATGGCGTAATCTTGCCAAAGAAATGAACTTTGATTTTACCGAAGAGCAGAACGAACTTTTTAAGGGAGTAAGCCGTGTGCGATCACTTGAAATATTATTAGATCTAGCATCATATCAAGCTACGCAAGAACAAAAAGAACGCTGGCTTATACAGAAGAATGAAGAATATCTCAAGTATATAGAAGCAATGGATGACAGTGAGATTCTTCCAGACGTTGTGCGCGTACTTGATTTTTTACATGAAAAGAATCAAGGTGTAGCTCTTGGAAGTGCTAGTAAAAATGCTAGGCCTATCTTAACAAAGCTTAATCTTATACAGAAATTTGAAGCTATAGTTGATGGTAATGATGTGACGGCTGCAAAGCCAGATCCAGAAGTATTTTTAAAAGGAGGAGAAGCTTTAAAAATAGAACGTACAGATTGTATCGTTTTTGAAGATTCTATTGCGGGAGTACAGGCGGCAAATGCTGCTGGAATGGTAAGTATAGGTATAGGAGAAAAAGTTGTATTACATGAAGCAGATTATGTATTTACAGACTTTACAGAAATGAGTGATGCATTTTTAGAGTCACTTATTGAAGCATAAGAGTACTATAGCACAACAGTTATTTAAGTAAACGGTTTACAGTGCCAATTTATAAGTAGAGCATTATTGTTTAAAATTTTATTGAGAGTATGCATATAGATTATATCACACCAAATCATTGGTCCATTATAGAAGAGGGATGGAATCCGGATAATGTAAAGTCTTCAGAAAGCTTGATGGCACTAGGAAATGGAGCCATGGGACAACGCGCAAATTTTGAAGAAGATTACAGCGGAGCCACTTTTCAAGGAAGCTATATAGGAGGTGTGTATTATCCAGATAAAACTCGCGTAGGCTGGTGGAAAAATGGATATCCAGAGTACTTTGCAAAGGTGCTCAATGCTCCTAGCTGGATAGGCATAAAAGTGACAGTAAATGGTGAGAGCCTAGATTTACATACGTGTAAAGAGGTAAAAGATTTCCGTCGCGAGCTTGATATGAAAAGCGGTGTATTGTACAGAAGCTTTAAAGCGACCTTACAAAATGATGTAGAGGTTGCAGTAAAGTCTACACGCTTTTTGAGTATGAAGATGGATGAGGTAGGTGCTATTAACTACGAAGTAACACCTATTAATGAGGATGCAACTATAAGTTATGAGCCGTATTTAGATAGCGGCATTACTAATGAAGATTCTAATTGGGATGATAAGTTCTGGAACACGCTAAAGGTTTCAGAGGATGGTGATATGGCTTTTATTACGTCACACACCATGAAAACAGAATTCCACGTGTGCACTATGATGCATAATAGCTTTAATATTGATGGTAGAAAAGTTGCGCTTTCGCGAAAGCGTACTAATGCTACAGAAACATATATTGGGCATATTTATGAAACAGAAATCTCTCAAGGAGAAACCTTCAGTATTCATAAATTAGGAGGGTATGTAAGTAGTCTTAATCATGAGCAAGATAATCTTGTAAACGCTGCTACGACAGTAATTAATGAAGCAGCTGCGATTGGTTTTGATGCGTTACAACAACTTCAAAAGGAGTTGTGGGCACAAACCTGGGAAATGTCTGATATCACCATAGAGGGTGATGTAAAGGCGCAACAAGGTATACGCTTTAATATCTTTCATCTCAATCAGACATACACGGGACAAGATAGTCGTCTCAACATAGGCCCTAAAGGATTTACTGGAGAGAAGTATGGAGGATCCACTTATTGGGATACAGAAGCATATTGTATTCCGTTTTACATGGCGACTAAGGATCAACAAGTGGCTAGGCAGTTACTCACCTATCGCTATAATCAATTAGATAAAGCCATTGAGAATGCAGAGAAGCTTGGCTTTTCAGGAGGTGCTGCATTATACCCTATGGTCACAATGAATGGGGAAGAGTGCCATAACGAGTGGGAGATTACCTTTGAGGAGATACACCGTAACGGCTCTATGGTATATGCTATTTATAACTATGAACGCTACACAGGCGATACTACTTATATTCCAGAAATGGGGCTAGAAGTGATTATAGCTGTAGCACGTTTCTGGAGACAGCGAGCTACTTTTTCTAAAGCTAAGAATGCCTATGTGATTCTAGGAGTTACAGGGCCTAATGAATATGAAAATAATGTAAACAATAACTGGTTTACAAATTATATTGCAAAGTGGTGTATGGAGTTCGCTTTCGCGAAAGCTGAATTGATAAGAGACACTCAAAAGCAGGACTGGTCTCGTATATATGGTAAAACTCATCTGTCTTATGACGAGATGCTCTCTTGGAAATCTACTGCAGAACAGATGTATTTCCCATATTCTGAAGAGCATGACGTATTCTTACAACAAGATGGTTTCTTAGATAAAGAGTTAATCACCGTAGCAGATTTACCAAAATCCAACCGACCTATTAATCAAAAATGGTCTTGGGATCGCATCTTGCGTTCGCCTTACATTAAACAAGCAGATACATTACAAGGTTTTTACTTCTTTGAGGACCACTTTACTCAAGAAAATCTAGAAAAGCACTTCGACTTTTATGAGCCATTTACGGTACATGAAAGTTCGCTGTCGCCATGTGTACACGCTATACAGGCTGCTAAGCTAGGTAGGATGGATCAGGCATATGAATTCTACTTACGCACGTCAAGGCTTGATCTAGATGACTATAATAAAGAAGTAGAAGAAGGTTTACATATCACGAGTATGGCTGGAACCTGGCAGAGTGTGGTAGAAGGTTTTGGGGGAATGCGTGTGAAAAATGATACGCTATCTTTTGAAACTAAAATCCCAGATGCATGGGAAGCTTATTCATTTAAAGTGAACTTTAGAGGACAGATTCTTAAGGTTGAGGTCAATAAAAGTGAGACAGCATTTACCCTTATGAGTGGAGATGAGCTAGATATTATTGTAAACGGTAATAAGCAAACAGTAAGCGCATAAGTCATTTTTAATATACTTAAAAACGCATCATAGAGATTCACTTTATGATGCGTTTTTATTTTATGAAACTAGTTTGTTAAGGTTTAATAGGGTTTGCTTCATCTATAATATTGCCATTATACTCTAGCGTCCATTCTAGCGAGCTAGTAAGAAGATAAATTTTAGAAAGCTCTGAGATGAGTCTGTTTTGTGCATTTGTATACAGGGTAGAATTTTTAATTTCTTTTTCAAGGCCATTTTGTACGCGTGACTTTATAATATTATAGTCTCGAGCATTAAACTGGTTGAGGTAGTCTTGTTGCACATCATAATATTCTATATTAGGATTAATCTTTAACTCAGGTTCTGGAATATTAGTAATGCGAACAGTTTTTGTGAGCTTATCGATTTCTGTAGTAACCTTAGAAAGATCGTAGGCGATGGTTGCTTCTGCATTTACAACAACCAGTGCTTTTTTTGTAGCAGATAGCACATCTACATAGAATTTTTTTGAATCTTCATAAGTAAAGACTTGTGCATAATTGCCTTCTGTAACAATGAGCTTACCTACATTTTTGATTTGTTTTTCTATAAGAGCGGTATTTGCTCGCAGCTGTTCTTTCTCACTTTGAGTATGCTCGCAATACCGTAAGCCAAAAACAATAAATAAGGTGAGTATTGCACCAAAAAGTATGTTACGCATAGTTGTGTTTTTCCATAACTAAGGTACATAAAATAAAAAGCCACACGTTAGTGTGGCCATATGAGTTTATAAATCCCCCAATTTAATCCCTCATTGATTATTGATGTAAATATAGTTTGAGGGATAGCTTTTTAGTAGGGGCATTTACCCCCTTTTATGTATTACAAATCTCACTTAAGATTAAGCTGTAAGTGTGCTACGAGTCCTTCTAAGTTGTCTTTAGAAAACATAGCGCCTTTCATATTGTTATTCGTAGTGTCAATAGTAAAATCGAGCGCTTCTATAAAATCTGCTTTAGTAAGATTTGTATTGTCAAAGATGGTTTTACTTAATGTTGATCCAGTAAATGTGGCCTGTGATAAATCTGCACTAGTAAAATCAACCTCGGTAACTTGGCAAGAAGTAAAAGATGTTCCTTTTAAAGGTAGTTGTGTGAAATTTGCTAGCTGTAGTATGCTTTCGCGAAAGCGTATATCCAACATAAACGGCTGGCAAACACTGAAATCTGCGCCTAGTAATTTACACGACTCAAAAGTAACTTGGTTGAGTGTTGTACCGCCAAATTTTACATTAGTAAGGTTGCAATCTATGAATGTACATTCTAGAAAGCTTATATTTGAGACATGAAGATTTTCAAAATTACAGTCTGTAAATGTGCAATTGTCATACTCACCTTTTTTAAAGGATTGTAAGGTGAAGTCTGTGGATACAAAATCTTGGTCATCAAAAAAATTAGACATACTAGTTCATTATAGGCATGTAGATTTCTGTTTTCCAATTGCTCTCGTCTCCACCCATGTTAGGATTATTATAAAACACTTCAGTTGGCTTTGGATCTACGTTGATGTTATTGCTTTTTGCATAATTAAGTAAGGCATACCAAGCGCGGTCTGAAGTAATATAATTGCCATTATAGATAGCTTTAATAGCTCTTGTCGCGTGTCTTGATCCATACTTTATATCTTTTACCTGTGGTAGCGAGTCGCGCTCAATTATAGGAAAAGCAAAGTGGTATTTTATACTATCTGTATCACGGTTCCAGTCTGTGATTTGTACAAATGGCCGACCATCAAGTGCTATGTCATAAGACGCCATTGTGCCTTGTAGGTGGTTTATGTCGCGCATCATTCCGCCTGCTTTGAGAATTTGTAATCCCTCTAACGTTGTATAGGCATAAAACTTTGCTGGTAACTCTTCTTCACCTATTATAGTTACTGTAATTCTATCTAAGTGATCTTGCAGTAGTTCATTAAATTCTAAAACTGTTGCCGTGGCACTTTTCTTAAAGTCTGTAGTTTTAAAAACACCTTGTAAACGGTTACTTAATGAATGTGTAGGGTCTGTTACGTGTACCGTGATTTCAGAAAGCGAGTCGTGTATTTTGGCTATATGCCACTCATAGATATGAGTGGAGTCTTGCCTTGTGAACTCTTGAGTAATTTGGATATTTTCCTCTCCTAGTTTTACATCAGTAATAAGAGCTCCGTCTTTCCAGTTTTTTATAGATTGCTCTATGGTGCCTAGGGTAGTTTTGGCTTTTATTTTGGCGGTAAAGTCTCCTGGTTTTAAAAAGAAATACCAGCCTGCAGCTGCAATCAAGGCAATAAATAATATCGCTATAACTTTTTTCATTATTTCAAACCTTAGTTAGTTGCAACCATCGTTTCATTTTTCATCTCAAGTGTAGAGACAACAAACTTCCCTAATTTTTGACCTTGGTCCAGTCCTACTGCTACTGCAGCACGATAGTGAATCCCCCCATACATGCGGCTTACAGCAGCTTCCTCAGCCGCAGCTTTAAATGATGTGAAGCTACGCACCGGAAGTCCGTATGCTATTTCTGTATCATCATCAAAAGAAAAGTCATCGCCAAAAATGCTAGTCAATGTCTCAGATGCTGCACCAGATACTACAGAGTGTCCACTCACATATTCTGGAAACGGAGGCGTTTGTAATATAGGTTTCCATGAGTCATCTATGTGATTGTTGATTAGCGTTTCTGGGCGTATCAGGTTAGAGCGATATTTTTCATCCCAGCAAGAGATAAACGCATCGTTCATGGCAATAGATGTTTTTGCATAGGCATGTAATGTATTCATTACATCAAAATCTGCCTTCTTTGAAGCAATCTTAGTAATACCGATCCAGTGTCCTCCAGGAGTAATCTTTTTAGTTGCAAACATTAAATGACCGCGAGTTACAGATACGTATGGGTTACAATCCCAAAACTGAGCAATCGCAATCTCTTCTGAGGTGTCACCATCTTTTGTGATTTGCTTGCTTATGTCATAAACCTCTTTAAGCTCCTTATAAAAATCTGAATCTTCTTCTAGTGAGAATGGAGGTGGCGGTACAGGCTTAAATTGATCTGCAGATGTAAGTGTAAATGGTCTAATTTTATTCCAGTGAGGCTCTATACCATCCATGTATGCTGGAGGGGTAGGTTGCCAGCGAGAAGGCTCATCTGCATACACAGAAAACTTTGGCATTGTGCGCGTCTGTTTGTAATTATCTCCATCCATCCATTGTGCGATATGACCTGCTACTTCTAGCCCATAATCTCGAGACTGTATAAAAACATCTTCATTGCTCTCTTTCCATGTCGTGTAGAGGCTATCTCTATATGTCTCAATTTCTTGCTCAGAAAATATGAGGCGCTTGCTCATTTCCATATGAGCAACCAGTGCTGCAAGTTCAAAGTTTATAGATGTTTCCTTTGATGGAGTTGGAATACTTTTAAGACCTGCTAGCTGTCCAGCAAGAGAGTTAAATTCAGTATCATTTACAGCTAGTATTTCATAAGCTGCAATATTAGGATACGCATAAATACGACTCGCAACAGGTGGTGAGAAAATGTCGTGTATAATAACCTCAGTAACCTTGTCTATTGCATTGTGAAAATGTTCAGGAGTAATTACAATAGGCTCATCTTTTGAAGAGCATGAAGTGATTCCTGTGGCAACAATGAATAATAAAATGTAATATGCTGTTTTCATTAATCAGGGATTTGTATGTTATAAACTTGTGCGGCTTCGTTATTAAAAGTCACGAGCAAGTATGAAATATTGTTTACGGTTATAATGTCTAAATGTCTTATCGATTTTTGTGCAAAATCTAGCCCTAGTTCATATCCTAAAGTCACCTCGTTTTCTGAAGCTATAAGTGCCCCAGAAAATGAATCTAGCCTACCGTGATATGGTTTTGTGCCAAAATAATTTCCTCCTGCTAGTACTTCCTCGGTGCCATCGCTATTAAAGTCGTGAACCACGAAATCCATAATAGGAGCTACTTGCAATGCACCGGTGAAAGGTACAAAAGTAAAAATTCCTTTTTCATTTTTTAAATATCCGGAGGCCAAGGTGTTTACTTCAAATCGTTGAGAGGTATTGAGTGCTTTTTCTCCAAAAATTTGGGACACGGTATCTCCAGCAAAATCATTGTTATTTGCATATTTCTTTTTAAGAAATACGAGTTGAGCACCTAGCTCTTGAAGATTTTGAATAGGGTAGTAGTTTCCGTCTTTTGCCGTAGTAACAATGGTTTCTGTTTGCCCATTATTATCAAAATCTGAGTAATACATTGTCATGGGAAACGCTGTAGATGCTGTAAACTTACTGTTTGTTCCCCAGTTCCCAAGTAGGTAGTCCATATCACCGTCATGATCTATATCAAACGGTTGTATGCTTTGCCATAAACCATTGAGCGTAGCGTCTAGTACTTCTTCTTTTTTAAGAATACCATCTTCATTTTTATAAAAAAGCGGCTGCATCCATTCTCCTATGACAATTAAATCAGTAGCGCCATCTCCATTAAAATCTGTCCAGACGGCATCTGTGACCATTCCTAGTTCACCTAGAGGGTTGTCTTGATCTTTTATAAACTTACCTTCATCATTTTTTAAAAGAAGTGATGCTGGAACTTTTCCAAAGTCACCCGTAACGGCATGATTACCTACAAAGAGATCCTCATCTCCATCTTGGTCATAGTCACTTGCGATTATAATTGAGGTGTTAGCTCTTAGACCTGACATGGTGGTAGTCAGCGTGTCTGTGATTTTCAAATAATAGTTTTCTAAAGCCTCGTTTACTTCAGAAAAATCGCCGCCTGCTGTGCCTACGATAATTTCATTGTTTAGTATAGTAGCTGTCACATCCTCTGTTTTTGAAAGAGATTTTAATGGGGTTGAGTACGCTTTCGCGAAAGCGTTATTTCCTCCAGTATACACGGCCGAAGGTATAAACTTAGAACTACCAAAATAGATGTCGTCATTACCATCACCATTTATATCGCCAATTGCTGTTGCAGGACCACGGTCGGATATTTGATAAGGAATTAGTTGCTGCCTGTTAAAGTCTATATAAGCATCTTCCTTGTGTACATAGTCTATACCTAGATTTCTTGGTTCTTTAGTAAATAGCGTCTTGCTTTTTATTTGAAGTAAACTATAGTCAAAAGTGGTTGTGTTTTCTGGTAATATAGACAATGTTTGATTTGTGGTAACATTGTATAATACTTGGTGCTTGTTATCTGGCCAAATAATACGAAGTGAGTCTATGGAAGTGTTCTTTTTAAAACCAAAATGAACAACCGGCTCAGAGGATGCTTGAAATCCTCGTGCAGTATACAATTCCTTGTATTGTAATGTTCCATTTTGATATGCAAAAACCTTAGTGCCTATACCGAGCGAATTAGCTTTGGAATAGTTAAACTTTAATTTTAAAAAGGTTGCTGTAGTGTCTGTTTGGTTCACGTAGATAGTGGCTTCTTGATTGATGTTATTTACAACAACATCAAGGTCTCCATCATTATCAAGATCTGCCAGCGCAGATGCACCAGACACCGTAGGTTTTTTGTCAATCCACACTCCAGATTGATCTGTAAATACGAGGTCTTCATTTCCTTGATACACGTAATTGTGTGAAGCACCATTAGGCATAAGATTAAGAGCTTCGTTATCTAGAAGCCTTGTCTCGTTGAGCCTGTTTTGAATCTTACCGCTAGAAATGAAATTAATGAAATCAAGATTATTAGGTCGTTTTGGGATACCATTTGAAATAAACAAGTCTTGATTTCCATCTTGATTAAAATCTGCAAATAGGGCACTCCAGCTCCAGTCTGTTGCTGCAACTCCAGAGGAAAGGGCACGTTCTTGAAATTGATATCCCGGCTGATTTACAAATAGCATATTGCGGGTAAACTGGTAGTGATACCCAAAACGTTCTGTACGCAGTTTTTGTGTTTGGATATTATCATCACCTTCGGAAGCCTTTAGAACATTCTCGTCTTCTGGTAACATATCGAGTGACATGAGATCAGGGAAACCATCATGATTAACGTCGGCCACGTCATTACCCATTGAAAATCTTGAGGTGTGTGGGAATTGTTCTTTTAAGCTTTCGCGAAAGCGTAATCCTCCTTCATTGATATAGTAATAGTCGTCCTCATGAAAGTCATTACCTACGTAAATATCTGGATAACCATCCTGATTAAAATCTGCAATAGAAATCCCTAGCCCATACCCATTGATACCACCAAAAATGCCCATTTCCTCACTGACGTCTGTAAAAATGTTTCCATCGTTTCTAAGAAGTTTGTCTCCTGTTTGCTCGTTACGTTCTAAACGTAAATCTGCATGACCAAATGAGGATTCTGTATGTACCGCATGGTTGAGTATATACAGGTCGAGATCGCCATCTTTATCATAATCAAGAACGGCGGCCGTGGTTCCATAATTTTGAAAATCAAGACCAAACTCTGCAGCGCGCTCTGTAAAGGTCTCATCACCATTATTTATAAAAAGCTCGTCGTGTCCCTGGAAATTGTTTATGCCTACTACGGCACGTACATAAATATCTAAGAGTCCATCTGAGTTTGCGTCAAACATTATCGCTCCAGTGCTCCACGAGCTTTTGCCTGCTACGCCAGCACTAGCCGAGATATCTTTAAACGTAAGGTCGCCATTATTGAGGTAGAGCTTATTTTTTACTTGATTTCCAGAGAGGTAGATATCTGGTAACCCATCGTTGTTAATATCTCCTACAGCGGTGCCACCACCATTATAGAAGTACAAGTAGTCGAGTATATTGAGACTATCTGTCTCTGTGAGATTGTTTGAAAAAGTGATTCCAGTACTCGTGCTTGTAGGATTTAAAAAAAGTGCAGGCGCTTCTTGTACTGGTTGATTAGTACAACCAATAAGCAGATAACACAGACTTAATAGAACTCCCCACTTCATGAATTATTTATTTGCAGTGAAAATTCTAGGTTTTCCATCATTAATTGCCGCTACAAGAAATACATTGCCTTGAGCATCCTTAAATGATTCTAGATGTTTCATTTCTTCGCGTACAAAGAAGCCAGTGTCTGTATAATCTTGCCATTCAAAATTTGCTTTACCGTCACCTAATAACACATGAGCATATCCAGCATCAAGTTGGGAGTACTGAGGTTTGAATTCAAAATTATTACCTCCCATTAAAATATCAAGATTGCCGTCATTGTTTACATCTGTACACGTAATGCCACAAATGCAAGATAGTTGCACTCGGGTAGGTAATGCTTTGATGGTAAAGTTGCCGTTTCCTTCATTTATAGCTATTACAGTCTCGGCTGTATTGACCTCTTTTATAATTGCGTTAGCTAAAATATCCTTAGGAAAAAGTTCATCAATGGATCGCTTTGCATAATCTGATGCTTTGAGATTTTTCTTTTTGAGAGAAACTATTTGTGATGTGATTTCGCTTTTTTGATGTATTGGAAAGTCTTTGCCACCCTCTGAGTAGGTGGTGATTTGTTCTATCGTACCATTTCCATCAAAGTCTGTGATAAACATTTTAAGCGGGCCATCACTTCCTGGTTTGTAATGCACATTTGTTCCATCATTACCGAGTATAAGGTCTAAGTCGCCATCATTGTCAAGATCTGCGCTTTGTATAGCATTCCACCATCCTGCATAAGATGATAGTCCAGTATCTATAACTTTAATGGACTCGCTTGTGATGTTAAATGCAGTAGGAGTCCCCCAGTCTGAAACCGTTATTAATTCTTTGTTGTTGTCACCATCAAGATCTATCCATAGTGCGTCTGTTACCATTCCAGCAGGATTAAGCTGCTTAGACAGTAGATTGTCTTTAATGAAATTCCCTTTTCCGTCATTAATTAATAATGCGTGCGGCGGATTAATACCATAAACACCTGCGACGCTTCTACTACCAATGAATAAATCGATATCTCCATCGCCATCAATGTCGTTAGATGCAATTACAGATGCACTTTGATGTGCAGATGGCAAACTACGTGCATCTTTAAAAGTTCCATTACCGTTATTTATGTAAAGTCTAGAAATGTAGTAAGCCTCCGCATCTACTTGACCACCTCCAGTGGATACAATAAGATCTAAAAAGCCGTCATTATTTACATCTACAAAAGTGGCTGCTGTGTCTTCAAATAATGCAGCCTTTTCAAAAGTAATTTTACTAGATGGAACAAGATTACCTTTTCCTTTATGAAGAAAGAGCATACTAGTTTGTCCTTTGGCTCCACCTATGAAGATATCGTCATTGCCATCATTATCTATATCTCCTATTGCAATTGCAGGGCCTTCTTGAGAAAGTTTTTTTGCAATGAGTCCCTCAAAATCAAAGTCACTATAATTATTCTCTTTGTGAGCAATAAGTGTAGGGTTTGTAATTTCCTTAAGTAATGTAGGCTTATTCTTTTTTACAGGGATATATGTTTCAGATGCGTCTGTAATTGATAACCTAAGTGTCTTGTTTGCTTTTACATTTTTTAGAAGCTGTGTTTTGTCATCAGGCCATATAACGCGAAGTGAGTCTATAGTAGTAGAGCTTCCTAGTCCTATAGTCATATTATGATCCATAGATGATTGGAATCCGCGAGAAGGTATAAGTTCTTGCAATACAGAAAGGTTATTGTGGTAGAGCCTTACTGTGGTACCTACGGCAAACTTGTTTTTGTCACCTCCTTTAAAAGTGAGTTTAATATAGTTATGATCTTTATCGACCTTCGTATTGTTGCGGTAAATGAAGGAAGGCATATTTACGTTGTTAACCACGATGTCTAAGTCACCATCATTATCAAGATCTGCGTGAGCTGCACCATTACTCATACTTGGTGTAGCAAGTCCCCAGTCTTTAGATTTATTTTTAAACGTGATGTCTTTTTGATTGTGATACGCATAATTTGCCAGAGGTTTGATAGGCATTTTATTGATAATAGAATCAACAGGATGTGTTTTGCCATTAACCTTACTTCTAATGAGTTCGTTTGCAAAGAAGTCTACAAAGTCAAGATCTGTTAGGTCATGATTTATACCATTTGTAACATAAATATCTCTGAAACCATCATTATCCATGTCAAATACGAGTCCAGACCAGCTCCAGTCTGTAGCATTCACTCCACTATGATATGCAGTTTCAGAAAATGAACCATTGCCATTATTTATTTGTAATGTGTTCTGTATAAACTGCTGGTAAAAATCATCACGTTGTTTGCGCTTGTAAATATTGTACCCATCAAACTCCATAACAGACTTAACACGTTGCTCATTTTCGGGCAACATATCTGTGATGAAAATATCTTGTAAACCATCGTTATTTATATCAGAAATATCAATTCCCATCGCCGATAGGGATAAGTGAGAGGTCCATTCTTTTATTTCTTCTGTAAATGTTCCATCCTGATTGTTGATGTATAAATAGTCACGCTCAAAGAAATCATTTGAGATGTAAATGTCTGGCCATAAATCTTGGTTAATATCAGTAACTACGACACCCAGCCCAAAGCCTATCAAGGAACCATAAATACCTGCCTCTTCACTTACGTCTGTAAATATCCCACCGTCGTTGCGCATTAGTAAGTCTCCTACGCCGCGTATATCTTCATTTACATTTGCCCAGTCTTGAGCACGCTTATCTCGCTGGCCTCTATTACCTAAACTATTTACAGGAACATTACTGTTATTAAGGATGTACACATCAAGATCACCATCTTTATCGTAATCAAAAAAGGAAGCCTGAGTAGAAAATCCTGAAGTCGCTAGGTTGTATTCTTTTGCTTTTTCAGTAAAGGTTAGGTCGCCATTGTTTATGTATAAATCATTATCATGACTGTCTTCTTCGAGGTTTCCTGCGTTACTCACATAAATATCAAGAAGTCCATCTGCATTTACATCTGCCATTGTTACTCCTGTAGACCAAGGCTTGTTACCTTCAATTCCTGCAGATGCTGAAATATCTTCAAATTTAAAATCTCCTTTATTTAAAAAGAGCTTGTTCTTACCCATATTTGCCGTTAGGTAAATATCTGCAAGGCCATCATTATTAATGTCACCTATGGCAACTCCACCACCATTATAGAAGTTTCGGTATTTAAAAATATTGAAGTCGGATTCATTTTTGATGCTATTTATAAAATTGATACCAGTACTGTCTGAGGGCATCTCCGTAAATAACGTATCGCTCTCTGTATTATGGGTTGTGTTAGACTGCTCATCACAAGAAAGTAATAATAGGGGAAGGACTATTAATAAAAGCCCATATTTTTGTAGTGTTTCCATAAAGTTTAGTCGTCTTTTCTCATGAATAATGGGGTGTCATTATTCCTTCCTATAAGGTAATAGGTGATTCCAGAAATAGTTATTTTTTGTATACTTCTAGAGGCTCCTAAAATATTAAATTTTGGTTGTTTTTCTATGCGGAAGAAGCCCTTTTTATCGTTGATAAGTAGAACGCCTTGTGATCCATCTAGTCTTCCTAGTTGAGTGCTTATTTCATAATCATTGCCTACTAACAATACATCTTTATAACCATCGTCATTTATATCATCCACTAGAATGTCATGAACAGATGAGATTTGAGAAAGTAGTGGTAGTTCATGTGCTGTAAATGTATTGTTTCCGTCGTTTTCAAAATACATGGAAGCAAGTTGTGTGACAGACTTTACTTGAGCCTCTCTTAGTTTATCTTGAGGTAGTATTTCTTTAAATCTCGCTTTCGCGAAAGCGTTATAAGACAAGTATTTTTTATTAAGTTGAGGTAGCTGTTTTACGAGTTCATCTTTTGTTGCAATGGTAGTTTCTTCTCCTTGATAATAATAGGTTACAATAGGGTCTTGAGTTCCGTTGCTGTCAAAATCTTGAATATATAATTGTAACGGTTGATTTGTAGAAGCAGTGAGCCTTGAATTGAGTCCCCAATTTCCTGCAATGATATCTAAATCTCCGTCATTGTCAAAGTCTGCTACTTTTAACGAATTGAACCATCCTGTAGACGCTTCTAATCCGTTATTATCTTGCTTTGAAAGCTTGATTCCATCATTGAGAAAAATTGCAGGAGACATCCAGTGCCCTACAACCACAGCGTCCTTGTATCCGTTGTTATCAATATCTATCCATTCAATATCTCGGACGTTTCCTAAATGCTGAAACGATGTGCTGTACTGAGTTGTAGCATCCTTAAAAACACCTTCCCCATTATTCTCAAGAATATATTGCAGTGGAGTAGTGCCAAATTGTTGAGGGATTACGTCACTAGTTATAGAGATATCGAGATCTCCATCATTATCGATATCTATGGCTTTTACTGTAGATGCGTTTACTGCTATATCTGAGAATACAGTCGCGTCATAGGTTAATGATGTTCCATTATTAATATATAATCTTGGTTGAAGAGGCTTGCCAGATTTTATTTCATTCCCACCGCTTACTATAATTAAGTCGTTTAAGGAATCACCATTTATATCTGCAATGACAGCATCAATGTCCTCATGTATTTGATGTTTATTACTCTCCGGGAGATGTACTTCGTTAAATGTACCTGAGGATGTCTGTACATAAGTGGTAGATTCTCCTATTTTAGAACCAAGAGCAACCATGTCATCAAGTCCATCATTATTTAAATCTCCTGCAACAATTGCTTTACTCAGGTTAGTAGATGCATAAGGTACAAGAGGATTCCTGCTAAATTCGAGTGTTGCGTTATCTATATGTTTAAAAGGTATAATGCTGTCAGTTATTTGTGCTTTTAATGTTTCCTTTTGGCTAGATGGGAGTACAGAAGAAGCATTATGTGTTAGCGTAATAAGTTGATTTGTTTTTAAGTTTTTCAAGGTTTGGGTCTTGTTATCTGGCCATATAACAGTGAGAGAATCGATGCTTTTGTGTTTTCCCAAACCAATTGATAACTCGGGCGCTACAGAAGATAAGTATCCTCTAGTAGTGTAGTTTTCAAAATATTGATAGTCTGTTGGCGTGTAAACCTCAATTTTGGCTCCGATACCCAAGGTGTTTTGAGCAGATCCTTTAAAACGAATCTTCAGATAATGTACACTATCTTTTAATTGTTGGGTTCTGTTTTCTAGTAGATACGCCTGCTCATTTACATTATTTACGATAATGTCTATATCACCATCGTTATCTAAATCTGCATAACTACTTCCGTTACTAAAGGAGGTAGTACTCTTTATCCAAGATTTTGAGGTGTTCTTAAACGTGCCATCACCATTATTTGAGAAGAAATAGTTTTCTGTTTTCTTTTGTGGTATTTCTTCTAATAGCGGAAGTTCCTTGTCAGTCATGCGGCTTCCTATTCTTTTTTGAATGTTTTCGTTAGAGATAAAATTCACAAAATCCATATCGTTTGTTGCACCTATGATACCATTTGTAATGTATATGTCTTTATCACCATCGTTATCAAAATCTGCAAGTAGGGGAGACCAGCTCCACTCCGTACTTGATATACCACTCAAAAAAGCAGTTTCAGAAAATTGCTCTTTCCCTTGATTGATATGCAAAGTGTTTTGCATGAATTGAGGTCGATATCCTTGACGTAACTGATTTTGGAATATAGGGAAGTTAAATTCCGTTCCAGAAGATTTTAAGGTTTCTAAATTCTCTGGCAGCATGTCTACAGATAGAATATCAGTAAAACCATCATTATTCACATCTGCAATATCATTACCCATAGAAAAATGGCTAGTGTGACCTAACTTTCCTTCTGTGGTATTGACCTCTTTAAAAGTTCCGTCAGTTTGATTAATGTAGAGATAGTCATCTTCAAAGAAATCATTACCTATATAATTGTCAGGATAACCATCGTTGTTTATGTCGCTTATGGCAAGTCCTAGTCCGTAACCTATTCTAGATGAAAATATATTCGCTTTCGCGGAAACGTCTATAAAAACACCGTCTCGATTTTCTAATAATTTGTCTCCATTGATGCTATCCACCTTTGTACGCTGACTTCCTCGACCAAAATATGCATTAGGATATAACGAATGCCCCATGATATAGGCATCAAGATCTCCATCATTATCGTAATCAAAAAATGAAGATTGAGTAAATAATCCAGATAGATCTAATTGATATTTTTTTGATTCTTCTTTAAAAGTAAGTTGGCCATTGTTGAGACCTTGATTTACGTAGAGAAGATTATGCCCTTTAAGCTTTAAATGCCTGGCTACTTTGGATACGTAGATGTCTAGTAGTCCGTCATTATTGATGTCTACAGTAGTTACACCCGTAGTCCAGCCAGTATCATTAGAGATGCCTGCTTGTGCTGTAATATCTTTAAAAGTAAGATTGGATTGATTGTGATATAGTTTATCTGGTCCTTGATTTGAAGTGAAATAAATGTCTATTAATCCATCATTATCAAAATCTCCAGTTGCTACACCTGCTCCGTTATTGTAGTAGAGATAATTTAAAATATTTAAATCTGAGTCAGGAGATAAATCATTCTTGAATGTTATACCTGAATCTGTTTTAAGTATAAAGCGTACATCTGTTTTTTTGTCCTTACATGAAAGTATGAAGAAGATTAAAGCTATAAATGTAAAAACCTGTCTCAAGATGATGTACGTCTAAGTTGTATATATAAAAAGAGGGCTAGATAACATCTAACCCTCTTTTAAGCTAATTAAATCACCAAGTTTAGTAGCCTGGATTTTGTGTAAGATTAGGGTTTAATGTTACCTGACTTGCTGGAATAGGGAAGAGGTTTCTAGTTTCATCGCCTACAGCGCCTGGAGCTTTAAGTTCCCAGTCTGCAGTAAATTGTCCAAATCTAATTAAGTCATTACGTCTCCATAATTCTGCATATAATTCACGTCCTCTCTCGTCTATAAGTTCTTGAGCTCCTACAGAGCCAAGTGGAGTAGCTCCTCTTAGTACACGAAGTTCATTCACTAATGGTGTAGCATCTCCTCCAGAACGGAAAAGTGCTTCTGCTTTCATTAGGTGTGCATCTGCATATCTAAAGAAAATCTCGTGAGAGTTAAAAGACCCATAACGAGCAGCATACTTTTGTAAACGTATACCTGTAGTCTCATCATTGTTTATAAGACTTACGTTACCATCTCCATCTTTAAAGTCTCTTTTGAAAGTTAATGGAGCACCAGCTCTGTCTTGTAGTGGTGTTCCATCTGCAGCATATTGTTGACCTATTAAGAATCCAACACCAATATGTGATGCATCTGCTATGCCATCTCCATTATTGTCTGTACATCCATCACATGCTCCAATTGGCTGACCACCTGTAGGAACTACACCTCTACGTTCTTCTTGACCACTTCCTTCTACGTTAATTTCTGAGTCTCCTTCAAAAAGATCATAATAAGAAGATAATGTTGCAAAGCCGTTCCATCCACCACCGGTGTTGTCACGCTCACTAGTTTGTGCGTAGTGAAGTCCATTCCAAATTCGATTACCTACCTGAGCTCCCAAGAACCAGATAGTCTCATTATCTCCTGACTCACGAAAAATATCAAAATATCCTTCTACGAGATCGTATCCTTCTCCGTTAATTTGGTCTACAAGTGATACTACTTGACTCATGTCTGCACTTGCAGCTTCAGTATCTAAGTAAATGTGTTTGTTAAGAAGCACCTTTGCTAGTAAGTACCTTGCTGCGGCTTTATTTGGTCTACTATTGTTAGTCATAGGAGCTCCGGCAGGAAGCTGATCAATAGCCTGATTTAAGTCAGATACAATCTGATCAACCGCTTCTGCACCTCTAAGTACGATAGGATCTTCAAATAATGAAAGTTCTGGATCACGTACAGGTACCTGTCCCCAGTTGTCAAGAACAACCCACATACCCAATGCTCTTAAAAAGTAAGCGTTAGCACGATCCTCTGCAGTAGCATTTACTGATAGCTCAGAAAGAATCTGTGCAGCTTGAAAGTGTGTTGTGTTCCACTGTAAAAAGGCAGATTGAATAAACTGGTGAGTAGTTAACCAGTTGTGCTGGTGTAACTGTCTCCAGATACCATTATCTCCCCAGTCAGATCCTCTTGTCGGTATAAGAGCTGCATCGGTTGTCACTTCTTGAAGTGCAAAGATGTTTGCCTGATCACCTATTTGACCATTAATGTTGTTAAACATGTTATCTATAAAAGATGCAGGCTCAAGTACTCCGTTAAAGCTTTCTCCAGTAATAACCGAATCTGTGCTTTCGATTTCTAGATCAGTACACGATGTCGCCAGCGCTCCGATCATAAATGCTCCCGCTATGAAGCGGGTTGCATTTAGTTTAATGTTTCGTTTCATAATTTTTCTTTTTTTATTAAAATCTAGCATTTACACCAAGTGTAAAAGTACGAGCTCTTGGGTATGGTGCATAATCGATTCCTGCGCTTGGAATATTAGATGCATTTAGCTCACCTGTGTCAGAGCTAATTTCTGGATCAAGACCGCTGTAGCTTGTAATTAAGAATAAGTTTTGACCTGTAAAAGACAAACGTAAAGAATCAAACATTCCATCTCCGCTTAATGGCCAGTTGTAGCCTAGTGAAGCAGATTGTAATCTTACAAAATCTCCTTTTTCAAGAAAACGAGTAGATACTGCGACAGATGAGTTAGGGTTTTCTGGGCTATTTGCAGCAGCTTGTGTTACGTTCTTTCCAATGATTAATGCAGATTTAGTAAAGAATGCATTGTCTGTAGCATTATATACTGAGAATCCAAATTGTCCATTAAAGTAAGTGCTAAGATCAAAGTTCTTGTAACGAGCACTAAGAGATAAACCTGAAGTAACCTTAGGTACAGCGTTTTCTCCTACAAAAAACTTATCTGCGTCTGGATCACCTACACCATCACCATCAAAATCTAAGTAAGTAGGGTCTCCATTCTCATCAAATCCGGTAAATTCTGCCATGTAGAATGAGAATAGTGGCTGTCCAGCTTCTAGTTGTTGAGCAAAAGCTCCAGTAAGACCATTACCACGTATAGCTCCAGTTTGGATAATACGCTTAGTATCTTGCACTTCATTTTTATTATAAGCTATGTTGAATGATGCGTCAAACCCAAAGTCTTCAGTATCTACGAAGTTGTAGTTTAATGATAATTCAACACCTTGGTTAACAACAGTTCCATCGCTTAAGTTACCAAATGCTGTCGCAACATTTGAAGGAGCAGCTGTTTCGGCAAGTAATAAAAGGTCATTAGTTTCTTTACGATATAAGTTGAAAGAACCATTAAGACGATCATCATTAAAACCAAAGTCAAGACCTACGTTAAAATCTGTAGTCTCTTCCCATTTTAATCCAGGATTTACATCACCTACAGGAGAAGTTCCAGGTATATTACCTCCACCACCAATAACGTTAAGATCATTGTCGATGCCTGTAAAGTTAGCTTGAGTTCTAGTAGTAAATTGACCATAACCTAATCCTTCTTGTGAACCTACGATTCCTGCTCCAAGGCGAAGCTTAAGTGTAGAAATGTTGTCTCCTACAAAGTCTTCTTGATCAAGCTTCCAAGCAAATGCTCCAGAAGGGAAGTATCCATAACGCTCTTCATCTCCAAAAGTTGAAGATCCGTCTGCTCTAAAAGTTGCAGTAACTAAGAACTTCTCATTGAAGGTTAAGTTGGCTCTTGTAAAGAAAGATTGTAACTCATCTGCATTATCATAACGACCTGCAATATATGCTGGTAGTAAGCGATTAAATCCTTCAGGAATTGTAAGTCCTGTTTGAACCTCAGGAAGAAGTGTTGTAACAAAACTTCCATCATTACCGTATCCAAAAACTTGAGCATTACCTGGTACAACACCATTTAAAATATTGTACTGGTTGATAAGCTGCCCTCTCATAGCACTAAGGTCAGTAGTGTTAAATCCTGCACCATTAGAGAAAATTCCATCTCTTTGAAACTCTTGGTAAGAGAAACCTCCAAGTAAGTCTAGATTAACATTGCCAAAATCTTTTTTGTAGTTAAGCGTTGCTTCAAGAAGCCTATTTTCATTATTATTAATGTTGTAATCTCCACGACCTATACCAGTAATTCCTTGAGTATTTAAAATAGAAGAAGCTACAACACCTGTCGTGTTAGATTCTGTTTTGTCATAACCCACCGTTACTTTAGCACTAAACTCTTCAGTGAAATTATAATCTAGAGATAAGTTAGCAAGAAAACGATCACTTTCAGAAAGTCCTTGGAAACTATTTAAATAGTTTACAGGGCTGAAAATACCAGGAGTTTGTTCGAAAAATTCATCATTAAGAGGGTAAGTAGGGTTTGCAGAGATAGAAGCACCTATTATGTCTCCTCTGGATCCTGCCCCACCATTTAAAGGTGCAGTCTCTCTGTTAATACGAGAGATACTACCTGTTCCAGTTACAGTTAATTTATTATCAAAAAACTTTTGAGAAAAATTAAGTCTTCCAGATATTCTTTCTAGTGAAGAATTTTCAACAACACCATTGTTATTTCCATATCCAAAAGAAGCACGCACATTACCTCCAGTATAACTCTTAGAGTAACTTAAGTCTGTCTGTCTTGAGAAAGAGTTACGTAAGTAAACATCTTGCCAGTCAGTATCTGCATTACCTATCAATTGGTCACTAGCCCCTTGGATATCTCCAATTGCTTCAAGAAATTCTGCTCTGTTTAGTAGATCATATCTTTCTGCTGCCTTAGATGAACTTACAGATGAGTTAATCTCCCAAACACCTTTAGAAGCTCCACGGCCTCCCTTAGTTTGTACAATAATAACTCCGTTTGCCCCACGTGAACCGTAAATTGCAGTTGCAGATGCATCTTTTAATATAGAGATACTCTCAATATCATTTGGGTTGATAAAGCTTAGTGGATTTCCTCCGCTAGCTTGTGCGATCCCTCCAGTATTTACACCAGGTGCTCCACCTCCAGCAAGAGGTACACCATCTACTACAAATAAAGGATTGTTTCCAGAACGTATAGAGTTATTACCACGTATACGTATTGATACTCCAGCACCAGGCTCTCCAGAAGATTCTGAAATTTGAACCCCAGCAGTTTTACCTTGTATAAGTTGTTCTGGTGTTTGTATTACACCTTGGTTAAAGTCTTCCGAACCTACATTGTCTACGGCTCCCGTAGCATCCTTAATAGTTGTTGATCCATAACCGATAAGTACCACTTCATCAAGTGCATTATCTGAAGCAAGAGCAATGTTAATTGTGCTTCTTCCACCTACAGCTACTTCTTGAGTAGCATAACCTACGTAACTAAAAACGAGTGTCGCATCGTTTGGTACGTTATTAAGACTGTAGTTTCCATCAAAATCGGTAGTTGCACCGTTTGAAGTACCCTTTACAATAACATTTGCTCCCGGTAATGGGCCGTTTTCCTCAGTAACTGTTCCAGTCACCGTCTGGGCTTGGGCAATTCCTACAAAGAGAATTGCAACAAACAAGAGCATACTTTTAAGTATTACTTTCTTCATAAGAATCTTGTTTAAAATTAGTTTGCTTAGTTTATTTGAGTGTTTGTACACTTTATAAGGGTTAAAAATATGCAAATTTTATGTTAAGATAGTGTGTGTACCCCCATAAAGTTACGAAAACGATTTCGTGTGAACAAGGGTTGATTTGTAAGAATACCATAATATTTGATTGCTTTGATTGTCATATTATGATTTAAATAGCTCAACTTTTTTTATATAATTACTCAAAATTGTGTTTAAGTCATATGTCACCCCAGCTGCATAGCATTTGGTTAACTTTGATTAGGTTGTATTATTAGCCTAATTTCACACAAAATGGAAACTTATGAAAAAGCATTTTTTAAGCTTAGCTGTAATTGTTACGACACTATGTTCTTGTGAATTCAATACTTCAAATGAAACTCCCGCTTTCGCGAAAGCGTTATCAAACACCTCTTTCCAGTTTGATGAAACTATGGAAGAGTCAGGCGTAATTTATGAGGTGAATATAAGGCAGTATTCTCCCGAAGGAACTTTTACATCTTTTACAAAAGATATACCTGTATTAAAGGAACTTGGGATCAAGGTACTCTGGGTGATGCCTATTTTTCCTATTTCTGAAACTAATAGAAAGGGAAGCTTGGGGAGCTATTATGCAGTTTCAGATTTTAGAGAAGTGAATCCGGAGTTTGGGACTTTGCAAGATGTGGATAATATGATTAAGGTTGCTCATGAACATGGAATAGCGGTTGTGCTTGACTGGGTGCCTAATCATACGGGATGGAATCACACGTGGATTACAAAGCACCCAGAATGGTATACACAAAATGATAAAGGAGAAATTGTTGACCCTATAGATACAGCAACCGGGAAATCGTGGGGATGGACAGATGTGGCAGATCTTAATTATGATAATCAAGCGATGCGCGATGAGATGATTGCAGATTTATCTTACTGGGTACAAGAACATGATGTTGATGGTTTTAGAATGGATGTTGCTCATAAAGTGCCAGTACCATTTTTCAAGAGAGCAATAGATTCTCTTGAGCAAATAAAGTCACCGCTCTTTATGCTGGCAGAAGCAGAGCAAGAGGATCTTATGGCAAATGGTTTTGATATGCACTACGCCTGGCAGATGCATCATTTACTTAATGAAATAGCCAAAGAAGAAAAAAGTGTAGAGGACTTCTGGACGCTACTCGCGCAGTATGATCAAACGCTAGCTCAAAATGATATGAATATGTACTTTGTTACAAATCATGACGAAAATAGCTGGGCAGGAACGCTAGGTGAGCGCATGCCAGACAATAAAGAGATCTTTACCACACTTACCTATATGTTGCCTGGCATGTCTCTCATATATAGTGGGCAAGAATATGACCTTGATAAAAGATTACAGTTTTTTGAAAAGGACAGTATTCCAAAGGAGAAAGGAAGTTACTTTGAATTGCTTAAAAAATTAGGAGAGTTAAAGAATAATCGTAAATCTCTACACGGCGGAAAAACTAAAGCGTCTCTTATTAAAATAGAAGCTAGCAATCCTGAGATACTTACCTTTGGCAGAGAGAAAGAAGGCGATCAGCTTTTGTTTATAGGTAACTTTTCAAGTTCATTAATAACTACAAAAATACCGCTGTCTGGAGCTTATGTCAATGCACTCACTGGTGAAGATGTAGCTATAAGCGAGACACAAGAAATTCCATTAAAGGCTTGGGAGTTTTATATTCTGAGCCCTAAAACTCATCTTAATTTTGACACTCGTGTCATACCAAATACTGTAAATGAATAAATTTGACGTCCTTATTGTAGGTGGTGGTGCCGCTGGTTTTTTTACTGCAATTAACATAGCAGAAAAAAAGCCAACACTCAAAATTGCTATTCTAGAGAGAGGAAAAGAAGTGCTTACTAAAGTGAGAATTTCTGGTGGTGGGAGATGTAACGTCACGCATGCAGAGTTTATACCTAAAGAACTTTCGAAAAAATACCCTAGAGGACAGAAAGAATTATTAGGGCCTTTCCACACTTTTATGACTGGTGATACTATTGCTTGGTTTGAAGAGCGAGGTGTCGAACTCAAAATTGAGGAAGATGGGAGAATGTTCCCCATCACAGATTCTTCATCTACAATTGTAGATTGTTTTTTAAAAGAGGCTCATAAGCATAATATTGAAGTACTTACTAATCATTCTGTGCAAGATGTTGGTTTTAATTCCGCTTTCGCGAAAGCGAGAATTTCAAATGAAGATTCGTTTTATGTAAAGACTAATAAAGGGGATTTTATATGCAATCACCTTGTGATGACTACTGGAAGTAATCCTAAGATGTGGTCATTATTGCAAAAGCTAGGTCACTCTATCACAGATGCAGTGCCATCACTTTTTACATTTAATATTAAAGATGAAAAGATAGAGGGTCTCATGGGACTGGCAACTAATGTCACTGTAAAGGTGCTAGGAACCAAACAGAAATCTGAAGGGCCTTTACTTATTACCCACTGGGGAATGAGCGGTCCAGCCATTTTAAAACTCTCTGCATGGGGAGCAAGAGAACTTGCCAATTTGAAATATCAATTTGAGATTCAAGTAAACTGGCTACAGTTTCTTACACAAGAAGATGCTTTAGATGAGCTTTTAGAGCTCAAGTTGCAACACGCAAAACAGTCTCCATTTACCTACGCACAACTAGAGCTGCCTAAGCGTTTGTGGCATAATTTATTAATCGCCTCAGGGATTCAGCAAGCTACTAAGTGGGCAGAACTCACGAAGGCGCAATTACAGTCTTTAAGCCGAGCGCTCACGCAATCCCGTTTTCGCGTAAGCGGGAAAAGTACTTTTAAAGAAGAGTTTGTAACTGCGGGAGGTGTCAACTTAAAAGAGGTGAATTTTAAAACCTTTGAAAGCAAAAAAGTCCCAAATCTTTATCTAGCAGGTGAGGTGCTCAATATAGATGCAATTACAGGTGGTTTTAATTTTCAAAATGCATGGACGGGAGGCTACCTTGCTGCTCAGGCTATAGATTCTTGATAGAAGATTTATGAATACGTATATATGTTTACTGCGCGGAATTAATGTAGGAGGTCATAGAAAAATCAAAATGGCAGACCTCAAAACTCTTTTTACTTCGCTAGGATATACAGAGGTAGTGACCTATATACAAAGTGGGAATATTATATTTAAATCTCACGAGAAAGATATAGACGAGATAGCAGATGTTTTAAAGAAAACTATTGTGGATACATACGGTTTTGAGTTGCCAGTGTTTGTTTTAACTCGTAAAATGCTCACTCAGGTTTATAAGAACTATGCGCTCTCACCAGAATATATAGAGTCAAGTTATTTTACATTGTTGCATACCATACCTAGCACAGAACATAAAGCGCTTGTAAATAATTTAGAGTTACCTAACGAACATTTTGTAGCTACTCAAAACTGTGTTTACCTTTATCCGGAGAAAGGGTACGGGAAAGCAAAGGCGACAAATACTTTTTTTGAAAAAAAATTAAACGTGGTTGCTACAACCCGCAATTATAAAACCATCATAAAACTGTTAGAACTTTCTAGTTAAGACGCCAGATTTCAAAATTAAGAGCTGTGGCAAAGGCGAGCCATAATATATAAGGAATTAGTAATGCTGCGCTCCATCTGTCTACAACTTTGAACCATTTTATCGTTAATATGACTAAGATAAAAAGGCCGCAAATGGTGAGTAGTGCAAAGAAAGGTTGTTCTAGTCCAAAGAATATGATGCTCCACAATCCATTAAGTATAAGCTGAAAACCAAAATGGTATAAAGCTACTTTCACCCACTTGTGGTAAAAACCTCTATTCCACACAATACCTGCGGCTATACCCATCATGATATAAAGTATAATCCATACGGGTGCAAAGATCCAGTTAGGCGGACTCCAACTAGGTTTCATAAGACCTACATACCACGTATCTATACTGCTTTGGGTTGCTAGAGCGCCTATAGTGCCTACAAGAAGGCAAATGATTATACTCAGAACAATGCGAATTAATAAATCTTTGTCCATAAAATAAATTGGTTAAGACTTAAAGGTAGTAAATAATCTTAGACGTCTCTAAAGGTTGATATTGCTATCTTTGTATAAATTTCTACTTAAACTCAATGACCGAAAGCGATTTTATACCCTCTGGTGATTACCAAGTTTTACCTGCAGGATCTGTAAGTTATCAATCTCCTAGTAATATAGCCCTTGTTAAATATTGGGGAAAATATGGCGAGCAGTTACCTCAAAATCCAAGCATAAGTTTTACCCTGTCTAACTGCCATACAACAACAACGCTATCTTATAAAAAGAATAGTAATAGCTCTGGCGAGATTCCTTTTGAGATCTATTTAGATGGAGAAGCAGCGCCAGATTTCAAGCCGAAAATTGCAAAGTTTTTTGAGCGTATAGCTATTTATATGCCTTTTGTAAAGGAGTATGAATATAAAATTGAGACATCTAATTCTTTTCCTCATAGTTCTGGTATTGCGAGTTCTGCATCTGGTATGAGTGCACTTGCACTCTGTCTTATGGAAATGGAGCGAGGTATGGAGGTAGCCATGACAGATACTTTCTTTAATGAGAAGGCAAGTTTTCTTGCTAGACTAGGTTCTGGAAGCGCATGTAGAAGTATAGAAGGTCCTCTTGTGGTTTGGGGTAAGCATGCAGAGATAGAAGGGAGCACAAACTTTTATGGAACATCTTACGAAGGAGAAATTCATGAGAAATTCCATAATTATCAAGATACCATCTTGCTTGTAGATAAAGGTGAGAAGCAAGTGAGTAGTACTGTAGGGCATGATTTAATGCATGGTCACGCTTTCGCGAAAGCGAGATTTACCCAAGCACATGAAAACTTATCAAGCTTGATGCAAGTTTTTAAGCAAGGTGATGTAGATCAGTTCATAAAAATCGTGGAAAGTGAGGCACTCACACTGCATGCTATGATGATGACGAGTCATCCATACTTTATCTTGATGAAGCCTAAAACACTCGAGATAATAAATGAAATCTGGGCTTACCGTAATGAAACAAGTTCAAAAATTTGCTTTACACTTGATGCTGGAGCAAATGTTCATGTGTTATATCCAGAAAATGAAAAGGAGTCTGTTCAGAAATTTATAGCTAGCGAACTTTCAAAATTTTGCCAAAACAGCCACTATATTGATGATTGTGTGGGTAATGGAGCAAAAAAACTGTAAATTTGTGTAACTCATTAGGAGATCCCCATTATGAAAGGTCCACTTTTTTATTCAAAAATTTTATTGTTCGGCGAGTATGGAATCATAAAAGATTCTAAAGGTCTTGCTATTCCTTATAACTTCTATAACGGAGCCCTTAAAATAGAAGAGAATCCTAATGATGATGCAATTGCATCAAACGGGCATCTTGCACGTTTTGTTATCTACTTAAAAAACTTACAAACTGAGCAGCCAGAGCTTGTTTCATTTGATATTGATCAAATGCAAGAAGATGTAGATGCAGGGATGTATTTTGATTCTAGTATACCTCAAGGTTACGGGGTAGGAAGTAGTGGTGCACTAGTAGCGGCTATTTATGATAAATATGCAGTAGATAAAATCACAGTGTTAGAAAATCTTACACGCGAGAAGTTGCTTAATTTGAAGCAAATCTTTGGCGGTATGGAGTCTTTCTTTCACGGTAAATCTTCTGGGTTAGATCCTCTTAATAGCTATTTAAGCTTACCTATTCTTATCAATAGTAAAGATCATATTGAAGCTGCTGGGATTCCTTCTCAAGCACAAACGGGTACAGGTGCTGTATTCTTATTAGATAGTGGTATCGTAGGTGAGACTGCTCCTATGGTAAATATCTTTATGGAAAGTATGAAGCAAGATGGTTTTAGAGCAATGCTTAAAGATCAGTTTGTAAAACATACAGATGCTTGTGTAGATGATTTTTTAAAGGGAGATGTAAAGTCACTTTTTGGTAATGTAAAGCAATTATCTAAAGTGGTGCTTAGCAACTTTAAGCCTATGATTCCTGCAAAATTCCATGATTTATGGAAGCAAGGAATAGATACTAATGACTATTACCTGAAGCTTTGTGGCTCTGGAGGTGGTGGTTACATGCTTGGTTTTACAGAAGACTTAGAAAAGGCACAACAAGCTCTTAAAGGACACAAGCTAGAAGTGGTTTATACCTTCTAATAATTCATACTATTTACTTAAAAGGCAACTAATGCTTTCGAGAAAAAACAAACGTTTTATCCTTAAGTTAATTAGCCTCTTTTCTGTGGTGCGCGGTTACAATATTCTGGTGATCGTCATTGCACAGTATCTCACATCTATATTTATACTAGCGCCAGATTTACGCTTACGCGAAATCATATTTGATCTCAATCTCTTATTCCTAGTGCTCGCTGGCGTTTTTACCATCGCAGCAGGTTACATCATCAATAGCTTTTACGATTCAGAAAAAGACTTGATTAATAGGCCTAAAAAGACCATGTTAGACAGGCTCGTGAGTCAAAACACAAAGCTGTCTATATATTTTGTGCTCAACTTTCTAGCTGCCATAGCCGCTAGTTATGTGTCCTTTAGAGCAGTGATATTTTATGCGCTTTATATTTTTGGAATATGGATTTACTCACATAAACTCAAAAAATATCCTTTTGTAGGTAATCTAGTAGCGGCAACACTCGCGATTACTCCATTTTTTGCCGTGTTTATTTACTACGGAAATCTTGCTCCGGTGATTTTTGTGCACGGTTCATTCCTGTTTCTAGTTATTGCCATGCGCGAGATGGTAAAAGATCTAGAGAATTTAAAAGGTGATCTCGTTCAGAACTATAGAACGATACCTGTTATTTATGGAACTACTACCTCAAAGTGGTTGCTTACTATTCTAGGAGGTCTTACAATAGTTCCTATCTTTTTCTTAATAAACCACTTTAAGTTAGGGTATATGAGCTACTACTTTTATGGGAGTGTGGCTTTGTTGTTATTGTTTCTAGCCATCTTATGGAGGTCTGTGGCAAGACCTCACTATGTGCTACTTCACAATATTTTGAAGTTTATTATTGTAGCTGGGGTGTTCTGTATAGTACTTCTAGATGCGAGTGTGGTGCTTAATAGAATATTCTAAACTATACTTTTATAAAGTTGTTGTAAACGAAAAAGCCCGCCATAGGCGAGCTTTTGTAATCGTAAAAAAGTATCTATCTATCTTGATAACTACAGTACACGTACTTGTGCAGCAGTTAATCCTTTTCTTCCTTCTTCTTCTACGTACTCAACTTTGTCTCCTTCGTTGATAGTTTCCCCGTTAAGACCTGTAACGTGTACAAAGATGTCTTTACCGGTGTCGTCGTTAGTTATAAAACCATAACCTTTTGACTCATTGAAAAATTTTACTGTTCCTTCCATTATAAAATATGTATTAATAAAGTGCAAACTTACACTTTTATTTGGTAACCAAAACTTTTGCCAATATTATATTAATGTAAACTCTTTAAATTCAGCGCTTTTTATCTTTGGAATTGTTAAATTCTTTCATTCTTTTAAAAGCGTCATCTGTGAGCATATAGTCTGCCACTTTGCGATCTTTCCAGCGGTGATAAATAAAAGTGGGCATTAAAATGAAAAAACCACCTGCAATAGAAAGGCCAATAAACTTATGACCCAAAGCTGCGTCTACATTGTCTTTGCAGTAAAAGCCATATGCAAGCATCGCTGCTAGAATAAAGAAAAGAACAATGATGAAAATACGTCGAGCTTTGTTCATTTATTCAAAGAATGTAATGGTTATAAAAAAAGCAATGATGGCTAGTACCAAGATGCTAACCATCGTGATTGCTATCGTTTTTAAAACAGTTTTAAATACTTTAGAGTTGCTTTGTTCTTCTTCTGTTTCCAAAATTGTAGGTTTATAGATGTTTTGCTTCTAATGATTTGATTAGCTCTAAAATGTCAGATTCGTATAGCTGTTCAATAACTTCTACATAGTCATGCTGATTGTAGCTCCCATTTCTAAATTGCTGGAGAGCTATGGTTGCATATTTATAAGCATCTTTCTTGTTACCATTAGCTACGAGTGTTTTTGCTTTGTAGTAATTGCCATCTGCCGAAATATTTCTATTGTACATTAGGATTTTGTCAAAATTCTTGTCGGCATTTATGTGATCTTCTTTGTAATAGTATGCGATACCAAGATATAAGAATGTGGTGGTCTCTATCCAATCTTCACCTGCATTATTAGTCTCGAGGGCAATATGATTTTCGAAATTTTTGATTGCATTATCATAATCTTTCTTTCCTAAGTAGGCAATGCCTCGCCAGTAATCAATGCTTTGTCCTTGAGGAGCGTCCTTGAACTTTGGAGTAAGAGAATCTGCTGTGTTGAAATCTGCAATAGCTCCATCATAATCTCTATGAAACAACAGATGTAAATATCCCCTCATTGGAATCCAAACTTCAGGATTTGCATCTACTGCTTTGTCATATCTAATTTTCCAATCGGCCATTAAACCCCGTTTGAGATACGCAACTGATAATTCACGTAGTGCATCTGAGTTGTTGGGGTCTATTTCTATAGCTTTTTCCAATCTCGTCATGCTCTTTGGAGAGCCTTGAAACAGATGTCCACCTTCGTTAAGGGTCTTCATGGAAAGACTAGCCCTTTCTGAAGCGGTCATATTACTTGTATCCTCTCCGGTGCAGGCAAAAAGGAATACAAGTGCTGTGCTAAGGAAGTATTTCAGTAATTTTTCCATTTTCAATTCGATACGTTACATACATATAGTAATCTACAGCTTCAGTGCCTATGATCCTTACGTCCCAATAATCAGGATTTTTAGTAAAATCTAATAAATCATTTACAAGACTTTCGCTTAAAGCTGTTTCTTCATAATTGAGATTTGTTTGGTGAATATTAAACCATCCAGGCTCCCCATTACAATTTATAATAAACCGAAAAGTCACATATCCAGAATCAGAATAAAGTGAACTATCAAAATTGCTACTAACATTTTCGCGAAAGCTTTTTTTAGAATTTTTAAAAACTTTTAAATGCTGTGGTGAATGAATATCATAGATTGCATCCCCATTACATAGTTCGTAAGTATTATTATAAAGTGCTTTAGATTGATTTATATATCCTACTGCGTGAGGGTATTTAGCTTCATCTACATCGTACTTTCCATAGATATTGTAATTATAGATACGTATACCCACCTCCACAATAAGAAATAAACCTACTAAGGTTACTAGCGTTATTTTAATAACCTTCTTAATCATTACCCTCTCAACTTCAAATTCAATTCCTTCATTTGCTCATCATCAAGAAAAGCAGGTGCGTCTATCATTACATCACGACCACTATTATTTTTAGGGAAGGCAATAAAGTCACGGATAGTTTCTTGTCCTCCTAGAATAGCGACAAGTCTATCTAGTCCAAAAGCAAGACCTCCGTGTGGTGGCGCTCCATATTCAAAAGCGTCCATAAGGAAGCCAAACTGTGCTTTAGCCTCCTCTTCAGAGAAGCCTAAGTGGCGTAGCATGATAGCTTGCGTTTCTTTATCGTGTATACGTATAGATCCTCCTCCTATTTCGTTACCGTTAAGTACTAGGTCATATGCGTTTGCTTTTACCTCTCCTGGTTTTGTGTCAAGTAGTTCTATCTGTCCAGGCTTAGGAGATGTAAATGGGTGGTGCATTGCGTGGTAATGCCCAGTCTCTTCATCTAGTTCTAGTAATGGGAAATCTATTACCCATAATGGAGCAAATACCTTAGGATCTCTTAGTCCTAAACGTGTTGCTAGCTCCATACGTAATGCACTCATTTGAGCGCGAACTTTTGAAGTCTCTCCAGAAAGGATGCAGATAAGATCTCCTTTTTGAGCTCCAGTTACTTCTGCCCATTTTGCTAGATCTTCTTGGTCATAAAATTTATCTACAGAAGACTTGAATGACCCATCGTCATTGCAACGAGAATACACCATTCCTAGTGCTCCTACCTGCGGGCGCTTTACCCAGTCTATAAGTTTATCTATTTCTTTACGAGTATAGCTATTTCCTCCTGGGACAGCAATACCTACTACGAGCTCTGCATTATTAAAAACGCCAAAGTCTTTATGTTGTGCTACCTCATTAAGTTCTCCAAATTCCATCCCAAAACGGATGTCTGGTTTGTCATTACCATATAAACGCATTGCATCATCATACAGCATGCGAGGGAATTTTTCAATCTCAACACCATTTACTTCTTTAAGTAAGTGGCGTGTAAGTCCTTCAAAGATGTTCAAGATATCTTCCTGCTCTACAAAAGCCATCTCACAGTCTATTTGTGTAAACTCTGGTTGTCTATCTGCGCGTAAATCTTCATCACGGAAACACTTTACAATCTGGAAGTATTTATCCATTCCTCCCACCATAAGCAATTGCTTGAAGGTTTGTGGAGATTGTGGTAATGCATAAAATTGTCCTTCGTTCATGCGAGAAGGAACTACAAAGTCACGAGCTCCCTCAGGAGTAGACTTGATTAAGTATGGTGTTTCTACCTCGATAAAATCTTGATCAGAAAGATATTTACGTACTTCTAATGCAACTTTATGTCTAAAGATCAAGCTGTCACGCACTGGCTTACGGCGTATATCTAGGTAACGGTATTTCATACGTACATCCTCACCACCATCAGTTTCATCTTCTATGGTAAAAGGAGGAGTAAGTGAAGCGTTAAGCACTTCTAGTTTTGATACTAAAATCTCGATATCTCCAGTAGCAATATTTGGATTTTTTGAATCACGCTCTATAACGGTTCCAGTAACTTGAATTACAAATTCGCGTCCTAGTTTACGTGCTTGCTCCATGATAGATGCATCGGTACGCTCCTCGTCAAAAACAAGTTGCGTCATTCCGTAGCGATCACGTAGATCTACCCAAATAATAAATCCTTTATCTCTAGATTTTTGAACCCATCCTGCGAGGGTAACTTCCTTATTTACATCGGCAGCTCTTAGGCTTCCATTATTGTGCGTTCTGTACATTTCTTGCTCTGTTTGAGATGTGCAAAAATAAATATATCAAAGGGGATTTAAACAGTAACTGTCTATAAATGTTAAGGAAGTGTTTTTTATGGTTTAATTACGCTTTCGCGAAAGCGTAAAAATCCAATTTACCTTCTTAAAAACGTAAATTTGTCGTCTGTTTACAAGAACCACAGTGCGATTATATACGTATTATATATATTAAAAATGTTACAAATGATTTCACACGTCACACAAGAAATACAACCGCTTCAAGAACAATTGCTTAACCATCCTTTGTATAAAGAGATAAAAACTCCAGATGATCTTTTGGTCTTTATGGAGCATCATGTGTATGCTGTATGGGATTTTATGTCTTTACTGAAGGCTTTGCAAAATGGATTAACGTGTACACAAACTCCATGGAAGCCAGTAGGAAATGCCGAAACTCGATATTTAATCAATGAAATTGTTCTTGCCGAGGAGACAGATATAAATGCAAAAGGGGAGCGACAGAGCCATTATGAGATGTACATCGATGCTATGCAAAAAGCTGGTGCGAGTACAGTTGCAATAGATAATCTAGTTGCTACAGATTTTGATGTAATCGCAATACATGAGGCTATCGAAAATCTGCCAGCTAGTGTACGTCAGTTTTTGAAATTTACATTTGATATTATAGATAAGGGTAACTTACATGAGATAGCTGCGGCATTTACCTTTGGTCGTGAAAACCTAATTCCAGCAATGTTTACCGCAATTATTGGAGAGATAGAAGAGAACTTCCCGGCAAAGGATTTATCTGATTTTAAGTATTATTTTGATCGCCACATTGAGCTAGATGAAGATGAGCATGGGCCTATGGCGCTGAAAATGATTGAACATTTATGTGGAGATGATAACAATAAATGGGATGAAGTAATCGCTGTATCTAAGGAAGCATTAAAAGTGCGATTAAATCTTTGGGATGGTATATTGAGTGAGATAAAACGCGAGGAGGTTTACGCTTAGCTTATCTAGGTAATACATTTCATTAATAAGCATAAAAAAAACCTGCTCCATGAGCAGGTTTTTTTTATATACAATAGAAGAATATTACTTCTTGTTTACATCTTTAATGTACTTCTCTAAAGCCATTGTCATAGAAGGAGTCTCTGGTGTAGGTGCTTGGATATTTACTTTAAGCCCTGCTTCTTCGGCAGCTTTTACTGTGGTGTTCCCAAAAGCGGCAATACGTGTGTCGTTTTGCTTAAAGTTAGGGAAGTTTTCAAATAATGATTGAATACCACTTGGGCTAAAAAATACTAATATGTCGTAAAATACATTTTCATATTCAGAAAGGTCACTTACTACTGTTTTGTAAAAAGTAGATTGCATCCATTTTACACCTAAAGCATCTAGAAGTTCTGGAACGTTAGGTTTGAACTTATCTGATGATGGCAATAAGAATGTCTCATTCTTATGCTTTTTGATTAATGGAATAAGCTCTGGGAATGTGCGTTTACCTACATATATTTTACGCTTGCGGTATACTACGTATTTCTGTAAGTAATAAGCAACAGCTTCACTCTGACAAAAATATTTTAAGGTATCTGGAACTTTAAAACGCATTTCCTCTGCAATTCTAAAGAAGTGATCAACGGCATTACGACTTGTAAGTATGATTGCAGTGTAGTCTTTAAGATCAACTTTTTGTAATCTAACTTCCTTACCAGAGACACCCTCTACATGGATGAAAGGGATGAAGTCTATTTTAACGCGTTGTCTTTGTTCTAGCTCAAAATAAGGTGAGTTTTCAACCTTAGGCTTTGGTTGCGAAACGAGGATAGTTTTCACTTTCATAAACACTCATTTTTTTAATTGGGCTACTGTTTTGCGATGAATGAGTACAAAATAAAGTAGGGTCCAATTTCGAGAGTGCAAAAATACAAAATAAAATAAAAAGGAAACCTAAAAAAGTCACTCTTGTATTTGCGGATGAGCCAAAATTGCGAAATAGTGTAAATAGTAATGACTATACCTAGGATGCTGTAAATGAAATAAAAAGGAATTTGCAGTTGGTAGACAATAAAGGCGCTTCCTAAAAGCGCAAATAGGCCTAAAAGGTGCTTCACATTAAGTCGTTTGTAAAAAAAGGACTGCATTTTTTTGTCAAAATTTAAAACATATGCTATAAATCTTTCTAGTAAGAATTTTACAATCTCAAAGACGGAGTATCCCAAAAAGATATACTTAAAAATGTCAAAGTTCTTTGAATAAGGAAGTCTTGCTATAGAGCAGTAGGCTAGGTAAAACAAAAGGGAGATTCCTGTAAATTGTATCGCGAGTAACACAATCTGTAACGGGTGTAATATAAATATCCCCTTGGATCTTGTGCTAAAAAAGCGATCTGCACCTACTACGTTTATAAAATCTGAGAATCTTGCTTGATAAAAAAACTTGATAGCGGCTAGTAATATCACACAACCTACAATGATTATTGTTATCCAGTTTTGATATGTAATAAGACGTAGACTGCTTTCCAAATCGAGGAGTTTTTTTAGAGCGTTAAAAATACTACAAATTATACCAAAAGGTGCTCCTGAGGTGTAATGACCTTATTAAAATAAGTACATTTGCCTCAAACAAGATTGCATGGCAAACGCTGTAGTTATCATACCCACCTACAACGAAATCGAAAATATAGAGAGGCTGTTGCGCAATATATTTGCGTTACAACGCGCTTTCCATATTCTAGTGGTTGACGATAACTCTCCAGATGGAACAGCAGCTAAGGTAAAAGAACTTCAAGAATTATATAAAGGGAAATTATTTCTCTTAAATAGACCCAAAAAAAATGGGTTAGGTACAGCATACATAGCGGGTTTTAAATGGGCACTTAATCAAGAATATGAATATATTTTTGAGATGGATGCAGATTTTTCACACAACCCAAATGATTTAATAAGGCTCTATAATGCTTGTGTTAAAGATGGTGCAGACCTTGCTATTGGGTCTCGTTATGTAACGGGAGTTAATGTGGTAAACTGGCCTATGGGGAGAGTTTTACTTTCTTGGGGAGCCTCAAGATATGTGAGGTTTATTACAAGGATGGATATCTATGATACTACGGCGGGATTTATTTGTTATCATCATAAGGTGCTTAGAGCAATAGATCTAGAGAATATAAAATTTGTAGGATATGCGTTTCAGATAGAGATGAAGTATAAAGCATATCTTAAAAAGTTTAAAATAGTAGAGGTTCCTGTGGTGTTTACCGATAGAACTAAAGGGGAGAGTAAAATGAGTTCAGGTATTATTTCTGAGGCGATTTTTGGTGTTGTTAAAATGCGATTACAACATCTTTTTAAAAAATAATTATGGAAAAGATTTTAATAAAAGATGCTCATATTGTTAACGAAGGAACCATTTTTAGAGGTGACGTGTTAGTACATAATGGCATTATAGAAGAAATTGCAGAGAGTATAAGTGCAAAATCTGGTGATGTGCATATTTTTGATGCAGAGGGTACTTACCTTATACCTGGAATTATTGATGATCAAGTGCACTTTAGAGAGCCTGGGCTTACTCATAAAGGAAATATAGCTACAGAATCTAAGGCTGCTGTTGCTGGAGGTATTACGTCATTTATTGAAATGCCTAATACGGCGCCTCAAACCACTACGATTGAAAAACTCGAAGAAAAGTTTGAGATTGCAGCAAACTCGTCTGCAGCAAACTATTCTTTTATGTTTGGAGGAACTAACGATAACCTAGAAGAAATTTTAAAGGTAGACAAGAAGAATGTTGCAGGACTTAAATTGTTCTTAGGTAGCTCTACAGGTAATATGCTTGTTGATAATGAGGCTGTGCTTGAAAAGATCTTTAAGTCTACAGACATGGTTATCTCAACCCACTGTGAAGACGAAGAGACCATTAGAAAAAACCTAGCTATATATAAAGAGCGCTATGGTGATGATATACCTATGAATCTTCACCCTATAATTAGAAGTGAGGAGGCTTGTTATATATCTTCATCTAGAGCAATAGAGCTAGCAAAGAAAACGGGAGCGAGACTTCATGTTTTTCACTTATCTACGGGTAAAGAAACAGCGCTCTTTGATAACAGTATTCCACTAGCCGAAAAGAAAATTACAGCAGAGGTTTGTATTCATCATCTTTGGTTTTCTGATGAAGATTATGATGAGAAAGGATCTAAGATTAAATGGAATCCAGCAGTAAAAACTTCTAAGGATAGGGATGAGTTATTTCAAGCGTTGCTAGACGATAAGATTGACGTCATAGCCACAGATCACGCTCCGCATACTTTAGAAGAGAAAAATAACGTCTACACAAAAGCTCCTAGTGGCGGCCCACTAGTACAACATGCTTTACCAGCAATGTTAGAGTTTTATCATCAAGGAAAAATCTCTCTAGAGAAGATTGTAGAGAAGATGTGTCATAACCCAGCAATACTTTTTCAAGTAGAAAAAAGAGGATATATACGTAAAGGTTATAAAGCAGACCTTGTGCTTGTAGACCTAAATGCGCCTTGGACGGTACAAAAAGACAATATTCTTTATAAGTGTGGCTGGTCTCCTTTTGAAGGGACTACTTTTAAGTCTAGAATAACACACACATTTGTAAATGGACGCCTTGCGCATAAAAACTTTAAGGTATACGATGAACTTTTTGGTGAACGTCTTACGTTTGATAGATAATGAGAGGATTATATGCTTTATTTCTAGGTCTTTTATGCTTGATAAGTTGTCAAGACATTCCACCTGTAGAAAAGCCAGGTAACTTTATCGATGAGAATACCATGGAGAGCATATTATATGAATCTGTACTTATATCTAGTGCTAGAGGTTATAATGTTGCGCAACTTAAACTTTTAGGAATTCAGCCAGAAACTTACATTTATGATAAGTTTGATATTGACAGTCTTACCTACGCACAAAATCTAGCGTATTACACAGCAGATGTAGATTTATACAAAGGAATAAACGCAAAAGTACTTGCAAGAGTACAGGCAGAGTTAAAAGTAAATGACTCTATAGAAACAGTGCAGAAAAAAGAGCAAGATTCTCTGAGGACTTTAAAAGCAAAAGAGGTAAAAGCAAAGTTCAAACAAAAAGATTCTACTAAGTTTAAAGAGATCCCGAGGCGTTTGGTTACTGATACTTTTAGTAGAAAAATTATACAAGTTAAAGAAGATTCTAGCGAGCTTGATTAATATGTAGCGCTATACGTGACAAAGTCACATCTAGCGGAGTGGGAATGTAATCAAACGCTTCTATTATTTTATTATTACTGTACAATGTCTGTCTTTGCAATGACTTGTAGCCTATTTTAGTTATTTGCCTTTTACGAGTAAATATGCCTCTTATCGAGTCTAAGAAGTTTAAAAATTGCAGTAAGCCGTTGCTTAAAGGGCTACTAGGTGCTTTCTTACCTAAGGTCTTTGCTATTTCTTCTAGTAAATCACGATAAGTGACATTGTAAGCAGTCGCAATATACCTTTCTTGTGCTAGGGTGCTATTCATAGCTTTCTCCATTAATGCTACTAAGTCTTTTACATCTATCACTGCGCTACCTCCAGTGGGATATAAAGCTTTTCCTTCAAGAATATGATTAAAGAACTTTCCGCTGCCGGTCTGGTAGTTTCCTTCACCTATTACGATTCCGGGATTTAAAATAATTGTGTTTAATCCTTCTTGTGTTCCTCTCCATACTTCCATCTCTGCACCATTTTTTGTGAGTGCATATACTGAGTTTTGGGCGTCTGGATCCCAGAAATTATCTTCTGTAATTGGATTGTTTGGTGTGCTTGCCAGCGTGGCAATAGAGCTTATATGCACTAGTTTTTTGATATTATTTGCTAGGCTTAGATTTACAACATTTGCTGTCCCTTCAATATTTGTTTTAGTGAGCTCCTTAAATTGGTAAGGGTCAAATGAAATGAGTGCCGCGCAATGGTATACATAGGTTGCATCTTTAAAAGCGGCAGTGAGGCTGGGTATTTCTGTAATATCTCCTTGAACCCAATCTATACGGTGTAATTGAGATTCCGCTTTCGCGAAAGCAAAAAAAGAAACAACCTCCGCCTTCTTAGATTCGCTTCGGTACAAAGCTCTAACGCTTTGATCTTTTTGTGTGAGGCTCAACAGTAAATGTTTGCCTACAAGTCCAGTACTCCCAGTAACTAAAATCATATGGTAAAGATACATCTCATGAGTTAATTCTTGATTATATGGAGTGTATACATGATTTGTCTTTTTAATAGAAACAATAGCCATGGTCACATCCTTCTTTTTATATTTGCTACTGCCTAAATACAATAGCAATGATTAAGAATTTTGTAGAAGAATTAAAGTGGCGTGGGATGATACACGATGTGATGCCACAAACCGAAGAACATTTAATGGAAGCAATGCGCTCTGCATATGTAGGTTTTGACCCTACGGCAGACTCATTACACATTGGAAATTTAGTTCCTATTATGTTACTGGCACATTATCAGAGATCTGGTCATAGACCTGTTGCACTAGTAGGAGGAGCTACGGGTATGATAGGAGATCCATCTGGAAAATCTTCTGAGCGTAATCTTCTTGATGAGAAAACATTACGTCACAATCAAGAGTGTGTGAAAAACCAATTGTCGCAATTTCTTGACTTTACTTCGGGTGCAGAAAATCAGGCACTTTTAGTGAATAACTATGACTGGATGAAGGAGTTTTCTTTTCTAGATTTTATCCGTGACATAGGTAAGCATATCACTGTTAATTATATGATGGCAAAAGATTCTGTAAAAAACCGACTTACTGGTGAAGATGCAGATGGTATGTCATTTACAGAGTTTACGTACCAGATGGTACAAGGATATGACTTCTTGCATTTATATAAAAACGAAGGAATTACACTCCAAATGGGAGGAAGTGACCAGTGGGGTAACATTACTACGGGTACAGAATTAGTACGCCGTATAGGAGGCGGAAAAGGATATGCGCTTACTTGCCCACTTATCACAAAATCTGATGGAAGTAAATTCGGAAAAAGTGAAGGAGGTAATGTATGGCTAGATGCAAAAAGAACATCTCCATATAAATTTTACCAGTACTGGTTAAATACAACAGATGAGGATGCAGAGAAGTATATTAAAATCTTCACTTTTTTAGATAGAGAAGAGATTGAAGCACTTGTTGCAGCTCATAAAGAGGCACCACATCAGAGAGCTTTACAAAAGAGACTAGCAGAGGAGGTGACTACTACGGTACATGATGCAGAGGCGCTAGAAAAAGCAATCGCAGCTTCAAATATATTATTTGGTAAAAGTACAAGTGATGATCTAAAGTCTCTTGATGAGGCGACATTTTTAGATGTTTTTGAAGGTGTACCACAAGCAGAGATAGAAAAATCTGAAATAGAAGGTGGGTTAGATATTATCGCAGCACTTGCAGAAAAGACTGGATTTTTAAAATCTAATGGAGAAGCGAGACGTGCACTTAAAGAAAACTCAATCTCGATAAATAAGGAAAAAGTAGGAGAAGATTATACTATCCAGACTACAGATTTAATAAATGGAACCTTTGTACTGCTTCAAAGAGGTAAGAAAAACTACTTTGTTATTAGAGCAATCTAGTTGAGATAAAAACTTTACTATTAGAAATATGAAAGCCCCAGTGTTCAAGTGAACATCTGGGGCTTTCTAACTAACTAACCAATCTATTATAAAGTCGTTCTTAATTTTTAGTCCTTACACGCTCCCACTCAATATCTGCTTTTTTCTTTAAAGTGGCTGCTCCCTCTTCATTCCAGCTCTCAAGAGTATTAGTCCCCCATGAATTATAAAAAAGGTATAACTTGCCATCAAGTATTTGAAAAGTTTCTGGATCTATAGATACTTTCTTTCCTTTATCTGCAATGGCATATGCACAATACCCTCCATATTGAGGAATAAATTTTTCTGGAGATTTTTTAAAAGCTTCTAAGTTTTCCTGGCTTGCAAATTGGAATTTTGCACCATCATAGGTTGTGGTAAACTCTTTATCTCCTTCTATCGCTTTATTGTTAAAATATTCTGTCACGTCATATCCTTCGGCTACATATCCTTTTTTAAGGTTATAATCCGTTTTCTGCGCAGTAGCGACTATTGTAAATAATGCTACGAGAATAAATGATAGTGATTTCATAAACTTGCTATTTTAGTAATACGTACGTAAAGTAAGTCGAATTAGTTTTAGCAAGATTACATTTTACAGAGACATTAGGTTGCAGCCTCGTATGTCTGAGTTGTCAAAACGACCTATTACGGTAAAGCTGCCATCCTCGTATACTCGTCCAAGATCTTGAGTGGCTATAAAGGGGCAAGAAAATCTATTGGCTAAGTCAATTACATTGAGACCACCAGTTTTTGTGCCGTCTAATAAGCTTAGGGCATCTTCTGTATCTCGAGTGATGATTTTCATCCATGGAGGTGTGGTAAATATCCCGTTTCCATTAGAATAGCCTTGACTTAATAGCTCAGTCATCCCATATTCACTATGTATTGAATACACACCAAAACCGTTGCAAAGTATTTCATGCAGTTCATCACGCACTAATTCTTTGCGACGTCCTTTCATACCACCAGTTTCCATTATAATGGTGTTCTTAAGATTAAAGCGATGGGATTCTACTAAGTCTAAAAGTGCAAATGATACACCTATAAGTAATACTTTTTGCCCTGCCTTGTCTAGTGAGTCTAGTTTATTTGCAAGTTCGTTGAGGTTGTTTAAATAAAAACCACTGTCAGGGTGATCACTAGTTTTTATTAAATCATCTACCATATATATGAGGGAAGATCCAGATCTTTCTAGATAGGATGGTAGTAATGCTAGGATTACATAATCTTTTGGGTTTCCGTACGCTTTCGCGAAAGCGTGCCTAAAACTATCCTCATACAAGCTTAAGTCGGCAACATGGTGCTTGCTAGTGATGCTCCCCGTAGTCCCACTACTACTAAATACAGCCGAAGTCTCTGATCCAGCCGTTAGAATGGTATGCGATTTAAAAAATTGAATAGGTAAGAAAGGAATGTCTCTGCTTCTTTTTATCTCACTAGGGTGTTTATAGAGCAAGTCACAAAAAGATCTGTAGGTGTTATTATTCTCAAATTGAAAGTGAAATGCCTCCAGTGCAGCTTCTTCAAATTGTGCATCTGTAGTGATATCAAAAATAGACCGTTGGGGCATTGAGAATAGTGTTTGTGCAAAGATATAAAACATATCTACCCATATTAAGCTAGTTTTTTATGAAGTTTGATGACGGGTGAGTGGTTTTAATGATTAAAAATGGCTTGTGATAAAATATTTTTTTAGAAGTGATGTGTTGTTAATCATGTAGTTAAATGATTTAATTTTACCTTGCCAATAGTTGTGATTATAGAAAAACTTAACAAAATCTTAATGCTCTTAACATGAGTACCGGTAATTTTGCTAATACATTGCAGTGTATATCAAAAGACTAAAACAACGTATATTTACACTAGGCGTATAATATTTAAAGCATGAAAAAAAAGGACCTAAAAATACTTCTTGTAGACGATGAACCGGATATTCTTGAAATAGTAGGTTATAATCTATCTAATGAAGGTTACCAAGTTATAACTGGGTCAAACGGAGTAGAGGCTGTAAAGCTTGCAAAAAAACACTCACCTCATTTAATTATTCTTGATGTGATGATGCCAGAGATGGATGGTATAGAAGCTTGTGAAGTAATACGTGCAAATAGTGATCTAGATCAAACTATCATCACATTCTTCACTGCTAGAGGAGAAGATTATTCTCAAGTAGCAGGATTTGATGCTGGTGCAGATGATTATATCACAAAGCCTATTAAGCCTAAAGTGCTAGTAAGTAAAGTAAAAGCATTACTGCGCAGGTTTAAAGAGGAAGAAGTTTCTTCTCAAATTACAAAAGTGGGTAACCTAGTAATAAATAGAGAAGAATATAAGGTGTATAAAGGCAAAGAAGAACTGTCACTGCCGCGCAAAGAATTTGAATTATTATCATTATTAACCTCAAAACCAGGTAAAGTATTTACTCGTGAAGATATACTTGATAAAGTCTGGGGGCTAGAAGTAGTAGTAGGTGGTAGAACGATAGACGTACATATACGTAAGCTTAGAGAAAAAATAGGTGATGAGTCTTTTAAAACCGTAAAAGGTGTAGGCTATAAATTTGTGATTTAATGGCCGCAGGAGATAAGCAGTCTTACTCATTCTCTCTTATTACAGCGAGTTACATATCGATAGTATTTGCGATACTAATTGTAACGCTTGAGTTATTCCGTGATGGTGAGCCATCTTGGGAAGCGCTAGTTGTTGGGATTGGACTATGTTTTGTAGTTTCTTTTTTAATTATTCATTATAGAACGCAGTTTTTCATTATCAGGGGAGTAAAGGAGATTTATGATAACATAAAACTTCTTGAGGATGTAAGTTTTACACCAGATAATATAACTACAGACATGGCTTCCTTATCTGAGGAAGTAGAGCGTTATGCAAAACGTAAGAAAATAGAAATATCATCCCTGCGCATTCAAGAAGAGTATCGACGTGATTTTTTAGGAAATGTAGCTCATGAATTAAAAACCCCGCTGTTTACGGTACAGGGTTATATTCTTACATTACTAGATGGGGCTATTAATGATAAAGCCGTACGTAAAAAATACCTGCAACGTGCCGAAAAAGGTGTGGAGCGCCTCATATATCTAGTTAATGATCTAGATATGATTACAAAGCTTGAAGTAGGCGATCTTAATATTAACTACGAGTATTTTGATATTATTGAGTTAGTAGGTAGCACTTTTGAAATGCTAGAAATGAAAGCTGCTAGAAGAAATATCACGCTTGCTTTTGACGCGCCTTATGATGAAGGTGTGATGGTCAATGCAGATAAGGAGCGCATACAGCAGTTGCTTACTAATCTTATAGAGAACTCTATTAAGTACGGTAAAGAAAACGGAACGACAGAAGTAAGTGTACAAGACTTAATCCAGAATAAAGTCCTCGTGCGTATTACAGATAATGGAGAAGGCGTAGAAAGTGTACACATACCTAGGCTTTTTGAGCGTTTTTATCGTGTAGATAAATCTGGTAACCGTAAGGTAGGTGGATCGGGATTAGGACTCTCTATTGTAAAGCACATCATTGAAGCGCATGAAGAAAGAGTGTATGTTGAAAGCGAATTTGGAGTGGGTTCTGAGTTCTCCTTCACCATTGAAAAGGCCGAAGAATTGAGTTAAATTATAAGAAGGTATCCCTTGCTCAAAGCCAGGATATACTTTTAATCTAGGTAGCTCCTTGCTCTTAAAACTGTCTTGTGTACAGTAGGGAGCAATTTTTTTTGATTTTAATAATTCGGCGAGATATTCTTGTTCAGTTTGACCAGGCGTAGGTATAAAAAACACCTTTTTCTTCATTACAGCAAGGTCCATGATTGTTGTATATCCAGATCGTGCAATTACATACCTACTTTGATTAATCGCTTTTTCTAATGCAGCAGTAGTTAGAAAATTTACAACCTTAATATTAGCGCCTATTTTATCAACCTGCTCTTCAGTGGAGACCTTTCCTTGCACAATAAGTAGTTTTACACTGGCTTTCTTAAAAAGCGCGATAATAATACCCTCCAACATAGTGCGCTGTGGTTCTGGTCCAGACAACACGGCGATATAGTCATATATAATTTCTTCCTCAGAAGATTTCATTCTGCTCAAAGGGCCTATATATTTTGTAGGGATAGATAATTTTTTTTGTGGATGTCCTAAGACGCCACTTAAATTTATATCACCGGCTACATCAGGAACCCAGCATTCGTTAAATCTTTGGAGATACATTCTATGTGCAGCAGATGAGAACCAAGTGGTTTTACCACTCAAGACCTGCAGCTGGTGGCTTATAATCACACAGGGCACTTTCTTAGTATATAATCCAAGTCTATTATCAGAAATTACACCATCTATGCCCAACTTATAGATAAGTTCCTCAAGATCTCTGTGTTCCTCTTTTATGGTTCTTCTTATGGAAGGAAGATCTGCAATTAGCTTTCTTTTAAAATGTGATCCTTTCTCAGAATACTCAATATTATACGACGGTAAAGTGACGGTCGCAAGCTCTGGAAATTCCTTAGTAAGCAGTTTCAAGGCTTGACCATCGCTAGCGATGGTTACCTTATACTGTTGAGATAATAGGGTGTGAATTATAGGGATGCATCGCGTAGCGTGACCCAGTCCCCAGTTGAGGGGTGCAACTAGTATGTGTTTTTTATAATTCACAATGCAAATATCTAACACTTCTAACTACTAAAAGTTTCCTTAATTTTACCAAAACATTAAATATACCTGTGGGAAGTAAAAATAAGCTTAAGCGTTTTAGAGAAAATGAGACTTTTTCAAATGTAGTACAACCTACGAGAGAAGAACTCGTAGATGGTACATTCCCATTAAAGGGTAAATGGAATAAAGACTTTTTTAAGAATGATAACCCTATTGTGGTCGAGCTAGGCTGTGGTAAAGGGGAATATTCTGTGGGTCTTGCACAATCATATCCAGATAAAAACTTTGTAGGTATTGACATCAAAGGTGCTCGTTTTTGGAGAGGAGCAAAAACCGCTATCGAAGACAACTTGACTAACGTAGGTTTTATGCGTACGCAAATTGAGTTGATAGAGTACGCTTTCGCGAAAGCGGAAATAGATGAAATATGGATAACTTTTCCAGATCCTCAAATTAAGTACAAGCGTACAAAACACAGAATGACTAATACGGAGTTTCTCCAAAAGTATAAGCGTGTTCTTAAGCCAGGCGGTTGTGTAAACTTAAAAACCGACTCTGAGTTTATGCATGGTTATACCTTAGGGCTACTTCATGGCGAAGGTCACGAGATTTTAGAGGCAAATCATAATGTATACAAGAATGAATATTCTCCCAAGGAAGTGGTAGGTATTCAAACTTTTTATGAAAAACAATATCTAGAACAAGGAAAACCAATTACTTATATTAAATTTAGAGTTAAGTAAACGCTAGCCTTGGAGATAACAAAACTCTTCTTAATCACATTCTTTGCTGCTTTAGCAGGAGTTATACCTCCTGGTCTAATCAATATGTCGGTTGCAAAAACTTGCGTTGAGCGTGGTCGTAATAATGGATTACTGGTCGCGATAGGTGCTTCGTTTATTGTTATTATACAAGCACTTATTGCGGTATTACTGGCTAAATATATTTTTGGCAATCCATTTGTACAGAATATGTTATTGAGAACAGGACTTGTAATCTTCTTGATTATGGCAGTGTTCTTCTTTATGAAGGCAAAGCGCGGAAAAGTCCCTAAAGTCAAGCTTTCTAAAAATAGAGGCATCAAGAGTCTTGGTAAGGGGATGATGATTTCGGCGCTTAATATTTTGCCCATACCTTATTTCTGTGCACTTGGAGCTGCATTAAATGTGAGTGGCAAAGTAGAATATGATATTGTAGCTATTGCTCTATTTGTGCTAGCTGCAGCACTGGGTACCTTTACAGCATTATATTTTTATGTAATATTCTTTGCTAGAATTCAAAACAGAGCAACCACGTTTACAAAGTATTCTAATTACTTTATGGCGTGTCTGATGGTAATATTGATGATCATCACACTGATAAGAACCATTTACTTCGAATGAATTACGCCCCAAAAACCGAAAACTTTTTTACAAAGGTCTATGCTGTCGCAGCTCAGATACCTTATGGCCGTGTAACAAGTTATGGAGCTATCGCAAAGTATCTAGGGGCAGCGAAAAGTAGTCGCATGGTAGGATGGGCAATGAATGGGGCACACACGTATAGTGAAGTTCCTGCCCATAGAGTTGTAAATCGTGTGGGACTACTTACCGGTAAGCATCACTTCCCGCAAACCAACCTCATGCAGCAGCTGCTAGAAAATGAAGGAGTAGAAGTGATAGATGATAAAATTGTAGCCTTTAAAAAGCACTTCTGGGATCCTAGTGTGGAGTTGTATCAAGACTTCTAGCGTAAGGCAGAGAATCCTTAAAAATCAATTAAATATTTTGTGATTAAGCAAACTTGAAATGTCAAATAATTTGAAATTTCAAAGGTTGGAATATACCTCCTTGCGGTTGTATCTTTGCATTTAGAATCAGTCTAATTAGAGATTATTCAGAATTGCTTAAACACGACAATGAAACTACAAAAAAACGATATTCTTGAGGCTTTAAAAACCATAACAGCTCCAGGTGCTGGAGAAAATATGGTAGATAGTGGTGCTGTTACAAACGTACTTACATTTGGTGATGAGGTGATAGTAGATATTACTATCAATAACCCAACGCTACAAGCACGTAAAAAAGCAGAGGTAGATATTATGAAAACCATACACGATAAAGTGTTTGCAAAAGCACAAGTGAAGGTTAACGTAAAAGTCAACGCACCAGCCAAAGATGAAAGTAACGAGATAAAAGGAAAGGATATTCCTGGCATTAAAAATATTGTAGCTATTGCTTCTGGAAAAGGAGGCGTAGGTAAATCTACAGTAACATCAAATATCTCAGTAACACTTGCAAAGATGGGATTCAAAGTAGGAATTCTGGATGCAGATATTTACGGTCCTTCTGTCCCTATTATGTTTGATGTAGCAAATGAGAGACCACTTTCTGTTACAGTAGATGGTAAGTCAAAAATGAAGCCTGTAGAGAGCTACGGAGTAAAAGTACTTTCAATTGGATTTTTTACTAAGCCAGATCAAGCGGTTATCTGGAGAGGACCTATGGCAGCAAAAGCTTTAAATCAAATGATTTTTGATGCTGCTTGGGGAGAACTAGATTTCTTACTACTAGACCTTCCTCCGGGAACAGGAGACATACACTTAAGCATTATGCAATCACTACCTATCACGGGTGCTGTTGTTGTAAGTACACCGCAAACGGTGGCACTTGCAGATGCAAAGAAAGGTGTAGCAATGTTCCAGCAAGAGAGTATCAATGTACCAGTACTTGGTATTGTTGAGAACATGGCTTACTTCACACCAGATGAGTTGCCAGATAATAAATACTACATCTTTGGAAAAGAAGGAGCAAAGCACCTTGCCGAAGATTTAGGAGTGCGCTTACTAGGGGAGATACCATTAGTGCAAAGCATACGTGAAGCTGGAGATATAGGTCGTCCAGCTGCATTACAAGCAAATACGCCTACAATGTTAGCCTTTGATGAGCTTACTAAAAATGTAGTGGAAGAAACCGTACGACGCAACAAGAGTTTGCCAGCTACAGAGGCTATAAAGATTACTACCATGGCAGGTTGTTCTGCTGTAAAGAATTAATTATGACCGGAGCAGAGTTAACCCAGAAAGTAGAAGATGCACTAGAAGAAATTCGTCCATTTTTACAGAGTGATGGTGGAGATATTACCCTTTTAGGTATAGAAAACGATACTATTGTACGTGTTCAATTGCAAGGAGCTTGCGTAGGATGCTCTGTAAATCAAATGACCCTTAAAAGTGGTGTGGAGATGACTATTAAAAAATTTGCTCCTCAGATAGAAGAAGTTATTAATGTTAAGGCGTAAGACTGATAAAGGTCATTTTCTTAGATAGGGGATGTATTTATTTTTGCTTTCGCGAAAGCGTATTAATAAGAATCAATGATTAAAACAGATATACTCATTATAGGTGCTGGTCCTACAGGGCTTTTTACCGTTTTTGAAGCAGGATTACTAAAGTTAAAATGTCATCTTATTGACGCACTTCCTCAACCAGGAGGGCAGTGTTCTGAAATTTATCCTAAGAAGCCTATTTATGATATCCCTGCATTTCCAGAAGTGCTAGCAGGTGATCTTGTAGATAATTTAATGAAACAAATAGAGCCTTTCCAACCTGGATTTACACTAGGAGAGCGTGCTCAAACTATAGACAAACAAGAAGATGGGAGCTTCATAGTTACCACAAATAAAGGAACAAAACACCACGCGCCAGTTGTAGCAATTGCAGGTGGATTAGGGAGTTTTGAGCCTCGTAAACCGCCTATTCCTAATATAGCGAATTACGAAGATATCGGGGTAGAGTATATTATACGAGATCCTGAGTTGTACCGTGACAAGAAAGTGATAATCGCCGGTGGTGGAGATAGCGCTTTGGACTGGAGTATTTTTCTAGCAGATGTTGCTAGTGAAGTGACGCTAGTGCACCGTCGTAATGAATTCCGTGGTGCTCTTGATAGTGTGGAGAAAGTCCAAGAACTTAAAAACCAGGGGCGCATTAAATTAATCACTCCTGCAGAGGTAGTTGATGTACTAGGGGATACGCATGTAAACGGAGTGACTATCAAACAAGGTGAAGATACTTTTAATGAGCCTTGTGATCATTTTATACCGCTTTTTGGACTTGCACCAAAACTTGGTCCTATAGGAGACTGGGGGCTCGAGATTGAAAAGAATGCTATTAAAGTGGATAACAGTTTAGACTACCAAACGAACATCCCAGGTATTTATGCAATAGGAGATGTAAATACATATCCGGGTAAATTGAAGTTAATACTTTGTGGTTTTCACGAAGCAACGTTAATGTGTCAGAGTGCTTACCAGCGTATCTTTCCAGATAAACGTTATGTGATGAAATATACGACCGTAGGTGGAGTAACAGGGTTTGACGGAACAAAGAAAGAAGCTCCTAAAGCTGTAGTTAAAGCTATAGACTAACCATACGACCATTCATTTATTACAAGGGTATTAACGCATAAATCGCGATCCATGACAGATATTAAAATTACAATCACAGATCGCGATGGCGTTGCTCACGAGATTGATGCTCCTACAGATATGAATATGAACTTAATGGAGGTTGTGCGCTCTTATGAGCTCGCTCCAGAAGGTACCATAGGTATTTGTGGAGGTATGGCGATGTGTGCTTCTTGCCAGTGTTATGTTGAGAGTGATCACGTGTTGCCGGAGATGAGTGATGACGAGGAAGCAATGCTTGCAGAAGCCTTTCATGTAGAGGATAATAGCCGTTTAGGTTGCCAGCTTCATATACATCCAGATATGGATGGATTACGAGTAACACTTGCGCCAGAGGAGTAGAACTAAATTATCTTATTAAAAACTATATTAAGGGATTATAAAACTAGCTAGTTTTATAATCCCTAATTTTTTGAGGCCCTTCTAGTAGCACGCGATTTACATGCAGGTGGCCTTCTTCTGTGGTGGTAATATGCCATTTTATAAGAGAGATAGCGCCATTTTCTATTTCTAAGCCTGTGATACTACGCGGGTGAACACAACTACCATCATTAAAAAAAGCAATATCTCCTGGTTCTGGAAATCGAGGTCTATGTGTATGCCCTACTATGGTGAGTAGATTGTTATTTTCTGTGATCCACTTTTTAATACGTCGCTCTACTTTTATGAGCTCTTTGTAATTTTTTGCAGGACTCGTAGGATCAGAGATGCCAAATATTTGAAGTGGTTTCCATAAGATTCTCACGAGAAATCTATTGAAGCGCCATCCATGATAATTCAGCCAGTCGGCTTGATGACCATGGCATAAAAAGAGTTCTTGAGCGCTTTCCTGATGTTTTAATATCAATGCCTCATGATACTCTAGATTTTTAAATAAAACCTCTTCTCTGCCATCTTTAGGATCAAAATAAGTGCTCAAATGTTTTTGAACGTAGTTCTTATCGCGATATACCATATCGTGATTTCCCCAGATGAGGTGAAGTCGTTTTTCAAAGTGAAACTTCTGCAGTAATGTATAGACATTTTTATGTGCACGCAAGATGCTTTCAAAGGAGCTGTTTTCCCATAGCTCATCACCATCCCCTAGCTCGCAATAAGTATAACCTTCTTTATAATAATGTTTTAACGCGTGGTAATAGATATTCTCATTTCTCGCAAAATCATCGGCAAAGCTTTTGTCTCCGCGGTGACAGTCGGAAAAGAAAACTAGTTTATCGGCATCAGAAAATGGTATTTCCTTTGCTGCTTTGTAAGCTCTGTCTAAACGCTGTCTTGTATTCACAGGTTAAATATCTTAAAAAAGACTGAGATTAATAGGGTTGAGAGGAGTACGCTTTCGCGAAAGCGTAAAATAAACACCACGTATCTACTTTAAGTCGGGTAGAGAGGATTCGAACCTCCGATCTCTGGTCCCCCAGACCAGCACTTTAACCGGACTAAGCTACTACCCGTTTTTATGCGCGTAAATATAATAAAGCGTAATCATTAGGGAAATACCGTGGTTCAAAAAAACGCTCAACGCATATCTTATTAATTTTTTCGTACCTTAAAGTGTTGAAAAATAAATTATTAACTAAACCCAAATATTATGAAAACACTAATGATGCTTTGCTTTTATGTGATGGGTGCTACACTTTTAACAAGTGATGGATTGAATACTGATGAACCTGCGATGATCTTAGAAGGCGTGTGGGAATTAGAAAACCAGCAGATGTATGAAAATGGGATGCTCTCAGAAATGTTGCCCAATGAGAATGGCTATAGGCAGGTGAAGATGTATAGTAAGGGAAAGGTGATGTGGACGCGTAACGATCCTTCAGATAGTAATGAGTGGTTTGGGTATGGGACATATAAGGTGACAGATGGTTTTCTAGTAGAGCGGTTAGAATACGCTTCTGGTCCTATGATGAATATAGTAGATACGACTCAGATTTTTAGATTTGAGCTAGTGATGGGAGCAAATAGCTACCAGCAAATACAGCTAGATGAAGATGGAAATAGGGCCGAAGGCGAGAGTTATATAAGAATAGAGTAAAATTTAAAATTATTGATCAATAAAGTTTGTGATTATATAATAGATTTTATTATATTTGCACCCCGTTAAATACTCGGGGTATAGCGTAGCCCGGTTATCGCGCCTCGTTTGGGACGAGGAGGTCGCAAGTTCGAATCTTGCTACCCCGACAAAAACCAGCCTTTTTAGGCTGGTTTTTTCATTTTAGAAGGTTTTGGGTATTCATAATCTTTTATATTATGAAGTTGCTACAAAGCAAAAATGCGAGCCTGTGAGAGCTCGCATTTTTATTATGTATCACTAGCCTTAAAGCTAGTAGTATTGCAATTACTTAGAATGCATACGTAAGTCCTAAAAGGTAGTAAGACTGTATCTTGTTATCTACAGCGCTATCACCTACTTCAAAAGTAGTAGCAGCTGGATCTACAGCAAGTAAATTGTTATTAGCAAAGTTTACTGCCTCTTGTCTGTTTCCTCTTAAACCAAATTCAAAACCAACACCAATCTGGTTCCATAGTTTGTAGCTGAAAGAGTTAATCCATGTAAAGTTTGATAAGTCGCTAGACTCATAGCTTTGGAAAGCAGATAAGTTAGACTTGAATGCAATTTTACCAATCTGACGCGTGTAATCTGCAACAATTTTTGCTCCTAATGAAGACTCATAAACAGACTCTCCTTTGCTGAAAACAAAGTTGTAGTTAAGTGGGTGTACCACAACAATAAGATTAGGAATAGGAGTCCATGTAGCACCAACACCTAGATCTAAGTAACCTGGATCGTTAAAGTTGTTTAATAAAGTAGTTCTGTATTCACCTAATGCAGATACAGCGATCTTGTCAGTTAGTTTGTAACCGTATAAAGAAGATACATTAAAAACATCTGTAGTCTCTCTAAAGCTATCATCTTCTTCTGGGCTGTCGTTATCTTTATCGTCAAATTTTACCCACCCTAAGTTTACGCTAAGGCTGTTTCTCCAGAAGTATTTTTCTTCTAGTTTGTTTGCAAAAGCATTACCAGTAATACCAATGTTTGCAGAAGATACGTTAGGCGTACCTTGAGAATACCAGTTACTGAATTCAGAGAAATTTCCTCCTATAGTTCCAAATGCTCCGTATTTCCATCCTGGAAGGGCATCGATTTGTGCTTGTAAACTATTTACTTCTCCTTGAAGCTTTGCAATTTCTGCTTTCTTAGGAGCTTGTTGCGCCTTTAATTCTTCTTCTGTTTGTGCTTGCGCGCTGATTGTGAGGAGTATAGCTGCTCCTAAAACAATAAGTCTTTTCATAATAATTATTAGTTAAGATTTGTAGCGCAAAGATATAATTAAATAAAAACTGCGCTGTTTAATCCCATGTAAATTAATGGTATTATCTCTTTATCGATTAAATATGACATTAATCGTTAGCTAGTAAAAATAGTTTTGTAAAGTGGTGTGCTATTTAAGATTTCCACTCAAGAAAAGCGTACTTAAGTCCTACTCCAAGTACTTCTCGCACTTGTAAACCGCTCACTGCATTTTCATCATAAATGAGTTGTAGTGCGAGATTAGTAGTGACATATTTATTCACTTGCATGGCGATATTTAGCGTGTAATCTAAGTCGACATTTTTTACCTTCTCCAGATAATCTGCATACAGGTTTAAGGTGTTTTCAAAAACCACGTTTTCAAAAAGCTCTTCTTTGTAATACACACTTAATGATGATCCTAATTCAAAACGGGTATTCTCATTTGCAGCTACACCAAAGAATGGTTCGTAAGCAGCTAAGGCTACAGGGTCTGTCTCGTCTACTCTTGTAAATTTAGAGTGTACAAAAATGAGTCTCGACGTAGCGGGTGCTAGGTTTACTGTAAAGTCATTGCTTTTTTTCCAAAGTATACCAGGTCCTGCCTGGATATAGGCTGGAGAAAAGGCGTCTGTTATTTCTCTTCTATCTTGTACAGTGGTGATAATCTCTCCATCATCATCAAGAATATTGCGGTCAAAAAATTCATAACCAGGCGCCATTTGCGTTCTAAAGTTAAAAACTCCGGAGTAGTACCAGTTAGATTTATTGATTCTACTACCTACAAGGCTGTTTAACTCGAGTCTGTCTGTAGTTTTACGTACAAATTTTTGATCTTTTGTGGCAGCAAGACCAAGTATAGACGTGAGTCTAGTATCCCACGTAAGTTTATTGCGTTTATAATTGAGATCCCAGCTTATATTAAAGTTACCAGCGATGTTAGAAGTACCTCCACCTTGCCATTCCTTATTAAAGGCACTTTGGCTAAAAAGTAATTCTGCAAGTCCTTTGCTTTTCCATCCATCAGGAAGAGAATCTTTTTTCTTGGTCTTCGTCTGGGCGACTAGAATGCTACTTGTGGCTAGTAGCAGTAAAAAAAGATATGTTCTCATAGGGACTTACTTATAAATTAAGAAAGTAAATATACACAGGGAGTGTATGGATGTCAAGACAATTTTTAAGCGCGCTTCTTAAAGAGGGGGACGGTAGAGCAAGCTTCTCCAAACATAATACTACGTGCCACAGGCTGAAGTTTTTCTATAAGCAGTAAATATGCGTTAGGAGGTACTGGTTTATTAGAGCACCCCTTTATAATCAATGGAACACCTTGATAAGGTGTCGTATCAAGATTTGCAATAGCTGTGGTGTAAAGAATAGTTTCTAGAAGTTCTAGAGACCCTACGATGGTCTTTTGTGCAATATCCTGTAAATGGGTAGAAACAAGCATATAGGCCCACGCTGGAACAATAGCATCTGTGCTGCAGTGTAAAGCTACAAATGAGCCCGAATATTGCTGCCAATCGTGATTTTTTATGCTTTCGCGAAACTGAGTTTCACGTAAAATAAATCCTTGGTCTAACCATTCAGAAATGTCTAGTGTTTCTCTCTTTCCTTTGGGATATAAATCTTCCAAATCAAAAGTGATGAGTTTACTCCCGGCGACTCTATTTATGATTTCTTCTGCCATAATAATGTAATTAAAAAGTGATGATGCGTTTTAATCTATAAGCTTAAAACGCATCACAATACTTTTATAACATTCCTAATTCTAGTTTTGCTTCTTCACTCATAAGGTCTTGTGTCCATGGTGGGTCAAACGTGATTTCCACTTCACAATCTTTTACTTCTTTGAGAGATTTTACTTTCTCTTCCACCTCAAGTGGTAATGTTTCGGCTACTGGGCAGTTAGGTGTAGTAAGCGTCATAAGGATTTTAGTATCCATGTCTTCGTTTACAAAAACATCATAAATCAATCCTAACTCATAAATATCTACAGGAATTTCAGGATCGTAAATAGTTTTTAGTACTCTTACAATCTTGTCTCCTAACTCTTCTGTGTTTACTTCCATATGTATTGTTGTACTGCAATGCAGTCTCTTTTATTTAGTTAATAATGGTGAATTGCATCACATTTTCGCGCAAGCGTAATTTGTAATCTAATTCAGTTGTGTTTGGTAGGCTACAGCATATAGCTTTATCTGCTTAATCATGCTCACAAGTCCATTTGCACGGGTAGGAGAGAGGTGATCTTTAAGTCCTATCTCGTCTATAAACGAAGTGTCTGCATCTATAATTGCTTGTGGCGGTTGTCCAGAAAAAGCACGTATAAGTATCGCTATGATTCCTTTTGTAATAATCGCATCACTATCTGCAGTAAAGGCAATCTCGCCGTCTGTCATATCTGCGTGTACCCAAACCTTGCTCTGGCAACCTTTTATAATATAATCGTCAGTTTTAAACTGATTATCAATCATGGGAAGTGATTTTCCTAGGTCTATCATATACTCATAACGTTGCATCCAGTCTTCAAACATGCTGAACTCATCAACGATTTCATCTTGTATTTCTTTTATACTTGCCATAATTATATTGCTGTTGATGTTGCTTTGAAAAGTACTTGATCTTTATTGTATAAAGTAAGTGTTCCGTTTTTAAGAGTGTACCTATTTACCTTGATGAGATTTTTAAATACTTTTTTCTCTAAGTCCATAGCTTCTGCAGGACATGCTTTCTTAGTAGATAACGGATCTGTAATATCTAATTTATCCTTAGTAAGCGTAAACGCAGCGTTATAGGAATTGCATCCAGAAAAACCAGTTATTCTTCTTTTTTGACTTTCTATATTAAAGGTGATTCCTTGTTTTGTAATAGGTGTCTCTTCTATACTCGTAAGTGTGTAGTATCCCGAAAATCTAGGCGCTTTTACATCAGGTTCACTTTCCTTTTTTTCGGTAGCACAGCTACTTAAAAAGAGGCCTATTGTTAAAGCGATTATGTAATATGTGTGTTTCATAGTAAAAGAGTATTTGCAAAGATAGTGCCCAGAAGATTAACTGTCATTCTGTCGAGTCTAGCATTTTATGCATAAACCACATAGGGCGATGCTCGTCATGTAATAATGGGAAATCTAGTCTTTGTTTTTCTGTCTTTTGAAATCCTAGTTTCTTGTAAAAGCGCTGTGCTTGCATATGTGTATCCATAGCGTCAAGCCAGATGAGGCTGTGTTTTTGCGCTATTGCGACTTCTTGTGTATAATCCATCAGGGCTTTGCCTACACTTTTCCTTTGAACTGACGGATCTAGGTAAATACGATGTATTTTAAAGCCTTTCTCAGAAGCTAGTGGTGGATATGTACAATCCTTAATAAGCTTTAATATGCCTACTGTCTCATCGTTATAATGCACGAAGTAATACATACTATTTGCATCACTAAGCTCTTGTTCTAAGTTTTCCTTACTATAAATATGACTGAGATACCACGAGCAATCATCTTTCCAAAAATGCGCATATGCAGATGGATACACCCTTTTCATTAAATTGTATAATCGCTCTTGATCAACTAGGGTGACGGGCGATAATGTGATATGTGAATTTACCTGTATCAATATAACAATGTCTGAAAACGATGTTCTGCTAGATATTATGAGAGCATGGTGACCGCTCGTTTTAATCCAGTTACAAAGGTGTCTATTTCTTCCTTGGTATTATAAAAAGAAAAAGAAGCGCGCACGGTTCCTGGTATTTTATAATACTCCATAATAGGCTGTGCACAGTGATGACCTGTACGTACGGCAATACCTAGTTTATCAAGTATAGTCCCTATATCATAAGGATGTATATTGCCTACATTAAAAGAAATAACGGCAGTTTTATGTGCAGAAGTGCCATAAATCTTTAGGTTTTCTATTTCTAGTAATTTCTCTGTTCCATATTGCAATAGCTTATTTTCATAGCTTGCAATGTTGTCAAAACCTATAGCATTCATATAGTCAAGACCTGCGCCCGTTGCAATTCCTCCACAAATATTAGGCGTTCCTGCTTCAAATTTGTGAGGTAAACCAGCATAGGTGGTTTTTTCAAAACTTACCTGATCTATCATCTCGCCACCACCTTGATAAGGAGGTAATTTGGTAAGCCATTCTTCTTTTCCGTATAAAATACCCACACCAGTAGGACCGCAGATTTTATGAGCAGAACATACGTAGAAGTCGGCGTCTAGTGCTTGCACATCTGGTTTGATGTGTGGCGTAGCTTGTGCGCCGTCTATAAGAACTGCAGCGCCTACTTTATGAGCTTCTTTGATAATATGCTCTATAGGGTTTATGGTTCCTAAGGCGTTAGATACGTGGTTTACAAAGACTAGTTTTAAGTTAGGAGATAACGCTTTCGCGAAAGCGTCCATATCCAGTTCACCGCTTTCTGTCTGAGGTATTACTTTAAGGATAGCTCCAGTTTTCTCACAAAGCATTTGCCACGGTACAATATTACTGTGATGCTCTAGCGCCGAAACTAAAATCTCTTCACCTTCTTTTAGTATGGAAGCAAAACCATGTGCCACAAGATTAATAGCATGTGTCGTTCCTGCAGTGAGAATGATCTCGTAAGGCTTTGCTGCGTTAAAATGCTTTTGAATTTTAATACGCGCCTCCTCATAAGCGTCTGTTGCTTCTTGAGAAAGTGAGTGTACGCCGCGATGGATATTTGCATTATAGTTTGAGTAGTAATCTACAATAGCATCTATCACCACTTGTGGAGTTTGTGAAGTGGCGGCATTATCAAAATAAATAAGCGGATTTCCATTTACTTCTCTTTTGAGAATAGGGAAATCTTCGCGTATTTTCTTAATGTCTAGCATAGCATTTTTCTTTGTTACAAAGATACAAACTGGACTACTTTTAGACTACCCCAGTACGTATTGTGTTTAAAATGAAAAAGCCGTTACTAGAGAGTAACGGCTTTTAATATATGGGTCTAATGTCCTACTGCTCGAAGCCGATGTTTACACCGATTTTCTTAGCAATAAGTTTTGTGATTCTTTCCTTTAACTGAGGAATTTTTACACTTGATAATACTGTGTTTGCAAAGGCATACATCAATAATGCGCGTCCTTCTTTTTCTCCGATACCACGAGATTGTAAATAGAAAAGAGCACTTTCATCTAGTTGTCCTATAGTACAACCGTGAGAACAACGAACATCATCTGCAAAAATCTCTAATTGAGGTTTTGAATTGATAGTCGCTGTATCACTCAACAATATGTTATTATTAGACTGATATGCATTTGTTTTTTGAGCTTCTTTCTCAACAACCACTTTTCCATTAAATACTCCTACAGATTTATCTGCAAAAATACCTTTGTAATCCTGGTGGCTCTCGCAGTTAGGAGTAATGTGGTGTACTAGTGTGTTGTGATCTACATGCTGTTTTCCTTCTATAATCGTAATACCTTTAAGGATAGAGTCCATGTACTCTCCTTTTTGATAAAAGTTAAGGTTGTTACGAGTGATGTTTCCACCTAGAGAAAAAGTATGCACAGAAACAATACTTTCTTTGTGCTGCTCTATCTCTGTAGTATCTACAAGGGAAGCGCTTAAGTTGTCGTTCTGAATTTTATAGTAATCTACAAGCGCTCTTTTATCTGCAAAGATCTCTGTAACAACATTAGTAAGCACTTTCTTGTCTGTAAGACTCTGGTGGCGCTCTATAATTTGTACTTCAGAATTTTCTTCGGCAACAATAAGGTTACGTGGTTGTAGCATCATTGCATCATTTGCTCCTGTAGCAAAGTGTACAATCTGGATAGGCTTTTGTGCTACTTTTCCTTTTGGGATGTAGATGTAAGCGCCATCTTTTGCAAATGCAGTGTTGAGAGAATCCATAGATTCTCCCTTTGCAATCTTATTAAAGTAAACGTCTATAACTTGTTTGTACTTTGGCTTTGATAGTGCTGCACCCATGGTGCATACATCAATACCATCATGCGTAGTTTCTGAAAGAAATGAGCTATACACCCCATCTACAAAAACGATTTTATAAGTATCTACATCATTAAGAAAATACTGCTTTACATCTTTAAAGTCTAGTGCAGCTTCTTTACTAGGGAAGATGTTATAATCCTCCTTAAGAATGCTGTTAAGAGATGTGTATTTCCAGTTTTCTAATTTCTTTGTAGGAAACCCTTCTGCTTCAAAAGTCTTGATGGCCTCGTTACGAATGTCGTATATAGGAGAATCTGCATCAATACTTTCTTGAAGTACGATATGGTTACTTACTAATTTATCTTTTAAACTCATCTTTTCTAAGTTATGAATCTAGACAGTTAAGTATAAGGGATATTTTTATTGGGAATATCTCTTATGAGTTGTCTAAACGTATTACGCTCCCACTTCTTCTTTTAACCAGTCGTATCCTTTTTCTTCAAGTTCAAGAGCAAGCTCTTTTCCTCCAGAACGTACAATTTTTCCATTCATAAGAACGTGTACAAAATCAGGAACGATGTATTCTAGAAGACGCTGGTAGTGAGTGATCACTAGTACTGCGTTATCTTTGCTCTTTAATTTATTTACACCATTTGCAACAATGCGTAGTGCGTCAATGTCAAGACCAGAATCTGTCTCGTCTAGAATAGCGAGTTTAGGCTCTAGCATCGCCATTTGGAAAATCTCATTACGCTTTTTCTCTCCTCCAGAGAATCCTACGTTTAATGATCTAGAAAGAAACTTACGATCCATCTCAAGAAGTTCTGCCTTCTCTTTGATTTTTTTAAGCATTTCACTAGCTGGCATATTTTCTAGGCCTTTTGCTTTGCGAGTTTCATTTATCGCAGTCTTGATAAAGTTAGTTACAGAAACTCCAGGAATCTCTACAGGATATTGAAAAGATAAGAAAACACCTTCGTGGGCTCTTTCTTCTGGATCCATTTCTAGTATTGATTCTCCTTCAAGTTCGATGTCTCCACCGCTTACTTCATACTCTTCTTTTCCTGCAATAACAGAAGCGAGTGTACTTTTTCCAGAACCGTTTGGTCCCATGATAGCGTGCACTTCGCCAGCTTTTATCTCAAGATTAATACCTTTAAGGATATCTTTCTCTTCAATTCGTGCGTGTAAATCTTTAACTGATAACATAATTCTACGTTCTTATTGTGCGATTATTTACCGCTTTCTACTTTAATGGAACCACCCTCTGTCTTGAGTTTGTCTCCTGCTTCTAATTTAATTGAAGTGTCAGCCGTTGGTGCTTTAACTTCTACTATTTCTTTAATGGTTACTATAAAATCCCAGCCTTCTTCATTAGTAGGCTTAGGATTAATAATACCCTTTATAACAACTGGCACCATATCATATTCATCACGTTGTAATGGTTTGACTATGGTTGCTAGTTCGTGCATTTTATCATCTAGAGCTACGCCATAAATAAAGGAATCACCCTTAATGATTGCAGCATCTACTAGATATATAAACTCACCTTCGATAACTTCATATGAGGTAGAAGACGAGTCTTCGGTAGATTTCTGATTACAGGATACAAGTGCAAGACTTGCTATCAATAAAAAGACAACCTTTTTCATACCTTAATTAAGTATCGCTGGCGTTTGTGCAAAGTTTCCTGCATCGTGCTGGATAATCACCTTTGCATTTTCCGCTTTCGCGAAAGCTTCAAAATCCTTTATACTTTGATCTGTTGCTGGAATATCATAGTTAAACTGAGGTACAATCGTATCTTTTCGGTTTTGCTCAAAATGATAAACATCACCAGATAGTAATGTAGGTCCGTTCTCTTTTAAACGTAAAAACAACACTTGGTGACCCGGTGTGTGTCCTGGCATAGATTTGATAACTACAGTGCCATCTCCAAAAACGTCCTTGTCTCCATTCAGTTTCTCTACGTTTGTAAGCTTGTTAAAGCTATCTGGCGCATAAAATGAATTTCCTTTGATGTCTTCTCCGTTTGCAAAATCATATTCTGATTCTTGAACCAACCATGTAGCTTTTGCAAAATGATTTGCAGCACCTGTGTGATCAAAGTGAATGTGAGAAAACGCAATCATATCGATATCCTCAGGTGTCATCCCGATACCTTTAAGTTGAGTTGTTATGGAGTCCTTACGAGAGATTGTAAAAGCACCTCCTTCTGGAGTATATGGTTCTTGACCTACAAGCATTTCTGGTAAACCTGTATCCCATAACAGAGTCCCTTTAGGATGCTTGATTACAAAAAATGCATCTGCAAGCTCTTTTGATTCTCCTTTGTACGTGTCGCCTTGTGCAAATAAGTTTAAGTTATTTGCCATTACAGTACCACCGTCTAGTTTATATAAAGTTACCTCAGGAAGTTCTTCAGCGGCAGCTGTTTCCTTTTGGTCTTCTGCTTTTTGCTTTCCGTCTTCATAACCTTTCTTGAATTCTTCACAAGAAATTGTAGTGATGGCAAGAGCAGCAATTAATAGTATGTTTTTCATTATTTTAATAATCTTCATTTAGTTATTAATTGTAATAGTAAATAAATACTATCCTACAGATCCTTCAAGGCTAATTTCAAGTAGCTTTTGAGCTTCTACAGCAAACTCCATAGGGAGTTTGTTAAGTACCTCTTTTGAGAATCCGTTTACAATTAAAGCAATTGCCTTTTCTGTATCAATACCACGCTGGTTACAGTAAAATATTTGGTCTTCACCTATCTTACTAGTAGTAGCTTCGTGTTCTACTTGAGCAGTTTTATTTTTAGTCTCAATGTATGGGAAAGTGTGTGCTCCACACTCGTTACCCATTAATAGAGAATCACACTGCGAGAAGTTACGAGCGTTTGTAGCTCCTGCATTAATCTTTACAAGACCTCTATATGAGTTCTGAGATTTTCCTGCAGAGATACCTTTTGATATAATCGTACTCTTGGTGTTTTTTCCAAGGTGGATCATCTTAGTACCTGTGTCTGCCTGCTGGTGATTGTTTGTCACTGCGATAGAGTAAAACTCACCTATAGAGTTATCTCCTTTAAGAATACAAGAAGGGTATTTCCATGTCACCGCAGATCCTGTTTCGACTTGTGTCCATGAGATTTTTGCATTCTTCTCGCAAAGACCACGCTTTGTTACAAAGTTGTAAACTCCACCTTTACCTTCTGCATTTCCAGGGTACCAGTTTTGTACGGTACTGTATTTAATCTCTGCATCATCCATTGCGATAAGTTCTACAACGGCGGCGTGCAGTTGATTCTCATCACGACTAGGAGCAGTACAACCTTCAAGGTAACTTACATAACTACCTTCGTCTGCTACAAGTAGTGTTCTTTCAAACTGTCCAGTTCCTCCTTGGTTAATACGGAAGTATGTAGAAAGTTCCATTGGGCATTTTACACCTTTAGGAATGTAACAGAAAGAACCATCAGAAAATACTGCACTGTTTAATGCTGCGTAGTAATTATCTTTTACAGGAACGATAGTTCCTAAGTGCTTACGTACTAATTCTGGGTGCTCTTTAATAGCCTCAGAGATGCTCATGAAAATAATTCCCTTCTCTGCAAGCGTCTTTTTAAAAGTAGTTGCTACAGAGATAGAATCTACCACGATATCCATCGCGACGTTGTTCATTTTCTTTTGCTCATCTACAGAGATTCCTAATTTTTTATACATAGCGAGTAGATCTGGATCTACATCATCTAGTGTTTTATTAGGGTCTACAGCTACGGGAGCAGAGTAATAAGCGATTGCTTGAAAATCTGGCTTCTCGTAATTTACGTTTGCCCAGTCTGGCTCTTCCATAGATAGCCAAACCTTGTATGCTTCAAGTCTCCACTCAGTCATCCATTGCGGCTCATCCTTTTTCTTAGAAATAGCTCGTATAATGTCTTCGTTTAATCCTACAGGAAATGTCTCAGACTCAATGTCTGTAAAAAAACCATATTCGTATTCTTTGGTTTTTAGTTCTTCCCTTAAATCATCTTCAGTATATGCCATGTTTCTTTTTTCAATGTGTGATAGAAAAGTATTCCTGCCCTAAGGGTGACTTTTCATGGTATGCTAGTTTTCTTGTTCTAGGGTGTCATCAAGAAAACTGTAATAGGTTTTAAATTGGTTACGCTTTCGCGAAAGCGTAACCAACTAAGTTATTATAGAGAAAAGCTTTCTCCGCATCCACAGGTGCGCTGTGCATTTGGGTTGTTAAAAACAAATCCTTTTCCATTAAGTCCACCACTATATTCTAGTGTAGTGCCTATTAAATAAAGGAAGCTCTTCTTGTCTACGATTAGCTTTACATCATTATCTTCAAAGACTTTGTCATCTTCTTGATGCGTTTTGTCAAAATGAAGATCGTATGATAAACCACTGCAACCACCACTTTTCACGCCTACGCGCACATAGTCTGTAGTTACATCAAAACCGTCTTCCTGCATGAGGCTTGCGATTTTAGTTTTTGCTTGTGAATCTACTTTAATCATATCGTTATAAATAGTTTGCAAATATAAGGTTTAGGTCTCGTTTTTACACGATTCCTAACATATAACTAATGCATAGTGCGATAGGGTTTTCTTATAGGTGTATAGGAGTGGTTGTATTAGTTTCTGGCGGGCAGTGATGGTTGTTATGGTGTGGTGCGCCACTGCGATAAGTCTAACGCTTTGCGTTTGTGAGTATGTAAGAAAGCGAGGTGTCATTTCTACTTGAAATGACTGTGAGAACCTAATATAAAAGCTAAGATTTTTGACTAAGTTTTCCACACCCTAATGTTGATAGATTTGTGTAAATCGTGTCATCATATGCAAATAGACTTGATGACAGAGATGAGCGTGAAAATGAAACCTTTGTGAAGCCTAGTAAAATGGCAATTGTGAATATCCTGTTGAAAACGTTGAAAGATAAACGGTGGTTTGAGCCCATAAAAAGTAGACCTTTATTATCCGCATAATTTTAATTATTATACTCAATATAGCTATGGAAATTACCCACATCGTCAAGCGCGACTTTCAAACGAAACCGTTTCACCAAGAGAAGATTACAAGTGCCATTCTTAAGGCCATGACAGCTATTGAACATGGAGGTCCTGAAGATGCACAACGTATTTCTGATATGGTTTATAGCGACCTTAAGAAGAGAAAGGAACTTGACGCTGGTTACATTCCTACTATTGAGCAAATACAAGATCTTGTAGAGCGTAAGTTAATGTTAAGTGAGGAGTTTGTAGATGTTGCAAAAACGTACATTTTGTACCGTGATGAACAAGCGCAAAAGCGTAAAACAAACATCTTTGAAAAGCGTATTAATCTTAAGCCTTACGAGTACCCACAATTATATGATTACGTTCCAGCAATAAGACACTCTTACTGGATACATACAGAGTATAACTTTACGAGTGATATTCAAGATTTCAAAACTCGTATTACAGATGTAGAGCGTAGTGCTATTAAAAATACAATGCTAGCAATCTCTCAAATAGAAGTTGCAGTAAAAGGATTTTGGGGAGATATCTATCACAAAATGCCTAAGCCAGAAGTAGGAGCGGTAGGAGCAACATTTGCAGAGAGTGAAGTGCGTCACGCAGATGCATACTCACACCTTCTTGAAATACTAGGTCTTAATAAAGAGTTTAAATTACTCAAGAAAAAGCCAGTAATGATGAAGCGTGTGCAGTACCTTGAGACGGCACTTAAGAATGCAAAAAGTGAAGACAATAAAGAATACTCAGAGTCTATCTTATTATTCTCTCTCTTTATTGAGCACGTATCACTGTTTTCTCAGTTCTTAATTATCATGGCATTTAATAAGCATAAAAACATGCTTAAAGGAATATCAAACGTAGTAGAGGCAACTTCTAAGGAGGAGCAGATACACGGTGATTTTGGTATTGATATTATAAAAATTATTAAAGCAGAAAATCCAGAGTGGTTTGATGCAGAGCATAGCGCAACCGTACAAGAAATGTGTAAGGAAGCATTCAAAGCAGAAAGCAATATTGTAGACTGGATTTTTGAAGCTGGAGAATTAGACTTCTTACCTAAAGCGCTTGTAAACGAATTTATAAAAGACAGATTCAATAAATCTCTTGTGAGTATTGGTATTGAGCCTGTTTTTGAAGTTGACCAGACTTTATTAAAAGATGCAGAGTGGTTTGATGATGAAATCATAGGAACCAAACATGGCGATTTCTTTGTTAAGAGATCTGTCAACTACACAAAAAGAGCACAAAGTATAACCGAAGACGACCTATTTTAAATGAACGATCAAGAACTAATTAAAGGACAAGTTTCTGCAACGACAGCAGGAAAAGAAAATGAACTACTAGCTGCTCGTAAAGAAGCGTTGTCTAATAAAACAGAAGGTGAAGGAGCCGGATTTGAATGGCTTACAGAAAATAGTCGCAAGTTTTTAGGTGCAGGATATTTAAGCCCTGGAGTATCTCCAGAGCAACGTATACGTGAAGTAGCAGATAGAGCAGAAGATATTTTAGGGATGCCAGGATTTAGTGATAAATTCTACGGGTATATGTCTGAAGGTTTTTACTCACTAGCTTCTCCAGTATGGTCAAACTTTGGAAAAGAAAGAGGTCTTCCTATAAGCTGTTTCGGGTCACATATCTCTGACGATATGGGTAACATCTTGTACACACAGTCTGAAGTAGGAATGATGTCAAAACTAGGTGGTGGTACTTCTGGTTATTTTGGTAAAATAAGACCAAGAGGGGCAGATGTAAAGAACAACGGGCAAGCGTCTGGTTCTGTACACATCATGCAACTTTTTGAATCTATGGTAGATGTAGTGAGTCAAGGATCTGTAAGACGTGGTCGTTTTTCTCCTTACTTACCTATCGAGCATGCAGATATTGAAGAGTTCTTAGAAATAGGAACAGAAGGAAATAGCATCCAAGAGCTTACTCACGGTGTGACTGTGACAAACGAGTGGATGGAAGAAATGATTGCAGGAGATAGTGCAAAGCGTGCATTATGGGCAAAAGTATTGCAGTCTAGAGGAGAGATGGGATACCCATACATCTTCTTTACAGACAACGCAAACAATGGTGCTGCCGATGTGTATAAGGACAAAGATCACAAAATCTATGCAAGTAACCTTTGTACAGAGATCATGTTACCTTCTAATGATGACTGGTCTTTCGTATGTGTACTTTCTTCGGTTAACGTATTACACTACGATAAGTGGAAGGATACAGATGCTGTAGAAACTATGGTGTATTTCTTAGATGCAGTAATTACTGAGTTCTTAGAGAAATTAGAAAGATATAGAGATTCAGATTCAAGAGAAGATCGCCAGACGTTCTTATTTATGGAGCGTGCTTACAACTTTGCAAAGGCTAACCGTTCATTAGGTTTAGGAGTACTAGGATGGCACTCATTATTACAATCTAGAATGTTACCTTTCAATAGTCAAGAAGCATTTAACCTTAACAGTGAGATCTTTAAAGTAATTAAAGAGAAGTCTTATAAAGCATCAGAAGAGCTTGCCGAAACTTTTGGAGAGCCAGAAGTACTTAAAGGATATGGTAGACGTAACGCGACACTTAATGCGGTTGCACCTACAACATCATCTGCTTTTATACTAGGTCAAGTGTCTCAAGGAATTGAGCCTATCTGGTCTAATATTTATGTAAAGGATATTGCAAAAATTAAGACTACTATCAAGAACCCATTCTTAGTAGAACTTCTTGAAGAAAAGGGAATGAATACTACAGACGTGTGGAGAAGTATCCGTGATATGGATGGATCTGTACAACACTTAGAGTTTTTGAGTGAGAATGAGAAGGATACTTTTAAAACGTATTCAGAAATTGACCAGATGGATATTATCTATCAAGCAGCAAACCGTCAAAATCACATTGATCAAGGACAATCTGTAAATATTATTGTGCATCCAGAAATGCCAGTAAAAGAGATTAACAAGATCCACGTGACTGCATGGAAGCTAGGGTTAAAATCTTTATACTACCAGCACAGTATGAATGCAGCACAAAAATTCAAGCAGAAGAAAGACTGCGCGAGTTGTGAAGCGTAATCTATAAAAGATCAAGAGTATTGCTCAATGTATGTTGGGTAAAGCACATAAAAAGAAAGACCTGCTGTGATAGCGGGTCTTTCTTTTTTGTGTTTATACTGTTTTTAATACGCTTTCGCGAAAGCGTACCTACATCACAATCGTTTCATAAAACCAACATTATCTAAAACAACTACACCTTCTGAAGTGTTGTCAAAAACGAACGAGATACTCACAATTTTTTTTACATCAAGAGCCTTGTTGCGATCTTGGAAGTCCGCTAGTGGGAAATAATAAGTCTGGAATACATTTTCTGAGAGTGTTTCCTCTTCTATGAATTGAGACTTCCATACTCGCACACCTATTTCCTTTTGTAATGCAGAGAAGTCACTTAAACACATAGAAGCGGTGTTTCCAGCGGTGTCCTCCATAATAACTGTAAAGTCAATAGGTTCTTTTGGGAACTCTGTGCCTTCACCACCATCTATACTATCTTCGGTAGGTTCCTCACTGTTGTTAGCGATATTGTTAGTCAGTAATGGTTCCTTATTTATATTGTTGTTTTCATCGTTTATCCATTTTCCACCTGATTTTGGATTTGTATTTTCAGTGGATTCTGCTAGTGAAAATGTAAATACTTTGCTACTGTCTATGGTGCTGAGCGGTTTTTTGAAAACAAATGAATAACTAGCAACGATGCTGTCGGGAAGTGTTGTTCCTTCTTCAATATCATCATAATGCCAACCTACATATGCCGCGCGACTACCTTTCTCTCCCCATTTTAGTGCTATTTCTTGTTCTCTCCAGACGCTTAGGTGTTGCGTTGTTATAATTGTGGTAGTGTCTACCGTAGTCACAACATCAAAATCTTCATCAAAGGTTGCGATAGCCTCAAAAGAGCTATCCTCATATTGATTAAAGTAGATGGTTTCGGGAAGCCATTCTTTCCCTTTGCGAGCATCTATAAATAATGGTAGGTATTCCTTGTGATTTTTAAGTGTTGCCTCTAGAAAGGCACTTATATAAACCTTGGCGATTTCTTCTTGATCTTTTTTGGGAAGCAATTGCTTGTTATTTAAAAACTGCGTTACAGAAAGTCCCGCATCATTATCTCCCCAGCTAGTATTAAACTGTCCATGATTTGCTCCTTGTATATAAAGTCCGCTTTTTATGTAATCTGTACTGTCAGAAAATGTGATGCGTTCATATTGCTTGGATCCTGCATAAGAACTTACATCACCATCTTGAGCGCCATGCATCACAAAGTAGTTGATGTCTTTAAGTGATGTGCGGGTATTCCCAGGTTCGTACTGTCCGTCTACAGGAGCAATCGCAATGATAGTGTTGATATTATAGTTGTAATCCATAGCGATGGTTGCATCATCAGGGTAATGTGTAAGCTTGTTTAGTAAGGCGGCGTGAGCAACGGCCTCACCGCCTCGAGAGTGACCTAGTAATGCTATCTGCGTGGTGTCAACTTTGTTATAAAATTTACTTTCTGAATCTTTATTCCACTCATGCCATGCTTTTAGGTGTTCTAGAAGTATCCAGCCACGAGCATCATTTTCTTCTTCAAGACCTTCAGGAATATCTGACCAACTGCTATTGATGAAATTTTGATCTACAGATGCAAAAATGAATCCTCTTGATGCCATTAATTCTCCTAGATACGCATAACCTTTGTCTGAGAAGTCATGCATGGAGTGATTACCGTGAACAATTAATGCAAGTGGGAATGGGCCTTCTCCCTCTGGATACCACACCCTACCATTTATAGGAAGTTCTCTAGCGTCAAATCCCCAAAAACGTTCTCTATACCATCCGCTCATTCCTTCCCAATTATCTAAAAACGGTACTCCATCTATAGTATTTGTGATCATAGTGGCGTCTTCTCCATATTCAGGTCTGTGTTTGTCAGTACCGCTACCGTACGTTAATGTCTGTACTTTGTAATTGCCATTTAAAGATGGAGAGGGAGCTTCAATTGGTGCAATATTATTTGAACTTAGTGCAGCCGCATTTGCTATTGGTTTCATGTCAAAACCGTCAGGCGCGAGTCCCAAAATCGCGAGCGTACATCCAGTAATTGCGAGTACTCCTCCCAGAAGTGTTATTATTTTTTTTATAATAGTCTTCTGTCTAAATCCTTTGCTAGTAAGGACAGCAATAGCAGCTCCTGCGGTTGCAAGTGTAATCACAGCCCATAACCAGTAAACAAGTTCTTCTGATAATGATAGCAGAAGGAGTGGTGTAGTGATCAGTAGTGCTAGCTGGAGAATTTTAGGAATGCGAGTGAGCTTTTTAAGCACCCATAGTCCTAAGTATACAGATAGTACAATCCCTATAAGAATAGCGAGCTGTAATAGTATGAGTGTAGTGTCACCCATCGTTTGTATAGCGTGGATCGCAAAAATCAAAAAGATAATGGAGGTCCCTGTAAAAAGTCCTCTTGCGGCACCTCTAGTGGCAATAGCACCAGGAGTTATTGCATTTAATTGCTTATAAATCCATTTTTTAAGTTGTAATAATCGTTTCATATCATGAACATGTTTACATAAGTAAATGTAGCTTTATTTTGAGTTTCTTCTTATAGGCAGTACTTTTCGCCAAAAATTGCCACCCTTGAAAAATATTATCACCTCTTTTATCTGTTCGATTGCATTCTTTTATGGTGCCTATAGTCAGACGGGATCTATACCTAATCAGACTATTGATACAATTATAATTTCCTCATCGAGAATTAAGAGTAATGTACAGCAGATACCGGCAGCCGTTTCGGTGATTACCACGAGCAAGGAAGATGCTACTAGACAGCAATTATCCTTACAAGAGTATGTGCAGCAAGTGCCAGGTGTGTTTACTCAAAATGCAAACAACTTTGCTCAGGATTTACGAATTTCAATCCGTGGTTTTGGAGCACGATCTAGTTTTGGAATACGAGGCATAAAACTTATTGTAGATGGGATTCCTGAGACTACTCCAGATGGGCAAGGACAACTAGATAATATTAACCTTGGGATTATTGATCGTATTGAGATTACAAAAGGTGCAAGTGCTAGCCTTTATGGGAATGCATCTGGTGGTGTAATTGATATTGCTACAAAATCTTTTGACACCCTGGCGGGAAATAGCACCTCAGTAAAAGCTGGAATAGGTGCTTTTGGATTTCAAAATTATCAAGCCACGGCTACCATAGGAGATGCAAATGCAAACTATACCTTCCACGGTAATTATGCGACTAGCGATGGTTACAGAGATCAAAGTGGTTTTGAGCAAATAAACACCAATTTTAAAGGGCAATTTAAAATAGGCGAGAATACTTCTTTAACGGCTATTCTTAATTATGCAGATTCACCACAGGCAGATGATCCTGGCGGATTGACGCTAGAGGAAGTTAACGCTAATAGAAGACAGGCGAGAGATAGAAATGTGCAGTTTAAAACTGGTGAGGCTATAGAGCAGTTTAAAGTAGGAACCAGCCTAGCGTGGAATAAGAATGAGAATACCACCGTAAATGCCTATGCTTTTTATAGCAACCGACAGTTTAATGGGCTGTTGCCATTTGAATTTGGTGGTATTGTAGACTTATCACGCAATTACTTAGGGCAAGGAACGAGTATTACTTACAAGAAAAATAAGAATACCATACGCGCAGGATACGACTTTGCTTATCAAAATGATCGCAGAAACAGGTTTAGAAACCTTGATGGAGAAGAGGGAGGTCAAACGCTAGGACAGCGCGAGAAATTTACTAACCTAGGTATTTATGTTACAGACCACCTTTCGCTAGGTAAATTATTGATTACAGCCGGAGCGAGGTTTGATTACAACAAACTTTCGGCAGATGATGATTTACTGGATAATGGGGATGATTCTGGAAGTCTTACATTAAATTCTTTTAACCCTAGTGTTGGTGTTAGTTACGCTTTCGCGAAAGCGTTATCTGCATACATGAATGTCGCAACAAGTTTTGAGACACCATCATTATCAGAATTATCATCAAATCCTGATGGTTCTATAGGATTTAATGAAAATCTAAAAGCTCAAAAGGCAGCTAGCTTTGAAGTGGGTTTAAAAGGGACTATTGCAAGTAAGTTGCAATATCAACTCGCTGCGTTTTTGATAAACACAAAAGATGATTTAGTGCCTTTTGAGTTGGCGGAATTTCCAGATCGTGAGTTTTTTAGAAATGCAGGAAAAACTAAGCGTCATGGTGTTGAGGTTGAGGCTTCATACAGAGCATTACCCTTAGGAAACGGTTGGCTAAACGCTACGGGTTCTTACACCTACTCAGATTTCACTTACGATGAATTTGAAACGCCAAACGGAGATTTTGACGGTAATTTCTTGCCGGGAATTGCAAAGCATATGTCTAGTGTAGGATTACAATATGCAGGGAGCAATGGTTTTAACGCGAGCGTGAGCACAAACTTTATAGGAGAGCAATTTGCTCAAGATAGCAACGAGACTACCATAGATGGATATGAGCTTGTTAATGTGAGAGCAAGCTACGAGACATTATTTAGAGAGGTCAGGTTAAAGCCTTACATTGGGGTAAATAATGTGCTAGATCAAAAATACACGGATAATGTGCGTATTAATGCCTTTGGAGGAAGGTTTTATGAGCCTGCGCCGGGACTCACTATTTTTGGAGGAATCACACTCGAATTTTAATATTTTGACAGAAGTACAAACATATATTATTGCTATAATAGGAGGTCTTATCGCTGGTGGGATCAATACCCTTGCAGGAAATGGAAGCGCCATTACCTTAACGATTCTTACGGAGGTGCTTGGGCTGCCAGGCAATATTGCAAATGGAACTAACCGTATTGGGATTTTTACCCAATGTTCGGCTACTTCGTGGGTTTTTTATAAGAATGGAAGGCTTGATATCGCAAAGAATAAAAAATATATCATTCCCATTTTTATAGGAGCAATTGCTGGGGCTATTCTTGCCATAAATGTAAGTAATGAGCAGTTTAGAGCAGTGTTTAAATTCATGATGGTGTTCATGCTGCTAGCTGTATTAGTGAAGCCCAAGCGCTGGTTGAGGGAAACAGATTTAACGTTTAAACCTAAATGGTATGTCTATTTCCCGCTACTTCTTGCACTAGGATTTTATGGAGGATTTATCCAGATGGGTATGGGTGTGTTTTTCCTCATAATAATGGTGTTAGGGATGCGCTTTAACATCATAGAAAGTAATGCGCTTAAAAGTTTTGTAATAGGACTTTATACGCTCTTTGTAATTGCAATTTTTCACTACCAAGGGCTCATTGATTGGAAACTGGGGGGCATTATGGCAATAGGGCAGACTACAGGAGGATTTCTTACGGCTCGTTTCGCTAGTAAGAATAAATGGGCAGATCAAGTAGCATATTACGTTCTTATTATTGTGCTCATAGGTGCTATTGCAAAGATGTTTTTATTTTAAAAGTCCGCTTTCGCGAAAGCGTGCTTATCCTCTTTATTATTTTGTAAGTATTTTTAGGAATCTAAATAAGATATTATGCGTGTCAAAATGTTACTCAAAATAAGTTTCTGTATACTATTTATTACTAGTTGCAATCAGGCTGAAGATAAGAAGCAGGTTATAGACGAACCAGTTAAGCAACTTAGAGCGCTCATTGTAGACGGTCAAAACAACCATGGAGTATGGCCCAAGACAACAATGATGATGAAATCATATCTGGAAGAAACAGGTCTTTTTCAGGTTGATATTTATAGAACCGCTTATACGTATCAAGGTCCACATCACGGTATTGTAGACGGACTCAATCACGACAGTATCACACAACTAGTTGAAAATTATAAAGTGGATGATGCACGAATACATGAAGTGAAAGATAGCATCATTGCCGATGCTTCTTTTAAGCCCGAATTTGATACATATGATGTGATCTTATCAAACTTTGGTGACAAAACTGCAAATTGGCCTGAGGATACAAAAGAAGATTTTGAATCTTATATGAAGAATGGTGGAGGTCTTGTGGTTGTGCATGGAGCAAATAATTCTTGGGGAGACTGGCCGGCATTTAATAAGATGATAGGTGTAGGTGGCTGGGGAAATCGCCCACACGATGGACTTAATCAGATTTACATTAACGAAGAAGAACAACTTAAGATTGAACCAAGCAATGGTGAGGAATCTTCACACGGTCCAGAAAAAGAATTTGTTCTTACAGCTTGGGATACATTACATCCTATCACAAGAGGATTGCCTAAACAGTGGATGCATACTAAGGATGAGCTCTACGATCGTTTACGCGGCCCTGCCGAAAATGTAAATGTGTTATACTACGCATATTCAGACGTAGAGGGAAACGCACAGCCTTGGGCTCCAGAAAATAAAGGTTCAGGTAGAGGAGAACCTCTTATTATGACTGTAAATTATGAAAGTGGACGTGTATTCCATACTGCCTTAGGACATATGGATATTTCTATGGAGAGTGTCGGCTTTATTACGACCTTGCAGCGAGGAGCAGAGTGGGCAGCTACGGGGAAAGTAACACAAGAAGTGCCAAGTGATTTCCCAACAAAAAAGAGCGCCGTAAAGCGCTCTTGGAAATAATTATATAGTTAACATATTATGCAGCTAGTCTGCCCTTAATACGTTTTTCGATTTTCTTCTTTTTTACAGTAAGACGCTTCATAACGTCCATAAGTTTACTGTCTTTTGTTTTCTTGTATATTTCATTAATAGCAAGAATCAATTTTTTGCCTTCGCGTGATGCTGCTACTCGATCACTAGTAGACATATGACTCATCGTTCTATTTTCATATACTTCTGCTTGTTGTAAGAGGTCCATAGGAAATTGTTTAATTTTAGGTTAAATTACTTAAACAATTCTAGCTAACCTACGCAATTGCTGGCTTTTAAGAATACTTTATGAAAATATGGCTGTTTTATCTGTGATATCCTATTTTTTTACCTCTTTTCTCCCTTAAAATTAAATAATCAAGAAAATATTTAATTTCACTTCTAGATGAAATTGGAATAAGTGTTTCTATATTTTGTAATACTAGCTGTCCTATTTTGAAAGTGATAAAAGAAGATGTTTAAGTATCTTTGCAGCTATGTTAGAAGATAAAAATCAAGAGCGCACTTCGCTTTCAGAATTAGGAGAATTTGGTCTTATTGATCACTTAACAAAGCACTTTAAAATTCATCATAAAAGCACGGTAGTAAGTGTAGGTGATGATGCTGCAGTGTTGAAGTTTCCTAAAAGCCAGGTTATTGTTACTACAGACCTTCTTGTAGAGGGTGTACATTTTGATTTAAGTTACGTACCATTAAAACATTTAGGTTATAAGGCAGTGATGGCAAATCTATCTGACGTGTATGCTATGAACGCAGAGGCAACTCAGATTACAGTTTCAATCGCTGTTTCAAATCGTTTTCCACTAGAGGCACTTGAAGAATTATATGCAGGCATTCAAACTGCGTGTACTAACTATAAAGTAGATCTTATAGGTGGAGATACTACCTCGTCTAACGTAGGTTTAGTAATAAGTGTTACGGCAATAGGCCACGCAGCACCTAAGAAAATTGCAAAGAGATCTACTGCCAAAGCTGGAGATCTACTAGTAGTGACTGGAGATATAGGGGCAGCTTATATGGGGTTACAGATACTAGAGAGAGAAAAGGCAGTTTTTAAGGTAAATCCTAATAACCAGCCAGATCTTGAGCAATATAGTTATTTGATTGAGCGCCAATTAAAACCAGAGGCTCGTAAAGATGTAAGAGGGATTCTAGAATCTCTAGAAGTACAGCCTACGTCAATGATTGATATAAGCGACGGTCTCTCATCAGAAGTACTGCATATTTGTAAAAACTCTGGTGTAGGATGTAATCTTTATGAAGATAAAATTCCTTTAGATCCCCAAGTTATAAGTAGTTGTGAGGAGTTTGAACTTGATAGTACTACCATCGCATTAAGTGGAGGAGAAGATTACGAGTTGCTATTTACTATTAGTCAAGACGACTTTCCAAAAATAAAAGCAAACCCTAATTTTTCTATTATAGGTCATATGACAGAAGAGAAAGAAGGTATACACCTCATCACACGAGCAGATACTAAAATACCTCTAGTTGCCCGTGGATGGAATGCTCTTCAAAAAGAAGACTAGGAGGTGCGAGCAAGTTTACGCATGTAAAACTCTTCATATACCTCATTGATGCGACGTAACTTAGGTGTCAATGGTGTGTAATGACCATAGCCATCTAGCGTGTATTGTTTTTTACACTGTGAGCATTCAAATTCCTTTAGATTAGACTCGTAACGCTTTATGATTCTATACTTATGTCCAAATAATTTACAGCCTACAGTAGTGAGTGGGTTGATGTTTTGTTTTTTTGAGTTGAGGTCAATTGTTTTCATTATAGGGGTTGATTTGGGATACACAAATTAAGAATTAATCTGTGAAATACACAAATTTACCGATTAAATACTTAAAATTTTAACATTTGATTATGTCGTCAAAATATCTTTTCACCCTTAATTAGTGCTTCTTCATACGAGAAAATTGCCTAATCATCTTGATAACTAGCTTGTCAAGTGCTAGACGAAGCAGATAGAAAGTCAAGTATATTATTAATAGTCTCTGTAGCATTAGTAATATGTGACATGTGCCCACTATCGATAATAACAAAGAAATTTGTGTCCTCTTTATAGCTTTGCTCGTGAATTTCAGCATCAATGAGCAAATCAGATTTACCTAAAATCATTCCAGTTGTTATAGAGGTTGTTTTCCAAAACTCAGAACTGTCTGGTCTATCTTTCATTCCAGAATTTGCAGCGATATATCCTTGCACAGGTGTGTTGAGTGCCTGTTGAAGTGCATTGTTTATTTCTGCCGTATGATTTGTACTTGCTTTTTTGTCAAAAAGATTTATAAATGACATTCTAACAAGTTGCTCATATTGTTTTTTTGCCATCACATTTGCCCGTGATCTCAATTTTTTTCTAGCGTCATCATCAGGTTCTGGAGTGGAGTTAAGAAGACATAATTTTGATACAAATTCTGGATACGCTTTCGCGAAAGCGATACCCACATAACCTCCCATAGAGTGTCCTATTATCGAAATGTCTTTAAGCTCTAATTGATTTGTAACGGCAGCAACTGCCGCAGCCATTTCTTCCATGCTATGCACGTAACCCACCGACTCCGAAAATCCGTGACCTAATAAATCAATGCAGATAATGCGGTGTTGCTCACACAAAACACTAAGGAAATGGTCCCACATCTGGTGATTTTCTAAGAATCCGTGTAGTAAGACTACGGGTGATCCTTTTCCTTGATCTGTATAAAATATGGAAGCACCTTTGTGGTTAATAGTCATTAGTTCTATATTGGTGGGCAAATATCACGCAACCTATGAGAATGACCAAACAAACCTTCATCACAGCCTTTGCTTTATTTTCACTTTTTTTTGGTGCGGGGAACTTAATCTTGCCATCCTTTCTAGGTTATAATGCGGGTTGCTCTTGGTTATTTGTGTTGGCAGGTTTTCTTATTTCTGCTGTGGTAGTACCTATTCTCGCAATTTATGGTCATGCAAGATTACAAGGAACATTGATTGATTTTGCAAATAAAGTCTCACCACTCTTTGCGCTCTTATATGCAATTGTAGTCTATGCTATTTCTATCGCACTACCAGGTCCACGTACAGCCTCTGTGACATATGAGATGGCAATAGCTCCATATTTTGATATTTCTAGTTGGCTGTGGAGTACAATTTACTTCGGGCTAGTCTTATTATTTGTGCTCAATAGATCTAAGATGATGGATCTTGTGGGTAAATATCTTACACCTGCTATTCTCATTATTTTAGCTTTGGTAATTGGTATTGGCATATTTGGAGAGTATGAACCTATGCGTGCATCTATTTTTGATAGTACACTCACTAGTGGGATTTTAGAAGGTTATCAAACTTTTGACGCCATAGGTGGAGTGGTTGTAGGAGGAGTCATTGTGATTTCTCTTGGTTTTAAAAAGGGTTCTAGTAGAGCAAAGCAACGTTTGTTAACTAGAGCGGGCATCATTGCAGGTATAGGATTGTTACTAATATATGGAGGACTTATCTATCTAGGTGCTCTAAGAAGTGGAGGTATAGAGATGACAGATCGTACGGCACTTCTCAACCTTCTTAGTACAGATACACTAGGAGTGATAGGCACAAAGGTGCTTGCTGTTTTAGTGAGTTTAGCTTGTTTTACTACAGCCGTAGGAATCGTAACAGGTACTGCAGATTTTGTCAAAGGAATCCTAGGGAACTCGCAAGTAGCTTATACAATCACAGCAATTCTAGGAGCCATACTTGGTGTTGTAATGGGGCAACTAGATGTAAATTCTATCATTATAGTTGCTGTGCCAGCACTTATGTTTATTTACCCTATCACTATCGTGCTAATATTACTTAACGCAATGCCTAGAAGGTGGACGGCACCAGTTGTGTTTAGAGCCGTAGTAATTGCGACCATACTTTTTAGCGCACCAGATTTTTGGGCCTCTGTAGGTTTTGGTGATCAGATGAAGGTGCTGCAAGAAATGATTCCGTTAGGTACCGTAAGTTTAGGCTGGTTATTACCTGCTGTGGTCACTTATATAGTGGTGAGTGCTATTACGCTTTCGCGAAAGCGTACCATCTAAGACTGTAACTTCTTAATAGTAGAAAACGCACGATCAACAAGATGGTCTTCTACGAGAATAATAAATTCATTAGTGGTCGAAATAACCTCTTGTAAAGAAATACCCTCCCAAGCCAAACGCTTAAATATCTGGTAGTATAAACCTGCAACAGCAGTGTTACCCTGTGGAAGCCTTATGCTTATAGCAGATAAGTTACCTTGAAATCCAAGAATACTTTCTGTCTCAAAATGATTGCGAATGTTCTCCTCCTCACTTGAAGAGCTTATGAGTGTGCTTTCATGAATACCACGTGTAAACGTATAGAATACCTGCGTATTTTTAGCAATAGTGCTCAATATTTGAGCGTGATTCTGGATAAGTGTACCAGAATTTTGAAAAGTAAACACAATAAGCTTAGAACGTACTGTGATATCACCTAGCGTACTAAGTACTTCCTTTAAGCGTAGCGATTTCTGAGTGTCTGTAGGTGATGCATAACGACGTAGCGCCATTAATATAGCCCCGTCTTTTACAGGTTTCTTAAGTAGTTGTGAGACCTGAGGATTAAGATTCTCAGCGAGAGCGGCATAGTTAATAATCTTCTGTGATAATGCCTCTTCTAGGTAAGGTTGCTGTGCGATAATCTCTGATACGCAGTCGGATATAGTATTCAAATCGTTATATAGTTAACATTTTGTTCAAAATTAGTCTATTTTCTTCATTTATGTGGTGGTAATCTAACTCTGAAATACTTTTACCTAAAAATAACACGTATGCAAGTTTTAAAATTTGGGGGTACCTCCGTTGGATCTACAGAAAATATGATCTCTGTAAGACATATTATTGATACGCCAACTCCTAAAATAGTAGTGCTTTCTGCAATGTCTGGTACTACAAATGCTTTAGTCCAAATTGCAAATGCCGCAAGAGCATCAAATCTTACTGAGGCAAGTGAGCTACGTAGCAGCCTGCAGTCAAGGTATGACGATGTGGTGGAGCAGTTAATTACAGATAAAAGGCTAAAACCTCTTGTGATAGGTTATGTAGACGAAATATTTGCAGAGATAGAGCGACTTTCATCTGAAGATTTTAGTGATCAAAAAGCCGAGGCAATTGTAGCGCAAGGAGAATTACTTTCTACTTTTATATTTTGTCATTTCCTAGAGCAAGAAGGGCTTAAAGCTGTCTTGTTACCTGCGCTAGAATTCATGCGAATTGATAAAGAGCATGAGCCAGATCAATTTTACATCGCGCAAAACTTACGTCGAGTAATTGAGCAGACTGATGACAGCGTCGTGTATATCACCCAAGGTTTTATATGCCGCAATTACTACGGTCAGATTTCAAACTTGCAACGTGGAGGAAGTGATTATACAGCAACTATAATAGGAGCTGCAATACAAGCGAGTGAGGTGCAGATCTGGACAGATATAGATGGCTTTCATAATAACGACCCTAGGGAAGTTGAGAAAACAAAAGCTATAGGTGCGCTCTCTTATGATGAGGCGGCAGAGTTGGCTTATTTTGGAGCCAAAATTTTGCACCCGCAAACAGTGCAGCCATTACGAGAGGATCGTATACCGTTAAGACTTAAAAACACGATGGAGCCAGATGCCCCTGGCACAGTGATTACTCATAGATCTGAAGGGGAAGGGATAAAAGCAATCGCTGCCAAAGATGGAATCACAGCACTCAAAATAAAATCTAGTAAGATGCTACTAGCGCATGGATTTTTAAGTAAAGTGTTTGCAATCTTCCAGCGCTATGAGACATCTATAGATATGATTACCACTTCAGAAATTGCGGTGTCACTCACGATTGATGATACTACGCACCTTGATGCCATACAAGCAGAGTTGTTACAATTTGCACAAGTGGTGGTAGATAAAAATCAGACTATTATCTGTCTCGTAGGTAATGAGGTAAATCGCCATGCAGATACACACAAGTTATTCCAAGTACTTCAAGACGTGCAAGTGCGCATGATTTCTTACGGTGGAAGCGATCACAATATATCATTGCTAGTCGCAACAGAAGATAAGCGTAGCGCTCTAGAGCTTTTGCAGCGTTATGTATTTTCTCTTCCCGTAGCAAACTAAGAAGTTCCTTTGATTGTAAAAGCCCGTTTTCATTATGAAAACGGGCTTTTGTTATTTGGTAGCTTTCGCGAAAGCGTACTTATTTTACTTATTCATAAGATCTTCAATCTCCTCAACTGTGATAGGAATGTCACCCATAAGATTTACTGGAGCTCCATTTTCTTGGATTACCAGATCATCCTCTAGACGTATCCCAAAACCTTCTTTTGGAATGTATATTCCAGGCTCTACAGTAAACACATTGTTAGCTTGCATAGGTTCGTGTAGCAATCCGTAATCATGAGTGTCAAGACCAATGTGGTGAGAAGTACCGTGCATGAAATACTTCTTATAAGCAGGCCAGTCTGGATTCTCATTCTGTACATCTGCTTTGTCTAGTAAACCTAGACCCAATAACTCAGAAGTCATTAGTTTACCCACTTCTACATGATATTGCTCCCACATAGTGCCAGGTACAAGCATTTTTGTAGCCTCATCTTTTACGCGTAGCACTGCATTGTAAACATCTTTTTGTCTATCAGTAAACCTTCCGTTTACAGGAATAGTTCTTGTCATGTCACTCGAGTAGTTTGCATACTCTGCACCTACATCCATTAAGATAAGTTCTCCATCTTTACACTGATTTTTATTTTCAATGTAGTGAAGTACGTTTGCGCTATTACCAGAAGCTATGATTGGTGTGTAAGCAAACTTCTTAGAGCGATTGCGTAAGAATTCGTGCATGTACTCTGCTTCAATCTCATATTCCCAGACTCCGGGCTTTACAAATCCAAGAACGCGACGGAAACCTTTATTAGTAATATCACAAGCCTTCTGCATTAGATCTAGCTCGATAGAATCTTTTACAGAACGTAAACGTTGTAAGATTGGGTTACTTTTTGCAACACTGTGTGCTGGATATTTTGCTTTCCACCATTTTGTAAAACGATCTTCTCTAGTCTCAAGTGCTACAGACTGGCGATAGTGTTCGTTCGTATTTACATACACAGTATCTGCATACGTCATAAGCTCTGCAAAAACCTTTTCTAAGTCTTGAAGCCAGAAAACCGTCTTAACTCCAGAAGTTGCTAGTGCTTTTTCTTTTGTAAGCTTCTCTCCTTCCCAAACAGCAATGTGATCATTAGTCTCTGTTAAGAAAAGAATCTCACGATATTGCTCTTTAGGACAGTCTGGAAATAAAACAAGGATAGACTCTTCTTGATCAACGCCGCTTAAATAAAAAATATCACGATGCTGCTCAAAAGGAAGAGTAGAGTCTGCGCTTACTGGGTAAGTGTCATTACTATTAAAAACAGCTAGACTTTTAGGCTTCATTTGAGCCATAAAGTTCTTGCGATTTTTTATAAAAAGGGTATTATCTATTAAGTCGTATTTCATAATTGTGACCTTTTGCGGTGTATCTATTATTCATTAATCTACTATTGTAAAAGTACAAATTTGGATACGTTTTCGCGAAAACATGCTATCAATACTTCCTATCTATTACCTTAATAATGCCTACTATTCGTAATGACGTGTTAAACAAAAACCAAAAGTTTTCTTAAAATAAGTCCTTTCCGTATTTTCATTGCCTTATAAAATCCAAACCAAATGAAATTACGTTATTTCCTTGCCTCAAGTGCGGTTCTTTTCGCACTTACTAAAGGGCAGTCACAACAACCAGCGACCTCGATACAATTACAAGAACAGGCAGTGCTCCAAAAAGAGCAGTCGCTTAGTAATAGTATTGTAAAAAATATCCCTTTTGAAAACATAGGGCCTTCGGTAATGAGTGGTCGTATTGTAGATATTGCAGTAAATCCAGATATGCCTTCAGAGTTTTATGCAGGCTATGCAAGTGGTGGTTTATGGTACACTAATAATAACGGAACCACTTTTATACCGGTAATGGATAATGCACCTACGCAAAATGTAGGAGAAGTTACTGTGGACTGGAAAAGCGGAACTATATGGGTAGGTACTGGAGAGAATAACGCATCTAGATCTAGTTATGCGGGTATCGGGTTATTGAAATCTACAGATAAAGGAGCAACGTGGCAAAATATGGGGCTTATAGATAGTCACCACATTGGACGTATTTTAATAAATCCATCTAATCCAGATGAGGTTGTCGTAGGAGCACTAGGTCATCTATATTCAGATAACGAAGAGCGAGGAATTTATAAAACAAAGGATGGTGGTAAGACCTGGAAGAAAACCTTAATTATTGATAATAAAACGGGAATTATAGATATAGATAATGATCCGGCTAACTTTAATTTGATGTATGCCTCGGCATGGCAAAAGGACCGCAAGGCATGGAACTTCGAAGGAGCGGGTGCTGGATCTGGAATTTATAAGAGTACAGATGGTGGAGATACGTGGCAACAGCTTAACTCATTCCCTTCTGGTGATGGTGTTGGTAGAATAGGTATTGCTGTCTATGATGAAAATACGGTGTATGCAGTGCATGATAGCCAGTTTCGACGTGAGGGTGAGGGAAAGAAATCGTCATCATCAAGTAAATTAGAAAAAGACGATTTCAAAACAATGTCTAAAGATGCATTATTAGCCCTTGATGACAAGAAATTAGATGACTACTTAAAGCGAAATGGCTTTCAAGAAAAATATCGTGCTGCAAATGTGAAATCTATGGTGCGTCAAGGAGATGTACAACCAGTAGATCTTGCCACTTACTTAGAAACTGCAAATATTCAAATGTTTGATACACCTGTAGTAGGAGCAGAGGTGTATAGATCTAATGATGGTGGAGCAACTTGGAGCAAGACTCACGAGGGATATATAGAGGATTTGTATTACAGCTACGGGTATTACTTTGGAGAGATTAATGTAAACCCATCAGATGCTCAAGATATTTACATTTACGGTGTGCCCATTGTAAAGTCTAAAGATGGCGGAAAGACGTTTACAAGTATCAATGCTCCTAACGTACACTCAGATCACCATGCGCTGTGGATTAATCCTAAAAATGAAAATCATCTTATTAATGGAAACGATGGAGGTATAAATATTTCATATGATGATGGTGCTAGCTGGATAAAGGCAAATGATCCATCTGTTGGTCAGTTTTACTTTATTCAAGTAGATAATGAGGAGCCTTATAATATATATGGAGGATTACAAGATAATGGTGTGTGGGTAGCTCCTAGTACTGCACAAGAAAGTAGAGGCTGGTTGCAAAGCGGGCAGTATCCTTGGGAAAGTATCATGGGTGGTGACGGTATGCAAGTTCAAGTAGATAGTCGTGATGCAAATATTGTGTACACAGGATTTCAGTTTGGTAACTACTTCAGGATTAATCGCGAGACGGGAGAAAATAAGCGATTTGATATAAAGCATACACTAGGAGAGAAGCCATATCGTTTTAATTGGCAAACGCCTATTTTACTAAGTTCTCATAACCAGGATATTTTATATCTAGGAGGTAATAAACTCATGAGATCTATGGATCAAGGTGATAGCTGGACTGCAATAAGCCCAGACCTTACACATGGCGGTAAGCCTGGTAATGTGGCTTATGGAACTCTTACTTCAGTTTCAGAGTCTCCTTTTCAATTTGGGTTGATATACACAGGAAGTGATGATGGTAAGATTTCTGTAACAAAGAATGGCGGAAGCGACTGGCAAGTGATTAGTAACACATTGCCTAAAGATTTGTGGGTATCACGTGTCGTGGCTTCAGAGCATAAGAAGGAGCGAGTATATGCTACCTTAAATGGATATCGCTGGGATGATTTTGCAACGTATATCTACGTATCTGATAATTACGGGCAAACATGGAGGAATATTTCTGCAGGGATTCCTATGTCTCCTGTAAATGTGATTATCGAAGATCCTGTAAAAGAAAATATCATTTACGTAGGTACAGATAATGGTGCTTATGTGAGCATGAATGGCGGTGAGAGTTATAACGCTTTCGCGAAAGCGGTATCAGATAAAACCACTGCACCGCTACCAGCAGTAGCAGTTCACGATATGAAAATCCAGAAAAAGGCAAATCACCTATTACTAGGAACGCACGGCCGAAGCATATACAGAGCAGATCTAGCACCTATACAGCAAGTAAATACAGGGGCAAATGCTCAAATATTTGACATTGCTAGTGTAAGATCAAGCGGGAGATGGGGTAATAGTTGGAGCAGCTGGTCTGCACCAAACGAGCCAAATGTTGCAATCAATTACTACACAAGCAACGCAGGTAAATTTTCTATGGTCATTAAGGATGCAGAGGGGAAAGAAGTGCAACGAGTAGCATTACTACCTTCGGCGGGACTTAATGTGTTTAATTACGATCTTTCTATAGCAGAAAAAGGGAAGAAGATACTTGAAATGGCAAACTCTTCATTAGACATTCAGAAAGCCAAAAGTGGTAAATATTATCTCCCAAAAGGAGTGTATACAGTTTCCCTTGATGGTGGAGGAGGTAATAGTAATGCAGCGCAAACTACCTTAGAGATTAAATAATATAATTAGACAAGATTTTTTAAACCCTGTACCAAGTGTACGGGGTTTTTCGTTTTAAAAAGACACTGATTACCGAAGAGAAGATGTAATCCTTGGTTATGTTGCGTCTATTCATAAGTTTAAAATGTCATAGTAAATCTGACTGAAATAGGTCTTTGGAATTGAAATTACGCTTTCGCGAAAGCGTAAAAATTTATAAATCTCTCTTAAAAGTTTTCAATAATATTGAAAATGTTGAACGTAAAATGGAGTTTTTGCAATGTCTACCTTTTAGTGTTGAACATAGTTGTGTTTTTTTCTTATAATGATTCTAAATAATAACAATGCTTTCCTTGTATAGTTGCCAAAACAACGTTTGCGCCGTATTTTTGTATAGATTATTCCAAACCAAAAATTAAATGAGCGGATTATTAAAATCTTCGATTGGCCGAAAGGTAGCCATGGCGCTATCAGGTCTTTTTCTAGTTGTCTTTTTAACACAGCACTTTGTAATTAACAGTACAGCGGTTATTGCGCCAGATACATTTAATGCGTGGTCGCATTTTATGGGGTCTAACCCGCTAGTACAATATGGATTGCAGCCTGTTCTTATATTCGGAGTGGTTTTTCACTTCGTGATGGGATTTGTGTTAGAACTGCAAAACAGAAAAGCACGTCCAGTAGGATATGCACAGTATAAAGGAAGTGCAAATGCACCTTGGACATCACGTAACATGATTCTTTCGGGACTTGTGGTGCTTGCTTTCTTAGGACTTCACTTTTATGACTTCTGGATTCCAGAAATGATTCATAAATATGTAGAAACGCATCCAGAAGATCCTACAAGATATTATGCAGAGACTGTTCACAAATTTGAAAGCCCTGTACGTGTAGTACTATATGTGATTTCTTTTGTGCTACTAGCACTTCACTTATGGCACGGATTTGCATCGACATTCCAGTCGGTAGGATTTAATAATAAATACTCTGCTGGACTTTCAAAGTTTGCTAAAGTTTGGGCAATTACAATACCTGTAGGATTTATAATTATTGCAGTATACCTGCACTTTAATCAAATTCCTCACTAAAAAATAAAGCTATGGCATTAGATTCTAAAATACCCCAAGGACCACTAGCTGATAAGTGGACTAACTATAAAAATGAAATTAACCTTGTAAACCCTGCAAACAAACGTCTTATTGATGTGATTGTAGTAGGTACAGGTCTTGCCGGAGGATCTGCAGCAGCAACGCTTGCAGAACTAGGCTATAACGTAAAAGCTTTTTGCTTTCAAGATTCTCCACGTCGTGCGCACTCTATTGCAGCACAAGGAGGTATTAACGCAGCAAAGAACTACCAAGGTGATGGTGACTCTACCTACCGTTTATTTTATGATACGGTAAAAGGTGGTGATTACCGCTCACGTGAAGCAAACGTTTATCGTCTTGCTGAGGTTTCTACAAACATTATTGATCAGTGTGTAGCACAAGGAGTTCCTTTTGCACGTGATTATGGTGGTTTGCTAGATAACCGTTCTTTTGGTGGTGTACTTGTAAGTCGTACTTTTTATGCAAAAGGACAAACAGGACAACAATTACTACTAGGAGCATATTCTGCTATGAACCGTCAGATAGGTCGTGGTAAAATAAAAATGTATAACCGTCACGAGATGCTAGACGTCGTAAAGGTAGATGGTAAAGCTCGTGGTATTATCACTCGTAACCTAGTTACTGGAGAAATAGAGCGTCACTCTGCACATGCGGTTGTATTAGGAACTGGAGGATATGGAAACGTATTTTATCTTTCTACAAACGCAATGGGTTCTAACGTAACGGCAGCATGGAAGGCACACAAACGTGGTGCTTACTTTGCAAATCCTTGTTATACTCAGATACACCCTACATGTATACCAGTTTCTGGTGATCACCAGTCTAAGTTAACGCTTATGTCTGAGTCACTACGTAATGATGGTCGTATATGGGTGCCTAAGAAAAAAGAAGACGCGATTGCAATACGCGAAGGGAAGAAGAAGCCTACAGAGCTTACCGAAGACGAGAGAGATTATTATCTAGAGCGTCGCTACCCAGCCTTTGGTAACCTAGTACCACGTGATGTAGCATCTAGAGCTGCAAAAGAGCGTTGTGATGCTGGTTTTGGAGTAAACAAAACTGGAGAAGCAGTATACTTAGACTTTGCTAGCGCAATCGAGCGTTACGGTAAGGAACAAGCATACGTGCAGCATAAAGATGCAAATGACAAAGCAGTCGTAACAGAATTAGGAACAGAAGTAGTACGTAACAAATACGGAAACTTATTCCAGATGTATGAAAAGATTGTAGATCAGAATCCATACAAAACACCTATGATGATTTACCCAGCGGTACATTATACAATGGGAGGATTATGGGTAGATTATAACTTACAGACTTCTGTAGAGGGATTATATGCGATAGGAGAAGCAAACTTCTCAGATCACGGCGCAAACCGTTTAGGAGCTTCGGCTCTTATGCAAGGTCTTGCAGATGGATATTTTGTATTACCATATACAATAGGTGACTACTTATCTCATGATATACGTACAGGACCTATACCAACAGATACTCCAGAGTTTGAAGAAGCAGAGCAAAACGTGCGTAAGCAGGTAGATGCTTTAGTAAATAACAATGGAACAAAATCTGTAGACTACTTCCACAAGAAGTTAGGTAAGATTATGTGGAACAAATGTGGTATGTCACGTAATGCGACAGATCTACAGAGCGCCATTGATGAGATTGCAGAACTACGTAGTGATTTCTATAAAGAAGTACGTGTACCTGGAGGACAGAATGAGTTTAACGAAGAACTTGCAAAAGCACTTCGTGTAGCAGATTTCTTAGAGCTAGGTGAGTTATTTGCAAAAGATGCATTAACACGTAACGAATCTGCTGGTGGACACTTTAGAGAAGAGTCTGTTGAGCTAGATGGACCACAAAAAGGAGAAGCACTTCGTGATGATGAAAACTTCACATTTGTATCTGCTTGGGAATATAAAGGAGCACCTAAGGATGCTGTTCTTCATAAAGAAGAACTAGAGTTTGAAAATATTGAGTTAAAACAAAGAAGCTATAAATAAGAAGACGATGAAACTAACGCTAAAGGTATGGCGCCAGAAAAACGCCACAGCTAAAGGAAGCATAGTAACGTACCCAATCGATGGTATCGATGGAGATATGTCTTTCTTAGAAATGATGGATATGCTTAACAATAAGCTTATCCTCGAAGGAGATGAACCTGTAACATTTGATCACGATTGTCGTGAGGGAATTTGTGGTTCATGTTCTATGTTTATTAACGGTGAGGCGCATGGTCCAGATAGACTTGTAACTACTTGCCAATTGCACATGCGTAAATTTAAGGATGGTGATACTATCACTATAGAGCCTTTTAGAGCAGCGGGATTCCCTGTTATAAAGGATCTTATGGTAGATCGTTCTTCTTTTGACCGCATACAGCATGCTGGAGGATTTATATCTGTAAATACTTCTGGTAACACACAAGATGCAAACTCGATTCCTATCGAAAAGGAAAATGCAGACGACGCATTCGCGGCGGCTACATGTATCGGTTGTGGTGCTTGTGTTGCAAGTTGTAAAAACTCTAGTGCTATGCTATTTGTAGGAGCAAAAGTGAGTCAGTTTGCATTACTTCCACAAGGAGAAGTAGAGGCAACTACTCGTGTTCTCAACATGGTAAAGCAAATGGATGAAGAAGGTTTTGGTAACTGTACAAACACTGGTGCTTGTGAGGTTGAGTGTCCTAAGGGAATATCTCTAGAAAACATCGCACGTATGAACCGTGAGTACCTTTCTGCTTCACTAAAAGGATAATTTATATTCGCTTTCGCGAAAAAGTTATAGATAATAAAAAGCCCGAATTCCATATGGAATTCGGGCTTTTTTATGTTTTGCATTCTAGTTCAAAAGGTTTGATTTCGATTGGATTAGGGGTAAATACCCCGTTAATTTTTAATAAATGAGGTGCATATTTGCTATGTATAAATCCTCAAAATCATAATTATGAAAATTACAATCATTATTATTGTGTGTATCCTTTTAGCAATCGCATTTATACCTTAGAATTTCCGTTTAAATATATTATAATCCTAATGCAAAGTAAGTTGCTACCACTGCAATGATTAGTATTACTAATGTTATAATTATAAAAGTCGCGCCAAAGCGTGTCTTCTTATTATCTTGAAGTAAATACTCATCTGTTGGATCTTTTTCGTCCTTAACTATATCTGCCATAGTATTAATTTTTGGTTAGATGATAATATTAAGGATTACTGCTGCTATTTCATTTTGTCTTAAGTAAGATTAACAGACGTTTTTAGTAAGCTTTAACGCTTTGAGCCGTTTTTAGGTGTTATTCGACTATATTGCCTTACTTTAGTAATAAACAAGCTTTAAATCAATTGATAATGCTTTTTGCAGGGTATGATTACGCTTTCGCGAAAGCGTATCTACATCACAAATAAAAAATGCCAGAAACAAATAATGTTTCTGGCATTTTGATATACATGTGTGATACACTTTATTTTGATCTTTTGTGCTCGGTATTATAGAGTTCAAGTAAGTTCATGATCTCTTCTATAAGATCTTTAGTTTCTAATAATAGACCAAAGTACAAGGTGGTATTTTTAGGACTAGACTCTTCAGATCGTGTGCGCTCTACTTGCTTTTGAATCTTATCTGTTACGTGACCATAAAGCTCTTGTTTTCTACCTAAAAGCTTCTCTATTTTGTTGTAATTACGGTCTTTAAAAGCTTGAGCTGTTTCTTGTAAGAAGTCACACAGCTTGTTGTCTATTTCTTGTAAATCTCTAATTTGATTAAAACGTAGCGGTTTGTGATTGTTGTTAACGTGCTTGTAACTCACTTTTGCTATGTACTCAAGCGATTGAGTGATATCTTCAAGATATCCCAATATCTCTATGTAGAAGTTTGATCCTCGTACACTTGTTTCTTCTAGGTTTTTAATGAAATAGAAAATATTATTACGCAACTCATCTATCTCTTCATTAAGTTTTTCGACAGTGGCTCTGCTCTTTCTGAGGCTTCCTACCTTATTTTTAGCAAGACCCTTTAGGGTTCCTGTATAAATTTTGTCAGTACGAATAATCGTTTTTGCAATGTTATCTGCGCTTTCTTCGATAATACCAGAAATGGTTTTACTTTCTGCTTTACGAAGGTCTTCTTCAATTTTTGCTTCCTTATTTTTCTTTTTAGTAGATAAATAATTTCTTACGAGCATGGCAATAGCAAGGAAGAATAAGCCTATGATGGCAATATTCCCTCCTAGATACATTAAGTATGCTAGAATACCTGCCGCGGTAAATGCGCTAAATGCTGTCAAGAACCATCCGCTTATTACATTAAGAACACCAGCAACTCTATAAACAGCGCTTTCTGCTCCCCAAGCACGATCTGCTAGGGAAGTACCCATAGCAACCATAAAAGTAACATAAGTTGTAGATAATGGAAGCTTAAGTCCAGTAGCTACTGATATAAGAACACTTGCAATTACAAGATTTACGGCAGCTCTCACCATATCAAAAGCGGGTGCCTCTGATGCTTTTGTGTGGATTACAGTAGATGGTTCAAAGCTCTTGTTTATGCTTTGGCGCAGCTTTGCAGGTAATATTTTATTAACACCATTATTTGCAATGATAACTCCCCGTACTAAGTGTTGTGAAACCCAGTTAGGCTTAAATCGCTCTTTTACTTCATCTTGACGTGATAAATCTACAGAGGTTTTTACAACGCGTCTTGCTTTTTTACTAAACCACAATGTAAGAACCATGATTAAACCAGCAACCAGAAGTAAAATAGGTTGTGTAGGTACTTTTTCGGCAAGCTGCTCCATGCTGAATGCACTTGGTAATATTCCAGAACCAGACCAAGCTATAAATGAATTATAGGCAGCCATAGGAACCCCTATGAAGTTTACTAAGTCGTTACCAGCAAAGGCCATTGCGAGCGCAAAGGTTCCTAAGATGATAACAAGTTTGTATATATTTTGTTTAAGAATTGCATGAAACACCCAAGAGACTACGGTCCAAAGAATAAAGTTAGCTCCTAAGAATTGAATTAAATTATCATTTGCCCAGCTACTAAACTCAGGTGGTAAAATATTTGCTCCTTTTAATCCTTTAATAATTATAAAGTATGAAATAGATGAAACTGCAATACCTCCAAAAACAGCAGCAATCCAAGATGGTTTTTTCTCAAAATTGAAAGTCAAGAGGAATCTTGTTAAAAACTGTATAATGGCTCCTATAGTAAAGGCGATAAAAACAGAGAGTAGTATACCTAATATAATCTCCGTTGCCTTATCTGTATTGATATATTCACCTATCTGGGCAAGAGAATCACTATTGTTTGATATTTTAATAATGGACATAACCACAGAGGCTCCAAGTAGTTCAAATACTATAGAGACTGTTGTAGAGGTAGGCATACCAAGGCTGTTGAAGATATCAAGCAATATAATATCTGTAATCATGACAGCCATGAAGATGATCATAATCTCATTAAAATAAAACTGACTAGGATCAAAAATTCCTTTCCTAGCAACCTCCATCATACCACTAGAGGAGAGCGCGCCAAAAGCGATACCCACACTAGCCACAATCATCACTGTTTTAAAAGTAACTGCCTTAGATCCTATTGCAGAATTTAGAAAGTTTACTGCGTCATTACTCACTCCGACTACCAAATCTGCAATTGCGAGAATTGCCAACGCAGCAATCATAAAAATGTAAATATTTTCCATAAAATGTAAGCTGAAAAGCCAAGGTGGCAAAAATCTTAATTAAAAAAAGATTAAGCGTTATGTAAAGGTTATATCGAGCGAAAGATAATAACTTTTTACGTTGAACTATAATGCAAATTTATAGTATTCGCAGTACACTAGCAGCTTGTGAACAATAAAGAGATGTAGATTAAAATATGATTTAAAACAAAATTAACCCATTATAAATCAGTGGGTTACTAGCGTAATGTTAATTCAATGTAAATAAAATGTTATGTAAAAGTTTGTTTTATGTAAATTTTGTGTTACATTTATATCATAGAAAAATTAAAATCCCAAATTATGAAAAAGATAATGATGATAGCAGTTGCATTTTTAATGGTTGTTTCAATGCAAGCTCAAGAAAAAAACAATAAGCCTACATATGTAGAAGTAGGAGACCTAGTTAAGGCAACTTTATATTTTGATAATGGTGAAGTTAGTCAAACAGGTTTTTATACTAAGGAAGGACAGGTTACTGGACAATGGATTAGTTATAACCGTGATGGAGATAAAACTGCCAAAGCTCAATATGACAATGGAACTAAAGTAGGTACTTGGTTCTTTTGGTCAAGTGATAAACTTACTGAGGTAGACTATCAAGATTCAAGAGTAGCTTCTGTTAATACTTGGAAAAATGAAGGTTCCAAAGTAGCTAGTAATAGATAATAGCGCTTTTGCGAAAGCGTAAAACGATACTAATAAAAAAAGGTCTCCAATTATGGAGACCTTTTTTTGTGGCTAATTTAGATAATAATAGTTCATTAGAACTTAAAGCTATAGCTTAAGCTAAAATCTTGTCCAGGACTCCACTTAGAGTATAACTGATCTTCTGCTTTGTAAGATTGAAAAACACTCTCACGATCATCATTAAGTAAGTTTCCTGCTTTAAATGTGATTGTTTGATTTTGATCTTCTCCAAATGACTTTGAAATATTGAATTTTAAGTCATTAAAAGGAAGTGTATATACATCTGCAATTTCTCCTGCTCCTACAATTTGAAGTGTTTTACCTTGAACATTGTAAGACAGACTTGATTTCCATGCGGAATCCTCAGATTCGAAAGCAATACCAGCATTTAATAAAAATGGTGATTGTCCTTGTAAAACTCTTCCAGAGTCAAGAGTTTCTCCATCTCTCAGTAAGTTTTCTCTCAACAATCTCTCGTCTTCATTGTATGTTTCGTCAGACTCAATAATAGAGTAGTTTACATTTAGCGAGAAGTTGTTAAGTCCTATAAAATCTAGGTTTTTACGTAGCTCAATTTCTGCTCCTATTACATCTGCATCTCCTAGGTTACGTGGTGTTACCTGTCCCGTTGCCTCAGCAAAAAATGTTAGTTCAATAGGGTCTTTGAAGCTTTTGTAAAAACCACTAATTGCTGCAAAATCTCCTATGTTAAACTTCTTATCACTAGCTCCATAAATCTCATATCTTAGGTCTAAGTTGTTTATGTAAGTAGGCTGTAAATTTATATTACCTATAAAAAGTTCGTTTTCAATAGGATTAAATATTTGTGCAAGTGAAGCTTCTTTAAATGAAGGGCGTGCTGTAGTTCTAGAGTATGATGCTCTAATCTTTTTATTCCCATCCTCGTTAAGATCAAAAATTAAATTTGCAGAAGGAAATAAATCTGCTTTATCTAAGATTCTTTCGTCATTAAAAACATTTCCTTGTTGATCTTGTCCCGTATAAATCAGGTCAAATTTTTCAAAACGTAATCCCACAATTGCTGTAAACCATGAAGCAGGTCTAAGTTCTTCTGATAAGTATAATGCACCTACATTGATATTTGAATCGTACTGATCATTATCATTAGAATCTCTTCTCACAAAGAAACCACTATCAGAATCTGGATTATATATGTTTTGTCCTAGTATTACATTAGGGTCTCCGTTTAAAAGAGCGCTATTGAAGTTTCTAAAAGGTGTTGCAAAACGTACTGTTTTGAAATCACGTTGCTTGTAAGTATATGCCGCACCAAATTTGAATTTTGCATCTTTTGCAAATAGTTCATGTTTGCGGGTCACATCTAATTTACCAGCTAGGTTTATCTCATCAAGATTTCTGAAAAAACGTGAAGCATCACCAGATTCACTCGGGCTTATTGTAAAGCTCCCATCTTCATCATTAACTAGAAATGGAGTTGTACGGAAGTCCTTATCGTCTACTCTTGAAAAAGTAGGAGATAGTTTCCACTCCGTTGTCCAAGTGGCATCTTCATTAGTGTGTTTTCCACTTAAAAGTACATTTGTAAGAGCGCGTTCTGTATAAATTAAGATGTCCTTCTTAATGGTGTTACTGTTGTCTATTCTGTTAGTTTGACTAAGTAGTGAAGCACCAGATTCACCATTTTGAATGTGTAGTACGTTAAGGCGGTATTTAGAGTTGTCAGTTTTATAAGACAATCCACCTAGTGCACTTATAAGAACATTGTTTTCTCCTCTTTCACCTTGTTGTGTTCTGTCTGTATTTAGTTCAAAAATGCTTGCATCGGTATCTTTTCTAAAACGTTGTCCATCTACATAATCATCATAATATGTGGTTTCATTACGGTAAGAAACAGAAGCAAGGTATCCAAGTTTGTTATCACCTACATCATAAGAGTTTCCTGTAGTAAAAGATAAGTTGAAGTCTGCCCCACTGTTTTCTCTCTGTGCAGCTAGTACAGGATTAAGTCTACCTGCTAGAAAAGAAGCAGTGTTAGGCGTGTTTGTAGGAAAGTCAAATACCTGATTTTCATTAAAAGGGTTAGTTCGCTGTCCATTATCATAACCTAGAAAATCTGTTCCACTAGATTCGTTACTTATGTAGCTATCATTAAAGTGAAAATTAGGATTATAGCCAAGGCCTATAGAAGCACTAGTTTCTTTTCCGTTAGGGATGTCTTTAGTAACTATATCAACTACACCACCAGTAAAATCTGCTGGTTGATCTGCTGTAGAGGATTTTACAACTATGATATTTTCCAAAATCGAAGAAGGGAAAATGTCAAGTTGTAGTGTGTTTCTGTCTGGATCAAGTCCAGGTACATCTACACCATTGAGTATGGTTTTTGTATAACGATCGCCTAGACCTCTTACATATACATACTTTCCACCCTGAACAGATACTCCAGGAATGTTCTTTACTGCAGCAGCAACATTACTAGCGCCACTTTTCTTAATACTCTCTAATGACAATCCATCGAGCAATTGAACCGATTTTTTTTGAAGATTTAAAACTGATTGCTCTGTATTTTGACGACTAGTAGATGTGATGATAACTTCGTCTAATGATGCTCCAGATAATGTTACATCTAGATTTGTAGTATTATTTTCAGTGACAATCACTTCAGAAATTTGCTGTGTATTATATCCAACAAAAGAAAATTCTATGACATAGGTTCCAGGAGCAATCTCTAAAGTGTATTTCCCATCAAAGTCTGAAGTAGTACCCTTTGTTGTTCCTTGAACAATAACATTTGCAAAGGGCAATATGTCATTGAGCTGTCCATCATTAATAGTACCAGCGATAATTCCCGTTTGAGAATTTGCAGTTATTGCAGACAGTAAAAGTAAGAGTGAATATAAAACGGTTTTCATTATGTTATAATTCATAAGATTGCCCACCATTAATGGCGGGCAATCTATATTATTGTATAGTTTGTATGCGTGTGGGATGTTAAAGCTCCTTTGTATTATTTAGTCAATTACACCAGATGTAGTTGCTGCAGCAAATGTCCAAGCAAATACAGTAAGATCTGCACCTCCAGTTGTTCCAGCTGTTGTCCAATCTGCAGCTTGATCTGTAAATGATGGAGAAATAATAGTTTCTTCACCGTCTCCAGTTTTTTCAACAAAAATTGAATTTGCAGGAGTAACTCCTTCTACGATCCAGTTTGTAAATGAAATTAATCCACTAATGTAGTTTTGAGCAACTCCATTATTATCTAATTCTACGTCTTTACCATCTTGGAATCCTGTTACAAAAACATTGTTAGTTGCTCCTTGTGCACCATCTCTATAGTCTGCATATTCTCCGTTTGGAGCAGTTGCACTTCCTATTAGCGTAATGTTGTTAAGTGTGAAAGCACCGTTTAAAGATCCTTCTGGTCCATCTATTTCCAAAGCGTGATCAGAGATATCTCCAGCAATTACAACTGCATTTGTTACAGTTCCTGCATATGCTTGGTCAATGTCAAGACCATCATCTCCTTGAGCCCAAACTAAAAGGTTTGAAGCATTAACAGTACCTCCAAAAAATTCGATACCATCATCTACATTTCCTACAACCTCTACGTGATCAATAGTAGTTCCTGTTCCTACACCACCTAAAGTAAGTCCGTTAATTTCGTTACCCTCACCTATGAGTGTACCACCATGACGTATTGAAACATAAGTTATAGTTCCTGAGTTATCTGCTGCATCAGTACCTCCATAAAGACCGTTAGTATCACTAGCAGGTATTCCTTCAATTTGAGACGCTTCTACATCACCATCCTCAGAGATAGGTGCGTTACCTAATACGATAAGTCCTCCCCATAAACCACGAGTGTTTTCATCAAGAGTTCCTTCTGTTTGTCCTAATTGTATACCATCTGCACTAGATGTCATAATAATTGGAGCAGTAGCTGTTCCATTTGCTTCTATTTTTGCATCACGTGCAATAATTAAAACAGACGCATTTGCTTCTTGACCTGCAAATGCTTTAATGATTGTTCCTGGCTCTATTGTAAGCGTATTTCCAGCTGTTACAATAACACGCCCATCTAGTTGCCATATAGCGTCATTTGTTAATGTCATGTCTTCTGTGATGTTTCCAGAAAGTGTAGTGTCTACGCTATCTGTATCATCACCTCCTCCAGTTCCAGGAACTTCAGTTACTACGATAGGTTGATCATCATCACTTGAACATCCCGTTAAAATTCCACCTAATAAGGCTAGACTAAAAATTAATTTTTTCATGTTGGTTTTCGATTTGATTGTCATTTAAAATCTTCGATGCAAAGATGCTAGCATTATCTTTTTTTGAAGTTACCTCATTGTTATAGTTGCATTAGCTTCTTGTAATTTTAGTGTTATCTCAACGTTAAGACTGTTATGCAATTCTTTAGGTGTCATGTTTTTTACGCTTTCGCGAAAGCGTAAACCAATCAAAAAAAAGTAGAAAAAGACTATCTTTCCCCTTGCTAACAAAGGATTGAAAAAAATGATGCAATGGGAACGACTGCTTTCACTTAAGAGGCAAGGAGATACAAACAAACGCCTTCGTGCCGAACAAGACGAATCGCGACTAGGTTTTGAAGTAGATTATGATCGTATTATATTTTCTTCGGCTTTTAGAAGTTTACAAGACAAGACGCAGGTAATCCCTTTATCTAAAACTGATTTTGTTCATACACGACTCACTCACAGTTTAGAGGTCGCTGTTGTAGGAAGATCATTAGGGAGGCAAGTAGGGAAGCAGATTCTAGAAAAATACCCACACCTTTCTGAGGTTCACGGTTATAAGATGAATGATTTTGGGGCAATTGTAGCTGCAGCTGCACTAGCACATGATATTGGGAATCCTCCTTTTGGTCACTCTGGGGAAAAATCTATAGGTGACTATTTTAAAAATGGTGGAGGTAAGCGATTTAAGGCAGAGCTCACAGATAAGGAATATCAAGATCTATGCACATTTGAAGGAAATGCAAATGGATTTAAAATATTAACGGAATCTCGTCCTGGTGCAGATGGAGGTTTAAGACTTTCATATGCTACTTTAGGTACGTTTATGAAGTACCCAAAAGAATCGCTCCCACACAAACCTACAAATCATATTGCAGATAAAAAATATGGTTTCTTTCAAGATGACAAAGCCTCTTTTCAAGATGTAGCCGAAGAACTAGGTCTTATCCAGACTAGACATGGGAAGGATATAAGTTATGCGAGACATCCACTTACCTTCTTAGTAGAAGCGGCAGATGATATTTGCTATACCATCATAGATTTTGAAGATGGTATTAACTTAGGACTCATTCCGGAAGAATATGCTCTAGAATATCTTATAAAACTTGTTCCTCATATAAATAGCTCTAAATATTCTGCACTTACAGATAAAGCGGCAAGAGTAGGTTATCTGAGAGCACTCGCAATAGGAACTCTTATAGATGAAGCAGTTGCTATTTTTATGAAAAATGAAGAAGCTATCCTAGAAGGAGTATTTGATAAGGCATTGCTGGATAAATCTAAATATGAAGCGCAAATCAATGACGTTCTCAAAATAAGTATTTCAAATATTTATGAGAGTGACGAGGTGATTTCAAAAGAAATAGCGGGTTATGAAATTTTAAACACTTTATTATCTGCAAGATGCAATGCAATTACAGCAACGCCCACACATTATGACAATCTTGTTTTAAAGCTGTTTAAAACAAGGTCAGATGGTGATTATACTTTGTATCAAGAACTCTTAGAGATTTGTAATCAAGTGTCTGTGATGACAGATAGTAAATCTGTTAAAATATTTGAGCAACTTCAAGGAATGAATATTAATGGGTAATATTCAATCTTAAGACTTTATAATCGGCAGACTCATATAGTCTGCCGATTTTTTTATGCAAGATTTTTAAGAAGGCTAGTAATTGCGTTTACAGATATTCCAGCTTCTTCATATTGCTCATCTACGGTGGCGTGTTCTATAAACGCGTCTGGTATTCCTAGGACGGTGAGTTTACCTTTGTACGCTTTCGCGAAAGCGTAATCACCCACAACACTTCCTAGGCCGCCTATTTTTGAGCCATCTTCAATAGTAATTATATGCTTGTAGGTTTTAAAAACCTCGTCTAATAGGTCAGTGTCTATAGGTTTTAGAAAACCAATGTCGTAAACACCAAATGCTTGTTCTGACTTTTTTACTGCTGCTATAACATTCTTTAGAATGCTTCCTATACTTATAATAGCAACTTTTTCGCCTTTTTGAATACAGCGCCCTTCACCTATTTTAATCTTTTTAAAAGGAAGTTGCCAGTCTATATGAATACCACGACCGCGAGGATATCGTATGGCAATAGGATGCTCTAATCCAAGCTGTGCTGTATATAAAATATTGCGAAGCGCAATCTCATCACTTGGAGCATATATAATGAGATTAGGAATGCAATTGAGATATGCTAGATCAAAAACACCTTGATGAGTTCCGCCGTCTTGCCCCACGAGGCCAGCGCGATCTAAACAAAAAATCACAGGTAGATTTTGCAGCGCCACATCATGAATAATTTGGTCGTATGCCCGTTGTAAAAAAGTAGAGTAGATATTGCAATACACAACCATCCCCTCTGTAGCCATTCCTGCCGAAAGCGTTACGGCATGCTGCTCTGCGATACCTACATCAAATGCTCTGTCTGGAAAGGTGGCAATCATATATTTAAGAGAGCTGCCTGTAGGCATGGCAGGTGTAATACCTATTATTTTCTTATTAAGTGTAGCGAGCTCCACAATGGTATGCCCAAAAACATCTTGGTATTTTGGAGGCTCTGCTATTTCCTCTTTCTGTACTCTGATTCCAGTAATGGCATCAAATTTACCAGGTGCGTGATAGGTGATCTGTTCCTGTTCGGCGAGGGCTAGTCCCTTTCCTTTTGTGGTAATTACATGTAAGAATTTTGGACCTTTTACTTTTTTAAGAGCCTCTAAGGTTTCTAGTAGTTTAGGTAAATCATGACCGTCTACTGGGCCAAAATATTTAAAATTAAGCGCTTCAAAGATGTTGTCTTCTCTAGCAGTGCCCTTCTTTACATTAGTTAGATACTTTTTAAGAGCTCCCACACTTGGGTCAATTCCTATAGCATTGTCGTTAAGAATCACTAGTAGGTTAGCATCAGTTACTCCGGCATGATTCAATCCTTCAAAAGCCATACCGCTGGCTATAGAGGCATCTCCTATTACGGCGATGTGATGTCTATTTTTTTGGTCTTTTAATGTTGCGGCCATCGCCATACCTAACGCTGCAGAGATGGAAGTGCTACTGTGACCTGTGCCAAAGGTGTCATACACACTCTCCATACGGTTAGGAAAACCACTTATGCCGCCCTTTTGCCTGTTAGTATGAAAAACATCTTTACGTCCCGTTAGTATTTTATGTCCATAAGCTTGGTGACCCACGTCCCAGATAAGATTGTCTTCTGGGGTATTAAATATATAGTGTAGGGCAATTGTAAGTTCTACAACTCCTAAACTAGCGCCTAGATGACCTTCCTTAGTCGCAATAATATCAATAATAAAACGACGAAGCTCTACGGCAAGTTGGGGTAGTTGCTCTTGCGTCAATAGACGCAAATCGCTCGGTGTTTTTATAGTATCAAGAATACTCTCTGGCATGTTACAAAGGTACATCTTGAATATGTATTTTTATATTATTAAAAACAGGATACATGCTAGAACCTTATGATGATACTTACTTTATGAAGAAGGCTTTGCAAGAAGCGCAAGCCGCTTTTGATCAAGGTGAAATCCCTGTTGGTGCTGTGGTGGTAATTGATAACATGATTATTGCCAGAGCACACAATCTCACAGAGCGCTTAACAGATGTAACCGCACATGCAGAGATGCAAGCGATTACAAGTGCTTCTAGTTTTATAGGTGGTAAATATCTTCAGCAATGTACGTTGTATGTTACTTTAGAACCTTGTCAGATGTGTGCTGGTGCTCTCTACTGGAGTCAAATAGGGAGAATTGTTTATGGTGCAAAAGATTTGAGGCGTGGTTATGATGTGATGGGTACCACTTTACATCCTAAGACAAAAGTAAAAAGCGGAGTGCTCGCTCAAGAGTGTGAAAGTATCATGAAGCGCTTTTTTGTAGATAAGCGCAACCTTAACTAACGAGCTAGTTTATTATTTACTTGTTATAGTTACGCTTTCGCGAAAGCGTAATGACCCAATTTACGGCTGTTTTTCACTTAAATACTTCCAGTACCTCTTAGGTACATGCTGTAAGTGTAATCTCATGTTTTTACGAGACGGAATATTGGTGCTTTTAAAATAGTTTTTCCATAAGTCTTGATAGTGCATTTCATCATGTGTGAAGTAAAATGGCGCAGCAAGACTACTATTAATATCATTTGAGATTTCAAGCTGCACATAGTTGACAGTCTTTAAATCATAAAAAATCCCATAATTTCTACAGCGATCATAGATGAGCCATTTTTGATCTGCATATCTATTTTTAAAGTGGATGGCATTGAGTGGTAATGTGTCAAAATCTGGTTCTACCTCTGCAAAATAAACGTTGTCCTTAGTGAGTCTAAATCTTATAAAGGCATCCATTCTATGTTTCTCGCGTCCTACAATTTTAACCAAGTTGGTAAGTCTCAAAACGTCGATATCTGCAAAGTTATCTGTTACATTTTCGCCTTTAAATCCCCTTTTAATGATACGTAAAAGTACCTGCTCTCTATCTGATTGCTCACTTAAAAATGCTTTGTAGATGAGATTCCCAGCTTTCTTTCCTATTTTATCTTCAATGCCTTTCCACACGCGATCAGATTTTATTTGATCTGTGTAAATAGTGTGCTCTTCATCAAAGAAATTTACGGTTACTAGTCGCTCGCTTACAATTTTTACTCGTATAGGTTTGCGGTCATAAACTTCAAATACTGCAGTGAGAAAACCTTCGAAAGTTCCATCATAGATATATTGATCTATCATTCCCATCTTACGACACAGTTACATTTGCATTAGATTCAAAAAGGTTAAGTTGGCTGCTGTAAGCACCTCGCCATTTACTTGAAGAGTTTCCCATGATTAAACTTTTAAGTTGTGCAGCGGTACGGTCTTTTGCCTCAAATTTTGAAGAAGCGCAAACGAGAAAATACTGAGCGCGATTCATAGAGATACCTATGGCTTTGAGATGTTCCCAACCTAGTTTTCTATATCTACGAGCGTTGATAATCTTATCTACAGAGCGCATTCCTACACCAGGAATGCGAGCGAGTAATCTGCGGTCTGCATGATTTACATCTACAGGGAAGTGCTGTAAGTTGCGTAGTGCCCAACTTAATTTTGGGTCGATATCTGTTTCAAGATTAGGATGCTCTTTGTTAAGCAGCTCTTGTATGCTAAATCCATAAAAACGCAATAGCCAGTCAGTTTGATACAATCTATTTTCTCGTAACATTGGCACATCTGTACCTATAGAAGGTAATCGCTCGTCATGACTTATAGGGATGTATCCAGAGTAGTACACCCTTTTCATCTGGAATTCTTTGTAAAAGTATGCGCTTGTGTACATGATCTGTGCATCTGTCTCGTCAGTAGCACCTATAATCATTTGGGTGCTTTGTCCAGCAGGTGCATATATAGGAGTACTTTTTATAAGCTTTTTCTCGCTTTTATACTGTATGATTTCATTCTTCACTTTACGCATAGGCTTGATAAAGTCTTCACGCTTTTTATCTGGAGCAAGTAATTTGAGACCTTGCTCGGTGGGTATTTCAATATTCACAGAAAGTCTATCGGCATAAAGTCCTGCTTCTCTCATTAACTCGTCACTCGCCCCAGGAATAGATTTGAGATGGATATAACCATTAAAATTTTCTTCGAGACGTAGTTTCTTAGCAACAAGAACAAGACGCTCCATCGTGTAGTCGGCATTTTTAAAAATACCACTACTTAAGAATAGGCCTTCAATATAATTTCTACGATAAAAGTTAATGGTGAGATCCACTACCTCTTGCACTTTGAAAGCGGCACGTTTTACATCATTACTTTTACGAGTCACGCAATAGGCACAGTCAAAAATGCAATGATTAGTAAGTAAGATTTTCAATAACGAGACACATCGTCCATCTTCTGTATAGGTATGGCAAATTCCCATCCCACTAGAATCTCCTAAGCCTTTATTTTTATTTGCACGCTTACTTCCACTAGAAGAGCAAGAGACATCATATTTTGCAGCATCTGCGAGGATGTTGAGCTTTTCTTTAATACGTTCAAAATTCATAGCAAGAGGATTTAAAACAAAATTATGGAATAATTCCTAATATATGGATTGTATCTCAAATTTTGTGAATGGTATTGAAAGAAATAAGTACGCTTTCGCGAAAGCGTAACCCCATGAAGCCGACTACTATTTAGTACTTTTAACATCGTCACTTTTTTAAACTATATATATGTCAAAGCCTAACCATTTAAAAGTTGCTCTTGCTCAAATTGCTCCCGTCTGGGGGAATAGGGAAGAGACGATCAAAAAAATAAAAATTGCAATTCAAGAAGCTGTCGAAAATGAGGCAGAACTCATTGTCTTTGGAGAAGGGTTGTTGCCTGGATATCCATATTGGTTATCACTCACAGATGGTGCGGCATGGGATACAAAAGTGGTGAAGGAATTACATGCGCACTACGCAAGAAATGCGGTTGATATAGAACGAGGCGATCTAGATGAAATATGTGCATTATCGAAACATTTCAATATTGCAATATATCTTGGAATTATAGAAAAACCAATGGATAGAGGAGGAGCAAGTTTATATTGTTCCTTAGTGTATATCAATGAAAATGGAGAAATACAATCTGTACATCGCAAATTGCAGCCTACCTATGACGAGCGATTAACTTGGGCGCCAGGAGACGGTCACGGTCTAAAAGTGCATCCTCTTAAACAATTTACTGTAGGTGGTCTTAATTGCTGGGAGAACTGGATGCCTTTACCACGTGCTGCTATGTATGCACAAGGTGAAAATTTGCATATTGCCGTATGGCCAGGAAGTGATTACAATACGAAAGATATCACACGATTTATTGCCAGAGAATCTCGTAGTTATGTAATCTCTGTGTCCAGCAGAATGGCAATTGCTACAGACTTTCCGGAAGATACTCCTCACCTCAATGAAATTTTAAAACGCGGTCCAGAGCGTTCATCAAACGGTGGTTCTTGCATTGCAGGACCAGATGGCGAATTCATCTTACCTCCAGATATTGAAACAGAAGGTAATATATATCACACCTTAGATTTTAATAGGGTGTATGAGGAACGTCAAAACTTTGATCCTTCTGGGCATTATTCTCGTCCAGATGTAACAAAGCTTACAGTTAACAGAGAACGTCAAAGCACGGTAACCTTTAATGACTAATTGAAAAGCGGCAGAAATCACTTGAAGATTTCTGCCGCTTTTTTATTGTTTGAATAGGTATTTTAAATCCTTAACTCTTTTGAAGTCTCTGCTTCTGAGATAAGCATTGGGAACATAGCTCGCACTTGTTTTAATTGTGCTGTTTTTTTTGGTACATCTCCTTTGTAAGTACCATTCTTTATGGCCTTATCTGTAGCTGTAAAGTCAATGCCAAATAAGCGTTGTGCTTCTCTATTTCTTAAAAACTCATAAGCACTTGAAATCTCATTTTGTACCGCGATATACGTATTGTAGTTTGTAAGTCTATCTGGCGAAATAGAGATTACAGCTTTCTGAGGATTATCTGACGAGAGTAGATCTCTACTGCCTTTGCAGTAATCACAATATCCATCTTGACTTGATGGAATGCCTCCGTTATCAAGAAAGTCAATGGTTAATTGTCTTAAAGCTTCAAGCGGTATACGTTCATTTTCTACCAGCAGCATATTATCTGCGTTCACAATGATTTCAAAGAGGTTCTTGTTTTTGATAAGAACCTCGGTCTTGTCTTTAATCGCTGGCGGAAGCTGCCGTGCGATGCCTTTGTCTTTTTCTATAGTTGTGGTAACCAAGAAAAAAATAAGCAAGAGGAAGGCAATGTCTGCCATAGATCCTGCATTTACTTCGGGAGTAGTGCGTCTTCTCATAATGTATAAAGTTTTAAAATGTTGAACAGGTTGGGGGAATCAAGTTCTGTGCCAGTAGGTTAGGAGGAAACTTTTGATTTTAATAGGGCAGTACTTATGTAGATGTTGGAATAGTTTTAGATGTAATGAGAGTGGGAGGTTCGGCTTGTTTAGGTTAATAAAAGCTTCTTTGTAATGAGGTCAAATTTTCGCGAAAGCGAGCAACTTATTATTATGCTCACTAGGTAGTAAAAGAGTACGGAGTAAATCTTACCTTTGCAGCTTAAACAATAATGTAATGAGCAGAGGAGCAGATAATAGAGGAAAAGGAAAACCATCTGGGCGTAGTGGCGCTGGCGGAAAGCAAAAGAGTGGTTCTAGAGGGACACAACCCGTGCGTAAACAAGCGAATAAACCAGTAGGAAAACCTAAGGATATAGCCTTTGATGCACCAAAAAGACAAGCGCCTAGAAAGAAGGATGACGGAACGATGCGCCTTAATAAATATATAGCAAACTCAGGTATTTGTTCTCGTCGTGAGGCAGATATGTATATCTCTATAGGTCAAGTTACCGTAAATGGTAAGGTGGTTAATGAGATGGGTTATCAAGTAAAACTAGAGGATGATGTTCGTTTTGATGGACGTCGTATCAATCCTGAGGCAAAAGCTTATGTGTTGCTTAACAAGCCTAAAGGCTTTGCAACTACAACAAGTAATGATAAAGGAAATACAGTTATGGATCTTGTTGCAGGATCCACTAAATCTCGTATACAACCTATAGGTAGATTAGGACGTAATGCGATGGGATTATTACTTTTTACTAATGATGATGAACTTGTACAGAAATTTACAAATTCTAAAAAAGGAGTAGATAAGTTATATCATGTGGAACTTTCTAACAACTTGAAAGGTGCAGATATTGAGCGAATCAATGAGGGTCTTAAAATTGATGGTAAAACCATAACTGTAGATGAGATAAGCTATGTAGATGGAGCGCCAAAAAAGGAAGTAGGTCTTCGTATTAGAAATACTGGGAATAGTGTTATACGCACTATTTTTGAACACCTTAACTACGAGGTGGTTCGTGTAGACTGTGTTACTATAGCGGGACTTACAAAGAAAGATTTACCTAGAGGTCACTGGAGACACTTAACGAAACAAGAGGTTGTAAACCTTAAAAACGGATAGGTTTTTATGGAGTATCGTCTTACCATCGTAGTCCCAGTTTATAATGAAGAAGAGAACCTCGCAAGGGTAGAGTCTGAGTTTGTAACTTATTTTAAAACGGCCTCTGCAAAGAGTAAGGTGCTGTTTGTAAACGATGGTTCTAAGGATACGAGTCTTGATATCATCAAGGAGATTTGCGCTAGAAATGCCGACTTTGAATATATAGCATTTACAGAAAATTGCGGACTAAGTGCCGCAATTAAAGCCGGATTTGATCACGCAGATACAGAACTCGTAGGTTATATAGATAGTGACTTACAGACGTCTCCAGAAGATTTTAATGTGCTTATTAAAGAAATAGGACCCTATGATCTTGTGACTGGCGTGCGTGCAGATCGTAAGGATAAGTTTGTAAAAAACATGTCTTCTAAGATCGCAAATGGGATACGCCGTTCGTTTACACATGATGGGATGGATGACACTGGTTGTCCGCTTAAAATTATAAAAACGGAGTACGCCCAGCGCATACCTATGTTTAAAGGATTGCACCGTTTTCTTCCTGCAATGATTTTATTGCAACATGGAAAAGTAAAACAAGTTCCTGTAAGACACTTCCCGCGTATTGCTGGAGAGGCAAAATTTGGTGTTTGGAATAGATTATTAGGTCCACTTATGGATTGCTTTGCTTATCTCTGGATGAAGAAGAAGTACATCAATTATAAAGTAGGTAGTACAAACCGTGGATAGTCTGTCGCTACTTGCCGTACTTGCGCAGCTTCTCTTTGGAGGGCGTATGTTATCGCAGTGGTTGTTATCTGAAAAGAGGAAAAAAGTAGTTACACCGCTTACGTTCTGGTGGCTTAGTCTTTCTGGATCTTTTGTACTATTTATTTATGGTTACTTCCGCACAGACTTCCCGCTCATGCTGGGTCAGGTGCTGGGATATATCATTTACATAAGAAATTTACAAATCCAAAAGCAGTGGAAATTGTTACCTAAATGGTCTCAGTTTTTAATCATTGCCATTCCTATCGGGATTATTGCATACGGGTGGAATAATGGTAAGTTTGACCTCGCAGCATTGTTCTCAAAAGAGGAAATGAGCACTTGGCTACTTACCCTTGGAATTGTAGCGCAAGTATTATTTACACTTCGTTTTGTGTACCAGTGGTTTCATGCAGAAAAGAATAAAGAAGCAACACTACCTCTTGGGTTCTGGTTGTTTTCTTTTACGGGAGGACTTCTCTCGTTGCTGTATTTCTTATACCGTGTAGATTATGTGATGGTGCTCTCTTATGGGCTGGGAACATTTATCTACGCACGCAATATTTATCTTTATTATAAATCTCAAAAGGCTTGATCACACTCATAGAAAAGCGGCCTATTCTAACAATCATTATCGTGGTTGGAGTTTTATTATTGCCTTTTCTTGATGTGCTAGAAGTGACCATTATGGAAGCTCGTAACTTTGTGACAGCCCGAGAAATGCTTGCAGATGGTAACTGGATACTCACTACTATGAATGGTGAGCCACGTTATGAAAAACCGCCTCTGCCCACTTGGCTATCGGCAATTTCTGGAGCTATTTTTGGTGTAAATAGTGTGTGGGGAATGCGTTTTCCAGCAGTACTAATGGTGATGTTGTTGGGGAGTATGATATATACGCTTTCGCGAAAGCTGACTCTTACTAAGCGCAATAGTCTTATTAATGCACTGGTAAGTATAACGTCATTATATGTTATTCTTATAGTTTTTGAAGCGCCATGGGATATATATGCACATGCATTTATGCTTACGGCAATCTACTGTATTTTCAAAGGATTGAGTCAAGATGCATTACGAGGGAATATAACTACTTGGCTTCTCGCTGCTATATGTATAGGAGCTTCTGTGCTGAGTAAAGGTCCTGTTTCTTTATACGTATTGTTTTTGCCATTTCTGATTGCTTATGTCGTAGTCTATAGAAGAGAAACAGAACGGAGAAAGTGGTTGCCAGTAGTGCTCGTTTTGCTAGGAGGATTACTCTTAGGGTTTAGTTGGTACGGCTATGTACGTGCTATAGATCCGGAAACCTTTGCAGCAATAGCTTCCAAAGAAACAGGAAACTGGACGAGTTATAATGTGAGGCCTTATTATTACTACTGGAGCTTTTTCGTACAAAGCGGATTATGGACAATTCCAGCATTTATAAGTCTATTGTATCCTTATCTGAAGACTAGAGTTCCTAATAGAAAAGCATATCGTTTTACATTTTTGTGGACCATTATCGCTGTCGTACTTCTTTCTGTTATTCCAGAGAAAAAATCTCGATACCTTATGCCTGTGCTTATACCACTGGCCATGAATGTTGGTTTTTATGTCACTTATCTCGTAAAACGTTTTAGCGAATTAAAAGATAGAAAAGAGATTATCCCCGTGTATTTTAATGGGGGCTTATTGTTTTTAATATTTATAGCTGCACCTCTTGCATTAATATATCTAGCAGTAACGAACTTAATAACTGTAGATGTTATTGCTGTAATCGCTTTTCTGGTAGTCTTTATAGTTGCAATTTATATCATGCGTGCTTTGATACGTAAAAATATATACCATGTTTTTGTCCTTATAGTCCTCGCTGTTATTTGTACAGCGATAGGAAGTCTATCTGTCCTTAAAAACAACCTGTTTAATGAATATTACAGCGCATTTAACGATGAGGTATTAAAAAGCAGCATACGACTGTACAGTTTTGAAATGGGCGCACCTGAGGTGTTCTGGGAAGCTGGGAAGAAAATCATTATGATTGACTCTTTAGAAGCCGTAATGGAAGACGAGAGCTTTTACTTGCTATTATGTTCAGATTGTGAAACTGTTCTTGCAGAAAAGTTTAATAGCTATCGAGCAACGTATGTTCAAGACTTCGATTTTAATTATAATGCCAGAACAAGTAAGGCTTATAAAGATAGGAAGGCTGGAAAAGTGTATGAAATGATTAAGGTAGGAAAATAGTTTAGCTCTCAATGGCGGTCTTTGCCATTACAGTAACTTTAGAAGGTCTATAAACTTCCCAGATAAAAAATACAATTACCACAACATACTCTATAGCCACTAGCCATAAGTTTTCATTAAAACCATTTGCACCGTATGCGGCATAACTTAGCATCACAGTAGCACTCCATACTAGTGGATATCTATAACGTGTAAAGACACACAAAAGTAAAGGCGTAGCCACATACCAAGGATGAACAGTGGTAGACATTAAAAAGTAAAAGGAGATACCAATAAGTATAGCGGTAATAGTTGCTTGTAATGATCTGTTATTTCTAAAAAAGGCTATAACTATCAGAAAACCTAACACGATCTTAGGCAATAAAGGGCCAACATCTCCTATGATATTCCAACCTATCGTTTGATAACCTATGTATCTAATGATATAGTAGACGCTAGCATTAAACTCAAATTTCTTAAACCATAGCGCAATGGAAGCTCCAAAGTTTTCGGCAAACTCATTTGTGAGAAATGGTAAGAAGGTCAATATGACTACTCCAATCACAATCAAATAGAAATAAACGAGACGAGGTAGGTTTTTTGTTATTTCGCGAAAGCGGACTTTCCAAGGATAAGAGCTTCTAAAGTGGGTTGTTTTTCTATCACCACGAGTTAAGAAGTATTGCATGAAAAGTGGCAGAAAGAGTAGCGGTAATAACTTAGTAGATATAGATAATGCAATCATCACAGCACTTAATACCCACTTACCTTGGGCCAGTAAATACAAGGATAAGACGACAAAAAATAACATTACAGATTCAAAATGCAGATTGCCAGTCATTTCAATAATGATAAAGGGATTGAGCCCATACCAGAAGATATTATGGATGGGTAATCCTAGTTTTTGCAATAATTTTTTGCCGTAAATGATAATCCCAACATCTGCTAGAATAATAGTTGTTCTAAAAACGATAGCTGCGCCAATGATGCTATTGCCAGAGAATAATCCTGCAATTGCAAATATAAGTTGGTTTACGGGTGGGTAATTTGTAAAGTGACTTCCGTTAAGTGCTCCCATTCCTTCATAGAGCTGTCTTGCTTGCGCTACAATCTGGAGATTACCTGCTTCTATATAGCTTTGTGGAGTTGTTAAATATGGATTGAGACCTTGTGTAAACATGCGTCCGTCCCATATAAAGCGATAAAAGTCTTGAGAGAGATTTGGGATTACAGGTATAAATATGAGTCTTAATGCTACTGCAAAAACGAGTAGCAAAGAGAAGTCATTTTTACCTTTGCTTACTATGAAGTAAAAGCAAGCAAAAAGTATGCTGTACAGACTTAGTAGGAGTGTGGTGTTAGCTCTTTCTAGTTGAAAAGCAAAGAGGTAGTAGGTAACTAAGGAAACAATCGCTAGTGCGATAGGAGTTTTTTGATATTTCCAAAGACGTTCTATCACGCTTTACTCGTAAGTGATTTAAAAAAAACAAAACCAAATCCCATGAATAACATAAAGTGAAAAGGGAACAATCCAAAGTCACCACCTTGATCACCTACGACAGATGCATAGTACATCCCAAAACCAAAGTACAACATCAAAAGTCCTTCAAAAATTACATTGATAGATATGTTCTTTTTGAGATATTTATTGCCTTTCCAAGAGTCTTTGAGTTCGCTTATATTAAACTTAGGCGTACGTATAAAATCACTTCGTTTACCTAGGTGACCTTCTATTACTGCAATAGAGTTATGAAGTGAGAATCCCATAGCAATACTAAAGAACACAAAGAACATCCCCGTGTATTTTAAAAATTGCTTGAAACCTCCGCCATAAATACTTTTAAACATAAACCAGTAGCAGATAAAGAAAATCACACTACTTATCACAAAGAAAGACATTACATAAAAATATGGCTTTAAATGTGCGTATTCGTTCTTGATGTAGAGCATGGGGATACTCAATATCGCTACAATGAGCACATTTAAAAACATGGTACTGTTTAATAAATGTAAAAGACCGTGTAGTTTAGTTTTTGGAGAAATGGTTTTACTAGTTAAAACCTTTCTAGACATTTTCTGGAAGTTCTCTGCTCCACCTTTATTCCATCGAAACTGTTGAGAGCGTGCAGCGCTTATTACTACTGGGAGCTCTGCAGGAGTTTCTACATCCTCTAGGTATTTGAATTTCCAGTTTTTAAGTTGGGCACGGTAGCTTAGGTCAAGATCTTCTGTAAGGGTATCACCTTCCCAGTTTCCAGCATCTTCTATGCACTGCTTGCGCCATAAGCCAGCAGTTCCATTAAAGTTTATAAAATGTCCTTTACTATTTCTACCTACTTGTTCTAGTGTAAAATGTGCATCAAGTGCAAAAGCCTGCACTTTTGTAAGCAAAGAATAATCTCTATTTATATGTCCCCAGCGAGTTTGTACAACGCCTATGTTGCGATCCTTAAAGTAAGGAACGGTGCGCTGTAGCCAGTTAGGTTCTGGAAGAAAATCTGCATCAAATATGGCGATAAATTCGCCTTTTGCAACTTTAAGTCCTTCCTTTAAAGCACCGGCTTTAAAACCTGAACGGTCTGTACGAGTAACATGTTTTATGTCTAGTCCTTTATCGCTAAGGCGTTTTATGTGATTTCTTGTGGTTTCAAAAGACTCATCTGTACTATCATCTAGCACTTGGATTTCAAGCTTATCTGCAGGGTAGTCTAAGAGGGCAATATTATCTAGTAAACGCTCCATTACATACAGTTCATTATATACTGGAAGCTGTATCGTTACAAATGGAATTTGTGCAGGATCTTTAAAATTAAATAAGACAGCGTCGTCTTTCTTGCGTTGTGCGCGCAAGTAATTAAAAAGTAAGTTGAGCTGGGATAAGCTATACGCAAATATGATAATAAGCGAAATCGTGTAAATAACAATAATAACGGTTTCTAATATCATTTCTTAAAACTGTATTTAAAAATCCATCCTAGTATTTTAACTCCTGCCATTACTGCACCTTTTACGGTACCAGAGACTTTAGAAACACCTATGCGATTGCGATAAGTTACCGGGATTTCTATATAACTCATCTTTTTCTTTAAAACCTTGAGTTGCATTTCAACCGTCCAACCGTAGGTTTTATCTTCCATCTGTAAAGCTAGTAAGCTATCATATTTCATAGCTCTAAAAGGACCCAGATCTGTAAAGTTTGCTCCAAAGAATAGCGTCATTAAGGTTGTAGCAAGCCAGTTTCCAAAAATCTGAGGAGTGGTCATTGATCCGCTTTCGCGAAAGCGTTTGTCTCTAGCACCTATAACCATGTCGTAATCTCCATTGATAATAGGGGCAACTATCTTAGTAAGCTCTTCTGGATAATCACTATAATCACCATCCAGAAAGACAACGATGTCTGGGCGTTGTGCAATATCATCTACACCCATAGTGGCTATATATTCCATGCCTTTGAGGCAGGCGTATCCATAACCTTTGCGTTCTTCTCTTAATACCGTAGCGCCATTTTCTCTCGCGACTTGTTCTGTATTATCTGTAGATGCATTGCTTACTACAATAACTTCACTCACAGCAGTAGGAATGTCTCGTAGCACATGACCTATGGAGTCTTGCTCGTTGTAAGCTGGTATTATTACTTTAATAAGGGGAGTCATAACGCTAGTAGAGTGATACATCAGGATTATCGCGGCGGAAATCACGTATGCTTGTCCACGCGCCTTTTAATTGATTCTTCTCGTATTTTTCTACCTTAAAAAGTTTTTTGTTTTTATATACGAGACAGAAACCATGTAAATGATTGTCAACGTACTGGCTTTTTCTAGTTTCTTGGCGCGCAAGGTCGTAAAAAATCCACCAATTTTGGGCAATTCCGTCCTCATAATGCCCTTCCTTAGTCAGTTTTCCTTGATTATCGTAATAATGCCAGTACTTTGATTTCTTATTAGTTTGATAATGTCCCTCGGCGGCGATGGTTCCATTCTCGTGATAAAATTTCCAGTATTTTACCTTTTGCTCTCCCATTATCCATCCTTCTGCTTGAATGGTGCCATCATCATGATATAGCTTGCTATACATTCTCGGCTCTGGGAGTGAAAATGCTATAAAAGCTAGTAAGATCGTAGTAATTGCCTGCGCTGTCATACGAGTGTTAGACGAGAGAAATTTGAGGCACTAACATAGAACACGTATTTTTAATGAAAAATATCTAATGAATCTAAGTTTCTGGGAGCGAGAATCGTGGTTTAATAATGTAGATTACACCATTGTAGGCAGCGGTATTGTGGGTTTAATGTGTGCAATACGCTTACGCGAAAAAGATGCCAACTCAAAAATAGTTATTCTAGAAAAAGGTTTACTTCCTAATGGGGCGAGTACAAAAAATGCTGGTTTTGCATGCTTTGGAAGTATTTCAGAATTACTAGAAGATCTCAAAACACACTCAGAAGAAGAGGTGATCTCTCTAGTTAAACAACGTGTGGAAGGTTTACAACTGTTGAGAAGTATGCTTGGAGATGAACAAATAGACTATCAAGAGCATGGAGGTTATGAGCTTTTCACTTCAAATGATACCGTGCTGTATGAGGAATGTGTACAGAATCTAGCTCACATAAATAAGTTGCTATTTCCTATTTTTAATAAAGAAGTGTACACGCTGCAGGATGATGCATTTGGTTTTGATGGTATAGAAAATAAGGTGATTTTTAATAATTGCGAAGGGCAGATAGATACGGGAATGATGATGAGTGCACTTCTCAAACTCGCACATGCTAAAGGGATACTCATATTAAATAGTATGACCGTAAAGTCTTATAAAGGAGGAGCTGAAGGTGTAGAAGTTGTAGCGGATTATAATACATTTTATACAAAAAAGCTCTTTATTGCTACAAACGGTTTTGCAAGCACGCTAGGACTTAGCGAAGTAAAACCTGCGAGAGCACAGGTGTTAATCACACATCCTATTCCAGAACTCAAAGTGAAAGGCACTTTTCACCTTGATAGAGGATACTATTACTTTAGAAATATAAATAACAGAATTCTTCTAGGTGGAGGGAGAAACCTAGACATACAAGGAGAGGAAACGATGGAGATCTCTCAAACAGCACTTATTCAAAATGAATTAGAACGACTGCTCGCTGAGGTGATTTTACCTAATACCCCTCATACTATTTATCATAGATGGAGTGGTATCATGGGTGTGGGTATTCAAAAAAAGCCCATCGTTAAGAAAATATCTCAACATACTTATTGCGGAGTACGTCTAGGAGGAATGGGAGTTGCCATAGGAAGCACCATAGGTAAGAATCTCGCAGATTTAATTTAGAATTTTATAGCTAGCAATTGTAACCTTTTGTGTGTTTACACGTATAATAGGTTTATTGTCACATAACCATAGGGAAGTAATTTATGAATCATCAAGAAATAAAATTAGAACTCTTTACAAAGTGCACGCAGTGGATTGTAAACCGTCGCAATAAGGTGGAAACCGTGATTGCAGATATTATGGAATCTCTAGAAGATGAGACTAAGAGTTCAGCAGGAGATAAGCATGAGACTGGAAGGGCAATGCTACAGATAGATCGCGAGCAAGCGGGTGAGCAACTTAAAGAAATAGGCAAGATAGAAGATGCCTTATCTAAAGTTGATATAAAGGTAAAGAGTGATTACGTGCGTCTAGGTAGCGTAGTTCATACTTCTACAAATCGTTTCTTTATCTCAGTTTCGGCAGGAGAAATAAAAATAGAAGGAAGACCTTATTATGCGATAGCACTTGCATCTCCTATGGGGCAGTTATTACTGAGTAAGAAAAAAGGTGATGTAGTACGCTTTCGCGAAAGCGATATTACCATTACTTCGGTGTATTAATTCTTAAGCCTAGTGTGACATCTTTATGCGTAGAATATGAAACTGATGCGTTAAAAAGAACAGTTTTATCTCCTACCATAGCGGTTACCAAATAGTGTGAACCCATAAAATAGCAATCTATAACGGTTGCTATTTTTCCATCTGGAACTGTAGTAATCTCGTGAGGATGCAATAATAGGGCAGCATCACCTTGATAATCTTTAAAAAACCAAGTTTTAGGTAGTTCATTAATATCTCCAAAAAGCGAACCAACATAATAGTTGGGCGGGTTTTTATATAGTTTTAATGTTTCCTCATGGGCGATTACTTTTCCGCTTTTCATCACTACTGTTTTATCCATAAATGCAAGTACATCTGTACTATCATGCGTTGCAACAAGGCAGGTGATTTGTTGTTTTTTCAAGTAGCTAAACAACCTACGACGTAATTTGTTTTTTCTAAAGTTGTCTATATGTGAGAATGGCTCGTCTAGCAATAGTAATTCTGGTTCCTTAGCTAGCGTTTGTGCGAGTGCAACACGTTGTTTTTGACCGCCAGAGAGTGTTTTTACGTGAGCATTTGCATATGCCGTCATTTCTACCACTTCCATGAGCTCATCTGTACGCGCCTTGCTCGCTTCAGGCTCTAATCGGCTTAAATATTTATTAATATTTTCTGCTACCGAGGTGAAAGGCATGAGGTCAAAATCCTGAGAAAGATATTTAATAAAAGGCATTCCTGGTATGAGATGATCCTCTGGGCCTGTGATTTTTTCTTCATTCCACGTGATAAATCCTTCATCTAGGTCATAAAGTCCATAAATCATTTTAAGTAAGGTAGTCTTACCACAACCACTTTCTCCTATGAGCGCGATATGATCACCTTGGCTGATAGACAAGTTGATAGGACCTATTGTAAAGCGGTTAGAAATATGAAATAGTACATCTTTTAATTTAAGCATAGTGTTTACAAAAATACAGATAGCGAATCAAGAAATAGAAGTGATAGAAAAATTTAAGGTAAGCTGTATATTTGCGACCTATTTAGACTATGAAACTATATCCCCTATTTTTTACTCCACACTTTAAATACCGTCTTTGGGGTGGTGATAAGTTGCGCACAGAGCTCAATAAAGAGTTTAGTGGGGATCAGATAGGTGAATCTTGGGAGGTTTCTGATGTAGAAGGTAGTGAGACACAAGTGTCAAATGGAGCGCTTGCTGGAAATACGTTACATGATCTTATCACCACCTTTGGAGCTCAATTTTTAGGAGCTTCTGTGCTTGAGAGATTTGGTACAAATTTCCCTTTGCTTATTAAATTTCTAGATGCAAAAACTCCGCTTTCTATACAAGTTCACCCAGATGATAAAGTAGCAAAGGAGCGCCATAACTCTTTTGGAAAAAATGAGATGTGGTATATCATGCAAGCAGATCATGATGCAAGCATCATTGTTGGTTTTGAAGAGGATACCTCAAAAGAGCAATATGAAGAAGCTGTAAAAAGCGGAAACATAGTTGATCTATTACATACAGAATATATAAAAGAGGGCGATATCTTCCACATACCTACGGGTAGAGTACATGCTATAGGTGCAGGAGTATTACTTGCCGAGATACAGCAAACCTCTGACGTTACTTACCGCATATTTGATTACAATAGGATAGATGCAAAAACAGGAGCTTTGCGAGATTTGCATAGTGAGGAAGCTATCGATGTGATAGACTTAAAAGGATATGACACTTACAATACTCCTTATAAAACGGAGGTAAACACTGCTGTGTCTATCATGGAAACACCATACTTCCAGACAACATTATTAGCCCTAGAAGGAGAAGCAACAAGGGATTACAGTAATAAGGATTCTTTTACAATCCTTATGTGTGTAGATGGTAGTGCAACGTTCTCATGTGATGATGAGGTGTATGCATTTAAAAAAGGACAAACAGTAGTGCTGCCAGCAGTTGTAAATGAACTTTCATTTGCAAGTAGTCATGCAAAAATTCTAGAAGTTACTGTATAGTGGTTCGTTTTCGCGAAAGCGTATGTAAATAATACCTTTATAGTTAAAGAAACGTGAAACGGAACTCTACTAATAGTTCACCCTCTATTTTTGCCTAAATTCATAAACTGTGCTCAGATTTATTTTTATTATCCTATTCGTGATTGCCTTAGATATATATGCCTATCAGGCATTTAGATTTCTTGTAAAAGGCCGCTGGGGAACCATTTTATACTTTCTTATTACCGTCTTTATTATAGGAGGGATGATTTATCAATTCTCAACTGGTGGACGACGTAACATGAGTGCGTTGACGCAATTTTTTGTGGTGTCATTTATCATTCTCATTGTTTGTAAGCTAGTAATTATTGCAACTATGTTTGGTGAAGATATCTTTAGACTCATACGCGGCGGAGTGAATAGAATCTCTACAAGCTCAGAAGGGAAAGCAATCCCCTCCCGCCGTAAATTTGTAAGTCAGATTGCATTAGGGCTAGCAGCAATACCATTTGCATCTATTTTATATGGTGTTATAAAAGGGCGTTATAACTTTAAAGTCCTCAAGTATACACTCACCTTTGATGATCTTCCAGCTGCCTTTGATGGTTATAAGATTACTCAGATAAGTGACATACATAGCGGAAGCTTTGATAATAAGGAGAAGGTAAATTATGCCATAGATCTTATCAATGAGCAGGCGAGTGATGCTATTTTATTTACTGGAGATATGGTTAATAATGAGGCGAGCGAAATGGATCAATGGCAAGAATCTTTTGCTCGTTTGCGTGCAAAAGATGGAAAGTACTCTGTCTTAGGAAATCATGATTATGGTGATTATGTAGAGTGGCCTACGCCTCAAGCAAAAATAGATAACCTCAATAGGCTCAAAGAAATCCAAAAAGAAATGGATTTCAAGCTATTACTTAATGAACATCATTTCATTGAAAGAGGAGGTGAGCGACTTGCAATTGTAGGGGTAGAAAACTGGGGTGAGGGTGGATTCAAAAAAGCAGGAGATCTCAATAAAGCAATAAGCGGTATAGGTAAGAAAGACTTCAAGATATTAATGAGTCATGATCCCTCACACTGGGAGTTTGAGGTAAAAGACCATCCAGACCATTTTCACTTAACGCTCAGTGGTCACACGCATGGCATGCAATTTGGTATTGAGATACCAGGTTGGTTTAAATGGAGTCCTGTAAAGTGGCGCTATAAATACTGGGCAGGTATCTATGAAGATGCAAAGCAGTATATAAATGTAAACCGTGGTTTTGGGTATCTCGCTTTTCCTGGAAGGGTAGGAATATGGCCTGAGATAACTGTTATAGAGTTGAAAAAAGGTAGTGCAAACGCATAATACCAAGAATGTGCTATCTTTACTAAGCACGTAATCCTTAATTGATTAATAAAATCCATAGGTATGTCAAAATTTGGAGAACTTATAGACGTAAATATTCCGATACTGTTAGACTTCTATACAGACTGGAATGAGAATTCAATGGCAATGCATCCTGTACTTAGGGAAGTAGCTGCTGCAATAGGCGATAAGGGAAAAGTGATTAAGATAGATGTAGATAAGAATAACAAGCTTGCCGAAGCACTGCGCATTAAAGCTTTGCCTACACTTATTATTTATAAAAACGGAGAGATGATATGGCGTCAAAGCGGTGAGCTAGATGCAAATACCATTATTGGTATTATGGAAGAGTATTCTTATTAACATCATTATAATTTCCCAAAGCTAAATTCAGCATTTTCAAAATACTCAATAACTTTAGGAAGTGTATACTGCAAGTTCTTATATGCTTTTACACTGTCGTGAAAAACGATAATATCTCCATCCTTTGCAGTATCAATTACATTATGTAAACATGCTTCTGGAGTAAGGCTTGATTCCCAGTCATAAGCAACTACACGATACATTACAATTTTATATCCCATCTTGCGCAATGCAGATGCTTGAGTGCGCTTTATTTTTCCATATGGTGGTCTAAATAGCGTACTTGATAATGTATCAGGATTACGTTCTATATGCTTACTCATCTCAAGTTCGGCGAGCTGTGTGTTTTTTAAATACGTATCGTTATCTGTTTTCCATCCCTGTAAGTGATTGTAGGTGTGATTTCCTATGGCGTGACCTTCGGCAAGGATTCTTTTAAACACCTCTGGATGCTTACGCACATTATCCCCTATGCAAAAAAAAGTAGCAGGAATGGGGTTGTCACGCTTTCGCGAAAGCGTATCTAAAACAAAATCGGTCACCTCAGGAATAGGTCCGTCATCAAAGGTGAGGTAGATGGTTTTCTTGCCTTTAGGTTTGCTCCATAAATACCAACTTGGATACAACCAAGTAAAAATAGAAGGCACTCGAGAAGGTTTTAAAAAGCTCATCTATAGTCGTGTCTGATCTTTGCTAAGAGAGTACATAACTCCTGCGCCTAGACAAACAAAAATAACAACGAGCGATAACCATTCTGGGAACGGATAGTAATGACCTACAATAAGTTTTGCAGCGACAAATAGCAGTATTATAAAAACACTATACTTAAGATACTTAAATCTCTCTAGCATATTAGCTAGGAAGAAATAGAGTGATCTCAAGCCCATAATGGCAAATATATTTGAACTGTATACTATAAATGGGTCTTTTGTGATAGCTAGTATTGCTGGTATGCTGTCTAAGGCAAATAATAAGTCTGTGAGTTCTATAGTAACCAGTGCGCCAAATAAGGCTGTAAAAACACGCTTTCCATCTACTGTAGTGACCCAATTATCTCCGTCTATTATTTTTGAAAATTTAAACCATTTTGCAAGCCCTTTTGGCTCCTCATTCTCTACAGGCTCTTGGTCATCTTTAAGCATCTTAAACGCTGTAAAGAGTAGGATGCCTCCAAAAATGAAATGCATTCCAGGTATTTTATTAATAAGAGTAATGCCTACCCCTATAAGTAGTGCTCTAAATATGATGGCACCTAAAATCCCTAAAAACAACAGTCTATGTTGGAACTGGCTTGGTATTTTAAAAGAGGTGAAGATTACTGCAATCACAAATAGATTATCTACACTGAGCGATAGCTCCACCAGATAACCTGTTAAGTAGGTGACTACTGCTTTTGTGCCAGAATAATCATAAGGATTTGCTACGAGTCCTGAGCTATAAAACCAATAAATAAGCCCTCCAAAGAGAAGGGCGTTAGTTATAAAAAAGATAGTCTCGTACGATGCTTTTTTAACGCTTATGGTTGTCCCTTTTTTATGAAGTACAAAAAAGTCTATAAGCAGTAGGATAATTATATAGCCTATTAATAAAGCCCATGGTAAAATACGCTCCTGCATCGTTGAGGTTAGTTTAAGTCTGTTAGTACTTCATCTTTTACACTGTCTTGCGCTGGGATCTCAATGGACGGTTTAGGTAGTGTTTCAAGTAATTCTTGAGGAACTTCTTCTCCTTCATCATCATCGCCCATTAAATATGGGAACGTGCGCATGTAGTTATCAAAGACTTTTGCTTCTTTTTCAAACAGTTCTCTATCATCATTTATAATAAGAAGGTCTACAAGACTTCTGTACTTTTCAATATTAGTCAAGATCTCTTCATAATATTTGTATTGAAGCTCTTCATCTACGTTGCTAAAGTAGGTGAGTTGCTCTTGATATTTAGCAGCAACTTCTTTCCATATTTCTTGAGCACGTTGTGTTTCTCCTATCTCATAATATCCAGTGATATATGGCTCGACAAGCGTATAAAATTCAAAGATGTCTACTGGCATTTTTTCCATCGCGAGATCCATGATTTCCTTAGCTTTTTCTGGCTTATTCTCTGCTAGAAGTTGCTCTACTAGACGTGCCATGTTACCTCTGTAGGTAATAGCATTAGTGCGCGTCTCACGATCGTGATAGATATCTAGGCTTCCGCTGTTACCCCAGTACCATTTCTTTACGATGTCATACATCTTATCTGCATCTACACGTCCCATATCATAAGGATTACGAGGGTCGATAGGAGTTCTTATAGGAATAAGTTTATAAGCTACACCATCTAGTTGCAAGTAGTCCTTCATCCACAAGTAGTCATCATCACCAAAGCTTCCTCCGGTAAAGTAAATAGGTCGTTCCCAGTTATTGCTAGCAATGATGTCTAGCATAAGAAGCCTATTCTTATAAAGAACATTTCCTTTAAGTTCAATGTCTATGTACGGTACAATTTGATCTGCATCATCCATTGGCACTATCTTATTCTTAAGTACAGTTTCCTTATCTACAGGAATACGTACCTTTTTACTAGGGAAGGTGTTAAAAAACTGTCCCTTAGTATATTCTACTTTTGTTCTAGGATCATCACTAGCAACAAAGTTCATCCATTGTGAGATAGGGATAATAGAATCTTTGGTTTCTTGATAAAATAGTGCCTCACGATTAGAAGCTGCATACTTATCATGTGTAAGCGAGCTAGGCACCGGCGGACTTTTATAAGCCGCTCTCTTCATCTGGTCGTAGTACCAGTCTGTATTAATTAAACTTGTGTTTACAATACGCACGTCAGTACGATATCCCTCAATTTCTTGAGCATACCAGAGTGCAAATGTGTCATTATCTCCTATGGTAAATATTATGGCATTCTCATCTACAGAGTCTAGGTACTTCTTTGCCATGGCAAGTGCCGTTTTCCTTCCAGATCGATCATGGTCATCCCAGTTTTGAGAGGCTAGCAATACAGGAGCAGCAAGTAAACATATAGCAGCCACGATAGGCATTGCTATTTTAGGTTTTATAAAATCTTTTACAATATCAAATAGTGCATACACTCCAAAGCCTATCCACATCGCAAAGACGTAAAAGGATCCCACCAAGGCATAATCACGCTCACGAGGTTCAAAAGCACGTTCATTTAAATATACTTTTAAAGCAAGACCTGTAAACAAGAAGAAGACTAGTAATACTGCAAAACGTTTCCAGTCTTTACTTGCGTGAAAAAGAAGACCTAATAACCCTAGTAATAGAGGGAGAAAGAAATAGGTGTTACGAGCTTTATTGTCGGCAACGTCAGACGGTAGATTGTCTTGTGGCCCCAAGAACATACTGTCTATAAAGTCTATTCCAGAAATCCAGTTTCCGTTAAAGTCATCGCCTTTACCTTGTATATCATTCTGTCGTCCTACAAAATTCCACATGAAGTAGCGCCAGTACATATACCCAAACTGGAAGCTAAACATATAATTCATGTTTGCTGCAAAAGAAGGCTTCTCTACATCTAGGTAACTCCCTATTTGACTCTTTAAAAAGGCATCATAACCTTCATAATTTACCTTTCCGTCTCTGTAATCTATCTTAAACTGAGTTACAACATCTTGAAGATACTGGCGATCTTCCTCTGGCATATCAGGATCATACTTGATACTGAATTTCAAAGGACCCGTATATTGCATGTAGTTTGCATTGTTTTCTGGGCTCCACATTCTTGGTAAGATGGCATTGTGCGCATCATCAAGATTTTGCTTTGCATTACGCCATTCATTTACTACAACATATTTTCCAAGCGCTTCGTCTTTCTCGTATAACTTCGGTTTATCGAGATATGGTGTATCTGGATCTAGCCCAGAATAATCTGAGGTAAATTGTGGTCCATAAAAGAGTTTTGTTTCGGCATATTGCTCACGGTTATAGTAAGCAAGTAATGATCGAGCGTTTGATGGGTTGTTCTCATTAATAGTAGTACCAGCATTTGCACGTATAGGAAGCATCATCCAGCTAGAAAACCCTATAAAAATGTAAAGCATGCAAAGTAGCATGGTGTTGAGAAGTGGTTTGTTACGCTTTCGCGAAAGCTTAAATCCGTAAACAAATAAACCTATAAGAAGTAAACCTGCTATAATGGTACCGCTATTAAAAGGTAGTCCCATAGAGTTTACAAAGAATACTTCTAAATATCCGAATAATGATAAAGTGTAAGGTAGTAGTAACTTGAAAATAAACATCAATATGGCTACAACGATAACGAGTGCTATGATAAGATTTTTGGCAGTTACTTTTTCTGTGTTCTTAAAGAAATATAGTAAGCCAATTGCTGGGATGGTAAGTAATCCCATAAAGTGAATACCAAATGAGAGTCCTACAATAAAGGATATCAATATGAGCCAGCGATTTCCTCTTGGTTCGTGCATGTCACGCTCCCACAACAATCCTAAATAGAATAAAAGAGAGAGTACCACCGCTGCTGGGGCATATACCTCTGCTTCTACGGCATTAAACCAAAAACTATCTGTAAACGCAAATGCAAGAGCGCCTATAGCCGCACTAGCAAGAATTGCTTGTTGCTTTGTTTTTGTGATAAGTTCTGCATTAATAGTAAGCGACCTTGTGATTAATAAGGTGAGCGACCAGAACATGAAAAGTATGGTAAACGCACTTGTGAGGCACGAGAGATAATTTACAGCAAGTGCTATGTAGGTGGCATCTGGTGCAAAAATAGAAACAAAGGCTCCTAGTATTTGATATAGTGGTGCTCCCGGTGGGTGGCCTATTTCTAGTTTTGAGGAGGTGGATATGTACTCACCTGCATCCCAAAAACTCGCTGTAGGCTCTACTGTAAGAGAGTAAACAATAAGGGCAATGGCAAATACTGCCCAGCCTAATATCTTATTATACTTCGCAAAATTGAAGTCGGTCATATTTTATATTTTGTAAAGGGACGAAGTTAAGCAATACGTGTGATTTGTGGTAACGCGATAGAGGCATTAATTATTGGCCCTACAAAAACTTTTTTTTCTGTCTAGAGTCGCATATTTAATTCAATTTCAAATATTTGAGTAGCATGCTTTGCGTTGGGTGATGATTTGTCATAAAAAAAATCAGATTTTTTTTAAAATAATGTTTGGATTATTAAAACTTTGGTTTAAATTTGCACTCGCTATCAAAAAATAGTGGCCTATGGTGTAACTGGCAACACGTCTGTTTTTGGTGCAGAAGAGTCTAGGTTCGAAACCTAGTGGGCCAACGAGAAACCCGACCTTTAATTAGGTTGGGTTTTTTTTATGCGCTTAAGTTTTTAATAGTATTCTTACTTATAAAACTACGCGCTCAACTATATCTGCATAGTTATACATTGCTAGTTTATGTTCCCTTTAGCTTTCATCATCTTCAATTTCATAAAGTCTCTTAAAAAAGTTATACTATTCTAAAAGCTAATGGCTTTAGTGAGTCAAAAGAGTAACTTTAGATGAAAAGACAAACAATTATGGATAAGGACAGTAGACCATCAGTTATGAATGAGAAGCAATACGAAGCATTAAAGAATGAGGGAATGAGTAAGGAGAAAGCTGCGCGTATTGCTAATACTCCTGACGCTGGTAAGAAGGGAGGCGCTTCAAAGCCTTATGAAGAGCGCTCTAAAAAGGAGTTGTACAAGCAGGCTCAAGATCTAGACATAGACGGCCGTAGTAAAATGGATAAGGAGGAATTAATTAATGCTTTGAGGGAGGGGCATTGATTTATTTTACGCTTTCGCGAAAGCATAAAAAATCTAGAGCACATCAAGAGTGAATATTCCCTCAAATATTCAGTAATGAATTGTGCTCTAAACTATATTTTAAATCCTGAAAGTGATAACGGGTCGTTTTGCGTGATTTACAAGTCCTTCACTTAATGATCCATTTAAGAAGTGAGCGAGACCTTTGCGGCCATGGGTTGCGATACCTACAAGGCCAGAGTCAATCATTTCTGCAAAATGAAGGATCCCACTTTCTATCGTATTGTCATTGTAAATATTTAAGGTGCAGTTTTCTACATGTCCTTCTATATCCATAAATTTTTTCATTTGTTCTTCAACTTCGTGGGTTGATCTAAAATCTCCTGGGGTATTTACGTAAAGAGAGTGGAGTTGTGCATTATTTGTTTTGGCGAAGGCAATAGCTTGTTTGAATGCATTGTGATTCTCAGCCTGAAAGTCTAGTGCATAAATAAAATTTTTAATCTCAAATTGCTCGTGCCTATTCTTGATAATCAATACAGGGATTTTAGAATTACGCACAACCTTTTCTGCATTTGAGCCAACGAAGAATTCGTGTAAACCGCTATCACCATGAGATCCCATTACTATAATGTCTGATTGATATTTATTTACATAATCCATTATTCCTTCAAAGGCGCCATCAAATTCGGCGCTTTCCTCGATGGTAACTCCGTCTAAGAAAGGTGCGCTCATCATGGATTCAAATCTTTGATGGGCTAGTTTCATGAAGAAAATTGCTTCGGGAAGTTCGCTTTGATTTCCAGTGACCGCATCTACAAGAGTCATGGGTAGGTCTACCATATGTAGTAGATTGATTGAGGCATTGTGTTTCTTTGCTAGATCTGCGGCAACTCGCAATGCGTTTTCGGCCTGTTCAGAAAAATCTGTGGGTACAAGTATCTTTTTAATCATGCTAACAATTATTTAGTGAATCTGACTATCAAGATAGACGCCCTGTCGTCTCGTAGAACAGATGTAAATACTCATTAAGAAAGGCATCTTAAATTTACAAAATAATACGCAGGGTTTTAGGCTTTTAAAAACGGATAATTTGTAGTATATTTGCACCGTTGAAAGACGAAGTGAATACAGAGGGGACAGCGGTCCCCTCTTTTTATAGGCTTATATGTTGAAGGAAAAAGTAACCAATTTACTACAAGAAGCACTGGATGAAAATCCAAGTTTATTTTTGATTAGTCTTGATATTCAAGGGAATAACGAGGTTAGAATCATTATAGATGGTGATAGTGGTGTGACAGTTGAGGATTGTATGGCGGTGAGTCGTAAGGTAGAACATAACTTAGATCGTGAGGAAGAAGACTTCTCTCTAGAAGTGATGTCTGCTGGCGCAACAAGCCCTTTGGAAATCCCTAGGCAGTACAAAAAGAATATAGGTAGACACCTAGAAGTGAAGACGCAGGATGGTGAGAAAATCGAAGGATTGATGACCGAGGCGACAGATGCAGAGATTACGCTTACTTGGAAAACAAGAGAGCCTAAGCCTGTAGGTAAAGGAAAAGTAACTGTCGAAAAGATAGAAACGTTCCCTTACAGTGAGATAGTTCAAGCAAAAGTGATGATTAAATTTTAACAAATGTTGATATGGAGAATTTAGCGTTAATCGATTCTTTTTCAGAATTCAAGGACGATAAATTAATAGATCGTGTAACCTTAATGGCCATCTTAGAAGAGGTGTTCAGAAGTACGTTAAAGCGACGTTTTGGTAGTGATGATAACTTTGATATTATTATAAATCCTGATAAAGGAGATCTTGAGATCTGGCGTAACCGTGTGGTTGTGGCAGATGGCGAGGTTGAAGATGATAACGAAGAGATCTCATTAACTAATGCTCGCAAGATTGAAGAAGATTTTGAAGTAGGAGAAGATGTGTCTGAGGAGGTGAAGCTTTTTGACTTAGGTCGACGTTCTATTTTGGCATTGCGTCAAAATTTAATTAGCAAGATTCACGAGCATGATAACACTAATATCTACAAGCAGTTTAAAGAGCTTGAAGGTCAGTTGTATACTGCAGAGGTGCACCATATTAGACATAGAGCTATAATCTTACTTGATGATGATGGAAACGAGATTATCTTACCAAAAGATCGTCAGATACCTTCAGATTTCTTCCGTAAAGGAGAAAATGTACGTGGAGTAATTGAGAGTGTAGAGTTAAAAGGTAATAAGCCTTCAATCGTTATGTCTCGTACTTCTCCATTGTTCTTAGAGAAGTTATTTGAATCTGAAATACCAGAGGTTTTTGATGGTTTAATTACTGTTAAGAAAGTTGTGCGTATTCCAGGTGAGAAGGCAAAAGTAGCAGTAGACTCTTATGATGATCGTATTGATCCTGTAGGAGCTTGTGTTGGAATGAAGGGTTCTCGTATTCACGGTATTGTACGTGAGTTAGGAAATGAGAATATTGATGTGATAAATTACACAACAAACCTTAACTTGTACATTACTAGAGCTTTGAGTCCTGCGCGTATTACAAGTATTAAGATTAATGAGGAAAATAAAACCGCACAAGCAGTTCTTAAGCCTGAAGAGGTGAGTAAGGCTATAGGTCGCGGTGGTCATAACATTCGTTTGGCTGGACAGCTTACTGGATATGAGATTGACGTTTACAGAGAAGGTGTAGAGGAAGACGTTGAGCTTACAGAGTTTTCAGATGAGATAGAAGCGTGGGTAATTGAAGCTTTCGCGAAAATTGGTCTTGATACCGCAAGAAGCGTATTAGAGCAAGATGCAGAAGATCTAGTACGTCGTACAGATTTAGAAGAAGAAACAGTTCTTGATGTGATGAGAATCCTCAAGGCAGAATTTGAAGAATAGAGTACCCTACAAGCGGAAGTAAGTAGGTTAAGAATAAAATTTAGAGCAGTTTATGGCAGCAGCAACAATGCGATTAAACAAGGTATTACGAGAAATGAACATTTCTCTTGATCGTGCCGTTGAGTTCCTAGGAACCAAAGGTATCGAGATAGAGGCGCGTCCGACTACGAAAATCACTACGGAGGTTTACGAGGTGCTTTCGGGGGAATTTCAAACGGATGCCAATAAGAAAGTAGCTTCTAAGGAAGTTGCCGAAGCAAAAGAGAAAGAGAAGGAGGCACTGCGCGCCGCTCGAGAAGTTGAGATCGAAGCAAAAGCTGAGGCAAAAGCCGAAGCGCCTAAAAAGCAAGAGGTTGTTAAGGCTAAAGCACAGCTTAGCGGACCAAAGCAAGTGGGTAAAATCGATCTTAGTAAACCAGCAGGAAATATAGCAGACCGTAAGGAAGCTAAAAAAGAAGCTGTAGAAGATGTGAAGCCAGTGGAAGAGGTTAAGCCTGTAAAAGAGGTGAAGACTGAAGAAGCGGCTACTCCAAAGGTGGAAGTGAAAGAAACTCCAGCTCCTGTGGTCGAAGCAAAGAAAGAAGAGGTTAAATCTGAAATCAAAGCTAAAGCGCCAGAGAAAAAGGAAGCTCCAGTAGCTAAAAAGGAAGAGGCAAAACCTGCGGATTCTAAAGCTAAGAAAGAGGAAAAAGAAGTGCGTTTAGGGGACGAAGTTCTCAAGACGGATTATAAAAAACTTAACGGTCCTAACTTTACAGGACAGAAGATTGATCTTTCTAAGTTTAAAAAACCTGAGAAAAAATCATCTGCTTCAGACGATAAGAAAAAACGTCGTCGCCGTATTACAAAGCCAGGAACTACTACAGGTGGTTCAAAACCTGGAGGAAATAATACGCGTGGGAGTAATAATTCTCGAGGCGGAAATAACGCTGGTAAAGGTAGAGGTCGTGTTGTTAAAGCAGAGCCTACTGAAGAAGAAGTACAAAAACAAATCCGTGAGACTCTTGAAAAACTTCAAGGAAAGTCAAGCAAAGGAAAAGGAGCAAAATATCGTCGTGATAAGCGTGATCAACACCGTCAAAAGACAGAGGATGATCAGGCACAGCAGGATATAGAAAGTAAAATCCTTAAAGTAACAGAGTTTGTTACGGTAAGTGAAGTTGCTACTATGATGGATGTAGGTGTTACTCAAATTATATCAGCGTGTATGTCACTTGGTATGATGGTGACAATGAACCAGCGTCTTGATGCAGAAACGATTTCTATTGTTGCAGATGAGTTTGGATATACAGTAGAATTTGTAAATGCAGACATTGAGGATTCTATCGAAGAGGTAGTTGACTTGCCAGAAGATCTTGTTGAAAGAGCTCCTATTGTAACTGTAATGGGTCACGTAGATCATGGTAAAACATCTTTACTTGATTACATACGTGAAGAAAACGTTATTGCAGGTGAGAGTGGAGGAATCACACAGCACATTGGTGCTTATGGTGTGCAACTTGAAAATGGTAAGAAAGTAGCATTCTTAGATACTCCAGGTCACGAAGCCTTTACGGCAATGCGTGCACGTGGTGCTCAGGTTACTGATATCGCAGTAATCGTAGTTGCAGCAGATGATAGTATAATGCCACAAACTAAAGAGGCAATCTCTCACGCACAAGCAGCGGGAGTGCCTATCGTTTTTGCAATTAACAAGATAGATTTGCCAGCAGCAAATCCAGAGAAAATAAAAGAAGGACTTGCTCAAATGAATCTTCTAGTAGAGGATTGGGGAGGTAAAATACAATCACAAGAAATTTCTGCAAAGAAAGGAACTGGTGTTAAGGAATTACTTGAAAAAGTATTACTTGAAGCAGAACTACTTGAGCTTAAGGCAAACCCTAATAGAAATGCAAATGGAACTGTAGTTGAAGCTTTCCTTGATAAAGGACGTGGATATGTATCTACTATTCTTGTGCAGGCAGGTACGCTTTCAGTGGGTGATTATGTATTAGCTGGTACAACATCTGGAAAGGTGAAGGCAATGCATGATGAGCGCGGTAAGAAAATTAAAAAAGCGGGTCCATCTACTCCAGTTTCAGTTTTAGGACTTGATGGAGCTCCTCAGGCTGGTGATAAGTTTGTTGTGATGTCAGATGAGCGTGAAGCAAAAGATATTGCAACGAAGCGTACGCAACTACAGCGTGAGCAAAACGTGCGTACACAACGTCATATTACACTTGATGAAATAGGCCGTCGTATCGCATTAGGAGACTTTAAGGAGCTTAATATTATTCTTAAAGGAGATGTGGATGGATCTGTAGAAGCACTTACAGATAGTTTCCAGAAGCTATCTACTGAGGAAATTGCAGTAAACATTATACACAAAGGTGTTGGTGCCATTACAGAGAGTGATGTGTTGTTAGCTTCTGCTTCAGACGCGATAATTATTGGATTTAACGTTCGACCAGCAGGTAATGCGAGACAGGTTGCAGATAAAGAAGAAATCGATATCCGTACATACTCAATTATCTATGACGCGATAAACGATCTTAAAGATGCAATGGAAGGTATGCTTTCTCCAGAGATGAGAGAAGAGATAACTGGTACTGCAGAGATCCGTGAGACATTCAAGATATCTAAAGTGGGTACAATCGCAGGTTGTATGGTTATGAACGGTAAGATCTTTAGAAATTCAAACATTCGTCTTATCCGTGATAGTGTAGTGGTGTATACTGGCACTCTTGCGGCCTTAAAACGATTTAAGGATGACGTTAAGGAAGTATCAAAAGGATATGACTGTGGTATGCAGATTAAGAATTACAACGATATTAAAATTGACGATGTAATCGAAGCATTCCAAGAAGTAGCTGTAAAGAAGAAGCTTAAATAGAATTACAGAATACTTAATTATATAAATCGCTTAGGAGTAATCTTAAGCGATTTTTTTATGCGCTTTCGCGAAAGTGTTACGGGCTAATTATACTGTTGCTTGTGCTGTCTGTCGATATCTCAATTAAGAGTAGTTTTTTGATTGCAATAGTAGGTTTGGTAAGGCTTAGGATGAGCTGTTAGAGAAGTTGTGGTTGATGCGATTTGGCCTTTATGAGCATCTTCTAATGCGTTTTACTGGAGGGAACTATGTTTTCTGAACTAAGCATAAAAAAACCCTTAAAAACAGTTAAGTTGATAAGGGTGTGTAATTGGTGTCGTGATTGATTAGTCGCGACCATCTGGTTTGAAGATGAAAGCGCTTGGAAAGTCTTTCTTGATTTCCATAAGAGCTCTGTCTGCCTCGCGTCTGTTTCTAAAACTTCCTATCCATACTTTATAGTTAGGGGTTTCGTGTTTTATAGACGAAGACCATGTCCCTACACGATTTCTGTATTTTTTTAATGTTGAGCTTGCGGTATTTAAGCTTCCAGAATAGAGTTGTATTTTATATCTATCTGTTAACTTACCTTCCTTCTCAAGGTTACTTTTCAAATCAAGAAGTTCAGTGATTCTTTCATCTTGATTTATAGTGGATTGTGCGGTTTGTGCTTTCGCGAAAGCGAAAGAAAACACAGCGGCGGCTAGTGCTAATTGTATGTTTTTAAACGTAATGCCGTTCATAATTGTTTTATTTTTTGTAAAGGTAAAAGATTAAAACTTAAACAAATTAAAATTATTATTTAGAACTGTTATAAATTAATAAGAACCCTTGTAAGGTGTCTTTGAGAATGCAGTTTGTGTAGTATTTTTGCTAACCATTTTGCGTGCGAGATTAACAGGCTCTTAACAATCTTATTTGTCTAAAAATCGTGCCATCTTTTTGAAGCTAATTCAATATTAATATGATACAGGTTAAACGCCAAAATTCATTCTCAAGAGTCCTTACCCTAGCCGTGGTGGTGATTCTTACACTTTCTAGTTCTCTTTTTGCGCAAGACGCGCCTGTTGCTGATGCTAAGGCTGGTGAAGCTTTATTCAAGGCAAATTGTGCTGCTTGTCATAAACTGTATAAGCCTATGACGGGTCCATTACTTCATCAGGTTTCTGAGAAGTATGACCGTGAGTGGTTGTATAAGTGGATTAAGAATAGTCAAGGGCTTATCAAGTCTGGAGATGCACTTGCGGTAAAAGTGTATGAGGAAAACGGTAATAAAGTGATGAACTCTTTTCCTGCATTGTCTAATGCGGATATAGATAACATCCTCGCTTACACGGATACGCCAAAACAAGAAGCGTCAGTTGGAGTTGCTCCAGTAGGGGGTGCAGATGGAAATCAAGGTGGTGGAGTTTCAAATAACTTGATTCTTGCAATTCTTGGATTTGTTCTGTTGCTTCTTATTGCTGTATTATTTTTAGTAAACAACACGCTTAATAAGTTTGCGTCGGCTCAAGGAATCGAATTGAAAGCAGAAGAGAAGCGTAAGCCTATCTGGAAAGCATTTGTTGAAAATCAATTCTTAGTACTTGTTTCTGTAATCTTCCTTTTATTGGGTAGTGCGTATTTTGCATATGGATGGATGTCTCAAATAGGGGTTGATCAGGGTTATATGCCAGTGCAGCCTATTCATTATTCACACAGAATTCACGCTGGTGAAAATGCTATTGAGTGTAAGTATTGTCACTCATCTGCACGTGTGTCTAAGCACTCGGGGATACCTTCTTTAAATGTTTGTATGAACTGTCACAAGTCTATCGCAGAAGTTGCTGGACCTGAGTCTGAGTTTACATCTGTTACTGAGGATTACTCAAAAGAATTTTACGATAAAGAAATCCAAAAGCTTTATAAAGCTGTTGGTTGGGATGAGTCAACACAATCTTACACTGGGGAAACTCAGGCGGTAGAGTGGGTTCGTATTCATAATCTTCCAGATTTTGCATACTTTAATCACTCTCAGCATGTGAGTGTAGCAGGTATTGAGTGTCAGAAATGTCACGGTCCTGTAGAAGAGATGGAAGTTATGTATCAACATGCTCCTCTTACAATGGGATGGTGTATTAACTGTCACCGTGAGACTAACGTGAAGATTGAGGGTAATGAGTATTACACGGAGATTCACGAGCAGCTTGCAAAGAAGTATGGTGTTGAGAAAGTGACTGCTGCTCAAATGGGTGGTCTAGAATGTGGTAAGTGTCACTACTAGAATAGTATCTAGCATGCCTTAATAGGGTGTGTATGTTAACCAAAACGAATTATCGATCTAAAGAAGATCACAATTAATAAATTAAGTATATGTCATCAAACAAGAAATACTGGAAAAGTGTCGATGAGCTCCAAGGAGACTCGTCTATCGAGGCGCTAAGACAGAATGAGTTTGTACAAGAAATTCCGACAGATGAATTTTTAGGTGATAAGGAAACGCTTGAGGCTTCAGAAACAACACGTCGTGATTTCTTGAAGTATGTAGGTTTCTCTACTGCCGCAGCTTCCCTCGCAGCTTGTGAAGGTCCTGTTATTAAATCTGTTCCTTACGTAGTGCAGCCGGAGCAAATAGTTCCTGGTGTAGCAGACTATTATGCAACAACAATTGCAGATGGTTTTGACTTTGCAAGTGTTCTTGTAAAGACACGCGAAGGTCGCCCTATCAAGATTGAGAATAACGATCTTGCTAAAGGTGGTTTCGGAGCAAATGCTCGTGTTCATGCATCTGTATTAGGAATGTATGATACTAATCGTGCGCAATTCCCTACTGCAGCTGGTGAAGAGGTTTCTTGGTCAGATATAGATAAGAGTGTTGTAGGTGCGCTTGAAGGAGGGAAGAAAGCAGTGTTGCTTACGCAAACATTTGCAAGTCCTTCTACAGATAAACTTATAGAAGAATTTAAAGCTAAGTTTCCTAATGTATCGCACGTAGCGTACGATGCTGCTGGAGAGCAATTTGCTTTGGATGCTTTTGAAATGAAATACGGTTTCCGTGCATTACCGGATTATGACTTTGCTAAAGCAGATGTTATAGTTGCTGTAGGTGCAGACTTTGTAGGAGATTGGAATGGTGGTGGATATGATTCTGCTTACGGTAAGAAGCGTGTTCCTAAAAATGGAAAGATGTCTAAGCATTTCCAGTTTGAGGCAAACATGTCTCTTTCTGGTGCAAATGCAGATGTTCGTGTGCCATCTACACCATCGCAACAAAAATTAATAGTACAAGCTCTTGCTGGTGGTTCTGTATCTGGTTTACCAGAGGGAATAAAGGCAAAAGTCGCTCAAGCTCGTAAGGCATTACTTGCTGCTGGAGATAACGGACTTCTTATAACGGGAGTGCAAGATGTGGCAACTCAAAAAATAACGCTTGATTTTAATGCTGGCAAGTCTGTAATGGACACTGCTAAGCCTAAGATGACTCGCTCTGGAGATGCACGCAAGATGACGCAGCTTGTAAAAGATATGAATGCTGGGCAAGTAGGAACTCTTATTATGGCGGGTGTAAACCCTGTATATAGTTTACCTAATGCTACAGAGTTTACAGAAGGTCTTAAGAAGGTAGAAGTTTCTGTCGCTTGTTCTATAAGAGCAGATGAGACTGCAGCTTTATCTACTCATATAGCTCCTGTACCACATTACCTAGAATCTTGGGGAGATGTGCAGATCAAAATGGGAGAGGTAAGCCTTCAGCAGCCTACAATAAAAGAAATTTTCAACACACGTCAATTTCAACAGAGTTTGTTGACTTGGATGGGTGAGGATAAAACATATTACGAGTATCTTAAGGATACAATGACTTCGGCTGGACTTCCTTTTAATAAGTCTGTTCAAGCTGGTGTTGTTGAAACTAACGCTTTCGCGAAAGCGGTGACACCTTCAAATACATCAATCACTTCAGATGCTGGATTATCGAGCACTTTACAAGAAGGAACTGGTGATTTTGAATTGACGTTATACACAATGACATCAATGGGTGACGGTACACAGGCAAACAACCCTTGGTTGCAAGAGATGCCAGATCCGTTAACACGTTGTACTTGGGATAACTACTTGACAATGTCTGAGGCAGATGCCAAAGAGAAAGGATTGTGGTTTGATAGAAGTACATTCTTCACAGAAGCACGTCACAATGCAAACGGTGGTCTTAACGGTCATTATGCAAATGTCACTGTAAATGGTGTTACCTTAGAGAATGTTCCTGTAATGATTCAGCCTGGTCAGGCTAAAGGTTCTGTAGGACTTGCGGTAGGTTATGGTCGTAAAAACGGAATTCAAGAGGAGATGCAAACGGGTGTAAATGCATTTCCGTTAATGCAGAACTTCCAGACAACTCAAAAAGTATCTATTGAAAAAGTAGGTGGTGTTCATGAATTTGCATCTGTGCAACTTCATAATACATTGATGGGTCGTGGGGATATCGTAAAAGAAACTACACTTGAGATCTTTAATACAAAAGATAAGCACTCTTGGAATGTAATGCCAGAAGTGAGTAAAGGTCATATAGAATATGAAGTAACTTCACCAGAAGTTGATCTTTGGGATGAATTTGATCGTTCTGTTGGACATCACTTTAATCTTGCTATAGATTTAAATGCATGTACCGGTTGTGGTGCCTGTGTGATTGCTTGTCACGCTGAGAACAATGTTCCTGTAGTAGGTAAGTCAGAAATACGTCGTAGTCGCGATATGCACTGGTTACGTATTGATAGATATTACTCTTCTGAGGAGACGTTTGAGCTTGATGATACTAAGAAAAACGATTTTAGTGGTTTAGGTGGAGATAAAGGTTCTCTTGGAGGATTTGGTGAGCTAGAAGATCCAGCGGCAAACCCGCAGGTTGCTTTCCAGCCTATCATGTGCCAGCACTGTAACCACGCACCATGTGAAACAGTTTGTCCGGTTGCAGCATCTGCACACGGTAAGCAAGGTCAAAACCACATGACGTACAACCGTTGTGTAGGTACTAGATATTGTGCAAATAACTGTCCATATAAAGTGCGTCGTTTTAACTGGTTCCTATATAACGGGAATGATGAGTTTGATTACCACATGAATAACGACCTTGGTCGTATGGTAATTAACCCAGACGTAACAGTTCGTTCACGAGGAGTTATGGAGAAATGTTCTATGTGTATTCAAATGACACAGAAGACTATTCTTGATGCAAAGCGTGATGGACGTAAAGTAAAAGACGGAGAGTTTGCTACAGCTTGCTCTAACGCTTGTACAAGTGGAGCTCTTGCCTTTGGAGATATAAACGATAAGGAGAGTGAAATTGAAACGCTTAGAACAGATGATCGTATGTATCACTTGCTTGAGCATGTAGGAACAAAACCTAATGTATTCTACCAGACAATGGTACGTAATACAGAAGAAGCATAAAAACAACTAATCTAAAGACTAATTATATAGGATTATGGCGCATTACGAAGCACCTATACGAAGACCACTAGTTACCGGAGATAAAACTTATCACGATGTAACTTTAGATATAGTCGCTCCTGTTGAAGGACGAGCTAATAAATCATGGTGGATCGTATTCTCTATCGCACTTGTTGCTTTCTTATGGGGAATAGGCTGTATTATCTATACTGTAACAAACGGTATTGGTAGTTGGGGTCTAAACAAAACCGTAGGATGGGCTTGGGATATTACCAACTTTGTATGGTGGGTAGGAATCGGGCACGCAGGAACATTGATATCTGCGGTACTATTATTATTCCGTCAGAAGTGGCGTATGGCAATTAACCGTTCGGCAGAGGCGATGACTATCTTCTCTGTAGTACAAGCTGGTTTGTTTCCTATTATTCACATGGGGCGTCCATGGCTAGCGTATTGGGTGTTACCTATACCTAACCAATTTGGTTCTCTATGGGTAAACTTTAACTCACCGCTACTTTGGGATGTATTTGCAATTTCTACATACCTTTCTGTGTCGCTAGTATTCTGGTGGACTGGATTGCTTCCTGATTTTGCGATGATTCGTGATAGAGCTGTAAAGCCTTTCCAAAAGAAGATTTACAGTCTACTAGCCTTCGGTTGGTCTGGTAGAGCAAAAGATTGGCAGCGTTTTGAAGAAGTATCATTGGTACTTGCAGGTCTTGCAACACCATTAGTACTCTCTGTACACACGATTGTATCTTTTGACTTTGCAACTTCGGTTATACCGGGATGGCACACTACTATTTTCCCTCCTTACTTTGTTGCGGGAGCTGTATTCTCTGGTTTTGCCATGGTAAATACACTTCTTATCATAATGCGTAAGGTTGTGAGTTTAGAAAACTATATAACAGTACAGCACATCGAACTTATGAATATCGTAATTATGATTACAGGTTCTATAGTAGGTGTTGCTTATATAACTGAGTTGTTTATGGCTTGGTACTCTGGTGTAGAGTACGAGCAGTATGCATTCTTAAACAGAGCAACTGGACCTTATGCTTGGGCATATTGGAGTATGATGATATGTAATGTATTCTCTCCTCAATTTATGTGGTTCCCAAAATTGAGAAGATCTATAATGTTCTCTTTCATTATTTCAATTGTAGTAAACATAGGAATGTGGTTTGAGCGTTTTGTGATTATTGTAACTTCACTTCACCGTGATTACTTACCATCATCATGGACGATGTTCTCACCTACATTTGTAGATATAGGTATCTTTATTGGTACAATAGGTTTCTTCTTTGTATTGTTCTTGTTGTATGCTCGTACATTCCCAGTGATTGCACAAGCAGAAGTAAAGACAATCATGAAGTCTTCTGGAGAGCGTTACAAGAAATTACGTGAGTCGGGACAATCATTAGTAGGTACAGGAGCAGATCCTCGTACTTCTGGTGGGCCTGTAAAAATTAATCTTGACGGCGCATACATTGCAAAGCCACAAGAATTATCTAAAGGGGAAACTGTTATTGCTGAAGATAATCATGGTGCTGATTCATTAACTGACCGTCTAGGTTCATTTGATGCTGCAACACAGAAAGCAGACGATCTTAAAGTGATTAACGGTATTGGACCTAAAATGGAGGAGAAGCTTAATGTTCTTGGTATTTATACTTATGAGCAGGTAAGCAGAATGACTTCTAATGAGTACACGTTACTTGATAATCTAACTGGATCATTTCCTGGTCGTGCAGAGCGCGATGACTGGGCTGGTCAAGCTAACAATCTTAAATAATTAAGTATGGCATCTACAGTTATACACGCAATATACACGGATGATGATGTTCTTATGAACGCTGTCAAGGAGGTAAAGAAGAAGCATCTTCATATCAATGATATCTTTACGCCATTCCCTGTGCACGGACTTGATAAGGCTATGGGTCTTGCACCTACTCGTCTTGCTATCACAGCATTCCTTTATGGGTGTGTTGGGATTACAGTAGCGACATTAATGATGAACTTTATAATGATTGAGGATTGGCCACAGAACATTGGTGGTAAACCTTCTTTTAGTTACATTGAGAACATGCCGGCTTTTGTGCCTATCATGTTTGAACTTACTGTATTTTTTGCCGCTCACTTGATGGTAATTACTTTTTACTTAAGAAGTAAATTATGGCCATTTAAGAAAGCTGAAAATCCAGATGTACGTACAACAGATGATCACTTCCTTATGGAGATTGACGCAACTGGTAAGGATGGAGAAGAGCTCGCAAACTTTTTAGTTACAACAGGAGCCGTAGAGATTAATTTAATTGCAAACGAAGCATAAGCCAACGCAATGAAGAATATATTTAAAATAGCTGTTTTGTTAATTGCCTTTGCAAGTGTAATCTCTTGTCAAGATGATAATAAACCTAACTATCAGTATATGCCTAATATGTATGAGTCTGTAGGTTATGAGACTTACGGTAAGTACGAGGTTTTTCCTGATGGTTATGAAGCACTAGAGCCAGCAGAGGGATCTGTAATGAGAGGTTGGATGCCTTACGATTTTGAAAATACTCCAGAAGGTAAAGCTTCCGCGAAAGCGAACTTGAAAAATCCACTTCCTCTTACTGAAGACAATTATGTAAAGGGTAACGAACTTTATAATATTTATTGTTCAATCTGTCACGGTGTTAAAGGTGACGGTAAAGGGAATCTTGCTAAACGCGAAAAGATTCTGGGGGTGCCTGCTTACAATGATGCAGGTAGAGCTGTTACTGAAGGTAGTGTATACCACGTAATGTATTATGGTATCAACTCTATGGGGTCATATGCATCTCAGATGACAGAAGATGAACTCTGGATGGTTGATCATTATGTAATGGGTCTTAAAGATGCGTTAGATGGTAAGCCACAGAAGGAATTTACAGCCTCTGAAATTATCTCTGAGATGACTGAAGGTAAAATTGATACTGATTTAAACGAGGGTGCAGTAGATGCAATTCCTGGTCCAGAATCAGAGCCAATGAATGCTCAAGGTCACGAATAAAACTAATTAACGGAACAACCGATATTTAAGATATGTACACATTATCTAAGAACTTAAAATTATCAGCTATCATTTTTATGGTAGTAGGGGCGTTATTATTTGCAGTAGATGCGATGTATATGCCTTCGTCAATAGCAGATATTGAAGCTATGCACGCTGGTGATGATCACGGAGAGAGTCATGATACAGCAGTATCTGGTGACGGTCATGATACACACGAAGCTATTGCTACTGCAAAAGGTCACGGTGAAGATCATGCAGTTGCTAGTCATCAAGCTGAAGAAGGTCATGCAATGAGCGAAGCTGAACATAATCAACACCTTTTAGACGGTTATAAGAATAAGCCATGGTCTGCAGTATATGTTGCGGCATTCTTTTTCTTTATGATTTCATTAGGGTGTCTAGCGTTTTACGCTGTTCAATATGCAGCACAAGCTGGATGGTCTCCTTTATTGCTTAGAGTGATGGAAGGTATTACTGGGTACTTGTTACCTGGAAGTATTATCATGTTGATTTTGTTAGCTCTTTCTGGTTTTCATTTCAACCATATCTTCCACTGGATGGCAGATGGTATTACAGATCCAACTAGTGAAAACTATGATAAATTAATTGCTGGTAAATCAGATTGGTTAAATGTTCCATGGTTATTGATTAGAGCTGTAATATTTATTGCAGGTTGGAATGCATATAGATTCTTTGCTGTAAAGTTTTCTAAGGAGCAAGATGAAGCAACAGATAACAAATCACATAAGAAGTCATTTAAACTTGCTGCGGCATTCTTAGTATTCTTCTTATATACTGAGTCAATGATGTCATGGGATTGGATTATGTCTATAGACCCACACTGGTTTAGTACGCTATTTGGATGGTATGTACTTGCAGGAATGATGGTTTGTGGTATTACAACTATCGCTCTAATAACTATGATACTTAAAGGTGCTGGTTATTTACAGAGTGTAAATGATAGTCACATTCATGACCTTGCTAAATTTATGTTTGGATTTAGTATTTTCTGGACATACTTATGGTTCTCTCAGTTCATGCTTATTTGGTATTCAAACATTCCAGAAGAAGTAACATACTACATACAGCGTATAGAAGATTATAACTTGCCATTCTTCGGAATGCTTATAATGAACTTCCTTTTTCCACTATTAATTCTTATGAATAGTGACTTCAAACGTGTAAACTGGTTCGTTGTTATGGCTGGTATCGTTATCTTATTAGGTCACTATGTGGATATATATAACATGGTTATGCCTGGTACAGTTGGGCAAGCTTGGTCATTTGGATTTGTAGAGTTAGGATCACTTATGTTCTTCTTTGGATTATTTGTATTGATTGTATTTACGTCGCTTACAAAACGTCCGTTAGAGCCTAAGCGCAATCCGCTTATTGAAGAAAGTAAACACTTTCATTATTAGAATATTGATATAAAGAAGTTAGAAAACAATGACAGGTTTATTAGCACTCATCGTAGTAATTCTATTTGTAGTCACACTTTGGCAAATGTCGAAGATCTTTAAACTATCACAGTTTAATAAGAAGACTAATAGCGAAACAGCTCAAGTAGCTGACGACAAAGACAATCGTATCAATGGTAAATTGATGCTATGGTTTGCAGTTGTATTTTATTTTATAATGGCATACTGTTTTATTAATTACAGTAAATTTTATCTGCCAGAAGCGTCTTCAGAACACGGAGCAGATTATGACAATTTGTTATTTATCTCATTAGCACTCATTATGTTTGTGCAGGTTATAACACAAGCATTGTTGCATTATTTTGCTTATAAGTATAGCGGTAAGAAAGGGCAGAAAGCACTTTTTTATGCAGATAACGATAAATTAGAGTTTATCTGGACGATAATCCCAGTAATCGTTCTTGCAGGTTTAATTATATATGGTCTTTTTACTTGGTCAGATATTATGAACTTTGAGGAGGATGAAGATGCTATCGTAGTTGAGCTTTATGCAAAACGTTTCGGATGGCAAGCTAGATATGCTGGAGAAGATAATACCTTAGGTAATGCAAACGTAAGATTCATTGAAGGAGCAAATACTGTCGGAGTAGATGAGAGTGATGCAGATGCAATGGATGATAAGATCACTACAGAGTTACACCTTCCTGTAGGACGTCAAGTGATTTTTAAGTTACGTTCTCAAGATGTACTTCACTCTGCTTATATGCCACACTTTAGAGCGCAGATGAATGTAGTGCCAGGTATGATTACTCAGTTCTCATTCACACCTTCAAAAACCACTGCTGAAATACGCGATACGGATTACATGAAGGATAAGATGGCGACTATTAAGGATATTAGAAAAGAGAAAAACAAACAGTCTATTGCAGCTGGAGACGGTCCAATAGATGCTTATGACGAATTTGACTATTACTTGCTATGTAATAAGATTTGTGGAGCTTCGCATTATAACATGCAGATGAAGATTGTTGTTGAAACCCAAGAAGAGTATGATGCTTGGATGGCAGAACAAAAGACATTTGGTAGTTCTTTAGCAACGGCTCAAGAGTAAAAAAAAGAAAAAGAAAAATTAACTAAAGAATCAAGGTATGGCAGCACACGCACCAACAGCAGATCATGGTCATGACGATCACGAGCACCACCACGAGCAAACATTTGTAACAAAATATATCTTTAGTACAGATCATAAGATGATCTCAAAGCAGTACTTAATTACTGGTTTGATAATGGGTATTATAGGTATTGGGATGTCATTGATATTCCGTCTTCAACTTGCTTGGCCAGATCACCAGTTCACTATTTACGAAGTACTCTTAGGAGACTGGGGTAAAGATGGTGTTATGGATCCAAATATTTATTTAGCACTTATTACGATACATGGAACCATCATGGTGTTCTTTGTACTTACCGCTGGTTTGAGTGGTACATTTAGTAATTTATTGATTCCACTTCAAATTGGAGCTCGAGATATGGCTTCAGGATTCTTGAACATGGTATCTTACTGGTTATTTTTCCTTTCTTCAGTAATCATGGTTCTTTCTCTTTTTGTAGAGTCTGGTCCAGCTGCAGCGGGATGGACAATTTATCCTCCATTATCAGCATTACCTAATAGCATCCCTGCTTCAGGTATGGGAATGACACTATGGTTAGTTTCAATGGCTATTTTCATTGCTTCTTCACTAATAGGATCATTGAATTACGTTGTAACTGTAATAAACTTACGTACTAAAGGTATGTCTATGACTAGACTTCCTCTTACAATCTGGGCATTCTTTGTAACAGCAATTATTGGTGTTGTTTCATTCCCAGTATTACTTTCTGCGGCATTAATGCTTATCATGGATAGAAGTTTTGGAACATCATTCTTCTTGTCTGACATCTATATCGGTGGAGAAGTATTACATAATTCTGGAGGTTCACCTGTATTATTTGAGCACCTTTTCTGGTTCTTAGGTCACCCAGAAGTATACATTGTATTATTACCAGCATTAGGAATATCATCTGAGATTATATCAACTAACTCACGTAAGCCTATTTTTGGTTACCGTGCGATGATTGCTTCTATTCTTGCGATAGCATTCTTGTCAACTATAGTATGGGGTCACCATATGTTCATCTCGGGAATGAATCCTTTCTTAGGATCGGTATTTACATTTACAACTTTACTTATCGCGATACCGTCCGCAGTAAAAGCTTTTAACTATATAACGACCTTATGGAAAGGTAACCTACAGTTCAACCCTGGAATGTTATTCTCTATAGGTCTTGTATCTACGTTTATATCTGGAGGTCTTACAGGAATTATCCTTGGAGATTCTACATTAGATATTAACGTACACGATACTTACTTCGTAGTTGCTCACTTCCACTTAGTAATGGGTATATCTGCCCTTTATGGACTATTTGCAGGAGTGTACCACTGGTTCCCAAAAATGTTTGAAGGTAAGATGATGAACAAAAACTTAGGTTACGTTCACTTCTGGATCACAGTGATTGGAGCATACGGTATTTTCTTCCCTATGCACTTTATCGGAATGGCGGGTCTTCCAAGACGTTATTATACAAACTCAGCCTTCCCATATTTTGATGATTTACTAGACGTAAATAAGGCTATAAGTATTTTTGCATTCATAACTGCAGGAGCACAATTAGTATTCTTATATAACTTTATCCATTCTATGTTCTATGGAAAAGTAGGAGCGCAAAACCCTTGGAAGTCTAACACGTTAGAATGGACTACGGAACATAAACATATTCACGGTAACTGGGCTGGAGCAATTCCAGAGGTACAACGTTGGCCATATGATTATTCTAAATTGAATAAAGATGGTTCAGATTACGTAATACCTGGTCAAGATTTTATCCCACAGACCATGCCTCTTCAACCTAATGAAGAAGAAATGAATCACTAGATTATAATATTTAGTTTTAAAAACCCACTCCATCGAGTGGGTTTTTTGTTGTGACGCTTTCGCGAAAGCGGACTAATGCAATGTATAATTTTGTGAGTGCTCATTGTTATGTATCCATCATGACCCAACACTATTCCTTATCTTTGATTGAAATCACTGCTACTTATGAATGAACATTTAGACCCCACAAACGATGGTTTTTCTAGAGAAGATGTAGATGTCGAAAAGGCATTGAGACCGTTATCCTTTGATGATTTTGCGGGACAAGATCAGGTGCTAGAAAACTTGAAGATATTTGTTCAAGCAGCAAACCAAAGAGGAGAAGCTTTAGATCATACATTGTTTCATGGTCCTCCAGGTTTAGGTAAAACCACCCTTGCAAATATTCTCGCCAATGAACTTGATGTAAATATCAAGATCACATCAGGTCCAGTACTCGACAAGCCAGGAGATCTTGCGGGATTACTTACTAATCTCGATGAGAGAGATGTCCTCTTTATTGATGAGATACATAGATTGAGTCCAATAGTAGAAGAGTATCTATACTCAGCTATGGAGGATTATCGTATCGATATCATGATTGAAACAGGTCCCAATGCTCGAAGTGTTCAGATAGATCTTGCTCCATTTACACTAGTGGGTGCAACAACGCGTTCAGGACTGCTTACAGCACCTATGCGCGCACGTTTTGGTATCTCAAGCAGATTACAATATTATACTACAGAACTGCTTACTACTATCGTTGAGCGTAGCTCTAGTATATTAGGAGTGCCTATCTCTATGGAAGCTGCTGTGGAGATTGCAGGGAGGAGTAGAGGAACTCCTCGTATCGCAAATGCGTTATTGAGACGTGTGCGTGATTTTGCTCAGATCAAGGGTAACGGGCGTATAGATATTGCTATTGCAAAATATAGTCTTGAGGCATTAAACGTAGATGCACATGGTCTTGATGAGATGGATAATAAAATACTTGCGACTATTATAGATAAGTTCAAGGGTGGACCGGTAGGTATAACAACCCTTGCAACTGCAGTATCTGAGAGTGCAGAAACAATTGAGGAAGTATATGAACCATTCCTAATACAACAAGGTTTTATAATGCGTACACCTAGAGGTAGAGAAGTGACCGAAGAAGCTTATAGGCATTTAGGTCGTGTAAAAGGACCTGTGCAGGGCGGACTCTTTTAATTATAGTGGTAAAGTATGTTTATTGAAAGTGGATGATTCATATTTTTTGAAAGCCTGGATTATCTTAATTTTAATCAAGCCGTATCTTTATAATTGATCCTATAAAACATTATATGCCAGATAAAATTCCAGCAGTATCCGTGTTTAAATTTCTTGCCAATGCGGGAAGTATCCTTAAAAACCCTCTGCCTTTTCATAAAGAAAACTTTGAGTCAAAAGGTGATACTTTCAAACTAAAGCTTGGTTTTGGTAATGATGTAGTCTTTTCAAGAGATACGGAATTTGCCAAATATGCACTTCAAAAAAATCAGCGCAATTATAGTAAATCACCTATCCAAACTAAGGACCTAGCAAAATATGTTGGGGAAGGTCTGCTCACCGCAGAGGGCGACCACTGGAAAAAACAACGTAAACTTATACAGCCAGCTTTTCATAAGAAGCAGCTAGCACAATTACTTGATGCAATGCATGAGGTAATTAAAGAAGAACTAATACGTGTTGAAACGCATAAGCCTTTTGATGTGTTTGAAGTTTTTAATGACCTTGCATTTATGACTGTCGTTAAGGCATTGTTTAAAACTGATGTAGATCGAGACAAAATAAATAGATTACAATACATCACAGAGCAAGCACAAAAGATGCTTGTAAAAGAACTTCGCCAGCCATTTAAGGCATGGTATTTTAAATATGGTGGACCTATAGATAAGCATCTCGCTCTTACAAAAGAGGCGAGGGTGATTCTAAAGGAACTTGTACAAGAGCGCAAGGATAGCGGTGACAAGCCTGGTGATCTACTTGATATGCTGCTAGATTCTCAATATGAGGATGGCGGATTTATGGAGGAAGAGCAGCTCATCGATGAAATTCTCATTTTATTTTCGGCGGGTCATGAGACTACTTCAAACGCACTTACATTTACAGCTGAGCTACTTGCTAGAAATCCTATCTGGCAAGATAAGATTTATGAAGAATACGCTTTCGCGAAAGCGAACTCCACCACTCTCAATGAGTTTTTAAGACAATGTACGGTTACTAAGCAAGTGCTGGAGGAAACCATGCGTATGTATCCACCGGCATATTTTATAGATCGTGTGAATATTGAAGATGATGAGCATAACGGTATGGAGGTTCCTGCGGGTTCTAATTTGCTATTTTCTGTGATAGAAATACATAAACATAAAGACTTCTGGGAGCGAGCAGATCAATTTGATCCTACTAGATTTGATGATAATGCAGGAATGAAGCATCCGGCATATTTCCCTTTTGGCGCAGGACCTAGAATGTGTATCGGTAATAATTTTGCTATGTATGAGATGATACTAGCCGTTACTGAGCTAGTGGCTATGTTCAAGATTGCTCCAAAAAGCACGCCTATTGAAATATTACCGCTTATTACATTGAAGCCTAAAAATGCATTTCTGGAGTTTATACCAAGGTAGTAATGATTGAAAATCGAGCAAAACATACAGCATTCATTAAAGCGGAAGCCACTCGCCTAGGTTTTATGTCTTGTGGTATAAGTAAAGCTGGTTTTCTAGAGGAAGAAGCACCTCGACTTGAGTCATGGCTTAAGCAAAATATGAATGGTGAGATGCAGTATATGGAGAACTACTTCGATATGCGTCTTGATCCTACGAAGCTCGTTGAGGGTTCAAAAAGTGTTATTTCTCTATTGCTTAATTATTATCCTCACGAAATTCAAAATGAGGATTCGTATAAGATATCTAAGTATGCTTATGGCCGCGATTATCACTTTGTGATAAAGGATAAGCTCAAAGAATTTTTACATAACATTCAAGAGGAAATAGGGGATGTGCATGGCCGTGCTTTTGTAGATAGTGCTCCAGTGCTTGATAAGGCATGGGCAAAAAAAAGCGGATTGGGCTGGATAGGAAAGCATAGCAATTTACTCTCAAAGAAAACGGGTTCTTTTTACTTTATTGCAGAGCTAGTGATTGATTTGGATTTGGACTACGACACACCTGTAACAGATCATTGTGGTAGCTGTACTGCCTGTATAGATGCATGCCCCACAGATGCTATTGTTGAGCCTTATAAGGTAGACGGGAGTAAGTGCATAAGTTACTTTACGATAGAGTTAAAGAATCAAATTCCTGACTATGCAAAGCCACATCTAGATGACTGGATGTTTGGTTGTGACGTGTGTCAAGACGTGTGTCCTTGGAATCGTTTTTCAAAAGCGCATAGTGAGCCGCTTTTTGACCCTCATCCAGAATTGCTCTCTAATTCAAAAAAGGACTGGGAAGAAATCACCCAAGAAGTATTTTCAGAAATCTTTAGAAAATCTGCAGTAAAACGGACAAAGTTTTCAGGTTTACAGCGCAATATAAACGCACTTAAAAAGCAGTAGAGGTTATGTGTTACGCTTTCGCGAAAGCGTGATTGTAATAATTTTTAAACCTGGTAAACCGAATTTTAATAATTATTACGGATATTACTGTCGCTACACTGCAATAACTACGCGCTATCTTATGAATAAAATACTAAGCTCCATTAAAAAGCCTAACCTCTCATTCTGGCAAATTTTTAATATGAACGTTGGTTTCTTAGGGATTCAATTCTCTTTCGGACTTCAACAAACAGCTATAAACCCTATATTCTTATATCTAGGAGCTGCCGAAGATTTATTGCCTATTCTCAATATTGCAGGTCCTATTACAGGATTGATTGTACAGCCTATTATAGGAGCGATAAGTGACAAAACATGGTCGCCAAAATTTGGAAGAAGAAAGCCTTTTTTTCTCATAGGTGCTCTCATAGGTAGTATCTGTTTGTTTGCATTTCCTTTTAGTCCTGTGTTATGGGTAGCGGTTGCATTGCTCTGGATACTCGATATAGGGAACAACATGGCTATGGAGCCATATAGAGCTCTAGTAGGAGATAAGTTGCCTCAAAAGCAATTAAGCCTTGGTTATCAAATGCAAAGTCTATTTGTAGGTGCAGGAACGGTGATTGCGATGCTATCAATCATATATTTTCAAGAAATTCTAGGGGTAGCAGAGGAGATTGTAGGGAGTATACCTCAGTGGTTGTATTATTCATTTTTTATAGGTGCGATATTATCTATCACTACCATTTTATGGTCTGTGAGTAAAACCAAAGAAATACCACCTTCTGAAGGTGAGATGGTAGAAATAGAAGCATTTAGAGGATTAACTTTTATACAAAAATTTAAACATCCTTTTGTCGAGATTGCTCAAACTGTAAAGACTATGCCTGCATTTATGTGGAAGGTAGCTGGTGTGTATCTTTTTCAGTGGTACGCATTATTTGTATACTGGCAGTTTAATGTACCTATGTTTAGGGACACACTAAATTTTACTATCGGGGAAGCTGCATCACAATCTGCAAAAATGAGTTTAACATACAACTCTGTGACTATGGTCGTTGCGCTTGTGCTCGTACCGCTCACGTTAAAGTATGGAGGTAAGAAAATTTATGCAGCAAGTTTACTAGGTACAGCACTTGCTATGTTTTTGATCCCATATATAAGCGATGCAAATTTAGTGGTGTTACCTATGATTCTATTCGGAATAGGCTGGGCTGCAATGATGGGAATTCCATACACAATGGTTTCTAAGATTGTGCCGCAAACTAAACGTGGTATTTATATGGGTATTTTAAATATGATGATTGTAATACCTATGGCTATTGAGACTGTGACTTTTGGTCCTATCTATAAATATTTATTAGGTGGTAGTGCTATAAACGCCATATTATTTGCTGGTGTATTTTTCTTAATATCGGCTATTCTAGCACTTAGGTTGACACCTAAGCAAGCGCAAGAAGTATATAATCAACCAGAGTAATTAGTAGTTTGTTATGTAATAATAGATTTGCATCTTAGGGTGCATTAAAATACTAGAAAGGCTTGAATAGAGATATTGATATTATATGTGTAGGCGAAGTTCTGATAGACTTCATAGGTCACCAAAAGGAAGTGAGAATTGATCAAACTAGAGATTATCACAGGTATCTAGGTGGCAGCCCTACAAATGTGGCAATGAACTTAGCGCGTCTAGGGATGAATGTGAAGCTTGCTGCAACTAGAGGTGATGATGGTTTAGGTCTTTATATAGAAGAGAAGCTTGCCGAGAATGGAGTGCAAACAGATCTTGTGAGAACAGATGCTGTAAATCCTACTAGTGTAATTTTTGTATCGAAAACGACGGGAACACCAGATTTTATTCCCTATCGCTACGCAGACACAAAAATCACCGAAGATCAAATTCCAGATGAGCTTATTGAAAAGACCTCCGTTTTTCACACCACAGCTTTTGCATTAAGTAAAAATCCTGCGCGGACTACTATTTTAGCCAAAGCAAAAAAGGCTTTTGAGGCGGGATGCACTTTGAGTATAGATCTTAATTACTCTCCACGCATTTTTCTAAAGCGGGAAAAAGCAATGGAAACCTTTAGAAAATACTGTTCATATAATCCGCTAGTGAAGATAAGCGAGGATGATATGGAGCGCTTGTTTGAAGAACGTAAGTCTCATGATGAGATATTTGATTTCTTTCATAACGATATTGGTGTTGAGCTTGTTTGTCTCACGCTTGGTTCTGATGGGGTTAAGCTTTCGCGAAAGCGTAAAAAAGAATCTCAAGAAATAATTGAACTACCGGCAGCAAGAGTAGAAAATATTCTTGACGCTACAGGTGCAGGAGATGCCTTCTGGAGTGGCTTTTTATTTGCATACATCAAGGAGTATGAAGTTGAGCGATGTCTCAAAATCGCACTATCACTAGCTGCAATAAAACTACAGCACGTAGGGAGACTTCCTCAAAATGTAGATATCTTAACGCAGTTATTAGATTTTAAATAGAACCCTACCTCATAACTATAATGTGTTATAGCTTATGTGGCGTATTAGGAAATCTGTATTTTTGTAAGTCAAATACAAATCAACTTTATGAGTCAAAACAGCAACAAGCGTAGAGAAGCTCTCGTGTATCACGCAAAGCCTAAACCAGGTAAAATTGCCGTAGTTCCTACGAAGAAGTATTCTAGCCAGCGTGATCTCGCGTTAGCATATTCTCCTGGTGTAGCAGAGCCTTGTCTAGAGATTGCAAAAGACGTAAATAACGTTTATAAATATACGGCAAAGGGTAACCTAGTTGCCGTAATCACAAATGGTACCGCAGTTTTAGGACTGGGAGATATAGGGCCAGAAGCCTCTAAGCCTGTAATGGAAGGTAAAGGGCTTTTGTTTAAAATATTTGCTGGTATTGATGTGTTTGACATAGAAGTGGATACTAAGGATGTAGACGCTTTTGTAGAAACTGTAAAAAATATAGCTCCCACTTTTGGAGGTATTAACTTAGAAGATATTAAAGCTCCAGAAGCTTTTGAAATAGAACGCAGACTTAAGGCAGAGTTGGATATCCCAGTGATGCATGATGATCAGCATGGTACAGCAATTATTTCGGCTGCGGCAATGCTTAATGCATTAGAAATTGCAGGTAAACGTATTGAGGATGTAAAGATTGTGGTGAGTGGTGCGGGAAGTGCTGCTATCTCTTGCATGAACTTATATCACTTACTAGGTGCTAAGCTAGAAAATATATCAATGTTTGATATAAACGGTTTGTTACGAGCAGATCGTACAGACCTTTCTCCAGAGCAGGTGAAATTTAAAAGTAACAAGGATTACAAGAATCTTGCAGATGCCATGGTAGATGCAGATGTGTTCTTGGGACTTTCTGTAGGTAATATTGTATCGCCAGATATGATTAGATCTATGGCAAATGATCCTATTGTTTTTGCAATGGCAAACCCAACGCCAGAGATCGATTATAACGTAGCAATTACTTCTAGACCAGATCTTATTATGGCGACGGGACGTTCTGACCATCCTAATCAGGTTAATAATGTGCTTGGTTTTCCTTTCATTTTCCGTGGAGCGCTTGATGTAAGAGCAACGGCAATAAATGAAGAAATGAAAATGGCTGCTGTAAAAGCACTTGCTCAACTAGCAAAAGAGCCAGTTCCAGAGCAGGTGAATATTGCATACGGAGCAACACGATTTACCTTTGGACGAGATTATATCATCCCAAAGCCTTTTGACCCGAGATTGATAACAACGATTCCTCCAGCAGTTGCAAAAGCTGCTATGGATAGCGGAGTTGCACTTGAGCCTATAACAGACTGGGATTCATATAACGATGAGTTATTAGAACGCCTAGGAGAAGATAATAAGATAGTAAGATTACTGCTTGATAGAGCTAGGCTAGATCCTAAGCGTATTATCTTTGCAGAGTCAGACCAGCTGGATGTACTAAAAGCTGCTCAGATTGTACATGAAGAAGGAATTGCAATTCCTGTGCTACTAGGTAATAGAGAGGTGATACTTGAGCTCAAGGAAGAAATAGGTTTTGAGGCAGATGTAGAGATTATAGATCCATTATCTAATGAGGAAAAAGATCAAGTAGATCGCTATGCAAATATTTACTGGAACACACGTAAGCGTAAAGGTATCACGTATCTTGATGCAAGGCGTCAAGTAAAGCGTCGCGATTATTTTGCCTCTATGATGGTAAATGAAGGAGATGCAGATGGTATGTTATCTGGTTATAGTCGTAGTTACCCTACAGTGATAAAGCCTGTGCTTGAAGTTATAGGTACTGCGCCTGGAGTGCAAAAAGTAGCAGCTTGTAACTTGATGGTGACATCAAGAGGACCTTTGTTTCTTGCGGACACTTCAATAAATATCAATCCTACAGCAAAGGAGCTTGCTAAAATTGCTCAAATGACTTCCACTACCGTAAAAATGTTTGGTCTTGAGCCTGTTGTTGCGATGGTGAGTTATTCAAACTTTGGATCTTCTGGACATGAGAAAGCTACAGAGGTGAGTAAGGCGGTATCTTACTTGCACCGCTATTATCCAGATCTTGTGGTAGATGGTGAAGTACAAGCAGATTTTGCTCTTAACAAGGAAATGTTACAAGCAAAATTTCCTTTCTCAAAACTAGCAGGAAGAAAAGTAAATACACTTGTATTTTCAAATATAGATAGTGCAAACATTACCTATAAAGTGATTAAGGAGCTTGAAAAGGCAGATAACATTGGGCCTATTTTATTAGGTATGCGCAAGCCTGTACATGTACTTCAACTAGGAGCAAGTGTAGACGAAATGGTAAGTATGGCTGCAATTACGGTTATTGACGCTCAGAAAAAGCAAAAACAAGAAGTGCGCCGTGCGCAAGAACAGAAGTAATATATAGATTTCGCTTTCGCGAAAATTTGATACAAAGAGGTGTAAAATGTAATGTTTACACCTCTTTTTTTGTGAGTTCTTTTGTTCATGAAATGAGAAAGAGTTAATCGTTAGTTTTTATTGAAGAAGCGTGGTTTTGAGTGGTTTCATTTTCGCGAAAGCGTAACCATTAAAATTGGCAATCTCCTAGACATAATTTTCTTACATTTACGCTCCTTAATTATTTGTTAAATGATCACTCACTTAAGCGGAAGACTTATAGAAAAAAATCCAACTCACGTAGTGCTAGACTGCAACGGAGTAGGATATTTTATTAATATCTCATTGCACACTTTTGGGCAGCTAGGAGATAGCGAGGCTTTAAAGTTACACACCCATCTACAAGTTAAAGAAGATAGCCATACACTTTTTGGTTTTATGGAGGTGATGGAGCGTGAGATGTTTAGATTATTGCTGTCTGTTTCTGGTATAGGGGCAAGTACGGCAAGGACAATGTTGTCCTCCCTAGATCCTAACCAAATAAAACAAGCTATTGCTTCAAATGATGTAGCAACCATACAAAGTATTAAGGGAATAGGAGCAAAAACAGCCCAGCGAGTAATACTCGACCTCAAGGATAAGATCCTGAAGGTGTACGATATGAGTAGTGAAAGTGCTGTGCAAAGCAATACTAGCAAAGAAGAGGCGTTATCTGCTTTAGAGACATTAGGTTTTGCGCGTAAGCAAGCAGAAAAAGTCTGTACGGCTATCGTAAAAGAAAAGCCAGACGCAAGCGTGGAAACGATTATCAAAGAAGCATTAAAAAAACTGTAGGCATATTTTGAAGCAACACTATTATTTAAATGTACGTATAGCGATATTGTTTGTAGTTGGATTTTTCTTTCTAGGAAATTCCGTAGCAATGGCGCAGGAAGAAGAGGAGAATGCAGCAGCTCAAGACTCTACGGCCACAACCTTCTCGTTAGGTAGCCTAGTGTTACCTAATCCTAATAGTATAGTGTCAAAATACACTTATGATGCTGCGCTCGACAGGTATATATTTACCGAGGAATTAGGGAGTTTTAATATCACATATCCTTTAATTTTAACCCCAGCCGAATATCAAAAAAGAGTACGTGACGAGCAGATGCGTCAGTATTTTAGAGAGAAAGTAAATGTAGTAGATGGTAGGTCTGAAGAGGATGATACCCGCAATAGTTTAGTAAAATCACTATATGTTGAGAATGATTTATTTAAAAGCATTTTTGGTGGAGATAAGATAGAGTTTACACCACAGGGATCTGTAGAGATGGATCTTGGGCTGTTATTTACAAAACAAGATAACCCAGCATTTTCACCACGTAACCGTAGCAATTTTACCTTTGACTTTGATCAACGAATAAGCTTGAGTTTACTAGGTCAAGTGGGTGAGCGCTTACAGATTACAGCAAATTACGATACGGAGTCTACCTTTAATTTCCAAAATCAAATTAAGCTAGAATACACACCTACTGAGGATGATATTATACAGAAAATTGAAGTAGGTAATATTTCGATGCCGCTCAATAGCGCACTTATTCAAGGTTCGCAGAGTTTGTTTGGTGTTAAAACTGAGTTACAGTTTGGAAAGACGCGAGTAACGGCTGTGTTTTCTGAGAACCAATCACAACCTAGAACTGTAACTGCAGAGGGTGGTGCAACTGTGCAAGACTTTGAAGTGCCTGCATTAGATTATGATGAAAATCGTCACTTCTTCTTAGCGCATTACTTTAGAGATACCTATAACGATGCTCTTAAGAACTATCCATTTATTGATAACAGAGGAGTTCAAATAACTAGGGTAGAAGTTTGGATTACAAATAGACAAAACCAAACTACAAACGCACGAAATATAATTGCATTACAAGATATAGGTGAATCTGACCCAGCAAACTTAGGGATTGATGCGGGAGCAAATCCTGGTTTTATCAATAACTCTGCAAATGCATTTCCAGATAACCGTAATAATGATTTTAACCCGCGTGGCATAAATGATCAGTCTGTACAGTCTGTTCTTACACCAGCAATAAGAGACGTGGCGACGGCTAGTCAAGGTTTTGGTAACGTTACAGTGCAGGATGGAACTGACTACGTATTACTTGAAAACGCTAGACAATTACAAAGCTCTCAGTTTACATTATACCCAGCACTAGGTTACATATCTCTTAGCCAGCGATTAAATAATGATGAAGTACTTGGGGTAGCCTTTCAATATACAGTAGGAGGTCAAGTGTATCAAGTAGGAGAATTTGCAAATGACGGTATTAATGCTACCGAGGGTAGCCGTCCAGATGCAGATGGAGATGGAAGACCAGACATTATTGATGCAGATTTTGGACAAGGTCGTCCAGATCAAGATGGCGATAACATTGCAGATAGTGCAGATGCAGATGTGAATGGTGATGGTATTTTAAACGGTCAAGATGTAAATGGAGATGGTATTTTAGATACCGTAATTCCTGCTGGACAAGCTGGAAGCCCTGTTAATCTTGTGGTTAAAATGCTTAAAAGTAACCTCACAAATGTACAAGAGCCTATATGGGATTTAATGATGAAAAACATCTATCCGCTAGGTGCTTTTCAATTAGAGCAGGAAGGATTTAGATTGAACATTGTATACTCAGATCCTTCTCCTATTAATTTCATAACTCCTGTAGGTGGAGCCCCTTTACCTACATTGTTTGATGGGACTAATAACGATAACACCATGGATGAAGGTCAAGATCGTGGAGATCTTGAGAGTAATACGTTGTTACGATTATTTAATCTTGATAGACTAACCACCTTTGGAGATCCGCAAGTAGGAGGAGATGGTTTCTTTGATTTTGTGCCAGGAACAACAGTACATGTACAAAATGGAAGTATCGTATTTACAACTGTAGAACCATTTGGAGAGACATTATTTGATTTGCTAAGCGTAAATGATGGTGCAGAAACTTATGAGAATACAGAGACTTATAATCCGCATCAAGACAAGTATGTTTATTCTTCTTTATATCAGTCTACAAAAACAATAGCTAGAGATAATGCCGAGAAGAACAAATTCTTATTAAAAGGACGTTATAAATCTGCTCAAGAGCAGGGTATTCCATTAGGAGCTTTTAATGTGCCACAAGGTTCTGTGACAGTAACTGCAGGAGGAAGAAGACTAGTAGAAGGACTTGACTATACGGTTAATTACCAATTAGGTCGTGTTATTATTTTAGATAAATCTTTAGAAGCGTCCGGTATTCCTATCTCTGCATCGGTAGAGAATAATGCTATTTTTGGACAGCAGAATAAGCGTTTTACAGGGATTAATGTAGAACACCAGTTTAATGAAAATTTTATAGTAGGAGGTACTTTCTTAAATCTTAATGAGCGACCACTTACTCAAAAAGCTACATATAGCTTTGAGCCAATAAACAATACGATTGTAGGGTTAAATGCAAGTTACTCTACAGAACTTCCTTTCTTAACTAGATGGGTTAATAAGCTTCCTAATATAGATACTGATGTTCCTTCCAACCTATCAGTTAGAGGTGAGGTAGCATATCTAATTCCTGGGCAACCTAAAGGAACAGATTTTAATGGCGAGGCAACCTCTTATGTGGATGATTTTGAGGGATCACAAACTTCAATAGATATTGGAGGAGCTTTACAATGGAGTTTGTCATCTGCACCGGTAGGTTTTGGTGGTGAGCTAGCAAACGGTGATCTCGCTACGGGATATAGAAGAGCGAAATTTGCTTGGTATTCTATAGATCCTATTTTTTATAACAATCAGCGCCCTGGTGGCATCTCAGACGACGATTTGTCCCTAGCAGAAACAAGACGTGTTTTTAGAGATGAGATATTTCCTCAACAAGATATTATTGCAGGTCAAACACAGGCACTTTTTACGCTTGATTTAGCTTATTTCCCGCAAGAGAGAGGGCCTTATAACTTTAGTCTTGATGCGCAAGACGGCATGCTTTCTAATCCTCAACAAAATTTTGGAGGAATTACAAGGCAGTTAACTTCTACAGACTTTGAACAAGCAAATGTAGAATTTGTTGAATTCTGGTTACTAGATCCATTTTTTGGAGATGGTGACACAACAAATGCTGGAGGAAACCTTACACTTAACTTAGGTAGTATCTCTGAAGATATTCTTAAGGATGGAAGAAAACAATATGAAAACGGACTTCCTAATGAAGGAGGAGACGAGTCAACCTCAGAAACTGTATGGGGTAAAGTACCTACTAATCAATCTTTAGTCTATGCTTTTGACACAGAAGGCCAGCAGCGTACTAATCAAGATGTAGGTTATGATGGACTAAGCGATGTAGAGGAGGCAATGGAATTTCCAAACTTTGCAGGACTCCCAGATCCTGCAGGTGATAACTATAATTACTTCTTAAATACTGAAGGTGGCGTTATAGAACGATATAGAGATTATAATAACAATCAGGGTAACTCTCCGGTAGAGGTGACACAAACTAATCGTGGTTCAACTACTTTTCCAGATGTGGAAGATGTAAACCGTGATAATACAATGAATACGGTAGATGCATATTTTGAATATGAATTACCTATTAATCCAGCATCTTTAAGTATAGAAAATAATCCATTTGTAACTGATGTGAGAGAACTTACTGTCACTACTCAAAATGGAAATCAACTACCTACCAGATGGGTGCAGTTTAGAGTGCCAATCAACCAAGCGACAAATGTAGTTGGAGGAATTAATGACTTTAGGTCTATACGTTTTATGCGTATGTACATGAGTGGTTGGCAAGAAGATGTTGTACTTCGTTTTGGAACATTAGATTTAGTACGTGGTGATTTTAGAAGATACCTACTAACGTTAGATCCTAATGAGAACACGCAAATCAATGATGCGGATAACACGCAATTTGAGGTAGCTGCCGTAAATATTGAGGCAAACGAAACAAGACAGCCAGTTCCTTATGCATTACCTCCAGGGGTAGAGCGTGAGAGGCTCAATAACAACAATAACAATATCAGGCAAAACGAGCAGTCTCTTTCTTTGAGAGTTCAAAATCTTGAAGAGCAAGACGCAAGAGGAGTTTATAAATATTATAATCTCGACATGCGACAGTATAAAAATCTTAAGATGTTTATGCACGCAGAGCCTATTGTTGACAATGGTCTTGATAATCAGAATCTAGTAGGTTTCATAAGAATGGGAACCGACCTTAATTCAAATTTTTATCAGATAGAATTACCACTACAGCCTACTGCATTTAATGTGTCTAACCAAGATAGAGATGCTATCTGGCCAGCGGCAAATGAGCTCGATCTTCCATTAGAATTATTACAGATTATTAAGTCAAAAGTTATTGCGGGAGATGTAGAATCAGATCCAGATGATATCACGTATTTTGATCAAAACGGTGATCGTATTCTCAATCCAGAGTCTATGTGTTATGAAGAAGGTCAATTGCGTATAGGTATTCAAGGTCTTCCTAGTTTTGGTGATGTAAGAACATTAATGCTTGGTGTAAAAAATGGAAACCCAACGAGCAACCAAGCTATGGGTTGTTCTCCAGGAGAAATAGGTGGAGAAGTTTGGTTTAATGAGCTACGCTTATCAGATCTTACTAATGATGGTGGATATGCTGGAGTATTGAGTGTAGATGGAAATATTGCAGATTTTGCAAATGTATCTGCAACAGGACGTTTAAGTACTGTAGGTTTTGGAAGTATAGAGCAAAACGCAGGTGAGCGTAGCTTAGAAGATGTGACTCAGTATGATATTGTGACAAATCTTAACGCGGGCCAATTACTGCCAAAGAAATGGGGATTACAGTTACCTCTTAATTATGCAATAGGCGAGCAGAGTATTACACCTAAGTTTAATCCGCTTTATGAGGATGTTGAGTTGGATACATCACTAGATAATGCGGCTAGTCAAGAGGAGAGAGATAACATTGAAGATTACTCTGTAGATTATACAAAACGTCAAAGCTTTAATGCTATAGGAGTAAGAAAAGAGCGCACGGATACAGAGCGTAAGCCTATGCCGTATGATATTGAAAATCTTACTTTTTCATATTCTTACAACCAGACAGATCATAAGGATTTTGAGATAGAAGAATCTCGCGATCAGAATGTGAGATTAGGAGGTACTTATAACTATAGTTTTAATGCTAAGCCTGTAGAACCATTTGCAAAAAATGACTCTCTATTCACTGGGAAGTACTATAAGTTCTTAAAAGATTTAAACTTTAATTACTTGCCGTCTAATATTGCTGTACAGTCTAATGTTGTGCGCCAGTATAATCAGCAGAAGTTTAGAGATGTATTTGCAAACGAAGGTGATATTGCGGTACCACGTTTATTTCAGCGTAACTACTTATTTGATTGGGGGTATGCTGTCGACTTTCCTATTACTAAAAGTTTGCGACTTAATTATAATGTAAACCACAACCGTATTGTAAGAAACTATCTTGATAATGATGGGACACCAGCTTTCTTAGATGATGCAGGTCAAGAAGTAGATGGTTATGGTATTTATAGAGGGTTCTTTGATGTAGGTACGCCAGATACGCATTTTGGAGTATTACAACTCAACTATGACTTACCGTTCGATAAGATTCCGTTCACAGAGTGGATTACTGCTACTTACGCTTATACTGCAAACTACAGATGGCAGAGAGGTTCGCAACAATTTCAAGTATTAGACAATATTCCAGAGATAGGAAATAGTGTGGAGAATACAAATACCCATGCTGTTAATGGAACCTTTGATATGGAGAAGCTCTATAAATATGTAGGCTTAACAAAGAAGAAAAAACAGCGTGCTACTAGCACTAGACCTAGAGGATTACCATCACCAGAAGATGATCGTAATAGCAAGATTGATAAATTAAAAGAAGATGCTTCAAGTGATGGAACCACGAGTGGTTTAAGTACATCAGATAAGGCCCTCAATACAGGGGTAGGATTACTTACCGCGGTTAAACGAGTGCAGCTCACTTATGAAGAGAGTAATGGTATCTATTTACCAGGGTATTTACCATCAGTTGGGTTTGCAGGAAGTTTAAGACCTACGCCAGGATTTATTTTCGGAAGTCAGGCAGAGGTAAGAGAGCTTGCAGCGAGTAATGGATGGTTAACATTGTTTCAAGATTTTAATCAGCAGTATCGCGAGATAGAAAGTAGAGATCTTGCTATTCAAGCGAGAATAGGGCTTCTTAAAGATCTTGATATAGATCTTAACTTAAATCGTGTTTTTCAAGAAAACTATCAAGAAAATTACCGAGTTAACGAGCAGAGTTTAGCATATCAATCCCTTACTGGAAATAGTTTTGGTCGCTTTAATATATCTACCGTATTAATAGGTACTGCTTTTGCACAGAGTACATCTGAGTCTAGTAGTACATTTAACACGTTTAGAGAAAACAGACTGGCTGTAGCAAATAGACTGGCAAGAGAGTTTTACGGTACAAATACCTTTGAGGTAGATGCAGATGGGTATCCAGAAGGTTTCGGGCGTACTAATCAAAAAGTGTTGTTACCTGCTTTCTTAGCTGCATACAGCGGTAAGGATGTAAATAAAACAGATACTGGTTTTCTTAGAAGTATTCCATTACCTAACTGGAATATAAAGTATACCGGTTTAATGAACATGAAGTGGTTTAAGGATAAGTTTAAGAGATTCTCAGTTCAGCACGGTTACACGGCTGGATATTCTGTAAACAATTACTTGACTAACCTTGCTTATAATAGAAATACAGATAGAGACCCTGCGACCGCACAGCGAGATCAAGCAGGTAACTTTTTAAATCAAACGCTATTAAGTAATGTGACACTTACAGAGCAGTTCACACCGCTAGTTCGTCTTGATTTTGAAATGAAAAACTCTGTAAAGATTCTTGCCGAAATTAAAAGAGATAGAGCATTAGGGTTAAGCTTTGATAACAACCTCTTAACCGAGATTAAGGGTAATGAGTATATATTAGGATTAGGATATCGTATTAAGGACCTTAGGTTTGTTACAAACTTTGGTGGATTTCGTAGGGTTCTTAAGAGTGATCTCAACTTTAAGGCAGATTTCTCTCTTAGACAAAACGAAACTATCATCAGATATCTTGATATAGACAATAGCCAGACCACTGCTGGACAAGATATTTATGGACTTAGATTTACAACAGATTATGCGTTGAGTAAAAATCTTACTGCGCTCTTCTTTTATGACCATACTTTTTCGACATTTGCAATATCTACAGCATTTCCGCAAACGACTATTAGGTCTGGATTTACATTGAGGTATAATTTTGGAAATTAATTAAATGAGTTCGCTTTCGCGAAAATTTGAAAATAGTAAGCATTAATCTATTAAAAAGAATATTTTCGCGAAAGCGGAATTAAATCAAACTAATACAGACTAAGATGAATATACCAGCAGAGTTAAAATACACGAAAGATCACGAGTGGGTACGCATAGAAGGTGACGTAGCCGTAGTGGGAATTACAGATTTTGCACAAGGAGAACTAGGAGATATCGTTTACGTAGAAGTAGAAACTCTTGATGAAACTCTTGATAGAGATGAGGTTTTTGGTACTGTAGAGGCAGTAAAGACCGTTTCTGATCTTTTCTTACCGCTTTCTGGTGAGATTGTAGCTTTTAATGAAGGTCTAGAAGATGAGCCAGAAATCGTAAACAGCGATGCTTATGGAGCAGGGTGGATGATTAAAATCAAATTTTCTGACGCTTCACAGGTAGATGAGCTTTTAAGCGCAGATGCTTACAAAGAACTTATAGGTGGATAAGCTTATTGGTTTTACAGCGATAGCATATACCTGCGCATTAAGCATAGGGTCGCTTGTTAAGCCTGTAAAACTAGATACTAATATTTCAAATATAGATAAGCTCCTACATTTAGGAGCTTATTTTGGTTTAGCCATACTGTGGCTGAGTTATTTTCATATCGTGAAAACCTCGGTAACTCAGAAATGGGCAAAGCCAATTTTTTATATAGCAATTGCTTTAGCATTAGTGGTATATGGCATAGTGATTGAGTTATTACAAGGCAGTGCAACTACATACAGAACGCCTGATGTGTGGGATGTACTTGCAAATAGTATAGGTGTAATACTCGGAAGTTTAACATTTCTACTATTTTTTAAGAAATTTAAAGGGTTAAAATCGTAATTTTAGTTTCACAACTGAGATTTATTTTGCTATTTTAGCTCTCTACTAATACTTTAATTATGGAACCCAAGAAAAATCCCAAAGCAGACCTTCGCAAGAGAAGCATGCTGTTTTTTCAGCTAGGACTCATTGCAGTACTCGCACTAACGTACATCACCATCGAGTGGAAGACTTATGATGATGTGGCTATTGATATTGGTCAGCTTGATCTTGATGATCTAGACGACGAAGAAATTCCAATCACGGAGTTGAATACTCCACCACCACCACCACCACCACCACCGCCACCAGCACCGGAAATTATTGAGGTAGTAGAGGATGAAGAAGAAATAGAAGAAACAATTATAGAGTCTACAGAAACAGATGCCGAAGAGGAAATCGTTGAAGTAGAGGAAGTAGAGGTTGCAGAAGAAGAAGAAGAAATTGCAGATGTACCGTTTGCAGTTATTGAAAATGTGCCTATTTTTCCTGGTTGTGAGTCTATGACTAACAATAACGATCGTAAGAACTGTATGTCTGAGAAGGTGAGCAAGCTTGTAAACAAGAAGTTCAACACAGAGTTAGGTTCAGATCTAGGTCTTTCTGGAATAAACAGAATCTTTGTAAGTTTTAAGATTGATAAAACTGGAAGAATTGTAAATATCAGATCTCGTGCTCCACACCCACGTCTTGCATCAGAAGCAGAGCGTGTAATTAAGTTATTACCTAAAATGACACCAGGTAAGCAACGTGGTAAGCCAGTAGGAGTTTTATACTCACTACCTATTACATTTAAAGTAGAAGACTAAGTCATAAAGACTTTTTAAATATTAAAAAAACCATCTCAGCAATGAGATGGTTTTTTTGTGCCTTATATCAAAAAAAAAGAGGCCGCCCTAAGGTGACCTCAATTTTGGCTTGCTTATTGATTCGTTTTAAGAATTGTTCAACATTTTTAAAACTATATCTTATGGAAAATTCCAAAGAAAGCACTGCTGTTCGCCAAAACAGCGTGTACAAATCAAGCCGCAAGCACGAGGCAAATTTACGAAGAAATCCCACGCTTCATTTTCAAATTGGGTTAATCTTAGCACTTCTAGCTTCCATCTTCTTTATCGAAATGCGTACTCCAGAAAAGAAACTGGCGATAGCGGTAGAGCGGGAAAACGTAGATCAAATTTTTACTCTTGACCAAGTGAAAGTAGAGCAACCTAAAAGGGAAGTTGTAAGGAAAGTACAGCTCCCAAAAATTGAAGATCCTAAGATTCTTGAGAACGTCCAGACAAAGGAAGATGATTCCAAGTTCCTTGAAGATGATCTCAAGCCAACAGATGCCACAGATGATCCTATTGTAGACCCACGTATTCCTGATTATGATGATACGGTAGACGATGAGCCAATAGCTAAAATATTTTCTCTAGTAGAGACAGCTCCTTTGTATCCGGGTTGTGAAGGTTTAAGCTCAAATGATGAACGCAAGGATTGCATGAGTGCCAAGATTTCTAAATTTGTATCTAAAAAGTTCAGAGCAGAAAGAGGAGAAGGTCTAGGCCTCTCTGGAGTAAATAGAATCTTTGTGACATTTAAAATTGATGCTTCTGGGAAAGTAGTAGATGTAAATGCCAAAGCCCCTCATCCAAAACTTGAAGAAGAGGCTTTGCGAGTTACAAAGTTGCTACCTGACATGACTGCTGGAAAACAAGCAGGTGAGAATGTTGCGGTACTTTTTTCATTACCTATCTCATTTCAAATAGAAGATTAAATTATAAGAACATTTTTACTATAATCCCGTTGCCTCTGGCAACGGGATTTTTTGTGTATAAAACCCTATCTTTCGTGCGCAATTATTACGCCTACATCCATGCATAAATATGTATTTCTTTTATTCGTTTTCGCTACTTGTAGTCTTACCGCTCAGGTAACCACTAGTGATTATGAAAAGTATCCCGTTTTTCCAGAATGTGCCGACTTGCCAGTGAGCGAAGTTGCGGCTTGTTTTAATGAAACTTTTATTTCCTTTATAATCGATAATCTTGAAGTCCCGGTAGAGGTTAATGAAGAGAATTACGAGGGTAAGATGGTGATTTTGTTTGAAGTTACTCGTGAGGGTAGTTTTAAGCTGCTGTATACAGATGCGGTCTTTGCATCGCTTAAGACTTCGGCGCAAGAGGTTTTTGATAAACTACCTATTATTGATCCAGCTACTTATAATGGAGAGCCTACATATATGCAGTTTACCATGCCTGTGCTATTGCCGTTATCACGTAATAAAATAGGTGAGATGAATACTGGTGATAATGAAGGTGATGCTTTCGCGAAAGCAAAAAAAGAAACACCGCTTAAAAACCCAATGCAGGATGAATATGATCGTATTCAAAATCAAAAATTCAATCCAGCAAATGAGTATACGAGTCAGCTGAATATTCCTTTCTCGCATCAGGTCTACAGTAGGTTTGATCAAGAGTTAAATCTTGTAGGAACTAATGCGCATACGGCAAGTAAGCCTTACCTGTATCAAACAGTAAATCCGTATTATAATTTTCAAGAAAAGACAGACGCTCTTAAGAAAGAGAAGAAAACGTGGTTTGGGAGAAAATGGTCTAATGAGCATATGGTGCAAATACAGGGAGAGGATTACTGGATCACCCTAGACCCAGCAGCCGATTTACAATTGGGATATGAAACCGATGATTTGAAGTCTGATAGCTTTACCTACAATAATACACGTGCAGTGTATATTCAAGGTGGATTAGGAAAGAAGCTCAATTTTTTTGCTGCTGTATATGAAAGTCAAGGTCGTTTCCCTAGATACTTTGATGCTATCGCAAGGTCATTGCGCCCAGATGGAGGTAATCCAGCAATAGTGCCAGGTCGTGGTATTGCAAAAGAAGGAACAAACGGAGACTTAGACTACCCAGTAGCCGAAGGTTATATATCATATACACCCAGTAAGTATTTTAATATTCAGCTAGGTCACGGAAAGCAGTTTATAGGAGATGGGTATCGCTCCCTGTTGCTTAGTGATAACGCAAGTAATTTTCCTTATTTAAAATTAAACACCACCTTTTGGAAATTTAAGTACACTAATACTTGGACATCATTGCGAGACGTAAGGCCGGAAGTTACGGCAGATGGTTCCTTTAGAACAAAGTTCATGAGTAATCATTACTTAAGTTGGAACTTAAGTAAGAAACTTAATGTAGGACTCTTTGAATCTGTAATATGGGAAGATGAAAATGGAAGAGGCTTTGATTTTAATTTCTTAAATCCAGTGATTTTTTACAGAGCAATAGAGTTTTCTACAGGTTCACGCGGTGGTAATGCACTTATAGGTCTTACGGGTAAGTACAAAGTAAATGACCGTGTAAATGTATATGGTCAAGTTGTGATAGATGAGTTTTCGGCTAGTGATGTGATAGGTGGAAATCAAAGTTATAAAAACAAGCAGGGATTCCAGCTAGGAGCAAAGTATTATGACGCTTTTGGGGTTAAGAATCTGACATTGCAAGGTGAGTATAATCAAGTGCGTCCTTATGTATATTCTAATAATGAGATCCAACTTAATTATGGGCACGCAAACCAGTCGCTAGCACATCAATGGGGGGCAAATTTTAAAGAACTTATTGGGATTGCTCGTTATGAAAGAGAACGATGGTTTGGAACTGCAAAACTTATTGTGGGATCTCGAGGTGTCGAGATAGGAGATATCAATGAAGTATACTACGGAGGAAGTATTTATGGAAATGATGAGAATAGACCATCAGATGATGGGATTGCATTTTTTCAAGGGAATAAGGTTAATAGCATGTATGCAGATCTTGAGCTAGGATATTTGATAAACCCTGCGACTAACTTAAAAGTGTATGCAAATCCTATCTATCGTAGTGTAAACGCAGATATTCAAGATGCACCAAATACATTTGATACAAACACGCTATGGCTCAACATAGGTTTTAGAACAGATTTGTTTAATTGGTATTATGATTATTAAAATCTAGCTAGCATTGTTAAGTGATTGTGTAATATTTGCGATTATGAAGTCGTTATAGCTCTAGACAAGAAACTACTTCATCAATCACTAAAACGATATGTTATCTAGAATCACCACCTTGGGGATAATAGTGCTATGTTTCTTATGTTCTTGTCAAGAAGAGAACTGTCAAAGCGCACAGCGCAATCACATTCTTGCTGCAAACTCATATAATAGTAAGGAATATCAAGCAGAGCTCTATCGCTTGATAAAGGAAAGCCCAGAAGTAGATTATTATTATGAAATGCGTGAGGAAATCTTTGGGCAACATTACCTCGTAGTTACTGCTTATGGTAATGCATTCTGCGGGAAGTTATGTTTGGTAATTTCAGAGGAAGATGCAAATCATATTGAAATAGATAAAACTAAAGGATATCAAGGTGCGCAGCTAATAGGCTTAAAGTTCAACAAGCAAAAAGCCGACTATGGTTGGTCGGCTTTGGTGTATGATTCTGTAGAGTATATTGTAGATTAAGACGGGCGATTAGTAAACGACCCAATATGCCACAAGACTCCTGATGGATCGTGTAAGAAAAACTCTCTTCCCCAGTCATTCTCAACAATTTTTGAAATCTTAACGCCTTTAAATAATGTAGCCAAATCAAGCGACTCGAGGTGTGTGAGGTATTCATCTAGATGTTGCACTTCTAGAAACACCATCGTGTTGTCTATCCAGTCTTTTACATAAGCATCTTGCAAGTAAAACCCAAAGTCATCCATTGTGAATAGTGACATATTATAGGAGATAACTGTTTCCTTAAAACCAATGGAAGTGTAAAACCTTCTTGAGGAAATAAAGTCAGTAGCACCTATAAATGGTCTGATGGATTTAGCCGTTGGATTCATATGATGTATTATTTATTGGTGTCAATATTCTCAAGGATGCTTTTATAAACAGTACTTCTAAATTTTGGACCAGTTATAAAACTCTTTGCAGACGCTTCGTCTGTAAGATATTCAGATGTGATTGACTCCATTGCGGTTACTTCTTCAAGGGTTTTATTGTTTTCCATTGCTTTGAAAACTGAAGTGTATACGTCTACTAGCATATCGTGATATTTTTGATAATCTGCTTTTGTTGCTAGATTTCCATGTCCAGGAATTATTTTAGTATCCTCATTGATAAGCATGAGTCCTTTCTTTGCTGCATCAATATCTCCCTGAATACTTCCGCCGCGGTTTGTATCTATAAAAGGGAAGTTGCCGTTAAAGAAAGTGTCTCCAGTATGTAGTACATTACTCTGCGCAAAATAAACAAGCGCATCTCCGTCTGTATGTGCATTATGTACATGGGTTAAAAATACGTCATCGTCATTTTGATAGAAAGTAGCATCTTCACTAAAAGTGATTACAGGGAGTCCCGCATTTGCTGTTTTCTCGTCGGCTGCTAGTCTCTTACGTACATTATCATGAGCTACAATCATTGCTCCAGTGGCCTCAAAATTTGCATTTCCTCCAGTGTGGTCACCATGAAAATGAGTGTTGACCAAGAAACTCACAGGCTGATCAGATATGGTTTTAATAGCAGTTGTGATTTTCTTGCTAAGAGGTGCAAACTGATCATCTATCATAAAAACGCCATCTTTTCCAGTAGAAATTCCTATGTTTCCACCAGCTCCTTGAAGCATATAGATGTGATCTGTAACTTTTTCAACAGTAATTTGTACATCGTCAAAACGTCCTTGTGCAGTAGCTGCAGCAGTTATTAGTGCGATGATAATGAGTGTAAAGTGTTTCATTTTTGAGTTTTTTTATAAAGGTAGTCGTATTGATGTAGTTGCGCTTTCGCGAAAGCGTAATTTTAACAACCTATTATGCTTGTCGTTTTGTTGTGCAGATTCCTTTTGGGCAGTATCTTTGCACCACTTAAAAAATTGCTAAACCTACTGTCTTTGAGCGACGTCGCCATACATACGAATACCTACTCTGCCTGGTACGATTTTAAAGAAATCACAAAGATGCGTTTATCTATAAGCGTAGTGTTTTCTAGTGTTGCAGGATATTTTCTTGGAGCCACAGAGATAGACTGGTTTATTGTGTTGCTGCTAGCTGTAGGAGGCTACTTTATGGTAGGCGCGTCAAATGCGTATAATCAGGTGCTAGAGAAAGATCTAGACGCCTTGATGGATCGCACAAAAAATAGACCTGTAGCTTCCGGAAGGATGTCTAAGCAAAAGGCGCTCTTAATAGCAATTACATTTACGATTCTAGGTTTAGGCACATTGTATTACATAAATCCTCAGACAGCAATGTTTGGAGGAATTTCTATATTTATGTATGTACTGTTATATACTCCCTTAAAAACGAAGACACCTTTATCTGTTTTTGTAGGGGCATTTCCAGGGGCGATACCTTACATGTTAGGTTGGGTTGCTGCTACTAACGATTTTGGTATAGAGCCTGGGACGTTATTTATGATACAATTTTTCTGGCAGTTCCCTCATTTTTGGGCAATAGGGTGGTTTCTTTTTGATGACTATAAAAAAGGAGGCTTTGCTATGTTACCTACGGGAAAACGTGATAAAGGAACTGCAGTTCAAATCGTGTTATACACGGTATGGACAGTACTTATCTCGATTATACCTGCATTTGGGGTTACTGGAGATTTATTTTTAACACCTGTGTCTGCAATTATCGTTGGGGCACTAGGATTATTTATGCTGTATTGGGCAATTAAATTGTACCAAAACAGAGATGCAAAAACAGCCAAACGACTAATGCTTTCAAGTGTGACTTACATTACACTACTTCAAATTGTTTTTGTAATAGATAAATTTTTAAGATAGATGGATTATACTCAAGGAGGTGAAAAGTTGAAACTAGATCGTGCTAAAAAGCAGATGTTGTGGTTTGGGATTATAAGTTTGTGTATGACATTTGCAGGACTTACGAGTGCATATATTGTAAGTATGGAACGTCGTGACTGGTTAGAAAACTATGATTTTCCGCAGGCGCTTATAGTTTCTACAGTCTTAATCGTAATAAGTAGTATCACGATACATCTTGCCAAAAATGCTATCATAAGCGGTAAAAATTCAATGGGAACTTTATTTTTAATGCTTACACTAGCGCTAGGAATAGGATTTGTGGTTTCCCAGTTTGCAGGATTTAGTGCGTTTCAAGAACAAGGATATTATTTTACAGGAGCGTCTAGTAATATTACAACTACGTTTTTCTTTCTTATAATTGCGGTGCACATTGCACACCTTATTGCTGGTTTTATATCGTTAATTACAGTAATTATCAATCATTTAAGAGGCAAATATTCTGCAGCAGAACATTTAGGATTAACACTAGGGGTAACGTTTTGGCACTTTTTAGATATTCTTTGGGTATTTTTATTTGTGCTTTTATTTGTAACAAAGTAGACTAGCGATACATTGTTATATTGACACGTATCTAAAACGATTATAAATCGAGGGTTCAGTGTTGATATCTGAACATAAAATACTTATTTTTGCAACCATTAAATTAACCAATTCTTACGAATGGACACGACAGTGACAAACAACGACGCCGAGGGAACAACTTGGGGTGGTGGTAATAAACCACTAAGAGCGAGCTACGGAAAACTAATGATGTGGTTTTTCATCTTATCAGATGCATTAACCTTTTCTGGCTTTCTAGCCGCATATGGTTTTTCTAGATTTAAATTTATTGATGCTTGGCCAATAGCCGACGAAGTATTTACACACGTACCTTTCATACACGGAAATTTCCCTATGATATACGTGGCGTTTATGACGTTTGTATTGATTATGTCTTCTGTAACTATGGTACTTGCTGTGGATGCAGGACACCACTTAAAGCATAAAAGTGTAGCATTCTACATGTTCCTTACAATTATAGGTGGTATCATCTTCGTGGGATCACAAGGATGGGAGTGGGCTACTTTTATTAAAGGTGATTACGGAGCAGTAGAAACAAAAGGAGGTAAGATACTTCAGTTTGTTGATACAGATGGTAAGCGTATGGCACTTGGTGATTTTGCAATTACACAAGTAGGAGAGCGAGAGCAACACCTTAATAAAAATGGAGTTTGGTTTTCAGACGAGGCTGCACCTACTACATACTCAATTGAAGAAGTAAAAGCTGGTTTTGAAGCTACTCCTAATGCATTAATTCGTATCCAAACTCTTACAGAAAATGGAGAGAAGACGGTATTGTCAAGAGAAGAATCTCTTGCCAAACTAGCTAAGGATGGAAAACTTGTAGTAGAAGGAGCAAACCTTATTCACAATGAATATGGAGCGCCACTCTTTGCAGACTTCTTTTTCTTTATTACAGGATTTCATGGTTTTCACGTATTTTCTGGTGTAATGATTAATATCATTATTTTCTTCAATGTAGTTCTTGGAACATACGAGAGAAGAGGACACTATGAGATGGTTGAAAAGGTTGGTTTATACTGGCACTTTGTAGACCTTGTATGGGTATTTGTATTTACATTCTTCTACCTAGTTTAATTTACCTTTCAGACTATTATATATTATGGCACACGAACATAAACTTGCAATATTTAGAGGAACATTAAAGTTCAAGAATAACATTCAGAAGATCTGGGGAGTATTAATATTTCTCTCTATTATCACAGCTGTAGAAGTTGTTCTAGGTATTATAAAGCCAGAGTTTTTAATTGAAACTACATTTATAAGAATGAAACTCCTTAACTGGATCTTCATAATTCTTACGATTGTAAAGGCATATTACATCACTTGGGATTTCATGCACATGCGTGACGAAGTAAAAGGATTACGAAGAGCAGTAGTATGGACAGGTATTTTCCTTATATCTTACTTGGTTTTCATATTACTTACAGAAGGTGATTACATCTTTGAAGTTTACAACACAGGATTCCAGAGCTGGAATTTCTAATAAATAATTAAAAGCGACTTTCGAGTCGCTTTTTTTATGTCTTGTAGTTACGCTTTCGCGAAAGCGTTATTTCATAAAAATTGAAACCAATTATAAGCTCGATTACTTCTTGAGATTTATCTTTGTAACATGAAAAAGAAAATCGTTCTCATATCGCTTTTTGTGCTGCCAGTGCTTATCTATCTCTTCTTTGCGTCTGGAGTTTACAACTTTGCAAATTTACCTTTGCTTACGCCAGAAGTAGCAGACATTAATAGGTATGCAGACCAAGAAATTAGAACAGAAACAACACCTGAAGCTCCACTTACATTTGATGATCACATAACTTTAGTTGGTTACCTAGGTGATGGGCTTAAAAGCAATGAAGGCTATACGGCTAATTTGAATTTAATGATATTCAAATACTTTGAGCGTTATACAGATTTCCAATTGGTTTTATTTGTAAATGAAGGAAGTGAAGAAGTGATCGATAATCTAAGAGCAGAATTATCACGTATTTTTGACACTTCAAAAATGCGCTTCATCGTAGCATCAAAGCAACAAACTCAAGAGCATTTTAATACACTAGGTACCTCACTTTCTATGATGAATGATGGCGGACATCCTAATGTGTTTGTGATAGATAAGGCAAGAGCGTTACGTTCTGGTCACGAGGAAAAGAAGGCAAATGTGTACGGCTATGATTTTACACAAGCTGTAGAAATGGGTTATCTCAAAGATGACGTAAAAATATTACTGGCAGAATATAGACTGGCACTCAAGAAGAATAATAATGCAAGTCCTAAGATTGAGCAACGCAGAGATAACAAGTAATAGCTATTAAGTCATGAGAAAAAATACATATATAGGAATAGCTGCCATTGTGCTCATTTTTGGGATTATTGTAATCCCAAAGATTTACAAGCGCATAGCAAATGATGATGTATCCCGCGGTGGTAGAATGCATCAAGAGGGTGGTGAGAAGATTAATGATGCACCAGATGGTTTAATCTATATTAATCAAGGTGGAGTAGATAGAAAAGTCCCACCGTTTTCATTTGTAAATCAAGATAACGATACTATTACAAATGCAGATTACAAGGGCAAAGTATACCTAGTAGAGTTTTTCTTTACGAGATGTACAGATATTTGTATCCCAATGAGTCATAATTTGATTGAAATATCAAAGAGGTTTGAAGGTCGTGATGATTTTGGAATTGCTTCTTTCTCTATCGATCCAGAGCACGACCAACCAGAGGTGCTTAAAAAGTATCAAGAAGAATATGGAGTAACTAATCCTAATTGGAACTTCATGACTGGCGATCGTTCTGTTATTAGAAAGCTTTCTAATGAAGGTTTTTATCTTGCTACTAATGAAGAAGGAGATGAGAGTGACTTATACCACTCAGGTCTATTTGCACTTATTGATCAAAATGGTTTCATACGCTCTAGATTAGACCCATATGGCAATGCTAAACCTTATTACAGAGGATTTGTCCCTATGAATGAGAACGTGCCAGAAGGAGGAGAAACGCCAGAGATAGATATACTTATTGAAGATATACAGAAATTACTTAAATAGATTATGAGTACACTTAACCCTACAGAAAAGAAATACAGAGTTTGGATCATTATTTTATCCATAGTGATTCCTATAGCCGTTGCTATATTATTTGGTATTAAGCTTAAGGATTACGGTATAGATGTAGAACCACTTACATTCTTGCCTCCAGTTTACGCTACTATAAATGGACTTACAGCTATTGTGTTGATACTAGCGGTGCGCGCCATAAAAAATGGAAATCGCACACTTCATGAGCGTTTAATGAAGACAGCTATCGGATTATCTGTATTGTTTTTATTGATGTACGTTGCTTATCACATGACATCAGACTCTACAAGTTTTGGTGGTGAGGGTATCATACGTTATGTGTATTTCTTTATTTTGATAACGCACATAGCACTATCTATAATTATCATACCATTGGTATTGTTTACATATGTAAGAGCACTTGCAGAGCGCTTTGATAAACACAGAAAGCTCGCACGCATCACTTTTCCTATATGGTTGTATGTTGCAATTACTGGTGTTATTGTGTATTTAATGATCTCTCCTTATTACATCCACTAGATGAAAAATCTTAAACAAGTACTAGTTGTAATGTTTTTCTGTTGCGCTTTCGCGAAAGCGGACTTAAATGCAACAGTGGCAGCATCTACTACTCAGTGCGCCATGTGTCGTGCAGTCCTAGAATCTGAAGAGGATAACAGTACTGCCAAAGGAATAAATAATGGAATAAAGTACCTTATGGTAATTCCTTATATCCTTGTGGGTGGTGTTTTCTACTTCGTTTATAAATCTAGAAAAAATGCTTCTAGTGAGTCACAAGAAAAGCATATTGAGTCGTAAAAGTTACTGTTTTCAACTCACTTGCTCTCAGTTGATTTTTCCTTTAGTTGCTCCAAGGTTTAATACTTATTATTCTTTAACAAAACCTTAGGACAACCCGACTAAACCCATCCGTAATTTGCGTGTCTAATTTTAGAACCAAACTATCAAACGGATGAAAAATTTTATTACCCTTTTATTACTGTCATTTTCCTTAGTTGCTGTAGCACAGCGACCTGGTGGAGATCGACCAGATGTTGTTATTACTGGTACAGTAATGGAGGCAGAGACTAACATACCTTTAGAGTATGCAACAGTATCATTTGCCACTGCAGATGGTAATGTGGTAACAGGGGGGATCACAGATCCATCTGGAAAATATCGCATAGAATTACCAGCAGGCGTATATGATGTGAAGTTTGAGTTTATCTCGTTTGAAACAAAAGTACTTTCTGCTCAACGTCTTATTAAGGACACTACCTTACCTACACAAACACTAGCCATAGATTCTCAATCTCTGGATGAAGTAATCGTGCGTGCAGAGACTACAGAAGTTCAAGTACGACTGGATAAAAAGATTTATAATATAGGAAAAGATCTTACCACAAGTGGTGCGACAGTAAGTGATGCACTTAGTAATGTACCCTCTGTTACAGTGGATGTGGATGGAGCTATAGCCTTAAGAGGTAATGGAAACGTGCGTATTTTAATTAATGGTAGACCATCTGCAATTGCAGGTTTTGGATCTGTAGATGCGTTGAGTCAGTTACCAGCAGATGCCATTGAACGTGTAGAGGTGATTACATCTCCATCAGCTCGTTATGATGCAGAAGGAACGGCAGGTATACTCAACATTATACTTAAGAAAGAGAAAACATTAGGTCTTAATGGTTCTATACAGACTAATGTAGGCTACCCAGAACGTTACGGAATCACAGGAAATATAAACCTAAGAACAGATAAGTTTAATATTTTTAATACCACTGGGTATAGTAAACGTACTTCTCCAGGAAATGCTTCTGCCGAAAATCAATATTTTGCATCAGAAATAGGAGCAGATGGTGAGCAGACTTTTACAAGTGAGATAGATCGTATTCTTAGAGAGGATAGAGATTTTGATAGAAACCGTGGGGGGTTTAATACTAACTTAGGTATTGAGTATTTTCTAACGGAAAAAACATCTGTAACTGCAAGTGGTTTCTTAAGATTAGGAGATAACGATTCTGGTACAGATAACTTTACCAGTGAGTTTACACCAGATAATGAATTGACAGTATCAAGAACGAGACTTGAGCGCGAGAATGAAGAGGACATGACCTATCAATTCTCACTTAATTCTATTACAAAGTTTGATGAGTCTGGGCACGAGCTTACCGCAGCTTTACAATATGCTAGAGATGAGGAAACAGAAACTTCTCTTATTACAGAGTTTAACTCTTTCCCAACTTTAGAAAACCTACCTACAGAAGATATTACTCAGATTGAAGATCAAACAGAATACCTAGCGCAAATAGATTATGTGCGACCTATAGGTGAGACTGCTCAGTTTGAGATAGGATATAGAGGAAACTTTGAAGAAACAGAAACAGATTACACACTTCTAGAAGAAGATGTTGCAGGAGGTACATTTATAAGAGATGACGGCTTGTCTAACATTTTTACTTACAAAGAAGATGTACACGCAATCTACACACAGTATGGAGATAAGTTTGGTGATTTTTCTTTCTTAGCAGGGCTTCGTTATGAAAATACAAGACAGCAAGGAACGGTAGATGCAGTAATTTCTGATGATAATCCACTAGGTACTAATCTTGATTTTGACAACCAAACAGATGGTTTATTCCCTACATTAAATCTTACTTATGAGTTTAATGAGCGTGAGAATATTACTTTAGGTTTCAACAGACGTATTAACAGACCAAGAGGTCGTTTTATTAACCCTTTTCCATCGCGTTCAAGTGAAGCAAACATCTTCCAAGGAAACCCGGATCTTGTACCATCATTTGCAAGTGCATATGATCTAGGATATTTAAAAAGATGGGATAAGTTGACACTTACATCATCTGTGTACTACCAGTATGAGACAGATTCTTTTGAGCGTATTCAAGAAGATACAGGATTAGTAACTGCAAATGGAGTGCCTATCATTAGAACACTTCCTATTAACTTAAGTACAAACGAGCGTTATGGAGCAGAATTAGGTGTTCTGTACAATCCTAATAAATGGTTGCGATTAAACTTGAGTGCAAATGCATTCTTATTTGAAACAAACGGTTCTTTTAATGGTGTGGATTATGGTGCAAGTAACTTTAGCTTCTTTACAAGAGGAAGTGCAAAAGTAACCTTACCATATAAAATTGACTGGCAAACTAATATTTTCTACAGAGGTCCTAGCAACAATGCACAGACAGATACAGAAGGTTTCTTATTTACAAACCTAGCATTTAGTAAAGACATACTTAATGATAACGCGACACTTGCTTTAAACGTGAGCGACGTATTTAATTCAAGTAAGAGACAATCACTTACTACCACAGATTCTTTTACAAGTGATAGTGAATTCCAGTTTAGAGTTCGCTCGGTTAATCTAGCATTTACGTATAGATTTAATCAAAAGAAGAAACGTGAGCGTGGTACCCGAGGTGGTGGTGAAGGAGAAGATGATTTTGAAGGATAGACTTTTTTAGCTTTCGCGAAAGCGTAATTTTCCAAATAAAAAAAGGTGGACGGTATAACCGTCCACCTTTACTTTTTTAGGTAATAAAACAAATCGTTTGTTTAGAAAGAAACAGAGATTTTTCCTCTTAAAAAGAAAGGAACACCAGGCGTAAAGTGAATCTCCTCTACAGACTGTGTCTCATTAAACAATCTACTTTCTGTAGCAAATTGAGTTTCATTCCATTCAGTGTCAAATAGATTTTCGATCACAATTCCGTACGTCCAGTTTTTTACTTTATAGTTGAGATTCATATCTGTAACAAAATAACCGTCTGCTACGATTGAGTTGTCTTCATTTGCTGCTCTATCATCAATAAAGCGGTAAGAAAGCGATCCGGAAAACGCACCTAAGTTATCTACATTAATTCCTCCTACTGCCGTAAAGTCGGGTGCTAGTGGTATTAAATCTGCTCCATTAGGTTCGTCTGTGCTTCTAGCATACGTATAGTTTACATCTGAGTATGCGTATAACCAATCGTTAAACTGGTATCTAGCACCTAGCTCAATACCTACTCTGCGAGAGCGTCCACTAGGTTCTACAATTCCTGCATCACCTACATATACAAACTCTTGGTCTAGAAATAAGCTCCATAATGCAGCATTGACCACAAGGCGGTCGGCTGGTTTAATAATAGTACCTATGTCAACACCATAAGCCGCTGGTAAAATATCTTCACCTTCATTTGCTACAACTACGCGTGTGTCATTAGAGTGAAAACCTATACCAGTTTTAAGGAAATATTGAAATGTAGTGGACGGTGTGTAAATCACATTAAGCTTAGGGCTAAAGGCTACCTTGTTTTCGCTGCGATTATCATAAACAGGACTTAGCTCATTCACATAGTCAAACTTAAAATAGTCTAAGCGTACAGACGGATTAATGTTCCAATCTCCTTTTTTAAATTCGGCATTAAAGTAACCAAATGCGTTGAGCTCATCTACATCACCTAAGGATAGATTTTCCAGTGTCTCACGACGATTTTTTGTGCGTGACAATTCTACATCATTCACATCATCATATCTAAAACCTACACCCGTTTGATAATCTAGATTAAAACCAGCAACCTCTGTATCCTTACGCTCAAAAGAACTTTGAACACCCATTAATACGCGGTCTTCGTGCTGTCTTATCTGGTCACCATTTACAGGGTCCTCAAGAAAGAAGGTGAAGTTTGAATACAACTCAAAATCATATTTTGATAAAAAGGCATTGGTCTTAAAAGTGTCACTATCATTTAAGTTTTTAGTGTAGTTGAGAGAGATATTACTTCTACTCGTAGTACCACCTTCGGTATCATCTATTGCTCCAAAACGGCCTATTAATCCAGCATCTACAGCTCTTTGTGGTATTTGACCAGAGGCATCCCATTTACTCTGAAAGTGTGATAATGTAATGTCTAGCTCTTCCTCTCCAGGTTTGGCATAAATATACTTACTCATCAAGTTAAGACGATTAAAGTTCTGTGGTGAGTCTACAGGTCCATCAGTAAGGTATATCTCTGATGCGAAGTATAACGAGCTATACTCTTTATTAAGCACTGGGAATAAACCTGAAAGGCGTTGGGTATTAAATTGGCCAACTTCAAGAGTAATTAAATTGTCTTCTACAACATCTTTAAGTTTAAGATCAATATATCCCGCTGTTGCAAAGTTACCTTGCTGAGCATTAAAAGGACCTTTGCCAAATTCTATATTCTGTATAGTTTCTGGTATTACAAAGTGCAAGTCTGAGTATCCCTGTCCATGGGCGTGAGAGACCATGTTAACAGGTAGTCCGTCTACACTAAGCGCGAGGTCTGTACCATGATCAATATCAAAACCACGTAAGAAAATTTGCTCTGCTTTTCCTCCACCTGCATGCTGCCCTATAATCAGTCCAGGTACTTTACGTAATATTTCTTGTGATGACTTCACAGGATTGTTTTGCACATCTATATCTACAATTCTGCTTAGTTGGTTTACTTCAGATACGATGAGAACCTGGTCAAGTGAAAATGACTTAGGCTCAAGCTTAATTTGCAACTGTTTTTCACCTTCTGATAATACATAAAGAAGGATTTCATAGCCTAGGCTAGAAAAATATAGAGAGTCGCCTATTTTTGTTTTAGGAATACTAAAGAAGCCTGTAGCATTCGTGTGTGCGTGCTGTCCGGATTCTTTATTAAAGATATTTGCATTTTCTATTGGGCTAGCATTTTCATCTAGCACCACACCTTTAATAGACTGGCCGTATAATGGGATAATAAGGAGCATCGTGATAACTCCAAGAAAGAATTTCATATAATTATATTTGAGATTTGAATGTATTTGTGCGTGTTTATATGACTAGCCTAGCGATAGACGAGTATAAAAACAGTATTCCATAGTGAGAATACTACAGCCGTGGAGGCTGTATAACCAAATCTCTTTGTGAAGTGTACTTTTTCTCTAGGTACCACCAGTTATGTACTATCTCAATAGGAGTAGTACTTGCTAGAGTAGGGTAATATGTTTGTGACAATTGTTTGTCTGTGTTATATTTTTCGTCGCTTTTAAAATGCTCAGGCTGTTGGTCATTATCGTTAAAAACCAATTTAAGAAAAGTAAGAACACGGTGACTGTGGTGTGTAGCAACATCATTCTCATGGTGATTGCTAGCTGGAGTCTCGTGGTGATGTGGTGGGTTGTGATGATTATCCTGCGCGATGGCATGTTCAATATTGTGTGCAAGCTGGAAAACCACCTTTTGTACAGGTGATAGCAAGCAAAAGACCGCCATGCAAAAGGCGATAGTTTTGGTAATGGATGATATGTAATGGTTAGTTTTCAGTTTGTATGTGTGAATCTACTATAGAACTTACGGTAATATGACCTCGAGGGTTTCGTTTTAAGAATAGTTTAAGAAAATTAGGGTTACGCTTTCGCGAAAGCATAATATTATCTTTAACAAAACGCTAACATATGTTGGTGTAACAGAAACTCTCAAAAACAGTCTATTCAATACATTTTACAGCATAAAGGCTTGCTTGCATCTCAGATAGTCTTAACAAGAAATTCACAGTATTTAAGTTGTTAAATGTTAATATTGTTATAAACCATTGACTATGATTGAAATAAAAGGTCTTCACAAATCGTATCAGATGGGGAGCAACTCGCTTCACGTTCTTAAGGGTATAGACTTTTCTGTAAAAGAAGGAGAGCTAGTTTCAATCATGGGATCTTCTGGGTCTGGAAAATCGACGCTTTTAAATATACTTGGAATGCTTGATGAGGCAGATGAGGGTGATTATACCCTAGATAATGTCCCTATCAAAAACCTCAATGAAAAAATAGCAGCCCAATACCGCAATAAATTCTTAGGATTTATCTTCCAGTCTTTTAATCTTATCAATTATAAGAATGCTTTAGATAATGTCTCTATGCCGTTATACTACCAAGGTATGAAGCGCGCAGAGCGCACAGACAGAGCCATGCATTATCTAGAAAAAGTAGGTCTTGCACAGTGGGCAACACACTTACCTAGCGAAATGTCTGGAGGGCAGAAACAACGTGTCGCAATAGCGCGTGCACTTGCGAGTGACCCAAAAGTATTACTAGCAGATGAGCCTACGGGAGCACTGGATACAAAGACATCTTATGAGGTGATGGATCTCATACAGGGAATTAATGATGAAGGAAAAACAATCTTAATTGTTACCCACGAGCCAGATATCGCAGAGATGACTAAACGCATTGTAAACTTAAAAGATGGTCGTATTATAGATGACACACTCGTAAATCAAGTAAAGGCAATTAATCATGTTTGATGTAGAACGCTGGCAAGAGATTTTTGAGACCATAGGAAAAAACAAACTTCGTACGTTTCTTACTGGTCTATCAGTGGCTTCAGGGATTTTTATCCTAGTAATCTTACTTGGTTTTAGTACAGGTATTCAAAAAGGTGTAAAAACCCAATTTGCTCAAGATGCCGAAAGCCGTGTAAATGTATGGACGGGCGTTACTACAAAGGAATATGCAGGTCTTAATCCTGGTAGGCGTATCCAGATGCATAACAGTGATTATGAAAATGTCAACACAAAGTTTGGTGAGGCCTTAGAGCACAAAACAGGATTATATAATATCTGGGGTGGTCAAGTAAACTATGGCAACGAGTCTGGTAATTATCGTATAGAAGGAGCAAACTATGGACAGCAATTTATAGAAAACGCAACACTCTCTGCAGGCAGATTTCTCACTCAAAAAGACGAAGACGAGGGCGTAAAAATTGCAATCATAGGTCAAAAAGTAAAAAATGATCTTTTTAAAGCTGAAGATGCTATCGGTGAAACTATTAAAATAAGTGGCATTAACTTTCTTGTAGCTGGAGTCTTTACAGATCCAGGAGGTGAACGCGAGGAATCTCGAATTTTCATTCCGCTTAGTACAGCGCAAAGAGTTTTTAATGCAGGAGACAACCTGCGATCTATGGCATTTACCGTAAAAATGTCCGACAATTTTGACGAGGCCGTAGCACTATCTGCAGCAGTGAGTCAGGGTATTGAAGATGAGATTAAGTCACGCTATCAGATATCACCAGATGATAGAAGCGCGGTGCGTGTAAATTATAATCTTGAGGAAGCACAAAAAATATATAGCCTTATAGACACCATACGCATGGTATTTTGGTTTGTAGGCATAGGAACTATTATCGCCGGGGTAGTAGGAGTAAGCAACATCATGCTCATCATCGTAAAAGAGCGCACCAAAGAAATTGGAGTGAGAAAGGCGCTAGGCGCATTACCTAGTTCTATCATTGGGATGATACTACAAGAATCTATTTTTATTACCGCAATCGCTGGATTTTTAGGTTTGTTTCTAGGCGTAGGTTTATTGGAACTCATAGGACCACAAATAGATAGTGACTTTATTAAGTTTCCTCAAGTAGATTTTACAACAGCAATTTCAACAGTGATTATATTAATAGTTGCAGGTGCGCTAGCGGGTTATATTCCAGCTAGAAGGGCCGCAAATATTAGACCCATAGAAGCACTAAGAGACGAATAAAATTAACTATCACGCTTTCGCGAAAGCGTACTCATAAGATACTTCCATTATACAAGGAGGAACAAACGTTTAATTAAAAGCACCTTACAAGGTATAACAAGATGTTTAGCAAAGACCGCTGGAATGAAATATTAGAAGCCCTCAATGCAAATAAGTTTCGCACGTTACTTACAGCATTTGGTGTATTCTGGGGAATCTTAATATTGGTATTGCTTCTTGCATTAACCAACGGACTTAAGAACGGAGTTTCGGCAGATTTTGGTGACTTTGCCACAAACTCTATGTTTATGTGGTCGCAAGGGACATCTATATCGTATAAGGGACTACCTAAGGGTAGAAGATTTAGTTTTAAACTAGAAGATGTTGAGATCCTTAGAGAAAAGTATCCAGAACTTAAATATATCTCACCACGTAATCAGCTGGGTGGTTTTAATGGTGCGAATAATGTGACGCGCGATGAAAAAACAGGAGCTTTTAGTATCTACGGAGATTATCCAGAATTTATAAAACAGCAGCCTCAAGATATTACTTCTGGGCGTTACATCTCATATTCTGATATTAATGAAAAACGTAAAATTTGTGTTATAGGAGAAGATGTAGTGAAGGGTTTGTATGATAATGGAGAAGATGTTCTCAACACCTACATCAAAATAAATGGTGTAAACTTTCTAGTGGTAGGTACCTTTAAAAACCCAAAAAGTAGCGGAGACGCAGAGGAGGATGCAAATACCATTTTTGTGCCTTTTACCACATTTTCACAAGCTTTTAATAGAGGTGATAACGTAGGGTGGATGGCAATAACTGCCAGTGAAGATGTCAACATTACAGACATTAAGGAGCAAGTATTTGCTACCATGAGAGAGCAGCGCTCTATTCACCCTGATGATAAACGAGCGATAGGTCATTTTGATCTATCTGAAGCATATGGTCGTGTGATGGGGCTATTCTCTATCCTCACCTTTGTAGGTTATTTTGTAGGGTCATTAGTACTTCTTTCTGGAGTTATAGGAATAAGTAATATTATGCTTATTGTGGTAAAAGAACGAACTAAAGAAATAGGTGTGCGCAGAGCACTTGGAGCGACTCCATGGGAGATTAAATCTCAGATTTTACAAGAATCTTTAGTACTTACTATCATTTCGGGAATGGCAGGTATAGCAGTTGCCGCTGGATTTATATGGGTGATGAATACCATCTTAGATCAAGTAGGAAAAGTAGATAATTTTGCAAACCCATCAGTAAATATAAATGTCATTTTTGTTGCACTCGCTATCCTGATAGTTTCAGGATTACTAGCTGGATTTATTCCGGCATCAAGGGCAATACAAATGAAGCCTATAGACGCATTAAGAATAGAATAAAACACAATCAACCACTCATACCATGAAACGCACAGGAACCATTATTACACTTATTGTAATCGTCATATTATTTGCAGCAGGCATTTGGTATATCTACACAAAGGATAAGCAAGACCCTATTGTTTATACTACAGAACAAGCCACTAGTCGTACCATTGTTAAGAAAACGGTAGCTACTGGAAGCATTGTTCCTAAGGAAGAAGTACTTATCAAGCCTAACGTGTCTGGAATCATTAAAGAGATTTATGTAGAGGCTGGAGATAATATCAAAGCTGGAGATCTTATTGCTCAAATTGAGGTGGTGCCTAATGCGTCATCACTTACTAATGCAAAGAATAATATTGCAGGAGCACGCACGGGAGTTGAAACAGCAAAGCTTGCTCTGGCAAACCAAAAGAGTATTTACGACCGCCAGAAGGCGCTCTTTGATAAAGGAGTAATCTCTGCAAATGATTTTGACGGCATTCAGAATTCATATAATCAAGCAGAACAGCGTGTAAAGCAGGAGCAAGTGAATCTTACAAGTGCTTCTCAAAATTATGATATTATAAAAACGGGAACTACCAGAGGACTGGGTAATGCTGCCACTACACAGATTAGATCTACCATTACTGGGATGATTCTTGACGTTCCAGTAAAAACGGGAAACCAAGTAATTGAAGCCAATAATTTCAATGATGGAACTACCGTTGCAACGCTTGCAGATGTAGATAAAATGATTTTTGAAGGAAAAGTGGACGAGAGTGAGGTGGGTAAAATAAAAGAGGATTTACCATTAGAAATCACCGTGGGAGCGATAGAAAATATGACTTTTAACGCGACTCTTGATTATATAGCACCTAAGGGCGTAGCCGAAAATGGAGCTATCCAGTTTGAAATAAAAGGTACATTAGATCGTACAAACTCAGATACTTTTATTAGAGCAGGACTGAGTGCAAATGCGAGTATTATCCTCGAGAAGGCAACAGATGTTCTTTCGATAAAAGAGGCACTTGTACAATATGATCCTAAAACTAAAAAGCCATTTGTTGAGGTCGCTACTGGCGATCAAGAATTTGAACGTCGTGATATTGAGGTAGGCGTGAGTGATGGTATTTTTGTAGAAGTAAAGAGCGGAATCACCGCAGAAGATAATATCAAGGTGTGGAACCAACTTAAAGTTCCTACTGGATTTGGAGGAGGAAGAGGCTAGATAATAACCTATTTTATAGCCATGCAGAGGTGTTTTAGGTACGCTTTCGCGAAAGCGTAACAACCTCTCAAAAAAAATAATTAACAGTTTTTGTAACATATAACCGTTTCAATAGTCATATTGGACATCAATCAAGATTATGAAAAAAGCCATCTTATTTTGTATGACAGCGTTACTCGCTCTCACGACTTACAGTCAAGAGAAAAAGTGGACCCTGCAAGAATGCGTGCAATATGCGATAGATAATAACATCAATATCCAGCAAACGGAGTTAGATCTAGAGACTGCAGCCATAGACCGCTCTGATGCAATAGGAGCATTTTTACCTACCTTAAACGGTACCGCATCAAACTCTTGGCAAACGGGTCTTACGCAAAACGTACTTACTGGAGTTTTAGAAACGCAACAAACACGTAACTCATCTTTTGGGGTAAGTTCTGGAGTGCGATTAATCAATGGTTTTAGAAACCATAAAGTACTAGACAGAGCAGAACTTTCTAAAATCGCAGCCGATTATAATATTGCTAAGCTTAAGGATGATGTCGCGCTTAATGTTGCGGTGTCTTATCTCCAAGTGTTACTTGCGAGAGAAAGTGCAAAAGTAATTGTCACTCAAAACGCAGTGACTAAAGAGCAAATATTACGTACACAAGAACTTGTAGATGGAGGCGTATTGCCTAGAGGTGATCTATTAGAGATACGCGCAACTGACGCAAGCGAGAGGCAACGTATAGTAGCTGCCGAAAACGGTGTTACCATAGGTCTTGTAAACCTAGCTCAACTATTAAATATAAAGGATATCGCAAACTTTGATATTGCCGAAGGGGAATATGAAGTACAAGGAGAAGGAATCTTAGATACTCAGGCAGATGTATTAATAGAGACGGCAAAGGAAACGCGCTATGATCTTAAAATTGCTGAACAAAATGAAGCAATAGCCAAAAAAGATTTAGAAATAAGCAAGACAGGTTTTTACCCTACACTAGATGCATTTTTTAATTATAACACTAGAGAGTCTAATAGATCAAGTGGTTTTAATACTTCTATAGATCCTGATACTCCTTTTATAGATTCTGGAAATCCTATTGGAGTTGTGGGTAACACAGGTGACATTGTAACTAGTTTGTCTCCTAATATTACAGGAGTTGATGAATTAGGTCCATTACCATTTATAGAGCAATTATACCTCAATGATGGTATCTCTTATGGGTTATCTTTGAGGGTTCCTGTGTTTAACGGATTTAGTGTAAAAAATCAAGTAAAACGTAGTGAGGTAAATGTAATGCGCTCAGAGTTTCAAAAGGAACTAGCAGAGCAAAACCTTAGAACTGCGGTGTATCAAGCATACACAGATGCAAAAGCTGCAAGAGAAAGTTATGAGGCGGCCAAAATAGCTGTTGAGTCTCAAGAGCTAGCGTATGCATATGCAAAAGATCGCTATGATGTAGGTCTTACAAATGCCTTTGACTTTAGTCAGAGTAAATTACGTTACGACAACGCACAGATTGAGATTGCGCGTTCTAAATATGATTATATTTTCCGTATTAAGGTATTAGAGCTCTATTTTGGAGTTCCCGTTACCGAACTAAAATTCTAACCAAAATGAGTAAAAAAACACTTTTCATTTTACTAGGTATTGTTGCTGTTGTAGTAATAGCGTTAATCGCAGGTAAAAAATCTGGAGCTTTCGGTAAGTCTGGTAATTTCAAGGCTGTAGAGGTGCAGAAGCTAGAGCGAGCAACTATCATTGAGACGGTGGCCGCTACCGGTAAAATACAGCCAGAGATAGAAGTAAAGCTATCATCAGAAGTTTCTGGAGAAATCATAGATCTTCCTATTAAAGAAGGACAAGATGTAAAAAAAGGAGACCTACTTGTAAAAATCAATCCAGACTTAGTGCAAGCAGCAGTAAGCCAGAGTCGTGCAGCGTTACAAAATAGCCGTGCCGGATTATCACAAGCAGAAGCAAGTCTCAACCAAGCCAAGCTTACCTTTAATCGTAATAAGCCTCTTTTTGATAAAGGCGTAATTTCAAAAGCAGATTTTGAAAGAGCACAGTCTGATCTGGATATCGCACAAGCAAATCGTCAGAGTGCTTTTTATAATGTACAGAGTGTAGCTGCTCAAGTAAAGCAGGCTACAGATAACCTAGGACGAACTTCTATTTTTGCACCACGCGATGGTACAATCTCTATGCTTAATGTAGAACTGGGAGAACGTGTAGTAGGGACTGCGCAAATGGCAGGAACAGAAATCGTACGTGTAGCAAACCTTAATAATATGGAGGTTGAGGTAGATGTAAATGAAAATGATATTGTAAAAATTGCAATAGGAGATTCAACGATCGTAGAGGTAGATGCATACCTAAAAACAAAATTTTCGGGTATTGTTACAGAAATTGCAAACTCTGCTCAAGCAACACTTACTGCAGATCAGGTTACAAATTTTAAAGTAAAGGTGCGTATTCTAGAAGAATCATATAAGCACTTGCTAGAAGGTAAAAAGGATACATATTCGCCTTTTAGACCAGGTATGACAGCAACGGTAGATATCATTACAAAAAAGCGTAACGATATTCTTGCAGCGCCTATAAGTGCTATCGTTGTAAAAACAGATACGAGTGCTACGAGAAGCACTACGCCTAAGTCTACAACAAGTGCAGGAGCGGCAGAGGAGAAATTTGAATGTGTATTTGTGAAGAGTGGTGGTGAAGCAAAGTTGAAAGTCGTAACGACAGGAATACAAGATGACTCTAAAATTGAAATCTTAACAGGTCTAGAAGAAGGAGATGAGATTATCATAGGCCCTTACAGTCTTGTAACTAAAACGCTCAAAACTGGAGATAAAGTTGAGGTAAAAGGAGAAGAAAAAAACGAATCTGAAGAATAAACAATGACACATATTTTATGTCTTGAGACAGCCACCACAAATTGTTCGGTGGCTTTGTCTATTAATGGAAATGTAGTTGCAATGCAGGAGGATAATGCTCAAAAGTATTCTCACGCAGAGCGATTGCATGTATTTATCAAAGAGGTGCTTGATGCTGCAGGTATTACTAAAGATAAACTTAGTGCAATTGCCGTAAGTAAAGGCCCAGGAAGCTATACGGGACTTCGTATAGGTGTTTCGGCAACAAAGGGACTCTGTGCAGCGCTAGATGTGCCGCTAATCTCTGTTGATACTTTAGGTGCGCTTTCGCGAAAGCTTACTGTAAACGATGGCGAACTCATTATACCAATGCTTGATGCACGACGTATGGAAGTGTACAGTGCCGTTTTTGATAATAGTGGAAATCGTCACAGAGAAACCCAAGCGCAAATACTAGATGAAACATCCTTTACCGAATATTTAGATAAAGGAATCGTTCACTTTGTGGGTAATGGTGTAGAAAAATTCCAAGAGATATGTGAGCATCCTAATGCAAGATTTGTAATAGGAGAGTTGCCTTCATCAACTCAAATGGCATCGATGGCGCAAACAAAATTTGAAGCTAATGATCTTGAAGATGTAGCTTATTTTGAACCGTACTACCTCAAAGATTTTATTGCAGGTAAGCCTAAAGCAAAATAGAAATAATACTAAAGCAAAAAAATCCCGTGATACAATATTGTATCACGGGATTTTTACTTTTAAGAAAGAGCTTCTTAAGCTTCTTTGTGTATTTCGACAGCATGTGGATAAGGAATTTCAATCCCAGCTTTGTCAAGTTCAATTTTACAATTCTCGATAGTTTGGAAGTATACATCCCAGTAATTTTCTGGTGTAGCCCAAGGACGCACTTCATAATTTACAGAGCTATCTGCAAGCTCACCCATATTTACAGATGGAGCAGGTACTTGTAGTACATTTTCTTGAGAATGCATAGCGCGCATAAGAGCTTCTTTAGTCGCCTTAATATCTGCATCGTAAGATACACCTATTGTAAGGTCTACACGTAGTTCTCCTAGTTCTGTGTAGTTCTTGATATTACCATTAGATAAAACACCATTTGGTATAATAACTAGTTTATTTCCTGGTGTAGCTATCTTGGTAGTAAAGATTTGAATTTCAGATACAACTCCTACTTCACCTTGAGCTTCTATAAGATCACCTACTTTAAAAGGTTTGAAAAGCATAAGTAATACACCACCAGCAAAATTAGATAGAGAACCTTGTAACGCAAGACCAACAGCAAGACCAGCGGCTGCAAGAATAGCAGCAAAAGATGCTGTATCTATACCTAATTGTCCTAAAATGGCTATAATAAGTAGAACTAGTAAAATAGTTCTCACGAGATTAGATAAAAACTTCTCAAGTGTCTTATCCATATTCTTATTTTTCTCGAGCACTTTCTTGAAAACCTTCATTAGTTTTCCAATAACCCATTTACCTACGACCCATATGACTAATGCCATAAGGATTTTGAGTCCGTATTCTGATCCTTTTTCGATAGCGAGGTCAATCCATTTTTGATAATCTTCCATTGGTTTTAATTATTAGGTTGTTAATGTTTGTAGCCTAAAAATAGAAAAACTCGCATATATCAATATATGCGAGTTTCTATATAATAATTATCACCATGGATGTATCGTTAATCGATACAAAAGGGAGTCTTGTCTAGTTTTTCTTATTCAGCATTGTGTACGTGCACATCACGCTGAGGGAATGGTATTGTAATTCCAGCAGCTTCTAGACGTTCTTTTCCTTCCTCTAGTACTAACCAGCGTAAATTCCAGAAGTCTTCATTTTTTGCCCAATATCTTAGCGATAGATTTACACTGCTATCTCCTAGCTCTGCAAGAACGATCATAGGTGCTTTTCCTTCTTCTTGGATTACTTGTTCTTGTTCATTGACTAGTGTAAGTAAAATGTTTTTGGCAAGTTTTACATCATCACCATAATCAATTCCAAAGGTGATTGCTTCTTTACGTATACCTTCTTCTGTAAAGTTTACAATAGTTTCATTAGACAACTTTCCATTTGGGATAATAGCTAGTTGGTTTCCAAAAGTATTAAGCTTTGTCTGGAAGATTGAAATTTCTTTTACTGTTCCTTCTTGTCCTTGTGCTTTTATAAAATCACCTACTTTAAAAGGTCTTAGTAATAAAATAAGAACTCCTCCTGCAAAGTTTGCGAGAGATCCTTGTAATGCAAGTCCTATTGCAAGTCCAGCTGCTCCTATGATAGCTACCAGAGAAGTAGTTTGTACACCTACTTGTGTAATCACAAGTACAAAAAGCACGATTTTTAAGGTCCAGTTAATGAGGTCTGCAATAAATTTTTCAAGTGTAGGTTCATAGTCCTTTCTTTTGAAAAACTTAGCTACTAGTTTTTTTATAATACGGATGACCCATAAACCAATAAACAACAAAACCATAGCACTCAAAAAGCCTGGGATGAAGTCCCATATCCATTTTATGGCCTGATCTATATGTTCTTGGTATTCGCTTACTTGATCCAGAGGATTACTCATATTTAAATTTTTTACAAAATTGGATATAAGCAAACATGTTACATAATCTTCTAGGATAAACTTCTGTTAAACTTCCATGAGTTTTAACGCGGCTTTCACAGTCTCAACGGGGAGTTGGCAAGTATTATTCACACATACATAGATAAATGTTCTATCATCATGGTATCGCCCCTTAAAGATGTCTTGATCACTTTTGATAGTGCTAGTTGCAATCAATTTATTAGGAATGTAATAGCTGTTCAACTCTTGTCTTAGGACTTCCGCATTTTTTCCCACGATAACAAGCTCATAAAAAGGCATGGTATAGTTAAGCATCCCATCCATCCAGTTTGAAAAACTAGTAGGGCTTTGCTCAATAGATGGCTGAATGTTATGAAGCATTGCTTTAGCCGTATCACCATAAGTATTATCGCTATAGTAATGAGATAACATAAAAATGTTCTTCGCCATTATGGAGTTTGAGGACGGAATCACGTTATCATAAAACTCTGTGTTTCGACTTGCGAGGCTAGGATCTTGGTTTGATGTGAAGAAGAACAAATCATTTTCTGGATTTTGAAAATGCTCAAAGGTGTAATCGGTAAGTTGTTTAGCCTTATTAAGCCATTGCTTATCTGCTGTGACCTCATAGAGTGCTATAAAGGCATCTACTGTGGCAGCATAATCCTCTAGATATCCGTTTATAGTGCTCTTTCCATTTTTATAGGTACGATTAAGACCGCCATCTGTTCTCATCAGGTTAGTGTGTATGAAGTTGGCATTTTTTAATGCTGCAGTAAGAAATACCTCATCGTTAAAAGCACGGTAGGCATCTACATACCCTTTAATCATTAATCCATTCCAAGACGTTAGGATTTTGTCATCTAGACGAGGTTTTTCTTTATTGCTTTCGCGAAAGCGCAATAAATCCTCATGCCATTTATTTTTCTTGGAAATGATTTCTTGTATTGAAATACCAAACTCTTTAGAAAAATCTTGATCTGTATCTTGTCTAATGAGTACATAGTTGTCTTTCTCCCATTTTCCATAGGAGTTGATGTTGTAGTATTCTTTAAAAAGATCAAAGTCATCACCTATCAAAGTTTGTAGCTCGTTTTTAGTCCACACATAATAAGCACCTTCTTCTAGAATTCCATCTGTAGTTAAGCTATCTGCATCTATAGCGCTATAGAAGGCTCCATCCTCTGTCGTCATCTCGCGGGCTATAAATGCTAAGGTTTGATAGACAGTTTCCTTATATAAAAGGTTTTTAGTCTTTGTGTAGGCTAGCGCGTATAAGCTTATTAGCTGTGCATTGTCATAAAGCATTTTTTCAAAGTGCGGTACATGCCACTTAGTATCTACACTATAACGCGCAAAACCGCCACCTACGTGATCATTAACTCCACCAAAGGCAATTTGTTCTAGGGTAGTATTTACATATTCTAAAATTTCTTGATCTTGGTTTTGATGAGCATACCTAAGTAAAAACTGATAGTTATTAGGCATCATAAATTTAGGCGCACGGTTGAGGCCACCTTGTCTAGTGTCCCACTGCCTCGACCACTGGCTTATAGCATTTTGTAGCGTTTCTAGCTTGAAATCTGGGGTGCTATCGTTTGGGATAATTGCATCCATTTCTTGCATGCCTTGATCAAGCTTTTCTGCATATTCAATGAGTTTTTCTGGTGCTGTTTGATAGAGTTTGGCAATTTGCTCAAGTGCGCTTGTCCATTCCTCTTTTGGGAAATAGGTACCTCCCCATACTGGTCTTCCATCTGGTAATGCAATGGCATTAAGAGGCCAGCCACCTCTGCCTGTCATAAGTTGCACAGCATTCATGTATACATTATCCACATCTGGACGCTCCTCACGATCTACTTTTATATTTATAAAATGCGCGTTCATAAGTTGTGCGACCTCTGTATTTTCAAAGCTCTCGTGCTCCATGACATGACACCAGTGGCATGAAGAGTAACCTATGCTTATCAATAAGAGTTTGTTTTCCTTTTTAGCCTGAGCCAGCGTTTGCTCATTCCATGGTTTCCAGTCTACAGGGTTATGGGCATGTTGTAAGAGATAAGGGCTAGTCTCCTGTATAAGATCATTAGTATAAGGATGTTCCATAATGGGAATTTTAGTGCTTGCCGATTGAAAAAAGGAGTGTAATTATAGATGTAAGTGTGTTTGTAAAATGGGGTAGTCTTGTAAAAATACAAACAAAAAAAGTCCCATCTAGAGATGGGACTTTTATCAATATTTTAAAAAGAGATTTACTTCACTTCAAAAGTAATCTTACAGTTCATGCGGTATTCTTTTATTTTTCCATCATCACCTACTACACAGTTTTGCTCGTTTACATAAAGAGATTTGATGTTCTTTATTGACTTGCTAGCATGTTTAAGTGCGTTTTCTGCTGCATTTTCCCAGCTTTTCTCAGAACTTGCTAATACTTCTATAACTTTTAATACTGCCATTTTATTGGTTTTAATGTGTTAATAATTAGTTGTTTCCTGAAAGTTACGCAATTCATTAGATAAGAATGCAAATGTTTTTATAAATGTTATAATTACTGTCTGTCTGAATAATAACGATAGTTATGTGTAGATGAGCGTAGGTGTTAAAGCTATTTTAAGAGATTTTGTTTTTGATGTAATTACCATCCTCCGGAAGCACCACCACCTCCAAAGCCACCGCCACCAAATCCTCCTCCAAAGCCACCGCCTCCACCGAAGCTTCCACCACCGCCAAAAGATCCACCACCACCAAAGCCACCACGTCCCATATTGCTGAGTATGATAACGTCTAGTAGCGAGCCTCCTACACTGCGCTTGCCGCCATTGCGACCGCCACCGCGATGATTGTTGCGACTTATGATGATTAGTATTACAATGAAAAAGATAAACATGAGAATCCCTTGAATGGGAAATCCATCGTTACCTTGTCTCGTTCCTTTAAAGTTTCCTTGTAAGCCGTCAAAGATTGCATCTGCGCTTTGATCAAGTCCAGCATAAAAATTCCCTTGTTTAAACTGAGGAATCATTATTCTATTTATGATTTGCTCTGCATCACGGTCAGAAATGATGCTTTCTATTCCATACCCCGTATTGATATCTACCTTGCGATCATCTTTTGCGAGAATAATCAGGATGCCATTATCTTCATCTGCCTGTCCTATTCCCCATTGCTGTCCCCACTTTGCACCTACCATATCAAGTCCTTCTCCATTGGAAGTAGAGATAATAGCAATCACAATTTGTGTTGAGGTACTGTCACTATATTTAATAAGTTTGTTTTCTAAAGCACTCTTTTGTCCTGCAGATAATAAGCCTATGTAATCATAAACCGCGTCCGGATTTGCCTTTGTCGGTTTTTCAGGAATATTAAATTGACCAAATGCAGGAATACTCAGTACCAATAAAAGTAGAGAGAAGAGTACGCTTTCGCGAAAGCGTGAACCTAAAAAATTATTTTTTTCTTGCATTAAGAGGTGCTTATTTCGTCAGGGAGTTCATTTTTATCACCATGCTTCCATGGGAAAAATGCAGCTAGTTTCTCTCCAGCAGACTGTACTCCTTCAATGAGACCATCGCGGAAGTTTCCTTTAGTAAACTGAGCAATCATAGCATCCTTAGTAGACTCCCAGAAATCTGGAGGGACTACCTTGTTGATGCCAGCATCACCGCAAATTGCGAGTTTATGATCATCTACAGCAACATAAATAAGGACTCCATTTTCTTCCTTAGTATTATCCATTTTAAGTAAATGAAATAATTCTTGAGCACGTATGAGCGCATCCTCTTTGTTAGAGTGATGTTCTAAGTGCACACGAATTTCCCCCGAAGTACGAGTCTCAGACTGTCTAATAGCCTCAACAATGGCTTGTTCGTCACTTTTACTTAAAAAGTCTTCTACCGTAGATGCCATTTATTTTGTGCCAAAATCAAATTCTACTTCTGGAGCATTTTCTGATCCTGCATCTGCCTCAAAGTATGCACGGTTATCAAAACCTAAAATTCCTGCAGCTAGGTTAGTAGGAAACATACGTATCTCAGAGTTTAAGATTTTTGCCTTTTCATTAAAGCGATTACGCTCCACATTGATACGGTTTTCTGTACGCTCCAGCTCATTGATTAGCTCCTTGAAGTTTTCATTTGCCTTAAGATCTGGGTAGCGTTCAAAAACAGCTAAAAGTCGAGAAAGCGCAGAGGTAAGACCTGACTGAGCTTCTTGAAACTGTCTAAGCTGTGCTGGTGTAATGTTTGAAGGGTCAATATTTATTGAGGTAGCTTTGCTACGTGCTTCTATAACTCCTATAAGAGTAGATTGCTCAAACTCTGCATAGCCTTTGGCTGTATTTACAATATTTGGGATTAAGTCTGCACGACGTTGGTAAGAGCTTTCTACGTTACCCCATTGTGCACTTACCTCTTCATCTAGAGGAACGAGATTGTTATTTGTGCGAGCGAGCCATAAGCCTCCTATAACTAGTACAGCAACGATGGCAATAAGAGCGATAAGTCCTTTTTTCATAATATAATTAGGTTTGATAGTTAGTTGTTGTTTGTTGTGATTTGTTACAAGTAACGTGCAATAGTAGCAAGTTAAGAAAAAGAATTACTATAAGAAGACAATAAGGTTTTGTTAAACTCGCCGTCTAAGAGTTGTATAAGCTTGATTTTTGCAAATAAAAAAGCAACACTCATTTGTAGTGTATTATTGTTATGGATTTAAAACTTTTATATTTACTAGCAGCTATGGGAGTTATAGGTGTTATTGCAGGTGTATATCACCTCGTGTCTGGGCAGTATCTTGTAATGAGCCTCTTGTCAATAACCACTAGTTTATTTTTTATAGGCCTAGCTTATCGCGATTATTATAAAGGAAAGCGTTTTTAGAGATTAGACTTAATCTCTAGTAGTTGTGCTTTTACAGCTTCTAGCTTTCTTATAATATCAAAATTTGATAAAATTTCTTTTTTACCTTCTTTGAGGTGTGTTTTTGCACCTTCAAGTGTAAAACCGCGCTCTTTAACCAGATGGTAAATGAGCTCTAGATTTTTAATGTCTTCTGGTGTAAATCTCCTTGTGCCTTTAGCGTTTTTTTTAGGAGCGATTACATCAAACTCTTTCTCCCAGAAACGTATCAAAGATGCATTTACATCAAATGCCTTTGAGACTTCACCTATAGTATAATACAGTTTTTCTGGAAGGTCTATATACATTAATCGAGTGATTGATTTTCTATAGATGATGCAGCTAGCATAAGATCATATTCCTCTGGAGTAAGATCATTATGGTAAAAGTTTACAGGATTAACTACCGTACCGTTTTTCCATACTTCGTAGTGTAGGTGAGGACCAGAAGATAGACCTGTATTGCCCACATATCCTATAATCTCACCACGCTTTACATTCTGTCCTACGGTAGCTTTGTACTTACTCATGTGCGCATAATACGTTTTATAGCCAAAACCATGTTCTATAATTACCATTTTACCATAACCACTTCCTAGTCCTACTTTAGTGACTTTTCCATCACCCGTGGCATAAATTGGCGTACCTGGAGGAGCTGTAAAGTCCATCCCGTTGTGCATTTTACGGTATTTTAAAATAGGGTGCACTCGCATTCCGTATCCAGAGGCTACTCGTGAGAGGTCTTTATTTTGAACCGGTTGTATAGCTGGTATTGTTTTGAGTAACGCTTCTTTCTCTTCGGCGAGTTTTGCAATTTCGTCTAGAGATTTTGACTGGATTACAAGTCGTTTTGTGATCTGATCAATACGTTTTGCACTTCCTGTAATCATAGAAGAGTTATCAAAACCTTCTAAGTCTTTATAACGATTGACACCTCCAAAACCTGCTTGTCTTATTTCATCAGGAATAGGACTAGCCTCAAATAATACACGGTATACATTATTATCACGCTCTTCTACATTTGCAAGTACGCGTTCTATCTGGTCAAGTTTCTTTTCTTGAATCTCAAACTGTAATGACATATTTGCCAGCTCACGTTCTAGTTTTCGTTCCTTAGGAGTATCGACACCAGAGTTAAACACAGCAATCGTTATAAGAAGTCCCATAAGAGCGGTCGCTGCAATGAATATCAATGCTGCGCCAAAGGTGCGTCCCTTTTTTCTCTCTACTTTTCGGTAGGATAGTGTCTCACTATCGTAGTAATATTTTACCTTAGACATAAGTTAAAATGCTTATTTTTGGGGTTTGTTTATGGGGTTTAGTACGCTTTCGCGAAAGCGTGATTTAAAACCTCAACAACGTTCAAATATAAAATAAATTATCCACACCATCCATCGTATGAAATCTCAAGAGGTACGTAAACAGTTTCTAGACTTTTTTGAATCCAAAAAACATACCATAGTGCCCTCTGCACCAATGGTTTTAAAGGATGATCCCACATTAATGTTTACAAATGCGGGAATGGTACCTTTTAAAGAATATTTTCTAGGAAACGCCACGCCAAAAAATGCAAGACTGTCAGATACTCAAAAATGTTTGCGTGTTTCTGGTAAACATAATGACCTTGAGGAAGTAGGTAAGGATACTTATCATCACACGATGTTTGAGATGCTAGGTAACTGGTCTTTTGGAGATTATTTTAAAGAAGAAGCAATATCATGGGCTTGGGAATTCTTAACGGAAGTGGTTAAGATTGATAAGGACAGTCTTTACGTGAGTGTTTTTGAAGGAGATAAAGAAGATGGATTAGATAGAGATCAAGAAGCTTTTGATATTTGGAAGCAACGCATTGATGAGGATAGAATCATCGATGGAAATAAAAAAGATAACTTCTGGGAAATGGGAGCGCAAGGACCTTGTGGACCATGTTCAGAAATACACGTAGACATAAGATCTGCCGAAGAAAAAGCAAAAGTAGACGGGAAGACCCTCATAAATATGGACCATCCACATGTCGTGGAAATCTGGAACCTTGTATTCATGCAGTACAATCGTCTTGCAGATGGATCGCTTGTGAAGCTACCTAACCAGCATGTAGATACTGGAATGGGATTTGAGCGTTTATGTATGGTACTTCAAGGAGTACAGTCTAACTATGATACAGACGTTTTTACACCATTAATGAGCGAGATAGAAACCATCACAAACTCAAAGTGCGGTAATGATGAAGAAATAGATATTGCAGTACGAGTAATCGCAGATCATGTTAGAGCTGTGTCATTCTCAATTGCAGATGGGCAGTTGCCTTCTAATACTGGAGCTGGCTATGTAATCCGTAGAATCTTACGACGTGCAATTCGTTACGGGTTTACATTCCTTGATACTAAGGAACCATTTATTTACAAGCTTGTAGCAACACTTGTAAAACAAATGGGTGATGCATTTCCAGAACTTAAATCACAGAAAAATTTAATTACAAATGTGATACGTGAAGAGGAAGCTTCCTTTTTACGTACGCTAGATAAAGGATTACTGCTGCTTGACAATGTGATTGCAGCTACAAAGGGTGATACCGTTTCTGGAGATAAAGCTTTTGAGCTTTATGATACCTACGGATTCCCAATTGATCTTACAGCACTTATACTTAGTGAGAAAAACTTAAAGCTTGATGAGAAAGGTTTTGAAGCAGCTCTTAAAGAGCAAAAAGACCGCTCTCGTGCAGCAACCAAGGTAGAGACAGACGACTGGAATATCTTACATGAAGATGCCGAAGAAGAGTTTGTAGGATACGATACGCTAGAAACACCGGTAAAAATAACTCGCTACCGTAAGACAGAGAGTAAAAAAGACGGTGAGTTATATCAACTGGTATTTAATCTTACTCCGTTCTATCCAGAAGGAGGAGGGCAAGTAGGAGATAAAGGATATCTAGAAACTCCTAATGGAGAGGTTGTTTATATAATTGATACTAAGAAAGAGAATAACTTAATTATACACCTTGCCAAAAATCTTCCGCGATCTACAGATGGAACGTTTAAGGCAGTGGTAGATGCAAAACAACGTAGCCGCACGGCTGCAAACCATACTGCGACACACTTATTACACCAAGGTTTACGTAAGGTATTAGGTACGCACGTAGAGCAAAAGGGTAGTATGGTACATAGCGGGAATTTACGTTTTGACTTTGCGCACTTTTCTAAGGTGACTAAAGAGGAACTTAAGGAGGTAGAAGATTTTGTAAATGCACGCATACGCGAAAATCTATCACTAGAAGAGCAGCGAGGTATTCCTTATGATCAGGCTGTACAAGAAGGTGCGATTGCATTATTTGGAGAGAAGTATGGAGATGCGGTTAGAACTATCCGTTTTGGTAAGTCTATGGAGCTTTGTGGAGGAACTCACGTACCAAGTACTGGAGAAATCTGGCATTGTAAGATTACCTCAGAAGGTGCTGTTGCATCTGGAATACGTCGTATAGAAGCAATCACAAGTGATGCTGCAAAAGATTATTTCACATCAGAAACGGAGGCTTACAATAATGTAAAAGCTACGCTTAAAAATGCACAAGATCCAGTAAAAGCAATTACTAACTTACTGGATGAGAATACTGCATTAAAAAAACAAGTAGAAGCACTCATAAGAGAGAAGGCTCAAAACTTAAGCGGTGACCTTGCTAAGGAGTTTACAGATATAGATGGTGTTGATTTTCTTGCCAAAAAAGTAGACCTAGACGCAGGAGCAATCAAAGATCTTGCATTTAAGCTAGGAGAAAATAAAGACAACGTGTTTATCCTTTTTGCTACAGAGCAAGACGGTAAAGCATTACTAAGCTGCTACATTTCAAAGGAGCTTGTAGCTTCTAAGAAATTGAATGCAGGCACTGTGGTGCGCGAACTAGGAAAGCACATCCAAGGTGGAGGTGGTGGACAACCTTTCTTTGCAACCGCAGGAGGGAAAAACCCAGCAGGAATAGACGCCGCAATAGCCGAAGTGAAAAATTACTTGGTTTAATACACATACAGCCATCTGCTTATTGACTCAATAAGTAGATGGTTTTTTTATAAAGATTGCTTCTTGTGTTATGATAAAATTACAGACTCAGTTGCCACTTACTACATCATCGACTCCATTTGGGTATGATGATACTTTGTTGCTGTTGGGTTCTTGTTTTTCAGAAAACATAGGGGATAAACTTGACTACTATAAATTCCAATCGGTTACAAATCCGTTTGGGATAATATTTAATCCTATAGCGCTTGAGCGCCTTATACAAGATGCGATTGAAGACAAAACATATACCGAGGAAGATGTTTTTGAACTTGACGGTGTCTGGAAGTCATACTATGCGCATAGTGATAAAAATTCTTTGAGTAGGTTAGGGGCTGTAATACATCTTCAAGAGGCACAGCAATTACTTAGGACGCAATTAAAAAGCGCTTCTCATCTCTTTATCACATTAGGTACTGCTTGGGTTTATAGACATCTTGAACGTGATGAGGTGGTGGCTAACTGTCACAAGGTTCCTCAAAAGGAGTTTGCAAAAGAGCTCTTGTCTATAGATGATATTGTACAAAGCCTATCTAGTATAGTGAAGCTTGTACTTAACTTCAATCCTGATGTTCACATCACTTTTACAGTGTCTCCAGTGCGCCACATAAAAGATGGATTTGTAGAAAACACGCGAAGTAAATCTCATTTGATTTCTGCAATTCATGAGCTAGTTGATAAGAGTGCTATTTCTTACTTCCCTTCTTACGAAATCATGATGGATGAGTTAAGAGATTATCGCTTTTACGGCTCAGATATGATTCATCCTTCGGCACAGGCAGTAGATTATATTTGGGAACGATTTGTTGAGGTGTACGCTTTCGCGAAAGCGCAACAAACAATGAAGCAAGTCTCAAAAGTACAACAAGGAATTACTCATAAACCTTTTAATGCCGAAGGAGAGCAGCACCAAAAATTTTTGGCAAAGTTAGATAGTCAGAAAGAAAAGCTAGTTCAAGAATTTCCTTGGATGAGGTTTTAAAGAAACCTTAGGGGTTCATTTTTTTATAAAGTTAAAGCCATCCACCACCATTCATGGCTTCAATCCCTTTGCTTTTTAAAATTGCAGTAGCAGATGCGCTTCGTGCTCCGCTCGCGCAAACACATATTATAGGTGCTTCCCAACTCTTGATTTTTGCGGCATTGGCAGCTATGGATTGTAGTGGTATGTATTTAGAACCTGGAATAGCGCCGTTATCATATTCGGCTTTTGATCGCACATCTATGATAACAGCATTTCTACTAAAGAAGTCATCAAGTTTCCGCTGTTTCTTACCGAAAAAACTACTGAATAACCCCATTGTCTTCCATTACTAAACTTAGTCCGTCTTTTATGAGATGTGCAATATTTGCTCTAGAAATCATGAGAGATTCTAGGTGTGCTAGCACTTCCTTATTTCGCGTAAGCTCAAATATCTCAAGTGATAAAAGCCAGTCTGTAGGATATTGTTCCTTTACAATTTTGAATATGGTAAGTAACGCAGTTTCCTGTGAAGACTTTGCTTCTCTCTGGTCTCTTACTTCCTTGTAATATTCGTTAAGTTTTTTATCCTCTTCAGATAGTTCGTTGTGTATGGTTGCTGTACTGCTCACATTACTTTTTACGTCAAACGAGTGATGATCTGCCGCTCCTGCAAAAGCAGAAACTACAGAGCTACCTATAACCATATCAAAAGGTCCGTTCTTGCGTGAGATAAGCTTATTGCCTTTATAGGATACTTCGCATCCATCAAAGTGAACTACGAGTAAGGTTCCGTCTACACTACGAGTACCAGTGGTAATCATACCTGTAACCGTAATACCACTTTCAAACTCAAAGGAGTTAATGCCGCCTTCGTAAATTTCAAATGCCTTAAGATCTCTTGGGCTCATATTTTCGATAGCCATGGAGCTACGCTTGAGCTTCCCTAGAGGAGAAGAGAATCCTTTTCTAAAATGATCTGTTCCTAACCCTATAAGTTCCTTACCTCTGTAAGAAAGTGCACTAGGACCATGAGTTTCAAAATAAACAACACGGTTGTCTTCATCTTGAATCATATTACTAAAATTCCCACTTACCTGCAGCCCCGTGTTAAGCTCGATAGAGCCTAGTTGCTTGCAGTCTATAAGTTTTTGAACTCCGCGCCATCCACCACGTCTAAGTGCCATAGTCTCTGCAAATTCTTCTAGTACTTCCATTAAGTATCCAAAATCTGGAGTAACAAATAGCTGAGGTTGCATCTGCGTGATATCAAATTCTTGATAAGCAGCATCTATGCTATAAGGTAGTTTCTTTACAGCATCTGTAAGGCAATGTTTACTCTCACCTAGTGATGATAATAAACCAGCGCCATATAATTTTGGATCCTCTAGTGTTCCTATAAGCCCATACTCTACAGTCCACCAGTGAAGGTTTCTTATTAATGCAATTTCAGATGGTTCTACCGTCATTTGCTGCAGGCGGTTTACCTCATCTTCGGCGGCGTCTATATCTTCTTGAGCAATACCTTCGGCTTCTTTTAAAATAGATAGCTTGCGCACTGCTTCATACATATCCATATCATGTGCGTTAGATATCGCACGAGCACCTATTTCTCCAAATCTACGCAGGTACTCCGCATAGTCTGGACTTGCAATGATAGGAGCATGACCAGCACCTTCATGAATAATATCTGGTGCAGGCGTATATTCTATGTTTTCTAGTTGGCGTATGTCACTAGCAATCACAAGCACCTTGTATGCTTGAAATTCCATAAAAGCATTAGGAGGTATAAAACCATCTACCGCAACAGCAGCCCACCCTATTTCTTTAAGAATGCGATTCATCCCGTACATAGAAGGGATGTTATCTATAGAAATCCCTGTCTTTTTAAGACCAGACATATAGCTCTCATGAGCCACCTGACTTAAATGAGCTACATTTTTACGCATCACATATCTCCACACCGCCTGATTGATAGGAGTGTATTGATCATAATCTTGCGCCTTGATATATTGCCCTAAATGCTTAGGCAGACGATCTAATAACGGGTTTGATGTAACTGGTATTTCCATAAAGTAAATTTACGAAGAATTGGTCGTGATTAAAATGCTTTCCTAAATCGTTTGCGTTAAATTATTTTTGGGTATCCGCTTTCGCGAAAATGTGAGTTGGCAAAACACGCATTACTCCCTATTTACCTATTTTTACCTAACATTAACTTCAGCTATATACAATGACACAACCTTACGTAAAGACATTAAAAGCAAATGGAATCGCTACCATCACATTCTTTCATCCGTCACACAATAGCATGCCTAGTACAGTGTTGTCAGATTTAGAAAATGCTATAAACAACAGTGGTCAAGATGCAGATGTGAAAGTAATTGTATTACAAAGTGGAGGAGAACGCACCTTTTGTGCTGGCGCCAGTTTTGATGAGCTTAAAAGCATAGAAGATAATGTAGAAGGAAAAGAATTCTTTATGGGATTTGCGCGCGTGATTCTTGCCATGCGTTCTTGCCCTAAGATGATCATAGGTCGTATTCAAGGTAAAGCAGTAGGAGGTGGCGTAGGTCTTGCAGCTGCAACAGATTATTGCTATGCGACTAAGTATGCGAGTATAAAATTAAGCGAACTCACCATAGGTATAGGTCCATTTGTTATTGCTCCCGCTGTTGAACGCAAGATAGGGTTGAATGGACTAAGCGACTTGACACTGAATGCAACAGAATTTTATAGCCCAGAATGGGCAAAAGAAAAAGGTCTCTATGCAGCACTTTTTGAGACGTCCATTTTGATGGATGAAGCTGTACAAGCATTAGCCGTAAAACTTGCTTCTTATAACCCAGAAGCTGTAAGCGCTATGAAAAAGGCATTATGGGAAGGTACAAATCACTGGCCATCACTTTTAGAAGAGCGTGCTGAGATGAGTGGTACTTTAGTGCTGAGTAAGTTTACAAAAGACACATTGGGAGCTTTGTAACCAAAATGACTTTATCAATTATAAACTTTACATATTAAAAAAAACACCCCTAGGGGTGCTTTTTAAGTTTAAGGGCTAATTCAAACCTGTGTTTTAGTTTCCTGCTACTTGTGGAGGATATACTCCCAATATTTCTTGAACAATTAGGTTAATGCGTTCTTCACGCTTATCTACATCTCCAGTAACTAGTGGTGCTGTACCTTGACCTTGCCAGATAAGCTGATTTTTATTTGCGTCTATTAAGTCGATGTATAAAGTGCCCTGAGTCGATCTTGCAACGGTATTATTATTAAAACCACCGTTCCAGCCCCAAGGGCCTCCCCATGGCCCCCAGAAACCTCCCCAGCCTCCACGGAAGCCAAAGTTGTTTTGGTATACATCAATACGCTCTTTAGCTTTTGTAAATATGCTTACGAGCACCGTAGGATTTTCAGATTTTGTAAAACCTTTTGCCATCATCTCAGATTCAATTGCGCGGAGTACACGTTTTTTATCTAGATCAGAAATCTCTGCTTTGTCTATTCCTGGTTTGTAAAAAGCAAACGTTTTGTACTCGCTAAAGTTTGTTTCTTTGTCGTAGTCAGAAGCTACGCGCACAGTGCTACATGAAGCCAATAAGAGTACGGCTCCTAGTAATGGTAAAAGTCTAAGTGCTTTCATAGTAGTTTGTTTTAAAGATTATTTAATAAGTGATCATCCACAAAATTTGGCAATGTTACTGTAAGATTAGGTTCATTTTCCATGGCTCTTTTTATTGCAAAAACAGCACCTTCGTTACGAGCCCAACTTCGTCTAGCAATTCCGTTATTTACATCCCAGAAAAGCATTGACTGTAAGCGTCTTTCAGATTCTTTACTACCATCAATTACCATACCAAAACCGCCATTTACAACCTCTCCCCAGCCTACGCCACCACCATTGTGTATGCTTACCCATGTAGCACCGCGAAAACTATCACCTATTACATTTTGTATCGCCATGTCTGCCGTAAAGCGGCTTCCATCATAAATATTACTCGTCTCACGATATGGAGAATCTGTACCAGACACATCATGATGATCGCGTCCTAATATCACAAGACCTATTTCTTCACGTGCGATTGCATCATTAAAAGCTTGTGCTATTTTTGATCTTCCCTCTGCATCTGCATAGAGAATGCGAGCCTGTGATCCTACGACTAGCTTATTTTCTTGCGCTCCTTTTATCCAAGTGATATTGTCTTGCATTTGCTGCTGGATTTCTGGAGGAGCATCTTTGGCAAGTTCTTCAAGAACGCTGCAAGCTATTTGATCTGTTTTTAAGAGATCTTCTTGTTTTCCAGAAGCACATACCCAACGGAAAGGTCCAAAACCATAATCAAAACACATAGGTCCCATGATATCTTGTACGTAGCTTGGGTATCTAAAGTCGAGACCATTTTCGGCAAATACATCTGCTCCCGCTCGGCTGCTTTCTAATAAAAAGGCATTCCCATAATCAAAAAAGTAAGTGCCCTTTGCTGTATGAGCATTGATGGCTGCAGTATGACGCTTGAGGGTGCTTTGTACGCTTTCGCGAAAGCGGTCTACATCATTTGCCATCATATCATTTGCCTCTTCTACAGTGTAGCCCATAGGGTAATAGCCGCCTGCCCATGGATTGTGTAAAGAAGTTTGATCACTACCTATATCTATGGTGATGTTATGTGTGTCAAAAGCTTCCCAAACTTCAACTACATTTCCTTGGTAAGCGATAGAAATGGTTTCCTTTTTCTTTGTTGCTTGTTGTACTCTTTTAACAAGCGTGTCTGTATCTATTATCACTTCGTCTACCCATCCTTGTGAGTGTCTTGTGTGTACCGCTTTTTCATTTACCTCTGCACATACCGTGATACAACCAGCAATGTTACCAGCTTTAGGTTGCGCTCCTGACATACCGCCCAGTCCAGAGGTTACAAAGAGGCCACCTATAGGAGATTTCTTTATTTTTCTAAACGCATTAAGAACCGTGATTGTAGTTCCATGCACAATTCCCTGCGGGCCGATATACATAAAACTTCCTGCTGTCATCTGACCATATTGAGTAACACCAAGGGCATTAAATTTTTCCCAATCATCTGGCTTACTATAATTAGGAATCATCATACCGTTAGTCACCACCACTCGTGGAGCATCTTTATGCGAAGGAAATAAACCCATAGGGTGACCAGAGTACATGGCAAGTGTTTGCTCATCATTCATCTGGGCGAGGTATTGCATTGTAAGACGATATTGTGCCCAGTTTGAAAACACACCGCCATTACCTCCGTAGGTAATGAGTTCGTGAGGGTGCTGTGCAACCGCATGATCCAGATTGTTCTGTATCATTAACATGATTGCCGCTGCCGCTTTAGATTGCGAGGGGTATTCATCTATAGGTCTTGCATAAATATCATATTCTGGATGAAAACGATACATGTAGATACGGCCGTAGGTATCTAGCTCTTTTTTGAATTCAGGAAGGAGTACTTCATGATGTTGAGGTTCAAAATACCTGAGTGCATTTTTTAAAGCCAGTTTCCCCTCTTCTGGAGAGAGTGTTTTTTTGCGTTTTGGCGCGTGATTAATCGATGGGTTGTACTCCTTTGCTGGTGGTAAGTTAGCAGGAATACCCATTAAAATTTGTTCTTGAAAAGTCATAAGATGTGAGTGTTAAGTGAAACAATGATTACAAATTGCTTCTACTCACTAAGGGTAACGTATATCTACGCGATGATAGGATTTATAAGTACGCTTTCTATAATGTTTAAGCCTACTATCCATCTTGTTTGTTTGTTTTCTTACTATATCCATATGGACAATGACGGCAGCCACTCTCACAACAATAACCTCTTTTGAGGTGGTATTGCTCTGTAAAACATTTATAGCCTTCTGGCGTTAGGTAATAATCGCCGTCTTCTATAGGAATATGTTTTTTTAAGTAGGACATAAGACAAAGATAAGGATACGGCATAGACTTTGAATAACGTCTATAGTATTAGTAATAACGTACAAGTATTAAGGAGATCTTAAGATGCTAGATGTTATAATTAATTTATTTTTGACCTATGTTTTTAATTGTAAATAAATATTTATTGCGTAAACGCTTTGTGGGAGTTACTCTCTGGCCATTTATAGTGATGCGTACTCCAGAACTTAAGGAGGATATTGTATTTATTAATCACGAGAAAATCCATATTAGACAGCAAGCAGAAATGCTTGTGCTGCCATTCTTTATATGGTATGTAATAGAGTATTTTATAAGACTTATACAGTATAGAGACAACTATGTGGCTTACCTTAATATCAGTTTTGAGAGAGAGGCTTATGCTCGTGAGTGCGAGCTCAGCTATCTAGAAAAACGTCCTTTTTGGAGTTTTCTAGCGTATCTTTAACCCGTGAATCTTACTTCGGAAAATCAATTTATTTCAGAAACAAATGGACGCTCCCTTTCTATTAAAAGGGAAGACTTGTTGCACCCTACAGTGTCTGGAAATAAGTTTAGAAAACTTAAATATAACCTTATACAAGCCCGAGGGGAAGGTTATGATACGCTACTCACTTTCGGAGGAGCTTACTCAAATCATATTGCGGCGACAGCAGCAGCCGGACAGTTAGAAGGGTTCAAAACCATAGGAGTTATACGAGGAGAAGAGCTAGGTGTTAATCTTGCTAAGACGCTTGAAAGTAATCCCACGTTGGGATTTGCACATAAGTGTGGGATGAAATTTCACTTTATATCAAGGCAAGAATACCGTGAGAAAGATGAGTTACGCTTTCGCGAAAGCATAACAAAAACCTTTAATAATCCGTTTATTATTCCCGAAGGCGGAACCAATGATCTCGCTATCAAAGGTTGTGAAGAAATCTTAACTGAAGATGATACAGACTTTGACTATATATGCTGCCCCATAGGAACAGCAGGTACAATTTCTGGTATCATAAATAGCCTAAAGCCCCACCAGAAGGCATTAGGGTTTCCAGCTCTTAAAGGAGATTGGGTAGCAGATGAGGTGAGAAAATATGCAAAGAACGAGCAGTGGGAGATTATTGCCGACTATCATTTTGGTGGTTATGCAAAGGTGAATGGTGATCTCGTTAACTTTATAAATGAATTTCACGCAATGCATCACGTTTTACTAGATCCTATTTATACGGGTAAGATGCTTTATGGTATTTCAGAGCTTATGAAAGGTGGGTATTTCCGCGAGAATTCTCGTATTTTAGCCGTTCATACGGGAGGTTTACAAGGAATTGCAGGAATGAATATCCAGCTAGTCAAAAAAGGACTTCCACTCATACACTAATTATATGTTCAAACGTTTTACCATACTTTTATTAATAGGAATACTGTCTGTAAGTTGTGGTGGTTCTAAAAAAGCCACACGTTCTAAAAAAAGAACAAAAACTACACGTACCGTCGAGAGAAGACAACCTTCTCCAAAAGTTGAGGAGGCAGCAACTCCAGATGACAATCTTGATAATGGAGTTAATCCAGTTCCTAAGGGTGGCGTAAACGGTTATATAGAAGACTTTGCAGATATAGCAAAAGAAGAAATGGAGCTATACGGAATCCCAGCAAGCATCACACTAGCACAGGGAATTCTTGAGTCTGGTGCCGGAAAAGGAGAGCTAGTACAAAAAGCAAATAACCACTTTGGTATTAAATGTCACGACTGGAAAGGTCAGACCGTTTATCATGACGATGATACGAAGGGTGAATGTTTTAGGAAATATAGTTTGGCTAAGTTTTCTTACAGAGATCACTCCTTGTTTTTGACAGGAAGAAAGCGTTATACAGATCTTTTTAAACTTCCTAAAGATGATTATAAAGGATGGGCAAATGGGTTACGTGCTGCAGGATATGCAACAGATAAGAAGTATCCTCAAAAATTAATTAGCCTAGTAGAACGTTACGAGTTATATCGTTATGACGGTGAAGTGCTAGGTAAAGATGTTGCAGACTATAAAAAAGTGACAGATAATAATAACCAACATACCGTGCAAAAGGGCGAAACGCTTTTCCGTCTATCTCGCATGTATGATGTAACGGTGCCAGAACTAAAAAAATGGAATGGTATTGATGGTGATCAAATCTTTGAAGGTCAAGTGCTTTTTATCAAACCATTTGATAGAGGGTATTAATACATTAGATCCTTGAATAAAATACAGTACAAGATTGTGCAGTGTAAAATGTACAGACAATAAATAGCATATTTAGATGATTTATAAAAGAAGTAGTGAGCTTTTTGTAGCAGCTCAAAAAGTAATACCAGGAGGAGTAAATAGTCCCGTAAGAGCTTTTAAATCTGTAGGAGGAGATCCTGTATTTGTAAAAGAAGCAAAGGGAGCTTATTTATATGATGAGGATGGACGCAGACTTATAGACTACATCGCTTCTTGGGGGCCTATGATTTTAGGTCATGCGCATAAACCTGTGGTAGATGCTGTTGTAGAAAAAGCACAAAAAGGCACTTCCTTTGGAATGCCAACAGAGATAGAAACAAAAATAGCCGAGCTTGCCATCTCTATGGTTCCCGGAATTGATAAAATACGTTTTGTAAATAGTGGAACAGAAGCCTGCATGAGTGCAGTGCGTCTTGCCCGCGGATTTTCTGGAAGAGAGAAGATTATCAAATTTGCAGGTTGTTACCACGGTCACTCTGACTCATTTCTTATTCAAGCAGGAAGTGGTGCTGTAACCTTTGGATCTCCTAATAGTCCAGGAGTAACGGCTGGTACGGCAAAAGACACCTTACTTGCAGATTATAATAACATAGAAAATGTAAAAGAACTTTTTGAAGCAAATCCAGGGGAGATTGCAGCAATTATTATAGAGCCTGTTGCAGGTAACATGGGTTGTATTCTCCCAGCCGAAGGATTTTTACAAGGATTACGTGAGCTATGTGACGCACATGGTGCGCTACTCATTTTTGATGAGGTGATGACAGGCTTTAGACTAGCAAAAGGCGGTGTGCAAGAGCTTATGAATGTTCGTGCAGATATTGTCACTTTCGGAAAAGTAATAGGTGGAGGATTACCAGTAGGAGCTTTTGCAGCTCGCACAGAAATCATGAGTCATCTTGCTCCAGAAGGACCAGTATATCAAGCAGGAACCTTAAGTGGGAATCCGCTGGCGATGGCTGCAGGACTAGCCATGCTTGCAGAGCTTAATAACAGTGATGTTTTTGAAAGCCTAGCAAAGAAAACCGAGTACTTACACAAAGGAATTGATAAAGCCTTAACTGATAGTGGAGTTACTTTTACCATAAACCGAATTGGCTCAATGATTTCTGTACACTTTGCCGAAGGCGCAGTAACAGATTTCAAATCGGCTGCGGTGGGTGATAATGATACGTTTAAGAAATTCTTCCATGGATTACTTGAAGAGGGTATTTATATTGCACCAAGTGCCTATGAAAGCTGGTTTTTAAATGACGCTCTTTCTTATGAAGATCTTGATGAAACGATTGCTGCAGTAGCAAAGGTGGGGAAGACGTTGTAAGACGTAATCATTAAAAGTGTAGCTCTCAATCTTAAATAAGTTTTTTATCTCATTTTATAGACATGAAAAATATTATCGTATTAGTTCTTGTATTGTTTTCTTTCTCAATTGAAGGCCATGCACAAGTAGATAGAAGAAGTGAATTTGTTTTTGAAGGTTCCATACCTGAACATAAACTGGCATTTCTGAAGCAAAACTATAATTGGAAAGCAGAAACCAAGCTTATTATTAATTTTAAAACTTTTTTAAGTACTTGTCCGCGCAATCAATATCGAGTAATTGATAATGATTGGAATGATGAGTTTTATAGGAAATTAGCATTGAAAAATGTCACAAATATTTACATCTCGCTTGAAGATAATCTATTAAGAAAGCTTACAAAGTCTAGAAAAGACTTTTATGAGGACAAGGATGATTTTTTCACCAAAACGTTTAACTTAAAAAGTGGAAGACATTGTTATGCTCTTATGATGATTAATGAAAAGGGTTCATTTATGTTGAGAGTTGGAGAATATACAGAAGCAGATATAACTGACTTCTCAAAAATTCTAGAAGGAGAACAACCATAATCATTTATCAAAATCACTATAATAAAAAAACGGCATCCCAATCAAGGATGCCGTTTTCAATCTAAAAATAAACCAATCAATCAAAATTATTTATTCCCTCTGCGTGATTCTTTGTGACCTTTTTTTCCTTTGTCACCACGCTTTCCTTTTCTCTTAGCATTCATTTTTTTAAACTGCTTGAACTGATCTTCAGATAAGATGCTTTGCATTTTTTCTTGCATTGCAATCTGCTTATCTAGACGCTCATTCTGCATTGCGTAACGTTGCTCTTTTGTAAGCTCTGGCTTTTCTTTATTTGCCTTGCGCTTTGCTTGCATCGCTTTGCGATCTTTTGCTTGATCAAGAAGTACGGTGTACACTTTTTTAGACTGGTTATCGTCTAGGGCAAGTGCAAGTGTCATCTTCTTTGTGCTTAGTGTAGCAACTTGTTCTGCAGTCATGTCATTACCTCTTCTTTCTTCTCCAGACCTTGGACCTCTTTGTGCAGACATTGATATGGTCGCAAGTACTAGAAACATCATCATTAACTTTTTCATCTTTTTTACTTTTTAATTGTTGAACACTTATATGACCTTAAAAAAAGAGGAAGGTTTAATGATTATACTTTTTTGTGACTTTATTATGATTTTATCGAAGCACGCTTTCGCGAAAGCGTAACCCTATCAAGCATCTTCTATAAGAGAGTAGTCTCATAAAAATGAACCATAAAAAAACACCCAGCGATCATACGATTGCTGGGTGTTTTAATAAGTAAGCTATTGTAATTATTACTTAGGGTCAAGTATCATGTTGATACGCTCTACAAGGTCTTCTGCATGTATGCGGCTCATACGCTCTCTAAGTCTGTTGTTTTGTAAATCACGTTTAAGATCTTTAAGCTCTGCACGTACTACGGCACGTATATCACTCTGACCTACATTTACTCTAGTCCCGCTAAAGAAACGACCGCCACTTTGATCTTCTGTCATGATAAACTCAAGACGTTCTACATATGCACGCTGTAAGTTACGACGGTAAATATCTATCGCCTGGCGGCTTCTCAACTCTGAGAATAAACCAGCTCTTAAGTCAGACATCATAGTAACCAGTGAGTATGCATCTGCATCGTTCATAGCTTCATTTTCAAGCATACGAGCCATACGTCCAAAGTCTAGAAGGTTGTTAAGTGTTCTAGTCTGGAAGCCTCTTACACGTTCTACACTTCCAGCATTTTCAATCTTGTCAAAAATGTTGTTGTCAAGTAACCACTCTGGTGTGTTAAAAAGTTGTGTCTGTAAGAAATCTAATGCTTCTTTTTGTTTTGCTTTAGGTACGTGTGTGTATACCGCTCCTTCTTGATCATACGTTTTGTACATTTCATATACACCACCTACGTTACCAGCAACGTGGCCCATGTAACGGTTGTATTGTGATAATACTTGACCATACATTTTATCTAGCTCATCGTAGTTTTGACCTTCTTCTGCGGTCCACTCGATAAGGTTAGGTACGATACGTTTAAGATTTGCAATACCATATGCACTTGCTTTCATAGCATCATCACCTAGATCTTCTGTTTGTGAGCTAGGATCAATTACTCCTCTTTGTTGTCTCCCAAAACGGTACATAGGGTCTCCAGCATGCTCAAGTATCCAGCTATCTAGTGTTTTCTTCTCATCTTCTGCACTTTTTGCAGATGGGATAGGGCGGTAACCCCAGTTGATAGCATATTTATCATAAATACCTATGTTAGGCATTAAAGCTACATCACCATCTCCTGGTTGAGCTACATAGTTAAAACGTGCATAATCCATGATAGATGGTGCAGTTCCATATTTTTTAGTAAACTCAGGATCACGTAAATCATCTACCGCATAAGCAACACTACTTCCCATGTTGTGTGGAAGTCCGAGTGTGTGACCTACTTCGTGCGAACTCACAAAACGAATTAATCGTCCCATGATTTCATCTTTAAATTCGTTACTGCGAGCTTCTGGGTTGATAGCTGCAGTCTGTACAAAATACCAGTTGTGTAATAATGTCATTACATTATGGTACCAGTTAATATCACTTTCTAAAATCTCTCCAGAACGTGGGTCACTTACGTGAGGTCCATTTGCATTAGGAATAGGAGAAGCTAGGTAACGTACTACACTATAACGTACATCTTCTGGACTCCAGTCTGGATCTTCCTCTACAGATGGAGGATCGGCAGCGATGATGGCGTTTTTAAAACCTGCAGCTTCAAATGCTACTTGCCAGTCTTCTATACCTTGCTTGATAAATGGAATCCATTTTTTTGGAGTAGCACGGTCTATATAGTAAACAATCTGCTTTTTAGGCTCTACAAGCTCACCACGATTAAAGGCAGCCATGTCCTCGTCTTTTACTTCAAGTCTCCAGCGGTCAAGGTAGCGCACTGTTTTACTTTTTTGAACGTCAATTCCATAATCTGTTTGACCACGTCCAAACCATCCTACACGCTCGTCAAACATACGACGTTGCATAGGCTCTTTAGGTAGTAAAATCATTGAGTTACTCATTAATAGAGATATTACTCCCGTAGCACTATTAGACGGTGCATCAGAAGAAGCGTACGTTTTTACACTACGTACTTCTATGTTTTCTGGGTAACTTCTTATAGTATCTAAGTAAGAAAGCTTAGTATCTAGCTTTGTTACTTTTAATCCTTTACGGCTTCTTTGTGGTAAACCTAGCGGCTTTACATCGCTCTCAAAAAGACCAGTTGCATCAATTACTGTATTTCTAGAACCAGAAACACTGTCTTTATGATACGCTTTAATGTCAAAAGCATATAATACAGGTTCAAAGTTACTGTTCTTTACAGCCTCAGAGATAGGAAGTGAGTCTGCAGCATATACTTGGTGTGATACCACACGTAATAATACTTTCTTGTCTTTTACTTCCCAGCGTAACACAGATGTGTTTTGTTTTCCACCACCAAAGCCTAAGCCTCCAGCAGTTTTTGCAATACGAGTAACCATGAGCATCTCACGACCCATAAGTGAGTCTGGAATCTCATAAAAATATTTGTCGTCTAGTTTGTGTACGGTAAAAAGACCTTCATCAGTCTTTGCGTCTTTTGTGATGACTTTGCCATAAGGTTTAATGGCATTTTTACTGTCTTTTGCTTTTGATTTTGAAGCACTTGCCTTGCTGGCAACTTTAGATTGTGACGTGCTACAACTTGCGATAGTAATGGCAAATAGGGTTGCCATCACATAGGATAATTTTCTTTTCATTCGGTTGACCTTTTTTGGTGGGTAAAAGGTACAGACCAGCGACTCCCTATATTGTTAAGAAAATCACAACATGGCAAGTGTGGTCTCATAAAGTTTTGATCCGTCTAGCGTAGCCTTTATCCAGGCAAAGAAACTCACCATAAAAATATCTTCATCTTTTAGGGAATCTACAGTAAATTGACTCATTACGCTTTCGCGAAAATTTGCCTTCTTCACAATAGTCGGATCATTAAAAATCTGGCTAAATACTTTTATAAAGCGTTCCAGTCTCACTTCGGAAAGGATGATTTTTTTATACTTTCTTTTGAAGCTACGTAGTTGTGAGTGAACTAGATCAATATATTCTAGCTCATAATAATTAATCAATGAGAGTAAATCTCTTTTAATCATCCAGTCTATTCCTAGTCGTTCCTCATACCAGCTATCGGTATGTTTAAATTTATTGAGCGTACTTAAAGCGGCTTTGTACTCACCTTGCTGTGTGAGAAACACTACTTGTGCGAGCAATATATCTGGATCAACTTTCTGTTTTGTTGTTGAGATGTGGTTGTCTATATCTGCAATTGCCAGGGAGGAGTTACCACTGTAATTTAAAACGAAGGAGTTAATGAGAAGCAAATTTTCGCGAAAGCGGGATTTCCACTTTCCATTTTCGGCATTCATCTCAGTGTTCATTAACGAGAGGTAATGCGTTGCCTGCTCAAAATCGCGCACTCTAAAGTGAGCATTTGCCATAAAGTAGAGCACCTGGATGTGATAAAAGCGCTGCTTTTCTTGAATGATGTCTTTTTTCTTTATCAGATTGTAGGTATGTGTGATAAAAGGTAGAGCGTCCCCAAAATTGTGATCTAAATGCGCTGCAGTATTTATGATTTCAAGCAGCTGGTACAGGGATTTAAAGGTGAACGTCTCGTTGATTTCAATATGAAAAGCAGCGAGTATCTCTTCTACCGTTTTCTGGATTCCTTTTTTTAATAGATGCTCTTCAAATATGAGTATACGCTTGATGTGTGCATATGCCATATTGAGTTGTTCTTGCTGTATAAATCGCTGCTGGTTTTGTTGTGCGGCTTGCGTGAGCTTTTGTAAATCTACCTCTGGATGAAGATGGCTGTACTGGAACTGGGTGTGATAACTTTCAATAAGTGCCGTGTGCAGATCAAGCTCTTTTGCTTTTTGAGTTGCCTTTTTTAAAAGTTTTTGAGCTGGTTTATGGAGATCTTGCTCATAAAGAATACGAGCCGCGAGTATCCATTTAAAAACCTGCATATCATCTGAGGTTTCATTTTCAAAATTTTGAGTGGCTATAAAATCAATGAGACTGTCTTGTAGCCTTTTTGATAGCGCATGATACGCATTACGATTTGCACTCCCATAGAGCAGAATATCTATCTCCTTGAGAGGAGTTCCCTTTCTTATAAGGTTGTATAATGTGAGATTCTTTGTGTCTGTTCTTCTGTTTTTTGAACGTAAATAGGCCTTGAATAACTTACTGTCCTCTGTAGAGAAAGATTGTATAATAGCTGTTATATCCATTTTAAATCGTAAGTTTTATTTGTTCAAAGATTAATAAATATAGGTATTTAATGATATGTATTTCTATTTATATCATAAGTAATATTAAAATGTTAGATTTTATTATCTGCTACATCACTGCATCTTTGCCCTGTAATCAAACAACAAGGTCATGGAATTTAACAACAAAAAACTGTCAAGAACGACAACCGTAGTACACTACGTCATAAGTATATTACTGGCTGCATTTTTAATAGGACTTGCAAATAGAATTATCTGGGATATTGATGAATCTGATAATCGTCCTACGATAGAAAATTTTGAATCGCAAACAGATGTCGCTACTTACAGAAAGCTATACAGCACCGTACAAGATTCAATTAATGAACAATACCGTAGTCAGGAAGCTTTAGAAATAAATCTTGAGTTAGACAAAACTACCTTATCTCAAGAGCAGCGCTCTTTTAAATCTTGGATTTCTACACGTACAGCTACGCAATCATCTACAGTAGATGCCGAGGTGCGAAAGCGCAACCTAACGATGGATTCCATTCAAGATGTGATACAATCTTATGAGAAAGAAAAATCTGCTTATGCAGCCGCTATCTTAACATTAAGAAATACACAGGCAGTCTATAGCTTGCAAGAGCAGGAGGCTATGGAGGTAGTGTACAATTTACACGATGATGCCGTGAGAAGTTATGAGCTGAGCATTTTTTTAAAACGTCTACTATTTGTGCTTCCTATACTGCTGCTAGGTTTATGGATGCTTGTAAAGAAAAGAAAGCATACGTACTGGCCGCTATATCGTGGTTTTGTATTCTTTTCTTTCTACGGTTTTTTTGTAGGTCTAGTGCCGTACTTACCTAGCTACGGAGGTTATGTGAGATATACTATTGGGATTTTACTTTCTCTCTTTCTAGGAGTGTATGCAATACGATCGCTACAATCATTTATAAAACGCAAGAAGGAAGACTTACAACAATCTACTCAAGAGCGATCAAAGCAAATAAAAGAAGAAGTTGCCGAGAAAGCATTAGAAAACCATATGTGCCCTAGCTGTGGTAAAGATTACCTTATTAATGAGTTCCACCAGAGCGGAGGTAAAAAAGGAGTGGCGGGAAGTCTAAAAGTAACCAACTACTGCCGCCACTGCGGTCTCCAACTCTTTAAAGATTGTAACAGCTGTGAAACTACAAATTATGCACACCTACCACACTGCTACTCTTGCGGAGATCACATTATGGAGATAACAACGGAAGAGAAAATTGAAGGGGAGATCATTAAAGACGATATTTCACCCCAGCCCTAAAGGGAGGTAATCAGGATTTTACCCCAACCCTGAAGGGAGAAAATCAGGTTTACAATTAGAAAAGCCACCCTTTAGGGAGGGGGAAGCTTTTTAGAAAATGAGATTTTTTTACCCCAACCCTAAAGGGAGAAAATCAGGTTTACAATTAGAAAAGCCACCCTTTAGGGATGGGGGAAGCTTTTTAGAATATCAGAATTACCAATTAAACAACAACAAACAACAACTATTATGGAAAATCAATTTGAAACACCAGTAACAGAAAAGAAGAATAAAAAACAAGAACCATTTTCAAACAAACCTACGGGAGCTTTTATAAGTGCATCATGGAGTGCGTTATTTGTCGGGATGATCTCATTTTGTGTAGGACTATGGAATGCAGATATGTACCTTAATGAAAAGGGGTATTACTTTACGGTATTATTATTTGGACTATTTGCCGTAGTATCTGTACAAAAAAGCGTGAGAGATAGACTAGAAGGAGTCCCAGTAACAGATATTTATTATGGTATAAGTTGGTTTGTCACCATCGTCTCTATCTTATTACTCGTTGTAGGTTTATGGAATGCAGATCTAGAATTAAGTGAGAAAGGATTTTATGGAATGTCTTTTACATTAAGTCTGTTTTCGGCCATAGCGGTGCAAAAGAATACGAGAGATGTAAAATTTATAGATAGTATTAATGACAACTAGCAAAAAGCGACACCTACGGGTGTCGCTTTTTGTTGTTTGATGAAACCCAATGCTTCTTAGGGAGTGTTGGGTTTCTATATTAAATATTGATGGTACAAGATGAAGAAGCACCAAACCATTTAAGTCTATTACGAGAAGCAGTATTGTAAATGAAATCACGTATGATTCTTGGGATAAATGCAAGTAGTGCTGCTACCGATTTCCATTTTGGGATTTTAGAAATGATCTTTAAAAACCCATCAGAATGTGTATGTAGTTCTTGATTTTCAATAAGCATTACTGTATCTAATCGATCTGTAGGTCTTCCATATTCTTTTAAAATATGCTGTCCTTTTGGAGATTGAAAGGCGATACATTCAAACAATTCGCTTGGTGCAAATTTAAGGAGCCAGCCCACAACACCATTGCAGAGATTACAAGCTCCGTCAAATATAATTATGCTTTTTTCTTGTAAAGGTTCCATAGCGATGATATTAAGTTCTTCAGCTATAGGTCGGAGTTGAGGTGGTTTCTTTTCATGGAGAAGAGAAAATAGTTTTAAAAATTGAGTGGAAGTACTAGGGTAGTGGTATTGTTACGCTTTCGCGAAAGCGTAATTACTTGAATACATCCACGCAGCATCAAAAGTAAAAACCCGCACAAGATGCTTTTTGAGCATTATGTACGGGTTCTATGTTCTTTAAAAATGCTTTTAGGGAAAAGCGAATTTCAAAGAGTAGTATGTTTGTTCTCTTATTCTGCAATAAGTTCTGAGAGTACTTTCTTAAATAAATCTACAGGTTGTGCTCCAGTAACCGCACTCTTTCGATTAAAAACAATGGTAGGAACTGAATTTACACCTAAGTTCTTCCAGTAACCTTGCTGTGTTCTTACTTCATAACGAGCTTCTTCATTTTCAAGTAAGGCCATACCTTCTTCTGCATTTAAGCCAACGTCGAGAAGTGCTTGTTTTAAGACCTCTCTTTGTGATACATCCTTACGCTCACTAAAGTAAGAAGCGGTAAGTCGCATTTTTAATGCTGTTTGCTTGTCAAATTTCTTTGCATACTCTAATAGTACGTGCGCATCAAAAGTGTTTACAATTCTCATATCGTCAAAATAGTCAAACGTAAAACCAAGCTCATTTCCAGCATCTACTAGTCGTTGTTTAGACTCTTTTTGTTGCGCTGCAGTTGATCCATATTTTTCTGTAATATGCTCATCTACATTTTGACCTTCGGCAGGCATTTGAGGATTTAACTCAAACGGTTGCCATTCTATCTCTACTTGGTCTTCAATGCCAAGTTCTGATATTGCTTTTTCTAAGCGTTTGTAACCTACGGTACACCATGGGCAAACTACATCTGAGACAATATCTATTTTTAATTTTTCTTTCATTTCTTTGCTATTTACTTATTTCGCTAGTTGTAATAAAGCGCTGTTCATCTGGTTCATTGAGTGCTTCTTCATGTTCAGAAAGCATATTCATAATCATAGAATTTACCACTCTCTCTTTTGAGAAATCTTGAGAACGCATTGTTGCTTTATGAAACGTACCTAGTGTTTCTTTATGATTAGTAGGAACACTATTATTTATCAATACAATACTATAAGAATTATTTGACAAGGTATCCACTTTTGTAATGTACGGTTTAAGATGCTCGTGATTATTTTCAAAAACTGGAGTAAAATCTTTAAGATAATTTTTTGGAGCATCTATACATTCTCTAGCATACTTGTGATAGTCTCCTAAATAAAGCTCGCTTTGTATAGGTGTGGGTTCATAACCCAGCATCAAAAAAGATTGATTTGCAGCGTTATCTACGTGGAAAGGTGTGTTCACTTGTTGGTCAAAACGAACAAGCCAGTGATAGCTTAAAGGTCTATCGTAAGTCGCTTTTGTGTAGCTAGATAATTCTTTTTTAAGAGCAACCATGGTAGCTCTTAGTTCGCTAGAGGAAGATTCTTTACCTAAATCAATATGAATAAAACCAGGTTTGCTAGTATCAGTTCTAAAAACATCTCTAATAGCATTTTTTGCTATTGCTTCTATGTCGACACTTAACTTTTCCATAGCGATAGCAACTTTATTTTTTGAAATCTTTTATGGTTAATCTATTATTGAAAGAGATATCAGTCCAAGTAACCTCTGTAAAAGGTCCATTAAGTACAACACCATCCCAGTTTGATTTTTGATATTTTCTTTGAGTAGGAATTAATAGTCCGTCTATAGACTCGTATTTGAGCTCCATTAAATAAGGAACATCAATAACATTGTATGCTGCGACCGTAAAAAGAAACTGATCTACGAGACCTGTGTCTTGGTTAATATATACTTGATATATATCTGTATTTTCCTTATTGGGTATATTAAAGGAAACCTTGACGATGTCATACGTTGCTTCATTAATTACCGTCTCTCCTATATAATGATACACTACATTAGGGTCTAGTAATTTTGGCATCATTGCAAACCAATATAAATTGGTAGGTCTATTAAACATCACCTTGTCAATAAGAGGTTGGTCTGTTACAAGTTTTTCGTCGTGTTTTAGCCAATACTCATTCCCATCATATCCTTGCTCTATAGCTCCTTCTAGTTGGGGAATTGTCCTTTCATGTTGATCATATAAACCGTAGGATAGCTCTCCGTCAAATAAATATTTTTCTGTAGCTACATCTACTTTACCATCAGCAGTTTTATAGGTGTATGTGTAAATGACATCTTTCTTGTCTAATAGGCTTCTGTAGTCACCTACTTTTTGAACCATATTATACACCAACTCATGACCTTTGTTATCAAAAGTCACTACAGATTCTTTTGACTCTTCAGTTTGTTGAGTACTTCTATTATCTCCACACGATAATAGAAGTACACAAACTATAATATTTAAAAAATTTATTTTCAAAAGAGGTGTATTACAAAGCTATGATTTCACTTATTTGTAATTCTCCTTGCACGTTGCTGTAGTTCTCAACATCTGCTGCAAATTTTTCTCCGTGTGGTGCAAAGCTTTCTTGGAAAGAAGCAACACTATCAAATTTTAAATGAGCAATCGCTACATAAGGAGCAAGCTCTCCGGGTGCTCTTCCAGCAATTCCTACTTCTAATTCTAATCCCTTTAGTGCGTCACCTAGTGATTCTTGAATCATAGGTAAGTGGCTATTTTTATAATAGTCGGTGTCAAATTTTACACTCTCACTATTAGGGTACATTACAGATACTTTTATCATGATCTATGTTTTTAGTGTGATGGTACTTCTTAAAAATCTGAAGTTACGATGTTGTCAGAAAAGTTTTGATATTCTTTTTCAAACTGCTTTGCCATATCATCTGGAAATAAGTGAAAATCTCCAGCTTTTAATGCGCTTACAATTCCTTCAGAAATTTCAGAAGTTGTAGCTCCATTTTCAAAACCTGCCTTTTCTGCCATATCTGTATCTACTGGTCCTGGGTGTACACTTAGTACATTAATTCCTCGAGGACTTAACTCTGTGCGAATTCCTTGTGTTAAAGAATACGATGCAGCTTTTGATGCAGAGTATGTAGAGAGTTGAGAGAAGTTCTTGATAGAAGCAATAGAGTTCAATTGTACAAGCGCTCCTTTGTTGCTTTCTAAAGTTTTCGCGAAAGCGTTTGCAACACGCACTAATCCAAAAGCATTTACCTGTAGCTGATTAAGAAAATCTTCTTCTACATCATCACTTATGATAGACTGTGGTGTCCCTATACCTGCATTGTTTACTACTACATCTACATCTGTAGCGTGTTCTGCTAGTGTTTTTATAGAGGCTGTGTTTGACACATCTGCTTGTAAAGTGACTACTTTATCACCATACTTTTCTTCTAGTTCTTTTGTAGAGTTTGTATCACGTACCGCTAGATATACTTTCTTTGCTCCGTGGTCTAAAAATGACTCCACAATCGCTTTACCAATACCTCTATTTGCGCCAGTGACTAATGCTACTTTATTTTCTATTGAAATACTCATATGATTTGTTTTAAAGAAGCCTTCCTGCAATATTGAGGAAGGCTTATTATTAATTAAGTTGGGGGAGTTACTTATTTTTTCTCCCAAGCAAACTTCTCAAATGCAGCATCTACAGGTGTGTTTGCGATGTGATTTGTGTAGTTACTTATTACTTTTTGAGATAATCCTAAGATGATATCTAGTACTTGTCTTTCTCCATATCCAGCTGCATAAAATGCAGTAAGATCTTCTTGAGAAACGTTACCACGGTTACGTGTAAGCGATAAAGTAAATGTACGTAGTGCTTCTAGTTTTGCATCTTCTAGTGGAGTCTCGTTACGTAAAGCCTCGATGATTGCGTCATCTACTTTCATCATTTTTGCGATACCTGTGTGTGCTGGTACGCAGTAGTGACATGCATGCTCTACGTTAATTGTTTGCCATACTACCGTTAACTCGTCTGCGTTAAATGAAGAGTTTGTAAATAACTCATGTAGTTCTTGGTATGCTTTTAAGATCTGTGGAGACTCTGCAAGTACTCCGTGTAATCCTGGAAGCATTCCAAAAGACTTTAAAGAATTTTCTAATAATGGCTTACTCTCTTGTGGAGCACTCTCGATGTTGTGAACTTTTAATGTTGTCATAATAGCAATTTTTAATTTATGTTAATTATATCTAAACGTTCGTTTAGTTTTAGGGTAAAAAAATAGTTAGATGTTTTTAAACGTCATCTCTATGTAATCTTCAATCTCTTGTGTTGTGTTTACTCGTGAGGCAGCTGCTAGGCCATGTTTGGCTAGTAAAAGAAAATTTGCTTCTCGCATAATGGTTTCTTCATCTTTACTACCGTCCATTCTCAGTTTTTCAATAAAAAGCTCCTTTATACTACTCATAAAGGAATTCATCTCTTCTTGAATCACAGCGTCTTCACTTACTGCAAACTCGTTATAGGTATTTGTAAGTAGGCATCCGTTGCGCGATCCGTCACGGTCAATGATGGTCACAGAGTCTATAAAAAACTGCTTGATATCTTGCACTCCGTTTGTGCCGCTAGCAAACTTCTTAATGATAGCGCCTACCTTTTCTTTGTAATAAGCTAAGCTTGCCATAAACAGACCGTGCTTATTTCCAAAGCTCGCATAGATTGAGAATTTATTAATACCCATCTCCTTCTCTAGCATTTGCATAGAGGTAGACTCGTAGGTATTTTTCCAGAACAGGTTCATAGCCTTTTCGACTACTTCACGCTCATCATAATTCTTTTTTCTAGCCACTTGTTTCTTATTACTGTGCAAAACTAACCAACCGTTTAGTAATTAAAAAGGGTTTAACAATTATTTATGTAATAGCCGTATTATAAATAGAAAATCCCCATCATATAGATGATGAGGATTGTAGGTGATAGGTAGTGATGGTGGGTAATTACGCTTTCGCGAAAGCGTAACAACAATTCTTAAAATCTATGCTTATGGTTTTACCTGCTCCCAGTAATTATACAAGCCTTTTTTAAGAGGAAGGTATTTTTTAGGCATATCCTTAGCGGGCGAAAGGGTAAAGGAAATACTATCCTTAAAGTACCAGTAATTATCTCGCAGTGCTCCAGTAGTGGTTTTGATATTCCACGCTGGGATATTAATCATAGCATAGGAGCTATCTTTTTCTACGTAGTCTATTCCAAAATCTTTCAGCTGCTCCTTAGCAACATATTTGAATTTGAGTTTAATGTCAAGTTGCTTTGCTTCTTTACGGCTCACTATCTCCGAAGTGGACCAAGCGTAGGTGTCAAACTTTTCCTTTAAGGTAAGGCGCTTTTCTTGTGCTTGCGCATTGCCTATTCTGTAGAGGGTGTTTCTAATCTTTAGGCTGTCTTTCTCATTGCTTACGAGTGCAAAAACATCCCGTTGATCTACCGTTATAATTTGTTCTGTAATGTCAATGTGGACGGCAGTTTCTTCTGCCACAATGGTACTATCTTCAACGCCAAAAAAAGTGCCAAGCGCAAAGAATATAATTTTTATTACCTCCATAGTATTCCTATTTAAGTTGGTTCAAAAATAGCTATAAAGATTGAGTTATCAGTCTCTTAGGTGGTGGTGATTGGTGGTAAGATGTCCCTTACAGAATGATAGAAATAAGGTTGCGCTCTTACAAAAGCGCAACCTTATTAAAATACTTAATCGATGGAAGCAAAGTATGCTTTCACCTTTGTGATGTGTGCTTCTTTCTCATCTTCGGTAAGCCAGCTTGCTTTAAAACCATTAATAGCAAGTTGCATGATTTGCTCCTTAGATAAGTTTAAGGCACTTGCTGTCTGGTAGTAATTCTCATTCATGTATCCGCCAAAGTAAGCTGGGTCATCAGAGTGTATCGTCGCAAGAATCCCTTTGTCTAGCATCTGTGCTACTGGGTGTTCTTCCATCTTGTCAATCACCTTAAGCGCTACATTACTAGTAGGGCAAAGCGTTAACGGAATTTGCTCTTTTACAAGACGCTCCACAAGTGCGTCATCACTTAGGCAGCGATTACCGTGATCTATACGCACAACGTTTAATACGTCAAGCGCTTCCCAAATATAATCTGCTGGGCCTTCTTCACCGGCGTGTGCAACTAGTTTGTAACCTTCTTTTGCCGAGGCTTCAAATACGTTTTTAAATTTACTAGGAGGATTTCCTTGCTCAGAAGAGTCAAGCCCTACACCATCTATCCACGCTTTGTATGGCTGTGATTCTTCTAGCGTTTTAAAAGCAGCTTCCTCACTTAAATGCCTCAAGTAAGACATGATAAGTTTATAAGTAATACCGTATTCACTTTTTGCTTTCTCAAGCGCATTGTAAATCCCGGTGATTACTGTTTTAAAAGGAACACCGCGATCTGTGTGTGTTTGTGGATCAAAGAACACCTCTACGTGTACCACGTTCTCACTATGTACTGTGGTAAGATATGCCCACGTAAGATCATAAAAATCTTGCTCGTGTAAGAGTACTTGTGCACCTGTATAGTAGATGTCTAGAAACTCTTGAAGGTTATTAAATGTATATGCCTTTTTCAATGATTCAATAGAATCATAAGCAAGGGTGATGTTATTGCGCTTTGCAATCTCAAACATCAATTCTGGCTCAAAACTACCTTCTATATGGAGGTGAAGTTCTGTTTTTGGAATGCCTTGTACAAGGGTTCTTAGGGGAGTATTATTCATTGTAGCTATTTTTTTTGTGACTACAAAGGTAGGGTTATTTGTATGAAGTGGTTTTATTGGCCTTGAGTTGCACGTGAACTAGCCTTATGATAAGTATGCTTTCGCGAAAGCGTAACCACCCACATTGTAATATTTCGTACATGAAAAATAATCTAAAAAGTGATTGTGATACGGAATATTTATAGTAAAATATTCTGATTATAGTGTTTGATTTTATTGAAAGCTATAAAAAGGAGGAAAGCTATTCTTAATGTCTATTTTTGCAAAAAATTAGAAGGGCAACAGATGTTAGATTATGTAGTAATAGGAGGAGCACAAGCTGGATTATCTATAGCGTACCATTTAAAAAAGATGGGGAAGAACTACGTGGTGGTAGATGGTGATAAAGAAATAGGGGCGTCGTGGTTAAACAGATGGGATTCCTTAAAACTATTTACCCCTACCGAATACAACCATCTGCCAGGTTTAAAATTTGACACTCCTAAAGGTCATTACCCAAGTAAATATGAAGTAGCAGATTATTTTAAGTCTTATGTGTCTACTTTTGAAATCCCTGTAAAACTTAATACATTAATTACTGCTATAACTAAGACAGCAAAAGGATTTATCCTCGCACATAAGGATGGTGATCTTGAGGCAAAAAATGTGGTGGTTGCCACAGGTCCTTTTCACACGCCATACACGCCACCTTGTAATACTAAAATTGCAGACAGTATCACGCAGATGCACAGTAACTATTACAAAGGACTCGATCAATTACAAGAGGGCGATGCGCTCGTAGTAGGTGGAGGAGACTCTGGATATCAAATCTTAAACGAACTCTCAAAAGATGGTCGCAGGAAGGTCTTTTTTTCTGGAGATACCACGGTAAAATCCTTACCGCAGCATATTTTGGGCAAGTCATTATGGTGGTGGTTTACTGTCACAGGTTTTCTAAGTTTTAATAAGTATAGCTGGATGGGTAAGAGGATAAGCTCATTTACTCAGCCTGTTATAGGCACAGATGTAAAAGAAATTCTTTCTAGAGACAACGTCATTATAAGCGGTAGAACTAAAGATGCCATGCATGAGGAAATCATCTTCGAAAACAAGAAAGTAGCTAGTATTAAAAACATCATATGGGCAACTGGATATCGCCCTAATTTTCAATGGATAGAGGGCTTAGAGCTTGATGCAGATAGCTATCCAAAAAACCGCAGAGGTGTAAGCAACATCGATGGCCTGTATTTCTTAGGCCTACCGTGGATGTACACTCGCGGATCTGCAACCTTAGGCGGAGTGTCTAAGGATGCGCTTTATCTTGCAGACTTAATTGATGCAAAGGGGTAACTAGCTTAACTCCGTTTATGGTAGTGCAATAACTAGTAGATAGCTACTAATAACGCTTTCGCGAAAATAGCTTTTATATCATTCCTTCTCAGGAATCAAATTACCATTAGTGTCATAGCGTTTGAAGTTAAGGAGCTTTCCTTAATTGTCGTAGATGAAGCTCTTTATAGTTTCCTATAAAGCATATCTCACCACTACTGTTACCAAAATAAGAATTGGTTAGTGCTATCTACAAATCACTTTGAATAGATCGAATCGCAAACTTGCAATCCAATAGTTTGTTGATTCTTTATTAAAAAGAGTATTTCTAAATAGTAGGTTTATTCTGACAATTTATTTTTTTATTTCTTAATTTGCCAGCCAATCAAAAAACTAAAATCAGATATGAAAGCTTTAATCAAAATGTCAATTATTTTACTTGTAACCACATTTTTTTCCTGTAGTTCGGAAGATGACAGTGTTAGTGTAGAAGTTGTTTCGCCACCAGAGGTGAATACTGCCCCTACAGCTGTTAATTTATCTTTAGAGGAACAAGAATGTAATATGATAGGACTAAGTTGGTCTGCCTCAAGTGATATAAATGAAAATAACTCAATTACTTATAAGGTTTACGTTAATGATGTTCTTGTAGCTAGTGATTTAACAGGCCTTACGTATACAGCCGAGGTTAGTTTATCAAACTATCCAGCTGTAATTAACGTTACGGCAATAGATAATCTTCAAGCAGAATCAGAGCTGAGTAATACTCTCGAAATAGAATTTCCGGTAAGTGATAACATAAATTTTACAGATGCAAACTTGAAGCAAGCATTACTAGACAACCCTGAACCTATTGATATAAACTTAGATGGTGAGATTTCTGAATGTGAAGCCTCTTTATTTACTGAAACTTTGTCGTTGTCGCAGAAGGAGATATCGAGCCTAAGTGACATAGTTTACTTTACAAATGCGAGAGACTTAAATGCGGTCGGTAATAATATCACAGACGTATCCGTCTTAACAGATTCCTCTTTTGAAAGAATCTTTTTAAGTTTCAACCAGTTGGAAAGTTTCGATATGGAGGGTAATTCTAATGTTAAAGTACTATCCATTGAGCATAATGAGTTGATTTCGATTGATTTATCTCAATTTGTGAACTTAGAAAGTGCTCGTTTGAGTAATAATAACTTATCTAGTATTGACTTATCAAATAATCCTTTGTTGAGTATATTGAACTTAACTAGGAATTCTATTTCTCAAGTTGACGTCTCTCAAAACCAAGAATTAACAGAATTATATTTATCATTTAATAACCTAACAATAATTGATGTAAGTAGTAACGTAAATCTTGAAAAATTGGATGTTTCTGAAAATTTACTTACATCACTTTTTATTGAGCAAAATACCAACTTGAAAGGTGTTTATTGTAGTGATACATTTATTGAACAGTTAGATTTATCTAATCAGCCCAACTTGGAAGAATTCGTAGCCCTAAGAAGTTCTCAACTTGCCCAGTTAGATTTAAGGAATGGTAATAATTCGATGTTGGAATTAATGATCGTAAACGAGAGCCCCAATTTAAGTTGTATTGAGGTAGATGATGTAGACAATATTCCAAGTGATTGGCAGAAAGATGATAGTGCATCATATTCTTTGGATTGTAACTAGAAGTTTATTGCGTTCTAACTAATAGAATCAGATTATTCAAAAATAAATTAACTTAAATAAAAGCTGAACAGTCAACTGATTGTTCAGCTTTTTTACTTTTCAGATTAATTCTAGAAGATCCTAGTTAGTAACTAGAAGGATAAAGAATAATTAGTCGACTGCTTTTTTAATTATTGTTCAACTTAGTAAATAGATAATTAGTACGCTTTCGCGAAAACAGCTCCTATATCATTCCTTCTCAGGAATCAAATCCCCATTGGTGTCATAGCGTTTAATCTCTAGACGGTTGCCTTGGCTATCATAGGTAACCATTATTTGTAGTGTACCATCTTTGTATAAAGATTTCCAGGCGCCTTTTTTCTTAAAGTAATCGATGCCTGCATATTCACCTTGCTCCTTGATACTGCCGTTCTTGTAGAAAGACGTGTACACGCCTTTCTTGTTACCTAGCGCATCAAATTCTTGAGAGGTAAATAGCGTTCCATCTTCATAATAAATATTGAGGTTGCCGGTAAAGTCGCCTTTATCAGTATAGGTAGCATCTAGTCTCAAGTTGCCATTGCTGTGATATTCTGTATTACTTATAATCACACCTTCGCTGCTATAGGTGATTTTTGATTTGAGTTGGCCATTTTCCCAATACCCCATCCAACTGCCAACACTTCGATTCTCCTTATAAACTCCTTTAGATCTTAGTTGGCCATTACTGTAATAATCCTCGTAAGGGCCATCCATACTATAGAAACCTTCACTCGCATAAGAACCTTTAGTTTGCAACTGCCCGTTGCGGTAATACATTTTAAAAGGGCCTACTGGATTATCTGAGCCATTAAAGCTGAGCTTAGTATCTATCGCTCCATCCTTTCTATAATAAACCCACTCACCCGTAGGAAAGCCAGCAGCATTTTTAAGCCCCGCACTTTTTTTCTCACCTGAATTGAAATACTCAACTACTTGTTTTTCTTGAGCGCTGGTGATGTGTGTGCTTAGGAGTAGGAGGAAGATGATGAGGTAGGAGTAAGGTGGACGCATTATGACGTGATATTTTTTATCTGAATATTATATTGATAGCGATACTCGCTAGTGCTATAATGATAAAGGTTGTTTTACGCTTATCACCTTTAAGTCTATCTGCTATGTAAATGATACTTAAAGTAATTACAAAGCTAAGGATATAGATAAAAATCATCCCAAACTCCTTACAAGCAGCACTTGTGCAATCTAGTGCATAATAACCAAGACTTAGCAATGCTCTTATTGCAGCGAACACTGAAAGTATGAGTAGTATATATAGTATGGGTTTGATGGCTTTCATTTTTGGGTGAAAATAAACGTTAGTTTAAAACTGATCCTAATTTCTTAAAGTAATTTTCGTTTAATAAGACCAATTTAAAATTTCTCAAACTTTTTAAATGAGCATTGAATTCCGAATTAGCCTTCTGCGTTCTGTTTTTTTGTAGCACGATAAATACTTAAATCATCATCTATTTTTAAAAAGGCTAAGAATATTAATTTTAAATATGTGAAATATGCGTATTCGTGCTTTTCGATTTCATTTGGGTCGGCTTGAGTTCCATGTAGGTAACTATTTCTCAAATCTAATCCATTTGTAAACTGGCTTTTGTTTAAAAAATAATTAAAATAATCTTGTTCAGTTTTTGAGAATAATGAATTTTCAAAATTGATAATATCCTCTGAATCCATTCTTTGAGCTTCTCGTTGAAAATCTATTGGGTAATTATAATATGAACCAACATCATTTTCATATAAATCTTTTAATATTAGAACCCTAGCAGGATTTACCATTTGTATAAAATTATTTTTATTAACTCTGATAAATCCGTTTTTGATAAGATAGTTCAATCTAGGTTTTTGATATTCTTCGTAACTAGTGAATTTCACTTCTTCATTTGCTAGTAGGTCAAAAAAGTTACTATACTTGTCTTCCTTGAATGGTTCAACATAGGCTAAAAGAGTTTGGTCTGAAAAAAATATATTTGAACAGCCAACCATCACTTCACTAGTTTCATTCAAATAAATATATTTTTTTGAATTTAGACTGGGAATATCTTTTATGGTTGATGGTGAAGATGATATTTGCAGAAGTTCAAAATCAATAATTCCGTCTTCAACATAGAGTTTAAATTGTTTCAACGCGGATTCAAACTCAGGTGCTAATAATCTGACTTTTTCAAAGTATGATGTTGCCGTTGGAATTGAAAATCTGGCATTGTCAGCAAAAGAGTATTTTTTTTGGAATACATTTGTAAATGTAAGGTGAAGAATATTTTCTAATGAATTACTTAAATTCTTGAGAACTTGGCTATAAGTATAAATTTGGCTGTGTGAAGTTACTTCAGATAACGAGAATGATGTTCCACTTCTATATTCATTTTGCGAATGAACGCCCATTATACGCTCCAATGCTCCCATTTCACTTCTCTTACTGACAAGATTTATTCTATTTTGATTATCGAGATATTCGAATAAGTATTTGAAATTGAGAAACAATTGATAGGTAGCTCTATTTTGTTTTATAAAATCTAGACTATAAGAATAATTAGCTATGAGATTATCATCAACAAATCCATCTTTGATTTTATTAAGATTTTCAGGGAAACTAATTTTTACCCCGTAGTTTAGTCCTTGTTTGTTAGCAAATAATTTATCAGTTTCTTTTTTGAGTAAACGTTTTGCTTTTAGTCTAGTTTTATCTAAAATTTTAAAGTCATTTTTGTTTCTGAAATTTTGTATCAATTCGACATAATTTAAGTTTGTTACGTTAGAATTTAAATAATTTAAGATTATAGCTTCTTTGTCTATAGCTGTGAGACTTTTAGGAAGAGTTTTTTGTTTTTTTTTCAAATCATCTTTTACCTCGTAAATTGAAAGTAATATCTCAGCAGACTGAGGATAGGTTAGAAGAAAATCTCTTATAGTTGCATTGTATCTTTCAACAATATTTTTATGATTTAAAATGATATGAATTAAGTGAGATTCGTATAATAATAATTTTTGAAAGTTTTCTTCAGAAATACGTTTGAATACATTTTGATTATTAACTAATTCCCAAAATGAATTAATATAATTTCTAAGAGTTTTGTTATATAAGTCAATAATATTTATGTCATTAATTTGTGACATAAATCTTCCAATAATTTTCCCAAACTCAGTTGCTTTATTTTTGAATACTAAAATATCCTCAGAAGTCCAGTCATTCAAAAACAGTTCAATATCAATATATTTCTTTATATTATAAAGTTCTAAAATTTCATTAACGTCGTTGTATTCAGATTTTATTTCAGCTCGCAAAATCAGCTCTCCTTTTCGAAGTTGATGACCACTCGCCATGTCTTCTTTTGAGTAAAAGACAACTCTATTTAAGTCAGATTTGTGCATGAATTTTTCTATTATGTTTTGAGCTGAATAGGAGCTAATACTAAAAATCTAAAATACAACATCCCAATACACCTCCTTTACGGTTTACCTTACTTTGGGTTAATTAATGCAATAAATATGCATAATTATCAGCATCGAGCTAACCAATTCAAATTTTCGCGAAAGCGCATAAAAAAATCCCCACTTAAAAAGCAGGGATATACTTAAGCTTAAAAAAAGTAAGCGTTCTAATTGTAGGTATGATAAATTGCTATTCTAACTTGAGCCAAATTAGGAACCAGTTTATTCTATTATAATTTTTTCTACAGATGATAATCCTCCACTCTCTATAGTAAGAAAATAAATACCTGCAGGAAGGGTTTCGTTTACTGTAAAATGTGAAGATTGCGTAATGGAAAAAGTATATAGGATTCGCCCAGAAATATCAACAAGATTTAGAGTTGCTGACTCTTGAGATTCTTTGAATTCAATTTTAAAATTCCCACTACTTGGATTAGGATGTACACTATGGCTAAGTGAATACGTATTATTAATCCCTAGATTTTCATTAAATTGATACACATTGTACGTGCCTACGTAATCCGGATCAGTATTGTCAAAAGAGTTGTCAATTCCTAAGCGTTGTCCATCTTCAGAAAGGGTAAAGCCAAAGCCGTAAAAATAAAATCTACTTATATCTGGATTATAAAATGTAGTCCCTTTTTGAAACCAAGTGCCATTAATTTCTTCGTGAACTTTAATGTAAGCTCTTCTCGAATCTTCAATATTATTGTTCTGAAGTGCTTGTACAGCAATCGTTTTACCATCATTAGAGATTTGCACACGTTGTCCCATGGCATCAAAAGCTTGTTCTCCGAAAAATGATCCGATTTCGTTCCAAGAACTATTATCATATTCAAAAACGCGTGCTGCACCCGCATCCTCTGCTGCAGTATCGTCGAATAAATATGTCATAATAATTCTATTACCGTCAGCACTTAAATCTTGTCGTGCTACTCGTGATTCATCAGCATAAGCAGTTATCGTATTACCCACCTGACTCCAAGCTCCATTGATATTTTCATAAATCCTTGTCTCTCCATTTAGTCCATTATTGGAACCTGGTCCAGGAGAGCTTATCAAAACTCGATTGCCATCATGACTTACCGAAAATTCAGTGCCAGCGTTATATACATCTCCCATTGTATATGTAAACGTACCATCAAAAGTATATTCGCCATTTATAAGACTATATTTGGTGATTCTATTTTCAAGTGATTCATTTTGAATCCATTCTACATTACTCAAAACCAAAATACTTGAGCCATCACCAGATATTTGATAAAAATGATAAATAGATTGACCAGAATACTCATATTCTATAGTCTGCGAAAGACTTAGGTTTCCATTATCGTTAGAGTAGACATTAATTTCTTCTGCATTTTCGGTTAATATCACAAACACGTCAGTACTCTGGGAAAACTGGCCGCGACGCTCTACTTCAACAGTATAATCAAAAGAAATTTCTTCTTCTAATACATTATAAAAATTGTAGCGTGAAGGTGATCCCTTGTATTCGTAGAGAATTTCACCGTTGTTGCTTAATAGCATACCATTTACATCAGCAACTTCTGCAATTCTTTCCCATTCTTGTGCAATGAGATTATTTGTAAAAAATATAGCAAACAATAAAATGCAAGTAATTTTCATAATTGATTTTCGGCAAATATAATTTAAAATTCAACGAAAAATATTAGGCTATTTTCTTATCAATATCTTACTAAAAAGTGGTGTTCGAGTCTTGAAGATAAGTTTGGGGGCTAACAGCATCGAGGTAACCAATTCAAATTTTCGCGAAAGCGCATAAAAAAATCCCCACTTAAAAAGCAGGGATTTGATAGTCGGTTTTTAGGTTGTCTTTTATAGCAAGACGGTGGAGTTAGTCTGCAATGGTTACAAACAAACCTTCGTCTGTTTTAGAAACTTTGGCAGCGCCTAGTTTGGTAAGACCTTTAAGGCCTTTGTCCCATCCTTTGTTACTTAAACCTGCTGCAGCTTTGAGTGCACCAAGTTCTTGAGGGCTTTCCTTTTTAAGGAGGTCGTAAATTGCTTTTTCGTTCTCGTTAAGATCAAGTGCCTTCTTTTCTGGTTTCATCTGTGGGAAGAACAGTACTTCTTGTATAGACTGGTTATTAGTCAAGAACATAATCAAACGGTCCATCCCAATTCCCATTCCTGAGGTAGGAGGCATCCCGTACTCTAATGAACGCAAGAAGTCATAATCTATAGAAGCTGTTGCCTCGTCATCACCACGTTTTGCAAGTTCTAGCTGTGCCTCAAAACGCTCACGCTGGTCGATAGGATCGTTAAGCTCTGAGTATGCATTTGCAATCTCTTTACCACAAACCATCAACTCAAAACGTTCTGTAAGTTCTGGGTTATCACGGTGCTCCTTACATAGCGGGCTCATCTCTTTAGGATAGTCTGTGATGTAGGTAGGCTGTATGTAGTTACCCTCACACTTCTCACCAAAAATCTCATCTATGAGTTTTCCTTTACCCATAGTCTCATCTACCTCGATACCCATGCCTTGTGCGGCAGCGCGTATCTCATCTTCTGTTTTATCAAGAATATCAAAACCTGTAAAGTGCTTGATACTATCTGCCATGGTTACTCTAGCATACGGAGCTTTAAAATCTACTTCGTGCTCACCAAAGGTTGCCTTTGTAGTTCCGTTTACAGCAATTGCACAGTGCTCTAGTAACTGTTCACAAAACTCCATCATCCAGTTGTAGTCTTTATAAGCTACATAAATTTCCATCGCGGTAAATTCTGGATTGTGCGTGCGGTCCATCCCTTCATTACGGAAGTTCTTTGAAAACTCATACACTCCTTCAAATCCGCCAACAATGAGACGCTTTAAATACAGCTCATTTGCAATACGCATATATAATGGCATATCTAGTGAGTTGTGGTGCGTCACAAATGGTCGTGCTGCAGCTCCTCCAGCAATAGGCTGTAGGATAGGAGTCTCTACTTCAAAATATCCTGCGTCGTTAAAGAAGTTACGCATCGCATTAAAAAGCTTGGTGCGTTTTACAAATACTTCTTTTACGTGTGGGTTTACAGCAAGATCTGCATAACGCTGGCGGTAACGCATTTCTGGATCTATAAACTCATCATAGGTGTTACCCTCTGCATCTGTTTTAGGAAGTGGTAATGGTTTAAGTGCTTTACTTAATAGTGTAAAGCCAGTAAGTGATACCGTTATCTCACCTACTTGTGTAGTAAACAACGTTCCTTCTACACCAATGAAATCACCAAGGTCTAGTAGTTTTTTAAACACTTCGTTATAATGAGACTTATCTTCTCCCGGGCAAATCTCGTCACGGTTAAAGTATAATTGTATGCGACCTTCACCATCTTGGATCTCTCCAAAAGATGCAGAACCTTGAATCTTCTTTCGCATCAAGCGACCTGCCATTACTACCTTCTCACCCTCTTTATAGTCTGCGATTGCTTTCTTAGAGCTATGAGTAACGTGGTATTGTGCTGCTGGATAAGGATTGATTCCTATTTCGCGCAAGCGGGATAATTTTTGACGGCGTACTTGTTCTTGTTCTGACAGTTGCATACAGTAATAATTCTTTTATATTTTTTGCAAATAAGCGCTACACACAAATAGCGGTAGAGCGGCGCAAAGATAGTAATAGCCCGCTCAGAAATCAACATTGTAACAATCTGAAAATTATGTCGTCTTATTAAGTACATCAATCAACCTTTCCAACCGAAGGAGAGGATAAAAAAAACTTCACTTATGAGTATCTGGCGCGTCTTACTTGCCATCTTTTTTCCACCACTAGCTGTAATAGGCAAAGGATGTGGGTCTGTATTAATAGTTTTCTTACTTTGGCTCTGTGGCTGGGTGCCTGGCGTAATTGCAGCACTCGTAATATTAAATAATCCAAAAAAACAGGAATGAGTAAAAAGGTTTATGGACTGCTCGTAGTACTCTTAGTGTTACTGGTGAGTTGTAGTATGCATGAGCGTATTGTTTTTAATGAAGACATGGGAGGTCGTTATGAGTCTAAATTTGACTTATCACAAATTATGGCAATCGCTGCCCAGAGCGGAGCAAGTAACCCAGAAAAGAAGAAGGAAAAGATGGACACCACAATGGTGTTTAATGACTTTCTAGAAATCTACAAGGATAGCATCGCCACATTACCAGCTGCACAGCAAGAGAATGTGAAAGCACTTAAAGACTTTGCTATGAATATGAACATAGACGAGGAGAATGGGGTGATGGTACTTACTGTCATAAAAGACTTCAAAGAGTTTAAGGAGATAGAGCGCATCGCATATGATGTAGATAAAGTATTTGAAAGCGCAAAGAAAACCACACCAGGCGGAGAGCAAGCAAGTAGTAGCCCAGCAAATAGTATGCTGAGTACAAACAAGGTGATCTATACTTTTACTGATAATACCTTTAGAAGAACAGACCCTAAAGCGCTATCAAGACACCTAGAAGGCAGCAGCGAATTATCTGAAAAGACAAGACAAGACGTAGAGGATGCCGTCTTTAAAGATGAGAATGGAGAAGCGGAAAACAATATGATGAAAGAGATGGTGCTAGGTATGGACGAAGTACTAGATCAATCTACTATGGAACTAGAATACGTATTCCCAAGAAAAGTAATCTCCGTATCTCCTAAAGGCGCAATAATCTCAGAAGATGGCAAAACAGTAACCTTCTCCATAGACTATAAAACCCTACTAGAAGGAACAGACAAAACCTTAGAAAACTTTGAGGTGGTTCTTGAGGATAAATAAGTCACGATAATTATTATAAAGACCTTCTACTATATGGTAGGAGGTTTTTTTAGTTTTAAAAGCTTTCCCCGTCCTTGAAGGGTGGTTTTTTCACAACTCGCGGACATCTCCCCAACCCCTCTTCGAAGAGGGGCTTTCAATTTTTGCAACTTCGTTGCAATTCTCATGCGAGTGTTCCCCTCTTTGAAGAGGGGCTAGGGGAGATGTTTCATAAGAGTATTCACATACACTAAATAAAACCAGAAGAACTCTTTCACAACAGCAATCAATTAATAAAACTTTCAATACTCTCAACCCTTTCTTACCTTTGCGCCGTGAATAAAAATATCATTTTACAGGACCTCGGAAATCGAGATTATAAGGAAACTTGGGACTACCAAGAGACGCTTTTTAAGAAAACGGTGGATATGAAAATCGCAAACCGTAGACAAAACGCCGGACTGGTAACGCCTAATCATTTCTTGTTTGTAGAGCATCCTCATGTGTTTACACTGGGCAAGAGTGGTGATCTTTCTAATTTGCTTGTTAGCGAAAAGGAGCTTGCCGAGAAAAAAGCTAGTTTTTATAAGATTAACCGCGGTGGAGATATCACCTATCACGGTCCCGGTCAAATTGTAGGATATCCTATTCTTGATCTTGATAGCTTTTTTAGAGACATTCACAAGTACTTGAGACTACTGGAAGAGATGGTAATTCTTACCCTAGCCGAATACGGACTAAAGGCCGAACGCTCTCCTGGAGAAACGGGTGTGTGGTTTGATGTGGGAACGCCATTTGCACGTAAAATTTGTGCTATGGGTGTGCGCGCTAGCCGCTGGGTAACCATGCACGGATTTGCACTAAACGTAAATGCAGACTTGGGCTACTTTGACCTGATGATTCCTTGTGGGATAAAAGACAAAGCAGTGACCTCTCTTAATGTAGAGCTAGGTAAAGCAACCGTAGACGAAGCCGAAGTAAAAGAGAAATTACTCAAACACTTTACAGCGCTCTTTGAAGCCAACTTTATAACTCCAGAAGCGGGCGCGGAATATATATAAGGACGACGCGCTAGTTAATCTTGTAAATCAATACCGAGTTACTACCTCCCTGAGTTACAAAACCTAGAGACTTATTGCTTCGTAAAAAGCCAACATCTGCCTTAGAGGTTCCATAGATAGGAAAGTTAGGTAGTAATACACCTTTATTGTCATAGATATAGACTTCGCTAGATTCTGTATTGGTGATAGCAATGTATTGTGATTTTCCAGTGCTTGAGATACTAGGCGAAGTATAAGTCCCAAAGGCAATTTCTCTCTTCTTACCATTTACCACAAGTTTGTTTTCTCTCAAACCTACTTTCAATTTATCCTCAATAGCGATTTTTGAATCCGATTGAAAATCTGAAATACTCTGGGTAAGCTTCCCAGAAGTGTTAATGCTCACTTTCTCACCATTAACTGTAAAGGTTTCAAAGTTGTTGCCATACTTATATATAGGAGTATCTCCAAAGTTGATTTTTTCTTTAACGTCAATTCGCGTTTTTCCTGTGCGATTTAAGATGTGCAGCTTCCCGCTATTCTCGGCAATCGTGATATAATCTTTGTTACCTATGCGCATATGTGCTGGAGGATATAAAATTGCACTTCCTGCTTCTCTAAAGGTAAATCCAGAAACAGCTTTTGCATTTTTATCATACATCAGTACTTTATCGTTTTGTACGATGACAAAACGGTAATTACTGTTATTGTCATAGTCGAAGATAGAAAGCGGTTGCGTGATGTTATCTTTAAAAGAGAGCGGATAAGGACTCACTTCTTTACCATTACGATCCAACACATAAAATGAAGACGGCGTCGTAAAAGCGAGTTGCAATCTGCCATTACGATATAAATCAATCTGCTGCACGTTACCTAGTATTTGACCATCTAGGTCTTTTTGCCACAATACTTTTCCTGCATTACTTATTAGATATAGCGTGTTGTTTACGTCTTGTACCACTACATCCTTCCCATTAGTACGATGATTTGTTACTAGCTGCGGCGTCATTGTGATATCTGCGCTTAGTTTTACATTGGCAATTTGAGCAATATTTGCATCTGTAGTAGCCTCATCGTTCTTGAGAATTGCCATATTTAGTAGCAAATAGTCCTTTTCTTGTATGAGTTGTAGCGCGCTATAATCATAGCCATCCAGAGTGATATCTTTTAATACTTTTTGACCATCTTCTGAGGCGAGCTCTTTATATGCATTACTGCTCAGACTAGAAATATGTAAATAACTAGACGCACGACTTAAAGTGCTTTCCGTGTTCTGGAAGGTAGCGCTGTTAGATAAGGTTGCTTTATTCTGATAGTTGGCAATTACAGTTTCTAGAGCTTCTTGATTTTCGGCAAAAAGATAGAAGTCATCTATAGATGCGTATAAAGTAGGAGATGAAAGATTGAGTAGAGGTGAGTACGCTTTCGCGAAAGCGGAACCCATATTAATCGCATAGATGGAAACCTTTCTAAACTCAGCTTTTTCTGAAGCGCTCGCGAGTTCATTGCCAGTAACCGTAATATCTGTAGAAACTCCTACTATTACTTTCCCTTTAGGCAGATGAATCATTCCTACCTCTGAGAAACTAGCAAAAAGATCCTCTCTTGCAAGCGTATATTTAGAGAGATCTAGTTTTAAAAAATCTGCTTTACTAGATTTAAACTGCTGCCAGTCGTCATAGGTGATAGCCTCTACAGCAATTGCAGCCGTAGGAGTAATAGATGCAATTCTATTCACTACTGGTTGTGTGTCTTTAAGTAAGCTTAATCTTTGTGATGTAGAATCTTGCACCAGCGCAACACCACTCAATCTGATGTCATTGTTATCCAAGTCAACATCTGCGGCAGTCCAAGAAAACGAATTTTTGAGCGCATTTGCTGTTGCATTAGGAAATAGACTTTTATACAAGCTAGCACCTTCTGATCCTCTTATGAATATAGAAGCCGTAGCGCTATTGCTAGAAGAGGTGTATGCTTTTTCAAAAAGGTTATCTTCATAGATGTCTGTGTTATCCTCTCTCAATACATTTTCTAAAAGAATTTTTGATGTACTAGCAATGAGCACGTCCTTATATATAAGATAATGCGCAGTTCCGCCTAATGTTTTAATAGTAGGGTCCTTAAGTGCTGCTTCTTTCATTAGTAGCGAGTCTCCTTTAAAAAGCGAAGCATGCGCTTTTGTGATCATACTAATGTCATAGTCATTACGGCCTAGTTTTGTATAACACAACAAGGTCTCGCCATCTGGTTGTATGTCTTTAAACAATGTCTGCCCTTTAACTAGGGTTTTATAAAGTGCCGTAGGAGCTAGCTCTTGTATAAGGTCATTATTTACAAGTGCACTTTTAAGATCCTTAAAGTCATTAGTCTTTATGACAACCGCCGCTTTGCGAGGTATATATTTAGTAAGAGAAGATGATGCCTTTGGTGTAGTATCGCAACTAGCGAGAATAACAAGGCTAAAAAGTATGTAAAAGAAAGATTTCATAAGTGCGCTTAAGGTGGGTTCAAAAATACAACCTCAGTCTTGAGAACTTCTTGAGAACCTCATATTGTTATTGACTACTTTTTAAACAAGGGATTAGCTGTTATTCTTAAACGTAAAATCTAGTTCGTATTGTTCTGGAAGTAACTTAAAGCTCTTGCGATGATACTTTGTAATACCATATCTGCGTATAGCCTCTCGATGTTCCTTGGTGGGGTATCCTTTGTTTTTCTTCCAATTGTACATAGGGAACTCTTCGTGTATGAGATTCATATATTCATCACGAGCAGTTTTTGCAATAATAGACGCAGCAGCAATAGGCAAGTATTTTCCGTCGCCCTTTATGACTGTGGTGTGGTCAATCTTAGGGAAAGGTTTAAACCGATTGCCGTCTACAAGAATGTGTTGTGGTTTTTTTTGCTTTCGCGAAAGCGTACTTATCATACTTTCAATACTGCGGTGCATTCCTAAGATGGAAGCATTAAGGATATTAATATCGTCTATCTCACTCATCATAACATGAGCAAATCCGTAAGCAATTGCTTCTTCTTCTATAATAGGTTTGAGTAATTCACGTTTCTTCTCTGTGAGAAGTTTAGAATCTGTAAGTATCTCGTTAATGAAGTTGTCTGGAAGCATTACGGCAGCAGCAGTAACAGGGCCTGCGAGGCAGCCACGGCCAGCTTCGTCCGTGCCACATTCTATGAGATGAGTATGATATTTGAGTTTAAGCATCTTTGTGGAGCTGAAAATACGAGGTTCGAGGATAAAAATGTAATTTTGACGCTATAATTTTTTTGTATGAGAGGAGTTTTGATTTTATTATTTTGCCTGTTGCAAACCATGCTTTTTGCACAAATTTCTCGAATTCCTACTAAAGGGTCATCTACGGGTATTATACAGCAAGACAATAATAGTGATCCTCTTAATGCCAGAGAGGTTTCTTCTACTAACATAAAGAAGTTTGAAAGACCTCCAGTCGAGGATTATAAAATCATATCAATTGCTAGAGATACTACGCATGTAGATACTACACTTAACATAAAGAAGGACTACAAATTTAATTACCTGCGTAAAGATAGATATGGCTTATTGCCATTTGCAAACACTGGGCAAACTAATAACACGCTCATCTATGACTTTAATAATAGACGTACTACACCGGGATATATAGCGCAGGCTAGACATTTTGCATATATGGAGGTAGAAGATATTAATTACTATCATCTACCTACGCCGCTTACAGAATTGTTTTACAGAAGTGCCTTTGAGCAAGGGCAGCAGCTAGATGCATTCTTTACCTTAAATATACATCCACGACTTAATATGTCTATTGCATATAAAGGAGTGCGTAGTTTAGGTAAATATCAAAATGCCTTAACGAGTTCTGGTAACTTTAGATTTGCAAGTAGCTATCGTACTAAAAACGATAGATATCATATAAGAGGACACTGGGTTGCACAAGATTTATTAAATCAAGAAAACGGCGGACTTACAGAGCAAGGTATAGAGCAGTTTAATAGTGGTGAAGGAGACTTTAGTGATAGATCAAGATTACCTGTAAACTTTGAGGATGCAGAAAGTATACTTGATGGGACACGCATATATGTTAACCATCATTATAATCTTGTACAGAAAAAAGATAGCCTCAAGGATTATAGTCTTAGAGTCGGGCATATTTTTAATAGTGAGAATAAGTTCTATACTTATAGACAAGACGCGGCAAATGCAATTTTTGGTGAGGCGTTTAGTCAGACCAGTTTTTCAGATAGAACAGATCACGAAGAAACCTATAATGAGATCAATGCTGTTTATGAAGATAAAAAGCTAGGGCAGCTCAAGTTTCAAGCAAACGCTTTGTATTATGATTATGGATATAACGCAGTGCTTATTCAAGATGCAGATGGGGATGGTGTTTCTGAGCGTGTGCCTAACAGATTACAGGGTACAAATATTGCTGTGGGTGGAGCTTACAAAAATAGGATTGGGGGATTTGATATAGAAGGAGAGGCACAGGTAAATGTGGTGGGTGATTTTGATGGGTACAATATATATGGAGAAGCGGGATATTCGATAGCAGATGATAAGCGATTCTCTGTGAGCATTCTTAGTAATGCAAGACAAGCTAGTTTTAATCACTTACTGTTTCAAAGTAATTATTTAAACTATAACTGGTCTAATCAAGACAACTATGCTACTGTAAAAACAAATACGCTAGCAGCACAACTAGATGCAAAGAGTCTCGTAAATCTTGAGGCGTCTGCGTCTACTATAAAGGACTACGCATATTTTGGACTTGGGGAAGACGGGCTTGTAGCGTCTCGTCAATCTGGAGAAGCGGTAAATCATTTAAAGATAAGTGCAAATAGAGATGTCAAGTTTGGTAAGTTTAACCTTGATCTCACGGCTACCTATCAAAACGTAACAGGGGCAGAGGGTGTGCTCAATGTTCCAGATGTCGTAGGGAGAGGTAGTTTTTACTTTACAGACCGTCTCTTTAAGAAAGCATTGTTTTTACAGACGGGTATCACAGCAAACTACTTTACTAAGTATAACCTCAATGGCTATGATCCTATCTTAGCTGAGTTTTATGTACAAAACACAGAGGAGCTAGGTAACTTTCCATTATTGGACTTCTTTATTAATATGAAAGTCCGCCAAACAAGAATCTTTATAAAAGCAGAACATTTCAATAGTAGTTTTACAGGAAACGACTTTTACAGTGCCCCTGGATATCCATATAGAGACTTTAATATACGTTTTGGTATCGTGTGGAACTTCTTCTTATAGGTAGTTTACGCTTTCGCGAAAATATCTAGGGTAGTTTTTGCCGCTATTTGATGGTTGCTGAGGTAGGAATTGCTAGTTTCCCTGAGTTTTTAGGGTGTAAAACAGGGTTCTTTTATAGTTGTTGAGGTGTCAATCAAATTATTTTAAAAGCTATTTCTTGAGTTTACAGTGAGTTGCATTTTTTCTTAAAATTTTCCTAAGAATATTCTTGTCAGATTAGAACTTCGGTGTATCTTTGCCACCCGCTTAACAGCAAGCGGTTGTTCTTTTAAATGTCTTCAAAAAGTTTGTTTTTATTTCTTCAAATTATTTTTCAAAAGATAGTTTGTGATTAGGAAAAAGGTTGTAGTTTTGCAGCCGCTAACAAATGGAGGTTATTTGGGAGTTATGTTCATTGCGATTGTTGCTTAGTTTTAGAGGTTGAAAATTAAATTTTCAATTATTTTTAAGATTAAGTTGTGAGTTTAAAAAACAGTTGTATATTTGCACCCGCTTAGAGAAACAGTAACATATCTAGCGAAGTTCAAAAGTAATTTATTGAGATGTTTTGGAAGATTAGTTAGTCTAATTTAGGGTTCGAATCCTTAGCATTTACAAGAGTTTTCTATTATTAATATTGGTAGAGAAAGTTCATTGATTTATTGAATTGACAGCGCGTATTAATACCTTCGGGTATTATTACAAAGAATTTGAAAACTAGAAGTTTATTATTGACCAGATATTTCGAGTCGTGAGGAGTTAAATTTATTTACAATACACGATGAAGAGTTTGATCCTGGCTCAGGATGAACGCTAGCGGCAGGCTTAACACATGCAAGTCGAGGGGTAACAGAGGTAGCTTGCTACTTGCTGACGACCGGCGCACGGGTGCGTAACGCGTATAGAATCTACCTTATACTGGGGGATAGCCTTTGGAAACGAAGATTAATACCCCATAGTATGTTTGAATGGCATCATTTGGACATTAAAGTTTCGGCGGTATAAGATGACTATGCGTTCTATTAGTTTGTTGGTAAGGTAACGGCTTACCAAGACTACGATAGATAGGGGTCCTGAGAGGGAGATCCCCCACACTGGTACTGAGACACGGACCAGACTCCTACGGGAGGCAGCAGTGAGGAATATTGGACAATGGAGGCAACTCTGATCCAGCCATGCCGCGTGTAGGAAGACTGCCCTATGGGTTGTAAACTACTTTTATATGGGAAGAATAAGGTCTACGTGTAGACTGATGACGGTACCATAAGAATAAGCACCGGCTAACTCCGTGCCAGCAGCCGCGGTAATACGGAGGGTGCAAGCGTTATCCGGAATCATTGGGTTTAAAGGGTCCGTAGGCGGGCATATAAGTCAGTGGTGAAAGTCTGTGGCTCAACCATAGAATTGCCATTGATACTGTATGTCTTGAATTATTGTGAAGTGGTTAGAATATGTAGTGTAGCGGTGAAATGCTTAGAGATTACATAGAATACCGATTGCGAAGGCAGATCACTAACAATATATTGACGCTGATGGACGAAAGCGTAGGTAGCGAACAGGATTAGATACCCTGGTAGTCTACGCCGTAAACGATGGATACTAGTTGTTTGGTCTTCGGACTGAGTGACTAAGCGAAAGTGATAAGTATCCCACCTGGGGAGTACGTTCGCAAGAATGAAACTCAAAGGAATTGACGGGGGCCCGCACAAGCGGTGGAGCATGTGGTTTAATTCGATGATACGCGAGGAACCTTACCAGGGCTTAAATGTAGATTGACAGGACTAGAGATAGTTTTTTCTTCGGACAATTTACAAGGTGCTGCATGGTTGTCGTCAGCTCGTGCCGTGAGGTGTCAGGTTAAGTCCTATAACGAGCGCAACCCCTGTGGTTAGTTGCCAGCGAGTAATGTCGGGAACTCTAGCCAGACTGCCGGTGCAAACCGTGAGGAAGGTGGGGATGACGTCAAATCATCACGGCCCTTACGTCCTGGGCCACACACGTGCTACAATGGTAGGGACAGAGAGCAGCCACTGGGCGACCAGGAGCGAATCTATAAACCCTATCTCAGTTCGGATTGGAGTCTGCAACTCGACTCCATGAAGCTGGAATCGCTAGTAATCGGATATCAGCCATGATCCGGTGAATACGTTCCCGGGCCTTGTACACACCGCCCGTCAAGCCATGGAAGCTGGGGGTACCTGAAGTCCGTCACCGTAAGGAGCGGCCTAGGGTAAAACTGGTAACTAGGGCTAAGTCGTAACAAGGTAGCCGTACCGGAAGGTGCGGCTGGAACACCTCCTTTCTAGAGCTTGTCCCTGTGGAGTGCGCAATGCGTTGCGCTCTAACATACAGCAAACGACTTACGACCGAAAGGTTAAAATAGGTTTTAGTTTTCAATAGCTGTCGATTTAATTTTAATAAAACAAGTAAATAGTAGTTAGACTTTAGTGTATAGTTTTATACTTAAGACTATTACTTAACGACTATAGATTGTTTAATTACAGTCTCATAGCTCAGCTGGTTAGAGCGCTACACTGATAATGTAGAGGTCGGCAGTTCGAGTCTGCCTGAGACTACTAATTAATAAGTAGATATATTTTAAAAGATGTATTTGATTGTTAGTTACGCTTTTGCGAAAGCTTAATAAATCGCGATGTTCATTTTATTGCATTTTGAAGGAAATTTTAGAAGTTGAGAATCATTACTTCGTCATTCGAAAACTGATGTCATCATCGGAATTTCATAAAAATGGGGGATTAGCTCAGCTGGCTAGAGCGCCTGCCTTGCACGCAGGAGGTCATCGGTTCGACTCCGATATTCTCCACCAAGATAGTTACTTTATAGTAGTTATCATCCTTAGGTATAAAGGATATAGTTTTTAAAAACACAGGATTCACGAGAGTGTAATACGTTTTTATTTACATAGATATTATACTGATTATTGGAAAACGTTCATTGACATATTGGGAAATAATTAAAGAATACGAGAAGTCGTATGTAACCTAGCCGGTTATATACGCAAGAATATGAATATAATATGATTAACTCATTATAATATAAAGGTTTATGTATTTTATACATAAGCCCTTAAAAGAGCAATAAGTACAATAAGCTAATTAAGGGCGTATGGGGAATGCCTAGGCTCTCAGAGGCGATGAAGGACGTGATAAGCTGCGAAAAGCTACGGGGATCTGCACACAAGAATTGATCCGTAGATATCCGAATGGGGCAACCCACTATATTGAAGATATAGTACCAGAAATGGGGCAAACCCGGAGAACTGAAACATCTAAGTACCCGGAGGAGAAGAAAACAATAGTGATTCCGCTAGTAGTGGCGAGCGAACGCGGATTAGCCCAAACCAGTAATGTTACGGCATTGCTGGGGTTGTAGGACCACGACATTTTGTGCTTTATGAATTAGAATACTTTGGAAAGAGTAGCCATAGACGGTGATAGCCCGGTATAAGTAAAGACAGTTACAGATAGTGGTATCCTGAGTAGTGCGGGGCACGTGAAACCCTGTATGAAACTGTGGGGACCATCCCATAAGGCTAAATACTCCTGAGAGACCGATAGTGAACCAGTACCGTGAGGGAAAGGTGAAAAGAACCCTGAATAAGGGAGTGAAATAGAACCTGAAACCATACGCTTACAAGCGGTCGGAGGTCCTCGGACTGACGGCGTGCCTTTTGCATAATGAGCCTACGAGTTACTTTAACTAGCAAGGTTAAGACTTTTAGAGTCGGAGCCGTAGCGAAAGCGAGTCTGAATAGGGCGTTTAGTTAGTTTGAGTAGACGCGAAACCGTGTGATCTACCCTTGGGCAGGTTGAAGCTTTGTTAACCCAAAGTGGAGGACCGAACCCGTTGACGTTGAAAAGTCTTGGGATGACCTGAGGGTAGGGGTGAAAGGCCAATCAAACTCGGAAATAGCTCGTACTCCCCGAAATGCATTTAGGTGCAGCGTTGATTTATAGTTTTATAGAGGTAGAGCTACTGATTGGATGCGGGGGCTTCACCGCCTACCAATTCCTGACAAACTCCGAATGCTATAAAATGTTAATCAGCAGTGAGGGCATGGGTGCTAAGGTCCATGTCCGAGAGGGAAAGAACCCAGACCATCAGCTAAGGTCCCCAAATGTATGTTAAGTTGAAAAAACGCGGTTGGATTGCTTTGACAGCTAGGATGTTGGCTTGGAAGCAGCCATTCATTTAAAGAGTGCGTAACAGCTCACTAGTCGAGCGATCCGGCATGGATAATAATCGGGCATAAACATACTACCGAAGCTATGGGATCCTGCACGAGCAGTGATCGGTAGGGGAGCATTCTGTTTGCGTTGAAGGTGTACTGTGAGGTATGCTGGAGCGTACAGAAAAGAAAATGTAGGCATAAGTAACGATAATGCGGGCGAGAAACCCGCACACCGAAAGACCAAGGTTTCCTCAGCTATGCTAATCAGCTGAGGGTTAGTCAGGGCCTAACGCGAACCCGAACGGGGTAGTGGATGGACAACGGGTTAATATTCCCGTACCTGCTCACATTAAAAGCGACGGATTCGAAAAGTTGGTGCGCACAGACGGAATTGTGCGTTGAAGGAAGAGGTAACTCTCCGATAGTACACTGAGACTACGGTCAAGGTGATAATCCAGCAAATCGAGTTCCAAGAAAAGCAAGTGAAGCAGCCTGTACCGTAAACCGACACAGGTGGTTGGGATGAGAATTCTAAGGTGCTCGAGAGATTCATGGCTAAGGAACTAGGCAAAATCGACCCGTAACTTCGGGAGAAGGGTCGCCCATCTTCGGATGGGCCGCAGTGAAGAGGTCCAGGCGACTGTTTATCAAAAACACAGGGCTCTGCTAAATCGAAAGATGATGTATAGGGCCTGACACCTGCCCGGTGCCGGAAGGTTAAGAGGAGGGTTTAGCTTCGGCGAAGATCTGAATTGAAGCCCCGGTAAACGGCGGCCGTAACTATAACGGTCCTAAGGTAGCGAAATTCCTTGTCGGGTAAGTTCCGACCTGCACGAATGGTGCAACGATCTGGACACTGTCTCGGCCATGAGCTCGGTGAAATTGTAGTATCGGTGAAGATGCCGGTTACCCGCTGTGGGACGAAAAGACCCCGTGCACCTTTACTATAGCTTCGTATTGGCTTTGGATAAGTAATGTGTAGGATAGGTGGGAGACATCGAAGCTGCGTCGCTAGGCGTGGTGGAGTCATTGTTGAAATACCACCCTTTACTTATTCGGAGTCTAACTTCTGTGAGAAGAACAGTGCGTGGTGGGTAGTTTGACTGGGGTGGTCGCCTCCAAAAGAGTAACGGAGGCTTCTAAAGGTTCCCTCAATACGGTTGGCAATCGTGTGTAGAGTGCAATGGCATAAGGGAGCTTGACTGAGAGACCTACAAGTCGATCAGGTACGAAAGTAGAGCATAGTGATCCGGTGGTTCCGCATGGAAGGGCCATCGCTCAAAGGATAAAAGGTACGCCGGGGATAACAGGCTGATCTCCCCCAAGAGCTCATATCGACGGGGGGGTTTGGCACCTCGATGTCGGCTCGTCACATCCTGGGGCTGGAGAAGGTCCCAAGGGTTGGGCTGTTCGCCCATTAAAGTGGCACGCGAGCTGGGTTCAGAACGTCGTGAGACAGTTCGGTCTCTATCTACAGTGGGCGCAAGAAATTTGAGTGGATCTGATCCTAGTACGAGAGGACCGGATTGGACTGACCGCTGGTGTACCAGTTGTTCCGCCAGGAGCATTGCTGGGTAGCTATGTCGGGAAGGGATAAGCGCTGAAAGCATATAAGCGCGAAACCCACCACAAGATGAGATTTCTTTAAAGGGTCGTGGGAGACTACCACGTTGATAGGCTATAGGTGTAAAGGCAGTAATGTCATAGCCGAGTAGTACTAATAACCCGTAAGCTTATGTACGCTTCCTCCGCTAGCAATAGCGGAGGAGGAAACTCTTTTAATAGATTAAATAAGTAAGATTACCTATACCATATACTTCAAGTATTACTTTAATTACTTCCTTTTATGTTAAGATATTTGTGCATCAAAGATGCACGCTTTAGGCAATAGTCCTTAAGCAAGCGGCGCAAGCCAACTGCTTATAGTCTATAACCGAAGCTAAAACTAAGGTGGTTATAGCGACGGGGCTCACCTCTTCCCATTTCGAACAGAGAAGTTAAGCCCGTCAGCGCCGATGGTACTGCACTCGTGGGAGAGTAGGTCGCCGCCTTTTTAAGGCTCCAATACAACTATTGTATTGGAGCTTTTTTTATCAAATCTCATATATTAGTCTCTTATTTTTAATTTAAATTATTTTTAAAAAGATAGTTTGTGATTAGGAAAAAGGTTGTAGTTTTGCAGCCGCTAACAAATGGAGATTATTTGGGAGTTATGTTCATTACGATTGTTGCTTGGTTTTTAAGGGTTGAAAATTAAATTTTCAATTATTTTTAAGATTAAGTTGTGAGTTTAAAAAACAGTTGTATATTTGCACCCGCTTAGAGAAACAGTAACATATCTAGCGAAGTTCAAAAGTAATTTATTGAGATGTTTTGGAAGATTAGTTAGTCTAATTTAGGGTTCGAATCCTTAGCATTTACAAGAGTTTTCTATTATTAATATTGGTAGAGAAAGTTCATTGATTTATTGAATTGACAGCGCGTATTAATACCTTCGGGTATTATTACAAAGAATTTGAAAACTAGAAGTTTATTATTGACCAGATATTTCGAGTCGTGAGGAGTTAAATTTATTTACAATACACGATGAAGAGTTTGATCCTGGCTCAGGATGAACGCTAGCGGCAGGCTTAACACATGCAAGTCGAGGGGTAACAGAGGTAGCTTGCTACTTGCTGACGACCGGCGCACGGGTGCGTAACGCGTATAGAATCTACCTTATACTGGGGGATAGCCTTTGGAAACGAAGATTAATACCCCATAGTATGTTTGAATGGCATCATTTGGACATTAAAGTTTCGGCGGTATAAGATGACTATGCGTTCTATTAGTTTGTTGGTAAGGTAACGGCTTACCAAGACTACGATAGATAGGGGTCCTGAGAGGGAGATCCCCCACACTGGTACTGAGACACGGACCAGACTCCTACGGGAGGCAGCAGTGAGGAATATTGGACAATGGAGGCAACTCTGATCCAGCCATGCCGCGTGTAGGAAGACTGCCCTATGGGTTGTAAACTACTTTTATATGGGAAGAATAAGGTCTACGTGTAGACTGATGACGGTACCATAAGAATAAGCACCGGCTAACTCCGTGCCAGCAGCCGCGGTAATACGGAGGGTGCAAGCGTTATCCGGAATCATTGGGTTTAAAGGGTCCGTAGGCGGGCATATAAGTCAGTGGTGAAAGTCTGTGGCTCAACCATAGAATTGCCATTGATACTGTATGTCTTGAATTATTGTGAAGTGGTTAGAATATGTAGTGTAGCGGTGAAATGCTTAGAGATTACATAGAATACCGATTGCGAAGGCAGATCACTAACAATATATTGACGCTGATGGACGAAAGCGTAGGTAGCGAACAGGATTAGATACCCTGGTAGTCTACGCCGTAAACGATGGATACTAGTTGTTTGGTTTTCGGACTGAGTGACTAAGCGAAAGTGATAAGTATCCCACCTGGGGAGTACGTTCGCAAGAATGAAACTCAAAGGAATTGACGGGGGCCCGCACAAGCGGTGGAGCATGTGGTTTAATTCGATGATACGCGAGGAACCTTACCAGGGCTTAAATGTAGTCTGACAGCTTTAGAGATAGAGTTTTCTTCGGACAGATTACAAGGTGCTGCATGGTTGTCGTCAGCTCGTGCCGTGAGGTGTCAGGTTAAGTCCTATAACGAGCGCAACCCCTGTGGTTAGTTGCCAGCGAGTAATGTCGGGAACTCTAGCCAGACTGCCGGTGCAAACCGTGAGGAAGGTGGGGA
>NZ_JAXHBU010000001.1:2500-520000 GCF_042466145.1 Dokdonia sp. R78006 | reverse complement strand
CTAAAGGCCTCAACTCTTATGAGTAAGTCCAACTGCTCTAAACTTATAGGCACTCGCTCTAAGAAGTCGTCTAATGACTTAAAAGGGCCATCTATACGAGCATTTATAATTAATACTATGTTTTTCTTTTCAAACGTTTGTAAATGTTGAAATCCTAAATAGATATCTTTTCCATGTATAGTTGTTTGTATATCGCTAATATTAATACATGGTGGATGTACATTTGCACCTTTCTTTTTGGCTTCATGCACATATGTTTCTGTTCTATAAAAACCTCCTCCATTATTTATGGTTGCTACCATATATTCTAAAGGGAAGTAACATTTCAGATATAAACTTTGATAGGACTCTACAGCGTAGGAAGCAGAATGACCTTTCGCGAAAGCGTAACCAGCAAAGCTCTCAATCTGACGCCATACTCCATTTACAACCGCTATAGATTCTCCTTTTGCAAGACAGTTATTTTTAAACTTTTCCTTGACTTGTAAGAACTCTTCTCTTGATCTATACTTACCACTCATGCCTCGTCTCAATACATCTGCCTCACCTAAATCTAAACCAGCATAATGATGAGCAACTTTAATAACATCCTCCTGATATACCATCACACCATAGGTGTCTGGCATGATACGTAATAATACGGGATGTCCTTCGCGTTCTGCCCGTTTAGGATCTTTATGACGTAAAATATACTCCCGCATCATACCGCTTTTTGATACGCCAGGACGTATAATAGAGCTTGCAGCTACAAGTGTTAAGTAATCTCGAACGCCTAATTTTTTTAATAACATGCGCATTGCAGGTGATTCTACATAGAAACAGCCTATACAGTCTGCTTGTGAGATCATTTCATTTATGCGATCATCTGTAAAAAACTGTTTTGCGTTATGTATATCTGGAAGTTTAATCCCATGATGATTCTGTTTTATGATAGCTACTGCGTCTTTTATTTTTCCGAGTCCGCGTTGTCCTAGGATGTCAAATTTGTAAAGCCCAACATCTTCTGCTATGTGCATGTCAAATTGTACCGTAGGAAAACCTTTAGGAGGTAGATTTGTAGCAGAAAAGTAATGAATAGGTTTACTAGAAATCAATATGCCAGCAGCATGGATACTCGTATAATTAGGTCTACCATGTAATACCTGCGCATATTTTAAAACTAGTTTTTTTATATCATCTAGACTATTTGGATCATAGCGACCATCGCTTAGTTTGTCAATTTCATACTTAGGCAACCCAAATACTTTACCTAATTCTCTCACAGCTCCACTGTGTTTAAATGTAACATAAGAGCCTAGCAGTGCAACTTGGTTATTTCCTTTGAACTTTTTAAAAATATAATCGGTTACATCCTCACGATCCCAAGTAGAGAAATCGATATCAAAATCAGGTGGTGTAGCTCGATATAGATTCATAAAACGTTCAAAATATAAATCGAGTTCTATAGGATCTACATCTGTAATACGTAACAAGTATGCTACAATACTATTTGCACCACTTCCTCTCCCTACATAGTAATAGTCTTTGCTACGAGCATATTCTATAATTTTCCAATTTATAAGAAAGAATGCGACATAGTCAAGATGTTTTATAAGATCAAGCTCTTTCTTTAATCGACCTTTGATGATGTTATCTACAACTTCATAACGCTCTTTTAATCCCTTTTCGCAAAGCTCGAGAAGCTTCATATAATCTGCTTCCGGACTCTCTAATAGTGTAGTTAAGTTTTGTGAGGGTTTATTTTTACTGAAATTAAAATCAATGTTACATTCTTTTAAGAGATTATTTGTATTCTCAATAAGTGATGGATAGTCTTTAAAAACCTGAGCAATCTCTTTTCGTGAGTACATCAAATCATTTGGACTTCCTTGATCTGAGGTAGGTAGCGTGCTAAGTAACACATTAGTATCTATAGCTCTTAATAAACGATGCGTGTTGAAATCTCGCTTATCGCGAAAGCTTACCGTGTGAAGAATAACTAACTTTCTTGATAAAGAATTAAGAGAAGAAAATTTGAGCTTGTAAATATCTTTTGCTCGCACACCTATGTATTCATTATCAGTAAAAGTTATTTTCCCTAACTCCATTGCATTTTCAAATGGATAAACAATAATTACATTTTCAAAATTCGGAGCTTGATCTGGAAATGGAGTTTTGTTATGTAAGTGTTTTGATAAGTAGTTGTTTATCTCAAGGAAGCCTTGGTTATTCATTGCAAGTGCAACGTAGCATTGCCTCGTATTGTTTCTAAAATCAACTCCTATGATAGGTTTTATTTTTTTTTCTTTTGCGCGACGCACAAAATTTAGACAGCCAGATGTATTATTAATATCTGTAAGTGCAAAATGAGTACACCCTTCATGTATCGCTAGGTTTAGTAATTCCTCCTCAGAAATTGTTCCATACCGTAAACTATAATAAGAGTGATTATTGAGATACATTGTCTTAGACTTGGGGTTTTGATAAAATAAAGAGTTACTTATTACTGATGTCTATGGGCTAACAGTATAGGAGGCTCTCCATTAAAAGGATTACCTTGATTACCTATAGTCCTAGATCCTTCACCTATAGTATTTGCTCGTCGCACGCTATGATCACCATATTTATTTCTTAATTCATCCATTGCTTTATACAGATTTACGGTCTTATTAGTATTTTCAAAAAGGTCTATTTGATAATGTCCCTCTGTAAGACCACCAAAGCGAACGCCTACTAACCTAATAAGCATCCTACGATTATTGAGCTTATTGAAAAGTTCTGTTACGGTTGGGATGAGAACATGATCTGCAGCAGTGTAGGGCACACGTAACTGTTTTGAGTATGTTTGAAAATCTGAATATCTGATTTTTACTGTTACGACAGAAGTGAGTTTGTTGCCTCGTCTAAGCTGGAAAGCTAGGTTTTCTGCCATGGCAGTTATTGTAGTATGTAACTTAACCATATCAATAGTATCTTGACCATAAGTGCGTTCACTAGAGATAGATTTACGTTCGTGATACTCAACAATAGGGCTGTCATCAATACCATTACAACGCTCCCAGATAATGCGTCCATTTTTTCCAAAAACAGAAGCCATCATTTCTACAGGCATTTGTTGTACAAGATCTACCGTGCGCACACCCAGATTACAAAACTGAGTAAAAGTCTTCTGTCCTACCGAAGGAATTTTTTTGATAGATAATGGTGCAAGAAATACTTTCTCATAACCAGGGTCAATTTTAATCTCATTATTAGGTTTTGCTTCTCCAGTAGCCACTTTTGATACCGTTTTATTAGGAGACATCCCGAAGGAAATAGGTAAACCTGTTTCTCGCATAATACGCTGGCGAAGCTCTTTTGAGTATTTATAGGCTCCAAAAAACTTATCCATCCCAGTGAGATCACCATAAAACTCATCTACACTTGCTTTTTCAAGTACTGGAAGTTCTTCTTGTAGAATTTGCGTTACCTCTTTAGACATTTTTGAATACGTACCACCATTTCCTCGTATGTAAATACCATTAGGACATAACTGTCTAGCTACTTTAATAGGCATAGCACTATGTACACCATAGGTGCGAGCTTCATAACTTGCAGCGCTTACCACGCCACGATCGCCAGTACCACCTACAATAACGGGTTTGCCCGTAAGGCGACTATCTAACCTGCGCTCACAAGAAACGAAGAAAGTATCAAGATCAAAATGAATTATTGTACGTTGCATAATATAGAATTAATCCAAAATTATGGAAATATTCCTAATTTATGCAATTAATTTAGAATCTATATTATTTATTTAAAGGTGTTTTTAACCACTTAATATCGTTTTAAAAGATTTTTCTATAATAGGAGGTTGCTCTTAAATTTTAATAATAAGTAAGTGTCTAATTTTTTGATGTAAGACACTTACTTACTTACTTACTTACTTTTAGGAAATTATAGCGCTACAAATTATTGCATGTGCAAATTTGTATTTAATCTATACAATCATTGAACAACATTGTTTCAGGTCTTTGGCAACTACCGTCAGTCACTCTACAAAACCCTTTAGGGCAACTATTTCCAGAATTTCCCAGACCACCTGAAATGAGACCTTGTTCTTTTTTTTCTATAGGTTTGACACCTTCTAATTTTAAAATGTTTTTTAACATAATAGGAATATTTAAAAATTAATTTCACCATGAACATTTAGAGACACTCACAGTCTATGTCTATTCTTGCAAGAATATTTTTAGAAATCATTCTTTAAAATTGACTTCTACTTAGTACAGTATTAGATTATATAATCTATAGCTAAGTGTATTTGCGTGTGAAATATTACCCATTTTAAATGTTAATTTTTTAAAGCTAGTACTCATGATCAACACTTATTTTAACATCAAAAGCGTTAACACTATTTAACAATTTTTCGGTTTCTGTTTTGGTTATCTTGATCCTCTTTAATTTTAATTTATTTTCGATGAAAATCACACGTCTTATAGCCTTTATTGCGCTGGTAACTATCACATTCTCGTGTAAGCAACAAGGTGGAGATAATACCGCTTTCGCGAAAGCGGAAACCCCACAATTCAACGTTCCATTTGAAAAGTTTACGCTAGATAATGGGCTTACCGTAATCTTACATCAAGACGACTCAGATCCAGTAGTTGCAGTAGCGCTTACTGCACACGTAGGATCTGCAAGAGAGATAGAAGGACGTACAGGTTTTGCTCATTTATTTGAGCACTTATTATTTTTAGAATCTGAAAACCTTGGAAAAGGAGGGCTAGATGCAATGAGCGCGCGTATAGGTGGTTCTGGAGCAAACGGATCTACAAGTCGTGATCGCACAAACTATTTTCAAACAGTGCCAAAAGATGCTCTTGAAAAAATGATTTGGGCAGAGGCAGATAAGCTAGGATACTTCATAAATACGGTAACAGACCCAGTACTTGCCAAAGAAAAGCAAGTGGTAAAGAATGAAAAAAGACAGTCTGTAGATAACCGTCCTTATGGTCACGCACGTTATGTGGTAGGGAAGAATCTTTACTCAGAAAATCATCCATATAACTGGCAGGTAATAGGATCGCTAGAAGATTTACAAAACGCAACATTACAAAATGTAAAGGATTTTTATAATCGATGGTACACGCCTAATAATACAACGCTTACCATCGCTGGAGATTTTGACCTTGCACAAACTAAGGAATGGGTAGAAAAATATTTCGGCGAAATTCCAAGAGGAGAGGAAGTTCCAGCGATGGAAAAGCAACCTGTTACAGTAGCAAATACAAAGCGACTATATTATGAAGATAACTTTGCTAGGTTGCCACAATTATCAATGACCTGGCCTACGGTGCCTAATTATGATAAGGATTCTTATGCGCTTGAAGTTCTTGCTAGTTACCTATCTAAAGGAAAGAATGCGCCGTTTAATAAGATTTTAATTGATGAAAAGCAGATTACGGCTGGTGTGAGAATGTTCAATTTTGGTTCTGAAATCGCTGGAGAATTTGGTCTAAGTGTCAATGCATACCCCGGAAAAGATCTTGATGATGTACTTGTAGGGATTAATGAGGCTTTTACAAAATTTGAACTTGAGGGAATCTCACAAAAAGATTTAGACAGAATTAAAGCAGGGCAAGAAACACAGTTTTATAACAGTTTATCAAGTGTATTAGGAAAGGGGTTTCAGCTAGCACAGTATGAGATTTTTGCAGGAGATCCTGCATACATCACAGAAGATGTAGATCGTATTCTCGCGGTGACTAAGGAAGATGTACAACGTGTTTACGAGCAGTATATAAAAGGTAAAAACTATATCGCTACTAGTTTTGTGCCTATAGGTCAAACAGCACTTGCACTTGAAGATTCTGATCTTGCACAAGTAGTGGAAGAAAAGATAGTAGAAGGTGCAGAGGAAACTTTTGATGCTAGTATCGCAGCAGATTATGAGCGTACTCCTTCATCTTTTGATCGTAGTAAAGAGCCTGCATATGGCACCACTGCTCAAGTTGCTGTTCCTAATGTTTGGGAAGATAAACTCTCCTCTGGACTTGAAGTGTATGTAATAGAAAATGACGAAGTGCCTCTTGTGCAATTCCAGATGAATATACGTGGAGGATTACTTCTAGAGGATATCAATAAAGTTGGCGTTTCTAGTTTACTCGCAGATTTACTTATGAAGGGAACTGCGACAAAAACTACCGCAGCACTTGAAAATGAGATTGAGAGTCTTGGAGCAAATATTTACACATATTCTGATAAGGAAAATATATACATAGGTGGTAATACACTGGCTAAAAACTATGATAAAACCATTGCGTTGGTTCAAGAAATCCTCTTGCAGCCGCGCTGGGATAAGACAGAGTTTGACTTATTAAAGCAGAGTACCTTAAGTCGTCTGGAGCAGCAACAGGCAAATCCTAATAGTATTGCAGCCATACAATTTGATAAATTAATTTATGGAGAGCGTAGCTTGCTAGCCCAAAATAACTTAGGAACTCCAGCTTCTGTAAATGCAATTACAATTGGGGATCTAAAGAGTTATTATACCAATTATGTAGTTCCTAATGTTGCTAAGATGCAGGTGGTAGGTGCCGTAAGTAAAGAAAAAGCAACTACAGTTCTTGCAGGTCTTAATAGTAACTGGAAAGCTAGAGAGTTTACAATACCCGTAGTAGCCGTTCCTAAGGCTCCGGAGCAGTCTAACGTATATTTTTATGATGTGCCAGACGCAAAGCAGTCTGTACTTCGTTTTGGATACCCAGCAATGGCAGAAACCGATAAGGACTTTTACCCAGTACAAATGATGAACTACCGTTTAGGTGGCGGCGGTTTTGCCTCACAACTTACGCAGGAACTAAGAGAAGGAAAAGGATACACTTATGGCATACGTTCAGGTTTTTCTGGATCTACACTTCCTGGAGCATTTGCTATCTCAAGTGGTGTAAGGTCTAATGTGACCTATGAATCTTCGGCGCTAGTAAAAGATATTCTTAAAAACTACGGGAAGAACTTTACGCAACAAGATCTTGACGTATCTAAAAGCTTTTTATTAAAAAGTCAAGCACGTGCTTTTGAAACTATGGGAGCAAAGCTCAATATGCTAGATGATATTGCAAATCTGGGTATATCTCCAGATTATATAAAGGAACGCCAGGCTATTGTAGAGAACATGACAGTAGAAGAAATCAAGAAGTTATCAGATAAATATCTTAATCCAGATAAAATGATATACTTGATAGTAGGTGATAAGAAAACACAGATGGATAAACTAGAGCAGCTAGGTTATGGTACTCCAGTGCTCTTGAATGAGAGTAAAGAGCCAGTGAAGAACTAGAAACTTAAATCTCTTAATTATAAAAAGCGAACTCTTGATGGAGTTCGCTTTTTTATGCTTTCGCGAAAGCGTAATTCTAAATAAAACTTATACTAAAGGTCTTCTAAGCTCTTCTCTTTACCCAAACGTTAAGGAGCATCCCTATGACCAGAATTCCCATCCCTACAAGAGGAGCGGTGTCATAGCGTTCGTTAAATAGAAAGTAGCCCAGGATTAAAGCGTAAACGAGTTCCATGTATTTAATGGGAGCTACGGTAGCTGTATCTGCAAGTTGAAAAGAGCGCGTTAAGAAAACCTGTCCAAAAAGCCCGAACACCCCAATGCCACTCACATACCACCACTCAACACCCACAGGCATACGCCAGTGTTGTATAAAAAAAAGGCTTCCTATGATGGAGATTACCATAAAGTAGTTGATTATGGTTAAAAAGTGCTCACGTGACCCTAAGTAACGCACGATGGTAAACACGCCTCCTACGAGAACAGAGGACATAATGATGAGTATAAAACTCATCGTATCTATTCTAAAATCTACTCCTTTTAACACAAGAGCTCCTATGACTGAAATTACTAGCGCAACCCATTGCCATGATTTTACTTTTTCTTTTAAAAACCAAAGCGCAAAGATGGCACTAAATAAAGGAGCTGTATATCGCAAGGCAACGGCAGATCCTAATGGGATGCGCTGTATGACTACAAAGTAAAGAGCAAGAGAAACAAAACTCAATAATCCTCTCGTGGTAAGCCAGAAAACACTCTTTCCTATAACGGGAACTTTCTTGATAAGCATGTAAGGAAAAATGAAAATAAAGGTACCCACGCATCTAAAGAATACAACTTGTAGCGGGTGAAAATCTTCTAGGTATTTTGCCAGTAAGTTCATCCACGTAAACGCAAATGCGGCAATAAGCATGTAAACAACTCCTTTTATCACTGGAAGAATTTTGCCGCAAAGGTATCTGATATTAATCTTAAAATTATGAATAATATAAGTTAATTGTAACTACTCATTAACAGTTCTTGATGAACAGTAGCAGTACTTTTACACTCTAACCAATAAACAATCATTATTATGAAAAAAGTATTTGTAGTACTAGCACTTGTAGGATTTACATTTTCAACAATCTCTTGTAGAGAAACAACTCAAGATAAAATTGAAAACTCTGCAGAAGCAGCAGGACAAGATATAGAAAACGGACTTGAAGAAGCTGGAGATGCTATTGAAAATGCAGCCGATAAAACTGGTGACGCTATTGAAAATGGAGCTAACAAAGCTGGCCAAGAAATAGAAGAAGAAATCGAAGGAACAGACGATTATAATGGTGATGACGATAACAATTAAGAAGTCGTTATTAGTGTAAAAAAAAAGCGAGCAGTAATGCTCGCTTTTTTTTGCTTTATATTTTACGCTTTCGCGAAAGCGTACTTAGATTACCACTCATTTACTCTATTGCCATCTAGTTTTACAAAGATGAACAGTAATATAGTGAACCCCCATAACCCTGAGCCTCCGTAACTAAAAAATGGTAGAGGGATTCCTACCGTAGGCAAGAGACCTATGACCATCCCAATGTTTACTACAAAGTGAATGAATAAAATCCCTGCGAGGCTGTAACCGTAAATTCGCGAGAAGTCATTCTTCTGCTTTTCTGATAATTGAATAATTCTTAAAATGAGCACTACAAATAAGATGATTACAAGTGTACTCCCAAAGAATCCCCACTCTTCACCTACTGTTGAGAATATATAATCTGTATGTTGTTCTGGTACAAATTTACCTTTGGTTTGTGTTCCTTCTAGAAACCCTCTTCCAAACCATCCACCATTACCTATAGCAATCTCACTTTGTTGAGTATTATAGCCTATACTTTTTGCATCTACCTCTTTACCTAAAACAATATTAAAACGGTCGCGGTGACGTTGCTCGAAGATATTTTCAAAAATGTAGTTTACAGAAAATGCAAAAAGACAAGCGGCTGCGACAAGGCCTATGTAAAGACGTTTTGATGGTCGTTTTTTTCTATTTCTAGCAAATAATATCAATGCAATCACAAGTACAATTAAAGACACATAAATAGGTCCTAAAACTAGTGTAAGCACAAATAATGTAATCGTAGATGCTCCTAGAATTAAATAACTAGCAGCAAGTCCTTCTCTATATAGTGGAAAAAAAAATGCGGCATAAACTAATGCACTTCCAGGATCTGGTTGTGGTATAATGATAAGTGCTGGTATTGCTATGATAGCAAGAGCACGTACTTGATCTTTTATGGTTTTTATATTGGTCTGTATGTCGCTCAAGTATTTGGCAAGCGCTAGTGCGGTAGCGGCTTTGGCAAATTCACTAGGCTGTATACTCATAAAACCGAGATTGTACCAACTTGTGGCTCCAGATATGGTTTTTCCGAAAACAAACAATAATATTAATGACAGCAGCGAGCCTATGTAAATAACACTTGAGAATCGTTCAAAGAATTTTGAGTCTAAGAATAGAATAAATGTAATGATAAGAAAGCCTAAGAATATCCATACAAGTTGCTTAAAGTACAAGTTATTCATACTTGTAAAAGCTTGTGTGTCTGGATCAAAGGCAGCAGAGTAGATATTAACCCATCCTATAGCTACGAGGGCTAAGTACAATAGAATAAGTACCCAGTCAAAACTACCAACATTCCTTGTAAAACGGCTCATTAATAATTTATTTTAAAAGGCTTGCCACTTAATGGTTTAGCATATTCTTCCTCAAGCGTATGTGTGAGAATCCATTGTTCTAGATCTTTACGCGTTACTTCTCTGTTGATGTACTTCTCAATCATGAGAGACGCTATGCGACCTCCATAACGAGATCCCCAGTATCCATTTTCTACAAAAATGGCGATAGCAATCTTTGGATTATCCTTAGGAGCAAATGCCACAAAAGTAGAGTGGTCTGTTAGCTGCGTAGTTACTCCATCTATCTTCGCATAATTCTCTGCTGTACCTGTTTTACCTGAGATGTCTATTCCAGGTACTTTTAAGTTTGCTGCAGTTCCATAATTATATACATCATTGAGCCCTTGTATAACGGGTTCAAAATGTTTTGCATCTATGGTGGTATAATTTTTCTGTTCAAATTGAGAAGGGATCGTGTCTTGTCCTTCTATTTTCTTAATGATGTGCGGTCTGTAAAACCAACCTCTATTTGCAATAGTTGCTGTAAAGTGTGCCATTTGCATAGGGGTGAGGGCAACCTCTCCTTGACCTATAGAGTTGGATAATGTTGCGGCACTTCCCCATCTTCTATTAGGGTAATCATGGATTTTATTATAGTAAGACGCTCCTGGAATGAAACCTGGTCTTCCTATAGGTAAGTCATAACCCATAAAATCCCCTAGTCCAAAACTTTTAAGGTGTCCTTGCCATGCAGTAATACCTTCTTGTGGTGTATTGTATTTATTGAGAGTATTTAAGTAAGCAGTTCCAAAGTAAGCATTACAAGAGTAAGCAATACCAGTGATCATCTGTACTGGGCTTTTATGGTGGTGACACCCAAAGGTCCTTCCTCTACCATATCGCATTCCTCCATTACAATACACACGATCGTCAAGACTAATCGCTCCTTCTTGGAGTGCAATGAGTCCCGTAAGTGCTTTAAAGGGTGATCCTGGCGCATATTCTCCTAGCAATGCTCTGTCATAAAGAGGCTTTGCAATAGAGTCGTTATCAAGTTTTGAATAATTTTTAGATCGCTCACGACCTACCATTAGAGCAGGGTCATAATTGGGAGCAGCCACAAGTGCTAGAATTTCTCCAGTAGATGGCTCAATGGCTACAATGCCACCGCGCTTACCTTGCATCAATTCTTCTCCATATTTTTGAAGTTCAGAATCTATGGTAAGGTATATGTTCTTTCCTTCTTCAGGTTCTTGATCAAGTGTACCTTCTTTGTAAGGGCCTATAACACGATTAAATCGATCTTTTTGAAGATATTTAATTCCCTTTTTACCTCTTAGTAGCTCTTCGTACTTTTGCTCGACACCTTGTCGTCCTATGAGATCTCCGCTTATATAGTAAGGCTGTTTATCAATAATCCCTTGATGTACTTCTTGAATGTAACCAAGGAAGTTTGCGCCAAAGTCTATCTGATAGTCACGTAAAGATCGTTTCTGAATAAAGAAACCCTCAAACTTGCGCATTTGCTCACCTAAGTATGCAAACTCCTCTTGTGACATGGTAGGCACTATAACAGAAGGATGCCTAGGAGAATAATGTATCGCTTTGTTAAGTTGTTTTACAAGTCTTTCTTTATCAATGTTTAATAATGAGCATAGCTTGAGCGTATCAAAAGGTTTGATTTCTCTAGGTATGGCCATTAAGTCATATGATGGCTGGTTAGAAACTAAAAGTTCTCCATAGCGATCGTAAATACGACCACGTTGTGGGATTTCAAATTGTTGTTTTATAGCGTTACTCTCAGATAAAACAGCTGCAGAGGTGTCATACACCTGCAGATAAAATAATCTAGCAATAAAGAGCACGCCAGTAGTAAGAACAATAAAGAGGAGTAGTAATTTTCTCATTCGTTACGGCTGCTAAAAAGGATATTAAAAGTCAAACAAAGTATAATAGTAAAGATACTAGTGACTAACGTTTTGTTTAAGGTGTAGAGTATATTACTTATGTTAAATACCTCTAGTAAAAACAATACTAAATGGTGAATAAGCACCATTATAGAAATAAAGATGAATCGCTCGTAAAAACTCACCTTAGATAATTTTATGGCATTGTACTCGTAACTTACTCCAAAAGAAAATCGTAAAGCAACTGGCCTAAGGTATGCAAGGAAGAGGCAGGCTGCCGCATGCACACCGCCACTGTTACCAAACATATCCATCGTAAGTCCCGTTAAGAAGGCGATAAAAATATATAACGCTCTATTAGCTGTAAATGGAAAGACTAATAGAAATAAGACGTAAGGGTAGGGATTGATGTACCCAAAGAGATTTACATTATTAAAAATATAAATCTGCACAATCATGAGTGCTACAAACCTAGCAATATTTACAGAGACACTATTCTTCATCTTGCTGTGTTTCTAGTGCTATAATTTCTTTCTTGTAACTATTTTCTACCACATACACATGACCTAGATTAGTCATGTCATTAATAAGTTTAATAGATAAAGTATAGAAGTTTTTACTTGGATCTAATACAAACTCGTTTACTGTACCTATAGGAATCCCTTTCGGGAAAATTGCCGATTTCCCACTGGTTTCTATGGTATCACCTAGTTTTACAGGTGCTTGCTGTTGCATATCAATAACCTGAACGATATTTGGGTCCTCACCATCCCATTGCATTGTCCCAAAATGTTCCGACGCTCTTAACTTTGCACTTGTGGTAAAGTTAGAATTGAGAATAGATAATACGGTGCTGTAGCCAGAAGATGTTTTGTCAATAATACCTACGATTCCTTTGCTCGTGATTACTCCTTGGTCTTTGTGAATACTATCTTTTGATCCACCTAGAAGAGTAATGAAATTATCTGTCTTTGCGTAGTTGTTATTGAGAACCTTTGCAGGAATGTATGAGAATTTTCGCAAACTATCTGACGGGATAGGGGATGTTGCATCTGTAAGAACTTCAAGATCTAGATTATCCTCGTTAGGTGATTTCAACATTTCGCGTAAGCGGGCATTCTCTTCTAGAAGTTGTTTGTTGTAAGTCTTTAGTTTAAAATAATCTTGAACACTAGTTACAGATCCATAAATGCCACCCGTAAACCAGTTTGCAGAGTTTACAAATTTACTACGGTGATAAGAATGCGACTGTATCGTAAAAACAAGCGACAGCATTAGTAAAAATGCAAACAGCAGGAAGTGCTTGTTCCTGATCAAGAAATTGATAATCTGATGCATAACTTAAGAGTTTTCTATTTAATGAGAACGCTCTTATACTTAGCAATATTTTTAAGGCAAATTCCAGTGCCTCTTACTACAGCCCTCAGCGGATCTTCGGCAATATAAACAGGTAGATCTGTTTTTTGAGAAAGACGCTTATCCAGACCTCGTAACATAGATCCTCCACCAGCAAGGTAGATTCCTGTGTTGTAAATATCGGCAGCGAGTTCTGGAGGAGTTTGAGATAATGTTTCCATTACTGCATCCTCTATACGAAGTATAGATTTATCAAGTGCCTTTGCAATCTCGCGATAGCTTATTTGCACTTGTTTAGGTTTACCTGTAAGAAGATCACGTCCTTGCACGCTCATTTCCTCTGGCGGAACTTCAAGATCCTCTGTAGCGGCACCTATTTGTATTTTAATTTTTTCGGCACTGCGCTCACCTACGTAGAGGTTGTGCTGGGTGCGCATATAATAAATGATATCATTTGTAAATACATCACCGGCAATTTTTACAGACTTATCACAAACAATTCCTCCTAGAGCAATTACCGCAATTTCTGTAGTACCACCACCTATATCTACAATCATGTTACCCTTAGGTTGCATGATGTCTACACCTATACCTATGGCCGCAGCCATAGGCTCGTGTATTAAGTAAACTTCTTTTCCATTTACACGCTCTGCGCTTTCTTTTACTGCTCGCATCTCTACTTCTGTAATTCCAGAAGGAATACAAATCACCATGCGCAATGCTGGTGGAAAGAATTTCTTTTTAAGCGCAGGGATTTCTTTAATGAACATCGCAATCATTTGTTCACTCGCGTCAAAATCGGCAATTACACCATCCTTAAGAGGTCTAATTGTTTTGATATTCTCATGCGTTTTACCCTGCATTTGAGCAGCCTCCTTACCTACAGCGATGATTTTTTTGGTCGTCCTATCCCTAGCAACTATGGAGGGGCTATCTACCACTACCTTGTCGTTGTGAATAATCAGTGTGTTTGCGGTACCGAGGTCAATTGCTATATCTTCGGTTAAAAAATCAAAAAATCCCATAGGGTTATTGTGGAGGTATTAAATGTTAGCAGTTACGCGTTTGTATAAATGTACAAATATTAAAGGGTAAAATTACGCTTTCGCGAAAGCGTACCCCCTTAAACTTATATTAATGTTTAAAATGTCTTGTTCCCGTCATTACCATTGAGATATTGTTCTCATTACAGTAATCGATGGTGAGTTGATCTTTTATAGATCCACCAGGTTGAATTACCGATGTGATACCTGCATTATCTGCAATCTCAACACAGTCTGGGAATGGGAAAAATGCATCACTAGCCATCACAGATCCTTTAAGATCAAAACCAAAAGAGGTTGCCTTTTCTATCGCTTGTCTTAAGGCATCAACTCTAGAAGTTTGACCTGTACCACTTGCACAAAGTTGTTTGTTCTTTGCAAGTACAATGGTATTAGATTTTGTGTGCTTACATATTTTTGAAGCAAACAGTAAATCTTCTATCTCCTTATCTGTAGGAGCAGTGGTTGTTGCGTTTGTTAAATTTTCCTTCACATCTGTCTTGTTATCGCGACCTTGAACGAGTGTTCCGTTAAGGCAAGTGCGCACGGTTGTCTCAGGTAATACGATATTTTTGAGCGTAAGGACTATCCTGTTTTTCTTTCCTTTTAAAATTTCTAGTGCATCTGCGTCGTAAGACGGCGCTATCACTACCTCACAGAACAATTTATGAATTTCATTTGCAGTCGAAATATCTATGTTTCCGTTTGCGATTAACACTCCTCCAAAGGCAGAAGTAGGATCTCCAGCTAGTGCATCTACATATGCTTGATGCATAGTCTCACGCTGTGCAAAACCACAAGCGTTGTTATGTTTAAGAATAGCAAACGTAGGTGCTTCTCCTTGAAATTCTGAAATCAAGTTTACGGCAGCATCTACATCAAGCAGGTTGTTGTATGATAATTCTTTACCGTGAAGCTTCTCAAAAACTTCATCAAAATCTCCGAAGAAAAACCCTTTTTGATGCGGGTTTTCTCCATATCTAAGTGCTTTCCCGTCATTACTACTATGTCTAAGTACCGGGATTTCTTGGTCTGTATTGAAGTAATTAAAGATCGCAGTATCATAATGAGAAGAAACTGCAAAACTCTTTGCGGCAAAACGTTTTCTCTCTTCTATTGTAGTACTTCCGTTACCAGCCGTAATAATGTCAAGAACTTCTGCATAGTCTTCCATAGAAGATACACATAGTGTGTCTTTAAAATTCTTGGCTGCGGCACGTATAAGTGAAATACCACCGATGTCTATTTTTTCTATAATATCTTGTTCTGGCGCGCCAGAAGCAACAGTTTTTTCAAAAGGGTATAAATCTACAATTACAAGATCAAGCTGCGGAATTTCAAATTCTTCCATTTCTTTTACATCACCTTCGTGATCCTGACGATTAAGAATACCTCCAAAAACTTTAGGATGTAACGTTTTTACACGGCCACCTAAGATAGAAGGGTATGAAGTTACATCCTCAACAAGTACAACTGGGATTCCTAAATCTTTAATAAACTTCTCTGTTCCACCAGTAGAATAGAGGGTTACTCCTTGTTCGTGAAGCTTTTGAACGATAGGGGCTAAGCCGTCTTTATGGAATACTGAAATTAGTGCTGCGCCTATTTTTTTTGTTGTGCTCATTGTGAGAAAATTAATAGATTTTGGTTGATCCTAAATGGATGGGTTTTAAAAGCTTCAAAAATAGGTATTTCAACCCTTTTTGTTTGGGGTTTCTATTAACAAATTGATATGACTTTGTAACAATTTTTAGTGTGTGGCGTCTTACTCGTATCTTTAGATAAAATCAATCAATGCTAATATATTTAAGAGCCTTAGGGGAGAGTTTTAGATTTGCTGTAAATGCATTGCGCAATAACAAGCTTCGTACGTTTCTCTCTTTGATGGGAGTAACGGTTGGGATTTTCTCAATTATCGGGGTGCTAGCAGCGGTAGATTCGCTTGAAAAAGACATTAAGGGAAGTCTTTCATCCCTTGATCAGGAGAGTATGATTATCGCTCATATCTCTTTTGGGCCTTCAGAAGTTCCACGCTGGAAGAGAGAGCGTTTTCCGCTAGTTACTTACGAGGATTATCAGAACTTACAGCGTAACCTACCTGGCTTAGGGGCTATAAATTACACAATGTCTATTCCTTCACAAAAGATTAGTTATGAAGGGAAAGTAGTAGAGAGTGTTCAAGTAGATAATGCAACCGAAGGGCTTTTTGAAATAGAAAAACTAGAATTTGAAGATGGACGTTTTTTTAATGAACAAGAATCCACAAACGGTGTTCCCGTTGCTATCATAGGATCTGTTTTGCGTGATAACCTCTTCGGTGAAGGTGTAGATCCAATAGGAAAACAAATAAAAACCTTAAGCAGAAAGTTTACAATCATTGGAGTTCTTAAGAAGCAAGGTATTAATGCCTTTGGAGATTCTAAAGATGAGAAAATAGTAATTCCCGTAAATATCATAAGACGTATTTATGGGGATAATAATAGATCTACATTCCCTACAATGACCATCGTACCTGCAGAGGGTGAGGATGCAGACGAGTTCTACGCCATCGCAGAGCAGAAAATGAGAGCAGGTAGGTCTATAAAAGCTGGGGAAACTAGTGATTTCTTCATCAATAGACTGAGTGGTTTTACAGATGCTATTGATGGGATTATAGGTGTGCTTACTACAGTGGGCTGGTTAATAGGTGGCTTTGCACTACTAGTAGGTGGCTTTGGGATTGCAAATATTATGTTTGTGAGTGTCAAAGAGCGCACAAACCTCATAGGTATACAGAAGGCGCTAGGAGCAAAGCGCCGTTTCATCTTATTTCAGTTTTTATTTGAATCTGTATTGTTATCTATTTTTGGTGGGTTTATCGGGCTTGTCATGGTCCAGCTCATTGTCTGGCTGCTAGATGTCTCTAAGATTGCGGGAGACTTTGAGTTCGTATTATCTTTTGATAATATTTTCTTAGGACTCTTCACAACATTTATCATAGGTATCATTGCAGGGATAATCCCAGCAATAGGAGCCTCACGATTAGACCCTGTAGAAGCTATAAGAACAGGGATGTAATATCTCTATTATATCATAAAAAAGCCCCAATTCTAAAATTTAGAATTGGGGCTTTTTAATTAGTGGTAGGTACTCCTTACAGCAATGCTGCAACTTGTACATTTACAAACTCAAGGAAATCTTCGTCATCCTTTGTAAAAGGATCTACATGACTTGAGTCTATATCTATCTGCCCTATGTTTTTACCATCTTTAAATAATGGAATAACAATTTCACTTTTTACAGTGATAGAACAAGCAATATAATTGTCTTGTGCTTTTACGTCTGGCACTACAAAGTTTGCATTAGATTCTGCTACCTGACCGCATATCCCTTTTCCAAAAGGAATTACCGTGTGATCTGTAGGTTCTCCAGCAAATGCTTCTAGGTGTAATGTGCGCTTTTCATGGTTTGCCATGTAAAAACCTACCCAGTCATAATATTCTATGCGCTCGCGCAATAACTCACATATTGCAGTCATTTTGCTTGTAGCGCTATCTTCTTTTTTATCCGCGATGCGGCTTACTTCTATTTTTAAATCTTCAAAAGCCATTTTTCTTGTATTTTAGACGTTAAAATACGCCCCTTGCTTAAACTACTACGCAAATATAAGTCCGTACTTCGATTTCTCATTATCTTCATAGGAAGTTATTTGGTTTTTGTGGTGCTTTACCAACTATTTTTAACCTACGGAGGTAGTAGTCGCTATTTTCCCGACATTATTACACATACAGTTGCTAGGCAAAGTCAATCTGTCATCACATCTTTAGGTTATGACATGCAAGTGGTGCCAAGTAAATGGGAGCCTGCTATGAATCTCACAATGAATGGGAAAACGCTTGCAAGGGTTGTAGAAGGCTGTAATGCTGTAAGTGTAATGCTATTGTTTATTTCATTCATGCTAGCATTCTTTGGTGATATGAAGCGCACGCTCTTATTCATTTTTGGAGGAGTAGCACTTATTTACGGGATGAATGTCTTGCGCATTGCATTACTTACCATAGGTATTTATGAGTATCCACAATATGCAGATGTACTTCATGGAACCATCTTTCCGGCGGTAATTTATGGTACCGTGTTCTTGTTATGGATAGGTTGGATCAATTCCTATAAAAAACCGGTGAAGGATGAATAAGTTAATCCGCGTCCTGATAGGTGGATTATTATTGTTGGGATTGTTGTATGTACGCTTTCGCGAAAGCGAACTATTCTACGATCCGCTTATTGATTACTTTCATGGTGATTATCAGAATAAGGCATTGCCCGAACTAGCGCAAGGGAAGTTCTTTTTAAATGTACTCTTGAGGTATTTCATTAACATGCTACTGTCTCTCGGAATTTTATGGGCAGTTTTTACAGATAGGAGTATTTTAAAATTCACGAGTATATTTTACTTGATAGTTTTGGTGATATTATTATCGCCGTTTTACTACTTACTACATCATCATAACCCTTCAGAGTATCTGCCGTTATTCTACGTGCGTAGATTCTTAATACAGCCATTGTTGATTTTTCTCTTATTACCTGCTTTTTTTTATTACCGTAAGGTTGATAAATAGGGTATGTGTATTTTTGTAGTCTAAACATGTTATAAGATGAAAAACACTTTATTAGTAATAGCTATTCTAGCAATTGTGTCATGTAAACAACAAGAAGGTGCTAATGTGCAAACCGCTCCTACCCAAGTAGGGATTGATGCTGTAGTAACAGAAAATGAAGATTTAAATGTGACTGATGCTGTTGAGGATGTAACATTTAAAACAGAGGAAGCATCACAAATTCACGCAGCTTATTTGAGTTTAAAAGGAGCTTTAGTAAATACAGATCCTTATGAAGCGGCAGAGATTGCTTCTAACTTTAAGAGCACACTTGAATCACAAACTGAAAGTGATATCACAAGAGGTTTAAATGATGACCTTGCACTTATCTCAATGTCTAAGGATGCTGCAGAGCAACGCGTAGCTTTTGAAAATATTTCAAAAAAGGTAGAGGTGTACTTATCTAACGAGATTATATCAGGTACTATATATAAGCAATACTGCCCGATGGCCTTTGAAGGTAAAGGTGCTTACTGGTTATCAAATTCTAAAGAAATACGTAATCCTTACTACGGTGATAAAATGCTTAAATGCGGCGTAGTAGATAAGGAGATACAGCAATAAAGTGCTATTAGCTATAGAGAGCCTTTATTTTTGAAATCTACTTGTGCACTTGTCATATTCTTTTTCTTTGCGCTACGTCCTGCCATAAACGTGGGGTATGTGCTATATTATGAACTTAATATAGATTACATTGTAGAAACGTATTGCGTTAATACAGATAAGCCAGCCTTGCAGTGTAATGGTAAGTGTTTTCTTTCTAAGCAGCTCACTCTAGATGTAGACCAAGAAGATCTTTCTCAAGGGCAGCAACTACAGATTGTAGAGGCTTTTTACCCATTGTTTTATCAAAATGAAGATCAGGTAGATATATCATCTACCGCAATAACTTTTGCTAAGGAGAATTTTCCAAATCATTTGGGAAGTATTAAAACCTTCCAAGAGCGCATAGATCCACCACCCAAAGCTTATTGAATTTATAAAGAGATACTAGTCTTTTAATATCGCTAGTCTCGCAGTTTATGAGCGTACTCAAAAGAGTACGTTCACTTCACTATACACAATATTTAAAATTCAATAAATGAAAAAATTATATATAGCACTACTCGCCGCAGTAGTCGCTACTAGCACATACGCACAAGAGCAAGAGTTATCACAATCATGGTCAAGTAATCGTCCAGATGGGCATGCTCCTATATCTGTTATGGGTGACCATACTCACAAAAAAGGAGAATTCATGTTTTCATATAGATATATGAATATGCAAATGAATGATCTTAAGAGAGGTAATGATGATGTAAGTTTTGATAGTGTATTACTTCCTAATGGAGGAGAATATATGGTTACACCTACAGATATGCCTATGAACATGCATATGCTAGGAGGTATGTATGCTGTGTCAGATAAAGTTACACTTGCAGCGATGCTTGGATATACATCTATGGATATGGAACACCTTACAGCCATGGGGGGAACATTTAGCACAGCATCTAGTGGAATCACAGATCTCAAATTATCGGCCTTATATACTGTTTTCAATAAGAACAGACAGCAGTTACACGGTAAAGTAGGGGTGTCATTACCTACAGGAAGTATAGATGAAATGGATGTTACTCCTGTATCTAATGGCAATGAAGTAATACTACCTTATCCTATGCAGATAGGAAGCGGCACCGTAGATGCTCTTCTTGGGGCAACGTATTTGTGGCAAACAGATAGATTCTCTGGTGGAAATCAAGTAAATGGAGTAATCCGTACTGGGACTAATGATCGCGATTATAGATTGGGCAATGTATATAGCCTTGATAACTGGATTGCTTATAAAACGGCAGATTGGATTAGTTTTTCTGCACGTGTAAAAGGAAGTGTAGTTTCAGAAATAGATGGCGCAAATCCAGATTTGAATCCGCTTATGGTAATCACTGCAGATACTAGAAACTCTGGTGGTACTTATATAGATGGGGGATTAGGATTTAATCTTTACGCCTATAAAGGAGCATTAAAGAATGTACGTTTAGGTGTTGAAGTAGCTACACCTCTCTTACAAGATGTAAATGGAGTGCAGCTCAAGCGCAAGGAGACTGTGACAGTTGGACTACAATACTCATTATAATCAGTGCTCCTATATAATTAATATGTGATCATATAGGCACAGTAATTGTTATTATAAAGCCAAGTAACACCATTGTTATTTGGCTTTTATTTATTTTTGCATTAATGAAAAACGGTTTCCATAAAATAACATCTTTGTTTTTAGCGCTTTTAGTGCTAGGATCTACGATGTCTTTTAGTGTAGATAAGCACTATTGTGGAGATCACTTAATTGATGTGGCGATTTTTGGTGAAGCTGCTCCTTGTGAGATGATGCAATCCTTAGACGCTAAGTATGGCAAAGACACTTACAAAAAAATGGGATGCTGCAAGAATGAGCAAACCGTTTTTGAAGGTCAAGATGAGCTCAAAATGCAATTTGATCAATTTACTACAGATCAACTTGTATTTTTAAAAGCTTTCACCTACAGCTATACATATCTTTTTGTAGAAGCAGATAAACATTCTGCATCGGTCACAAGTCACCCTCCTCCCTTGATAATTACAGATTATCAAGTTGCTTACAATCAATACCTAATTTAATACCTGTATACACAGGTATCTCTTCGTGCAATATCATTGCGCATTTGGGATTCCACTATGGTTTTTTATGCCATAGAAATATAAGCTAGTTGCTCTTTTTGTAACTACACTTTTATTACTAATTACCCAATCTTTGGGTATAACGAGAATCACAATGAAAAAAATATTTATAGTCTTATTGGTGACATTCGCTTTCGCGAAAGCGTACTCACAAGGACCACCACTTACCGCAGATAAACCTATTATGTTAGGTGGCGGAAGTTTTATAGCAAAAACACTTACTGAAATACGCGTTTCAGAAGACGGGACAGCAACTCGCGTACCTCTTATGCTGCATTGTTTACCTACATCAAACACGCTCGTAGCGGTGCATTTACCTTACGTAACTTATGATTATGACGATTTTCGCGGAAGCGGTAGCACATTAGGAGACATCAACATTGTAGGTAAATATCAATTTTATAGAAAAGATGGAACGGGAAAAACCTTCCGAATGGTTGCCAAAACATTACAGACCTTACCTACCGGAGAAGCTCTCGATATTGAGGGTATAAGTACCGGTAAATATTCAGGGTATTATGGTGTGGTAGCAGGTTATGAATCGCTCAAATATGGTATTTCTAATGAAGCAGGATATAGCTGGATGCCAGATGGATCTCTTGATAAGTTGGTATATAAATTAGGATTTGGATTGCCATTGCTTAAACCTACGTATCCTGTTAATCAGCTCAATTTATATTTTGAATATTCTAGCGAGTGGTTTTTAGAGCGTGATCAATTTGAATTGCTATATGCTCAAGGAATTCAATATGCGAGAAAACAATGGACATGGGAAGCAGGGGTTCAAGTACCGCTTAGCCAAAACGTTCCTGAGGCAGTAGAGAGGAAATATTCTATATACCTAGGAACACGTTTTATACTTTAATAATAACAGTATCTCATATAGAGAATTAAATTAAACATTATGAAAACAATAATATCAATATTAGTAATGGCCTTGTTTACCACTATGGGTGTGCAAGCGCAAAAGGAAATGGATCAATTTGAAGTACAAGTAGACGGTCTAGGTTGTCCATTCTGTGCATACGGATTAGAGAAAAAATTCAAAGAGTTTAAAGGAATAAAGAAAGTAGCTATCGATATTGAAACAGGCGACTTTAGTTTTGAGTATCCTGCAGAAAAGGCACTTACGATGGATGCTGTTGTAAAACAGGTAGAAAAAGCTGGATATACTCCTATTACCTCAAAAATCACAAGAGCTAATGGTGAAGTGGAACTCTCTGAAACGAATACTACAAAGCTTACAAAAGAGAGCATTGTAAAAACTCAGAAAATGCTTGTAGCAGGTAAGTGTGGAATGTGTGAGGCGCGTATTTTAAAAGTTACAAACGGTATAGAAGGAGTAACAGATGCCGCTTGGAATCAGAATAATCAAATGTTAGAAGTTAGCTTTGATAATAGCCAGACAACAACAGATGCGATACAAAAAGAAATAGCTAAGGCTGGTCACGACACAAAAGCTCATAAAGCAACAGCAGGAGCTTATGACAATCTTCCGGCTTGTTGTAAATATGAGCGCTTAGTACAATAGTGTCTTTCACCCCTAAGGTAAAGACGAGTGAGGCAGTTATGTGATAAACATGCCGCTGCCTCTCTTTTTTAAACACAAATAACTATGAAAAATTTATACATTATACTCATTGCAGCTTTCACTCTATATAGCTGTAAAGAGGAACCAAAAACTCAAATCGCTTGGGTACATACCAAGACAATTAATCTTCAAGGCATAAACCCGATTGGGATTGCACAAGATGAAAATGGACTATGGCTAAGTGATGGAGATCACAATAGGGTTGTTCAAGTAAATCTTAATGGAGATATACAACAATCTATAGATTCCCTAGATAGACCTATGCATATCGCAACAGATGCTGGTATAGTATATATCCCGCAATACGGTAATGATGAGGTGCTGTCTGTGTTAGGAGCTACAAAAAAGGCTATCGCAATAACCGATAGTCTTGATGCACCTGCTGGTATAGATGCTAGAGGTAATGCGATAGCTATAGCAGATTTTTATAACAATCGTATTTTATATACTGAAGATGGTGTGACTTGGTCTTCATTTGGAAAAGAGGGTAAGGCAGATGGAGATTTTTACTACCCTACAGACGTGCAAATTACAGATGATGCCATCTGGGTAGCCGATGCTTATAACAATAGACTTCAAAAATTTGATAAAAAAGGAAATCACTTGATGACAGTAGGGGAAGATCAAAAGATGAATGCAGCCACTGGTATCTACGTTTCAGACAAAGAAGTGTTCTCTACAGACTTTGAGAATAATAGAGTCTTAATTTTTGATCATGAAGGAAATTTTAAACAAGAAATTAATGATGCTATTTTAAAACCTACAGATATGTTGCTAGTAGGTGATATGTTATATGTAACTAATTATAAAGGGAAGTCACTGAGTGTATATGAGCAAAAAGAAGTGCTCGTAGAAGCTCCTCTTGAGGAGGAACACCATGATGACCATAATCACTAATGACTATGATAAAGCAAGCGTATACAGTAAAGGGAATGACCTGTAATGGTTGCAGAGCAGGTGTAGAAAAAAAGCTAGGCGATATTGATGGTGTTGCAAATGTAATTGTGTCTCTAGAAGATGAAGAAGCTATCCTCACGATGGTTGATCACATTTCTATAAAGGCACTGCAAGATGCTTTGCCAGAAAAATATAGCTTGTCATCTAAGAAGGTCTCGAAAGCAATAAGTGAAAAGCAAGAGAGTAGTTCTGGAGTGTTTGTAAATAGTGAGTCAGCTGCGCAAGTAGTTGAAGAGTCAAAATTGCACCAACTCAAACCGTTGCTTTTGATATTATTTTACATCACTGTGGCATCTGTATTGCTCAATTATAAAGAAGCCAGCTGGCAGTCTGGTATGCTAGATTTTATGGGGCTTTTTTATATTGTCTTTAGCTTCTTTAAAATGCTAGATCTTAAAGGCTTTTCAACAAGCTTTTCCATGTATGATCCGCTGGCTCGTACAATACCGGCTTATGGTAAAGTCTATCCGTTTATCGAAACCGTACTAGGACTTATGTTTTTAATGCGTTTTCAAGTAGAAATAGCACTTATAGCCACCATTGTGATTCTTGGTATTACTACGGTGGGCGTGACTAGAACACTGTTGAGTAAAAAGGAAGTTCAATGCGCATGTTTAGGCACAGCTTTAAAGCTACCTATGACAGAAGCAACTTTTATTGAGAATGCTATTATGATCATAATGGCAATTATTATGCTTATAAGACTTGTATGAAGTTAAAGTTTACCACTGCCCAGATTTGCACCATTGTGTTAGTAGTATTCTATATTATTTGGGAATATAATATTCAAGTATATTTGACAGATGAGCATCTCGACTATGGAGTTGAGGTTCGGTACGATTTGATTTTTATTCTACCAATACTGGTAATTATGATTGCAGTTTCTGTCTGGCAATATTTTAAAAAGAAGTAGTACGCTTTCGCGAAAGCGTGACATCAACCATAAAAAAACCTCTGCCGAAAAGCAGAGGTTTTTTATTGAATATACCCACAGGTAACTCAAATGAAGTTTGTCGCACTGCGACTTACATCATTCCTGGCATTCCGCCACCTCCCATAGGAGGCATTGCAGGTGCATCTTCTTTAATATCTGTAAGAGCACACTCAGTAGTAAGAATCATTCCTGAAACAGATGCAGCATTCTCAAGGGCTACACGTGTTACTTTTTTAGGATCGATAATACCAGCTTTAAGCATGTCTGTATACTCGCCATTTTTAGCATTAAAACCGAAGTCTTTTTTGCCTTCCATAACTTTAGAAATAACAACAGCTCCTTCACCACCAGCGTTAGAAACGATAGTACGTAAAGGTGCCTCTATAGCGCGATTTACAATCTGTACTCCAGTTGCTTCATCTGCATTTTCTGTTTTGATTTTTTCAAGAGCTTTCTTAGCGCGCACAAGTGCAACACCACCTCCAGCTACGATACCTTCTTCTACAGCTGCGCGAGTTGCATGTAAAGCATCATCTACACGGTCTTTCTTTTCTTTCATCTCAACTTCAGAAGCAGCACCTACATATAGTACAGCAACACCTCCAGCAAGTTTAGCTAGACGTTCTTGAAGTTTTTCCTTATCGTAATCTGATGTAGTAGTCTCAATCTGAGATTTGATTTGACCTACACGAGCTTTAATAACTTTTGAATCTCCAGCTCCGTTTACAATCGTAGTGTTGTCCTTATCTATAGATACAGTTTCTGCCGTACCTAGCATATCAAGTGTAGCATTTTCTAAGGTGAAACCTCTCTCTTCTGAGATTACAGTTCCTCCAGTAAGAATTGCGATGTCTTCTAACATAGCTTTACGACGATCTCCAAAACCTGGTGCTTTTACAGCAGCAATTTTAAGAGCTCCACGTAATTTATTTACTACTAATGTTGCTAGTGCTTCTCCGTCTACATCTTCTGCAATGATAAGAAGTGGCTTTCCAGTTTGAGCTACAGGCTCAAGTACAGGTAGCAAATCTTTCATGTTTGAAATCTTCTTGTCAAAAAGTAAGATATATGGCTGCTCAAGTTCTGCACTCATTTTCTCACTATTAGTAACAAAGTAAGGAGAAAGGAATCCACGGTCAAACTGCATACCTTCTACAACGTCCACATATGTTTCTGTTCCTTTAGCTTCTTCTACAGTAATAACACCTTCTTTTCCTACTTTTCCAAATGCTTGAGCAATAAGATCACCTATTACATCATCATTGTTTGCAGAGATAGATGCTACTTGCTTGATTTTATCAGAAGAGTTACCCACTTTAGTAGTTTGCTTCTCAAGATCTGCAACGATAGCTTCTACAGCTTTATCGATACCGCGCTTAAGATCCATTGGGTTTGCTCCTGCAGCAACGTTTTTAAGTCCTTCAGTAACGATTGCCTGAGCAAGAACTGTAGCGGTAGTTGTACCATCTCCAGCAAGATCGTTAGTCTTAGAAGCTACTTCTTTTACCATTTGAGCTCCCATGTTTTCTAAAGCGTCTTCCAGTTCAATTTCTTTTGCAACTGTTACCCCATCTTTAGTCACCTGTGGTGCGCCAAATGATTTTGAAATAATCACGTTACGACCTTTAGGTCCTAAAGTAACTTTTACTGCGTTTGCAAGTTTATCTACACCACGTTTTAAACCGTCGCGTGCTTCTATATTAAATGTTATGTCTTTTGCCATTTTCCTTTGCTTTCGCGAAAAGCTTTATGCAATAAGCTTTAAGCTGTTATTTTAATTTTTGTTTTAAAGAATAAATCTTCTGTTTGATAATGTTCACTTTTGAATTTAGATTTTCAAAATGTTCATTATTTATATATTGAAGATCTTTTGATAGAATAAGTAAGTATTCTGTTTCGCTTGCCGATCCCATTGCTATTGTCAGAAAGCGGTTGAATTCTGCATCACTATCTCTACCACACCCTTCAGCAATATTTGTTGGTATTGAAGCTGATGCTCTTCGTATTTGTGATACAATGCCATAACTTTCATTTTGAGGAAATTCTCTAGAAACAGTATAAATATCTAAAGTAAGTTTGTGGCTTAACTCCCAAATATTATACTTTCTAAAATCTCTCATAGCCTAAAGCTTATAGCATATTGCTTATTGCGGTATTATACAATTGCAAGGATATCATCCTCTTTCATGATCATATAATCTACTCCGTCAAATTTGAGTTCGCTACCTGAGTATTTTCCATAAATAACTGTATCACCTACGACTACTGTCATCTCGTGATCTTTAGTTCCAGATCCTACAGCGACTACTTTGCCTTTTTGTTGTTTTTCTTGTGCGCTATCTGGGATATATAAACCAGATGCTGTTTGAGTTTCTGCCGCAACAGGCTCGATTACAACGCGGTCTGCTAATGGTTTGATTTTAATTGCCATTGTTATAGATTTAATTATTGAGTTGAATTGTTATTGTAACCCTTAACTGGTTACGCGAGCGTAAAAGACAGAAATTATGCCACTCACCATGCACTGACAAATTTGCATAACAAAAAAGAGCCAGCTAAAATAGCTGGCTCTTTAATATGTTATGTTGTGAGAGTCTATTGATCTCCTCCATTATCTGGAAGACTTACTGGCTCTGGAGCAGGTGTAGTTTGTTCTACAGCATCTGCATCAAAAACTTGAGACTCGCTTCTTATAGTACCGTCAAAAATACTTAGGTTACTAGCAAGAATAAGTACTAATAAGATAGTCGCTAGTGCCCATGTTGCTTTGTCAAGAAAATCTGTTGTTTTCTGAACGCCGCCCATTTGCTGTGTACCACCACCGCCAAAAGAAGAAGATAATCCGCCTCCTTTAGGGTTTTGAACCATAATAACGACAATAAGAAGGAAAGCTACTATAATGATCAATCCTAAAAATATATAAAACGTAGTACTCATAATATTTTAATCTTTTTGTTCTTCAAGTTGTTCTACTGCTCGAATTTGGTCTGCAAAGAAACCACTTTTTTCTGGATATTTCAAACTTAAAATTCGGTATGCTTGTTTTGCTTTTGGAAAGTTTTTTTGCTCGACATAAACTCGTGCTAAAGTCTCTGTCATCAAGGCGTCAGAAGAAAATAGAAATTCTTTTTTTGTTTTCTTTTTATCTGCCGGTATTGACTTTATATTTCCAATTTTCGGATTTGTTTCTATAAAGGAATCTATAATTTGTTGTTTTCGCTTTCGCGAAACTTTAGTTGTAGTTTCCTCATTATCAGATTTTGATGCGGTTGTAGTTTCCTTTTTAATTACTACTTCTTTTGTAGAAGTAGGAGCAGGAACCTCTTTGTCATCAGATGTAGATGAGCGATCTATGGGTTGAAAAGAAGAAAGTTGTAGCCACTCAGAAAATGAATGCGCTTCAGATTTTGTAAAAGGTAGTGGCTTGCCTACTTGAAGCGTATCCTCCGCCTTTGCTCTAGTCATAATAGAGTCTTTCTTTTCTACAAATAAATCTGGATCAAGAATTTGCGATGCTTTTGCTTGTTCTTCTTGCTCGACTAGAATAGATACATCTTGTGCATCTGTGACTTCTAGAGACCGTAGTTGCTTTTCTTGATCTTTTATTTGAGTACTTACCGCTGTCTGTAAGAAATGCTCTGACGTGATATAGTCAAATAGTACGGCTCTATCTGCTGTGTGGCTAGCTGTGCGCTTTAATGCTTTGTTATAAGCAAAGCTCTCTTGGTTTTTTAATCCTTTTAGATACAGCGCATGAGCACTTTGAAAGAAAGGAAATGCGTCAATAATAGTGCGTAAATCGCTTGTCTGCTCAGTATTAATCTGGTCAGGATGTTCTAGTAAATATGTGTATTGTTCTGTAGTCATTACCAGCGAGCTAGTGATGCGTTAAATACATCTTGAGTAATACGCTCATAAATCTCGTCTAGCGCAGTGTCCAGTGCGCTACCTACTAATTGTGTTTCACCAGGTACATCTGAGAAAAATGAAAATCTACGTTCAAAATCATACTCACCATCTTCGCGAGTATTATTAAAAAAACGAACATTTACTGTTATAGTAAGTCGGTTTTGTGCTGCTAGATTTTCTGAAGTAGAGGCTTGTGGAGCAATGTAATATTCGATTATCTCGCCTTCATACACTACATCTGCATTACTGTTTGTAAGTACTAAAGGAGATTGGTTCTGGATAATATCTCTTAGCTGTTCTGTAAACTCTCTATCGATTCCAGGTTCAACTATAGCTGCTTCGTTTTGAAAAAAGCGAACTTCAAACGTCTCTTCTTTATCTATAGACACGCCACTTAATGAATACACGCTACAGCCTTGAATTAAAAAGACTGTTGTAATTAAAATGATGAAGTTGTTAAATGATTTCATGTGGTGTAAACTATAAAGTGAATGATGAAACAAATATTAGAAAATCGTGTATCCTATGATAAAGGAAGTAGTTTGATAACTCGAATCCCATTCAATAAAATCGCTAAGTAAATTTCTATCTGTTTGATATCTAACCTCAGCACTATACCTATTATTAAATTTGTAGCCTACTCCAAAAGCGATATTACTTCCTGACTGTACATCTAACGGAGCAATGGAAGAATTATTTGCAGGGTCAAATTCGACAGCCGTTTCTGAAGATATGTCTACAATAAATGATGCGTTTACAAAAAGTTTAGAATTATCATTTAGAAAAAAATAATGTCTTAGACCCAATGGTATTTCTATAGATGAATAGTCAATTGATGTAGTAATAGCATCGCCAAAAACAGATCCAGCTTCCTGAGTTATTTCAGATTTGAAACTTTGGTATGAAGGTTCAATAATGAAAGCCCATTTATTATTATTGGTGGGTAAGATTAATTCAAGTTCTAATCCAACACCAAAGTTTGTCTTACTGCCTAAGTCAGCTTCTTTAACGGTGGCGCCTGGATTACTAATTGAGAAGGAAGAATTGTTTATTCTAGGTCTTATAGAAAGGTTAATGACCTTGCCTTTTGTCTCCGTATTATAATTTTTAAAACTATAATTATTGCATTCGTTGTGTTCAATAAAGTAGCCAATTAAACTACTCTTGTTGTAACTAACATTCTCTGGGCTACTTGTAGCGTTTTTAGGACACGTTATCTCTGTTTTTAATTGCTGTTTATATTGCGTATTTGTGCTGATTTTGCCAGTTGTAGTTAAGAATTTCTTATACACAAGTTGCTTGATTTCAGCCCCAGGTTTACTATAAAAATATCTGGTTATAGTTCCATTTTTGTAAGAGTATAAGCTAGTGTTTCCTTCAACTAACATATTTAGGAATAGCGTTTTTGTTTCAAAAATAGGAGCTCTACTTTTATCTAAAAAATCAGCGCTAGCACTTGACATATCAATTTTTACTGTAGCCCTAACATACTTAGAAGAGTTTAAAATCATGAACTCCTTAACTGTACTGATATCACCCGTTAAAGACTTGGAGTCTTTAGATAATTTATATTGAAAATTTTCTGGATTATTATTCCAGTCATTGTCTTTAATTAAGCATTCAATTTTATTGTTGTTATTTTCAATAAAATATCCCTTTACGTATTCCGTTTGTGCAACGCTATTTATGCCAATACATGAAAGAATTAAAAATAATAGTGTTTTGTTCATTTAATAAAGTTTTTTGATTGATGATTGATGAAATTTATTTTAACTAAAATACTCTTGCAATTATGACTTACAAATCAAACTGCTTGATTTTTCTATATAATGTGCGCTCGCTTATACCTAGTTCTTGTGCGGCTACTTTGCGTTTACCTTTGTGACGCTCTAATGATTTCTTGATAAGTTCAAGCTCTTTATCGTGTAGCGATAGTGTTTCTTCTTCCTCAATTTCTTCTGCAAAATGATAGGGGTCTGCGGTAGGTTCTGGTTGAGGTGGAGTAGGAGCTTGTGCTTGTGATTTATGAGGTATCTGTAGTACGTCCATTACTTCCTCTACGGTCTCATATGAGTCGTCATCATCGTCATAAATCTTTTTAATGAGGCTCTCATTCTCCTCACGTACATCTGAGGTATTTCCATTTTTCATTAACTCGAGCGTGAGTTTTTTTAGATCATTCAAGTCGGCTTTCATGTCAAAAAGGACCTTGTATAGAATTTCACGCTCGTTTGAGAAGTCAGACTTCTCTTGTGACTTTACGATGGCAGGAAGTCTAGATCCTGTGTCGGGAAGATAGTTGCTTATAGTTGCAGCCGATACTTCACGGTTAGTTTCTAATACAGATACTTGCTCGGCTACGTTACGTAGCTGGCGTATGTTCCCATTCCAGCGATATGAAACTAGAAGCTGTACTGCTTCTTCAGACAGTCGTATCGTTGGCATCTTATACTTCATAGCAAAGTCTGATGCAAATTTCCTAAACAATAAATGAATGTCTCCTTTGCGCTCTCTCAGTGGAGGAAGCGGGATATCTACGGTACTCAGTCTATAAAATAAATCCTCACGAAACTTCCCTTCTTGGATAGCTTCAAACATCGACACATTAGTCGCTGCAACGATGCGCACGTCTGTTTTTTGTGTTTTTGAAGAGCCTACTTTTAAAAACTCTCCATTCTCTAAAACTCTTAATAAACGTACTTGGGTAGGTAGCGGTAGTTCTCCCACTTCATCTAGAAATATCGTCCCACCATCTGCCTCCTCAAAGTATCCACTTCTTGTAGAAGTTGCACCTGTAAATGCACCTTTCTCGTGTCCAAAAAGCTCGCTATCTATCGTTCCCTCTGGGATTGCTCCACAGTTTACAGCAATATATTTATTATGTTTTCTATGAGAAAGTGAGTGTATAATGCGCGGGACACTCTCTTTACCTACTCCAGATTCTCCTGTCACTAGTACAGAAATATCTGTAGGAGCCACTTGTATAGCTTTTTCGATAGCGCGATTTAGTGCAGGATTATCTCCTATGATACCAAATCGTTGTTTTGTGGTTTGTATTCCTTCCATAGTAAACGCCCATTACAGTGGGTATCTATTTGATTAGTATAAAATGTGTTGCGCTTTCGCGAAAGCGTTATTCTCAAAAAACTATTGCTAGCACAGTACTTTGTGTTTCTATTGCCAGTACGCTGCGTAGCCTGTTGCCTCACCTATAAGTGTCCCTGTCGTACATTCATTAATTTTTACATTAACAAAGTCACCTACTTTGTAATCTCCTTTAGGGAAAACGGCAACGACATTCTGATCATTACGACCGCTCCACTCATCTTTATTCTTTTTTGATTCCTTTTCTATAAGAATCTCTACCGTTTGATCTTGGTAGCGAAGTAAGTTGTCTCTAGAGATTGCTCTTTGTAGGTCAATCACATCTTGTAAACGTCTCTTTTTTATCGCTAGCGGGATGTCATCTTCCATCTTGCGTTCTGCCATAGTACCTGGACGCTCAGAATAGTAGAACATAAAACCAAAATCATACTTTACATAGTTGATAAGGTCAAGTGTTCCTTGATGATCTTCTTCGGTTTCTGTGGGGAAACCTGTAATCATATCTTGACTAATCCCAATATGAGGGATTAGATTTTTAATATTATCAATGAGCGTTTTGTACTCTGCAACTGTATGCTGGCGATTCATTAATTGTAAAATTCTATCACTTCCAGACTGCACAGGCAGGTGAATGTAATTACATATATTCTTGTGTTTTGCCATTACCTCTATTACATCAAGCGTCATATCTTGAGGGTTTGAGGTAGAGAAACGGATACGCATTTTAGGCTGAGCCTTTGCAACAGTGTCCATGAGCTGCGCAAAATTTACCGCAGTAGCTTTTGCCATTTCACTAGCCTTGTCAAAATCTTTTTTGAGTCCGCCGCCATACCATAAATATGAATCCACGTTTTGACCAAGTAGTGTGATTTCTTTAAAACCTTTTTCAGCAAGATCTTGTACTTCTTCTAGTATAGACTGAGGATCACGGCTACGCTCGCGACCTCTTGTAAAAGGAACGACACAGAACGTACACATATTATCACAACCACGAGTGATTGATACAAAAGCAGTGACACCATTAGTTAATAAACGTACTGGTGAGATATCTCCGTAAGTTTCTTCTTTAGATAAGATTACGTTTACTGCATTTCTACCTTCCTCTACCTCACTAAGTAAGTTAGGAATATCTTTATAAGCATCTGGACCTACTACGAGATCAACTATTTTTTCTTCTTCAAGAAATTTGCTTTTAAGACGCTCTGCCATACAGCCTAGCACTCCTACTTTCATATTAGGGTTTTGCTTGCGCTTTACGGCTTGATATTTTTCTAAGCGTTTACGTACAGTTACCTCTGCCTTCTCACGTATAGAACAGGTGTTTACTAGCACAAGATCTGCTTCTTCAAGAATTTGAGTAGTATTATACCCTTCATTTGCAAGAATGGAAGCCACCACCTCGCTATCTGCAAAGTTCATCTGGCAACCGTAACTTTCTATAAAAAGCTTTTTTGTATTCTCAAGTTTGCGCTCTAGTGTAAGCGCTTCCCCTTGTTTGTGTTCTTCTATTATTTTTTCCATCTGCTTATTCGTCCAAAATCTTTGTCAAGGATTATGCAAAGATACGTCTAATGTAGAGTTGTGACAAAGTGGCAGACGCCAAGAATTACATAAAATTCTCGTTATTTGCTTTTTTAAAACCCGAAGATTGCTACATAAACTATTTATCTTATTGCTGTTACTAGTCATTCAGACTGGTTATTCTCAATCTGTTGAGGAGACTAAAGCACAACGATTGTTGCAGCAAATCGCTGTGCAACATGATAACGACTTTGTTTTTGCTATAGATCGTTATTATACAGCAGGGACATTCTTAAGTTATAGTAGGCAATTACAAGGAGACTTTATTTTTAAAAAGCAAGAGTATCCGCTGCAGTTAGATTTTATGTTAGGTCAGGAAACTTACACGCCTAGAGAACTCTTTGAAACTAATTTTGATTTTTTTGAACGTCCTTATGCAGGGTATCTTTTTGTAAGAGGCTCCGTTTCAAAAGCGCAAGAAGATGTGCTTTTTAAAATTGACGCAGAGCTAGGACTTGCGGGAGACCAGTCTAAGGCAGGCGATATACAAGTTGCTTATCATGAACTTATCAATGAATTTATACCCGTTTGGGAGGGTGAGATAGGTAATAGTGTGCATTTTAACGGCTTTGGAACTTTTGTTAAAGACTATCGGTTAGAAAATTCTAATTTATTTAAAAATGTTGCACTTCAGTCTACGGTGGCGCTAGGTACACGAAGAGTTTTTGCAAGACAAGAAGCGCTTCTTTACATAGGGAATCGTAATGTGGTAGCTAGCTCTTCGGCTTTTGGGAGATTGGGAGGTGAGCATGAGTTTTATGGCTTTGCGGGAGTGGGCGCAGAGTATGTATTTCTTAACGCACTTATTGAAGGGCATCCCTTTGGAGATGATTCTCCCTTTACATTACCCATAGTATCAACCGTATTATCCTTTAAATCTGGTATTACGTACCGTGGAGAAAATAATCTTTATAGTATTGTTTATAATTTTCGAACAAGAGAAACAAAACGCGAAGGCAGAAGTCAGTATGTAGCCTTGCAATTTGCTAGAAGATTTTAATCTGGCTGTCGATTAATCTTATATTTTTACGACTGTAATAAAAGATAAAAAATGATATTATCAGATATGCTTGTCAAAATTAGACAAGCACCGCATATTGATTTTGGAGACTTGTTTGGCCGAGCGATTGATTTGTTTCAAAAGGTATGGCTTCAAGGTTTGCTTATGCAAGTGTTAACGATTGCTGTTTCTTGGGGAGTGTCAATGGCGGTCATGTTGCCTATGAGCTTAGGTGGTGCATTTATAGAATATGGCGATGTCTCCTACAATGATGATGAGGTAGGTGTCATTGCTTTAATTTTTATGATGGTGATGTACTTAGTGATTCTAGTGGTTATGTCTGTAGTCAACTTTGCACTTCAAGCAGCTTTTTACAGAATCATACGTATGAAAGACCGCAACCGAAGTGGAGATCGCGGAGTAGGTTTCGGGATGTTTATCAAGAAAAAGTATCTCAAGAAGGTGCTAGTGCTATCCATGATGCAAGTGGGGATTGCTGTGCTTGCCGCCCTGTTTTTTATAATTCCATTGTTTTATGTGTTGGTGCCGTTACAATTTGCCATTGTGATATTTGCTTTTAATCCTGATTGGTCCGTAAACGATATCTACAAAGCAGCTTTTGCACTAGGGAATAAAAAGTGGGGAATTACCTTTGGAACTTGTCTTGTTATTGGTTTTCTAGCTATTGTTGTTGGGGTTATGGCTTGCTTTATTGGTGTGTATGCAACCGTTTCTGTTGTCTATTTGCCGGCTTACCTTATATATAAAGATGTGGTTGGTTTTACGGAAGATGAAGATATGATTGCTCAGATAGGTGTGTAGTAATAGTCCGCTTTCGCGAAAGCTGCTATAAACAGACCTTTATGATTTAAATAAAAAGCAATTAATTAATGTAAACATTCTTGACAGCCTTCTCTTCAAGCTTCTTAAGTTTTTTTTGGCTTTTTCTTAGAAATAGAGTAATACCGATACCTAGTTGATCACCACTTAGAGAATAAGTTCCCTCTGTGCGTTCAGATATTTCTAGATTGTCAAAAAGATATTCTCCAGTAAAATAATTAGGTATTGCTTTCTGGTAAATGATAGACACTTGATATAAAATAGGTTTAGTCATATAATAAAAACCTGGACTAATTTTTAGATTTGGATAAATAGGAAACTTACGTGTTTGCCCCCTTATTCCAAAAATCTCTCTTCCCTCGTTTAGATCTTCTACAAAAGCGCTTACTGTTCCTTCTACCGAACCTTCTCGTAATAAGGTTAAGTTTACGCCAATTCTAGCAGAAAAATAGATTCTAGATCCCATCTGCTTTTTCAGTTCCATTTCTAGTGGTACTGAAATTATGAGTTGACCTAAAGTACGCTCGTTAGATTCAAAATTCGTAAATCCTGGTATATCCCCATCTGGTAGTCTAAATTGAATACTTTCTAAAGGCAGTAAATTAAGATGTACACCATATCTAAATGAAAGCTCTCTTTCTGGTTGAATTACTTTGTTAAAACCAAAATTTACTCCAGGAATGCTATTTCCTTTAATATCAATGTTTCCTAATGTTCTAGTGTAGTTAGGGGCTCTGTTTAATACGGGATTAAAGGTGAATCCCCAAGTTTTATAACTAGCAAACTCTGGAAATTGAGATTTTGAAGAGTTACTCTGACCCAATGCAATATTTATTGTTAAAAAGGCAAGCCCAAATAGGCTTGCCTTTAAAATTAATTTAGCTTTCCTCATTACCAACTTAATGCTTTGTACGTTGTTTTGCCTCCATAATAATAATCACCAACTACTCCTTGCCCGTTTCTAGCTTTTAGAGTCATCCCGGGATGGTCTGTCATTATAACCTTTCTTTTCTTTCTTTTCTTTCTTTACTCTTATAACCTTGTCTCACAGTTGCTCCAAAACAAGCTGATCCTTTTAAGTTTTTTTGTAAACCAACACCTAGACGTGTGCGATGTCTTTTCCACCTATTCCCCCTCTTTCTAAAAGATTCTACTTTTGACTTAGATTTTGTCCAGAAAGGAAGACTTCTAATTGAGACGGATCTCTTAACTCTCTTATTATGTGCATAATTGTCACGATCCCAAGATCTCTTCCAAGAAGTACAAGAAGAAGATGCTTTAGAAGTAGTAATTATATTTGGGTCATTAGAGACATCCTCATCATTTCGAACTTTTAAAATAGATTCCCCAAAATTTCCTATAATTTCATAGTTGAGCTGCGGGTGTCCAAAATTAAAAACTTTACCATCAATCATCACTTCTTGATCTTGGTTAAGTAGCACCATCTCTTCTTCTTCAAATAAATTATCTAAAGACGGGTCTTTGTTCTCATCTAAGATTTCATCATCTAGCCATATTGTTTCTTTAGTCTCATATGAATTAAATAAAGAATTAGAAAAACTTCTTGTTTGTTGGAATTGGCGTAGAGGCGCTCTACTATCAAATTGCGTGCTTTCCTCCATATCATCAAGTTCGTCATCTGTAAGATGATCATATTGAGCCACAAACTTATCTTCGTGAGCTTCGATGGCAACTTCAAGTTCTTCTGCGGCAGCAACAAAATCTTCGATAGATGCAAAAGATAACATTGTTGCATTGCCTCCTTGGGATCGGCCTCTTGCTGGTAGATCAAATGAAATGATGTTAGTTTCAGGGACTTGTTCTAGTGTAAATGCCGCTTCTGTATTTTGCGATTCGTTTGTTAATTCAATATCTTCTTTACTACAAGAAGTAAGAGATAGAGTTGTTATCATTGTAACTGGCAGTAATTGCTTGTAAATTTCATTCGTTTTTTGTTTTAGAATTATAAAATTTGATTGGTACCAACCGCTAAACTAGTGGTTTAGTTTTGTCATTCTTAAAGGATTTCCTTTTTTTGAGGGTTTTTTTTTTTTTTTTTGATTTTTTATTACGCTTTCGCGAAAGCGTAACAACTCCATAAAACAGTGATTTGCGATGCTTCAAAAAGTGAAATATCACAGAAATAATGCCCTTGCGGATTGCGATATAAATAAAACATCTACTTTTGTACCCTGAAAAATAAGATGTATGGCAAAGAATCTCGTCATTGTGGAGTCACCTGCAAAGGCTAAAACAATAGAAAAATTTCTAGGCTCTGACTATAAAGTTGAGAGTAGTTTTGGGCACATAGCAGACCTTCCCTCTAAGGAGTTAGGTGTTGATGTAGATGGAGATTTTACTCCTAAATATAAAGTCTCTGACGATAAGAAAAAGGTAGTAAAAAATCTAAAGTCACTAGCCGCAAAAGCCGATATGGTTTGGCTAGCAAGTGATGAGGATCGCGAGGGTGAGGCCATTGCATGGCACCTCGAGCAAGAGCTCGGGTTAACACCAGACCGTACTAAGCGTATTGTTTTTCACGAGATTACAAAAACTGCTATTTTAAGAGCAATCGATAATCCTCGCAAGATTGATTATGATCTTGTAAACGCACAACAAGCGCGTAGAGTTTTAGATAGACTTGTGGGTTACGAACTTTCACCAGTATTATGGAGAAAGGTAAAAGGAGGACTTTCGGCAGGGCGAGTGCAATCTGTTTCTGTGAGACTTATTGTAGAGCGTGAGCGCGAGGTGTTAAACTTTGAAGCACAAGCTTCTTATAGAATAGACGCTGAGTTTACTACAGAAGATGGAAAATCTTTTAGAGCAAAACTTCCTAAAAACATTACTACTAAGAAAAAAGCACAAGAATTTCTTGAGAAAAACTTGAAGGCGACTTTTAAAGTAGATGCGCTTACAAAAAAGCCAGCCAAAAAATCACCAGCACCACCATTTACAACTTCTACATTGCAACAAGAAGCAAGTAGAAAGTTATACTTCTCTGTTAGTAAAACGATGAATATGGCGCAACGTCTCTATGAGGCGGGGCACATTACATATATGAGAACAGATAGTGTAAACTTATCTAAAGATGCAAAAGCCGGTGCTCAAGCAGAAATACTAGCTGCTTATGGTAAAGAATTTCATAAGGAACGTAACTATAAAGGGAAGTCAAAAGGAGCACAAGAAGCTCACGAAGCGATACGCCCAACAGATTTTTCTAAGCATTCTGTAAATATGGAGCGAGATCAAATGCGTTTATACGATTTGATCTGGAAACGAGCTATTGCATCACAAATGAGTGAGGCGCAACTAGAGCGTACTAATGTGCAGATAGCTTCAAGCGCAGGAACAGATAACTTTACTGCAAATGGAGAGATTTTAAAATTTGAAGGATTCTTAAAGGTTTACCTCGAAGGTCATGATGATGAAGATGAAGAAGAGACTGGATTACTTCCAGATCTTAAAACGGGAGAAACATTACTCAATTCTTACATTACCGCAACAGAACGTTTTACAAGACCACCGTATAGATATACAGAAGCATCTCTAGTAAAGAAATTAGAGGAGCTTGGTATCGGTCGTCCGTCTACATATGCACCTACTATTACTACGATACAAAATCGTAAGTATGTGGAGAAGGGTACTGTAGATGGTAAAGAACGAGCGTATGATGTCTTGAGTCTTGAAAACAACGAGATAAAAGATAGAACCTTAACAGAGATGGTAGGTTCAGATAAAGGAAAGCTAGTTCCTACAGATGTGGGAATGGTAGTAAATGATTTCCTTGTACAGCACTTTGAAAATATTCTTGATTACAATTTTACAGCAAAAGTCGAAGCAGATTTTGATGATATTGCAGAGGGTAAGCAGGAGTGGACAAAGATGATGAAGGACTTTTACAAGGATTTCCATCCGCATGTAAAAGACGTAGAGAAAAATGCAGACCGCGAGGTAGGTGAGCGTATTTTAGGTAAAGACCCAGAAAGTGGTAAGCCGGTAAGTGTTCGTCTAGGGAAATTTGGACCTATGGTGCAAATAGGTTCTGTAGAAGATGAGGAAAAGCCACGTTTTGCAAGTTTAGGTCCAGATCAAACACTGGCAAACCTGACTTATGAGCAAGCGATGGACTTGTTTAAACTGCCTAAAGATTTAGGGACTTTTGAAGAAGAAGAAGTGTCTGTAAATAATGGTCGTTTTGGTCCTTATGTGAAGTTTGGGGCAACCTTTGTTTCATTACCTAAAGGTCGAGACCCTATGGATGTAGATCTTGATGAAGCTATTGTGTATATCAAAGAGAAGCAAAAGGCAGATGCTCCTATTTATACCTATGAAGATCTTCCAGTTCAAAAAGGAACAGGGCGTTTCGGGCCATTTATAAAATGGAATGGGATGTTTATTAACGTCAATAAGAAGTACGACTTCGATAATCTTTCTGACGATGATATTGTAGAGCTTATTGAAGTGAAGAAGCAGAAGGAAATTGATAAAGTGCTTCAAGACTTCCCAGAAGAAGGTATACGTGTAGAAAAAGCAAGATGGGGTCGCTCTAATATTATTAAAGGAAAGACTAAAATTGAGCTAAGTAAGGATATAGACGCAGCAGCGTTAACCTTAGATGAAATCAAGGCGTACATAGAGAAAAAAGCTCCTAAGAAAAAAGCAGCAGCAAAGAAGAAGGCTCCGGCCAAAAAGAAAGCTCCAGCAAAGAAAAAGGCGCCTGTAAAGAAAAAAACGACTGCAAAAAAGAAGTAATATATGGCCTTTGAGGTGCTAAGCCCTATACCAGAAATTGCGCTTGCGCATATACAATTGCAACATCATCAATCACTAGGTAATAACATTAGATTACACAGTGAGGAGTTGGGAATGCCAGATCTAGAAGGTGTGCAAATAGCTATTATTTGCTTGCGCGAAAACAGGCGTGATCAAAATAACCTCGGAGAATCATTATCATTTACAGAACTTAGGGCCACTTTTTACGAACTTTTCCCTGGTAACTGGCACACAACAATTGCCGATTTGGGTGACATTCATGGAGGAGAAAGTGTAGATGATACCTATTTTGCCATCAGAACTGTCAACGAAACTCTTTTTAAGAAAGGAATTGTACCTATGTACATAGGAGGAAGCCAAGATTTGGTGTATCCTATTTATAGGTCTTATGATAAGTTGGATCAAATGGTAAATGTGGTGAATGTAGATAGTCGTTTTGACTTAGGAGATGCGAGCCAGCCTATTCATAATAAATCGTATGTAGGAAAGATTATTGTTGAGAAACCATATAATCTTTTCAACTACTCAAATATAGGGTACCAAACCTATTTTAATCCTCAGGAGGAAATAGATTTGATGGATAAGTTATACTTTGATAGTTACCGATTAGGAAATGTTTCGGCTATGATGAGTATTGTGGAGCCTGTAATGAGAGATGCAGATCTTGTTGCGATAGACTTAAATGCTGTGCGCAGTAGTGAGCTAAGTACTAGGTATAATAAAATGCCTAACGGGTTTGATGGCAAGGAGATATGTACTATTGCTCGATATGCAGGTATAAGCGATAAGGTGACCTCTTTTGGAGTTTTTGAATATAAGAATGACGCCCACGAGGAAAAAGCAGCGATGCTCGTTGCTCAAATGATGTGGTACTTTATTGAGGGAGTAAATTTTCGCGCAAGCGAAAACATGGATATTGAGAAAGGAAATTTTCTTACGTATCAAGTTCCAATTGAAGATGAAGTGTTAACATTTTATAAAAGTGAAAAAACAGCCAGATGGTGGATTGAGATTCCATTTATTATGGGCTTGAATAATAAATTAAAAAGGCACACGTTATTACCTTGCACATACCAAGATTATCTGGATGCTTGTAACCAAAACATCCCTGAACGTTGGTTCAAGGCAAGGAAGAAAAACGAAATTTGACAATGTGTTTCAACGATGAAATGATTATTTTTGGCGAATAAATTGTTTATTACAAATAAAATAAATAGGTTTACGCCCTTAACTTTAGAATACTTAACCTAATATCCTATGAAAAAGTATATTGCATTTATTGCGATAGTAGCTTTGCTGTCTAGTTGTGGCAAAGGCGATCGAGGGGAACTCGTTGGTGCCAAAGGCAAGCGATGGAACCCTGAAAAACCTTATGGAATGACCCTCGTTTCTGGAGGTGCTTACATAATGGGTAAGAGTGATGATGACTTTGCTGCCGTAAATGACGCTCCTACTAAAACGGTGACTGTGCGCTCTTTCTACATGGACGAAACAGAAATCACTAACTCAGAATATAGACAGTTTGTAGAGTGGGTTCAAGATTCTACTATACGTACGAAACTTGCAATCTTAGCTGATGAGCTTGGAGAGACTCCTGGTAATGGTGGTATAGGCGAGTTTGCATTTAGCGATGCAGATCCTGATAACATGACCCCTTACGAGCAGTACATGTATGATAATTATTTCGGACTAGGAGAGACTGGTTTTGAAGGTCGTAAGCTCAATAAAGAAATAGATCTTTTTACTGATACATCAGAGTATCCAGATGAGTATTATGCTGAGGTTATGGATACGATGTATATCCCAATGGAGGAAGCTTATAATGGACAGCGCACTATAGATGTAGATAAGTTAGATTTCCGTTATACATATCTTGATATTCAAGAAGCAGCAAAGAAAAACGGCGGTCGTCGTAAAGATCATATTAAAACAGAAGTAGTAAATATATATCCAGACACCACAGTGTGGATTAAAGATTTTGCATACTCATATAACGAGCCTATGCATAATGACTATTTCTGGCATGATGCATATGGAGAGTATCCAGTTGTTGGAGTTACTTGGATGCAGGCAAAAGCTTTTTGTGAGTGGAGAACGATGTACAAGAACGCTCATCAAAAATCTAAGAAGAGACAATTTGTAAACCGTTTTAGACTTCCTGGTGAAGCAGAGTGGGAGTATGCCGCTCGTGGCGGACTAGAAAGTGGTGATTACCCTTGGGGTGGTCCATATGCTAAGAATGATAGAGGTTGCTTCCTTGCAAACTTTAAACCTTTAAGAGGGGATTATGGCGCAGATCAAGCGTTATACACAGTAGAAGCAGATGCTTACGAACCTAATGATTACAACCTGTACAACATGGCAGGAAATGTATCAGAGTGGGTAGCTTCTTCTTACGATCCAGCTTCTTATGAATATATGTCTACTATTAACCCTAACGTAAATGACAAAGACAATCGTCGTAAAGTTATACGTGGTGGTTCATGGAAAGATGTTGCTTACTTCCTACAGGTAAGCTCACGTGACTATGAGTATCAAGACTCTGCTCGTAGTTATATCGGTTTTAGAACCGTGCAGGACTTTATGGGTGTTGATGAAAAAATCAACCTTAGAAAGCCGAAGAAATAACGAATTGAATAATTCCCAAATTATAACAATTACTTAATCTAATTAACTTACTTAACTAAACTAAAAAACCTATTTAACATGGCTAAATCAAAAACTGGAAAGAAATTAATGAATATGGTCTACGGACTAGGAGCAGCAGTAGTAATTATTGGTGCTTTATTCAAAATAATGCACTGGCCTTTCGGTAACGAGATGCTTATTGTTGGTCTAATTACGGAGGCGGTAGTATTTGCTATTTCTGCATTTGAACCTGTGGATAATGAGCTTGATTGGGCATTAGTGTACCCAGAACTTGCAGGTGGTGCAAGTGGATCTAAGAAAAAAGCAGTAGCTCCTGTTGAAGCAGAAGCTCAATTATCTAAAAAATTAGATAACATGCTTAAAGAAGCAAAAATTGATTCTGAGCTTATGACAAGCTTAGGAACTAGCATACGTAGCTTCGAAGGTGCTGCTAAAGGAATTGCACCTACAGCAGATGCAATGTCTTCTACTAAAAAATATTCTGAAGAGATGGCACTTGCTGCAGCTCAAATGGAGTCTTTAAATAGCCTTTACAAAGTACAGGTAGAGTCTTCTAGCCGTCAAGCAGAAATCAACGAGCAAGTAACTCAAAATGCTGGGAAGCTTAAAGATCAAATGGAGAGTCTTGCAACAAACCTTTCTTCTTTAAACGGAGTATATGGTGGAATGCTTTCTGCAATGAACAAAAACTAATTTTAGTTGTTTACACAATTAATAAACTAACAACTAAAATTTAAAAAATGGCAGGAGGAAAACAAAGCCCAAGGCAAAAGATGATTAACCTAATGTATTTAGTGTTTATAGCAATGCTAGCACTAAATATGTCTAAAGAGGTATTATCTGCTTTTGGTTCAATAAACGAAAAATTTGATCGTTCTAATGCGACGTTTGAAGCAAAAAATGATCTTGCACTAGCAGATATATCTAAGAAAGCAAATGAAAACGAAGAGTTTAAAGCAGCCGCTGCAACAGCAAAATCTGCTAAAGCTCTTGGAGATGAATATTTCGCATACTTAGCTTCTGAAAAAGCAGCACTTTTGGCTGAAGTAAAAGACCCTAAGGATTATGAAGCTATGGATAAGTCTAACTTTATCGATGAGCGTTATTATAAGGGAGGTAAAGTATCGCCAACTGGACAAGAATTTCTTGCAAAGATGGATGCTTACCGAGAAGGGATGTTGAAACTTGCAGGAGATAATGAAGCGCTTGCGGCGCAAATTCAAAGTGATTTTAGTACAGCTCCTATCGTCACAGGCGGAGAAGGAGATGGAGCAAAAGTTACTCAGGATTATTTATCTTATAACTACGTAGGATTTCCATCAGTATCTTCTTTAACTAAAATGTCTCAATTACAAAATGACATTAAAGTTGTTGAGAATGAATTATTGTCAAAATTACTTTCTGGTAATCTTAAAGAACTTGCTTCTTTAAACAACTACGAAACTGTAATGACAACTTCAAAAGGTGCTTATTACACAGGATCAACATTTGATGGTGTTCTTTCTTTAGGTCGTGTAGATTCTTCTACTAAGCCTTCTAGAGTGGAATTAAAATTAGATGGACGTGCAATCCCAGCTGATAAAGTTTCTTTTGATGGTGGTAAACTTGTTTTAGGAGTAAACACTGGAGGTGTAGGTGATCACAAAATTACGGGATCATTATTTTACCCTCAAGATGGTAAGGAAATCGAAGTTCCAGTTGAACAAGCTTTTACTACGATTAACAAGCCTAACTCTGCAACTATTGCTGCAGATAAGATGAATGTAGTATATCGTGGTGTTGCAAACCCAATGACGATATCTTTTGCTGGTGTGTCAGATAATGCAGTTTCTGCATCTGGAGCAGGTCTTTCTAAAAGATCTGGAACTAGCTATTCAATGACTCCTGGTCAAGGTCGTGAAGTAACGATTAATGTAACTGCAAAGCTTCCCGATGGAGGTAGTGCTTCTGATAAAGCTGTTTTCCGTATTAAAGATATTCCACGTCCAGTGGGAACTTTAGGAGGTGATGACGGTGGTAACTTAAAGAAGCCTAGAAATACAGTTGCAGCAGCGCCAATAGGAGCTAGTCTTCCAGATTTTGACTTTGATCTTAACTTAAGAGTTAATAGTTTCAAGTTTAGAGCAGGAGATGCGGCTACGGTTTCTGTACAAGGAAATAAGCTTAATGGAGCAGCACAATCTGCATTAAAGCGTGCAAAAAGAGGATCTACAGTACAGATCTTTGATATTAAAGCAAGTATACAAGGTAACTCAGGATATAGATTGAAGACAGTTTCTCCAATCATCATTGAGCTAGCAAACTAAAATAAAAGTAATTATGAGTCTTAAACGTTTAATTTTTGTTGCACTCGGTCTATTGATGGCAGTTCAAGCATTTGCACAAGGAAATATCCTTAATGCAAAAACGCCGGATGAAATGTTTGAAGTTACCGAAGAGCAAAAAGCAAAGGACAACGACAATCCATTGCCGTATGGTTACGTAGAAAAGCGTGACGTATTATGGGCAAAAAACACTTGGGAGGTTGTTGATCTTGATGAGCGCGTAAATTTCCCTCTGTACTATCCTATTGATACCATCAATATGGGGTCAGATCGTCGTTCACTTTTTGATGTTCTTGTTAAGAATATTAAAAACGGAAAGATTGATGCTATTTACAGAGATTCATATTTTACAGAAAAAATTCAACTAGGAGATCTTTCTGCCGCAATGGTAAAGATTGATACTTCTGATGCTGGATATGATCAATTAAATGCTGGAGAATCGATTTCTGATTATAACATTGAACGTACAGAAATTACTGCTTATGATATCAACGCATACCACATACGTGGTTACTGGTATATCGACAAGCGTCAAGGAGAACTTAAGTACCGCTTGTTAGGTATTGCTCCAGTTTCTGGTGATGTAAACTTCTTAGACGATTCAAGTGCAGCAGATATTGAACTTTTTTGGATATGGTTTCCAGGAGCTCGTGAAGTATTGCACAATGCAAAAGCATTTAACCGTAAGAACACATCAATGCCTATATCATTTGACCACTTGTTAAATAGTAGACGTTTTAACGCGACTATTTATAAAGAGGATAACGTACAAGGTGACCGTAAGGTTAAGGAGTACATCAACGATAACTCAATGATGCAGTTATTAGAGTCAGATCGTATTAAAGAACGTATTAGAGATATTGAACAAGATCTTTGGAATTACTAGATTAATTTCCAATTAGAATATAAGCCACCTAAGCTATACGTTTAGGTGGCTTTTTTATTTTATAATTTTCAGACTCATAAATAGGAAGGTGATGCGCTTTGTGAGCCTACTATTCTTGTATTTTTGTATGGTGAAAGAAGTAGATTATATTATCGTAGGTCTTGGACTAGCAGGCATCGCATTTTGTGAAGAGTGTGAGCGCAATGGGAAGACTTTTATTGTTATAGACAAAGGTACAGAAGGTGCTAGTCGCGTAGCAGCTGGTTTATACAATCCAGTTATATTAAAACGTTACTCTCTGCCCTGGAAAGCCATTGAGCAGTTTGATCTCGCAATCCCTTATTTTAGAGCTTTAGAAGAGAAACTTGGTGAGTCCTTCATGGAGCAACTACCCGTGCGCAAAGTATTCCACTCTGTCGAAGATCAAAATAATTGGTTTACGGCAAGTGATAAGCCTGGGTTGGATCGGTTTGTGAAAACTGCGATAGTAAAGGAAGAGCGTGAGGAGATTTCGGCGCCATTTCATTATGGAGAAGTGCTAGAGACGGGTAGAGTTGCAATCACAAAACTTCAATCCTGTTATGAGCAATACCTTGCTGTTAAGTCCGCTTTCGCGAAAGCGGTATTTGATTATGACTTATTACAATTGCAAGAATCATCAGTAACCTATGATGGTTACAAAGCTTCTCGAATTGTCTTTGCCGAAGGTTATGGAGTGAAGCAAAATCCTTACTTCGGGAAATTGCCATTAGTTGGCAATAAGGGAGAATACATAATTATCAGTGCTCCACAATTACAATTAAATGCAGCAATAAAATCTTCATTCTTTATCGTTCCTTTAGGAAACGATCTTTATAAAGTTGGTGCGACTTATGATTGGACAGATAAAGATTGGGAAACTACAACAGAAGCTCGTGAAGAGCTTTTAGAGAAGCTTGACGCACTAATTAATGTTGCCTATGAAGTCGTCGATCAAGAGGCGGGTGTGCGTCCTACAACCGGTGATAGAAGGCCGCTGCTTGGTGTTCATCCTATCTGCAATCAGCTAGCAATATTAAATGGATTAGGCACAAGAGGAATCATGGCAGGGCCATTACTTGCAAAGTATCTTTATAACTTTTTAGAATATCAAGAAGCACTCCCCGCAGAAGTGGATGTGATGCGTTTCCCTAAAAAATTCAGGTAGTCGGTTTTGGTAATTAGCTTGACAGTTGATCTTTGGCTGGGTCATACTTCATGAAGAAATTGATCCATATGTTGCGGGATAGTCTCATAATTACAGGCATGAAAACAATCATGGTTCCTACAATTGCTATAAAAGAATTTACAAGATTTGCCTCAAAAAACAGGTAAGTTATGACAAAGGCAGCCGTTGCAAAAGCAATCCCTACTGGATAGCTCACATACATAGCGCCATAAAAGAAAGATGGTTCTATCTTATATTTTGTGTCACAATGAGAACAACGCTCATGCATTTTAAGCGTTTGTGAAAGTATATATGGATTTGGGTTTTTGTACATGGACTCATTATGGCAAACAGGACATTTACCATTAATAATGCTGTTAAGTTTAGTGCCTTTTAGAATTCCCATAATCTCCTTGGTTTATGAGTACAAATTTAAGCATCTTTGCAGTCCTCAAACTTTATAAATCATAATATTTACTTATCTCCTTATGCTTAATATTCATAACCTTTCTGTCTCATTTCAAGGCGAATATCTTTTTGAAGAAATCACCTTCCGTCTTAATGGAGGAGATCGTGTAGGACTTGTAGGTAAAAATGGTGCTGGAAAGTCTACCATGTTGCGCATTATTTCTGGTGAGCAACCTTATGATACAGGATCTATAGCTGTCGAGAAAGAGATAAGTATAGGTTTTCTAAAGCAGGATATTGACTTTGTAGAAGGAAGAACTGTTCTTCAAGAGTCTTATGAAGCTTTTAAGGAAATTAAAGAACTAGAGGGGAAGCTTGATGAGATTAATAGTCAGCTAGCTACTCGTACAGATTATGAGAGTGAAGGGTATAACCAGTTAATGATTGACATTAACGATGTGCAACATCAATACGAGGTGCATGGAGGTTATAACTATAAAGGAGAGACAGAACGTATACTCCAGGGACTAGGTTTTAAGCGTGAAGATTTTGATAAGCTCACAGATACATTTTCTGGAGGATGGCGCATGCGTATCGAGCTTGCAAAGCTATTGCTTCAAAACCATGATATATTATTGCTGGATGAGCCTACAAACCACTTAGATATTGAATCTATTATCTGGCTTGAGACCTTCTTAAAAGGATATTCTGGAGCTGTGGCAATTGTATCGCACGATAAGATGTTCTTAGATAATGTTACAAATCGAACTATTGAGATTTCTTTAGGTCGTATATATGATTATCCCAAGCCCTATACAGAATATCTTGTATTACGCAGTGAGTTAAGAGAGCAGCAGCTTGCTTCTCAAAAAAACCAGCAAAAGCAAATAGAGCAAACGGAGAAACTCATCGAGAAATTCCGTGCAAAAGCATCTAAGGCTACTATGGCGCAATCACTTATCAAAAAGCTTGATAAGATAGATCGTATTGAGGTAGATGAGGATGACAATAGCGTGATGACATTAAAATTCCCTGTATCTGTTACTCCAGGAAAAGTGGTAGTAGAGGCAAACGATGTTGAGAAAAGCTATGGAGATAAAACAGTACTGCAGGGGATAGATTTACTTGTAGAACGCAATACAAAGACTGCCTTTGTGGGTCAAAATGGTCAAGGTAAATCTACACTTGCCAAAATTATAGTAGGAGAACTAGCGCATCAAGGTAATGTAAAGTTAGGGCACAATGTGCAAATAGGATACTTTGCTCAAAATCAAGCAGAATACCTAGACGGATCAAAAACCGTAGAGGAAACAATGATTGATGCGGCAGATGAGCGCACAAGACCGCTTGTGCGTAATATTCTGGGTTCTTTTCTCTTTAGAGGAGAGGAAGTAGATAAATATGTGCGCGTACTTTCTGGAGGTGAGCGTAACAGGCTTGCACTGGCAAAATTGATGTTACAGCCTTTTAATGTGCTTGTGATGGATGAGCCTACTAACCACCTCGACATAAAATCTAAGAATGTTTTAAAGGATAGTCTTAAGCAGTTTGAAGGAACACTTATTGTTGTATCTCACGATCGTGATTTCTTGCAAGGACTCACAGATCGCGTTTATGAATTTAAAGACCACCGCATACGCGAGTTTCTAGGTGATGTAGATTATTATCTTGAACAGCGTGAGGTGACAAACTTACGCGAGATAGAAAAGAGAGACGTCATCAAAAAAGAAGCTCCAGTAAAAAGTTCAAAAAAATCATACGAAGATCAGAAGAAGCTCAAGTCCCTTAATAATAGACTGAGTAAGGTGGAGTCTAATATCAACAAGCTTGAAAGAGAAGTAAAGCAACTTGACGCAGAGCTAGCAACTAATTATGACGAGACCGTGGCAAAGCCAGACTTCTTTGATAATTACAACGGTAAGAAAAAGAAGCTAGATGGATATATGGAGGATTGGGGCAAAATCACTGAAGAGCTAGATGCTTTGAATTAAAATTTTAGTTACGCTTTCGCGAAAGCGTACTTATAACATTACATAACTCATAAACCCCACGATTTAAGTGGGGTTTTGTTTTTGAAGAGCATTTTTTTAAAGATGTTGTCTGGTATTATTTGGTTTTTGTTAAGAATGAGAGCGTTAGGGTTGAGAAGTCGCATCTAGACTCTTCATGTTGTATCCGCTATGGAATCAGTATTTTAGGTGTAGCTAGTGCTTTTTGTCGTTTAATGAGCTATGAGATTTTTTAAGACATCGTTAACAACTGTCGCGCCTTGACATGGTTAGCTTTGCGTATTGATCATTAGGTCATTTTCAACCAAAAAAATTACGATGCGTAAAATCATCCTTTCTCTATTAGGAGTAGTACTCATAATAGGTGCTTTCTTTGCTTCTGAGGCAATTGTTGCTAGTAACCAACGTACACGACCAAAACCAGAAAAGGTGGTTAAAACAGTCTTTGTAGAAGATGTTGTTAATGGTGTTGTGCCTATAGAGATTTCGGCAAATGGTAATCTTGTAGCACAGCGCAGGTTAGAGGTGTTCTCTGAGGTGCAAGGTATATTGCAAAAGGGCAGCAAACTTTTTAAGCCTGGTCAAACCTATAGAAGAGGAGAAACCATATTACGTTTAAATAGTGCAGAGTATTACGCATCTGTGCAATCACAAAAAAGTGCCTTGTTTAATCAAATAACGGCTATCATGCCAGATTTGAGATTAGACTATCCAGAGGCTTACCCTAAGTGGCAGAAATATATCAATAACTTCGATGTAAATAAATCTACTCCTGCACTTCCAGAAATTACTTCAGAAAAGGAAGGTTATTTTATCTCAGGGCGTAACATTCAGACTTCTTACTACAATGTAAAGAACCTCGAGCAACGACTTGGTAAGTACAATATAGTAGCACCTTTTACAGGAATACTAACCGAGGCATTGGTTACTGAGGGAACTTTAGTGCGCCCAGGCCAAAAACTAGGTGAATTCATTGATACAAGTGTTTATGAGCTTGAAGTTGCAATAAGTAAGAATTATGCAGACTTGCTCAAAGTGGGTAATGAAGTAGCGCTTACAACGATAGATGGAGACCAATCGTACACTGGGAAGGTGACAAGAGTAAACGGTAATATAGATCAAGCTTCACAAACTATAAATGCATACATAGAGGTAAAGGACAGTGCGCTTAGAGAAGGTGTTTATCTTGAGGCTGTGCTCCAAGCTAAAGAGGAGACAGATGCGATTGCAATAGCAAGAGGATTGTTACAGCCAAATAATCAAGTTTTTACTGTAAGAGATTCAATTCTTGACATTATCGATGTAAAACCAGTATACTTCTCAGATAAAGAAGTTGTTGTAAAAGGAGTGCCTAATGGGACAAAGCTAGTAAGCAAGCCAGTTCCAGGAGCATATGCAGGTATGCTTGTAAAAATATACCAAGAGAAAGATTCATCACAAGCACCAGCAGAGTAAGATGCGTAAAATTATAGAGTACTTCATAAAGTACCACGTAGCCGTAAACGTAGTGGTATTAATGTTTGTGGTTTTTGGAATATTTGGAGCCTTATCATTAAAGTCTTCATTCTTTCCACTTGTAGATTCAAAAAACATAAACATTACCGTTGTTTACCCTGGAGCATCTCCTCAGGAAGTTGAAGAAGGTATTGTACTCAAAATAGAAGATAACCTTAAAGGCTTAGACGGTGTAGAGCGTGTAACTTCTACTTCAAGAGAGAATAGCGGAAATATAAATGTAGAGATTGAAAAAGGGAAGGATATCGATTTTATGCTTCTTGAAGTTAAGAATGCTGTAGATCGAGTACCATCATTTCCTTCTGGTATGGAGCCACTAGTAGTGGCAAAACAAGAAGCGATACGCCAGACCATATCTTTTTCTATAAGTGGAGAAGATGTAACGCTAGCTACGCTTAAGCAGATAGGGAGGCAGGTTGAGAATGACCTAAGAGCAATTGAGGGTATATCACAAATAAACGTATCAGGTTATCCTGATGAGGAAATTGAAATCGCTGTAAACGAAAATAGCTTGCTAGCTTATAATCTGTCGTTTGCAGATGTTTCTCAAGCTGTAAGTAGATCAAATATTCTTACTACGGGAGGATCCATAAAAACAGAAGCAGAGGAGTATCTCATAAGAGCAAATAACAGGGCTTATTATGGCGACGAACTCTCTAATGTGATTGTAAGATCTGACGCTAGCGGAAGAACGATACGTCTTAAAGATGTTGCAACCGTAAGAGACCGTTTTTCTGAAACACCTAATGCAAATTACTTCAATGGAAATCTTGCTGTAAATGTATCTATTACCTCTACAAACACAGAAGACCTTATAGGTGCTGCAGAGAAAGCAAAAGAGTACATCGCAGATTTTAATGACAAATACAATAACGTGCAACTTGCCGTTGTAAATGACTTGTCTATAACACTTGTACAGCGTACTGCCTTACTTACAGAGAATGCGGTAGTAGGAATGATACTAGTACTTATATTTCTCTCATTATTTTTAAATACACGTCTTGCATTTTGGGTAGCCTTTGGACTTCCAGTGGCCTTTTTAGGAATGTTTATGCTTGCGGGATATTTTAATGTAACCATAAACGTGCTATCATTATTTGGGATGATTATCGTTATTGGTATTCTAGTAGATGATGGTATTGTAATTGCCGAAAATATCTATCAGCATTATGAACGTGGTAAATCACCAGTGCAAGCTGCGGTAGATGGTACCATGGAAGTATTGCCTCCTATTATTTCGGCGATATTAACGACTATTCTTGCTTTTGGTATTTTCTTATTCTTAGATGGTAGAATAGGGGAGTTTTTTGGAGAGGTTTCTGTAATAGTTATGCTTACCCTAGCGGTATCATTAGTAGAGGCTCTTATTATCCTTCCAGCGCACCTTGCGCACTCTAAGGCTTTGAAAAAGCAAGATAACCGCCCTAAAAAAGGTATTGCAAATTTATTTTCAAAGCTGCGATATGTCAATGAGTTTGGTGATCGTATAATGGTATGGTTACGTGATAAAGTGTATAGCCCTACTTTGCGTTTTGCACTTGATTATAAGTTTTTGATGTTCTCCTTTTTCATTGTTTTTATCTTATTGACATCAGGGAGTTTTCAAGCTGGGATCATAAGAGGAGCATTCTTTCCTAACGTTGCAAGTGATAATGTGCGTATAACACTCAACATGCCTAACGGTACAAATGCGGGTGTTACAGATAGTATTATCTCTATGATTGAAATGAGAGCTGTCGAAGTAAACAAAGAGCTTTCAGAAAAATATAAAAGCGAGATAGACGGACCATTGTTTGAAAATATCATCAAAACTTTAGGTCCTGGAACTTCTACAGCTACATTGAGTGTAAACTTACTACCTGGTGAGGAAAGGCCTAACGATATTACTTCCATTCTAGTGGGTAATATGATTCGTGAGAAAGTAGGCCCAGTAATAGGAAATGAAAGTCTCGTGTATGGTGGTGGTGGAAACTTTGGAGGAAGTCCAGTAGCAGTTTCTTTACTTGGAAATAATATTGCAGAGCTTAAAGCAGCAAAGGCAGAATTAAAACAATCTCTTGAGTCCAATCCTGTACTCAAGGATATAACAGATAATGATCCAGCAGGAATTAAGGAAATAAGACTTCAGCTTAACGAGTCTGCTTATGCGCTTGGTCTTAACTTACAAACAGTAATGACGCAAGTGCGCGCAGGATTCTTTGGGTCACAAGCGCAGCGTTTTCAAAGAGGGCAAGATGAAATAAGAGTGTGGGTACGCTATGATCGTGATAATAGATCTTCTATTACAAATCTTGATGATATGCGTATACTTACTCCTAGTGGATCAAAAGTGCCACTCAATGAGATTGCAAGTTATACCATAGAAAGAGGAGATGTTGCTGTTAATCACCTAGAAGGAAGGAGAGAGATACAAATACTTGCAGATCTCAAGAACCCGAAAGAGGTAAGTGCTACAGATGTGATGGCAGATTTACAGTCTAACGTAATGCCAGACATTTTATCAAAGTACCCTACGGTAACACCATCTTATGAAGGTCAGAATAGAGAAGCGGGTAAATTAACAGGATCTTTAAAGCCTGTAGGACTCACGGTACTCGCGCTTATTTACATTGTGATTGCATTTACTTTTAGAAGTTATAGTCAGCCATTAATGTTATTGCTCTTGATTCCTTTAAGTCTTCCTGCAGTAGCGTGGGGACACTGGATACACGATTTTCCACTTAATATTTTATCTATGTTAGGTATTATCGCGCTTGTAGGAATTATGGTGAATGATGGGCTCGTATTGATAGGTAAGTTTAATACAAATCTTAGAGAGGGGATGACTTTTGATGATGCTATTTTTGACGCTGGACGTTCTCGTTTTAGAGCAATATTCTTGACATCTATAACAACGATAGCAGGACTTGCACCGCTTATTTTTGAAGAAAGTAGACAAGCACAATTCTTAATACCAATGGCGATTTCTATTGCTTATGGAATTGGTTTTGCCACGATACTTACCCTTGTGATGTTACCTATCTTTCTTTCCTTTAGTAACTGGGCAAAGACTACAACAGATAGATTAATTATGGGACGTAAAACTCCTAGAGAAAATCAAGAGCGAGCAGTAAAAGAGATGGAAGAAGAGGCAGAGAATGATGCTCAAGAAGATCACGCAGCTTTACCACATAATACAGACATCGTTTAATATGAATTTGTATAAAAATCATACCCACCGTGAGATACTAGCCGTGCTAGAGCAAAGCGATAAACTTACGTACGAGGCAAAGCTCAACTTGCTTAACGAGATAGACAAGCGTTCTATAGACGCACCTACAGATGAGCTACAGTCACAAATCAATCAAAAAGAGGTTGCAATAAATAACCTTGACTACTTAAAGGATATTGGTTTCATGTATACGATGGACAAAAATACAGGCACCATCACCATACGCAGAGCTTCTGGAGCAAAGTTAATGGACATAGCAGCTGTTGTTGTAGGAGTGATTTTATCACTTGTAGGGCTCATTCATTGCTGGTTGTTACTTGCTATCTTTACTGGAAGTAATGAATTTACGCTCACAAAATTATTTACCTACGTATTCATGATAAGTCTAGGACTCATTGGATTTAAAATGCTAGGAGGGATTAATCGTTTCTTAGATTATAACTCATTTTTATTTGTACAACAGCGAGACACTGTAACCATCAAAAAAGGTGATATTAAGGATGAGCAAACATTTAATACAGCCGATTTAAAACTAGAAGAAGAGGGAGAAGATGAGCTTATTTTAAGTGCTGGCGAGATTGAGATTATGCGTACTTCACCACACAATTTAGTTCAAAAACTCACGATGGAAGCGCTATTGCATAACATTTTAAGGAATCAATAATGAAACTTTCAGTACAAAATATAGCAATATTTCTTTTATTGTTCGCTTTCGCGAAAGCGTACTCTCAAGAAACTCCAACTTCTTTACTTACTAAGGAAGAGGCGATACGTACTATGCTTGAGAATAATTTCGGGATTCTACTTGCTAACAATCAAGTGGCAGTTGCCGAAAATAATACAGGGATTTTAAATACAGGATATTTACCTACGATAAGCACTACAGCGGGTATAAATTATAATGTAGATAATCAAGAAGCTACTTTTCAAGATGGTACATCAAGATCTGTAAATGGAGCAGAGACGACAAGGTACAACGCATCTGTAAATCTAGATTATACACTTTTTGATGGCTTAGGGAGGTATTATAACTACAAGACTCTCAAGGAACAATATGGCTTATCTAAGCTGCAGGCTAGAGAGACAATTGAAAATGTGATGGTGCAACTCTTTACGGTGTATTATGAAGTTGCACGCGTTGAAGAAAATCTGGGTGTGCTAGAAAATGCACTTGAAATTTCAAAAGAACGTGAGCTTAGAGCGCAATATCAATTTGATTACGGGCAAGTAAATAAGCTTGAGGTCCTCAATGCGCAAGTAGATATCGTAACCGATAGTACAAATATCCTTAACGCAAGACAGCAGCTGCGCAATGCACAGCGTGATCTTAATGTGGTGCTTGCAAGAGAGCTAGAAGACCTGAAGGTGGCAGATACTACAATTGCTTTTATAAACCCTATAAGCATAGAAGAGTATATTAATGAAGGGACTGTAAATAACATTTCGCTTTTGCAATCAGAACAAAATATAATCATTAGTGATTACCAGATAAAGCAGGCTAAATCACTTTTACTTCCTACAGTAGGAATAACAGGAAGCTATGGATGGAATGAAGGAAATTTTCCGGCGACTAACTTTCTTGCTTCAAGTACATCTACTGGTTTTCAAACGGGAGCAACCTTACGATGGAATTTATTTGATGGAGGTAGTTCTATAGTTGGCATTAAGAATGCTAAAATAGCACTTGACAGCCAAGAGTATATCAAAGAGCAACTCAAGCAACAAGTAGAACGTGATATTTCAAATGCAAAAGGCAACTATTATAATGCACTTGCAATTTATAACTTACAAGAACAGAATGTAATTACGAGTAAAGCAAACTTTGATAGGTCTGAGGAGCGTTTTAAGTTAGGTCAAATTACTAGTATAGAATTCCGTCAGGCGCAATTAAATCTTCTTAATGCGCAAACTACCAAGAACGCAGCAAAGTATACTGCAAAGCTTGCAGAGATACAATTATTACAGCTTACAGGTCAATTACTTAATGTAGATTTTTAATACGTAGGTGGCGCTTTCGCGAAAGCGTACTCCTCTATAAATTAGATCATCATGTACGAACATTTTTTTCAATGCCCATACTGTTGGGAAGAGATTTCTATGCTCTTAGATCCATCCATAAGTAGTGTTTATGTAGAAGATTGTGAGGTGTGCTGTAACCCCATTGAATTACAAGTGGGTTTTGAGGATGGAACCTTAACTTCATTCTCAGCCATAGATATTGAACAATAGACTATTTTCTTACAATACGTTTTTACGTTTCCATTCATAAAAGATTTATCTTTCTATTAATAAATTCTTCATGATTATAGAACTTAATATCGCAGATGACACTCTAGGCTTTGTTTATGAAAACAAAATAGCTCAAGATGGTGTTAATCAAGTTAAGGCGGCGATAGAGAAAAAGCTTGAAAGTCACGATAAAATCAATATCTACCTTGAAGATGATGATGTGGATGAGATTGAAATAAGAGCATTTATTGACCATACATTTTTTGATATCTCTTATGCTAAACGTATCAATAGATTAGTGATTGTATCTAACAGATCGTGGATACGCCGAGTAGTGCGTCTCAAGGATTTATTAATGACCTCAGACGTAAAGGCTTTCTCGTCAAAAAAACGTGTAGATGCTTTGTGCTGGGTTATGAAAAAATAAGAGTTTACCCTTTTCCTGCTAGTGTTGCGATTAAACCAGACTTGAGGTTAAGCCAAAGATAATTGAAGAATGACTTCGTTGTGTCTCTTTCTGTCTCACCAGAGCCTTCTCTAAAATCTGTAGGTTTGTCATCACTATCTTCTTTAATAAACAGGTTTACAACCTTAGATAGTAACTTGTTAATGCCTTTTCCTCTTTTGCGCATTATTTCAATCTCAAAATCGTCATATTTCATACGCATATCTATGGTAGACTTGCTAGCATTACCGTCTATAGTAAAGTAGGTTTGGTAAGTTTCACCTGTGAGTTTAATATTTAGATTGGGAGCAGTAAATTGATTCATCTGTTCTCCTGGTAATTTGCCCATACCTCCTTTAAATAGAAAAAGATCATTTTTATCATTTACATCAAAAGACCAATCTACTTCAATAGGAGTGTTATCCATAAAAGTAGCGGTGAGTTTTAAGGCTGTTTTATCTCCAGCGGGATATGTGTTTCCTAGTTTGTTTATAGATGCATTAAGAGCAGAAAATTCAATGCGCCCTCCTTGATTATCATCCTTTAATTTTTCTTGATAAACAATACTACCATCTTTAATAGTAACATCATCTACTAGGAGGTTAATAGGAGCATCCCTGAGCATCTTACTATAAAGAGGCTTGTAACTATTATCGTCAGTAACTAGCTTGTCTCTATAAACCTCTAAAGTAGGCTTGCTAATGGTAATTGAGTTAGCTCCTGCAAATAACTCACTATTTTCAAATCCAAAAGTGGGATTGTCTATTTCAATGACTGCTATTTCTAGATTAAAATGATCTCTTTCTACTGGGATTACATTCGAGAGGTCCTTCTTACTGTATTTTGTATTCAGTGTAATATTGTTGAAACGTCCTTTTCTATCAGTTATGGTAAAATCGTCAAGAGTGAGCCGTTCGTAGTTGCCTACTTTTAGAGATATATCAGAACCATTAGCATTGTAGTCGGAGTAATCTAGAGGTAGCTTTCTGGTTAACGTCTTACTATCCATATAGATGTCGTCTATTTCTAAGGTTATATCTGCTACGCTAACGGATATTGAATCTTTCGTTCCGTCATAAATCATTAAGGAAGCATTATCTATACTTAATTCTTGAACCAGAATGGGTTTAAAAACTTTGGCAAGAGGTTTTCTTACCGTGTCTGTTGATTTCTTGAATTTATGCTTGCTGTAAGTAATTGCTGCATCGTTGAGTTTTATATCTTCTATTCTAATTTCTTTACGAACTAGATAGCTCCAGTAGCTCACATCTTCAATTGTAAATGAGTTTGCCTTAACAATTGTGTGCGTTATAGTATCCGTTTTGTTCTGAATATGCACTTCTGGATCTATAATAGTGATGGTTCCAGAGAAGCTTTTTAGATTTATATCGCTATATGAGACAGTAAAATGATCAGGAAGTCGATTTTTTAGAAAAAATTCTGCTTTATTTTTTACTGCACGATTTATTAGAAGTTGAGCTGTAAAAAGTGCTAGTATGAAGATTACCAGCGAGATGAGAATCGTTCTTGTTTTTTTATTCATAGGTTAAATATAGTGTGCAGTAATCGCTGAGAAAAAAGTTTGTGATTTCTTGTTAAATATGCCCTTTGTGATTTGGTAATAAGGAAAAGTTTGTTGTATATTTGCACTCCAATTAACGCAGTACTGATGGCCTAATCAAGAAACGTGTTACTGGAACATATATCGCGGGATAGAGCAGTAGGCAGCTCGTCGGGCTCATAACCCGAAGGTCACTGGTTCGAGTCCAGTTCCCGCTACTAAGTAAAAGCTTCACAGCAATGTGGAGCTTTTTTTATTTCCTCTAGTTTCCTACTGTACCTACAGTATATTCCCTCTACTTCATAATGATGTTGCAGCGTGCTTTTTTTGCTATTCTTTAGCATTTAGACAGTTTTCTTAAATAAAAGTTTTCACATTCTAGTTGATTACTCTAAAGTGTCGCCTGAAGTAAGTATCCTCAAAATAAGTCGTCCAAACCCTAAACTATTTTACTACTATTGTTGTGTAACCTAAATGATTAATACTTGAAGACAATCACAAAATACTGGTTTTTAGAGGGTTTTAATCTCTTTAAGAAGCTCGGAATGATCAATATGATGAGAATGTGCGAGATTCTTGAAATGGATACTATAGAAAAAGGTAAGCGCATCGAACTTAGAGATGAGCATAAGAATAGTGTTTTTTTCTTAAAAAAGGGAAGTGTCAAAATTGTAGATAAAACGAGCAACACTGCTAAGTACATAGTTAAAAGGGGAAATGTCTTTGGGGAGCTTGCTTTATATGATAAGGCAGCTGCAAGTGAAGAAATTGCTTATGCGTTAGAAAGCTGTGTTATATGTTATATAGAATCCAATGAGATGGAAGCGCTTATGGATAAGCACAAATCCCTTAAAAATGGACTTCTCAAAATCTATGGCTTACGTATTCAAAAACTTGAACGACGACTACATGATTTGTTATACAAAGACAGTACAACAAGAATTAAGGAGTTTATATCAGATTATCTAGAAGAATTTGGAGAGGCTGAAGTATCTGGTCGTTTAAAGGCTAAGAACCTTTTAAGTCACAAGGATATTGCAAACCTCACAAATACTTCTAGGCAAACTGTTAGCAATGTATTGAGTTCCATGAGAAAAGAAGGCTTTATAAATTATAATATGGAATTCATTTCAAAAGCATCTCAGAACCTTGATGAGGTTTAAAGCGACTATTTGAACAATTGTGTTGAGTGATTCTAGCTTACTATAGAGATTTCAATTTTTAACGTAGTGTACAGTGGTCCTGCAAACCTATAAGTTCTTACTTGAACAGGTAATAGTTGATTACCATTTAAAAGACAAAATATTCTCAAGTTCTATGATTTGTGAATGAAAGCTATTAGCTACTCCATATAATAATTAACAAATTTTTTCAATTTATGAAAGGAATTTTAACATATATCGACATAAATCAAACTAACTGATTGAAAATTAGATGAAACTAACCAAATTTTTAGGCTATCTAGGCCTTTTCGCTTCGCTCCTTGTTGGGCTGGGTGAGTATCTTTTGCATTACTCTCCTGATATTTTAGAACATTCAAAAGACTATGAGTTTTTCAAATACGTGTCTTTAGGTAATCTATCGATGGGACATTATATAGCAATTATAGGATTACCATTTTATTTTGCGGGTTATATACACATATATAGAATGCTTAAATCTGGTAATGAGATGTTAGCTCGAGTTGTTCTAGCGGTAGGTTTTATTGCATTTGCAGTAGGAGGTGTTTGGATAGGTTCTCGAGCATCAATAGGTAATGTAGTGCATCTAAAAAATAGTATAGACGCTACTACCTACACAACCCTCTTAGATCATTATACAGGCCACATGGAAGTGCTGGTCAAAATACTCCGTATAGTTATAGCAGTATTATCTATTGCTTTCATTACAGCTATCCTTAAAGGTGGGACCTATTACAAAAAATGGATGGCTTTCTTTAGCCCTATAGCGATTCTCATATTATTAGTAATTATAGGTAAAATTATTCCATCTCTAGGAGCGCACATGTTACCTATTTTAATGAATGTAACTCATTTCATACTCTTCACGCTTTCTCTTATTCAATTAAAAAACCTTACTAAAAACCATCAAAATGCTTAAAAAAATACTTAAAACACTTGGCGTCATTGTTCTTCTTTTAATCATTTTGGTTTTAGGTTTTTTTTGGAGAGATTCAGTTTCAGACAAGTATGATATTACAATCTCAGAAGAAAAAATACCAACATTCACTCCAATCTCTATAGACTTTAATCATCGATATAATGGTGATAAATCATTGCCTATTGCTCCATCAGCATTAATTGATATTGACAATGATAATGTAGATGAGGTCTTCTTTGGAGGTGGGATGAACCAAGAGGATGCGATTTTTGCCTTCAGAAATAACGAATTTGTAAATATTTCTGAAGAGGTCAATTTACCTACAAAAGGTAAGACTACCACTACTGTTGGTGTTGTCTCTGCCGATTTTGATAATAATGGGTTTACAGATATTATTTTAGGTAGGGAGGATGGCCTCCGTATTTACTATAATACGAATGGTAAATTCACTGAAAAAATTATTGACACTCCTATGAATGCCAAATCTAACCCAGCTGGAATTACTGTCGGTGATATTGATAAAGATGGTGATTTAGATATTTTTCTTGCCACATACCTTAAAAAGGAATTGATGGAGGGGCAAACCATATTTGAGGATTATACCTACGGTGCTACTAGCGAGCTCTTACTTAATAATGGCGATGATACGTTTGTAAGTATTACCAAAGCTGCCGGTCTAGATTACATTCATAATACTTTTCAAGGAGTATTAGTAGATATTGATGATGATACGTGGTTAGACTTAGTTGTGGTCCATGATACAGGAGAGGCTAGAACTTATAGAAACAATGGAGATTTAACTTTTACGATGAAGCCTAATCCGCTCACTAAGAAGTTTGCTTATCCTATGGGATTAGCTGTAGGTGATTATAATAATGATGGATTAGTTGATTTTATGTTTTCAAATACCGGGAGTACTCTACCTAGAGTACTTGCAAAGGGAGACATAAAAGACGCTTCATTGTTTAATGAGAAGTGGATTTTATTTAGAAATGATGGGGATTTTAAATTTACAGATACAGCAGAGGAGGCTAAAATAGCAGATTATGAATTTTCATGGGGTTGTACCTTTGCAGATCTTAATAACGATGGTCTTCAGGATCTTATGGTTGCAGAAAACTATGTAGACCTAGCTCCTAATAAACTTTTTAAACTACCTAGTAGAGTCCTTATTCAAAAAGAAGATGGAACATTTGCTCCTACTGAGAAAGAAAGCAAACTTGTAAATCCTCACTATGCGATTACATCATTAGTAAGTGATTTTAATCAAGATGGCTATTTGGATATGATTTGGGTAAATATCGATTCTCCTGCGCTTGCTTATTTAAATGAGGGTGGCACAAATAATTACCTACAGGTAGATCTAGGCGAGTCAATTAATGCGCAAGGTGCTAAAATAACTGTAACGACGCCTACAAAGAAATTAACAGATTGGTTAGTTACTGGAGAAGGCTTAGCTAGTGATCAAACATCATTAATTCAATTTGGACTAGGTGGAGAAACTACCGTTTTAAATATTAATGTACGCTTATCAAATGATAAGGAGGTTAATGTTGCAAATCCAAAAATTAATAGCATTGTTGACTTAAAGTCTTTAATTAAAGATAGTCAGGATACCGAAGAAGTTTTAGATACTCAAGAATAATACAATATCAAGATGAATTTTATAAAAGAATTATTTGCAGATAAGGTTAAAGCTGTATCTGATCTATCGATAGGGTATTGTCCAAATTGTTGGGGTGATCAGGAGTATGATAATCTTATAAGAGAAAAGTATAATGACATCCAAATAAATGTAAACAACCACACTGCTAGTTATGCGTTTGTACAGGATTTCATTGTAACTCATATGAATGGAATCAAACTTAAGAGTACTGTAAAAGGTACTGAGTGTCCTACTTGTAAAATTGTATACAAGAAATAATGAGTACAAAAATCACATACTATTTAATTGTTGTACTCTTAATTATTGGGCTGTATGGAGCGGGAACTCTCGTGATTGATGAACTCGCCACTGGGGATAGTTGTCCAAAAATACTGCACATTCCGATGTGCATTGTAGTACTAGTATGTTTTCTAGTTCCACTTGTAGCACATCTTCTTAAAAAATGGAATGTATTGTATTTTCTATTTGCAGGATTAGCTTTTGGCATAGCCTTCATCGCATCTATAATGCAATACCTAGGAGAAGCTGAGTGCCCAAAAACAGAATCAGGGACACCTATGTGTTACTATTCCTTAGTGCTATTTAGTAGCATAATTGGTTTAAGAATTTTTTATTTAAAATCTAAGAATGACCACTAATATGAAAACTTACCATCTAAAAAAATTACCTCTATTATGTGCGTTATTATTAGTGAGCTATTTTGCTACTGCACAACAATTAGAGACTTCCATATTTGTAACTGCAAATACAGGAAATACAGACGATCAAGCTGTTTTAACTAAAATAAATAATGAAGCCAAAACATTGAGTGATTCACAATTACTCATACTTGGTAATGCAGTATCTGACAATGGTTTTACAAAAGGAGCTAGTGCAGAAATAGCATCGCAACTAGAAATATTAGAATCATTTAATGGTAAAGTGATTTTTACTCCAGGTCAGAACGAATGGGCTGCTAATGGGCACAGAGATGTGAGAAAGATAGAAGCGTTTATTCAAGAAAATAGTAAGTCAAAATTCTATCCAGATAAAGGTTGCCCCATTAAAAAGGCAAATATTACTGACAACGTCGTTTTAATAACTGTAGACTCACAATGGTATCTAGAAGATTGGAATGATCATATTTACCTCAATGAAAATTGTGATATAAAAAACAGAACAGACTTTTTCTTAGAGTTTGAGAGTATGATTAAAAAATCTCAAGGAAAAATCATTATGGTTGCGATGCATCATCCTGTTTTTTCTAACTCTAATGAAGGATTTATTTCTAGAACAGGTGGTACCTCATTGCATGACTTTCAAAATAAGCAAAATAGAAAATTTAGAAATCGTCTAGTCACTCTTGCAAGACAGACAGAAGATCTCATTTTTATTTCGGGACGTGATAAAAATTTACAATACATTAATAAGCATGGAGTTTCTCAAATTATAAGTGGAGCCGCAGGTAAAACAAGAAAGGCATCTGTAAAAGGTGATAAAGATTTCGCTTCAAGCGAAAATGGCTATGCACGAATTGATGTTTTTAAAAATGGTACTGTAAGAGTTTCTTTTCAAGGTATCTCAACGCCATTCTCAGCTACAATCATGGAGGCAGAGAAGGAAGAAATCGTTAATTATAAAGAAAGAAGTAGCTTTAATAATACGTTTAGCTCATCTGTATATACGTTAGAAGAAACCGAAAAAAGCAAACTGTACAAAGGTCTTTGGGGAGATCATTATAGAGGTTTATATAGCAAAACAGTTAATGCCAAAGTTGCTTTTATAGACACATTAAAAGGAGGGCTCACTCCTGTAAGGCGAGGAGGTGGCCACCAGTCTAAATCGCTGCGACTAGAGACTAAAGACGGAAAGGAATATGTAATGCGAGCTCTAAAGAAAAGCGCGATTAAGTTTTTACAATCTACTGCGTTTCAAGACAAATATGTAGAAGAAGAACTAGAAGGAAGTTTTGCAGACAAATTTCTCTTAGATTTTTATACAACTGCTCATCCTTACACTCCTACAACTATAGGAACTCTCGCAGATGCTGTAAATATTTTCCATACTAACCCAGAGTTGTACTATATACCTAAACAACGAGATTTAGGTGAGTATAATGATGAGTATGGTGATGAGCTATATTTACTAGAAGAGCGTGTAGAATCTGGTCATAATGATTTAGCAAGTTTTGGAAAGCCTAAAGATATTTTAAGCACCAGTGACGTTCTCTTAGAAATTAATAAAACAGGTAAGTCTATCGTAGATGAGCCTTCTTATATAAGAGCAAGATTATTTGACATGCTCATAGGGGATTGGGATAGGCATGAGGATCAATGGAGATGGGCTCTTTTTGAAAATGAGGATGGATCAGAGATTTGCAAACCCATACCGAGAGATCGAGATCAAGCTTTTTCCATATTTGACGGGAGTGTTTTAAACTTCCTAAGCTGCGCTGTGCCTAGCTTACGTATGATGCAATCTTATGATGAGGAATTGCGTAGTCCTAAATGGTTCAGTTTTGAGCCTTATCCTTTGGACATGACTTTTATCAATAAATCAGACTGGAAAGACTGGGAGAAAGAAGCAATGGCCTTACAAACTGGACTTACAGATGATGTTATAGAACTAGCCTTTGAGAATGTTCCAGTAGAAATGAAGGGTCAAACCATTGAGGATATTAAGAGAAAACTTAAGGGAAGAAGAGGGAATATTGTAGATATAGCTCGCCGTTATTATGATTATGTAAACAAGCATGAAGTAATAACAGGTACGCAAAAAGACGATGTCTTTAATATTAAACGACTTCCTAATGGAGAAACTAAGATTGAGGTTCAAAGGAAAGACCTTGGCATTTTTGAAAGAACGTTCATAAAAGATGAAACTAAAGAAATCTGGATCTACGGTTTAGACGGCAACGATACCTTCAATGTAACAGGGAAGGGAAATGATTTAATTACCATCAAGGTTTTAGGAGGAAAGCAAAATGACATTTATAATTTTGAGAACACAAAAAAAGTTAAGCTCTACGATTATAAAGGGAAGAATAATACCATCGTTAATAGCAAGTCAAAAAAATGGTTAGTTGATGATTATGAAATTAACAACTACGACTATAAAAAACGTAAATACAGTATTAACCAATTTTTACCCATCATAGGTGCAAACCCAGATGATGGTCTTAGAATAGGTTTTGTAAATAATTTTACAACTTATGGTATCCAGCGCAATCCATTTACTACAAAGCATTCAGTAAGCGCTTCCTATTATACAGGTAATTCTGGTTATGATGTTTCATATAAAGGTGAGTTTTCAAATATTTTTCATAATTGGAATTTTGGTGTAGAGGGAAAATATACGAGTCCAAATTTTGCACAAAACTTTTTCGGTTTTGGTAATGAAACACTTTACGATAAGGATGATGTAGATATTGACTTTAATCGTGTAAGTATAAAAGAATGGAATGCTGCAATATCATTAATCTGGAATGGCAGAGATGGAGGTTCATTTTATGTTAAACCTTTAATTGAGTCCTTTGAAGTAGAAAACACCGAAGATAGATTTATTAACTTCTTACCATCTTCGGCTACAGTTTTTGAGAAGCAAACTTATGCTGGTCTTGAGGTTAACTATGGTTATAAGAATAAAGATGATATTTCTTACCCTACATTAGGGTTAGATGCCGGTATCACGGCAGGTTATAAAGCTAATATTGGTGGAGAAGATATCGACAATAAATTTGGATATGTACGTCCTCACATAGCAATAGACCATAGACTAAACAAAAGTGCCAGTCTCGTACTAGCTACAAAAATAGGAGGAGAAGCTATTCTAGGTGATAATTTTGAATTTTATCACGGTGCCTCATTAGGAGGTAATCACAGTCTGCGAGGGTTTAGAAAAGAACGCTTTATAGGTAAATACTCAGTGTATCAAAATACAGATTTGAGATTGTTGCTAGGTAAATTTAAAACTAGTTTTATCCCTCTCAAGTATGGTGTAACCGGTGGTTTTGATTACGGAAGAGTATGGGTAGAAAATGATAATTCAGACAAATGGCGTAATAGTGTAGGGGGCTCCTTTTGGGTAAGTGGCTTAGAAACTTTTACCACTAATCTAGGGTATTACTCAAGCGCAGATGGTGGAAGAATCGTGTTTTCTCTAGGCTTTGTCTTTTAATATTAAACTTCAAAAAAATTATATAGTATATGAAACAGCCCGTAGCAATAATTCAAGTAGACAGTTTAAAAAACAAAGAGCCAGAACATGCGCTCGTAAATGGACTTGATCTAGTCGTCGTAAAATTTGATGAAGAAATTTCTGTACTTTACGGGAGATGTCATCACAGAGGGGCTTTAATGTCTGATGGTCACGTAGATGGTGAAAATTTAATTTGTGGAGTACACGGATGGGATTATCGTGTAGACTCGGGCGTTTCAGAATATAATAATAGTGAGGTGTTGCATAAATTTTCTACCAAAATAGAAGGTGGAATGCTTATGGTAGATGCATTTGAGATAGATGCATATCTCAAAAAGAATCCGCAACCTTTTGATCGAGATGAATACCTAGGAGCGTATGCAGATACCCATCCAGAAGATACAGAACCTTATACGGGTTATATAAAAGAGCTTGCAAAAAATGGTTTAAAGAACATAGGTCATCACGGTTTTTCTGCATCCATGGGTGTAGATAGAAACACACTTCCTAAATGGGATCATATTCAGTTTTTACCCGCGCAACTAGCTTCAAGACCACTACTAGATGAAGAAGCAGTTGCTACAAAAGTTGTTATAGGGCCTAAAGCACAGAAACCGTTAACCATAGATATGCCTTTGTTTGTGAGTGATATGAGTTTTGGCGCACTATCACGTGAAGCAAAAATTGCTTTGTCAAAGGGAGCCCAACTAGCAGGAACAGGTATTTGTTCTGGAGAAGGAGGGATGTTACCAGAAGAGCAAGCAAATAATTCAAAATATTTTTATGAGCTCGCTTCCGCGAAATTTGGATTCTCTTGGGATAAATTAGATAACGTTCAGGCTTTCCATTTTAAAGGTGGCCAAGGTGCCAAAACAGGTACTGGAGGGCACCTGCCAGGCAGTAAAGTAAGTAAAGAAATTGCTGAGGTAAGAGGGTTGAAAGAAGGAGAGACAGCAATATCACCAGCTACATTTCCAAATTTTCATGGTGTTGAAGATTTTAAAGCTTTCGCGAAAGCGGTAAGAGAACGTACAGGAGGTATTCCCATAGGATTTAAAATTGCAGCTAGCCACATAGAAAAGGATATCCAGTTTGCTCTAGATGTGGGTGTGGATTACATTATTCTGGACGGTAGAGGAGGAGGAACAGGCTCTGCGCCTACCGTTTTGAGAGATCATATCAATGTACCTACCATTCCAGCACTCGCTAGAGCGCGTACTTATCTAGATAAAGTAGGAGCAAAAGATGTAACCCTTATAATTACAGGAGGTTTGCGCGTAGCAGAAGATTTTGCAAAAGCATTAATGCTAGGAGCAGATGCAATAGCAGTTTCAAACTCTGCATTGCAAGCTATAGGATGTTTAGGAATGCGCGCGTGTGGCAGCAATAATTGTCCAGTAGGTATCGCTACACAAAAGGAATCTTTGCGTAGTCGTTTAATTATTGACTCATCGGCAAAGCAGTTACAAAACTACTTTGAAGCTACAAACAATTTAATTAGAGTTATAGCAAGGGCTTGTGGGTATGACGATATTGAAAAATTTAATCAAGATGACCTTTCTACATACGATAGAGATATACACTTCTTGACAGGAATTAATTATGCTGGAATTTAATACGACACATTATGGACACTATAGAAAAACAATTACACATCGCTTCTCAATACCTAGCTGCAGCAGGAATAAGTTTTTTACCTAAAGAAGAAGACGATAGTCATACAAACCTAGGGTTTAATCCTGAGGGAGGTTTCCTTGAGACTCACCCACTGTCTGATGCTAATGATAAGCTCATATTAAATTATAGAAACTTTAGTTTAGAATGGAAATCTAATACAGTATCAAAAATAATGAGTCTTGATGGAGCGACTCATAAAGAGCTTCTATTATGGATTTCAAATAGCTCTCGTGAATTTCTCAATAAGGAATATTCGTATAAATTTCACTATGAATTGCCTTACACTATTGATGATAATTTCACCTTTAAATTATCTGATGTTGAGGATTTAAGTGAGATGATGCATCTACGCATTCTGGCTCAATTTATTCTTGAAAGGATAGACAACAACTATAATCTCAATGCCTCTATAAGAATCTGGCCACATCATTTTGATACTGGAATTTATAGCCAGATACCAGATTCAAGCATAACTATTGGTTTAGGACTAGCGATTCCAGATAGCGTTTGTGATAATCACTATTTATATATCACTGGTTACAAAGGAGGTCAAGCTATAGATCCTTCTGGACTAGAACCACTAACCTTAGGTACGTGGAAATCTGACGGTTTTAAAGGTGCCATACTCGATACTAGCGGAATTGTAGAGGCAGATGGCATGAAGTTCTTTAAAGAGGTAATCAATCTATTACTAGCGGTATAAAATATAAGTCTACTAGAAGTACTGGATCTATTCAAGTAACCTAGACATCATGTAAATTATGGAAAACTGGTATCTGCCTATTACGATAGTTCCCGGTCTGGGATTGCTTATTCTTTCTACATCCACTTTAATGGTGGCATTGAGTAATGAGATAAACCAGATGATTGAGCAATCCAAGCAAAAGAAGATGATTAGTCACAAGCTAGTGCAGTTAAAATTATTAAATACAGCAATGGTTTTTCTTTATGTAGCAGTAGCATTTCTGTTAATCTCAAGTGTAATTAATGGGCTGTTTGATTTAGAAAGGACATCATTATACACTAGTGTTTTTGCAATTATTCTAGCATTAATAGGCATTCTTTCTTTAATAACATATTCGTTTAGAGCAGTGAGAATACGTCAACAGCAATTTAAAAATAAGTTGAATTAAATATAAAAGATATGGACTCAAATGGCAAAAAATGGTACAAGGTATTAGACAATAGAAAAATGCTTCCTGAAGGACGAGTCCAGACAGTAACCGCTGGTCATCAAGGTATTTGTTTAACTCATTACAAAGGAAAATTTTCGGCCTTAGATAATGCTTGTCCACATCAAGGTGGACCTCTAGGTGAGGGGTCTATTGAGAATGGTATGCTGCGCTGTCCATGGCATGGCTGGGACTATGATCCTTGCACAGGAAATTCTCCTGGAGGCTTTGACGATGGAATAAAGAATTTTGAAGTGAAGGAGGAGGGTGAGGCTATTTATGTTGCAATTCCAGAAGAGGAGCCACACAAAGAGACCATATCTGACGTGATGATTGAGACCATGGTAAATTGGGGTGTAGATACCGTTTTTGGAATGGTAGGGCATAGTAATCTTGCTGTGGCAGATGCAATGAGAAGGCAGGAGGAAAAAGGGAAGTTACAATATTTTGGAATCAGACATGAAGGTGCAGCAGCCTTTGCAGCCTCAGGATATGCAAAATTAACCGGTAAGCCTGCTGCTTGTTTTGGTATTGCAGGTCCAGGTGCGACAAATATGTATACTGGAATGTGGGATGCAAAGGTGGATAGAGTACCCTTGCTAGCGCTTTCTGGTCAAGTTAACACTCAAGTGGTGGGTACAGGCGCTTTTCAAGAAGTAGACCTGGTGAAGGCTTTTGATAGCGTGACCCAATTCAACCACGCGGTTCATTTAAATTCTAACCATAGTGAGTTGATGTCTCTTGCTTTAAAGACGGCTCTTGTAAAGAGAGATGTGGTGCATTTAACCTTTCCAGATGAGGTAGCGTTTACAGAGAAACCAGAAGGGGCAAAGGCGCAAACTCCAGAAGATAGAATTACTCCTTTTAATATAAGCCCTCCGAAGGAGATGGTTGAAAAGGCTCTACAGCTACTTAAGAAAGCAAAAAGACCAGCAATTATAGTGGGGCATGGCGCACGTTTTGAAATGGAAGCTATTACCGCTTTCGCGAAAGCGTTAAACTGTCCAATCATCACTACTTTTAAAGCAAAAGGATTAATAGCAGATAAGCACCCTTTAGGTTGTGGAGTTTTAGGGAGAAGTGGTACTCCTATAGCATCATGGTTTATGAACGAAAGTGACTTGTTATTTGTGCTAGGTGCTTCTTTTTCTAATCATACGGGTATCACTCCAAAGAAGCCAATCATTCAAGTCGATTACGACCCTATGGCTCTTAGTAAACATCATAAAGTAGATGTTGCTTTATGGGGAGAAATCTCAGAAACAATGAAAATCATTACGGCTCAGACTAGTAATATGACTGTGGCAGTAGATCAACGTGGAGAAATAAAAGAGCGCTGGAGACTATGGCGCGAAGAAAAAGAAAGCCGCCTTCAAGACTGTGGCGATGGACTTAGTTCTATATCTGTATTTGATGCCATGAATAAAGTTACGCCAGAAAATGCAGTAATAGCTGTTGATGTGGGTAATAACACGTATTCATTTGGAAGATATTTTGAGCCTACAAATCAGTCTGTATTAATGTCTGGTTATTTAGGTTCTATAGGTTTTGCTTTGCCAGCAGCCATGGGTGCTTGGGCAGCAGAAGGTGATAAAAGACCTATATGGTCTGTATCTGGTGATGCTGGTTTAGGTCAATATCTAGCGGAAATAAACACCCTTGTTAAGTATAATATGAATATTAAGCACATTGTACTCAATAATTCAGAACTAGGGAAAATATCAAAGGAGCAACGTGCGGCAGAGGTTGATGTATGGCAAACCTCATTAACAAATCCGAGTTTTGCAAAATATGCAGAAAACTGCGGTGCTCTGGGGATTCGCGTTGAGAAACTCGAGGATTTATTGCCAGCTATGAAGAAGCTTAATGATCATGATGGCCCTGCGCTATTAGAAGTAATCACAGACGTAAATTTAATATAGACACTACACATCAGAACAGGTTTATGAAGTAAGGAGTTTGACAACTTAGGGTATTGTTTTAGAATGCTTATTGATTTGTAAAGTGCACTAGAAGTAGGTCATTAATATAGCAAAAGAGTCTAAGTTGAGGTTGATTGCTATTAGAAGGGTTAATTTATAAATTATAAATAAAATGAGTAGGCTTAATTCCATAATAGCAAATTATAAATACCTGATTGCTATATTAAGTGTGTTCAACTTTCTTTTAACACCTTTTCATATTCTTATTACGGGTATAAGCCCGGCTTATGTTACTGTCATAAATTATACCTTATTAATCATAGGGAGCTCCTTACTGGCAACTAACAAGCTGGCAAAATCTATCACCTATATCATTGGCTTTTTTACATTGCTCGCTATATGGTTAGAACTGTCTAATGACGGTTCGATAGTGATATTAATTTATAGATTAGTGTCCTCCTTTTTATTATTTGCTTGTTTTTGTGTCATTTTAGTGAGACAATTATTGCTCATAAAAGAGATAAACCTACAGTTTATATTAGGTCCTTTATTGGGATTCCTTTATCTAGGTATAATAGGAGGAGTTCTTTTTGAATCTATTGATTTAATAAATAGCGATTCGTTTAGGTTAATTGAGGGATACTCTGGTTATAGCTTTTACTATTTTAGTTTTATAAGCATTACTACAGTTGGTTATGGTGATATCACACCACTTACAGCACCTGCTCAGTCTATAACATTAGTGATGAATATAATAGGCCAATTTTATCTAGCTATTGTAATCGGAGTGTTTGTAGGGAAGTATATTAATACAAAATCAAAGTAATATGTTTGAATCTTTTAGTATTGTATTTACAATTGCGGCTCTTTTTAGTTATATAAATTACAAGTGGTTAAAATTACCGACAACGATTGGGTTAATGATTTTAAGCTTGCTTTTAATTATTCCATTAACATTAAGTGAAACTATATTCCCGGAATTCTATAAATTCTTTTGTGATATTATCGTTAAGGCAGATTTTAAAACCCTCCTACTCGATGGGATTTTAAGTTTTTTATTATTTGCAGGAGCATTACATGTTAACCTTGCAGCACTCGAGGAACAGAGGAAATCAATTTTATTATTTGCCACCTTAGGTGTTCTTATATCTACTTTTTTAGTAGGAGGCCTTGTCTTTTTTGGTGCACAATTAATTGATGTAGAGTTACCTTTTTTATACGCCCTGTTATTTGGAGCTTTAATATCACCTACTGATCCTATCGCTGTAATGGCAATTCTGAAAAAAACAAATATTGCAGAGTCTCTAGGTATTAAAATAGAAGGTGAATCTTTATTTAACGATGGGATAGGCGTTGTCGTTTTTTCTGGAATATTATTGATTACCACAGCTACAGAGCATCATAGCGCTGCCCAGATAGGCACAGAGATTGGACTCTTATTTCTAGAAGAAGCTGTAGGAGGCATTCTTTATGGACTTCTCATCGGATTTTTAGGATTGAAGTGTATCAACTCATTAAAAGAAAACCCACAACTAGCCGTAATAATCACCCTAGCTGTAGTCATGGGAGGAACATCTGGCGCATTTTTATTGAATGTCTCGGCGCCATTAGCCATGGTAATAGCAGGGTTACTTATAGGAAATAAAATACATATAAATGAAGATAAAAACCCGATACAAAAAGCAATCAATTCTTTCTGGGAAATACTAGATGAGGTCTTTAATGGTATTTTATTTGTCCTTATGGGGCTCGCTATTCATTTATTAGAATTTAATAGTAGTTACTTCATATTAGGAATAATGGCTATTTTAATTGTTCTTTTTGCCCGGTTTTGCTCTGTGTTTTTACCGTACTCATTACTTAAACATGATGAGAAGAAGCCTATTAAAACTATTGCAATTTTGACTTGGGGTGGATTGAGAGGCGGTATATCTATTGCACTAGCACTAAGTTTAAGTGATGAGTTATCAAAAGACTTAATACTGCATATTACATATATAGTAGTGCTATTTTCTATAATCGTTCAAGGACTTTCAATAGGTGTTTTTGCAAAAGCGATATATAAAAATGACTAGCAATATAAACTCTTAGTATTCATATTAAGAGTCATTGTTATATTTGACATCAAGTAACTGTAATTAATAGGTACGCAGCTGTTTTGATTAGTAATTAAGAGTGCGTCTCAGGCGATGAGTAATTTTTTAAAGGTAATTATGAGCGATAAAAAAGAGAAAAAAGAAGAAGATAAATATTTAATGGCAGAGCTTAATATAGATAAGGAAGCCTTAAAGCAGTTAAAAAAGAAGCTTGCAAAGCTAGAGCCACGCTCAGAACGTGGGGTAGAAACGTTGTTTAGACTGCTTTCTAAAAATCAATATACATTAAATACAATGATTGATACAAAATCAAATATTTTGATTTCTATCAATGCACTTATTTTGTCTTTAGTATTAGGAACTGTCATGAGCCAGCTTAGCACAGACCCGCACCTAATATATCCTGTAGTTCTCATTCTCATTACAAACTTGTCTTCTATCGCTTATGCCATATTTGCAACCCGTCCAGAATTGATTCATGGAGATAGGAATGCCCGTAACTTAATGTTTTACGGTAATTTTCAAGATATGGAGGAGCATGAGTATGTTGAGAATATTACCTCATTGATGAATGAGGGTGATGAGCTTTATAAAACAATAGCAAAGGATACGTATCATTTAGGTAAAACGATGGATAGAAAATTTAAACTATTAAGAAAATCCTTTAATATCTTTCTAATAGGTATTATTCTTTCTGTAGTGGCTTTCTTGGCTTGTCATATGCTGTTTGGAGGGATGATATAAAGATTAGGCATAGATTCCCGCCGCTATGATTAAGAAGTAACGACTCTTATAAAAAAAGCTTCACAGCAATGTGAAGCTTTTTTTATGCGCTGTATTTTGCGATAAGGGAATAGGTTTAACTTCCTCACATCGTAGCTATTGTAAAAAAGCATTAATAGTTATGCGATTGAGCAAAAATATTTGCCTCAAATAATATTAAATAACCACTTATTAGATTATCTTCTCGGCAAAAGAAACTAAATCCACATTATGAGAATTGTAGTGCTATCACAGAATCCAAATTTATATTCAACAAAGCGTCTTATCGAAGCGGGGGAGAAAAAAGGTCATGAGATGATCATTATTGACCACACTAAGTGTAACCTCGTTATTGAAAAGAAAAACCCTACTATTGTCTATAAGGGTAAGGAGATAAAGGATATTGATGGGGTAATCCCGAGAATAGGGGCTTCTGTAACATTTTTTGGTACAGCAGTAGTGAGACAATTTGAGATGATGAAGGTCTTCTCTGCAACAGAATCTCAAGCATTAGTAAGATCACGTGATAAATTAAGAAGTTTACAGATATTATCAAGAGCAGGTTTAGGACTTCCTAAAACAGTTTTTACAAACTACTCTAAGGATGTTGGTCAGGTTGTAGATGGAGTAGGAGGAGCGCCACTTGTAATTAAATTACTTGAAGGAACGCAGGGCCTAGGTGTAGTACTTGCAGATAATAAGAACTCTGCAGAGTCTATACTAGAAGCTTTTAATGGTTTACAAGCAAGAGTAATTGCTCAAGAATTTATTAAAGAAGCTGGAGGAGCAGATATACGTGTTTTTATTGTAGACGGAGTAGTAGTGGGAGCTATGAAAAGACAAGGTAAAGAAGGAGAGTTTAGATCTAACTTACACAGAGGAGGAAGTGCAAACGTTATCGAACTCACAGACGAAGAGGAAAATGCGGCGCTTAAAGCAGCAAAAGCAATGGGATTAGGAATTGCAGGAGTAGATCTCTTACAATCTTCTCGTGGTCCATTAATTCTAGAAGTAAACTCGTCTCCAGGTCTTGAAGGGATTGAGACTGCAACAGGAAAAAATATTGCAAACTACATTATAAAGTACGTAGAGAGAAATGCCTAATGATATTGAAATACTAGGGAACGCTGTTTCTTTAGGAAAAGGATTACAAGTAAACCTAGACATTGCAAAGCTTCACACTAGAACAAAGATTGAAGTGCCTATCATTATTGAGCGAGCACCAAAGCCCGGTCCATGTATTCTTATTACTGGCGGTATTCACGGTGATGAGGTTAATGGAGTAGAGATTGTAAGGCAGATTGTTTCAAAAAAATATAATAAGCCAACTCACGGGACGATCATATGTATTCCAGTGGTAAATGTTTTTGGTTTTCTTAATCAGACGCGAGAGTTTCCAGATGGGAGAGATCTCAATAGAGTATTCCCTGGTAGTACAAGGGGTTCGCTGGCGAGCAGGTATGCATATAATTTAATGACAGAGATTATACCACATGTTGATTACTGTATGGATTTTCATACAGGTGGTAGAGAGCGATTTAATGCTCCACAGATAAGAATCAATGAAGATGATGAGACACTAGAGCTTGCCAAAGCCTTCGGAGCACCATTTATACTCAAGTCACAAAATAGAGAGAAATCCTTTAGAGATTCTTGTGTAAAAAAGGGGAAGAAAGTACTACTTTTTGAAGGAGGGAAATCTCTTGCAATAGATAGCGACATTACAGACGCTGGAGTTACAGGAGCTTTAAAAGTAATGCACCATCTCGGCGTGCGTGATTTTACAAAAGAACTTTCTGATGATTACAGCTGGAGGGTAGAAGCAGAGTCTATCGTTATCGAGAAGTCATTTTGGATCAGAGCACGATATTCTGGAATGTATAGACCTCATGTAAAAGCTGGGACTTTTGTAGAAAAAGGCGATGTAATTGCGAGTGTTTCTGGACCTTTTGGTGATTTTGAAAAAAATATAAAAGCACCTAATTCGGGATATATTATCTGTATCAATCATGCTCCGATAGTTAATCAAGGAGATGCTATTGTGCATATTACAAAATAATAACTCTTTAAGTAATTACGCTTTCGCGAAAGCGTAACAACAACACTTAATATAGATAAAGGATAAACAGCCTCTAGTGAGGTAGTTTATCCTTTAATAATCCATATACGAATGTACCCAACAGCGAGGCAACAATAACTACAAGAATAGGAATGTAACCCGCTCCTATTAAGGTAAACATAGGTCCTGGACAAGCTCCTGCTAGTGCCCAGCCTAAACCAAATAAAACGCCACCTATCATGTAACGACTAAAGCTTTTTGCCTTAGGGTGAAAATGAATCGTCTCACCATAAAATGATTTGATGTTGAGACGTTTAATAAGTTGTACTACTATAATGCCTATCACTAGGGCAGACCCTATAATTCCATACATGTGAAATGACTCAAACTTGAACATTTCATAAATACGAAACCACGAAGCAGCTTCAGATTTAAACATAGTTATTCCAAAAAGAATACCGATTAATAAATATATAAGTGTTCTCATTTTTTAAAATATAAAGGGGAATAGCACGTGAATCATAAACAGGCCGCCTATAAAAAATCCTATAACGGCGATAAGTGATGGTAGTTGTAAATTACTTAAACCAGAAATGGCGTGACCGGAAGTACATCCACCCGCATATCTAGCACCGAAGCCCACTAAAAATCCACCTATAGTTAATAAGGCCAAGTTTTTAAAGCTAAGTAATGCGCTTGTGTCAAATAACTCTGTAGGTAAATAGGCTTTTCCCGCACTATTAAAGCCAAGGTTGTTCAGGTCTGTTATTGTGTCTGGATTAATAGCTACTGCGATGTCTGTAGATAGCCATTGGGATCCTATATAACCGCCTATAATTGCACCAAGTACCACAGTGAGATTCCATCGTTGATGTTTCCAGTCAAATTTGAAGAAATCTGCTTTGTTTCCTGCGCCGCAGATGGTGCACATCGTTCTTAAGTTAGAAGACATTCCAAAATTCTTACCTACCATAATAAGTAAAAACATGATGAAAGCAATGATGGGTCCTGATACATACCAAGGCCACGGGGAGAAAATCCAATCCATGTTATTATTTTATGCAAATATCAACTTTTAAAGCAAGCTTATTTGTAACCTAGGTTACTCAAATAGATGATTGTAATAAAGAAAGCACACTAGGATATCTAGTGTGCTTTTAGTGTGAGGATTATACTTTTTTAAAACACTCGTTTAATAACTGTGGTCATCTAGTTTTACTTTACCTGCAAAGGTTTTATACACAAAGAAAGTATATCCTAAAACGAGCGGTGTTCCTATAGCTACCATTGTCAGGCTTATGCCTAAGGACTTATCTGAAGATGCGGCATTGTAAATAGTAATACTATTTGCCGGATCAATTGTTGAGTATAGCAGCGTAGGGTATAACTCTATAGCTACAAGAACCATCATTAAAGAAATGGTAAGTGCAGAGAAGAAAAAGGCTATCTTAAAACGCTTTTTGTGAGCCAATCTCGGAATGTTTGCGATACTTAAAAACGTAAGTATTGGTATGATAAATAAAGCTGGAGTTGCCTTAAAATCATCAGATAGATGAGGTATGTAAATAAGCGTGTATAAAGATGTGATTAGAAAGAACACTATAAAAAGAATAATAGCTTTTTTAAGAAGTCCTTCTAGTTTATCAAAAAGCTTTCCTTCTGTTTTGAGTAGTAAATAGATAGCTCCGTGGGTCATAAATAAGAATAGTGTAGTAAATCCTGTAATGATTGCATACGGATTTAAAAAGCCAAGAAATGGACTTCCGTCATACTCTAGATCTGGACCTATAGGAATTCCTTGCAGTACGTTGCCCATGACAACACCTAGTAAAAACGCTAGCATGATACTACTCACACTGTAGCATATATCCCACATTTTGCGCCACCATAGCCATTCTTCTTTACTTCTAAATTCTATAGCAATTGCTCTAAAAATGATAAACATTAAAAAGAGCATAAAAGGGATATATAAGCCAGAAAAGAAAGTGGCGTACATTACTGGGAATCCTGCAAAGAGCGCACCTCCACCTATTACTAACCAGACTTCGTTACCGTCCCATACAGGTCCTACAGCATTAAGAGCGATACGCCTGCTAAGTTCTTTTCTAAAAAACAAATGCCAAGCGCCTGCTCCAAAATCAAAACCATCTAGTATGGCATATCCAGAAAAAACACCTCCTACCACAAGAAACCAAAGTGTAGGGTAATCTATACCTAATAAAGTTTCCATAGTTATGAGTTTAGAGTGTTTGCAACTTGTTCTGTAATCTCCTTGGTAAAGGTTCTTTCTTCCATATCATTGTCGTCTTCTTTATAAGGGCCGTGTTTGATCTTTTTAGTTAACAAGTAAAGGAATAAGAAAAGTAATAAAGCGTAAACCACAAAAAATAGTACCAGTGAGAAGACAATTTGATTTGCAGTAACAGCTTGTGAGAAGGCTTCAGAAGTCCTCAAATGCCCATATACTACCCAAGGTTGTCGTCCCATCTCTGCAGCAAACCATCCTACTTGATTACCTAATTGGGCTAATATTACAGATGGCACAAATATTCTAAGCAACCATTTTGTTTCAAACAGCGTACCTCGCCACCATAAAAAGCAAGCAAAAAGCGTAAGCCCAATGAAGAACATACCGATTGCAATCATAATATGATAAAACTGGAAGACCGCATTTACTTGTCCAGGTCTGTCTTCTTCTGGAAAAGCATTAAGACCAGTTACTGGGGCGTCAAAATCTTGATGCAGTAAGAAAGATAATCCTCCTGGTAATTTAATCCCTGTGACTTCTTGTGTTTCATTATCAACCCAACCAAAAAGATATAAATCTGCTGGGCCACTTGCATCATAATGTCCTTCTAGCGCAGCTAGTTTTGCTGGCTGATTAACAGCAACGCCCTCTGCCGAACTGTGACCAGTGACTAACTGCATTAATGAAAAGATAGTGGCAACTCCTAGCGCAATTTTAAAAGCCATTTTAGAAATCACAACATAACGTCCTTTAATAAGGTAATATGCATGTACACTAAGTACTAAGAATGCTCCAGCGAGAAATGCTGCAAACCACGTATGAGTAAGTCTATCTACACTAGAAGGATTAAAAACCATTGCCCAGAAATCTGTAATCTCTGCACGGGCATTCATTCCTTCTCCTACAATATGATAACCAGCAGGCGTTTGCTGCCAGCTATTTGCTACCACAATCCAAACGGCAGAAAACATAGATCCTAAAAATACACCTATGGTTGCAACGAGGTGTACCCAAGGTTTTACACGGTTCCATCCAAAGAGTAAGATACCTAGAAATCCGCTTTCTAGAGCAAAGGCAAAAATACCTTCGGCGGCTAGTGCACTCCCGAATATGTCACCTACATAGCGAGAATATGTTGCCCAGTTTGTACCAAACTCAAACTCCATTACAATTCCCGTAACCACTCCTATCCCAAAGGTGAGTGCAAAAATCTTAGTCCAAAATTTGGCAAGGATATGATATTGTTCATTTTTTGTGCGTATCCACAAGCTTTCCATAATCACCATAATAAGACCTAGGCCTATGCTCAATGGTGGGTAGATGTAGTGAAAGGAGATGGTAAATGCAAACTGGATTCTAGCAAGAATTTCGGTATCCATAGTTCTGAAGATTTTGTAAACAAAAATAAAAATTAAACATTTTTAGATAGGTAACAATGGTTACATAAGGGAAGTTTTAATTTTTTTCTTTGTGTAACCTAGGTAGCTTATAGAAAGTAGATTTCTCAATATTTTTGACTAGTTAACTTTTTTAATTACGCTTTCGCGAAAGCGTACCTGTCACCTATATTTTTATTTAGTGAAGCTGTTTGCCATGTCCATACTATCGTTGTTACTCTTGAGCAATAGCTTAAGAGTATCTGCTGTTTATGGATGGTACACGCTGGATATAGAAAGTTTTGTAGCACAATTATGTGAGAACACAGACAAGCCAGAACTAAAGTGTGACGGTAAATGTTTTCTAACTAAAGTAGCAGCCAATACATCATCTCAAGATGAACAAAAGACTCCAATTCTAAAGTGGGATCAATTGGTTTTTTGTCAGCTAGAGGTGAGCTTCCAAGAAGTAGCATTTGTGCCAGCCACAAAAGGTAATAATCATCACTACACGGCTTTGTATAGTGATATGTTTTCTTACTCAATTTTCCATCCTCCAAAGGTGTATCCTTTTTTTATTTAGAAAAGGAGAGGAAATAGATGTATGCTATTTCCTCCATATCACTGTGATGTAATTTGGAAAAAAGAAACAATGAATATAAAAAGCATTGCGCTTCTGTGCGCACTTATACCTGTGTCAATGATAGCTCAAGAAACAGGAAAAAAACAAGACACAATAACTTCAAAATCTATTCAATTAAATACAGTACTTGTCACTGGACAAGGAACTACAGACCCAGTACTAACTACTGTTAAAACAGATCTTCTAAAGAAGGTCGTGCAACCCAAAAATGTAGCCGACTTATTTAATGATTTTAATGGCTTTTCATTGATTAAACGCGGTAACTATGCCATAGATCCGTCATTTAGAGCTAGTCAATATGAACAGCTTAATATTCAATTTGACGGTGGTACAAAGGCAGTGCACGCTTGTCCTAACAGAATGGATCCTATTACCACTCATGTTGTGCCTGAAGAGATAGAACGTATTGAGGTAATAAAAGGGCCTTATACCGTGAGGTATGGAGCAACTTTTGGCGGAGTGATTAATCTAGTGACTCAGAAATCTCAATCTATGGACAACGGCTTGCATGGTCGTGTAAATACTGGATATGAATCTAATGGTAATTCTCTCGTATCTTCTTTATCGCTAAATCAAGTAACTGAGAAATATGATATCACTGCAAATGCTGGTTATCGTGATTTTGGTAATTATGAAGATGGGGATGGTGTTGAGATTCCTTCTTCCTTTAGAAGTCTAGATTATGGTTTGAGGTTAGGGTATAACATAAACGATAACCAAAGAATTCAAGCGCACTGGAGACAATCATTTGGCAGAGATGTATTACACGCTGGATTACCAATGGATACAGAAGAGGATAATAGTTCAATTTTGTCCATAGACTATAAGAAGGCTAAGGAGAATGGTTTTATAAAAGAGCTTAATGCAAAAGTATATTACTCTTATGTAGATCATATCATGTCTAACGAAAACAGACCTTCGTTCATGACTACAGAGGCGCTGTCTGCTATAGACGCTACTACGGTAGGAGGGAAGCTAGAGTTAAAAATGAAACCAACAGATAATTGGATTCTCTATGGAGGTCTTGATGCCATGCTTATTGCAAGAGATGGTGGTAGGACTAGAGTTGTAAAACGTAATATGATGGGTATGGAGCTTGCAGAACCTTTGATTTTTCAGGATAAAGTATGGCAAGACTCTTATGTAAATGACTTTGGGTTATTTGTAGAAAATAAATATGCATTCTCAGATAAGACAATGCTTACTGCAGGAGTGAGATATGATCTTGTGGTCTCAGACATTCTAGATCCAGAGGCAGATTTCCAGGAGCTATATAATAACTTAGAGCAGCGAGAGGAACATAATATCTCAGCAACGGTCTCTATCAAGCATAAAGTGTCAGATAATGCAACTTTAGAGGCAGCTTATGGGCGTGGCGTACGATCTGCAAATATGATAGAGCGTTATATAAATCACTTCTCTGTAGGACAAGATCCTTTTGAATATGTGGGGAATCCTTTTCTAGAAGCTGAGGTAAATAACCAGTTTGAAATAGGAATAAAAGGTAAAAAAGTTTTTACTACGGGAATTGATGCAATTAGGTATGGCCTGTCGGGGTATTACTCTCTTTATGAAAATTATATTGTAGCTGTAGTAGACCCTGCACTAGATCGTAAATTTATGCCTAATGAACAACCGCAAGAAGTAAAACGATTTGTGAATCTTGATAACGCTTACAAAACAGGTTTTGAAGCCGATGTAGCAATCGATTTTGCTCGTTATTTCAATGTTAATACTAGTCTCTCTTATGTTTATACTAGAAATAAAGATCTAGATGAGTCGCTGCCATTAACACCTCCTTTGATTACAAGACTAGGAGTAGCTTTTGAAAAAGATAAATACTGGGCTAGTGTAGATTATACAGTGACATCAAAACAAGATGAGATAGCGTCAAGCTTTAGAGAGCAGGAAACAGCATGTTATGAAACCTTAGACGTGCGTTTTGGTATGGAAGTTATTAAAGACTTTAATGTAGGTCTAGCAGTCTTAAATGCATTTGATGAGACTTATAATAATCACCTCAACTTCTCTTTTGCAAATCAGGCAGATTTTACAAGAGTACCTATAAACGACCCAGGTAGAAATTTCTCTGTATTTGTACAGTATGGATTTTAGATGGTAGCTATAGAAAAAGCCCTTTTGATAAAATCAAAAGGGCTTTTTTATTATGTAAATCCTGAGTACTAGTTGCGGTATGCAGAGAGCATCCATACTAGCTTTTCTTGTTGTGTGATGTAATCACTCATTAAAGCAACAGTACCCTCATCACCACCATCTCCAGCAGTTGTAAGTATTGTTCTTTCCTTTTGTAATAAAACCTTTAAAGATTCAAGGATGTTATCTATTGCCTCTTCGCCATCAGTTACATTTTTGGCAGCTTCTATGTCTGAGCTGTTTAAGTAGTCCTTAAATGAATGAGTAGGAGTAGCACTTAGAGTAAGTACACGCTCTGCGATTTCATCTACTTTAAGAAGTGCGTCATTATATAACTCTTCAAACTTCACATGTAGTTCAAAAAATTTCTTTCCAGTAATATTCCAGTGAAAACCTCTTAGGTTCATGTAAAAAATCTGGTAGTTAGAAAGTAAGTCGTTAAGTTGGGTTGCTGTGGTTTGAGATGTCGAAATGTCTAAACCGATGTTGTTTGTATTGCTCATAATTAGTTATTTAAAATTATTAATATTCTCACTGAGGTCAAAAATAGTTGCCCCTGTTAATTCTCTTTCTAGAATGCTACTTCCTGCAGCACTTCTATATCCACCAGCACAATGTACTACAATAGGTTTGTCCTTAGAGATGTTACTTGCTGTTTCTCTCAATTCATTTAGAGGATGTGACAGTGCGTTCTCAAAGAATTGCTCTTCTTGAACTTCGCTTACATTACGGATGTCTATAATGGTATAGTTGTCGGGATTGTTTTTGAAATCTTGCAGATTTAAATCTGCTGATTTAACTAGACCTTCAGTTCCCAGCGTTATTATTTCTTTTAGCTGCTTTTCGTAGCCTATTTTGGCAACTCTGTTCAGCATGTAATTTTTATCTTCTTCAGAAGCTATAACTAGTGTAAACTCTTCTTCAGGTTGTACGATTGCACCTAGCCAAGTTTCAAACTTTGCATTTTCTGAAACTGCCTGTATGTTTATACTTCCTGCAAGATGGCCTTCTTTAAATATGGCTTCATCCCTCATATCTACAATTAAGCCAGTCGCTGCGACATCCTTCTTAAAAGGAACTCGTTCTATAGCAGGCTCTAAGCTTTCTGCGCCAGTTTTATTGATGGCAACATTAAACCCAAAATAAGATGGTATAAATGGCTGTCCATCAAGGATGGTATCCATAAATTCTTTTTTGGATTGTGCTTTAAACGCCCAGTTACCCATACGTTCATTACCCAGCGTGCTGCTATTTGCATCACTCAGATTTTTACCACATAAAGATCCTGCTCCATGTGCTGGATATACTACAGCGTTATCAGGTAAATCTGTGAACTTAGTAGTTATAGTCTGGTACATCATTTCTGCGAGTTCCTCACGCTTAGCTTTCATATTCCCCGCTTTTTCACGTAAGTCAGGACGGCCTACATCTCCTATAAAAAGGGTGTCTCCTGTAAATAAGATAGTATCACTACCTTGACTTGCAACAATAGTTATGCTATCTGGTGAGTGGCCTGGAGTATTTATAGCTTTTAGTGTTGCCTTACCTATCGTAATGCTGTGACCTTCATCAAATGCTGTATGTGGATAATCTGCTCCTAGCTTTGCACTATTGTAAATTGTTGCTCCAGTTTCCTTTTGAATTTGCAAGTGCGAACTCACAAAATCTGCATGTGGATGTGTTTCTATGATAGCTATGATTTTTGCATTATTCGCTTTCGCGAAAGCGTAATACTCCTTAGGGTCACGCTCTGGATCTATAATGGCCATCTCTCCATTACTCACTAATGCGTATGAGTAATGTGCTAATGGTTTATATTCAAATTGTTGTACTTTCATAATCTTAGGTTTAAGAAAACAAAAGGGCTTAAGTGAATGCTCTCAAGCCCTTTTTTATAAGTTTTAGATACTCTTCTTTGCGAGATACCAAGTAACTTTTTCTACAGAATCATCTGCAAGTCTCTCGTTTAATGCGTCTAGTGTTTTAGGTGGAGAGCAAATCACTTGATCACCTCTTTTCCAGTCTAGTGGCATAGATACCTTATGCTTATCTGACATTTGCAGTGCATCTAGCGCTCTTAGAATTTCATCCATATTACGACCTACATTAAGCGGATAATACATAATAAGACGAATTTTTTTGGCAGGATCAATAAAGAAAACAGCTCTTACTGCTGCAGTCTCACTCTCGTTAGGCTGTAACATCCCGTATAGCTTTGATACCTTCATATCAATATCTGCGATGATAGGAAAATCAAAGTAAACACCTGTGTTTTCTCTTACATTTTGAACCCATCCTAAGTGAGCGTGTATACTGTCTATACTAAGACCTAGTAATTCTGTATTTAAGGCGTCAAATTCTGACTTTCTAATAGCGAAACCACTCATTTCTGTGGTACACACTGGAGTGAAATCTGCAGGGTGAGAGAACATCACTGTCCACTTATCTTTTGCAAACTCAGACATTTTTATAGTTCCCTTAGTAGTAACTGCCTCAAAATCTGGTGCTGTATCACCTATTCTAGGCATTGAGATTACTTGTTCCGGCAATAGGTTTTCTTTATCCATAATAGTATATATTTATCGTTATGTTTTATAATATAAAGATACGTTATAGACGTAGGTGGCTTAGTAACCTATGTTACATACTTAGTTTTTTTAAAATAACTTTAACAAATGAGGGTGACGGTTGAGCTAAGCGTAGTGCGGTTGAAAGGAGACTTTTCGTTTCCGTCTGCGCACGAAGCTAAAGCTTATTGTTTAGTTTTATTTTTTCCTGTCCAAAGCTATATCCATAAGATTTAGCGACACTATAAATATACACAGACCTTTCGTCTAAACCCAAAACACCGCATTACGTTAAGGTTTTGTTGTGTGTAGTTTTTTTCAGGCGGGTGATTATTTTTCTTGCGTTATTTTCCACGATTTTCCATTCCCATAATTCAGGATTTCCAAATTCAGGATTAGTACTAGTCCAGTTTTGGGCTCTTGTTTTTGAATTTACAGAAACTCTGCATTCAATTTTACTTTTTTGTAAATCCAGATGCACATAAATCACTCCCCACCCATTCGTATTGTATCTATAGGTTTTTCCATTACAATATTTAGGGTTTAGCTTGATTTTATCGATATAGAATTTGCCCTTTGCTTCAGGATAATAAATACCGAACTTTAATTGCTTTTTATTTTCAGAAATTGAGTTTTCGAAATATTTTAGAAACTCAGAATACTTACTTATCTGAACTATTTCTTTTCCATTTCAGAGTAAGATTCATAGAATTCAATTTTAGAGTCCGAAAGAATATATTCTATAAGTCCAAAAAGCTGATTTTTATCTATAAATTCTGTTCTCTGCATTGACTTTTCTCAAATTACATACAACTACGCTTTCGCGAAAGCGTAATTACCCTCATTTTATTTATACTATATTATGAAGTAAGTAATCACTATTCAAATAGCTCTGACGAAAGGTATCTATCTCCGCGATCACAAATGATGCTTACTATAACTCCGCTTTCTAGTTCACTAGCTAGTTTTAGAGCCGCCGTAGTTGCGCCACCGCTACTCATACCTGCTAGTATTCCCTCTTCTTGTGCTAGCCTTCTAGCCATGGCGATAGACTCATCACGACTTACTTCAATCGTTCTATCTACTTTTGAAGCATTAAAGATTTTTGGTAAATATTCTTGTGGCCATTTACGTATGCCCGGTATGCTTGATCCATCTGTAGGTTGTACTCCTACAATCTGGATATCGCTGTTTTGTTCTTTTAAAAATGTTGAGGTTCCCATGATGGTACCTGTGGTTCCCATAGAAGATACAAAGTGCGTTACCTCACCTTGAGTATCTCTCCATATTTCTGGACCTGTGGTTTTGTAGTGAGCTTGCCAGTTATGATCATTTGAAAACTGGTTAAAAGAGAAGTACCCTTCATTTTCAACCTTATCAATAGCATAATCTCTAGCGCCTTCTATCCCGTCAGGGTGAAGTGTAACTTTTGCTCCGTAAGCTCTCATGGTTTGCACACGTTCCTTAGTTGCCTTTGAAGGCATTACGAGTTCTATTTCTAGCCCATAAATAGCAGCAATCATGGCAAGTGCTATACCTGTATTACCACTTGTAGCTTCAATAAGCTTTGTACTTTTATCTATAGCGCCGCTATCTAGCGCGCTTTTAATCATATTATAAGCAGCTCGATCCTTTACACTACCTCCAGGGTTATCACCTTCTAGTTTAAAATATAAACTCACATTTGGGTTTGTATTTAATGCTATTGACTTGACTATGGGAGTATTTCCTATTTGATCTAAGAGTGTCTTATTCATTGCTTATTTATTTTTTATTGCGAATTTCTACTTTAGGATTGTGGAGTACTATAGAGTTTTGAGGTACTGTCTTTGTCACCCAAGTATTACCTCCTATGATACTATCTTTTCCTATAACTGTAATTCCACCTAGTATTGTTGCATTTGCATAAATCGTAACATTATCCTCAATGGTAGGGTGTCTTTTTATGCTCTTTAAATCCTTGTTTACCGTAAGTGCACCTAGGGTAACTCCTTGATATAGTTTTACATTATTATGTATTTCGGCAGTCTCTCCTATCACTACTCCGGTTCCGTGGTCAATAAAAAAGGATTCTCCTATTTGTGCTCCTGGATGAATATCTATACCCGTAAGCTGGTGTGCATATTCTGTCATTAGTCGTGGTATGAGTGGTAAACCTAACTCATAAAATTCTCTTGCCATTCTATAAATCGCAATAGCAAAAAAACCAGGATAGGCTAGGTACACTTCTTCTAGGGATTGTGCAGCGGGATCATTGCTATAAATAGCCTCTGCATCCTTTTTTAAACTACAAAAGAGCGTAGGTATTACAAGTGTGAAGTCATCCCATTTTTTACACGGACTACCTTTAATCTCTGGACAAGCAAGATCTCTTATGGTAATAAATAAGGCTTCAAGAGTCTCAAGAGTCTTTTCTGTATCTGTTCCATTATCAAACAGTGTGTTAAATAACAACTGTGTAAATCGTTGCGATTCTTGTTTCAACAGAATGGAAACTTTGATTTCCTTTTTCTGTTTATTGATAGATGTAATTAAATCGGTATAATTCATTTTTATATCTCTGTAGGTAATTATAAAACATTAGTTAATGAAAAAGAGACAAAATTGATATTTTGTCTCTTTTTTAACGCGATAGTAGGGGGTTATACGTTGTCTCCTTTCATCATTTTATTCCAGTATAAGTAGGGTAGCATGTATTTTTTAAGCATCCAAAGCCTCCAGTGTTCCTTAGAACTATCTTTTATTAATAGTTGCTTGAGTTTAGGATCTGGTGTAAAATTGTTATGATAATCAAACTCTGCTAGCACCATCTTGCCATAATCTGTTACTAGTGGGCAAGAAGAGTAGCCTCCATAAGATTGCTTACCTATTGTATTGCTCTGCATGAGTTTAGATAAATTATCAACTACGATAGGTACTTGCTTGCGGATTGCGGCACCAGTTTTTGCAGTAGGCAGTGCGGCTACATCACCTAAGCCAAAGATGTTGCTATATCTTTTATGTTGCATACTGTGTATATCTACATCAAGCCAGCCAGCATCATTCACGAGCTTAGAATCTCGTATAAATTGAGGCGCAACAGATGGAGGTGCAGTATGTAGCATGTCATAATGTATTCCGTACTTATCACCTTTCTTGGTCACCTTGACATTCTTGTAATTATATTGGAAAGTCTCGTCTAGATATTTTCCATCATCATCACCAGACATCACGACACAACCTCCAGCAGAGATGTCTTTTGTGAGCTCGTACCATGCAATCTTATTTTCACTATCTACTTCAACGAGTCTATGATTAAATCGTAAATTAATGTCCTTGCGATCTACAACTTCCATTAGTGTTTTTGCAATTTCCTTAACTCCAAAAATGATGGTTCCTGCAGTAGCAAAGACAATATCAGTTTTTGATGCAGTGTCACTTTTTCTCCAGTGATTTTCTGCTAGATACATGATTTTTTGAGGCGCTCCTCCACATTTAATTGGGGTTGCAGGTTGTGTAAATAATGCAACACCACCTTTAAAGTTCTTTATCACATCCCATGTATGTTGAGGATCTGTATAATTACTACATACAACACCTTTATCCATTGCTTGACCTAATCCAGGTACAAGACTAAAATCATAAGCAAGGCCGGGAGCAACTACGAGATAGTCATAAGTGATGTGGCCAGAGCTAGCGGTATGTACCGTATTATTATCTGCATCAAAAGCAGCTGCTTTATCTTTGATCCACTTCGCTCCCTTAGGAATCACAGCAGACATGGGTTTACCTGTTTTTTTAAAGTCATAGGTACCGGCACCTACAAGCGTCCATGCTGGCTGGTAGTAGTGTGTGTCTGCAGGTTCAATGATAGCTACGCTATTCGTTTTTTTGTTTTTAAGAAGTTGGGCGGCAGTCATGATACCAGCGGTACCTCCTCCTATTATTAAAACTTGAAAATGTAAAGCCATAGATGTCATTTTACTGTTGATGATTTAAAAATAGTCGAATACTTAAGGAATTACTGTAACTCAAGTTACATAGACGTAAAAAAGGTAAACTAGTGTGCTAAAGGAACTTCTATAGAATAATTTCAAATAGAAGTGTACTTGGGTCTTTAAGATAAACTTGTACCTCGAAGTACTATAAAATAATATGCAGTGTTATCTTGACACTCTAATTACCCTGCCATTTTGTGGTTGCTCATCTCTATAATTGTTGAGAGGCATTAAGGCTTTTAATTTTTCAACTTGTTCTAAAGATACCGTTATAGGCTCCTTAAAAATAAACCATTCTACACGCTCCGTGCAAGGTGGTGTGGTAAGAGACCCCGTGTAGTTAAAATATGTTTTGTCCTCAGGTAGGTTTAAATTCATATCAAAAGCAGTGTCAACAACCTTGGTTTCTTCTACATTCAAAGGAAGATAGCTTTCTAAAAAATCAAAAGGAGAGCTACTTACACCTTCTTTTGCCATTACAGCAAACACAGCGTATTCTCCAGCATCACTTATATGTACAAGGTGTAAAACCATAGGGTAGCGCACTCCGTCTATCAAATGCTCTGCGGGCTCATGAAAGTGAAACTGTTTTAGCTCATACCTTTTGTTATCTAATGTTATATAATCTCCAGCATCAAAATTATATTGAATACTATGTCCATTATTTACTACATCATGTATGTATGTGCTATCAGAATAAGTGATGTTTAATGGAGCAAGTGTTTCATCTAGTTGATAATTCACAATATTTATAGGAGATTGATACTTACCGCCACAATCAGAATTTACTTCAAGTTCTTTCCAGTGTGAAGGACCTGTTTCGCCATTATAACTCCAGTGCTTCTCTGTGTGTGCGTTGTTGCTTTGGTTGTTTTCAGTATGTGTAGTTGCTTCATTTTGACAACTATTGACCGCTATAAGTATCGATATTCCGGCGATAAGCAATTTCATCTGTTATATTTTATAAGTTAATGTAGTTTCCCAGATTCGGTTATTTCTAAAGATGCTTCCTCTTTTTGCATAGATGTCATGATAGCCAGATCGAATGTGTATATGTTCGCTTGCGCGAAAACCTACTCCTATAAACATCCAGTTCTGATCAAGTTTTTCTGGTCGTAAACCACTGCCAAAGTCTAAAAAAGCCTCATCATATATCACTAAACTTAGAGATTGATTTGATGTAAAAGTTTTCACAGGAACCGTAATCTGAAATTTATAACGGAATCGATTTCTGTAAGTAGTACCATCTATTAAGAATGTACCGCCATCATTCTCTGTTATTTTATTAATAAAACGTTCCTCAAAACGTAGCCTGTGATCAAATGAGAATTTTGAAAACTTATGCTTTATCGTAAGTTGTTGAAATACATTATTCTCAGTAGCATCAATGGGTGTGCTATAAGAAGCGTAGTTATAGTTTTTTATATAACTGTACCCAATGGCTATATCTAAATCATTTTCAAACATATAATGCACAAAGGGACGAATCACAATTTGCTCCCAATCTCTTAAAAAGTTAGTGCGTCTTGCGTTAAGCTCTACATTTACCGCCCATTGATCATTCAACTTGTTTACAACATTTATGGTGTTCCAGCTGCTGTAATGTGTTTTGTTTTCATCTTGTGCGTGAGCACTGTATAAAGTGGTAATTGTAAAAACTAGAATGATAAAAAACCTCATGCTAATTCTCATATGAGATACTCCAAATACCGCGTACTTCATTTACGTTATAACCCACTGCTTTATCTGTAGGGTAAAGATTTTTGATGGAAGAAAGAACAGCAGGTTCAATATCTATTGTAGGAGTGCCATGACATTGTAAACACATAGCATTTGTAGTAATAGGGTAATAAAAGTTTACTTTATCGTCCACTATTTCCGTTACTGGCTCATAATCTTCATCACTTGCTATTACTTTTTTAAAATGTGTTATGATGCTTAATTCTTTTTGAGAAGCTTGATTTGCTGGATTGCGAGGCTTGTCAGACACTCGCCTTATTCTCGCATTTTGAACCACAGCCATACTATCAGTAATAGGGTAGGCTTTTTTATTGCAGAAAGAGATAGCTTCAAGAGTGCCTTTTTTCTGTATAGTACCCATTAGGTTTTTTCCTAACTCTTGTTTTGTTTGTAGTGCGTAGCGCAAACCTATATCTGCCTTGTCTTCTGTTTTACCATCATTTCTATATTGCATCTTGCCTTTGCTCTCTTCCTCTATGTGTTCTTTAAACCATGCTGGCTCATCTATTTTGTAGTCATACATATAATCTGCAATGAGCTCAATTTCCTCTTGAGGAAATGGTTGATAGGGCATAAGGCCAAAACGCTTTACGGCTCCTCTCATTTTTGATGATTCCTTAGATGGTTTTTGTACAAAGTTCCAGACTCCAGCTATAAACTCTTCCTTAGTTGTCTCATCGTTCATATAATGAGATTTTACTGCAACCATAGGAGGTGCTATCCTTCCTTCGTGACCCGTAGAGGGATTGTGGCAAGCGTAGCACTTTGATTCCATTAACTTCTTTCCTGGGTGGTTTACAGCAGTAGTGATCTTATCTAGTTCTGGTGTCACACCTGATTGACTCACATATGTAGTCTTTTGTGACTCGTTACAACTTGTAAGTAGTATTAGTGTGAGTACAAGGGGCAGGTAAAAAAGAGATGGTTTCATAATGTTATGAGTGTAAATTTGATTTAAGCTGTGTAATACCTTCTAATGCTTCTTTTTACATATAAGAAACGTATTAAACCTAATAGAAACAGTGCAGGCGCTATGATGCTTAGCATAAAGCCTATCCACTTTATTTCTGTGAGAATGTCGAGTTTGATAATCGCTAGACCAGAACTCAAAAACACAATAAAGGTTCTAAAGTAGGCTAGAAAAGTACGCTCGTTTGCAAGTCTTGTTCTGTCTATCGCTAATTTGTCAGTGAGTGATAGTGATAATTTTTTCATAAGTCATTTCATTTTTCCGGTAGCGCAACTTACAAAAGATTTTGCCTTAGAGAGCACTCCATTTTCATCTTCAATAGATGGGTAGCCTAATGACTTGAGCTTTTCTTTTACACTTAATGCGTCTTCTGTACCTTGAGAAGTAAAGGAAACAGTAGCGGTTTCGGTGTCCACATGTACGTTTGATATATTGTCAAGTTCAGATATTTTTGATGTGATTGTTTTTGCACAACCACCGCATTTTAAGTTCTGTACTATAATTGATGTTTTCATAAGATATGTGTTGAGTAAATAATTATCTAAAGAGGCAGTTTGATGTAGGAGCCTTGTGAGTTCTATGTTACGCTTTCGCGAAAGCGTAATTGAAAAAATGTGATAGAATACGCCTGTTTTTAAACAGATGAATAAGCATTACTGCCAAGCCATAAATCCTCCTTTTAAATCAAAAATCTGTTTGAATCCTAAGCTGTCTAAGGTCTGTGAGGCTTTCTTACTCCTGTTTCCAGATCTACAGTAGATATAAATAGGCTCTTCTTTATTGTAAGAGTTGAAAACAGAAATGAAATTGTCTTTATCAAAAATATCAATGTTTACAGCTTCCTGTATATGACCACTATCGAATTCATTCTTAGTTCTAACATCTACTAACTGCACTTTTTTATCTGTGATAGCGGTTTTAAAGTCGGCTGTGCTTAGAACAGTGATATTGCTATTTTGTTGAGGTTTACCTCCAAAGAGAAATGATAATATGGACATAATAAGGATTGTTAATTTCATTATTTTTTTATTAAAGATAGTCCTCTAGTTACCCACTGCCAGTAACTTAAGTTACATATCATGTTAAATTAAAAACGAGATTATCATTACTGACAACCTCGTTTTTTACTAACCAATCAATAAGACCATAGTCATCACTCTATGGAATGTCTTTGTTTAAGCTGGAATTACGGTTTTACCATTCCAGTCTAGCATTCCACCTACTAGATTAAACGTGTTTTTTATCGCTAGATTATCTAGTGCTCGGCATGCTTGACCACTACGATTACCACTTCTACAGTACACGTAGTAATTCTTTGTTTGGTCAAGTTTTTTTATTTCTTCTTGAAACGTAGCGCTGTTTAAAAAATCAATCATTACTGCATTTTCAATGATACCCTCACTGCATTCTCCAGGAGTTCTAACATCAAGAATTATAGCATTGCTGTCATTCTCAATTGCCGATTCCCAATCTACTTGTGATATATTTTTCATAGTCTTTTAAAGTGTTGAAGGACAAACAAAGGCAGACACCGGAATGCCAGCTTCTTTAATATCTTTAAAGCCGCCTTGTACATCTATTAAGTTATGAATTCCTCTACTTTTTAATATAGATGAGGCTATCATACTTCTATAACCTCCGGCACAATGCACATAAAACGGTTTGTCTGGAAATTCAGCTAGATGATCATTTAAGAAATCTAGTGGTGTGTTGTTTGCTCCAAGTACATGTTCTGATAGGTACTCACTTTCTTTACGCACATCAAAAACAGGTTTGTTACCTTTTTCTAATTCGTTTTTAAAACCATCTGCTGTGATAGAACTTACGGTATCGTATTCCATGGCAGCGTCTTTCCAAGCATCAAATCCTCCTTCCAGATATCCTATTGTGTTGTCAAAGCCTACACGAGATAACCTAGTAATGGTTTCTTTCTCTCTACCGTGCTCTGTAACTAGCAATAAGGGTTGTTTTACATCTGCAATTAAGGCGCCTACCCATGGCGCGAAACTCCCATCTAGGCCTATAAATATAGATCTAGGGATATGCCCTTTGGCAAATTTATCTTGATGACGCACGTCTAGTACGATAGCTCCTGTCTCATTTGCAACAGCTTCAAAAGCTGCTGGAGATAGTGCATGCGTACCTCTTTTGAGCACGTCTTCAATATCTTCATAACCTTCTTTATTCATTTTGACATTAAGAGGGAAGTATTGAGGTGGTGGTAATAAACCATCTATCACTTCTGCTATAAATTCTTCCTTAGTCATATCTGCACGTAGTGCATAATTCATTTGCTTTTGATTCCCTAGTGTGTCTACCGTTTCTTTCATCATATTCTTTCCGCAAGCAGATCCAGCTCCGTGAGCAGGGTATACCGTAACGTCATCTGCTAGCGGCATAATTTTATTACGTAAGCTATCATAAAGAAAACCTGCGAGATCTTTTTCTGTGAGTTCGCCCATTTTTTGAGCAAGATCTGGTCTTCCCACGTCGCCTAGAAATAAGGTGTCTCCACTAAATATCGCATGATCCTTCCCGTCTTTATCTCTAAGAAGATATGTGGTGCTTTCCATTGTATGACCAGGCGTGTGTAACGCTATAATTGTAATGTCACCTAGAGGAAATTCTTGTCTATCTTTTGCGATAATAGCATCAAAACTTGGGTTTGCATTTGGTCCAAAAACAATAGGAGCACCTGTTGCCTTTGATAAGGTTACGTGACCACTTACAAAGTCTGCATGAAAATGAGTTTCAAAAATATATTTGATTTTTGCATCATCTTGTTTTGCCCTATTTAAATATGGCGTTACCTCTCTTAAAGGGTCAATGATAGCTACTTCACCATTACTTTCAATGTAATAAGCTCCTTGAGCTAGACAACCAGTATATATTTGTTCAACGTTCATAAGTGTATTTTTTTTACGCTTTCGCGAAAGCGGACTCAACTATTAATAACGTAAAATTAGCTAATAGAAACAGTTGCTACAGTAACATAGGTTACAAAGGAGGAAAATAAATAGAGCCCTTATCCTTAATAGGGTAAGAGCTCTACAAAGTAATAGCTGGTTACAATAAAGTGGTAGGGCATACATACTCAGACCTAGGAACCGTAGTTTCTGTAATTTGAGCAAAACCACCTCGTACATCGCTGAAATCTTTCCAGCCTCGTTGCTTTAAAATAGAAGCAGCAATCATACTTCTATACCCTCCAGCGCAGTGAAGGAAGAAAGGCTTGTTTTTTGGGAATTGTGCGAGATGCTGGTTAATCTCATTAAGAGGCACGTTAATAGCCCCAAGTACGTGTTCTGATAAGAATTCGCTTTTTTTACGTACATCAAAAACAAGAGGTTGTCCCATTTTATATTCGGCTTCTAGTTGTTGAGGTGAAATACGGGCGATTGTTTCAAAATCTTTGCCGCTCTCTTTCCATGAGGAGAAGCTATTTTTTAAGAACCCAATTGTAAAATCATAACCTACACGAGAAAGTCTAGTAATCGTCTCCTCTTCTTTGCCTGGATCTGTTATTAATAAAATTTCTTGTTTTACATCAGGAATCATTTCTCCTACCCATTGTGCAAAATTACCGTCTAGGCCTATGTTTATGCTGTTAGGTATAAAGCCTTTTGCAAAAACTTCGGCATCGCGAGTATCTAGCATAAGTGCACCCGTCTCATTTGCTATTATTTCAAAAGCTTCTGGATTAAGTGGCTTAGTTGCACGATCCATAATAGTGTCTAGGCTTTCATATCCTTTAATGTTCATCAAGACATTTTGAGGGAAGTATCCAGGAGGTGCGGTAAGTCCAGTAAGTACAGCTTTGATAAACTCATCTTTAGTCATTTCTTGAAGCGCATAATTGAATTTTTTCTGATTCCCTAAGGTGTCTGTGGTTTCCTTACTCATCATTTTACCACAAGCAGATCCGGCGCCATGATTAGGGTACACAATAAGATTGTCATCAAGTGGCATTATTTTGTTTCTCAAAGAGTCGTACAAGTGACCAGCGAGTTTTTCTTCTGTGAGGTCAGACACGACGTGCTGCGCAAGGTCTGGACGACCTACGTCACCTATAAAGAGTGTATCTCCAGTGATAATACCGTGCTCGTTTCCTAGTTGGTCTATGAGAAGATATGTTGTGCTTTCCATGGTATGACCAGGAGTATGGATAACTTTAACTTTGTAATTACCTACCTCAAAAATTTGACCATCTGTTGCTATAATAGCATCATAAGCGGGTTTTGCTTCTGGACCAAAAACAATATCTGCTCCTGTTTTTTTATGCAAATCAAGGTGGCCACTTACAAAGTCTGCATGAAAGTGTGTTTCAAAAACATACTTGATTGTAGCATTATCTATTTGTGCACGTTCTATGTATGGTTGCACCTCTCTTAAAGGGTCAAAGACTGCAGCTTCTCCGTTGCTTTCGATATAATATGCTGCATGAGCAATGCATCCTGTATAAATTTGTTCTACTTTCATTTTATGTGGATTTTTAAATTACAACAACATAAAAGTAAGCAGTCATTTCAACTGTGTAGGTTACTTAAGTTACACAAACGTAGATAGTTTATAAACTATGATATTTGTCATGTTATGTCGTGGTAGCGACAAGTGTTCACACAAAAAAAAGGGGCTATTTCTAATAATAAGAAATAGCCCTTTTATAATTTTTATTCTCTTTAATGTTTTACAAAAAACTCCATGTAAAAAATGAATATTGCCATTATAAATATGAAGTAGCCAAAACCTCTTTTCAATTTATCTCCATCTATAAAATTACTGAGGTAACTGCCTATAAAAATCCCTGCAAATGATATGCTTGTAAATATGGAAAGAAATAACCAGTCTATATCCATGGTTAATGCATCTCCTAGAAAGAAGCCCATCAATGATTTAAAAGCGATAATGATTAAAGAAGTACCTACGGCAACTTTCATTTCTACATTTGCTAGTATAACAAGAGCGGGAATGATGAGAAAACCTCCTCCAGCGCCTATCATTCCAGTAATACCTCCTACGATGAGGCCTTCTATTAGAATAAGTGGGTAATTGTAAGTGACAGTGCCGTCTCCTTTTTGTTTATTATCCTTTCTTTTTTTGAGCATAGAAAAGGCAGCAGGAATCATGAGTACCGCAAAGAGGCCAAACATTGCCATCCTACGTGTAAACTCAAAATCACCTGTGGTAAATAAAATATCTGGTAATGCAGGTACTACATAATGTCTCACAACGGTAACTCCGACAATAGCGGGTAGTCCAAAAACAATTGCTGTTCTCCAGTCTACATAGCCTTTAAGATGTTGTTTAAAACCACCTACGAGCGCACTTGCTCCTACAATGAATAAAGAATATGCAGTGGCAACTTTTTCATTTACAGAAAATAAGTAAGCTAGTACTGGTACAGCGAGTATAGAACCACCACCACCTATTAAACCTAAAGAAATGCCGATGATCAAGGCACTTATATATCCAAGTATTTCTAGTATCTCCATTATAAACTTCTTTGTATTGAGAGACAAAAATAGACTTGCTATAACGACCTAGGTGTAACCCAAGTTACTTAAGGTCTATAAATCTATAATTTGGATATTATTTCTGTGTAATTCAATTTTTCCTAAGTTCTCTAATTTCTTAAGAAGTCTTGATACCACTACTCTTGAGGTGTGCAATTCGTAAGCAATCTCTTGATGCGTGTTATGAATAATTTGCTCATCGTTTACTCTCGCCTTTTCTTTTAAGTAGTTTAAAAGGCGTTCATCCATATTGTCAAAAGCGATACTGTCCAGAGTTTGTAATAGCTCGTTGAGGCGGTTGTGGTAACTCTCAAAAACAAAATTTCTCCAAGACTTGTACTTAGCCGTCCATTCTTCCATTTTCTGTACAGGTACCATAATGAGCTTGGTGTCTGTCTCTGCAATTGCTCGTATTTCACTTTTAGTTTGTCCCATGCAGCAGGTCATTGTCATAGAGCAGGTATCTCCTTTTTCTAGATAGTAGAGGAGAAGCTCATCTCCATTTTTATCTTCTCTTAATACCTTAATTACTCCAGAGACCAGTAGCGGCATTCCTTTTACATAGCCGCCTATTTCCATGAGTTTAAAACCTTCAGGAACCTCCTTGTAAGTGCCTACTTGGAGTATTTCATTGATAAGTTCATCTTCAAAGAGATGACCGTAGCTGGCTTTTAGTTCTTGAATCATTATGCGGCTTTTTTAAGAATGGTAGGGTCATATTTAAAAAAGAAATGAGCCCAAATAGATTTTGATACGGCACCTATGTATGGCATTGTGATGATTAACGCAATGACGATACTCGTTAGAATACCTGTAGGTCCAAAATCTAAACCAAAAATAAGGGTTAAAACATAAACGGCCACGGCAACTGCAATTCCCACACCATAAGATACGTACATAGAGCCGGTATAAAAACTTGGTTCTATACTATATTTTAGTTGGCATTTAGGACAGTTCTTTTTAACCTTATTCATGTTAGAAAGCTTATAAGGATGCGCCTCAAGAAATTCACCTTCTCTGCATTGAGGACATTTCAAAAATAAGATGCTATATACTATCGATTTACCCATGGACAATTCAATTTTTATGTAAAATTAAACGTATTAAAATATGCTCACGGTAACTTATGTTACATATTGTAATATTTAAAATTAGTTATCTTTATACCCTTGAGTAAACTTATATCCATATCGTTGTCACTTGTTTTCCTATTGCAAAGCTTTGGGATGCACATTAATGATATGGTGCAGCTGGGCGACTTTTTTGAGCATGCAGAGTTCCATAAAGAGCAGTATGGAGACAATATATTTGTATTTATTGCAAAGCATTATGGCGAACTAAAAGCAGAGCACGAAAAAGAACATCAAGAAGAAAAGAAAGACCACGAGCAATTACCTTTTCAGCATCAAACTCATCATACGGCTGTAGCGGATTTTGTTTTAATTACAAATAAAGAAGAATTCAAAACTCTTGAGTTTTCGGATTTTAAAGCACATAATTTTCATTACCAGGCACCATCATCTTCTTTACATCTAGATGGGCTCTTCCAGCCGCCACGGCTTTCATAATTAATCAGATCTAATTTATTTTTAGCACCTAGTCTTGTAAAGATTTGGGGCTCTTCACATTGATTATTTTATGACAAAATGCTATCACATATTATCAATTTTAGTATAAGAAACAAATTTGTTGTTCTCTTATTTACGGCCTTTATTATAGGATTTGGGCTGTATTCATTATCGCAAATTCCTATAGGTGCTGTGCCAGATGTAACAAACAATCAAGTACAGGTGATTACTACCTCACGTAATCTCTCTACGCAGGATATGGAGCAATTTATAACCTACCCTGTAGAGCTAGAAATGGCAAACTTACCAGGCGTGATAGAGATACGCTCTGTTTCAAAATTTGGCTTATCTGTCGTCACCATTGTATTTGAGGACGATATGGGAACTTATTTGCCTAGACAGCTCATTGCTGAGAAAATCAAATCTGCATCAGAAAAAATTCCGGAGGGTTTTGGCACACCAGAGATGGGGCCTATCACAACCGGACTAGGTGAGATTTACCAATACATACTTGATGTAGAACCAGAATTTAAAGACAGGTATAATGCCGAAGATTTAAGAACCATCCAAGATTGGGTAGTAAAGCGCCAGCTCTCAGGAATTCCGGGAGTAGTTGAGGTAAATACCTGGGGCGGATTCTTAAAGCAGTACGAAGTAGCTATCAATACAGAAAAACTTAACGCGATGGATATAAGTGCGCGCGAGGTTTTTACAGCTTTAGAAATGAATAATAGTGTCTCTGGAGGTGGCTATATAGAAAAGGTAAATCAGGCATTTTTTATACGTGGCGAGGGTCTCATTTCATCATTAGATGATATAAGTAACATCGTGGTTAAGAATGACGAAGGAGTACCTGTGTATATAAAAGACGTTGCCAAAGTAGGTTATGGGAGCGCCACACGTTTTGGAGCAATTACCGGAAACGGAGAGGGCGAGAAGGTGCTTGGTCAAGTGATGATGCTTAAAGATGCAAATTCTAAAAAAGTCATAGAAGCGGTGAAGGAACGCGTTGCTGAGATTTCAAAATCACTTCCAGAGGGTGTATACATTAACGCATTTTTAGACCGTAGCGATCTTATTGCAAAAACTACTTTTACCGTTGCCGAAAATTTAATTTTAGGATGTCTGATTGTGATTTTTGTGGTGGTTTTATTGCTAGGTAATTTTAGATCTGGGCTGGTAGTGGCTTCGGTAATTCCACTGTGTTTGTTATTTGCATTGTCACTTATGTACATCTTTGGAGTAGATGCAAACTTGATGAGTCTTGGCGCTATAGATTTTGGGATTATTATAGATGGCGCGGTCATAATTGTAGAATTTATAGCTTTTGAAATAACGAGAAAGAAAGATGAGATTTACGCTTTCGCGAAAGCGGAACAACAACAATTAAAAGATAAGATTACATTTTCTGGAGCATCAAAAATGATGAATTCGGCCATCTTTGGGCAGCTTATTATCTTGATAGTTTTTATACCTATTCTCTCACTGAGCGGTGTAGAAGGAAAAATGTTTAAGCCTATGGCGCTCACCTTTAGTTTTGCATTAATAGGAGCGATGATTTTTTGTTTTACGTATGTACCTGTAGCGGCATCTATGTTTTTAAAACCATCTAATGCGACAGATAAAAACATCTCTGTGAGACTCATGAACTGGCTCAATAAAATATATGAGCCAGTTATAGACTGGGCATTACAGAGCAAGAGATTAGTATTAGGAATTGCGGTAGCCTTACTAGCAGTAGCTATCTATTTGTATAGCACCATGGGTGGAGAATTTGTTCCCACACTTGATGAAGGTGATTTTGTGATTCAGCCAGTTTTAAAAACAGGAACCTCTCTAAGTAACACGGTAGAAATTACCACCGAAATTGAGAAAATACTATTAAGTAAATTTCCAGAAGTAAAGCAAGTGGTAACTCGTATAGGTGCTGCAGAGGTGCCTACAGATCCCATGTCTATGGAAGAAAGCGATGTGATTATTGTACTCAAACCTAAAGGAGAGTGGACGTCTGCCTCGTCAAAAGATGAGCTGGCAGATAAGTTTAAAGAAGCACTTGCTGTCATCCCAGGAATGGAAGTAGAGTTTACACAACCTATAGAGATGCGTTTTAATGAATTGATTACCGGTGTACGCGCAGATATTGCGATTAAGATTTTTGGCGATGATCTTGAAATTCTTGCAAAGAAAGGAAGTGAGATAGGATCTCTTATCGAAAACGTAGCAGGCGCAGCAGATGTTTCTGTTGAGAAAGTGGCAGGTTTGCCAGAGATGAGTGTGCAATATAATAGAGTAAAAATAGCCAGGTATGGTCTCAATATTCAGGATCTCAATGATATGGTTTCCATGGGATTTGCGGGTAAGACTGCTGGAAGCGTTTTTGAAGGAGAAAAGCGTTTTGACCTAGTAGTACGACTAGACAAAGAGAAGCGTCAAGATATCGATAACCTTAAAAATCTATACATTGATCTCCCTGCTGGTGGAAAAATACCATTAAGCGAACTAGCAACTATAAGCTATAAAACAGGAGCTGCCAAAATATCTCGTGACGATACAAGAAGAAGAATTGTAGTGGGTGTTAACGTGCGTAATCGTGATTTACAATCTGTGGTGGATGACGTCCAGAAGCTGATTAACGAGAATGTAAAATTACCTGTAGGGTATTCTATTACTTATGGAGGACAGTTTGAAAACTTACAAAGTGCAAAGGCGCGATTAATGATTGCAGTACCTATTGCGCTTATTCTCATATTTATTCTTCTCTATTTTGCTTTTAAATCTGTAAAGGAAGCACTGATGATTTATTCTGCAATACCGCTGGCTGCGGTAGGAGGTGTTCTTTTGTTATGGTTGCGTGATCTGCCTTTCAGTATTTCGGCTGGAGTAGGTTTTATTGCTTTGTTTGGGATTGCAGTTTTAAACGGAATTGTATTGATAGAGCATTTTAAAGAGCTGCAAAAAGGAGGTTTTGAAAGTATAGAAGCTTTAATAAAGCAAGGAACAAAAGATAGATTGAGGGCTGTGTTGCTCACAGCATCTGCTGCGGCTTTAGGGTTTTTGCCTATGGCAATTTCTACAAATGCAGGAGCAGAGGTGCAACGACCGCTAGCTACTGTGGTAATAGGAGGGTTGATTACAGCGACCTTACTTACCCTCGTCGTATTGCCAGTTCTTTATGCGTACTTAAATACTCCTAAGAAAAATAATGAAGGATTGTCCAAAGGCAAGGTTACAACCATAAGTATAGTGGTATTACTATTTTCTGTAAACCTAGGAGCGCAAGAAGGGACTAAATCGTTACAAGAGTTAATCCCGATGGCTATAGAAAATAATCTTGGGTTAAAAGCAAGTAGGCTAGAAGTAGCACAATCTGAAGCCTTGATTAATAGCGCTTTTAGCTTTGATAAAACGCAGGTGTATTATGAGTTTGACGAGAATAATCTGGCTATAAACGATCGGCCATTACGGGTTTTTGGGATACAGCAGGACTTTAAATTTCCCACGGTTTACTTCTCAGAAAAGAGCGTAAATAAAGCCAGCGTTAAGGTAGCTTCAAGTGCATTTGAAATAAAGAAAAAGGAAGTTGAACGCAAAGTGACGGCTGGCTATTATGATTATCAAATTGCTAGAGAAAAGGAACGAGTGTATAGTGCACTAGATAGTTTGTATACAGATTTTTCTAGAATGGCGTCAAGGCGTTTTGAACTAGGAGAGACTAATTACCTAGAGAAGATTACTGCGGCTTCTAAGCAAAAACAGGTAGAGCTTAATTATAAAAAAGCGCAGAGCGAAGTAGCACTTACGTATGGGGATTTACTAAAAGTGGTACAGGTAGACGAAGCTATTGTAGTCGCTAGTGAGCCTTCGTTTAAAGTAGCGCTAGTAACTTTAGATATAAGCAGTAGTGCAGAAGTGGCATATTATCAAAACAGAGTATCCCTGCTTCAGGCAAAGGGTCGTTTTGAAAAACAACAGCTCCTGCCAGATCTAAGTCTTAATTATTTTCAAGGAACAAATTCTGGGCTCAATGGTAGTCTTTATGGATATCAATTAGGAGTGAAGATCCCAATATTATTTGGCGGTCAATCTGCTAAAATAAAAGCAGCAAAAATCGCCGAAGATATCGCAGTCACACAATCTAGTGAGTATGAGATACAACTCGATGCAAAATATAATGCCCTAACAGAAAAGTTGTCGCAACTTCAAGAAGCACTAGATTATTATGAAAATGAAGGAGCATCACTTTCTCAAGAAATTTTAAAAACAGCAAACGGTAGTTTTAGAAATGGTGAGATTAATTTTTACCAGTATATCCAGAGTCTTGAGAGCGCTTATGAGATAAGACTAAGTCACCTTGAGAAACTCCATGTATACAATCAAACTGTAATTGCCATTAATTACCTAACCTTATAAATAAGACCATATGATACGTAACTTATATATAATAGCATTGCTAGGTTTTATACTAGTAAGCTGTGGAGAAAAAACCACAGACAAAACCGAGCCATCTTCTCAAACGGAAGCGATGGATGATCGCATTCAAGTAACTCAGGCGCAATTTGATCAAAGTAAGATGTCCTTAGGAGGATTAGAAGAAAAATCATTTCCTACGGTAGTTACTGTAAATGGGATGATTGATGTGCCGCCAGAAAATAGAGCCGTGGTAAATGCTAGTATGGGCGGATACATAAAAACAACACCATTGCTTATAGGTGATATTGTACGTAAAGGTCAGCTGCTTGTAACTATTGAAAATCCTGAGTTTGTAGCCCTGCAACAACAATATATGGAGGTAAATGCGCAACTCACTTATCTCAAAGCGGAATACGACAGACAGGTGACAATGAGAGCAGAAAATATTACCTCTCAAAAAAGTTTTCTAAAAGCCGAAAGTGAGTATAAGACTGCAGTAGCTAGACACACGGGATTAGATAGACAACTTAGAATGATTAATATTTCTCCAGCGAGTGTTCGAGCTGGAAAGATAAGTTCTGTGGTTAGTATTAACGCGCCTATTTCGGGAAGCATTACTAAGGTAAACGTTTCAAAAGGCTCGTACGTTTCACCAGCTACCGAAATTTTAGAAATTATAGACAATGATCATATACATCTAGAACTTTCGGTTTTTGAAAAAGACATCTTAAAAGTAAAGAAAGGTCAGGCAATAGATTTTAAAATCCCCGAAGCTTCGTCAGCGATTTATAAGGCTGAGGTGCATCTTGTAGGCACTTCGATTGAAGCAAATCGAACGATTAAAGTGCATGGACATCTAGAAAATGAGTCTGGTGTTAATTTCTTAACGGGAATGTTTGTAGATGCTAGTATTGTAACAAATTCCGCTTTCGCGAAAGCGTTACCTTCATCCTCCATAGTGACGGTAGATCAGATTTCTTATATCTTAGTGCTCGATGAGAAGCAGAGTGACACCTATTATTTCCGTCAAGCCGAAGTTGAGGTAGTTCAAGAAAGTGAAGGATTTTCATTAGTGCAATTCAATACCGACATGGCAACCGAAACGCAGTTTTTAACTAAAGGATTGTTTAATTTATTAGGAGAGTAATCATGGAGACAAGGATACCAGAAAAACATTACATCTATAGAAGTGGGTGGCTTAGGGCGGCAGTACTTGGTGCAAACGACGGGATTCTGTCTACAGCGAGTATCGTTATAGGAGTTGCGGCAGCAAGTACTACTAGAGAACCTGTACTGCTTGCAGGTGTAGCCGGCTTAGTAGCTGGCGCATTATCTATGGCAGCTGGAGAGTATGTATCCGTTAGTTCGCAAACAGATGTAGAGAAGTCTGATCTTGCCCGTGAGCAGCGCGAACTTATAGAAACACCGCATGAGGAGCTTCTAGAGCTCGCAAAAATATATGAGCGTCGTGGTCTCAGTCCAGCGACTGCGCTAGAGGTGGCAACGCAATTAACAGCTCATAATGCCTTAGAAGCGCACGCAAGAGATGAACTTGGAATACACGAAATGACGGAGGCAAAACCATTGCAAGCGGCATTTTCTTCTGGTGTGGCTTTTACAGTAGGTGGTTTTTTACCTGTATTGGTTGCTTTTATGGCGCCTTTGGAGATGATGGAATATGTGCAATACGTAGCTGCAATCTTGTTTTTAATCATTTTAGGCGTCGTGGCAGCAAAGGCTGGAGGGTCTAGCCCTATAAAGGCTGTACTTAGAATTACTTTCTGGGGTACGCTGGCTATGGGATTAACTGCGCTTATAGGTCAGTTCTTTAATGTGAGTATCTAATTGTGAGTTAATTATCGAGGGTGTTAGTGTGTTTAAGAACGACTGCGCAAAAGATTGTGCGCAGTAATATAGGTTGCTAGTTTTGTTACCGCAGGTTTTAAGTTTGTGATGGACTAGATTGTAAAGTATCTTCGCGCGTTCATGTCAGTGCGCGTTACGTGCTAAAACAATAAAAAATAATGGAAATCAATCCTACAGAAATTGTCGGTTACCTAGCAAGCCTTTTTGTGTTGCTATCATTTTTAAATAAAGATTTGCGCAAGTTGCGTATTGTAAACTCTATAGGCTGTGCATTATTTGTAACGTACGGAGTGTTATTAGGTAGTATCCCTATCATTATTACTAATCTTGCGATACTATTTGTAAACGGATATTACCTATTTATAAAGAAGGATTAAGGTATCTTGTTGTGTCACAGGGCTTAGGGTGAATAAGGGGAAGAATAGCTTAAGCTACGCTTTTTTCATCTAAAGTTGCACATTATTGAGTATAAATTTGCATAAATCCTTGTAAATTAGTATGGGTTCGCTTATATTCGCCAAAATTTGAAATACTGTATGAAATTAATGGAAGAAGCGGTGGCTTTTGAAAATGCTTCAATGAGCAATATGTCCACCAGTGATCGCGTTGCTGCTTCAAGAGAGGCTAAACGACTCATTCTTGCACTGAATGAGATTTTTAAAGAGACAAAAGACTCTGAAATAATGGACGCCATGAAGCGTCTCACCGAAAAGAAAAAGAAGATAGAAAAACGCTTGAAGGGTAGACCTGATAGTATGTAAAATAAAAGAGGCCTCACTTGTGACGGTCTCTTTTTTATTGAACCCCTTTTTAAGCGTGTGGCTATGCAACCAGACAACTTTACAAACGAATTTTTTGGCATTGGGATACAGAATGGTAAAACACCAGAAAACCTAGGTGTTTTATGGCGCTCTGCTCAAAATCTAGGCGCCAGTTTTATTTTTACCATCGGTAATAGATATGCAAAGCAATCTAGTGATACGCATAATGCGGTAAAGGCAATGCCGTATTACCATTATGATACCTTTGATGACTTTTTTAAGCACTTGCCTAAAGGTGTGCGCATTGTAGGCGTAGAGCTTGATGATCGAGCAGAGGCGCTAGAGACCTTTCATCACCCGCGTCGTTGCGTTTACTTATTGGGTGCAGAAGATCATGGTCTTACTAATGAGGCTATAGATAAGTCGCATTTTCTTATAAAATTTCCATCTACGTTAAGTCTCAATGTTTCGGTGGCGGGAAGTATTGTAATGTATGATAGAACTAGGGAGAAGCCTAGATCTTGATGAGTTACGCTTTCGCGAAAGCGTACGTATAGAATTTGTAAACTTCAATCATATATTTATTCATCTATTACCTCAGTTCTCGTTGAGGAGCAAGCGCAACGTGGCAAATTAAAGTATCTTTGCCCAAAATAAATTATTATGTCTCATAAAGCAGGATTTGTAAACATCATCGGTAACCCTAATGTGGGTAAAAGTACGCTTATGAATGCCTTTGTGGGCGAGCGTCTTAGTATCATCACCTCAAAAGCGCAGACTACGCGTCACCGTATTTTAGGTATTGTAAATGGGGAGGATTTCCAGATGCTATTGAGTGATACCCCTGGTATTATAAAACCAGCATATGAGTTACAGGCGTCTATGATGGACTTTGTAAAAAGTGCTTTTGAAGATGCAGATGTGCTTTTGTACATTGTAGAGCTGGGTGAGAAAGAGCTTAAAGATGAGGCGTTTTTTAATAAAATACGCGGTTCAAAAATCCCTGTTTTATTACTTATAAATAAAATAGATAAAGGAAACGAAGAGACACTAGCAGAGGCATTGAAGTTATGGTCTGAAAAAGTGCCAAATGCTGAGGTGTTTGCTATTTCTGCACTCGAGAGCTTTGGTGTGCCACAGGTATTCAATAGAATTATTGAGCTATTACCGGAGTCGCCAGCTTTTTATCCTAAGGACCAACTTACAGATAAGCCAGAGCGCTTTTTTGTAAACGAGATCATCCGTGAGAAAATCTTGATGCACTACAAGAAGGAAATTCCTTATGCTGTAGAGATTGATACAGAAGATTTCTTTGAGGAGGATGAGATCATCCGCATGCGATCAGTAATTATGGTGGAGCGTGATAGTCAGAAGGGAATTATAATTGGACATAAAGGAACTGCTTTAAAAAGAGTAGGTGTAGAGGCTAGAAAGGATTTGCAGAAATTCTTTGGCAAGCAGGTGCACATTGAACTTTATGTGAAAGTAAATAAGAACTGGAGAAGTAATTCTAACCAGCTTAAGCGTTTTGGTTATAACCAGAAGTAGTATAAGTACGCTTTCGCGAAAGCGTAAGTTTACAAAGCATTACGGCCACACCGACTGATTCATGAATAGAAAACTTAAAAATAGCGAACTCAACCGAAAATCTGTTTCCGACTTCAAGGAGGCAAAAAAGACGCCTATAATTATCGTACTGGACAATATACGTAGTCTTAATAATGTAGGGTCCGTTTTCCGCACTTCAGATGCTTTTCTTGTAGAGAAAATCTATCTCTGTGGCATTACCGCAACGCCACCGCATCGCGATATACAAAAGACAGCCTTAGGAGCAACAGATGCTGTAGCATGGGAATATGTAGAGGACAGTGTTTCTCTTGTGCAACAATTAAAAGAGGATGGTGTTCATGTGTGTGCGATAGAGCAAGCAGAAGGAGCGGTGATGCTTGATAAATTTATGCCTACTACTGGTGAGAAGTATGCCGTTGTTTTTGGTAACGAAGTAAAAGGTGTTCAGCAAGAAATTGTGTCTCTAAGTAATACTGTTATTGAAATCCCACAGTTGGGTACAAAGCACTCTCTAAATATTTCTGTGAGCGCTGGAGTGGTTATTTGGGACCTATTCAGCAAGTTAGGAGTTTCTTAATGATTTGTTAAGCTGTTATTTAACAGTGGGTTAAGAGTATAGCTTTATATTTTGTTTATCTTTATGTCACAAAAACTGAACAAGATGTCAAAATTCACAATGCCTATCAGATTTGCTTTTGCAATGAGCGGAGGCCTCATAGCGTACTTCTTAGTACTTTCTCTATTTAACTTACATACTAATGTGCTATTCTCACTTTTTAATGGAGTGATTGTAGGTTTTGGGATATACGAGGTTATTAAGTATACACAAATTAAAAACGGAGCTACATACAGCTATACCGACGGTATGGTAAATGGAGTTGTCTCGGGATTTGTAGCAACCATCATTTTTACAGGATTTTTTGCATTATATGCAGGGAATATAAATCCAGAATTTCTAGACGGTCTAATTGGTCCTTGGGAGCAAACGTATAATACAAGCATAGGTTCTGTTGTATTTACAGTAGCGATTGCAGGCTTTGCAACTGTGGTATGCTTATCGCTCTGCTTTATGCAGTTATTTAAGCCAAGTTGGAATACAGAAGGAACAAAGAAAGTATTAAAAGATAGAGGAGACTCTGTGCGAGGATAAGCACTTAAAGATAAGAACAAAAAAAACCGCCAATTGGCGGTTTTTTTGCTTTTACTGGGTAGGTTCTAATTAATTCTAGTTAGTGTGACGTCGCTAGATCCTTCTATGTTTATATCTATTCCTTCTGGTAAATCTAAAGGTACAGCATCTTCAAGATCGCTAGTTATAAGAAGCGTAGTTGCGTTGAGAATTTCTATTGTAGAACTTCCTGCATCTTGACCTCCGCTAATAAAATCATTGTCAACTTGGGCAGTTGTAAACCCTGTAAAAGTTAGTTGGTTTCCATCGATGCTCCAAGTTCCATTTGTGTCAACGTCTTCGATAGTAATTGTTTGAGTGAATTCTTCGCCATCTGTTGTTGAGGTTACTAAGTAGTCATAAGATCCATTTGCAACCAGTGTGTTGTCTTCATTAAAAGTTACTGTGTAGTCAAAGTTTGATCCGCTGCCGTTTGAGGTAGATGAGATGGTTTGACCAGCAAAAGCGTATGTAAGGTCGCTGCTGAAATTTAAATCTTGGATTGACCATGTTCCTACAATAAGATTTGTGTCAACATCTGGAGCATCATCTGTAGAGCAAGACGCAAGTGTAAATGTTAAGATAATTAATGTGATGATTGATTTTAAATGTTTCATTGTTAATTGATTGATTAGTTAAGTGGGCGAAAATATATCTACAATCGTTAAAGTGCAAATAAAAACGTTAAAATATTTTATTTTTCTAGCAGCTTATTGCTTTAGATGTTGTTATTGCGCTGATGAGTAGGTATTTGTTGTCTGAGTTTTGTAAGAATGAGACGTGGTGCTGGGTATTTGTTGTAGGTTAATTTTTAATTTTCTGTAAGAATGTATTTGTAGAGTGATATTATTATATAAAAACAAATGATGCTTATTGTAAATCTTAAGATAAATAGTATATTTGCACCCGCTTAAACTGAGAGGTTTGGGCTATTATTAGTGTAATAACAATATTTAATTAATCGCTATGTACGCAATTGTAGAGATAGCAGGGCAGCAATTTAAAGTTGCAAAAGACCAAAAAGTCTTTGTTAACCGCCTATCTACCGAAGAAGGAAAAACTGTCGATTTCGACAAAGTACTTTTGGTAGGAGACGGATCTAACATCACTTTAGGCGCCCCAGCTATAGACGGAGCTCTAGTAGGAGCAAAAGTCTTAAGACACCTTAAAGGTGACAAAGTAATCGTTTTCAAGAAGAAAAGACGTAAAGGATACCGTGTGAAAAACGGACACCGCCAGTCTCTTACTGAAATCGTAATTGAAAGTATCGCTACTTCTGGAGCTAAGAAAGCTGCTCCTAAGAAAGAAGAGAAAAAAGCTGAACCTAAAGCTGCTGCTCCTGTAAAGGAAACTGCTCCTAAGGCTACTGCAAAAAAATCTTCTAAAGCAGACGATCTTAAAAAAGTAGAGGGTATCGGACCTAAAATTGCTGAAACTCTTGTAGAGGCAGGAATTTCAACTTTTGCACAACTTGCAAAAACTGATGCTGCTAAGATTTCTGAAATTATCGCAGGTGTACGTGGAAATCACGTAACTGACACATGGCCAGCACAAGCACAACTTGCTGCAGATGGTAAGTGGGATGAGCTTAAGAAATGGCAAGACGAATTAGACGGTGGTAAAGCTTAATCGCTATACTATCAAGTATAACTTATAAAACCGAAACAAGATGGCTCACAAAAAAGGAGTTGGTAGTTCTAAAAACGGTCGCGAATCAGAATCAAAACGCTTAGGTGTTAAGATCTTTGGAGGACAAGCTGCAATCGCAGGGAACATCATCGTACGTCAAAGAGGTAATACGCATCACCCAGGTGAGAACGTATACGGAGGAAAAGATCACACACTACACGCAAGAGTAGATGGTGTTGTAAAATTCCAAAAGAAAAAAGACAACAAATCTTACGTTTCTATCGTGCCTTTTGAGGCATAATAAACGAGGATAGTTTCTCAATTATCATATAAAACCCTTACCGCAATGCGGTAAGGGTTTTCTTGGTTATACTCAGTTCAATAAGTATTTATGGTTTTGGTATGTTGTTTGATGCGTTACGTAAAACACATTAAATGAGATATATACTAGGTTTATTCTGTTTGGTTATTTTGCAATCTTGCTTTCCAGTAGCAATAGCTCCTGACCTGAGTAATGGCTCCATTAAAAAAGCCAAGAAGTTTAATAAAAAGCTGCCTAAGAGGTATTCATACATCTTCACAGATCCAAAAGATGCAGATGAGTTTTATACTTACGTAAATACAAAGTATGATCTACAGCACAATTATGTAGAAGATAATGTGCCAGTAGTGCTTGATGGAAATAATTACTATGTCTCGTTTTATGAAGTGAGTAAGAATACAAAAACTGTCAATTTACTAAGACCGTTAGCAAATAAGATGTTGGAGGAAAATGGAATAGGTCCTGTATTTAATGATGATCCTATTAGAATTTATGGCGATACGTGGTATATCGCGCTTCTTATCACAGATGAGGACTTTAATGATGGTCTTAATCCATCATATGCAAATTTTGCAAGGGTAGAGGAGTTTGCTTCCTCATTGCACAAAGAATATTACAGCATGCGTAATTACAAGCAAGCGATTTTAACCGTAAAAAGGGATTAGCGATTAATCTTGTACAATGCTATCTGTACCTAAGTATCCATCATCCTTGTTGTAATACCAAGCGCGGTTTTTAGGCATTTTAATGCCTTCGATGATAGCTATGTCATCAAGCAGAATATACTCGCCTGTAGTCTCATCTGTGCCTTTAAAAAATTGATATACTTCTAGAGCGTACGTAGAAGGGTTAAAGTAAAATTGCCAAATATCTGAACCTACAGCCTTATCATAGGTTACTTTTACCATGGTATACTTTTTCCCTTTGAAAGTGACGCTTTTCACCGTAGGATCTATCTGAGTGCCTGGATCATTAAGCTTCATAGGAAGCCCGTATAAGTATGAGTAGTAATCGCGATACATTCTCGTTCTCTCACAATCTTGGCTATCGGTGGTAGTGGTGATTATTTCTCCAGCCTCATCTGTATATTTACAAGTGCCATTGCTTATCTCCCTAAACGAAGTTGCATCTTCTTGTTTTGTGGTGAGATTAAAATATTCATTAGGAATGTCAAGTGTGATAATGCTCTTTCTAGAAGCTTTTTCTGGCATATCAAGTGCTACGGTAAATTCCCCTTGAAAGGTTGACCAATTGTCATTGGGGTCATGAAATGCTATTGATTTTTTAATAATCTCAGCCCCCGTAACAGGTCTTAAAGATTGCGCATTTGCAAAGTCCGCTTTCGCGAAAGCGAGACAAAAAACAATACTCGTTATTAATAATTTTTTCATACCTATGTTTTGAAGATGAAGATACACATTGCTTTTTGGATTATCCTAACTAACTTTAGTATGCTCTTAACAGCACAGCAAGCAGATAAACCCTACTTTGAAAGTATGACAGAGAAAGATGTAATACCTACTGAGGATGCAGTGCTCAACCTTGAGAATAAAGTGATTCCTAAAGAAATTTATGATGAAGCTATCGTTGCTTTAGAGCATTACCCAGAGTTGTGGAACACTGCAATAACTTTTCAGTTTAAAGACAATATAAAAAAGTCGACAATGCAGGCACAACCGCGTTGGGCTAGTTTTTTGAAATCTAGAAAGAAACGAGAATACATTATACTTATATCAAGAACGATACAAATAGATCAAGATGAACTCAGTTTTTCTGAAGTGCCAAGTGATGTGGTTACGGGATGGTTAGGGCATGAGCTAGGTCATGTAATGGATTATAGGGAACGTTCTGGGTTTGGGATGTTAGTTTTTGGAGTGAAGTATTTATATTCTGGCGCTCATATTAAAGAAGTAGAACGTACCGCAGATGTATTTGCCATTACTCATGGAATGGGAACTTATATTTTAAAAACTAAAAACTTTATACTCGACCATGCAAATATTTCTGAGGCTTACAAAGAACGCCTGCGCAGTCTATACATGTCGCCAGAAGAAGTCATGCACCTGCTGGAGCATGACTAGCAAGATATTTATATAAAAAAACGAGTATCACTATTATGATACCCGTTTTTTTATAGTTGATTTTTTATGAAATTATTGCTTAGCAACAAAGGCTTCAAAGGCTTCAAATTTCTCTTCATCCATCACTTTCTCCATTTTTACTTGTCCTCCTTTTTTCTTGTTTTGACCACTCCATTCGTGAAAAATATTAGGGTCAATAGTGGTAACTTTTACTCCTTTGAGAGATTTTCCTCTAGCCACTTTATAATTCTTGTTTGCTTCTTTCAAACTTTTATCTAGAGCCTCTGCAAGTTCGCTTTCATTTGTAGTCGCCGTTGTGCCTAGATACCAGCAGTGGTAAAACTCTCCATCTATCTTTTTTGCACTTAGCGTAAATTCCGGAATTTCAATATCAAATTGTTCTTCAAGTTCTCTTAGGGCTACTTCCATTTTATTTACAGAAAGTTGAGAGCCAACTACGTTTAAGAAAAACTTAGTGCGTCCTGTTATTTTAATTTCTGCTCTCTCTACATCGGTAAAAGCAATCGTGTCACCTATAAGATATCTCCATGCACCAGAAACAGTACTTATGATAAGCACGTAGTCTACATCTGTTTCTACTTCTTTTAAAGTAAGAGATGTAGCATCTTGTGATAGCGAGCCGTCATTATTGATATATTCTGGAGTGAAGGGTACAAATTCAAAGTAAATACCAGCATTAGTAGAAAGCTTCATAGAGGAAGTCTCAGGTCTGCTCTGGTAAGCCATAAAACCTTCTGATGCAAGGTATGTGTCGATTACTGTAATATTTCTTCCTAGTAGTTGTCTAAAGCTCTTCTCATAAGGTTTGAAAGCAACGCCTCCACTTGTGAAAACTTGTAGATTGGGCCATATCTCATGGATATTTTTTACGTTATGATAAGCAATTACTTCTTTAAGCATAAGCTCCATCCATGATGGAATCCCGCTTAGTGCGCCTATGTCCCAATTTTTGGCTCTTTCTGCAATGGTTTTTACGCGTTCATCCCAGTTTTCAATTTTAGCGATATCTTCTCCAGGCTTGTAAAATCCTTTAAACCAAAAAGGAATATTACTCGCTGTAATACCACTTATTTCACCCTCAAGAAATTCATCATGTTCGATAAGATCTGTAGAGCTGCCTAGAGCCATTACTTCTTTATCAAAAAAATCTGTTGGTAAATCATAATGAGCAAGTGCAGATACTTGAGCAAGACTGGTGCTTCTTATGGCAGCAACCATTTCTTCAGTGACTGGAATTCTTTTGCTCGTTTTTCCAGTAGTACCACTAGAAAGTGCAAAGTAGTGAGGTTTTCCAGGCCATGTTATATCTTCTAATCCATGTTTTATGCGATCCCACCACATACTGTCCATCTGGTTATAATCGTGGTAAGGAACCATTTTTGAAAATGCAGCTGCTTGATCTTCTTCTTCTAGTAGTTGAGAAAACCCATAATACTTTCCAAAGGCAGTATCCTTTGCAGTATTCAGCATATCTGCTAGAACCTGTTCCTGCTCTTGAATAGGATTAATGTCTGAGGATAATGTATCCTTTAAGTCAATTGCACTTTTTATTATAGATCCTAGAATTGCCATGGTTGTGGTTGTTTTTACAAATATGTTAAATCTCACTATAAAGTTAATATAGATTGTAGCAAGTTTAACCCGATGTTAAGGAAGAATTGTGAAAAGAAATAGCCACTCTTTGCAGAGTGGCTATTGATAATGTGAGATATTTATGAAAGCCTAACCACAGTCACCTATACGATCCCAGCTTGTTGATAAACGTTCATAAAGTCCGCCTTGGTAGGTCACAAAATCACCTACACTATAACTTTGATTACCATTATATGCTGGCACACCTTCGCATATATCTGCTGGCGGTTGATTGCTTCCGCAAGGACCTAGGTTTGTCCAACCTCCATTTACACGTTCATAAAGATTCCCTTGGTAAGTCACTTGATTGCCTATAGTATAATTTGTGTTGCTATTGTATGCAGCTACACCATCGCAAATGTCTCCACTATTGCCTCCGTCGCCACCATCACCTGGGTACATGATATTGATGCCAGTAATATCTCCATTAGAGAGTGCTGTGCGGTTTGTAGTATATGTGGAACCATCTTTTTTTGTGATGGTAGGTTGGCCATTTTTGCTAAAAGCAAAAGAGCTATAAAGCATTACAGAATTAAAGTCAAGCTGGGCTGTATATTCTGTTCCATCTTGTCCTTGTGCAACATATGTTAGAAAGTTATAATCCACTCCATCTTGTACATTGTTTAGGTTGATGGTGAGGTAGTCATCACGATCTGCGCGACTTTGTTCGTGCCATAAACCTACGGCGTGACCTATTTCATGAATGGTGCTACCCGTAGAGCAACCGCTTGCAAGTGTAATGTCTTGGCGACCGCCTATTCTTCCTACATATGAAGAACAACCGCTACCAGGAGTGAAATACACGTAGTCCGATTGGTTTGTGCGTTGTACAAAACGTACAGAAGTGCTCGCTTCCCAGTTTGCTATGGCATTTGTAACACGAGCTTGATTAGGAAGACTAGGATTTATAGCATAATACACGGTATTGTTTGCCCATCTACCTCCAGTGCGTCCAGTGCTACGAGTAGCATCTGTGCTTTCTTGTAGTTGATTTTTTGAGAAGATTATATCTCCTTCAAAGACATAGGTGTCGTTTATAGTCGCGACTTCTAGACTATGTAATCCGTAAAATAGATTTTGTGATTGTCCTTTTTGACCTGGGAAAGCTTCTTCTGCTTTCTCAATGTCATTTGATTGGATTTCTACAGTGGTGTTTTCTGCTTCGCTGATTTCATTAATGTCTTCTTTCTCACAAGAATTAAATAGACATAATGATAAGGCACAGGCGACTGCTAGATGAAAATTTTTCATAATTGGATTTTAAATTAAAAAGGTTAATTCCAAAATCACTTATCGCGGCCGCAGAAAGTTGTCTTGAATGTTTGTATGAATACAGTAAAAAAATACTGTAATGGTTACAAATATTTAAACGTGAGAAAATTCTTATTGGATTATATGAATTTTGTTAAAAAATATAGATTACTGATTGATAGGTGTTTAAATTGAATAATCGTTAAAATTTTAACATTTAACGTGGATTTACGAGAAGATGTAGTGCTTAAAATGTGCACTTATTTTAAATACAAGCAATTATATTGATAATCAATAATCCCTTTTCCTGCATTAAGTACATCTGCACCTAGAATTCCATGAACGGGAGCAGCATCATGATTTCTCAGTGCTGTATTTACATGTGACATATCAAAGAGGACGATGTCTAATTTTTTGTATTCCCATTTTTGAATGGTAATGGTATTTTTTCGCGAAAGCTTAGTAATCATATCAGTTGCGCCAGCACCTGCAGCTAGGACTTCACTGTCTTCAGAAAGTAGCCCAAACAACTCTGCAAATTCAAAGTCTATGCACGAACTAGAAGCTCCTGTATCAAGTATGAAGGAACCTTCTACACCATTAATTCTTGCTTTCATTTCAAGATGATTAGTCACGGTAGGGAAGAGACGTGTACGGCAATATTTTTTTGAAAGTAGAAACTCGCGTAATGAAGGCATATTTATTAGTGTATTACTCAAAAATACTACAATCCTATAGACTTGTAGCTTTGTAAAGCATTGCTCAAGTTTATGTGTTTTCCCTTCTCTCTTTTCTATGCGCTAGCTATTTTTGTGGTCTATGAATTTTACAGATACCCATACCCATTTATACAGCGAGTCTTTTGATGAAGATCAGGACGTGATGATACAACGAGCAATTGACGCTGGCGTAAACAGATTTTTTATTCCTGCGATAGACTCTGAGTATACAGAGCGTATGTATGCGTTAGAAAAAAACTATCCAGATCATATGTTTTTAATGGCGGGTCTACATCCTACGCATGTTAAGGAGAATTACGAAGAAGAGCTGGCGCATGTGGAGGCACAATTTGCCGCTCGTGATTTTTATGCAGTAGGGGAGATAGGGATAGATTTGTATTGGGATAAGTCTACTTTAGAAATTCAGCGAGATGCTTTCAAACGACAAATACAACTGGCCAAAAAGTATAAAAAACCTATCGTTATACACTGTAGAGAGGCATTTGACGAAGTTTTTGAAGTGCTAGAAAGTGAGAAAGGAGATGATCTCTTTGGGATATTTCACTGCTTTTCTGGAACTAAAGAACAAGCAGAGCAGGCCATTAATTACAACATGAAACTCGGGATAGGTGGCGTAGCAACTTTTAAAAATGGTAAAATCGATCAATTTCTAGCGGAGATACCGTTATCACATATTGTACTAGAAACAGATGCGCCGTATTTAAGTCCTGTGCCGTATCGTGGTAAACGTAATGAAAGTAGCTACGTGGTTTTAGTAGCCGAAAAGCTGGCGACAATTTATCAAAAACCTTTAGATGAAATCGCTGCAATAACTACTAGTAATGCAGATGAAGTGTTTTTTACAAAGCGTGCATAGCATCTTCTTGTAAATAGTAGATGAAGACTCAAAATATTTTGTTCTTTTGTGACAAACAATCCAGACTATTTTGAATAGATACGACCATATACGACCTTATAATGATAATGAAGTAAATCAGGCTTTACTTCACGCAGCAAGACATCCTATGTTTAGGATTTTACTGCAATTTACATTTCCAGATAAAACACAAGAAGAAATTGTCGAAGTACTCAGTACCTGCTTTTCAATAGCCGATTTTCAAGAAAAAGTTATCTATAAATCAGTAACAAATCTACTTGATAAAAGTGCTGAGGATTTTACGTGTAGTGGGTTTGATACGCTTTCGCGAAAGCGGTCTTATTTATACCTATCAAACCATCGTGATATCGTGCTTGATACGTCATTGCTTAATATGACGCTTATAGATCATGGTCTTATAACAACAGCCTCTGCAATAGGAGATAACCTTGTGCAAAAAGATTTTTTAATGGAGCTGTCTAAGCTCAATAGAAACTTCTTGGTGTTAAGAGGGCAGTCACCACGTGAGATGCTTATGAGTTCTAAACTCTTGTCTCAATACATTAAGCACTTGCTAGTAGAAAATAGATCTGTGTGGGTAGCCCAGCGAGAAGGAAGAACAAAAGACGGACTCGATAAAACGCAGCAAGGCGTACTCAAGATGATTACCATTGCTCGTGGTAAAACACCACTAATGGAATACCTCAAAGAACTTAACATAGTAGGAGTCGCAATCTCTTATGAGTATGACCCTACAGATATCTTGAAGGTACCCGAAATTGTGGCAAAACAAGAAAATGTACCTTACATAAAAACAGCAAACGAAGATTTTAATAGCATCCTTAAAGGTGCACTAGGTAATAAACGCAATATCCATATAGCAGCGGCACCTATACCAGAAGAAATTTATGATCAAATTGCTCAGGATTATACAAGTGATAATGATAAGTTACAAGCATTTGCCAGTGCCTTAGATAATATAATATGGAAGCATTATAAGTTGTGGCCGTCTAATTATATTGCATATGATTTATACCATAAAAGCAATAAGTACAGCGCTTATTATGATGAGAAAGAATTACGTCATTTTGAACGTAGATTAGAAGTGCGAGTAGATGCAGAAAAGCAGATAGAAGTAGATAGCTTCTTATTAATGTACGCAAACCCAGTAGTACAATCAGAAAAAGTATGAGCAAGGCTAAAATTCTCTTAATATACACAGGTGGTACCATAGGTATGATCAAAGATTATGAAACGGGAGCTTTAAAAGCTTTCAACTTTGATGAGTTGCTTGAAAAAATCCCAGAGCTTAGATTGCTAGATTGTGAGATAAGCACCGCCTCATTTGATACCGTAATTGATTCGTCAAACATGAATCCTACTTACTGGAACGAGCTTTGTGATTTTATAAAAGAAGGATACGATAGTTATGATGGCTTTGTAGTACTGCACGGTAGCGATACCATGAGTTATAGCGCATCTGCCATAAGTTTTATGCTAGAAAATCTATCTAAGCCTGTGGTGTTTACGGGATCACAGCTTCCTATAGGAGATTTGCGCACAGATGCAAAAGAAAATTTAATTACTGCAGTTCAAGTAGCTGCTTTGAGAAAACGTAATAAACCACTTATAACTGAAGTGTGTCTCTACTTTGAGTACAAGCTATACAGAGCAAATCGCACCTCAAAAATAAGTGCTGAAAATTTTGAAGCGTTTACTTCTCCTAATTATCCAGAACTCCTCACCTCAGGAGTACATCTCACTATTAATGAAGATGCACTCTGGAAACCGAATAAAAAACCACTTAAAGTTCACAGAACCTTAGTTACAGAGATTTTACTACTTAAAATATATCCTGGTATTTCGCAGTGCTTAGTAGAAGCAATGCTTAATATTCCTTGTACGCGTGGCGTGGTGCTAGAAACCTTCGGGGCAGGAAACACCTCTACGCAACCTTGGTTTGTAGATGCGCTTAAAGCAACTATCAAGCGAGGAGTCCCTATCGTAAATATCACGCAGTGTATCTCTGGCAGTGTGCACATGGGGAATTATGAAACTAGTGTCGCTTTAAAGAAAATGGGCGTCATTAATGGAGGCGACATGACTACAGAAGCAGCCACCACAAAAATGATGTATTTACTAGGGCAGGAACTTGGGCCTAAAGTCTTTAAAACCGTCTTTGAAACTTCTTTACGAGGAGAGCTCACATAAAGTGTGTAACTCTTGAATGAGTTATTATTTTTTTGTTATTTCGCAATCCTTTAGAAAGAGTATGATTTATACGCTTTCGCGAAAATTTGAAACACCTACAACAGTGAGTTGTAATCAGATGTCGTTAAGAATAAATACCTGTAGAGCACTCGCTTTACAACAAAAATAGAGAGGTGGCCGAGTGGCTTAAGGCGCACGCCTGGAAAGCGTGTATACGGCAACGTATCGAGGGTTCGAATCCCTTCCTCTCTGCTATAAGTGCTATGCTTTAAAGTATAGCACTTTTTTGTTACTTCTGTTTTTGTTAATTCCACTTAAAAAAAAATAGTGTAGTGTATTTCTAAGCCTGCTTATCTATATATGGTTCTTGTCATAATACGCAGCCCACTAGTTTGATATAGCCAATACGTTCTTGAATGGGTTGTTTTAGATTGAGCAATAAAACTGCTTATTGCAATTGAGGGTGTCTCTTGTTGGCGAATAGAAAAGAATTCATCTTAAATATCAAGGGAATTGTAGGTTTTTCGATTTCATCATAGCGAATTACGTATTTAATCCGAAAAAAAATACTTTTTGTCGTAATTGTCATGTTAATTGTTGATAACTTGTGATAAATACATAGATGTCATTTGAAAGTTCTTTATCTTTCTCCCTTGAAAAAAATCTAGTGTCAAAACATTGAATACTAGTTGACAATACTAATTGACCCAAATCCTTTCAAAATCATCACGTATGATTCATAAAACTACCAAAACTCAACTTACTGCTTTAATTTTTTTTGTAACGCTTCTATTTTGTTCCTTTCAATTAGAGGCTCAAATTATTGCAGGGACTAACAGGCCAAACCCTGATCCTGCGGGTCCTCCAGGAAACCCAGATGCTATTATAGCCGTAAATGCGGCTCTTGGTGCAGATGGAGTTACTTTTCAAGTACAAGGAGCAGAAGCCTGTATTACAGGAGGAGGGGGGAACAACGGTAGTCCTGGTGAAGATCCAGAATGGAGATTTGACGTTGTTCTCGCAGATCCAGGTAACATATTACCAGTTTCTGAGGATATAGAAATTAGAGTTTGTAGACGTGGGGATTTCGGACAAACCGCTGAAGCAGTTTTTATTTTAGATGAGGATTTAAATCAAGTAGGTATAATTCCTGGTCAAGGTAATATATCTTTTGATTGTACATCGGGCCCAGTTTGTGAAGTAATTACAATTACTTCTTGTGCCTTTAATGCACAAACTGCAGATGGTGTTTTTAGTTTGACATTATATACGGATGGAGCAGCTTCTGGAAATACAGTAGGTGACTTTTGTAATGTTCCGGCAGGTCCTCAGCCAGATATTACACCAGCGGGGTGTACTGGAGATTGTCTTACCTATAGTCAGTCCGTTCCATCTGGAGGTGGTAGGGTTTTTAATAATCAGGCAAATGGAGGGCCTATGGTAAACTCTGTAGCTGTCGCTGCAAATTGCGCATTTATTGATTATTTTATATTTCCAACAGGTGGTCTAGGGTTCACTATTGATGGTACAGATTCTATAGCTCTTGATGGCGAAGATTACTGTGTAGGCGAGTCTGTATTTATACCATCAGCATCTGGAGCTGGACAGCAGTTTACTGTTTCTGTAGACGGAGGTCCTGCGCAAGTCGTTGGAGGTGGTGGTCAAGATGTTAATTATACATTTGCTGCTCCTGGCACCTATGTAATATGTAATGTAATCGATCCAGGTGGATGCGCAGAACAACGATGCACTACTCTTAATGTAATAGGTGCCCCTATTGGTGAAGCGGGTCCAGATGAAGAGATTTGCGAAACTGAATCTACATATAGTCTAACAGCTGCAAACGTAGTGGCAGATAATATATTATGGGAAACTACTGGAGATGGAGCTTTTAATGATGTGTCTGCAACTAATCCAATTTATACGTTAGGATCAGCAGATCAAAGTGCAACCACGATACAACTTTCTGTTACAGTATCTAATACAGACATGATTTGTGATCCTACAACAGATAGTCTTACGCTCACGAGAATAGAAGAAGCAACTGTTGAAGCAGGAAATGATATTGCATTATGTAATGATTTTGGAAGCTACATGCTTTCAAGTGCTTCTATAGGTGGTGGGGCAACTACAGGTCTGTGGACCATTACACAACCAAGCGGCGGTGATGGAGTAGTTAATCCAGCAATAGCAACAGCAAATCCAGAAAGTGCTAGTTTTTCAGCAACTGTTTCTGGCGATTATATATTGACATTAACGACAAACACGGATACTCCATGTCCTGTAATTTTTGACACCGTTACAATCACGGTAGATGAAGCACCTACTGCAAGCGTAGGAACAGAAAAAGCAGCTACGATTTGTTCAATAGATATGTATCAATTTACAGATGGTACTTCTTCAATAGGTGGCACACCATCAGATGTAATAAGTTGGACAACAAGTGGTAATGGTGTTTTTAGTAGTCTCACTGCTGAAAATCCAACGTATACTCCTAGTGCTGATGATATTGCGGCGACAACAATAACCCTAACTAAGACAGTAACTGGAACAGGTGGTTGTGGAGCAACAACCGCTTCTGATGATTTTGTTTTGTCTATCAATACAGATCCAACTGTTGAGGCTGGAAATGACATAACGTTATGTATAGATTTTGCTAGCTACCAGCTCGTGGGTTCGTCTATTGGCGGAGGAGCTACAACTGGTACTTGGACAGTAAGTACAAATCCTGGGGATGGTGCTGTTACACCTAATACAGCTACATCTTCGCCTGATACCGCCAATTTTACAGCAACTACCGCCGGAATTTATGTGTTAACATTAACTACAGATGCAGCGGCTCCTTGTATTCCAGCAGAGGATACGTTAACAATTACTGTGGTCGAACCACAGTTAAATTCTATTCAAGATTTAATTGGTTGCGCAGTATCTGGAGCAGAGCTTAATGCAAATAATGCTATAGATTCTGATCCAAACATATCAGTTGATTGGTATACCACAGCGACTGGAGGAAGTCCAATAGCTGGTGAGCCTGAACTTACTGCTGCAGGATCAATATCTTATTTTGCTGAAATTTCAGATTCGAGTATTCCGTGTACTAACCCTGTAAGAGAAGAAGTGGTCCTTACATTAGTAGATCCTCCGTTTCCTGATTTTGCGGAAGCAGTATGTTCTGGTGAACAATTAAATATCGATGTATCAAGCGTTACACCGTCTTATACTGTTGTGTCATCAGATGAACTGAATGTGCCTGCAGCTGCAAATCGAAATACTCCTTCTGCAGATGATATAACTGATACTTATATAAATAGGACATCTAATAATGTGACTATTACATATACTTTAACCGTGAGTGATCCGGATCCTTGTACAGGTCAAATATTTGATGTAGTGGTAACGGTTGCTCCTGAGCCTGTAGTTTCAAGTACGTTAGATGAGACAGTTTGTAGTGATGTAGTTATTGGGGTGACCTTAGATGTCGAACCTACAAGTACTCCGGCTGCTTCGTATAGACTTGTAAGTATTACACCTCAAGCGGGCTTAGTTCCTGGAGGGTCTAACGCAGTAATTACAGCAGGATTAGCAGCCAATGCAATTGCTAATGATGCGTTTACAAATACTACAGCAGGAGATTTAACGGTAGAGTATGTTGTGCAGGCTACCTCAAATTCTGGATGTGAAGGAGAAACGGAAACAATTACCGTAACTATAGCACCAGCACCAGAAGTGGATGCTGGTCCAGCCTCAGCTGTCATCTGTTATGACGAGATGTATACAGTAACTGGAAGCACATCTAGTAATGGAACGATAATATGGAGTACTAGTGGATCTGGATCGTTCTCAGATAATACAATTGATAATCCAGTATATACTGCGAGCACCTTGGACGTGGATGCTGGTGTAGTGACGTTAACTAAAACAGTAACTGGTGAGGATTCTTGTTCTACAACTAAGGTCTCGGATACTGTTACTTTAACAATCAGTGAAGAGCCAACAGTGGAAGCTGGAGCCGCTGCTTCCTTATGTTCTGATGCTAGTCCTTATACCTTAAGTGATGCTACTATCGGTGGCGGAGCGACTATGGGAACTTGGTCACTTACGACCAGTCCTGCAGGTGGTGATGGAGCATTAAGCTCAACTGCTGCAACAGCTACTCCTGAGACAGTAACTTTTACAGCTACGGTACCTGGAGATTACATACTGACATTAACATCTGACTTTACAGCACCTTGTGTTGCTGCAACAGATATGGTAACAATTACTGTGGAAGATGAGCCAACAGTAGCAGTGGCATCACCAACGGCAACTATTTGTTTTGATGATATGTTTACGGTTGCTGGAAGTACTTCTACCAACGGAACAATTGCTTGGACGACTAGTGGAACAGGAACTTATGACAATGCTACGGCAGAGAATCCAATATACACTGCGAGTACACAAGATGTAAGCGCTGGAGTAATAACACTTACCAAAACAGTAACTGGAACAGGCGCTTGTGCATCAAGTATGGTTTCAGCTTCAATAGCATTAACAATCAGTGAAGAGCCAACAGTGGAAGCTGGAGCCGCTGTTTCCTTATGTTCTGATGCTGTTTCTTATACATTAAGTGATGCTACTATCGGTGGCGGAGCTACTATGGGAACTTGGTCACTAACGACAAGTCCTGCAGGTGGTGATGGTGCATTAAGCTCAACTGCTGCAACAGCTAATCCTGAAACAGTAACTTTTACAGCTACGGTACCTGGAGATTATGTATTAACATTAACATCTGACTTTACAGCACCTTGTGTTGCTGCAACAGATACGGTAACCATTACTGTGGAAGATGAGCCAACAGTAACAGTAGCATCACCAACGGCAACTATTTGTTTTGATGATATGTTTACGGTTGCTGGAAGTACTTCTACCAACGGAACAATTGCTTGGACGACTAGTGGATCTGGTTCATTCTCAGACAATACGATTGACAATCCTGTTTATACAGCAAGCGCACTTGACGTGGATGCAGGAGTAATAACACTTACCAAAACAGTAACTGGAACTGGAGCTTGTGCTTCAAGTGCAGTATCTGCCTCAATAGCATTAACAATCAGTGAAGAGCCTACAGTTGAAGCTGGAGCCGCTGCTTCTTTGTGTTCTGATAATGGTGCATATACTTTAAGTGATGCTACCATCGGTGGCGGAGCTACTGCGGGAACTTGGTCACTTACGACTAGTCCTGCAGGTGGTGATGGAGCATTAAGCTCAACTGCTGCGGTAGCTAACCCTGAGACAGTAACTTTTACAGCTACGGTACCTGGAGATTACATACTGACATTAACAAGTGACTTTACAGCACCTTGCGTTGCTGCAACAGATACGGTAACCATTACTGTGGAAGATGAGCCAACAGTAACAGTAGCATCGCCAACGGCAACTATCTGTTTTGATGATATGTTTACGGTTGCTGGAAGCACATCGACCAACGGAACGATTGCTTGGACTACTAGTGGAACAGGTACCTATGACAATGCTACGGCAGAAAACCCAATATATACAGCGAGTACACAAGATGTAAGCGCTGGAGTAGTAACACTAACAAAAACAGTAACTGGAACAGGAGCTTGTGCTTCGAGTACAGTATCTGCTTCAATAGCATTAACAATCAGTGAAGAGCCAACAGTGGAAGCTGGAGCCGCTGCTTCCTTATGTTCTGATGCTAGTCCTTATACCTTAAGTGATGCTACTATCGGTGGCGGAGCGACTATGGGAACTTGGTCACTTACGACCAGTCCTGCAGGTGGTGATGGAGCATTAAGCTCAACTGCTGCAACAGCTACTCCTGAGACAGTAACTTTTACAGCTACGGTACCTGGAGATTACATACTGACATTAACAAGTGACTTTACAGCACCTTGTGCTGCTGCAACAGATACGGTAACGATTACCGTGGAAGATGAGCCAACAGTAACAGTAGCATCACCAACGGCAACTATTTGTTTTGATGATATGTTTACAGTTGCTGGAAGTACATCTACCAACGGAACGATTGCTTGGACTACTAGTGGAACAGGTACCTATGACAATGCTACGGCAGAAAACCCAATATATACAGCGAGTACACAAGATGTAAGCGCTGGAGTAGTTACCCTAACAAAGACAGTAACAGGAACAGGAGCTTGTGCTTCGAGTACAGTATCTGCCTCAATAGCATTAACAATCAGTGAAGAGCCAACAGTGGAAGCTGGAGCCGCTGCTTCCTTATGTTCTGATGCTAGTCCTTATACCTTAAGTGATGCTACTATCGGTGGCGGAGCGACTATGGGAACTTGGTCACTTACGACCAGTCCTGCAACAGGAGATGGAGCATTAAGCTCAACTGCTGCAACAGCTACTCCTGAGACAGTAACTTTTACAGCTACGGTACCTGGAGATTACATACTGACATTAACAAGTGACTTTACAGCACCTTGTGCTGCTGCAACAGATACGGTAACGATTACCGTGGAAGATGAGCCAACAGTAACAGTAGCATCACCAACGGCAACTATTTGTTTTGATGATATGTTTACAGTTGCTGGAAGTACATCTACCAACGGAACGATTGCTTGGACTACTAGTGGAACAGGTACCTATGACAATGCTACGGCAGAAAACCCAATATATACAGCGAGTACACAAGATGTAAGCGCTGGAGTAGTAACACTAACAAAGACAGTAACTGGAACAGGAGCTTGTGCATCAAGTATGGTTTCAGCTTCAATATCCTTAACGATTAGTGAAGAGCCAACCGTAGAAGCTGGAACCGCTGCTTCTTTATGTTCTGATGCTGGTCCTTACACCTTAAGTGATGCTACTATCGGTGGCGGAGCGACTATGGGAACTTGGTCACTAACGACCAGTCCTGCAGGTGGAGATGGAGTATTAAGCTCAACGGTTTCTACAGCTACTCCTGAAACAGTAACTTTTACAGCTACGGTACCCGGGGATTACGTACTTACATTGACAAGTGACTTTACTGCACCTTGTGTTGCAGCAACAGATACGGTAACCATTACTGTGGAAGATGAACCAACAGTAACAGTGGCATCGCCAACGGCAACGATTTGTTTTGATGATATGTTTACGGTTGCTGGAAGTACTTCTGCAAATGGAACGATTGCTTGGATAACTAGTGGATCTGGATCTTTTACAGATAATACGATTGATAATCCTGTTTACACAGCAAGCGCACTTGACGTGGATGCAGGAGTAATAACACTTACCAAAACAGTAACTGGAACAGGAGCTTGTGCTTCGAGTACAGTATCTGCTTCAATAGCATTAACAATCAGCGAAGAGCCAACAGTAGAAGCTGGGGCAGCTGCTTCTTTATGTTCTGATGCTAGTCCTTATACATTAAGTGATGCTACCATCGGTGGCGGAGCGACTATGGGAACTTGGTCACTTACGACCAGTCCTGCAGGTGGTGATGGAGCATTAAGCTCAACTGGTGCAACAGCTACTCCTGAGACAGTAACTTTTACAGCTACGGTACCTGGAGATTATATATTAACATTAACATCTGACTTTACAGCACCTTGTGTTGCTGTAACAGATACAGTAACCATTACTGTAGAAGATGAACCAACAGTAGCAGTAACATCACCAACGGCAACTATTTGTTTTGATGATATGTTTACGGTTGCTGGAAGTACTTCTACCAACGGAACAATTGCTTGGACTACTAGTGGAACAGGAACTTATGACAATGCTACGGCAGAGAATCCAATATACACTGCGAGTACACAAGATGTAAGCGCTGGAGTAATAACACTTACCAAAACAGTAACAGGAAGAGGAGCTTGTGCATCAAGTATGGTTTCAGCTTCAATAGCATTAACAATCAGTGAAGAGCCAACAGTAGAAGCTGGGGCAGCTGCTTCTCTATGTTCTGATGCTAGTCCTTATACATTAAGTGATGCTACCATCGGTGGCGGAGCGACTATGGGAACTTGGTCACTTACGACCAGTCCTGCAGGTGGTGATGGAGCATTAAGCTCAACTGCTGCAACAGCTACTCCTGAGACAGTAACTTTTACAGCTACGGTACCTGGAGATTACATACTGACATTAACAAGTGACTTTACAGCACCTTGTGTTGCTGCAACAGATACGGTAACGATTACGGTGGAAGATGAGCCAACAGTAACAGTAGCATCGCCAACTGCAACTATTTGTTTTGATGATATGTTTACGGTTGCTGGAAGTACTTCTACCAACGGAACAATTACTTGGACTACTAGTGGAACAGGTACCTATGACGATGCAACTATCGATAACCCTGTTTACACAGCGAGTACTCAAGATGTAAGTGCTGGAGTAGTAACACTAACAAAGACAGTAACTGGAACAGGAGTTTGTGCTTCGAGTACAGTATCTGCTTCAATAGCATTAACAATCAGTGAAGAGCCAACAGTTGAAGCTGGAGCCGCTGTTTCTTTATGTTCTGATGCTGGTCCTTATACCTTAAGTGATGCTACTATCGGTGGCGGAGCTACTATGGGAACTTGGTCACTAACGACCAGTCCAACTGGAGGCGATGGAGCATTAAGCTCAACTGCTGGAACAGCTAATCCTGAAGCAGTAACTTTTACAGCTACGGTACCTGGAGATTACATACTTACATTAACATCTGACTTTACAGCACCTTGTGTTGCTGCAACAGATATGGTAACGATTACTGTGGAAGATGAACCAACAGTTGACGCAGGACCAGCTACAGCTGAAATCTGTGAAGATGAAATGTATACAGTTGTAGGCGGTTTGTCTACAAATGGAACAATTGCTTGGACTACAAGTGGAACTGGTAATTTTTCAAGTACAACAGTTGATAACCCGATCTATACTCCAAGTACTTTAGATATTAATTCGGGATCAGTAACGCTTACTAAAACTCTTACGGGATTAGGTGCTTGTTCTTCTTCAATAGTTTCTGATACTACAGTGCTTACAATTAATTTACTGCCAACTCCAACAATTACAGCTCCATCTAATGTTTGTATAGGAGAGCCAGCACTAGATCTGACTACTGTAGTTTCTCCTGCTTTTGCAACTGGAGGAATAGGAACAACTATTACTATAGATGGTGTAGCAAATACAACCTTTGATCCAGCGATTGAAACTCCTGGTCCACACACAATAGAATATACTTTCGTAGACGCTGTTACTGGATGTACAAATTCAGTTACAACTACGATTATTGCTTGTGCTCCATCACTCGCTCTTGTAAAAACAAGTGCTTATGCAGATACCAATGGTGATGGTGTGGTAAGTCCTGGAGATATGATTGCTTACACTTTTGTGGTGACTAACACAGGTAATGTGACAGTAACATCTATTGATGTAACAGATACTAATTTGACGCCAAGTTTAGTAGGTGCGATTGCGAGTCTAGCTCCAATGGCCAACCAAACACTAACGGCTAGTTATACCATTACTCAGGCAGATGTAAACGCAGGAGAGGTAGTCAATGAAGCAGTTGCTTCTGGTGAGGATCCTAATGGAAATACGGTAAGTGATGATTCTGATTCTGGTAACCCAGCAGATGATTCTGGAGCTGGTGATGATGATACGGTAACACCGCTACCATCTTCTTCAGAGCTTACTCTTGTTAAGAGTTCAACTTTTGATGCAGTTACTAATAGTATTACCTATACTTATATTGTTGAGAATACTGGTAATACTACAGTAAATGATATCACAATTGCAGAGACTACATTTACAGGTACAGGAACAACACCAACGCCAGTTTATTCGGCTGGAGGTTTTGACTTGGATGGTGATGCAGATGCTTTTGATGCTAAACCTGGAGATGTGCTACAGTTTACTGCTACCTATGTATTAACTCAGGCAGATATTGATGCTGGAGTTGTAGATAATGAAGCCCTTGCTAGCGGAACTGATCCAGCAGGAGCGGCAGTATCAGATGCTTCTGATTCTGGTAATGCTGCTGATGATACTGGAGCTGGAGATGATACGACCAGTACATTGATCCCTGCAATGCCAATGATTGAGCTTGTAAAATCAAGTACGTATGTAGATAATGCACCTGCTGGACTTACGGTAGGAGATCAAATCGATTATATATACACGGTTGAAAACACTGGAAATGTAACTGCCAATGATGTTGCTGTAACGGAGACTAGCTTCTCAGGAACAGGAACAACACCTACACCATTATACCAGATGGGTGGTGGAGATCTTGACGGTGACGGTGACTCATTTGATGCAGCACCTAGCGATGTACTTACATTTACTGCGAGCTATATCTTAACACAAGATGACATCAATGCTGGAACGGTAGAGAACGAAGCAACTGCTTCGGCAACAGATCCAAGCGGTAACCCAATAACAGATGCTTCTGATTCTGGTAATGCTGGTGATGATACTGGAGCTGATGATGATGCTACTGTAACGCCACTTCCTGTGGTGAGTGAGATCGCTTTCGCGAAAGCTGTATCGGCACTTACAGATACCAACGGCGATGGACTTTTAGGAGCAGGAGATCAAGTGACTTACACCTTTACAGTAACAAATACTGGAAGTAGTACAGTTAGTAATCTTACTGTAAACGATGCAACGATAGGACTTAGTAATGCAGTGGTAACTCCATCTACATTACAACCTACGGAGATGGGAAGTGTAACAGCAAACTATATCTTAACTCAGGCTGATGTAAACGCTGGAAATGTAGAAAACACAGCAACGGCAACAGGAACAGATCCAAATGGAGCTGCTGTAACCGATGTGTCTGATAGTACAAATCCTAATGATGACGAAGGTCAACCAGGAAACTCAGATGCAGATGCAGATAATACGAATGATCCAACGAACTTACCAATAACTGCAACACCTGCACTCGCTCTTGTAAAAACAAGTGCTTATGCAGATACCAATGGAGATGGAGTGGTAAGTCCTGGAGATATGATTGCTTATACCTTTATGGTGACAAACACAGGTAATGTAACAGTAACATCGATTGATGTAACAGATACTAATTTGACGCCAAGTTTAGTAGGTACGATTGCGAGTCTAGCTCCAATGGCCAACCAAACACTAACGGCTAGTTATACCATTACTCAGGCAGATGTAAATGCAGGAGAGGTAATTAATGAAGCAGTTGCTTCTGGTGAGGATCCTAATGGAAATACGGTAAGTGATGATTCTGATTCTGGTAACCCAGCAGATGAGTCTGGAGCTGGTGATGATGATACGGTAACTCCGCTGCCATCTTCTTCAGAGCTTACTCTTGTTAAGAGTTCAACTTTTAATGCAGCTACTAATAGTATTACCTATACCTATATCGTTGAGAATACTGGTAACACTACAGTAAATGACATTACGATAGCAGAAACTACATTTACGGGTACAGGAACAACGCCAACGCCGATGTATTCAGCGGGAGGTTTTGATCTGGATGGTGATGCAGATGCTTTTGATGCAAGTCCTGGAGATGTGTTGCAGTTTACTGCTACTTATGTATTAACTCAGGCAGATATTGATGCTGGAGTTGTAGATAATGAAGCGCTTGCTAGCGGAACAGATCCAGCAGGAGCTGTAGTAACAGATGCTTCTGATTCTGGTAATGCTGCAGATGATACTGGAGCTGGAGATGATACTACGAGTACTCCAATCCCTGCAATGCCAATGATTGAGCTTGTAAAATCAAGTACGTATGTAGATAATGCACCTGCTGGACTTACAGTAGGAGATCAAATCGATTATATATACACTGTTGAAAATACAGGAAATGTAACTACCAATGATGTGACGGTAACAGAGACTAGCTTCTCGGGAACTGGAACGGCACCTACACCATTGTACCAAATGGGTGGTGGAGATCTTGACGGTGAAGGTGATGCATTTGATGCAGCACCTGGCGATGTACTTACATTTACTGCGAGCTACATATTAACACAAGATGATATCAATGCTGGAACTGTAGTGAACGAGGCAACAGCTTCGGTAACAGATCCAAGTGGTAATCCAATAACCGATGCTTCAGATTCTGGTAACGCTGCAGATGATACTGGAGCTGATGATGATGCTACTGTGACGCCACTTCCTGTGGAGAGTGAGATTGCTTTCGCGAAAGCGGTATCGGCACTTACAGATACCAACGGCGATGGTTTATTAGGAGCAGGAGATCAAGTGACTTATACCTTTACAGTAACAAATACTGGAAGTACAACAGTTAGTAATCTTACAGTAAACGATGCAACGATAGGACTTAGTAATGCAGTGGTAACTCCATCTACATTACAACCTACGGAGATGGGAAGTGTAACAGCCAACTATATCTTAACTCAGGCCGATGTAAATGCTGGGAATGTAGAAAACACAGCAACGGCAACAGGAACAGATCCAAATGGAGCAGCTGTAACCGATGTGTCTGATAGTACAAATCCTAATGATGACGAAGGTCAACCAGGAAACTCAGATGCAGATGCAGATGATACGAATGATCCAACGAACTTACCAATACCTGCTACACCTGCACTCGACCTTGTAAAAACAAGTGCTTATGCAGATACCAATGGTGATGGTGTGGTAAGTCCTGGAGATATGATTGCTTATACCTTTGTGGTAACAAACACGGGTAATGTAACAGTAACATCGATTGATGTGACAGATACTAATTTGACGCCAAGTTTAGTAGGTACAATTGCGAGTCTAGCTCCAATGGCCAACCAAACACTAACAGCTAGTTATACCATTACTCAGGCAGATGTAAATGCAGGAGAGGTAATCAATGAAGCAGTTGCTTCTGGTGAGGATCCAAATGGAAATACGGTAAGTGATGATTCTGATTCTGGTAACCCAGCAGATGAGTCTGGAGCTGGTGATGATGACACGGTAACTCCGCTACCATCTTCTTCAGAGCTTACTCTTGTTAAGAGTTCAAGTATAGACATTGCGTCAAATACAATTACTTATACTTATACTGTTGAGAATACTGGGAATGTAGCAGTATTTGATATAGTACTTGTTGAAACGGCCTTCTCAGGAACTGGTGCTACGCCTGTACCTGTATATACAGGAGGTGGAGTTGACATAGATGGCGATGCAGATGCCTTTGATGCAAATCCAGGAGATATGCTTTTCTTTACAGCTAGCTACTTGCTAACGCAAATTGATATTGATGCTGGAGTAGTTACAAATCAAGCTGAAGTAAATGGTACATCTCCAAATGGAACGACAGTATCTGATGAGTCTGATTCAGGTAACGATGGTGATAATACTGGTAATGATAATGATCCTACTAATACATTTATACCTCAAGATGCAAGTATGAATCTTGATAAGATTGGAGTTCTTGACGATGGAGGTGATGGATTACAAGCTGGTGATATTATTACATACACATTTACTCTAACAAATACTGGAACAACAACAGTTACAAATCCGGTACTTACAGATCAGTTACTTGGAGGTGTTATTGCAGGTCCTGATTCGGGAGATGTAGGTAACGTGTCTGTTCTTGATGTAGATGAAGTGTGGATTTACACAGCGACCTACGCATTAACACAAGATGATGTAGATGCTGGAATGGTCGTGAATACAGCAACTATTGCTGGAAGCGCACCTAACGGAGAACCTGTGGTAGACACATCTGATGATCCGAACGATAACACTAACGTTGATCCTAATACAGATGGTAACCCTGATGACCCAACAATTGTTGATTTCGGATGTATGCCTAATATTTCTCTCTTTAAAGAAGATATTGCATTTAGTGGTGACGTTACAAACCCAGTCCCGGGTGATATTATAACGTTCCAATTTACAGCGGTAAACACAGGGAATATCACACTTTTAAATGCGGAAATATTTGACGCGCTGCTAGGTGGTTTCGTTGGTGAATTTGAAGAGATATTAGTTGGACAATCTCTAACAACCACACAGACCTATACTATCACGCAAGATGATATTGATACAGGTTATGTGCTCAATACTGCATTTATTGTTGCAGACCCCGTGGGAGCAGATTGTGATGAAGTAAGAGATGTTTCTCATGATAGAGACTTTGCAACAAGTGGAGTTGATTCTGATGGAGATGGTGATCCTTCTAATGATGTTCTAGTAGATTCTGATGGAGATGGAGATCCTGATAACGATACGGAAGTATTCTTACAGCAAAATCCAGTAATTGTTATAACTAAAACGTTCGTTTATTTAGACACAAATGGTAATGGCTCTATAGACTTGGGTGATCAATTACAGTATAACTTTGTCGTAGTTAATAACGGAAACGTTACTATTACAGACGTTGTTGTAAATGATCCATTATTAGGTGGTATTGTTGGAGTGATTGATGTACTCACACCTTCTGATACAGGTAATGTAACTGCTACTTATAACTTAACACAGGCGGATATTGATACAGGAAGTGTTACTAATACAGTCACGGCTATTGGTAATGATCCATTTGATAACGATGTTACCTCTGCAGATACAGTTGTATTTGATATAGATGATATGGGAGGTATTGCTTTAGTAAAAGCAGCCCAGCTACAAGACACGAACAATAGTAACACCGTAGATGTGGGAGATGAAATCTTATATACGTTTACAGTTACTAATACTGGGAATGTAACAGTCACTAATGTTGAAATAAACGATAGTACAATCGGACTAAGTAACCTACCTATTGTGCCTAGTACATTGCAGCCTGGAGAAAGTGGAATTGCAGTAGCTGCATATGTCCTTACACTAGATGATATCATGGTAGGAATGATTATAAACTCGGCAGAAGCAAGTGCGATAGATGCAATGGGGCAGCCGCTTACGGATGTGTCGGATAGTGCTAATCCTGCAGACGATACTGGAGCAGGAGATGACCCTACGGTAACAATGTTTGAAGTAGCTAATATTTCTTTACAGAAAATGGGAGAATACATTGATACTAACCTCAATAATATAATAGATCAAGGTGACCGTATTGATTACATGTTTACTGTGACAAATACTGGTAACACACCATTGTTTGACGTAAGTGTCGACGATAGCTTAGTAGAGGTAGATGGAGGTCCAATTGATCTCGCAATAGGGGAGACTGACAGTTCTACATTCAGCGCTAGTTACGTTCTTACTAATGAGGATGTGGCCAACGGAAGTGTATTAAACACAGCTACTGTAACTGCAAGAACTGCAAATGGAGCCATTGTAACAGATGTTTCGGATGATCCTACAAACCCTACAGATAATGATGAGAATAATGATGGTGAACCAGATGATCCTACTATTACAGTATTAGATGTAGAACAAGATTTGGAAATATTTAATGAAATTTCTCCAAATGGTGATGGTGTGAATGAAACCTTTGTTATTCAAGGATTACAAAATTATCCTAACAACGTTCTTCGCATTTATAACAGATGGGGTAATATCGTTTTTGAAGAAGCAAACTATAAAAATAACTTTGATGGTACTTCAAATGGTCGAGCAACCGTTGAAAGAGGGGAGAAACTGCCAGTAGGAACATATTATTATCTTCTAGACCTTAATGATGGAAGTTCAGGTCGTGCAGGATGGTTATATATAAACAGATAATTTAAGGTGTATAAGCACTAAAAATAAAAAGTATGAATGTAAAGCTTAGAGTATTAATAGTAGGTTTAGTAGGTCTATCCTTCCAGACGCTATTTGCGCAGCAAGATCCCCAGTTTACACAATATATGTACAATACATTGAGTGTAAATCCAGCATATGCTGGATCTAGAGGTCATGCTTCTGCGATTGGGGTGTTGAGATCGCAATGGGTTGGTCTTGATGGAGCTCCTAGAACACAGACTTTTTCCTTAGACACTCCAATTGGTGAACATGTAGGTCTTGGTCTGGCAATAGCAAACGATGAACTCGGTCCCTCTAAGGAAACGTATCTAGATCTTAATTTTTCTTATACGATAATGACTTCAGACACTCGTAAGCTTTCATTTGGGTTAAAAGGAGGTGGGCGTTTCTTAGATATTGATTTTTCTAAGGGTAATGCTCAAAGTCAAGATGTCCTTTTTCAAAATAATGTGAGTGAATTTTTACCTACTCTAGGAGCAGGTGTCTACTGGCATAATGATCGTAACTATCTTGGGTTTTCAATCCCAAATTTATTTACAGATCAAACCTATGATGATATACAGCAAACTGTAGCTGCCGAAAGACTTCACTTATTTATAATAGGAGGTATTGTTACAGATCTTAGTAGTACGACAAAATTTAAACCAGCTTTCCTTGTAAAGAGTGTTACGGGAGCTCCACTCATTGTGGATTTATCTGCAAATTTTATGTTTTATGAAAAGCTGAGATTAGGGCTTTCTTATAGATGGGATGATTCTGTAAGTGGTCTTGCAGGATTCCAGATAACACCACAGCTACTGGTAGGGTATTCTTATGATTATACTACTACAGAACTACAGCGATTTAATACTGGAAGCCATGAGATTACAATGAGATTTGATCTTATCTCAAAAACAAAGAAAATTAAATCACCTCGTTTCTTTTAAATTATAAATAATGACAAAGAATATTACGATACTTCTGCTACTTTTTTCTGTCTCTCTCTTTGCACAGAAAACATATAAAAACGCAGATAAGCTATTTGAACAAATGCGCTATGTTGAAGCGGCAGCTGTTTATGAGAAAGCAATAGATAGAGGAGATAATTCTATGGTTCTTCTGCAGAAGGCTGGAGATTCATATTACTTCAATACTAATATGGAGGAGGCTTATAAGTGGTATGATCTGCTTGTGAGTCAATATAGAGATGAAGTCGATGCCGAGTATTTATTTCGATTTGCACACTCACTACAAGGTGTTGGGGATTATAAAGCGGCAAAAAAATGGATGAAAGCTTTCGCGAAAGCGTCAACTAAAAATGATAAACGTATTGATGATTATGCTCAGAAAGAACGCACTCTGGCAGATGTGCTAGCGATTCCTGCGCAATTTGAGCTTAAAAACTTATCAATAAATACAGCGTATTCAGATTTTGGACCTGCATATTATGGAAATAAACTTGTCTACTCATCTGCTGTGGATACGTCTTATTATATCAAAAGAAGGTATCATTGGAACGATCAGCCATTTTTAGATTTTTATATAGGACAAATAAATGCTGCCGAGAATGAAGTAAAAAGAGAAAAAATATTTTCTAAGGTTATAAATACAAAATATCACGAGGCTACAATTGCTTTTACTAATGATGGTAATCGTATTTACTTTACTAGAAATAACTATGATGGAGATTTAAAAAGAGGAGAGGATGGAATTAGCCATCTCAAATTATATACTGCAGTTAGGAATGACAGTCTAGATAGAAAGGACGACTGGAGTGATGTGCGTGAACTGCCATTTAATAGTAAGGATTACTCTACGGGTCATCCTACGCTTAGTGAAGATGGTAGTAAACTTTATTTTGTATCAGACATGCCAGGAACAATAGGCGCTACAGATATATTTGTGGTAGATATATTGGGTGATAGTACATATTCTACACCTCGAAATCTAGGCCCTAAAGTGAATACATCAGGAAGAGAAATGTTTCCTTTTATTGCAAAGGGAGTGATGTACTTTGCTTCGGATGGACATTTAGGTGTTGGTGGATTAGATGTTTTTGAAAGTAATATGGATAATGATTTATTCTCAGATCCTCGTAACCTTGGTAAGCCACTTAACAGTAAGTTGGATGATTTTGGTTTCATTATTAACGAAGAAGGAGAGCAAGGCTTTGTATGCTCAAACAGAGAAGGAGGAGTAGGCGATGATGATATTTATGCAATACAACGTATTGCTCCTGAAGATGTTGTAGACGATTGTAAACAACTTGTTAAGGGGTATGTGATTAACGCACGTACGCAAGAGCGTATAGCGGATGCTACAGTTTCTTTATATGGGGAGAATGGAGTTAAGCTTTCTGAAACCGTGAGTAAAAGGAATGGTGATTATGTATTTAATTTTGACCTTGACTGTGCTGAGCAATATGATATAAAAGTGAATAAATTAGGGTACACTCCTAATTCAAAAAATATTGTTACTTCTAGTATCTCATCAGAAACTGTAGTTCCCTTAGACCTTGAAACGCTAAGTGAACTTATTGTGGAAGATGACGGTCTACTTAAAATTAAGGTTGGAATTATATTCTTTGATCTCAATAAGGACTACATACGTCCAGACGCTGCTATGGAGCTCAATAAGATTGTAACACTGATGTCTCAACAACCATCTATAGAGATTAGAATAGAATCTCATACGGATGCCCGCGCAGATGATAATTATAATATGGAGCTCTCGCAAAGAAGGGCTATATCAACCAAAAATTACTTAATAAGACAAGGAATAGCAAAGGAGAGAATATTGTCTGCTCAAGGCTTTGGAGAAACGCAATTGCTTAATGATTGTTTTAATGGAGTGCAATGCGATGAAGTGCAGCATCAAATTAATAGAAGGTCAGAGTTTATTATAGAGAAAATGTAAGTATTCAAAAACATACTATTAGTTATTATAAAGAAAAGCTCTCAAATAAAATTGAGAGCTTTTTTTATGCTTTGTTAAGAACTAGTATTTTCCAATTTTACAGGTGTTTTTGTAAGTAAAAAACTCAAGATATAGAACAGACTATTTATTTTTTCACAATAATGAGGTGTTTCTATTAAAAAAGTATCAAGGTAGTAAGAAATTACAGCATACTTTCATATACTTGCTATCTCAAAAGATTTCACAATAACGTGAAGTAATTATTTTGTGATAGAATTAGAAGTATTTCATGCGAATTTTAGCGAAAGCACGCTACTTTAGAGATTACATACTAAAATAATTGTAATTAAAATAAGACGATGCTTTTCTATATTTGTTACAGTTAATCTAATTAATTACTATATTTAACCCTTTACTAATTTAAACTTTAAGATCAAGAGCAATGAAAAAATTATTCTCTATCATGGCAATTGCCGCTGTAGTAGTGTTAAGCACATTCACAGCAAACGCCAGTAACGCACAAACAACCCTTCCAGTACAAATCCAACAAATCGTTGCGAATGTAGATTCTGGTGCATCTTTTCAAGATGAAGCCGTAGCAGAAGAGCTTTCTTTTACGCAAGATTTGAAAAAACGATTCATTGAAGGAGGTCCTGGATTCATGGGGATTGTACTTTTATGTCTTATTTTAGGACTTGCAATTGCTATTGAGCGTATTATATATCTTAACCTAGCATCTACTAACACTAAGAAGTTAGCTCAAGATGTTGAAGATGCATTAAATAGTGGTGGTGTTGAAGCTGCAAAAGAAGTATGTCGTAACACTAAGGGGCCTGTTGCTTCTATCTACTACCAAGGTCTTGACCGTGTAGATGAAGGAGTAGAAGCTGCTGAAAAAGCTGTTGTAGCTTATGGTGGTGTTCAAATGGGACAACTTGAAAAGAACGTATCTTGGATTTCATTATTTATCGCACTTGCACCAATGCTTGGTTTCATGGGTACGGTAATCGGTATGATTCAAGCCTTTGATAGAATTGAAGCAGCGGGTGATATGAATCCAGCTCTTGTAGCAGGAGGTATTAAAGTAGCACTTCTTACAACAGTATTTGGACTGATTGTGGCTATTATTCTTCAAATATTCTATAACTATATTATTGCAAAAATTGACAGTATCGTAAACGATATGGAAGATGCATCAATCACATTGATGGACATGCTTGTACGTTACAAGAAGTAATATATAGTAATCTTAAAAATTCATACATATTATGGGATTACATAAAATTTTAAAACTCATTGTTGGTATCGTAGGTATCGTAGCACTTGTTGTTGCTGGTATGGTATGGGCAAACAATGAAGCCATCGTAGGTGGTGACTCACAGAACCTTGTTGATATCATGATTCTCCTTGCATGGATAGTTATAGGTATCGCAGTAATACTCGTAGCGATTTTTGTTATCAAAGGTCTATTTTCGGGTAACGCAAAGAATACACTAATAGGTGCCGGAGCATTCTTGTTAGTAGTTGCTATATCTTACTTCGCTGCAAGCGGAGCAGAAGAAGTTGCAATGAAAGACGGAGAAATGCTATCTGCTAGTGGTTCACAATGGGTAAGCGCTGGTATTAATGCATTCTTTATTCTTGCGGCTGTCGCAATTGTATTAATGATTATTTCTGGAGCTAAGAAACTTGTAAATAAATAATTATGGCTAGGAGAAATGCACCAGAAATTAATGCAGGGTCTATGGCAGACATCGCATTCTTACTACTTATCTTCTTCTTGGTAACTACTACCATTGAAAAAGATAGAGGTCTAGTAAGAGCGTTACCGCCAGAGCAACCTGAGAATGTGGAGCCTCCTATCATAAAAGAAAAGAACCTTTTTGTTGTTATTGTAAACAATGAAGAACAGCTTTTGGTTGAAAATGAGCCTATGGAGATGAAAGATCTTCAAGCAGCAGCCATTGCTTTCCTAGATAATGGGGGAGTGCCGAAAGGACAAGAAGGGTATTGTGACTATTGTCAGGGAGAACGTAATCCGAGTTCATCGGATTATCCTGATAAGGCTATTGTTACTGTAAAGAGTCTTCGTGAGTCATCTTACGAGTCTTTTATTACAGTTCAAAATGAGCTAGTAGGAGCATATAATTTCTTACGTGATAGAGAATCGCAACGTTTATACGGGTGGAAGTACACCGAAGTAAGTAAAGCGATAGATGAAGGTGTTTTTAAGGGTAACGAAGATGCAACTGAGAAAAAACTTGATATTATCAAGAACATGTATCCTCAGAAGCTTTCTGAAGTAGACCCTAATAACTAATATAAAAACAATAACAATATGTCAAAATTTAGAAAAGGCGGTGCTAAGGAATTACCAGCAGTAAATACTGCTTCCTTACCAGATATTGTATTTATGTTATTATTCTTCTTTATGGTTGCTACGGTGTTACGTAAAAATGACGTCAAAGTAGCTCAAATTTTACCTTCAGCAGATCAAACTGAGAAGCTTAAAAAGGATCGAAGTGTATACATCTTTGCTGGTACTCCAGGAGAGGGATATAAGAACCTTGGTACAGAAGGGAAAATACAAATTGGAGACAAGTTTGTAAACATAAACGAAGTACAACCAGCAATACTCGAAGAGCGTGAAAAGCTTAGAGATGAGCTTAAAGACCGTGTAATGGTTGCCTTTAAAGTAGATAAGGAAACTAATTCAGGTTTGGTATATGACGTAAAGCAGGAGCTTAGACAAGCAAACATGCTTAAGGTAATTTATATTACCACACAAACGGATGATGCTGTAACGCAATAGTCCTATATTAAATTAGTAAAAAAACGTCTTGAGGTAACTCAAGGCGTTTTTTTATTTTCAATACTCATTGTCATTTCTCTTATATTTGTTACAAATTCTTCCACTTGAAATACTACCTATTTTTAACCATTTTATTTCTCACTATTGGTCTTATGGCTCAAGAGGAAGCTATTTCGTATGAGGAGGAGGTTGATTCCTTGTATAGAGAAGATCAAGTCTATGTAGGTGTTACATTTAATTTATTAAGTAATAAACCAGCAAGCTTTAGTCAAAATGGTCTTAGTGCAGGAGTACAAGTTGGAGTTATTAGAGATTTTCCTATCAATAAGCGCCGCAATGAGGCAATTGGTGTAGGAATAGGTCTTGCCCTTGATACGTATAATCAAAACTTGTTTATAGGTGAAGAAATTGCGGGTGAGGTGACCAATTATGAAATCCTTGATGATCAGATTAACGAAGAAGTAAATAGATTTACTACATATACTCTTGAGTTTCCACTTGAATACAGATGGCGTACATCTACACCAACCAAGTATAGTTTTTGGCGTATACATGCCGGAGTAAAATTAGGTTACTTATTCAGGTTTAAATCTACTTTTCAAGATGCTACTTCTGATATTGTTCGTACAGATTTACCTGAGATAAATAACTTCCAGTACGGACCATCATTCTCTTTCGGGTACGGAGCTTTTAATTTCCAAGGATATTATGGTTTGAGTACGTTGTTTAATGACGACGCGCAAATAGATGCCGATAACGTTAACCTTCAGGTGATTCGTTTGGGATTAGTTTTTTACTTCTTATAAGGGTACGCTTTCGCGAAAGCGCTACAATACTACTACTACTATTATTATAGCCAATAGGGGTAAACTAGAAACTGCGAAGCGGCACCTATAATAAATCCAATAATAAGTTCAATAGGAGTGTGGGCTTTTGCATCGAGTCTTGATGTAGCTGTTGCGCCACAAGCAAATATCCCGACTGCAATCCAGGGAAGCATGTTTGAGCCATAGTGAAGACTGAGTCCTATAATAAAGAATAAAACTCCCGAGAGTCCGATCATGTGAAGACTTGCTTTAAACTTAAAAAGAGATAGTAAGAATGCTCCAGAACTAGCTCCTAAAACTCCAACAAAAAAAAAGTAAAGTGCGGGAATCTCATAACCGTCAAATATTAATCTTATTAATATGAAGATGAATACTATCTGCATAAGTAGCGGCCATTTGCGCTCCCTTACATCCTTGAGGTGTATGTTTGAGACTAATTGTAAATTTTTAAGCATATAGAAGCTTAAAATGGGTATTACGGTAGTCATTATGGCAGCTGCAAATATCTTAGAGTAAATAAACTCTTCATTGAAGTACCTAGGTGAAATGTAGAAGTAATACAAAACACCACTCAGCGGCATAAACAGAGGGTGGAAAATATAGGAAAAGCTACGTATGAGGAATTTCATTAAATCTGTTTACGTAATCTCGCTACTGGAAGATCTAGTTGCTCACGATATTTAGCTACCGTTCTACGTGCAATAGGGTATCCTTTTTCTTTTAAAATGCCCGCAAGTTTATCATCTGTAAGAGGTTTGCGTTTATCCTCTTCCTCGATAACCATTTCTAAGATTTTTTTAATCTCACGTGTAGATACTTCTTCACCTTGATCATTTGTCATACTCTCAGAAAAGAACTCTTTAATAAGTTTTGTTCCGTAAGGTGTGTCTACATATTTACTATTTGCTACCCGAGAAACGGTGGATACATCCATCCCAATTTCTGTAGCGATATCTTTCAATATCATAGGTCTTAAGTTGCGCTCATCACCAGTTAAGAAGTATTTTTCTTGATAATGCATGATGCTACTCATAGTGACAAAAAGTGTTTGCTGTCGCTGTATAATGGCTTCTATAAACCATTTGGCTGCATCAAGTTTTTGCTTAATGAACATTACCGCATCTTTCTGTGCTTTGGTGCGCTCCTTAGATTCTTTGTAACCTTTAAGCATGTTACTATAATCTCGAGAGACCTTAAGTTCTGGGGCGTTACGTCCATTTAATGAGAGTTCTAGCTCGCCATCTACTATGCGTATGGTGAAGTCTGGAACAACGTGCTCTACTATTTTTGTGTTACTAGAGTATGATCCTCCTGGTCTTGGATTAAGGTGTTCTATCTCATTGATAGCATCTTTAAGTTCCTCTTCTGTTATGTGGAACTTAGCCATGAGCTTTTTGTAATGCTTCTTGCTAAAATGGTCAAAAGACTTTTCAAGAATATCAACAGCTAGCGATACAGATTTTGTAGCTGGCTTTCTATCTAGTTGTAGCACCAGACATTCTTGTAAATTACGTGCGCCCACCCCTGCTGGGTCAAGATCTTGCACTTTAAAAAGCATTTTTTCTATAACCTCTTCAGAGGTGTAGATGTTTTGTGTAAAAGCTAGATCGTCCATAAGATCTGCTAGCGGACGTCTCAGGTATCCTGCTTCGTCTAGAGAGCCTATAATAAATTCGGCCACCTCGCGCTCTTCAGAAGATATTCTTACGGTATTGAGTTGTGTTTTTAGATATTGGTTAAATGAAGTTCCAGAAGCATAAGGGACTTGTTTGTCCTCATCATCTGCGCTGTAATTATTTGCGCTCAGGCGATACTCTGGGATTTCATCATCACTTAGATAATCATCCACATTAATTTCAACTTCTGGCGCTTCATCAAAGTCATCTGTATTGTCAAACTCTTCAAAATCATCTTGAACTTCCTCCTTGCCGCTATCTAGAGCGGGATTTTCTTCCAGCTCTTGTTTGATTTTTTGTTCAAACGCCTGCGTAGGAAGTTGGATAAGCTTCATCAGCTGGATTTGCTGAGGAGAAAGCTTTTGCGAAAGTTTAAAATTAAGTTGTTGTTTTAACATATAAAAACGAAGTTACGAAAAAGCAGTAGACAGTGATGAGAAATATATGTTAAGCAAAATTTTAATTAATAGAAGGTTTGCTCTCTTATATTTGAGATTTTAAATCGTATTTGAGGTTTGGAATTGTCTTAATTTTAAAGCGTGTTTACTACTTTTCTAATCGCTACAAGATTACTTAATAATTGCTCAAGATATGCAAGATCAAGCATATTTGCTCCATCGCTTTTTGCATTTGCAGGGTCAAAGTGTGTTTCAATAAACAATCCATCCACGTTATTCACAATACCAGCTCTGGCTATAGTTTCAATCATATCTGGTCGTCCACCAGTAACGCCGCTTGATTGATTAGGTTGTTGTAAGGAGTGTGTCACATCAAGTACCGTAGGAGCATACTGCCTCATCGTAGGTATTCCTCTAAAATCTACAATCATATCTTGGTAGCCAAACATAGTACCACGATCTGTAATCCAAGCATTTTCATTGCCAGTGTCATGAACCTTTTGTACAGCATGCTTCATCGATTCTGGAGACATGAATTGTCCCTTTTTTAGGTTTACTACTTTTCCTGTTTCGGCAGCAGCGACTACAAGAGAAGTTTGTCTTACCAAAAATGCAGGAATTTGTAAAACATCTACATATTGTGCTGCGAGAGCAGCATCAGAACTTTCGTGAATGTCTGTTACAGTAGGTACATCAAATTCTGCAGAAACCTTTGCTAAAATCTCAAGAGCTTTTTCATCTCCTATACCCGTAAAACTATCTACTCTGCTACGATTTGCTTTTCTAAAACTCCCTTTAAAAACATATGGTATTTTTAGAGTGTCGGTAATTTTTACCACCTTCTCTGCAATGCGCATTGCCATATCTTCTCCTTCTATAGCACATGGGCCACATAGTAGGAAAAAGTTATTGGCATCTGTATGTTTTATTTTAGGTATGTTAGAAAGTTTCATCGTTTAGTTTTTAATTGTTTCCTGGATTTTTCTCAGGAATAAATGGGTGTTACAAAGATAGTATTAAAACAGATGAGCATTGTTACTTCTTGATAGAAGTGGTTTGCTTATCAGGTTTTGCATAAGAAAATCTGTCTATAAGTTTTGGAGAAGCATAACCATCAAGTCCGTTTATGGTTACTCCCATAGATGCTTCTAGATCAATCCATCCATCTTCATCTAGGCAGTTATCTGGTATAAAGATTTCCTTAATAGCTCCTATCATTAAAATAGTGCCATTTTCCTCAATTTTGTATTCATTTACGTATTCGCAGGCAATTTTAATATGTGCCTGTTTTACAAATGGTGCTTTCGAGTTATGTAAATATTCAGTTTGTAATCCGGTAGCGTTAAACTCTGAAACATTCTCCTCGTAAGCTGCAGCTGTTTGGTGTGATTGTGAGATGATTTTAGTATTAATGTGGTTCACTGTAAAAACTCCCGTCTCTTTGATGTTTTTATATGTATGTCTAGGGACCGTAGTAGGTCTCATGATAAAGCTTAACAGAGCAGGGCTACTTCCTATGTGTGTGACAGAACTAAAAACAGCTAGATTTTCATGGTTATCCTTAGATGTAGTACCTATCAGGTTGGCGCTTTTATATCCCGTAACACTATTAATAAAGTTCGCACGGTAACGCTTATCCATTGCGCTAATTGCATCGTCGTCAAAATGTAGTATCTTTTTCATTATTTCCAAAAATACGGATTATGAAAGAGCAGTTTCAGGATTACTTTGGCACAAACAAGAAAACTTGGGAAAAGAAAGTGCCTATACATGCAGAGAGTAGCTTCTATGATGTGCCATCATTTTTAAATGGTAAAAGCTCTCTTAACAGCTATGAGTTGGATGCCTTGGGAGATGTAAATGGTAAAAGTTTACTCCATCTTCAATGTCATTTTGGACAAGATACGTTGAGTTGGGCAAGGATGGGTGCTTTGGCAACAGGAGTAGATATTAGTGAGGAGGCAATTACGCTTTCGCGAAAGCTAAACAAACAACTAGGGTTGTCTGCCGAATTTGTGTGCTGTAATGTTCTTGATACTTCAATGCATATCCAAGAGCAATTTGATATTGTTTTTACGAGTTATGGTGTGATAGGGTGGTTGCCAGATTTAAAACCTTGGGCGCTTATGATTGCACAGCGATTAAAGAGTGGAGGGACTTTTTATATGGTAGAGTTTCATCCCATCGTCTGGATGTTTGATTATACAGGAGATAAGCCGGTAATGAAATATGGTTACCATCAAGATGAAGCGGTTTATGAAGAATATGAAGGGACTTATGCTCAGACTGATGCTGCAATAATTAGTAAAGAGTACGGGTGGAATCACGGTTTAGGTGAAGTGGTTTCTGCTCTAATAGATGCCGGTCTTAAAATAGAAATTTTAAGAGAACACGATGCTTCTCCTTATGATGTTCTTTCGGATTTGGTCAAAAATGAAAATGGTCTTTACGAAAGTAAAGACCATTTATATCCATTAATTTTTGAGATAAAAGCTACTAAAATTTAGTGTGCATCCTCTTTTAATAATTCTGGAAACTTCTGTGCAAAACGTCTATATCTTGGGATAGAAACGTTTTGAATATATGGGTTGCTTGGATTGTTTTTCTCGTAATCTTGGTGGTAGTCTTCGGCAATCCAAAATTTCTGAAACGGTAGTACTTGGGTGCTTATGCGACCATTGTAAGTAGACTCATTTAAAGCAGCAATAGTTTCATCTATTATTTTTTTCTCACTGTCGTTTTGATAGAAAGCGATAGAACGATATTGTGGACCTGCATCTGGGCCTTGACGATTTTTTGTGGTTGGGTCTTGTGATCCAAAAAACACATCTACCAGTTGTTGAAAAGAAATCACCTTTGGGTCATAAATTACTTCTACGGCTTCAGCGTGAGTCGTATTTCCGTAGCTCACTTGTTTGTAGGTTGGATTGTCTTCTTTACCGCCACTATAGCCACTTACGGCCTCATCGACACCTTTCACACTTTCGAAAACTGCCTCTACACACCAGAAACATCCACTAGCAAAATATGCCCTACTCATCCCATCTTGAAACGTCGTTTCTACAGGGTCAAGCATAGCTGTAGGCTCAGTCATAGGCTTAGGATCATGGTTGCAAGCCATAAAAGTAATGAGCGTTGCAAGGGAGGCAAGTAATTTCATAGAGGTTTTTTTAAAGTCTATAAAAGTACATCATAAGGGTTGAGATTATTGTTATCGTTTTGTTAATCAATTATAGTCATTATAAAGTGGAGTATTTAATGAAAATATCTAGATGTCAAATCGAGAAATTGTTATTTATAGATAACTCAATGGTAAAAAAAAAAGCCCTCTATAAATAGAAGGCTTTTTAATGTTGTAAGGAAAAGTGGTTATAGCTTCTTAAAAAGCTTTACCATTTTTTCATGTTGCTCGTTTGCTAGTTCGCTATCTATTAAGATACGACCAGAGTGCTCGTCTGTGATGATTTTCTTACGTCCAGCAATCTCAACCTGTACTTGTGGTGGGATTGTAAAGTAAGATCCTCCAGATGCTCCACGCTCTATAGGTACAATAGCAAGACCATTACGTACACTAGAACGAATTCTCTTGTAAGCTTTTACTAAGCGGTCTTCAATGTTAGTTTCATATTCTGCACTTTTAGCTAGAAGTGCTTGTTCTTCTTTCTCTGTTTCAGAGAGAATAGCATCTAGCTCGTTTTTCTTGTGCTTAAGGTGGTTCTCACGTTCTCCAAGGCGTTGCTTAGTTTGTGTGATAACTTCTCCTTTTTGCTCAATCTGTGCTTTGTACTCACGGATATTTTTCTCTGCAAGTTGAATTTCAAGTTCTTGGAACTCTACTTCTTTACTTAAAGCATTAAACTCACGGTTATTACGTACGTTTTTTTGCTGCTCAGAGTATTTTTTAATAGATGCTTTTGAGTCATCTATCTGGATTTTTTTAGCCTTGATAGAGTCGTCTACCAATTTTAAATCGTTTTCTAACTTCTCGATGCGCTTGTTAAGACCAGCTACTTCATCTTCAAGGTCTTCAACTTCCAGTGGAAGCTCTCCACGTACATTGCGGATCTCGTCCACACGTGAATCTATAAGTTGTAAATCGTAAAGCGAGCGTAGTTTTTCTTCTACTGTTGCTTCTTTCTTCTTTGCCATACGTTAAAAATAGTTGATAGGATTGGTATTTTCCTCAGATAAAATGATTGCAAAAGTACTAATTTTTTCTGTAAGATAATCGCATATTAGGTTTTTCGTATATCGCTCACTTTCATAATGTCCCACATCGCATAAAAGGATGCGGCTTTCGGCTTGATAATAGTCGTGATATTTTAAATCTGAAGTAACGAGTACATCGGCTCCTTGGGCTTTTGCACTTTTAATGGCAAACGTTCCGCTTCCTCCTAGTACGGCTATTTTCTTTATAGGTTTACCTAATAATTGTGAATGACGTATACCACCTGTTTTAAATTGCGCTTTCGCGAAAGCTAAAAATTCCACCTCACTCATTTCTTTATCAAGCTCACCTATCATACCCATACCCACATTTTGTAGCGTATTTTCTAGAGAGGTAATTTCATAAGCAACTTCTTCGTAAGGATGATTTTCAAAAAGTGTTTGTAAAATCTTAGACTTAAGGTGTTTTTCAAACCTAAGATGTACTTGTGTCTCTGGTTCAATATGTTTTGTGCCTCTACTTCCTATGACAGGGTTAGAGTTTTCATTTCCTTTAAAAGAACCTTGACCTTTTACCTCAAAGCTACACTCTTCATAATTACCTATACTTCCAGCTCCAGCTTTAAATAATGAATCAGTGACGCTCTTTACAGAAGCGTGGGGAACGTAAGTGGTGAGTTTGTAAATATGATGCTGTTTAGGGCTTAAAATCTTTGTGTTTGATAGATTGAGAGCCTTGCACATTCCAAAGTTAACACCGTGCTCTACGTTATCTAGCGCAGTGTGAATTGCAAAAATGGCAATATCATTTTTAATAGCCTTTTGAACCACTCTTTGCACATAATTGCTTGCTGTAAGCTTTTTTAAACCTGAAAAAATTATAGGATGAAAACAAACAATAAGGTTGCAATTTTTTGTAATTGCCTCATCAACCACATTTTCTAGTGCATCATGTGATACGAGTATATTACTTACTTCTTGATGAGGGTCACCTACAAGAAGACCAACATTATCAAAATCTTCTGCATAAGCTAGTGGCGCCCATTCATTAATTAAATTACTTACATCTTGTACCTTCATAAGCGTAAAGATAAAAAATGATACCTTCGTTTTATGAGAAAACTACGTCTCTTGTTATTTCCCGTCGCGGGAATTTATTATTTAGTTACGCTTACGCGAAATAAGCTCTACGACACTGGTATATTTAAGTCAAAAAAATATGATGTTCCAGTTATATGTGTGGGTAATTTGAGCGTGGGAGGAACTGGGAAATCCCCAATGACTGAGTTTGTAGTTCGGCTTTTGCATCATGACTATAAAGTAGCCACACTAAGTAGGGGTTATGGCCGAAAAACGAAAGGATACCTAGATGTTCATCCAGAAAATCAGGCAACTATGGTAGGTGATGAGCCATTACAATTTGCTCAGAAATTCAAAAATATCCAAGTTGCAGTTTGCGAGGATCGCCAAACTGGTATTCAAACATTATTGTCAAAAGTCAATGTACCTGAAGTTGTAGTTCTAGATGATGCTTACCAGCATAGAAAGGTAGAAGCTGGGTTTTATATATTATTAACAGCATACAGTGATCTTTATAGTAATGACTTCCTGTTACCAGCTGGAAATTTAAGAGAGCCTAGAGCTGGTGCGAGTAGGGCAGATGTTATAGTTGTAACTAAATGTCCAGAAAATTTAAGTTCACAAGAACAAGGGTCTATTGTTGATTCTTTAAATGTGAATAAAACTCAGCAAGTATATTTTTCAGCTATATCATATGATGAGCAGGTGCATTCTGCAGAGGGAGCTGTGTCACTTAACCGGCTTAAGGTTAAAAATGTTACGCTAGTGACGGGAATTGCAAATCCTAAACCGCTGTCGGCTTATTTAGCTAGTCAAGGGCTATCATTTTCTCATGAGGCGTATGGAGATCATCATAATTTTACAAGCTCTGAGATAGAGATTCTTGATACATTAGATTGTATCCTCACTACAGAAAAGGATTATGTAAGACTTCGCCCTTTACTTAAGATGAGTGATTTGTACTATTTACCTATAAAGGCGCAATTTTTAGATGGTGAAGAGTTGTTGTCTGAGGAGATTAAAAACTTTGTCTCAAGTTTTTAAAAGCAAGTGAATTTCAATAAAGAAGTCTTAGTTGAGAACTTTGCTATTCTTTAAGCCATTGTAGATTTTCTGAAAGAACTCTTCTACCTTATATGGTTTAGGAATGATGTCATTAAATCCAACAGCGTGAAATTCATCAATATTTTCATCTATCGTTACAGCGGTAAGCGCTAGTATAGGAATGTCTTTATCAAACAAACGAATTTGTTCTGTAGCTTCTATACCACTTATTCCAGGCATATGTATGTCCATTAGAATAAGGTCAAATTTTTCTGTGCGTGCCTTCTCGACAGCAATCTCACCGTTATCAGCCGTTTCGCAGGTGATTTTATTTTTTTCAAGAATCTTGCGAGTAATCATTTGGTTAATCTTGTTGTCTTCTACTACAAGTATATGACGATTCTCAAGGGCATTATAATCTATTTCGTACACGATGTCGTTTGCATTTACTTCACCTGGAGCTGTCTGAGTCAGGTTGTAGTTAAGGTCAAATTTAAAGGTAGTTCCTTTGCCTAATGTGCTTTCTAGTATTATCTCACTATTAAGTAAGTCTAAAAGATTCTTAACAATAGATAACCCTAAGCCTGTACCGCCAAATTTTCTATTAATAGCTACAGATCCTTGTGTGAAGTTTTGAAAAATTGTTTTTTGTTTCTTCTTTGAGATTCCTTCACCATTATCTTCTATTTCAAAGTGAAGTTTTATGTCGGACTCACCTTGTTTAATCTTCTGTACACGAACCCAAACGTCACCATCTCGGGTAAATTTAATGGCATTTCCAACTAGGTTGATGAGTACTTGTGAGATCATTAATGGATCTCCCAGAAGTTCTGTAGGGATGTTAGGGTCAAATTCAATATGCAATTTATTTCCTTTATCTCTAGCAGATTTGCCTAAAGCAAATAACACATCTTCAATACGCTTCTTGATATTGAAAGCTGTTTCTTCAACTTCTACCTTGTTTGCCTCTAATTTATTGAGGTCAAGTATGTTGTTTATTAGGGAAAGTAGATACTCTCCAGAAAATTTGAGAGAGTCAAGGTGCTTTTTCTGATCTTCCGTTGGGTTTTCAGATAGGAGTAAGTGTGTTAATCCTGTAACAGCATACATGGGTGTTCGTAGCTCATGTGTTATTGTTGATAAGAACTGAGCTTTAACCATTGATGCTTTTTCTGCATTATCTCTTGCAATTACAAGCTCCACGTTTTTAGCTTGTAAAAGCTCATTTGCTTTTGCTCTTAGGTTGTTGTTCTTGTACAAGGATAGGGTGAGCAGTGCAAGAATAGAGCAGAGGGCGATACTTAGTACGAGAGTGAGCCTCATAGCTCTAGAGTTTCTGTCTTCTTCTATTTCAATGTCTTGTTCTAGTCGTTTTACCATGTCATCAAGTTCTTGACTCTCTGATGTTGGTAGTGGAACACTTGATATTTTACTTAGCGTATTTTGATCTGTTGATTGATAGTACGATGTTAGGTGGTCATTTGCTTCTCTGTAGTTTCCGCGTCCTTGAGCTACTAGGTGCTTAACTTTGAATAAGGTAGTGCTAATACTTGGAAAATTATTTGAGCTTAATAGCGACTCAACTTCCATTAAAGTTTCATCTGTTTCTTCAAGTCTACCTAATTCGGCTAGGCTTAATGCTTTATTGGTAAGCGCTTGAGTTTTTAGGTAGTCGCTCTTTTCATTTTTTGCATATTCAATACTCTTGTTGTAAGATGCAATAGCGTCTAGATGGCTTTCACTATTTCTTAAAATGTCACCTTTTAATGTGTGTAATTGAGCCTTTAAATCGTCTCGAGTACTATTTTCGAGAGTTACAATTCCATTAGAAATATATGTTAGGGCAGTGGTGGTGTCTTTTTTTATAAGAGCTAGTTGAGTAGCGGTAATGTAACTCTGCCCTAAAAGATCGAGACTTTTAGTTTCTTTTTGTAAGGCTATTGCACGCTCGTTTTCAATAAGTGCTTTCTCGTAATCATTAAGTTGAAAATATAGCTTTGCGAGAGTTCCAGATGCAAGACCTACGCGCTTTGTGTGGCCTATGCCTGTTGCTAGGTCTCTAGAATACTTTAGTATATCAATGGCATGGTTATAATTGCGATCAGAAACTGCAATCACAGCTCGCTTGAGAAGCGAGTCTATTTTATCATTGGTAAGCGTTTCCTCTACATTCTCTCTTTCTTGGGCAATACTTATCACAGGATAAGAAAGAAGAAGCGCTAGAAGAAAACGTACTAATAGCAAATTCATAAGAAATTCTGATTATTCAACTGCAATATATATTATTTTGTAGAAATCCGTAGTATTAAGTCAACTATTCTGCTAGAATATCCCATTTCGTTATCATACCAGCCTATAATTTTTACCATCTTACCTATTACAGATGTCATTTGTGAATCAAAAGTGCATGAATAAGGATTTCCTACAATGTCTATAGATACGATAGGGTCTTCCGTATACGATACAATACCTTTAAATCTTCCTAACGATGCTTTGCGCATAGCGTCATTGATTTCGTCAATTGAGGTGTCTCTTTTTACATTAAATGTAATATCCGTGAGAGATCCATTTGGAACGGGTACGCGTATTCCACAACCACCTATTACATCAGAGAGATGAGGGAAAATGCCTGTTAAAGCTTTTGCTGCTCCAGTAGTAGTAGGTACAATACTTTGTCCTGCCGCTCTGGCTCTTCTTAAATCTCGATGCGGTTGGTCATGTAAGCTTTGATCTGTAGTGTAAGAGTGTATTGTAGTTATGTATGCTTGCTCTACACCACACAGTTCGTCTATAATTTGCACCATGGGTGCGGCATTGTTTGTAGTGCACGATGCGTTTGAAATAATAGTATCGCTATCTTTTATTTCATGATCATTTACTCCCATAACAATCATGGGTATATCTTCATCAAGTGGCGGCACACTTAAAATTACTTTAGCTGCGCCGGCACTTATATGTTTTTCAAGATCTTTTCTAGTTTTAAACTTACCTGTACTTTCTATAACAATATCTGGAGATGTAATATTCCAAGGGATATTGCTTATCTCACTTTCATTATATAGCGGGATAGTTTTACCGTCAATAATTATAGTATGCTCACTATGTGACACCTCTTTTTTAAGAACACCTTGAATACTATCGTATTTAAGAAGGTGTGATAAAGTGCGGGCATCTGCTAGATCATTAATTGCGACTACTTCCATTGCTGGATGCTCTTCAATAAGTCTAAACACAGTGCGACCTATGCGGCCAAAACCGTTGATAGCAATCTTAAGTGTAGTCATTTTTTTATGTAAGGTGTTTCTGTGCTTTGTAAGAAGAGCGCACGAGTGCACCACTTTCTACATGACGGAATCCCATTTCTAAACCTATCTTCTCATACTTCTGAAACTGATCTGGAGTGATAAATTGTTTTACAGGAAGATGTTTTTTTGATGGCTGTAAGTACTGACCTATTGTTACGATATCTAGATTTACAGATCGTAAATCTTTTAGTGTCTGGATTACTTCATCTTCAGTTTCACCTAAACCTAGCATGATACCAGACTTTGTACGCTTAATTCCGCTGTCTTTTAAATATTTTAAAATACCAAGACTACGTTCATATTTGGCTTGTATACGTACTTCGCGAGTAAGACGTTTTACAGTTTCCATGTTGTGAGACACCACTTCTGGTGCTACAGCTACAATACGATCCAGTAAATCTTCTCTACCTTGGAAATCAGGAATAAGAGTTTCTAGCGTTGTATTTGGGTTCATGCGGCGTATAGCCTGTACAGTTTCTGCCCAGATTATAGTTCCCATATCCTTAAGGTCATCGCGATCTACAGAAGTAATTACTGCATGTTTGATGTCCATTAATTTAATAGATCGAGCTACTTTTTCTGGTTCTTCCCAGTCTACTTGCTCTGGACGACCTGTTTTTACACCACAAAATCCACAAGAACGTGTACATGTGTTCCCGAGAATCATAAATGTCGCTGTACCTTCACTCCAGCATTCACCCATGTTTGGGCAACTTCCAGAGGTGCATATCGTATTAAGACTGTATTTGTCTACTAGATTACGTAGGTCTTTATATTTCTTACCAGTAGGCAGTTTTACACGAAGCCATTTTGGCTTTGCGACGCGCTCTGGCTTAGTAATAGTGAGTTCTTCTTGCATAGCATTTTTTATAGCGTTACAAAGATACTAAATAATGAATTGTGGGTTGTTACGCTTTCGCGAAAGCGTACTCTTAATATAATAATTGAAGTTCCTTGAGATCGTACTCATTTACAATATCATTTTCTTCTTGAAGAAGTAGTTTTCCAGACTCTGAAACACCTTTTATTATTCCAACAAACTGACGCCCACCTGCCGAAATAAATGTAGCAGGTTTATCTTTTTTAAATAAGTGAGCTTCATAGTCATTTTTGATGGTGTTGAATTCTCCTTTGAGAAGTAGGTCAACATAGTGATGAAATCTCTTGAGTAGAAGCGATAAAATTTCTTCCAACTCAAAGTGAATCCCTGTTCTAGACTTTATTGAAGTAGCGCGAGGTACATTATTCCACTGTGTCTGATTTACATTAAGTCCTACGCCTAAGATCATTGCGTCAAGTTGCCCGCCTTTTATGACACTCTCTATAAGTATGCCGCATATTTTGTCGTTATCTGTCAATATGTCGTTAGGCCATTTAACACGAACATTTTTTATGAGAAGTTTAGATAAAACATCTTTAACGGCGAGAGAAGCTGCCATAAGAGCATAAAATTGCTCGTTGATGGTAATTCGCTTTACTTTTCTAAAAACGCTGAAGGTTAGGTTTTTACCGCTTTCAGTTTGCCACTGAGTACCCATCTGTCCGCGTCCGGCAGTTTGTTCTAGAGCCCAAACTACGATGTCTTCCTCTGCGTTTTCTTCTTTTGAAATACGTTTGAGGTAATCGTTTGTTGAGTCAATGGTATGAAGTTTGTCTATGCGCATATGTAAAACACCCAGTCTAAACTTGTGTTAAGACCGCAGAGTAATGTAAATTTGTAATAACTTTGTGTAAATTAAAGAATTTAATGGTAAATAAGGAAAAGAATACAGATCAATTAATTGCTAAGATTGTCGAGGGAATTGAAGATGTGAAGGGACAGAATATTGATATACTGGATCTTAGAGATATAGAAAATACGGTTTGTGATTATTTTATCATATGTGATGGAACATCAAACACTCAAGTGGGGGCTATCGTAAGTTCTATCCAAAAGACTGCTAGTAAAGCTCTGCAAGAAAAAGCATGGCATATCGAGGGTATGGAAAATCAAGAATGGGTACTTATGGACTACGTAAATGTAGTCGTGCATGTTTTTCAAAAGCACATACGTGAATTCTATGATATAGAAAGTCTTTGGGGTGATGCAAAGATTACTACTATCCCATCAGATTATTAAAAAAAAAAGATTAAATGGCTAAAGAAGAAAAGAATGCAGGCGGTACTCCGCCTAATAAACCTAAGTTTAGTTCTTACTGGATATACGGTTTAATTGTTATAATATTTATTGCAATCAGTATGCTTACTGGTAGTTCTGGGTTAGGTGAAGCACAGAAAACTTCTCTTTACCAATTTGAAGAATACCTAGAAGCTGGTGATGTTGCTCGTGTAGAGATCGTAAATAAAAACTCTGTAAAGGTTTATCTTACTAAAGAAGCCGAAGCAAAGGAAGTCCACAATAAAGGACGAGCTACAGGTTTTTTGAAACCTTCTGCAGGTGCTCCAGATTATCGTTTTGAAATAGGGGATTTACAGAATTTTGAAAATGATATCAACACAACGATTGATGAAAACAACCTAGACACAAGAGTTTCTTATGAGACGGAAGGTGATATGTGGGGGCTTGTTGCTAGTTTTCTTCCTTTCATACTTATCATAGGACTTTGGATTTTTATCATGAGACGTATGTCTTCTGGTGGAGGAGGAGGTCCTGGAGGTCAAATTTTTAACATTGGTAAGTCAAAGGCTAAGTTATTTGACGAGAAAACAGATGTAAAAACTACATTTAAAGACGTAGCGGGACTTGAAGGAGCAAAAGAAGAAATACAAGAGATTGTAGATTTCTTGAAGAATCCAGAGAAGTATACAAGTTTAGGAGGTAAGATTCCTAAAGGAGCGTTACTAGTAGGACAACCAGGTACTGGTAAAACATTACTAGCAAAGGCAGTTGCTGGGGAAGCAAAGGTTCCTTTCTTCTCATTATCAGGATCAGACTTTGTGGAGATGTTTGTAGGTGTGGGTGCTTCACGTGTACGTGATTTGTTCAAACAAGCAAAAGAAAAATCTCCAGCTATAATATTTATAGATGAGATTGATGCAATAGGACGTGCTCGTGGAAAAAATAACTTTTCTGGAGGTAATGATGAGCGTGAGAATACACTTAACCAACTTCTAACAGAGATGGATGGTTTTGGCACTAATACAAACGTAATTGTGCTTGCTGCTACAAACAGAGCAGACGTTCTTGATAAAGCTTTAATGCGTGCTGGTCGTTTTGATCGTCAGATTTATGTGGATCTTCCAGATGTACGTGAGCGTAAAGAGATTTTTGAAGTTCACCTTCGTCCTTTGAAAAAGGTAGATGATGAGCTTGATGTGGATTTCCTTGCAAAGCAAACTCCAGGTTTCTCTGGAGCAGATATTGCAAACATGTGTAACGAAGCTGCACTTATTGCTGCTCGTAAAGGAAGTAAAGCAGTAGGTAAACAAGATTTCTTAGATGCGGTAGATCGTATTGTAGGAGGACTAGAAAAGAAAAATAAAATTATCACACCAGATGAGAAGCGCGCAATTGCTTTTCATGAAGCTGGACACGCTACAGTAAGCTGGATGCTTGAGCATGCTGCGCCACTTGTAAAAGTGACTATTGTTCCTCGTGGGCAATCTTTAGGAGCTGCATGGTATTTACCAGAAGAGAGGCTCATCGTACGTCCGGAACAAATGCTAGACGAAATGTGTGCTGCCTTAGGAGGTAGAGCAGCAGAAAAGGTAATCTTTAACAAGATATCTACTGGAGCTTTAAGTGATCTTGAGAAAGTAACTAAGCAGGCTAGAATGATGGTCACTGTTTATGGATTAAATGATAAAGTAGGTAACCTTACTTATTATGATTCTACAGGTCAGTCAGATAGTAGTTTTACAAAGCCTTATAGTGAGCAGACAGCAGAAATAATTGATAAAGAAATCTCTAATATTATAGAGGGGCAATATCAAAGAGCTATCGATTTACTTACTAAGGAGAAAGAAAAGCTTACCCAACTAGCAGAATATCTTCTTGATAAAGAAGTGATTTTTAAAGATAACCTAGAGGAAATCTTTGGAAAACGTGCTTTTGGAAATGTCGAAATCGAAGAAGCTTCTGAAGATTCTGAAACAAAGCCACTAGTCTAGTTTTAGACTAAGCTATTAAGGGATAGACCCTCAAAAAATCTTGATTGTACCTAAGGTTCAGTCAAGATTTTTTATATTTGAAAAATACACCAAGCGTTGAGCAAATCTATTGATGAGTCTTTTTAGAAAAATCTTTGGAAATACATCTAAGTCAGATAGCCCCCATAGCGATAAAGAAGGTGAAGTGCGCAGTAAATACATGCCGGATATTAATACTCCAGCAGACGAGCGTTTCACAAAAAACTTTATCATAAATGGAGGGCGATTTTTGTATGCTCTTAATCAAGATGAGATTCATGAGAATTTTGATAACATCTTATTAGAAAACGATTGGTACGAAGAGCATGTGTTTTGTACAGATGATAACCTCAAAGAGATCTTTAAAGGTTATAATCTTACATTTGGAACAAATGGAGAAGCTCCTTTCTTTTTGACTACCTGTGAGAGCCTTGTAGCAAATGACGGATCTTTATTAGTGTGTTCTAAGCAACTAAAAGAATTAAAGCTAAACGATTTGCCTGAGAATATTATTGTTTTTGGGACTACAAGTCAAATAGTAAACACAATAGGAGAGGGATTAAGACTCATAAAAAATAGAAATTCTGGAAGTATACCTACTAACATTACTACTATTAAGAATTTTGAGTCAAAAGAAGATGATAAGGATTTTATGACCTATGGAAGTAGTACCAAGAATCTTTACCTGTTATTGCTAGAAGACCTTTAATATGCGTGAAATAATAATTAGAGGGCTGTCTGGATTGCTCTATGTGACCTTGTTGTTGCTTGCTATTTTTTCATTAGAAACTACATATCTAATAGTGTTTCTAGGTCTAGGAGTGGTAGTCTTATATGAGTTTCTTAAACTCATTGAGATAAAATCATTGCTTTCTTATGTTTTACTACTTCTTTGTGTAACCGTTTTATGTTATCTAAAGTTAGATAGAAGTGTTACTCTCATATTTTTAGCACTCACAATTACAGTAAACCTTTTTCTCATTAAAAATCTTATTAGGCCTTCAGAGCGATATATTACAGTTGCTCAAAAGTATGCTTATACCATATTTTATATCATAGGAGGTGTAGTGTTTACTATACTTCTTCCATCATACAAAGGAGAATATACCTCTTTACTTGTAGCAAGCGTATTTGCCCTTATATGGATTAATGATACCTTTGCATTTATAGTAGGTAAAAGTATAGGTAAGCACAAGCTGCTAGAACGTATCTCTCCTAACAAAACTGTCGAAGGTTTTGTGGGTGGATTAGTATTCTGTTGTTTGGCTAGTTTGTTATTTTACATTTTTACAGATCTTCTTAGTCTTCAGCTTTGGTTAACGATAGCGATTGTTACTTCTGTTTTTGGAACTTTGGGAGATCTTATTCAATCACAGCTCAAGCGTCAGGCTGGAGTAAAGGACAGTGGGCGCATCATGCCAGGGCACGGTGGATTATATGATCGACTAGATAGTATCATATTTGCAGCACCATTTTTATACTTATTTTTAATTGTACTTGACTATGTTCCATAAAGAAGGATATAAAATTATAGTAATATCACTCGTTATCTTTACGGGACTAATATTGGTTGCTAATAGATTTTTAGATAAAAACTGGTTGTTTTATCTAGTAGCAGTCATCTTAGGCGTGCTATTGTATCTAGTGCTTCAGTTTTTTAGAAATCCTGAGCGCACTGCTCCTCATGATGCAAATGTACTTACATCACCAGTAGATGGTAAAGTAGTTGTAATTGAAGAGGTGTATGAGGCAGAATACTTTAAAGACAAGCGTCTTCAGGTTTCTGTGTTTATGTCGCCACTTAATGTGCACGTTACACGTTATCCAGGAGGAGGGCGTATTGCTTACAGCAAGTATCATCCAGGTAAATACCTAGTAGCTTGGCATCCGAAATCTAGTACTGAGAATGAGCGTACAACTGTTGTTGTGACTACAGATAAGTTTGGAGATGTATTATACCGTCAGATTGCTGGTGCCCTTGCTAAGCGCATTATCAATTATGCAGAAGAAGGCCAAATGGTTGTACAAGGAGATGACAGTGGTTTTATACGTTTTGGTTCTCGTGTAGATTTATATCTACCTATAGGAACCAAGCTCGATGTAAAGCTTAATGATGTTGTAAAAGGAGCGAAATCGATAATAGCATCAATATAATGGATAAGAAGGTACTTCAAGAAAAATTTGAAGAAGCCCTCCGTAAGGTCAGTAATGCTAAGCAAGAATTTCCACCTGACGTATTGCTGCAGTTTTACGCGCTTTACAAACAGGCTACTCAAAAGAATACATTTAGTCACAACGAAGGTGAGCACGAGCTTGTAAGTGCCTTTAAGATTAATGCATTACTACAAGTTAAGTCAATGACTGCGCGAGAGGCAAAAGAAGCGTATATCGAAGCCGCAGATAAATATTTGTAAAAACAATTGACTAGATTATATAAAATAGCAAAGGCGCAGATATCATCTGCGCCTTTGTTGTTATAATAGGTATTTGAAAGTCTATGTCAAACTAGCAAGACGTTTTTCTAAAGCCTCAATTTTTGCTTCGGCATCTGCCATCTTTTGCTTTTCGATCTCAACCACCTTTTCTGGTGCATTGCTTACAAAGCGTTCGTTTGATAGTTTCTTAGAAACAGATATAAGGAAACCTTTAGTGTATTTGAGTTCTTCCTCAATTTTTGCAACTTCGGCCTCTACATCAATAGCACCTGCAAGTGGTATGAAGTACTCATTAGATTTTACTCTAAAGGATAATGCTCCGTCTAGTGGCGCTTTCGCAAAAGCGATCTCACTCACATTACCTAACTTCGAGATGATGCCATCATAGTTTGATGATGCTTTCTCATTGCTTAAAAGATGTAATTCTATTTGATCTTTAAAAGCTATGTTCTTGCTTTTTCTTATCGTTCTTATTCCTGAAACAACTTGAGTAGCGTAGTCAAAATCTGCAATGATTTCCTCATTTACTTCGCCTCCTTCTGGCCATTTATTAATAATTAGCGCTTCTTGTGGTGTACGTGTAGCGATTGTCTGCCAGATCTCTTCAGATGCAAAAGGAATAAATGGATGAAGGATACGTAGGTTGTTTTCAAATGCTGCAATTACCGCATCATACGTCTTACGATCAATAGGCTGCTGGTATGCTGGCTTTATAATTTCTAGTAACCAACCACAGAAGTCATTCCATACAAGTTTGTAACTAGCCATCAAAGCGTCAGAAATTCTATATTTTGAGAAGTGATCTTCTATCTCAACAAGTGTCTGGTTAAAACGGTTAGTGTACCACTCTAAACCTTGTGCACTGTGTGCAGGTTGTGGTATGGTCTCGTCTATTTCCCAACCTTGTATAAGGCTAAAGGCACTTAAATTTTTCTTGATGAATCCTTTTCCTTGTTTAAGTAGATCTTCATCAAACATAAGGTCGTTACCAGCGGCACTACTCAATAATAGTCCTACACGTACACCATCTGCTCCGTACTCTTTTATGAGCTCTAGCGCATCTGGTGAATTACCTAATGATTTAGACATCTTACGGCGCTGCTTGTCTCTTACAAGTCCTGTGAGGTATACATTTTGGAAAGGTCTTTTATCTGTATACTCATATCCAGCTATGATCATACGCGCTACCCAGAAAAATAAAATATCTGGACCCGTTACAAGATCATTAGTAGGGTAGTAGTAGTTAAACTCTTCATTGTCTGGATTGCGCACTCCGTCAAAAACACTCATAGGCCACAACCAAGAGCTGAACCAAGTGTCCATAGCATCTTCGTCTTGACGTAAATCTGTTGCAGTGAGGGAATCGTTTCCGGTACGCTTTCGCGAAAGCGTAACAGCCTCCTCCATACTTTCTGCTACCACAAAATCCTCTTTGCCATCTCCATAGAAGTAAGCAGGAATTTGCTGTCCCCACCATAATTGGCGAGAGATATTCCAGTCACGTATATTCTCCATCCAGTGACGGTAGGTGTTTTCAAATTTCTTAGGAAATAACTTTACCTCGCCAGTTTCAAGCACAGCTTTTATGGCAGGTTTTACGAGCTCTTCCATTTTAAGGAACCATTGGTCAGATAGTCTAGGCTCAATTACGGCCTTTGTACGCTCAGATGTTCCCACTTTATTAATGTGGTTCTCTGTTTTTACTAGAGCGCCTATTTCTTCAAGTTCTTTTTTGATATTCTTACGACATTCAAAGCGATCTTGACCTTCATAGTGAAGTCCAAAACTATTAAGAGAAGCGTCATCATTAAAGATGTCTATTACTTCAAGCTTATGTTTATCGCCCAGCATTTTGTCATTCTCGTCGTGTGCAGGAGTAACCTTTAGGCATCCTGTTCCAAACTCAAGATCTACATACTCATCTTCTATAATAGGAATCACACGGCCACTTATAGGTACAATCGCTTTCTTTCCTTTAAGATGCGTAAAGCGTTCGTCTGTAGGGTTGATGCATATAGCAGTATCGCCAAAAATAGTTTCTGGACGTGTAGTGGCAATCGTTAACGTTTCGTCAGAGCCTTCTAATTTGTAGTTAAGGTAATATAAAAGTCCTTGACGTTCTTCGTGTATTACTTCCTCGTCAGAAAGTGTAGTTTTTGCTTCTGGATCCCAGTTTACCATGCGGTAACCGCGATATATAAGTCCTTTATTATGTAAGTCTACAAAAGTTTTTATAACAGACTCAGACATTGCTGGATCCATTGTAAATGCGGTGCGTTCCCAGTCACATGAAGCTCCTAGCTTTTTGAGCTGATCGAGGATTACCCCACCATACTCTTCTTTCCACTCCCATGCATGCGCAAGAAACTCCTCACGAGTAAGATCAGATTTTTTTATCCCTTGTTCTTTAAGACGTGCAACTACCTTTGCCTCTGTAGCAATAGAAGCGTGATCTGTTCCAGGTACCCAGCAAGCATTTTTTCCTAACAATCGAGCGCGACGTACTAAAACATCTTGAATCGTATTGTTAAGCATATGTCCCATGTGTAAGACTCCAGTGACGTTAGGAGGCGGTATCACAATGGTATACGGTTCTCTATCGTCTGGTGTAGAATGGAAGTAATTATGTTCCATCCAGTAGCTGTACCACTTGTCTTCTACTTGGGTAGAATCATATTTTGATGCTATACTCATAGTTTGGTCTGATTATTGTCTTAAAGTAAGCAAAAGTAGGGATAACAGTAGGATTATTGTGTAGACAAAGTGCTATTTTTGGCACACATATACAGTAGCGCATCATGTTAATGTTAATATCATTCTTGGCAGGTGTTTAATTTGTAGTTACATTTGGAATCCCTCAAATATTGAAAATTATGAAAAAGGTACTATTTTTATTTGTCGCTATGCTTCTAGTAGTAAGCGTTCAAGCACAAGAGAAAAAAGCTGTAATCACTTTTGATTCAGAAGTTATAGATTATGGTGAAATAGACTACGGTGCAGACGGTGTACGTAAGTTTACTTTTACAAATACAGGTGATGATGTACTTATCGTGGCAAGAGTTTACTCTACTTGCGGTTGTACAATACCTAAAAAACCAGAAAGTCCTATTCAACCAGGAGAAAAAGGTGAGATAGAGGTAAAGTATGACACAAAAAGAGAAGGACCTATTAGAAGAACAATAACAATTTATTCTAATGCTTCAGAAGTGCCACAAAGTCTTAAAATAAAAGGACTGGTAAAGCCAGAAGCTGGTCAATAATTAGGTCACATAAATCGTATTAAAGACTGCCGTAATGGCGGTCTTTTTTTATGCGCTTTCGCGAAAGCAAAATACCCTTCCACACGCTTTAAAAACACCAATAAATTCCGCATTTTTGTATAAAGAAAAATACATTATGCCAGCAATATCAAAGAAGGGGCTAGCAATGCCTCAATCACCTATACGTAAACTCGTACCATTTGCCGATGCGGCCAAAGCTCGAGGAATAAAAATTTACCAACTTAACATTGGTCAGCCAGATATCAAAACGCCACAAGTAGCGCTTGATGCGGTAAAAAATAATGATCTCGAGGTGCTTGCTTATAGTCATAGTGCAGGATTTCAATCTTACAGAGATAAACTTGCTTCTTATTACAGTAATCACGGTATTGATGTGACCTCAGAAGAGATAATCATTTCTACAGGAGGTTCTGAAGCATTGTTGTTTGCAATGGGAAGTGTTACAGATCCAGGTGATGAAATTATCATTCCAGAGCCTTTCTATGCAAACTACAACGGATTTGCGACTGCAAGTGGCGTGACGGTAGTTCCTGTTATATCTACATTAGAAGAAGGATTTGCATTGCCTCCTATTTCAGATTTTGAAAAACTGATATCAGACAAGACAAAGGCAATCGTTATTTGTAATCCTGGGAATCCAACAGGGTATTTATATTCTCAAGAAGAAATACGCCAACTAGCAGAGCTAGTTAAAAAGCATGATCTATTTCTTATTGCAGACGAGGTGTATCGTGAGTTTGCTTATGATGGTCACCAGCATCACTCAGTAATGAAAGAGCGAGATATAGATAATCATGCAATCATGATAGATTCTGTGTCAAAGCGTTTTTCTATGTGTGGAGCTCGTATAGGGTGTATCGTAAGTCGCAACAAAGAACTTATGAGTACGGCTATGAAGTTTGCACAAGCACGTTTGAGTCCTCCTACATTTGCACAAATAGCATCTGAGGCAGCATTAGATACTCCGCAAAGTTACTTTGACGATGTGATTGAAGAGTATGTGTCTCGTAGAGATATTCTTGTAGCGGGACTAGAAGCTATACCGGGAGTAAAAGTAGCAAAGCCTAAAGGAGCATTTTACTGTATCGCAGAGCTTCCAATAAAAAATGCAGATGCTTTTGCACAGTGGTTACTTGAGTCTTTTGACTTAGATGGAAGAACAATAATGGTAGCTCCAGCAGCTGGATTTTACAGTAGTGAAAACGTAGGTCTTAACCAAGTACGTATCGCTTATGTGCTAGAAGAAAGCCACTTAAAAGATGCTGTGGCTATTTTAAAAGTTGCTCTAGAGCAATATCAAGATTAATAATGGAGGTACTAGAAAACGTATCACTTAAGAAGTATAATACCTTTGGTATAGACGTAAACGCTCGCTTTTTTGCGAGCGTTTCTTCTATTGATGCCTTAAAAGAATTGCTTGCAGATGATGCATATCTTAATCCTTTTATAATAGGAGGAGGGAGTAATATGCTTCTCACTAAAGATGTCGATAGGCTAGTGATTCATTGTGACCTTAAGAGTATTGAAGTGGTAGATGATACATTTACTGAAGATGAGATCTTGCTTAAGGTAGCTGGAGGAGAAAACTGGCACGAGTTTGTATTGTACTGTGTAAATCACGACCTAGGAGGTGTTGAAAATCTATCTCTTATCCCAGGTAATGTGGGAACATCACCTATTCAAAATATAGGTGCTTACGGAGTAGAATTAAAAGATACTTTTTACTCATGTGAGGCAGTGCATAGAGCTACACAACAGGAACGTGTTTTTACACTTGAAGATTGTGCTTTTGGATATAGAGATTCTGTGTTTAAAAATGAGCTCAAAGATCAATATGTAATTACGTCGGTGACTTTTAAACTCACAAAGAAGAATCATAAAATAAATACAGAGTACGGCGCTATTTATGACACGCTTAAAGCGAAAGAAATAACAAACCCCACCTTAGTAGATATCTCAAACGCGGTTATAGAGATACGCCAGTCTAAGTTGCCAGATCCTAAAAAGATAGGAAATAGCGGATCATTTTTTAAAAACCCAGTAATCTCTCAAGCTCAGTTTACCGAACTCAGAAAAGAGCATACCGAAATACCTTTTTATCCGATAGGTAATGAGCAAATCAAAGTTCCAGCAGGATGGCTCATCGAACAAGCAGGTTTTAAGGGAAAAAGATTTGGAGATGCGGGTGTACATGATAAGCAAGCACTTGTGTTAGTTAATCATGGGAATGCAACCGGAGAAGATGTTTGGGGTGTTGCTATGAAAATTCAAGCAGCCGTAAATGAAATGTTTGGGATAAAGATTGTTCCAGAGGTGAATGTGATTTAAGGTCAAAAGAATTAGATAAGAATATAATTTTTCACATAAAGAAAGAGCAGCCCAATAGCTGCTCTTTTTCCATTTCTACCTTTTTGTGATTTCTACTTTTTTCGCGAAAGCGTAAAAAAAAGCCCCACTCGCATAGGGCTCTCTCAACTAAACTAGACTTTAGGTAATTCTAATTATCAGGGATCATTACTCCATCAACTACATGGACGATACCGTTAGATCCTTTTAAATCTGTAGCAGTGATTGTTGCAATATTCCCTGAGCTGTCTGTGAGTATTACATTGCCATCTTTAATAGAGGTTGTGAGAATATTGCCAGCAACGGTTGTCATTTTAAAGGTGCCGTCTCCTATCTTTATTTGGTCAACAATGTTATTTGCGGTCAAATAAGCTGGTATTACGTGATAGGTAAGCGTAGTGGATAGTATAGCTTTATTTTCTGGTTGTAAGAGGGATTGTAGTTTTCCTTGTTCAAGTTTGTCAAATGCTTCATTGGTAGGTGCAAATACGGTATATGAACCTTTTTCTTTGAGAGTAGAAACAAGATTTGCCGCTTTTACTGTTGCGGTAAATGTTGTGTGATTTTCAGAATGTAAGATGATGTCTACTATGTCCGATTGTGCATAACTGCTCAAGGAAAAGAATGAAATTACTGCAATTAAAATTATATTTTTGAGTTTCATAATAATACGTTGTTTACAGAGTTTATAGTAAAATCTTTTCCTTTCTTAATTATACGCACTAACTTGAAGTGCGGGATGGAATTGTATTCTTAAGATTTTGTTAATTCAAGAAAAACTTACTTTTTGAAGACATTTGTCGAAAAACATATTGTAGAACTCCTTAAGGCTGGAGATGAGCGTGCTATAGGGTTATTATATGACAACTATGCAGATGCTCTGTATGGTGTTGCGATTAAAGTGACCCATGATGAGGAGCTTGCTCAAGACGTATTGCAAGAATCATTTGTCAAAATTTGGAAAAACGCACATAAGTATGACGCAGATAAAGCGCGTCTGTTTACCTGGCTTTTTAGAGTAGTTCAAAACACGGCTATAGACAAGGTGCGTAGTCGTAAAAGAAAAATGAATAAAGAAGTCCAAACAAACGATTCAAACGTATATCATTTACAGTCTACCTCGCTGGCAATAGAGCATATGGATATTCAAGAACATGCAAATGGACTTGAAGATAAATACAGAGTAGTAATTGATGCATTGTTTTTTCAAGGAATGACCCAGCAAGAGGCAAGTGAAGAGCTGAACATACCGTTAGGTACTGTGAAGTCTAGGTTAAAAATAGGCCTACGAGAACTGCGTAAACTGTTTGGAGTATTATTTTTTATGATCAGTATGTTATGAGTGATAGAGTTTCACAATTTTTAGAGAGCGATTTATTAGAGCGTTACCTTATGGGAACTACTTCGCCTATAGAGTCTCAGGAAGCTGAGCATTATATAGCTAAGTATCCAGAGGTGAAGCAAACCTATATAGAATTACAAGAAAATCTTGAGAATTATGCGGCATCCTATGCTGTTAAAGTTCCTGAGGAGTTGCGTGCTACAATCGTAAATGTAGCAAGGAATAAGCCTAAGCGTGCTTTGCCTATCCTTGCCATTACTGCATGTATGATTGCTGCATTTTTTGGGCTAGTTGCTATTATGATTTATAAGCAAAATCAAGAGTTGCTAGATGATAGAAGGTTTACATCAAACCTGCTTGAAAACTTAAATGATGATATCGTTTCAAACAGAGAGATGTTACAATCTGTAGAGGAGCAATTTATGATTCTTAATAATACATCAACCCAGAAATACATTTTACAAGGTAATGTACGTGCACAGCGACTAGAGGCTGTTGCTTACGTTAACGAGCTAGAGCAGCGCTCATACATACACGTAAATACGTTGCCTGAACTTCCAGACGAGCAAGTATACCAGATGTGGGCATCTGTAGATGGAACACTAGTTCCTCTAGATATTCTTAAGGTTACAAAAGATAACCTTGTAGAGATTCCTTATGAGGAACGTATGGCGAGTATTAATATTACGATAGAACCTAAGGGTGGGAGTAAAGAAGCAACACAAGCAAATGAAGTTGCTACTATAAGTTTTGAGAATAACTAAGCACTTTCCTTCCTTTAAAAAACTTTTACTTCCTAATGCCTTTCTGTATCTTTGTGCAAAATAATTGTCATGGAGTTACTATTAATAACACTAGCCCTTCTTGCACTATCTGTAGCAGGTATTGCAATCAAAATTTGGGCAAAAAAAGATGGTAAATTTGCAGGTACCTGCGCTAGTCAAAGTCCTTTTCTTAATAAGAGTGGTGAGGCTTGCGGTATGTGCGGTAAAATGCCCGAAGAAATGGGTGACTGTTCTGTAGAGAAATAAGACCTCTATCTGTTGGAACAAATTTTCACACTACTTTTTTATATGTTTATAGGAGTCACGTTTATTAACGTGACTTTTTATGTTTTCTATTGGTTATTCGCTTTCGCGAAAATTTCTAATACCAATACAAGTTCGCTTCCTCCAGTTTCGGTAATAGTTTGTGCCAAAAATGAGTCGGCAAATCTTCAAAAAAATATCCCAAAAATACTATCTCAAGACTATCCAGAATTTGAAGTTATTTTAATTAATGACGCATCTTCTGATGATACAGAAGATATTATGGAAGCATTTAAACTGGCCAATGTAAATGTACAGCAAGTAAATGTGGTGAATAATGAGACTTTCTGGGGTAATAAAAAATACGCACTTACGCTTGGGATAAAACGAGCACAGCATAAGCACATGTTATTTACAGATGCAGATTGTGTTCCAGCATCAAATCACTGGTTACAGCACATGGCCTCTTCCTTTAGTGAAGAAAAGGAAATTGTGTTAGGTTATGGAGCTTATGAGAAAATTAAAGGATCTTGGATTAATAAGCTTATAAGATTTGAAACTTTGATGTCTGCTTTGCAATATTTTAGTTGGGCAAAAGCGGGTAGACCTTACATGGGCGTTGGTCGTAACCTAGCGTATACGTCAGATGTTTTTTATGAGCAAAAGGGATTTATCAACCACATTAAAATTCAAAGTGGTGATGACGACCTGTTTGTAAACGAGGCAAGCACACGTAAGAATACAGCGATACAGTTTTCTCCAGAATCATTTACAATTTCTACTCCTAAGAAAACTTTTGCAAGTTGGATAACTCAAAAGCGCAGGCATATAAGCACTGCAGTACACTATAAATTTCTTGAGAAATCATTGCTAGCGCTATTTTATATAAGTCAGTGTTTGTTCTTGGTAGGAGCAATTGCCCTTCTTGTAACTCAGTTTAACTGGCAGTGGGTAGCGCTCATTATTGGTGTACGTTATTTATGTGCATGGATTACTGTAGGTTGTAGCGCTGCGCGTTTGCAAGAAAAAGATTTGACTTATTTATACCCTATTTACGAGATTACGTTGGTATGTGTGCAAATGAGTATCTTTATCAGTAACCTTATCACAAAACCCACACGGTGGAAGTAACCCCCGAAAAAATTATTCTAGAAATATCCCGAGCAAAAGAAGGAAAGCAAAGTGCTTTCAATTTTTTGCTTAATTCCTTTTGGAGTGAAGTATATGGATTCCAACTCAAGCGTACTAAAAATGCTTATGATGCAGAGGATATAACCATCCAGACGTTTTCCAAAGCCTTTTCAAAAATAGATACCTATAAAGAAGAGTATAGGTTTGCCACATGGTTAATTACTATATCAAAAAATATACACATTGATATAATTCGGAAGAAGGAGTCTTCTATACGATCTCATATTTCTGATCGTGATGACGAGCGAGTAAAGAAAGTTGCAGACTTAAATCCATCTCCAGAAGATGTACTCATAAAGGAGCAGAATTTATCTGAATTACTAGCTTATATTAAAACCTTGAAGCCTCATTATCAGGAAATCATTAATTTGCGTTACTTTCAAGAAATGAGCTATAAAGAAATGGCAGAATATCTTGAAGAGCCTATGAGTAATGTAAAAGTCAAGCTTCTACGTGCTCGTAGATTACTCGCAGATGTAATTAAAACGGAAGATAATTGAAAGCTATACCCTTTAAAAAGTTAGGGCCAGGATTATTATTTGCTGGTGCAGCTATTGGGGTTTCTCATCTTGTACAAAGCACCAGAGCAGGCGCCGATTTTGGCTTTGGTCTATTGTGGGCTTTGATTCTTGTCAATATTATAAAATATCCCTTCTTTCAGTTTGGGCCTAGGTATGCCTCGGCAACTGGGAATAGTTTGTTAGTCGGTTATATGAAGTTAGGCAAACCTGTTTTGTGGGTTTATTTCTTTTTGACGCTAGCCACTATGTTTACTATTCAGACAGCAGTAACTATTGTAACTGCAGGAATAGCTGTTCAGCTTTTTGGAATAACTAATGACGTCGCGATATGGAGTGTCGCAATTACAATACTGTGTGCTGCAATACTAGCAATAGGAAAGTATAGGATTCTCGATAAACTAATGAAGGTGATTATTATCACACTCACTATAAGTACGCTGGTGGCTGTCTTTTTTGCTTTTCGCGAAAGCGTAACTAATCAAGGAATGGGAACTCCGGCAAACTTGCTCCAAATTATACCAACCGAAGGAGCAGCTGTGGCATTTCTAATTGCCTTTATGGGGTGGATGCCAGCGCCACTTGATATTTCTATATGGCATTCATTATGGACACTAGAAAAGAGAGATACGGGTAAGGATGCAATGCGCAATTCAATTTTTGATTTTAATATAGGGTATGCTGGTGCGGTAGTGCTGGGTATTTGCTTTATGACTTTAGGAGCGTTAGTCATGTTTGGCACTGGAGAGACTTTTTCTCCAAGGGGAGGTGTTTTTGCAGGCCAACTTATCAATATGTATACAGCAAGTCTGGGAGACTGGGCAACCTTGCTTATTGGTTTGGCTGCATTTACAACAATGTTTAGCACCACACTTACTACATTAGATGCGTCTCCTAGAGCGCTAGAAGCTACCACCTCATTATTAGGTTTTGGTTTTAAAAAACGAGGGTACTTGTTTTATTTAATCGTCTTAATTCTTGGAACCTGCGGCATATTATTTTTCTTAATAAGCGAGATGGGAGCTCTTGTAAAACTGGCGACCATATTATCCTTTCTTACCGCTCCATTTTATGCCATTTGCAACTATTTATCCTTTAAGGACAAAAGTATTCCTAAAGAAGCGAGGCTCTCTAAAGGCATGAATTTGCTCAGTATTGTGAGTATAATTGCTTTGTTAGGCTTCAGTATCTGGTATGTTATTACATTGTTTTAATATGCTGAGGCTTTTTTAACCTTTAAAATGACGTTACAACTTTCATTTTAAATTGTATCTAAGTTATATCTTTGCCTCTTATGCAATTTGACTTACTTACAACAGATCCTGCATCTCAAGCGAGAGCAGGAAAACTTACAACAGATCACGGTGTCATTGAGACGCCTATTTTTATGCCCGTAGGTACGGTAGCATCTGTAAAGGGTGTACACCAGCGCGAGCTTAGAGAAGATATTAATCCAGATATTATATTAGGTAATACCTATCATTTGTACTTACGTCCTAAGATGGACATTATGCAGAAGGCAGGTGGGTTACATAAGTTTATGAACTGGGATCGACCTATTCTTACAGATAGTGGTGGGTATCAAGTATACTCTCTTTCTAATAGACGTAAGATTAAGGAGGAAGGAGTGCGTTTTAAGTCTCACGTAGATGGGTCTATGCACTTGTTTACACCAGAAAATGTGATGGAAATTCAGCGCCAGATAGGTGCAGATATTATGATGGCATTTGATGAGTGTACACCATATCCGTGTGATTACCGTTATGCAAAGAGGTCTATGCATATGACGCATAGATGGTTAGATCGTTGTATTAATCATTTTAATAAAATCCCAGCATTATACGGTCATGAGCAAGCATTATTTCCTATTGTACAAGGAAGTACGTATAAGGACTTAAGAGCTCAATCTGCCGAATATATTGCAAATGCAGGTGCTTTTGGAAATGCCATAGGTGGACTCTCTGTAGGAGAGCCAGCAGAAGAAATGTATGGGATGACAGAGGTTGTGACTGCTATATTACCTAAGGATAAGCCTAGATATTTAATGGGAGTAGGTACTCCTATAAATATTTTAGAGAATATTGCGTTAGGTGTAGATATGTTTGACTGTGTGATGCCTACAAGAAATGCTCGTAACGGAATGTTATTTACTGCCTACGGTAGTATAAACATTAAAAACCTGAAATGGGAGGATGATTTCTCTCCTATAGATGAAATGGGACTTACTTGGGTAGATACAGAATATAGTAAAGCCTATCTTCGTCACCTGTTCAAATGTCATGAGTTATTAGGAATGCAAATCGCAACCATCCACAATTTAGGATTTTACATGTGGTTAGTACGCGAAGCTCGCAAGCATATTATTGCAGGAGACTTTGTGACTTGGAAAGAAATGATGGTAAAACAAATGGATAATCGTTTATAATTGAAGATTCTAGATTGGTATATAGTAAAGCGATACATCGGGACATTTGTCACGATGCTTGTGCTGTTTATACCTATAGGTATCATTGTAAACCTTGCAGAGAAGATTGATAAAATCTTGGCAAACGAAGTTCCTTTTGGTGAGGTGGCTTTATATTATCTCAATTTTACAATATACTTTGCAAATCTTCTTTTTCCTTTATTTCTGTTTTTGTCGGTCATTTGGTTTACCTCAAAACTGGCAAACAATACGGAGGTTATTGCCTTCTTGAGTAGTGGAGTATCCTTTTATAGATTCTTAAGACCATATATAATAGGGGCGACCATAGTTTGTGCAGGTGCTTTTTTCTTAGGGACTTATCTTGCTCCTCGTGCAAATAAAGGCTACAACGAATTCATTTTTGAATACCTAAAGAAGAATAAAAAAGATCGAGATACACAAAACGTTTATCGACAGATTGATACAGGAGATTATATCTATGTAAGCAGTTTTACACCACGTACTAAGACTGGGCGTAATTTTACTTGGGAGCATTTTGAAGGCAATAAGATGACTTACAAAATGAGTGCTACACGTATTAGATATAATGAAGAGGATACTACTTATACCTTAAATAGTTTTAAGAAGAGAACGATTACAGAGAACGGTGATATTCTAGAAAGTAAAGCAAAATTAGATACGGTATTCAATTTTGATATGGATGACCTAACGCCTGTAGAATATATTGCAGAGACCTTGAGTACTCCAGAATTAAGAGAGTTTATTGCAAAGGAAAAGTCAAGAGGATCTTCTTACATAAGTCGTTATGAAGTGACTTTACAAAAACGCTATAGTTTACCTGTCGCAGCTTACATACTCACAATTATAGCAGTAGCTGTAAGCGCTATGAAGCGTCGTGGAGGGATGGGTATCAACCTTGCCTTTGGAATTGTGCTTGCTTTTGTTTTTATATTCTTTGATAAAGTTTTTGGAACACTTGCAGAACAATCAGATTTTCCACCGTTAATTGCTGTGTGGACACCTAACATACTTTTTGCTATACTAGCAGTATATCTTCTACGCAATGCAAAACGATAAGCTTAAGGCATACCTTCATTTTCACCTGATAGTATTTATTTGGGGATTTACAGCAGTACTTGGAGCACTTATAACTATAGATGCTGTTCCATTAGTATGGTTTAGAATGGGACTTGCAAGTATATTAATATTTGCTTTTATAAAGATACGTGGAGTATCTCTCGCTGTACCACGTAAAACATTAATAGGTTTTGCAATTGCAGGACTAGTCATTGCGGTACACTGGCTTACTTTCTTTGGAGCTATTAAGGAATCTAATGTTTCCATTACCCTTGCAATGATGAGTACAGGAGCATTCTTTACAGCTTTACTCGAACCTATATTCTATAAACGTAAGGTAATCTGGTATGAGCTTTTATTTGGTGCTATCGTTGTAGGTGCACTTTACGTTATTTTTGAAGTAGAGACAGCATATCAAACTGGTATATTGTTGGCTTTGCTTTCCGCATTTTTATCGGCAGTATTTACGTTGATAAATGGGAAGTTTATAGAAAATCATCATCCTACAAAAATATCTTTTTACGAGTTACTCATTGGGAGTCTGTGTGTGACAGTCTATCTTGTGGTTGCAAGGCCAGATACATTCTTTTCTGCACAGTTTTTTGCTCTACCTACTATGGATTGGGTTTATATGGGGGTACTTTCCTCTGTATGTACAGCATATGCCTTTATAGCGGCTGTAGCGGTAATGAAACATTTAAGTCCGTATACAATCATGCTTACCATTAATCTTGAACCAGTATATGGAATATTACTAGCCTTTCTAGTGCTAGGAGATGCAGAACAAATGAGTACAGAATTTTACTATGGCGCGCTTGTAATACTCGCTGTAGTTATTGCTAATGGAGTGCTTAAGAATAGTAAAAAATTCAAGGCTGTTAAAGAGGCTTGAGTCTCTTAAGAAAACCATTATATTTGTAGACTATACCTAACCGAAAGTAAAGCGCCTTTGCGCGTCTTAAAACCTTGAGAATGGAATATTTAGATTTCGAATTACCCATCAAAGAGCTTGAAGAGCAACTGGAAAAATGTGCCTTAATAGGCCAAGAGAGTGATGTAGACGTTACCCAGACTTGTAAGCAAATAGAAAAAAAACTAGCCGCAGCCAAAAAGGATATTTATAAAAATCTTACCGCTTGGCAGCGTGTTCAATTATCAAGACACCCTAATCGTCCTTATACATTAGATTACATAAACGCTATCTGTGGTGATACCTTTTTAGAGCTTCATGGAGATCGCAATGTAAAAGATGATAAAGCAATGATAGGTGGCCTAGGAAAGATAGGTGATCAGTCATTTATGTTCATTGGCCAGCAAAAGGGATATAACACAAAAACAAGACAGTACCGTAACTTCGGTATGGCAAACCCAGAAGGATATCGTAAGGCGTTACGTCTTATGAAAAGTGCCGAAAAGTTTGGAGTACCTGTAGTTTCTATTGTAGATACACCAGGAGCATACCCAGGTCTAGAGGCAGAAGAGCGTGGACAAGGAGAAGCTATCGCCCGTAACATTCTTGAAATGACACGTCTTAAAGTGCCTATCATCGTAATAATTATAGGTGAAGGAGCAAGTGGTGGAGCCTTAGGAATAGGCGTTGGTAATAAAGTATTGATGCTTGAGAATACTTGGTATTCTGTAATCTCACCAGAGTCATGTTCTTCAATTTTATGGAGAAGCTGGGAGTATAAAGAACAAGCAGCAGAGGCTTTAAAACTTACTGCTACAGATATGAAAAAACAAAAGCTTATTGATGAGATTGTAAAGGAACCATTAGGCGGAGCACATGCAAACCGTCCAGAGGCTTTTCTTACTGTAAAAGAATCAATATTAAAAGCTTTTGACGAATTTAAGAACTTATCACCAACAGAACTGGTGGAACAAAGGATGAATAAATATTCAGAAATGGGAGTCTTCAAAGGCTAACAAGACCTTTTTCACTTGATGCCATAATCCGCGCTTTTCCAGTGCGGATTTTTTTACCCTTATTAACAATATTTTCTAGTTATTAACAGTTCAATTGTTAATGACCTGTGAGTACTACGCTTTTGCGAAAGCGTATCTCGCATAACTATTTATTTACTTTCGTAGCTATGGAACAAACTAAGCCGAAGCCAGCATATAACACTTCTAAAGGTCAAGTAATTAGCCTTGAAAAAGGGAAAATACCACCGCAAGCAATTGATCTTGAGGTTGTTGTGCTTGGAGCGCTTATGATTGACAAGAAAGGTGTAGATGAAGTAATTGACATCTTATCACCAGAGGTTTTTTATAAAGATCAGCATAGACATATTTTTGAGGCGATAAGAGTGCTCTTTGAAGAAGGGCAACCAGTCGACTTATTAACTGTTTCTGAGCAACTTAAGAAGATGGGTAAGCTGGATGTAGCTGGAGGTGATTATTACCTTATCCAACTCACTCAAAAAGTAGCTTCTTCTGCCCACATAGAGTATCACGCTCGTATCATCTTACAGAAGTTTATACAGCGTTCACTCATTAAAATTTCTAATGAAATTATAGAAGAGGCGTATGATGAAACTACAGATGTATTTGATCTTCTAGATACTGCAGAAACAAAACTGTATGAGGTAACTCAAGGAAACGTAAAACGTAGTTCCGAGAGTGCTCAGAACCTTGTAATACAAGCAAAAAAGCGAATTGAAGAGATAGCAAATCAAGAGGGATTATCAGGTATTCCTACTGGTTTTCATAAGGTAGATGAGCTTACCTCAGGATGGCAACCATCAGATTTAATTATCGTTGCAGCTCGTCCAGGTATGGGTAAAACAGCGATGACACTTACGATGGCTCGTAACATGGCGGTAGATCAAAATATACCGGTAGCATTCTTCTCACTGGAGATGTCTTCAGTACAGTTGATTACTCGTTTGATTTCGTCAGAAACGGGATTATCTTCAGAAAAACTAAGAACAGGAAAGTTAGAGAAGCATGAATGGGAGCAGCTCAATGTGAAAGTAAAAAGCTTAGAGAAAGCCCCTTTATTTATTGATGATACACCATCGCTTTCTATTTTTGACTTACGTGCAAAGGCAAGACGTCTCGCATCACAGTTTGGGATTAAAATAATAATGATTGATTACCTGCAGTTAATGACGGGTGGTTCTTCTCAAAAGGGTGGAGGTAACCGAGAGCAAGAAATCTCGATGATTTCTCGTAACCTTAAAGCACTTGCAAAGGAACTTTCTATACCAGTAATTGCGCTGTCACAGCTATCACGTGCGGTGGAGACGCGTGGAGGTAGTAAAAGGCCTTTACTTTCTGACCTTCGTGAATCTGGAGCGATCGAGCAGGATGCAGATATTGTATCTTTTATCTACCGTCCAGAATACTATAAAATTGAAGAATGGGATGATGATGAACGCAGCCCAACAGAAGGACAAGGAGAGTTTATTGTAGCAAAGCACCGTAACGGTGGTCTTGATAACATACGTCTTAAGTTCGTTGGTCACTTAGGTAAGTTTGACAACCTTGATGACTTCTCTACGCCATACGAGTTTGCAAGTAGTATGAATGCTGCCGCAAATGATGATACTTTTAATCCTAATGCACTACCTAGTGCAGATGATGCCTTTGGAGGCCCACCACCAGGACTCCCAAGTGAGAATGAGGATGACGATGTTCCTTTTTAGAAAATGATATAATTATAGAAAAAGCCTCAATAGTATTGCTATTGGGGCTTTCGTGTTTTCTTGCGTTAAATTACGCTTTCGCGAAAGCGTTATAAATCATCACACTAGAGTTGCAGATAAACGCAAGGGAAGTATCTCAAATTCCAGGTTTCTAAATGATCGTGCTATTTATTTCTCCGCACAAAATATGTACATTTTTTGATTCATCCCTTATTTCAAGTCTGTTGAATTGCACATGAGGTGTGTCTATATTCTTAACCTAGCCACACCGTTTGATGTAGTATACTAATGTTAAAATAACATACCACTTGGTTTCATAAAACTACTTTAACTTTAGAATAACTCAGACTTTAAGGATGAACTTTAATTATGTGTCACAAAATCAAACACATATTTTTATGAGTAATCCATCTAATAAAAGGAGACTTTTTCTAAGAAATACATTGCTAGCTACTGGCGGTATAATATTGATTCCTAACTTTATAAGCTGTTCTAATGATGATGATCTAACGTTGAATAATGCGATCATACCAGATAACCTAACGACATCTAATTTTGAACTTGGCGTAGCAAGTTTTGACCCTACTAGTAATCAGGTTATTATCTGGACACATTATACAACAGATGCAAGTCAGGCAACGATTACTTATGAATTAAGTACAGATATAAATTTTAATACTATCGTAAGAAGTGGTGAGGTAATTACAGACAGTAGCCGTGACTTTACAGTTAGTGTTGAGGTACAAGATCTTGAGGCAGGTCAAAATTTATATTATCGCTTTGCAAACCTAGAAGATAACACTATTTCTGTAATAGGAGAGACTATTACTTTACCATCGAGTGGCCTTGATGCAGTATCTATGGGAGTAGTTTCTTGTGCAAACTATGCAGCTGGGCTTTTTAATGTATATGACGCTCTTGGAAATTCTGACGTAGATATCATAGTCCACTTGGGAGATTATATTTACGAGTACGGAGAGAATCAATATGGAACAAATGAGAATACAGTTGCATTAGGTAGAGTTCCCGAGCCTAATCATGAAATCGTAAGTCTTGATGATTATCGCCAGAGATATCGTCAATATCGCAGTGATGCTGGACTACAATTAGCACATCAAAAAAAACCGTTTATTGCCGTGTGGGATGATCACGAGATTACAAATGACACTTATCAAGATGGAGCCCAAAATCATCAAGATAACGAAGGTGATTTTGAAACTCGCAAGCAGGCAGCACTCCAAGCATATAGCGAGTATTTACCAGCAATGACAAATGATGTAAATATCATATATAGAAGTTTTAAGATAGGAGATCTTGCAGATTTAATTATGCTTGATACTCGATTAATAGGTCGTGATAAGCAACTAGATTTTAATAACTATTTTGGGAGTACTGGTAGTTTTGATTTTACTGCATTTGGTGAAGATCTAGTAGATCCTAACCGTAGTATGCTAGGCGCACAACAAAAGAGTTGGTTCCAGAGTGCCCTAGCAAATAGTTCTTCAAAGTATCAAGTAATAGGGCAGCAGGTGCTTATGGGAAAAATGTTTATACCGGCAGAGCTTATCATTACAATAGGAACCATTTTAGGAGAAATAGGAGCAACAGGATCGGTGTCTGCCGGAACTACAGCTTTTTTTCAAGCGCAGCTTACCGAGCTGGTAACGCTTAAACTACGTGTACAAGCAAATGATCCAACGCTTACTACCCAAGAAATAGGACGTGTGTCTAATACCATTCCTTATAACCTTGATGCTTGGGATGGATACTTAGTAGAACGAGAAGAGTTAATGAATAGCTTTGTAGGGAAAGATGTGGTTGTTCTTGCGGGAGATACACATAATGCGTGGTATAATGATCTTACCCTGCAAGATGGAACTGCTGTTGGTAAGGAGCTTGCAACAGCTTCTGTTAGTTCGCCTGGTTTTGAAGGTATTTTAGGAGGTGATGCAGCTACAATTACAGGGTTCCAACAAGCAATGACCATTCTTATAGATGGACTTAATTACTTTAATGCAACTGAGCGTGGCTATCTTAAAGTAACTTTAAGTGGTTCTGGAGTGCAGTCAGATTGGATTTTTATTGATACGATTGCTTCTTCAAATTATATAGCACACATGGGTTTTTCTGAGAGTTTTTAGTTAAACCAGAGTAAATCAATGATTAGAACCCTTATTATTATATAAGGGTTTTTTTTGTGCACGATTTTTGTAATTTCAACGTTATAAAATTGACAATGAAGAAACTACTTATTTTATCCTTTTTGATATTGAATTTCGCTTTCGCGAAAGCGTCATATATCCTTATCCCTATGGATATAGAGACTCAAAGGGAGCATCTTAAAGCATATGGAATCACGTACTGGTCACTTGATAAAAACCAAAAAGTAAAATGGTTACTAAACTATAGAGGCGGCTCTTTCTTGCTACCAGATACCGAAGAGGTACGCCGCGAGTGTACCATACGTGGTGTCTCTTATGAAGTATTATCAGACGGACAAACGGAGCAAATTCTAACAGAAATAGCGAGTCCTTCTCAGAATATGGAAGCAATTGTATTAGAAAAAGCACCAAAAATTGCTGTTTACACGCCAGACAGTAAGGTGCCTTGGGATGATGCCGTGACCATGGTGCTTACCTATGCAGAGATACCTTATACTACGATTTACGATACAGAAGTACTAAGTGATCAGCTTATTTTATATGATTGGTTACACTTACATCACGAAGATTTTACGGGACAGTTTGGAAAATTCTATGGCTCTTACCGCGCCTCGCCTTGGTATATAGAAGAGAAAAAAGCAGCCGAAGCACTTGCTACCAAATTAGGTTACGATAAAGTATCAAAAGAAAAAGGCGATGTAGCTCTTAAAATACGAGACTATGTTGTGGGTGGAGGCTTTATGTTTGCTATGTGTAGTGCAACAGATAGTTTCGATATTGCCCTCTCTGCCGAGGGAGTAGATATTTGCGAGCCAATGTTTGACGGAGATCCTAGCGAACCAGGATATACTTCAAAAATAGACTTCCAGAAAACATTTGCTTTTAAAAACTATACCCTAGAGCGTTCTCCTACTACCTACGAGTTTTCGTCTATAGATATGACGAGTAAACGTAAGATTCTTTTTCAAACAGATTATTTTACCTTAAAAGATTACAGTGCAAAATGGGATCCTATTCCTACGATGCTTTGTCAAAATCATACGGCTCTTGTAAAAGGATTTATGGGACAGACTACAAGTTATGATCCAGAGACTATCAAGTCTAATGTGCTAGTAATGGGTGAAAACCTGACTAACGGTGAGGCAAGATATATCCACGGGATTAAAGGAAAAGGTTTCTTTACGTTCTATGGAGGTCACGACCCAGAAGATTATCGGCACAGAGTAGGTGATCCTAAGACAGAGTTAGAACTACATCCTAACTCGCCTGGTTATCGTTTGATATTAAATAATGTACTGTTTCCAGCAGCGCGTAAGAAAAAACAAAAAACCTAATTATATTGAGTAGAGTATTTATCATACTATTTGCAATAGCCTTTGTGTCTGTCTCTGATGCTCCAGAGCGACTTGCTTGGCATAGCCAGCGAGTACTGCAATGGTCAGATTTTAAAGGAACACCAGATTCTTTAGAACGATGGGCTGCTAGTTCTAGCACGGGTCTTAGTCAGGGATATGCTTCTAACAGCGATGGTTATATAGACAAAGAAAGTCTTACAGTCACGGCTCATTTCTATCCGGAGTACTCATGGGTGCGACATCAAGAAAAGAGTAAGCATCTTCTGGCTCATGAGCAAACACATTTTAATATTACAGAAGTGTATGCACGTAAGCTTGAAGATAAAGTAGCCGCGTTTACGTTTACATCAAATAGTCTTGAAGAAATAAAAATGCTTTATAAAGAAGTAGAGGAAGAGCGTATCGCTACTCAGCAATTATTTGATAAAGAAACAAACCACTCGATTGACCATATGAAAGAAGTACAGTGGGAGCTTAAAGTTGCAAGATGGTTAAGAGGAGATTTTGAAGAATAGAAAACTAGATACACATTCTAACACATAAAAAAACTGGATTCTCATTCTTGAGAATCCAGTTTTCTGTTTCTTAGCCTAAAGCCTAAAGCCTAAAGCCTAAAGCCTAAAGCCTAAAGCTTATGCTTAGTTGTAGAAAGGTACTTCTACACGAGCATTACCCCACGCCATGTGAAGGTGAGCTCCTTGATCTACAGGTGTGAATTCCATTCCAAAATACTCAATAGACTCATCTGCTTGTGTTACTGGAACCGTGATACGAGCTACATCATTTGCTTCTTTATAAAAGTAAGATCCCCATACATTAAGGTCAGAGCTTAAAATGATGGTCCACTCAGCACCATTAGGCATTGCATACATTGTGTACGTTCCTGCTTTTACTGGCGTCGTTCCTAGTTTCATATCCTTGTAAAGAGTAATCTCTGCTGCTTCATTTGCACCTAGTCTCCATACTTTACCGTCTGGAGCAAGTTTTGAAAGCTCACGCTCTTTAAGCTGAGGGCGGCTATATGTTACTTTTACTAGCTTATTTGATTCCTTGTAATTAGATGGAAAAGCCGCTTGATCCATTGGGCTTTTATCTACATTAAAATCTTGTGCAGTTACAGATGGTGCAGCAACAAATGCTAGTGCCACCATAGCAGTCATAAAAAACTTTTTCATAATAGTAATTGTGTTTAAGAGTTAATTAGTCTTGAAATAGCTCTCAAGGCTCCTTCAAAGTTATGCTGTAAGTCTCACAAAAGTGCTAAAACTTTCAAAATGTTTTAGAAGTACGCTTTCGCGAAAGCGTATAACTTCATATTAATACGTTTAATAGATTTATAGTTATAATATGTAACTGTAATTGATGTAATTGTTTTATTAAAGGAAGTATAATTGCATATTTGGCTTATTAATAACAATAAATATATAAAATCATGTGTGGAATTGTATGTGCCTTTGATCTCAAGGAGAAAGCCGAAGATTTACGTCCTCAATTATTAGAAATGTCAAAAAAAATCCGCCACAGAGGACCGGATTGGAATGGAGTTTTTAATAATGATAAAGCCATCATGACACACGAACGTCTGTCTATAGTAGATCCAGCTTCTGGAAAGCAACCGTTATTTTCAAAAGATAAGAGTCTAGTACTTGCGGCAAATGGGGAGATATATAACCATAAGGAATTACGTGAGACCTTAACTGGAGATTACGAGTTTCAAACAGCATCAGATTGTGAGATCATACTCGCACTTTATAAAGAACACGGTCATGACTTTTGTGACAAGCTCAACGGGATTTTTGGCTTTGCGTTATATGACGTAGCCAAAGATGAATATTTTGTAGCCCGTGATCACATGGGGATTATTCCACTCTATATGGGATGGGATCAGCACGGGACTTTTTATGTAGCTTCTGAGTTAAAGGCACTAGAAGGTGTTTGTTCTAAGATAGAATTATTTCCTCCAGGACATTATTACTCTAGTGTAACAGGAGAGCTCACACGCTGGTACTCTCGTGACTGGATGGAATATGATAACGTAAAAGATAACGAGTCAAGTATAGAAGAGTTACACGATGCACTTGCGGCATCTATAAAGCGCCAACTTATGAGTGATGTGCCTTATGGGGTATTACTTTCTGGAGGTTTAGATTCTTCAATCACCAGTGCAGTTGCAAAGCTATATGCAGAAAAGCGTATAGAATCTGGTGATGAGCAAGCTGCGTGGTGGCCACAGTTACACTCTTTTAGTATAGGACTTAAAGGTTCTCCAGATCTAGCAGCTGCTCAGGTGGTAGCAGATCACATAGGGACAGTACATCACCCTATTGAGTTTACGATACAAGAAGGGCTAGATGCTATACGAGATGTAATCTATCATCTAGAAACATATGATATCACCACAATAAGAGCGAGTACGCCTATGTACTTAATGGCACGTGTGATTAAATCTATGGGAGTAAAAATGGTACTCTCAGGAGAAGGAGCAGATGAGATTTTTGGAGGATATTTATACTTCCATAAAGCACCAAATGCAAAAGAGTTTCATGAGGAGACTGTGCGTAAACTAGATAAGTTACACATGTATGACTGTCTACGTGCAAATAAATCACTTGCAGCCTGGGGAATAGAAGGGCGTGTTCCTTTCTTAGATAAAGAATTTATGGATGTGGCTATGCGTCTTAACCCTCAAGATAAAATGATTACTAAGGAGCGTAAGATGGAAAAATGGATCTTGCGTAAAGCCTTTGAAAAGTATTTACCAGAAAGTGTAGCCTGGAGACAAAAGGAGCAATTTTCAGACGGTGTAGGTTATTCATGGATTGATAGTCTTAAGGAAGTAGTAGATGAAGCTGTGAGTGCTACCCAAATGGAAAACGCTCATCATAGATTCCCTATCCATACGCCTCAAAACAAAGAAGAGTTTTACTACCGTACTATTTTTGAAGAGCACTTCCCGAGTGATGCTGCAGCGCGCTGTGTGCCTTCTGTGCCAAGTGTAGCTTGTAGTACACCTACAGCACTAGAATGGGATGAAGCTTTTAAAAATATGAATGATCCATCAGGTAGAGCTGTTGCTTTTGTACATGATGATGCTTATTAAGAATATGTAAATTGTTAAATAGAAAAACCGCTTTATCTTAAAGGATAAAGCGGTTTTTTAATGTGTGAAATTGAAAGGCTTTTATTTAATCAATACTCACTTTATTAATAGTAAATTTCATATCTCCTAGAGGACCTGTAATTTCATTAATTCTAGAGTTGGTGTAGTATAAATCACCTTTGTAAATACTAAAGGTATCTGCCCAGCGCACTTGGTCACCTTCAATAAGTGTAGATACTTCTTTAGTGTTAGTATCCATTTTCATCACCTTATTATTCTCTAAGTCCGCGAAGTAAAGGTTACTAGCATCATCAAGTATCATCCCGTCTGGTGCACTTGTTTTCTTAACTAGAGACACGCTATTTTCTATATCTTCTTGTGTGCCATTAATAAGTGTTGAAGTTGGGATAGCATATAAGCTATAACCGCTTAGTGCGTGGTAATATAAAATGTCATTATTTACATCTAATGCAATACCATCAGAATGTACTTTGTTCTCCCAAGTACTGCCATCAGGAAATGTAAGTTGGCTTACTTCAGCTTGTGTTGAGGTGTGCTCATTAAGCACTCTTTTAGATTCGCCAGACTCAAGATCTAAAATTACAAGTCCTGCATGTCCAGAGTCTGTAAAGTAAGCTTTGTTGTTTTTTACATCTATACGCACATCGTTTATGTATGAGTCTTTATGGATGCTACTTTCTGTAATAGTGTAGGTGCGTTTTAATGAGTTTGTAGTTAGATCAAATACAAAGATTTTTGGGTTGTCAATCACACCACCAAATAATGGATTACGAGTATCCACTACATATAAATCATTATTGAAAGCGACTACAGATTGTACCGCTACAAAAAGTGAATCATTAACTTCTTTTCCATCTTCCCATGTATTCCACTGTTCGTTAGGGAATGCAGCCGATTCATTATTTTCTAATACTTCAACTACAGAGTTTTCTACACCTTTTCTCCATCTTGGGAAATTAGCAAATATTCTACCTTCATTACTTACCGTAACACCTGTAACTTGTTGTCCCGTAAAAGAAGCTACTTTAGTGATTACTGGGCTTTCTTGAGTTTTCTGTACTTCTTTTGTTTCTGTAGCGTTCTTGCAACTTATTATAGAAAATATAACTAGCAGCGATAGTATTGTTTTATTCATGATATGAGTTTTATAATGTATGGTACTTCTTTAACCTTGCAAAGATAGTACGGCTATTTACGCCTAGCGAATAGAAAGTGTTAGGCTTATTATAAAATTCAAGAAACCTTGTTCAGATCATGTAGTCACGTATTCTTTTAAATCAGAAGTTAAGATATCTGTGAGTTCGCGCTCATTATCAGGATTTGTCTCTGTAAAAATAAATCCAAATACAGGATAGCTATGTATATCTAGTGGTCTTACTAATACTGGTTTTTCAAACTTTGTAGCTATCTTCTTGTAGTCAAAACTTTTGATGTTTTCGGCAGGGATACCCGTGCTATTATCGAGTATAATTATGCTAAAGACTTTATCTTCCTTGCTTTTAAATATCTGGTCCCAGTTAGGTTTTTTGCTTTCGCGAAAGCATACATAAGAATTAAAATCTACAGTAACACCAAGTGAGTCACCCGTAGTACAAAATCCTCCAAAACGTAACGGATTAACCTCAATAGGAGTGATCTTTCCAGAAGCACCTATACGTATCTCTGCATGCGCAGGAAAATTCTTGAGTTGTAATTCTTGTCCTAATGCGTTTAGAAATTCATGTATGGCAGTACTATGTGTGGTGATAATATCTTTTGAGGTGCAATAAACGCGATCGCTAGTGTCTTTTCCAGAAGAGAATAGGTGGTGTAAAATGTTTAAGATTACAACCTCACCATTTGCATTGTGATAGTAATCTATAGCAAATTCTTCTCCTTGAATAAATTCTTCAATAATGAAATATGTGGTGTCCAGCACATTTTTAGGAAAGATGCTTTTGAGCTTCTCTGGGTGTAGCTCTTTCTTTGCCTGTTCCCAATCATGTTGATCTTGAATAATATGAACGCCTATACTGAAAAAGCCAACACTAGGTTTTATAACAAAAGGAAATTTCAATGTTTCGGCATCTAGAAGATGCACATCTGTTAGAGAAAGCTTTTGGAAATAAAAGTCTGGAAACAAGCTTTTTGTAAGTTCTCTAAACTGGACTTTATCCTTCAAGATATTTATTTGTCGAGCAAGCTGGCTATCTCCCAGGTGCTGTTCTATCCATACCAGCGCGTTTTCTGAATTTGAGTATAGCGTTGTCTCTGGATTATCGTTATAGACAGTTATAGCATCCTGCTCATCAATCCAGTTAAGTGTGTCATCTTGTATGATAGACATCGCAACTGGAGTTGCAATAATGGGGTAGTTATTTTCCTTTATAGTTGCAATAAGAAAATCTGAAGCAAATGGCTTATCTATTAAAAACATAATGATGGTTATTGTGAGGTACTCTAATTAAACTTTAAGCCGTAGCGGTTCCAAAATAAGCGCTTATCCCGCTCAAGATACTTTGTACAGCATATGCGGCTAAGATGAGTCCCATTATTTTACTAATAACTGTAATCCCATAGTTGCCTATGCGCTCTTGAAGTTTATTTGCTCCAAGTAAAATCAAGCAAGTAAGTCCTATCACAAATAGCACGAGCGCTGTAGCTATAAACTGCTCTTGTATGGAGTAAATGTGATTATCTGTCATCAAAACCACTGCCATAATTGCTCCAGGTGAAGCAATAGATGGTATAGCAATAGGGAAAATGGTCACGTGTTTATAATCTGTTATTTTACTCTTTTCTTCTTCTGGTTTGCCATCGCCAAAAATCATAGTCAGCGCAAATAGAAATAGTATTACACCTCCAGAGATCTGGAAGGCATTTAAGGAAACAGACATGCCCTCAAGAATGAGTTGCCCTATCACAATAAAAAATAAGAGTATTAAAAATGCTATCACAGAAGCTCTAATAGCAATTTTCTTTTTGTGACGTAAATCAAATTCTTTTGTAGCCTCTAGATATACAGGGATAGATCCTATAGGGTCGATCACTGCAAAAATGAAGAAAATGGAAGTGATGATTTCAGACATTTGTCGCTTTTTATAATGAATTGTAAATGTAGCATTTTCTCATTCTTCATATTCTCAAATTGGAAAACAGCTTGTAAATAATATAGTGCAGCTGTAATATCACGTGTCCTTTTTGTTAACGTGGTACTTGTAATTTAATTTACCCCGATTTTTTGCTAAGATGCAGATATTCAGACTAAAGCATTATATTTAAGGCTTATGGCTATAAAAACATCCACAGACGCTGCTTCCTATATTTCTATAAAAAATTGGTCTGAAGATGATAGACCACGAGAAAAACTAATGATTAAAGGGCGGTCAGTGTTATCTGATGCAGAGTTAATCGCTATTTTGATAAGTTCTGGTTCTAGAGAAGAAAGCGCAGTCGCATTAAGTAAACGCATTCTCTCACAGGCCGAGAATAATCTTTCGGAGCTGGGTAAATTTTCGGTAAAAGATCTAATGAAATTTAAGGGAATAGGAGAGGCAAAGGCAGTTACTATTGCTGCTGCACTAGAACTAGGGAGAAGGAGAAGTGGTGGAGAGACGCTTTCGCGAAAGCGTATTTCTTCCTCAAAAGATGCTTATCAAATTTTACAACCAATAATAGGAGAGCTAGGGCATGAGGAATTCTGGGTACTTTTTTTAAATAATTCAAATAAGGTGTTGCGCAAAGATCAAGTGAGTAAAGGCGGACTCACGGGGACGCTAGTAGATGTGAGGTTAGTCATGAAAACGGCTATAGAGCTTAGTGCTGTCGGTATGATTTTAGGGCACAATCACCCTTCTGGAACATTGAAACCATCACAGGCAGATAAGCTACTTACTGCCAAACTTAAAACGGCTGCACAGAGTCTGGATATCCAAGTCTTAGACCATATTATTGTGACCGAAAAGCAGTATTTTAGCTTTGCCGATGACGGCATTCTATAATCACTGCCCGCCTCATGTTACTCGTTTATACGCATAAAATTACACCTCGTGTTTCATATACATTCAAGCATATATGTACACGTATTCTTGGGGTGCCAGTGCAGTTTACTAGTAAGCTAGAAGCTTTTATTGCTCACGAGGGACCTAAACTTTCATATACCAATAAAAAATTAGGTAACGAACTTCACATAAGAAGTACAGACTTGCTCTTTGATCAAGGAGTGCTCTCTATGGATGTAAGTGTGCAAGACTGGGATGGAGTTCCATGCTTTTTCCAAATAAGAGAAGCAACTACAGAGATTCCTTATGATATTTTTGCAGCGACATTTTACTTGTTAAGTAGGTACGAAGAGTATTTACCTCATGTAAAAGATGAGTTAGGACGCTTTCCTGCCTCAGAGAGTCTGGCGGGAATACATGGTTTTTTACAGCAGCCAGTCATTGATATCTGGATACATCGCTTTGCAGCGGTACTAGTAAATAGTTTTCCGGCAATTGAGTTAAAGGACAGCAGCTACCATACACATATGATGGTTACAGTGCCTCAGGCTTTCAAATATAGGAAGCTAGGTGTGTTGCGTATGCTGGGAGGTTATATGCGAGATATAAGTAAATTACGCTTGCGCGAAATTTTAAAACGAACGCAGGTATTAGTAGGCGCTCGTAAAGATCCTTATGACACCTTTGGGTGGCTTACTAATGTGCAGAAAAATGAGAAGTGTCTCTTTCAGGTATTTTTTCAAGTAGGAGATTATGGTAAGGATGGGAAGAATATAAAGCATTCTAAGCGCAGTTTTCAAAGCACCATAAAAATGGTGGCAGACTATTGCAAAGTAGGTTTGCTGGTTTCACCACAGGCAGCACGTGACAAGATTTCTTTAGGTTTAGAACGTAAACGTCTAGAAGAAATAGAGCACAGACCATTGCGTAGTATACACATCTCAAATTTTAAATTGAATTTGCCTCACGTATATCGTGATGCTTTAGATCAAGAGATTCAAGAAGATTTCACCATGGGCTATGATGGAATTATAGGCTTTAGAGCAGGTACATCGCAATCATTCTTGTATTACGATCTCGATTATGAGATACAGACGCCATTAGTGATAAATCCAGTATGTATGCAGTCTGACGTCATCATAAATTATAAAAATCACACCATAGATTTTGTACTTCTCAAAGAATTACAAGATCGCCTTAAAAACATAGGAGGAGTATTTAGAATCTCTTTTTCTAATGATTCCTTTGATGATATTTACAGTAAAAAACTCTTTAGACACTTACTAGCAGATGGCTAACATTACAGATATATTTTTTGACCTAGATCACACCTTATGGGATTTTGACCGTAATAGTGGTTTAGCATTCGCCAAAATTTTTGAACTAAACAATCTTTCTATTAATTACGACGAGTTCTTAGAAGTTTATAGTCCTATAAATTTCCAGCAATGGAAATGGTATCGAGAAGAGCGCATTACTAAAGCACAGCTACGCTATGGAAGGTTTAAAAAGACTTTTGATAAAATGGGTATCTCTGTAACAGATGATATTATTGATAGACTCTCTGATGATTACATCAATCACTTACCAGAGAATAATTTTCTATTTGATGGTACCATAGAACTACTAGACTATCTAGCGCCTAATTATAAGATGCACATTATTACAAATGGCTTTCAGGAGGTGCAAACTACTAAAATGGAAAAGTCAGGTCTGGCACCTTATTTTAAAACCATGACCACTAGCGAGTCTGCCAATGTAAAAAAGCCAAATCCTAAAATTTTTCATGTAGCTATGGAAAAAGCAGGAGCAGCCGCCAGTACTAGTATTATGATAGGTGATACTTATGAAGCAGATATAGTGGGTGCTATAAATGTAGGGATGGATGCTATCTGCTTTAATTACCACAAACTAGCATTACCGCAAGGAATAAAAGAAGTTAAGAGTATCATGCAGCTTAGAGATCATTTATAGCAATAATAAATGAGTAACTACCGTTTTAATCTTTCAAGACACAATACGTATCATATATGGGTTATTATAGACGGATAAATTTTGTTATTGTATTACTGCTTCAGCTATTAGTAGTTGCTTCTTGTGTAAGTGATATAGATTTGGATCGTATTGATGAGGTTGTTCTTACTCCAAGAATTGATGCAGATCTTGTTTTCTTTACTCTTAGTGCTTCAGATTTTGAAACTGCAAATACAAATACTGCTCAATTAGTTGTGCGAGATACAACTAGACTCGAGTTTCTTGATGATAATGTGGTTCAAGAAAATTTAAAAGAAATAGAGCTCACATATCGTTCTGATAATACATTTAATAGTGCTCTTATAAATAGATCTTTGTTTTTAGATGACGCTGGAGTTATTCAATATGAAGTGAGCTTTCCTATAAACGCATCACAAAATGGGGGGGTAGCTACTACAAGATATCAAGTGATTCTTTCTGAAGAAGATATAGAGGCTATTAGGAATTCCATACAGCTAGTAAATGAAGTGACGTTATTCACAAATGGGATTGTAAATGAGGGAGTTTTAACCCTGCAGAGTAAAGCAATCTATTCATTAGAACTTTCAGACCTTTAATATGCGTGTACTAGCTATTATAATCTTTCTAGTATCACTAAGTACTTTATCTGCACAAAACAGACAACTTCTGTATAATGTGCAAGAGTTACCTCAGTCACTACTAAGTAATCCTGCTAGTGTTATTAATTTTGATAAGCATATAGGTATACCACTTTTATCAGGATTTTCTGTTGAGGTAGGTTCATCTGGAGTAAGTGCTTATGACCTTTTTAGGTCAGATCGTGATATTAATACCTCTATCGATATTGCCATCGCCGAGCTTGATAATAAGGATTATTTTGGCTTAAATCAGCAGCTAGAGATTCTATCTTTTGGTTGGAGATCTAGAAAGTCTGAGATTTATTACTCTGGAGGTTTGTATCATGAGATAGACGCACTCATGTATTTCCCTAAAGACATCGCAGTGCTAGCCTATAGAGGTAATGCAGACTATATTGATAGAGCGTTTAACTTTTCTGATCTTTCGTTTACAGCAGAGTCACTCTCTGTTTATCACTTTGGATTACAGAAAAAAGTAAATGACTCTTGGCAATTAGGAATAAGAGCTAAAGTTTACATGAGCGTAGCAAATGTAAATAGCATAGATAACACTGGAACCTTTGTCACTAGAAGTACGCCGGAAGGTCCTAATTTTTATAGTCATCAACTTCGTAATGCAAGACTAGGAGTTAACACGTCTGGAATTGCATCATTATTTGATGATGAGGAGTCTACTGATGTTGGTGAAATTGCTAGTAATGCTTTCTTAAGTGACAACATTGGAATGGGGCTAGACATAGGATTTACACACTTTCTCAATGATCAATGGACAGTTACAGGAAGTCTTATAGATATTGGTTTTATAAAACATAAAGGAGATGTTAGAAATTTTAGTGCGACAGGAGATTACGACACGAGTGGTATTGAGCTTGAATTTCCAGGTTCTATACAAGGAGTCGAGACAACTTCATACTGGCAAGAGCTAGAAGATGAGTTTGAAGATGCAGTTATACTTGAAGACAGCCTGTCTAATCCCTATACAAGTTGGCGTCCCTTAAAAATAAACGGTTCTATACAGTATTCCTTTGGTGAGGATAGAAGAGAGGGGTGCAACTGTAGGTCCCAATCAAAAAGAAATTATAATAATAGAGTAGGTGCTCATTTATATAGCATAAAAAGGCCTAGAGGTGTTCAAACAGCATTTACGGGTTACTATGAAAAACAGTGGAGCAATAAGTTGCTATCGCGAGTTACATATACTTATGACAAACGTTCGAGTAAAAACATAGGACTTCTAATGAGTGCAAAAATTGATAAATTTAATCTTTATCTTGCTGCAGATAATTTATTAGAATTTACAAATCTAGCAAAAGCTAGAGGCGCGAGTTTGCAGCTTGGAATGCAGCTAGTCTTCAACAACAAATAATCCCAAAATGAAATTATTACTTAGCTTATTATTCACTGTATTTATAGGGTCTTCATTAATATCTCAATCTGTTAATGATTACAAGTACGTTATTGTGCCTGAGAAATTTGATTTTTTAAATGAAAAAGATCAATATCAAATGAATAGCTTAACTACATTTCTTTTCAATAAGTACGGTTTTGAGGCTTATGTCGCAAAAAGTGATGACCTCCCTTTAGATTATACGCGTAATGGTTGTAATGTACTCTATGCTGATGTTACAGAATCTTCAGGAATGCTTAGAACCAAATTGCAAGTGAAATTATTAGATTGTAATGATGCTGTAGTCTTTATTTCAGAAGAAGGTTCTAGTAAGCTTAAAGAATATAAGAAAAGTTATCATGAAGCATTGAGAAGGGCTTTTGAATCTATTGAAGAGCTTAATTATGCGTATCATGAAAATAACACTGTGGTGGTTGAAGAAAAACCTACTATCACAGAAAAAGTTGAGAGACTTACAGTAGATAATACACCTAAGGTAGAGAATATAGTTAAGTCTACTGCTTTTAGTCAAGAGCAAGTAGGTAATGAGTCACTTACCGAAAAAGCTGTGTTGGCGGTACAATCTTATGTTAGTACAGATGGTGCTTATGAGGCACTAACCGCTGGTTCATCTATTCAGTTTTTTGAAAATTCTCAAAAAATAGGTGAGGTGACTAATGTAAATGTAGATGCACCTTTTCAAGTGAAAACAACGCAATTTAGTGGTAAGGGGTATTTAAAGGAAGGACGCCTTATTGTAGAACGTATTATAAAAGGTATTGCAGATCCTATTGAAATGATCTTTATAAAGAAGTAGGATAATTTTAATATCCATATTTAGAGCCCCATTTTTCTTTTAAGCTTTCGCGTAAAGATTTTTCGCGGGCATTATTAGTAGGTTCGTAAAACCTGGTGCCACTTATTTCGGGTGGCATAAATTCTTGCTTTACAAAACTACCTGGGAAGTCATGTGAGTATTTATAATCATCACCATACCCTATTTCTTTCATTAACTTGGTAGGAGCATTACGTAACGGGAGTGGCACAGATAGGTCTCCTGTTTGTTTTACTAGCTGTTGCGCTTTTCCAATTGCAAGGTATGAGGCATTACTTTTTGGTGAGGTGGCAAGGTAAGTCACGCACTGACTGAGTATAATTCGTGCTTCTGGATACCCGATTGTAGTTACTGCTTGAAAACAATTATTAGCAATTACCAGTGCCGTAGGATTTGCATTACCAATATCTTCAGAAGCTGCAATAATAAGACGGCGAGCAATAAATTTAATATCTTCTCCACCTTCTATCATACGGGCAAGCCAATAAACTGCCGCATTAGGATCACTACCGCGTATTGATTTTATAAAAGCAGAAATTATGTCGTAATGCTGCTCTCCAGTCTTGTCATAACGTACAATATTCTGTTGCACTTTAGATTGGACCATATCATTAGTAACAATTACCTCCTTTTGAGGCTCTGTAGTTACTATAAGTTCAAATATATTGAGCAATTTACGAGCATCTCCACCACTTAAGAATAGTAGTGCTTCCGTTTCTTTAAGTGTGATATCTTTCTTCTTGAGAATGCTATCTTCTGTAATCGCTCTGTTAAGTAGTAATTCTAAATCTTTCTTGTCAAAAGGTTTTAGGATATATACTTGACAACGGGATAGCAGTGCGGGAATAACCTCGAAACTTGGATTTTCTGTAGTAGCGCCTATTAATGTGACCCAACCACGCTCTACTGCGCCTAGTAGAGAATCTTGTTGAGATTTTGAAAATCTATGAATCTCGTCTATAAAAAGAATAGGATTTTTCTGAGTAAAAAGTCCTCCACTTTGTTTTGCCTTGTCAATAACGTCGCGTATATCTTTTACGCCACTGTTTATTGCGCTCAATGTGTAGAAAGGTCTGTTAGACTCTTCAGAGATAATAGTAGCGAGGGTTGTCTTTCCTATGCCTGGAGGCCCCCATAAAATAAGCGACGGGATAATACCTGCTTTTAATGCCTGCTGTAATGATCCATTAGGACCTACAAGGTGCTGCTGGCTGAGGTAATCTTCTAATTTTTTAGGGCGTAACCTTTCTGCAAGAGGAGTATTCATATTACAAAAATAGCTATTTTGATGAGGTCTTTCGTGACAATATTACATCTACTTCATCTGTGGGCGTTAATTTGTAGTTAAAGAGATAACCACATTATTATGAACAAAGAAGCAGATTATTTTAAGTTTTATAACGGGGTATTAGTGTACCCATTGTTGTTTGTGCTCGTGATGTGGATTATATTTTGGGTAGAAATAAAGTTCGGCTTAGACTTCACAAGATGGGGTGTTAAACCGCGTACTGTATCGGGAATAAGAGGTGTGATTTTCTCACCATTTATTCATTCTGGAATTAAACACTTATGGCACAACACCGTGCCATTACTTGTACTTAGTGCCGCCTTGTTTTATTTTTATAGGAAAATATCTTGGCGTGTTTTGGCGCTTCTAATACTCTTAAGCGGTGCAGGTACTTGGATGATTGGAAGAGTTTCCTATCACATAGGTATGAGCGGCGTTATATATGCGCTAGTTTCTTTTCTCTTTTTTAAAGGGATTCTAGCAAAGCATTTTCGGCTTATTGCACTTTCCTTAATAGTTGTCTTTCTATACGGTAGTCTCATATGGGGAACGCTACCCACTAGTGAGACTATATCTTGGGAAGGACATTTATCTGGATTTATAGCTGGAGGATTGGTTGCGTTATGCTTTCGCGAAAGCGTACCAAAACCAGTCACATACAACTGGGAGCAACCAGATTATGCTTCAGAACAAGATCCATTCATGCAGCAGTTTGATGAAAACGGAAACTTTTTTGAGCTACCTCCAGAAATTGACCAAGATGGGGAAACGGAAACTATTGTGATAAGTTATGAGTATAAAGAGCCTAAATCAACTGAAAAAGGTGACTTATGAGCGTTGTCTAACTATTTCATAAAGAAAGGCACCACAGGCTACCGAAACATTTAATGAAGCAATAGAGCCCTTAAGAGGGAGTTTTGCCTGTTTGTCTACAATTTTGAGAACGCCAGGAGATACCCCACTGTCTTCACGACCCATTACTATAGCCGTAGGTGGTGTAAAGTCCGTTTCAAATAAAGTAGTATCAGTTTTTTCAGTCGCAGCCACTACTTGTACACCAGATCCTTGTAGGTAATAAATAGCATCTTTGATGTGGTCAACCTTTGCAATAGGAATATTAAATGCAGCTCCTGCCGAGGTTTTTATAGCCACACCATTTACCGGTGCACCTCCTTTTTTAGGAATAATAATACCGTGAACACCTGTACACTCTGCAGTACGTATGATGGCACCAAAATTTCTTACATCAGATAATTGATCTAATAATATAAATAGGGGAGCAGCTTCAGTTTCTACAACAGCATTTACAAGTTCTTCAAAATCATAATATGAAATTGCGCTCACTACTGCAATTGCTCCTTGGTGGTTCTGTTGCGTTAGTTTATTAAGTTTTTCAATAGGTACATGTGAAGTTTGTACACCATTTTTTTTGATGAGCGTATTGAGTTCACTCAATAAAGGATTATGTAGTCCTTTTTGAAGGAAAACTTTATCTATTTCTTTACCAGCTTGTATAGCTTCTATGATGGCACGAGTACCAAAGATTTGTAGGTCTTTTTTAGTTGATTCCACCATCGCAGTCTAATTGTTGTATTTGTTGTTCATATTGAGGATTTGCAGGACAATCGCTTTCTACATAATCTGCAAGTAGATTTCTTAATCTTCTACAGTTAAACATAGATGCATCTGCTGTATATGCAGCATCAGCTGCTTCAATCTGACTTAATGATGATCCGCAATCAAACGGAACTTCACTGTTAGAATCATCATCATTGTTTCCACAAGATATCAAAACTAGCATTATGACAACAGGAAAGATGTAGTTGTATATTTTTTTCATAAGAATTTTGTAAAAGAAAAGGGCTACCATGTCTTTCGACAAAGGTAGCCCTTTTTAATTATAATAATAGTTATCTTATAGATAAGCAACCGTGAAAGAAGGATTACCATCTGCATCGCTTACTTTTGTAATAGTAGCAAAGTTAACTGCTCCAGCCGCAACTTCCGCATCTGTAAACGTTTGTTGACCATTAAACTCTACAGTAGCACCATCTTCTAATCTGATGAATACATTGTAGTCTATAGGAGTGTCGTTAGCAAAGAAGAATTGCAATTGTACAGTGTAATCTCCATCAGGAAAATCGCTTGAAAGTACAAGTTCTTCGTATCTATCTCCAGTAAAACCTGTTAAAGCTCCACCATCACCAAAAATCACCAAATCAAGATCGTTAGCATCTGGATTAGTCCAGTCAAACAAAACAGTCGCGGCATCAAAGTTTGCCTCAGGAAGTCTATCAAATACGTCAAGTTGAACATCGTTAGAGTTAACTAAAATTTGTTGTCCTTCAATATTACTGTCTAATCCAATAACTTCTAGGTCGATAAGGTCATTTATAGAACCTATTCCGCTTGCTGAAAATCCGTTTCCTCCAGGAGTAAATACTGTTCCTGAAAGCGAAGTAGCTCCAGCGGGAAGGTCAAAATAAGTGTTTATAAATGAAGTATCATCGGCTCTTGCTTCTATACCTACAGACGATAAACTATCTACAGATTGACTAAACATAACTGTAAAAGGAATTAAATCACCTGGAGCTGTAAAGTCCCTTGTAGATGAAATGGTAGCCTCTATAACTACGTCAGTTGCGCTGTTTTCAAGTACTTTAACATCTCCCTCGTCATTATAACAAGAGGTAAGTAAAGAAGCAGCGAAACCACTCATAAGGAGTATATTCTTAAAATTTGCTTTCATATTAATGAGTTAAGTAAAGTGTAGGAGAGATTTTTAAATACCTCCTACACAATATGTTTTATAATTTCGTTAAAGTAATTTGTACTTCTCCTGCAGGAACTCCACCACAACCTACACTATCTTCTGTGAAGTTGATTACGAAAGATGTATCATCATCTTCAGAGTATGGTAATGCATTTGCAGACGAGTTAAGTCTTAGTCCTCCACCGGCACATCCTAAATTGGTACCCATACCATCACGTCCGGTTTGTACACCACATAGGAAGTTTATAGTAAAAGTCATATCAGGTTGACCAATTCCAAATTGTTCAAGATAATTAGCTTCAAAGCTTCTCTGATAGACTGACTCTGAACTTAACGTTACAGTCTGTGGAAGAAAAATATCTCCAAAGATACCACCAATCGTAGTTTCAACAGCATAATCACCTGTAGCAAAACCATCTGGTAATGGACATACAATAAGTGTTGATAATCCAAATCCTTGCATTTGACCACCCTCAGATTGCAAATCAGCATCTAAATCGTCAAATTCAACAATTTCACCTTGTGTACCAGTAGCTACATTTCTAAATACAAATGTATCACCCAGACCAAGTTCATCAACAGTTAATCCAAAAGCGCTAGCTAAATCTCCTGTTGTAATTACAATATCTGATGGAAATGTAGTGACTGTTTGGATAAGTGCAAACTCACTCTGCTCGCTTGAAGGAGCTGGAGTTCTACGTTGCGCTATGATATCAAAAGAGGCAACATTGTTATTAGGTGCACCTACTGTGAAGGCAAATACTCCGTTAGGTACATCGTTACCATCTATAACTGCTGTAGTAATATCTGCAGTTACAAAAACTCCTGCTCGTCCCTCTACCGCACCTGGCTCACCAAATGGAAGAAGTCTTTTGTCTTCATCTTCACACGCTGTCAAAAAAGCCAGTGCACAAACAAAAAGAGATAAAAATTTAATCTTTTTCATAATAATACTAGTTTAAAGGTATTGATGAGTCTGCCCAGAAAACTGACTGATTTAAGTCTGGTTTTTGTTGTACAGATAAATTTAAGTTTGCAGTTCCTCCTACGTAAAATAACGATCTAGGGAAATCTCCTGCGCCACCAAGTTGAAGGTGTGGTTGTAAGTTATTAGGGAATCCAGTTCTACGGTAAAAGTTGTAAAACTCATTTCCACTTTGATAACAAGAAATCCAAAACTGAGTTCCTAATATTTGAAGTTGATCATCTACAGAACCTGCAGCGTCAAAATCTGCTATCACATTTGAAGCAAAAGCTACTCCATTATCATCTGTAGCTAAATCTCTATCAAATGCAGTAACAAAAGATACTGATTTTTCAATAGCTCTTTGAAGTAATACGTTTGCAGCAAGATCTGCAGTACCTAGACGAAGTGCCGCCTCTGCTCTCATCATGTCAACTTGCCAAGCCATTAATAAAGGAGATATTCCTTCTCCGTTTATACCATCGCCATCACCAACTCCACCACCGTCGCCAGTATCAACATTTCCTCCAATAGGGTATGAACCGTAAGTTGATCTTAAATTATTGTCTGGTGGTATACCTCCAGAATCTCCGTGATCACGTCCCCAATAAGCCGCTGGATTATCATCAGTTAAATCAAACGCACAGAATACGAATTCTGGAGCATATGGTGAAGGATCATCAAAACAAGGTAATGCATCTCCTATAGATGGATTGGTAATCCCTGTAGGGAATTCAGTAGTTTGACGATAGAAATAATGAGCAGCACGTGGATCTTCTCCGAAATACTGATCATTGATGTCTACCATTCTGTACATCAAACTGTTTGAAATATAATCTCCAGGAGTATCGTCACCATACTCGGCAACATAAACTGGGTTTCTTGATTCTGGATTGGTACTCGTCCCATACTGAAGTGCAACGCTGTCCTCTATATCTTCTATTAAATCCCCACTAGCAATAAGAGCATTTAGCTCTGTAACATTACCAAGATTTAAATGATATTTAAATTGTAACGTAGTAGCAAACTTTTTCCAGTTTTCACTCTTATTTGTTTGCGATCCGATATCGTCACCAGCAAAAAATAAGTTTAAAGGAATATCTCCTCCTACAATACTTCCTGTAGTGATATCTGGATCTAGATCTCTATCAAATGCCGCAATTGCAAGATCTAATTCTGCTAACGCTGCAGCATAAACTTGATCACCAGGTGTAAGGGCAGGGTTGAAGTTTTCAAGACCTAAGGCAGCCTCATCAAAAGGTACATCTCCCCAGAAGTCAACTAACGTCATCAATGCATACGCTTTTATAGTACGTACCATTCCTTCTTCATAAGCGGCATCGAGCTCTACTAATTGTGGAATGATCACGTTTGAGTCTAAAAGAATTCCTGCATAAGCAGCATTCCACGCTCCTCCCCCTGAACCAGGGCTAAATGCATTTTGATATGTAGTACCAAACATCCATGATAAACGTGTGGCATCTGCTGCAACAGCTGATGTGCTTCTAAATACATTGTTCATTTGAAATTGTAGACCATCAATACCTGAGGCAAGATTAATCTGTTCTGGTCTTAGCTGGTTGGGATTATCCAGCAAGCCTTCAAGCTCAGTAGTTTCACAAGAGGAAAATAAACCAAGTGCGGCCACTAAACCAAATCCTATTTTTGTTCTTAGTTTCATGTTTAATTTTTTTTAAAAAGTTACCTTAACACTTGCTCCATATCTTCTAGAATTCCAAGAAGTTAGGAAGTCAAATCCGAATCCATTACCAACTCCAACAGAGTTTACGTCTGGATCAAAATTAACGCCTTTAGGAGTGTTCACTGCTTCAACAAAAAGGTTGTAACCTTGAGCTGTAATAGAAAGAGATCCAAATGGAGTGTTTTCTAGAAGTTCTGCAGGGAAGCTATATCCAACAGCAAGTTCTCTTAAGCGGATGTTAGTAACATCATAAACGTTAAATTCATCAGCACCAAAACCATAGTTGTCAAAATACGCCTCTGTAGGAGCAAGTTGAACCGTATTAGGTTGTCCAGTGTTCTGATTTACTCCGTTTAGAATAAAAGTTTGTGTTCTGTCAAAATCGGTATCAGTTGTTAAACCACGAGCAGCTAGAGTGTTTACAGTTCTTAAAAACATGTCTCCTCCGTGTTGATATTCAATTTGAGCAGTTAAATTCCAGTTTTTGTATCTGAAACCGTTTACTAAACTCATTGTCCAGTCTGGATTAGGATCTGCAATTACTCCAATATTACTATCAGTTACATAAAATCCTGTGTCATCAACAAGTAGGTTACCATTTTCATCTCTAGCAACTCTTGAACCTTGAATAATACCGAAAGCTTGATCTTCGATTGCATAGTTTCCTAAGTCATCACCAAATCCAGCAATTTGAACTGTTTGTCCGTCTGTGTCTGTTACAATATTTTCATTCACATTGTAATTTCCATCAATGCTCCATACAAAGTTTTCGCTTTTTACAGGAACTACTCTAAACCCTAATTCTATACCTTTATTATTCACGTTACCGAAGTTATCAGCAAATGATGTAAATCCACTTTCAGCAGGTAAAGGTCTGTTGATAATTTGGTCTTCAGTATCTTTATTGTAGTATGTGAAATCAAAACTAACTCTGTTGTTGAAAAGTCTTGCCTCCATACCAACTTCAAATTCTTTTGAAAGCTCTGGCTTTAAATCTGGATTAGGTAAGAAGTTCTGAACATTGTTTGTAGCGATGTTATTACCACCAAGATTAAATGCTTGACTATTGATTCCTAAGTTTGGACGTGTGCTATAAGGTGATGCAAATCCTGGAGCTTGTCCATAACCAGCACGAACCTTAAGATAATCAACAAATGTATTTTTGATTGACGGAATAGCGCCAGTTACGTCTATAGACATACTTCCTCCGTAAGAAAATACAGATCTGTTTGCTTCTTCAAACACAGAAGACCAGTCATTACGAGCAGAAAGATTTAAGAATGCCCAGTTACCATAATCTAATGTAGCATTACCATAAACTGCGTTGTTGTTTTCTTCTGATGTGAAGTTCCCACTTGACGCTAGTCTGTTTTCAAATACACTATGTCTAAATAATCCAAAAGCATTTGCTAATTGTCTATCACTTTGAACTGATACTTGACTAAACTCGTTTCTTCTTAGGTTTAATGCACCTGTAAAAGTTAAACGTAAATCATCCTCAATAATGTCTTTATCTAAGTTGAATAAAACAGAATGATCATGAATAGTGTTTTGATTTGTAATCGTGCTTAAATATCCAAAAGGTCTTGCACCATCGTTTGCACCTGCATTGATAGCTCTAAATTGATCTTCTGCATAGTAATCTAAACCATAACGGTAAGTTAAACTAATATCATCTGTAAATTTGTAAGTAACGTTTGTGTTACCAAATAAACGATTGGTTAAGTTGTTATCTCTTGTATTATCAACAACCCATAATGGATTAGTTCTATCGTTACCTGCACGGTACCAAATAGACTCACCAGTATCAGGAAGTGATGATGGAGATCCAAATAAATCTACAGATCTTGGTATGTAAAGAACATTCCAGATAGATGCGATTCCCGCACCAAATACATCACTACCAAATGAAGCATCTGTCATTGGAGAAGTCTTATCAAACTTAGCGTAAGATAGTTTACCTGATATTGAGAAATTGTTACTCAATTCTGCAGCTCCACCTAAACTAAAGTTATTTCGTCTTACTGTGTTCCCTGGTACGAATGACTGATCTTCAAGGTGAGAGTAATTTAAGCTGAAATTTGAAGCTCTTCCATCCTTAGACATTGAAGATCCTGCTAGGTTAATAGAAGTATTGCTAATTACCCCAGTTCTAAAAAATTGCTCTTGACTGTCATAAGGTCTGTATTCTACACTCGTTGCATCTAAATCAGTACGACCTGGAAAAACTTCCGATGGCAATACACCATCAAAACGATCAATGTTTTGAAAAGCTCCTAAGAATGCATTAGGTATTGTCTCTTGGCTAGAAAAAGCCGATCCCCAGTTTGAGAAGAAAGGTCCGTAATCCTGAAAGAATCCACCACCATAAGTGTTTTGGTAATCTGGAAGTCTAATTTCATTAAAGAATAATGAAGAAGAAACCGTAACTTCTGTTTTGTTCTTGCGATTAGCCCCACTCTTAGTGGTAATAAGAATTACACCATTTTTACCCTCTTCACCATACAGTGCGGTAGCAGATAGTCCCTTTAGAACACTCATGCTTTCAATATTATTTGGATCTAAATCTCCAAATCTTGAAGCTGTATTTGAACTTGTTATAAAACTCCCTGACTGGTTAGTGTCAGATGAGAAAGGTACTCCATCAACGATAAAAAGTGGTTGATTACTTCCACCAATTGATGAATAACCTCTAATTATAATGTTTGTTCCTGATCCAGCTACACCTCCAGTAGATGTAATACGTACACCTGGTGCTTTACCTTGGAGTAGTCTTCCTACATCACCTACAGGTTTGTTTTCAATTTCCTCACTTGAAATCGAAGTAACTGCATATCCAAGAGCTTTCTTTTCTCTTTTAATACCTTGTGCAGTTACAATTACTTCTTCAAGTGCATTGTCTGCAGCCAAACCTATATTAATAGTTGTTTGACCACCTACTGTAACTTCTTTTGTAGTAAAACCTACAAAACTAAAAACAAGTACATCTGTTGCACTTGCTTGAATTGAGTAGTTACCATCAAAATCTGTTTGGGTTCCGGTTGATGTTCCCTTAATAATGACATTTGCACCAGGCAAAGGACCATTTTCTTCGGTAACAGTTCCGGAAACTGTTGTCTGTGCAAAGGAAACTTGCACTACAAACGCTAGTAATAGCGTTAAAATTCCACTAAACTTTGTTTTCATTTTTATAAATTATTTGAATTAGCCATGGCTAAAATAACATTTTATATATAAAAATTAATATTTCTTTAACGGAAATTAGATTTTAAATGATTGTAATCGTGATATTTATTAAGAGTCTCTTAAGGTTTTGTTGTGTAACTATCTCAAATACAGATGTGTAGGTTTTAATATTGAATTGTTAACAAAATTGAAAAAAATGTGAAAATTCGATATGTTTTTAACATGCTTGCATTGTGTAATTCTTACCATGAATTATGGTTTTTGAAACGGGATTTATAAATAAAAAAAAGCCACTCATGACATGAGTGGCTTTTTAGATATTAATAAGAAATGTTTAGTTAACGTCCCAAAATAGTTTACTGATTATTAAATCACCATTTGATAAGTTAGCTGCCGCAGCATCTCTATTTGCTCCGTTTAGAGTTTGTAATACTTGTGGGTATCTTAGTCTAAAAGGTAAGTCAGATACTGAAGGGTCAACAGGACCAGCTTCAAATACATAGCTTTCAACTCTGTTTTCTGGAGCAAGTCCATCAATCTGTTCTTGAGCTAATGCAACAGTTTCGTCTACTTGAACTAGAATATCAGGAAAACCTGTTCTTCTATATTCAGTGTAAGCTTGATGTCCTTGCATATATAAAGCAATATATTTTTGATTTAATACGTTGGCTTGATTAGCCGCTGGTAAGTTACCTACAAAAGTAGCGATGTCTGCCGCAGGAACTCCCCATTTTTCCATACTTGCTGTAACTCCATTCTCATAGTTTGCTTGTGCGAAACCATTTCTTTCAGAAATTAAGAACTGTACCTCTGCATATTCCATTAGTATCTCGCGATAATCTGGTTTAATTACATTACTACTTGGATATGAATATGTAGTTCTATCTAGAAAGTTAGTATTTCTGAATGCATATGGTACTCCTAAATAGTCATCATAGTCCATAGTTACTGCAGCAGTACCAGATTTTACATCTTCAATGTCAACAGAAATTGGCACTGCCATTTGAAATAATCTTGGATCTTGATCAAAGTTTCCTCTTTCACCTTTAAGTAGTTCAACAAAAGGAGCGGCTACCGCAAAGTCAGTTCTTGTAAGAAATGCTCCCCATAATGGAGATGCATTTGCATCTGCAGTGTCATAAGCTTGTGAAGCATTATCATCATTTGATGTCATTACTCCGCTAGCAATTGCTGCGTCAAAAGCTGTTTGGTATGCACCAGCGTCAACACCTTTGATAGTCGTAGCAACTCTTAAGATAAGTGAGTTCGCAAACTTTTTCCATTTTGTCGCATCTCCATTGAAAATGTTATCACCGTTAGTGAATACAAGTTCATCTTCATTAATCATATCTGCAGATTCTCTAAGCTCTTTAAGGATATCTGTGTAGATATCTTGTTGAGCAGCAAACACCGGTGTAAAGTTACCAGCATCTAATTGTGCAGCTTGGAAAGTTTCATTATCAGATCCATAAGAGTAATAAGGTACATCTCCAAAGAAATTTGTCAACTCATAAAACATATAAGATAACATGATGCGTGAAGCAGCAATTTGATTGTCATTATTTCCTGATGCTGCTGCATCTCCTCTTGTTTCTTCATTTGTATTTAGATCCAATATTGCTTTGAAATCTGTCATCGTCAAGTACGTGTTGTTGTAAATTGACTCAGCAGTAGTTTCTCGATAAAGAAATCTATCTTCATCGGCATAAGCAGTTTGTCCCCAATATTGCATCCATGGCAACGTAAGACGACCTTCATTAAATCCACTTCTTGAAAAATCAGTAAATTGTTTCGTTGCGCTTGAAAATATATTAGCGGTTGGAACAACCTCTGGTTGGTTCGGATTGATATTCAGTTCAACTAAGTCATCGGTGCATGAGGTGAATGCGCCAGCGATGACTAGCATCATAATTATAAAAAATTTAGTTTTCATTTTCTTAAAATTTTAATTGTACGTTAAACCCGTAGCTCTTTGTTGATGGAAGCGATCCTCCTTCAGAGCCTTGAATATTTCCACTTCCTGAAGTAGCTACTTCTGGATCAAAGTTGTCATTATCTAGACCCCAAACACCTAAGTTTCTACCAAAAGCTGAAAGCATAACATCAGATACTCCAAGGTTTTTAATCCATTCTGAAGGTAATCTATAGCTTAGAGACACTTCTCTTAATTTAATATAATCTGCATCAAATACGTTAGCTGCGTCTGGTCCAAAAAAGTAATCAGTACCTTCTTGTTGAGCAGAAATTACTTGTGTATTTGCTGCTGTGTCAGTAACTGTGTAATCTCCATTTGCGTCATACGTAACCGTTCCTGTTACTCCTTCCAATACAGTACCTACTTCACGTTTATTATCTGTAGCAGTCTGTTCAAGAATACCAGAATAGTTACCCCAGATGTTTGTTAATGATCTGTACTTTCCACCTTCTTGAATATCTACTAAAAATCCTAAACTTAAATTTTTATAGCGGAAAGTATTTCTGATACCTAAATTAAAATCAGGTAAAATAGTTCCTAAATTCTCTTGGTCCTGAGTCTCTGCAAAACTTCCATTTGAGTTTACTACTTTATTCCCTTGATCATCAAAAACAAAGTTTGTTCCTCTAATAATTCCATAAGGTTCACCAACAACGGCGTTTAATGTAACCGAGTTGAATGGAAAACTTGCTATCTGTAAAGATTCTACGCCATCTATTAGCTCAAGTAGCTCATTGTTGTTCTTTGAGAAGTTAAAAGTTGTATCCCAAGAAAAATTTTCTGTTTGGATAACTGTCGCATTAACTAAAGCCTCAATACCACGGTTTCTCAATGTTCCGCCATTTGTAAATGTGGAAGAGAAACCAGTAGAAGGATCAACCTGAACAGGTGTGATTAGGTTAGAAGTTTCTTCATTATAATAAGTAAGGTCAAAACTAATACGATTTTGTAAAAATGCCATCTCTAAACCAAACTCATAAGTATTTTTGAATTCTGGTTCAAGATTTGGATTTTGACTTGTATTAGAAGTGCTAAAAGGTACATCACCTAAAAATGGAATTGATGCACTAAATATAGTTGCTAGAGAATAAGGGTCAGTATCACTTGCTACTTCGGCATATCCACCACGTATTTTACCAAATGAAAGCCACTCTGCCTCTATAAGATTAGAAAACACAAGACTACCATTTACACTTGGGTAAAAGAATGAAGCATTATCTGCTGGTAGAGTAGAGGACCAGTCATTTCTTCCTGTAAACGTTAAATATGCAAAGTTGTCATATCCTACTGACACAGATCCAAAAACACTATTGACGCGCTTTCTTGAGTCAAATTCAGTTGCTTGTGCTGGATCTGCTGAATTACTAATTGTGTAAAGTCCTGGAACTACGAGTCCTCCTGAAGTTGCTGCTGAAAGTCTGTGGAATTCGGCATCTCTTCTGTTTGTACCTAAAAATGTATTAAGGCTCACTTTATTATCAAAGAATTTTTTATCGTAGTGAACACGCGCTTCGTAGTTTATTTCTTCAAAGTCACGATCAGATTCTGCATAACCTGCAACTCCCTGAGATCCTACAGCAACTCTTTCATTGATTCTAAAATCATAAGTATCTGCATATACTTTACCTACAACATAAAAGTCATCTGTAAAATTATACGTAGCTCCTAAGTTACCGTACCAACGAGTTCTTTTGTCCTTTGCAGTATTTTCATACAAGGTCCAGTACGGGTTGTCTGAGTATCTTGGATTTCCGTTTGTAGCAGAAATTCTATTCCAAGGTCTTTGTGATCCATCAGCTAGTTTGTAATCTCTTAGACGACTATAATCAAGAGAAGTCTGTCCAAATTGATATAATTGTTGTACTACACCAGCACCGGTATAACCAGAAGCAGGTCTGTTAAATCCTTCAGTAACAGTAAGGTTTACAATTGCTTCCACTTTTAACTTATCAGATATCTGGCTAGTAGCGTTAAAGTTAATTGAATTCTTTCTTAAGTTTGAATTCGGTACAATACCATCAGTTCTAGTGTTGTTAGCACTCAAACGCATTGTTGATTTATCTGTTCCTTGTGAGAATGATACTCCATTGTTGTAAGAAACGCCAGTGTCCCAAAATGAATCAATGTTGTTTTTAGGAGCTGACCAAGCACGAGTTTGAAGAAAATCATCTGCAAATTCAGGATCAAAAGCATCCCAGTGTAGTACTTGTTGTCCTTCAAATCTAGGTCCCCATGATTCATCAGTACCATAATCAACTACATCATATGTAGTTCCGTTTATAGTCGCTTGATTGAACCCAGCTTGACCAATGGTACTAGCATCTCCAGCACCACCTCCGTAGAGTTTTTGAATTTTAGGGAGGATGTTTACAGTTTCAAATGTAATACCCGAGTTAACTGTAACTTCAGCTCTTCCTTTTTTTCCAGATTTAGTAGTAATGAGTATTACACCATTACTTGCTCTAGATCCGTAAAGTGCAGCTGCAGGTCCACCTTTAAGAACGTTCATAGTTGCGATGTCATCCGGATTAATATCAAAACCAGCATCACCGTAATCTCTTCCACCTCCACCAGATTGAGTAGATGAAGAGTTGTAGTTACTGTTGTCTAATGGAATTCCATCTACAACAATAAGAGGTCTGTTTTCACCTGTAATAGATGATGCACCACGAATTACAATGCGTGTAGAACCCCCTAAGTTACCTGTGGCATTAGAGATTTGAACTCCGGCTACTTTACCAGAGATCGAGTTAAGCGCATTTGGATTCCTAGTCTCGGCAATTTCTTCACCAGAAACTTCTTGAGTTGAGTAACCTAGAGATTTCTTTTCTCTAGAAATACCTAATGCAGTAATCACAACTTCGTCAAGAGCATCTCCAGCAGCTAAGGTTACATTAATAGTAGAAGAAGTACCTACCAATATAGTTTGGTCAGTAAAACCTACATAAGTAAAGACAAGAGATTGTCCTTGCTCTGCTTCTATTGAGTAATTACCGTCAAAATCTGTTTGTGTACCTGTGTTTGTTCCTTTCAAAAGAACATTTGCTCCTGGAAGTGGTACGCCGGTGTCGTCTTTCACCGTTCCAGTCACTGTTAATTGTGCAAACGAAACTTGCACTACAAACGCTAGTAATAGCGTTAAAATTCCACTAAACTTTGTTTTCATTTTTATAAATTATTTGAATTAGCCGTTCCAAATAAAGTCATAAAGAAACCTAATTAGTACGCTTTTAACGAAATTGGGAATGCGTTAACAAAAATGCCATAATAATGAATTTTGTTTAACATATGTAGATGTTAAATAGTTGTTAATGAGTGATTGAACTTCTTAAAATTTAACAATTTACCCCTTAGTTATAAGTTTTGTTTAACAAATGCTTTTGAGTCTATATAAATTTAGGGAGTTGATTATGTGTTTTATTTAGAATATTACGGTTTTAAAATTCGAATGATTTAATGATTTCAAAATGATTGTAATTATTAGAATTTTATGTTTTTTTTCTGTTCTTATAATTTACTTATCGGTGTTTCGCTTTCGCGAAAGCGTATTTGGTTTAAATGAAAAAAGGGCTGTCTAATTACTTAGACAGCCCTTTAGGAAAATTATATTAATTTAATCTAGCTTACTGCTTTTCTATTATGAAAGCAAAAGATCCAAAACTTCCAGCATCAACAGTATGACGAAGACCAGGAAATTGAATTTGGTTGATACATGTAAGAGTGATACCCGTACCGTCAACTCTACCTTGACCAAATCCACAGCCAAAGTTATCACAGTGCCAAGCGTCTTGACGTGCTATTCTTGAAACTCCTGAACTTGGATCTATCTCTATAATTACATTATAACTTTGAGCACCACCATCGTTTGGATTTGGGTGATCAAATGGGTTAACCATAGTGTATTCGTTTGCACCAGGGCCAGCGATAAGTTCAAATGTATTATCGCCAACAGTAGTTCCAAAATCATCCTGTATAATGGTATAAGTACCAGGAATATTATCAGTTTCTACTGTAGGACACTGGATAGTCAGAGATATATTAAGACGATCCTCACTTTCAGTAAGTATTTCTGACGCCTCTACAGATACTAAATCTAATGCGATTATGTCAGATGTACTTGGTAAATCAGAAGTACCGATGGTAGTAATTGTAATGTCTGTTGTAAATGAACCAGCAGTAATTACAGGATTAAGTGTGCTTATCTCATAAAAAGATGAAGGAAGGGTAGTGTCGTCTTCATTAAGACTAAGCACTACAGCTCTATCTACATCTGATACTGTTGAAACTCCAACTGTGATAGTGTTCTCAAAATTTTGAGAAGGGTCAAAAACTATTTTAGGATTAGAAATAGCTCCGTTAAAGCCAGCTATTGCTCTACCGTTTTCTGTGTCCACTTGAGGGATTTCTGCGTCCTCACATGAAGTAAGAGTCATAAATCCTACTAGTAAACTAGCTGCGATATATTTTAATTTATTCATTATAAATATGTTTTAAGATTAGTAACCCTCGTTTTGAGTGTAATTTGGATTTACATTGATCTCAGCTTGAGGAATTGGTAATTGGAACCTAAAGTTTCCAGCTTCAATTGTTTGAGTAGTATTAGGGGTCCCAGATCCATCTGATAAATCACCAAAAGTACCTCTTTCGATAGCTTCACCACGTCTCTTTAGATCATAAAAACGATGACCTTCAAAAGCAAGTTCTATACGACGATTTAGTTGAATAGCATCTTCAAGATCTTGCCCAGTCTCTGTTCCGATTGAGAAAGGAGAGAATCTCTGTGCTCTTAGCAAATCTAAAGTTATTAGAGCATCACCTTCTAAACCTAACTCAAATTGAGCTTCTGCTTTGTTTAAAATAGCTTCTGCTACTCTTAAGGCTTTGATATCTACACGACCATTCACTTGGTCAGTTTCTCCAATAAACTTGTTGATGCCATTATAAGTGTTACCTTCATTTGAAGCTGAGAAAGCTACAATGTTTCTACGTACATCTGTAATGTCTAATTCATTAAAAAGTCCAAAGTCAACAGCAAATTCTGAAACGGTAGCTCCATTAATTGTTTGGCTGTAAATAACGCCAACATTGTTAAAGCCACTTTCAGAAGCTGTATTAACAGCAAATTCAACAAGAAGTCCATTGTCATTAGAATCTGTGTATACGCCTGGTATTTGAGTTCTCGTTGCTAAAGGAGCCGTTATTTCGTCTACAATATCAATTACAGCATCATAGTCTCCAGTGTATAAGTATACTCTGCTTAACATTCCTCTTACAGAGTTCTTATTGAAAACTCCTTCAATTTTGTCCTCTCCGGCAAGAGTTGTATCATCTATAAGGGCAAGAGCATCAGTAAGGTCAGCAATTATGTTCTCATAATTACTAGCTACGGTTTCTCTAGATAATTGACTTAACGCGTCAATAGGTTCTTTTATGTATGTAATACCAAGTGATGCGTTTGCATCAGCGCTTTGTGTAGGTATTTTTCCATAAGTACGTACTAGGTCTAAGTGAGCGAAAGCTCTACCTGCAAGGGCTTGTCCAAGAATATTATCTCTTTCTGCTTCACCATCAATATTATCAATCTGAGATATCATCAAGTTTGCTCTACGAATAGTAGTATAAGCTCCATTGAATACATTGGTGATGTAACCACCATTATTTGCTCCGTAAGTGAAGTCAGAAAAAACTTGATTTGACCCTCTTCCAGTTCTAGCTATAATCGCGTTATCCGAAAGAATGTCAGGAAGTCCTTGAACACCAGAACCATTTGAGTAGTACCCAAAGAATGAACTGTACATTCCATTAAGAGCAATCTCAAAATTATTTACACTATTGTAAAAAGTATCCGCATCTCCTTGAATGAAAGGTGCGATCTCTAATTCATCATCACAAGACGTAAGTCCTAGTGTCATGATGAAAATCGTAAGTATCGTTTTTATTGTTTTCATATTTTATTTTATTTTAAAATCCGATGTCAACACCAAATGTAAGTGACTTAGTTTGAGGGTAGCTAAATAGAGAAAACTGTCCAGCAACGAATCCAGCGTTACCAGGTGCGCTATTTTCAGCAGAACCAATTCCAATTTCTGGATCTCCTTCATAGTCAGTAAATGTTAGTAAGTTTTGTCCAGTTCCGTAAATTCTAACTGAGGAAAGACCTGTTCTATCTAGTAGTTGACTAGGGATGTCGTAAGAAAGAGTTAATGTTCTTAGTCTAACATAATCACCTTTTTCTAAAAATCTAGTAGAGGTTTGATCTGCTGTTGCTTCGTACAATGGGTTTGGAAGAACATTTTGATCTCCCGGTTGTTGCCAGTAATTAAAAGCTTCAACTCTTTGGTTAGCATCAATATTGCCAATACTTACACCCGCAGATCTTTGGAAGTTCTGAATGTAGTTTCCAGCTTTAAAAACGAAATCACCACGAAGTCCAAATCCTTTGTAACGTACATTTCCGTAAAATCCACCTTCTATATTTGCAAGTGGTGACTTGCCTTCTAATGTCTTAGCGAAATCAGCACTGTATTGGTTTGTTACATCTCCGTCTGCAGTAAGATAAAGAGGCTCTCCATTTGCAGGATTTACGCCAGCATATTCTACTAGGAAAAATGTGTTGATTTCCTCACCTACACGTAGAATGGTATTTCCGTTGTTAATATCGTCACCGTCTACTAATTCTTTAACTTCGTTATCAAGGAAAGCAACATTACCTCCTAAGGATACTCTCCAGTCTTCAGTTTTGATAGCATCAAAATTTAAAGCAACTTCTAGTCCAGAGTTTTCAATTTTACCAATGTTCGATAAAATTCCGTTGTTTCCATCTCCTACAAGTCCTGAAATAGGTCTGTTTAAAAGAAGGTCTTCAGAAGTTTTTACGTAGTAATCTACAACACCAGTAATACGGTCATTGAATAATCCAAATTCAACACCTATGTCGGCAAGAAATTGTTGTTCCCATTTGATATCAGGATTTGCTATACCACCTGGTACTGCAGAGCTATTTCCATTATAAGTTCCAAATCCAATTAGGTTCACAAATTGATTGTTTCCAATGTTTTGGTTACCAGAACTACCGTAAGAAGCTCTAAGTTTTAAATCGCTAAATACGCTTCCTTCCATAAAGTCTTCTTTGGAAATATTCCAAGCAGCACTTCCACTATAGAAAACAGCATTTTGATTTTCAGGGCCAAAGCGAGATGATCCGTCATTTCTTACTGATGCAGAAACAAGATACTTACCATCGTAATCATAATCAACGAAAAGTCCTTGTGAGAATAAGCTATTACGTACTTCTGTAGATCCTCCTGTACTAAAATCAGCAGCTACATCTAAGAATGCAATATCCGGTGTCGGAAATCCTCTACCAGAAACATTTGTACGAGTAAAAATTCTTTCATTGTACTCTAAAAGTACATCTGCACTAATGTTGTGCTTTTCGCCGAATGTATCTTTGTAACCAAAAACGTTACTCACATTATATTGGAAATCTACATTCATTGATTCTCTTTGAGTTCCTGGAAAGTCAGAATCTCCAACTATAGGATCAAGTGTTCCGCCAGCAATAGATCTAGCTACAGTTCTGCCTCTGTTGGTAGTTGTACCAACAGCAAATCTGTTTGAAAATTTATCAGAAAATTTAATATCAGCAAAGATATTACCAACAAGTAAGAAGTTAGTTTCTGAAGATGGCTCAGTAATAAGTGCTTGAGCAACAGGGAATCCTGAAGTTGTAGGGTTGAATTGTGGTTCACCATCAGCATTAGTTACTACCTCATTATTTCCATCTCTTAAGAATAGAGTTTCATAAGGGTTTGCATCGTATAAAAATCTGAATGGGTTTTGAACGTTATTACGGTCTCTTGGTAGATCTGTTGTACTTCTAGATGCAGAAATGTTTGTCCCTACTGTTAGCCAATCTCTAGCCTCGTAAGTTGTGTTAAGGCGAGCAGAAATTCTCTCAAAACCATCTATACGATCTATAATACCCGTGTTTTTGTCATATCCAAGTGATAAAAAGTAGTTGATTTTCTCATCTGCTCCAGATATAGCGAGAGAGTTAGATTGTATATAACCTTTTCTTAAAAGTGCATCCTCCCAATTAGTATCATTTTCAATAAATGTAGCTAATTGTTCTGGTGTTGCTGTAGCACCAGGGAGTCCCTGAGCTTGAGGAACACCTAATGCAGCATATTGTCTTTCAAGTTCTAATTTTTGAGATGCATTCATTAAATCAAATGGATCTGCAATTCTCTCACTAGTTCCTATAGAAGATCTAAATACAAATTTAGCGTCCTTACTTCTACCTCTCTTTGTAGTAATTAAGATAACTCCGTTTGCTCCTCTTGAACCATACTTAGATACTGTAGCAGCATCCTTAAGAATAGTTAAAGTCTCAATATCGTTAGGGTTAATGTTGTTAACGAACTCAGCCTCAATAGGGGCACCATCAATTACATATAATGGAGTTGTTGCGGCGTTAATAGATCCTACACCACGTATCTGTACAAATGCAGTTTGACCTGGTCGTCCATTTGCAGCAGTTACTTGTACACCGGCAGCTTTACCTTGAAGAATGTTGTCTACACTCGTAGATGGTACAAAATCTTCAATAGAACCAGCACTTACAGTTGTAGTAGCTGCTGTAGATAAATCTCTAGAGCGACTTCCGTAACCAGTAATTACAACCTCTGCTAGAGAGTTGTCGGCTTCAAGTGTAGCGTTGATTGAGTTTTGATTACCAACTTGAATATCTAAAGTTTTGAATCCAACATAGCTAAAAGAAAGAACATCACTTGATGCTGCTTCAATAGAAAAGTTTCCATCAAAATCTGTTTGAGTACCTGTAGAGGTACCTTTGATTACCACTGTCGCTCCTGGAAGTGGTCCATTAGCCTCAGTTACCGTACCCGTAATGATACGACCCTGTGCAAACAGGGCGGAGGCACTTAAAATAGTACAAAGAACAAGTACTTTTTGTAAAAGTGTTTTCATAAAAAAAATTTGTTTATTTCTAGCAAAATTCTGTAATAACATTATTTGAATCACAACCTTTTTTGTTAAAATAATTAAGAAAAATTAACTTTAACTTATCGTTAACTCTTTTTTGTGATAACCCCTTGTAAAATTTAACTGTTTACGTTTTGATTAGAATTTTCTATTGTATAAATGGAAGTCGTTTTTTATTCTTTTATTAGAAGTTTACTTCTAAAATTATATGAAGTTTAGTGTCTGAAAATCTAAAGTCCTGATTATCAAATAGACCATTTGCAATGTTTAATTTTAGTATTCCTGCTTTGGTCTGAATGCCAGTGCCTAAGCCAAAACTATAGAGTTTTCGCTTTGTCTTCTCAATGCGATTTTCGAGGTAGCCAAGGTCTAAAATTGAGTTGATGTAGATGCCATCGTTCAGTTTGTATCTATACTCTGTATTTAGGGTGTTATAAAAGTTTGCTAAAAGGCTATTCTCTTCAAATCCTCTAAGAGTTAAAATTCCGCCAAAACGATAAAGTTCGTTTGTTAAGAAATTGTTAGAGATTAAATATTGTGTGGTATTTTTTGCAAATATGGAGTGGTTATCATTTAAGGTAAATTCATTTTCTAGTATAGCAGTAAGAGATATTTGTTTGTCTAAGCTTTCTGTAATTTCTCTATTTCCAAAAGCAGCTCTAAAGTGTAAACGTCTTTTTGTTGGAAAAAATAAATCAGTAGATAGATTTTGGTGTGTAAATGATGTTGTTAGTCTTTTAGAGGTGAAGTCTTCAAGATTTACAAGTTGAGTAATGGTGTTGTCGTTAAGATTTTCTGATTGTTCAGATTCGTATCCTAGTGTAAGGTGGTTTTTTTGATTTAGTTGATAAACTAAATCTAGGGACTGTTGTGTTGTGGAAAATGTGCTGTCTTTTCTAAAGAGGTTGAGAGATGCTTCAATTCCTAGTGGACTTTTGAGAAGGTAAGGTAGTTTGGTCTTTAAATGGAGCTGCGATTGATCGCCTCCATCTGCTTTGTAATTTAAAATGAATGTTTCTCCATAATTAAAGTTGTTTGTAAGGAGTAGGTCGAGATACCCATTTAAGCTAAAAGAGTTGTCTTCCTCATTTGCAAAACCTAGAAAGCCATCAAATTTATTGACATTTTTACGTTCTAAATAAAGGTAAACTATTGTGCTGTCCGGATTAAAAAGTACTTGCGGAGTTTTAGTTTGATTTACAAAAGGAAGAGACGAGAGTTCCTTGCTCTGTTTATTCAGTTTCTCACGGTTAAATATTTCGCCTTCCTTTAATTTGACGCTATGTTTGAGAAAGCTTTTCGGGACATTAGTGTATCCTTCAATTTCGATCCTATCAATTGTTCTTCTGTTTTCAAAAGAATAGTTGAGTGTTCCTTCAAGATTGTGTTGTGTTGTTTTGGTGATGTTGGCTATTTGAAATGTAGCAAAAGGATTTCCGTTGTTTGATGCTATGGAGCTTAATTTTTTTAAGTACGCTTTCGCGAAAGCGGTCTCTATAGTTATGCTGTCATTTTTAATTCTATATCCTGTCTGTGTTATATAACTCTCGAGGTCTTTGTTTTTTTTGATTTTTAAAGTTATGTATGGGTAGGGTTTGTCTAGAAGGAATGTGGCAATATATAAGGTGTCATTTTTTGTAGTTAACTTATAAGTGCTGTCTAGGTGCCCTAAATTTTGTAATTGCGTGTTTAGGTTTTGGAGTTCATTTAGTGCAGACTGTTTATCTTTAAATGTAGTCTTGTAATTTGTGTTATCCAGAATAGCAGATTCTGATGGAAAATTACTTTGTATTTCTAATTGTATTCTTGCATCATTTTTTTGCGCAGACATATGTTGTCTGACAAAGAAAATAATTAAAAATAGATAGAGTAGTTTCAAGTGATATTTTTAGTGTCGTTTTTAAACGAATTTAGGATTACGAAAGTATGTTAGTTTTTTGGTATTCAGAACTTTTTCTAAATTTTAATGAAAGTGGGTTTGATGGTTAGTAAATTATTCTTACTTTTGCAAACCCTAAATTTGGGTAGATTAAGAAAATTAACAATTAGGTAGAAAGAAATTATGCCAACAATTTCACAATTAGTACGTAAAGGAAGAACCAAGATTACCAAGAAGAGTAAATCTGCTGCCCTTGAATCGTGCCCACAACGACGTGGCGTATGTACTCGTGTTTACACGACTACACCTAAAAAACCAAACTCGGCTATGCGTAAAGTTGCGCGTGTTCGTTTAACAAATGGTAAAGAGGTGAATGCATACATCGGTGGTGAAGGACACAATTTACAAGAGCACTCGATAGTATTGGTAAGAGGTGGAAGGGTAAAAGATTTGCCAGGAGTTAGATATCACATTGTACGTGGAGCCTTAGACACCGCTGGTGTTGCAGGAAGAACGCAATCGAGATCTAAGTACGGTGCAAAACGCCCTAAGAAGTAAATCAACAACACTTTAAGAAGAAGTAATGAGAAAAAAACAGGCCAAGAAGAGACCAATTCTTCCAGATCCGAAATTTAACGATCAGTTAGTGACTCGTTTCGTTAACATGATGATGTGGAGTGGTAAGAAGTCTACTGCATTCAAAGTTTTTTATGATGCAATTGATATCGTAGAAGAAAAAAACACAAATGAAGAGAAAACTGCTCTTGAATTGTGGAAAGATGCTTTATCTAATGTGATGCCACACGTAGAAGTACGTAGTCGTCGTGTAGGAGGGGCAACATATCAGATCCCAAACCAAATCCGCCCAGATCGTAAGATCTCTACGGCTATGAAGTGGTTAATTAGTTTTTCTCGTAAGAGAAATGAGAAATCAATGGCTGCAAAACTTGCGGCAGAGATTCTTGCTGCTGCAAAGGAGGAAGGTGCTGCTGTAAAGAAGCGTGTTGATACACACAAGATGGCAGAAGCAAACAAAGCATTCTCACACTTTAGATTCTAAGAAATGGCTAGAGACTTAAAATTTACTAGAAATATAGGTATTGCAGCTCACATTGATGCTGGAAAAACTACGACTACAGAGCGTATCCTTTATTATACAGGTGTAAGTCACAAGATTGGTGAAGTGCATGATGGTGCTGCAACAATGGACTGGATGGAGCAAGAGCAGGAACGTGGTATTACAATTACCTCTGCTGCTACTACTTGTACTTGGAAGTTTCCAATGGAGAACGCGCAAACGCTTCCTGATACTAAGGATTATCACTTTAATATTATTGATACTCCTGGTCACGTTGATTTTACTGTAGAGGTGAATCGTTCTTTACGTGTACTTGATGGTTTAGTATTCTTGTTTAGTGCTGTTGATGGTGTTGAGCCACAATCAGAAACTAACTGGAGACTTGCAGATAATTACAAAGTGCCACGTATTGGTTTTGTAAATAAAATGGACCGCCAAGGTTCAAACTTCTTAGAGGTTTGTACTCAGGTTAAGGAAATGTTAGGTTCAAATGCTGTGCCTATCGTTCTTAACATAGGTGACGAAGAAGATTTTAAAGGAATTGTCGATCTTGTTAAGAACCGTGCTATTGTATGGCATGAAGAAGGAATGGGAGCAACTTTTGATGTTGTTGATATTCCAGAAAATTTAAAAGAAGAAGCAAGAATGCTTCGTGGTAAACTTATTGAAGAAGTTGCTGCGTATGATGAAAACTTGCTAGAAAAATATATGGAAGATGAGGATTCAATTACAGAAGATGAAGTGCACGCTGCGCTTCGTGCTGCTGTAATGGATATGTCTATCATTCCTATGATCTGTGGATCTGCATTTAAGAATAAAGGAGTTCAATTCCTTCTTGATGCTGTTTGTCGTTACTTGCCTTCTCCTATGGATAAGGAAGGTATCGTAGGTGTAAATCCAGATACAGAAAAAGAAGAATTACGTAAGCCAGATGTAAAGGAGCCTTTTGCTGCACTTGCATTTAAAATTGCAACAGATCCTTTTGTAGGGCGTCTTGCATTTTTTAGAGCGTACTCAGGTCGTTTAGATGCTGGATCTTATGTATTAAACAATCGTTCTGGTAAAAAAGAGCGTATCTCACGTATCTATCAAATGCACGCTAACAAGCAAAATGCAATTGATTATATAGAAGCTGGAGATATTGGAGCAGCTGTAGGTTTTAAGTCTATTAAGACTGGAGATACACTTTCTGATGAGAAGCACCCTATTGTTTTAGAATCTATGGACTTCCCAGATCCGGTAATCGGTATCGCGGTTGAGCCTAAGACTAAGGCAGATGTAGATAAATTAGGAATGGGCTTAGCAAAACTTGCTGAAGAGGATCCTACGTTTACAGTGCGTTCAGACGAGGCTTCAGGTCAAACTATTATATCAGGAATGGGTGAGCTTCACTTAGATGTAATTGTAGACCGTTTAAGAAGAGAATTTAAAGTAGAGGTTAACCAAGGTCAACCACAAGTTGAGTATAAGGAGGCAATTACAAGAGCTGCAGAACACAGAGAAACTTACAAAAAGCAATCTGGTGGACGTGGTAAATTTGCTGACATCGTATTTACAATTGAGCCTGCAGACGAAGGTGTTGTAGGATTACAATTTGAATCAGTAATTAAGGGTGGTAACGTTCCTAAGGAATTTATTCCATCTATTGAGAAAGGATTCAAAATGGCAATGGTAAACGGACCTCTTGCTGGTTACGAAGTTGATGCAATCAAAGTAACATTGAGAGATGGATCTTACCACGATGTGGATTCTGATCAACTTTCTTTTGAACTTGCTGCTAAACTTGGATTTAAAAACTCTGCAAAAGCTGCCAAAGCTGTTATAATGGAGCCTATCATGAAACTTGAGGTGATTACGCCAGAAGAGAACATGGGTGATATTGTAGGGGATTTGAACCGTCGTCGTGGTCAAATGTCAAGTATGGGTGACCGTGCTGGTGCAAAGACTATTAAGGCAACAGTGCCACTTTCTGAGATGTTTGGTTATGTAACTACGCTACGTACACTATCATCTGGACGTGCAACTTCTACTATGGAATTCTCTCACTACGAGGAAACTCCTGCAAACATTGCAGCAGAAGTTATTGCAGCATCTAAAGGTACAAACGATTAATTACTAAGGAAATGAGTCAAAAAATTAGAATTAAACTAAAATCTTACGATCACAACTTAGTAGATAAAAGTGCTGAGAAGATTGTTAAGACTGTGAAGACAACAGGAGCTGTAGTAACAGGACCTATTCCTCTTCCAACACATAAGAAAATCTTTACTGTATTACGTTCTCCACACGTAAACAAGAAATCTCGTGAGCAGTTTGAGCTTAGCTCTTACAAGCGTTTACTAGATATCTATTCTTCTTCTTCAAAGACTATTGATGCTTTGATGAAATTAGAGTTACCATCTGGAGTAGAGGTAGAGATTAAGGTGTGATAGGTATTTACGCTTTCGCGAAAGCGTATTAATTACCACACTAATTTGTCCTGAGCTGCGTGCGAGGGAAAAACGGAAACACACATTCAAGGTCGAACGTGTTCGGCCTTGTTTTTTTTAGAATAGATTTTTTTAATAACAAATATTTATAATTATGTCTGGGTTAATCGGAAAGAAAGTAGGTATGACTAGCATCTTTGACGAGAATGGAAAAAACATTCCATGTACCGTTATCGAAGCAGGTCCCTGCGTTATCACCCAAGTCAGAACCACAGAAGCTGACGGGTATGAAGCCCTTCAACTTGGTTTCGATGACGCTAAGAAGGCAAACAAAGCTGCTGCTGGCCACGCCAAAAAAGCAGGAACTGTTGCTAAGCGTAAAGTTGTCGAGTTCCAAGGATTTGAAGGAGAGTTTAAATTAGGAGATGCAATCACTGTAGATCATTTTGCTGAAGGAGAATTTGTCGATGTATCGGGAACTTCAAAAGGTAAAGGTTTTCAAGGAGTTGTAAAGCGTCACGGTTTCCGTGGTGTTGGACAAGCTACTCACGGTCAACATAACCGTCTTAGAGCGCCAGGTTCAATTGGGGCAGCATCTTACCCTGCACGTGTATTCAAAGGAATGCGTATGGCAGGTCGTATGGGTGGTGACAAAATCAAAGTTCAAAATCTTAAAGTATTGAAAGTAGTTGCTGAAAAGAATCTACTTGTAGTGAAAGGATGTGTTCCTGGTCACAAAAATGCTTATGTAATCATTCAGAAGTAATGAAGATAGCAGTTGTAGATATCAAAGGAAAAGAAACAGGGAGAAAGGCAGACCTTTCTGATGCTGTTTTTGGAATTGAACCAAACAAGCATGCTGTGTATTTAGATGTTAAGCAATTTCTTGCAAACCAACGTCAAGGAACGCACAAGTCTAAAGAAAGAGCAGAGATTGCGGGTTCTACTCGTAAGATCAAGAAGCAAAAAGGAACTGGTACAGCCCGTGCGGGTAGTATCAAGTCTGGTGTTTTTAGAGGAGGAGGACGTATGTTCGGACCAAGACCTAGAAATTACTCTTTCAAATTAAACAAAGGATTGAAGAGACTTGCACGTCGTTCGGCACTTACAATTAAGGCTAACGATAACGCAATCACTGTAATAGAAGATTTTAATCTAGACGCTCCAAAAACGAAAGATTTTGTGAATGTTTTGAAAGCCTTAGGGTTAGAGAATAAAAAGTCACTTATAGTGTTGGGAGAGTCAAATAATAACGTATATTTGTCGTCGCGCAATTTAAAGACCGCTAAAGTCGTAAAAAGCTCAGAATTAAGCACTTACGGAATAATGAATGCAAACAACGTTGTGTTCTTAGAAGGGTCTTTAGAAGGTGTTGAAGCAAATTTAGCAAAATAAGACACGATGAGTATTTTAATAAAGCCTGTTATTACAGAAAAAGCAACAAAAGATAGCGAGGAAATGAATCGTTTTACTTTTGAAGTGAGTATGAGAACAAATAAGGTTGAAATTAAGAAAGCGGTAGAAGCTGCTTATGGTGTTTCAGTTGAAAAAGTTCGCACAATGAATGTCCGCCCGGATCGCAAGTCTCGTCATACGAAGTCTGGTGTTCTTACTGGTAAAACAAATGCTATTAAAAAGGCAATTGTACAGTTGGCGGAAGGTGATACAATAGATTTTTATAACAACATTTAAGACAACAAAATGTCAGTAAGAAAATTAAAACCTATCACTCCAGGGCAGCGATTTAGAGTTGTAAATGGTTTCGACCAGATTACAACTGATAAGCCGGAAAAAAGCCTATTGGCTCCGAAAAAACGCTCAGGAGGTAGAAATAATACGGGTAAGATGACCATACGCCAAGTTGGTGGAGGTCATAAAAAACGTTACCGTATTATCGATTTTAAACGTAACAAAGAAGGAGTTCCTGCAACTGTTGCGTCAATCCAATATGATCCAAATAGAACGGCGTTTATCGCTCTTCTTGATTATCAAGATGGTGAGAAGCGTTATATTATCGCTCAGAATGGTTTGCAAGTTGGTCAGAACTTAGTTTCTGGTGCAAGTGTAGCTCCTGAGATTGGTAATGCTATGCCGCTTTCGGCGATTCCTTTGGGAACTATAATATCTTGTATTGAGTTACGTCCAGGTCAAGGTGCTGTTATGGCGCGTTCGGCTGGTTCATTTGCTCAGTTAATGGCTCGTGATGGTAAGTTTGCTACGGTAAAACTTCCTTCTGGAGAGACAAGATTAATCTTATCAACGTGTATGGCAACAATAGGTGCTGTATCTAATAGTGATCACCAGTTACTTGTATCTGGTAAAGCTGGTAGAAGTCGTTGGTTAGGTCGTCGTCCACGTGTACGTCCAGTAGTTATGAACCCTGTCGATCACCCAATGGGAGGTGGAGAAGGTAAATCTTCTGGAGGTCATCCTAGAAACCGTAATGGTGTGCCTGCTAAGGGTTACAGAACGCGTTCTAAGACGAAGTCGAGTAATAAGTATATTGTAGAACGTAGAAAGAAATAATAAGATATGGCACGTTCATTAAAAAAAGGACCTTACGTTCACTATAAGTTAGAAAAGAAAGTTACTGCAAACGTAGAAGGCGATAAAAAGACTGTCATTAAGACTTGGTCTAGAGCTTCTATGATTACTCCGGATTTTGTGGGGCAAACTATTGCGGTACATAATGGTCGCCAGTTCGTACCAGTATATGTTACTGAGAACATGGTAGGGCATAAGCTAGGAGAATTTTCACCTACGCGCTCTTACAGAGGGCACGGAGCTGATAAGAAAAATAAAGGTAAAAGATAACAGGAGATGGGAGTTCGTAAAAAAGAAGCGGCTAATCGTCGCAAAGAGGCTAATAAGTCTATCGCTTTCGCGAAATTGAATAACTGCCCTACCTCTCCACGTAAAATGCGTCTTGTAGCAGATATGGTACGAGGTACGCAAGTGGAGAGAGCACTTCAGTTGTTGAAATTTAGTAATAAAGAAGCATCACGTAAAGTTGAGAAACTTGTTCTTTCTGCAGTTGCAAACTGGGAAGCTAAGAATGAAGATGCTAGTATCGAAGATGCTAATCTTTTTATTAAAGAGATCAAAGTTGATTCTGGAACAATGTTGAAAAGACTACGTCCAGCACCACAGGGTCGCGCGCACAGAATTAGAAAACGTTCTAATCACGTAACAGTGATTCTTGGAGCAAAAGATAACACACAAAGCAATTAATTAGATGGGACAGAAGACAAATCCAATCGGAAATCGCCTTGGAATAATCAGAGGATGGGAATCTAACTGGTACGGAGGTAATGACTACGGTGATAAACTTGCCGAAGACGATAAGATTAGACGTTATATTCACGCTCGTTTAAGCAAAGCTAGTGTGTCTAGAGTTATAATTGAGCGTACGCTTAAACTTGTAACCGTTACTATTACTACAGCAAGACCTGGTATTATTATCGGGAAAGGTGGCCAGGAAGTAGACAAGTTGAAAGAAGAGCTTAAGAAACTCACAGGTAAAGAAGTGCAAATTAATATCCACGAGATTAAACGTCCAGAGCTTGATGCATTTCTGGTAGGTCAAAGTGTTGCTCGTCAGATTGAAGGAAGAATTTCTTTCCGTCGTGCAATTAAGATGGCTATCGCAGCAGCGATGCGTATGAATGCTGAGGGTATTAAAATCCAGATTTCTGGACGTTTGAATGGTGCTGAAATGGCGCGTTCAGAGTCTTATAAAGATGGGCGTATTCCTTTATCTACTTTTAGAGCCGACATAGATTATGCTTTGGTTGAAGCTCACACTACTTATGGTAGATTGGGTATCAAAGTATGGATCATGAAAGGTGAAGTATATGGCAAGAGAGAGCTTTCTCCTTTAGTAGGACTGCAAAATAGCAAGTCTGGAAAAGGTGGTGGAGGTCGTAAGGACAACCGTGGACCACGTCGTAGAAAGTAATTTTTAAAAAGACAGTAAAAAATGTTACAGCCTAGAAAAACAAAATTCCGCAAGCAGCAGAAGGGTCGTATGAAAGGACTAGCTAATAGAGGGCATTTGCTTTCTAATGGTCAGTTTGGTATAAAATCACTCGATTCATCTTTTGTAACTGCGAGACAAATAGAAGCAGCTCGTATAGCAGCAACACGTTACATGAAAAGAGAGGGAACTCTTTGGATTAAGATCTTCCCAGATAAGCCTATTACTAAGAAGCCTTTAGAGGTACGTATGGGTAAAGGTAAAGGTGCTGTAGAATATTGGGCAGCAGTTGTAAAACCAGGACGCATTATGTTCGAATTAGGAGGGGTTCCAGAACCAGTAGCAAAAGAGGCGTTACGTCTTGCAGCTCAAAAACTTCCAGTAAGAACTAAGTATGTCGTAGCTAGAGATTTTTCAGCTGAATAAATTATAGTACTATGAAACAATCAGAGGTAAAAGGATTATCTGTAGCAGAATTGCAAGAAGAGCTTGGAAAAGCAAAAAGATCTTACATGGATCTTAAGATGGCGCACGCTATCTCTCCACTTGACAATCCTATTCAACTGCGTTCTATGAGACGTACAGTCGCTAGAATTGCAACTGAATTAACTAAAAGAGAACAATAACGCTGCTTAAGATGGAAAAAAGAAATTTAAGAAAAGAGCGTGTCGGTGTAGTAACTAGTAACAAGATGCAAAAGTCTATCGTTGTTGCTGAAGTGAAAAAAGTAAAGCACCCTATGTATGGTAAATTCGTTTTAAAGACGAAGAAGTATGTAGCACACGACGAAACAAACGACTGCAACGAAGGAGATACAGTTAGGATCATGGAAACACGTCCTATGAGTAAATCAAAGACTTGGAGACTAGTAGAAATCATTGAAAGAGCGAAGTAATGTTACAGCAAGAATCAAGATTAAAAGTAGCAGATAATACTGGGGCAAAAGAAGTTTTGACTATCCGTGTATTAGGAGGTACTAAAAGAAGATATGCTTCTGTAGGAGATAAGATTGTAGTGTCTGTAAAAGATGCTACACCTAACGGTCAAATTAAAAAAGGTGCCGTATCTACAGCAGTAGTTGTACGTACTAAGAAAGAAGTACGTCGTCCAGATGGATCATATATCCGTTTTGATGATAATGCTTGTGTTCTTTTAAATGCTCAAGGTGAGATGCGCGGTACTCGTGTATTTGGACCAGTAGCAAGAGAGCTTCGTGACAAACAGTTTATGAAGATTGTATCATTAGCACCAGAGGTGCTTTAATACAGACAATAAGATGACAAAGCTTAAAATAAAAACGGGAGATACAGTTAAGGTTATTGCTGGAGATCATAAAGGATCTGAAGGTAAAGTCGTAAAAGTATTTATCGAGAAGAACAAAGCAATCGTTGAGGGTGTTAACATGGTGAAGAAGCACGAAAAGCCTAGCGCCGCAAATCCTCAAGGTGGAATTAAAGAAAAAGAAGCGCCACTTCAAATTTCTAACTTATCTTTGATGGATAAGGATGGTAAGACTACGAGAGTAGGTTACCGTATGGAAGGAGATAAGAAGGTACGCTTTGCAAAGTCTAACAACGAAATATTATAGTGATGGGATACGTACCAAGACTAAAACAAGAGTTTAAAGACCGCGTAACGCCAGCCCTTCAAGAAGAGTTTGGTTACAAAAATATTATGCAGGTACCTCGTCTTAATAAGATTGTAGTATCTCGTGGTGTTGGAGCTGCGGTTGCAGATAAGAAGCTTGTAGAAAATGCTGTTGAGGAGCTTACGCTTATCACAGGACAGAGAGCTATCTCGACAATGTCTAAGAAGGATGTTGCGACATTTAAATTACGTAAAGGAATGCCTATTGGTGCCAAAGTTACTTTACGTGGAGAACGCATGTATGAGTTTTTAGATAGACTTGTTACATCTGCACTACCACGTGTGCGTGACTTTAACGGAATCAATGCTACTGGTTTTGATGGTCGTGGTAACTACAGTATGGGAGTTACTGAACAGATTATCTTTCCTGAAATCAATATTGATAGAATCAAGAAAATAGATGGTATGAACATCACTTTTCAAACTTCTGCTCAAACTGATAAGGAAGCAAAATCATTACTTGCAGAACTAGGTTTACCTTTTAAAAAGAATTAAGATATGGCTAAAGAATCAATGAAAGCCCGTGAGGTAAAGCGTGCTAAAACAGTTGCAAAATATGCTGAGAAACGTAAGGCTTTAAAAGAAGCTGGAGATTACGAAGGATTGCAAAAGTTACCTAAGAACGCTTCACCTATACGTCAGCACAATCGTTGCAAACTTACAGGTCGTCCTAAGGGTTATATGCGTCAGTTCGGATTATCACGTGTGATGTTTCGTCAAATGGCAAACCAAGGATTAATACCAGGAGTTAAGAAAGCGAGCTGGTAATACAAAGAGTATAAATTGGTAGAAGGTTCTTTTTATGCTTTCGCGAAAGCGAGACTAGAGAAAACCACTACCGTAACTATAATTAAATGAATACAGATACTATTGCAGATTTCCTGACACGTGTGCGTAACGCATCGGCAGCAAATCACAGAGTGGTCGAGATTCCAGCATCAAACCTTAAGAAGGCGATGACTAAAATCTTATTTGACCAAGGGTACATTCTTAGCTACAAGTTTGAAGAAGGTAAGGCGCAGGATACTATCAAGATTGCCTTGAAGTATGATCGCATTACTAAAGAAGCTGTTATTAAGGATATACAAAGAATAAGTAAGCCTGGTTTGCGTAAATATTCTTCATCAACAGAGATACCTCGTATATTGAATGGACTGGGAATTGCTATTGTTTCAACTTCTAAAGGAGTTATGACAGGTAAGCAAGCGGCTCAACACAATGTTGGAGGAGAGGTACTTTGTTACGTTTACTAATCAGATAAAAAGACAACAAGATGTCAAGAATAGGTAGAAGCCCAATTACAGTTCCAGATGGTGTTACGGTAAACGTAGCAGACGGTGTTGTAACGGTAAAAGGAAAATTAGGCGAGCTTACGCAAGAGTACTCTGGTATAGATATTAAAATCGAAGACGGAACTATTACTCTTGAGCGTGACTCAGATAAGAAGGATGTTCGTGCAAAGCACGGACTATACAGGTCTTTGATTGCAAACATGATTGAAGGTGTATCTAACGGTTTTGAAAAGAAATTAGAACTTGTAGGTGTAGGTTATAGAGCAAGTAACCAAGGTAATAAGCTTGATCTTGCAGTAGGATTTTCTCACAATATAGTTTTGGATATAGCTCCAGAAGTAAAAGTGGAAACAGTTTCTGATAAAGGAAAAAATCCTATTATAAAATTAACTTCACATGATAAACAACTTGTAGGACAGGTAGCTGCAAAAATACGCGGTTTCCGCAGACCAGAACCTTACAAAGGTAAAGGTATCAAGTTTGTAGGAGAGATAATTAGAAGAAAAGCAGGTAAATCTGCATAATACATAGAGAAATGGCATTATCAAAAAGTGAAAAAAGAAATAGAATTCATCTTAGAATTCGTAAGACTATTTCTGGATCTGCGGAGAGACCAAGACTCTGTGTATTTAGAAGTAATAAAGAGATTTATGCTCAGTTAGTAGATGACCTTACGGGGAAAACTATTATGGCAGCATCGTCACGTGATAAAGATATCGCAGCTGCAAAATCAAGTAAGACTGAAACTGCAAAGCTTGTAGGTAAGGCAATCGCTGAAAAAGCTACAAAATCTGGAGTAGAGGCTGTAGTATTTGACAGAGGTGGTTACTTATATCACGGAAGAATTAAACAACTAGCAGAGGGCGCAAGAGAAGGCGGTCTTAAATTCTAAGAAGTATGTATCAAGATTATAAAAACGTAGAGTTAGTAAAACCATCTGGGTTAGATCTTAAAGATCGTTTAGTTGGTGTACAGCGTGTTACTAAGGTAACTAAAGGAGGTAGAGCTTTTGGATTTTCTGCTATTGTTGTAGTAGGTGATGAGAATGGAGTAGTAGGTCACGGTTTAGGAAAGTCTAAAGAAGTAGCTTCTGCAATCGCAAAGGCTATGGAAGATGCTAAGAAAAACTTAGTTCGTATTCCATTAAATAAAGCAACTATACCTCACGAACAGAAAGGTAAATTTGGAGGAGCTCGTGTACTTTTATTACCTGCAGCAGCGGGTACTGGAGTTATCGCGGGTGGTGCAATACGTGCAGTACTTGAGTCAGTTGGTATACATGATGTATTATCAAAGAATCAAGGATCTTCAAACCCACATAACGTAGTAAAGGCAACTTTTGATGCTTTACTTAAGTTAAGAAGTGCTGAGACTGTTGCAAAGCAACGTGGTATCACACTAGATAAAGTGTTTAAAGGATAAATCAAGGACAATGGCAAAAATCAAAGTAACAAAGGTTAAGAGTGCAATAAACCGCACTCAAAACCAAAAGAGAATCTTAGAATCTCTTGGATTGAGAAAAATAGGCCAGGTAAAGGTGCATGATAATACACCTAACATCCTTGGTATGGTAAGTAAAGTTAGTCACTTAGTTTCTGTAGAGGAAGCTTAATATAAATAACAGATGGAGTTAAATAACTTAAGGCCTGCAAAAGGAGCTGTTAAGAAAAACGATAGTCGTAAAGGTCGTGGTCAGGCAACTGGTCAAGGTGGTACGGCTGGTCGTGGACACAAAGGACAGAAGTCTCGTTCAGGATACAGTAAGAAAATTGGTTTTGAAGGAGGGCAAATGCCACTTCAACGTCGTGTTCCTAAATTTGGATTTACAAATATCAACAGAAAAGAGTATGCGGGTGTAAACCTTGATACGCTACAAGAGTATGTTGATGCTGGACGCCTGACAGAAGAAGTATCTATAGAATCTCTTATGGAAGCTGGATTAGTTGGTAAAAACGATCTAGTAAAAATATTAGGTAGAGGAGAGCTTAAAGCGAAAATTAAAGTATCTGCACATAAATTTACTGCAACTGCAAAGGCTGCTGTTGAAGCTGCTGGCGGTGAAGCTGTAACGTTATAATCGATATAAGAGGATGAAATTTATAGATACAATAAAGAATATCTGGAAGATTGATGAGCTAAGGAATAGAATACTCCTTACGCTCACACTTCTCCTCGTATATCGTTTTGGTGCTCAAGTAGTACTACCTGGTATAGATGCTTCTCAATTAGGGGGCTTGCAGGATAGTACTGATCAAGGTTTGTTAGGTCTTCTAGCAGCATTTACAGGTGGTGCATTTTCTAATGCATCTGTTTTTGCGTTGGGGATTATGCCATATATATCTGCTTCTATTGTGGTGCAGTTAATGGGTATAGCAATACCTTATCTGCAGAAGCTACAAAAGGAAGGTGAAAGTGGACGTCGCAAAATTAACCAAATAACTAGATGGTTAACTATTGCAATATGTTTATTACAGGCGCCAGGATATCTTGCTGCTTTACCTGCATTAGGAGTTCCTTCTAGCGCTTTTGTAATGGGTTTAACGCCTACATTCTATATATCATCTGTATTTATTTTAGTTACAGGTTGTGTTTTTGCTATGTGGTTAGGTGAAAAAATCACAGATAAAGGTATCGGTAATGGTATTTCACTTTTAATTATGGTGGGTATTATTGCAACAATGCCTATATCATTTGTACAAGAATGGGTAGCTCGTGTTACTGAGTCTAACGGTGGTTTGATTATGATACTCATAGAGTTAGTGATTTGGTTTGTTATTATCCTACTATGTATTTTACTTGTAATGGCAGTACGTCAAGTTCCGGTTTCATATGCACGAAGAACAGCGACTGGAGCCTACGAAAAAAATGTTTTTGGTAGTAGACAATTTTTACCACTAAAACTTAACGCTTCTGGGGTAATGCCTATTATCTTTGCACAAGCAATAATGTTTGTACCTGGGTTGATAGGTGGAGCAAGTTTCTTGGCAGATACAACTGCTGGAACTTGGTTACAAACCAACTTCGGAAATAACATTTTTGGATTTTGGTATAACCTTGTGTTTGCACTATTGATTATTGTATTTACATATTTCTATACAGCAATCACAGTACCTACTAATAAAATGGCAGATGATTTAAAACGTAGTGGTGGCTTTATAGCTGGTATACGTCCAGGGTCTGAAACTGCTGAATATTTAGATAGAATAATGTCTCAGATTACCCTTCCGGGTTCTGTGTTTCTTGCTCTAATCGCTATATTTCCTGCAGTAGCAGTTAATGTTTTAGGTATGCAACAAGGATGGGCATTGTTTTATGGAGGTACATCACTATTAATTATGGTTGGTGTAGCTATAGATACTATGCAACAAGTAAATTCTTATCTTTTGAATAAGCACTACGATGGTCTTATGAAATCAGGTAAAAACAGAAAAGCAGTAGCATAATGGCAAAGCAAGCAGCAATAGAGCAAGATGGATCTATAATCGAAGCATTGTCTAACGCAATGTTTAGAGTAGAGTTAGAAAATGGTCACGTTGTGACAGCGCATATCTCAGGTAAGATGCGTATGCACTATATAAAATTATTACCTGGAGATAAAGTAAAATTAGAAATGAGTCCTTACGATTTATCAAAGGCTCGTATAACTTACCGCTATTAAGCGGAAAAAAGCTGGATATGAAAGTAAGAGCATCCATTAAAAAAAGAAGCGCCGATTGCAAGATCGTTCGTCGCAAAGGAAGATTATACGTAATCAACAAAAAGAATCCTAGGTTTAAACAAAGACAAGGTTAATAGTTATGGCTAGAATTGCAGGGATAGATATCCCAAAACAAAAGAGAGGTGTAATTGCATTAACGTACATCTTTGGAATCGGAAAGAGCAGAGCAGAAGAAATTCTTGCAGCTGCTAATGTATCAGAAGATAAAAAAGTATCTGATTGGGATGACGACGAAATAGGTCGCATACGTGATGCTGTTGGTACATTTACAATAGAAGGAGAACTTCGTTCAGAAGTTTCTTTGAACATTAAACGTTTGATGGACATCGGTTGTTACCGTGGTATTCGTCATCGTGTGGGTCTTCCTTTAAGAGGACAACGTACAAAGAATAATTCTCGTACTAGAAAAGGAAAGCGTAAAACAGTTGCAAACAAGAAGAAAGCAACTAAATAATAAGGCATAATGGCAAAGCAAACTGCAAAAAAACGTAAGGTTGTTATAGAATCAGTTGGGGAAGCTCATATTACTGCTTCTTTTAATAACATCATAGTTTCGTTAACAAACAAGAAAGGAGATGTTATCTCTTGGTCATCTGCCGGTAAAATGGGTTTCAGAGGTTCTAAAAAGAATACTCCGTATGCTGCTCAAACTGCTGCAGAAGATTGTTCTAAGGTTGCTCACGAAGCTGGCCTTCGTAAAGTAAAAGTGTATGTTAAAGGCCCAGGTAACGGACGTGAGTCTGCTATACGTGCTGTACATAACAGTGGAATTGAAGTGACTGAGATTATTGATATCACTCCAATGCCGCACAACGGTTGTCGTCCTCCTAAGAGACGTCGCGTTTAATAATAAATTATAATTAATATCTCGAGGGAGAACGATTAGCAAAGGATTGACCTTAATTTCTAATCACCCTCAACAAATACATTTAAAATGGCAAGATATACTGGTCCCAAAACAAAGATCGCTCGTAAATTTGGCGAAGCAATCTTCGGAGAAGACAAATCTTTTGAAAAAAGAAATTACCCTCCAGGGCAACACGGAAACAACAGACGTAGAGGAAAGAAATCTGAATACGCTGTACAATTAGCTGAAAAGCAAAAGGCAAAGTATACTTACGGTATCCTTGAGCGTCAGTTTAGAAACATGTACGACAGAGCAAATCGTGCTCCAGGAATTACAGGTGAAGTTTTACTTCAACTTTGTGAGTGTCGTCTTGATAATGTTGTACACAGAATGGGAATGTCTCCTTCTAGAAGTGGTGCACGTCAATTAGTAGGGCACCGTCACATTACTGTAAACGGAAGCATCGTAAACATTCCTTCATTTCAGGTTAAGCCTGGTGATGTTGTTGCGGTACGTGAGAAGTCTAAATCTTTAGAAGTAATCTCTAACTCTCTTCAAAATTCAAGTAACGTCTACGAGTGGATTTCTTGGAACAACGATAAGAAGGAAGGTACTTTTGTGGCAATACCACAACGTCTTCAGATTCCTGAAAACATCAATACCCAGTTCATCGTCGAGCTGTACTCTAAGTAATAACCACTAAAGCTAGAAAACCGATATGGCAATATTAAATTTCCAGAAGCCCGATAAAGTCATTATGATTGACTCTACTGATTTTGAAGGTAAATTTGAGTTTAGACCTTTAGAACCAGGTTACGGTTTAACCGTAGGAAACGCTTTACGTCGTGTATTGTTATCTTCATTAGAAGGTTTTGCAATTACATCTGTACGTATAGAAGGTGTAGATCACGAGTTTTCTACATTGGCTGGAGTAGTTGAGGATGTTACAGAAATCATCCTTAATCTTAAGCAAGTACGTTTTAAAAGACAAATAGAAGAGATAGATAACGAAACTGTAACAATTTCATTATCTGGTGTAGATCAATTAACAGCTGGTGATTTCCAAAAATTTATTTCTGGTTTCCAAGTGCTTAATCCTGATATGGTGATAGCAAACATGGACAAGAAAGTAAATCTTAATATGGAAATTACTATCGAAAAGGGACGTGGATATGTACCTGCTGAAGAGAACAAGAAGTCTAATGCACCTCTTGGAACTATCTTTACAGACTCTATTTATACTCCTATCCGTAATGTAAAATATAGTATAGAGAACTATCGTGTTGAGCAGAAAACTGATTATGAAAAATTAGTTTTTGAAATCATCACTGATGGATCTATTCATCCTAAAGAAGCTCTTACTGAAGCTGCTAAGACACTTATCCACCACTTTATGTTATTCTCAGATGAGCGTATCACTTTAGAGGCAGATGAGATAGCTCAGACTGAAACTTATGATGAAGAATCTCTACACATGCGTCAGTTGCTTAAAACAAAGCTTATCGATATGGATCTTTCCGTTCGTGCGCTTAACTGTTTAAAAGCTGCAGAAGTAGAAACATTAGGAGATCTTGTTTCTTATAACAAAAATGACTTGATGAAATTTAGAAACTTTGGTAAAAAGTCACTTACTGAGCTTGAAGAGCTTGTAAATGTAAAAGGCCTTAGTTTTGGAATGGATCTAGCTAAGTATAAATTAGATAAAGACTAGTTAGCTATAGCAGAAATGCATTAGCGCTTTCGCGAAAGCGGGAAAATACATATTACAATGAGACACGGAAAGAAATTTAATCACTTAGGGAGAAAGACTGCACATAGAAAGTCTATGCTTGCAAACATGGCTTGTTCTTTAATTGAACATAAAAGAATAAACACGACAGTGGCAAAGGCAAAAGCTTTAAAGCAGTTTGTTGAGCCAATGATCACAAAGTCAAAAGAAGATACTACTCATAATCGTCGTATCGTTTTTGCAAAGCTTCGCCAAAAAGATGCAGTAACTGAATTATTCAGAGATGTAGCGGCAAAGATTGGTGATCGCCCAGGAGGTTATACTCGTATTATCAAGATGGGTAACCGTCTTGGGGATAATGCTGATATGGCAATGATAGAACTTGTTGATTACAACGAGATTTATAGCCCAGGTAAACCAGCAAAAAAGAAGAATACTCGTCGTGGAAGTAAAAAAGCTGAAGCTGTAGCACCTGCTGCAACGGAAGAAAAAGTTTCTAACGAAGAAGAATAGATAATTTTTTATCTAAACAGTTTTAAAAAGGCCTTGCTATTAAGCAGGGCCTTTTTTGATTTCAAAAGAGTCATAATATCTTGTTAAGATTTCGAATCCCTATTGAATTCCGTTGCTAGCGCATTATATTGGTAAACAAAACAACTGTATAGTTATGAAATATTTCTTGATCTCCGTTTTACTTATTAATTCCCTAACAGCATTCTGTCAATCTGAAGATGTTACGTTTATGTCTAGCTTGAATTCTAATCAAGCTATCGATGGGTCATTGGTCAATTTTGATGGAGGTAATTATTCGGGCAGAACATTTAAGTCTGCAACTAAGATAGAGGGTGATAAGTTTTTATTCGACAATTGGTTTAGCTCTGCTAGAGTAGTAACGCAGAATAAGCAAGTTATAGACGTACGTAATGTAAACTTTGATATGGAACGAGGGACATTTTCTTTTAAAGAGGGAGAGTATCTATTAGATGTAAATCAATTTGTTGTCAGTTCTGTTAGTATAAATGATTTAATTTTCAAAAGAACTTTAAATCCTCAAGATAATATATCTAGATTAATGGAAGTTATATACGAATCTGATGACCTCTCTTTGTTGAAAGACCATAACGTCAGAATAAGAGAAGGAAAATTTGATATACAAGTAGGACAAGAGCCTGATGAATATGTAAGTAATACGAACTATTATCTTATAAGTGAAGGAGAGTTTAAGAAATTTAAGCCAAAGAAGTCCTCTGTACTCTCTATTTTCAATGATTATGAGGATGTAATGGTTCAATATATTAAAGAAAATAAGTTGTCCTATAAAGAAGATCATGATTTGAAGAAAATGTTTTCAAAATTAAGCACGCTTAGATCTTCTTCTAATTAACGTCAGTGGTAAAACTATTCTTTTTTAAAAAGAGTATATTCACTACTTTTGCCTTCTGTAAGGAAAAAACAAAAAATGAAATATCAATCTAGAAGACCAGCCATAATATTACTTGCAGACGGAACAATCTTTCACGGTAAATCTGTAGGAGATAAAGAAGCAACTTCTTTTGGTGAAGTTTGTTTTAATACAGGAATGACAGGCTATCAAGAAATTTTTACTGATCCATCCTATTTTGGTCAGTTAATGGTAACTACAAATGCTCATATAGGTAATTATGGAGCAACAGATGTTGAGACTGAGTCTGACACTGTAAAGATTTCTGGATTAATTTGTAGAAATTTTAGCTACACATACTCAAGAAAAGATGCAGAAGAGTCTCTGGAATCTTTTTTAAATGACAGTAAGCTTTTCGCCATTTCAGATGTCGATACTCGAGCACTTGTTGCACACATACGTGATAATGGTGCTATGAATGCTGTTATTTCAACTTCTGTAGATGATATTGAAGGTTTGAAAAAGCAGTTATCTGATGTTCCTGATATGAACGGACTAGAATTAGCCTCAAAAGTATCAACCACTGATGCTTACTATTTTGGCGAAGAAAATGCCGAGGTTAAGGTTGCAGCATTAGATATTGGTATCAAACGTAACATTTTACGAAACCTTGCAAAAAGAGGAGCGTACGTAAAAGTCTTCCCGTATAATACTACTTATAAGGAGATGAAAGAATGGAATCCAGACGGATATTTTTTATCTAATGGACCTGGAGATCCTGAGCCACTTGAAAACGCAATACAAGTTGCTAAAGATATCATTAGTGCAAACGATCCATTATTTGGAATATGTTTAGGGCATCAAGTGATAGCACTCGCAAATGGTATTTCTACTTATAAAATGCACAATGGACACCGTGGGATCAATCATCCTATAATGAACTTGGTTACTGGTAAAGGAGAAATTACTTCTCAAAACCATGGCTTTGCTATAAATAGAGAAGAAACAGAATCTAATAACGATGTGGAGATAACGCACGTTCACCTTAATGATAACACTGTTGCAGGAATTAAGCTTAAGGATAAGAATTGTTTTTCAGTTCAATATCACCCAGAAGCTAGCCCTGGACCTAACGACGCAACATATTTGTTCGATCAATTTATAGATAATATTAAAAGTGTCACAGCTTAAAAATTTAATCCCCATCTTAATTATTAAGATGGGGATTTTTTTATTTTAAAATTTATGCTTTCGCGAAAACGTTATCGCTACAAAAGAACATTGACTTCACAAAATCATCATCAAAATCGTATTTTTACGTAACTAATAAAACAACTATAACATGAGTATAATCATAGAAGTTCACGCTAGACAAATTTTTGATTCACGAGGAAACCCAACTGTTGAAGTAGATGTATTTACTGAATTAGGTGTAATGGGAAGGGCAGCTGTTCCTTCTGGAGCCTCTACAGGTGAGCACGAGGCAGTAGAGTTGCGTGATGGTGGTAATGCTTTTATGGGAAAAGGTGTATCGAAAGCAGTTGAAAATGTAAATACGCTAATTGCTCCAGAATTACTTGGAGTATCTGTTTTTGAGCAAAACGCTATTGATCAGCTTATGATAGATCTTGATGGCACTCCAAACAAATCAAAGCTTGGAGCAAATGCAATCCTAGGTGTTTCTCTTGCTTGTGCAAAAGCAGCAGCTGCCGAATTGAATATGCCGTTATATAGATATATAGGTGGAGTAAGTGCAAATACACTGCCAGTACCTATGATGAACATTATTAATGGGGGGTCACATAGTGATGCGCCTATAGCATTCCAAGAATTTATGGTAATGCCAGTTAAAGCTAAGAGCTTTAGTCATGCATTACAAATGGGAACTGAGATTTTTCATAACCTTAAAAAGGTATTACATGACCGTAACCTGAGTACAGCGGTAGGCGATGAAGGAGGATTTGCTCCAGCATTAGACGGCACAGAAGATGCGCTTGATAGTGTGAAAATAGCTGTAGAAAAAGCTGGTTACTCTTGGGGTGACGAGATTATGATAGCTCTAGATTGTGCCGCAGCAGAATTTTATGTAGATGGGAAATACAACTATGCAAAATTTGAGGGTGAAACCGGAAAAATACGTACTAGTGAAGAACAAGCCGATTACTTGGCTGAGCTAGCAGATAAATATCCAATTATATCTATAGAGGATGGAATGGATGAGAATGACTGGGAAGGTTGGAAATATCTTACTGATAAGATTGGTGATAAATTACAACTTGTTGGCGATGATTTATTTGTAACTAATGTAGAGCGTTTATCAAGAGGGATAAATGAAGGAATTGCAAACTCTATCCTTATTAAGGTGAATCAAATAGGTACTCTTACAGAAACAATTGCAGCTGTAAATATGGCACATAATGCTGGCTATACTTCTGTAATGTCTCACCGATCTGGAGAAACTGAAGATAATACGATTGCAGATCTAGCTGTAGCACTTAACTGTGGACAGATTAAAACAGGTTCTGCCTCACGTTCTGATCGTATGGCAAAGTACAATCAACTTATTCGTATAGAAGAGATGCTTGCTGATACAGCATACTTCCCGGCTATGAATGCTTTTAAGATAAAGTAATAACTATAAGAATTATATTATTTGAAAAATGCCTTCTCAATGAGAGGGCATTTTTATTTCTACATTATTCGACTAATAAAGGATTTTGAGGTTTATGTGCTTAGTGAAATGTAATTTTTCTTTTAAAATTAAAAATAGTAGCATTCTTTCTTGTTTAAATTATTGGTTATTACTACTATAATTCAGTGTTTAATGTAAAAATAGAAAAGTAGGTAAAATCTTACACATATACTGTTGTGAACACGTTCAAATGCATTAATTTTATATTTCCAAATTATGATCTTTAGAAGTTGTGTAGGTTTTACTTTCGCGAAAGCGAATTTTAAATCTATATAGTTCTTTAAATTTTTACCTGGCTCATTCGTTGCATCGTTAGTGAATAAACAAGCAAGTATGACTTTAAGTTGGGTAAGAGCGGGCAGTTACGCTTCGATGTTGTACACTCGCTCTTTTTTTAAATGGATTTTGAAGAGATTCAAAATCTAGATTTAAGTTGGGTAAAGGACATGTGCTACGGTACATGTCCTTTTTTATTATTCTACAAACAGCATATCTGCCTTTGTGTAAAAAGCCTGTATATAAGTTTCTTCTATATTTGGAAAATTCTCTCATATCTTATCTAGTAAGAATTTAATTAATTTTTAACCTTCTATGAGGTCCATATGTTAAAAAATGAGACTTCTTTTTTGTAATTTAGCCTAACTTCAAACAATAGAATAAAAAAAGAAAAATATAACGATAGATGGCAGATAAAGCAACCCTAACGATAGATGGAAAAAGTTACGAGTTCCCAATAATTACAGGAACTGAGAAGGAGCAGGCAATTGATATAAAGACGCTCAGAGGAGCTACTGGAGGAATCACGACGATAGATCCAGGTTATAAAAATACAGGGTCTTGTGAGAGCGCTATTACTTTTCTAGATGGGGAGAAAGGAATTCTTAGATACCGCGGTTATTCAATAGAAGAGCTTGCAGAGAAAGCAGATTTTCTTGAAACAGCTTATTTATTGATTTTTGGAGAGCTTCCTACAAAACAACAACTAGATAAATTTCACGCAGATATCAAATCTGAATCTCACGTAGATGAGGATATGAAGAAAATCTTAGATGGTTTTCCTAAGTCTGCACACCCTATGGGTGTGTTAAGTGCGCTTACCTCTGCACTTATAGCATTTAATCCTTCTACTGTAAATGTAGATTCTGAAGAAGATATGTATGCTGCTATTGTAAAACTTCTAGCGAAGTTTCCAGTACTAGCTGCATGGGCAATGCGCAAGAAAAAGAGTCAACCTCTTGATTACGGAGATAATTCTCTTGGTTATGTAGAGAACTTCCATAAGATGATGTTTGCAAAGCCTAATGAGGAGTATAAGGTGGACAAAGCTGTTATTGAGGCTATAGATAAGTTACTAATCTTACATGCAGATCATGAGCAAAACTGTTCTACATCTACAGTACGTATAGTGGGATCATCACATGCTGGTTTATTTGCATCTATTTCTGCAGGAATTTCTGCATTATGGGGACCACTGCACGGTGGAGCAAACCAAGCTGTAATTGAAATGCTAGAAGCTATCAAAGAAGATGGTGGTGATACTAAGAAATATATGGCTAAGGCTAAGGATAAGGAAGATCCTTTCCGTTTAATGGGCTTTGGGCATAGAGTTTATAAAAACTTTGACCCTAGAGCAAAGATTATTAAAGTAGCTGCAGATGATGTTCTTACTCAATTAGGAATAGAAGATCCTGTATTAGATATAGCTAAGGGACTTGAAAAAGAAGCTCTTGAAGATTCATATTTTGTAGACCGTAAATTATATCCAAACGTAGATTTCTACTCAGGAATTATATATCGTGCACTTGATATCCCAGTAGAGATGTTTACTGTAATGTTTGCAGTAGGTCGTCTTCCAGGATGGATTGCTCAATGGAGAGAGATGAGATTGGGTAAAGAGCCTATCGGACGTCCACGTCAGGTATATACTGGTGAAAACTTAAGATCTTTTAAAGAAGTTTCGGAGAGATAAGAACTCAGTAATAAAATATAAAAGAGCAAACATTTCGTTTGCTCTTTTTTTATGCTCAAAAAGTCAGAATGTGACTGTTTAATAATTTGTAAATTCACTTTCGTGAAAGATACCAACCATCCATTACCAGTTATTGTAGAGCAAGCAGAACTTATACTTGCAGGTTTAAAGACTACAATGTCTTTATCTCATAATACTACAATGCAATTATGGCAAACTTTTGGACCATTAAAAAAGTCAATCCATAACAAGTCTAATGATGGGAGTTATAGCGTGCAGTGCTATGCAGATAATTTTATGTCTATTCCTTTTACACCAGAAACCAAGTTTGTGAAATGGGCGGCAGTAGCGGTATTTAACGAAGATGATATTCCAAAGGAGTTAGAAGTGTTGAAAATCCCAAAGGGTAAATGGGCTGTTTTTTCATATAAAGGGACCACACGTGATTTTGGAAAATTTGCTCACCATGTGTATCAAGAATGGCTTCCGCAGTCTGGGTATCAATTAGATCATAGACCACATTATGAGTACATGGGTTCGGATTATTTAGGACCTAATCACCCAGATGCGCAAGAAGATGTCTGGATTCCAATCGTATAGTTTTACTCACATTCAATTACTATATTTTTTATGTTACTTAATCGTTGTTGTTGGGATTTCAAGAGTGGAATTTGTAATTTCACGCTATGCTTAAACTCAATGTAAAAAACGAAACGTCACGTCTTAAAGCCGTGGTTTTAGGAACTGCAGAAAGTAATGGACCTACGCCATCACTTGAAGATGCTTATGATCCTAAGTCGGCGCTTCATATTAAAGAAGGTACATATCCTCTTGAAAAAGACATGGTTCCAGAGATGGAAGCAGTAGCGACTATATTCAAGAAGTATGATGTAGAGGTATATAGACCTAAACTTATAAAAGATATGAATCAGATCTTTACGAGGGATATAGGATTTGTGATTGACGATAAGTTTTTTAAGGCTAATATTCTCCCTGATAGGGAAGAAGAAATAGATGCTATTGAACATGTTATAAAGCAAGTGGCGCCAACACATGTGTTTAGATTACCAGAAGAAGCACACATTGAAGGTGGGGATGTGATGCTTGCAGATGATCATGTCTTCATTGGGACATATAGAGGGGCGGACTATCCAGATTATATCATTGCACGTACAAACATGTTTGCCGTAGGGATGATACAGGAGTTGTTTCCAAATAAAAAAGTAATGTCATTTGATCTTAGAAAATCAAACACAGATCCATACAGTAACGCACTTCACTTAGATTGCTGTTTCCAGCCAGTAGGAGATGGAAAAGCGATATTGCATAAAAATGGGTTCCTTCAAGAAAATGAGTATAACTGGTTGTTAAACCATTACGGAAAAGAAAATGTATTTGAAATCTCGTCTCAAGAGATGTTTAATATGAATTCTAATATATTCAGTATATCGCCAGAAGTAGTAATTTCTGAACGTAATTTTACTCGTCTAAATACTTGGTTAAGAGATCAAAATATTACTGTTGAAGAAGTTGCTTATGCAGAGATTGCAAAGCAAGAAGGATTACTCAGATGTAGTACACTGCCGCTTATAAGAGAGTAGTTATTACATTAACGCATTTTATTATTTTTCACAGGATGTAAATAGGGATGTAATAAAATCCATATCTACGTCTTTACTTACTTCATAAAAGAAGTCTAATTGCCATTTTTTGGTTTTTAGAGCTTGTTTATTATTTGGAGTATCCCATGCTGAATAAACTCTAAAAGCTCTCTTGCCTTCTTTAGTTTGGGTTGATATGATTCCTTTTTTCATAAGTATTGATCTCGGGAAGATAAATTGCCCTAGCTTATTTTCTGTCTTTACATTTACTACATAAAAATCAATAAGATCACTTTCGTGAAAAGGTGAAATCTCTCCACTTTCTAATCGTTTCCAGAACGTTACAAATTGGCCTACTTTTTTAGGTGTTACTTTCGCATCTCTACATGTAATATTAAAGCCTGCTAGCGTAAATGTACAGGCACCGTAGGATTTGCTTTCGAGCTCGTCATGATAATCCGAAATATAAAGCGAGCATTTGTCATAAATGCTCGCTTTAATTTGTTTCAGGTTAGAGGTCATTATTTGTTAATTCACAGTGACTTTCGCAGCAAGTTCTTTTGCTCTTTTGGTAACGTTTTTAATATCGCCACTTAGTTCGTCATACGTTACTACAACTCCCATACGTCTATATGGGCGGGAGGTAGGTTTTCCAAAAAGCCTGAAGTCACATTTAGAAGCTGCGGCAATATTTTCTATACCCGTAAAAGATGGATTATCAGATTCCTTAGTTGCAAGAATCACGGCACTTGCACCTATACGTTCTTGAGTAATTTCTTTTATGGGTAGTCCTAAAACTGCTCTTAAGTGAAGCTCAAACTCATTATAGTTTTGAGTGTTTGCCAGAGTTACCATACCCGTATCATGTGGTCTAGGTGAGAGTTCAGAAAAGTAAACACCATCATCACCTACAAAGAATTCTACGCCCCATAAACCAGCTCCTCCCAAAGCAGCAGTAACCTTAGCTGCCATTTCTTGAGCGGTTTTAAGATGAGCATCTTCCATAGTTGCTGGTTGCCAGCTTTCTTGGTAGTCTCCTCGTTCTTGACGGTGACCTACAGGAGGGCAAAACAGCGTCTCACCATCTCTTTGTGTAACAGTGAGAAGTGTAATCTCATAATTAAAATTTACAAAAGACTCCACAATCACCTCGGCGACATCTCCTCTTGATCCAGCTTGAGAGTAGTCCCAAGCTCGTTGAATATCATCTGGTGTTTTGATAGTGGATTGCCCTTTTCCGCTCGAAGACATTAAGGGTTTTACCACGCAAGGGATTCCTACTTCCTTAACTGCTTTTTGTAATGTTTCTGCAGATGTTGCATAGCGATAGCTTGCAGTTTTTAAGCCAAGATCTTTAGCTGCTAGGTCACGTATAGATTTGCGATTCATTGTGAAGTTGGCAGCCTTTGCGCTTGGGATTACGGTATATCCTTGTTTTTCATAATCATAAAAGCGCTCTGTGCGAATTGCCTCAATTTCTGGAACAATAAAATCAGGTTTGTGCTTTTCGACTAGTCTATCTAGAGCGTCGCCATCAAGCATATTTATCACCTCACGACCATCTGCTACTTGCATTGCAGGAGCGTTATCATAACTATCTACCGCAATTACAGTTTGACCAAGACGTTGTGCTGCAATTACAAATTCCTTTCCCAGTTCTCCTGAGCCTAGTAATACTATCTTTTTATTCATAATGTTTTGCTTTCGCACTTCGGCAAGCTCTGTGTAAACTTCACTTGCATGAAAGCGGTATTATTTACTTTCTTCAATCCAAGCATTAATTTTTTCTTCAAGTAGTGCAAGTGGGATACATCCCGTCTCAAGTACTTCTTTGTGAAACTCTCTGATATCAAATTTATCACCTAACTCTTGGGTTGCTTTTGTGCGCAACTCTCTAATTTTAAGTTGGCCAATTTTATAAGAAAGCGCTTGTCCCGGATTTGCCATATAGCGCTCAATTTCTGATGTGATACCTGCTTCACTTTCTGCTTCATTATCTAAACAGTAAGCAATCGCCTTTTCACGGCTCCATCCTTTAGTGTGGATTCCAGTATCTACTACAAGTCTAACTGCGCGGTGCATCTCAGCTCCTAGTGTTCCAAAGTATTGATAAGGATCTGTATAGAGTCCCAACTCCTTACCAAGCGACTCTGTATATAATGCCCAGCCTTCACCATATGCGCTATACCATAATGTTTTTCTAAACTGTGGTAGTGTCTCGCTTTCTTGTGTTAGAGAAACTTGGAAGTGGTGTCCAGGGACAGCCTCATGTAAAAATAATGACTCATCTGAGTATACATTATACTTGCTAGCATCTGGTATAGGTGTGTAAAAAATACCTGGTCGAGTTCCATCTAGCGATCCAGGATTATACTCTGCACTTGCAGAGTTCTCTCTAAATGCCTCTGTCTGTCTCACTTCAAAAGCCGTCTTAGGTTGCACGCTAAAAAGTAAATCTACTTGAGGCTTTATAGTCTCATGCATTGCATTAAAATTTGCAATAATTTCTTCTGGAGTACTGTACGGCATTAGTTTTTTGTTAGTACGTACATCATCAAAAAATGCTTTTAAATCTCCTTTAAAGCCAACTTGCTCTTTTACTTTTTCCATCTCAGTACGTATGCGAGTAACCTCGCTCAGTCCGAGTTGGTGTATCTCGTCTGCACTCATTGTAGTAGTAGTGTAGAGCTTGATAGCATAGTCATAATAATCGCTACCTGCAGGTAGGTCACTATAGCCAGAGCTATCACGACCAGCAGCTAGATACTCATTTTGTAAAAAGTCGCGCATCTTTGCATAAGCAGGGATTACTTTACCTTCTATCATCGCAACGTAATCTGTGCGTAAAGTGTTTTTATCTTCGTCTGTTATTCCTTCTGGAAAGTTTGCTACGGGCTTGTAAAACAAGTGATTTTCTACAGTTGCCTCTGTCATAGCATCCATTTGAGGGATAATTTTTTTAATAAGAGACTTAGGAAGTACGTAGCCTTCTTTCATTCCTTGACGCATATTTTGCTCTGAGCTGTTGAGCCATACTAGGTATTCGTCTACACGTGTTTGCCAGTTGTGGTAATCTTCTACAGTGTTAAATGGTTGCGCACTCGCTCCACTCGCAAGCTGGCCAAACATAAGATGTGGAGACCACATCTGGTCTATAGGGGTAAGGTCTTTTTTAAACTCCATACCTTCTAGATTGATGGCAATATCCCAAAGTAACACCTCTTTGCTCATCTTCTCTGTGTCTGTAAGGTCACTGTCGTTAAACTGCTGGATAGAGTCGCGGTACGAGCTATAATAAGTCTTTACTGCATCCTTATGAGATTGAGATAATGCATCTGGAAATTTGTCATTATATCTATTGTCACCAGACATTGTCGCATTGAGCGGGTTAAGCTTTAGTCCGTCTTCATAATAGTTGTCTAGCACATTGTTAAAAGCTAGTGATGTGTCTGCTGTACTAGCTGTTTCTGTTGGGGCGTCGTTTTTACAGGCTATTAGGCTTAAGGCCATTATTCCTGCGAGTAGTGTTTTTTTCATAAGGAAGGTTATAGATGTTGCAGCTATAGTTTTCTGCAGTTTACGTTGTTTTAAGGTGTTTGTTGCGCTTTCGCGAAAGCGGTATTCTCACACTCACTATTACGTTACTAAGATACTTATTCACAAGTAAATTATATGGTCGCTTGGGTGCCTTATTACACAGAAGAATATTAAGACTTATTGTGGAATTACAGATATTAAAAAACCCGCTAATAGATTAGCGGGTTTTGTTTTGTTATGCTTTCGCGAAAGCGTAATTAATAAGAACTATGAAACAGCAGCTTTAATCTGTTTAATTGCATCCTTTATGTTGTCTACACTAGCTGCATAAGATATACGTATGCAGTCTGGATTTCCAAATGCTTCACCAGTAACCGTCGCAACATTTGCCGCTTCAAGTAAGTAGAGTGAAAAATCTGAAGCGTTTTCTATTTTTGTTCCACCTAGCGTTTTTCCAAAGTAGTAAGAGATATTTGGGAATACATAAAATGCACCTTCTGGTTCGTTACATTTAAAACCTTCAATATTATTTAGTAAGTCTAATATCAAAGTTCGACGACTTTTAAACTCGTCTATCATGTATTGTACTTTGCTTACTGGAGCTTCTAGAGCTGTTATCACCGCACGTTGAGCGATACAGTTTGTACCACTAGTAATCTGTCCTTGCATTTTATTACAAGCGCGAGCTATATATTCTGGTCCGCCTATGTAACCTACACGCCATCCCGTCATTGCAAAAGCTTTTGACACACCGTTTACAGTAACTGTACGATCGTACATGTCTGGAAACTGAGCCATACTAGCGTGCTCACCTACATAGTTGATGTGCTCATATATCTCATCGCTTACAACGATGATGTTTGGATACTTAACAAGAACGTCTGCTAGTGCACGTAATTCTTCTTTACTGTAAATAGATCCAGAAGGGTTGCAAGGAGAGCTATACCAAAGCATCTTAGTCTTAGGAGTAATAGCTGCCTCAAGCTGCTCAGGAGTCATTTTGAAATTAGTATCTATAGAAGTTGGTACTTCAACAGGCACACCTTCTGCTATTTTCACAATATCTGAGTAGCTTACCCAGTAAGGGCATGGTAGTATTACCTCGTCACCTGGATCAAGACATACTAATGCAATATTAGCAAGTGATTGTTTTGCTCCAGTAGAAACTACAATTTGCGGTAGTTTATAATCGAGCTTGTTGTCTCTTTTAAATTTTGTGATGATTGCCTCTTTTAACTCTACATAACCATCTACAGGAGTGTATGAGTTATAGTTGTCATTTATTGCCTGTATTGCGGCATCCTTTATAAAGTCTGGAGTATTGAAATCTGGTTCTCCTAGGCTTAAACCTATGATATCTTTTCCTTCTGCTCTTAATTCTCTTGCTTTGGCAGCCATTGCTAGTGTTGCAGAGGTAGCCATTTCTGTTACACGGGTAGATAGTTTATTCATACTAGGAGATTATATATTATGTTGATATAAGTTTTGTACTGCAAGTTAACAAAAAGTGCCAAATCCTTAAGAGATTTGGCACTTGATATTTTCTGAAAAATTACGCTTGTTTTATGCAGTAATCGCAGGTTTCATTCCCATGTTTTTTAGGTGGTTGAAGTGAGCAACAAGCGCCTTTCTTGTTGTTTCATACTCATGATAAGGAAGGTTGAACTCATTTGCTGTTTCTCTTACAATCTTACTAATCTTTGTATAATGTACGTGACTAATGTGAGGGAAGATGTGGTGTTCTACCTGGTGGTTTAAACCTCCAGAAAACCAGTTCATGATTTTATTTTTAGTAGAAAAATTTACTGTAGTAAATAATTGGTGTATCGCCCAAGTATTTTTCATGGTTCCTGTTTCATCAGGTAATGGCATGTGAGCATCTTCAACCATGTGTGCAAGTTGGAAAATCACACTTAAAATTACTCCAGCTACGTAGTGCATAATAAAGAATCCTATTAGAATTTTCCACCATGCAAGATCCATCACAATCATCGGGATCACAATCCACATACCTAGATAAATCGATTTAGTGATAAGAAGTGTGCTCCATTGTCTCGCAGGACTTTGTAGTTTTCCATAAGATAGTTTGCGCTTCATGTAGCGTTTCATTTGGAAAAAATCTGTAGTAAGTGCCCAGTTAAAAGTAAGAAGTCCATATAAAAACACAGAGTAGTACTGCTGGAATTTATGAGCCCAGTGCCATTTTCCATGTTTTGAAAAACGTAATACGCGTCCAGCTTCCATATCTTCATCGTGGCCGTGTATATTAGTATAAGTGTGGTGAAGTACATTGTGCTGTACTTGCCAGTTGTACACATTACCAGCTAGTATATAGATGCTACTACCCATTAATTTATTAACCCATTTTTTACTAGAAAATGAACCGTGATTTCCATCATGCATAACATTCATACCTATTCCAGCCATTCCTACACCCATTACAACAGTAAGAAGTAATTGCAGCCACGTAGGCATATCAAGAGTTAAGAATAAGAAATAAGGTACTAAGTATATAGCAAACATGATAATCGCCTTGAGGTACAATTTCCAGTTACCTGTGCGTTTGATGTCGTTTTCTTTAAAATAAGAATTTACACGTTTATTCAGCGTTCTGAAGAATTTTGCTGAGTCCGTGCGCGAAAATTTAATTGTATTTTCCATAATGTTGTAATTACTCTAACATAGCGCACTTTAATTCAAGATATTGCACTGTGTGTAGCGTTTTTCTCTCGCTTTCGCGAAAAAGTATTTCTTTTATAATAGCCTTGTAAAAGTAATACTTAATCCCGCTCACAGCTATGAACCTGCGTTAAAATAATAGGGAGTAAAATGGTACTTTTACAGTCCTAATATACTACTAATGGATATCATATTAAAATACTTTCCTGATCTCACCGAAACTCAAATCGAGCAATTCTCAAAATTGAAGGATCTATACCACGACTGGAATCTTAAAATCAATGTTGTGAGCCGTAAGGATATTGATGAAATATACTTACGTCATGTACTACACTCACTGGGCATTGCAAAGGTACAGCGATTTAACCCTGGAAGTAAAATTCTTGACGTGGGTACTGGAGGAGGATTTCCAGGAGTACCACTAGCGATACTACACCCAGAGGTGAATTTTCACCTAGTAGATAGCATTGGTAAAAAAATCAAAGTAGTAAATGAGGTTGTAGAGGGCCTTGGTATTACAAATGTAAAGACAACAAACGATCGCGTTGAGACCGTAAAGGATCAATATGACTTTGTAGTTTCTCGCGCAGTAGCCCAAATGGAAACATTTGTACACTGGGTAAAAGGTAGAGTTGCCAAAAAGTCTACTCACGAACTCAAGAATGGAATTCTTTACTTAAAAGGTGGCGATCTTACAGAAGAGCTTCAAAAGTATACGACTACCACCATCTATGAACTTCCTTCATTTTTTGAAGAAGAGTTTTTTGAAACTAAAAAGGTAGTACACTTACCTGTGAAGTTTAAGGGGTAAAACTTTTATAGTCATATATTTAATTCCAAAGTTTATAGTAAGAATACTTATTATAGACTTTGGAATTTTTTATTTAAAAACTTTTTTAAATACACGAGGCAACCTTTTATAAAGAGCTTGCGTCTTTATAGATAGAAATCCATCAATCAAGTATGAAAGTCATACAGTTTAATAACGAGAAACAGCTTATTAAAAAAGCTATAAAAGGCAATAGAGATGCTCAACGAGCGCTCTATGAGCAGCACGCGCCTAAGATGCTAAGTGTGTGTCGTTATTATATAAAGGATGTACATCAGGCAGAGGAGGCCATGTGTAATGGTTTTCTTAAAGTATTTACAAAGCTGGATAGTTTTAAAAATGCAGGGAGCTTTGAGGGATGGATACGCAGGATTATGGTAAGGGAAAGCATTTCTTACTTACGTGCGATAAAGAAGTTGTACTTCACAGAAGATGGTGAGATTGAAAGCAACGATGCTATAAGTAATATCCAGACAGATCTCGAGGTGGCACACATCCAGAGTTTAATAGATGATCTGCCAGAGGGATACCGTGTAGTTTTTATAATGTATGCTATAGAGGGATACAAACACAAGGAGATAGCGACTACACTAGGAATAAGTGAGAGCACCTCAAAAAGTCAGTTGTTCAAGGCAAGGAAGCAATTGCAAGCAAAACTTGAAGAAGAATTAATTAATAATGGGACCAATGAAGTTAGAAGATAATTTTAAAGAAAAGTTGGAAGGTCGCCGTATAGCACCTACCGCATCTGCTTGGGATCGTATAGAGGGTAAACTTGAGACGGAGCAGGGTAAAAAGAAAAATGGCATGGTGTTCTGGCTTGCTATTGCAGCTAGTTTTATTGCAGGTGTTTTTCTTACAGCTATCATTTTTGGAGGTGATACTGATGGAATAGAAAATCAAATAGTACAAACGCCAGAAACTATTAATAATACCATCGATAAAGAAGATGCAAGTAATATTAATTTAAGGAACACTGAGAACATACAGGTGGTGGAGGTTGTAAAAAAAGATGCTGCAGCAGAGGTGGAGAAGGATGAAGTTACGCTTTCGCGAAAGCGTGATGCGAAGCAAAAAACTAATACTGAAGCTACCAAAACCTATCGCAATAATTATAAGCCAACAGCCACAGTTGCTCCAACTAAAAATAATGCCGTAGCTAAGGTAGATAAGGATAATGACGGAATCGTAAGTGATAAGTCACTTAATAAGGCTTATGTGTCTCAAGAAAATAATGGCGTAACATTCTTTGATGCAAGTGACCATTCTGTAACGGATGATGAGGTGGATATGCTACTTAAAAATGCACAAACTGAAATAAAGCGACAGAAAATCTATGAAGCACAAACTCCAGTGGTAAATGCAAACGAATTACTGCTAGATGTAGAGGCAGAGGTTGATCCAGACTCTTTTAAAGATAGAATGTTCCGCACGCTCAAAAAAGAATTTAATAGAGCTGTAGAAGCAGTTGCAAATAAAGATAATTAAGAAAATTCATCAATAACGCGCCATCATCGAGCGCATAAAACACAAACAATTATGAAGTCAATTATTAAAATTGCCCTTGTGGCAACAGTGGCCATCATTGCCCAAAATGTACAAGCACAAGAGGTTGAGGAGGTCAAGAAAGAAGTCTCTGAGGATATCGTGAGCCAAGTGTCGGCTCTAGAAAAAAGAAAAGAGCAATTAACAGAAAACTGGAAACAAACACTTAAAAGACGTATTGAATATATAAATGCGCAACAAGAGAAGCTAGATCTAAGCGCTGCTGAAGTAGAGGAGAGAAAAAAAGAAGCAGCAGAAGAAATAGCACTTAATATAGAAAATGAGTTAGCAATTATTGATAATCAAATAGAATTAGTGAAGCGTACTGGACACATGAATCCCTATTATGGAACTTCGGTTGAGATAGGATTAGGAGGTGTTGATCGAGATGGTAATAGAGTATTAGGAGTTGCTGTAAATAGAAATAAACCTGGAGTAACAAATTATGACAGACGCACCTATGGGGAAACCGTTTTTGCAATGGGTCTTAATAATGCGATAAGTGATGATGCAGATATAGGTGATGACTTTTCTATAGGTAAATCTACGTTTGTGGAGTTGGGTTACGCTTGGAAAACGAGAGTTTTTAAAAATTCTGGAGCACTACAGTTTAAGTACGGACTCTCTTTACAAAGCAATTTCTTATCTATTAAAGACAACAGAACTTTAGAAAGCCTAGAAGGAGGAAATACTTTTCAAGAATTTCCATTTGATCTTAAAAAGGCAAAAATCAGAGTGACAAACCTTGTGGTGCCGTTGCATTTTGAATTTGGAGGATGGAAGAAAGAACAGAAGGAAGATTATGTGCGTTACAGAACGGGTGGCAAATTTAGAATGGGAATAGGTGGATATGCAGGGGTGCGCTTAGGAACTCAGCAAAAATTAAAATACAAAGAAAACGGAGACCGTATAAAGACGAAGTCACGTCAAGACTACGACGGTGATAACCTAGTTTACGGACTGTCAAGTTACATAAGAGTAACTGGAGACCTTAGCTTGTATGCTAAGTACGATTTGAGTTCGGCGTTTAAAACGGTAGAGCTAGGAGAGGTAAATAATATTTCTCTTGGATTGCGATTAGACTTATAGGTTAGTTGTTACGCTTTCGCGAAAGCGTGATTAAAAAGAGAATAGCTCAGATATTTAAATGTCTGGGCTATTTCTATTTGAGAGTGATTCAATTTTTTATCAACGATGAGGTATGTTATATTGAAAACTGTTGTAATTTAAAGTACTTTTGCAAGCTGCCATTGGCACTTCTTAATTAACACGCTGTACTGCCTTGATATCCAAAGAAACCATAGATAAAGTTTTTGAAACTGCTCGTGTAGAGGAGGTGATAGGCGATTTTGTAGTTCTTAAAAAGTCGGGGTCAAACTTTAAAGGGCTCTCTCCATTTTCTGACGAGCGTACGCCTAGTTTTATGGTGAGTCCTGTGAAGCAAATTTGGAAAGATTTCTCAACAGGAAAAGGAGGCTCTGCTGTTTCATTTTTAATGGAGCATGAGCATTTTAGCTATCCAGAAGCCATAAAGTACCTTGCCAAAAAGTACAATATTGAGATAGAGGAAACAGAGCGCACAGACGAGCAAAAGGAGGCTGCAAATGAGCGTGAGAGTATGTATCTCGTGAGTGAGTATGCTCGTGATTACTTCCATAAAACGATGCTCAACTCTGAGCAGGGTAAAGCCATAGGTCTTTCATATTTTAAAGAGCGTGGGTTTACTGCGGCGACTATTGAAAAATTTGAGTTAGGTTATAATCCTGATCAATGGGATGCTTTTACAAGTGAGGCCATACGTCAAGGATACAAACTAGATTACTTAGAAAAAACCGGACTATCCATTGTAAAGGAGGAGAAACAATTTGACCGATTTAAAGGTCGAGTAATGTTTCCTATACACTCTATGAGTGGTCGTGTGCTTGGTTTTGGAGGTAGAATACTAGATAGTAGTAAGAAAGCTGCAAAGTATCTTAACTCTCCAGAAAGTGATATATATCACAAGAGTAAAGTGCTTTATGGTATCTATTATGCAAAGCAATCTATAGCAAAGGAAGATAACTGTTACCTAGTAGAAGGCTATACGGATGTAATCCAGATGGTACAGTCTGGTATAGAGAATGTGGTTTCTTCTTCTGGAACAGCGCTTACTCCAGAGCAAATACGATTAGTAAATCGTTTGACAAAAAATATTACGGTTCTCTTTGACGGTGATGCCGCAGGACAGCGAGCTGCACTAAGAGGAATCGATTTGATTCTTGAGCAGGGAATGAACGTAAAGGTGTGTTCTTTTCCAGAGGGTGAGGACCCAGATTCTTTTTCGCGAAAGCATAGTAAAGAAGAAATCGTCGCGTTCTTTGATGAAAATGCAAAAGACTTTATACAGTACAAAGCAAATCTGCTTGTAAAAGAGGCAGCTGGTGATCCTATTAAAAAGGCAGATACTGTACGCGATATGGTGGAGAGTATTTCAAAAATACCTGATGCTATAAAGCAAGAAATATATGTGCAAGAGTGTGCACGTATCATGGAGGTTTCTGAAACAGTTCTTTATAATACGCTTGCTCAAATACTCAAAAAAGATAAAAAGGAAACTGTAAAACAAGATCGAGGTAATCAATCACCACCACCAGAATACATGTCTGTGGTGCCAGATGAGATGCCTAATGCTGTTGAGAAGGTTAATGTGCTATATGAACTTGAGCGTAAGCTTATAGAGTCTTTACTTTTATATGGCCAGGTAGAGGAGGATTTTGAAGATCTTGTTCTTAAAGAAAATGAGGATGGTAGTCTTGAGCTAGAGCCTATCATTCATAAGGCGAGAGTTTTTGAGAAGATTTATCTTGATCTTCAAGATGATGAGGTGGAATTTACAAATGACCTCTTCAAGGTGCTCTATGGTAAAATAGTGGCACAAATGAATTTGGATAATAATTTCCAGGTTCAGAACTTTATCAACGAGCTAGCTCCAGAGGAAGCTAGTGAGATATCTAATATTATTCTCAATGATGAGAAGTATGAGCTTCACCGCTGGGATACACGAGAGGTTTATGTGCGTAAGAAAGATACTTCTGTCGGGCAGTTTGTTACGGAAACAGTATTGAGTCTTAGAAAATATCTTATTACAGAAAAGATAAAAGAGTTGATGAATCAAACCAAGGATAGTACAGACAATAAAGAAATCATAAAAGATATTCTTGATTATCAATCTCTCAATACATTGCTAGGTAATAAACTAGGACGAGTACTCTCAGTCTAAACGTGACTGCTCTGTAATAATCTTGCATGCTTTATAAGCTCTGCAACGTTTTGTGCTTCTAGTTTTTTAAGGAGTCTCATTTTATAAGTACTTACTGTCTTCTCGTTAATGTCTAGCTCTGCTGCAATTTCCTTATTGCGCTTTCCATTAGATAATAAGTTTAATACTTCTATCTCTCTACTAGATAGTTTTTTATACTTAAATGCTAGTCCTTGTGTTGCGTTACCATCACTTACGAGTCTCTGGCTAAGCGCTTCATTAAGGTAGATTCCTCCTCGCTGTACTTGGTTTATGGCATTAAGCACGCGCTGTATAGAAGCGGTCTTTGCTACATAACCAGAAGCACCATATTTTATAGCGCTTAAAGCATACATCTCTTCTGGATGACAACTTAATACTAGTATCTTAATGTGAGGAAATTCTCTTTTTATAGCCTTTAGTGCAGTAATGCTATTGAGGTTGGGGATGTCTATCTCGAGAATGAGGATGTCAATCTCTGTTGTAGTCAGGGTGTTAAGTAGGTCATTACCATCGTTAACATGTCCTATAACTTCATAGTTCCCTTCCGCGAGAAGTATGGAAGTAATTCCTTTACGCGTTATTGGGTGGTGGTCTGCTATTAAAACTTTGTTCATTAGTTATTTTGTTTAACAAGTAATGAAACAAGTGATTGAGGGGTAGTACTTGTTTGTTTGCACTGCAAAGTACGCTCAATTGTTTATAGTTTTAACCTTTTTGATGATTTATTCGTTCAAATACCTACTTTTTTAGGTTAACGGGGATATTGCAGACCGGTATAGGGTTCATTTTGTGCAAATTGGCAGTGTTTAATTTCTTATAAAGATCAAAAACTCGTCGTTGTTCTGTAGTGAAAGCTTCAACAGTTTTGTTATTATCACCACTCTTAAGTAACTCATCTTGATGCATTGCCCATTCAAGTTGGTCATAAGTTGCGCCTATTTGATCTTCATCCGTACGATCATCTCCCCATAAGCCATCGGTTGGAGCTGCGTTCTGTATACTTTCTGGAACGCCAACTGCTGCTGCAAGTTCAAAAACTTCAGATTTCATAAGGTCTGCAATAGGGCTGAGGTCAACGCCGCCATCACCATACTTAGTGTAGAATCCTACGCCAAAGTCTTCTACTTTATTACCTGTACCAGCAACGAGGTATTTATGAAGACCCGCAAAATAATATAAGGTACTCATGCGAAGTCTAGCTCTTGTGTTTGCTAGGCTTAGGTTGAGCTGCTCGCTGTCTTCTGCAGTTGGGACTGCGCTTTTCAATTGTTCAAAGGTTTCTGTAAGGTTCACCTCTAAGCTCGAGACATTTGCAAAACGCTTTTTGAGCTGGTTGATATGCTCCTTAGCACGAGTTACCTGGCGCTCATCTTGATGTATAGGCATTTCTACACAGAGAACACGTAGTCCAGTTTTTGCACAAAGTGTTGAGGTAAGTGCACTATCAATACCGCCACTTATACCTATTACAAAGCCAGTCATTCGGGCGTTTGTTGCATATTCTTTAAGCCAGTTTACAATGTGGTCTACTACTTTATCGGTTTGCATAGGTTGCTCTGTTTTGAAGTGCTTTAAATTGGTACTTTTGTATCCTTAAATGTATGAAATATACACTTTAAGAAAAGGACTCGTTTTTCTTGAATATAAAGATACAAACTCTATGAATAAAATACTTATAATTCTGTCATTGCTGGTATGCCTTACTAGTTGTACAGAAGACACAAAGACTCCACCAGAAATCAAAGCAATGTCTGTAGATATGAAGGTGAGAAGATTTGATCAACTGTTTGCAGCTGCTTCAAAGGAAGATCTAGCGCCACTAAAAGCAGAGTTTCCGTATTTGTTTTCAAAAAAATTTCCTGATGAGTACTGGGCACAACGTTTTACAGATACTATACAGCTAGAAATTAACGAGGAGATTGCAAAAGTCTTTCCGGATTTTGAGAGTGAAAAAGCTTCTATAGAAGATCTTTTTCGTCATATTAAGTACTACTTCCCAGAAACTACAGTTCCTAAGATTGTAACCTTAACTACAGAGGTAGATTATAGAAATAAAGTGGTACTAGCAGATAGCCTCTTGTTAATAGGATTAGATACGTACTTAGGTGCAGACCATCATTTTTATGTAGGTATTCCAAAATTTCAAAGCAAGAATTTTAGAAAAGAGCAGATGCCAGTAGATATAGCAGCTGCATTTGCAAAAACTAAAGCTAATAGATTACGTCAAAAGGATTTCCTTTCTGAGATCATACATGAAGGTAAAAAGTTATACCTCATGCAGCTATTGCTTAGTGAGACACCTGCACATGAAATATTAGGTTATACACCTGAGGAGTTATTGTTTGCACAAGAGAATGAAAAAAATATGTGGGAGTTCTTTATAAAAAACGAACTGTTGTATAGTACAGATAGAAAGCTTTTAAGTCGTTTTATAAATCCAGCACCTTTCTCAAAATTCTATCTTTCCTTTGATAATGAGACGCCTGGTCGAGTGGGGAGATATATAGGTCATGAGATTGTAAAATCATATATGGATAACAACGATGTGTCGCTTAAAGTCTTATTGAATCAAGATGCAACTATTATCTTTGCAAACGCAAAATACAAACCCTAAGGAATGGCTAAGAAAGAAAAATCTGAAATTAAAATAGCAATCGAACTTGATGAGAATCGTGTTCCAGAAAGTATGGCTTGGACCGCACGTGATGGTGGAGTAGCAAACGAGGAAGCAAAAGCAATGCTTCTTTCTTTGTGGGATCCTAATCAAAAGGAGACTGTGCGTATTGATTTATGGACAAAAGATATGCCTGTAGATGAGATGCAGCAATTTTTCCATCAAGTACTTGTGGGTATGACAGAGTCTTTTCGTCGTGCTACAAATGATGAGAAAATGGCAGATACTATGAAAGATTTTGCAGATTATTTTGCAGAACACCTTGACCTTGAAGATAAAAAGTAAGCTTCACAAACTATTGTTTGTGTACAACGCAAACTCTGGCGCAATAAACGCCCTTTTAGACGCAGCTCATAAAGTGGTGCGTCCGCAAACCTATCAATGTGCACTCTGTGAGATTACTCATGGAGTGTTTAAGGAAAAGGAGGAATGGTTACGCTTTCGCGAAAGCGTACATACTCCATTAGAATTTCTTCACAAGGATGAGTTTTTAAAAGCTTATAAATCTAAGTGGTTGCCTAAGTATGAATTTCCCTTGGTGCTAGCGGTTACAGAAGCTGGTCTGGAGGTTGTAATAAGTGCAGATACATTTGCTGGTATTGCATCTTCTCAAGAACTTATTGAGCAAGTCAAAAAAATTATAGAATCCTATTAGTTGACCTAGTTATTAGTAGCCCGGCTTTAGGTTTTCATTGAGGTCTTCTATGTAGCCTAAAATTTCATCTTGACCATCACCATGAGATGCGCTGCTCACAAAGTATTTAGGAAATTCCCACCATACGCCATCAAGCATAATCTTTTTGTAGACTTCTATATTACGTTCTAGTGCTTGTGGACGTAGCTTATCTGCTTTGGTAAAAATGATAGAAAATGGAATCTCTTTTTCGCCTAAATATTCCATAAACTCCATGTCTATTTTTTGAGGCTCGTGACGACAATCTACAAGCACAAAGGCAGAGATCATTTGCTCGCGTTGCTCAAAGTAATCTGTGATGAATTTTTGGAAGTATTTTTTATCTTTCTTAGATACACGAGCATATCCGTAACCAGGTAAATCTACGAGGTGCCAGTTTTCGTTAATCAAGAAGTGATTAATAAGCTGTGTCTTACCAGGTCTCCCAGATGTTTTTGCCAGACTCTTACGGTTAGTAAGCATATTAATAAGCGAAGACTTTCCTACATTAGAGCGACCTATAAAGGCGTATTCTGGGATGCGAGTATTTGGACACTTTGTGACTTCGGAGTTACTTACTACAAAAGAGGCAGACTTGATTTTCATATCGCAAAAATAGTAATGTAATCGTTTAATAAAGAATATGGAGCACATTATATGCTCAAAGACTCAAGAATGAGTGTGAGTTCTTATGTGTGCTTGTCGTCGCTGAGGGTTATTAAAATGCTCTCTCCTTAAGCCACTTTAATAGAATATCGTTAAACTCTGTTGGTTTTTCCATCATAGCTGCATGACCACATTCCTCTATCCAAAACAGATCTGAGTCTGGAAGTAGTTTATTAAAATCTTCTGCAACCTCCGGTGGTGTAACACCATCTTGACGTCCCCAGATAATACAAGTAGGAGTATTCATGTCTGGAAGGTCTTGTGCCATATTATGACGTATTGCGCTTTTTGCTATAGCAAGCGTCTTAAGTAATTTGTTGCGATCGTTTACTGTATCATATACTTCGTCTACTATTTCCTTAGTAGCACACTCTGGATTATAAAATACTCCTTGTGCCTTCTTTTTGATGTACTCATAATCTCCACGCTTAGGGTAGCTTTCTCCCATTGCGCTTTCATAAAGTCCAGAGCTGCCTGTAATTACAAGAGCCTTTACTTTTTCTGGAGACATTTTTGTGTGATACAGTCCCACATGACCACCCATAGAATTACCTAGAAGAATTACTTCTTCATAGCCTTTCATTTCAATGAATTCGTCAAGATATTTTGCAAACGATTTCACCCCTGTTTTGATAAGAGGCATCGTGTATACTGGAAGTTCAGGAATTACCACTTTATACCCATTTTCCGAGAAATGAGAAGTCACTGCATCAAAATTACTCAAGCCTCCCATTAAACCATGTAGAATGATAATTGGTGTCCCTTCGCCTTTTTCTAGATAAGTAAATTTCCCTTCGGTAATTAAGTCGTGTTTCATAAAAGTGGTTAGTAATCGGTACAAGCAAATATAGTTATTTCGGTTTTGATTAGTTGCTCTTTTTTTACAATGGTCTTAATGCATGATACTGAGCATTTTTAAGGTTATAACAAGTTGTTTTGGTGCGCTTTCGCGAAAGCAAAAAAAAGAAAATTAAGCTCAAAATAGAAAAAAATAAAAAATTCTACTCATCAACATATTGTTAACAAGTGGAGGAAGGTGGTATAACTTATCAACAAAGTGGTAGAATGTGGTAAAAAGTGGTAATATTTGCGCTATATTTGAGTTAATACATAAAAACTAACCTATCTCGAGTGATTAACCTCATTGGAACATACGAATGTAAAATAGACGCTAAGGGCCGACTCATGTTGCCTCAAGCGTTTAAAAAGCAGCTGGCTCCTATCCTTCAGGATGGTTTTGTGCTTAAGCGCGCTGTGTTTCAAAAATGTCTTGAGTTATATCCTATTGCAGAGTGGAACACGCTAAGTGCAAAGGTGAATAAGCTTAATCGTTTTAATAAGAAAAATGATGAGTTTATACGTCGTTTCAATGCAGGTGTTAAGCCAGTAGAAGTTGATGGGACGGGAAGAGTTTTAGTGTCGAAAGATTTAGGAAATTTTGCAAAACTTGAGAAGTCGATTGTGGTAAATGCTGCTTTCAATATTCTGGAGATTTGGGATAAGGATTTATACGAAAAAGCCATTGATGAGGCAGCAGTAGATTTTGCAGATCTTGCTGAGGAAGTGATGGGAGATAGCGATATACCAGATGGATTATCATAACCCAGTATTATTAAAAGAGACCGTAGATGGTCTCAATATCAAGCCAGATGGCGTCTATGTAGATGTCACCTTTGGTGGTGGTGGTCATTCTCGTGAGATTTTGAGTAGACTAGGTCCTGAGGGGAAACTTTATGGTTTTGATCAAGATGTAGATGCTCAAGAGAATATTATTGAGGATGAGCGATTCACGCTTATTCCAGAAAACTTTAGATACATCAAGCGATTTATGCGCTTTCATGGTGTGAAAAAAGTAGATGGAATTCTTGGTGATTTTGGGGTGAGTTCGCATCAATTTGACGTTGCAGAGCGTGGTTTTTCTACTCGTTTTGAGAGTGATCTCGATATGAGAATGAATCAAAAAGATACTTTATCTGCTTATAACGTGATCAATGATTATGAGGAGGAAGATTTAAGGCAGGTGTTCTGGCAGTACGGAGAACTTCGTAATGCGCCTAAGCTTGCTAGCACTATTGTGCAAGAGCGCAATAGTCAGTTTATAAAAACAAGCGAGCATCTTAAAAAAGTGTTAGCTCCATTTTTGCCTAAGCATAGAGAGCATAAAATACTCGCTCAGATTTATCAAGCGATTCGCATTGAAGTAAATCAAGAGATTGAAGTGCTTAAGGAGTTTTTAATGCAAACAGAGCAATTACTTGATACAGGTGGGAGAATAAGCTTGATAAGCTATCACTCGCTTGAAGATCGTCTCGTGAAGAGGTACATAAGAAGTGGGATGTTTGAAGGTGAGCCGGAGAAAGATATGTATGGAAATTTTGAAGTTCCTTTTAAGAAAGTAGGGAAGCTCATTATTCCAGACAATAAAGAGATAAAATTAAACAACAGAGCACGTAGTGCAAAGTTGAGAATCGCTGAAAAACTTTAAGGGACACAGTGAGCAAGTTTAATAATATACTCAAGGGTAAATTTCTAGTAGACGAGGATGCCTTTAAAAACTGGAGGATGATCATCTTTATTTCTGTACTAGCATTAATCATGATTGCTAGTTCGCACAGAGCAGATGAGAAGGTCTATGAGATTGCAAGGTTAAAAGAAGAAGTAGCCGAGCTGAGAAGTGAAGCGGTAGACAGCCGAGTAAATCTCTGGAAGTTAAAAACAAATAGTAGTGTGGCAAGAGCGCTAGAAGCAAGAGGAATTAAACCTTCTAATGTGCCGCCAAAAAAGATAAAAGTAACAACAAAAGAAACAGATTAATAACGTGGCAACCACAGAGAAGCACATATTAAACCGCCTTTATTTCGTCGCTGGATGTATGTTCCTCCTAGCGATCATAATTGCATACAAGCTTATCGCGATTCAGGTGTTTCAGGGTGCTAAGTATCGTGAGCTTGCAACTACTAGCACAGAGAAGATGGTGACCATCCCAGCTACTCGTGGTAATCTTTATGCAGAAGATGGGAGTCTTCTTGCTACTTCACAAATCAAGTACGATATACGATGGGACGCAGTAGCGCCATCTAAGGAAAATTTCAACGAGAATATAGTTGGTCTTTCTAAGGGTCTTTCTGGTGTTTTAGGTAAGCCTCAATCTTATTATGAGAATAGACTGCGTAAAGCGCGTAATACAAAAAATCGCTACCTGTTTATTGCTAGAAAACTGGGCTACGCAGAGTATGTGAAGATTAAGTCTCTACCATTATTTAATAAAGGCCAATTCAGAGGTGGAATAATTATCGAGGAGCATACAGAGCGTGAGCATCCACTAGAGAAAATGGCAGAGCGTACCGTAGGGTATGAACGTCAAGATGATAGTGGCTACTACACACGCGTAGGTCTTGAGGGAGCATATGGATATTACTTACGCGGTAAGGAAGGACGTCGTCTTAAGCAAAAGATTGCAAAAGGAGAATGGAAGCCTCTTGGTGTAGGTAATGTGATTGAGCCACGAGATGGTTATGATGTAATCTCAACCATAGATGTAAACATTCAAGATGTAGCGCACAATGCATTACTAGCGAGTTTGCAAAAATATCAAGCAGACCACGGATGCGTGGTCGTTATGGAGACAAAAACTGGAGAGATTAAAGCAATCTCAAATCTAGGTAGAACTCCTGAAGGTAAATATTATGAGCGTCTTAACTATGCAGTAGGCGAGGCGCACGAGCCAGGTTCTACATTTAAGTTGATGTCTATGGTAGCGGCACTTGAGGATAAAGTAATAGACTCAAGTACAGTTTTTGACACAGAAAATGGACGTGTAAAATTTTATGATCGCACCGCGATAGATTCTAAGCGTGGAGGTTATGGTAAGATAACAGCAGCAAAGGCTTTTGAGCTGAGTAGTAATACGGCTTTCGCCAAAATGATAAACGATAACTACGCGTCAGAACCAGAAAAGTTTGTAAAACGACTTTTTAATATGGGGCTTAACGATCAATTAGGACTTGAAATTAAAGGAGAAGGAAAGCCGAACTTTCCTTATCCAGGCGATAAAAACTGGTACGGAACCACACTTCCATGGATGGCTTTTGGTTACGGAATAGAGTTAACGCCATTACAGACGCTTACCTTTTATAATGCGATAGCAAATAATGGGGAGATGGTAAAACCTCGCTTTATTAAAGAGGTAAAGGAATGGGATCAAACCATTGAGACTTTTGATAAAGAAGTAATCAATTCTCGTATCGCTTCTCAGGCTACTATTAACGTAGTAAAGGAGATGATGAAAAAAACTGTAGAGCGTGGGACAGCGAGAAATATTTATAGCGAAGAGTTTTCAATGGCTGGAAAGACGGGTACTTGCCAGACAGAATATTGGATAGAAGCAGGGAGATATATCTCTTCATTTGCAGGTTATTTTCCAGCAGATGAGCCTAAGTATTCTTGTATTGTAGTGGTAAACAAACCTAAAAAGTCTCTCGGATTTTATGGGAATATTGTTGCAGCACCTGTATTTAAAGAGATTGCCCAAAAGATTTATACAGACACTCCAGTAATTGATGAGGTGAAGTTGCCTACAGGTAATTCAAAGGTTATTGAGGGAGATTATCAGAAGTACTATGCAAATGTGAATAAAGCACATAGCAAGATGCCTAATGTAAAAGGAATGCCAGGGATGGATGCAATTGCATTGTTAGAAAACCTGGGGTTAAAAGTAAATTTTCGCGGAAGCGGAAAAGTAAAAAGTCAGTCTATAAAAGCTGGTGATAAATTAGAGAAGAATAAAACGATCACGCTACAATTATCTTGATACTACTTAAAGACATATTATATAAAGTAACGCTAGAAACTGTGGTGGGTAACACTGCCGTGGCAATTACTAATGTTCATTTTGACTCGCGCAAAGTGTCACTTAATGACGTGTTTGTTGCAGTGCGTGGTACGCAAAGTGATGGTCATGATTACATAGCAAAAGCTGTAAATCAAGGTGCACTAGCGATTATTTGTGAGGAACTTCCAGAGCAAATCGTAAACGGAATAACATACGTTAAGGTTGCAGATACTTCTAGTGCGCTGGCTACAATAGCTTCTAATTTCTATGGAAATCCTTCGGCTAACTTAAAGCTTATAGGTATTACGGGAACTAATGGTAAGACGACTATCGCTAGTTTGTTATACCAACTGTTTCAAAAAGCAGGTTATAAAACAGGATTGCTTTCTACGGTGAAGATTTTAGTAGATAAGACTGAGTATAAAGCGACGCATACTACTCCAGATAGTTTAACAATAAACAAATATCTGGCAGAGATGTCTGAGGCAGGTGTGGAGTATTGTTTTATGGAGGTGAGTTCACATGGGATTCATCAAAAGCGTACAGAAGGCTTGCGTTTTGAGGGAGGAATTTTTACAAACCTATCTCACGATCACCTTGATTACCATGACACCTTTGCAGAATATAGGGACGTAAAAAAGAAATTTTTTGACGAGTTACCTAAAGCTGCTTTTGCACTTGTAAACACAGATGACAAGAACGGAGCTGTGATGGTGCAAAATACTAAGGCAAAGAAAGTAACCTACGCCTTAAAGTCATATGCGGATTATAAAGCGCAGATTTTAGAAAACCAATTGTCTGGATTATTACTTAAAATTCAAGATCAAGAAGTTTGGGTAAAGCTTATAGGGTCATTTAATGCTTATAATTTACTAGCAATTTTTGCAACTGCAGAGCTTTTGGGGCTTGATCAAATAGAGGCGCTTAAGCTCCTAAGTGAGTTAGAAAGCGTGTCAGGTCGATTTCAGTATTTTATTTCTGAAGGTAATGTGACGGCAATTGTAGATTATGCACACACCCCAGATGCACTTAAAAATGTGCTAGAGACTATAAATGATATCCGTACTAAAAATGAGCAGCTCATTACGGTGGTAGGAGCTGGTGGAGATAGAGATACTACAAAGCGTCCTAAAATGGGGCATATTGCAAGTGCGCTGAGTACAAAGACGATTATCACAAGTGATAATCCGCGCTCAGAAAAGCCAGAAACAATTATTGAGCAAGTAGAAGCAGGTGTTGAGCCTATCAATTACAAAAAGATTTTATCTATCACAGATAGAAAGCAAGCTATAAAAACAGCTTGCCAACTTGCAAATCCTGGAGATATAATTCTAATCGCGGGTAAAGGTCATGAGACTTACCAAGAGATAATGGGAGAGCGATTTGATTTTGACGATTATAAAATAGTACAAGAAACCCTTAAACAACTTAACAAGTAATGCTGTATCATCTTTTTCAATGGTTAGACGACGCTTATAACTTGCCTGGAGCAGGGTTGTTTCAGTTCAGTACGTTTCGTGCTGCGCTTGCTGTATTAATATCGTTAGGACTTTCTACTATTTATGGAGAGCGCATTATTAAGCTCTTGCAGCGCAAGCAAATGGGAGAGCAAATACGCGATTTAGGTTTGGAAGGTCAGGCAGAGAAAGCAGGTACTCCTACTATGGGAGGTCTTATTATTATAGGTGCTACGTTGATCCCTGTATTGCTATTGGGTGACTTGCAAAACATATATATCCTCCTTCTTATCGTTACAACAGTATGGATGGGCATCATAGGCTTCTTAGATGATTATAAGAAGAAAATGCAAAAAAATAAGGACGGACTTGCTGGGAAGTATAAGGTAATAGGTCAAGTAGGGTTAGGAATTATCGTGGGAGCAACAATGTTTTTTCATAGTGATATCACTATCCGTGAAGAAATCAAGCAAACTGCTGGTACAGAAAAAGTAGAAATTACTACTGTAAGAGGAGATGCGAAATTTGATGAAGCGCATAAAAGTTTAAAAACTACCATACCATTTGTCAAGGATAACGAGCTCAATTACGAAACAATCCTCACAAGTATAAACGAAGATTGGAAAGGATATGCGTGGATCATATTTATACCTATTGTGATTTTTATAATAACGGCGGTTTCTAATGGTGCAAACCTCACTGATGGTATTGACGGCCTGGCAGCAGGAACAAGTGCGATTATTGTACTCACTCTCGGAATTTTTGCATTTATATCTGGTAACATCATTTTTAGTGATTACCTCAATGTGATGTACATCCCAGGTACTGGTGAGATGCTCATATTTATTGCTGCATTTGTAGGAGCGCTTATTGGATTCTTATGGTACAATGCTTATCCAGCGCAAGTTTTTATGGGAGACACAGGTAGTCTTACTATAGGAGGAATTATTGCTGTGCTTGCTATTGCAACTAGAAAAGAATGGCTCATCCCAATACTATGCGGAATTTTCTTAATGGAGAATCTTTCGGTGGTGTTGCAAGTGGGATATTTTAAATACACAAAGAAGAAATTTGGTGAAGGTAGACGCATCTTTTTGATGTCTCCATTACATCACCATTATCAAAAGAAAGGCATACATGAGAGTAAGATAGTTTCCCGCTTTTGGATTGTAGGGATTTTATTGGCAGTGCTTTCTATTATAACATTAAAAATTAGATAATACGCTTTCGCGAAAGCATAAAAAAATGAAGAAACGATTAGTCATATTAGGAGCCGGTGAGTCTGGCGTAGGAACTGCCATTTTAGGCAAGGCCAAAGGGTATGATGTATTCTTATCTGATTTTGGAAAAATTAAGGATAACTATAAAGAGATACTCATTGCCGAAGATTTTGCTTGGGAAGAAGAAGAGCATACAGAAGCACTTATTCTCAATGCAGATGTAGTGATGAAGAGTCCTGGAATACCAGATAAAGCACCTATCGTGCAAAGGCTACTAGATAAAGGCGTTTCTGTCATCTCTGAAATAGAATTTGCTTCTCAATATACAGACGCTACAATTGTGGGTATTACTGGAAGTAACGGAAAAACCACGACAACGATGCTCACTGGGTTTATTCTAGAACAAGCGGGAATCAATCTAGGTGTTGCCGGTAATATAGGTGACAGCTATGCAAAAATGGTGGCGCAGAAGGAGATTGATACGTATGTGCTAGAAATAAGCAGTTTTCAGCTAGATGGAATCGCAGATTTTGCACCACATATTGCAGTGGTATTAAATGTGACGCCAGATCATCTAGACCGATACGATTATAAGTTTGAAAATTACATTGCTTCAAAATTTAGAATAGCAATGAACCAAAAAGAAACAGATTATCTCATCTACGATGCAGATGACCCTGTGAGTGTAGACTGGCTCAAAAAACATCCAGTCAAATCAAAATTATTGCCTTTTTCACTTGATAAAGAATTTGAAAATGGCGCATTTATAAAAGATAATAACCTAACAGTACAACTCGATAATAACACCTTTACCATGGCTACAAATAACCTCGCTTTAAAAGGGCAACACAATAAGAAAAATGCAATGGCTGCCTCAACTGTAGCAAATCTATTAAATATCCGTAAGGCTACTATACGTGAGAGTCTAGAAGGTTTTCAAGGAGTTGAGCATAGATTAGAGCAGGTGCTTAAGATTAATAATGTACAATACATTAATGACAGTAAAGCTACTAATGTAAACGCAACATTTTATGCTTTGGATAGTATGAGCGAGCCTACTGTTTGGATTGTAGGTGGCGTAGATAAGGGTAATGATTACCGTGATTTATATCCACTTGTGAACGAGAAGGTAAAAGCCATTATCTGTTTAGGTGTTGATAATGCAAAATTGATGAGTCACTTTGGTAATATGGTTGATATTATTGTAGAGACACCATCCATGACAGAGGCTGTGAAAATAGCTTACAAAGTATCTGAGCGCGGAGATAACGTATTGCTTTCTCCTGCTTGTGCAAGTTTTGACTTGTTTGAAAATTATGAAGATCGTGGCCGCCAGTTTAAGGAGGCTGTACGTAACCTTTAATTCTGATTTGAAAGCTGATTGTACTTCGTTCCCCCGTGTAAGGCAATCAGTTTATCAGAATTTATTAGTTAAAGAAACCGAATAATAAATAATTACTAAGCGTTGAGTACCACATTTAAAAACATATTTGCAGGATTACAAGGTGACAAGACTATATGGGCTATTGTTGCCCTTCTTGCGTTGTTTTCATTTTTACCTGTGTACAGCGCTGCAAGTAACCTAGCATATATTAAAGGTGACGGAAATACGGTGAGGTTTCTTATCAAGCATGGCATGCACTTAGTATTAGGATTTGCAATGTTATATGGGGTTCATAAAATACCGCATCATTACTTTAAGGGGCTTTCCTTTATAGCGCTTCCTGTAGTAATTATTTTACTTATCGTGACGCTGGCTCAAGGAACTACCATGGGTGGAGCAAATGCAAGTAGATGGATTAAAATTCCTATTCTGGGTGTTGGTTTTCAGACTTCCACATTTGCAGGTGTTGTGTTGATGGTTTATGTAGCGAGGTACCTAGCAAAAATTAAAGATACGGTGGTTACTTTTAAAGAAACTATTGTGCCGTTATGGTTGCCAGTGGCTGCTGTTCTTGCACTAATACTACCAGCAAACTTTTCTACTACTGCGATTATTGCAGCAATGGTGGTTGCTCTAGTATTTCTGGGAGGCTATCCATTAAAATATTTGGGTATTATTATTGCAACTGGTGTCGTTGCGCTTTTGTTCTTTGTGCTATTAGCTAAAGCTTTTCCAGGTGTATTCCCTAATCGTGTAGATACGTGGATAAGCCGTGTAGAGAATTTTGCAAATAACGAAGTAGATGCAGATGCAGATTACCAAATCGAAAAAGCAAAAATTGCCATAGCCTCAGGCGGAGTAATTGGTCTAGGTCCAGGTAAAAGTGTTCAGAAAAACTTCTTGCCACAATCATCCTCAGATTTTATATATGCAATAATCGTAGAGGAGTTTGGTCTTGCGGGAGCAGGATTCTTACTGTTTTTATACATGTTGCTTTTATTTAGAATTACTGTAGTTGCTCATAAAGCAGAGACTGTCTTTGCAAAGCTAGTTGTGGTAGGTGTAGGATTACCTATTGTTTTTCAGGCTTTAATTAATATGGCAGTTGCTGTAGAGTTATTTCCTGTTACTGGTCAAACATTACCGCTGGTGAGTAGTGGTGGTACTTCTATATGGATGACCTGTTTGGCTGTAGGTATTGTACTTAGTGTAAGTGCAAAACGAGCGCCAGTTGTGTCAAAAGATGAGAGTGAGTTAAACCCATTAGACATACTTAGTGAAGCCATATAGAGTCATATTATCTGGAGGAGGTACAGGAGGTCATATCTATCCTGCTATTGCTATTGCAAAGGAAATCCAGCGCCGTCATCCTGACGCGCAATTTCTATTTGTAGGAGCGAGTGATCGCATGGAAATGGAAAAAGTGCCACAAGCAGGTTTTGAAATAGAAGGGCTGTGGATAGCTGGAATACAGCGTAAGCTAACAGTAGATAATCTTATGTTTCCGTTTAAGCTCATTAGTAGCTTGATGAAATCTCGCAAGATTATAAAGAAATTTAAGCCAGACGTCGTAATAGGTACTGGCGGCTTTGCAAGTGGGCCATTGCTTAAGATGGCTACCATTGCAGGGATACCGGCAGTAATTCAAGAGCAAAACAGCTATGCAGGTATTACAAATAAACTGTTAGGTAAGTCTGTGAAGAAAGTATGTGTGGCATATGATGATATGCAGCGCTTTTTCCCATCAGAGCATATTGTGAAGACAGGAAATCCTGTTCGTGCAGATTTATTAGATATAGAAAGTAAACGTAGTACTGCTTTCGCGAAATATGATTTGTCTCACAGTTCAAAGGTGGTATTAATCATAGGAGGAAGTCTAGGTGCAAGAGCTATAAATGAATTGATAGAGAAGCAACTTCCATTTTTTAAACGCAAAGGAGTGCAGGTTTTATGGCAAACGGGTAAACTGTATTATGACAAGTACAAACATTATCAAGCAGATGGTGTTCAAGTAATGGCGTACATCGACCAGATGGATATGGCTTATGCAGCAGCAGATATTATTATCTCTAGAGCAGGAGCAGGATCTGTATCAGAATTATGTATTGTAGGAAAGGCGACCATTTTTATCCCTTCTCCAAACGTTGCCGAGGATCACCAGACTAAAAATGCGCAAGCTATCGAGAAGACGGGTGCTGCAATTTTAATAGCAGAAAAAGACCTCGATAAAAAATTTAAGCTTGTTTTTAAGGGGCTACTCAACGATGAGAAAGTTTGCTTTGAGCTAGGAAGAAAAATTAAAACACTTGCATTACCAAATGCCACAGCAGACATTGTGGATGAGGTAGAGCAATTATTGAAATAATAATTTGAAAACATAACAACCGTAGTTTTAAACTATGGTGTGTAGCATAGATAAATGAAACCTTTAAAAGACATACAGAACATTTACTTCATCGGCATCGGTGGGATAGGTATGAGCGCACTAGCTTTGTACTTCCATAGGGAGGGCAAGAATGTGGCGGGTTATGATAAAACACCTTCAGATGTTACTGCAGCTTTGCAAGACTCTGGTATTAAGGTTCATTTTGAAGATAAAAATGAGGGGATTGATAATTCTTTTAGTAGTAAGGAAGATACCCTAGTAGTGTTTACTCCTGCCATTCCTAAAATGATGGGAGAGCTAGTATATTTTCGCGAAAGCGGATTTATGCTTAAAAAACGTGCAGAAGTGCTTGGTATGATTGCAAATCAAACGTTCTCGCTTGCTGTTGCAGGAACGCATGGTAAAACGACTACTTCTAGTATTTTGGGTCATCTACTTGCGGCATCCGGAGCTCCGGTAACTGCATTTATAGGTGGTATCACAAATAATTATAATGGTAATTTAATCCAAAAAGGAAGTGACGTTGTGGTAGTGGAGGCAGATGAGTTTGATCGCTCGTTCCTACAGCTTAGACCAGATATTCTCTGTGTGACTTCTATGGATGCAGATCATCTTGATATTTATGAAGATGAGGCAGACCTTATCGCTACGTTTCAAGAATTTGGGGCACTAGCTCCAGAGGATAAGCGTTTTGTAAAAAACGGACTTCCACTTGCTGGAAATACGGTTGGTATTGAGGAGGATGCAGATTATACTGCGCAGCGAGTACGCGTAGAGAATGGCGCTTATGTCTTTGACTTGCATTACCCAGGTGGCGTTTTAGAGAATTTACAATTTAGCCTGCCAGGAAGACATAATCTTTTTAACGCTGTAGCTGCATTAGGGATGGCGTTATCGTATGGCAGTCCTAAAGAAAAATTGGTAGAAGCACTAGCGAGTTATTCAGGTGTTAATCGCCGATTTACATACCGTATTCAAAAAGAAGATATGGTGTTGATAGATGATTATGCGCATCACCCTACAGAAATTGCTGCGGTACATCAAAGTGTAAGAGAGATGTATCCAGAGGAGAGTGTGCTAGCTATTTTTCAGCCACACTTATTTAGTAGAACAAAAGATTTTATGAACGATTTTGCAGTAGCGCTTTCTCATTTTGATGAAGTAGCACTGCTGGATATTTACCCAGCAAGAGAAGAGCCTATTGCTGGTATTACTAGCGAGGTATTGCTTAGTGAAATGACGCTTTCGCGAAAGCAAATCATACAGAAAAATGAGCTTACTGATTTAGTGAAAGATACAAATCACAAAATTGTTGTGATGATGGGGGCTGGAGATATAGGTGTAGAGATTTTAAAAGTAACGAAAGAACTGTGTGGTGAAAGTTAACTGGTTTTACATAAAGATGTCGATTTTACTGCTGTTGACGGTGTTTTTGTTTGCGTTTGCCATTCAAAGAAATGAGGCGCGCACAGTTGCTGAAGTTAGTGTTTCATTTAAGGATGAAAGTGCTCCTTTTGTGACGCGTGAGACCGTTAATAAATTGTTGATAGTAAGTAACGAAAAGCTTGCAGGAAAGGTAAAAGAAAATATAGCTTTGAGTGAGATGGAAAAGCGCGTGAAGGCGCATCCAATTATCAAGAATGCAGATGTTTACGTAACGATGGGTGGTGATATAGGTGTTGCAATAGAGCAACGTAAGCCTATAGCACGACTTAGCGGTGCTATTTCTTTTTATATAGATGAGAGTGGTGAGGTGATGCCATTGTCACAAAATCACTCCGCGCACGTACCCCTTGTGACCGGAGCAACCGAGAAAGAATTAAACGAAGTATACAAGCTTGTAAATTTTATAAGGAAGGATGAGTTTCTTGCAAAGCACATCATAGGTATATCTCGAAGTAAGAATGCAGAGTATACGTTAAAGGCCAGAAAACTAGGGTTCACTATATCACTAGGCAAGGTAGAAGCGTTAGAAGAGAGATTTAGTAACTATAAGGCTTTTTATCAAAAAGCGCTTAAAGATAAAAGTTTAGATAAGTATAAAACTATAGAGCTCAAGTATGACGGGCAAGTAGTTTGTGAGAAAAAATAAAACGGGGATTGAGTAAGCTTTCGCTTATTCCGATAGCTATCGGGAGGGAGTAAACTCTCAAAATTAAAGGTATGGAAAATCAAAATATCGCAGTAGGGCTGGACATAGGGACCACGAAGATCGTGGCGATGATAGGGCGGTACAATGAGTACAATAAGGTGGAGATTCTCGGTATAGGGAAGTCTAAAAGTCTTGGTGTACACCGTGGTGTGGTAAATAATATCACCCAGACCATACAATCTGTGCAGCAAGCTGTGCAGGAAGCAGAAGATGTATCAGGAATTAAAATTCAAGATGTAGTCGTAGGTATTGCTGGACAACACATACGCTCTTTACAGCATAGTGATTATATAACTCGTAACAACTCTGAAGAGGTAATTGATGCAGCAGATATTGATGCATTATGTAATCAAGTACATAAACTGGTAATGCTTCCAGGTGAAGAAATTATTCATGTATTACCACAAGAGTATAAAGTAGACGGGCAAAGCGAGATTAAAGAACCTATTGGGATGTATGGTGGTCGCGTAGAAGCAAATTTTCACGTGGTCGTAGGTCAAGTTGCATCCATAAGAAATATAGGTCGTTGTGTGAAAAGTGCAGGGTTAAACCTAGATCGCATCACACTAGAGCCACTAGCATCTGCAAACGCTGTGTTGAGCCAAGAAGAGAAAGAAGCTGGAGTAGCACTTATCGATATAGGGGGTGGTACAACAGATCTTGCCATTTTTAAAGATGGTATTATTAGACATACAGCTGTAATCCCTTTTGGAGGTAATATTATTACAGAAGATATAAAAGAAGGTTGTTCAATTATTGAGAAGCAGGCAGAGCTTCTTAAAATTAAATTTGGTTCTGCATGGCCAGGAGAAAATAAAGACAATGAGATTGTTTCTATCCCTGGATTGCGTGGTCGTGAGCCTAAGGAGATAACGCTAAAGAATTTATCTAAAATCATTCACGCGAGAGTTGTGGAGATTGTTGAGCAAGTGTATCTAGAAATTAAAAATTACGGACACGAGGAGCAAAAGAAAAAGCTCATCGCAGGTATTGTACTAACTGGAGGGGGTAGCCAACTCAAGCACTTAAAACAGCTAGTAGAATATATTACAGGTATGGATACTCGTATAGGATATCCTAACGAGCATCTTGCAGGAGATAGTGATGCAGAGACTACGAGTCCGTTGTATGCTACTGCTGTGGGATTAGTAATGAATAGCCTTGAGCACGGTTTATATAACAGTCAGTTAGAACCAGAAGAGGAAATCATTGCAAAGGAAGAAGAGGTCTTTACAGACACCATTAATGAAATACCAGAAACAGATATCGAGGCAAGGCCTAAAAAACCACAAGCGCCTAAAAGAAGCATATTTGATAGATGGGCAGATAAGTTTAAGGATTTTCTAGACAACGCAGAGTAGTCTATTAAATCAGTAAAGAGTAAGTAGGAAATAATAAGATAGCTACGCAAGTAGTAATTGATTGTATAAGAATAAGGGGCAAAAACAAATCATATGAGTACGACACAATTTGATAATATCACATTTGATCTACCTAAAAACCAAAGTCACGTAATTAAAGTGATAGGTGTAGGTGGTGGAGGTAGTAACGCTATTAACCATATGTTCCAGCAGGGAATAAATGGAGTAGATTTTATAATCTGCAATACAGATGCGCAAGCACTTGAGAATAGCACAGTACCTAATAAAATACAACTCGGAGTAGGTCTTACAGAAGGTCTTGGGGCTGGAGCAAATCCAGATGTGGGTGAGCAGGCAGCTATAGAGAGTGAGATGGATATTAAGCAAATGCTTGGTACCAATACAAAGATGATATTTATTACTGCCGGAATGGGTGGAGGTACAGGAACTGGTGCTGCACCAGTTATTGCCAAAATGGCTCGTGAGCTTGATATCCTAGTCGTAGGGATTGTCACGATACCATTCCAGTTTGAAGGTAAAATGCGTAACGAGCAAGCTCAAAAAGGAGTAGATAGACTTCGTGCCCAGGTAGATTCACTTATTGTTATTAATAATAACAAGCTCCGTGAGGTTTACGGTAATCTTGGTTTTAAAGCAGGATTTAGTAAGGCAGATGAGGTTCTTGCAACCGCTTCACGTGGTATCGCAGAGGTAATTACACATCACTATACACAAAACATTGATTTACGTGATGCAAAGACAGTGTTAAGTAAATCTGGTACAGCTATCATGGGTAGTGCTACAGCTAGTGGTACAAGTCGTGCAAACGAGGCGATATCAAAAGCACTTGACTCTCCATTACTTAATGATAATAAAATTACTGGAGCTAAGAATGTATTGTTACTTATAGTTTCTGGTGGTGATGAAATCACGATAGACGAGATAGGAGAGATTAACGATCACATTCAAGCAGAGGCAGGTCACAGCGCAAACATCATTATGGGTGTAGGTGAAGATGACTCTCTAGGTGATGCTATTTCTGTAACTATTATAGCAACGGGATTTAATGCAGAGCAGCAGAATGAGATTGTAAACGTAGAGACTAAGAAGATCATTCATACACTAGAAGAGGAGCAGAGAGCACAGCAAGATTTAATGCCAGATGCTACTGTAGAGATTCCACCTTCGGCACCAGTAGCTCCACAAGCACCGGTTGCTCCTAAGAAAATAGTGCATACACTTGATCTTGATGAAATAGAGGAAAAGAAGCCTACCGCTTTCGCGAAAGCGCCCGCAAAAGAAATTACAAGGCAACAAGCTGTTCCAGAGCAGGCTCCTAAAGCTGAGCCAGTACAGCCTCCTGCGCAGCAATATAGTATGGATATAGTTCCTACTACAGATGTAATTAAGAATATTACTGTTGTGTATGATGAGATACTTCTAGAGAATGAAGCAGATTTTGAAATCATAGATACTACAGTGCGTCATGAAGCGACTAGAGTAGAGCATAAAGAGCCAGAAAATAATGGAATGTTGTTTTTTGATATGCCATTAACGACAGAAGCTCCTGTGGAGGAAGATGAGAAGCCTATCATGTTTGATCTTGATGACACTACAGCATCTATAGAGGTGAAGGAACCTATAGAAATTGTACCTGTAACTGAGCATACTAATGACGGAGAGACTAGATATAGTCTTGAGGATTACATGGAGCTTGAAGAGACACTTTCTAATGCATCTAGTGATGATGATGATGAAAGCGACATTGAAGAAGAAACAATTGTTTTTGAAACAAAAACTGTTGCTCCTCAACAAAAGCGTGAAGATGAAAATGCAGAGATAGACCCTATGAATAGTCCTATCTCACAGATTCTTATAGATAGAGCTTCTGAGCGTAAGCGCAAGATGAAAGAATTCAATTATAAATTTCGCACAAACCAGTCTCGTATTGAGGAGATAGAAAAGCAACCTGCGTACAAGCGTATGGGGATTGATCTAGAAGAAACACCAGCAAAGGATGGAAGTTTATCTAGGACATCACTTTCTACAGATGATAATGATGAAATTCAATTGAGAAGTAATAACTCATTTTTACATGATAATGTAGATTAAGCAGGTACTGTTTAGAGTTTTTAGCGACCCGGTTATCTTCCCCAAGATAGACGGGTTTCTTTTTTATAAGCTACATAGGTGTGTATTTAATTTCACCATTTCTCGTATCTTCGTGACTTCAATAAAATATTTACAATCAATAAAATTATCTCTTAAACTCCATAACGTTATTAGGAGTGTTGAGTACAAAATATATACTATTATGAGCCTATCTACACAAGTGATGACTGCAATGAAAGAAGCTATGAAAGCTAAAGATCAAAATGCATTAACATCGCTACGTGCCATAAAATCTGCAATCTTACTTGCGCAGACAGAGACAGGAGCAAAAGAAGAGATTACCGAAGAGCAAGAGCTTAAGTTATTACAGAAACTTGTAAAGCAGCGTAAGGATAGTGCAGCTATCTTTGCAGAGCAGGGACGTAATGATCTTGCAGATCCAGAAATAGCACAGGCAGAAGTAATCTCTCAATTCTTACCAGAACAAATGAGTGAGGCAGATGTTACTAAAGTAGTAGATGAGATAATTGCCTCAACTGGAGCCCAAGGAATGAAAGATATGGGTAAGGTAATGGGGCAGGTAAATGCTAGACTTACTGGAAAAGCAGATGGTAAAACCATCAGTACAATTGTGAAGGCTCGTCTTTCATAATAGTCTTGTAGTCAGTTAATTTTCTTTAAAATTCTCATATAATAGCCTTTAATACGTGAAAGCAGTCTTTTTGTCGAATTGACAACGTAGTTGTGTCATTTAAAAAAAAGGTTTACTAATATTGTGTTCCCCAGCGAGACTCAAGCAGTCTTTAAATAAACCCCCTAAATAGTTTTTAACGTTTAACTTTTATACCAACAGGTTATGAAGGGATTTATGAGGTGCGCCTTTGTTTTAGTGATTATTTTTAGTACAATCCATAGTGCTAATGCTCAGCAAGGGAAGCTTGCGAGAGCAAATAAAAAGTTTAATCAGTTAGCATATATAGATGCTATCGAGATTTATAAAGACCTCGTAGCAGAGGGTTTTAAATCATATCAAGTTTTTAATAAGATAGCAGAGGCTTACTATTATAATGGTAAGTATTCTCAAGCTCAGGAATGGTATGGAAAACTCACAGAAAGCTATGCAGACTCTGTAAGTGATGAGCACTACTTTAGATATGCACAAACACTACGTGCTATTAAAGAATATGATAAGTCTGATGAGATGATGCAAATCTTTGCAGATCGAAGCGGTAATGACTTTAGAGCAAAATTATTCAAAGAAAATCCAGATTACACAAAGGTAGAAGGCTATCGAGAAAGCTATTATACGGTTAATATGATACGAGAGATGAACTCTCGATACTCAGATTTTGGCCCGTCATATTATAAGAACCAAGTGATTTTTGCTTCGGCAAGAGATACGGGTTCCATTACAAGACGTATACATAAGTGGAACAATCAGCCATTTCTAGATTTATATAAATCTACTATGAAAGAAGACGGGAGCATGTCTCCGCCTTCACGTTTTCACCGCAAGGTAAATACCATCTTCCATGAGAGTACTCCCACATTTACAAAGGATGGAAAGACAATGTATTTTACAAGAAATAATTTTACAGATGGAGATTTTGCAAAATCGTCAGATGGGATTAATAAATTGAAGATCTATAAATCTACGCTAGTGGATAAGGAAAAGGGAAGTTGGTCTGAAGCGGTTGAAGTTTCATTTAATGAGGAGGAATATGCTACTGCACATCCTGCGTTAAGTGCAGATGGAAAAACTTTATACTTCTCATCAGATAGGCCTGGAAGTGTGGGGTTGTCAGATATTTGGAAAGTAGCTATTAACGGCGATGGAAGCTTTGGTGAGCCTGAAAATCTTGGCAAGCCTATAAATACAGAAGGAAGAGATGCCTTTCCATTTATGAGTAGTACAGGAAATCTTTACTATGCCTCAGATGGATACCCAGGGCTGGGAGGACTTGATATTTTTGTGACTAACCCATCTTCAGAAGAGATTACGGTTGCAAGTTTGGGTGAGCCTATTAATAGCTCTGCAGATGATTTTGCGTACATAGTGAATGATACTTTAAAAACTGGTTTCTTCTCTTCAAGTCGTAACCAAGGAATGGGAAGTGATGACATTTATAGATTCAAGCAAAAGGAAAAGCCAGAGCCACGTTGTGACGTAGATGTCTTAGGATTTATCACGGATGCAGTTACAAAGCAACCTATAACGGATGCAAAAGTACAGCTCATGAATGCTGATAATGAAGTGGTAAAAGAGGTAGACGTAAATGCACGCGGCCTGTATAGATTTAGTCTCGTATGCTCAGAGAATTATGTGATCCGTGCGACTTCAAAATTATATTATGCAAAGGAGGTGATTGTGATCACACCAGCAGAGCCAGAAACATTGCAGAAGGATATAGAGCTTGAGTTGAGACTTACAGAAGTAGGAGTGGGTGATGACCTTGCAAAGCTTCTTAATCTTAATCCTATTTATTTTGATTATAATAAATCTGACATAAGACCAGATGCGGCATTAGAGCTTACAAAAGTGATATCGGCAATGAAGCAAGTGCCAGATATGGTAATAAGCGTAAGATCACATACAGATAGTAGAGGTAAGGATGACTATAACCTGTCACTTTCAGATAGAAGAGCAAAGTCTACAGTAGCATATATTATCTCTAGAGGTATCGATGCTAGTAGAATTTCTGGTCAAGGTTATGGTGAGACAGAGCTCGTAAATAACTGTGATAACAACTCAGACTGTACAGAGGAGCAACATCAATTAAATCGTCGTTCAGAATTTATTGTGATTACTCAGTAAAGATTTACATTTGCGCTTTCGCGAAAGCGTAAAAAGGCTGCGTAGTTCAACTGGATAGAATATCAGATTTCGGCTCTGAGGGTTGGAGGTTCGAATCCTCTCGCGGTCACGAATAAATAGAAAAGGAGGAGATAATTTGAGCTTGCTCAGAAATTATTTTTCTCCTTTTCTATTTTCAAAGCGGAGCTTTGTAGGATCACCGAAGCGGAGGTAATCCTTTCGTGAAAGTTTCCATTACAAATATATCTTTCTTTAAAAAGTTTGATCTCTGTCCTTTCCAGCTCACGAATGAGTACAAAGTTCTCATAGCAAATTAAGTGCGCTTGAATTTGCAATTGGGGCTTTTCTATTTTCAAAGCGGAGCTTTGTGGGATCACCGAAGCGCAGCGGAGGTAATCCTCTCGTGAAAGTTTCAATTACAAATACATCTTCCTTTAAAAAGTTTGATCTCTGTCCCTTCCAGCTCACTAAGGAGTACAAAATTCCCATAGCAAATTAAGTGTGCTTGAATTTGCAATTGGGCTTTTCTATTTTCAAAGCAGAGGTAATCCTTTTGTGAAAGTTTCATTACAGATGTATATTCCATAAACTAGTAGGAGTCTGAGATTAATTACAACCACAAGTAAATTATTATAGGCTTTAACAGTTCAATAGTTGCATATGGTAAATCATAATCCTACATTGGTAGTCTAATCTATGATGACACAACCAGACGCATTAATTAATAAGTTTCTCCAGAAAGATCCTGCATCTTTTGAGAAAATTTATGAACTCTATAGCGAGAGCTTATTTGGAGTCATAAATAGTGTTGTACATAACCAAGAGGTGGCAGAAGAGTTATTACAAGACACCTTTGTTAAAATCTGGAATAATTCAGATAAGTACAACCCTTCTAAAGGAAGATTTTTTACGTGGATGCTAAATATAGCTCGTAATGGGGCTATAGACAAAACACGTTCTAAAGATTTCAAAAATCAAAAGAAAAACCATACTGCCGAATATTTCGTAGATATTCTCGAGGCGAAAGGAAGCTTTAATACTTCGGTAGACGCTATAGGTATCAAGAAGTATGTAGACGTTCTAGAACCGCTTTGTAAAAAAATAATTCACTTCTTGTTTTTTCAAGGATACACTCAAAAGGAAACAGCCGAAGAGCTAGACATTCCTTTGGGTACCGTAAAAACGCGAAATAGAATTTGTATTAAAAAACTAAGAGATATAGTAGGCGTAGTATGAAAAATTCACAAACATATATAGATTCAGGGGTTCTCGAGCTCTTTGTATATGGAACACTTCCTGAAGAGGAAATGGTGGAGATTGCTCGTGAGGTATCTCAAGATGCGTCATTACTTCAAGAAGTAGAAGAGATCGAAAACCATTTAATGCATCTTGCTAAGGCAGCCGCTCCTGGTGAGCCTAAGGATGTAAGTGTTCTAAGAAAGTATATAGACGATAATGAAACGAAAGTAATCCCGCTTTCGCGAAAGCAAACTCCTATCGTTGCATTTATGGGATGGGCCGCTGCAATATTACTGCTTGCGGGTATAGGTTACTTATATACTGAAAATAACAAGCTTGAAGATCGTATCGTTGATACGGAGAGAGAATTGTTACTTCAAGAAGGTAAAACACAAGTTGCAGAAACAAATCTCGATCAAACCAGAGGATTACTTAATGTAATACGTAAACAAGATTTAATAGCAGTGCCACTAGGAGCGCAAGCTATTGCACCAGAAGCTTATGCATCTGTGTATTGGGATAAGAAAAGTGGTAAAGCATATATAGATGTAAAAGGATTACCAGAACCTCCTAAAGGGAAGGTTTACCAAGTGTGGTCTCTTACCTTAGAACCTCTTACGCCTACGAGTATTGGAGTTCTTGATCAATATGACGCTAGTGGAAATCAAATCTTTGAGCTAAGTAACCCTAATGAGTCTGAAGCCTTTGGTATTACATTAGAACCAGAAGGAGGAAGTGCCTCACCTACACTAGAGCAACTATATACATTAGGAGTGGTTGCATCATCTTAAGATGCTTAAGAGACTTCTAATTATATTTAATATACATAAGTATAATATCAATTTAAAAACTCCTTGCTAGTTCTATAGCAAGGAGTTTTTTATGATCCACCAATTCATTTGCAAATACATAAGCTCACTAATAAATATCTATTTATATAATCTGCTTACATTCTATGCAGATTACATCAATTATCTAGTGGGGTATGTTGCTTCTTAATTAACGTCAAAAAGGTACTAAATGAGCATGCTTTAAACAAGCAGGATGACGACTGCTTTTGTGTGTAAGTCATATACTATTATGTGTGACTTGCGCTTAAGGAGAGGTGATAAAGGTAACTTGACTTATAGGTCATAAAAAAGCGTCTTACTCAAAAGAGTAAGACGCTCATACAAACAAAATCAAAAACTATCCAACCATTAATAGTTTTCTAATAACCTTACTATATCTACGTAAAACATTGTGAAGCGGTTTCATAGATTTATAAAATTATAAATTTTGTATTTCTTTATAGGTAACAGGTCCTAGTTCGAAGCTTGTTTCTAGTAATTCTTCTTTGATAGGCGCTAGCTCATTTTTCATATCAAGAGCTTTATATATTTGTGCTGTGTGAAACTGTGCCATAGGCTCATGCGTTTTACCAATTACATGTTCTTGAGTTATGCTTAAGGCTTTTTCATAATCTCCATTTCCATAATAAGCATGTGCTAGTAGGTCATAAGACATAGGAGTGGGTCTATTGTTTACTTCCTTTTGAGCTAGGGTTATAGCCTGCTGTGATGTCTCAGGCTTGCTTGCATATATTTCAACTAGGTATGCTCCATACATATCTCCATAACTTGGATTTGAAACTCGGTATAAAAAATTGTTTAACGCTTCTCTGGCGCTATCTTCATCGCCAGTGCTTTCATAAATCTCTGACTTAAATAATTCATAATCTGGGCTTTTACTATCTTTTTCTATAGCTTCAATTATGCGCAAAGCTTCTGTAGGATTGTTTTCATAGGAGTATGCAATCCAGGCAATTCCTTTTTTTGCGTAAGCATTACTAGGATCAATTGCTAGTGCTTTGAGATAATGATTGTAAGCATCATTAATTCTTCCAGCATGACCATAATAGTCTGCGAGATTTGTGTAAACCCACACTTGTAATCCTTTTTGCTTGCTACTCTCTGCAATAGCTTTTGCAGCTTCCATTTGTTGGATTGTTTTGTCAAGATTTCCTTTGTAATCTTCTAGTTTCCCAAGTCTAATCAAATAGTTGTAGTCTGAGAAGTCTGTTTCTTTTGTTAAGATTTTTTCGGCATTTTCATAATTACCTAGTTCCATAGCTACATCAAAGGCAACTAGATTAATTGCTTTAATTTCTCCACCAGCAATAACGCGAGCACTATCAACGAGTGCTTTTGCCTCTTTAAAACGGTGCTGAGTGATGTAGTTTTGTGCTAATGCTAGCAGTTTACCGTCCTTGCCTATGTTTGTTACTAGCGCAGATCTTGTGAGGTTTTTTTCTGCATCTTTGAGTTGCTCTATAGATGCATTGAGTTGAAAGATTTTCGTCTGCATTCCTGCACTTTTAGATAGTTCAATGAGTTGGATGCTATCTTTTTTTATTCGTTCATTCCAGAAGCTTAATTCTTTTTCTGCTTTTGCAATCTCTTGGGAGTTGTTGGTTTGTAGGTAGTTCTCATAATCTGCTTTATTGAGAATGTTCTTATCCTCATTTGAGCAAGAGATAAAAAGGGCGGTTGTGAGTAATAATAAGGTTATATATTTCATAAGATCAATTGGTTTTATGTAAAAAGGGTCTGAAAAATTCAGACCCTTTTTTAAGCTAATTAAAAATAATCAAATTTTTATTGTGGCCCTACTAAGTAAGGGAATGAAGTAGATCCTGTCGCACCTGTTCCAGCGCTTACGTTATCTGTAACTAAAATTGGTAAATCAGGTGTTCCATCATTGTCAAGGTCTTGTCCATTGTATTTATCTCCATTATTTCCTCCGAAAAGTAAAATTAAAGATACATCTACAACATCATCACTAAGCGTACGACCTGTAAGAACATTTGTTCCGTCAAAATACGTAGTAGGTGCGTCTGGTGCTACTTGTAATACATCTTGAGCTAATATCGTTGTAAGCGTTGGAGCGTCTAGACCTAAAATGTTTGTTTCATATTCAACTCCGAATGCACCGTGTAATGCTACAGCTTTGTCAAGGAAGGCTTGTTGAAATCCTGCAACCATCTCAGAAGGGATTGTTGTGTTGAAACTATTTTTAGCAGCACTATCTCCTCCTAATACAGTATTAATTGCTGCACGTCCCATTTGATCTTGTTGAGCAAATGTTCCAGAAAAGTCAACTTCTGTAGGCGTTGGTACTGGATCAATTGTGATAGGTGTGTTATCGTCGTCGTCGCTACATGATACAACTCCTGCTAGAAGAACTGCTGCAAATAGATATTTTATATTTTGTAATTTCATGATATATGTCTTTTAACTATTATTGTTTTGTTTTTGCTTCAACCCAAGTATTCCAAACTTGAACGCCTGTTCCAGCTGGATGCGCAGAAGTACCACCTAATAAAGTGTTTGGAACTTCAATTACTACAGAAAGTACATTTGTACCTTCAAAAGGATCAGAAGCATTTTCAGCAGTTTGAAAACCACCGTTTGGTCCTGTTGTTCCTGTAAAGTCTCCTGCAGGATTTCCTACAACAGCATTAAAAGTTGTAAAATCAAAGAAAAAAGGATCTGCTCTTAATCCAGCAAATATTTTAATTCCATCAGTTGTAGTCATTGTGATTGCATCAGCTCCAGTAGAGATATCTACAGATCCAATAAGAGCACTTTCGTCAATTGTACTGTTAAGTCCAGTTGAAGAAATTTCATAAGGTCCAAAGAAATACATTTTTCCGTCTCTTGGAATTGCTTGTATTACTCTATCCTCTACTAGATCACCGTCGTTGTCTATGTTGAACTCAACAAGAACGTTCTCGTCAAACTCAGCCTCTCCAGCTAGTGAACTTTGTACGTTTGCTGCAAATACGGTGTTGCTTGAATTCTCAGCACTTTCAAATGCGAAGTAATCAGTAATGTCTGCGGTTGTTCCGCCTACAGCAGGAGCATCTAAGTGATCGGCTGCGATAAGTGCACCTACTCCAAGTAAGACAGCACCTGCGATTAGAATTTTTGGTAATTTTTTCATTGTTGTATATTGTTTATTTGCGAACACTTACGCAGTTAAGAATCGCAAGGTTTCTATTAAGACGTTAAATTCTTGTTAAGAGAAAAATATCTAAAACCAAAACACAAGGTTGTTATTACATATATTAGCGTCCGTAAATAAGTAATAATATAAAAGAAACTATATATAAGATTATGAATACCATATTAGGAATAGGAAGTAGGATAGACCATAACAAGCTAGGTAAAGGAGTAATTACAAATGTCACCTCAGAGCTGTATTGGGTGACTTTTATTGACGGAGGACTCGAGACTATAACATTAGATGATAATTTTGAAGTTATAGAAGCAATAGAAGGTGAGGTAGATAGTGTGAGTATGTACGAGGTAGAAAAAACCTTTAGAGATTTACTCAAGAGATATAGCGACATATCTGAGGTGGTGCCTATAGCAGATAAGTGGAGAGGAGGAACAATGACATTATCTCCAGAGGATAGTAACTTGTCATCAAAGGATATTTCGATAGAAAGCTTTTTCCATAAGATTGTGATGGTGCGCGACCGTGTGCGCGTGATGGAGCAAAAGATTAATGCTAGTAAAACACTTGATGATCAAGATAAGGTTGATCTCCAGCAGTACATTACTCGTATTTATGGTAGCCTTACTACCTTTAATGTATTGTTCAAGAATTCATCTCAAAACTTTAAGGGTGCGTCTTCTAAGAAGTAACTGCTGAGGTAATTTGATACAGCAGACTATTTATAATATGAGTACGCTTTCGCGAAAGCAAAAAATAAATACATCCCGATAATTATATAATATACGTCTCTAAGATTTTTGCAATATTTAATTTTTAGGAACAGCGTATTTCTAGTTTGTTTACATTTATACATCACTTTCAAAACTAAAATAATAACATCAATGGAATCATATCAACCACAAATAGTACCAGTAAGTGCATTATCTGATGAGCGCCGAGTGGCATTTTATCGCAAGACATACACCTATGTAGCACTTGCAGTATTATTATTCATCATCACCGAATATCTGTTTTTTCAATCGCCAGTTATTGTAAACTTTGCATATTCACTTACAGGTGGCTGGAGCTGGTTATTGCTACTTGGGGCATTTATGTTTATTACAAACCATGCAGAAGGACTAGCACTTAAGTCCAGAGATAAAAACCAGCACTATTTGGCTTTGGGAATTTACGTAGTAGCAGAGGCTTTTATTTTTATCCCATTACTTCTTAAGGCATTCTCTATGATAGATGGAGTAGAGATTTTACAAAAAGCTGCCGTGATGACTATTGCTTTATTTGCTGGATTATCTGCAGTTGTGATCCTTACTAAAAAAGACTTTTCTTTTTTACGATCTATACTTGCTATAGGATTTTTTCTAGCAATAGGCCTTATGGTTGCGGGACTTCTCTTTGGATTTGACCTCGGCTTATGGTTTAGTGTTGCTATGGTGGCACTTGCGGCTGGATCTATATTATATACTACTTCAAATATGGTGCATAAATATGATGAGGAGCAATATGTTGCTGCGGCTTTAGGTTTATTTGCATCTCTGATGTTATTATTCTGGTATATTTTGAGAATTTTTATGTCAAGAGATTAAGGTCTCTCAATTACTAAATATTAATGCGTACTTTCCTAGATAATAGGAGGTGCGCATTTTTTTATGCAGTCATGTGGGAATTTACAATTCAATCTAATAAACTGAGGTCATTTGTATAGTTATAAAAGTAAGGTTAAGGCAATTTGGTTAAAAGTTAAAGCCAAACCTTTTAGAGCAATAAGATATGTACTGGTCGGCATGATCGGATTGTTTGCAGTATTCTTATTGAGTATTTACATAGGTGTATTTGGAAAAATACCAACAGCCGACTATCTCAAGAAGCTTAAAAACCCAGTTACTTCTACATTATACGATGCTAGAGGTGAGTCTATAGGCCTTTACTTTTTACAAAACAGGTCAAATGTAGATTTAGAACAACTTCCAGAAGCGCTTAAAAATGCCCTCGTAGCAACCGAAGATGCTCGTTTTTATGAGCATGGAGGTATAGATTATAAAAGCTATGGGCGTGTATTTATAAAATCTATTATTTTAGGTCAGAATGCAGGCGGTGGTAGTACGGTAACACAGCAAGTTGCAAAAAATATCTTTGGTCGCAAAAAGCAGTTTTTTCTCAGTACTCCTATAAATAAGTTAAGAGAACTCTTTATTGCTAGAAGGCTAGAGTCTGTGTATAGTAAAGATGAAATTTTATTGCTGTATTTTAATACAGTGTCTTTTGGGGAAAATGTATACGGGATAGAAAAAGCATCTTTACGTTTTTTTAATAAACCTCCAGAACAATTATCCATTACAGAGAGTGCTACACTCGTAGGATTACTCAAAGCACCTAGTTATTATAGTCCGCGCAATCATCCAGAACGTGCAGAACGCAGGCGCAATACGGTTTTAAATCAAATGGTAAAGTATGGTTTCCTTAGCGATGAGGAGAAAATAGAAGCTCAAGTACCTCTTGTTATTAATTATCAAGCAAGTAAAAAGCAGTCCTCATTTTCCACCTATTATAAAAACTTTGTAGAAGCCGAGTTTAATACGTGGGCGCAACAGCACCCAGCTCCAGATGGTCATATTTATAATCTACACACGGATGGATTAAAGATTACTACGACGCTCAATAGTTCGATACAGAAAAGCTCAGAAAAGGCGCTACAAAAACAAGTAGAACGATTACAAGTATTAATGGATAAATACTGGGCAGCTACCACTACAGAAGGAGGGAAGGAAGCTCTTTTAGATAAAATAGTCCAGGAGCAAACAGCTGTAAAAAGAATGAAAGCAAAGAATGCTACAGCAGGCTCTATCACTGAGTTTTCTATGAAAGTTAAGGAGCGTGACTTCTGGAATATTGGAAAAGGATATGAACCAAGGCTTCAGTCTTTACGAGATTCTATAGCTACAAGTCTTAATAGATTACACGCAGCAGTGTTTACTGTAAATAGTAGATCTGGTGCTATTTTAGGATATGTGGGAGGGATAGATTATGGTTTTAGTCAGACAGATAACGTGGTGACTAAAAAACAAGTGGGTTCGACTTTTAAACCTATCACGTATCTAGCTGCTTTAGAGAGAGGACAATATCCATGTAATTATTACAATAACACCTTAATGACTTATAAGCAATATGAAGACTGGAGGCCTAAAAATGCTAGTGGTCGTTATGGGGGAAGTTATAGTATGCACGGAGCGCTTGCAAATTCTGTAAATACGGTATCTGTACAATTACAGCTTAATGTAGGTGTAGAGAAAGTGATAGAACAGGCAAAGAAGATGGGTATCACTACCACTCTTCCAGAAGTACCAAGTATCGTGCTTGGTACTGCAGAGCTCACCTTATTTGAAATGGTTACTGCTTATGGAAGTATAGCAAACGGCGGGACACGTATACAACCTTATGCAATACAGCGCATAGAAGATGAGGATGGTAATGAAATATACAAACATACTCCTACTGGCGGAAAGCGTGTAGCCACTGTTCAGCATGTAAAGGAATTACAGAAAATGATGGAAGAGGTAATTACAGAAGGAAGCGCCTCAGGAATGAAAAATTATGAAATAGGTTATAATCTCATAGGTAAAACCGGTACTACCCAAAATAATGGGGACGGCTGGTTTATAGGTGCTTCACCAGAAATTGTAGTAGGAGCGTGGGTAGGAACAAGAGATAAGAGAGTGCACTTTGGAAAAACCTATCACGGCTCTGGTGCGAATACGGCAATGCCTATGGTAGCATCTGTATTTAAAGGACTGAGCTCTTGGAAATCACCCATGCTCACAAATTTTGAATACGATTTTGACTATTTTCCATGTCCTTCGTTTTTAGAAATGGATGCGACAGAAGCAAAAACATTTGCACAATTAGATACGACGTACTTATATAATCTTAGAAGAAAAGATACGCTTATTATTGATGAGGTGCTTCCTGTCATTCAAGATACAGCAAAGGTTCAAGTAGTTGATCCTATTGTTAATTAGCGAGCTGCAATATCTTTAAGTTCTTTGATTGTTTCCGTAGGATTGGATGATTTAAAAATAAAGCTTCCAGCTACAAGTACATCTGCTCCAGCTTGAACCAACTGCGCAGCATTTTTATCACTTACACCGCCGTCAATTTCTATGAGCGTAGGAGCATTTTTCTTTGTGATTAGAGCCTTAAGAGCAGCAACCTTATCATAAGTGTTTTCTATAAACTGTTGTCCTCCAAATCCTGGATTTACACTCATCATACAAACTAAGTCTATGTCTTGTATAACATCTTCAAGATGGCTTACAGGTGTATGTGGGTTAAGAGCTACACCAGCTTTCATCCCAGCAGCTTTAATTACTTGTAGCGTTCTGTGCAGGTGAGCACATGCTTCGTAGTGCACGGTGAGTATGTTTGCTCCTAGATCTGCAAACGTTTGTACGTAACGATCTGGATCTACAATCATCAAGTGTACATCGATTGTTTTTTTAGCATGTTTTGCAATATCACGTAGCACTGGCATTCCAAAAGAAATGTTAGGTACAAAAACACCATCCATAATATCAATATGAAACCAGTCTGCTTCACTAGCATTTATCATCTCAATATCACGTTGAAGGTTTGCAAAATCTGCAGCAAGTATGGAAGGGGCAATGAGCGTAGTTGACATATAATAGATGTTTTATGTAAAGATATGATTCTCCTCTAAAGTATGAAGAGTGGTGTATTAAGTTTTGTAACCCAGAATATATAAAATGAAAAATCCCCGGTAATCAGCCGGGGATTCATTCATCAATCAAAAAACGAACAGTTATGATAAACTGTTGTTGTCATTATTAAGTCGCCAGTGGCGTTAATTACATTTTTGTATTACAAAGATACCAAATCTTTTCACTGTAAAAAAAACCAAGAGCATTGGCTATTGGTTTTAACACATTATCGGTGAAAATGATAAGCTTATCCTAAATAAGTCTTAAGAATCTTGCTACGTGAAGTATGTTTTAATCTACGGATCGCTTTTTCCTTAATCTGTCTCACTCGCTCACGAGTAAGATCAAAAGTTTCTCCTATTTCCTCAAGCGTCATAGGCTGTTGATCTCCTAAGCCAAAATAAAGTCTAACCACATCTGCCTCACGTGGAGTAAGTGTTTCAAGAGCGCGTTCTATTTCTGTCTTAAGGGATTCATGTAGTAGTTCGCGATCAGGGTTTGGTGATTCACCAGAGTTTAAGACATCATACAAGTTTGAGTCTTCTCCTTCTACTAGAGGCGCATCCATACTTATGTGACGTCCAGAGTTCTTTAGAGATTCCTTTACATCATTAATAGACATGTCTAGCTCTTTGGCAATTTCCTCAGGGCTAGGTGGGCGTTCGTTTGCCTGTTCTAGAAAAGCAAAGGTTTTATTAATTTTATTAATAGACCCAATCTTATTGAGAGGTAAACGTACAATACGAGATTGCTCTGCTAGTGCTTGTAAGATAGACTGGCGTATCCACCATACTGCATATGATATAAATTTAAAACCACGAGTTTCATCAAAGCGCTGTGCAGCTTTTATAAGCCCTAAGTTACCTTCATTAATAAGATCTGGAAGGGTAAGTCCTTGGTTTTGGTATTGTTTTGACACAGAAACTACAAAACGTAAATTTGCTTTAGTAAGCTTCTCTAGAGCACGATGATCACCAGCTTTTATACGCTGTGCTAGTTCCACCTCTTCATCTGCCGTGATAAGGTCAACTTTACCGATTTCTTGTAAGTACTTGTCTAAGGATGCGGTCTCACGATTGGTGACCTGCTTAGTAATTTTAAGCTGTCTCATAGGGTTGTAATGAACTAGGGTTTGTCTATTATAACTGTTATACGCAGCAAAGTTGCAAAATGTTACAAAAAACTTAAAGTTTTTTTTAAATGATTTTTAAGTTATAGCTTATGCAACTTGTTAAATTGGCATAATTATCTATGAATTAATCATTTGCGATTTTTTAGTAATCCTTACATAGCGTGATTTATGAGGTGCTAGCTATTATTTTATGAGAATGTGTTGTTATTAAGCGTTATATGTGAATAGTTACGCTTTCGCGAAAGCGTATTTAATACCCTTAAAACAATCGCATATAGTTTGTTATTATTCCATTTGAAAGTTTTTAAACTACTGCGCTATTAAATACCTTTGTTATCTATGATAAGCTTACCTCTATTTATTTCTGGTGCCGAAATTGCCTTCATTATTTTTATAGTGATTATGGTTTTTGGTGCAGACAAAGTTCCAGAAATCGCTCGCGGTTTAGGGAAGGGCATGCGCCAACTTAAAGACGCTACAAATGATATCAAGTCAGAAATCACAAAAACTGCCGAAAGAAATGATATCGACTTAGACCTTACTAAGGATATTAAAAAGGAGATTGATAAGGCTAAGGAGGATATTAATGATATTACTGGTCCTATCAAGAGATCTCTATAATGCTAGACCAATCTCAGTATTGAGATCTTAATGTATATTCCTTAATAGCTTAAGAAGCAAAATTTATAAAACACGACTCACCGTAAGCCCATCTCTTATAGGTAATAGAACGGTCTCAAGACGTTTATCTTCATTGAGTAGCTTGTTATATTCCAGTAACACTTTAGTGTCTATATCTTTCTCATTAAGTGGCTCAACCACTTTGCCGCTCCAGAGCACATTATCAGAAAGGATAATACCACCCTTACTCATCTTATCAATAATCACATTATAGTAATTAATGTAGTTGCGTTTATCTGCATCTATAAAAACGAGGTCAAAAGTAGTGTCAATGGTTGGAATGATATCTAACGCTTGACCGAGGTGCTGTGTAATTTGTGATCTGTAAGGCGAAGCGTCAAAATGCTTGCGCTGGAAGTCTACAAGTTCTTCCTTAATATCTATGGTGTGTAGAGACCCTTCTTGTTGTAAACCTTCGGCGAGGCATAAGCCGGAGTAGCCGGTAAAAGTCCCTATCTCAAGAATGCTTTTTGGGTTTACTAGCTTGCTTATCATACTAAGTACTCTACCTTGGTAGGCACCAGAAAGCATACGTGGTTGTAGTATCTTTTGGTAAGTTTCCTTTGTAAGCGCTTTGAGATGAGCTGGTTCTTGCGCCGAGTGGGCAACCACATAATCATCAAGTTCCTCTGGTAAAAAATGCATTATAAATAAGTTTGAAAGGGCAAAATTACCTATCGCTGTTGAGATAGGTCTAGGTAATACAACAATTTATTTTTCGCCTAATATTCTTTTCCTGAAAGCTTCCTTGCGCTTCTCATCATCTCCATATAGCCAGCGCACAACATTATCATCCCATATCTGGTCATACTCGGTAGCATTAATAATCTCGCGTTCTAAAGCAAGATCTAATATCTTACCAGGATAACTACTCTGGTTGTCGCTTTCCATCTCACCTAGCGGGTATGGATCATCAAGTCCCATTACTACCTGCTTGCTTCCTTGGTTTTCTATAACCATTTTAAGCGAATTTGTATCGTGTACTAGGGTGTCAAAAAAGATATTAGGATGCCCCACAGATTTACGTGGGTGTGTTTTTCCTTCAAAAAGATCTGGCCTTCCGTCAAAACCTTGTATACGTCTCCCTAGATTTATTTGTGCTAGTTGGCCACCGTGTGCAAAGCACACACGCATACCTGGATACTTATCTGCATAGCCATTAAGCGTAAGAAAGTGGTAGGCATCTGCACATTGTGCAAGCATCCAGATGAGGTGAAAACGCCAGTTTGTATTCTGCAGTTTTATAAATTTCTCACCATCATACGGGTGAATCTCTACTGCGAGATTATACTTGCTTGCAAGTTCAAAAATAGGTTCATTTTCTTCATCAAAAATACATCGCCACGTCCCAATAGTATCCATATAGTGTGTAGGCAAGCATAGTAAATCCATACCTAGCACCTCTACACATCGCTCTATCTCCCATAATGCTCCACGCACAAACCCAGGGTGTACCACAAAACCAGTTGTAAACTTATCTGGATGATCTTGTTGTACTCGCGCATTAAAGTCGTTTTGAAACTTAAGTGCTTGCTTCATTTCCTCTAGACGCAGTCCGTTTCCATAAAGTTGCGAGAGGTTAAGTACCACCGCGTGGTCTACCTTGTTGCGTTCCATCCACTCCAGTTTTTCGTGCAAGAAAAAACTAGAATCTGTCACAGGTCTGCTCCAGTCTTTTTGGAGCATAAACTTTCGGTCTTTGTCTACCCAAAAAATCCCTTTGTCTTTCATAAACTGAGGAATTTCCTCAGGGTATGGAAGTAGGTGAGAGTGACCGTTTATGCGAAGTTTTTTATGTGACATATTGAGTATGCTTTCGCGAAAGCGTACTGCGCAATCGCTGTTGTGTTTTTAAAAATACAATTATTATATGAGTACCGCCTTACTCTTTTACCTTCTTGAGTTGTATATAATATAAGACGAGTAGTATAATAAAACCGCCAAAGGTTGCAACCAAAAAATAACTGCTTAATCCAGTCTGTTTACCCACGGCAACTGCCATAGATTGATATACCAGCCACCCAAAAAGTAGGGTGCAATATAGCGCCATTTGTGACATAAAGGTTTTTGTAACGGTAACCTGTGCCTCATTTTTAACCCCTTGTTTATGCTTGTTAATCTTTATAGACTTGCCTGTCATAAACTGGAATAGTAAGATAAGTAAGACGCTAAGTGCGGGTAAGATAAAAAGTTCATTTTTTGACCCATATCTATCTACCACCCCAGTCGCATCAAAGTGCATAGGTACCTCGTCTGGAATATCCCCATAATGTATCAGAATCATCGCAAAGGTAACTCCCGCCACGAGCCAACTTAGTATCCAGAAAATCTTTTTAATATCCATCTACAAGCTTTTTGTGCGTCCTCCATCTACTGGGACATTTATTCCATTAATAAATGAAGCGGCTTCACTAGCTAGAAAAACAATCGCATTTGCAACCTCTTCTGGCTTTGCAAAACGTTTTGCTGGTGAAGCGTTTGCCATAGTTTGTGATACCTCTTCTATAGATTTTCCAGTCTTTTTTGCCTTGTTTTCTATAATCTCAGAGAGTCTGCCCGTAGCGGTTGCGCCAGGAAGTACGTTGTTTACGGTAATGCCGTATAGCCCTAGCTCATTCGCCATCGTCTTACTCCAGTTTGCCACGGCACCACGTATCGTGTTACTCACACCTAGCCCATCTAGCGGTTGCTTTACCGAGGTAGAGATCACGTTAATAATGCGTCCATATCCTTCGGCTTTCATTCCTGGGAGTACTGTTTGTGTTAATAGGTGATTGGTTTGTAGGTGTTGTGTAAACGCTTTCGCGAAAGCAGTAACATCTGCATCCACTATTGGTCCACCTGGAGGGCCACCTGTGTTATTGATTAATATGTGATATACATTACCCATTGCCGAAACAGCAGCTGCCACCTCCTGCGGATTTGTAAAATCTGCCACCACGTAGCTGTGCTTTTGCGAACCGTTATTAGGTAACTGTGCGATAACGTTTTTGAGCTTTTCTTCTGTACGAGCAGCAAGGGTTACGTTTGCACCTTCTTCTGCTAGACCCATTGCGGTTGCTAGTCCGATCCCTGCTGTAGAGCCGCAGACGAGGGCGTTTTTATTAGTTAGGTTTAGTTTCATAGTATGTGATTGCGAGCGTAGCGAACTAATCTGTCCGAGCGAACTCTGATTTTATTTTCTAATTATATTTTATACAAACATTCTTTGCCTCAGTAAAAAATCGGAGCGCTTCAAAGCCGCCTTCACGCCCCACGCCGCTAGCTTTCACTCCGCCAAAGGGTGTGCGCAAATCTCGATTCATCCACGTATTCACCCAGACAATACCAACTTCAAGTGCGTTGCTTAAACGCATTGTTCTGTCAAGTTGCTGAGTCCAAACTGTTGCAGAGAGTCCGTATTTTGTTCCGTTTGCTAGTGCAAGGGCTTCGTCTTCGGTGTCAAAAGGCATTATAGTCACCACAGGTCCAAAAATCTCTTCTTGATTCAGTTTGCAGTCATTACTGTTTACTTCAATAACCGTAGGTTCTAAGTAATAGCCATTCTCATACCCTGCAACAGTAACTCTCTTACCACCACAAAGAACAGTACCTCCGTATGCTTGTGCATTGTGAATGTAGTCTTCTACTTTCTCAAGGTGTGATTTTGAAACGAGCGCTCCAAGGTTTGTTTTCTCTTGTGATGGATGTCCCACGACTAACTCCTTTACCTTTGAAATAAAATCATTTTTAAATCGGTCATAAATAGATCGCTCTACAAAAATGCGACTCCCACAGAGACAGATTTGCCCTTGATTTGCAAAGGAGCTTCTCACGGTTGTGGCAAGCATATCCTCATAATTACAATCGGCAAAAATGAGGTTTGGGTTTTTACCACCTAGTTCTAGTGATAATTTTTTAAACATAGGTGCACACGTTTTTGCAAGATGAGCTCCCGTTTTTGTACCTCCCGTAAAACTTATCGCCTTGATGTCTTTATGTTCTAAAATAGCTTGTCCCGTTGTGTGTCCCAGCCCGTGCACAATATTGAGAACACCGGGAGGAAGTCCAGCCTCTGTACAAATCTCACCTAGCAGATAAGCCGTCATAGGAGTGACTTCACTAGGTTTTGCAATCACACAATTACCAGCGGCTATTGCGGGAGCGATTTTCCAGGTAAAAAGATACAGCGGTAAATTCCACGGGCTTATGCATCCCACCACGCCTATGGGTTTACGCAGGGTAAAATTCATTGCGTTCATTCCCACACTCTCGTGACTCTCTGCCGAAAACTGGGTGATTGCATTTGCAAAAAACCGAAAGTTACTCGCCGCCCTCGGGATATCTACAGCCATTGCTAGTGAAACCGGTTTCCCATTATCCCGACTTTCGGCTTGAGCGAGTTCTTCAAGTCTAGCTTCAATACCACTTGCAATGTTCATCAAGATGCGACTGCGCTCATCAAGTGTGGTGCTGGACCACTGCGGGAATGCCGCTTTCGCGAAAGCGGTTGCCTCCTCAATATCTTCCGCACTACTATTAGGAATCTGCCCATATACCTCACCAGAAGCTGGCTCATAATTCTCTAACCAATCATTTGATGCTGGGTTTTTATAGTCGCCGTTTATGTAGTTTTTGATATTCATTGTCTTCTTTTATCAGTTCGATCTCTACATTTTTCTCATGTCAGTTCGAGCACAGTCGAGTTTTCTTTGTCAGTTCGAGCGCAGTCGAGAACTAATTGCAAGTCCAGCTCTACATTTTTTTGTCAGTTCGAGCGCAGTCGAGAACTAACTGTCAGGGTTATATTTAAAATGACTCGCATTCCTACATTCCGCTAACGCCTGAATCATATCATAATCTTCAGATGCGAGAGCCAATTTCTTTTTTGAACTCCATTTCTTGAGTTTCTTTTCGAAGGTAATAGCTTGCTCTATATCATTAAACACTTCGTGCCAAATCAATGCAACTGGGCGACGCTTGTATGTGAAGCTACTCTTATTTCGTCCTTGTTGATGTTCTTCATAACGTCTTGCTATATCATTTGTAACACCTGTATAAATCAGGTTGTCATTGCATTTGAGCATATAGACGTAATAGGTTTTCATTAGGTTAGGTTCATTGAGTTCTCGACTGCGCTCGAACTGACAGGGAAACTCGACTGCTTTTGAAATTACATCATTTCTACTTTATTTAAAAAGATATCTTCTCGACTGCGCTCTAAGAGACACTTTCAGAATTTCTAGCCAATGGACATCTTCTCGACTGCGCTCGAAGAGACATTGCTTCTATTTTTCTATCGGCTTATAAGCCATCACCTTAATCTCAACCACCAGATGTGGATGTGGAAGCTGGTGTACGGCTACGGTGGTTCTTGCAGGGCCAGTTTCTTTATTAAAAAACTCTCCGTAGGCTTCGTTGTAACCGCCAAAATCATTCATATTTACAAGAAACGAAGTGACATCGACCACATCTTCCATCGTGGCATTTGCGGTTGCGAGTGTTTTCTTTATGTTTTCTAGTACGGCTCTGGTTTGCTCTTTGATATCAAGGTGCATTGTGTCCATCTCGTCTATTACGTGCACGCCAGCAAAAGTATTATCTGCTTTTCGGCTGCTAGTACCTGATACAAATAGAAAGTCTCCAGCTCTTTTAATATGAGGATAAGCTCCTCTAGGTGTCACTTTCTTTTCATTAAAAGGATCGCCTTGTAAACGTAGGTCTAAATCTTTATCACTCATAAGTATATGATTTTGTTATATGTTTCCGGCTATGGCATCGTCGTGCAAGATGTCTTCTGTAGCCTGTTGTACTTTTTTTAATTTCGCTTTAAGCGAAAGAGAATCAGGTAGCAATCCGTCATCCAGTAGGTTTAAAATAGCCTTGTTTTGTGCTCTACCGCGCGTCATTGCCTCTTTGTATCCTATCGCTTCGTTGAAAGTTACTAAACTATATTTTGAGTGATACTCCGTAGGAAATTCTTTCTCAAATTGTGTCTCTAGCTTTCTCTTTTCTTGAAACATAGGGTGCGCCGTGTGTTCTTTCATCTCGTGAAAGTTATCTACCGCAAGGTCTGCAATGGCATCTGTATCTGGTTTTCTAGTTTTTTCAAATTCTTTAAATACCTTCTCCCATCCTTGATCGCCAAATGCATCTAGCGTCTCGTCAAAAACTACCACATCTTCAAAACTAGCATTCATCCCTTGTCCATAAAATGGAACAATGGCGTGTGCCGCATCTCCTAGTATACACGTTTTTCCAAAGGCGCTCCACGGGTGGCATTTTATAGTACCTAGCGGCCCTACAGGATTTTCTTCATACTCTTTTACCAGTTCTGGCATCATAGGGATAGCGTCTGGGAACTGTCTTGTAAAGTATTCTGTAATTGCAGCTGGACTATCTAGTGATGCAAAACTATCTGGAGCATCTTCATAATCTATAAATAGCGTTACAGTAAAACTCCTATCTAGGTTAGGTAAAGCAATGATCATATCACGACCACGTGGCCAGATGTGTAAGGCATTTTTTTCAGTGCGGTATCCGCCATTTTCGGCAGGAGGGAAGGTGAGTTCCTTATAACCGTGACCTAAGTAATCTTGCGAGAAGCTGAATAAAAAGTCGCGACTCATATACATACTCTTACGCACTGCAGATCCTGCACCATCTGCACCTAGAATAATATCTGCAGTGATGGTTTGCTCTTCTTTTGTGTGATAATCTGTAAAGGTTGCCGTAGCATTTTTAAGATCTACGTTTGTGCAAGCTTGGTTAAAGTGAACCTGTAAGGTATCATACTCATCTGCCGCATTGAGTAGCATAATGTTGAGGTCTGTACGTGAGATAGAATTTATGTATTCATCTGTACGTCCAGAGTACGGACTAAAAAGGGTGTTACTTTCTTTGTCGTGCAACATCCTTCCATTCATAGGGATGCACAAATCTTTTACTCGATCTTCAAGGCCTACAAGGCGTATACCCTTTAAACCTCTATCTGATAAAGCGAGGTTGATACTTCTACCAGCATCTTGATGTACGGCTCTTAGGTCTGGACGCTTTTCCATCAAGGTGATTTTATAACCACGTTGCGCCATACGTAATGCTAGAAGCGAACCGCAAAGGCCTGCGCCTATAATGAGTATGTGTTCTTGTTTTGCCATATTATATTGTGAGTACTAGTGTGATCTCTCAGTTAGTACTTTTTGAATTTTATTTATTTCTCAAGCACTCCATTTCATCTGCGACGGCTTTGTCGTTTGGAGTTCCATTTTCGCGTAAGCTGGAAACTACAGCAGCGTGATTTTTATCGTTTCTGTTTTGTGACATCTTTTTTACAGCTTCAATGCTCGTAATTTCAATCTCAAATGCCACGACGCCGTTTATTTGCCGCAATGTTTTTTCAGAAAGCGCATCCATATCTATTGGATTTTTTTGCGGAGCTTCATACTTATCCATCAACGCTTTGATGGATCTATAAGTGCCTTCCTTATCAAGTAAACGCACATTACCTCTCACTTGTACGGCTGTATAGTTCCAGGTGGAGACTTCTTCAAAATCGTACCAACTAGCCGAAATATAACTGTGAGGTCCATTAAAAATACAGAGCGCCTCTGCGCCATTGTGGAGATGAGCAACTTGCTCATTCATTTTTGAGATGTGTGCGTGTATGATTTCGGTGCCGTCTGGGCGTTTTGATAATTCTAAAGGGATGTGTGTCGCACACGATTTTCCGTCAAGATTTGTGACAAGAATCCCAAAAGCATTCTCTTTTAAGAAACTGCGTATCTCCTCAGGGTTTTCATTTTTATAAATCTCAGGGATATACATTACAGTATCTTTTTGAGTCGTTCTACCATTTCAAATACGTCTTGATAACTATTGTAAAGCGGTGCTGGAGCGACGCGTATTACGTCTGGCTCACGCCAGTCTGAGATGACTCCTGCTTCGGTGAGTTTTTTGTGTAAACTCTTATCGGTATTTTTTACTTGAATACTTAATTGACACCCGCGTTGCACTGGATCGCTTGGTGTAATGATAGCAATGTGCTCATTGTTGAGTTCGTTTACTAAGAACTCTAGGTAACCAGTGAGTTTTTCAGATTTTGCACGTATGTTGCTCATACCAGCTTCCTCAAAAATATCTAAGCTCGCTTTTACAGCTGCCATACTGAGGATAGGAGGATTTGATAATTGCCAGCCTTCGGCAGTTGGGATTGGGTCAAAGCCTTTGCGCATATTAAAGCGTGTGTCTTTGTTTTGTCCCCACCAGCCCGTAAATCGCTGTATGTTTTTATCTGTATGGTGGCGCTCGTGTACAAAGCATCCCCCTAGACTTCCTGGGCCACTGTTGAGGTATTTATAGGTACACCACACGGCAAAATCTGCACCGCTCTCGTGTAAGTCTGGCATAATATTACCCACTCCGTGTGCAAGGTCAAAGCCTACTTTGCTGCCGTTGCTATGACCTAAGTCAGTAATTTTCTTTATGGGATAGAATTGTCCAGAATAATAGTTAGTATTACCTATGAGTAATAGCGCAACGTTGTCGCCGTGTTCTTTTACAAGTGCTTCTAGGTCTTCATAACGGCATAATTCTTCTCCTTCTCGAGGTTGCCATAATATAAGGCTCGTCTCTGGATTGTATCCACGCTGGCGTATCTGACTTTCTACCGCATACTTATCTGATGGGAAAGCGTCACTTTCTATAATGATTTTATGACGTGATGTCGTAGGATTGTAAAACGAGACCATCATCAAGTGAAGGTTTGTCGTGAGGGTGTTCATTATCACTACCTCACTAGGTTTTGCACCTACGATGTGTGCCATAGGTTTTGCGAGTTCCTCGTGATAAGACATCCACGGAGTTTCTTCTTTAAAATGCCCTTCGACACCCAGATCTGCCCAGTCATTGAGTTCTTGCTCGATGTATTGTGCGACAGATTTTGGCTGGCAGCCTAGGCTGTTTCCGCAGAGGTAAATAAGTTCGTTATCCTCTTTGTCTACTGGTATGTAGAAGTGATTTCGGTACTCTTTAAGGGGATCTTTTTCGTCTTGCGCTTTCGCGAAAGCGAGATTATTTTCATACACCATATATGCTGTTTTCTTGAAGAACTGTTGCTTGTCTAAAAATAATGATTTTAAGGGAGAAAATGTCTTTACAGGCTTATGAAGCAGCGTAAATGTTCAGCACATTTAAATTGTAATATGTAACTGAGTTTTTCTTACGTAGAGAGAGAAGGTTATTTATATTTGTGGACCATTTAAATAATAAATTTTATGAAAAAACTAGTTGTACTACTTTTACTAATTGCAGGTTGCTACACACAGGTTACTGCACAAGAAAAAGAAAAATTTAGATTTGATATACGCCTAGGTTATGCTGCCGGTAATGAATATGGCGATGGCGTTTTATTTAATCTGGAACCTAAATGGTCAATAGATGAAAAGATAAATGTAGGTTTTAGAATAGGTGGTGCGGCGCTTGCAGAGTTAACGAATCCTACTGATGGCATTGATGCTTTTGAAACGGATATTGTCACTGTGTACGGTTCATACTTAGGTACAATAGATTATTACTTTTACCATAAAGATGGGTCACCTTTTGCAGTCTTTGGTGGTGCTGGGATAGGATATGTTTCTAGTGCAAACGTTATTGCAGATTTTGATGAATATGATGATGCAAATAATATCGAGACTGATAATGGCCTAGGTGGGATGTTGCGAGTAGGTTTTGACTACTTTAAGTTTAGACTTGCTGCGGAGTATAACTTTGCCCCAGAGGGTCAATTACGTGATCTTAATAATAATGAATTTGGTGCTGTAAAGAATGGATACTTTGGTATCTCTTTAGGGTTTTATTTTGGTGGTGGAAAGTGGAAAAATGTAACAGTCCAAGAATAAATATCATTCTGTCTAGTCTCATAATAACCTTTACTGATTATTAAAGGATTAAATTTATTTTTTAAAGCTGAACAATCATATGATTGTTCGGCTTTTTTGTTTCGTGCTATTTCTTTCGAGCCCTGAACTGGTGGGGTTTTTGGTAGATTTTTAAAGTCTCAAAACTGAGCTTTACTGTGCTAGGTGGTGGAGCATTACTAGCGATGATTATTGGGATTACGCTTTCGCGAAAGCGTAATTAATCCAACCTATGCGTAACATATGTTAACCTTAAACAGACTCTCGTAATGGATGGTTTTAAATCTAGTTGTATTCTTTATCTTTGCACGCTATGACAAAACAGGCCTTAGATTCATTACAAGCACAAATAGACCTTGGTGAGATGCTCCCGCTTATGGAAGAATTTTACACTATACAAGGAGAAGGATTCCATAAAGGAACGGCTGCCTACTTTATACGAGTGGGTGGATGTGACGTGGGTTGCCACTGGTGTGATGTTAAGGAAAGCTGGGATGCTGCGATTCATCCTCCTACAAACGCAAATACCATTGCCGAAAATGCAGCAAAGTATTCTGATACTATAGTTGTAACAGGTGGTGAGCCGCTTATGTGGGATATGAACCCGCTTACTCAAAAGTTAAAGTCACTAGGTCTTACGACTCATATTGAGACTTCTGGTGCTTACGAGCTTTCTGGTGATTGGGATTGGATCTGTCTTTCTCCTAAAAAGCTAATGCTACCTAAAACATCTGTTTTAGAAAAAGCAAATGAGCTAAAGGTGATTATCTTTAATAAATCTGACTTTGACTTTGCAGAGAAACACGCAGAGCAAGTAGGGGAGGACTGTATTCTATACTTGCAACCAGAATGGTCTGTGCGTGATAAAATAGTGCCGCTCATTGTAGATTACGTGATGAAAAACCCGAAGTGGAAGGTGAGCTTACAAACACATAAGTATTTAAATATTCCTTAAGAAACTACACGAGATCGCTGATTTTTAGTAAGAAGTACTTAGTTACTTGTTTTAATGCCTTATTTCTGGACGATAAACTTCTTATTTTTCATATCTATAGTGATGATCTCACCTAGCCAATTAACTCCCATAATACCCTCATAAATAAGACCTTCTACAAATGATACCTTAATATCGTTTACAGAAGTATTTTTGGCAATGTTGCTCAATGAATCTAATGTGGCATAGTAAAAAGTATTTCCGCTTTCGGGTTTAAATGAGCTATTTTTGTACTCACTTTTTAAATTGTCCGCTACTAGCCCGAGTGTATCTATATATCTAGAGTTAAATCGATATACATTAAAACCAGCACCACTGTCAATATTTACTAGTAATGAAAGTTTATCATTTATTAAGACATGTGTTGCGATACCTATAGTAATATCTTTATCATTATGAATGAGTAAAGGCATTTCAAAATCTTGATTATCTACTCGTACCTGTAATGATGTTGAAGATTCTATAGTTAATCTTTTGTTTTTAAAGTCTATAGTGATCTGATTAAGTAAAAAGGGAGTGAGGGATATAAGTCCATCTAGAGGAAACTCAAAATCATAAATTGCAAACTTTTCATTATCAAGTACTAAACCACCCAGATTAAGAGATTCTCCTATGTGAATATCAGAAACTATTTCTTCGCCTGTTGCACGATGACCAGTATGGAAGTGTTGAGTTTTTTTTAAGATCAGTGATTTTATCTGCAAATTTTTTTGTGAGTAAATTCATTCCTGCTCCAGTATCAAAAATAAAATTCCCATTAATTCCGTTTATTGTTGCAGTGATGATAATATGACCGCCAGCTGTTTGTGTAAATGGTATATGAATAGGCTTCTCGGGTAATTGTTGAGAATAAGCTACTGAAGTAAATATTATAATAAGGAGTAGAAGCGTGTTTTTCATAATTATAGATCTGATTACATTATAATGACGATAAAAATTTTAATTTATTACATTAAGGTTTGACTTGTTTTTTTTAATTCTCCATTATAAGCTTCTTAGGTTTTTATTATTATGATAAATGAATTGTAAATAGCTATGTCCGTTTTCGCGAAAGCGTAATTATAAAATTTTCTAAGAACCTCGGACATATTAGATATAAAAAAAACCCGCTACTTAAAAGTAACGGGTTTTTTTGTAAAAATATTAGGTTTAAGCTTCAAGCTCTTCCTCTTCTTTTTCTTCCTTTAATCCTTTCTTCTGTACTGTGTCAAACATTACAGGAGTTGCGATAAATAGTGAAGAATATGTACCTACGATTACACCTACAATAAGTGCAAACATTAATCCTCTAATAGATGGAGCTCCTAAGAAGAAGATCGCTAGAAGTACGATTAACGTAGTTACAGAGGTATTAAGCGTACGGCTTAATGTACTGTTAAGTGCTTGGTTAATTAATTTACCAAATCCTCTAGTAGATCCGTGTTCTTTAATATACTCACGTATACGGTCAAAAACTACCACGGTATCATTCAGAGAGTAACCAATTACGGTAAGAATTGCCGCAATAAAGTTCTGATCTACCTCCATGTCAAATGGCATGATGTTTTTCAAGACTGCAAATACTCCTAACACTAATAATACATCATGGAAAACTGCAGCTACAGCTCCAAGAGAGAATTGCCATCTACGGAAACGTAATAAGATGTATAAGAATACTACGATTAATGATCCGATAACTGCAAATAGTGCACCTTTCTTAATATCATCTGCAATCGTAGGTCCTACCATGTAATACTCCATTTTTCCTACCTGCTTATCATCTGTAGACTTTGCAAATGCAGCATACGTCATTCCAGTAGGTAAGTAAGGAGTAAGTGAAGTAAATAATTGTTGCTCAACCTGAGCGTCAATATCTGTACCTGTCTCATCGATACGGTACTTTGTAGTAATCTTTAATTGATTATCTGCTCCAAAAGTTTTTACATCTGCACTTCCAAAATCTGCAACTAGTGCATCTTCTACTTCTTGTGCATTCATAGGTTGATCAAAACGTACAGTATATGTACGACCTCCTACAAAGTCAATACCAGTATCAAGGCCGCCAGTAAGTAAAGCAGCAAGGCCACCTACGATAAGTACACCAGAGATAGCATAAGCAATTTTACGTTTTCCTAAGAAGTCGATATTGTTATTTACAAAAAGACCTTTAGTCATAGAAGTAGCAAACTCAAGTGATTTTCCATTCTTACCATATCCATCAATGAATAAACGAGTAATGAAAATTGCACAGAATAATGAAGTTGCAATACCTATCATAAGTGTAGTTGCAAATCCTTGTACTGGTCCTGTTCCAAATAAGAAAAGGATAAGTGCCGTTAAGAATGTAGTGATGTTTGCATCAAGAATAGATGAAAGTGCGTTGTTGAAACCATCTTTAATCGCATCTTTTTGAGATTTTCCTTTACGTAGCTCTTCTTTAATACGCTCAAAGATAAGTACGTTTGCATCCACAGACATACCTATAGTAAGTACGATACCTGCAATACCAGGAAGTGTAAGTACAGCTCCAAGACCTGCAAGCACTCCAAAGATGAAAAGGATGTTTACTACAAGAGCAATATCTGCAAATCCACCAGCTTTACCGTAGTAAAATACCATCCATACTAATACTAGTGCTAGTGCGATAAGGAATGATAAGATTCCAGAATCAATAGCTTCTTTACCTAATGATGGTCCAATTTCTTCTGCTTGAATAATCTTTGCAGATGCAGGAAGTCTACCTGCGTTTAATACTGTTGCAAGATCCTGTGCTCCTGCTACTGTAAAGTTTCCAGAGATTTCTGTCGCACCACCTTTAATCTCTTGACGAGCATTTGCTGCAGAGTATACATTTCCATCTAGTGCAATTGCAATAGCGTTTCCTTTTTGTGCAACTTCGCGAGTCATTTTTGCCCACTGGTTTACACCTTGTCCTTCAAAATCAAGACCTACAGCAGGTTGTTGAGTTTGTGTAAATTGCTGGCGTGAATCGTTTACAACATCACCGTCCATGTATGGAGCACCTTGTCTGTTAGACTCAAGTGCATAAAGTGCTACGATATCTGCTCCTTCTTCTGGTACACCCCAAGCAAACTTTGCATAACGTAAAGTCGCTGGACGCTGCTTGATAACCGATGGGTTTCTTAAGTAAGAGTTGATAGTTGCTGTATCTTTTACAGCAGCAAATCCTATAGTTGGAGTTGCGCTATTTTGAACCGCTAGTTGGTTAGGGCTAAATATTTTGAAAAGTGGTCCAAAATCTTGTTCTGCCTCTTCCTCATCTGCATCTTTAAGTAGATCAGATACATTATCATCAAGAGTACTGTCTTGAGCTACTGCAGCTTCTTGCTTCTCTTCACTACTAGCAACAAGTCCACGAAGTGTCTCATTTGCTCCTATTAAGTAGTTAAGTGCATCTCCAGCATAGTGAGTTTGGTAAAACTCCAATTGTGCTGTCTTTTCAAGAAGACCTCTTACACGATCAATATCTTTTGCTCCTGGAAGCTCAACAAGAATACGCCCATTATCTCCTAGAGACTGGATGTTAGGTTGTGTTACTCCAAATTTGTCAATACGATTACGTAACGTTTCAAAAGCAGAACCTATTGTTTCTTTGATTTCTGTTTCAAGAACACTAGCAACTTCTGCGTTGCTCATTCCTGTATCTACTTTTTCGTTAAGAATTACGTTTGCAAAGATATCTGGAGAAGCTAGTTGTCCTCCTTGAGCTTCAAATGCAGATACGAAATCTTCGAAGTATGTGTTCTGACTATCTTTTTGTGCCTCATCTGTAGCATCTAATGCAGCTATAAAAGCTGGATCTGTACTATTATTAGAAAGACCACCTAAGATATCACGGATAGAGATCTGAAGGATTACGTTAATACCTCCTTTAAGATCCAGTCCTTTGTTAAGTTCTTTTTCCTTAGCATCATTATAAGTGATACCAGCAAAAATAGGATTTGCTCCTATACTATCTAAGTATGCGCGCTCTACCACATCCTGCATGTCTGCATCTTCTGGTGCTTGAGAGATCGCGTAAGCCTTAGCTTCGTCTTCTGTTTTGTTTGTGAAATACGTAAATGATAGTTGGTATAAACATACCAAACCAAAAATTATCGCAAAAAATCTAATGAGTCCTTTGTTTTGCATTTTAGTGTGTTTGTATCAACATAATAAATAGCACATCAGTGTGTGATTATTACGTTGAAATTAATGTAAAGTGATTGGTATTATAATCTGTGGGATTGCTTTTGTGATAAAAGCAATTAGCTAGAGCAAGTCTTGCCTTAGCTAATGTTGTTATGCCTTAAGGGGCCGGCCCTTGTCTCAGGTATGTTGTAGAAAGAGTTAATGAAAGCAACATCACTTCTCTTGTGATTGTTGTAAGCAGTTTGTGTTTGATTTGTAGCTACGTGCTCACTTAGTTTGTGAAGGCTAGCATATACTTTTACGGTAGAAGAACGTGTAGACTCAGATTTTGACTCAACAATAACCCCAGCAGCACCTTCCATGTCTGTGCTGTCCTGTATTTTATAAACGTCAAGCTCATAATGACCGAGCTCGTTTTCTCCTGGTATATCTGAGTTATCATTCTCAAGGTTATAAACAGTATGTGATGAGGTAGGTGATAATTTGTTCTTTATATCCGTAACATCAATAGTACTGTAGTATGATACTTTTAAAGATCCATTATCAAGTTGCTCTACTTTAATATTATCAACTTCAAGCGAGCTCAGCTTGTTTTTTACTAATGCGATGGCATGTTCAGATTGAGAAAGATTTGCCTCAGTATCAGAAAATGTAATAATTATTTCCTGATTAGGCGCAGTGCGTTGCTCCATGCTTATACTTACGATAGCAAGGGCAATTATAAAAGCACTTATGAACCACTTATTTCTCACACACTTAATTATAAAACATCATCTATTGCAGTTTTGCATATAGATTTCTGTTTTCATCAAACACGCAAATATAGGATTCTCAGAGGTAGTACCCAATAATTTTTGTGTCATTATAATGATATGTTAAGCTGCATGATAAACGTATAAGGAGGAAGGTTTGATGTGTGTATTTACGCTTTCGCGAAAGCGTAACTAAAAAAGAAAATGACTCCTTATTATATATAACAAAAAAGGCCACCTAAAAATAGGTAGCCTTTGATATGATCAATTTACTGACTTCTTAAGCGTCAAGTAAACTGTTTGTTGCTTTAACACCTTCAGCACTTTCTGCTAGATGCTCTTTTTCTGCATCACTAAGGTTGATTTCAACTATTTTTTCAATTCCGTTTCTTCCTAATACTACAGGTACTCCGATACAAAGATCAGAAAGACCGTATTCTCCATCAAGAAGTACAGAACAAGGGAAAATTTTCTTTTGGTCACAAGCAATTGCTTGTACAAGTCCAGATACTGCAGCTCCTGGTGCATACCAAGCAGAAGTTCCTAGAAGTTTAGTAAGCGTTGCTCCACCTACTTTAGTATCTTCTTTTACTTGTGTAAGTCTGTCTTCAGAAATAAATTCTGATACAGGTACACTGTTGCGAGTTGCAAGACGTGTAAGAGGTACCATTCCTTTATCTGAGTGTCCACCTATTACCATTCCATCTACATCTGAGATAGGAGCTTCAAGAGCTTCGGCAAGACGGTACTTAAAACGAGCGCTGTCTAGTGCTCCACCCATACCAATAATACGGTTTTTAGGAAGTCCAGTTACTTTATGTGCTAGGTAAGTCATTGTATCCATAGGGTTAGAAACAACGATAAGAATAACATTAGGTGATTCTTTTACAAGGCTAGCGGCAACTGTTTTTACAATACCTGCATTGATCCCGATAAGTTCTTCACGAGTCATTCCTGGCTTACGAGGAATTCCAGAAGTAATTACTGCGATATCACTACCAGCAGTTTTTGAATAATCACCAGTAGTACCTGTGATTTTTGTATCAAACCCGTTTAACGAAGCAGTTTGCATTAAGTCCATTGCTTTACCTTCGGCAAAACCTTCTTTAATATCTACTAAGACAACTTCACTTGCAAAATCTTTGATTGCAATGTATTCTGCACAACTGGCTCCTACGGCTCCAGCACCGACTACAGTAACTTTCATATGGATGTAATTTTAAGGATTTATAGTATGATTTTAATAGCTTTTTACGCTTTTGCGAAAATACAATAACTCTCTCGTTTATCGTACGCTCTGACGCTAAATGTATGTTAACCAACAAAAAAAATCCCCGCTTCTCATTGAGAAACGGGGATGAACAAGCGGGGAAATTCACAATCCAAATGAATCAAATAATAATCGCTCGTTTTTCACTCTTAAACTATTTTAAATACCCAACTTATAATAGTGTAAGTGTGACAGTTGTTATGCTGCATTACAAAAATAAGGAGCTGGATTGTATTGAATAAATGATCACTAGCATTGCCTGATAATTTTAAGTTTTAAGCAATTCATCGAAGATAAGTGCTTGTTAACGGCTTTTAAATAGGATTTTATGTTATCCAAGTAATAGATTTGAGGACTATGCTGTTAGGTAGAGTTCGTTTATGATAAGACAAAAAAAATCCTTGCTATAAAATAGCAAGGATTTATAGGTTGCTAATCTCTATCCAATTAAACCCCTACATCTAATCTTAAGAAATTAGCAGAAATATGTTATAAATAATCTAAAAATATCCCTTTCGAGAGTAAATATAGACATAGCTTTTAATTCACTAGGAAACTCAAAAACGAATATAATGCGAATAGTAATATGTGTACTTTGTCGATAATTAAGTGTTTTTTGTCTATTTAATTGCTGAGTTTGAAAATCTTGAGTATTGTTGAGTACTAGGATAGTTGGTTGTAAAATCGAGAGTAATACGATGCACAGGTCTTTAGATTTAGAGAGGTGTTAGTTACTTCAAAAAAAAATGGTCCTGAGAAATTATCTCAGGACCATTGTAATAAAATATAAGAGTTTTATTAAACGTCTATGTTTGCATAAATAGCGTTCTTTTCTATAAACTCACGGCGAGGTGGTACCTCGTCACCCATAAGCATAGAGAATATTCTATCTGCTTCTGTACCATTATCTATGGCAACTTGACGTAATGTGCGGAACTCAGGATTCATTGTTGTATCCCATAATTGTTCTGCATTCATCTCTCCAAGACCTTTGTAACGTTGTATAGATACTCCTTGAGTTCCCATAGAATCTGCAATGGCGTCACGCTCTTTATCATTCCAAGCGTATTGCTTTTTCTGACCTTTCTTTACTAAGTATAGTGGAGGAGTGGCAATGTATACATAACCATTTTCTACAAGCTCCTTCATATAGCGGAAGAAGAAAGTAAGTATCAGGGTAGAAATGTGACTACCATCTACATCGGCATCACACATGATGACTACTTTGTGATAACGTAGTTTAGATAAGTTAAGCGCTTTGCTATCTTCTTCAGTACCTATGGTTACACCTAATGCAGTAAAAATGTTTTTGATTTCTTCGTTTTCAAAAACTTTGTGAACCATAGCTTTCTCTACGTTCAAGATTTTACCACGTAATGGTAAGATAGCTTGAAACTCACGATCACGTCCTTGTTTTGCAGTACCACCTGCAGAGTCTCCCTCGACAAGGAATACTTCGCAAAGCGTAGGATCTGTTTCAGAGCAGTCAGATAATTTCCCAGGGAGACCACCTATACTCATTACCGTTTTACGTTGTACCATCTCACGTGCTTTCTTTGCAGCGTGACGTGCTTGTGCAGCTAGAATTACTTTCTGAACGATGATTTTGGCATCATTCGGATTTTCTTCCATGTAGATCTCAATCATTTCGGCAACGGCCTGAGATACTGCAGAGGTAACCTCGCGGTTACCTAATTTTGTTTTAGTTTGCCCCTCAAATTGTGGCTCACTTACTTTTACAGAAATAATAGCAGTAAGTCCCTCACGGAAATCATCACCAGCAATATCAAACTTAAGTTTGTCTAGCATACCAGATGCATCAGCAAACTTTTTAAGCGATCCTGTAAGACCACGACGGAAACCAGCAAGGTGTGTTCCTCCTTCGTGTGTATTAATGTTATTTACATAAGAGTGTAAGTTCTCTGCGTAGCTGTCATTATAAATCATGGCTACTTCAACAGGGATACCATTTTTCTCACCTTCCATTGAGATAACCTCACCTATAATAGGAGTACGGTTACCGTCTAGAAAGCGTACAAATTCAGAAAGTCCTTCTTTACTATGGAAAGTCTCTGTTTCATGCTCTCCTTTCTCATTCTTAACTCGCTTATCAGTAAGCGTAATCGTAATTCCTTTATTAAGGTATGCTAACTCACGTAAACGAGATGCTAGCGTGTCATAACTATATTCTGTAGTTTGCTGGAAAATACTGTCATCTGGTAAGAATGTAACTTCTGTACCAGTAAAGTCTGTATCACCTATAACTTTTACAGGGTACATAGCTTTACCACGCTCATATTCTTGCTCCCAGATTTTACCTTCCTTGTAAACGGTAGCTCTTAAGTGGTTAGATAATGCGTTTACACAAGATACCCCAACACCGTGAAGACCTCCAGAAACTTTATATGAATCTTTGTCAAATTTTCCTCCGGCACCTATTTTGGTCATTACAACCTGAAGGGCAGAGACACCTTCTTTTTTATGAAGCCCTACTGGGATTCCACGACCGTTATCTCTAGTCGTGATAGAGTTATTTTCATTTATAGTTACATCTATGGCGTCACAATAGCCACCCATAGCCTCATCAATAGAGTTATCTACAACCTCATATACTAAGTGGTGTAATCCTCTTACACCCACATCACCGATGTACATCGATGGACGCATACGTACGTGCTCCATTCCCTCAAGGGCCTGAATACTGTCTGCCGAGTACTCTTTCTTCTTAGCGTCGTCGCTCATATTTTAATAGTTAAATTGTCTAAAAACAAATATAAAGAAAGGGTCTCCAGAAAGGTCTTAAAAACCCTCGAAAACCCTTGAAGTTATTAACATTTTGTGGAAAAATACAAGCCTCTTTTTAGCGCAATTTGTGAGGTGCATTTTTACGCTTTCGCGAAAGCGGAATTATGATCTTTAAATATCTATAAAGCTTTAATTTTTCATCTCAGTTGGCGCATTGATCTCTGCCTCTGGCGGAATGCGTTTTGCAAGAAATAAAACCTGACCTAAGTGACTTGACTGGTGTTCCATTACGTGAAACCAGGCGTAGTAATTATTCATCCCATAACTAGGTACTTCTTTGAGAAGCCACTCGTCACTTGCAGACTTAAAAAGGGCTTTAGTGCGCTCTCTAACTTTTGTAAACTCCTCTAGATAATAGCTCACGGGCTTGCCTTTAAACTCCTCTTGAGCCTTTTTACCTAGGTCTAAGGCTAGTCCCCACTTTTTGGCTTCCTCTTCATTAAAGCCTCTGTTTTCAAATGTTCTTACTTGGTAAAATACCTCTGCTGCAGCTAGGTGCATTACGAGTGCACCTATGCGATTTGCATTCTCATCGTGTAGATGATCTATCTCGTGCTGAGACATTCCTTTTACTCTATACTCAACTCGCTCTTTTAAATCATCTAGCATTGAGATTAAAACACCTAGCTGGGGAGCATAACCATCTTCAGACTTAATTTCGGCTGGGCCAAAGTCCATAGTTTCGGTACCTTCTCCTGTTATCATCAGGGAGTGTGCTCCGGAAAAAGCATCGCTAGATGATTCTAGTGTGTACTCTAGTACAGAACTGCTGTTTGTGCCGCCTATACCTTCTAACCAAGAGTCTATTTTCTCTCCTTTTGCTGTTTTTTCAAAGTCGGCATTTCCTAGTGGAAAATCTGTCATTATGCCGTTACTGTCTTCTATTTGTAAAGAGAAGTTATCAAAATAGAATGTTCCATCAGATAGCATCAAACCACCTATAAGTAATCGTTCTGCATTTTTACCTATGGTTCCTTCAATGATATATTCTTTCCACTCTGGATCTCTGATTGGTCTATCACCCATATTATCAAAAAAGCCGTTCTCATTATTCTTCATATCTACTCGGGCCCATAGTCCTGCCCAAGCTGTGGAGTCTGCAATTTCTGCCTTTACAGCTGCTTTAAGAATAAATTTGCGCTCCTTGTCCATACTCATATCTATAGATTGAGAAAAGGCTGTCCAGCTGTTTGATACTTGAGATTGCTGAGCTTTTGCAATAAATGAGCAGCAGAGTAATATGATAAGAGTTGGAATAAATTTCATTGGATTGACTTGTTTGAGTTCTTACTGGCTTTATTAGTAGCAAGATAGAGGTTTTGTTACAAAATGATATGTTTGAAAAATCAATGATTAATCAGTACATCTTTATAAATCATAGGATATTTGGATTTTGCAGAAGCATCATCTCTTAGTTGAGGATGATTATTGTAATCAGTTCTCAACTTATAGATAGCTTTTTTGTAACCTATCATAAATTCCAAATATTCTTCTACTGAAATATCTTGGTTAATGTAAAATACAAACGCAGTATTACTTTGAGCGCCTTCATAGATATATGAGAATATCGAATCTTCGATGGATGTCTTAGTGTTTTTAAATGAAGCAATATTTAAAGTGTCTACATTTTTATTTACAACAAACTCTTCAAAAAATCGGGGTGGTGTTGGAGGGGGAGGATACTCTATTGAGTTCGACCATTTGTTATAAAGTTCTTTAGACGTGATAATATGATGCTTGTAATATGTTTCTAATAGTGTCTCAGAGTCTGTAATTGTAATTAAGACATTATTTGTATTGATTAATTGAAGTTTTTCAAATAGTGTATATAATTTGTTCCACTTGATGGATTTATCAATATAGAAGATGGCATCAAATCTATAATGAGATTGATTAGATTCTAGCACAGACATTTGAACATCATGATATGATAAAAAATGATCCCATCCGTAAATTTTAATACTATCATTTTTCTCAGTGACTTTGAAACGAATTTGATTTTGATGCGAACCAAGAAAGATCTCTTCATCATTAGGCCCTTCAAGTTCAAATTCTGGAAGATTTGCAAATGACTCATTCTCAACTTGAAGGTTACCTTGTTTGTTGTAAACATCTATGTTGCTGAAAGCTATAATTATCATCAATATGCTGAGAATCGTAAAGTGAAAGCCCATCTTTATAACTGTATATCCTTTTAAAAACCTTCTCAGACTTTTAGCTTGGTCAAAGAATAGAACTATAGGTAATAATGCTATTGCGTAGGCAAACTCTTTAAATAGTATCGAGCTATGGGATATTATGATACTACCTATTGTGATGGCTAGGATTTTTAAAACCCAGAATATTGCAGTAGGGGTAAGAGCACTTTGGTCATTTATAATTCTCCTCCTGGCTTTTCTTTTTAGACTACTTGTATCAGTTCCAGAAAAAAGAAAAGCTATGCTAATTGTATTTCCTAGGGTAACAGAAATTGAAGAAAAGAATAGCGCAATATAATTCCTTTTGTCTGTATCTAGAGTGTTATCTGCGTTATATGCAAATGCTAAGTGTACACTTCTAATGAGTGCAAAAATGTACTGTAAGAAGTAATAAAAAACTATAGCAGATAAAAGTCCTAATACGATACTTAACAAGAATTTCCTTTTTGAGAATTCTTGTAATGTTATTTTGTAGAGAAATTTTTTTGAACCCAAATGTGTGTTGCTAGATTGTGTTCTAAGTTGGTAGTGATAAACTTGTTATTGTTACACCAACCCCTTAACCTCCTCAAAATCCAAACCTCCATAATTACCGCTACTCATAAGTAATACCGCTTTGTTTTTTAGCTCTTCGTCAAAGAGAAACTTTTTAAAGTCGGCTGGATCTGTGTAAATAATAAGATCATCGCGTTCAAAGGCAGTTGCTATTTGTTGCGCTGTGACAGGTTCTAGTTTTTTGATTTCGACAGCGTGTGGAGAGTAGAATACCACAGCAACATCTGCGCTGTCTAGCGCGCCTTTATATTCGCTTAGAAATTCTGGATTAAGACTGCTGTAGGTGTGTAATTCTAGACAAGCTATAAGTGTGCGGTCTGGATACTGCTCTTTTACAGCCGTAGTTGTAGCACTTACTTTTGATGGGCTATGTGCAAAATCTTTGTAGATGACAGTGTCATTAGTTTCTGCAATTTTTTCTAGGCGCTTGCTAGCTCCTGAGAACGTAGCGATGGCTTCATAAAAGTCCTCTTCTACCACGCCCATGTGCTGGCAAATCCACTTAGCACCGGCTAAGTTGTTAAGATTGTGTTTCCCAAAAACTTCAATAGGCATCGGTCCATCTGGAGTTTCTAGTAAAGTCTCTCCATCTTCAATGCTGTATGCTGGAGTTTCGTATGGATATTTTTTAATGTGTGCAGTGGCATTTTCTACCACTTTCACGACATTTTCATCTTCTGTGTTGTAAATCATTGCACCACCATTGGTCATAGAATTTACAAAAATCTGAAACTGCTCAACATAGTTATCAAACGTAGGGAATACGTTAATATGATCCCATGCAATACCGCTTAGTAGGGCAATGTTGGGTTTGTATAAATGAAATTTAGGTCTGCGGTCTATTGGGCTACTTAAGTATTCATCACCTTCTAGTACCATAAAATCTGCATCATCTGTCATGCGCACCATGGTGTCAAAACCTTCTAGTTGCGCTCCTACCATATAATCTACTTCTTTATCCCAATAATGCATGACATGCAAGATCATAGAAGTAATAGTGGTCTTACCGTGAGAACCGCCTATAACAACACGGGTTTTGTTTTTGGCGCGTTCATATAAGTACTCAGGATATGAATATATGCTTAGTCCTAGCTCTTGTGCTTTTAAAAGTTCAGGGTTATCTTCCTTTGCGTGCATGCCTAATATGACGGCGTCAAGATCTACTGTGATTTTTTCTGGAAACCATCCAAATGCTTCAGGTAGCAATCCATACTTTTCAAGTCGGGATTTTGACGGGTCAAAGATAGTGTCATCACTACCTGTAACCGTTTCTCCTTTATGATGTAATGCGAGTGCTAGATTGTGCATTGCTGCACCACCTATAGCGATAAAATGGATATTCATATAATCTTATTCTTTGAAGTAAAAATAAGATTATACTCTCAAACTACCATAAGAGAAGTCAGGTAATTAGTCATGGGTGTTTTGAGGTTTTTACGCTTTCGCGAAAGCGTACTTCAACGCTTCATAACCATTGCCACGACTGTAATTAAGGCGCTTTTTTTAATAGCAAGTCTCTATAATTATTTAAAAAATTGACAATCAGTAGTGTAGTCTGCGAGGTGACATAACGGCATTCTCCCTAAAAGGCACTATTTTTGTCTTACCGACACCATACCAGAAAACCGCCAAAGTAATTATGAGCTTCTTTAAAAAAATATTTAGTAAAGAGAAAAAAGAAACCTTAGATAAAGGTTTAGAGAAAACAAAGACGAGCTTCTTTGATAAGATGAGTAAGGCAGTTGCTGGAAAATCTAAAGTAGATGATGATGTTCTAGATAATCTTGAGGAAGTACTTGTAACGAGTGATGTGGGTGTAAAAACTACGCTTAAAGTAATTACTCGTATCGAGGAGCGTGTGTCACGTGATAAGTATGTAGGTACAGATGAGCTTAACCAAATATTACGTGAGGAAATCGCTGGCTTACTAAGCGAGACTAACGTAGGAAACGCAACAGAATTTGAAATCCCTAAAGGTGCCAAGCCACACGTAATTATGGTGGTAGGTGTAAACGGAGTAGGAAAAACTACAACGATAGGTAAACTTGCATATCAATTTAAAAAGCAAGGACTCAAAGTAGTTTTAGGAGCTGCAGATACGTTTAGAGCAGCTGCTATAGATCAATTACAAGTGTGGGCAGATAGAGTAGATGTTCCTATTGTAAAACAACAAATGGGTAGTGATCCAGCCTCAGTAGCGTTTGACGCGCTAGAGAGTGGTGTAAATCAAAACGCAGATGTGATCATTATTGATACTGCAGGAAGATTACATAATAAGGTGAATTTAATGAACGAGCTTACTAAGGTGAAGCGCGTGATGCAAAAAGTAGTAGGAGATGCTCCTCACGATGTACTTCTTGTACTTGACGGATCTACTGGTCAAAACGCTTTTGAACAAGCAAAACAATTTACGGCAGCTACGGAAGTTACTTCGCTTGCTGTGACAAAACTAGATGGTACTGCCAAAGGTGGTGTGGTTATAGGCATTTCTGATCAGTTTCAAATCCCTGTAAAATACATTGGAGTAGGAGAAGGTATCGAAGATTTGCAAGTGTTCAACAAAGTTGAGTTTGTAGATAGTTTCTTTAAATAAGCCATTACTTTTTATGAAACTCGTTCCTAGGTGGCTCCCAGAACTTATGTTGCGCACTTTACGAGTTGTTGTCATTGGTTTTATGCTACTTAATGTGTGGAGCGTGTATACGGCACATGCTACAGTAAGAAGCGAACTTGTACCTAAGTATCTAGCTCAGTACTCTGCTTTTCCTCATTATATTTTTATTGTTTTTTATAGTCTCATCATATTCTATATATGGAGAATCCTTAAGGGAGCACTAGCTTCAGAAAATTGGTGGGTGCTAGTAATTGCAGTGATTACATTTGAATCTACTAAGTTTTTTATCTACGGTTTCTTGATGTGGGTTAATCCTTTTGGATAAACCTTTTTGTATTTTTAGTGGACTATAAAAATTCACTATGAAATACCTTTATACTCTCGCGCTCGCAACGGCGCTTTTTTCTTGTAAAAACGAAGCTCCTACAACCACCGTAGATACAACTCCTAGATATGTGTGGGAAGCTTATAATGACTCTCTAGATATTGCAAAAACTCAAGCCCTTGAAAATAGCAGAATGCATCTCAAGCTTGTAAATGCTAAGGGAATCGATAAAAATGATATTTGGAAAGATCTTAATGGGGAGATAAATACGCTTTCGCGAAAGCGCATCTCAGAAATTTCTCCGCTTATCTTAGAGCAGGATATTCCAACCATCCAGAAGCACATCAAAAATGGAGATTACTCATATGAAGAACTGACGCTATTTTATTTAAACCGTATTGCCCGTTTTGAAAGTGATAATAATTTAGCGCTTAACGGAGTCATTTCTCTCAATAAAGAAGCGGTACAAGAAGCAAGAGCACTGGATAATAAAGATAAATCTACCATAGATGAATATTCTGTGTACGGAATGCCTATACTTTTAAAAGATAATATAGGAGCAGCTGGTATGATTACGACTGCAGGATCTGTAGCGCTTGCAGATAATAATGCAGGAGATGCATTTATTACAAAAAGACTAAAGGAAGAAAGTGCTATAATATTAGGTAAGGCCAACTTGAGTGAGTGGGCATACTTTTTATGTACAGGTTGTCCTGTAGGTTATAGTGCCGTGGGTGGTCAAACAATTAATCCATACGGTCGTTTGCAATTTGAGTCGGGAGGTTCAAGTTCTGGATCTGGGGTGAGTGTAGCAGCAAATTATGCAGTAGCCGCCATAGGATCAGAAACGAGTGGATCTATATTATCACCTTCTAGCCAAAATAATCTGGTTGGGCTTAAACCTACCATCGGTCTTTTAAGCCGCAGTGGGATTGTGCCAATTTCTAGTCACTTAGATACTCCAGGACCTATGACGAAGAATGTAGTGGATAATGCGATTGTGTTACAAGCGCTTACAGGTAAGGATAATACAGATTCTTATAGCTACGCATCTTCTGGTAATTATGTACAAGCTGTAAAAAATGGAAGCCTTGAAGGAAAATATCTTGGTGTGATAAAAGGATACTTGCAAGACAGTACTTATGCGGCTGCCATTGATAAATTAAAGCAAACCAAAGCTACACTCGTTGAGGTGGATATGGAGCGAGTTAATATGCCAAGTTTTCTGTCTATCTTAAATATAGATATGAAAAATGATCTGCCTGCTTACTATGATGCTGAGGTAGCCTCATCTGTAAAAAATAGAAATATAGAGGAGCTTATCACATTTAACAATCAAGATAGCTTAACACGTATTCCCTACGGGCAACAGCTTTTTAAAGGTATCGTTGCAGATAGCACAACCGCTGTAGAGCTTAAAGCAATTAAAGAAAACCTTATGAAGGTTACTCAAGCATATTTTCAAGACGCATTGAGCAAGCACCCTGAAGCTGGTGGTCAACTAGATGCTATACTCTCTATAAATAATTATGATGCTGGCTATGCCGCAGCAGCACACTATCCAGCACTCACAATACCTATGGGCTTCACCGCACAAGGCGAGCCTAAGGGAGTTACCATCATCACTCCATCTAAGCAGGAAGAAGTAATTTACAATATCGCAGTGGGAGTAGAGAGCGCACTTAATGCTAGAACACTGCCAGAAGGATATCAGGAGTAAAAATAATCTAGATGACTAGAAGCTAGCTGCTTTTAGAAAGAAAAGCACATATTGTAATGAGAAAAAAGTCAGCAGTAAGATGCTGACTTTTCTCGTTTTAGATAGCTTTCTTATTACTATGTTATTTGGCTTATCTTTGCACTCCCTTAAAAGGAATGCTATGCGTACAAAATCATTAAAAAAGAATAAGATAAACGTAGTAACTCTAGGTTGCTCAAAAAACGTTTATGATAGTGAGGTCTTAATGGGCCAGCTTAAAGCAAATGAGATGGATGTTGCTCACGAGGAAGAAGGTAATATCGTCGTGATTAATACTTGCGGTTTTATAGACAATGCAAAAGAGGAGTCTGTAAACACTATTCTTGAGTATGTAAAGCAAAAGGAAGAAGGAGAAGTAGATAAAGTTTTTGTAACAGGATGCTTATCTGAGCGTTATAAGCCGGATCTTCAAAAGGAAATTCCAAATGTAGATCAGTATTTTGGAACAACAGAATTACCAGGATTACTTAAAGCACTTGGGGCAGATTATAAGCATGAACTTATTGGGGAGCGTATTACTACAACACCTAAAAACTATGCATATTTAAAAATAGCCGAAGGCTGTGACCGTCCTTGTTCTTTTTGTGCGATTCCTTTAATGAGAGGAAAGCATAAATCAAAATCAATAGAGCACTTAGTGATTGAAGCAAAAAAGCTTGCTGCAAACGGAGTGACGGAGTTGATTCTTATTGCGCAAGATCTTACATATTACGGTCTTGATTTATACAAAAAACGTAACCTTGCAGAGCTTCTTGAAAACCTTGTTCAAGTAGAAGGAATCGAGTGGATTCGTTTGCACTATGCATTCCCTTCTGGATTCCCGGTAGATGTACTTGATGTGATGAACCGCGAGCCTAAGGTGTGTAATTATATCGATATACCACTGCAGCATATTGCAGATCATATTTTGAAGTCTATGCGTCGTGGTACTACGATGGAGAAGACAAATGCGTTGTTAGAACGCTTTCGCGAAAGCGTACCAGGAATGACCATAAGAACTACGCTTATTGTAGGCTACCCTGGAGAAACAGAAGAAGATTTCCAACTTATGAAGCAATGGGTGAAAGATCAGCGTTTTGAGCGTTTGGGTTGTTTTACATATTCTCATGAGGAAAATACACACGCATTTAACCTAGAAGACGATGTGCCTGAAGATGTAAAAATGGATCGTGCCAATCAGATTATGGAGATCCAATCACAAATCTCTTGGGAGCTTAATCAGCAAAAGATAGGGAAGGAGTTCAAGATTGTTGTAGATCGTAAAGAAGGAAACTACTTTATAGGTCGTACAGAATTTGATTCTCCAGATGTGGATAATGAAGTACTTGTAGACGCAACAAAATTCTACTTAAAAACAGGAGATTACGCGATGGTAACTATCACAGAGGCCGAAGATTTTGACCTTTATGCAGAACCACTTGTAGCTTTAGAGCGACCACAAGCTTTACACGCAAAGCGCGCTACTAAAAAGTAAGAAGTAGTAACATGATTTATATAAAGCCTTTCAGAACAAATGTTTTGAAAGGCTTTTTTGTGTGTAAGAGTTTCTGCGCAACGCTTACATTTGTAGCATTTATAAACACATTCCCTATGCGTATTACTGGTTTAGTATTTTTTGTTTTAATCTTCTTCACTTCTTGTAAAAAGTCTAATCAAACGGAGGTTGCACCAGTCTTAGAACAGTCAGCTGTAGAAATGGCTACTGTCAATGCCTCACTCACTACTATAGAACTTCCTTATACAGGAAAGTCTCATTTACCTAGACTCAAGTCGAGTGGCGGTAAATTACATATGACTTGGGTGGAGCAGGAAGACAAGATGGCAATTTTAAAATATGCTAGTTACGATAGTGCCAAATGGAGTCAACCTAGAACCATTACATCTGGAGATAACTGGTTTGTAAACTGGGCAGATTTTCCGGCACTGGGCGTAAATGGTGATTACGTGCTCACTAATATCTTAGAAAAATCTGCAGAGGGTACGTATGATTATAATATCAAATTGCAATTGTCTAAAGGTGATCAAATAATAAAAGATGATTTCCTGCTCAATACAGATGGCGTAGATGCGGAGCACGGCTTTGTATCAATCCAAGCGTATGATGGAGGTTTTTATGCTAGCTGGCTAGACGGAAGAAATACTAAAAACGAAGACAAGGCTAAGAATCAAATGACCCTGCGCAACGCCTACATAGATTTGGCGGGAAATATAACTCAAGATACGGAGATAGATAACCGAGTTTGTGACTGCTGTAATACAGCTATCGCAATTACAAATAATGGTCCTATTACCGTTTATAGAGATCGCACAGAAACTAAACCTGAGGTACGAGATATGGCAATCGTACGTTGGGTAGATGGATCATGGACAAAACCTATGGTTATAGGAAATGACAATTGGGAGCTAAATGGTTGCCCCGTAAACGGACCTGCAATCGCGACTCAAGAAGAAAATGTGGTGGTGAGTTGGTTTACTGCAGAGGGTGAAACTCCTAGAGTGCTCACCGCTTTTTCAAACGATAATGGAGCCTCTTTTGGAGGTGCAATCCGTATAGATAACGGAAACGCAATAGGTAGAGTAGATACAGATTTTATGAGTGATGGCAGCGCTCTCATCTCGTGGTTAGAGCCAATGGGTGAAAACGTTGTACTACAAGTAGCACGAGTATATGTAGATGACACACACGACGCACCAGTGACAGTAACCAACACCTCTGCCGAACGACAAAGCGGCTTCCCACAACTAGAGGTTGTAGGCGATAAGGTTTTTGTAGCGTGGACAGATCTTGATGGTGAAAAGAGTGAGGTCAAGATGGTGAGGTTTGAGATGAAATAGCCTAGTTTTTCCAATAACGTAACCTACCCACAACAGTGTCCCTCTTCCAAGAGGGAGTCAGGGAGATGTCCGCAAGAGTGAGTAAACTAGAATTTCATTTCCAATTTCCACCCTTCAGGAATAGGGAAAGGAATTGGTCGACTGAGTCAGGGCTATGAAAAAGAATTGCCAGCCGAAAAGTTTTCCCCCGTCCCTAAAGGGTGACTTTTCTTAGAAAATTAAACATCATAATAACGTAATCTACGCACAACAGTGTCCCTCTTCCAAGAGGGAGTCAGGGAGATGTCCGCAAGAGTGAGTAAACTAAAAATTTCTAACTCCAATTCCCACCCTTCAGGGCTGGGGAAGGAATTGGCGAACTGAGTCACGGCTATGAAAAGAATTGACAGTCGAAAAGTTTTCCCCGTCCTTAAAGGGTGACTTTTCTGAGTTAAGGATATGTCTTAATTTCCTCTTCAATAAATATTTTGAATTCTTCAAATTGGAGCAGGATGAAATTATTTGTGAAACGAACTTCTTTTATTCCATAAGAGTTTATGACATCGGTTCTGTCGGAGTCGTATTCCTTTTGGTTATGATGTATTTCTCCATCTAGTTCTATGCAGAGTTTAAGTTTATGACAATAGAAATCGAGTACATAATCAGCAAAAGGATGTTGACGTCTGAATTTTACACCAAATGGTTTTGTTTTCAAATACTCCCAAACCTTCTTCTCAGCTATAGTTTCTCGCTTTCTCAAAGCAGCTGCAAACTCAAATTTAGAAGCAGCTGCCCCAGCGTGCATATTTTCTTTTGAATTACTCATAATTAGTCAGCAATATAACTCATTATTAAGTCTTTGAAGTGAATTTTCTATTTTCCAATGCAGAGATTAAAATCAAGATTAATTTTTTATTTCCAATTCCCACCCTTAAGGGCTGGGGAAAGGAAATCGCCAGTTGAAAAGTTTTACCCCGTCCCTAAAGGGTGACTTTTCTAAATTTTGATACCATTCCAATTCCCACCCTTCAGGGCTGGGGAACGGAATTGGCTGACTGATTTAGGGTCGGAGCAAGGAATTGCCAGCCGAAAAGTTTTCCCCGTCCCTAAAGGGTGAACTTTTCTTAGAATTTAAACTTTCAAAGCATATAACCTACCCACAACAGTGTCCCTCTTCCAAGAGGGAGTCAGGGAGATGTCCGCAAGAGTAACAAAAAAAATACCCTGAAACAGGGCATTTTTTTTGTTTTAGCAAGCGTTGTATTTACAATCGGTACTTCCCGTTATTGGTCAAGAAAATAGCATTGGCAAAAAATAACTTTCCATTGTGCCAGAAAGCTCTAAAAAGTGGATCATCTACCATGTAGATTACACTTCCACGCCCCATGCGTTCTTCTCCAAAAATAAGAGACTTGCTAAGTTTTGCTTTGGCATTATCACCCGCAAATCCTGCAACGTTGGTTACTTCTTCTGGAATGTAAGACACGTTAAAACCTTTGTCCAGATATGAATAAGAGTTGCTTCCTAGTTTTAAAGAGTAATAGGTGTCGTTATACCCAAAAGCCATAGGATGTGTAGGGTCTACTTTGGTTTTAAAGATAGAACCTGTTATAAAGTTTGTCGTGCTTGCGTTCTCGCGCTCAGCATATGGAGTGAGATTATCATCGCTCGAAGTATCGTCGTCGTCACTTGAATTGCTGTTGCGTTTTAAGTTAAATCCAGATTTTCCAGCAAAACTTCCTACGGCATTCGCTATCGCGATTACTTTTCCGCCACCGCGCACAAAATCTTTTACTTTATCTAGTGTACTATCATTAAGCACACTTCCGTACCAGCCGCTAGGCATTACAAGTACATCAAATTCTTCAAGGTCAACACGTCCTAAATTACCAGTGTCAATCGAGGTAGCAGGATATCCTAGTGTTTGCTCAAAGAAATACCAAGTGGCTCCATAACTTAATGATGAGGTTCCTTCTCCTTTTAATAATGCAATTTTCGGCGGATTGATAAGCTTCATAGATGATGATCCAAAGTCAGGACCAGAGGTCGAAAATGAAGTATTCGTTGCGTTAAGGATTCTGTTATGCTTTCGCGAAAGCGTATTTACAACCTCATTAAAATCTATACGTCCTTTGTTATCACTTTTTGTAATTACTAGCGATCCTCGTTCATAAGAGATACCATTATTTGCAAAAGGCTTTTCTGTAAAACGTACTTTAATTCCTTCCTTTAATAATGCTGCAAGTAGCTTTGCATCTTCAAGGCTATTCCACTTTGCGATATAACCTGCTGCGTTTGCATTCAGGTTTGAGTTGTTTATGGTAAACGGATTTACCGCATTTGCAGTAACGAGTGACGTGCTTGCTACAGCTTTGAGGCCATAAGCATGCGGTAAACTCCAGGCAGTAATGTCATAGGTAAGTGGTGTGCTCAGTTTTGCATCTGGCTCAAGAAGCGCTTTTACCATTTTACCTTTTGGCTGATTAGTGCTCACGACCATAGCCATATCATAACTCATGCTTCCTTGACCGTTTGAGGTATAAGAAAATCCTGAGGCTTTCCCGTTTGATGAGAAGCCATATTTGATCTCGTGCCTGTCTAGCAGTGTCGCAAGTTCTTTAAGATTGTCTAGATTTCCAGAAAGTACGTAGCTTTTATATTTAAGGCCGCTTGTGTTGAAATAGTCTTTAAATTGGGTGTTAAGCTTACCAGCATTTGCAGAGGATATTTCTATAGTAGAAAGTCCTGTGGTTTTGTGATGTGCCACACGGTCAACAAGTGTAAGTTCAAAACCTTGATCTGTATCTATTCCTAATCCTGCACGACCGTGACCGGCTTGCTCGTAGGTCATCCCAATTGCACCCATAAACATAGGGTATGTATCTCCGTATGATGGATAGAGTAAGTCAAAACTCTCTCCGGTAAAAAATAGCCAACCTTCTTTATCAAAATAACGAGCGTGGTTTTTTCCTATTTCTACTTGAAATTCTTGTTGCCAGTCTGTGATGATCTCATTAAAAGGCTCTGCTGCTGGAGCAAAGTAATAAGGACTATTAATGCCTTGCTCGTGAAAGTCTACATGCACGTGCGGCATCCATTTATTGTACACTTTTAATCGTTGCTGTGATTCTACTTGTGATGCCCACGCCCAGTCGCGGTTGAGGTCAAAAAGGTAGTGATTAGGTCTTCCTCCTGGCCACGGCTCATCGTGCTCTGCAGCTACTTGTGCTGGGTCGTAAGGTGTAGACGCTACTTGGTTAAACCAGTTTGCATAGCGATCACGCCCGTCTGGATTTACACAAGGATCCATAATAATCACGGCATCTCTTAACCATTCTTTTTTTGACGTAATTAACTCATATAGTGTCACCATAGAAGCCTCTGTAGATGAAGCTTCATTACCGTGCACGTTATAAGAAAGCCAGACTATTGCCTTGTCTGCCGTACCAGAGTTGCCGGTTGCAATACCTGTTTGCTCCAGGTTTGCCTTGCGTATATTTTCTAGATTGCTATGGTTTGCGCTTGTGGTAATAACGGCATATGTAAGGGGTCTACGCTCGTTAGTTTTACCATATTCTTGATAGGTGACTAGGTCACTATTTTCGGCTACGTGTTCAAAGTAGCGCACCACGTCTGAGTGTCGTGAGAACTGTGTTCCTATCTCATAACCCAGAAATTCTGATGGAGATTGTACTTGAGCGGTAAGTAATGTTGTGAGAAATAAGGCGACAAAAAAGCTGTAGATTCTGAGCATTTGGTTGGTTTTAGCAAAAGCTAAAGCTATAAAAAGAGCTCGCCGCAAATCAGCGTTTTAACGTTTTTTTGGGAAAAGTCGCAATTTATCAGAATTATCTTTACTATCTAAACCATAATTTATGCCAACCGACTGTCTGCCGTACCGAGAAACGGGGTATTTTTCTAATCTTATCACAAACTATCTAGATCAAGAAGAAGCACTTAAGCCCTTTTATCACAGATTTCCTACAGCAGATAATCTTATCAAACAGGCAGAAGAGAAAGGACAATTTTTTAGTCCGCTTTCGCGAAAGCGTTTATATGATTCCCTCATCGCGCAATATAAAAATACAAACACCTCTGCCGAGACGCAGCTCAACCTCGAGCATCTTGCTAGCGAAAATACGTTTACCATCACCACAGGGCACCAGCTCAATTTATTTACGGGGCCGCTCTATTTTTTATATAAAATTATCTCTGTGATTAATCTCTGCAAGGAGCTTAAAGAGAAAGATCCAGACCGCAATTATGTGCCTATTTACTGGATGGCGACAGAAGATCACGATTTTGACGAGATTAACTATTTCAATTTTCAAGGTAAAAAAGTGCAGTGGAATCGTGAAGACGGTGGCGCCGTGGGCGAACTCTCTACCGATGGACTGGCTGAGGTACTAGCATTGTTTAAAACACAGCTGGGGACTTCAAGAAATGCGGAGTACCTCTCAAAACTTTTTAGTGATGCCTACCTCAATCACGATAACCTGGCAGATGCAACGCGCTATCTAGGCAACGAGCTTTTTGGTGAGTACGGCCTTGTCATTGTAGATGGTAACGACGCGGGACTTAAAGAATTATTTGCTCCTTATGTACAACGAGAATTGCTAGAGGGCGTGTCGCACGCAAAGGTGACACAGCAAACAGAGCAGCTCACTGCGCTAGGCTACCCAGAGCAAGTGCACCCTCGTGAGATTAACTTGTTTTACATTACAAAAGGCATCCGTGAGCGCATTATTAAGGTGGATGATATGTATGTGGTAAATGATACAGATATCCGCTTTCGCGAAAATGAGATACTCAACGAGCTTGCTAACCATCCAGAACGGTTCTCGCCTAACGCCCTGCTGAGACCACTTTTTCAAGAAGTGATTTTACCAAATCTTTGTTACATAGGTGGAGGCGGAGAGCTGGCATACTGGTTCCAACTTAAAACATATTTTGAAGAAGTAGAAGTTCCATTTCCAGCATTATTACTTCGTAACTCGGCATTAATACGTACCGAAAAGCAACGTACAAAAGCCGAAAATCTAGGCGTGTCGTTACCAAATTTATTTCTAAAACAAAACGAACTCATTAACCGAAAGGTGCGTGCCATCTCAAATGTAGAGATAGACTTCTCTGCACAACGCAGCTTTTTAAAAGAGCAGTTTAAAGCAATGCATTTACTAGCCGAAGAGACAGACGCTAGTTTTATAGGAGCCGTAAAAGCTCAAGAAGTAAAACAACTCAAAGGTTTAGAAAACTTAGAGAGTAGATTGCTGCGTGCACAAAAGCGAAAGTTAAGTGATCACGTACAACGCCTAGTAGATTTACAAAACGAAGTTTTCCCAATGCAAAGCCTGCAAGAAAGAAATACTAACTTCTCACAGTTTTATCTAGAATTTGGCGAGCAACTCATCCCTGAACTTGTAAATGCTCTTGAGCCGCTAGGCGGCGAGTTTACGGTGGTTACTTTGTAGGGAGTATTAATTTAGAGCTTGACCGTGTCTAAATTGAATATTGGATTATTGTCATACTTTCTTTTAATTACAATAGCAATTCCAAAACTATATCAAAAAGAAGCTTCTTTTTTAATTCAGTTCTTGTTCGCTACTGTCCTTTTATTTATTCGTATCTATTGTAAAAATCACTTACGAAGCATAATAATGATAATGCTTTCAAACTATTTTTTTCGGAACCATAATTATTAGATAAACCGTGCATAACTCCGTGTCGATTCAAGTCGCTGAAATAATTAGGATTGTTATCTTTTCGTGTGTCAACATTTAAAGGACTCTCTTCTCCCAAAATATTTACAATATCAGGATTTTTTCTAGAGTCTATATTTTTTTCAAAATTCTTTCTTCCGATGAACATCTTTGATTCTGTAATTCCGTCTGCTTGAGATAAAAATAGAATTGTTGAAGAATAGTACAATTTCATTTTGTGGGAATTAAAAGCTTCCTTTATAATCTCACTTCTTTCTGAGTATGTGCCGACTAAATTTTCTTCAATATTATCAATCTTTTCATTAAAAAACTCAGTCAAAATTTCATCAATCTCATTAAAGTTTTTAGACCTTCCTAATTCTGTTAATTCAGCTATTTTTTTTAGTTTAAATTCTCTAGGAATGTACCAGCCAAATTTTAATAAAATTAAAGCACTTTCTTTCATTGAGAAATTAGGGATTCTTAAGTGGTTTAATGTTATCTGTGAAATCCCCCCTTTTTCGTTTAACTCCGTGAATAATCTTTCAGTTGTCGTTTGAGTTCTCTTCATTTTGTTATTTTCTAGTTTTATTGGGTATTCAAGTAATTATTAATAAACCAATTCAGATTTTTTTTCTCAATATTCATAAACCCAACTGCCTTATCCCTTCATAAGCTACAATTCCCACGGCATTTGCGAGATTTAGGCTTCTGATGTGTTCGCTAAATAGTGGGATTTTATAAAGTTGGTCTGGGTGTTTTTCGGTGATTTCTTTTGGGAGTCCTTTAGATTCTTTTCCAAAGACGAGAAATAGGTCTTCTTCAAAAGGAATGTCATAATGTGATTTTGTGCCGTGACTTGAGAGAAAGGCCATTTTCGCGAAAGCGTTCTTATTAAAAAAGTCTTCTGTATTATCATAATACTGTACGTCTAGATGCTGCCAGTAGTCAAGACCTGCGCGTTTAAGGCGGGTGTCGTCTATCTCAAAACCAAAGGGTTTTACAAGGTGCAACTTGCAGCCAGAACCGAGGGCAAGCCTACCTATGTTACCTGTGTTGTTTGGGATTTCTGGATTGATGAGTACAATATTGAGCATAATGGCTTGCTTGATGGAATGTATGGTGTATAAATGGTGTGTGAGATACTAATGTTATCACAAAAACTAAAGCTTGTCACGGGCTATAACTCCCGTCTACAGTATCTTTACTCAAAAATAGCATTTTGAGAGTAAACTACTTCCCCCAGAAAATTATATATACCGTTGTAATTCTTCTTATTTCTTTAGGAAATACGCAGAATGCACAAGCGCAGGATTTTGAAAAAATTAAAGAGTTTTTTACGTTTCATCCTAACCACAAGGCTGTTGCAAAAGATAGTACTTTATATGCATCTAAGTTTATAGCGGCACCAGTAATGAGTTACAGTCCGGAAACAAATTTTGCCTTTGGGACGGGTGCAAAATACTTATTTAAATTTAACGGTAGTGGGGAGGAGACGCGTGTGTCTAATATGCCTATCACGCTGCAGTACACACTTAATAGTCAGTTTTTTGTTTATTCTGGATTTGAGATTTTTACAAACCAAGAGAAGTGGGTGATAGAGGGTAATATCCTTTTTCAAAATTACCCAAGACTGTTTTATGGTTTTGGCACAAACTCACCAGAAAGTGAAGAGGAGGAGTATAATTATTACCAGTTACTAGTGGAGCCTATCTTTTTAAAGCAGGCTTTTACACGTTACCTTTTTGTAGGTGCAGGTGTGCGATTTAATCACATTTACTCTGTTGATATAGAAGAGGGCGGACTTATAGATCAAACCAGACCTACGGGTTATGATGGCTCTACGTCGCTAGGTGTTGAGGTTGCTGCACTGTATGATAACAGAAATAATGTACTAAATGCTCAAAATGGATGGTACCTAGAGACGACGAGAGGTCAATACTTCGAGGCGCTAGGAGGTACACATAATTTTGATTTGACACGTTTTGATTTAAGACATTATACAAAGCCATTTGCAGATAAAGATGATATTCTTGCATTCCAGATGGTGGGAAGATTTACTCGCGGTGACTTACCGTTTTCTGAGTTTTCTTTTCTTGGAGGTAGTGAGATTATGCGTGGTTATAGAGAAGGCCGTTATATAGGTAGAGATTTACTTGCAAGCCAGGTAGAATATAGAAAGACGTTTAAGAACTCTCGTTTTGGCGCTGTATTATTTGCCGGTGGAGGTGATATCTATAATGATGTAAGCGATTTTCAGTTTAAGAATTTAAAACCTACCTATGGAGGTGGTCTTCGTTTTATGATAGATAAGGAAGAGCGTCTCAATCTTCGTTTTGATGTAGGTTTTGGTAGAGGTTCTAGTGAGTTTTACTTAGGGATTGCAGAGGCATTTTAATAGCGAGCAGCTAGTTTAATTTGCATCATTTTATTTTTAGAGATAGGAACAAAATTTCTATATTACTCTGAAAATAATCCTGATACGATGCTTAAACCTTTACTCTTTTTTCTTTCCATTTTTTTAGTTTGTAGTTGTGCTCAACAACAAGAACCAGAAGTTGCCATAAACCCGGAAACGTACTGGGGAGAAAACCCTTGGCCAGACATTAGAAAGAAGCGTATTAGTCAGCTATTACCGCAAGCACTGAAAACTGCAGAGGTAGATTGCTGGATGACTATTTGTAGAGAAAATAATAATGACCCCATTGCAGATCACATAGGAGGAGAAAATGCTGGTGGTACCGCCGTGTTTTTATTTTACAACGATGCAACTGGGTTTCATTCTAAGGTATTCTCACCTTCTGGAGAAGCAACTGCGCTAGATGACCTAGATATACACGGGGAGGTCGTGAGTGTAGCTCGAGGAACCTCTGCTATTGAGCAAGCCTCAGATTTTGTCAAAACAAAAGATTTTAAAAGTATTGCCGTAAACACATCTTCAAATAATGTGATGGCAGACGGACTTACGCATACACAGTATGAAGAAATCGCTACTGCCTTAGGTGACGAAACCTCAAAACTAGTATCCTCTGAAGAGGTGGTCTATGAGTGGTTATCTATAAAGCTACCAGAAGAAGTTGCCATCTTAAAGAAAGCAGCAAAGCTCACTGCCCAGTGGCAGATTGAAGCCTACGAGCAAGTAGTGCCTGGCACATCTACAGATGCAGACATTGCAAAATATTTAAAACAAAGAATGACCGAGTATGGCGTGACAGATGGATGGGCACCTGCTCAAAATCCTAATGTAAATTCTGGGCCAGACCGCGGGCACTCGCACGCTACAGATAAAGTAATTATGCCTGGTGATGTGATACAAATAGATTTTGGCATCAAAGTATATGACAGGTGGGTGACAGATATACAGCGATTTGCATATGTTTTAAAAGAAGGCGAGAGCGAGGCTCCAGATGAGATTATGCACTACTGGGAAAGTTCTAAAGCTGGAAATAGGGAGGCACTCGCTGCGATGAAACCTGGCGTTAAAGGAGTAGATGTAGATAGAGCCCAGCGCGTACTTATGGAAAAAGCAGGGTCTGACTATGTGATGTGGAGCACGGGTCACCCCGTAGGCTATGTCGCTCACGATGTAGGACCTAATCTAGGAGGTTCTCAAGCATCACACGTAAGACCAGCCTCAGAAAAAGTGATCAAGGAAGGGATGACGTTTGCCTTTGACGGTTTTCACTCTTGGAAACTAGCAGACGGCGGTGTAAAAACAATGTCTGTAGAGGAGATGGCTGTAGTAACAGAAAATGGAGCGGAGTATCTTATTGCTCCTCAAGAAGAACTTGTTCTTATCTCAAATGAATAATTTAAGCAAAAAACCAGTAATCTTTAACCGCTACTTTGCCCCAAGCATCGAGTAGTGCTTGTATTTCCTTCTTTCCATCGGGAGAAGAAACTACAATCATAATCTGCGCATTTTCTATAGACGGGACATCTGTAAAAGATTGCATACGTACATCATAAATGTCTTTACCTATCTGTTTCTCATTATTAGAAACCCAGTGAAAGGTGTCATTATAGGATTGTTTGTACTTAAGAAGAATACTTAACTAACATATGCGAATATTACAGTAGTGGAATATTCATATTTGTAGGCTAAGCCCAAAAATAATTACTACTTTTCTTTGAAACATAACCTAAGTAGGACTTTTGATTTATATTTTTACTACTCAAACTTTTTAAATGAAATACGTTTTTTTATATCTAAGTCTCTTACTTCTATCTTGTGGAACAGACGATGGCCAAACTATTACAATGACTAATTTACCGAATACATCAGGTCTTTTAGGTCAAAGAATTTCATTAGATATAGCCGAAGTGAATTTTGATAGTAACATCCAAGTTTTTTTTGGTAATGAACAGACATCATTTTTTATTCAAGAATCAGGTGTAATAAACATTTTGATTCCAAGATCACTTGATACAGCGCAAAAAAATATAGAGGTAATTGATTTGAATACAAATGAAACTATTGCTGTATCTAATTTTTCATTATTAAGTCCTTCCATCTCAGGTTATTCAACTGACCAAGCTATATTTGGAGAGCCATTTGAAATTTTTGGTGAAAATTTTGATATTGATATAGATGATATTATTGTTGAAATAAATAATGAATCTGCTCAAATTTTAGAATCTTCATACAATTCTATAACCGTACTCTTGCCATCGTTTATTGTTGAATCTCATCTTAATATTGAGGTGACGGCTCAAAGACAGATTGTAGTTGATGATCAATTAGATTTATTAGAACCAATTTTGACTATCCCCGATGGAACAAATGTTTTTTATGGTGAATTTGCAGTTCAAGGTATAGGGTTGAATCCCGAAAGTTTAGGTAGTGTTTTTGTAGATGATGTTGAAGCACGTTTTTATGTAGCAAATGATTTCCTTGTAGTAGATATTCCGCCGGGGATTTACGATGATTTTACAATTCAGGAACTACGATATGAGTATGCGGGTTTTGTGACAGTTTTAGATGCAGAACTTTCTATTGTTGAAAATGCTATTCTAGTAGACCAAAATCCAAATGTAACTGAACATTCTTACGTTTTTGATCAAGATATTTACGGTTTAGGAAACCTAAACGATTTTGATGATCATCTGGATCCAATTTACGCGCTTTTTAAATTTGAAACAGATACAGAAAAGTGGGAAAGGATAGGAGATTGGGAGTTTGAAGGTATTATAGAATTTACTGTATTTGATAATATTGATAGGATCTACTTACAAAAAACGCCTTTAGGTAGTGATCCAGTTTACGAGTGGAGCTTTATAGATCTTAATTCTTTTGAAGAAACGCTTATTGAAACACCTGTAAGTAGTACTTTATATAATTCAAATGTTTTTGCTTTTCAAGACGGATTATTCGTCTTAGGAGGTTTTATCTTAACACCTGATGATACTATTGATATTCAAAATTTTAAGTTGAAATTAAATAGGAATACTTTAGAGTGGGAGGAGCTTCCTTCTAATGCGTTGGAAGGGTTTCCTTTGCCAGAAGCCCAAAATGGAGGCAATGTATTTAATCCAAGACATGCTGATGGTAAATTGTTTTTATCACAATTTGACAGCTTCAATCCAACGATCATTGTGAATGCGGATTTTTCTGTAGAAACATTAAATCAACAAGTTTCATTTATAATAGATAACTATGTTATAGTCAAGTCTGGGAATATTTTACGGAATTTACAGACAGGAAATCAAATTGATTTTAATGGTACTGTACCTGAAAGTATTAAATATGTAGGAGGTGAATTCTATTATATTTCTATTAATGAATTCAATTATTTTTCTAATGAGTATCTAACTGCTAGATTTAAACCCGGAATATTCAATGCATTATTTTAAGAAAGTATACCAGTTACTTTTTGTAGTCCTAGTATTGTCTTGTTCTAAAGAGGATGAAACGACTACTACAACTGATGACTTTGAAGTATCAATTGAAAGTTTAACTATACTAGAGAATGAAATAGAGATTAATTGGGAGATAAGCAAGCCTATCAATTCTATAATTAATAATATTAGCATCTATAGGAATGATACATTTACCGCTTCAACGTTAGTCGTAGATCAATTTATATCAAATACTCCATCAAATGCTACATCTTATATTGATTTTGATGTACCCTACACAACCTCTGTTTCCTACACTGTACAAGTTCGTTTTAGTTTCGAGAGCGATGGACAGACTGAGAGTCTTGAAGTTACAAGCAATAGGGGAGTTCTAGACAGAGATTTAGTAACCTTTAATAATGTCCCATTTCAGGTAGAAAGAGATAGGTTAGAGCAAAATATATACCATATTTATGACCGTAATTCTACTTCTAAATTAGTAAGATACAATACCTCCGCAGGTAAAGTGTCTGAGATATTTAATCTTGGTTCTGGACTATCTCGTTTTAATAAATTTCAGTTTCGTTTTAACAATTTATTGGTAGTAACAAATACCGAAGGAGAAGTTAAAATCTTAAATACAGGTGATTACGGACTGATTAGTGAGTTTGAAGTTCCTGATAATGAGATTATTAAAACATTTGCATTTGTAGGTGAAAAATTTTATTATAAAGGTCGAGATAGCTTCTACTATTCCTATAACCTAAATACGGGAGAAAATTTTAGAGCGCCAGTGGGAGCGGGAGATATATTACTGAGCTATGATAACCAAGAAAGCGTGTTTTATATTATAAGCCGTTTTGATGCTGCTCAAGCTGGATTAATGCGACTAGTAGATAATTGTCCTTCTGAAGTTGAATGTAATGTAGAATTCGTTAATCAAACAGGTGATATCAATCTTCAAGGTTTCGGAATAGACGGAAGTAATATAGATCCAAATTTATTTGTTATTAATGAAGAGTTGGAAATCTTTATTTCTGGGAGATCAGGGTCAGTTTTTAGTTTAAATTCTTTTGAACAATTATCAAACTTTGAATTGTTAACAAACGATAAGTATTTTAATTTCTCGATAGGTTCAGACAATAAGATTTATGCGGCAGTACAAGCAAAGAAAGAGATACACGTTTTTGATAGTCAGGATTATACATTACTAGAAAGAATACCGACTATAACCTATCCTATTCATATATTACTAAGTGAAGGAAATGGAAATCAAAAAATTGATGTTGTTGGTACTTACCGACCGCTTCAATATTTTTCATATGGTTTCGGTTCAAACACTGGAGGGAATTTCGATTTTCAAGAGTTAGCGGTTATAGAGCATGTTGTTAATTAATGAATCAACACCTTAAGATTACTTTGTTTAAAAAATAATCCCTTCTTTTCTAAATAAAAGCACTCCAATTCATGAATAATGTGCCAATAAACTAAGCAAAAAACCAGTAATCTTTAACCGCTACTTTGTCCCAAGAATCGAGTAGTGCTTGTATTTCCTTCTTTCCATCGGGAGAAGAAACTACAATCATAATCTGCGCATTCTCTATAGACGGGACATCGGTGAAGGATTGCATGCGTACATCGTAAATGTCTTTGCCTATCTGTTTCTCATTATTTGAAACCCAGTGAAAAGTGTCATTATACGATTGTAAAATCTTAGCCATATCCTTACCGTTACGGCCGGCACCCCAGAGTACGAGTGGTCGTGTGTTATCACGATCTATCTCATAAAAGAAACGCATTTTCATATCAAAGTAGCGATTGTCTTTATACTCGTCCCAAGTACGTGAGATGCGGTTAGAGCGATCACGCCAGTGGTGAAGTATGGCATCTATGCCTATAACTTTGAGCCCGTGTTTGTACATACGGAAACATAAATCGTAATCTTCTGGATAGATAACAGGATCAAAAGCACCTACGGCATCAAAATCATCTTTATGAATCATCCAGCAATGTGACGGGATAACGCACTCTTTATAAATCTGCTGGTAGTGTGTGCTTGTTCTCGCCACCTCATTAAGCCAGCGTTCATAGCGTAAAAAACCATCACCTACCTCGCCCTCATCTACAAAGTGCTCTGTACCTCCAGCAATCACGTGCCCTTTTCCATACTTATGCCACTCATCTACGAGAAGCTGAATTTTATAATCTGGCATTTTATCATCAGAGTCCATTCTGTTGAGCAGGGTTCCGCGCACTTCTCTGTATCCACATTGTAATGTTGGGATGAGTTTATAACCGTCACTGTCAAAAACACGAACGCGTGTATCTTGCTTTGCAAATGCCGTAAGAATCTCTGGAGTCTCATCTGTACTGTGATCATTTACAGCAATAAGTTCCCAGTTTTGATACGTCTGGTTTATAATCGAGTTTATGCAATCGTGTAGATATGGAGCCGTGTCTTTTACGGCCATTATGATAGATACGAGGGGTTGATTTACTGCCACGATTTTGGAAGGTTTTTTGTGATTTCTATAGGGTCAAAAGTACTACTTTCTCTCGCGCCGTGTTCGGTCACCCATTTTGCGGTTTCTTGTAATCCTTGAGCAAGTGTTGTAGCTGGTTTTGGGCTAAAGATTTCTGTAAATTTTGAGTGGTCTGCATAGGCGTGTACTACTTCCTCGCGCTCTTCTAGATGGTTGATGGTTACCTCTTTTTTCATAGCAACTCCTACTTCTTTAGCTAGATCATTTACCGTGTTTTCGGTGTCTGCGCCTATGTTAAAGATTTGGTTGTTCGCTTTCGCGAAAGCGTAACTAGCCGCAATATAAGGTGCCACATCATCTATGTAGGTAAAAGCACGGGTCTGATTTCCGTCGCCAAAGATGGTAAGCGGTTCATCCTTTAATATCTGATTCATAAAAATGCCCACTACATTGCGATACTTATCTCCGATGTTTTGCCCAGGCCCATACACATTGTGCGGGCGAAAGATAATATAGTCAAGCCCAAACATTTTATGTGCATTATCGAGATCCATCTCTACCGCATATTTTGCAATACCATAGGGATCTTCGGGTTGTGGTTTTTGCGATTCTTTAAGTGGTAATTCTTGAGTTCCATACACAGCAATAGAGCTTGTAAAGATGAACTTCTTTATGTTGTGATTAACCGCTGCATTAATGAGATTGATGCTCCCAATGAGGTTATTCTCGTAGTTGAACTTACGGATAAAATGGCTCAACCCTTCGGCGGCATATGCAGCTAGATGGTATACGTAGTCAAAATTATATTGATTAAAAATAGCGTCAATAAGTGAGACATCTATGATAGAGCCATTGATAAATGTTGCGCCTTCTGGAATGTTGTCTTCAAAACCACCAGAGAGATCATCAAGTATAACGACTTGATGATTTAAATCTAGTAAATGACGAGCAACATGACTTCCTATAAAGCCAGCTCCACCAGTAACTAATGAGGTTATTTGCATGCTGCAAACTTAGAAAAATGAATTGAGAGGAGTGTTGTTTTGCTTTCGCGAAAGCATAAAAAAAACCACCTTTTACAGTGGTCTTTTATATTTTATCTCTTGCTTGCTCTCGCTTGCTTGAAGTATTTTACTGGAGGAAAGAGCATCCCAAAAGATTCTCCATCTCCTTTACCTAAATGTTTATGGTGCATTTTATGTGCTCTTCTTAATGCTTTACCGTACCATCCATTTGCATTGCGAAATAACTTAAATCGCTGATGAATAAATATGTCGTGTACGCCAAAGTATGCAAGACCATAGGCAAAAATACCTAAGCCTATAGGTAGACCTATCCATACGCCTTCGTACTGCCACAATAGGAAACAGCCTATTGAAACTAGGGCATAAAAAATAAAGAAGAGGTCATTTTTTTCCCACCAAGAATTGTGTTTTTTGTGGTGGTGATCTTGATGAAGTGACCATAAAAAGCCATGCATCACATATTTATGTGTTGCCCAAGCTAGAAATTCCATTACGACGAATGTCATTACAAAAACGAGTATCCAAAGAAATGTTTGCATTAGTATAGGGTAAAATTTAAATGAGGTTTAAACGATATTTTACATAGCTACGAGCCAATAGACTAGCTTTTACATAGTCTGGAACTCGTACACGTGTATTTTTAATTTCGGCAGAAGGTACTTTCTTGAGTTTAGTAAGCAGCTTTTTGTAATATCTAAAGGCAGTGTACACTCCAAACTTAGCTTCTATAGGTAGTCTGTTGATTCCCGCAAGACCTTTTGCAAAGTCTTCTTCTATATCTGCAATGATGCTTTGCTTTGAAGCTTCGTCAAGTTCGTGTAGATTTGTATCTGGAAAGTAGGTTCTACTTAGTCCTTCAAAATCTGCCTTGAGATCACGTAAGAAGTTTACCTTTTGAAAAGCAGAGCCTAGACTCATGGCGCTTTCCTTAAGAGATTCATACTGCTCCTTATCTCCTTGTACAAAAACCGTAAGACACATAAGGCCTACTACATCTGCGCTTCCATAGATGTACTCTCTGTACTCTGCATCTGTTAAGTAATCTGACTTAGTAAGGTCGAGACGCATACTTTTCATAAAAGCATCTATGTGCTCTTGTTCTATAGCAAACTTGTGTACCGTCTCTTGAAAAGCATTGAGAATAGGGTTTAAGCTTATCTTGTCTTCTAGCGCATTTTTAAGATCTTGATCAAAACGTTCGAAAAGAAGCGCTTTGTCATAATCATGAAAAGAGTCTACAATCTCATCTGCAAAGCGTACGAAACCATAAATATTGTAAATGTCCTGTCTTATTGACGGCGCAAGCATCTTTGTAGCGCTGGCAAAGGAAGTACTATAAGATTGGGTTACAACCTTTGCACAACTTCTGGAAACGGTGTCAAATAATGATTTCATATTAACTTTTAATTTTTGCTATAAGTTGAGAAGTTAGCTTACCAGATATAAGTGCTGGAGGAACTCCAGGACCAGGAACCGTTAACTGCCCAGTAAAGTACAAATTTTTCACTTTTTTACTTCTTAAATTCGGTCTAAGAAATGCAGTTTGTTTTAAAGTGTTTGCCATTCCGTATGCATTTCCTTTAAAACTGTTGTACTCGCTTATAAAATCCTTGACGCAAAAAGATTCATTAAATAGTATGTGACTTCTAAAATCTTGACCAGAAAGTCGCTCTAGCCGTTCCATTATAATATCAAAATATTTATCTCTAAGTGCTTGTGTATCTTCTACTCCTGGTGCTATTGGTATCAAGAAAAATCCATTTTCTTTACCAGCTGGAGCCATAGTCTCATCACTTAAAGATGGGAAATTTGCGTAGAATAATGGTTCTTTAGGCCAAGCAAGATCATCATAAATAGTTCTTGCGTGTTCATTAAAATCGGTGTCAAAAAATAAATTATGATGAGCGACTTTATCAAATTTCTTATCAAATCCTACATAAAATAGTAGGGAGGATGGTGCAAAAACTCGGCTATCCCAATATTTCTCTGAATACTGGCGATGAGCAGGCTCTAATAAAGTCTCAGTATGGTGATAGTCTGCACCACTTACTACGATGTCTGCATTGATTGTTTCACCATTGACAACAATTCCTTTAGTTACTCCGTTTTCTACAATGATTTTTGATGCGCCTGCATCTGTATGCATGGTTACACCTAGACTTTCGGCTAGTGAGATCATTCCTTGAATAACAGAATGCATACCACCTTTAGGGTGCCAAGTGCCCAAGCCAAAATCTGCATAGTTCATAAAGCGATAAAAAGCAGGCGTCTTGTCTGGTTTTGCACCAAGAAAAAGCACTGGAAATTCTAAGATAGAAACAAGTTTCTCATTTTTAAATGCTTTACGCACATCATCACTTATCGTTTTGAAAAATTGTGCAACTCGTACAGCAGTCTCCGGTGTTACTAGCTCAAATGGAGAAAGGCCAGGTTTATTTACTACATCATTAATAGCAATGTCATAATTAACCCCTGCTTCTTTGATGAATTTTTTTAATGCTGGTGAGCTGCCCGGTTCTATGCGTTCAAATTCTATAGCAATTTTATCAAGGGTGTCACCTATGGTCACAATCTCATCTGCAAACCAAACATGATATGCAGGATCCAGTTTTTCTAAGCTGTAATAATCTGATACTTTCTTTCCAAAATCACCAAAGAATTTTTCAAAAATGTCTGGCATCCAGTACCAGCTAGGTCCCATGTCAAAGGTAAATCCATCACGTTTGAGCTGTCTTGCTCGTCCTCCTAGCGTACTGTTTTTTTCATAAAGGTGAACCTCATTTCCTGCTTTGGCAAGATAACTTGCTGCAGATAGAGAGGAAAATCCAGAACCTATGATTATAATTTTTTTATGCATATGATGGGGTAGACTGTTTTATAACATTTACAAACTCTCTTATGCTAAGCATAATATGAATGTTTGAAGGGATTTTTGTTTCATCTATTTTACTAGTCATAGCGCCTAATACGTATAAATCTAATTTCTGATTTTCAAAAACAGCATTAAAATCTTCAAAGTATTGAGGAATCTCACTTTCTAAAGGATTAACAGTGAAGTAAGAGGCAAATGATAGATTAGGATGGTTAACTGAAAGATACTTTAAATTTGAAAGCATGATACTTTGCCCTAAGTAAATAACTTTATATCCGTGAGAAACCAACTCGTAATTAAGAAATAATAATCCTAACTCGTGTATTTCATTCTCAGGCAGGAAAAGCGCAAATGTCTTCTCTTTTAACGGTGGGACACTGATTTGCGTTTTTTCAATATTAATAAGAATTTTATGCTTGATGAGATTGAATATAAAATGCTCGTGCGATGGATTTATGGTATCCGTTTGCCATAACAATCCTATTTCGTGTAGTAATGGTATAAAGACTTCATAAAATATATCTACAAAGGGCTTCGTCTCATTAAGTGCATTATATGTTTTATGAAATAAATTTTGATCAAAATTCATCATTGCTATTTTAAATGAATTGATAGCATGATTTTCACTAGACTCGTTAGATTCAGAAATTAAGCTTGCAACAAGTGCTGCTATTTCCTTTGTAGAGTGACGGGCAATTTTTGAGATTTTGTATTTATGCTCCGTAAGAAACACAACATTAAGTAATTTCTGTAAATCGCTTAGTGCATATGTTCTAATATTGGTATCCGTACGTTGTGGTTCAAGGAGTCCATATCTTTTTTCCCATATACGTATAGTATGTGCCTTAATGCCACTTAGGCCTTCAAGGTCCTTTATACTAAATTTTGTCTTTACAGCATTTTTCATAAAACTCCTTATTTATATGTAAAAGTATGGAATTAAATTATTTTGTTTAACCTATGAGTATTAAAATTTAAACAAAGTTTATGAAAATGTAGTTACGCTTTCGCGAAAGCGTGATAATTTAAGGTAAGAATTAGTTTAGTGAACCTTCTGAAGCCTTATCGCTTAATGGGTTGTGGAATATCTATGGAAGAATTGTAATAAAAAAGAGAGTTAATCATGTGATTAACTCTCTTTGTACCCGGAATGGGACTTGAACCCACACGCAACTAGTGCACACGGCCCTCAACCGTGCCTGTCTACCAATTTCAGCACCCGGGTAGATAAGCGGCATTTTATCAATGCGGGTGCAAATATAAAATGTTCTTATGAGACTCTAGAGTGAATCTAAAACTATTTTTAAGGGTTGTTGAATTTAAAGCATAAAAAAACCTTCATCTAGTGATGAAGGTTTATACTCATAAAGTGACCTGGCCGGGGCTCGAACCCGGGACCCTCTCCTTAAAAGGGAGATGCTCTACCAACTGAGCTACCAGGTCGTCATTTTAACGAGGGTGCAAATATAAAGTCTTCTTTCGAAACTCAAAGCATAATCTGAAATTATTTTTTGATTTTTTTTGCATAAAAAAACCTCCATCAAAAGATGGAGGTTTGCACTTATCAAGTGACCTGGCCGGGGCTCGAACCCGGGACCCTCTCCTTAAAAGGGAGATGCTCTACCAACTGAGCTACCAGGTCATTGCCTCATTGCGGGTGCAAATATACATCTAATTAATTCTTATTTCCAAACCTTTTAAATAAAATTTTCATTCTTTTTTTTAGTTTAATATATACCTTTGTTTTTCAATAAGTTCGCATATGAAATATTTTTTAATGGGGTACATGGGGTCAGGAAAATCAACCATTGGACCACTACTCGCTGAAGCACTTTCTTACAAATTTTTAGATTTTGACACCTATATAGAAGAGGCAGAGGGCGATAGTATCTCAGAAATATTTAAAAATAAAGGTGAAATTTATTTTAGAAAAGCCGAAACAAGACATCTAAAAGCGTTAATTGATGAGAATGATGGTGATATAGTAGTCGCTTTAGGAGGTGGAACACCTTGTTATGGAAACAACTTGGAGCTTATTAAAGAAGCAAATGCAAAGACAATGTACCTTAATTGGAATTTTAAAGTACTTGCAAATAGGTTATGGGAGGCAAAAGAGGAGCGCCCACTGATTGCTAGCATGCAATCGCTAGAAGATCTAGAAGATTATATAAGGAAGCATTTATTTGAGAGAGGGTTTTATTATAACCAGGCGGATGTTGTGATTAAAGTAGAAACCCAATCACCAAAAGAATTAACTGTCGAAATTTTAAAGAAACTATTCTAAAACAGCAGTATCATTGCCTTTTCTAAAAGTGACTTTTACAGATTCATTAAGTGATGTACTCAAAGAGATGCCTTTAAAATCTGCTTTTACGGGGTATTTTTTGTGATTTCTATTTACTAGTACAGCTGTCTTAAATCTCTTTAATGGCACATCAAGAAAATGTTTTACGCCATATACGAGCGTCGTTCCAGAATTGAGAACATCGTCTATAAGAATTACAGATTTGTTTTGGTATTCACTTGCTGGAAGACTTGTCTGTACAGTACCTAGCGGATTTTTCTTATCCATAGTCACTTTACAAAGAATTGTCTTGAGAGGAGATATCTCTGCAAGAACCATAGCGAGACGTTCGGCAAATTTGTAACCGTTATCTGCAATGCCTGCTAGAATCACTTCTTCTTCATTTGCATTGCTTTCGTAGATTTGAAAGGCAATGCGCTTTGTTTTATGAGCTATTGCTTGATGATCTAATATTTTCTCCAGTTTAACTTTCATATCTGTGCTAGCTTATGGGTTAAAGATATTCAATTAACCTACTATTCTTCTTCATCGCTTTTAAAAAAATCGTCATTGTTGTAAATCTCATCAATGCTTCTTCTGTCTTTTTTAGTAGGGCGACCCACTCCTTTTTTACGATAATAATCTTTTGAGTATTTAAGTAATTCTAGTTTCTCAAGATTTTCCTTAGGAGTTTTGTCGCGCACATACATGCCTACTAGTTTTGCACCTAGCCTGCTTTCAGGTAGGTCAAGGACCTCTAGTACGTAAGTGACTTGGTTTTTACGCACAGAAATGGTGTCAGAAGGATATATGTCTCGAGAAGGTTTAATAGAGGTGTTGTTAATTTTGACTTGACCTTTCTTGCAAGCTGCTGTAGCTATAGATCTAGTCTTAAAGTAGCGCACGCACCATAAATATTTGTCTACTCTCATATAAAAAGGGATAAAACCGCGTTAATAAAGGTAAAGTAATGTGCAAAAATACATCAAAATTGTATCTTGCAGTCCTTAAATTAAAATTGATGAAATTAAGAAATTACCTAGGTCTAGCGATAGTTTTACTACTATGTGTTGGTTGTCCTGAAGACGATGATGCAGACATTACGATTGTTCCTCCTAGAGATAGGGGAGAGCAAGCAATTGAAGATGATGCAGAGATACGTGAGTATTTAGAAACGCACTTTTATAATTATGAAGAGTTTGAGAATCCTACAGTAGACTTTGATTATCAAATACGTTTTGACACAATAGCACTTGCAAATAGTGATAAGACTCCTCTTATAGATAGACCAGAATTATCAAGTCTTACGTATAATCGTGAGGATACAGATCAAACTATTTACATCTTAACAGCAAGACAAGGCTCTAGCGAAAAACCTGCAGCCACTTATGCAGATTCTACACTGTTAAATTATACAGGTAGAAATTTAAATAGTTCAGTTTTTGATTCCTCTCCTAATCCTGTATGGTTTGATCTTGCTAGGACTATTGATGGTTTTCAAAATGGTGTAGCTGGTTTTAAAGGAGCTGGATCTGGACCTGTTACAAATGGAGATGGAACGACTGCATATGAGGATTATGGAGTAGGGGCCGTTTTTATACCTAGTGGTCTTGCGTATTTCAATCTTCCTCCAGGAAGTGTTGAAATATATAGTCCACTTGTATTTACTTTTTCTGTTTTTAATGTAGTCATTACAGATCATGATGGCGATGGTATAATCTCAATAGATGAAGATCTTGATGGTAATGGGTTTCTTTTTGACGATGCAGATGACCCGGATAATGATTTGTCATTTGCATACATTGATCAAGATGATGATAATGATGGTGTTCTTACTAAATTAGAGATTATACGTGATGAAGATGGAAATTTAGTTTCTTTTATAGATACAGATGGAGACGGAATAAGTAATCACCTAGATAGCGATGATGATGGTGATGGTAGAGATACCCTAGATGAAATTGTAATCAATAGCACAACTGGAGTCGTTACATATACAGATACAGACGGAGACGGTATACCTGATTATCTAGATGCAGATAGTTAGAATTTAATTACGCTTTCGCGAAAGCGTAATTAACATACTTAAAAGGCACATTGTTTGAACAATGTGCCTTTTTTATTTGAACTAATTTTTGATGCTCAATCAAGTGATTTGAGAAGGTTATTAAATATGTTAAGTGGTTCGATATGTAGATTATAAACTTCTACATCGAGGCTAGAGATTGAGCATAATTGCTTGTTTTATGTCGTTCCTCTTAGAAATAGGTGCGAGGTATACCAAAAAGAAAATCGGGTACTCTTATTAAGAATACCCGATTTTAAAATCTATATTTTTTTAAAGCTAGTTCCCTCCATCAAGAGAGTACGATAAACTTAAAATCCATTGCGATGGTCTTGCATCTACTTTAAACCCTACACTATTATCTTCAGCCTGAGCTTCTGTTACAATGGTATTGTCTGTAAATGCTCCTTCATATCTCACATCAATTCCTAGCTTACCAAATGAAAGCCCTGCACCTAGCTGGTAGCCTACAGTAAATGAATTTTCCGGATCTTCAAAATCAATGTCTATCCCGTCAAATTCATCATCTATAATGTACTGAAAAGAAGGTCCAGCCTTCACATTTAAAGGACCTATAACATTGAAACCTACGAGTACTGGAATGTCAATTTTTGACAATTCATAATCAATACTATTTGAGCCTGAAATATTGCTCTGATATTCTGTATTAATTTTAGTGTAAAGCAGTTCTGGTTGTATAAAAATACCAGCAAACACTGCCTTGTAATAAATACCAGCATGAAAGCCAGACTTATTTTCTTTGTCAAAAGTACTTTCGGCAAATTCTGAGGTAAACTCTAGATCGCCTACAGATCCATAATTTAGTCCGCCCTTGATTCCGAAGCCAGCGCTTTGGCTAAATGCAGTCATACCTGATAAGAGTAATACTGCTACAATGATTTTTTTCATAATTGAAGTTTTATTGATTAATAAAGAGACAAATAAAAAGGCAGTATGTTACAATCATACTGCCTATGTCTTTTTATATAAACGGTTGTGTTGTTTGATTATTTTCTAGCAACTACTTTTTCTACAGCCTTTACAATAGCATCAGCATTAAGCCCGTACTTTTCCATAAGTTGTGCTGGCGTTCCACTTTCTCCAAAGGTATCTGCTGTCGCAACATACTCTTGCGGCGCAGGGTGAGTAAGAGATAGCTCTCTTGCCACACTTTCTCCTAGACCTCCTAAAAAGTTATGCTCCTCTGCAGTTACCACGCCTCCCGTCTTTTTTACAGACTTGATGATTGCCTCTGCGTCTAGAGGTTTGATAGTGTGTATATTGATTACATCTGCTGAGATGCCTTTTTCGTTAAGTACTTTGCAAGCCTCAAGCGCTTCCCATACTAGGTGGCCAGTCGCAACAATAGTTACATCATTACCTTCTTGTAATTGTACTGCTTTCCCTATTTCAAATTTTTGATCTTCTGGAGTGAAGTTAGCTACTACTGGACGTCCAAAACGTAAATAAACTGGCCCTACGTGATCTGCAAGAGCTATAGTAGCCGCTTTGGTCTGGTTATAATCACACGTATTTATTACTGTCATCCCTGGTAACATCTTCATGAGTCCGATGTCTTCAAGAATTTGGTGCGTAGCGCCATCTTCACCTAAGGTAAGACCTGCGTGAGATGCACAGATTTTTACATTCTTATCAGAATATGCGATAGACTGTCTAATCTGGTCATAAACACGACCTGTAGAGAAGTTTGCAAAAGTTCCTGTAAAAGGAATTTTGCCACCTATTGTTAGTCCTGCTGCGATACCCATCATATTAGCTTCGGCAATTCCTATTTGGAAAAAACGTTCAGGATTTTCATCTATAAACGTTTGTATTTTTAGAGAACCTATAAGATCTGCACAAAGAGAAACAACATTAGGATTTGTCCTTCCTAATTCTGTCATTCCAGCTCCAAAACCTGATCTTGTATCCTTACTGCCTGTATTTTCGTATGTTTTCATTGTAATGATTTTTGGTACGCTTTCGCGAAAGCGTAATAAGAAAAAGGTTTAGTAGTCGCCTAAAGTTTCTGGATTCTGTGCTAGAGCACTCGCGAGTTGCTCATCATTAGGAGCTTTACCATGCCACGCGTGTGTGCCCATCATAAAGTCTACACCATTACCCATGATTGTGTGTAATAATACACAAACTGGTTTTCCGTTTCCAGAAAGATCTTTGGCTTGATTCATTCCTTTTACAATAGCTTCTACATCATTTCCTTGCTCGATATCAAGAACAATCCACCCGAAAGCTTCAAATTTTGCACGCACACTTCCCATGTTTAAAACGTGGTCTGTGCTACCATCTATCTGCTGTCCGTTAAGATCTACGGTAGCGATAATATTATCAACCTTTTTTGCCGAAGCATACATAATTGCTTCCCAGTTTTGACCTTCTTGCAATTCACCGTCTCCCATTAAGGTATAGATAGTGTGGTTGTCTTTGTTAAGTTTTTTTGCTTGAGCTGCACCTACCGCAACACTTAATCCTTGACCTAGTGATCCAGAGGCGATACGCACTCCAGGAAGCCCTTCATGTGTAGTAGGGTGTCCTTGTAGTCTAGAGTTAAGTAATCTAAAAGTATTAAGCTCTTCGACCGGAAAATATCCAGAACGAGCTAATACACTATAAAAAACTGGAGAGATATGCCCGTTTGAAAGGAAGAAGAGGTCTTCTCCTATGCCGTCCATATCAAATCCTTCTTTACGTTCCATAAGCTCTTGATAGAGAACCGAAATAAATTCGGCACATCCTAATGATCCGCCTGGGTGTCCAGAACTTACTTTGTGTACTTGTCGTACGATATCTCTACGCACTTGGGTTACAAATGCTTCTAGCTTCTCTATGTCTGCCATATTGTTGAATTTATTATGTAAAAATAAGCATATAAAAAAGTCCTACCATCGAGATTGCTCAAGATTGTAGGACTTCTTTGATTTTTGCGAAATATTGAATTTAAACTGCGTTATGCAATTACATCCATATTATCAGAAAGTGTGCCTATAAATTTTGTGATAGGTCCTTTAACCATCATCGCCATCATGGCGTTAAATTCTCCTTCAAAGTGAAGTTGTACCTCAGTTTTATCTGCTGCTAGTTCTTTAATATCTGCAGTAAGTTGGAAAGGTATTTTATCACTTGCTGCTCCTAGTACTACTTTACTATGAGGGATTCCTTCCTTAAGGTCTAATACTATTTCTGGCATACCTTTAAGTCCAAAAAGGAAACGTGTATCGCTTATCTTTTCAAACTTAGTATTCTCTGGCATCAATTTTTCAAAGTTCTCAATGTTCATTAAGAAATTATAAACTTCTTCTTGTGACTTGTTGAGCGTCTTTACAGGGCTTTCTAAATTCATTTAGGTTTTTTTAATATTATTTTTCCCAGGTTGACGGGCTCTTACGCCAGTTTTCTAGCGTTTCTTGTTGTGCTTCGGTTATAAAATTTGTGTCCCTAGCTTGTAGTAGTAAATGAGAGTAATCACTAAGTGTGTTGAGTGTAACTCCAGCTTCTTCAAAATTCTGAGTAGCGGTATCAAAACCGTAGGTAAAGATTGCAAGCATTCCTTTTACCGTCATGTTAGAATTTTTAAGAGCTTCTACTGCCATAAGGCTACTCTTACCTGTACTTATAAGATCTTCTATCACCACAACAGTGCTGTTAGGTTCTAGATGACCTTCTATCTGGTTTTTACGCCCGTGCTTCTTAGGCTCTGGACGTACATAAGCAAATGGTACGTTGAGATAATCTGCAACAAGCATACCAATACCTATGGCTCCTGTAGCAACACCCACAATAGCATCTGGCTTGCCGTAGATGTTTTCTACTTGCTTTGCCATTTCTTGATGAATGTAGTTTCTAATAGGAGGATACGATAGTGTGATGCGGTTATCACAATAAATTGGGGATTTCCAACCAGAAGCCCATGTAAAAGGTTCTTGCGGTTGTAATTTTATTGCATTAATTTGCAAAAGCAATTCGGCAGTTTTTTTTGCCGTTTCTTTGTCTAAAATCATACTGCAAATGTATAAAGTTTTTGTGAATGATATTCCTATTATTCTATCTACAGAAAAGGTAATAGGGAAGAACTATAAAACCATCTCCATAAAGAAGGTCAAGATCAAGAAACTGATCAAGAAGTTATATGATGGAGAACAGTTATATATTAACCTCTACCACCCTAAGGAAGAGAAGTTACTCAAGCACCTGCGCAAGAAACTCAAACTTGTAATAGCGGGCGGCGGACTCGTATATAACGATAAAAAAGAAATTCTTTTTATACATCGTAACGGTCGCTGGGACTTACCTAAAGGTAAAATCGAGAAAAAAGAAGATATAGAGGACTGTGCTATTAGAGAAGTAGAGGAGGAGACTGGTGTGACTGGTCTTACTATTAAAAAGCCACTGGAAATTACTTACCACGTTTTTAAACGTAATGGAGAGTTCCGTCTTAAGGAGACCTTCTGGTTTGAAATGCACACAAGCTGCACAGACGAGCTAGTGCCGCAAGCAAAGGAAGGTATTAAGAAAGCCAAGTGGCTCAACTTTGAAAAATCACAGAAAGCGCTTGATAAATCTTACGAAAATATCAAGCTTATCTTTCCTAAAGAATATTTAATTAAGCATCCTAACGATAGGGTAGCGTAGGTGTGCCTTCTCATAACTAGAAGATTTTTTATGAATCCAGTCTAGCTGAGCGTACCAGTTATTTGCAAAATCAGGATTTAACGACTTCTTGAGATTAAACTCTATTCTAATTTTAGGGTGGGTCTCAAGAAATTGTTGAGCCTTATCTTCCCATACGTATGGCGAGAAGCCTTCCTTCTGTTGTAATATAGTATCAAAAAAGTTCCAGTTAAAGAAACTATCTGTCGCCTCTGGCTCTAGCGTTTCTAGAATGTAGCGTATTCCTTTTTGGTCTGTAGGCACTATGTAACCACCTCTTGGTATGGTAACTTCTTCTTCAGAAGTTTTTAAACTGGTGTTGTAATGTAAATAGTGACCTTCATAAGGGCTATTTCGAGTTTCATAGGTGTCTATATGATATACTTGAGCTACAAATGTCGTGTCCTTTTTAAGCTGATCAAACTTAATGTTATTTGCCTTTAAGATAAGCGCAACATCTCTGTAACCTCTGGGGATTAGATAAGCTTTTGGTATCGTTACCTCCTTTGTAGGCTTAAAATAATCGTAGTAAGTAACTTTCTTGGTAAAGGGTTTGTTAACGTCATATTTAAGACGTTCCTTCCCGGTCACTTCACTAGGTTGCATATTTCCTTCATATCCTAAGAAGTCTAGGGTTGTGGTTTTGGTCGTGTCTAGAGCAAATTGTACGGGATAGGTTTCCGCTTTCGCGAAAGCGTTAAAAGCACCTTCACGCATTTCTTTAATCTTCGTGCCGTTTTCGGCAGTGATTTTTAAGATGCTTTTCATTAATTCGTACGTTCCTTCCACTCTAGGTTTGTAGGGTTTGAGCATATGGGTTTCTACCATGAGGCCTATAGTGTTCCATAGCGAAGTGAAACCAGTTGAGTAACGTGGGTAATCCATAAACTGGCTAAAGCCTTTTTCTGGAGTGCTATTAAAGACGTTCACATAAGGAGTAATCTCCCAGTCTTTTGTCTTAAGGTCTTCCTCTAGCATAGGCTGGAACTCATCATGCACGTAGTCACCTAATGCTCCTCCTAGTTTGTTGTGTTGTGTAAAGAGATGTGTGAGCGTGTATTGATAATCTGCGCCATTGCTTACGTGATTATCTATAAAAACATCTGGCTCAATCATGTGATAAATTTCTGCAAAAGCGGCAGCGTTTTTTGTGTCACGCTTTATAAAGTCACGATTGAGATCATAGTTTTGAGCATTTCCGCGGAAACCATATTCTTTTGGTCCATTCTGATTGGTTCTCGTCCCGCTATTACGGTTAAGAGCGCCACCTACATTATAAATTGCAATCGCACTTACCCATGTATTTTCTGGAGCTTCTATTTTTCCTTGTGCAAGATCTCGCATGAGCATCATAGTAGCATCGATACCGTCTGACTCTCCAGGGTGAATACCATTATTTATGAGAATACGACGCACATCTTTATCGTCAGAAAACTCACTGTCAAAACTTCGATTAGGATTAAAAGTAACTAGCGTGAGCGGTTCGCCAGCATCTGTCGTGCCTACTTCATAGGTTTTAATAGAGCGATACGCAGTATCAAGATCCTTATAAAAAGCGATGACTTCTTGGTAGGTTGGCGTTTCTGTACCTCCGCTTTTTTCAAAGCGCGTAGTAAAGTCTTTATTTTCTGGATTATCTTTTGTGTCACCACAACTTATGATAATGGCGAGTAGTGGGAGTAAAAAAAGTCTTTTCATTTGGTTGTACTTGAAGTGTGAAGATACAAATTGGCTCAAAAATAAAAAGTAAGTTATTTTTGGATGTATAGTGTTTGAGTTACGCTTTCGCGAAAGCGTAAAAAAATTAAAAGAAAGGAGCGTATTGCAAGACTCTGAAGTCTATCGTATTGAATTGTGGATTTTCCTTTTTGAGTTGTTTGTATAGGGCAAGACTGCCCACGGCTCTGTTTGCCGCTCCAGAAGGTGCAGTGAGAGACACCGTTTTAATAGTGCGTCCTTGCCATTGAAACTGATGTACTCGGGGTACTTCGCTGCTTACCACTTTTAACTTTACATCCTTTTCTTTGCAAGCTTTCCTAAAGAAATACTCAGGGCCGTTTTTACTATTTCCTCCTGTGAATAATAGTGTTTCCACTTTTGGAGATTTACTCAAGTAACCGAAAATATCTCTGAGCGTCACGTTAGTCATTCCGATATCTGAAGCGTCTATTTTGATGCGTTCTGAGGAAGCAACAATATCACAAATACCGATATTACGAGATATGAGAAAATCTTTACGCTCTTGAATGGCTTGCTCTGTAGTTTCAAAAGTAAGATTGAGATTAAAAATCTTATTTAAAATAGGCCATAGTTGCCCATCGATACTGCCGTAGCAAAAGTTTACATCTCCCGTTTTAAGAGTGCCTTCTGTAAATCTAGGAGGAGGAAGTGTGCCTACAATGAGTTTTGTGGCGTTCTCAATATTAAACGGAGGATAGGGATGTGTGTGTTTAAAAACAGACATTATGATTGTGTCGTCGCAACAAGTCTTTCTACTTCTATAAAAGTGTTTTTGTGTAGTTTTCTATTGGGTGTAGTGAGGTTTAAAAACTCTTCTTGCATCTCGTGTAGCACTTCTAGAGCTTTAGATTGCATCTTACTTTCAATATAAAATTTTGAGAGTTGCACGCGCTCAGGATAATTAGAATATCGCTGATCTATTTTTTTAAGGATAGCCTCTGCTTCTTCGTCCTTACCAGTTTTTGATAAGGCAAGACCATATTTAAACTGTGCTTGCGACTTTTCAAAATCTGAGACGGCGCTCATTTTCTCACCTATGGCAATTACTTCATCATACTTTTCTTGCTCAAAAAGAGCAAGTAGTAATTGAGTATTTGCGTAGTAATCGTTTTTCTGACTTCCTTTTAAAACACTATCGTATTGAATCGCTGCCTCTTTAAAGTTACCTATCGCAAGTAACGCATCGCCTAGCTCCACACGATTAGAATACGTATCAGAAAATTCTACTTTCTTTTCTAGTTGGCTTATCTTTTTGGTAGGGTTAATAACCGCTGTAAATTCCTTTTGAACGACAGCAACATCCTTTTTATTGAAAATCTGAGCGATTACATATACTAGGCAGCCTATGGCAGGCAATAGGAGGATAGCAAAGTACCAGTAAAAACTATTTTTATTCTTGTAAACGTGGTAAGCACATGCCAGTTGTAGCGCAATAAGAATGTAATACGTCATAGTGATACTTTTTATTTATAAAGATAGTATAGGCAGATGATTAACAGAATTTTAAAATAGGTTCTTTTTGAAAAATGCTACCTTGAGAATAACTAAAAATATGGATATGGGAAGAGGAGATAAAAAATCAAGAAGAGGAAAAATAAGCCGCGGAACTTTTGGCGCAAAAAGAAGAAAAAAAGGAAGAAAGAAAGCTAAGGATGCTGCGAAAATGCAGAAGGTTAAGTAATTGTTCTAGTATTATAAGATGTTTTCCAGAGCGTAAAAAACCCATCATAGATTTCTCTATGATGGGTTTTTAGTTATTGTAGACAATTACCTTGTAAATACAAATTCGTTTTTATCTTCATTAGACTCCTCTGCGCTGTATGCGTAGCCGTCATAATCAAATCCTTTAAGATCTTCTATGCTGTTTACATCTTTATCAATAATATAACGCACCATCGAGCCTCGTGCTTTCTTTGCGTAAAAAGCAATAATCTTTAGCTTGCCATTTTTAAAGTCTTTAAAAATAGGTGTGATTACTGGAACCTTAAGTTTTTTAGGTTGTACTGCTTTGAAGTATTCTTGGCTCGCAAGATTTACAAAAAGTTCATCATCTTCTAGTTCCTCATTAAGACGATTAGTAAGAGTGTCTCCCCAAAATTCATACAAGTTCTTAGTGCTATAGTATTCTAGCTTGGTTCCCATCTCAAGGCGGTAAGCTTGCATTAAATCTAGTGGACGTAAAATTCCATACATACCACTTAAAATTCTTAATGAGTCTTGAAGTTTGTCTAATTTTTCTGTAGGTATGGTGTAGGCATCAAGACCTGTGTATACATCACCATCAAAAGTATAAACCGCCGGTCGCGCATTACTTTTTGTAAAAGGTGTTGTAAAATCTTGATAACGCTGGTAGTTTAAATCTGCTAGTTTCTCACTAATGTGCATTAAGTCTTGAATCTCTTTCTTTGTAGTATTTGAGAGTTTACTATTAAGCTTTTCTGCCTCTTCAAGAAACTGCGGTTGCGTAGCTCTAGTGGTTGGGAGTTTTGATTCAAAATTGAGTGACTTTGCTGGAGAAACAACGATTTTCATAAGTAATTTTCTTTGATATCAAAGTTAGCAATTATGTGCTTTACACACAGCAGTTGCTATTGTTTTTGACTATGGCGGGATTGAATAAGGGTAATGGTTAGTGAGATGGGAAATTGAAATTATCTGTTTTACATAACATCCCTCTAAATCTCCCTTCAAAGGGAGACTTCTAGTTTCTTCCCTTTGAAGGAAAGGTTGGGGTGGGATGTTGAGGTAGGTGTTTAATAGTGTTTCCTTATTTATTTAAAACCCACAACAATATCAAAATAATTAAACAAATGGGAAGAACAATTTTCTTCATCCATCTTCGGGAATCATTTTCGCTCTTCCAAAAGTCAGACTTGCTTTTTTGGTACTCGTCCTTCATCTTTTTTTTGAGACTACTATCTAGTCTTTTTTTTAATTCAAGAAGAAGTCTTTCAGGATCTTGTATTGTAAAAGTTGTAAATCTATAATGTTTACCGTCAGCAAATAGTCGAATTTCTCTCCCGATTCTAAACGCATGATCAGAGCCACTACTTTTGGTTGTAACAAACGTCATTCCTGCATCTGTAATTGATTTCCATGGAATACGTATCGTTCTTCTTAAAAACGGATAATTAAGAATTAGAAATTCTTTAGTAATAGCTACAGAGCAAAGAGCTAATGTGTTAGATAGACTAAGACCTCCAATGAAAATAATTATTAAAGGAAAAATTATGAACCAATTTATTCCAGATTCTTGGGTGCCTATTAAAAATTTTACGCCAAATCCAATCATGGCTAGGCTCCCAAACCCCATAAAAGCTATATTGAATGTAGATAATTGACTTTTATAAATTATTCCAGTATGATGATTAGGCATTGCGCTCTTTGACTTTCTTAATATGGAATTCAATATACAAGCTTTCACCTCACAAAACTCTTTAAACCATATTTTTAAATAACAGATTTGTCAACAGAGAGCATAAAAAAAGCGAGTCACTGTTTTTAAACAATGACTCGCTTTTGATGTAATTATGAGCTTGTAGTATCAGCTTTCGCGAAAGCGTAGTCCAACTATTGCTCCTTACTGTGCGTAGCATAAGATCGCCACTTATCTATACAGCCCGTCATGTCTTCTGGTACTGGGGTTTCAAAACGTTTGTATTCTCCGGTAGTAGGGTGTACAAAACCTAATGTCTTTGCATGCAGTGCCTGGCGTGGTAAAATCTTAAAGCAGTTATCTACAAACTGTTTATACTTAGTAAACGTCGTTCCTTTTAAGATAGCATTACCACCATAACGCTCATCGTTAAATAAGGTGTGTCCTATGTGCTTCATGTGCACACGTATCTGGTGCGTACGTCCTGTCTCAAGCTTGCAGCTCACAAGGGTTACATAGCCTAGACGCTCTATTACTTTGTAATGAGTAACAGCTGGTTTTCCTTGGTCTTCTTCGTCTCCGTAAAAAACAGTGTTTTGCAATCTGTTTTTAGGGTGACGACCTATATTTCCTTCGATTGTTCCTTCGTCTTCTGTAACATTACCCCATACGATAGCAACATATTCTCGCTCTGTCGTTTTATTGAAAAACTGTTTAGAGAGATGCGTCATTGCTTGCTCTGTTTTGGCAACCACAAGTAAACCACTAGTGTCTTTATCGATGCGGTGTACAAGTCCTGGTCTATCACTAGAATTGTTAGGTAGGTTATCTACGTGGTGAATAAGCGCGTTAATAAGCGTTCCTGAGTAATTACCGTGACCTGGGTGCACTACCATTCCTGCAGGTTTGTTGACTACCATAAGTTGGTCGTCTTCATAAACCACATCGATATCAATATCTTCTGGAGTGAGTAAAAACTCGTGTGGTGGGTGCTCAAACATGGCACGCACAACATCTCCTGCTTTTACTTTATAATTTTGTTTTACAACAATATTATTTACTTGAATGCTGCCGTTTTTGGCAGCTTTCTGGATTTTATTACGGGTAGCATTTTCTACAAAATTCATTAAGAATTTATCTACGCGTAATGGTTCTTGACCTTTACTAGCAGTAAAACTGTAGTGCTCGTAAAGTTCGTCGTCTTGAGGTTCTGGACCTATAAATTGTTCTTCGTTCATTGTTTAGTTTTCGTCTGATGAGTCATCAGAAATAGCGTCGCGGTAGTCACCTTTACCATTACCTAATACTAGGTCGATAACAGAAGTTTTTTCTAGTCTATCTCCAGCTTTCACTCTCTTTCCTTTGTGTCTTATATCTCTTACTTCGTCTTTTCCTATCCAGTCTACATAGGTTACTTTTCCTATCTCAAATCCTAACGCCTTTAATGAAGGTTCTGCCTGGCGGCGTGTTTTACCTACAATAGGAGGGATGGTCATTTTTTGAAACCCAGATGGATTCAATACAAGGTATATCTGTCTATTTTCTTTTACAAATTTTCCAGCATTAGGCTCTTGATCAATCACAGAATACTTAGGATAGTCAGGATTAAAATTTGCACTGTCTATAATAAAGTAACGCAGATCTGCATTTTCTAGTTCTTGAGAGACTAGATCAAGCGTCATCCCTTTCACATTAGGCACTGCAATGCGCTCATCGTGATTTGTGGTGCTTCCTAACCACCATCTAGTAACAAATACTAATGCGATGATGATGATGATAGCAAGTACAATTTGTTTTACAAATGCTTTGCTGACTAGAAATTTTAAAAGACTCATAGATGGGTTATGGTTAAGGGTGCAAATATATAAAATAGATAGCCTATTTGGTGTAGGTATGATTATACCTATTTTTACATTAACGTTAACGAGACAGATTTAGTTTTGTCTTTTCAAATTTTCACGAAAGTGCAGAAAAAAAATATCGCCGTTTTAATGGGTGGCTACAGTAGCGAGTACCAAATATCGCTTAACAGTGGTGCCACCGTAGTTGCTTCTTTAGATAAAGAAAAATACCAAGTGTATGCCGTGCATATCCTTAAGGAGGGATGGTTTTGTGTGATAGATGGCGAGCGATTTGCAATAGATAAAGGCGATTTTAGCTTTATTGACGCTTTCGCGAAAAAGGTAACATTCCAAGCTTGTTACAATACCATACACGGAACACCAGGCGAGGACGGAAAACTACAAGCCTACCTAGAATTACTAGGAATCCCACAGACGAGTTGTGACTTTTATGAAAGTGCAATGACGTTTAATAAGCGCGACACACTAAGCGTGCTAAGTTCATACGGCGTGCCAATGGCGCAATCTGTGTATGTGAATAAAGGAGATATTATTGATATGCCTTTTAAAAATTCGCTAGCATTAAAAGTGGGGTATCCATGCTTTGTGAAGCCTAACCGCGCAGGTTCTAGTTATGGCGTGAGTAAAGTATATAAGGAAGGAGATCTAGAGCAGGCTCTAGAGCATGCGTTCTCAGAAGATAGCCAAGTGCTGATAGAATCTTTTTTAAGCGGTACAGAGGTGTCTGTAGGAGTGTATAACTTTGGAGGAGAGACACAAGTATTACCGGCTTGTGAGATTGTGCCAGATGGAGACTTTTTTAGTCTAGAGGCAAAGTATTCTGGAAAATCACAAGAAATTGTGCCCGCACGACTCTCAGAAAAAGAGACAAATGAAGTGCAAGGACTTACAAAAGGGATTTATGATCTCTTGAGTTTAAAAGGAATCTGTCGCATAGATTTTATCTTTCACGAGGGTAAACCGCATTTTGTTGAGGTAAATACTAATCCTGGATTATCAAAGGAAAGTATCATTCCAAGAGAATTTAAAGCAGCAGGATTATCACTTGCAGAAGTTTTTGGTGAAGCCATTGAATATTGTATAGAACGAGCGCAAGCATAGAAAGCGTTACTAGTAATTAAAAGAATACCATATTAAGCTATAGATTATGATAAGAAAAGCAGTATTTCCTGGAAGTTTTGACCCTATTACTCTTGGGCATTATGATATTATAGAAAGAGGCTTGACCTTATTTGATGAGGTGATACTTGCTATAGGTGTTAATGCAGATAAGAAATATATGTTCTCATTAGAACAACGTAAGCAGTTTCTTATTGACACGTTTAAAGACGAGCCGCGTATTAAGGTGATGACTTATAAAGGTCTTACAATAGATTTCTGTAAGGAGCAAGAAAGCGAATTCATACTAAGAGGACTGCGTAATCCTGGCGATTTTGAGTTTGAAAAAGCAATAGCTCATACCAACAGAAAATTATCTGGTATTGAGACGGTATTCTTACTTACCAGCTCTGGTAAGAGTTATATATCCTCATCTATTGTGCGCGATGTAATACGTAACGGTGGTGACTGTTCTGGTCTAGTGCCAGATGTGGTAGAACCTTGTGCAAATGAGATTTGGAAAGAAATACAAGAGAAAGAGTAGTATAATTTACTCGGATTATTTCATAAAAAAGCCGCCCATTGGGCGGCTTTACCATTTATATATAGGGTAATCTCAACTTACTTTTTATTCTGTTGTTCTTTGATAGTCTTTTTATCGATATCAAAGTCATTTGTAGTCTGGTTTACATTTCCCGTTGGATTGGTCGGGTTTGTTTGCTCTACTTTTCTTTCAAATTTACGTTCCATAATCTTTTTCATTTTTAAGTTGATATAAAGATAAAAATCACGGTTGTTAATTCGTCTTAAAGGCTTGTTAGTCTTAGGTTAAAGTGTTGATTACCTAATAGTTTCTACAAAACTAGCAACACTGTTTGCTCCATTCTTAGTAATATGCTTTATAAAAGCGCTTCCTATAATGGCTCCTTTTTGGTGTGTAGTTGCTGCTTTAAAAGTCTCTTCATTACTAATACCAAATCCTACAATTTGCTGGCTCTTAAGATTCATTGCTGCGATGCGCTCAAAGTAATCTGAAGTCGAATTGCTAAAGCCGCTAGTACCACCCGTAGTACTCGCGCTACTCACCATATAGATAAAGCCATCACTTGCTGCATCTAGTTGCTGGATGCGCGCATCACTCGTTTGAGGAGTAATGAGAAACACATTGATAAGTCCGTATTTTTCAAAGATTGCTTTATACTCCGCTTCGTATTCGGCTAGTGGTAAATCTGGCATGATAATACCATCGATCCCTATTTCTTGACAACGCTTACAGAATTTTTCAACGCCATATTGCAACATCGGGTTAAAGTAACCCATCACAATAAGCGGAATGTGAATGGTTTCACGAATACCGTCTAATTGGCTAAACAGTTTTTCGGTAGTCATTCCGTTATGAAGCGCGGCAGTACTTGATTCTTGAATAGTAGGCCCATCTGCTAGCGGATCTGAAAAAGGTAGCCCTATCTCCACCATATCAACACCGCTTTCTTGAAGCTGCGTTAAGATAGAAACAGTATCATCTATCGCTGGATATCCAGCAGTGAAGTATAAGCTTAGGAGCTTTTTATCTTCTTGTAATTTTTGTTTTATTCTATTCATCTGAATAAATATTTTGTCATTCCCGCGTAGGCGGAAATTTATTATTGATGTTTTTTTGCTTTCGCGAAAGCGTGCTTCTATAATTTGAAATAATCGATATAGGTATTCAAATCCTTATCTCCACGTCCCGAAAGATTGATCACTACAATATCATCTTTTTTGAATTTTCTGGTTTCAAAAATAGCGAGCGCATGACTTGTTTCTATCGCAGGAATAATTCCTTCTAGTTTGCTAAGTTCTAGTCCAGCCGTCATCGCATCTGCATCTGTAACAGAGATAAACTCCCCACGTCCAGAGCGGAACAGGTTTGCGTGCATAGGTCCTACGCCAGGGTAATCCAGACCAGCAGAGATAGAGTAAGGCTCTGTAATCTGCCCGTCGTCTGTTTGCATTAATAAGGTCTTACTTCCGTGTATAATTCCCTCGCGTCCTAGTGCAGATGTTGCAGCACTCTCACCAGTATCTACACCTTTTCCAGCAGCTTCTACAGCAATAATGCCTACATCTGGTTGATCTAGATAGTGATAATATAATCCAGCAGCATTACTACCGCCACCTACACAGGCCACTACGTAGTCAGGATTTTCTTTTCCTTCTTTTTCTAATAATTGTTTCTTAGTCTCCTCAGAAATCACCGACTGGAAACGAGCTACCATATCTGGATAAGGGTGTGGCCCTACTACAGAACCTATAATGTAGTGAGTGTCTACTGGGTTATTAATCCAGTCACGTATAGCCTCGTTAGTCGCATCTTTAAGCGTTCTACTTCCAGACATTGCTGGGCGAACGGTTGCTCCTAGCATTTTCATACGTGCCACGTTAGGCGCCTGGCGCTCTATATCTACAGCACCCATGTATACGATACATTCTAGTCCCATAAGTGCACAAACGGTCGCTGTAGCAACACCATGCTGTCCCGCACCAGTCTCTGCAATGATTCTGGTTTTACCTAGACGCTGCGCCATTAAAATCTGACCTATCGTGTTGTTTACTTTATGTGCTCCTGTATGACAAAGATCTTCTCTTTTTAAGTAGACTTTTGTGCCATACTTCTCACTAAATCTTTTGGCATAATAAAGCGGCGTAGGGCGACCTACGTAATCTTTTAAGAGTTGTTTGAACTCTTCTTGAAAGGCTGGCTCTTGCATGATTTGTACATACTGTGAGCGCAATTCTTCTACATTAGGATAGAGCATTTCTGGAATAAATGCACCTCCAAAATCTCCATAATAGCCTCTCTCGTCTGCTTGGTAACTTTTTTCTTTTTCTAGTGTATTCATAGCAATTGTATTATGAGCGAGACGGCGTAAACGCTGCGATCGCTGCTTTAAACTTTTTCAATTTTTCTATATTCTTCATTCCTGGCTTATCTTCAAACTTGCTATTTACATCAAGTGCGATAATAGGCAAATCTGTCGCCAGTATTTTTGTTATTTTTTCTACTTCTTCTAGTCCTATGCCACCGCTTAAAATAATAGGCGTTTGAGACGTGTAATCTTTTAATACACTCCAGTCAAAGGTGTATCCATTTCCTCCTTTTTCTTTTCCCTTGGTGTCAAAAAGAAAGCCATCTACAATTCCTTCATACGGCTTAAGTTTTTCAAAATAAAAGTTGTTTTTTATTCCAAAAACTTTCCAAATCTTAAGATCTCGACTGCGCTCGACCAGACAACCTTGAAGCTCATTTATATATGCTGGCGATTCACTCCCGTGCAACTGGATTACGTTGAGGTTGTGCTGTATTATTTTCGCTTTCGCGAAAGCAATATCAGCATCTACAAAAACTCCTACGCGATCAATTCCCTCAGGCAATTCTGGAATCTCTAGGTTACCAAAATCTCGTTTGCTCTTCTCATAAAATATAAACCCAAGATAGTCTGGCTGCAATGCAGCAACCTCTTGTGTATTATGCTTCATACCGCATATTTTGATTTTCATGATAGGATTGCGATTATTTATAATTATTTAATCTTTTAAGAATCTTGTTGGTGTGGGTCTAAGGCTTTAATCTTTGGGATTGCTATAAACTCTTTCCAGTCTTCCTCGCGCACTTGATCCTTACTAAGACTTACTTTATTTGTTTCCGAAACAAGTACAAAATCTCCAGCCGCGTGGTTAATCTTTATAAGTTGGTCAATGGAGATTCTTTTTTTCTTCAATTCTCCAACGATTAACACATCATCGGTAATATTTGCATACCCTTGATATTGATACATTATAAATATTATAATGTGCATGACACCAAGCACGAGGTACGAGTACTTCATGAAATTGTTTTCATTTTCAATAAAGGATATAATACCAAGTACACTCCATACAATGGCAATCACTGCATAAATAATAAGCTTTTTCTTTTTATATCTTAATTTCATAATTGCTTTATAAAAGTTGCTGCGCTCTCTCCTGGGTTATCTGTTTTCATAAAGTTTTCACCAATTAAAAACCCTTGAAAACCGTGTGGCTTGAGTTCTTTAATCGCTTCAACCGAGCTAATGCCGCTTTCTGAGATTTTTATAAAATCGTCTGGAATCTGTTTGATGAGTTCCTTGCTCGTTTCTAGACTTACTTCAAAGGTCTTAAGATTTCGGTTGTTAATACCTAGCATGTCTACAGATGGCATGATAGAATTATGCAACTCTTCTTCATTGTGAGATTCACAAAGTATATCGAGACCAAGACTTTTTGCAAAGGTTGAAAACTGCTCTATTTGCTTTCGCGAAAGCGTAGCTGCAATCAGTAATATCGCATCTGCACCGTAGGCTTTGGCTTCAAGAATCTGGTATTCATCTACTATAAACTCCTTACGTAATAGCGGAAAACTAGTCGCTGCTCTAGCAATAATTAAATCATCTAGTGCACCACCAAAGTATTTCATATCTGTAAGTACAGACATCCCGCTTACACCTGCCTGCTCATAACCACGAGCTACATCTTGCACGTTTAAGCTGTTATTTATAACAGACTTACTTGGTGATCTTCTTTTGTGCTCTGCAATAATACCCGAGCCATTGCGCACTGCGGTAGCAAGCGAAATAATATCTCGTTCAAAAAGCACAGATTGCTCTAACTGACTCACAGGAATAAGACTTTTTCTTAAAGCTACTTCCTTGATTTTATCTGCTGTAATTTTATCTAGTATCGTCATCTTAGTTACTTAAGGCTTGTAGTTTGCTCAGTTTCTGGGCTGCTTTACCAGAAAAGAGACTTTCTTTTGCTTTTTCAAATCCTTGAATAGGTGTTAGTCCCTCTACGGTTGCAATCGCCATTCCTGCATTTGCACACACCACATTATTCTGAGCGTCTGTTCCTTTACCAGAAATTACATCCATAAATATCTTTGCCGAAGACTCAACAGAATCTCCTCCATAAATATCTTTTTGTAGATGTGGGCTTACGCCAAAATCTGCTGGCTCGAGCATCATCTCTGTATGATTAGTAATTGCTTTTGTGGCTCCCGTAAGTGAGATCTCATCATAACCATCTAAGGCGTGTAGTATGGTGAAGTTCTTATCACCTTTTTGATATAAATATCCATACATTCTAGCGAGCTCAAGGTTGAAAACGCCCACGAGCTGGTTGCTTGGGAATGCAGGATTTACCATAGGACCTAGCATATTGAAAAAGGTTTTTACACCTAGTTCTCTACGTATGGGCGCTACATTTTTCATAGCAGGGTGGAAGAGTGGTGCGTGTAAAACACACATCCCCACTTCATCCATAGAGCGCTTTAAAAAGTCCTTGTCATTACTAAATTTAATACCGAGGTGCTCCATCACATTACTACTACCACTCACAGAGCTTACTCCATAATTACCGTGTTTTGTAACGTTTACTCCAGCACCAGCAGTGATAAAGCTAGAAAGTGTCGAGATGTTGAAGGTGTCTTTTCCATCACCACCTGTACCACAAAGGTCTATAGCATTATAAGCAGAGAAGTCTACCGCGAGACATAAGTCTAGCAAGGCATCTCTAAAACCTTCTAGCTCCTCTACGGTAATGCTACGCATCATGTAAACGGTAAGAAAAGAAGCGATCTGACTGTGATTATATTTTCCTTCAGAAATATTTACGAGTACCTCACGACTTTCTGTCTTTGTGAGTTGGTCGTGGTTTATAAGTCTGTTGAGTATGTGTTTCATTGTTTTGGTGTGTTGATATGAACGATAACAGGATTTTCTTTATCCTTCATCACATTTTGTTTTCCTATGCTTGCTAGTTCTTTATTAGTTGCTAGGCGTGAGCTTGCTTGTGCTAGCGCTACATAATTATAAATGCCTTTTGGAGAGCTTGCTACCCATCCTTTTACGATAGGTGATTTTCTTACTTTAAAAGGTTCATTATTGTAGCGTTGTAAAAGACCTATCGCGCTTTTGCGCATATCATCTTTACTAGTTCCTTTTGGGAATATAACGTAGGTTCCGTTTGAAAACAGAACCCAATTAGGTCTTTCTGGACTTACACTTAATTTTGTGTTGAAAATCAGTTTTTTATGAGCATCTGTGTTCTCCTCTGGTAGCACCTCTTTTAGTGGCTCAGGAGATACTTCGATTACCACCACCGGCTCCGTTTGAGTAGCAGGTTGAGCAGATTTCTGCGTGCTATCGCATCCTCCCATTAACAAGAAGCAACTCAATATAAGTAGTAGTGTAATCTTCATAACTAAACGTTTAACTAAGAACCCAGTTTTTAATCATTGTTTTTCCATCTGGAGTAAGTACAGATTCTGGATGAAACTGTACACCACGCACGTCTAGCTCTCTATGACGTAAAGCCATAATCTGACCATTTTTATCTACTGCTGTGATTTCTAAAGCTGGTGGAAAATCTTCTGTAGCAACCACCCAAGAGTGGTAGCGACCTACTTCAATCTCATCGTTAAGATCTTTAAAAAGCACAGTGTCAGGTTGGGTAATATTGATTTGAGTAGCTACACCATGAAAAACAGTATCAAGGTTAATGAGCGATCCTCCAAAAACTTCACCTATAGCTTGCTGCCCAAGACAAACTCCAAGAATAGGAATGCTACCTGCATATTTCTTTATAACCGCTTTTAATAAACCAGCTTCTTCTGGAATTCCAGGGCCAGGAGATAAAAGGATCTTATCGTAGTGTTCACACTCTTCAAGTGCAAACTGGTCGTTGCGCTTTACGGTCACGATGCAATCTAATTCTTCTAGGTAGTGCACAAGATTGTACACAAAGGAATCGTAGTTATCTATTACTAATATCTTTTTCATGATCTATATATCTTCTGCGATGTCAAGTGCTTTATTAAGCGCTCCTAATTTGTTATAAACTTCTTGTAATTCCTTTGCTGGGTCACTACCAGATACAACACCAGCGCCTGCTTGCCAGTGTAGTGTATGATTTTTACTCAAGAAAGAGCGTATGATAATCGCGTGATTAAAATTACCGTAAAAATCCATAAAACCTATCGCTCCTCCATAGAAGGTTCTGTTACGGTTTTCATATTTTTCGAGAAGCTGCATAGCCATGTGCTTTGGTGCTCCGCTTAAGGTTCCTGCAGGGAAGGTATCTGCCACTACTTGTAGAGTATTACTGTCCTCATGCATTTGCCCAGTTACTTTACTCACAAGGTGAATTACGTGAGAGAAAAACTGCACCTCACGATAGGTCTCTACCGTAACGTCGTGGCCATTTCTTGATAGGTCGTTGCGAGCAAGATCAACCAGCATTACGTGCTCTGAGTTTTCTTTCTCGTCTTTTGCTAGTTCTTTGGCAAGGATTGCGTCTTGCTCATCATTACCTGTTCTTTTAAAGGTCCCGGCAATAGGGTGAATCTCTGCTTTTCTATCTTGAACAATAATTTGAGCCTCGGGTGAAGATCCAAAAATCTTATAATCTCCGTAGTCAAAATAGAATAAATAAGGAGATGGGTTTACACTACGTAGTGCTCTGTATACATTAAACTCATCACCAGTAAACTGCTGAGAGAATCGCTTGCTAGGTACAATCTGGAATACATCACCACGCTGGCAGTGCTTCTTGCATGTGTCTACAAGTGCTTTGTAATCTTCGTCTGTAATATTGCTGGTAAGCTCATTATTACGAGCAAACTTATATTCGGCAAAGTTTTTTGACTTGAGCATTTGCTCTATCTCTTCAATATTACTTTCTCCAGAAGTATTGTGACAGAAGATGTGCGCTTCATTATTAAAATGATTGATAGCGATGATATTTTGATATACCGCATAATAGATATCCGGTATATTCAGATCTTCCTCTTTTTTGGAGATTTTTAGATCCTCAAAGTACTGTACAGAGTCATACGATAAATAGCCAAACAAGCCATTATTTATGAATTTATGAGCTGTCTTTGTAGATGAGAACGCTTTCGCGAAAGCGTCTAAAACACCCACAACGTTAGTATCATCTGTAACTGTTATTTCCTCGCTTTTACCATCTGGAAATTGCTGTTTTATTATCCCGTTACCCACTTCTATGGAAGCAATAGGATTGCAACAGATGTATGAGAAACTATTATCATTTGCATGATAATCACTACTCTCGAGCAGTAAACTATTAGGAAAACGGTCACGCAACCTTAAGTATACCGATACTGGAGTAATGGTGTCTGCCAGAAGGCGTTTTGAAGAAGTTTTTAATTTATATGTCATTATTCATTTAAATTATTGTCGGCTTTAAGGCGACTTGAGAGCATAAAAAAAGCCTGTCGTAAGACAGGCTGTATATGTAAAAACATAGGTAGGCGCTTACGACAACGTTTGTTGTGTAATCCACCACCAAGTATGTACTGTATTGTTTTTCATTTGTTCCTCAAAGATAGTAACCACTTTGTTAATATAAAAGCTCAATCTATAAAAATTATATATTGAGCTTTATGGGGGAATCTAGGAATTCTATTTAAAATGTCAAGTTTACAGCAAGTTCAAAATTATCTGAGATTGCGTTGTCTTTTAAGTTGTCAAAAAATGATGCAGATCCATAACGTACTCCATATTTTGTGCGATCTACATTAAAAGTAGTGGTCGCTGTATTTTCAGTTACAACCATATTTACTGATACAGATTCTGTATGACCTTTAATAGTTAGGTCTCCCACAACATTATATCCCGTAGCACTTTCTGTAACCTCTGTTATAGTGAAAGTTGCCTCGTTGTAATTTGCAGTGTCAAAGAAATCTGGAGAGTTCAAGTGTCCTTCTAGTTTTTCTTTCCCTTCTCCTGCTTTAAGATCTGTAACTGTAATTGTAGTCATGTCTACTACAAAATTTCCACCTACTAGTTTATCGTCTTCCATTTCTAGTGAACCAGAAACAAGATCAATAGTTCCATTGTGTTGGCCTAATACTTTTTTTCCAGTCCAGCTGATACTGCTTTCTTTTACGATAACCTTTTTAAGAATTGGGTTTGTGTTAGCAAATGCAACCGTAGTAACGATAATTGCTAGTAAAGCTGTTGTGATTTTCTTTTTCATTTTTTTTTAGTTTTTTGTTTCTGTTCGTAATTTATTGAGCAAGTTATTGAGCTGCTCTATCTCATTATTGTCTAATTGAGACGTAATTTTTTCTTCGGCATTACTAATCGCCGTGTCAAGTATTTTTAGGAGTGAAAGGCCACTATCTGTAATAGTGATTTCTACTTTACGGCGATTAGAAGGGCAAGTAGCTCGTGCTACTAATTCTTTTTTGATAAGCTTATCTACTAGTCTTGTCGTATTACTAGCCTTAGTAACCATACGCTCATTGAGTGTAGAGAGATTTGCAGGCTTTCCTTTTTGTCCTCTTAATATGCGTAACACGTTAAATTGCTGTAATGACAAATCGTGAGACTTCAATGCACTCGCAAGTATATCATTGGACCATTGTGCTGTATATGATAGGTTTATAGTAAGCTTTTGTGCTATATCTAAAGTTTTTGTTTTAATATGCTCTTCTATTGTCATTACAATATTTGTATGTACAAATGTACGTTTGTAATCGAACTGACCAAAGTCTTTATAAGTTTTTTAACACGTGAAGGTTGAAAGCATTCTAAAATCCTTAACAATCCTCTCATAAAGTGTGTTAATTGAGAAGTGTAAAAGACACAATCACAATAATTTTGAAGGATGAAGCGAATGCTAATTGTCTTTTTAATCATCTTAACATCCTGCCAAGAAGGGCAAAAGGATTATAAAGAGGCATTAATAGAAGGCAGTAATATAAAAGCATTGGATTATGATGGCTTAGAATATTATATACAAAATCATCCTTCTGAAACTTTAGTGATAAACTTTTGGGCAACATGGTGTGCTCCATGTATCAGGGAGTTGCCGGCTTTTGAGAAATTAGGAAAAGAATATAAAAACAAAGATGTAACTATATTATTAGTGAGTCTTGACTTTCCAGATCAATTAGAAGCTCTTAAAGCTTTTGTTGAGAAGAAAGATTTACAATCTGAAGTTTTATATCTAGATGATGGAGATGCAAATGCGTGGATTCCAAAAGTAAATGATTCGTGGAGTGGTGCGATACCAGCAACACTTATCACGGGATCAAAAAGAAAGAAATTTTATGAGCGCTCTTTTACTTATAAAGAAATAGAGCAAGAATTGAATACCTTAATTAATTAGTAATGAAAACATTTAAAATCTTAACGCTTCTCGCCCTAGTGGTTGTAGTATCTGCATTTGCTGCAAATGCTGTGATTAAGAAAGACAGGAGCGGATACGACATAGGTGACGAAGCAGGAGATTTTTATCTACGTAATGTAGACAATGTGATGATGTCCTTAAGAGACTTTGAGGATGCAAAAGGTTTTGTAGTTGTATTTACATGCAATACTTGTCCATTCTCAATAGCAAATGAAGATAGATTAATTGCTATTGATACCAAATATAAAAAGTTAGGTTATCCAGTAATTGCGATTAATCCAAACGATCCGCATGTTAAGCCTGGAGACAGTTTTAAAGCGATGCAGCAACGAGCAAAGAAAAAAGGGTTTACATTTCCTTATTTACTAGATGATGGTCAGGAAGTTTTTCCTAAATATGGAGCAACAAAAACTCCACATGTATATGTGTTGCAACGCGTTCAAGAAAAAAATATAGTTAAGTACATAGGTGCTATAGATAATAATAGCCGAGACGAAAAAGCTGTTACAGAAAAATATTTAGAGAATGCTCTTGATGAGATTTTGTCAGGTAAAGAGGTTACCCTTAAAGAAACCAAAGCTATAGGTTGTGCGATTAAATCGTAATTTTAAAAATAATAGAGTTATCAAAATGAGCCTTAAAAAGGCTCATTTTTTTGTATAATCACATCTGTGAGTATTTCGTAAATTTGCACTCAAAATCCCAGAATGATATTACAGCAATTATATACTAAATGTCTAGCTCAAGGAGCTTATTTTATAAGTTCAAATGGAGAAGGAGCTATTATAGATCCTCTGCGCGAGGTACAACCGTATCTTGATCTTGCAGCCGAGAATAAGACGACCATTAAGTATATTTTTCTTACTCATTTTCATGCAGATTTTGTGAGTGGCCAGGTAGATCTTGCAAAGGCTACTGGAGCCACCGTAATCTTAGGTCCTAATGCAAAGGCTGGATATGACTATCACAGCGCAAGAGATGGAGAGGTGTTCATGTTAGGTGATTTATCTATTACCACGATTCACACGCCAGGTCATACTATGGAGTCTACATGTTACCTTCTTAAAGATAAACAAGGAAAAGAAGAAGCTCTTTTTACTGGAGATACGCTTTTTATAGGGGATGTAGGAAGACCAGATCTCGCAGCCAAAACGGACTTAACAACGCAAGATCTTGCAGGTCATTTATATGACTCACTTCACCATAAGATTGCACCATTATCTGACGATATAATTATTTATCCTGCCCATGGAGCAGGATCTGCTTGTGGTAAAAACATGAGTAGTGAGACCAGTGATACGCTAGGTAATCAAAAGCAAAATAATTACGCATTTAAGCTCAATAAGGAAAGATTTATTAAAGAGCTTACAGATGGTTTGACACTTCCGCCGGCTTATTTTCCGCATAACGTGGCAATGAATAAGAAGGCAAATACAGATTTTGACACGATTGTCAAGAGAGGAACTACAGCTTTAGATCCTGAAAATTTTGAAGCACTGGCAAATGAAAAGGATGTACTCGTGCTCGATACAAGAAGTGTTTCCGCTTTCGCGAAAGCGTCATTACCTCAAGCTTGGTTTGTAGGATTGCAAGGACAGTTTGCACCATGGATAGGAGCACTTATCGCAGATATTCACCAAAAAATAATCTTTATCGCCGAAGAAGGTACTGAAGAGGAAGTAGTAACTAGACTTGCGAGAGTAGGTTATGATAATAGTCTAGGTTTCTTAGAAGGAGGAGTAGAGGCTTGGGAGCAATCTGGCAGAGATGTAATTGCTACAGCAGAAGTAACTGCGCAAGAGTTTGTAGATGGCATTGCTACTGGCGATATTAAGAATCCGCTAGATGTACGTAAAGCTGGTGAATATGCAACAAGTCATATAGAGGGACTGCCACATATGGGTCTAGATGAAGTGCACGTTAATGCGCACACGCTTGAAGCAGGTAATACGTATCACATACATTGCGCAGGTGGTTATAGATCTCTTATTTATGCATCTATAGCAAGGTCATATGGCATAAATAATGTAGTGAATGTGCTAGGTGGATATGGAGCCATAAAAAAGGCAGATACTTCTAGCATTAAATTGACATAATTCATCTAATTTTAAACAAATACTAATTGCGATGGCTCATAGCGATATGTACTATTGCACAAATATTAAACAATGACAGATTTAACAATCCCACAATGGGAAGAGAAAATTGCTCAAGATAAAGATGCTGTAATTCTAGACGTACGTACGGAAGAAGAAGTAGAAAACGGAATGATAGAAGGGGCAAAACATATTGATATATATCTAGGTCAAGGATTCCTTGATGAGGTAGAAAAGCTTGATAAGAGTAAAAACTATTACGTGTATTGTCGCTCAGGAGTACGTAGTGTACAAGCGTGTGCTCTTATGGGGCAAAAAGGGTTAAACAACACTTACAACTTGTTAGGTGGTTATAATGCTTGGGATGCAGCGCATTAAGAATAACCAGCGTTTGAGATATACGCTCATTGTGATGTCGCTTTGTTTTTCTATGTGGAGTTGTAATGAAGCTACTACCCATAAAGAAATAAGCGGTGTTGCTACTCAAGAAGTAATCACAGTGATTGATGTTGATACCTTTGAAAAGGAAGCGTTAGTTGCAGGAGCGCAGCTTGTAGACGTACGCAGAGATAATGAGTGGGAGGGTGGTCACCTTGAAAATGCTAAGCATTTTGAGATGAATAATCCTAACTGGCAATCTCAAATAGAAACGCTAGATAAGAGTAAGCCTGTTTATGTGTATTGTGCTAAAGGAGGTAGAAGTGCCAAGTGCGCGCAACAACTTAAGGAAGCAGGATTTACAACGATTTATGATCTTGAAGGCGGAATTAATAATTGGAATTCTGCAGGAAAACCAATAGAGTAGTTACTCGTTTTACATTACATAAAAAAAGCCCATCCTAATCGATGGGCTTTTTTGTGGGTTGATATTTTCTATTAGCAACTGCTAGTAATTATCCTCTACCTTATCATCTGTGAGTGTTTTTACAAAGGCAGTTAAAGAAGCAAGCTCCTCATCTGTGAGCTTGAGATTATCAAATGGCAAGGTTTGATGTGGAAGATCAAATCCTAGTCCGCCGCCACCGCCTTGATTGTAAAAATCCATTACTTGCTCTAGTGTGGTGTATACGCCATTGTGCATATATGGAGCTGTAAGTGCTGCATTACGCACTGTGGGGGTCTTAAACATACCTTTATGTTGTTCTGCTTCAAAGCGCCAGTAATAACCTGTGTCATCATCAAGTTCTTTGTTTTCTGCTGTTTCTGGAACGCCTATAACCTCACGCTCAGTCTCTGCAAAAAATGGAGGTACTGTTCCATTCGTTAGAGGCATAAAGTGACATGTTGCACATAAAGCTTTACCCATAAACAAATTCATGCCTCGTTGTTCTTCTTTTGTAAATGTATCTTCATCACCTCGCATGTTTCGGTCAAATTTTGAATCAAAACTATTGAGCGTGCTTACGTATGAAGAGATTGCCTTGACAACATCTGTATTGCGAGTAGATACTCCACCGTAGGCTTTTTCAAACATTTCTAAGTAGCTAGGGTCTTCTAGTATACTTGTAGAAAATTCATGAACATTAGTGTTAAACTCCTTCTCATTTGTAAATACTGCAGAAACTTGATCAATAATTGAATTGGAACGTCCATCTGCAAAAAAGTTTTGCTGGAACACAGTATTGAGTAGCGTGGGTGTATTTCTCTGTAGTGCTTCACCAGTATTGCTTTTATTTACAACAAGACCATCTGCATATGCTTTTTCTGGATCGTGGCAAGTTGCACATGCCATCGTACCGCTGGTGGATAGCTTTTCATCAAAAAATAATTTCTTTCCTAAAGTGATTTGTTCATCTGTAGGATTCTTGTTGATACTAGGAGTGAAGAAATTTACATTAAAACTATCGTCCTCAAAAAACGTAGGAGCATCAAAGTTAAACGGAGTACTCTGGTTTCCTTCCCACAGTTCGCTAGCTTTGCGGATAGCTACCCAGCTGCGTGTGATAGGAGTAAGGTGGTTGCGTGTAAAAGAATAACAATCAAAGGTATCGTAGTCACTATTCTCATTAATAAAGGCAATGGCTTCATTAATTTGCGAGGTAAATTGCTTGTCTAGTGCTTCGTCCTTAGCTTGAATGATAGATTGAATACTTGCGTGATACGTGTCATGAAGATTTTGAAGGGACACAGCACCTTCATTTATACCCAGCTGACTTACAGGTGTATCAAAACCTGCAATTGAGAAGCTCAGCACTCTTAGTAATTGCTGATGAGTCGCAGTAAAATATCTAGATGCGTTGAGCTCTCTTTTTTCAATATTTTTTTTGAGATTTTGTAAAAGTCCGTAAGTGACCGTAAGCTCTTTGTCATATTGGCCTTGAGAGGTTTCTCCCTCATAAATGCTTTCTTCTATTTTTTGTAACCCTACAGGATTCATCGTTTTCTCATTATCCTCTTTGTAAATAGGTAATGCTGGTCCATTTACTCGGTGTCCTACTGGAGGGTTGAGGTACGACGCGTAAGGCTCTGCTTTTTTGAAAGCAATACGCAATGTTTTAAAAACTTCTTTGGCTTTTAGATCTGTTACAGGAAGTTGTTTTAGAGTATCTATTCCAGCTATAGCTTTATTTAGTTCGTTTAAATAGATTTCCCTTGATGCCTCCCAGTTTACTTCAGGTGTTGAGGTGTATTTTTCCGTATCACCTTTGCAGCTATAGAGTAGTGCGACTGCAATTACTATGAGTATAAGAAGCTGCTTTATTACTATATTTTTCATGTAAATGTATTCATTGTAAAAGCGCAATCCCAAAAATGAGATTGCGCTTTGTTAAAATAATATGGGCTTGTATCTACCTAGGTAAACCTTTTAGCAATACAACTTGTGATGCTTGGTTATCCTCGTAAGCACTGTTAGTGTGACCATCAAGCGCTTTAAAATCTTCACTTCTCCAGTAGTGTGGTTGTATGTTTAATAGGAATGTGTTAGGCTCTCCTATTTTATCAGAGATGTCTATAAGAGCACCAAATTCTCCACTTAAACCAGTACTGTTATCATCTGCTAGATCTTGACGTACTACAAGCTCAAGCACCTGCTGTACGTTTGTACCGCTTAAGTCTGACTGATAAATGTATGCAGCATGACCTCTTGAGAACGAGTTAGGATCCTCTTGTATGTATACAAAGTTCTCTGTAACACAGATGTTATCTGGGCTTTGTAATGCAGCAAGGTTACCGTCTTGGTTATTTGTATCTGTGTTTCCACTTATGATTTGAGTAAGCTTTCCTTCTAGTGGGTTGTTGTCATCAAGAGCGAGTTTATATACAGTTCCCCAGTCGTTGTAAGTTCCCTGTCCTGGTCCGCGTCCTGTTACTGCAAAGAATACATTTCTTCCATTTGCATCAGATCCTTTTTGGTAATCTACATCTTCTACACGCATAAACTGTGCAGCAAATACGTCATTACACGCAGTTTCCATTTCGTTTTTAGTAAGTGCAGCTCCATTAGGGATTTCTACAAATTCTACATCATATTCTGCTTGAAAATCTAGAGAAGACTCATTGTAAGAAGTGTTAGGCATAACATCTTGCACACCTCCCATTCCATCAGATACTTGCTTAAAACGTAGTACGTAGATAGAACCTCCAGTAAAATCTGCATCACCTGCAGTAGAGTAGTACATAGCTACTTGTCCTTCAGAGTTACTTGAATCATCATCACCACCTACAATTACAGTAGCGCCAGAGTAGGCATCTTTAGGTAGCGGAGTTGCATTTTCCCATGAAAATTCTCCTAGTGCATCTAGTCCAAAATCTGCTTGTGGCGTTGGAGTAGTTACCCTTGGGTCGATAGCTTTTACATCATAGTTAATACTTTCTGAAGCAGATAAAAAGATATCTTCATCTCCTCCATGTACGTCTGCTTCCCACATAGTAGCACTACATTGTCTTGCAAAGTCAGATACTCCAGAATCTAGTAAGTAATCTCCAGAGATAGGAACTAGATTTTGATCAAAACGGATACGAGCCACTGCATAACTATCTTCACAGTTAGTTACATAAATGTAATCTTCACCATCTACTAAAAATCCAGAACCATCTGCAGATCCTGCAAGTTGAAAATCTCCTCCTATAACATCAGGAGTAGATACTAATGAATATGCTTCTACGTAATTGAATTGCGGTGACATTGCAACTAGTGGTGGCGTTGCAGATTTATCTGAAAATATTGTTGTTCCCATTTCAAAATCATCACCGTCTTCACCGTCTGCTCCATCTTGTCCATCTGCACCATCCTGTCCATCGATTCCATCTACACCGTTTATACCGTCCATTCCATCTTCGGCATCGTCACAGCTTGTAAAAAGAACACCTGTTCCTGCTATAAATAGCATTGTTAAAAAAATTGACTTTACTTGTTTCATTTTTTGAGTAATTAGTTGATTATTAGAATGGTTTAAAAGTAGTCTCAGAGTAAAAGAGTAAACGTTACCTAATCGTAGCCTTTTTATTAAAAAAGCGTTTATTTTATGTAAAGCCTTAACTGTTTAATAAAACGAGATTTTACATTTAGTTAAAGCAACCTATTAATAAATCTTATATTTTTTAAAGGAAAATGAGAGGCACGCTTTCGCGAAAGCAAAACTAAAAGTGTTGGAAATCAGACCAAAAGGATTTAGGGGCTGTTATTGTGAAAAGGATAAGTACAATATTTTTGTACACACTATTAACATATTATCTCAAAGACAAATGCTAACTTTATAGTAAAAAACTGGCGATGACTACTATATTTCCATTTAGACTAGAACAAGCTTTATCAAAACTATATGCAGCATTTTCTGATGGTAGCTTGCATCCAGGTTGCTGTACAGCCTGTGCAGTAGGAACTATTTGTGACAATAAAGATATGTGGAAGCACATGACAGATGATCATGGGTCGCTTGTGCTCAATTATGTAGGAAAGGTTAATGAGGCTTTCGGTAAACGTTTTTATGGGTATTTGCCTAGTGAATTACTCCAGATTGAAGGTGTCTTTTTACGAGCTTGCGGTTATGAGTTACCTATAAGCCGCGGCAGTATGAAACCAACAGATCCACAAGGGGATGAGGTGATGTTTAATGGCATGCGTGCCGTTATACATTACTTGTGCGAGCTAGATGGTGTGGAGGATGTAATGGATGTCCAACAGCAGTTTCTTTCTGCTACTGCAGAAAAAAGGGCTTTAAGTGATGTTTAATTAAGTATACGCCTAGACAAATAGTAATATAAGCGCAAGTACAATTCCTCCTGCTACAAAGAGCATTCCTTTTCTGTAAATAGGGCTTGATGGAATGAACATCCAGAATGAGGATACTACAAAGAATAGTAAGCTTAGACCAAAAAAGATGTTTAAAAAATACAAAGGGTCTCCAGATTTAGCTTTATGAAAATGGGTAAGCTTATCAAGAATAAAAGGCAATTCTTTTTTAGAATATACAACCGCTCCAGTGGTGCTATTATACGTTCCCTCTGCAAAGTAAAGGACACCGCCTTCCTCTTTAGTTACCTTAAGTCTCTTATTATTTACAGCTTTAGCTAGTGATGGAGCAGAGAGGTTAGGGTCAAGGGTTTTTTCAATAACAACCGTATTCTTAAAAGTATCTGAGTCTCTAAAGATTAAAACAATTCCACTTATCGCATAAACTGCCATGATTCCAGCTAGAAAGAAGCCTAGGTACCTGTGAAGAATGCGCATTTTAAGTGAAGTAGATTTTTTACGAGCCATGTATCTTGTTTTAGAAGCGAAAGGTATAAAAAACTAAGGATGGGTAAAAGCAGAAGACTTGTTAAAGATTAAAATACTGCTGCCTATGTGTAATGTACTTATGTAAGACGATACGATTTTTAATCTGTTGTAGTATTAATTTTTTCAACATCATTTGCCTTGCGTTCTTCTTCTTTTTCTACAAATTTCTTATGTTCAAGGTGAGCGTAATGATCCTTCTTACGATTATAGATACTTTTTATACCATCAGATTTCCCATAGAGTGTTACTTCATCATGTGGTAACATTTTAAAATTACCCGATGGAGAGCCAAAATAGCCTGTACCTTCTCTTTCTACACCTAAGACCGTAATACCTTCTTCTCGTAAGTCTAATTCTTGTAGTGTGCGATTGCACATCCAGCCATCTGTGTCTACGGTAGCTTTTATAATTTTAAAATTGTCCTTAAGATGTAATACAGCTGCATAATCTTGAACCTCTAGATCTGTATACTTTTTAAGCATCCTATTAATCACTTTAGATAAACCGCGATTAACCCATTTACTACGTATCCCGAACCATAGTAGTAGAATACCGCCCACAATGATTAAAAACCCATAAAATCGAGAAGCATTAGATTCTGGTAATACGAAGGTGAGGATCAATGATGACATCGCCGTAACAATACCTGCATTACCTATGAGCATTAAGTTGTAAATAATCTTACGGCGCACAGGGTGATTCATGATATTTTCTGTTTCCTCCGAACTTATGCCGGCACCAGTATAAGCAGATCGCGATTGAAACTTGGCACTTTCTTCTGAGAGACCAGTGTGTACTAGTGCGATAGTAGAGATTTTAGTAATCAACACAGAGATGGTGATGATAAGAAAAAGAGAAAAAGCTGCAATCATATGTGGTAATTCTAGAAGTTACAAAGCTAGTTATTTATTGTAATCATCATACAAAAACATGAGGTCAAGCAAGTACTATTTATGCCAGACTATTAAGGTAAAAGGCAATGACCAGACCTAGAGCAGTTGCAATACCAGTCCAGTATTTATCTTCCTTAAAAGCTTTTGGAAACACTTCAATAGCGAGCGAGGCTACGACAGCACCTCCCGCAAAACATCGTATGTAATTGAGAATATCTTTAGATACATTTTCTAGAAAGAAGTAACCTATAAGTGCTGCTGCAGAAAGTAGTAAGGCTGTTCCCGTCCATAATATGAGAATCGTCTTTTTTGACCTACCATCTTCTTTCATTTCTTTTGCTCCACCTGCGGCTTCGGGAAGGTTTGATAATAAAATAGATCCTGAGAGTGCTGCCACAGCAAGTGGGTCTGCGCTTATAAGTGCAACACCTAGCGCTAAGTTTTCAGGAAGTCCGTCTAGGGTTATGGCTGCTAGAAGACCTGCGCCTCCGCTTTTTGAGCTCCACTTTTCTTTTACATAAAAATCTAAACCTGTAAATACTAAAGCCCCTATAAAAACAAATAGTAGTGGTAACAATACATCACCATCCTCCATTGCTGGTTCTATAAGCTCTAATACTGCAGATACGATGAGTGCTCCTCCAGCAAGTGCAATGAGAAATCCTTCTGTATTTTTCGATAGTTTGCCATACAAACCCCACAGTGCGCCAGCAATGAGTGACATAGAAACGACAAATACAACAAGGATAGTAATAAGCATGATGGAAAAGATATTTTGGCTTTAAGCCAACTAAAAATGTTTAAATCTATGTACGCTAGTGTGGGATTATGAGGCTGTTTTATTAGTTCGCTTAAAATAATCGATTACGTGAAGGCTCGTGAGTCCGTGAATAAGAATACTAAAGAGAACTACATAGCTCACAATCCCGAATAGCTCGTCATACTCTGTAAAATCGCCATGTATCAAAGCATAACTAAGATAAAAGAAACTCCCTATACCGCGTATTCCAAAGAAACTAATAGCCCATTTTTTTGCTCCTGAAAAATTTGTAGTAAGCATAGCGAGATACCCAAAAATAGGTCGCAACACGAGTACGATAACTAGACTCGCTATGATACCATTTACATCTGTATATGATAAAATACCTGATACTAGTGCGCCACCAAAAAAGATAGTCCACAGTGCGACGAGTAATTTTTCTGTCTCCTCTGCAAAGTGCAGCATGGAGGTGTTTACATTATCATCTGCAGATTTACCGCAGTGATATTGCATAAAAACGCCGGTAGCAAACACACTCAAAAAGCCGTAGGTGCTCAGTATTTCTCCTAGGCCATAGGAGAAGAATGTGAGTGCGACCGCAATAAAACCATTGAGTATATATTTTTGATGTTCTTTACTGTGATAGTGTACTACCCAGCTGTATATAAATCCTATCAAGACGCCTACTAGTAGACCGCCTATAATTTTAAACAAGAAATAATAACTTATAAAGTGTAACCAGTCTATTTCTTGAAAACTACTAGCCTCGCTCCATAATATAGCTAAGAAAACAAATGGAAATGCAAACCCGTCATTGATTCCAGCCTCTGCGGTAAGCGTGTATCTTAAACCTGTATTTCTTTCTTCTAAATCCTGGCGCTCTTCTAGTTGTAACTCACTAGCGAGCACAGGGTCTGTAGGAGCAAGCACTGCTGCTAGTAGTAAAGAAACGGGGCCATTGAGTCCTAGTAAATAGTGAGCAATGGCAAAGATGGCAATCATGCATAAAGGCATTGTAATCGCTACGAGCGATAACGGTTTTTTCCAGTCACTCCACTTATAACTCGTGCCTATTTTGAGCCCAGCTGTCATAAGACTTATAATCACAATAACTTCACTTACAATCTTACCTGTTTCTAATTCCCATAGCGGATCTGGCCAAGGTAAAGGAGCGCCCGCAAAAAATAATATCATACCTAATAGTAGTAGCGGTATGATATAAGTGATTTTTATTTTTTTTGAATACACAGGAATGAACGCCATAAGCGAGATGGTAAAACCTGTGCATGCTAGCGCAACAAAATAAGGAGGGGTTTCTACGATTAACGCCATAAGGCTAGTTGTTTTTATTATTTACTCTAGTTCTTTCCTCAAGAACCGCAGGAGGAGGTATAGGTGCCAGTCTATGTTTTTCAATCTCCTTTTCGTTCATATTTATTTTAATCTGCAACTCTTTGATTTCAATAGCTATGTGCTCTTGATATGCATTTATCACCTCTTCTTTTGTTTGATAAACCTTTCCTTGATGTCCTTCAATTCTCAAAAAATCATGTTCATCTATAGAGATTTTAGAAGCAAAATGTTGCTTTGTCTCTTTTAAACTATTGACAAGAAATTGCTTTTCTAGTTGGTCTACGGTAGTATCGCAATCATTACATGGAGCATTCAATATTCGTGTTAATCGATCTTGATCTTCAAAATAATCAAGCACATTATTGAGCTTCTCAGATGGTCGAGGGACAGCTTCTGTAGATATCTTAAATGAAACTCTAGGTTTTTTTGTTTTCTCAAGCTGAGAAAAAGCTGTGGTAGCGATACATAGTACTAAGAGTGTAGTTGTTATTTTCATAATAATGCAATAGTTAAATGAGTGCTTTTAGAATATCAAGTACGCTCAAGAAGCATATAATATGGAAAGAAGATACTACTTTTCTGCTTTATCGCTCGTTTTTTTAATAATCAGAATGCGTGATAGCGATTGTTTAAGACTTGGTCAGTGCTTCACGGCAGTCAGTTTTGCTCTATTTCGGTTTCAATAGTGATATTAAACGTTGCACCTGGTGAAAGCGTTTTATAAGAACCTTTTTTAGTGATATCGATACTTTCATCTTCACTATCTGGAAGTCCTAACCAGGGTTCAATACACACATAGTCTGCACCAGGTTTTGACCATAATGCCAGGTTTGGATAATCCTTAAAGCGCACGATGATTCCTTTCTTTTCATCTTTTTTACGCAGTCGTACCCAGTCATAATTAATGCTTGTAAAGATGAGCGCATCTTCATTAAAGAGCGAGTCTGAGAGCGGTAAGAGTCCGTCATTAGTTTTGATAGCTCGTTTTTCAGGAGATAATAATCCATTATCTCCTAGCGTGCGAGACTCAAGATTAAGTGGCTCTGGAAACTCAATCACATAATCAGCTAGTGCAGTATGCTCATCAAGCGGGCAAGCATAAGCAGTGTGACCACCACAAGCAAAATGCATAGGTACGGTATCATTATTTGTAACCGTATAGGTCATTAACAATCGATACTCAACAAGGGTAAAGCTTACGCGAAAATGGAACTTATATGGATACTGTCGTAATGTTTCATCAGAACTTGTGAGCGTAAAAGAACAGCTAGACGCATCGTGTTGCTGAAAATCAAGTTGCTCATTATTTCTTATAATTCCATGCTTAGTCATAGCATAGTCTTCTCCATTAAAAACAATCTTGTTCTCCTTGATATTACCAATAGCAGGAAACAGCACTGGCGAACTACTTCCCCAAACTGAAGGATCAATTTGCCAGATATATTCTTCACCAGTCTCCTTATTAATTAAAGAACGTATCTCTGCGCCTTTTGAAGTAATGGTACAGATGAGGTTTTCGTTTTGTATGGTGTGGAGCATGGTTATATATTTTTTGTTGGTCTATTTATAAGCTTATCGTCACGTTTTCTTGTTTCCCAGATTAAAACCACAACTACAATTATATATCTAAGTATAGGTATGAATGCCAGATTTGCAAGAAGTTGTAAATTTTCTTTTTTTAATTCATAGTAGTTGTCAAACTCAGTTGGAAAATTACTAATCAAAAATCCAGTTCCGAAGAAGGATGATAGAAACTGTAGTGTGATAATTATAAAAAAGATGGAAATAAAACTAAATAACCATTTCTTACTATTTATGATAATGGATGATTTGACATACTTCGCACATACTACTATAGCGATTGTAAAAATAACAGTACCCATTATTTCAGGCACCCATAAAGAGCTTATCGAATTAGAATTGTAAATTATTAGAAATTGTTCTAGCACATATTTGATTAAGTGAGTGAATTCTAAAATTGAGAGTAAACTAAATGCTCCTATTCCTAAGAGGCTTATGAGTGTATGTTTATTTAATTTCAAGGTAGTGTTTTTATAAAACTACAGTTTTTCAACTTTTATGCACAATTTAAATCGGCTGTATCCTCTGTTTATATGAATGGAGTAGGTGTTTGGGAAATCACATTTTCGCGAAAGCGTAAAATTTTAAGATATAATTAGCATTTATACTACAAGACACCTTAACATAAATTCTGATATTATACTGCTTTTAATAATTATATGTTAAAAACGCAATAAAACAAACAATTCAATAAAACCCAAGACCTTATGAAAAGACGAAATTTTGTCCAACTCGCTGGTATGGGAGCAGGTGCCTTAATGGTGCCATCGATGATGCTGGGAAACAATATCCCAACAGAAGCACTGCTCGAACCAGGAATGGACGTACTGCTTAAAAAACAAATGGCAGATGTCGCCCTTAATACGGCAAAAGGTTTAGGTGCTTCATATGCAGATGCTAGAATAGGGAGATACCTAAACCAGTTTGTGCGCACACGTGAAGATAAAGTGCAAGGCGTTGTAAATACCGAATCTTTTGGGATAGGGATACGCGTGATTGCAAATGGTACTTGGGGTTTTGCATCTACTAATGATGTAACGCCAGATGGTATCCAGAAGGCAACAGAACAAGCAGTAGCAATTGCTAAGGCTAACTCAAAATTTCAAACCAACCCTGTAGTGCTAGCTCCAGAAGCTTCTTACGGAGAGGTGAGCTGGAAAACGCCTATTAAAAAAGACTTTAAAGAAGTACCTGTGTCTGAGAAGGTAGAGCTGTTGCTTACGGCAAATGCTGCTGCGCAGTCTAATGGTGCAAACTTTGTAAACTCTGCGCTCTTTATGGTAAATGAGCAAAAGTATTTTGCCTCTACCGAAGGGTCATATATTGATCAGGATGTGCACCGTATCTGGCCTACATTTGGCGTGACGGCTGTAGGTGGTGGTAAGTTTAAAACCCGCCAGGCTATGAGTGCTCCTATGGGACTTGGCTATGAATATTTAGATGGTCTTGAGTCAGAAAAACTTGAAGGTCCGCAAGGATTGAAGTTATATAGAAATAGCTACGATATTATAGAAGATGCTGCCATGGCGGCAAAGCAGGCTAAAGAAATGCTTACGGCAAAATCTGTAGATGCTGGTAAATATGATCTTGTATTAGAGCCTAATCACTTAGGTCTTACCATTCACGAGTCTGTAGGTCACCCTACGGAGCTAGATCGTGTACTTGGATATGAGGCAAACTATGCCGGAACAAGCTTTGCAACCATAGATAAGTGGAAGTCTAAAAACTTTAAATATGGTAGTGACCTTGTGAACATTGTAGCAGATAAGCAACAAGTGGGATCACTAGGAGCTGTAGGCTGGGATGATGAAGGTGTAAAAACCAAGCAATGGGATATCATACGTAATGGTGTGCTGGTAAATTACCAAGCAATACGTGACCAAGTACAAATGATAGATCAGAACGAATCTCATGGATGTTGTTATGCGCAAAGTTGGAACGATGTACAGTTCCAGCGTATGCCTAACATCTCACTAGAGCCAGGTAAGGAGCCGTATTCTATTAATGATATGATTAAGGATGTAGAAAAAGGAATCTACATTGCAGGTCGTGGATCTTACTCTATAGATCAGCAGCGATATAACTTCCAGTTTGGTGGTACCATGTATTACGAGATTAAGGATGGAAAAATAGTTGGGATGCTTAATGATGTAGCATACCAATCTAATACACAAGAGTTCTGGAATTCTTGTGCAAAAATATGTGATCAGAGTGACTACCGTCTCTTTGGATCATTCTTCGACGGGAAAGGGCAGCCTTCACAAGTGAGCGCAGTATCACATGGAAGTGCCACGACACGATTTAATGATATTAATGTGATCAACACAGGTCGTAACGTTTAATCGTCAATTTTTAAAGAAGAAACACAATGGGAATATTTTCAAAAGAAGAGGCAAAAAAAGTGATGGAGAAAGCAATGAGCTTCTCTACTGCAGATGCCTGCGTTATAAATTTAGGCGGTAGCGAGAGTGGTAACATACGTTATGCACGTAACTCTGTTTCTACCTCAGGACACCAGTCTAACCAGAGTCTTGCGGTCACTGCAAGTTTTGGTAAAAAATCAGGTACAGCAACCATAGACGAGTTTGATGATGCGTCACTAGAAAAAGTGGTAAAACGTGCAGAAGAACTTGCAAAGCTTGCTCCAGAAAACCCTGAGTTTATGCAGCCATTAGGGCCACAAACGTATGACGAGTCTAAAACGTACGTAGAGGCAACGGCAAACATGACTCCAGAGTATAGAGCAGAAGTAGCGGAGAGCAGCATACAACCTGCCAAAGCAAATGATGTAACTGCAGCTGGTTTTCTAGATGGTGGTGCAGGCTTTAGCGCGATGATGAATTCTAACGGACTGTTTGCTTATAATAAGTCGACTAACGTTGAGTTTACAGTAACCATGCGATCTAACGATGGTACGGGTTCTGGATGGGTTACAAGAGATTTTAATGATGTGTCAAAATTTGACGCAGCAGAAGCTTCAAAAGTTGCCATTGATAAGGCAGTAATGTCTCGCGAGGCAAAAGCTATCGAACCAGGTAAGTACACCGTGATTCTTGAGCCATCTGCTGGATTAGGACTACTAGAAGGCTTGGGGCGTTCTATAAGTGCACGATCTGCAGATGAGGGAAGAAGCTTTATGTCTCAAGAAGGTGGAGGCACTAAGATGGGTGTCAAAATTGTAGATGAGCGTGTAAACCTATGGTCAGACCCTCTTAATGAAGAAGTGCCAGCAGGTACTTGGAACGGAGAAGGGCAACCGCTTAAAAAGACAAGCTGGATAGAAAACGGAGTGGTAAAAAACCTTGCGTATGACCGTTTCTGGGCACAAGAAAAAGGTGTAGAGCCAGTCCCTTTTCCCAGTAATTTTATCATGGGCGGTGGTGATGCATCTCTAGAAGATCTCATCAAGTCTACAAAGAAAGGAATCCTCGTTACAAGACTATGGTACATACGTTCTGTAGATCCTCAAACGCTATTATACACAGGTCTTACCCGCGATGGAACTTTTTACATTGAGAACGGAAAAATCAAGTATCCTGTAAAGAACTTCCGCTTTAATGAGAGTCCTATTATTATGCTTAATAATCTAGAAACTCTTGGCAAGCAAGTGCGCGTAGATGGTAGTTTAATCCCGTATATGAAAATACGTGACTTTACTTTTACCAGTCTTTCAGATGCTGTATAAAAACGTATAAATTATATAAGACTGGTTATCACAAAAGTGGTAGCCAGTTTTTATTTTAGGTTCGCTTTCGCGAAAGCGTGAGAATCAATTTCAAGAGTCATATGAGGTTTTTAGGATTTGGAAAGAAACAGAAATATTCAAGAAAGAGTATTTTAAAGCAATTAGATAGCTGTGCACAAAACTTTACTTTTCCAATGCTCGATAATGGATATATTTATCCAGTAACATCAAGAATGACTGCCTATAGAGATGATGAAAGATGGGCGTTAATAATTGAAGTAGTAGGATTTAACTATCGAGGTGGAGGGCACGATGGAATTAATAATTGTCTACACGTTTTTGGAAATTGTATAGTAACTGAGCCCGGAACTGACAATTCAAACTTCCTTAATATGACGAATGATAGTGAAGATTTTAAGACGTTTGATGAAGAGTTTGAGGAGAGTTTAAACCCTAATGCTGTAACAATGGACTTACGAGGTCAGAAAGTTTTGATAAATCACAGTCCGGAATTTTACTTGAATAAAGGAATTGAATTAGAGGATAAAAGTGTAATCTACATTTGGGAATTTTTGAGAGGTTTAGTGCCAAAGTATGATGAGGTATTGTTAGCCACAGATCAGGAACTTCGGGAAAGAATCCCGAAAAACTTGCCTTTAGTGTTAGCGTTGTCAGAATGGAATCATCCTGATTGTGCGGATTCCGAACTTCCAAGTGAAAACGAAACATTTAGACAAATAGCTGAAGTTTTAGAAACTGGTAATAGAGAATTTTATAAACCAACTAAAGATCCTAATAATCACTGGAAAAATTGGCCAGAAGGAGGAACTCTATAACAGTACTTAAATGAATTTTAAAATTCACTATTAAAACTAATGCCAAACAAATTCTTCTTTACGCGCTTGCAATACGAATCTGGAGACTGGGACGTAGATCAGCGTATGCCTTCTAATTTGCTCAACTCATTGGTGGAATACACCACCTTACCTGTAAATACTACAGAGAATATTATCTCACTAGCGAGTGATGAGATTTTTAAATGTCCGTTTTGTTACATCTCAGGACATAAGCTCGTACAGTTCACAAAGAAGGAAAAAGAGAATTTTAAAAAATATATAGAAAACGGAGGTTTTGTTTTTGCAGATGACTGTAACCACGACATCGACGGATTATTTGCCAAATCATTTGAGCGCCAGATGGAAGAGATTTTTGGTCAAGATGTACTCAAAAAAATACCTAACGATCACGAGATTTATAACGTTTTCTTTGAGTTTGAAGACGGTCCACCCACCACAAGTCAAGAACTAAACGGCTGGGGAGATGACCTCGTACATGAATACCTAAAAGCCATCGAGATTAATGGAAGAATAGGAGTACTGTACAGCAACAAAGATTACGGCTGCGAGTGGGACTATGATTTTAGAAATAAACGTTGGTATAAAATTGATAATACAAAATTTGGAGTGAATATCGTGATATATGCATTGACGTCGTAAACAGTTAACATCTCCCTGACTCCCTCTTCAAAGAGGGATACTGTTGCGAGAAGAAGTTGTTTTGCTTTGCAAAAAGCAACATAAAGTTCCCCTCTTCGAAGAGGGGTTAGGGGAGATGTTTTACAGGAGTAGCTAAGAGTAGGAGTACAATATTGAAAAGAACAACCAAACATAGAATTTTCCCACCCTTCAGGGTTGGGGAGAGAAAATTCGGAATGTAGAAGAAATAAAATTCGCCAACATCTCCCTGACTCCCTCTTCAAAGAGGGACACTGTTGCGATAAGAAGTTGTTTTTGCTTTGCAAAAAGCAACATAAAAGTCCCCCTCTTCGAAGAGGGGTTAGGGGAGATGTTTTTACAGGAGAGGCTAAGAGTAAGAGAATAATGTTTCGCCAACATCTCCCTGACTCCCTCTTTGAAGAGGGACACTGTTGCGAGAAGAGTTTGTTTTTGCTTTGCAAAAAGCAACATAAAATTTCCCCTCTTCGAAGAGGGGCTAGGGGAGATGTTTTGCAGGAGTAGCTAAGAGTAAGAGAATGATGTTTTACAGGAGTAACTAAGAGAAAGAGTACAATATTGAAAAGAACAACCAAGTCCAGAATTTTCCACCCTTCAGGGTTGGGGAGAGGAAAATTCAGAAAGAGAAAGTAAACAGCCAACATCTCCCTGACTCCCTCTTCAAAGAGGGACACTGTTGCGAAGAAATGTTGTTTTTGCTTTGCAAAAAGCAACATAAAAATTCCCTTCTTCGAAGAGGGGTTAGGGGAGATGTTTTACAGGAGTAGCTAAGAGTAAGAGAATGATGTTTTACAGGGGAAGCTAAGAGTAGGAGAATGATATTTTACAAGAGAAGCTAAGAGGAGAATAATATTGAAAAGAATAACCAAGCCCAGAATTTTCCACCCTTCAGGGTTGGGGAGAGAAAATTTGGAACAGAGATTTAATAAGGTAACACTATGAATAACACACTAACCGAATTACAACAAGAAGTAACCACACTCACTGGAAAGCTTAAGGATCTTAAGAAAGAGATTGCAAAGGTGATTATAGGTCAGGAGGAAACGGTGGAGCAATTGCTTATTACGTTTCTTGCTGGTGGTCACGCCTTGTTAGAAGGAGTTCCGGGGCTTGCAAAAACCTTGATGATTCGAACCTTGTCACAGGCGATAGACTTGGATTTTAAACGTATTCAGTTTACGCCAGATTTAATGCCTTCAGATATAATTGGAACAGAAATTCTGGAAGAAGACCAGGCTACGGGTAAAAAGTTTTTCGAATTCAAGAAGGGGCCTATTTTTGCAAATATTATCCTAGCAGATGAGATTAACCGTACACCGCCAAAAACACAAGCTGCATTACTAGAAGCAATGCAGGAATTTGAGGTGACCTATTCTGGAAAAACCTATAGTCTTGAGCGTCCATTTTTTATTCTTGCCACCCAAAATCCTATTGAGCAATCGGGTACATTTCCATTACCGGAAGCACAGCAGGATCGTTTTTTGTTTTACATCAAAATAGGATATCCAACGGCAGCAGAGGAAACTCATATTTTAAAAAGTACTACGAGTGGTATTAAGCAGACAGTACATCCTGTACTCACGGGAGCAGATATTTTACGATTACAACAACTCGTAAGAGAGGTGCCTATAAGCGATAATCTTATCGATTTTGTAAGTACGATAGTACGTGCGACTAGACCAGAAACCACCACAAACGACTTTGTGAAACAATGGGTAGGCTGGGGCGCAGGCCCCAGAGCAGGGCAGGCAATGATCCTTACAGCAAAAGCTAGAGCGCTCTCACAAGGGAGAATGGCAGTAACACTAGAAGACATTAAAAATGTGGCATTGCCAGTATTACGTCATAGAGTGATTGTCAACTTCAAGGCAGAGGCCGAAGGGATCACATCAGACCAAGTAACGACTCACTTACTTAAAGAAATAAACTTAGCTTAATCACCATAATAGCAGCAAAGAATACTATGCCAAAAGACGATTACAAATCGCTACTTAAACCCGATGTAATAAACAGTGTTTCTGGACTGTCTATTATCTCACGGGTGATTGTAGACGGGTATTTGTCTGGACTCAATAAAAGTAGGCGAGTAGGTGCCGGATTAGAATTTAGTCAGTATCGAGGGTATGAGCCTGGTGATGACCTCAGGTTACTAGACTGGAAAATGCTTGCTCGTTCTGGTAGATATTACATCAAGCAGTCAGAGATAGATACTCATATCTCTGTGAGATTTATAGTAGACGCAAGTATGTCTATGCTTCATAAGGAAGATGATATTTCAAAAATCGAGTATGCAAATGTACTAGTGGCAAGTCTTGCACACCTAGCACAAACGCAAGGCGATGCGATAGGCTTACTTACGGTAAATAATCAAAGGTTAGAAGCACTGCAACCAGCTATTGGGAAGCAACATTTTAATAGGTTTCTATACCAATTATTGCAATTAAAAAATCAAGGATCTTGGCCTAAACAGTTGGCAAGTGAGAAGCTCCATAATCGTAGTCATAAGGATCTCATATTTTTTATCACAGATTTTTATGAAAAGGACGAGGAAATTATAACAATGATTAAACAGCTTAAAACTGCCAGAAACGAAGTCGCAGTGTTGCATTTGCTAGGTAAGAGCGAACTAGAATTTGATTACAAAGGACAAGTGATTTTTGAAGATCTTGAAACTAGAGCTAAAGTAAAGGTAAACGCAAAAGATGCAAAATCTACTTATTTACAAGCGCTAGAGCAATCTATGAAAACTATTAAGGAAGCGCTACTTGCAAGTGGTATAGACTATGAGTTATTTTCACTAGAAGACCATATTGGCGAAGCGCTACACTTATTTCTCAAAAAACGTAGCAATATTTTTTGATATGACACTACTACAGCCATCATATCTCTGGGGACTACTCGCACTCGCAATCCCGATTATCATCCACTTGTGGAGTCGCAAGAAGGTGCGCACCATAAAAGTGGGCAGTATACAATTTATCGCGCCCACAAAATCTAAAGAGAGTAATAGTATCCAGCTTAATGAATGGTGGCTGCTACTATTGCGTTGCTTGATTATTAGCACGCTGGTTGTGATTCTTGCAGAACCTCATATTACAAAAGCTCCCGATAAGGAGGAGGTTGCTTATCTCTTTGAGCCTTCGCTACTTTCCTCAGCAGATGGTCTAGCGAGATTTGAACAAATACCGCTGGAAGGAAGGCGATTATTACAAGAAGATTTTCCACTGTGGGAGACTGGAGATGTAATAGCAAATAAAGAGGTGGTGCCTAATTATTGGCAGCTCGCAAGAGAGATGGAAGAGTTAGCTGCAGATAGTATTGTGGTTTTTACACACGCTTTCGCGAAAGCGTTACAAGGCAAAAGGCCTACTATAAAAAAGAACATCACTTGGATTCTTGTGGAAACTAATAAGCAGGATGAGCAGTCACTAGTCGCAATTGCTCGTAAGGATAGTTTAGAAATCATTAATGTCTTAAGCGAGGCGCAACTACTTGGTATAAATAAAGAGAAAGTAGCGATACGTGATGCAGCATTAAATCTTGCAAAAGACAGCGTCGAGATCAGAACGAATGGTATTTCTAGAACCATTGCCATTAAAGAGTATTCTCCTATTGAGATTACAATTATCTATAATAAAAAACATGATGCCGAACGTAGTTATCTAGAGGCTGCCTTACGTGCGATTAGTCAGTTTACTCAGAGAGAGATTGCATTTACTACAATATTAGAAGGTGATCAAAGGGATACGACGACTATTGATTATTTGATTAACTTGAGTGGTAATCCTTTGGTAGATAGCGAGATGCCTACGCTATATTATCGACCGAATGAAATTGCAAATTCGCTTATTGTACCAGGACCTGCAGCAACTACGTCGATACTGACAAAGAAACTAACGCCAAAACTCATAACAGAAGAGCCGCTAGTAACACAATTACTTACATGGCTCCATCTTGACCAAGAATTAAATACAAAAATAGCAGACCTTGATAATCGGGTGATGAGTTTAGAGCAACTACAAACCATTAATATTCCTGCTACCACAATGAAAAAAGAGGTAAAAGCAGATATGTCAAGTACCTTCTGGATACTGCTTTTAGTACTCCTCATAAGCGAGCGCATACTATCTAGAATACGTAAACAATAATGCAAGAAGGGATACAACTCATACAAAATTACAAGAAGCGCTGGCAGTTATTGCGAGGTGTAGAAGCCGTGCTTTATGGTATCGGAGCTGGACTTTGTGGCGCATTTATTACTAGAAACCCAATAATAGGTGTTGTCGCTTTTATAGTGGTAACTGCAATAGCAGTGCTCGTGATTAAACCTTGGAGAATCAATCTAAGCACAGTGAGTGCTTACATTGATAAACATCTCGATAATGCTGAATATAGTAGTAGTTTATTGTTGGCTTCGCCAGATGGAATGTCTGGGCTTGCACAATTACAACAACAGAAAATTACCACACTCTTATCACAGCAAATTACCACTGTCAAACCTAAAACGAGGTTGCGATATGCTGCGATTACAGCAAGCGCATTAATACTAATCGGTGTCATAGTTTTTTATGCATTTGGAAAGAGCATAAATCGTACTAATGGAACTACACCTGAGCAGGAGATAATGACATTTTCTGTGACAGATTCTGTTGCTCCGGCATATAAGCCGCCTGTGCTCATTAATCAGAAGCTTGCCATTCGTTATCCAGCTTACACAAAACTTGGTTCACGTACGTCTAGTTTGATGAATGCAAAGGCAGTTGAGGGATCACAGCTGTATTGGCAATTGGATTTTGACAGTAAGGTAAGTGAGGTTATAGTAGAAGGGATAGGGGTTAATGATGAGATGAGAGGTAATGGTACCGCTTTCGCGAAAGCGTACAAACCCACCCAATCTGGCTACTATAATTTTAAATTTACAGATACACTTGGAGCTAGCTACGCATCAGATATTTATGCGATTGAAGTGGTGAAAGACAAAGCGCCATTAGTAGAAATTAAAAACATCCCACAGTTCACGTCATTTGATCATGCGGATAATAAAAAGCTCTCATTTACTGCCGAAATAAGTGACGATTATGGAGTGGCAGCAGCACACATTATTGCCACGGTAAGTAAAGGCGAAGGAGAGTCTGTAAAATTTAGAGAGGAAAAGTTGGCTTTTAATCAGTCGGTTCAAGTAGGTGAGAAATCCATGCGATTATCTAAGACTCTTAATTTAGATCAGCTGAAAATGGAGCTGGGAGATGAGTTGTATTTTTATGTTGAGGTAAGTGATCAAAAGATACCAAGACCTAATATTACCCGAAGCGAGACATTCTTTGCAGTAATAAAAGATACGGTGAGCGATGGTTTTGGAGTAGAAGGAACTCTAGGAGCAGATTTGATGCCCGATTACTTTAGGAGCCAGCGACAGTTGATTATCGATACGGAGAAACTCATAGAAGAACGACCACAACTCACAGAGGAAGAGTTTAAAACTCGAAGTAATGATCTAGGTTTTGATCAGAAAGCATTACGATTAAAGTACGGGCAGTTTATGGGTGATGAGGCAGATTCTGGTATCGCTGTAACTCCAGATATTTCTCACGAAGATTTTGATGCAGATGATCCCACTGCAGGTTTTAGACATGATCACGATAGTGAGAATGAGCATAACCTCGTTCCAGAAGAGCATGATCATGATGAAGGCACAGAAGAGAAAGGTGAAAAATCTATTCTCGAGGGATATGTGCACAATCACGATGACCCTGAAGAATCAACACTTTTTACGGAATCCTTGCGCGGCAAACTCAAACAAGCCATGGCCGAAATGTGGGATGCAGAGCTACACCTTCGTCTTGCAGATCCTAGAGTGTCACTACCTTATCAATACAGGGCATTGACATTAATACAAGACATTAAAAATAGTGCGCGTATTTATGTGCACCGCATAGGTTTTGATCCGCCGCCTATTAAGGAAGACAAGCGACTTTCTGGAGATCTCAAGGAGATTGAAAATTTTTACAAAACCGAACAAATAGCGGCCACTAATCCCTATGTAAGTATGGAGCAAAGTATTGCGCTTCTTGAAAAGCATATTGCTGATCAAACAGCTTTGACAGCTTCAGATAAGACGATACTTGCTAGGGCTGGTGAGGAGCTAGCAATAATTGCAATACAAGAACCTGCAAGACATCTTAACACCTTGCAAAAACTTAAATGGCTCACAGAAGAAAAGCAACAACCAGCAACTACACTGCGACAAGTACAGCGCGGTTTATTACAAGCATTGCCAGTAATTGATGTAATGCCAATTACTCCTAAGCCATACAGAGGAAAACTAGAAGATATATTCATTAAAGAACTACAGACGGGTGATCGATAATATATCATTTATACATGAAGAGTGGATGTTGCCTGTAATTGCTGGCGCCGTAATATTATGGGGTCTTTTTATATGGAAAGAACTTCGCGTTACACGTACCAAATATGTAATAATAAAGGCAATAGTTGCACTTATTGCAGTAGCTAGTCTTGTAATGATGTTATTGCAGCCAGTAACAGCAGTACCACGTACAAAGGGCGTTGGTATAATTCTCACAGAAGCATATAAAAAACAGCAGGTAGATAGTTTACAGGTTCTCTACAAGGACGTAGAAATTATCAAGTATGATGGTGATAGTTTTAATCCCTCACAACTTGAGGCTATAAGTACTGCTTATATACTAGGCAATGGTATTGCCACTTATGATATTTGGCAATTACAAGATATTGCAACTACCTATTTAACTGGTGAAAGATTGAACGGTATTACAAAACTCGCTTATAATAAATCGGCAACCGTAGGAGATTCCCTTTCAGTTCGCGGGATATATACATCGCCTATTAAAGGAAATCACTTGGTGTTAGAAGATGCTGGAGGAAATGCTCTTGATTCGGTAATGGTTTCTGGAGGTGATGCATTTGATTTTGAGTTACAAGCCACAACTTCAGTAAGTGGAAGGTATGTGTATAAACTTATTGAAAAAGACAGTCTGGGTTCAATTATTACTGAAGATCCATTACCTCTAATTATCAAAGAAAAAGAAGGCTTGCGTGTTTTAATTATAAATGGTTTCCCCACGTTTGAAACTAAGTACTTAAAAAATTACCTAGCAGACGAAGGGCACGAAGTGCTAGTACGCAGTCAGCTTACCAAGGAACGGTACAAATTTGAGAATTTCAATAGGAAGCAAGGGACTATTTATGGATTTACGAGCGCAAATCTTTCAGCATTTGATGTGGTGATTATGGATGCTAGTTCTTATAGTGGATTGTCTAGCGGTTCTCGCAGAGCACTTAATAATCAAGTATCGCGTGAAGGTCTCGGTGTATTTATACAGCCAGATGTAGCGGTAGTAGATAATGGTAAACAATTTGGTTTTCGCTTTAAGCGAAACAATAAAAAAGAAGCCTCACTCTCAGCCTGGCCAAAGGTTAAGATGGCTACTCTGCAACATAGTTTTGACACTGGAGCACTAGTACAACCTATTATTTCAAAAGATGGAAATGTTTGGGCAGCTTATGCTCAACGGGGTGCTGGTAGATGGGGAAGTACAACACTTACAGATACTTATCAGTTAGTGCTTGATGGTAATGAGCCTGCTTATAATTACTTATGGACTTCCATACTGAGCGCGGTAAGTCAGAAAAAATTACCTGCTGTACATTGGGAATTTCAAGAAGAGTTAGGGGTAAAGGATGCACCTTTTCGCTTTAAGCTACGTACAGAAATACCAGCTCTAAAGGTTCTAAATAATGAGCAAGTTGCAATTCCATTACGACAAGATGTATCGCTGCAAGACCAATGGGAGGGAATGGTCTACCCAGCATACACAGGTTGGAATGAATTACGTCTAGCGCAAGATAGCACCGCAGTTGAAAGCTATTACATTCCGCTCGAGACTGATTGGAAAACGCTAAAAACATCTACTCAAATCGCATATAATAAACGCACATTTACAGCAGCACAAAAAAACACAGATACTTACACGGTATTGAAACCTGTAGAATGTTTATGGTTATTTATCATATTTATACTCGCAATGGGCTATTTATGGGTAGCTCCTAGACTAGAAGGAGTGTGATGGACTAATTGCCTATCTTGACTTATTGTCTAATACATTTTAATACACTAATCGATGAACGCAAAGACTATTTCTAAGCTTTTTGTTATGGCCGGCCTCTCTAATGTTCTAGGTGTTTTACTATTATCGAAAGGATTTACAAATCAGGTAATGATGGATGCTCAGCCAGAGGTCATGGGCTACTTTGGACTTATAGCTATCGTTTTATGGGGACTTGCGTATATAACAGTTGCAAAAAGCTATGCAGCTGTGCCATGGCTCATAGCGGTATTTGCTGTAGAGAAGTTGGCTTACGTGATTGTATATCTACAGTGGTTTACCAGTCATTCAATTACTGCGGTGTACGAGCGAGACGCTCTTGCAGGAGTGTTTTATAGCATTTATGGTCTTAATGACTTTCTTTTTATGCTCTTCTTTGGATGGGTATTTATACGCTTGAATAAAGCTATCATCAAGTAATTGCAAAGATTACAACGTATCTATTTGCTTTACGAATTTGTATAAATCACAAAAGGCTATCCGTGTGGATAGCCTTTGCAAAACAATGAGGTTAAATTAAGTATGGTAACAAATCATTACTCAAAACCAAATTGAAAATTTGGGGGAATTCAATCTAATAAACAATCTATAAAAACATCTTCTCTGCAGGGATAATCATACTTCTTTTTCTGTACTAGATCTTCGAGTAACACTCGCTATGCTAGGTAAGTAAGTCATTCTGCACTGCTAAATTAGCTATACATGATCTTCTCCATCATTTTTAAAATGATGAGCTGTGTGTATTCTATGAAATACATTATTAATCGATAAAATACACAAAACGAATAGCTGTAGCTCTAAAGTTTTGAGCTTGCTCATTTTTGATGAGAATAGAATAGAAAGAAAAAAGAAGGTGTTGAGGTTCGCTTTCGCGAAAATGGGATGGGTTTTAGACTAATTATGATGAATGAAAACCACGATAATTAAACTAAGGTGATGCCTTTGTTGTAGAATAAGAGTATAAATGTAATGTTACTTTTGATTTTTTAATGTCTCAAAGATTTCAGCTATTGTGAATTTATCTTCTGCTGCATAAGGGTAGATAAATAGAAAGGATTAATGCTTACCGCTTAAGAGTATTTCATACTTATCTATAATGCCATTTACCGGGGGCGCAAACATACTTTTAATACGACGATAACTTAAGTTCTTATGCACATTCATTAAATTATCAAGGTATGAATAAGACATAGCTACGCCAGTTACCATGATTGGATTTTATACCGTGAGGCCATACGTTATCTTTTTGCTTTTCAAAATATTAATTTAAGCGAGATACTTAAGTTAAAAAAAGATTTGGATTGTAATTTAAATCACAATCCAAACCCATTGATGCAGCGATAAACTACTCTACAAACTCAATAATTTGAGCAGATACAATCACTTTGTATTTACTCACAAATAAGAAACCAGAAGTTTTTACTTCTACCACCTCATTTACTACGCTTCTTGCAGCTCCATCCATTCCAGCGCCAGAAAGCATTTTTGCTTTTGCTTCAGCAACAAGTCCGTTTTTTGCTAGTCCGCCTATTCCAAAAATATAAGTAGCTTCCGCTTCTCCTTTTACCATCTTTACAACCTTAAAGTTTTTCTTGGTAAGAACAACTTCTGTAGTGTTTTGGTTGTAATTTTTTGGTAAGCCAAAGTGTGAAGCACAACTAGTCATCAACAGTGCTACTAGCGCTAGTAAAAGGTACATTTTTTTCATAAATAATCTTGATATTAGATGTTACCTACTTCTGTTTTGTGTCTTTTTTCGGCTTGTTCCGACGTTGAGCGGCAAACATAATTTTATCAAAGCACACTTCTTTACGGGTAACCGTATTCTGAAAATTTTATTGGAAATTATTTTAAGAGGTGTAGTAATCACTCCTAAGTTTTGAGATAATTTCTGTACAAAAAAAAAGGGTCTCCAGATGGAAACCCTCTACAAACAATCCCGACTTAGAAACCCCTAGCAACTAAGCCGTGACAAGTACACGAGCTTTATATACATATAATGTAGGGGAAACCGCATTTGCTCCTTTTTATTTTTTAGATGCTCGGTTTTAACACTTAATAATTGTCGGTAAGTATCGTCGTCTAGTGTTTTTTACTTTCACGAAAGCGAATTTTCTAAGTTTAATTAGCTCCAAAAAAAAGGCACCCAAGTGGGTGCCAAATGCAAATAATCTTGACTTAGAAACCCCTAGCAACTAAGTCTTAGCAAGAATACGTGTTTTTTGAATAGGTATTTTACGGATTTCCTTTATTTGAGCGTTTTTTTTTGTTTTTTTAAATTTTCGCGAAAGCGGATTCATAAAAATCATGAAATAGAATCATAAAAAAAGGGTACCCAAGTGGATACCCTGTACAAACAAATTTAGCCTAGAAACCCCTAGCAACTAAGCTGTGACAAGGATACGTGTTTTTTTCATAGGTGTTTTACGGATTTCCTTTATTCAAATCTATTTTTTTGCTATTTAACATTTGTATTTTTGTGGATATTTGATTGTCAGTTATTTGTAAAAAAAAGAGAGGATGTCCAAATGAACATCCTCTACAAACAATCCTTGACTTAAATCCCCCATGATTTTAAGTCGTGATAAGATTACGAGATTTTAATATAACAATGTTACGGGAAACCGCATTATGGTCGTATTTACGAATTATTACTTAGATAATACCTAAATCTTTTACCAACGCAACAAGATGAACAGCGTTATTTGCTCTAAACTGAATTTTGAGTTTGCTCATTTTTTTTTCAATAGCACTTAGACTTGATGGAGACTCGTTAAGAGCGACGAGTTCTTTACTTATTTCATCATGAGAGTAGCCATAAGAAAGTAATCGCATGAGGGTGATGTCGTACTCATCTATTTGTAAATCTTCATTATCAGACATTGCCATAGCAACGCGCGGAGAGACATAACGCTCTCCATTAAAAACAGTTGTGATTGCCTCTTTAAGATCTGAGATTCCTTCTCGCCCTTTGCATACAAAGGCATCTACATGCGTATCATTATATAACTGCCTCACACGCTGGAAGCGATCTTCTACAGAATAAATGATAATATTGAGCTCAGGATGTTCTTTCTTTAAAGTAGCAGCAAGATCATCTCCAGATGCAAATTGCTGCTTGCGGTGGTCTGCTACAAATGAAAGATCAGAAATTATGAGGTCATAAGGTTTACCATCCATCGCTGCTTTTTTAATGAGTTTATATGCCTCATCACAATATTGAACTTGCTTTATGTAGGGTACTTGATAGGTAGTGAGAATGTGTTGTACACCTTCATTAATACTTCCTAAATCGTCTGCTATAATTACTTTTTGAAACATTATATGTTGATCTGTGCTTTAAAACCTTGGTTAGACTTACTTTCAAAAGTAATTGTTCCTTTTAAAGCTTCTATACGGGATTCCGCATTGAGCAAACCATTTTTAGAATTTATAGCGCCGCCTATACCATTATCCTTATATAGAATATGCAGTTTCTTACCTTTCTTTGAAATCTCAACAAAGGCTATAGATGCTTTACTATGTTTATTAGTATTTGTAATGAGTTCTTGTAAGACCCTATAAATAGTGGTTTTGTGGACTTTTGAAATTTCATTCCAATCTACCTTGTCGATACCTTTTGTGATGATATTGAGAGAAGGAGTTTTATAACTTAATAACAAATCTCGTAAGGTCGTGTGGAAAGATTCTTCTGTCTCAATAAAACTGTTTTCTCTAGAAATATCTCGAGTTCTACTATAAATATGCTCTAGATTATCTAGTAAATGACTTTCATTGTACGTGTTAGTTTGCACTTGTGAGATTAGTTTATACACATCATTTGCAACTTCGTCATGTAATCTCTTTGAGATTTTTGTTTCTGTGATATATACTTGTTCAAGACGCTTTCTTTTATGACGTAACGAAAGGAAGATGATAATACCTACTGTGACTATTGCAATAAATAGCGCTAAAAACTGGTAGCGTGTTTTATTAACTTTCTCCTGTTCTGCTATGAGCTCGCTTTCCTTTGCTTGAGTCTGGAAAGTGGCGTATTCATATTTTTGAGCTACATATTTATTTTCTTGAAGAGTTTCTACTTTGTCTAAGCTGTCTGAGAGTTTTTTAAATACAACGGCATTTGCTGTTGTGCCTATATCAATTGCCAGTCCGAGGGCTTCTAATTTATATCTAGGATTATCGAGGCTGTAAGCAATATCTTTTGCTAGAAGAGCATGTTTTCTGGCTAGTGCTTCTTTGCCTTGCTTGTGGTAATAGTGTGCTAGATGTCTATTTGTAGAAAAACTTCCCGTTATATTATTACCTTTTTCATTAATGGTTAGCGCTTCTAGCATTAGTATCTCACCCTTGAAATCACCTATTTGAGTTACACTATATCCATAGTTGTCATATATGGTTGCCAGCGTGTTATTATATTCTATGCGGTCTGTATCCTTCATAAAGGGACTTAAGACTTGAGCAGCTTCCTCATAGGATGCGCGCTCCATATAAATGGTGGCGATGTTATTTGAAATGGTAATACTATCTTCCTTTTTTGTAGCCATCGCCAGTGCTTGCTGGTAGTTTTCTAGAGCTAGTGGCAGATTGTTAAGACTTCTGTGCAACCTACCCAGTCTATTTCTGAGACGAACGATGGTTTGTGTATCTGTTACAGGAATATTTTTTAAAAGATTAATGGTGGCTTTTTCGCTCTCAAAAATGTCACCATTATTAAAATATCCTAAGGATATAAGCTCAGAGTAATAGTTATTGCGGGCTTTATCGTTATTAGGATTTTCAAGTTGGCGTTTAAAGTAATTAATTCCCTCAGCAATATCCTGAGTGTTTTGTGGATATGCAATAATCCTAAAATAATATTGCGTACTGTCTACTGCCTCTTGCGCCTGTAATGGAACTAGCCAAAAGGTACTCACAGTGAGCACAATCAATAAAATGAGCGATCTGAAAATCGATTTCTGCATCCCTCAAAGATATTATATTTTGTAAGTGGGAAATAACGGGTTTGTAAGTAAAAAATATTGATGTGGATAGTTACGCTTTCGCGAAAGCGTATGCTATAGTCTATCTAACAATGATAGTTTAGTTTAATGTAAAGATTCCGCCTCAGGCTGGTAAGAGGTTTTAGGAGTTATGGAGTTCATTGCGGAGGTGTCGTTTTATATTTTCAAGAAAAATACGACTCAATAGTGTACACTGTGCACAGTAAATAAATAGAAATATCATAAAAGTTCTTGATTAATATTACATAAAGTAACTCCACAGACATAGTTGCATAACCTTAATGTAAAATTATCTTTAATGATTTGTTAGAGTTAATTAAAGGTTCAATTACGATAGTAATTTGTTAAAATTCAATATAACTTTGCAATAAAAAAATTGAAGAAAGAAAATACTTGGATTAGCTGGAATGAAAATGTAAAACATTCATTTATAAATAGCTATGATATCACTACAGAAGAAGAATTTGCAGATGCCATTAAGAACTCTGACAATGTCAGGTTCTACGGTTCTAAACAATCCTCATCAGATATTGCTGCTGGGACTGACTCACTTATTAATATCAAGAATTATAATCAGATAATTGATGTTGATAAAGCATCTAAAAAAATAACTGTCCAATCTGGAATTGAGCTTAAAGACCTTCTAGAAAAAATAGAGAGTTTAGATTGGTGTATTCCTTGTCTGCCAGACATCAACACTATTACATTAGGTGGAGCCTTAGCAACTGGAACACATGGTACTAATGGAGGACTTATCTCGTCATATATGACGAGTTGTAGACTCATCCAAGCAGATGGTACAATCCAGGTGATTAATGAAGATGATATGCTCATGGATGCTGTGAGAGTATCTCTGGGAGTTCTAGGTGCTTTCTCTACAATTACACTGCAATGTGAGGAATCATACACACTACATCTGGTTGAAGAACCTGAGAGTGATGCTACATGGACGAAAAACCTAGGTGACTATTTATCTAACCATGATTTCTTAAGAATATTATGGCTTCCTCATACAGGGATGGGTTATGTGATAAAGGGGAAGAAGATTCCAAAAGATCAACATGTCGAAGAAGATCTAGGACCTGCATATTTGAAAAATAGAAGAAAGGCTTCAAAATTTTTATATCAGCTGACTAAGACAGCTCCTTGGACTATATATTTTGCAAATAAAATTCTTTACCAGCGATTTTTTAAAAGTAGAAAAGAACACAAAGGGAATTTATATCAGGCTACTGTTACAAAATCTAGAGGATCAACGCTTGAACTTGCGGAGTGGACAGTTGATTTTGATAAATTCCCTTCTTTGCTCAAAGAACTATCTGAAACAATAAATAGTTTTAAAAATAAATCATTCATCCACATACCTATGGATGTGCGTTTTGTAGATAGTGATGATAGCTGGTTGAGTAATGCTTACAAGAGAAAAACGGTTACCATGGGTTGCGTTTCAAGAGATGCATCTAGTGCAGATAGTTATGAAGCATTTAAAACGGTAGAAGACATTTTTCTTAAATATGGAGGAAGACCACATTGGGGAAAGCGCTTTGCCGCTAAAGATCCAGAGCTAACTAAACTCTACCCAAAGTGGAATGCTTTTAAAGATTTACGTAAGTCTATGGATCCTACAAACAAGTTTTTAAACAAGTATTTAGCTTCTATTTTCTCAGAAAAATTATAATTGATGGTTAAAGGAGTATTATTTGATTTTGATGGAGTGATAGCTTATAGTAAGCACATACATTTTGCCTCTTGGAAGTTTGCTGTAAAGGAGGTGCTGGATGCTACTGTGGTAATAACTTCTGGTGATATTAAATCTGGCGCATCACCAATAATCATATCAGAGATATTGTGTGAAAAATTTGGAAGTCACTCTCAAGCCGAGGAGCTACTAACAGTTAAAAACAATTACCTAACTGAGCATATTGATGAAGTAGAACATTATAATGGTGTAGGAAAGCTCTTTGAATATCTGAAAAAGCGCAATATACCCTATGGTATAGCCAGTAATGCAAGCAGTAACTTTGTAAAAGACTGTATAAAATTCTGGAAGTTTGAAGTACCTGTGATGTACGGCTATGAAGATTATGTAAATCCAAAACCTAATCCAGAACCTTATTTAAAGTTGGCAAATAGTTTAAATATAAAACCCGCTGACTTTAAAGATGTTTACATCTTTGAGGATAGTGAGCTAGGCTTACAAGCAGCTTTAAATTCAGGTATGAAATCTGTTTACATACAATCACATTGTGTAGTTTCCGAAAATATCATTAGTCAAACTAATTATCAATTTAATTCGCTGTTTGATGCGATGGGAACTATTGATAAGCTTATAGCTCCTTAGTTAGTAGAAGCTCTCATCATGAGAATTTGAAAATTGTGATTGTCTTTGAGCTAGGTCATTTTTAATACTGTATCATTTTTCTTTAATAAAACTTAAATTGATAGCGCTGTAGGCCAATCATTTAGAGGTCTTTAACGGTTGCTAGTTAAAATGTCATAATCTAGCTTAAATTATATTAGTGTCCGATTAAATTTATGTGAAACTAAAACGGATCACATGAAAATAGTAGGAAAAATATTCAGAATAGTGACAGTCGCTCAACTAGGTTATTATACCTATGACTGGATAAAGAACAAACGATCTTTTAAAAAAGAGTTTGTTCCAAATTTGAAGAAAATAAAAAGAAAACTAATATAATAAGCACTATGGACAATACTAAAAGAGCAGCAGATCTTGACAATAAAGAGCACGGTGTGCACAAGGATAAGCACATAAATCAATACGGAGATCAAAACAAGGATTCATCCCAACCTAAAAGGGACGCTGGAGAGACTAATAAAGCTGGAGGCAATACACTTTCTAATAAAGAAAATGCAGTGCAAGACAATGCTCATAAGGACGCAAAGCAAAAATCAAAACAATAAGATAATTGATTTGCAATTATTTCAAAATACTACAGTAAAAACTTTTAATCAACGCTGTACAATATGATGTAGGATTTCATTTCGGTGATGTTAACAGACATTTATAGAAGTGAAAAATCCCGTAAACTAGATGTTTACGGGATTTTTTATTGAGTTTTGATACTCAATTAGTGGAGTCGGAGGGATTCGAACCCTCGTCCAAACAAGCAATATTACTGCTTTCTACGTGTGTAGTTTCTGTTTAAATTTTCGTGAGATTGCCGGTTAGAAACTACCAACGCACCCCTTATCTTCAATTAGGTGTCTCTCTCGCATCAAAGCCCTACGAGGGATAGGTTTACTTTTACGAAGTCACTATATCGATTGCCGTAAACCAAGGCTCTCGAGTGACTTCCTGCTTGTCTACCTTGTAGACCGAGGCGTAATCTTACTATAATTCAGATTATGCAGCTAGGGCGTAGTTGTTCTCGCCGTTTAAAAAGATGAAAAATGAGATTTACGAGCTGTTTTCCAGCGCTCGACACGCTTACAATACTATTGGTCTCGCTGTCAAAACCAGTCGACCCCAGTATTAAAATTTCCACCTTGCTTTCGCGAAAGCGGAACTACAAATATACTACTAAAGCTTATATTTGCTATTAATATTATGCAAAAGCTGTACCAACTACAGACACTGCCAAAACTTCACACACTATGAAATTTGCAATTATCAAGGAACGTAAAAATCCACCAGATAGAAGAGTTGTTTTTTCTCCAGAAAAACTGGCAGAAGCAAGAGAGCAATTTGAAGATGCAAGCTTTGTAGTCGAAGCATCTGATATAAGAGTGTTTCCAGATATGGCTTACACCATTAATGGCTTTGATGTAGAGGAAGATGTCTCTGATGCAGATGTGATGATTGGAGTGAAGGAGGTGCCTATGGAGGCGCTTGTACCTAATAAAAAGTATTTCTTTTTTAGCCATACCATTAAGAAGCAACCATACAACCGAGAGTTGCTCAAGGCTATACTTGATAAGAATATAGAGATGTATGATCACGAAGTGATTACAAAGGCTAACGGAGCACGACTTATTGGTTTTGGTCGTTATGCAGGACTTGTTGGAGCATATAATGGTTTTAGATTATTAGGATTACGTGATGGACTTTTTGAACTTCCTAAGGTAGAAACGCTATTAGATCTTGAGGCTGTAAGAAGCCAACTAGATAAAATCAAGCTTCCTGCTATTAAAATTTGTCTCTCAGGTAGTGGAAAGGTTGCCCGCGGAGCACAAGAGATTCTAGACCATCTCAAGATTAAGGAGGTGACAGATCAGGCTTATTTAAATGAAGAATTTAGTGAGCCAGTATATTGTACTATTGACGTACTAGAGTATAATAAACGTATAGATGGTACAGAAGGTTCTCGATCAGAGTTTTATAAAGACCCTTCTGGATATGAGAGCGACTTTATGAAGTATGCAAAGGTGACAGATTACTTTATTGCTGGACATTTTTACGGTGATGGTGCTCCTTATCTATTTACTAGAGAAGATGCAAAACATCCAGAGTTTAAGATTAATCTTGTTGCAGATGTATCTTGCGATATAGACGGTCCAGTGGCGAGTACCATTCATCCTTCTACTATTGCAGATCCATTTTATGGGTACAATCCTGCTACAGAACAAGAAGATGATTATAATAAGGATGGTGTGATTGCTATGATGGCTGTAGATAATCTCCCGTGCGAATTACCTAAGGATGCTAGTGAAGGTTTTGGTGAGATGTTCTTGAAGCATGTGATTCCAGCATTTTTTAATGGAGATAAAACAGGACTTCTTAATCGAGCGAGAATGACGCAAGATGGAAAGCTCACTGAGCGTTACAGCTACCTTCAAGACTATGTAGACGGTAAGGAGTAACGTTAAAGTTACACTAAATTCCTACAAGTGTTAAAAGATAAATAACACTACTTTGTACCTTTATCGTTCATCAATCAATTAATAATGAAAGTTCTTATTACAGGCGCAACGGGATTAGTAGGGCGCGCACTCACAGACTTATGTCATAAAGACGGCATAAGTGTACATTATCTAACTACCTCAAAAGATAAAATTGAGGATACACCTAATTATAAAGGTTTTTACTGGAATACAAAGACAGATGAGCTAGACGAAGCTTGTTTTGAAGGAGTAGAAACTATCATCCACCTTGCTGGAGCATCCATTGCGCAGCGCTGGACACCAGAAAATAAAAAAGCAATTTTTGAAAGTAGAGCTACAACAGCGAGATTGTTGTATAGTGCGCTTTCGCGAAAGCGGTCTAAAAACCAACCCATTTCTATAAAGCATTACATATCTGCTAGTGCAGTAGGTGGATATCCATCTTCATTTACAAAAATGTATGATGAGTCATATCCAGAATATGCTAAAGGATTTTTAGGACAAGTTGTCGAAGAGTGGGAAAAAGCTGCTTTAGAATTCCAAAAACTTGATATCATTACTAGCCGTGTGAGAACGGGGATTATTCTTGACAAAGACAGTGGAGCGTTACCTAAAATTATGCAACCTGTAAAATATGGAGCAGGTGCACCACTAGGATCAGGAAAACAATGGCAATCATGGATTCATGTGGATGATATGGCAGGGATTTACTTCCATATATTAAAAAATAAATTGGCTGGCATATATAATGGGGTAGCACCACACCCAGTTACAAATAAAAAGCTGACAGAAGTTGTGGCAGACACTATGGGCAAGCCACTTATCATCTCTAGAGTCCCTAAGTTTGCACTTAAACTCATGCTAGGCGACATGGCAGTAATAGTTTTAGAAAGCCAGAAAGTAAGTGCTCTTAAAATTAAGACAGATGGATATGAATTTAAATATCCAAAAATTGACAAGGCTATAGAAAGCTTATTGGACTAACCAAAAAAAGAAAAGCCACTCGTGAGAGTGGCTTTTTTTATGCTCTATAAAAAGGAAGTCTTAAGCTTTAGTAGCCTTAAGATTTACAGTAAGCTCGATATCGTCAGAGATAAATTTATCTCCTAAATCGTCAAATACAGATTGTGATCCGTAGTTTACTCCCCAATCAGTACGATCAATTGTAAATGGCTCACTTGTAAGTGTCATGTTTTCACCTTCTACAGCATAAGAAACTGGGAACTCAATGTTCTTCTTCTGGTCTCTTATAGTAAGGTTACCTTGCATCATTTTTTTACCATCTTTTTCTGTAACTCCAGTTACTTCAAATGCAGCAGTAGGATATTTTGCAACGTTAAAGAAGTGATCTTCTTTTCCTTCTGCCATTCCTTTTAAGTGTCCTTCAAGACTTTCTTTTCCGTCACCAGCCTCAAGGTCAGTTACAGTAATAGAAGTCATGTCAATAAGAAATGTTCCAGTAATAGCATCTCCAGCAACATTTACAACACCGTTTTCTATGTTGATAGTTCCGTTGTGCTTTCCTGTAGGCTTGCTTCCTACCCATGCAATTGTAGAGCTTGAAGCATCTACCTTAAATTTTGCAGCATCTTCTACTACAGCTACTTCCTGAGCATCTTTTGCTTCTGTCTCGTTCTTCTCTCCTTTACAAGAAACTACTCCTGCAACAAGAGCTACAGCAGCAAGTGTATTTAAAATTTGTTTTTTCATCTTGATAAAATTATTTAGTGAACTGCAAAATTAACATTTATCCATAGCCCTTATCATAATGTTATCTTAAATAGTAGTACGCTTTCGCGAAAGCGTAACAAAGCTTAGAAATAGCTTTTTTATTACATGACGCAAGAAGGAGTATGGCTTTGAGCGTGGTCTCTGGTTGTGGATGTATTTAGATGACTATCTAAAAAATGATTCTAGTAACAATTAGCATAGTATTCTCTTCTTAGATGGAAACAAATAACTGCTAGGCACGTCAAAGTTGTACATATAAGTAAGGATTACTTTTGTGAAGTGGTTTGATTAAATGTATTGATAAATCACGATACCCTAAGTTTTAAAAAGCCAGTGACATTTTGACATTTTGATACAATTGGCAGTACTTTTGCCACCTCAATAAAAATTGAATTTAAGACCATTATGGCAACAGAAGATAAAACACCAGACAATACAGTAGACGAAGCTGCTCAAGAGCAGTTTGTACACGAGGCAGAAGATGCAACGGTAGAGGCAACTGAAGAGGTAAAAGATGAAAGAAGCGAGCTAGAAATCGTTCAAGATCAACTTGCAGAGGAGAAGGATAAATTTTTACGCCTTTTTGCCGAATTTGAGAATTATAAGAGACGTACTACTAAGGAGCGTATAGAGTTATACAAAACTGCAGGACAAGAAGTCATACAAGCTATGCTTCCAGTTGCAGATGATTTTGATCGTGCTCTTAATGAATTCAAAGGCGATAAAGACGACGTTCACGTAAAAGGAATGACGCTTATAAGCAATAAATTCAAAGAGACGCTTAAGTCTAAAGGACTTGAGGAAATGAGTGTGAGAGCTGGGGATGATTTTAATGCAGATCAACATGAGGCAATAACTCAAATACCAGCACCTAACAAGAAATTGAAAGGTAAAATTGTAGACGTGATAGAAAAGGGATACAAGCTGGGAGATAAAATCATCCGGTTTCCTAAAGTAGTTACGGGACAATAATTTTAAAATGATTTACATCGCAGTATTTGTTTAAACTTATACTGCGATTGCAATAGATTAAGAGTGCTCAGTAACGCTGAGCTTTGATTATGAAAGAAGATTTTTACGACATATTAGGTATCTCAAAAGGAGCCACAGCAGCCGAAATTAAAAAAGCATACCGAAAGAAAGCGGTGCAATATCACCCAGATAAAAACCCTGGTGATGATACTGCAGAAGCAAACTTTAAAAAAGCTGCAGAGGCATACGAGGTGCTTAGTGATGACAACAAGCGTGCTCGTTATGATCAGTACGGTCACCAAGCCTTTGAAGGCGGAGGTGGCGGTGGCGGCTTCGGTGGTGGAGGTATGAACATGGATGATATCTTCAGTCAGTTTGGAGATATTTTCGGCGGTGCTTTTGGTGGCGGCGGAGGTGGTTTTTCTGGATTTGGTGGTGGCGGAGGTCAGCGTCGAGTAAAAGGAAGTAACTTACGTATTCGTGTAAAACTTACTATTGAAGAAATTGCAAACGGCGTTGAGAAAAAAATCAAGGTTAAACGTAAAAAGCAAGCCGCTGGAGTTTCATATAAAACATGTACTACCTGTAATGGTGCTGGACAAGTAACAAAAATTCAGAACACTATTTTAGGCCGCATGCAAACGAGTGCTCCTTGTACTACTTGTGGTGGAGCTGGGCAAATGATTGATAAACGTCCAGATGGTGCAGATGCGCAAGGTCTTATTGTAGACGAGGAGACAGTAAGCATCAAGATTCCTGCAGGAGTAGTAGATGGAATGCAGCTTAAGGTTACTGGAAAAGGTAACGAAGCGCCAGGAAATGGTATCGCAGGAGATTTACTTGTAGCAATAGAAGAAAAAGATCACGAGTTCTTACAAAGAGAAGGTGATAACCTTCACTTAGATCTTTACATTAGTATTAGTGAAGCAGTGCTAGGTACTTCAAAAGAGATTGATACTGTTACTGGTAAAGTACGTATCAAGATAGAAGAAGGTGTGCAAAGCGGTAAAATACTACGCTTGCGTGGTAAAGGTATTCCATCTATAAACGGTTACGGTAAGGGAGATTTATTGGTGCACGTAAATGTATGGACGCCTAAAACACTTAATAAAGAGCAAAAGCAGTTTTTTGAGAAGATGGCAACAGATGATAATTTTATGCCTAATCCAGAAACTGGAGATAAGTCATTCTTTGAAAAAGTTAAAGATATGTTCTCATAATGTGAAACTTTCAAATTTTGTGAAACCAAAATTATAGGGTTCATAAAAAAAACTTATATTTGAATAACGTTAAACAATGTTTGACGTTATTTTTCTTTTTCATAGCAATTTTTTTTCCCATCCTGAACTTACGTCTAGGGTGGGTTTTGCTTTTAGGACGTTTTGTAAATCTTGTACTATAATACTGTTTGCCTAGTTTTCTCGTTATGATAAATGATTTACAACTATAAAGGTCTCAGTACGTTTTAATAAAACTCCTAAATTATAGCTAACAGTTATGCCTCCGTCAAGTCATATTCCTATCTTAGCTTGATTAACCACTATCTATGAATTCATTACTCGTTGCAGATACAGTCTCAAAGAAGTTTGGTGACTTTACCGCACTTAATAACGTCTCCATTGCTGTACCAGAAGGAAGCATTTTTGGGCTACTAGGCCCTAATGGCGCTGGCAAGACAACACTCATTCGTATTATCAACCAGATTACAATGCCAGATACTGGTAGTGTAATGCTAGGAGGTGAGCCATTACAACAACATCACATACGCGACATAGGCTACATGCCTGAGGAGCGTGGCTTATATAAATCTATGAAAGTAGGGGAGCAGGTGCTTTACCTCGCCCAACTTAAAGGTTTATCTAAAGCAGATGCAAAAAAACGAGCCAAACATTGGTTTGAAAAACTAGAAATAGGAGATTGGTGGGATAAAAAAATTCAAGAGCTTTCTAAAGGACAGGCACAGAAAATCCAATTTGTGGTGACCGTAATGCACCAGCCTAAGTTGCTCATTTTTGATGAGCCCTTCAGTGGTTTTGACCCTATAAACGCAAACCTCATTAAAGACGAGATTTTACAATTGCGTGATGAGGGAGCTACAGTTATCTTCAGTACGCACCGTATGGAATCTGTAGAGGAGCTTTGTGACCATATAGCACTTATTAATAAATCTAATAAGATTCTCGATGGTGAAGTAAACAGCATCAAGAGAGCATACCAGAATAATACGTTTGATGTAGGAGTACAGGTTGTAGATGAGACCGCTTTCGCGAAAGCAGAACAAGAACTCAAAGCTGCTTTTAAAGTAACTCCAGCGCATTTTAAAAGTCTTGGTAATGAACGTAAGCTTCGTGTGGAAATGGGCGATAAGTCTACGCCAAACGAATTACTTACTACCTTAAAAAATCATGGACAAGTCACCCATTTTATGGAAGTGATACCAAGTGTAAACGATATCTTCATTCAAACAGTTAGCCAAAACAAATGAGCATTCTTACCTTAATTATAAAAAGAGAATACATTGCCAGAGTGCGTAATAAGTCATTTTTAATAATGACATTTTTGAGTCCGCTTATACTTGTGGGGATGATTTTGTTAATCTCTTACCTTACTCAGCTCAATAGCGAAGATAAACGCACTATTGTAGTAGTAGACGATTCTGGGCAATTTGAAACTGTATTTTTTAATACAGACCAAACCACGTATCTCAATTTAAGTGATCAAGGATTGGAAGCTGGAAAAGAGGTTGCAAAAGGTGAAGGTTATTATGGGCTTATCCATATTAATAATAATCCTGCTGTAGTAGAAAATACTGTTACCTTTTATGGAAATGATGCTCCTTCGCGTGATTATATCTTGGATATAGAAAAGCGACTAATAAAAAAAGTAGAAGATGAAAACCTCATATCTCAAGGTGTTGATCTTGAGGTTTTAGAAGATTCTAAAAGTAAAGTTAAAGTAAATATTGAGAATTTTTCTGGAGATAAGAGTACTAAAATGAGTAATCTGGTCAAAGCCGCTTTTGGAGGTGGAGCAGGTTACTTATTGATGATGTTTATTATCATCTATGGTAATATGGTGATGCGCTCTGTGATTGAGGAAAAGACCAATAGAATCATTGAAGTGATTATTTCTTCTGTAAAGCCCTTCCAATTAATGATGGGTAAAATATTAGGTACTACGCTAGCCGGTGTAACTCAATTTTTAATTTGGGTAATTGTAGGAGGTGTACTTCTAATAGTTTTAGGTGTGATTTTTGGAGTAGATTTGACAGGTGTAGCGGGCGCTAGCCCCGTAGGTTCACAAGCACAACAAATGGCTGAAGATCCAACGCTAATTGAAGAGGTGCTATTTGAAATACCAAAGCTACCGTTATTGCAACTTGTAGTAGGTTTCTTTATATATTTTATAGGAGGATATTTCCTGTATAGCTCTATATATGCAGCGATAGGTGCAGCAGTAGATAATGAAACAGATACACAGCAGTTTATGTTACCTATCATTATGCCATTAATGTTGGGAATTTATGTTGGCTTTTTTGCAGTGATAGATAATCCTCATGGAACGGTAGCGACAGTTTTTTCTATTATACCGCTTACCTCACCTATAGTGATGCTAATGCGTATACCATTTGAGGTTCCAGTATGGCAACTAGCGCTATCAATTACCTTACTAGTGGCATCATTCGTGTTTACAGTATGGTTTGGGTCAAAAATATATCGCGTAGGGATATTGATGTATGGTAAGAAGCCTACTTATAAAGATTTAATAAAATGGTTAAGATACTAGCACTCCTTCTTGTTCTGCAGGAAGAGACTGTAGAGAAGGTAAAAGATATTATTGAACAAGACGTATGGGGAACCATTAAGGAATGGTTAGGCTTCGAACTTATAAGTGTAGGTAAAGAGCCTAATCATATAGGTTTTACAGTGGGTCACCTTATCATTCTAATAATAGCTTTTATACTCACAAGCATTCTCCTTAAGTGGATACGTGTGTTAATGACACGTAAAATGGAGGGCGATGACAAACTTAAGTTTGTAAGTGTTTTTAAGTTTATCAAGTATATCGCTTATATAGTGGTGGTGCTTGCTACGATGAGTGCTTCAGGGATTAATATTACGGTGCTGCTCACAGCCTCTGCAGCATTATTTGTAGGTCTGGGTCTTGCCTTGCAGGAGGTATTTCAAGACGTAATAGGTGGTATCCTTATTATGATAGATAAGTCTATATCCGCAGGAGATATTATAGAAATGGATGGTAGAGTAGGTCGTGTGTTTGAAATAAAATTACGTACTACAAGAGCATTAACTAGAGATGATAAAGTAATTATTATCCCTAATCATAAGTTTATAACAGACACTGTCTATAATTACACTCAAAACCATAAAACCACCCGAGAGAATGTACAGGTGGGCGTTGCTTATGGAAGTAATACGAGACAAGTAGAAAAAATATTACTAGAATGTGCAGTCGCACATCCTGAGATTTTAAAGCATCCAAAGCCTTTTGCACTTTTTGAAAACTTTGGTGATAGTTCGCTTGATTTTGGTCTATACTTTTTTGTGAGAGACAGTTTTGTAGACCCACGGATTAAAAGTGCGCTTAGGTATGCTATAGACGACCGTTTTCGCGAAAGCGGGATTACCATCCCCTTTCCTCAGAGAGATGTACATCTTTTTAATACGGCAAATCCAGTATATACACCTAATAAAACAGCAGTTAACACCAATATTGAACCCCCTAAAAATGATATGATTGATGAATAAACAGACTAACATTATTATAGTATTACTACTGTTGAGTGGTACTTGTTTTGCTCAGCTTACAGATTTGGCTAGGATTGAGTATACATACTTCCCGCAGGAGCAGTCTGATAATTCATTTAGGAGGTTTAGAACATTTATTAATGTTCCTATAAAACTTAAAGAAGATACATACTTAGTTCCTGGATTTGAATATCGCAATGTCAATTTGAAGTTTGAAGATGTTGTGCCTTTTAGCCGTGAAGACTTAGATAGATTTCAATCGTTTAGTCTGTCTCTAGGATATACTCAGAAAATAAGTGAGGAATGGCGCATAGGAGCAAAACTAGGTACTACGGTAACGTCTAATTTTAGTACAGGATCTGCCACTAGTAATGATTATGTGCATACTGGGGCTTTGTATTTTATAAATGATAAGACTAACGAAGGTCTAGATAAACCGTGGCGACTCATAGTAGGTGGGCGCTATGATACAGAATCTGGAAGACCTTTTCCATTACCTTTTATAAACTATTATAAAGAGTTTCACCCAGACTGGTCTTATACACTGGGTGTTCCAAAATCAAATATAAAACGCTATTTTGGGAAAGATCGTAGTCACATACTCCAGAGTTTTGTGACGCTTGATGGGTTTTATGCAAATATTCAAGATAATGTAGATGTTGCAATACCTGCAGGAGAGTTTGAAACGGCAGAGAGTATCTCTATGACTGTAGCACTATTTGGCGTAGGTTATGAATACTGTTTTACAAAACACTTAGTGTTCTACATTTATGCTGGACATACGATTATAAATGACATACGATTACGTGATGGCGATAGAGATGATGTATTTACCATAAACGACAGAAACACGTTTTACGGTCGTTCAGGTATAAAATTTAAAATATAACAATGGCAAAGATTTTAATTATAGAGGATGAGGCTGCGATACGTCGTGTACTTACCAAAATTTTATCAGAAGAGAGTAAGGATTATCAAGTAGAAGAAGCTGCAAATGGACTTGAAGGTATCAATAAGATACGCGAGGAAGACTATGACTTAGTGCTGTGTGATATTAAAATGCCAAAAATGGACGGAGTAGAGGTACTTGAAGCTGCACGTAAGCTCAAGCCGGAAACTCCTATGGTAATGATCTCAGGACATGGTGACCTAGATACTGCCGTAAACACGATGCGCCTAGGAGCTTTTGATTATATATCTAAGCCGCCAGATCTCAATAGATTACTTAATACCGTACGCAACGCGCTAGACAGAAAAACCCTTGTCGTAGAAAATATTCAGCTTAAGAAAAAGGTGAGTAAAAAATACGAGATGGTAGGTAAGAGTAAGGAGATTGATCAAATCAAAGAAATGATCGAAAAAGTAGCTCCTACAGATGCTAGAGTTTTGATTACTGGTCCTAACGGTACTGGTAAGGAGCTTGTAGCGCACTGGTTGCACGAGAAAAGCGAGCGAGCAAAAGGAGCTCTCATAGAAGTAAACTGTGCTGCGATACCTTCAGAACTTATAGAAAGTGAACTTTTTGGCCACGTGAAAGGTGCTTTTACTAGTGCAAATAAAGATCGCGCAGGAAAGTTTGAAGCTGCCAATGGCGGAACTATATTTCTAGATGAAATAGGAGATATGAGTCTTTCTGCACAAGCCAAAGTACTTAGAGCTTTGCAAGAAAGCCGTGTACAACGTGTAGGAAGCGATAAGGATATTAAAGTAGATGTACGCGTAGTGGCGGCAACTAATAAGAACCTGAAAAAAGAAATAGCAGAGGGAAGATTCCGTGAGGATTTATATCATAGACTGGCAGTAATTTTAATTAAAGTGCCAGCGCTCAATGATCGTCGAGATGATATCCCAATTCTCATAGAGCACTTTGCAAAGAAAATCTCACAGGAGCAAGGAACCGCAAAAAAATCATTTTCAGACAAAGCTATTGATTTACTTAAAGCTTATGACTGGACTGGAAACATACGTGAACTGCGCAATGTAGTGGAACGACTTATTATCTTAAGTGGCCCAGAAGTGTCAGAAGGGGATGTAAAACTATTTGCTAGTAAATAATATAATTATGAGTGACATTAAACCAGAAGACTATAAAATCACTAACGGTGTGACACTTTCAGATAGAGAGACCACCTTGTTTCCAGACGTAGAAGAGAAGGAGCTAGAAAGTAAGCTCAAGAAAATACGTAAGAAATTAGGCAAACTTCAAGACACTATGTACGCGCATGATAAATATAGCGTGCTTGTTTGTCTTCAAGGGATGGATACTTCTGGTAAGGATAGTCTCATACGTGAAGTCTTTAAGGATTTTAATGCACGCGGTGTTGAGGTACAAAGTTTTAAAGTGCCTACAGAGCTAGAATTAAGTCATGACTACTTGTGGCGTCATTACTTGGCACTGCCAGAGCGCGGTAAATTTGGCGTGCATAACCGTACTCATTATGAGAATGTACTTGTCACTCGGGTTCATCCAGAATATATTTTAGGAGAAAAATTGCCTGACGTTCACAGTGTAGATGATGTCAACGAAGCATTCTGGGATAAGCGATTTGAGCAAATCAAAAACTTCGAAAAGCATCTTTCAGAGAACGGAACCATCATCTATAAATTTTTTATGCATTTATCTAAAGATGAGCAGAAAGATAGATTATTACGCAGACTCAATAAGAAAGAGAAGAACTGGAAATTTTCGGCTGGAGATTTAAAGGAGCGCAAGCTTTGGGATACTTATCAAGAATATTATGAGGACGCCATAAATCGTACATCGACAGAGAAGGCTCCGTGGTATGTGATTCCGGCAGATAACAAGCCAGCAGCCAGACTTGCTGTAGCAACCATATTACTAGAGACACTGTCGCAATATGACGATATCCAAGAGCCAGAATTAGACGATAAAACAAAGGCAAATCTTGCCGATTATAAAGAACAGTTGAGCAATGAATAAAAATTTACATTATATACTTGCGACTGCACTAGTAGTTGTTTCCGCTTTCGCGAAAGCGCAAAATGATTCAATTACTGTGAGAAAAATATACTCGGCAGCGCTTACAGAAGGGCAAAGCTACGAGTGGCTAGATCATCTGTCTAACCAAATTGGATCGAGACTAAGCGGAAGCCTAGGAGCCGAAAGAGCCGTGACCTGGACAAAAAGCGAACTAGAAAAAGTGGGTCTTGATAAGGTGTGGTTACAACCAGTGATGGTGCCAAAATGGATACGTGGTGAAGCCGAAAGAGCATTTATAGAAGGGGATAATGCAAGCATTACGTCTGTCCCTATTTGTGCACTTGGAGGATCTGTTGCTACAAAAACTACTGGACTCAAAGCAAATGTAGTTGAGGTGATGGGAATAGAAGAATTGAAAGCGCTTGATGCAAACGAAGTAAAAGGAAAGATTGTTTTCTTTAACAGACCTATGGACGACGAGCTTATCTTGACATTTCAAGCATATGGCGGTTGTGTAGACCAGCGTTATGCTGGAGCGATGGAAGCAGCAAAGCTAGGAGCGGTAGGTGTGATTGTAAGATCTGTGACACACAGTCTTGATGATTACCCGCATACAGGATCGATGTCTTATGGTGATTTGCCTAATTCAAAACGTATTCCTGCAGCTGCAATAAGTACCAAAGGAGCAGCGCTTTTAAGTACATCCTTGAAATTAAATCCTGACACCAAGTTTTTCTATAAAATGTCTTGTAAGAATCTCGCAGATGTAGAGTCGCATAACGTGATAGCGGAAATAACAGGAAGTGAATATCCAGATAAATATATGGTCGTAGGTGGTCATTTAGATTCTTGGGATCTAGGAGACGGCTCGCATGACGATGGTGCGGGAGTAGTACAAAGTATGGAAGCGCTACGATTAATGAAAGCAATAGGTTATAAGCCTAAGCATAGTATTCGTGTAGTATTATTCATGAATGAAGAAAATGGCCTTCGAGGAGGTAATAAATATGCACAAGAAGCTAAGGCAAAAGGTGAAAACCATGTCTTTGCTTTAGAAAGTGACTCTGGCGGATTTACACCAAGAGGTTTTTCTTTTGATAGTGATGATCGTAACTTCAATAAAGTGCTTACTTGGAAATCATTATTTGAGCCTTACTTAATTCACGACTTCACAAGAGGAGGGAGCGGTGCAGATATTGGTCCGCTTAAAGCAACTAATGATGGTATTGTACTCGCAGGACTACGTCCAGACTCACAACGCTATTTTGACCATCACCATGCTGCAAATGATACCTTTGATGCAGTAAATAAAAGAGAACTTGAACTAGGCGCTGCCACAATGACTAGCCTGTTATATTTGATGGATAATTATATACAGACTTCAGGGAAATAATACTCTTTTATTCATGGGCTAGATTATGCTAAGAATACTTTTCCTTTTAGTGACAATGAATTGTATCGCTCAGAAAACGGAGAGGATGCCGCTTTTACATATCGCTCCAGAGGTAATGTATCTCTATGACAATAACATAGAGAACAAAGACGATATAGAAGCATCAGATTTTGAACCGAGAGATAGTGATTTTGTACAGGCTTTAGGAGTCAATGTCGGCTTCAATGTGAGTAAATATCTATCGATTGGAGCTTTTTTGAGTAGTGAAAAAGTATTGTCAAGAAATCTTAATTATAATGGCTGGGCAGTAGCTGCAAACTTTGGGACAGAACCTCAGAAAAACGGTTGGGCAGCAAGTATGAAGCTTGGTAGCCACGTTGGAAATAACTTAAGAGAAGGAGGATTTTTAGGAAGACTTGGATTGGGTTTTAAATTTTATCTTTTTAAACTTCTTAACGCACAAACAGAGTTTATCTACTCTTACCAAGCCTTAAAATTTAAAGAAATTGTTGACGTCGAGTCTAGACAAAACTTAACCATTAATGGGATAGGCTTGTCTATGAAAATATACTTGTAGATAATTGATTTAATTCCAATGTTTTAAATACTTTTAAGGATTCATTCAATCAATTAATCAATCTTAAAATGAAAATAAATTTAAAACTCACGTACCTCTCAATCACCCTCTTGTTCTGTTCGCTCACGGTATATTCTCAAGAAGATACAGTTGCACCACTAGAAAATTTATTTAGCGCAAATCTCAATATTATAGGCGCGGGAGTAACTTATGAGCGCGTTCTTGGTAATAAGTTTACCACCCATTTCAATGCCTCATATCAACTTGTAGGAGTTAGTGGTGGCAGTAATCAAGATGTTGACTTAACCTTTGCAGGTAATCTATCTGTAGGTGCACGTTATTATTATAACAGAGAACGCCGCTTTGAAAAAGGAAAAAAGCTCACACAGAATGCAGGTAACTTTTGGGCTGCAGAGTTTCAAGTTATTCCTGATTTCACCGTTGCAACAGAAGAACGTAATGTAAGATATCTGACAACTTATCTTGTAGGAGCAAAATATGGTCTACGCAGAAACATCACAAGAAATTTAAATTACGAATGCGAATTCGGACTAGGATATTTATTTACAGATGAGGATGCCACTGTTTATCCATTATTAGAATTTAAGCTGCAATACGTTTTATTCTAACTTTTAGCTAGAAGTCAGCAGCCCTTTTTCTTGGTAAATGGCAATGCCTTTGTCTATCATAGCATTAATGGATGCCTCGAGTGAGGCATCCATTTTTTTGATATGAAAACAGCTTTTGCCTTTCAAACATTTTCTTAAGGCAGGATCTATGTCTGTAAATGCAGCTACGTCAGTATAAATAGGGAAGAAGTACAACCTGCAGTCCTTGGGCTTCGGGATCACACTGGCAAAATAAAAACCATCTACTTTCTGTTTTCCTTGCATGGTAGGTATGGTACCAGCCACTTCTAAGCCTGCGCTATCGTCTTTTCTTAATTGTAAATGTTGCTCGTGGCGTTTAATAATAGCACGAAGTGCGAGGTCTATTTCGATGGGATTTGTTATCATATACGGTTCCAGTATTATTTACAAGCTTGAAGATAGTAAATTGGTTGAAATCTAGACGCTCTTTCTACGGGATGAAGTATTTTTGCGCTTTCGCGAAAGCGTATCAAATCTAATTAATGAGATTCTCAGACTACACAAAGGAATTTGGCATCAATCTTAAAATAGCATATCCTATTATGTTAGGGCAGCTGGGTCATATTCTTGTAGCACTGGCAGATAATTTGATGGTGGGACAGCTGGGTGCAGCTCAACTTGCAGCAGTAAGTCTAGGCAATAGCTTGGTGTTTATAGCGCTTTCTATAGGTATCGGATTTTCGTTTGCCATCACTCCACTTGTCGCAGAGGCAGATGGTAAAGGTGATATAGAAAAAGGTCGCTTGCACTTTCATCATGGTGTCATTATGTGTACCATAAATGGTGTGCTACTATTTATTACGCTATTGATCGCAAAGCCTTTATTGTACATGCTTGATCAGCCGCCAGAGGTGGTAGAACTGGCAATTCCATATCTTGAGATTGTAGCACTGTCTATGATTCCGCTTATGATATTTCAGGGTTTCAAGCAGTTTGCAGATGGCCTGTCACAAACCAAATATGCAATGTATGCGACCATTGTAGCAAACGTGGTCAATGTTGTTTTTAACTATGTATTGATTTACGGAATCTGGGTTTTCCCAAGATTAGAAGTAGAAGGTGCAGCCTGGGGAACATTAATTTCTCGTTTCTTTATGGTGGCGCTGCTGATTTTTATGCTTTCGCGAAAGCGTAAATTCAAACCCTATTTCCACTGGGGAAGTAAGGAGCACATCCAACTTGCTGAGTTTAAAACCTTATTTAAATTAGGATTTCCAACAGCATTACAGATGCTTTTTGAAGTAGGCGTTTTTACAGCTGCTATATTTTTATCTGGAATACTAGGAACGAATGCACAAGCGGCAAATCAAATTGCGCTTAATCTAGCTTCTATGACATTTATGATTGCTGTAGGATTAGGAGTAACGGCAACCATACGCGTAGGAAATCAAAAAGGTAAAGCCGATTTTCCTAACCTACGACGTATCGCTTTTTCTATTTTTATACTCTGTTTCTTAATTGAAGCTGTATTTGCAGTAGGATTTATATTGCTTAAAGACTGGCTTCCTCCATTTTATATAGATAATCCAGAAGTGATTTTTCTAGCAGCTCAGTTATTAATTGTGGCAGCGTTATTCCAACTAAGTGATGGAGTGCAAGTAACCATACTTGGAGCATTGCGCGGATTGCAAGATGTAAATATTCCCACAGTAATCTGTTTTATAGCCTACTGGATCATAGGATTCCCTATCATGTGGTATATGGGTAAAGATGAGCAAATGGGTGTGCAAGGCGTCTGGGTAGGCTTGCTAGCAGGGCTTACGGCTTCTGCAGTGATGTTGTACTTTAGATTTAATTACCTTAGCAAGAAATTAATAGACCAACAGTAATAATACGATATTTATGAAAGTACCTAAGTTCCTTTTAGGCGATAATTCAGATTTTTCAGATCATATTTTTGTGATACATACTGAGTTCCCAAGGTTTATTATAGACCTTACAATAGATGAGATAGAATGGTTTGAAGAGTTTGATCGTCAAGACGAAGATGAGCTAGCCTCAGAAACAGAAAATGCCATCAAAGATGCTACCGAGTGGTATGATGCAGAGATGGAAAAATTTGACAAAGAGCAATAAACGGTGGACCAACTTATCCAATATGATCAAGAGTTTTTCCTTTTCCTCAACGGATTAGGATCACCTGCGTGGGATCAATTCTGGCTTATTGTTACAAATAAGCTCAGCTCGATTCCTTTATATGCATTGCTACTCTTCTTTATTTATAAAAAGTTTGGTGTAAAAGGAACCTTGATAACAGTGGTTGCAGTTGCGTTACTCATTACGTGTGTAGACCAATTAGCAAATGCTTTTAAGCATGGTTTTGAAAGACCACGTCCTTGTAGAGTAGAAGACTTTAAAGGAATTATAAGATATGTAGCAGAGCGTTGTGGGCGTTATGGTTATTACTCTGCGCACGCAGGTAATAGTATGGCGGTTGCTGTATTTGCAGGACTTGCCTTAAGATCTACACATAAAAATTTAATCTTTATACTGCTGTTTTGGTCTGCGATGGTGGGTTATAGCCGTATTTATGTAGGAGTTCATTATCCAGGTGATGTATTTACAGGTTGGGTAATAGGAGCAATAATAGGCTTTGCAATATATAGACTACAGCAGTGGGCTGTAGCAAAGTGGGCTTAAGAATCGGCGGTTGCGATTAGTGATTTTGCAGCTTTAAAAGGTGATACCTCACCGCGAGCAACTTTTTCAAGTATCTCGGGAAGCGTTGACTTCACGTCCTTATTATTATAAAATGTATCCTTAAGAGTATTCTCTATAGTTTGTAATAGCCAGAATTTGTTCTGCTCTGCTCTTTTCTTAGCAAAATATCCAAAGGCCTTTGTATGATTACAGTAATCTGAAACTAAGTCCCAAGAATCTGAAATTCCAGAATGTTCTAAGGCACTACAAGTAATAACCTTTGGTGACCAGTTACTAGGCTTAGGTGGAAAAAGGTGCAATGCTTTTGCAAAAGCTGATCTAGCAAGACGTGCTGCCTTTTCATTACCACCATCTGCTTTATTGATTACAATGGTATCTGCCATTTCTATAATTCCGCGTTTGATTCCTTGTAATTCGTCTCCTGCTCCTGCTAGCTTTAGTAATAGAAAGAAATCAACCATAGAGTGTACTACCGTCTCACTCTGTCCTACACCTACAGTTTCAATAATAATAGTATCAAAGCCTGCAGCCTCGCATAATATGATTGCCTCTCGCGTTTTACGAGCTACGCCACCTAGAGAATCTCCAGAAGCACTAGGACGTATAAAGGCATTTGGGTTTTGAGATAATTCATACATTCTTGTCTTATCTCCTAAGATACTGCCATGTGAAACAGAGCTCGTAGGGTCTACCGCAAGTACGGCTACTTTTTTCCCTTGGTCTGTAAGATAGTTTCCTAAGCTTTCTATAAACGTACTTTTACCTACACCAGGAACACCTGTGATTCCTAATCTAACAGACTTATTGGCATGAGGTAAGCACAATTCTATAAGTTGTTGCGCCTTTACTTGATGCTCTTGAACCGAGCTTTCTATTAACGTGATTCCTTGTGATAATGCAGTAATATTACCAGTAATTAATCGCTGGGCCAGTTGTGATACATCAATAGCGCCTTGCTTTTTACTTTTTTTGTAAAATGCAGGATTAATACTCTTGTTTATGGGTGTGTTTTTGTCGCTCACAATGGTGATACCAAATTACTACTTTCTACAAACATCTACATCAAAAAAAAACCACCATTTGGTGGTTTGTATTATTTAGAGGCGTTCATTCTTTTAATGTCTATAACCCCTGATTTTTTCTTCTTTAGCATCTTCTCCTTAGCCTTTTGCTTCTTTTTTTTCATTTTCTTTTTAAGCTTCAAGAGGTCAATGTGTGATTGCTTCATCTGGAATTCCATAGGCACAAGTACTTCTAGAATATTCACTGGAAGCCATCCATCATCTATAATATCTTTAAGTAAGTTAAGTACAACTTCATCTTGTACCATACATTCTCCTATGAGATATTTAGGCTTACTATTTTCAAGAGCCGCTTTAACTTCAATCCAATCACGGTTAGAATTTCCCTTTACGATGTCTAATCTACTAGGTTCTATGCCTTCTTGTGACATACGCTCTACTATTTTATGACAAAAGCGATTTCTATTCACACTTTCATGACTCAGAAAGCGCTTATATTCTGTAATCTGGATATCTTCGGCGGCGTTAAAGTAGCGTCGCTCTGCCCAAAAGCATTCATCTAGTAGATCATTTAATTTTTCGTACGATAAGTCAAGGTGCTTCATAGGGCTAATTATTGATGTCAAATATAATTCAGTATTAAACGTAGGTTTACTAACTTACTGTTAATACCTCTATATTTAAGAATAGTTTATTCAAAAATCATAGAGTATCTTAATTTTCTGTTAATGTCGTATTTTTTTAGCTCATTTGCAACATTGAGAAAATAGCGTCGTCTTTAGACAGAATAGCAATCACAACCATCAAAACCAACCAACCATTTTGCTAGTTACTGAAATCATAGAAAAATGTAAAACTAATGATCGCAAGGCACAGCTGCAGCTGTACAATAAGTATTGTGATGGTATGTACCACGTCGCCTTTAGGTTCTTAAAAAATTCATTTGAAGCAGAGGAAGCGATGCATGAGGGTTTTATAAACGCCTTTGCAAAGTTGCACCAGTTTACTGGAGAAGTCACCTTTGGAGCCTGGCTTAAGCGTATCGTGATTAATAAAAGTCTCGATATGATCAAGGCAAAAAAAGCAGTGATTATCCCTCTTAATGAAGAAGTAATGGGCAAAGTTGATGATGATGACGGTTGGGATGTAGGAGACGACGTTACTATAGAACATGTAAAAAACGTTATCAGCGAACTTCCTGAGAACTATAAATTTCCTCTTATGCTATTCTTAATAGAGGGTTATGATCATCAGGAAATATCAGAAATATTACAGATTACAGAAGTGGCTTCAAGAACGCTGGTGCACCGCGGGAAGAAAAAACTTCAAGAACAATTAAAGACGCTTAATTATGGCACAGGATATTAGAGAGCTCATGAAGAATGATAGCGACAGTAAGCAATCACTGCGCGAGGGACATACACGTCGCTTTGAGAATTTACTTGAAGAACGCTTGCCTATTCAGGAGCAAAAAACTTCGGCTAAAGGAGGTATCTATTTATGGATGAAAATTGCAGCAGTACTTATTGTAGCTGGTGGAATTGTATTTATGGTGTATAATAACGCTTTCGCGAAAGCGGGAGATCAACAACTAGTAGAGGTAGAGACAATTGAAAAACAAAGTGCAGAACCAGAAGTATTACTAAGCGCCATCTCACCTGAATTTAAACGAGTGGAGGATTATTACCTCGCAAGTGTGAATCTTGAGATTGCGAGATTAGAAATTACAGATGATAACAAAGAACTTATAGATGCTTTTATGAAGCAACTGTCTGATCTAGATGAAGAGTATAAGAGCCTCAATCGTGAGATTACCGAAAGTGGAGTAAGTGATGAAATGGTAAGTGCGATGATTGAGAATCTCAAATTACGAGTAGAGCTTATGATAAAGCTCAAGTCAAAATTGAAAGAAATGAAAAACGCTGCTCAACAAGAAGCAGCCATTCAAACCGTATAAAAATGAAACAGTCAAACATATTTTGGACCTTCCTAGCACTGCTTTTTGTAGCTTCTGGAAGTGTATTTGCACAGAGCAAAAAAGAAAAATTAAACGAGCGCTTCTCAGTTAATAAGGATGTGTCTATCATAGTAGACACACGCTATGCAGATGTGGTTTTTGAAACATGGAATAAAAATGAAGTATCTGTTGAGGCTTATGTAGAAGGTAAAGATGCTAGCGATGCTTTAAGATCATGGGATTTAAATGTGTCGGGTAATAGTAATAATGTGCGAATCACCAGTAAAGGTGGTTATAGCGATGCAAAGGTGTATGATAGAAATGATATAGGTAACCTCAATCTCGATCTTGATTTAGACCTTGGAGAAATTATAGGTCAATCGCTTAGCCTGGTTGAGCCAGTAATGAATGGTCTTGTGGGGCCTCTATTAGAAGGAATATCTGGACAGCGATTACCAGATGAGTTTTATGAGGAAATGGGAAAGATGAAGTTTGATCATGAAGCATACAAGAAAGAAGGAAGGGCTTATCTAGATAGATGGGAGAAGCAAATGGATAAAAGCTATGGACCAGAGTTTGAAGAGAAAATGGAGAAATGGGAGAAGGAATTTGAGCGCAACTCTGAGGATTGGAGTGAACGCCTTATAGATCGCTCTGGGATACCTAGATGGCCTTTTAAAAGCGGAGGTAATATGACCTTTGATAGTGATGAGTATGAGAAGGACAAACAAGCATATGTAAACAAGCTAAACCGAAAGTACAACACAAGGGTAAGTGTGCGTGAGGTTGATAAATGGCTGGATGATGTAGAGGCTTGGGGAGAAGATTTTGGAAAAAAGATGGAAGACTGGGGAGAAAACTTTGGTGAATCTATGGAAGCATGGGGAGAATCTTTTGGAGAGAACTTTGGTAAGTCTATGGAGAAGTGGGGAGAATCTTTTGGGAAAGACATGGAAAAGTGGGGTGAAAATTTTGGAAAGAAAATGGAGCGCTGGGCAGAAAATCACGAAGGAGAGTGGGAAGAAAAACATACTAAGGACGAAAGGGGGAACAAGAGTAGCCACTTTAGCCTTAATTGGGACTCTGAAAGTAATGGATCTAAAAAGCCAAATAAAAATGTAAAACGTATAATAATCATCAAAATGCCTAAAAAGGCTGAGCTGGACTTAAATGTACGTTATGGTAAAGTGAGAATGGTAGATGCTTATAATGCAAAAGCTACAATCTCACATGGAAGTCTTGTAGCAACAAATATCGATGGAGGGCAAACCTCCTTCGATGTTTCTTACAGCCCAGTGGCTGTTGCAAACTGGAATGAAGGAACTCTTAATGTAAATCACGTAAAAGAATGTAATATCTCAACTGCAAATAATATTGAGGTAACTTCAAACTCTAGTAATGTAAATATAAATCGTATTAATGGAGCTGGGATGATATCTGGCTCTTTTGGGAAGCTATCTATACCACAGGTGAGTGATAACTTTGGGTCACTTACTATCTTTCTAGAGAATAGTGATCTTACGTTAAGATTACCACAATCTGCATTTAACTTTAATTATAGCGGAGATCATAACGACTTCTTTATTCCAAAACAACTGGAAACAAAGTCTATGAAAAACGGATCTACAGAGATGGTAAATGGTTTTCATAAATCACGCAGTAGTGCAAATACTATCACTATCAATGCAAAGTATAGTGACGTAGTACTACAGTAAATAAAGGTAACATAATAAAATATTTTGCAGCTATGGCTGCTTTTTGTGTTCACACTAGATTAAGTACTTTTATAGTGTAATTGACCCTCTATGAATAACAATGTTTTAAGTTCGCTCACACAGCAATTCACACCCATCATAAATCCTATCTTTAAAAAGGAGGATTACTTTCCATTAGATTTGTCTACAGCTAATAAGGATTTAGATATTGATATGCTCACACGTCCGTATGAGCATCATGTGTTTTTACAATCGTATCTCGCAAAGAATGATGCTAAAGTTGCTTATGGTGGCTACTTAGAACAGCGTCCATTATATGATCGATCCGATTATTTTCAAGCTACAGACCCAAAAGACAAACGCAATATCCACCTAGGAATAGACTTGTGGTGTGATGAAGGTACAGAAGTATTAAGTCCTCTAGAGGGTGAGATACATAGTTTTAAACGCAACGAGAACTTTGGTGACTATGGTCCTACCATAATCTTAAAGCATAAGATAGGGGAGCACACTTTGCACACCTTGTATGGCCATCTGAGTCTTGCTTCTCTTGAAGGTAAGGAAGTAGGCCAAAAGGTAGGAGCGGGTGAGGTTATAGCAACCTTAGGAAATCCTGATGTGAATGGTGATTATGCCCCACACCTACATTTTCAAATTGTAATGGACATGGAAGGCAAGGAGGGAGATTATGCTGGCGTAGGGAGTCAGAACACCTTAGATTTCTACAAGAAAAACTGCCCAGACCCTAATCTGCTATTAAAAATTTATTAATCGCTAGTGCAACGGCGTTCTCTTTATTTGTAAAAGGACTCACGTAATCTGCTAGTGACTTTAAGGTGTCTGTAGCATTTGCTACCGCAACACCTAGACCTACATTTTTTATGAGTTCGTCGTCATTATGATTATCGCCAAAAGCCATTACTTCGCTCATCTCATAGTTATATTCGGCTACTAGAAGTTTTCTCAAAGCGGTTGCCTTGTCTACGTTTTTTGGAGTGATCTCTATATACGTATCCTTAGAGCGGTAAAAGTGTACGGTATCTCCGTAATCTGGCGTTAGAAGTTTTATAATTTCATCAAGCTGCGCTGGATCTCCCATGCACATGAGCTTGTGGATTCCAAGATGCTCTTTGTTTAAAAAATCAAGACTTTCTAAGGCTGTTTGATATACTGGAGTCGCTCGTGTGTTGTTTATTTCGCGTAAGCTCCACTCATCTTCCTTATCTGTAAACCAGTGTTCATGACTATAAATACTTAGGTTGTAGGTATGTTTAGCGTGATGACTTACTAAATTTTCAAGTAGCGAAGTAGGGAAGGTATTACTTTCTATAACCGCGTTATCCTTGCCTATGATAAGCCCGCCATTAAAAGCTATAAGAGGCTCACCTAGGTTGCCCAGACCTTCTTGTAAGTACCGCATAGCTTGCGGCGGTCTTGAGGATGTTAGAATAAGGGGTAATCCCGCTTTCGCGAAAGCGTAAACAGTCTCATCACTTAGCCAGCGTTCTTTATTTAATAAAGTGCCGTCTATATCTGAACAGAGTATTTTTATAGTGTTTTCCATAATGTAAGAAACTAAAACGGCGAACTTAAAAAGTTCGCCGTTATTATATAATCAAAAGTGGAAATTAGTTTTGTACAATTACCCACTGTCCTTTAGCTAAAAGTGGTTCTGCTTGTTTGAACTTTACCTCCTTAGTCTCACCGTTCATCACATTTTTAATAGTAACGCGATCGTTACGACCTATTTTAGGTTGAGACCTTACGATGGTTTCTGTTACTTGCTGCTGCTGTGGCTGTGTGTTTCCAGCTGCTCTAGCTTCTGTAGAACGCTCATCAAGATTAGGAATTTCTTCCTTTTGCGTCTGCGTTTGCTCACGAGTTTCTCGCACTTGAGAAGCATCACTTACCTGCTGCTGATTACCTTGAGGAATCTCTCCTTTAAATAAGAAAGAAATTACATCCTTGTTTACTTTATCAATCATCGTTTTGAAAAGCTCAAAAGCTTCAAACTTATAAATTAATAGAGGATCTTTTTGCTCGTGTACAGCAAGGCGAACACTCTGCTTAAGTTCATCCATCTTACGAAGGTGATCTTTCCAAGCGTCATCTATTATGGCAAGAGTAATATTCTTTTCAAAATCTGTTACTAGTTGCTTACCATCAGTCTCGTAAGCTTCTTTAAGATTTGTTACTACACGTAGCTCTTTAGTTCCATCAGAAAAAGGAACCACAATACGTTCAAATTTTGCAGCAGGATCTTCATATACTCGCTTAATGATAGGGAATGCAAGGTCTGCATTCTTAGTCATTTTCTCTCTGTAGTGCTCAAAAGAGGCTTTGTAAATGATATCTGTAAGGTCCTTTGCAGATTTACTTGCAAATTCAGTTTCGCTCACTGGGCTCGTCATTGAGAAATAACGAATTAACTCAAATTCAAAGTTCTTAAAATCTGAAGCCTGCTTGTTTGACTCTACAATTACCTCAGAAGTATCATAAATCATGTTTGCGAGATCTACTCGTAAACGCTCTCCGTAAAGTGCATGGCGACGACGCTTGTACACCACTTCACGTTGCATATTCATCACATCATCATACTCGAGAAGATTCTTACGTACACCAAAGTTGTTTTCTTCTACTTTTTTCTGCGCACGCTCAATAGATTTTGAAATCATTCCGTGTTGGATTACTTCACCTTCCTTAAGACCCATTCTATCCATCATCTTAGCAATACGCTCAGACCCGAATAAACGCATCAAGTTATCTTCAAGAGATACATAGAACTGCGAGCTTCCTGGATCTCCTTGACGTCCAGAACGACCACGTAATTGTCTATCTACACGTCGAGAGTCATGACGCTCTGTACCTATAATGGCAAGACCACCGGCCTTTTTCACTTCGTCAGATAATTTAATATCTGTACCACGACCTGCCATGTTTGTAGCAATTGTTACTACGCCTGGATTACCAGCCTCTGCAACAATATCTGCTTCTCTTTTGTGAAGTTTTGCGTTCAGGACGTTGTGAGGAATCTTACGTAGCGTAAGCATTTTCCCTAACAATTCTGAAATCTCTACAGAAGTCGTACCAATTAAAACCGGACGTCCAGCTTTAGAAAGCTCTGTTACTTCATCAATTACTGCATTATACTTCTCGCGTTTAGTTTTATAAACTAAATCATCTTTATCTTTTCTAGCAATAGGGCGGTTAGTAGGAATCTCAACAACATCAAGTTTATAGATTTCCCAAAGTTCGCCAGCCTCTGTTACCGCTGTACCCGTCATACCAGATAGCTTGCGGTACATACGGAAGTAGTTTTGAAGTGTAACCGTTGCAAATGTTTGCGTAGCATCTTCAATTTTTACATTTTCCTTTGCTTCAATCGCTTGGTGTAGTCCATCACTGTAGCGACGCCCGTCCATAATACGACCCGTTTGCTCATCTACAATCATCACCTTATTTTCCATTACTACATACTCCGTGTCTTTTTCAAACAAAGTGTATGCTTTGAGTAATTGGTTCATAGTGTGAATACGCTCAGACTTAATTCCAAAATCTTTAAAGAGCTCTTCTTTCTCTGCAGCCTCTTCTTCTGGAGATAATCCTTTTGCTTCTATTTTCCCTATCTCAAGACCAATTTCTGGCATGGTAAAGAAATCAGGATTTTCTTTTCCAGAAAGTGTTTCAATACCCTTATCAGTAAGTTCAATCTGGTTGTTCTTTTCATCAATCGTGAAGTAAAGTGCCTCGTCAATCTTAGGCATCTCACGATTGTTATCTTGCATATAGAAGTTCTCCGTCTTTTGTAATAACTGACGTATTCCTTCCTCACTTAAATACTTAATAAGTGCTTTGTTTTTAGGTAATCCTCTAAAAACACGTAGTAATTGGATTCCTCCTTCTTTTGTATCTCCTGCAGCAATTAATCTCTTTGCTTCTGGAAGTACTTTTACAAGCTCTTGACGCTGTATGTTTACGATTTTCTCAATCTGTGGCTTTAGCGCATTAAATTCATGCACATCTCCTTTAGGAACAGGTCCAGAAATAATAAGTGGTGTACGTGCATCATCTACAAGTACAGAATCTACCTCATCTACAATAGCATAGTTAGGAGGTCTTTGTACAAGATCTTCCGGTTTATGTGACATGTTATCACGTAGGTAATCAAAACCAAATTCATTGTTAGTACCATATGTAATATCTGCAGCATAAGCGGCACGACGTTCTGGACTGTTAGGTCTGTGATAATCGATACAGTCTATTGTCATCCCGTGGAACTGGAATATAGGAGCCATCCATGCGCTATCACGTTTTGCTAGGTAATCATTTACAGTTACTAAGTGTATACCGTTTCCAGTAAGTGCATTAAGATATACCGGTAAGGTAGCCACAAGTGTTTTACCTTCTCCCGTTTGCATCTCTGCAATTTTTCCTTGGTGCATTGCGATACCACCTATGAGCTGTACGTCATAGTGAATCATATCCCATGTTACTTCTTTACCAGCAGCGTCCCAGCTGTTTGCCCAGATTGCTTTATCACCTTCTAGTGTTACATAATCTTTTGTAGCACTAAGAAGACGGTCATATTCTGATGCGGTAACTTGAAGCGAGGTATTATTTGTAAAGCGTTTTGCAGTTTCTTTTACAACGGCAAATGCTTCTGGAAGTATTTCGGTAAGTGTCTTTTCAGATATTTCGTAAGCTTCATCTTTAAGCTTGTCAATCTCTGTGTAAACATCTTCACGCTCATCAATATCTTCGGTAGCTTCGGCTTTAATTTTTAAAGCTTCGGCAGCGTCTGTATTTTCCTTAAGCGCAGCGGCTAGCGTTCTTTTAAATTCGTTCGTTTTTTCGCGTAAGCTATCTAGAGATAATTTTTCTAAAGCGGCTTCGTGGGCTTTGATTTCGGCTACAATAGGAGTAATTGCTCCTACATCTTGTTTAGACTTATCGCCTACAAAAATCTTTAATACATTATCTAAAAATCCCATAATATGGTGTTGTTTTATGTCAATCTTGAACCCGTAAATTTAATCAAAAAAAAAGCCTCATAGAGAGACTTTTTAGTGTTTTAACGGGTATATTTTTTAATATTCGTCTTCATTCCAGAGGTAGTCCTCGTCTGAGGGATAGTCTGGCCAGATCTCTTCGATAGAATCATAAGAGTCACCTTCATCCTCGATAGCTTGTAAATTTTCTACAACCTCAAGTGGTGCTCCTGTTCTAATCGCATAATCGATCAACTCATCTTTAGTAGCAGGCCAAGGCGCGTCACTTAGGTAAGAAGCTAGTTCAAGTGTCCAGTACATAGCATTTGTGTTTTTAATTTGTGCAAAAATAATTTTTCTAGGCAGAAATGCAAGTGAATTGGTGATTATTTCAAAATAAATGTAAGAACGTGGCTTTCAGACCTTGTAAAGTGGTGAATTTCGCTTTCGCGAAAATATTCCTTCCTCTTTATATTGATGTTTCTGTAATCTGTACTCTTAATCTAGCTTTGTAGGTATCCATTTAACCTCATCTGCTTGTAAGTCTTTAGACAACTTCCGTGCCAGCACAAATAGGTAGTCAGAAAGACGGTTGAGATATTTAAGGGTATGTGCGTCAAAAGGCTCTAGTTCATAAAGTGCTGTTGCTAAACGTTCTGCGCGTCTGCATACGGTGCGTGCTACGTGACAATATGACACGGTGGTATGCCCTCCAGGTAGTACGAAATGTGTCATTTGAGGTAGTGATGTCTCCATCCAGTCTATTTCCTTTTCTAGTAGCTCAATATCCTCTTCATTGATTTTTGGGATATTAAGTCTATCCTTCCCGTTTTTAAGCACCATTTTTTCTGGATCTGTTGCCAGTACAGCACCTACGGTGAATAGTTTATTTTGGATATGCGTGAGTATTTCTTTGCTACGTGCATCGATTTCTTGATCGCGTACTAGCCCTATAAATGAGTTAAGCTCGTCTACTGTGCCGTAACTGTCTATTCTAATATGATGTTTTGGGACACGGGTTCCGCCAAATAAAGCGGTCGTTCCTGCATCTCCAGTCTTTGTATATACTTTCATTATCTTTTATTGTGAGCCAGTATATGATACTGGTGTTTAAGATTGAGATTTCCTTTTTATGGTGTTCATGATGATGTAACCTATTGCCATAAGTATTCCAAATAGCATTGCTTTATAAATAGGATTCATCAGTGTTCTTGAATTTTGATTTGTATAATTAAGGTCTTGCGAAATCTACTAGTCTAAAATAGAAGCGTTATTTGTTTTCTCTTTCCTTCATTTTCTTACTGAGGCCTTCTCCAAATTTGCGTGTTCTCCTCCCTCGTTGATTTGTAGTATTACGTTTGCTATTTGCAAATACGAGAAGAAATAGAACTGAGACCCCAATAATGCTTACAATTATCTGTGTGGTAGGGGAGAGGTTATTAAAGAAATCCATATTCATGTAGTTTCAGAGTGGTAGTGTTTATGTAGACACTACACACGCTTATTTTTGTTTTAAAGATACGACAAAGTACTGTTTATTGTCCTCATCACTTTCGGGTCCTTGAACTTGATAGGTTGCAATGAGCTCATCTGCACCTAAAACATTTGCGTCTTTTAATTCTTGTAGCCAGTCTTTACTATCTACATGAACATTTACAAGAGAGGCGCCTCTCATATCACTGTTAGCTAATTGTGTTTTTTCTAAGAAAGCACCGTCCAGTACTGCTTTAATAAGTGTAGCATCATTAAGTTGTGCTCCTTTAAGGTCTGCATTTGTAAGAATGGCGTTGTTTAATTGTGATCCCGTAAAATCACTGTTTTTGAGATTTGCTCCTGTGAGATTTGCATTCCATAAATCTGCATAAGATAGATCTGCATCTGGCATATCAATATTGGCAAGTTGCGCTCCAAAGAGATTTGCTCTTTTTAAATACACGTTACTAAAGGACGCAGCAAAAACATTTTGAATACTCTTTTTGTTCATCCCACTATTAATAATAGCTAGTAGAAATTGTCCTTTTTCTGGACTCAGCGGTTTTGTGAGGATTTCGTCTTCTAGAAAGCGATAAGGTCTAAAGCCATAGAGCAATGCTTGAGTACGAGCTATAAGAGGCTTAGATATGGATGTTGAGATTTGTAATTCATCATGCACTTGATCGAGCACATTATCCATTAAAAAAACAAGATTATTCCTTCTGCTAGCCTCTTCTAGATACACCTGTTGCTGTATTCTATCATTCTGAATATCTAATTTTTTGTTCTGCTGGAATAAAATACCTGTTTGTATTAAGATTAAGAATACAGGTATCACAGCAAATAGTAATGTAAATAGACCTATGCGAGTGATACGCTTTACTAAACTAGCAGAGAGTTGGGCAAATGAAGATTTTGATACATTAGGTAGCTCATGATAGACTTGGTCAAAACTTTCCTTTAAGTCAGCGCCAGCCCAGAGGTGAATACCTTTGAGTGTGGTTGTAAAAACTACTTTTTTATTTGATGAAGATTGCTCTTTAAGCTGCGTTTTTAAAAAATCATTTTCTTGACTTAATAACTCATTTTTACTGAGTGCTTGTTTAAGCTCGTCATTCATTAAACTCATAGTTGCAATTTTTCACCAAAATACTATCAAATTCGTAAAGGAGCCCCTATGTTGAGAATAAATATGATTAATAATTCACTCACGAAATAAGCAAATTATTTATTTCTAGTGTCACTCTCAATGACTCCATCACGCAATCTAATCACGCGGTGTGCATGCTCTGCAATATCTTCCTCGTGTGTAACAAGAATAACGGTATTACCTGCGGCATGTATTGCATCAAAAAGCGCCATGATCTCGACACCAGTTTTTGAGTCCAGGTTTCCTGTAGGCTCATCTGCAAGGATGATGGATGGTTTATTAACCAGTGCACGACCTACTGCAACACGCTGTCGTTGTCCTCCAGATAGTTGGTTAGGTTTGTGATCCATACGATCTGCAAGACCAACGTCTGTGAGTACTTCCTCTGCACGAGCATTACGCGCAGACTTTGACATTCCGGCATAAACCATTGGTAATGCTACGTTGTCAAGAGCGGTGGTTCTAGGAAGTAAATTAAAGGTTTGAAAGACAAAACCTATTTCTGTGTTACGTACTTCGGCTAACTCATCATCTGTCATCTGGCTCACGTCACGTCCATTAAGAACATATGATCCAGCGGTAGGTGTATCAAGACAGCCTAAAAGATTCATAAGCGTAGACTTACCAGAGCCAGAAGGTCCCATAAAAGCTACATACTCACCCTTATCAATATCAAGGTCTATACCCTTGAGTACGTGAACAATCTCTGTCCCTAGTGGGAAGTCACGAATGATATTTCTAATTTTAATAAGGTTGCCCATAGAGTGTTTGGTTTGCTATTAGAAGAGGTAAACGTCTAAATGTTACACAATTTATGTAAAAATTTATCTAGGGCGCAACAACCATAAGGTTTTTAGAAAAGCGAAGAGAGATGTTTGAACGCTGTGCGTGTAAAAACAGGTCAAGATTATTTTGTTGTGTAATTATAATCTAATATAAAAATCTTCTTTAGCCTGTTGTGGTCTAAAGAATGCCATCCCAAAATGAAAAGCGTCTATGGTCGCAGATATTTCTGGCATTTTCTTAATGGTATTCCAAGCTTCTGTCATTTCTGGTGACCAGTGAATGTCATCAAACATCCAGACAGTATCGTCTGTTGTTGTGCTTAGGAGTGATGACACATAATCTAGCGTGGCTTGCTTAGAGTGGTTTCCATCAAAATAAATAAATTCAAACTTTTTGTGATTGTGTTTTACAATCTCATCATTAAAATCTCCTACACAAAGCGTTACGTTAGTCACATTTGCTGCATCTAGCTCCTTCCTTGCTATGGCAGCAGTATTGGGGCAACCTTCTATAGTAGTGACATGTGCCGTGTTCTGAATCGCTAGTGCTGCAGTAGCAACACCAAGCGAAGTGCCTAGTTCTAATACTTCTTTAGGCTGAAAGTATGCCATAAGGCGCTGTAATAACAATACCCTTTTATGCGTAGCACCGGCGTACCTAGCAATATCTTTTACTTCTCGTTGCGCAGATTTAAATACTCTAGAACCCGCGCCATAGTCCATCACCTCAATACTAGTCTCGTTATCTAGTAATGCTTTTTTATAAGTATTTATTTTTTGTGAAATAGCAGGATCCGACTTTCCTCTCAATACTTCCTTCTCTAGTTTAAAAATAAACGGAGAGTGTATCCCATGAAGGTGGAAGGTCTTAGGAAACCATTTTAGGTAAGCGAGTATGGAGTGTTTGTACTGGTTCACTTTATAGAATGTGAGCTATTGTATGGTATTAGTTATAATAAAGATTGTCGTTTATAATTGGTTATCCTTCCATTTTTGACGATAATTCAAACCATCGTTCCTCTTTTAAGGCAATCGCATCTATGATTTTTTGCAATTTCAGACTTTCTTCGGTGATTTGATCTTGAGTAAGATCAGGATTTAAAAAGAGTTTTTGCTTGTCTTCTTTCTCACGTTCTAGTTTTGCAATCTCACGCTCTAACTTTGCGTGCTCTTTCTGCTCGTTAAAGCTTATCGTTCCTGTATGCTGTTCCTCTTTCCAAGACTTAGTTTCGGTGGCAACGGCACTCATAGATTCATTAAACTTCAGTTTGTTGTCTAGCTGTGCTTGTTCTTTTTCTGCTTTCGCGAAAGCGTTACTTATCCCACCCTCGTAAGCTCTAAAATCTGAGTAATTACCTGGAAAATCTTCTACCACGGCATCTCCTTTAAAAACAAAAAGGTGATCTACAATCTTATCCATAAAGTAACGGTCGTGAGAAACTACGACAAGACACCCAGGAAAGTCAAGTAAAAATTGCTCAAGTACGTTGAGTGTTACAACGTCTAGATCATTTGTAGGCTCATCGAGAATCAAGAAGTTAGGATTCTGGATAAAAATGGTACATAAGTAAAGGCGCTTGCGCTCTCCACCACTTAATCGCTCTACAAAATCATATTGCTTCTTGCGGTCAAATAAGAAACGCTCTAATAGCTGCCCAGCAGAAATTGTTCTTCCCTTTTTAAGAGGAATGTGATCTCCGTATTCTTTTATAACATCAATTACTTTTTGACCTTCTTTGATGTTAATTCCCTTCTGCGTATAGTAACCAAATTTTACAGTTTCTCCTACAATCACTTTTCCAGAATCTGGAGCTAGCTCGCCAGTAATCATATTAAGGAAGGTGGTTTTACCAGTTCCATTTTTACCTATGATCCCTACACGCTCCCCAGTTTTAAATACATACTCAAATTGATCAAGTAATTTAAGATCTCCAAAAGATTTGCTGATTTTATGAAACTCGAGAATCTTACTCCCCATACGCTCCATATTAATCTCTAGTTGTACAGTGTGATCATTGCGACGCTCATGTGCGCGAGATTTAATTTCTGCAAAGTCATCTATACGAGACTTTGATTTTGTGGTACGAGCCTTAGGTTGGCGACGCATCCACTCTAATTCTTTTTTATAAAGTTGCTTTGCTTTTCCAGTCTCTGTCTCCCATGCTGCTACACGAGCATCTTTATTCTCTAGGTAATAGGCATAATTTCCTTTGTAGCTGTAAAGCACGCCACCTTCAAGCTCTACAATCTCATTACATACATTTTCTAGAAAGTAACGGTCGTGTGTCACCATGAATAAGGTGATATTCTCTGAGCGGAAATATTCTTCTAGCCACTCTATCATTTCAAGGTCAAGGTGGTTAGTAGGTTCATCTAGTATGGCTAGATCTGGCTTGGTAAGCATCATTTGAGCTAGCGCAAGACGCTTTTTTTGCCCACCACTGAGGAGTTCAACTTTACGATCCATATCGTCAAGTTTTAACTTGAAAAGGATCTGTTTGTATTGTGTCTCAAAATCCCATGCTTGTGCAGCTTCCATGGCATCAAATGCTTTTTGGTACGCATCTGCATCCTCCATATTGAGAAGCGCCTTCTCGTAGTTTGCAATGGTTTTAAGAATAGGGTTATCGTGAGCAAATATGGTTTCCTCTACCGTAAGATTAGGATCCAGATCTGGTTCCTGAGGTAGAAACGAAATTACAATTCCCTTCCTGCTCACTACTTGGCCACTATCTGGAGCTTCTAGTCCTGCTATGATGTTGAGGAGAGAGGTTTTACCTGTTCCATTTTTGGCAACAAAGCCTATTTTTTGATCTTTATTAATACCGAACGCGATGTCTTTAAAAAGATGGTGTTCGCCAAAAGATTTTGATACGTTTTCTACAGAGAGGTAATTCATCAGGAAATAGTGTAGATGCAATACGTTGCACCATTTACGATTAGTTGGTCACATGAGTGCTCAACCAGTTTTTTAGTATTATGGGTATGCGTTTACGCTTTCGCGAAAGCAAAAATAACGCTTACAAATAGAAATAACTTGATTTTAAGTCGTTGCGTAGCATTGTTTTTAATTAATTTCTGATAATTTTAAGCTAATAACTGAGCATCCATCTGTGAACGTTTTATTTTTATCGATGAAACGCTATATTTGTGATGCCTAACTTTACATAAATGAGATACCCAATTATACTGCTTTTACTCGTAATTATCGCGAGTACAGCTTCTTGTGTGCCCCTTAAAGACATTACCTATTTGCGCGAGACAGAGCGCGCTACAGACAGTATTGTATCTCTACAGCAACAGCAACCACCATACCGAGTGCAAATAGGCGATATATTGAGTATTCGCCTGAAAGCATTGGATCAACAATTGGTTGACTTTTTTAATCCTTCCAGCAATGGAGGCGTATCCCTTGACGAAGGTTTTTATTATGACGGTTTTGCCATAGACACTCATGGAAATATACGTGTTCCAGAGCTAGGTGAAATTAACGTGCTAGGCAGGACAACCGACGAAATAAGAGAAATTATAGAAAAAAGACTTCTAGCCGATTATATAAAAGACGAGGCCGATTTATTTGTTACTGTAAAACTACCAGGAATACGATATACGCTAGTAGGAGAGATAGGAGCCTCTGGAACTCAAAATGTGCTTGCAGAGAAAGTCTCTATACTAGAAGCAATTGCAAATGCTGGAGGTGTGCCACTTACGGGTGACCTTACAGATGTACTTATTATAAGACAATATCCAGGAGGGCAACGTGTACACCATGTGGATCTTACAACCATAGATGTGATGCAGTCACCTTACTACTACATACAACCTAATGATATTATAACGGTAAATCCGCTACCTCAAAAAGCTATAGGTATTGGTACAACCGGGCTGCAAGCATTTACTACCATATTAGGATTAGTAACAACGCTAGCCTCTGTAATATTACTAGCAACCCGATAAGTGATGGAAGAAGAATTTGACGTACAAAGCTCCGGAGGTTTTTTTGATTTTAAGGGATTCCTGTTTAGGCTCTTAAGCTTTTGGTGGTTATTTGTAATATCATTGCTTATTGCCTTCTCTATAGCGCATTATATTAACGTGCGTAAAGTGCCTATTTATAGAGAGACAAGTATGATCTCTATAAAAGACGATCAAAATCAAATGTTTGGAGGGAATACAAGTTTGGTTTTTAACTGGGGTGGCACTACAGATAAGGTACAAACTAGTATTATCATGCTTAAATCTAGAACACATGCAGAGCGTGTTGTTCAATACTTACAGTACTACATTAATTACCAAAAACAAGGCAAATATGCCATTGAGGATGTGTATGGATACACTCCTTTTCAATTAAAACTTAATGACTCATTTCCGCAGTTATATGGAAAGAGAATTACTGTAGTAGATCAAGGAGATGGTAGCATGAGGCTTACGATACCCTTTAGTGGAGGGAATGCTTCATTATTTAATTATAACACGCTTAAACCATCAACGGTACCTGCACCATCTACAGATTTTGATCAGGTTTTTAAGTTAGGTGACACTATAGACACTCCATTTTTGAAAGGGCAATTACTAGCCACAGATGTTTATCCTACCGCAGGTCAGGAGTACTTTGTGAGTATGGGTAATTTTAATGGAACCGCAGGAAGATATCGTGGGATGGGAGTTACCCAAACTCCGCGAGGAAGTTCTACTTTAGAGTTAAGCCTTGTAGGGACTAATAAAAAACGACTCATAGATTACCTTAATGCAAGTATTGAGGTGCGTACGGAAGAGCAATTGCGCCAGAAGAATCTATTTGCTACAAAAACTATAAAGTATATCGATAGTAGTCTTAAGTCAAGTAATGTTGATTTAGATAAGGCATTGAATGATCTTAATTCGTTCCAAAATAAAAATAGTGCTATTACACTATCTGGAGGAGCGGAGCAAATAAGTGAAGAACTACAGACGATAGATAACGAAAAAGATGACTTAGCAAGACAACTTGTTTATTACAAGCAGTTAGAAGAATATTTAAGAACACGCACAGATTATACAAACGTGCCTGCACCTTCTGTCTCTCTTATTAATGAAGGAAGTATAACATCAGGGGTGTCAAGTATTATCCAGCTTGCATTACAACGTAGTAATCTTGCATATACAGCAAAGGAAGGTAACCCAGCTTTTAGAGATCTTGATAGACGTATAGATGCAGAGAAAGCAGTCCTGTTTGAAAATATAAGATCCAGTAAATCTCAGATTAATTCGCAAATTTCAAACTTAAATAGAGAAATAGGTCAAGCCGAAAGGAAGCTTAGGCAATTTCCAAAAGAAGAACAAGAACTTGCAGAAATACAACGTCGTTTTACCATAAGTCAGGAAGCATATAATTTATACACCACAAAACGCAGTGAGGCAGAGATAATAAAAGCCTCAAACGTTTCAGACATCTTATTTATAGACAAAGCAAAAGACGTAGGTAGAGGACCTATAGGTCCGAATACACAACTCAATAAGGTGATGGCAGCCACCTTTGGAATTGTGGTTCCTTTAGCCTTGGTATTGATTATCTTCTTTTTAGATACAAAAATAGGTACTCCTGAAGATGTTAAGAAGCGCTCTTCCATTCCTGTACTTGGAGTGATAGGTAAAAGTAAGCGTACCTCAGGACTCGTAGTGCGTGATCACCCTCGATCTGCAATGGCAGAGGCTTTTAGAGGCTTGCGTTCTGGCCTGCAGTTTATGTACAAGAAGAAGGGAGTTACGGGTGCAAAGACGGTATTAGTAACATCAAGTGTGAGTGGGGAAGGAAAAACATTTACCTCTATGAATCTTGCTTCCGTTTTCGCTTTGAGCGAAAAGAAAACAGTGCTAGTGGGACTTGATTTACGTAAGCCGAAGATATTTGACGATTTTGAATTAGAGAATGATAAGGGAGTAGTTAATTATTTGATAGGGGATGCAACGCTAGACGAAGTAAAACAACCTTCAGGTATTGATCATCTAGATGTTATCCTTTCTGGACCTATACCACCTAACCCGTCGGAACTTATTATAAGTGACGCAATGCATGAATTTATTAATAAGCTTAAGGAAGAGTATGACTATATTGTTTTTGATACACCTCCATTAGGCCTTGTCTCTGATGCATTTGAGTTAATGCCTTATGTGGATGCGTCTTTATATATGGTGCGTCAAGGGTATACTAGAAAAGATATGCTTGGCCTGGTTACAGATAAGTATGAAAAAGGAGAAATAAAACATGTAAGTTTTGTACTCAACTATTTCCAACAGAAGCGTAAGTATGGTTATGGCTACGGTTATGGCGCAGGCTACGGTTATGGATACGGCTATGGTACTTATAATAACGGGTACCATGAGGAGGAAAGAAAAGGAGGCTTGTTAGGTAAGTTAGGTAGACTGATAAGAGGTCGTAAGTAGAGAGGGTTTATGGTTGATAAAATGAAAGATGACGAAGACTGGCTTTACGAAATCAAACCTAAGGGGAAGCTCATAGATCTAAATCTCAAAGAGATTTGGCGGTATAGGGATTTGCTAGTTCTTTTTGTAAAGCGTGATATTGTAACTGTTTATAAACAAACTGTTCTTGGACCTTTATGGTATCTCATACAACCATTATTTACTAGTGTGGTTTTTACGCTTGTTTTCAACACATTTGCTAATATAGATACTGGGGCTGTTCCTCCATTTTTATTTAATCTTGCTGGAGTTACCTTGTGGAATTATTTTAAAGAATGTCTTAGTACAAGTAGTACTACTTTTACAGCAAACGCAGGACTATTTGGTAAGGTGTACTTCCCAAGGTTTATTGTTCCGGCTTCTAAGGTTATTTCAGGGCTATTTAAATACATTATACAGCTATTTATATTTTTCATTTTCTACTTGTATTTCGTATTGGCAAAAGACGCCTCTATTGCTCCCTCTGTTTATATATGGTTGTTGCCTATTTGTGTTCTAAACATGGCACTGTTAGGCTTAGGAGTGGGAATGATTTTGAGTTCTCTCACCACAAAATATAGGGACTTAACTATATTAGTTTCTTTTGGAATCAATTTGTTGATGTATTTGAGTGCAGTAATGTATCCGATAGCAGAAGCCAAAAAGAAGAGCTCTGAGTACGCATGGCTCATTGAAGCAAACCCACTCGCACAAACTATTGAGTTGTATAGGAATCTTTTGTTAGGTAGTGAATACTTAAATTTCAATGGACTTATTATAAGTAGTGTTGTCGCAGTAGTATCTCTTTTAATGGGATTAATTGTGTTTAATAAAACAGAAAAAACCTTTATCGATACTGTCTAATGAGAAATTCGATACGACTATATTGGTGGAGTGAGATACATATCCAAAAGAAGAAAAAAGAGAACTATGGAGATCTCTTAGGAAAATACCTTGTAAAAAAGATTTCAAGAAAATCTGTTAAGTGGGTACGCGCAAATAAATTTCATCTTAAAAATTTATGGGAACCTTTATATGTAACCATTGGGAGTGTTTTAGAGCATATAGGTCCTCGTTGTACTGTTTGGGGTAGTGGTATAAACCATAGAGATTCTGTGATTTCTAACGCCACTTTTCTAGCAGTGAGAGGCCCGCTTTCGCGAAAGCGATTACTTAGTATGGGCTATGCATGTCCAGAAGTGTATGGTGATCCAGCGCTATTATTGCCACTTTTCTTTGAGAATACATTTGCTAAAAAAACAAAAATTGGAGTGATACCTCACATCAATGATTATGTAGCTGTAGCACAAATGTTTGCTAATATTCCAGAGGTGAAGGTTATAGATTTTAGAACAAATGACATAGAGTCTACAACTAAAGAAATTCTCTCTTGTGAGCGTATTATAGCATCATCGTTACACGGTGTAATTGTAGCTCACGCTTATCAAATACCTACAGTTCAAGTAATTTTTTCAGATAAAATTTTTGGTGATGGTGTAAAATACCATGATTATTTTATATCTGTAGGTTTAGATCCCTACATAGCATTGACAGTACATACACCAGAAGATGTAAATCATTGGGTTTCCTTCGTTGAAAATCATAAAAATGCACTTCCAGATATAGGAGTTATAGAAAGTTTACAAAAGACACTTCTTGAGGTATGTCCTTTTAAAGCATTAAATCAATGAACGATATAATATTAAAGGCACAAAATATATCAAAACAATATCGTCTAGGTGTTGTAGGGACTGGAACTTTGGGCCATGACATTAATCGGTTTTGGGCAAAGTTAAGGGGGAAAGATGACCCGTACTTACAGATAGGAGCTGTAAATGATCGAAGTGCTAGCGCTAGTTCTGATTATGTGTGGGCATTAAAGGATATTAATTTTGAAGTTAAGAGAGGAGAAATTCTCGGCATTATTGGAAAAAATGGCGCAGGAAAATCAACGTTACTAAAGTTATTATCAAGAGTAACAAGCCCAACTACAGGTAGCATAAAGACTAAAGGTAGAATTGCGAGCTTACTAGAAGTAGGTACTGGGATGCACCCAGAATTAACGGGACGAGAAAATATCTTTTTAAACGGGGCTATTTTGGGAATGACCAAAATTGAAATTACGGCTAAGATTGATGAGATTGTGGACTTTTCAGGCTGTCAGATGTACATTGATACTCCTGTAAAGCGTTATTCAAGTGGTATGCGTGTGCGATTAGGGTTTGCGGTAGCGGCATTCTTAGAGCCAGATATTCTTGTTGTAGATGAGGTGCTTGCAGTAGGAGATGCTGAGTTCCAGAAAAAGGCTATTGGTAAGATGCAGGATATATCAAATACGAATGGCCGTACAGTGCTTTTTGTGAGTCATAATATGGCAGCTATTCAAAGTCTATGTACTAGAGCAATACTTATGGAAAATGGAAAGGTAATATATAATGGAGAGGTGCCAAATACTATAGAGAGATATTTGAAAGTGTCTGAAATAACGGAGAATTCTTTGGAAAAATCAATCAGTAATAAAGAACGGACTGGAAGTATGGATATTTCTATAGAGAAAGTTGTTCTGAATTGTGATGATGATATAGTAAGAACCGGTAAACCTTTAGAACTTTCTTTTCATCTTAATAATCCAAGAGAATTCCTAGCTCGAGATTTGCAACTTGACTTTCGAATTGATAACCAAATGGGGCAGAGACTTCTTTGGTTTAGTAATACAGTTGAAGATGTTAATTCTGATAATATTGCGAAAAAAATTAATTTTAAATTTGATAAGCTGCCTCTTAACCAGGGTACATTTATTATAACAACCCATTTAAGCCATAAAAATAAAGTTTCAGATTGGTCAATTAATGCTTTTAGCCTAGTTGTTGCTGAAGGATTTTTCTACGAAAAATTTGAAAATGTACCACTGAATCAAAGTCAAGTTTTAATTGATTTTAAACTATCTTATAATGATAAATAGATTTAAAGGATTATTTAAGAAGCTTAAGGAAAATCAGAGAGCTATTTTAAAAAATCAAAACCAACAGACTGCCCTTTTTGAGTTAAAAAGTATGTTCTCATGTGGTAATTTTATTCCAATGACTGGCTGGTCAATGTCACCTAGAGCGATAGTTCATTGCCTAAATATTATCGTACTAACAGATAGAAAAAATATACTTGAATTAGGAGGAGGGGCTACAACGTTATATATAGCACAATTATTAAAAATCACTAATTCTAATGGTAAGTTAACTTGTATTGAGTCAGATCCTGAGTGGTTTGAAAAGCTAAAAATACAACTTGAAACATATGGATTAACTGATTATGTAAATTTAATATTGGCTCCTTTAACGAAAGTATCAAGCAGATTTAAGTTTAGAAATCAAGATTTGTGGTATGATACTACAATATTGGAGGACAAAACTAAAGATTATACTGCAATTGATTTTGTCATTGTAGACGGCCCTTACGGAGGCGCATCTTCTTTTTCTCGCTATAGCGCCTATCCATTTTTTAAAGCAAAATCAACCTCTGATATTTTTTGGTTATTAGATGATACCGGTAGAAATGATGAAGATTTTATAGTTAAAGAATGGCAGAAGCTATCAAATTTACAAGTGTCAACATTTGATAGATATAGTTTACTCTACTCTAGTAATAACTACGACTTAGCGCCTTATAAAAATCAATAATGTATTCAGACTTAATTTCAATAATCATTCCTACTTATAACAGAGGTAATATTGTATCTAAGACACTACAAAGTGTTATGTCGCAAACATATCAAAATTGGGAATGTCTTGTTGTAGATGATGGTAGTACAGATAATACAGAAGATGTTGTGAACAAATTCGTAGAGTCAGACAAAAGATTTAGCTTCTTTCGTAGGCCATTATCAAAACCTAAGGGGGCTAATGCTTGTAGAAATTTTGGTTTCTCTAAATCCAAAGGGTCCTACATAAATTTTTTAGACAGTGATGATATTTTTCTTCCGCAAAAACTACAATTACAAGTTAAAGCTCTACAGGTTTCTGATTATCCATTTTCAATTTGTCAGACTAATATTTGGAATGAACAAATTCAAGAGGATCAGGGACTACGATCTTTAGCAATTATATCTCCAACACCTTTAGATGATTATATCCAGTTTCGTATTTTCTGGAGTATTCAAGCACCATTATGGAAAAGAGACGTGATTGAAAATTATAGGTTTGATGAGTCATTACAACAATCACAAGAGTATGATTATCATATACGCATACTTGCAAAATATAACGAATATCATGCTACAGATGAAGTTCTTACTACAATTATAAGCCATTTTGATAATATGTCTATAAGTAGGACTGATAGAATGGATAAATTTAAATCTAATCTTAACGTACGTTACTCGACATTAAAAAAACTAAATCACCAACTCTTGCCCGAAACTAAATCCTACTTATTTTCGTATTTTCTATCTTTCTTTAAAATAATGGTTTTAAAGAGAGACTTTGAAAAAGCTTTTGTTTGTCTTCAGAGAATTAGAATGGCAATACATTATGTAGATGATTATAATGGGCAGAAATTTAAGTATATCGTGAGATGGAGTCTCGCCATACCAGCTTTCTTATTGTTCAGGAGAGGGGATGTTTTCCTTAAAACTCTTTAGGAAATAACTTTTAAGTAAAATCTATATTTTAATATTGCAGTAAGTATGAATATGACATTAGCGCCTCTTATTTTTTGTCATTATGGGGATAGTGATTATTTGCTCTTTGTTCTAAAACAGGCAAGAATTTCTAATCCTAAAACAAGAGTTGTTTTGTTGGGTGATGAGAGCAATGAGGGAATAGCTATTGAAGCTGGTGTTGAACATAGGTTATTTGAAAGCTACGGCAACACTCCGGAAATAAAGATTTTTAATGAAGTCTACCAGCATGTCGCAGGTAAAAATCATGGTAGAAAGCACTGGACAAATTTCGTTTTCAAACGTTGGTTTTATATTTATTCATTTTTGAAAGAACAAGGTGTTAATGAGTTCTGGCATTTTGATTCAGATAATATGATTTTAGATGACTTGAATACACATAACTATAAATTTAATTCTTATGAATGTACTGAGCAATGTGAAAGCTTTTGCATGAATGGATATGTTTCTGGAATTAATGTTGTCAAGGGGTATTTAAATACAGTAAATTTATTGTTTCAGGATCAAAAATATATAACAGAGCAAAAAGAAAATTTAATAGATCATCCCACATTTGCCTTTACAGAAATGAGAGCTTACACGGCTTATAGAGATCAAGAATCTATCAAAAGTATACGGCTAAATACTATTATTGATGGAGAAACATTTGACGATTGTATCTGTTTTAAAGACGGATTTACTCAATATTCATGTCCCATTAATTATCGACGTTTAAAAAAGATTTATTTTAATGATGAAGGTATAATTTATTTCAAACGAGTCGATAGTGGTCAATACATAAAAGTGATAACGTTAAATTTAAGTTGGGTGCCAATTGAAATTTTCAAGAGCATAACGAATATATCTAGTGGTAAATGGAACAATTCTATAAAATACGTAACAAATAGAGATGGTCTTTATGAATTAGATTTATCAAATATATCCCAAAGAAATAGCCATATTGTAAATTTATTAAAATCTATTTTACCGGAACAAGTAAGAAATAAACTGAGAAAATATCAGAAAGTTGTAAAGCAAACATTTAAAAGTGCTTAATACACTATAACTTTAGATTAAGGATTTCTGAATTTTATAAATTAATAATATTTATTCTCATTGTAATATGAAAATTAAGTAATGTCATTTTCCGTATCTGTTATCATACCTGTTTACAATGCTGAAAAGTTTATCGAAAAGTCAATTGCTAGCGCACTTTTTTTTGATGAAGTCAATGAGGTTGTAGTTGTAGACGATGGAAGCACTGACAATAGCCGATTAATTATTAAAAATTATCAACGCATAGATGATAGGGTGAAAATATTTCATCATAAAGGCAATCTTAATAAAGGGCGCTCTGCTAGTCGTAATCTAGGTATGTTGATGGCAAAAGAACCGTACATTACATTTTTAGACGCAGACGATTTCTATTTAGAAAATAGATTTGTAAGAGATAAAATATTATTGGAACAGGAAGATTTAGATGGTACTTATAATGCTGTGGGTTTTGAATTTTACCGTAATACTATAGAAGAGGAACAACATCATTTTAGAACGGCAACTTTATCAAAAGATGTAGTGCCGGAAGAACTATTTGAAAATATTGTTTCTAGTAAACTAGGATATTTGCATTTAAATGGTTTGACAATAAAACGTTCTGTTTGCGATTCTATAGGTTTTTTTAATGAAGATCTAGTAGTCGCAGAAGATTCTGACTTCATTTTTAAACTAGCTATAAAAAAGAGGCTTGCTGCTTCATCTATAAATAATATAGTGTCTAAACGAGGCATACATGACACTAATATTTTTAACAATAAAAGTCTCTATCAAGAATATAATCTAAAATTATACGAATCATTAATAGATTGGGGCTTGAAAAATAATATATCAGATGAAAATCAAGATTTGTTATGGTCTACACTGTGGGTTATAAAATTTAGGAAAAAAGAAAGTCTATTGTCCTATATTGCTTATTGGGGTAAATTAATGATTAGATGGCCAAATTTTGCTCTATCTAGTCTATCTATTAAGTATTTTCCAATAGTTCGTTTGAGACAAGAATTGTTTCCATTTATTTTTAATTGAATTAGCCTGAGACAAAGAAATATGATAAAACTCTCCATAATCACAATAAACTATAACGATCTTGATGGTCTCAAAAAGACTGTAAAAAGTGTACAAGAACAAACTTATCAAGATTTTGAGCATATTGTTATTGATGGTGGGTCAGATGATGGTAGTGAAGTTTATATAGAAAAATATAGTACTAGATTTAACTATTCTGTAAGTGAGCCAGATACTGGCGTGTATAACGCCATGAATAAAGGAATTATACAAGCGCAAGGGGAGTATTTACTTTTTTTGAATAGTGGGGATTCATTTTATAAAAAACAATCATTAGAAAAGGTAATCAATGATATAGAACCATTTGATATTGCCTATTGTAATCAGATGGTTATTGGAAAAGATAAAAAGTATTTGAAAACATATCCAGAAACTTTATCGTTTGTTTACTTTTTAAAAGATAATATTCCTCATCAAGCAACTTTTATAAAAAAAAGTTTGTTTGAAAATTTTGGAGTTTATGATGAGGATTTGAAAATAGTTGCAGATTGGAAATTCTTTATTGACTGTATTTGTAAACATCAAGTTTCATATAAGTACCTTAATAAAACGCTTGTTAATTTTTATTTAGGTGGTATTAGTTCTAATCCCAATAACCAACGACGTATGGAAACTGAAAAGCAAGAAATACTAGCTTCAAACTACAAGGCTTTTATGCAAGACTTAGATAATGTGTTGATATATCAGCAAATAATAAATTCTCTAAGAAGATCTAGAATAATACGATTGCTAGTTAAGTTAAAATTTCTCAATAAATTTTAAATATGATTCCAAAAGTTTCCATTATTGTTCCTTGCTACAAACAAGCCCATTTTCTCGATCAGACATTACAGTCGGTAGTGAATCAAACCTTTGTTAGTTGGGAATGTATTATTGTAAATGATGGAAGTCCTGATAATACCGAAGAAGTGGCTCAACAATGGAGCAATAGAGATAGTAGGTTTCATTATATTCATAAGAAAAATGGAGGTCTCCCAGCAGCTAGGAACTCAGGTATCGCTATGTCAAAAGGCACATTTATACTGCCGCTAGATTCTGACGATATTTTACATGAAGATTATCTTAATACAATTATCCCTTATTTCGAACAGAACATACATCTTGAAGTAGTTTCCTGTTATAGAATGTTTTTTAGTGATCATATTGAAGACACCTTCTACGAGCACAAACCTTTCGGAAAAGACTATCATTCTCTATTATTTGAAAATATTTTAATGCCTTCATCAGTATATAAGAAATCAAGTTGGGAAAGAGTAGGAGGTTACGATGAGTCAATGCGTAAAGGTTTTGAAGATTGGGAATTCTGGATATCGATTTTGAAAGATGGTGGGGAATTCAAAGTAATAGAGAGATCACTTTTCTATTATCGAAAGGCTAAGGTTTCTATGTTAACAAATACCTTAGCCCACCACGCAGAAGATGTGTCAAAATATGTTTACAAAAAACATCGAGAGATTTATATAGATAAATTTGACACTACGATGGATTATTTATTTTACTTAATAAAAAAACACAGATTGAGTGAAGACAATTTGAAAACATCCTTAGAATATAAAATAGGGAAAGTTATCACAAAACCTTTTAAACTAATAAAAGGGCTCCTTAGATCTAAAAAGTGAATTATATGATTTCTGTTGTAATACGTAATAAAAATCAAGAGGTAGCTTTAGCGTTTTTACTTAAAAACCTAAGAGAACGCTATAATGATGATATAGATGAAATAGTAGTTGTAGATAACCTATCTACAGATGGTAGCGAGAAAGTAGCTGCCACATATAATGCACGCTTTGAGACTGTTAAAGAGTTTAGTTATGGAGGTAGTGCAAACTTTGCTGCTCAAAAAGCAACTCATGATGTCGTGGTTCTTTTTAGTGCTCATTCATATCCTGTCAGTCATGATTTTTTTATGCTCATAAAAGATAAATTTCAAAGCAATAATAACCTTGCAGGCTTACGCTGTTTGCATAGTCCTAACGATTACCGCAATTATATTAACAATGTAAGCTCACAGGATGACCCTAATAAATCGGGATTGATTTTTTCTGGTTCCGCTTTCGCGAAAGCGGTATGGCAAAAACATCCCTTTAATGAAAATGTCTCCACTTTTGAAGACAAAGAATGGTCTAAGAGGGTTCTTGAAGCTGGTTACAAAATCGACTTCGTTCCCGCAATATTCAGTTACGAAATTAAACGAACAAAGGCACAAGAATTTTTTAGGTTCAAAAATGATATAATTGGCAACTATCAATTATGGCATGAAGATGTCAGTATTTTTTCTGCATTTAAAGGGCTTTTAGCTACAAGCTGGAGACTTAAAAGAGGGTTTGTTTTGGATTTGTGGTATGCGTTAAAACGTTTTCTATACACGATAAAGTTCTCTTTTAATAAACCAGAAAAATTCTAATGGTTAAGCATAAGAATAACTTTGATTTCCTGAGATTTATGCTAGCCATCTTTGTGCTTATCACACATTCTTTTGCCTTGAAGGGAATGGAAGAAAATCAGGAGTGGCTAACTATACTCACAAATAATCAGGTCAGTTTTTCGGCAATAGGTTTAAGCGGATTTTTTACCATTAGCGGTTATTTTATCTATAAAAGCTTAATGCGGAGTGACACTATAAAGGACTATTTTAAAAAAAGGGTACTGCGTATATTTCCAGGATTATTGGTTGTGTTAATACTATCATTATTGGTTATTCCATTTTTTTATGAGGGGAAAGAGCCATTGTTGAGTAATGTGTCTTACCTTACTTATTTGCCTAATAATCTATCTCTGTATGGTTTCCAAGGTATAGTTACGGGTGTCTTTAATGAAATGCCATATCATTCGGTAAATGGGTCTTTGTGGACTATTCAATACGAGTTTTCCTTGTATGTGGCTTTAATAGCGCTTTTTTTCCTTAAGTCTTACAAGAAGTTGCAGCTTATCCTATCGATATTAGTATTTATATTTATGATTGTTCTCTATAATTTTAATCTTGGAAACATTTATGAGAGACAGGTGATACAGATATTAGGATTTCACGTATTAAATCTAGGTGCCTTTTTTGTGGCAGGGACCGTACTTGCTCAGGTGAATTTTGATAAATGGAAGCATTCGGTAGTATTTTTAATAAGTGGGTTGCTCGTGGTTTTAAGTATTTATTTGGGGTTTTATAAAGAGGTAAAGCACGTACTTTTTCCTATATGTATTTTAAGTCTAGGTTTTGTGCCTATTAAACTACTTCAAAAATTTAGTATTTATGGAGATGCTTCTTATGGTATTTATATTTATGGATTTCCTATTCAGCAAATATTGCTGTACTATTTTAATCCTAAAATAGGTCATTTTATTATCTATTCTATTGTGATTTCTATCATAATGGGATATACGTCGTGGCATCTTGTGGAAAAACGCGCATTACAGTATAAATAAAAAGTAGCTTTATTATCTTACGACGCAATGAAAATGACAACACAACCTATCTATGTCTAGTAGCCTTACAATTGTAATACCTAATCGTAATCGTGATCTAAGCACGGTAAGACGTAGTATAGCCTCTATAGTATCACAACTGGACGATGTTTCCCGATTAGTGGTTGTAGATTATGGGAGTGAACCATCTTATCAGATAGCGCTGAGTAACTTGCTAAAGACTTTTGATAATGTAGTTTTATTTTTATGTGCTACTCAAGGACAGCTCTGGAATAAGTCAAGGTGTATCAATATGGTATTAAAATCTTGTACGACTTCTCATTTTATGGTTTCAGACATGGACATGATATGGCATCCCAATTTTTCACAAGAAGTAACATCACTTTTAAAACAAGAAAAAACGATTTATTTTCCTGTCGGCTTTATGCCTGAAGGAGAGAGTGAGAAAAACAAATCATTTAATGAGATTGTAATCAAAGGAGTCTCAGGTGTGGAAGCTACAGGGATCACAATTTTCCCAACAGAGCATGTCAAATCAATCGGTGGATTTGATGAGTTTTATCACGGCTGGGGAGGAGAGGATACAGATGTTCATTTAAGACTCCAAAGAGCAGGTTTTGATGTGGAATTTATTAAAGATTCCATGTACTTTAAACATCAATGGCATTCTAAAATGTATAGAAGTGTCAAGAGTAAGTATCCTTTTGCAGAGACATTGGAGCTTATTAATGGGCAGTATTTGAACAGAGTTAAAAAGGGAATAGCTGTTAAAGCAAATCATTTACGAGATGTTGGAGTCGTGCCTATTCCTTACGATGTAAATATGCCAGAGGCCTCTATAGATGTTTATACTACCAGAGATCAAGTACTCTCTGCTCTATACTACATGGATAATTATAGGGAGCATAGAATTTTTCTAACGGTTCGTCAACACCCGGAGAGAAATGATGTATTGAAAATGATTAAGAGAAAAGTTAAAAATAAATCTATCAATTTTATTTCTATTTTAGAAGTGAATAATATAGTTCTAGAATGGATTGTGTTCAAGGCTAGAAACTCCTATTATGATTATAAGCTTATAGGAGAACATACTGTGGCTCTAGAACTTCACTATAGATAAGGATGGATATAAAACAAGTTTCTATAGCTGCTCTCAGAGAGGAAAAGCCTACGTTAAGCGTTTTTGTACTTTGTTATAATCAAGAAGACTATATACTTCAAACTATAAAAAGTATCCTTACACAAAAGACGAATTTCCCTTTTGACATTGTTATTAGTGATGATGCTAGTACAGATGGTACTAGTGAAATATGTGAAAATCTTGCTTTGGCTTATAGTAATATAAAATATATAAGACGTAAAGGTAATTTGGGTTTAATGGCAAATTTTGTTGAAACTGCTAAGGAGTTAAAAGGTAAGTACGTCGCAATATGTGATGGTGATGATTATTGGATTGATAATAACAAACTCCAACTTCAAGTTGATTTTTTAGAAAAAAATACAAATTACAGTGTGGTAGGAACACGCTGTAAGCAGCTCTCTGCAAATAATATTTTAAATGCGGGCAATACTAAAATGCTTAATCCTATTTCTTTAGAAATATTATCTTGTGAGAATATTATAACAGCGCCCACAGCCGTCTTTCTTAATGTATATAGACTTATAGAATTACCTTATTTTTTTAAAAAGTTTCCTTATGGAGATTGGCCTTCTTATTTGCTTGTTATGTCACTCACTAATACTTCGGCTTATAACTTAAATGAAATAACAGCTGTTTATAGAAGTTCTGTGGGTGTATCTGCGACTATGCGGAGAAATCCTATTTTAGTTGGCCAACAAAATTTGAACATTATTGCTGAGCTAAGGAAAATGGATATTTTAAATTCTAATAAAAAATTATTTAAAAGAAGTATTGACTATCATCGATTAAAGTTGACTATGGCATACAATAGGGAGAAAAGGTATGTAAATGGACTATTGCCGTTGCTTCAAATATTAAGTTCGTCTTTTTCTTTTGCTCTAATAAAAAAATATCTCTATTCGATAAAAAAATCAATTACGTAAAATGAAAATTCTATTCGTATCCATGAACTCTATTCACTTCCGCCGCTGGTCAGATCAGTTGCGAGATAACGGTCATGAGGTATATTGGTTTGATGTAAAAGATCAAGGTTATGCACCATCTATGAGCTGGATGACTCAAATTACTGGATGGAAGAAAGGTTTTTTGAAGAAAAGAGGGCGTACGTTTATTAAAAATAAATTCCCTTTATTTTATAAGATTTTAGTTCGAAAATTTGATCACCCTATAGAGGATGCTTTCGCGAAAGCGTTAAGAGAAATTGAACCAGATATCGTTCATAGTTTTGCTTTATACACTTCTTGTTTACCTATTCTTTCAACAATGAATCAATTCAATTTATTACCATGGATTTATTCTAGCTGGGGGAGTGATTTATTTAATAAGGAGAATAAACCTAACTACTTAAATGAAGTTCCTTTAGTTTTAAAAAGGGTCGATTATCTTATTACAGATTGTCATAGAGATTTTATAATTGCTAAGGAAAATGGTTTTAAAGGAAGATTTTTAGGTGTTTATCCTGGAGGAGGAGGGTTCAATATTCCTAAAGTTTCGATTGAGGACAAAGATTACGAACTCATAATAATCAAGGGATATGAGAATAAGCTTGGTAAAGCATTTAATGCAGTTGAGGCATTTATAGAAATAAAGAAAGTAAATCCTTATTTAAAGGCTATAGTATTTGGTGCTACTAACGAATTATTAGAAATGATAGAGCGACAGAATATCGTTCTTGACGACAGTCTAATAATTCAAGGAACTATGAGTTATGAGGAGCTTTATAAATTAATGCTTAAAGCTGGTTACTACATTGGTAATAGTCTGTCTGACGGTATGCCTAATACCTTATTAGAAGCTATTTGTTGTGGAACTTTTCCTATTCAGTCTAATCCAGGTAATGTTACATCCGAAATTATAAATCATGAAATTAATGGATTACTCATTAATAACGCACTGGATAGTCAAGAAATAGCAAAACTGCTCAGACTTGCAGTAAGTGATACAGCTATGGTACAAAAAGCTTTTGATATAAATAGAGGTCTAGCAAAAGTGCAATTAGATTTTTCTTTAATTCAAGAAAAAGTTCTCAGATGTTATGAATGTATAAAACCCTAACTGTACTATGATTTATATATCTGAGATAACGATTAATAGTGATATTGACTCTGGTGAGGTTTTAGCTGCCTTGAGATTAGAAAAAGTAAACCATCAAGTGTTTTTTAACTGTGACTTTCCATTGAATAAACTTAAGGAGGAAGATGTTTGGAATGCAATTTTAATAGGTTTTCTACCAATAGCTTTTGAAAATAGTTGGAATCTCAAACTAAATGGGCCATTAGATGAAAAATTGTTGCACTCCATAAAAAGTGAATTGTTACCTATTATGAAAATGGCCTATAAAACCAATTTTATACCTAAGATACAATGTACAGCAACCTATAAATATAATGGACAAGTAGAAGGTGAAGCAGCCACTGGACTATCGTGTGGGGTTGATAGTTTTGCTACTATTAAAAGTAAAAGAAGCCATTTAAGATATGTAAGCTTTTTTAATGTAGGATCACATGGTCCACATAAAACTAATAAATCCTTAGTAATAGCTAATCACAGACGTGAAAATGTCTTGAATGCAGCAAAAAAAATAAAGCTTCCTTTATTAACCATAAATTCGAATTTAAGTGATTTTACAAACCAAAAATTTCAAGATAATCATGCCTTTCTACAATTAGCATGTGCACACTTATTGTCAGGGTATTGTGATACATATTATTATAGTTCGGGCCAGCATAATGATTACTTGGATAAACATATACTTGACTTTATTTACATAAATAATTTCCTTGTAGATAAGCTAAGTACGAGTAGATTAGAAGTTAAGTCAACACTTACCAATCTTACTAGAGCTGAAAGAACAAAGAGTATAAGTGATTTTAAAATTTCTTACAATCACTTAGATGTATGTACGGATTCATATAGTGCATTCCGAAATCAAGCCATCAATTGTTCAAAATGCGATAAATGTATGAGGACACAGTTAACATTAGATATTCAAAAAAAATATTATTTATATAAGAATGTCTTTGATGAAGATATTTATAGGGATCATATCAATTTGTTTTTAGCAAAATTAATGATTACTCAAAAGGTAGATGTATTGAATGCTGAACTATATCGATTATCGATTGTTGATGGATTGTATACATCTGATGTGTATAAGAAGTATTTGTATTTGAGGTGGTTGTATTTTAAAAAAACTGCAAAGAAATTATTTAAAAAGAGACAATAATTAATAAAGCTATTTATTTTTTTAAATCAATAGGTCACGTATGAAACAAGCCATTCTAATCACCGCTTACAAGGATTTCTCTCAGCTTAGGAGGCTTGTGCAAGAATTTGATGATAACTTTAATATCTATATTCATATTGATAAAAAAAGTAGTTTTAATGAAACATTGAAAGATGATTTTTTACAAATGTCTAACGTAAGGTATGTTTCTCAAGATTTTAAAGTAAACTGGGGTGGCGTTAATCACCTTAAAGCTTATCTAAAATTAAGCGAGGTAGCGCTTACATTAAAGGAAAACGGCTTCTTCCATTTAATAACAGGACAAGATTTTCCCATACAATCAAATAAGGATTTTAGAAAATACCTAGTAAATGGTCAAAACCATCTTTCGGCCTTTACGATGCCCAATAAAGTGTGGAAATATGGAGGAATGGATCGGATAGAGTTATTTAACTTTTATGATCTTTTCAACGCAAAAAAAACTAGTAAGTGGATATATCTGACTCAACGATTACAATTGCGCTTCAAGTTTAAGAGACCTGTAAAAAAATCTATGGGTCAATTGTATGGAGGTAACACGTACTGGTCTCTCACTAGAGAAGCTGTCCAATATGTGGTAACTCACACTCAAGAAAACCCTAAATTTTTAAAACGATTTAATTTTACATTTTGCGCAGAAGAGATGTATTTCCAAACAGTGCTTATGAACTCAAGTCTTAAGCAATCTATTAATCATGATGACTTAAGGTACATGGATTGGACTACAGGTAGAGGTGGGAACCCAGCTTTTCTAGATGAAACAGACTTTGAGAGTATCATAAATAGTAGAAAATTATTCGCTCGTAAATTGAGTCAAGATAGAAATGCACTCTTTGAGATGCTTAGTAAGTATAGACAGGAATAAAACCAATTGAGAAGTACAGTTTACTACAAGTATTTTAACCTAAAAATGCATACTTTTAACGGATGAATAGTTAAGGTGGTGTTAAAGCTTTAACTACAACCCAACCACAATGAAAAGCATCGGTTTTATACCCCTGCGTAAAGGCTCAAAAGGCATTCCAGGTAAAAACAAAAAGAAACTTCTCGGTCGCCCACTATTCTGCTGGGTCTTAGGTGAAGCTATAGCTTCACGTCTTGATACTATTTATATTTTTACAGATGATGAGGATATCATCGCTTTTGTAGAAAAAGAATATCACTGGACAGATAAAGTAAAAGCCGTAAAACGTAGCGACGAGAGTGCTACTGATACCGCATCAACAGAAATGGGGATGCAGGAGTTTGTAGCTGGTTTAAAAGAAGATTTTGATGTGCTGTGTTTACTTCAAGCAACATCACCTTTTACAACTTCTCTAGATATAAATGCGTGCCTAGATGCAGTAGCGTCAGGTACGAATAATGATTCGGCTCTTACGGTGGTAAATACACATCGATTTACTTGGAATGCAGATGGAACACCTCAAAATTATGATGTGTTCAATCGACCGCGTAGGCAAGATTTTGATGGGTTACTTATTGAGAATGGAGCTTGCTATGTGACAACGCATGACGCTTTTCGCGAAAGCGGAAACAGAATTAGCGGTAAAATAGCTACGGTACACATGCCAGAGGATAGTCTTACAGAGATAGACACGCTGACCGACTGGAAAATCGTTGAGGAATTGCTAGCCGCTCGTTTAAAAACGAAAAAGCAAAGTAACCGAATTACACATCTTATACTTGATGTAGATGGTGTGTTTACAGATGGTTGTATCTATTATGGTGCAGAGGGCGAACTGATGAAAAAGTTTGATATGCGTGACGGTATGGGATTAGAAATTCTACGTCAATATGGGGTTGAGGTAATGGTGATGACTTCTGAGGATTCTCAAATAGTTGCCAGCCGCATGAAGAAATTAAAAATAAACGATGTGTATCTAGGTGTGAAGGACAAGTATAGCTTGCTTTCTAGAATTGCGACGGATAGAGGTCTATCATTTTCAAACATAGCTTATATAGGTGATGATGTGAATGATATGGCAAATATTTGTGCTGCAGGTTGGTCACTTACCCCTGCAAATGCCACAATGCCTATCAAGAACCACGCAGATATTATACTACAAAATAATAGCGCAGAAGGAGCAATACGCGAAGCCTGTGACTTTATTATAAAATACAATAACCGATATGAGTAATTACAAAGCGCCTTATACTATTGCTGAAATAGGCGGAAACCATAAAGGCGATATGGAAATCGCAAAGGAGATGATTAAAGTAGCGGCTATCTTCTGTAACGTAGATGCTGTAAAATTCCAGAAGCGACATAATATTGAACTTCTTACTAAAGAACAATACGAAGCACCACACCCTAACCCTGTAAACTCTTACGGTGATACTTATGGGGCCCATAGAGAATTCTTAGAATTTGATGTGAATCAGCACGCAGAGCTTAAGGCTTATTGTGAGGAATTAGGCATTACCTATGCAACTTCGGTTTGGGATACAACGAGTGCAAAGGAAATAGCAGGGCTTCATCCAGAGTTTATAAAAATACCTAGTGCTTGTAATAATCATTACGAAATGCTAGGATGGTTATGTGAGAATTACAAAGGGGAGATTCACTGCTCCACTGGGATGACTACAAGAGATGAGATAGAGGAGCTAGTACAGTTTTTTGAAAAGCATAACAGAGGTAAAGATCTAGTACTTTATAACTGTACATCTGGATATCCAGTACCCTTTCCAGATGTGTGTTTGCTGGATATTAAAACGCTCATCGAGAAGTATGGCGATCGTGTAAAGCACATCGGGTTTTCTGGTCACCATCTAGGTATTGCAGTAGATGTTGCTGCTTATACACTTGGTGCAAACATAGTAGAACGCCACTATACACTAGACCGTACTTGGAAAGGTACAGATCACAGTGCATCACTAGAACCTGCGGGAATGAGAAAGCTTTCTAGAGATTTAAAGGCGGTGTATCAAGCATTGGACTATAAAGCGACAGACATTTTACCTATTGAGCAAGTACAAAGAGATAAGTTGAAATATAGAAAGGCTTAGAAGATATTAAAGGAGAGCGCTCGTTTATTATGCGATTGCTTATTTAAAATAGATGCAGTCATTTCGACAGAGCGAAGCGACGAGAAATCTCATAAGAGTGAGCGGAGAAGAGTAAGCAGAGAAGAGTAAACAAGTATTTGAGCTTTTACGTGAGCTTGATAATGTGATTTCTCCTTAGGTCGAAATGACAAAAGGCTAGAGCAAAGTGAAATCTCATTAAGTGAGTATAGCAGAACTCGTCATTTCGACAGAGCGAAGCGACCAGAAATCTCATCAGAGTAAGGAGAGAAGAGTAAACAAGTATTTGAGCTTTTTGCGTGAGTTAGATAATGTGATTTCTCCTTAAGTCGAAATGACAATAGGCTAGAGCAAAGTGAAATCTCATTAAGTGAGTATAGCAGGACTCGTCATTTCGACAGAGCGAAGCGACGAGAAATGTCATCAGAGTAAGCAAAGAAGAGTGAACAATAAATTTGAGCTTCTTATGTGAGCTAGATAATGCGATTTCTCCTTAGGTCGAAATGACAAAAGAATACAACCAAAAGAAACCTTATTACAGTAAGTAGCTGTATATGAAATATGATTAAAAAAAATAAAGTTTTCATTCTTTTTCCAGACGGCGTAGGTCTACGCAACTTTGCTTTTACTAAGTTCAAAGAAGTAGGAGAGGTACAAGGATTTGACATCACTTACTGGAATAACACCATATTTTCGTTAGAAAAGGAATTGGGTTATAAAGAAGTGAAGATTGAGAACACAAAGATTCACCCTAAAACACCAACACTTAGTCACGCAAGAAAAAGGGTAGAACTTGCGCTTTCGCGAAAGCGTGAAAAAGATAATGTCTATCCTACCTATCGTTTTCCATTGCAGTGGAATAGTATTAAGAAAGCCTTAAAAAGTACTTTTGTGAAGTATCACGAAACGTTTAGTGCCACACCAAAGGGATGGCAACGAATAATGAACCAAATGCAAGCTGCCGAACGATCAACTGTTCGCTACCATGAGCTTAAAGCACAACTAGAAGAACACCGTCCAGATATTGTCTTTTGCACCACACAGCGCGCTACACAGGCCATTGCGCCTATCCTAGCAGCAAAAGACTTAGGAATCAAAACTGCGTGCTGGATATATAGTTGGGATAATCTGCCTAAGGGAATGACCACCATAGAGACAGATTACTATTTTGTATGGTCTGAACTTATGAAGGAGCAGCTCTTACAGTATTATCCAAAAACGAGCGAAGAGCAGATATTTGTAACGGGAACTCCGCAGTTTGAACCACATTATGATAGTAGTATTTTGCTTTCGCGAAAGCAATTTTGTCTAGAGCATAACCTTAGTGAAGAGACACGATATATTTGTTTTTCTGGGGATGATCAAACCACGTCACCATTGGATCAATATTATCTAGAAGACACAGCAATTGCTGTACGTAAATTGAGAGAAGAAGGTGAAGATATAGCCATTGTGTATAGAAAAGTGCCTATTGACTTTTCGGGTAGATATGATGAGGTTTTGGCTAACTATAGTGATGTCATAACATCTATAGATCCTTTGTGGAAACCAATGGGCTCACAATGGAATCAAGTAATGCCTACCAAAGAAGATTTTGCTTTATTAGTAAATACCTGTCACCACTGCGAGCTTGTGGTAAACATATGCTCGAGTATGGTGTTTGACTTTGTGGCTCACGATAAGCCTACTATTTACCCCAATTACGAGCAGCCACAACTTAAGAAAGGAATCCGTGACATAGGGCAAAATTACAAATACGTCCACTTCCGCTCGATGCCAGATTATGATACAAGTGTAACCTGGGCAATGAATAAAGAAGAGATTTATGATGGAATTAAAGGCTTACTTAATGGTAGTCTTAATCCAGTGCCTGTCACAAAAAAGTGGTTTGGAATTGTAAATAAACCAGAACAACCTGAGAAAGCTAGTGAGCGTATTTGGGAAGGGATAAGGGAAATTATATGAAAGTCTTTATTAAGTATGTACTGATTATTGTCATAGGGGCTTATGCTACAAATCTATTATTAGGTAAACTAGTAGATAAAGGATTAGTGAGCGGGACTCATACGTACTTTGAGGAATGGAATCAAATAGTAAGTGGCGATATTAATGCTGAGGTTATTATCCTAGGTAGTTCTCGAGGAAAAGTGTCATATGACCCTGAGGTTTTTACTAAAGGATTGCAGCTTGAGACTTTCAATTTAAGCTTTGATGCTGCTCCTCATAATTTGCAGATAGATAAGTTTAATACGTACTTGTCATATAATAAAAAGCCTAAAATACTAATACAGAATATTGACTTAGCACATTTTTCAACTTTAAAACAAATCCCATTTAGAGAACAGATTTTGCCTGTTTCAGAGGTGTCAGAGGTAAGAGAAATCATAAAAAAATATGAACCAGAATACGACTACTGGAAATCTCAGGGTACTATGAAATATGCTTATGACGTCAGGTTATTTAAAAGAGCTTTTCTATATGCTGTAGATAATTTCGATAATCCACCCTCACTTGATAATAATGGATTCTACCCAGTTGAAAAGCCATTTCAGATAGATTCTTATAACCTAGCTAGAATAGAAGCATCTCACATAGAGAAGCCTAATTTTATAAAGGAAGAAGGAATAGCGACTACCTTAAGTTTTATTAAGAATCAATTAGATGCAAATATTCAAGTAGTTTTAGTGTGGCTTCCGGAGTCTGAAAGAAGATGGAGGCTAACTGAAAGAGCTACACATCGAGTCAAAAATTTAGTAAGTGAGTTCTGTGCTCAAAATAGCAATATTGCTTTTATTGACTTACAAAAATTGGATTTTGACGAAATGAACCATTTTTACGATACATTTCATTTAAATAAGAAAGGGAGCTATATTGTTAGTTCTATGATAGTAGACACCATTAATAACCTTAATTAATAAATGCTTTTTAATTCATTAGAATATCTCGTCTTTCTGCCATTAGTATTTATCATCTATTGGTTTGGTCTTAAAAAAAGTCTGAAGGGACAAAACTTTTTTATTCTCTTAGTGAGCTATGTGTTTTATGGTTGGTGGGATTGGAGATTTCTCGCGCTTATAGCCTTCAGCACACTTGTAGATTATATGGTAGGATTAAAAATCCAAAATAGTGATTCTAAGAAAAATAGAAAGCTGCTTCTCGGCATCTCTTTAACTGTGAATTTAGGGTTGCTAGGCTTTTTTAAATACTATAATTTCTTTGTTGATAGTTGGGTAGAAGCTTTCAATGCAATAGGCATAACGATGCACACTAGTACCCTACAAATTATCTTACCTGTGGGCATTTCATTTTATACATTTCAAACGTTAAGTTATACGATAGATGTATATCGTAAGAAGCTAACAGCGACTCCTGATTTTATAAATTTTGCTGCGTATGTAGCATTTTTTCCACAGCTCGTGGCGGGTCCTATAGAAAGGGCATCTAACCTACTTCCGCAGTTTGCAGAGAAGCGAACTTTTGATGAGGAAAAAGCAATCTCAGGTATTAATCTTATAATCTGGGGTTTGTTTCAAAAAGTTGTAATTGCCGATAGTTGTGCTCCTTATGTGAATGCAATATTTGACAACTACGAGAGTATGAACTCCCTCAGTCTATTATTGGGAGCTTTTTACTTTGCTTTCCAGATTTACGGGGATTTTGCGGGGTATTCAAACATTGCAATTGGCTCAGCGCGTTTATTAGGTTTTGACCTTATGCGTAATTTTAATTACCCGTACTTCTCAAGAGATATTGCTGAGTTCTGGAGGAGATGGCATATTTCTTTATCTACTTGGTTCCGAGATTATCTTTATATCCCATTAGGAGGTTCGAGAGGATCCAAGGCTAACCAACTTCGCAATGTATTAATCATTTTCATTGTTAGCGGATTCTGGCACGGAGCAAATTGGACTTTTATCTTTTGGGGAGCGCTTCATTCCTTATTTTTTATTCCAGTATTGTTATTTAATGTTAATAGGAAGAACCTAGATCAAGTTGCTACAAATCGATTACTACCCAACTTCAAGGAACTAGGTCAAATGCTGTTTACTTTTATACTTGTCTGCTTTGCTTGGATATTCTTTAGAGCAAGTTCTGTAAGTACTGCGTTTGCTTATATAGAAAGGATTTTTACAGATATGACCTTTACATTAGAGTACTTAAACATAGAGCGATATAATGTAGAGATGATTGTAATCTTAGGTATTTTAATAAGTATAGAATGGTTTAATAGAACTGAAGAACATCCATTTCAAGGAAGATTTAAATGGGTAAAGCTTACAGCTGTTATCCTAATGTTGCTCACGCTCGGTGTTTATTCTAATCATAACGACTTTATTTATTTTCAGTTTTAATATGATTTCATTTTTAAAACATATTGTAATTGTTATAGCTATCCTTTTTATCAGTGCGGTAGGATTAGATAGAATATATTCATCTTTACTTACTAGACCAAGTACAGATTCTCCATTAAAAAAAGCTTTCAGTTATTCTAATCAAGAGTGGGATCTTGTTTTTTTTGGTTCCTCACGAGTAGTAAATAACATTGATTGCAGTATCATTTCAAAATTGACAGGTAAATCTTGCCTGAATATGGGGTCAATGGGTTCTACCTTAAAAAATGATGCTTTTCTATTTGAAGTATTACTAAGTAATAATAATGCAATTAGGGATGCCTTTTTTCAGGTTGATTATAAGTATAATGATTTCTCGTTAGGGAGTCATTTTAAAGCTGACCTAATACCATTTACGGGAAGAGAACTGGTAGATCAATATCTTAAAGATGAACAAGGCAATGCATTACTGTGGGATATTCCTTTTTATAGGTATATGATTAATGATAAAGTAATTGGTATAAGAAAAGTACTAGTGCCTATAGCAGGATTATTTGGTAAAGATGCAGAAAGTGGATACAAGCCATTAGATGGGGAAGGTGTGCTTATAAACGTTTCCTTACCTGATAATTACGAACGAAACATCAACTCAGATTTATATGAAAAGGCTAGAGGTGCTACTAATGTAAATCTTAATTACTTTACGGCTCCTTTTTGTGAAGAAATCAAAAATAGAGAAGCTATGCGATCATTAAATAATCTCTTCGATTCATATATAAACTACGCGACCTTATATGATAGTAATCAAGAATATTTTAATGACTGTTTACACTTGAATAGATTGGGGTCAAAGAATTTTTCGGAAAAAATAGCTGAGGATATAATTAGAAGACGATGGTCTTCACTTGCTCTAAAAAACGAATAAAGGGAACGATGAAAAAGATGTTAATTTACCTAATAATAATTTGCGCATTGCTTGTAGTAAGTAGTGTGCTTTTAGATATTGGGTATACTGCTTCTTTTAAGAATGATATTCCTAGAAATAAAGTGCAACTGGTTGCTACTCTTAAGGACAGACATATAGATTTTGTCTTTTTAGGCAGTTCCAGAGTAGAAAATCACATAGATTGTAATTTGATTACTCAATTAACCGGAAAATCTTGTATTAATTTAGGAATACAAGGAAGGACAATTGCCGATTCTAATGTGATGATGCAAATGTTAAACTTAAATAGAGTGACCTACGACAAACTATTATTACAAGTAGATTATATGCATAATATAAGTAGTAATTCACCTGCTTTTGTGTCTCAATTAACACCTTTCTTAAGGTCCAAAAGATTTTCCAAAGAACTAGCTAAGCGCTTGACGCTTCCTAAAATTTATGATTTACCATTTGTTAGATACGCTATCAATGAAAAGTATAACGGTGTTCGGGAGGTGGTTTTGCAAGTTTTTCAAAAAGAATCTAGTGTAGATATGCATTCAGGCTTTAATCCTTTAGTGGGTGTGGGGAATGATATAAGTGGTCACTTTCCAGATGAAATTGCTTCAAGTAATGCAGATTTAGACGAGATTTTAGCTACTGGTGATAATGTTGTCCTTTTTACGGCACCTTACTGTAAGAATACGTTGAATAGAGATGAATTTATAGAAGTGTTAATGATTGATTATCCCCAATTGAAAAGTTTCGTTGATATTTTTGATGATCAAGAAGATAATTATGCCAATTGTGGTCATCTAAATATGGCAGGAGCACAAAAATTTACTCATAGATTAACCGACGATATCCTTAGAAACTAATGCATATAGCCTATTTAACACCCGAGTACCCTCACCCTAAACTAGGTAATTCTGGCGGAATGGGAACGAGTGTAAAAAATCTTGTAACGGCTATCGTTGCTGAAGGGCATGCTGTGAGTCTGTTTATCTACGGTCAAAAAACAGATGAGGTGTTTATTGAGGATGGGATAACTTTTCATATCATAAAACAGAAGAGTTATGGGTATGGAGGTTTTTTTCTATACCGAAAACATATTAGTCGTTATTTGAACCGGTACTCAGATACCATAGATATTATAGAAGCTCCTGATTGGACAGGGATCACGGCATTTATGAAGTTAAAGAAACCGTTGGTGATACGTTTTCACGGAAGTGATACCTATTTCTGTCATATTGAAGGACGTTTACAGAAGAGGAAGAATGCTTATTTTGAAAAACAAGCAGTCAAAAAAGCAATTGGTTTTATAGCCCCAACTACTTTCGCAGGAGAGGAGAGTATGCGGCTTTTTAATTTACCATTATCAAAACTTAATGTAATACACTATGGTCTTGAATTAGCTCAATTTAAAAATAACAATCCTGGTGATTTTTCTTCCAAGCGACTTTTAAATATTGGTACTCTTATTAGAAAGAAAGGAGTATTTCAATTAATAGAGATGTTCAATGAAATTATAGTTAAGCATCCTGATGCAACGCTTTACTTTATAGGTGCAGATAGTAACGATGTAAAAACAGGAAATGTTTCTACTTGGGGACTTATGCAAGAATTAATGTCGCCAGCTGCCAAAAAAGCAATTACATACCTAGGTAAAATACCTTATAGTCAGGTTAAAAACGAAATAGAAAAAGCACATGTTTGTGTGTTTCCATCTTTAGCAGAAACACTGGGCATGGTTACCATAGAATCCATGGCGCTACAAAAGGTAGTGGTAAATACAAGTATAGGTTGGGCTCAAGATCTTATTGAACACGGTAAGAATGGGTTTATGCATCATCCAGATGATATTGAAGCATATGTAGATACAATCTCAAAATTATTTGATGATGATGTTCTTGTAAATAATATATCACAGGCAGCAAGGAAATCCGTAGAAAACAAATTTGATATAAGTAAACTAGTTCACAAAAATCTGGACACCTATAAACTGTTGTGTGAGGATGAGTATTAAAGTGGCTCTGTCAAAAATTAATAGAAGATATAAGGAGATGAAAAGTCATCCTCTTACAGCTAGTAATCCGCTAGCGGCGTTATGTAGATATGTTATTCTCAATGGAACATTCATAATAAAAAAAGGAGTTGTTAAAAAGTGGATTAACGGGCTACAATTAGAGTTAGAAAAGGGAGATGCGGGATTAGTAAGTAATGTATACTATGGCCTATATGAGTATAAGGAATCTTTACTTTTACTACATTTTTTAAGAAAAGAAGATACATTCCTTGATGTAGGAGCAAATTTAGGACATTACAGCCTTTTAGTATCAGGTTCATTAGGTGCTAATTCTATTAGTGTAGAGCCTATACCCGCCACTTGTGAAAAATTTAACGACTTAATTTTACTGAATAAGTTAGAGAGTAGCATTGACCTGCACCCTTACGGAGTTTCTAAAGAGGAAGGGAACTTGTATTTTTCTAGCACAAATACAGTGATGAACCATGTTGTACAGTCTAGCCATCCTGATGCTATAGAGGTGAAGGTATCCACCATTGATATACTTGTAGATGATAGAGATATTACATGCTTAAAAATAGATATAGAGGGGTATGAGATGCTAGCATTACAGGGAGCAGAAAAGGTCTTGAAGAATCACACCTTAAAGATGATTATTGTAGAGCTCAATGACTCGGGTAGTCGTTATAAAATAGAGGATAGACAGATAGTGGGGTTTCTAGAAAATCTAGGTTTCAAAGCTTATGACTATAATCCATTTAAGAGACATTTTACAGCGCTTGATTCTTATAATAAAACACAATTTAATACGGTATTCATTAGAGATTTGCCTTTTGTGCAAAAGCGAGTAAATGGTGCTCCAAAGGTAAAAGTACTTAACCGAGAAATATGATTTTTATAGAACACGACGGTAACAAAGTAACAAGCAGTGCCTACCAGGGACAGCCCTTGGTATCGAGCTTGTACGTGTTATCTATAGAAAATCCAGATGAGTTTCTTCTTGTCTATAAAGATTATAAGGATACAGATTGTTTTTTGTCTCAAGCACAAGGAATAATATCAAAAACAAGTATTATTTCATCATATAACCCACTCAATGCTGAGTTTGGTTATGTAGAGGATAAACCATTTATTCCCACAAATGATGAGGTCATATTTCCTACTTGGAAAAAAGGGACGGCTATGTTTCTTATACATGCTTCTTTGCTCAATCAAGTGTCATGCCAACTATCTAGCAGTAATGACTATTTATATTGGTTAAATTCACTAGGGAAACTTACGAGACCTTTGGGAGTGCTCAACTATCAACTTCCCATTACGGTTAAAACAGAAACTTTTGGTATAAGCCAATTGTATAAATTTGTAAAGCAGCATTATAAACGTAGGTGGACTATACACTTATTGTTGTGTCATCTCTATTATGAGAAGAAGTTTCCTTTGTACGCTTTCGCGAAAGCGCAGTTTTATAAAAAACGTTCTTTATCTCTAGATATGCTTTCCTTGCAACAGTCTCTGGAAATTATAGATGGTATCCCACTTAACTATGATGTTATTATTCCAACTATTGGTCGTAAAGAGTATTTAAAAAAGGTTTTAGAAGATTTGAACAACCAAAAAATAACTCCTTCTCAAGTAATTATTATAGAACAAAATCCAGACCCTAACCAAATTTCAGAATTAGCTTATCTTAATAATGAAAATTGGAACTTTAAAATCATTCATAAATTCACCCATATAACTGGTGCTTGTGGTGCTCGTAATGCAGGAATAGCCCTTAGTAATTCGCCTTGGCTGTTATTCTTTGACGATGATGTACGCATAAAAACAGATTTTATGAATAAGGTGGAGAACTTCATTCAGAAAACAAATGCGAGGTGTGTAACTTTTGCGTGTATTCAAAAAGATGAGAAGGAAACCATGCAAGCTTATAAGCAATGGGAATCTTTTGGCTCTGGTTGCTCTATAGTGCATAGAGAAATTTTTAGTAAATGCTCATTTGATATGGCACTTGAACATGGCTATGGAGAAGACCTAGACTATGGTATGCAAGTGCGTAACTTAGGTAAAGATGTTATTTATGCGCCTCAAATCCAAATGCTACACCTTAAAGCTCCAGTAGGAGGGTTTAGAAATCCACATGTATTTCCTTGGAAAGAAGAGACGGTACAGCCTAAGCCTTCTCCACAAATTATGTATTTTAGAAAAAAGAACTTGACATTAGAACAACTTCAAGGTTATAAGATAATGCAGTTCTTTAAGAGTTTTGGTTTCTTCAACACAAGAAATCCTTACAAGCACTTTAAGCGATTCAAAAAAGCTTGGAATCAAAGTGAAAAATGGGCGGCTAGGTTATGATTAAAATATACACAGACAGCTCACTTCTTATACCTGAAAATAGAGGAGAAGTACATCCACTCATATTTGACTTGCATTATTTTGAAAAAACCCATCAGGATGTAACGGCGCATTACTCGCTAGTAACAAATCCGGAAATAGCAGATGTATTTCTATTTCCTATTAATTACAATAGCATTCAAAGTAAAGGGTATCAATTACACTACAACGACTTGTATAACTTAGCCCAAAAAAGCGCTAAAAAATTAATGGTTTATACAGGTGGTGACTATGGTAAAACTTTTAATGATGATGCTATCATCGTATGGCGTAATGCTGGGTTTAAAAAATCAAACGATATACATACCATAATTATTCCTGCATTTATAGATGATCCTTTACAAAGAGAAGCAATGGAACATAAAGCTATAGCATATACAGAGAGACCTCAAATTTCTTTTACAGGATTTGCAACAGGGAGTTTAAAAGAAGTACTAAGAGCCACAGCAGCTACATTAAAAGCTAATGTGTATAGATTGTGTAATAGAGATCAATCAGATAAGCAAGCATTGTTTAGTGCGGCGAGAGAGCGATTTAAATATCTCAAACTATTAGAGCAATCTGAGGCTATAGAAACAGATTTTATTTACCGTTCAAAATATAGAGCAGGCGTAAAAACGGAAGAACAGAGAGCACTTACAACAGAAGAATTTCATACAAACCTTAGTAAGTCGCCTTACACGTTTTGTTTACGCGGTGCAGGTAATTTTTCTGTGAGATTTTATGAATCTTTGGCGTCTGGTCGTATTCCTGTTTTAGTAGACACAGATTGTCAATTGCCACTAGAACATGTAATTAATTGGCATGAACATGCGTGTATCGTGCATCGTGACGAAAACCTCATAAAGGCTTTAAACACTTTTCACAAAAAATACAATCAGGATTCTTTCATTAAGTTACAAGAATCTAATCGTAATTTGTACCAAGACTATTTGGTGCGAGATCGTTTTTTTTACAGCCTATATAATCACCTTAAATCAATACTTTAAATTGAAATTTTCTCTAATCATTTGTACGTACATGCGTCCTGAGCCACTTGCTACCTTGCTAGCATCAGTGGTAGAGCAGACTATGTATCCCGACGAAATATTAATAATCGATGGAAGTACAGATGATGTTACGGGCGTTCGCTTTCGCGAAAGCGAAATAGAAAATCTCATATATCACAAGGTGCCTGAAACCGCAAGAGGACTCACAAAACAACGCAATTACGGAATAGATTGTGTAGACCCATCTATGGATATCGTGTGCTTTCTAGATGACGATACGATATTAAGACATACCTATTTTGAACGAATTCTTGATGTTTATCAAAAATATCCTGAAGCTTTGGGCGTAGGTGGACATATAGATAATGAGGTGATTTGGGAACAAGTTAATAATGAAAACCCTAGCGATATAAACCATTTTTATTATGATGGTTATAGAAGAACGGAAGGTGCTCGTTTTAAACTAAGAAGGCGTTTAGGCCTAGATGCAGATACGGTTCCTGGAGTTTTGCCTAAATTTGGTCACGGTCGCTCTACTGGATTTTTACCTCCTTCTGGAAAAATATACGAAGTAAAACAGTTAATGGGAGGAGTCTCAAGTTTTCCGCTTAGTGTATTACAAGCAAATAAATTTTCAGAGTATTTTGAAGGATATGGTCTTTATGAAGATGCCGATTATACATTTAGAATTTCAAAATTAGGGAAGTTGTATGTCCATACAGGTGCAAATTTAGGGCACTATCATGCAGCTTCAGGCAGACCTAATCGATTTAAGTATGGAAAAATGGTAACACGTAATGGCTGGTATGTATGGAGAGTGATGCATCCCAATCCTGGATTTAAGAATGTTATTAAATGGTACATGATTAGTACATTACTTTCTAAAATACGTTTAATAAACGTAATTACTACTTCAGAAAGAAAAGAAGCTTTTACCGAATACTTAGGGCGCACAGTTGGCTTACTAAGCCTTTTTATTAATAAACCTAAATAAAGGGCTGTGCAAGACAATAAAGAAACAATCATAATAGCGACATCTTTGCCTTTTGGTACAATTACGAGCTATTTTCATCATCTAGCAAAGGCCTTTGTTAAAGAAGGATATCGAGTGGTTGTGGTAATAGATAATAATCCAAGCACTCTCCCTAAAGATGAGGTAAACTTGTTTTTCAGGAAATGGCCTAATCATAGACCTACAAAATGGAAGGATTTTACCTTCTTTGTACAATTGCTACGAGAGTTTAAACCACTGATGTGTTTATCTAATTTCGGATCTACTAACATTGTTTCAGTGGCGAGTTATCTCAAAAGCGTACCACATAGATGGAATTTTGTACATACACTAGGTGGGCAGATACGCATAGACAGTGGTGAAAAAGCAAGCTATAAAAGCATCTTGCTAGACGTAAGAAAACAAATCGTTTATCGATTAAATACTCAACTGATTGCAAACTCCCAAGGAACAAGAAATGACGTTATAAAGCGTTTTAATGTAAAAGGAAGTAAAGTATTTGTACATACCTTTTTGATACCTGAGACACAGCTATCTTTAAAAATACAAAAGGAACGAAGTCATACATTATCTATAGTAGGTCGGCTCGCAAAATCAAAGGGCCATTTTGAGCTCTTATCACAGTTTAAGGTGTTACTTGCTAAATATCCAGAAATTACATTGAATATTGTGGGTAATGGTGATGAAAGAGAACATCTTGAGAAAGAGGTGGCAAGGGTAGGGATTGCAAATAACGTTATATTCTCTGGAAATAAATCTAATGACCAGATAGGTAGCGTGTATGCAAATAGCGTAGCACATATATCAGCAAGCCATGAGGAGGCCTTTGGAATGGTTACTATTGAAGCACTGCGAGAAGGCACGCCCGTTATATGCACAAAAACAAGCGGGAGTTTAGATATTCTTGAACCGGGTATTAATGGTGAATTCTTTAAACATTCAAATCAAAATAGTTTGCTAGAAGCCTTTGATAAAGTAATAGCTCACTGGAAAATATATTCTCAAGGCGCTATCCAAACTTTTGAGAATACATATAGCTTAAAGAGTATGCCTTCTCACGTTATGATATTAATTAACAAGCTAAAAAATATTTAGTGAAGTTACTTGTAATCACAGACGCGCATCTCATTACCCAAAATGGACAAAAAGTAGCCTATGCTCCTTATGTGAAAGAAATGAACCTATGGATGTCACAAGTAGATCATACTACCTTCATTTGTCCCAATAAAATAAGAGACCCTTTACTTGGGCTGCCATTTGAAATTCAAGATTTTAAGCAGATAGCCCTGCGCAGGTTAGAATTTCACACACTTATTTCTGCATTAATCTCGTTTCTTACCATTCCATATCAAGCCATAGTGTTATGGAATACCATGCGCAAAGCAGATCATATTCATCTAAGATGTCCGGGTAATCTTGCTTTACTTGCATGTTTGATTCAAATTACGCTTCCGCGAAAGCGTAAAACGGCTAAGTATGCTGGGAATTGGAATCCTGCATCTAAACAACCCCTAGCTTATAAAATGCAGAAGTGGATACTTTCTAATACCGCATTAACTAAGAATATGAAAGTGCTGGTTTACGGAGAGTGGAAGGACCAAACTAAAAATATTAAACCCTTTTTTACCGCTAGCTATTACAATAATGAAAAGGAGCCCATCGTAGATAGAGATTTTAAAGAACCTATAAAAGCCATGTATGTAGGTACCATGGGAGCAAATAAAAGGCCTTTTGAAACTGTAGCCCTTATCAAATCTCTACATAGGTTGGGATTAGATATAACGCTTGAGATGTACGGCGATGGACCCGTGGTAGAAGATATCAAGTGGTATAGAAAAGAGAATGGAATTTTAGATCAAATCGTTTTACGAGGAAACCAACCTGGGCATGTAGTAAAAGAAGCCTACAAAAATGCAGATCTTCTTTTATTACTCTCCAAAAGTGAAGGATGGCCTAAGGTTGTCGCAGAGGCAATGTTTTGGGGTGTAGTTCCTATTGTCTCGAGAGTATCTTGTGTGCCTTGGATGATTGGAAACGATAAGCGAGGAATACTCATACATGATCCAGAACATATCGATGTTCAGTATTTAAGAAAACAGCTAACTAACAAAGAAGCTCTTGCACAAATGAGTAAAGAAGCTGCGGAGTGGTCTAGGCAATACACAATGGATACCTTTGCTCAAGAAATCAAAAAGCTATTGCAATGAAAATCCTCCAACTCATAGATACATTAGATGCTGGTGGGGCAGAGCGCATGGCTGTAAATATTGCTAATGCAGTTAATGAAGAAGGAATAACCTCTTATTTGTGTGCTACTCGAAGAGCGGGTCCGTTAGAAAATGAATTGTCTTCCCGAGTGAATTTCTTAATGCTTGGAAAGAAGGGGAAGCTAGATCTAGTAGCTTTTCGCCGATTTTTTAAATGGTTAAAAAAGGAACAGATTACCATTATCCACGCGCATTCTACATCGCTAATGCTAGCAGTACTAGCCAAAATCAATAAGCGTAGCATAAAGATTGTTTGGCATGATCACTATGGTATGAGTGATGCGTTAGAAAAACGTGATAGCAAACTCCTCAAAATTCTTGCTAGATATATTGATGTGACAATAGCGGTTAATGAGAAGCTTAAAACATGGTCTAGGGAAGTATTAGGTGTCAAGCAAACTTATTTTTTAGAGAACTTTGCAGCACTTTCCAGTGATAAACTCAAAGTTATTTCGTTAAAAGGAAAAGAAGGTAAGCGTGTGATTTGCTTAGCAAACTTACGACCACAGAAAAATCATATAGAGCTCATTGAAGCTTTTTCAAAAACACAAAATAGTTTTCAAGAGTGGACTTTACATTTAGTAGGAAAGTCCTTTGAAGATGACTACTATAGTGAATTAACCACTGCTATTGAAATACATAACCTTTCAGACAAGGTATTTCTCTATGGTAGTTGTAATGATATAGCGCATATTCTAGAACAGAGTACGATAGGTGTACTTTCATCTATTTCAGAAGGATTACCTGTTTCTTTGTTAGAATATGGGAACAGTAGTTTGCCTGTTATCGTCACAAACGTTGGGCAATGTGCAGCGGTCGTAGGGAATAACGGTATAGTGATTAATAATGTAAGAGAAGAACTAAGCAAGGAGCTAGTAAAATTGTTTCATTGTGATCAAAAAGAAAGAGATCAGATGGGATTACGCTTTCGCGAAAGCGTACTAAAAAATTATAGTAAGAAGGCTTTTATGGACAAGGTGTTGCCTATCTATAAAGGATTGATATCTTAGAGCTGTGAATATATCCAAACAATCTACATACTTAACTTTTATGGTGATTCATATCATCATAGGAGTTTTAGTGTATCTCGTAAGGTCGCTTGCACTCGTGTATTTTGCAGGAAGTATTCTCTATTTTTTAGTTCAAATATTCAGAACGGGAAATAAGAAAAACGAAGCACTTATGGCAGCTGCTTATATGGCTGGTGCTGAGGTATTTTTTAGAATGAGCCAAGCTATACCTGTGTACGAAGCAGGTAAATATTCGGTAATAGCTTTTATGTTAATCGGACTTTTTTTGAGTGGTACTAGTCGTAAATCAGGGATTTACTGGCTGTATGTTTTCTTGTTACTTCCCAGTATATTGGTCGCCTCTATGACGCTCAATCTTGGTACAGATGTAAAAAAGGCTGTCTTTTTTAACTTAAGTGGTCCTATATGTTTAGGTCTTTCCGCCTTGTATTGCGTAGATAGAAGATTAACATATCAACAGCTTTCAAACTTAACGAGATGGATATTATTACCTATTATAGGGATGTCTGTTTACATCACCCTAGGAACACCAGACTTAAGAGAATCTTTAAGTGGAACTGGGGCCAACTATGCTGCTACAGGTGGTTTTGGTCCTAATCAAGTTTCTACAGTATTAGGTTTAGGGATGTTTCTAGCACTCGTCCAGCTTGTTATTTACAGTAAGAACAAGCTGTTTTTATTTATACACTTAGGATTAACGGGTTTTCTACTTTATAAAGGCATTATAACCTTTTCGAGAGGAGGAGTAATTACAGGTCTTGTATGCAGTGCCGCCTTTTTAGTAATATATTTTGCAGGCTCTAAAGGATCTGCTCGTAGAAGAATGGTCACGTACTTAATTTTACTAGGAGGCGTTCTGGTGGCTGCCGGTGCTTATAGTTCTTTTCAGACCAATGGACTCATCAATAAACGCTATACAAATAGGGACGCAGCAGGTCGTTTAAAGAGTGATATTACTACAGGTAGGGGAGAACTATTAGAAACAGAATTAGAGGCTTTTTATCAAAATCCTTTACTAGGAGTGGGTGCTGGAAAGATAAAAGAATTAAGGGCAGATGAAACAGGAATAGGAGCTGCTTCTCATAACGAAGTCAGTAGATTATTATCTGAACATGGCTTTTTAGGATTAATCATTCTAGGAATTCTTATTATTTATCCACTTGTATATAGAGCTAAGAATAGAAGGAACTATCTATTTTTTGCGGCTCTAGGGTTTTGGTTTATGACCATAAATCACTCCTCAATGCGTATTGCAGCACCAGCTTTTATATATGCTCTTGCCCTTTTAAACGTTGTTCATGAAAAGAAAAAAGCTCCTATACGTAGGCAACGCGTTATCCAATAAAGGGAAGACGGCTACCACTATTGAGACCCTTAGTTTATTACTGAGGCAGGAAGGCTATGATGTTGAGGTGACGTCAACAATATCAAATAAGTCACTTCGCATACTTGATATGATGCGCGCATTATTGCGTTCTCGCAAAAGTATAGACAGTGTTCTCATAGATACATATAGCACATCCAACTTTTGGTATGCTGTAATCATTGCTAGTTTATGTAGAACGTTCAGTATTCCATATATTCCAATTTTACACGGTGGTAATTTGCCACATAGGCTTAAGAACAACGCAAAAATTTGCAAACAGCTTTTTGGGAGTGCACAGATTAATGTTGCTCCTAGTGGCTATTTATATAACGCTTTCGCGAAAGCGGGATTCTCAAATCTAATCCTAATTCCTAATACCATAGAACTAGCAGAATATCCATTTAAAGAACGATTAGTATTTAAACCCAACTTATTATGGGTACGCTCATTTGCTGAAATTTATAATCCGCTTATGGCTGTTCAAGTGCTTGAGAAATTACATCAAAGGTATCCCGAAGCTACTCTTACGATGGTTGGGCCAGATAAAGATGGTAGTCAAGTACTTTGTGAGGAATATGCAAGGAAAAACAGCCTCCCTGTGCATTTTACGGGTAGATTATCCAAGGAGGATTGGACGTCTCTAGCGCAAGACCATGATGTTTTCATAAGTACTACAAACTTTGACAATACTCCTGTGAGTGTGATAGAGGCAATGGCATTAGGATTACCTGTAGTATCTACAAATGTAGGTGGAATGCCATATCTTATTCATGACACTGTCGATGGGCTATTATCAGGTCCAGAGAATGTTTCTGCTTTCTCAGAAAAGCTTAGTAAGTTGCTTGAAAACACAGATAGCACAAAGGAAATAGTGTTGAATGCTCGTCAAAAAGTAGAATCCTTTGATTGGAGCGTAGTAAAAGAGCAATGGCATAAAGTGCTCTGCTAAATTTGTGATATATTTACGGTACTCAACCAACCTCGAATGTCCCTCTTACCTAGTATCCATTTTGATGTGTCAGAGCGTAAAGTATTACTGCGCATATTTGATATCTTATCTGTTCTGGGAGCACTCTATCTCACAGAATTATTCTTAGAATTTGATTATGTAAAAATCAGAAAGGAAAACGCAACGGCAATCATAGTGCTTGTGGGGTATCTGTCCATCTTTGGGACGGTGTTTGAACTTTATTTCTTACCAAAGACGGTGAAGTTTCAAACCATGCTTAAGAATGTGATTCTTACTGTAGCAGTTACTGTGTTATTCTACTTGCTAACTCCCTTTTATACTCCCATTCTTCCAGAAAATAGACTACAGATAGTGTACTTCTTCTTGGCAATGATTATAGGTATTTCTTTGTGGAGGTGGTTATACGTGTCTATAATTTCAGCACCAAGATTTTATAGAAAAGCAATTGTAGTAGGAGATTCCTTTAATATTCATAAGATTATTAAGAATCTAGAAGGAGCAGATCCTAATTACAAAATAGCTGGTTATATCAACACAGAGCCTATGTCTATTGCAGATGTAATCTCAACAGAGGCAAAACGATTTCCTATTAAAGATCTGAAAGAAACCATTTCAGAAAATGGAATTTCTGAAATTATTGTCGCTAGTACTTATGAAGATGGAGTATCGCTTGAACTCTATAACCAGCTTATAACACTCTTGAAATCAGGCTTCCCCATACGAGAGTATATGCAGGTTTATGAGGATATCACGCAGCGTGTTCCTGTAGAATATGTAGATAAAGATTTTTACCGTTACTTTCCATTTAGTCGTAGTAATCAAAATAAATTCTATAAACTCATTCATCGCATTTTTGATGTGGTCATGTCTGTCTTGGGAATTTTGTCCTTTGTTGTGGTTCTACCTATTGTGTTTCTTGGTAATCTCATTGGTAATCGCGGTCCACTGTTTTATACACAAATACGCATAGGCCAAGGCGGTAATACATTCAAGATTATCAAACTACGCACAATGATTGTAAATGCAGAGAAAGATGGCGCTGCATGGTCTACTAAAAATGATACGCGTATTACATCATTCGGAAAATTTTTAAGAAAGAGTAGGCTAGATGAAATCCCGCAGTTTATTAATGTGTTTCTAGGAGAAATGAGCGTGATAGGCCCAAGACCTGAACGTCCCGTATTTGTAAAGGAACTCTCTCAAGAGATACCTTTTTATGAGACACGCCACATTATTAAGCCAGGACTTACAGGGTGGGCGCAAGTAATGGGTGGCTATGCAAGCTCTGAAGAAGGTTCGCTAGAAAAGCTACAGTATGACTTATATTATATCAAGCACCGCAACCTCTTTATGGATTTAAGTATAGTACTTAAAACTATTAGTACTATAGTAAATTTTAGAGGGCAGTAATACTACTCCTCATTACCATTTGTTCTTGTAACTTTAATTCTTCTAAGTATAAATACGTAACGTATCGTAATTGCTAAAAGGAGCGGTAAAAGAGATAATGCAAATCGCTGGACTCCTATAATCCAGTGAAAGAATAAAAGCGACATCATAATTACAGCCAACTTCATATAGGGATATACCCATTGTGGCGGCTGTACTCTTTTTACAGCAAATGCTGCTAGTATATGAAATGGGAAAGCCCAAAGTAAATTATAATTCCAAGCAGTGGCATTGTGATCTGTGCCAAACCATAATAAAAAGACTACAACTCCTATAAGCCCTGTGATTAGTAAAATAATCGTGTCTAGCCAGCCTAGTGGATTTTCATTCTTATGATCTTTGTAGGTTTTGTAGATGATAAGCCCTGCTAGAAGTCCAAGTATAAACAATGGACTTAGTAAGAAATTAGTACTATAGCGATGTTTGATTTGCGGTGAGAATACCGTCTTTGTTTCTTTTACGAGTGGTAGTGTTCCTGAAGGTGTTTGTATAGTAGCTTCTTGAAAAGCATACATAAGCTCATGTGGTAAAAACAAGTACTCTTCTGGAGTAGCAGTTCTATCAATTACAGATCCTAGTGCGATATCAATACCCATACTTCCCCAAGTATTCCAAGAAACGTATTCATGTATCAGATCACGGTGTGTCATGCCAGCTTCTTGATGATCATAGCTCATTGTCACATTAGCTTCATTCTTAATAATCTCAAATGGTCTTGTAGAGCAATTATCGTAGAAGAAATCATATTTGTAATATTTGTTTTCTTCTTTAGCATTATTTACTAAAAACTCAAAGACGTCTTGCTTCTGATCTTGAGTGAGCTGTAGTTCTTGAGACTCAATCCATCGTTGCTGGAGCTTATAGCTATATTCAAAGTCGTCATACTTATCTACACCGACCTCATATAGTAATTTTCCTCTTGCAAACTTGAGATAGAAGTTAGGAGTGTTAAAGTTGAACTTACCGTAGTTAAAAACAATATCTAACCCTTTTTTATAATCACGTACGTGAATGGCATTGTGCCCAAAGGCGTCATTAAGTACAGCTCCAGGACCTATGGTGATTAGATTAATAGTTGCGTCATCAGAGAGGCTAATGAATTTATTCTGTGCAAACCCAAGGGTAGAGAAACAGAGAGAAATTAAAAGGATAAGATTTTTCATACCTTGTAAAGATAGTGGAGGTATAAAAATCTCACAATCAATACAGGGCATAAAAAAAGCCGAGCAACGCTCAGCTTTACAAACTAGGTGAAGCTCCTTAAGCTCCTGGGACGATGCGTACTGGTAATGTAAATTGCTCTCCTACTGTTTTTGTGCTTAACTTTTCATAATTAAGACGAGCTTTAATAAAATCTGCTACAAACTCATCATTTGTGTCTACACTTAAAACAACAACTTCTTGCTTCTTATTTACCATTAATGTTACTTGAGCAACAAGCTCCTTAGTAACTTCAAATTCTGGCTTGTTAAGAAGAACTGCTACCTGCTCAGTTACTGTCTTTTCTTTGTTGTCAGATGTTGGCTCGGTTCCAGTTGCAAAGGCTGTGTTTACAGTAAGTAAAGCGGCTACAAATAATACATTTAATGTTTTCATAATTTTCTTTTTTGTCTCGATGTTTTCGAGGTTTTTAATGAATTATTACAGTGCAAATAGACGACTTATTTGTCGTTTTTCTATGAGAGATAGTCAAGCTTAACTGTTGTTTAATGCTGGTTGTGAGTTGTTAACGTAGGGGATTTGTTGGGGTAACGCTTTCGCGAAAGCGTAATTATCAACTTCATAATGTATTGACAACAAGAGTAAGCATTAGTTGAAATATGGAGTGATATTTTACTATAATAGCTTTAGAATCCTTAAAGAAAGTATGGAGTAGTCAATGTTAAGAAAATGACCTATTTGATAGTTGTCTAGCTATAGATTATGTCATCTAATGACATTTATAAAACAAAAAAATCCCACTTTATAGAAAGTGGGATTTAAAGGATGCTACGAGTAGCATCTATATATTAAAAAGTATTAAGCTAGTACAGCCTGTACTTTATCTGCAGCTTCTTTAAACTCAATAGCAGATTGAACGTCAAGTCCAGAATCATCTATAAGTTTCTTTGCGATATCTGCGTTAGTTCCTTGTAAACGTACAATGATAGGCACGTTGATAGTTCCCATGTTTTTGTATGCATCAATAATACCTTGTGCCACACGGTCACAACGTACGATACCCCCAAAAATGTTTACTAAGATTGCCTTTACAGCAGGATCCTTAAGTATTAATTGGAAAGCAGCTTCTACACGCTCAGCATCTGCAGTACCTCCTACATCAAGGAAGTTTGCAGGCTCACCACCAGATTGCTTGATAAGGTCCATAGTTGCCATTGCAAGTCCAGCACCGTTTACCATACACCCTACGTTACCGTCTAGGTCTACATAGTTAAGTCCTTTCTCACCAGCCTCAACCTCTACTTGGTTTTCTTCACGCTTGTCACGCATTGCTGCATAATCTTTACGACGGTATAATGCGTTATCATCTAGTGATACCTTTGCATCTACTGCCATAATCTTATCGTCACTTGTTTTAAGAACAGGGTTGATCTCAAAAAGTGAACTATCAGAATCTGTGTATGCTTTATAAAGAGCAGCAACAAATTTTGTCATGTCTTTAAAAGCAGCACCACTTAATCCTAAGTTAAATGCAATTTTACGTGCTTGGAAAGGAAGTAATCCTGTTGCAGGATCAATTTCTTCATGAAAAATTAAGTGCGGAGTTTCCTCTGCTACTGTTTCAATATCCATTCCACCTTCTGTAGAATACATAATCATATTGCGACCAGTACCACGGTTAAGTAGTACAGACATATAATATTCTTCTGGCTCGCTGTCACCTGGGTAGTATACATCTTCTGCAACTAGCACTTGGTGAACTCTTTTACCTTCTGCACTTGTTTGTGGAGTAACAAGATCCATCCCGATGATCTGATCTGCAATAGATCTTACTTCATCTAGGCTCTTTGCTAGCTTTACACCACCACCTTTACCACGACCACCTGCGTGAACTTGCGCTTTAATAACGTGCCATCCAGTACCAGTTTCCTCAGTAAGTCTTTCGGCAGCTGCAACAGCCTCATCCGGAGTCTGTGCTACATAACCGCGCTGGATACGTACGCCAAAACTATTTAATATCTCTTTTCCTTGATATTCGTGTAGATTCATAATCTTCGTTTAAGATGCTTAATTTGCCTCGCAAAAATAACAAATGCGCCACGAGAGCGCAATAGTTATTGTGATTAATTATAAGTATTGGATTTTATACAATTTCTGCACTTAGTCCTGCTTGTAAAAGTTTTGAGCATCGAGGCTCTAGATCTTTATACTCACCAGACTTTACAGAGCATTTTCCTTTGTAATGCACTAGTAACGCACATTGATGTGCTTGATTCTCCTCATGATCACATGCATAAATAAGCGTATTTATCACATGGTCAAAAGTATTTACTTCATCATTATACAGAATAATCTCGTGTGATGGAGTTTCTTCTGTTAGTACATCTACGTCTTCTTGATATTTTTCTTGATTACTCATAGCGTTGAGATTTATGATGCAAATTTACAAATTTTAGAGATTACGCTTTCGCGAAAGCATAATTCTAACAATTATTTATCATCAATAACTTGAAATTATCCTCTTTTTTCAAACTTGCAAGCTACCCAATTATTGCGTTCATAATTGCTAACAAAGTAGAGTCCGTGCTCATTGCACTTTTCTGAAATCAGCGGAATGTCTTCTGTATAGAAGCCACTCAACAAGAGTACTCCATCCTCAGAAAGACAACTCGCATACACGCCGATATCTTGTAAAAGAATGTTGCGGTTTATGTTTGCGATAATGAATTCGTAATTTTTATCAGATAGCAATGAAGCCTCACCTTCATAAGTAGTGATGTGCTTACAGTTGTTGCGTTCTACATTTTCAATAGTATTAAGGTAGCACCAGTTATCAATGTCTATCGCGTCTATAGGTTGTGCACCTCTCATTTCGGCTAGGATAGCTAGTACGCCAGTACCACAGCCCATGTCAAGTGTTTTTTTGCCAGCAACATCAAGTTTGAGTAAGTGCTTAATCATCATGTGTGTAGTCTCATGGTGACCAGTTCCAAATGACATTTTTGGCTCAATCACTATGTCAAACTCAACATTAGTTTTCTCGTGAAAAGGTGCGCGTACGGCACATTTTCCGTCTACCTCAATAGGTTCAAAGTTTTTCTCCCATTCCTCATTCCAGTTTACTTGCTCAATTTCTTCGGCAGTGTAGGTGATGTTAAACTCATCAGATTTGAGAATCTGGATATCTGTAAGAAGTGCGGCAAAATCAACTTCACCACTAGGAAACGCTTCTTCTTTCTGGATATATGCAATCACACCACTTGTAGTTTCTGTAAAGCTTTCAAAACCAGCGTAACCTAGCTCTGCAATAATAATTTCTGTAGCAGGGTCACGTGGCTCAATAGTAAAGGTATATCCTAAATAAATGGGTGTCATTCTTTTATAGTTTCTAAGTTATAAGATGCATCGGGATCAATAGTAAGTATTATAGATCCGTTTTCTCCAGGCAAAAGTACGGTTTCTGCATTGATGAGAATCTCATCTTTTGCAGTAAAATCTACTCTAGCGCCCTCTATAAATTGCTCATTTTTAATCATAATTTTATGCGCGGCATTGATTTTAAAGTTCCACCTTGCAAATCGCTGATTTTCAATCATCATATACTTATTAGGTTGTAGCATATCATAAGTCATCTTTACAGCTCTGCCTGTGTGTAATGATCCTGCTCCCCATAATCCTTTGAGTGGCGCGTTTGCTTTTATGTGATCAATATTAGTCGCGCTTAATTTTATAATGCTGTTCACTTCATCTACTGAGAGTGATGGGTTAAGTGAAAACATAAGTCCTATAGTTCCAGTGACAAGTGGTGCGGCAGGAGATGTCGCCTGGAACGGATTATGAAATATTTCACCATTCTCTTTATAATTATAGTATTGAAAAATATCATTTCCCGGTGCGACAATATCCACAGAGCTATCCAGATTATTTGTAGAACTTAGGTATAGCGTATATTCATTTTTTGGATTATTGTTTTTAAAACCACCTGTACGTGATAAATGGTATTGCTGCTTCTCTGCATAATACTTCCCATTTTTCTCTTCAATGAGAAGTCCATCTGAAATTTCATCATTTTTATGCTGCACACTTCCTACAGATATCACATGCTCATAAGCGCCTGGATATCTTAGTTGTTCTCCATTTGTAACACTATATGCCGCATTATGTGGTACAGAAACAATGACGGTGCCAAGGTCGCGCATCTCATTAATCGCTTCTTGTGCAGTTTCATAATAGGTGCGTGATCCCCAGCTGCAATTAATCACTTTTGCACCTGCTCGTGATAGTTCTAATAGTTGGTTCAACTCTTTGAAGTTACCATAAGTGGTTGTGTATATGTTGCAGTCATAGCAAACTCCCGCCGCACCATATCCATTATCACCTTGAGCTGCTGCTATGGCGGCGATTGTAAATCCATGACCTTTGGATAGGCTACTTTTTTTGAACATGGTAGTTTTGCCTGCAAACTCAGGATCTTCTGGATCTATATAACCGTCAGATATTCCAATAATTACTTCCGGAGAACCTGTGGTGTAATACCAAGCTTGTGGTATACCGAGGAAATCATAATAGTCTAAAACTGCTTGCGCGCCTAAGTTTTTGCCAGTGGTACTTGTAACGCCGTAATCATTAGGTTCATAAATTTGTAGCGATTCATTTGAGATACTCTCTGCAAACTCAAAAAGATCTGGCACTAGATTCATCAATTCTTCTTGAAACGTTTTATTCTCTGCAATAACAAAGTATGTGCGTTTGAGTTTATCTCGCTGCGCGTATTTAAATTCTTTTCTAAATACTTTAACCCTATGCTCAGTAAACATTTTTTTGAGTCTTGTATCATTACCTAAGTAGGTTACAATAGAATCGTTTGTGCTAACAGGTACCTCCACTTTTTCAGATGTTGTGCGTATGTAAAAGCGATCTTCTTGCGCTTGAAGCAGGCAAGAATAGAGTAGGAGAGAGAAAATAATGAGTTTAGCCATTATTCTTAGTGTCAGATGGAGCGATAGTTTCTTTGAGAGCCTGTACGTCTTTGGTTAGTTGGTCAATTTGTTTTTCTTTATCAATGAGGTGTAAGGTTAGCTCTTCAATTTTTTTTAGAAGTAGTGCATTCATAGCGCCTAGTTCAATACCGTTTTGTTCAACTTCTGCAGCAGACGGAATTTCGGGCAAATGCCCATTTTTCTGAATGTAGGTTTCAATTTCGCGTAAGCGTGATAAATCATATCCATCTTCAAATACCGTATCTGCCCATTCTTTTATATCCACCTTTACGGATTTAGCGTGTATTTGCCCGTTTACCTCAAGTCTAACTTTTGGCTCCTTTTTACCTATTCCCATATTGCCATCTGTTGTAATATAAATGGACTTGGCTTCTTGAGCATTTTTGAGAAGTACGAGTGTGCCATCTTCTTGAGTGCTTGTGGTAACTGCTTGTTGTGAGGTGCAACTACAGATTGTAAGGAGTAGGACTAGCGATTTGAAAAAGAATTTCATGTGATAAAAGATTAAGCTCTAATGTACTAATACCAATTGATATAAAATAAAAATGCGCCTCCATCTCTGGAAGCGCATTGTCAATTCTTAAATTATTTGAGACTATGCAAACGCATTTACAATATCAAAAAAGTCATCTGCTTTAAGGGCAGCACCACCTATGAGACCACCATCTACATCTGGCTTCCCAAAAATTTCTTTTGCATTAGCAGGTTTTACAGATCCTCCATAAAGGATTGATACGTTTTCAGCTACGTCACTATTATATTTTTCAGCAACAGTTTTTCTTATAAAGGCGTGCATGTCTTGTGCTTGCTCTGGTGATGCTGTTTCTCCAGTCCCTATTGCCCATACTGGTTCGTATGCAAGAACAATATTTGACCAAGCGCTTGCGTCTAAGTGAAATAATGCATTTTTGAGTTGGCTACCCACCACATTTTCTTCTTTTCCTGCTTTACGATCTTCTAGTTCTTCGCCAAAGCAGAATATAATTCTCATGTTATTTTTAAGAGCGCTGTCTACTTTTTGAGCAAGTAATTCATCACTTTCGTGAAAATAAGCACGGCGTTCACTATGTCCTAAAATCACAGTATCTACACCAATCCCTTTGAGCATACCCGCCGAAATCTCTCCAGTATAAGCACCACTTTCTGCTTGATGCATATTTTGCGCAGCAACAGTAATGTTTGAGTCAGAAAGACTATCAAAAGCACTGTATAGGTTTACAAATGTAGGAGCGATAATAACCTCTGCATTTCCTTCATTTTTCTTTTGTTTAAGTGCTGTGATTAAGGTTGCTGTGGCACCTAGGTCATTATTCATTTTCCAGTTTCCAGCGACGATATTTTTTCTCATTATAGTTCTTTTTCATCTCTTAATACAAAGAGATCTCGTTAGTAGTTAATTTCAGAAGCCTCAATGATGAAAACCAATAATGTAACATTACATGTGGTTTTAAAAAGGCGTAGGTGTTTTACTTTGCTGTGTTTCGCTTTCGCGAAAGCGAGTTCCTTAAAAACCAAATATACTAAGAGTAAGAGAGGTTTACTCTTGATTTAACCCAGTTTTCACGATTACGTTTTCGTAAGAAGCTTGTAACCTAGCGTAGCCTAATTTTTGGATCTAGCCAGCCGTAGACGAAATCTACAAGAATATTTATGATTACAAATAGCGTAGCGATAATAAGTACGGCACCCATGATAATAGGTAAATCCAGTGTGTTGAGTGCATCTACTATTTCCTTACCTAAGCCATTCCACCCGAAAATATATTCTACAAATACAGCACCCGCGAGCATGGATGCAAACCATCCAGACACTGCAGTAACTACAGGATTTAATGCATTTTTAAGTGCGTGATTTTTTATAATCTGGTAGGTGGTGAGACCTTTAGCTTTGGCAGTTCTTATATATTCTTGATTATAAACCTCAAGGAGCGAGTTACGCATTAATTGAATCACAACGGCAAGCGGACGTATACCTAAAACTAGCGCTGGTAAAATCAAGTTCTTCCACTGGATGTGAACATGCTCCCCAAAATCATCCATCTCATACAAGCTACCTGTCATATTGAGATTGGTATATTTATGAAGCGCATAGCCAAAGAGCCATGCAAAAAGAATAGCGCTAAAAAAACTTGGAACACTCATTCCTAGAGTACTTACAATCTGTATGGTTTTGTCAACCCATGTGTCCCGCATTTGCGCAGAAATAATCCCTAAAAAAACACCAATACATATGGCAATCACAATAGCGCTTACGGCAAGAACAATCGTGTTAGGTAACGTTTCGGCAATTACTTGTGTGACGGGTTTGCCTGTCTTTTGAAAACTTTCTCTTAGGTATGGATATTTTACAGCTAGCGTCGTATTGCCAATCTTAAATAGTGGAGTTGCGCTGTACTTGCCAGAGGATAGAGATGTATAGTTTTGCTCATCATTAGCGTGTAGAGAGAGCAAAGAAAGATCGTTAATGTAGTATGCGTATTGCGTACTTATAGGCTTATCAAATCCATATTTTGCACGCACTTTAGCTAGTTGTTCTGGATCTTCATTTTGATCTAGCATCATACGTGCGGGATCTCCAGGAAGTACCGTAAACAAGAAGAAAATGACGGTTACTACTCCCCATAATGTGAGAAGCGCATAACCTAATTTATATAATAGGTATTTAATCAATTTGATGCCGCCTTACCTTCGAGCATTTGCTGTTTTGCAGCAAGCGCTTCATCAAGAGTTATTTCTTTGTATTCAAAGTCTTGACCAAAAAGGTCTTTTCCATATTGCTCAATAGTTTGAGGAAATCCAGCTGCAGCACGTCTTTTATTTACATCTTGTGGATCTGCTATAGGCCATATAAAATCGGCCATGTTTGGGTATGTTGCTCCTTGAGTACCATAAATTTGAGGTTCGCCGTTACTCATAAGTAAGCGGTCTTCCATCATTGCAACAAGTCTGTATGGCAGTTCGCCATCTTTTCCAGCTTTTTTAATGAAATCTATGTAGGTTGGTATTTTATCAGGATTATGCTGGATTACATACCAAGCAGCAGTATTTGTAGGTTCGCCCACGATACTCTTCCCAGGATATCCTTTAGTTCTTATAGTATATTCAATGCGTTCAAGATTAATACTATCTAGTAATTCCTGTTGCTTCCATATAAAATTTTGAAATTCCTCTGGAGCTACGCCTAGCTTTTTAGCTTCGGCATTCTTTTCTTCTCCGTCTTGCAAGTACATCATCCGTCTGTACTTTTGATCGAGAATGGCTATACTATCTAGCTCATGTTTGAGGGTGAAATCAAGGTTTGGTTTACTGTTTTCTAGGGTTTGTAAGCGCAAGTCTTTCGCGTCATTATAGTGAAGCTTTTGTAAAATAGTTCCTTTATGAAGACTCACAATCCCAGGATTTGCACGTACAATAGTTTTTAAAACCGTTTCATCTGTAAAGTAAAACTTAAAAGGAAGTTTAAAGTCTTGCACAAATTCATCTGTTACATCTTGTGACGAGGAGCTTAGACCTATGACGTTATATCCTTTTCTAATAGCATCTTCTGCCGTGGTTCTAATATTATAATAGCCTTCTCGCTCCGTATTAGTTAAGTTATAAGCAACAATTACAACGAGATTTTCTTTCTCTAGAAATTCTGTAGTATAGTTTTCTTCTCCGCGCTCTATTGTAAAATCGTGTACTGGTGGCTCATAACCTTCGGCTGTCTGTACCACCTCGTAGGAGATAAACTCTCCGTCTACTTGTGGGTAGCCTCCTTCTGTGGTAATAACTTCTTCCTTGTCATCAATATTAAATTTCCATTGATATTCAAAAGTAGCTTCTGGTGCGCCCTCTGGGATTTTCATTCCTTCGGCTATGTTAGAGCCTACTTTGTAAGCTCTAAAATCTAACCATGGTAGGTGCTCGAGTACGTGCATACCAAAGAACATACATGCTAAAAATGATACAAAGACAATAGAGGTGTTGATGAGTTTTCCAAAAAGAGGTAGGATATATTTCTGATTAAACATCAAGAAAAGGATAAGCACTAACAAAATCACATCTTTTGCAAAAGACTCCCACGGCACTAACGGAATAGCATCACCAAAACATCCACAATCTGTCACCTTATTAAAGTATGCCGAGTAGAAGGTGAGAAATGTAAAGAATGCAATCATTGCAAACAGTAGCCACAAGGTGATTTTTTTACGATACCCTACCAGCAAGGCAATTCCTAATAGCACTTCAACCACCACAAGTATGATGGCAATAAGCAAAGCGTAAGGTGATAAGAATTCAAGCCCTAAAACCTCTGCGCTAAAATATTCTTGAAGCTTATAAGAAAACCCTAGAGGGTCGTTAAGCTTTATAAATCCGCTAAAGATGAAAAGTGCTCCTACAATAAAGCGAGCTATGTGTGTAAGTAGTTTCATATATAATCCAGTAGTACTGGAGGTGTATTGGTCACGTTTTCGCGAAAGCGTAACTTTTATTCATAAATACTAATTCTTATGCATCACCTAAGTGAATCATTGCAAAAACAGCATAATTAATCATGTCTTGATAGTTTGCATCAATACCTTCAGAAACGAGGGTTTTTCCTTTATTATCTTCTATTTGCTTCACACGCAACAATTTCTGGAGAATCAAATCTGTAAGACTGCTCACTCGCATATCACGCCATGCCTCACCATAGTCGTGATTTTTATCCATCATTAACTGTTTTGTGAGTTTTATTTTCTCATCATAAGCATGCGTAGCCTCTTCAAGCTCCATGTCTGGTTGCTCTACCACGCCGCGCTCAAGATTTACTAGCGCCATGGCGCAGTAATTAATGATACCTATAAATTCAGATTGCTGCCCTTCATCCACTTTTTGCACCTCGTTTTGCTGTAACCCGCGTATGCGCTGTGCTTTTATAAAAATTTGATCGGTTAGAGAAGGAAGTCTCAATATGCGCCATGCACTCCCATAGTCTTTCATTTTTTTAATAAAAAGGTCTCTACATTGTGTGATTACCGCATCATATTGGGCAGAAGTGTCAGGCATGCTATGTTGTTTGATTTTTGGTAAATTTCGGTTAAAATCTTCAATATAAGAAATGAGTTCTTGCTTAGAAAGTAATGCTAGCTATTATCCTTTTGAAGCACAGCGTTTATGGTGTATTTTTGAAGCAGTATCCCGCTTTCTGTTGCAATTCCTCGCGGCGGTTGCACCAGCCAGCAGCGGGATTTTCACTACAATCGGGGCTATGGAGTAGAGGTAGTGTGTGATTAAAAGTAGCTGCTAAAGAAGTCAAACTATCCTAGAATAATAGCCAAAGATTTATAAATAATCATCTATGAAAATAAACTGTAAAGGAATGCTAATAGATCTCTCCAAGCCTAAGGTGATGGGAATACTAAACCTTACTCCAGATAGTTTTTATGATGGTGGTAGGTATAAAGATATGGACGCTGCTATTGACCAAGTAAGAACAATGCTTGATGATGGCGCCACATTTATAGACGTAGGAGCTTATAGTTCGCGACCAGGAGCTGTAGATATTTCGGTAGAGGAGGAGGAGTTAAGATTGATACCAGTGATAGAGCAATTGGTGATATTATTCCCTGAGATTATAATCTCTGTAGACACCTTTCGCGCAAGCGTAGCAAGAAAAGCAATAGCAGCGGGAGCAGCTATTATTAATGATATTAGTGCAGGGCAGTTAGATTCAGAAATGATATCTACAGTAGGGGAGCTGGGTGTTCCTTATATAATGATGCATATGCGAGGCACTCCTCAGACTATGAAGGAACTTGCGGTCTATGAGAATATAACAAAAGAGGTGCTGCATTACTTTAGTGAGCGAGTTGCTGTCGCAAGGTCTCATAAAATAAATGATCTCATAGTAGATCCAGGATTTGGATTTGCAAAAACAGCTAGCCATAGTTTTGAGTTACTTAATAAGTTGGCAATCTTTAAACAGTTAGACTTACCTATTCTCGCAGGTGTTTCCCGTAAATCTATGATTTATAAAACCCTGGAGACATCACCAGATAAAGCACTTAATGGGACCACGGTATTAAATACAATCGCGATAAATCAAGGCGCACATATATTAAGAGTTCATGACGTAAAGGAAGCTATGGAAGTGGTAACTCTTTGTAAAGCGTGCTCCATATAGTTTAACCTTCATAGTTAACTTATATTACTACTGCTAGATGGTGTTTTTATGAAAAATTCACTTAAGAAAACGAGTCTCCGTTAACAGGATTTTAGCAAAAAAACGCTATTTTTCACTCCTTAAATAATTCTATAATGAGAATCCTACGTTTAGCTTTAATTCTAATAGCTTTTTCTTTTATAAATACGTCGCTTTTTGCTCAGACATCGGCAGGAGGTTCTACGTTTCAAGATGCAGTTCCATTTTGTACCAATGATCCTGTTTTTGCGACACCATTTGACGCTTGTTTTTCAGGTAGTACAGATTCAAACTGTACTACATCAGGACAAGCAGGTCCCAATTATGGTTGTTTAGGTAGTCAACCTTTTCCTACTTGGTATTTCTTGCAAATTGATCAAGCAGGAAATTTAAATTTTCAAATCACCCAGAATACAGCAATAGATGATGACGGAACTCCAACAGGAACAGGCCTTGATGTAGATTATATAATCTGGGGTCCTTTTGCAGATACTGATGTTTTTGACCAATTGACTGCAGCTAATATTGAAAGTTGTAGCTTTTCTTCAGCACCAGTAGAGTTTCCTACAATTACAAATGCGCAAGAAGGTGATGTCTATGTTTTTATGGTTACTAATTTTTCTGGTCAACAAGCGGAGATTTTTATAGAGCAAACTAATGACCCAATGAATACTGGAGTTGGTAGTACAGATTGTTCTATTGTAAATGCTTCACTAGGAGCAGATCAAGATGCTTGTGAAGGAACAACAGTAACACTAGATGCTACGAGTACAGAAGCAGCTGGTTATGCATGGGCTGTAGATACTGGAGCAGGTTTTATGCCTGTTTTAGACGGTGGTGGAGCTCAAGTTACTACAGCGATGCTTAACGTAACTACAAGTGGCGAGTACCAAGTGACAATCACAGATACTGCTGGTGACACAGGAACAGACGAGGTTATCGTTACATTCTTCACAGTACCAACAGCAACAGCTCCAGATGATATTTTTGAGTGTGATACAGATTCAGATGGTTTTGCAAGTTTTAATCTAGACGCTCAAATTCTAGATATTTTAAATGGACAGAGTGCGACAGCGTTTTCTGTTTCTTTCCATTTGAGTCAAGCAGACGCAGATACAGGAGCGGGAGCTTTAGCAGGAACCACAATATATAACTCTGTAAGTGATGAGATTTTTGTTCGTGTAGAAAACAATGGCTTGCCTGCATGTTCAAGTACTACCTCATTTAATATTGAGGTTGTTGCATTACCTATAGCAACAATGCCTGCTACCTATGAAATTTGTGACGATAATATAGACGGTGATGATACTAATGGAGTGGCTACCTTCAACCTTTCTACATTAGATGACGAAGTTTTAAATGGCTTAGATCCAGTGCAGTTTGAAGTGAGTTATCATGTAAACGGACCGGAAGCATCTAGTAATACAAATCCTCTTCCTGCAGCATATACAAATACATCAAGCCCTAATAACGATACTATTTTTGCAAGAGTTGAAAATACAGCTTTCACTGGTTGTTTCTCAATAACATCAATTAATCTTAGAGTTAATGCTCTCCCAGTCCTAACCACACCAGTAACTTTACGTCAGTGTGATGATGATACAAACGGTGTTACAACTTTAAACTTAACACAGTCACAAAGCGAGTTGAGTACAAATTCGGCCAACGAGACTTTTACTTATGTAGACGCTTCTGGCACACCTATAACTGATCCTACGGCTTATATAAACAGTGGTTCTCCTTTTAATGAGGCTATTGCTGTGACTGTTACAAACCTAGATGGATGTTCACGAGAAGGAGTTATTAACTTAATTGTGAGTGCTTCTCAAATTCCAACAGGAACATTCTTTGCAGATGAGATTGAGTGTGATACTGATGGTGATGGTATTGCTGTATTTGATTTCTCTGGCGCTACTGCTACGATAGAAACATTTTTCTCACCACAAGTAGTATCTGTTGCTTATTATGAAACAGAGCAAGAAGCCTTATCTGAGATTAACCCTATTATAGATACTGCTGCTTATAGCAACAATCCGTTATTCACAAGTGCTGGTGGCGTTCAAGATATTTGGGTTCGTGTAGAGGCAGATACAGATAATGGTTGTGTAGGCCTTGGAGAGCACGTGAGACTTACAGTGACTCCCAACCCAACATTCCTTCCTACAATCAGTAGTATTGAGACTTGTTCTGCTGTAGCAAATGCAGCTACTTTTGATTTAACGCAGAATGTAGCGGAGATCACTGGTGGAGACTCAGATCTAGAAGTTACTTTTTACGAGAGTATAGCGGCTTACACAGCAACACCTCCTGTGGCGATTGCAAGTCCTACTTCTTTTTCAAACAGTAGTAATCCGCAGACTATTTTCTATAGTTTAAGAAGTACGAGTAGCACGTGTACGACCTTTGATACTGCGATGAATTTTGAGACTATTGTTAATCAAAATCCTGTGGCTATCACGCCGTCAGAACTTCAAGTGTGTGATGAAGATGGTGTGGTCGATGGCTTTACAACGGTTGATCTTTCTCAAAAAGATGCAGAAATCACTAGTGGTTTTAATGCAAATCTTACAGTGACCTATCACTTAGATGCCGCTGGCGCTACTACTGGCGATGCAAGCATTCCAGATAGTACCATGTTTACCACCACGAGTAATCCGCAGATTGTAGGAGTTCGTGTGACTAATAATACAACAGGTTGTTTTTCAACTACAAGCATGAGCATCCGTAGTTTCCCAGTACCTGTGGCTGTCACTCCAGCCGACTATGAGGCTTGTGATGATGATAATGATGGTGTGTTTGACTTTTTTGTGCTTTCATCTAGAGATACTGAAATTACTGGTGGTGACCCTAGTTTAAGTGTTGCTTATTACCTTACCCAAGCAGATGCAGATAACGCGCCTGTAGGCCAAGAGCTGGACGCAGCAATGTATATCAATAACGACCCTTTTGAGCAGATCATTTTTGCTCGTGTGTTTAATGCGATAGGTTGTTATGACACAACACCGCTTACCTTGAGAGTGCTTAACACTCCAATGCCTAATGAAAATGCAACTCCTTTTGCATTGTGTGATGATAATAGCGACGGACTACAGATTTTTGATTTAAGTACACAGGTGGTAAATATTTTAGGAGGTCTAGACCCTGCAACCCACAGTGTGGTGTGGTTTTCTTCTCTCGCTTCCGCGGAAGCTGGAACTCCTGCCATAGCAACTCCTAGCGCTTACACCAGCAATACGGCAACTGTTTTTGCAGTGGTGACAGATACGGCGCAACCAACGACCACGGCTACTTTTTGTAGTAATATAGCGACCCTTTCTCTTGTTGTGAATCCGCTTCCTACTCCGGTACAACCTGCCGAATATGAGCTTTGTGATGATCTAGAGAGTGGTAGTGATACCGATGAGTTTGCGAGTTTTGATTTACGTAGCCGTGATGATGAAATTACTGGTGGTAATGATGACTGGGCAGTAAGCTATCACCTTACCCAAGGCGATGCCGATGCAGGTGCACCAGCACTTCCAGATGTATATCAAAACACCGTAATGGCTAACCAAACTATTTTTGCTAGAGTAGAAAATATAGTAACTAGCTGTTTTGAAACCACCACGCTTACTTTAGTGGTAAACCCACTACCATCACCTACCACTATTGTAGCGGTAGAAGAATGTGATACCATGGCAAATGATGGTGATGTAGATAATGATGGAGACGCAGTATTTGATCTTACAGGTCAAGTAACTGCAGATATCATCAATGGAGAGACGTTTATGTCACTCACTTTTCATGAGACACTCGCTTCCGCGGAACTGGGCAGTCCATCGATAGCAACACCGGCGGCTTATGAGACTGTATCTAGAACAATATTTGTACGAGCAACCGATACGGATCCAGCAACTGCAACCCAGTGTTACCGTGTTATCGAACTAGAACTTATCGTACAACCAGCACCTGTGCTACCTGCGGTGATTCCAGATCTTACCTCTTGCGATGATAATGAAGATGGACAAGCACTTTTTGATCTTACTCAAAATGATGCGATTGTTCTAGGAACACAAACTACTGCTGATGTTACTTTAACGTATCATGAAACCCTTGCTAGCGCAGAAGCTATGGTAGGAAGCGTAAGTGATATGCCAGTTGCCGATCCGCTGAACTATTTAGCAAGTGCACCAACCACACCAATCTGGGTACGTCTAGAAAATACAACTACAGGATGTACGGTAGTTGGCACTTTCAATCTTAACATAGCGATGATTCCAGCGATCACACCTCCCGGCGTTTTTGAGGAGTGTGATAGCGAAGGAGCACTGGTAGGCACCGATACTGATGGAATTACAAGTTTTGATTTAACAAGCCTTGATACTTTAATTACTGGAGGAGACACCACTTTAAGTGTTAGCTATTATGAGTCGCAAGCAGACTTAGATGCTGGGACAACCAATGCGATTTCTACTCCAACAGCTTATGTAAATACAGGAATGAGTCCGCAGACCATTTTTATCTTAGTAACTAGCGATCAAGCAGGAATGTGTGGCGCTCAGACTACGGTAGACCTTCAAGTGAATCCGTTACCAGTAATTGGAGAGCCATTACCAGCTGCAGTTGCTTGTGATGAGGATAATGACGGCTTTGGAGCTTTTGACCTGCAACAATATAATGACGACTTACTAGCAACAGTAACAAACATAGACTTGCGTTTTTATGAAACACTAGATAATGCAACGGCAGATACGGGAGCAGGTCAGATAGATATTACCCTTCCTTATAATAATATCTCAGGAATGACTTCGTTATATGTAGTTGCACAAGATACAGACGCTACGACAGCCACAAGTTGTACGAAGATCTATGAGTTTGAGCTTATTGTGTTCCCTATTCCAGAACTTCCTACAACACTAGCAACCCTTGCAGCTTGTGATGATAATAATGATCTAATGGAGGTTATTGACCTCACCCAAAATGAGTCTACGATTATAGGAACGCAAGATCCAGCAACCCTTATCATTACCTACCATAATACACAAGCAGATGCTGATTTGGGAATCAATCCAATTGTAAACCCTACCGCTTATACAGCAACACAGATAGCACCACTAGAAATTATCTGGGTACGCTTGCAAGTAAGTGACGGCTCTCCAAATATATGCGCTGCCATTGGTTCATTTGAGATATCGGTAGAGACACCACCTACGGCAAACCCGAATGGTGATGATCTAGATCTCATGATTTGTGATGATGATACAGACACCTTTACGGAGTTTGACTTAAGCGTAAACCAAGCGAGTCTCACTGGTGGTGATCCGCTGCTTACGGTAACGTATTATGAGAGTCTTGCTGCTTTGAACGCAGGAACTCCTATTACAGATCCTTCGGCGTATACAAACATATTAAACCCTCAAACCATCCAAGCGGTAGTATCAAGTCCAGCAGGATGTAGTGATGGAACAACCTTTAATATCGAAGTATTACCACTGCCAACACCAAATACTAATCCAGATGCGCTAGAAGTGTGTGACACGACTACAGATATCGATACAGATGGTGATGGAGTGATTGATGCAGGTTCAGGTTCGGCAACAGATGGTTTTGAAGTCTTTGATTTAACACCTGCTATCGCGCAGATTGCGGGAGCAGAACCGGTAAATATAACGGTGTATACAGAACTCGCTTTCGCGGAAGCGAACCCAGAAGACACTACGCTCGCCATTACAGATGTGACTGCGTTTATCAATACCGTGACTGGCAACCAAACATTATACGCAAGGGTGGAACGTGATGTGCCAGGAAACAGCGACTTGGATAGCGACGGAAATCTATGTTTTGTAGTCGTTCCTTTTGAAGTAGTAGTAAATCCGCTACCGATCTTGGCAGCAGCAGGACCTGTAGATTATACCTTCTGTGAAGAATTTGATGGTGATGACGCGATGGGAAGTGTAGATCTTACGACCCTCGCAGATTTAGCTGGATTACTTGCTGCGCCGCAGGTAACCAGTGATTTTATTATCACTTACCACGAACTAGAAGTACAAGCGACTGCAAATGCAGCAGCGCTAAGCTCGCCATACACGGTGGCAGATAATCAGGAATTATTTGTGCGTATAGAAAATGCGACGACAGGATGTGTGAATTTTACTAGCATCATCTTTACAGTAGAGTCACGACCAGAAGTATTCCCAGCAGATAATATCGTGCAATGTGCAGACGATTTTGGAGTAAATATCGCGCCAGAGCAGAGTACGGCAACTTTTGATCTTACTCAGCAAAACGCTGTTATCACTGGAAACGTCGCAGCAACTTCCGTAAGTTATTACACTAGCCTTGCAGATGCGCAGGCGATGACAAGTGCGATTGCTACCCCTAGTGCTTTTGAAAACATAACGAATCCGCAAGTGATTTATGCTAGAGCCGTAAACACGGCTAGTAGCTGTGAGAGTAGCACGGTAGTAGATTTTGAGATATTTGTACAACCGTTACCATACACTAACTTAACTCAAGAAGGCGGGCAGATTTGTGTAGATGAGATTACAGGCGAAGCGCTTAATCCATTTACCATTGATGGTACGGTGGAGAGTCCGCAGATTGGGGTTACTTATAGTTATGTTTGGACACGTGATGGCGCATTAGTATCGCTAAACCCTGAGGTGACTATTGACGCTGCAGGGACGTATCAAGTGATGATTACCGCTACTTATGGAGATGGAACAAGCTGTGATTATGTAGCAGAAGCGGTGTATAGCGCAGAGAGTGCTCCCGTTTTTGAAGCGGTCGTTGTAGAATCTTCTTTTAACAATAGCGGATTATACACGGTAGAAGTAATTAATGTTACAGGAGCAGATGTCGCTTCAGCATATGAGTTTGCAATTGATGATGGGCCGTTCCAGAGTAGTACTACTTTTACAGGAGTAACTCCAGGAACACACACTGTTTTTGGAAGACTGGCCAGTGGTAACTGTAGTATCTCAGAAGTAGAGATAGGGATAATTGATTACCCACGATTCTTTACACCGAATGCAGATGGTTTCCACGATACATGGAATATCATAGGACTAGGAGTGGCACCAAACTTAAATGCAAAGATTTTTATCTTTGATAGATACGGTAAACTCTTAAAACAGATAAGCCCAGTAGGTGCTGGATGGGACGGTACCTTTAATGGACAACCAATGCCATCAAGCGATTACTGGTTCCGCGTAGAGTTTACAGAAGTTGACGAGCTAGGAACACAAAGAACCGTAAACGGACACTTTACGTTGAAGAGATAAGGAAAGAGCATACATTGATTATAGAAGCCCTCAGTATGTGTTACTGGGGGCTTTTTTGTGTATTGATATTTAGGATAGAAATAATCAGTTATCTGCTAAGCAATCTTAGCGTTTAAACAAGCTTTAGCTCTATGTAATTCTTGGATACCGTTTAATTTTTTGCGTGAGGGATAGCAGTGGTTACCCCGCAGTGTTGTGGAGCGATAGCGGAGCATCACGAAGCGTATAAACGTATAGCCCGGTCACTAGACTTCAAGAATGAAATGAATGAAGGATAGGGGCACGCCCTGAGGTAAAGAAAAAGGCTATCTAAAAAGCTCCCAATCTAACTTTACAGAAAACACGTTAGAATAAATAGCAGCGCTCTGGTCACCTATATCTGTAAGTGCATAATCCACATGGATCCCTTTGTACTTGAATCCTACACCTATATTAGGTTGAAAACCTATAGACGTGGAGTCATCAAGAGCAGTGAGTTCTTGAAAATTACCAACGCCAGCTCTTACATATACTAGCTCTGCATAGCCAAACTCAAGTCCTAAGGCGGGTGTTGCACTTACGGCAGACGATGATATTATATCATTAGTTTGAGCAAATCTAAAATTCATATCTAGTTCTGCACGTAAGGAGTAATCATAATGAAAAATCCACTGGCGACCGAATCCTACTTGAAGTTTAGGGATGGTGATTTCTGTACTTTCTGGTAAATCTTGATTTTGACCTTCGACGGCATCGCTTATGGTAGCAAACTCATCTTCATCAATACTCCACGCGTTTACTGTAGTGGTGATGTCTCGAGCCATAACTCCAAAATCCCAATCTCCTTTTTTCCATTGCAACCCTACATCAAGGCCAAAACCCCAGCTGTTTGCAAAGTCACCTATTACTCTTCTCACCACCTTTGCATTCACCCCTAAATTCAAACCATCTAGCGGAAGTGCTCTTGCATAAGACACAGTAAAAGCATAATCTGCAGTAGAAAATAGACTGATACGATTGTAATCTATGTTTCCTTGGTCGTCTATAAGTTGGGTAGTATTTAAAATATCATCAACGCCAAAACGTATAATTGATATTCCAATAGCACTTCTATCATCAAGAGGTTTTGCAAAAGCGATGTAATCATAATTTGCAATATTTGCAAAATAGGAGGCGTGCATTAATGAGATCTGGTTATCTTCTAGGTTTACTAAACCTGCAGGATTCCAATAGCCTGCATTTACATCACTCGTACCTGCGACTACGGCATTACTCATACCAAGAGCGGCAGCATCTACACCAATATTCAAAAATTCATTCGAATATTTACGAACCGTTTGTGATACAGCAGTAACTGAAATGAGTAAAAATAGTATAGAAAGTGATTTTTTCAATAGCAGGATTTATGGGACAAATATCCCACTTTTAGTACACATTGTAAACAATAAAACGAGCTAGATATTGCACAAGCCTATATTAGTCGAAAATTCTTCCATACTTTTACTAAAAATTAAACAATGTCTATAAAGAGTTACGTTCCTAATGCCATCACAATGGGTAATTTGCTAAGCGGTTGTGTAGCGGTAGTTTTTGCTGTAAATGATCGTCTAGAGCTTGCTGCGATATTTGTAGCTCTTGGGATTTTCTTTGATTTTTTTGACGGCTTTTTTGCACGAATTCTTAATGCTTCTAGTGATGTAGGGTTACAGCTAGATTCCCTTGCAGATATGGTTACTAGCGGCGTTGTGCCAGGAGTAGTTATGTATCAACTGCTAGAAGATGCCAGCGGTATTCCTTGGGGAGCGGCACTAGAAGAACAGCACTTTCACTTGGGGTATATAGGTTTTGCAATTACGATGGCTTCGGCATATAGACTTGCAAAGTTTAATGTAGATGATCGCCAGACTAACTCATTTATAGGGCTTCCAACTCCTGCAAATACCTTATTCATACTAAGTTTACCTCTTATATTGATGTTTGAAGAGTACGCTTTCGCGAAAGCGTTATTAGAAAATCCATACGTCCTTATAGTACTTACCGCATTAAGTTGTTTTATGCTCAATGCAGAACTTCCATTATTTGCACTAAAGTTTAAAAACTGGTCTTTTGGAGAGAACAAAGTGCGTTACCTCTTTTTACTTGCAAGTGTATTATTGCTTGTATTCTTCCAGTTTTTAGGAATACCTATCATCATCATTCTCTACATCCTTCTTTCTATCGTTTTTAAAGAGCAAGCGTAGTCTTTCATCTATGTAGCCATTATCTTTGTGTAAAACTTAGAAAATGGATAATCAAGAAATAAGAAATCTAGCCCCAAAGGCGCTCTGGAATAAATTTGCAGATCTTAATGCTGTCCCTCGTCCTTCAAAAAAGGAGGAGCGCGTCATTGCGTTTATGAAAGACTTTGGTAAAAACTTAGGTTTAGAAACGATAGAAGACGAAGTAGGTAATGTAATCATAAGAAAACCTGCTACTGCTGGTCATGAGAACAAGAAAATGATTGTGATGCAATCTCACCTTGACATGGTACACCAGAAAAATAATGATACCGAGTTTGATTTTGATAATCAGGGTATCGAGATGTATGTAGATGGTGACTGGGTACGTGCAAAAGGAACTACACTAGGAGCAGATAATGGTCTTGGAGTAGCGACAATAATGGCAGTGCTTGAGAGTACTACTATTGAGCATCCAGCTATAGAAGCATTATTTACTATAGATGAGGAAACAGGTATGACAGGCGCGATGGGTCTTAAGGGAGGAATTCTTAAAGGCGACATCTTACTTAATCTGGATACAGAAGAAGATGACGAGATAGGAGTAGGTTGTGCAGGTGGTGTAGATATCACAGCAACTCGTAATTATCCAGAAGAAGGAATAGATGATGGTCTTGTAGCTTATAAGGTTACTGTAAATGGACTTAACGGAGGTCACTCTGGGATGGATATCATCAAGGGTCTTGGTAATGCAAATAAAATGATGAATCGCTTATTGCGCAGTGCATCAGAAAATTTTGATATACGTATTTCAAGTATTGATGGAGGAAGTTTGAGAAATGCAATCCCAAGAGAAAGCGTAGCTATCATCGCGGTGGATGAGAATCAGCTGGCAGCTTTTGAAGCAGATTTTCAGGACGTGGCAAGTGCTATTCAAGCAGAGTACAATTCACTAGAAGAAAACCTTAGCATTACCGCAGAGAAAACAGATCTTCCTGATAATGTTATGAACATGGAAGCTCAACAAGAACTTATTAAAGCGATAAGTGCAGCTCATAATGGGGTGTATAGAATGAGCCCAGAGATAGAAAATCTTGTGGAAACTTCTAATAACATAGCTAGAGTGATTGTAAAGGACGGATCTATAAAAATAGGTTGTCTTACACGCTCATCTGTAGATAGCACAAAGGATGATCTTGCAAATGCCATTATAGCTACTTTTGAACTTGCAAACTTTGACGTAGCACTTTCTGGTGATTATCCAGGATGGGCTCCTAACATGGCGAGTCCTATCTTAAAGGTGCTAGAAGCAAAATATAAAGAGATCAATAATGAGGATCCACATGTAGCAGCATGTCACGCAGGACTTGAATGTGGAATCTTAGGTCAGAATTATCCTGAGATGGATATGATTTCCTTTGGGCCTACTATTAAGGGAGCGCATTCTCCAGATGAGAGAGCAAGTATTTCAAGTGCTCAAAAGTATTGGGATTTTGTAATAGAAATATTAAAAGATATTCCAGTTGCTTAACAACTGATTGTTTCTTGAAATCATTAGATAAAAAAAGCTAGCCATCGTAAGATGGCTAGCTTTTTTAATGTGCTATAATGTTTGTATTACTTTACGATCTCTACAAGTTCGATTTCAAATACAAGATCTGCCTTAGGAGGTATTGCACCAGGATACCCTTGTGCTCCGTAACCTAAGTGGTAAGGGATAAATAGTGTTGCTTTATCACCTATAGACATCAATTGTAGTCCTTCTTTAAATCCAGCAATAAGTCTAGCTTCTGGGCTATATACTGTTTCAAGAAGTTTGTACTGTCCAGCAGCTTTCTTGCGGTCATCTAGCTTGTTATTTGCAGCAGCTACTTCTTCGCTACTTGTGTCAAATAACTCTCCTGTTGTAAAGAAACCAGCATATTCTACTTTTACTTTTTGACCAGTATTAGGCTTTATTCCTTTTCCTTTTTGATCAAAATAGATTCCTAGTCCGCTAGGAAGTTCTTCAATTCCTTCTCTCTTTGCGTCAAGCTCAGCTTTCTTTCCAGCAAATTGCTTTGCTTTTTCGGCAGCTTCTTTTGCTTTGTTTTCTTCAAAGGCAGCTAGTTCATTTGTAAACGTCTCACCAGCGTTGTAATTTTTTACATCACTTCCTTTTCTGATAATGTTTACTTGTTGGATAATTACTGGAGTCTTTGGTTTTCCAGCGCGTGGATCTTCAAGTTCTACTTCTGTAATAGCATCTACAACTTCTAATCCAGTAACTACTTTACCCCATACTGTATGACAGCTTACTCTAGGGTTATCACAGTTTTTAAGATTTCCGTTTGAGTCATAACCATCAAGGTGTGGTGTCGCTTTATGTGTAATAAAGAACTGACTTCCGTTAGTCGCATATCCAGAGTTTGCCATAGAAAGAACTCCTGCAGAATCATGTCTACGCTCAGGAGTAAGTTCGTCAAAGAACTTGTAGCCAGGATCACCAGAACCTGTACCTGTAGGATCACCACCTTGAATCATAAAGTCCTTTATGATTCTATGGAAGGTTAATCCATTGTAAAATGGCTTACCAGCATATGTGCTATCTGCTAGAGGGTGTGTACCTTCTGCTAGCGCAACAAAATTTGCAACCGTTGCAGGTGCGTCATTGTAAAAAAGCTCTGCAACCATGGTTCCCTTATCTGTGATGATTTCTGCATATAATCCATCTCCTAGATCTGGATATTTATCATTACATGAAAAGAGTGATAAAATTACTGCAACTAATAACATACTTGTTTTCTTCATTGTTTGTGATTTATTTATTCGTTTGATTGGTCTTTTATTTCAAGTAAAGTAACGGTACTACGCACTGGGGTATTGCTAGGTATTCTATCTTCAAAACCGTAATAGCCGTAAGCTTTATAACTAGGAAATAGAAACGTCATTGTTTCTCCTTCCTTCATTAATTTAAGTCCTTCCCTTATTCCCGTAATTATATCTGGATTACTTTGATCTATTTGAGTAACCGTATTTCCTAGTTCTTCTTGCGTAACAAGTTCCTTACCGGTGATTGTTGCGAGGTTGTAATTAAACAAAACAAGATCACCTACTTGAGGAGCTTGCTTACCTAGTGTATCTTTTGCAATATAAGAATACCAGAAACCATTAGGTGAAGGGTTATAGGTGTTTAAAGTATCGCTAGCTATAAATTTCTTAATAGCTGCTTCATCTTGGGCAATAAGCTCTTTGTTACGAGAGATAGTTTCTGTCTTCACGTAAGATCCTGTTTTTTGAGAAACTGGTCTGCGAGCAACTGTCTCAGAGCATGAAGCAATAAGGAATATAGAAAACAGAAATATTAAATTTCTCATGATGATAATTGGTCTTTATATGAAGGCAATAACTCTTTAAAGTTAGCAATAGTTTCTGCAAGTGCTACCTCGCTTCTTCCACCTGCGGCATTAGTATGTCCTCCACCATTATAATGAGCTCTAGCAAATTCGTTTACAGAGAACTCACCTTTAGATCTAAGCGACATTTTTATAATACTATCTGCTTTATGTTCTATAAATATCACAGCAAATATAATGCCCTCTAGCGAAAGACAATAATTTACAAAACCTTCTGTATCCCCTTTTTGAAAATTATGGTCATCTAGCTCTTTCTGCGTCATAGTAATAAATGCAGTTCTATACTCCCTTAAGACTACAAGATTATTAAGAGCAACACCTAGGAGTTGAAGTCTAGACTCGCTATTAGTATCGTAAATGTTTTGGTGTATCTGATCGTTATTTGCCCCTTTTTTAATGAGAGCAGCAATAACCTCGTGAGTAGTAGCGGTGGTAGATGAGAATCTAAAAGATCCAGTGTCTGTCATGATGCCTGTATACAAACAGCTAGCCATGTCTGCAGTAATTAGCTGCTCATCACCTAAAGCTTTTATGAAATGATATACCATCTCACAAGTACTGCTCATGGCAGTATCACTATAAGTAACCGTAGCATAATCTGCTGGTTGCTGGTGGTGGTCTATCATGATAAATGGAGCCTTGACATTATCAAGCACCTCTTCTAAGTCTCCTACTCTAGAAAAATGATTAAAGTCTAATGTAAATACGAGGTCTGCTGTTTTTATTGCATCCCTTGCATTAGTTGTATTAGATGTGTAAAAAAGTACATCGTCATGACCTGGCAGCCACTTTAAAAAATGTGGATACTCATTAGGCGCCACTACAACTGCCTTATGACCTTTTTTATTTAAATATGCTACAAGTGCAAGTGTACTTCCCATAGCATCTCCATCAGGATTTTTATGAGGAATTACAGCTATGCTTTTTGAGTCTTTAAGTAACTCTTTTGTTGTTGAGATTTGAGAGATATTCATAGTTTGCGAATATACAATTTCTGCTGTGCTCTATTTCTGCTTGTGATTAAATATTTAGCTTTTCAAGGAGATGAAAACTTAATATGGTGGTAACATTAAAAAGCAGTATTTTTGCACGCGATTTCAAGAAAGAGTTTTTACGCTTTCGCGAAAATTTTAAAAGCTCAACACGTGGGCATCTAAAAACTAAGTGAAGGTAGGGAGATAATACCGCCATTGCAGAAATTAAAGAATTATGACAAACAGAACTTTTACAATGATTAAGCCTGATGGCGTTGAAAACGGACACATCGGAGCAATCTTAGAAAAAATTACTGCTAGCGGTTTCCGTATTGTAGCAATGAAACTTACTCAAATGACGAAGGCAGACGCTGAGACATTTTATGCAGTACACAACGAGCGTCCATTCTTTGGAGAGCTTGTAGAGTTTATGACACGCGGACCTATCGTTGCAGCAGTTCTTGAAAAAGAAAATGCAGTAGCAGACTTCCGTACGCTTATAGGAGCAACAAACCCAGCAGATGCTGCAGAAGGTACTATCCGTGCTTTATATGCAACTTCTATGGGAGAAAATGCAGTACACGGTTCTGATAGTGATGAGAATGCAGCTATTGAAGGTGCTTTCCATTTTTCTGGACGTGAGATGTTTTAATTGCTAGCGCAATAAACATATACATATCTTACATGTGTTTTTACACATTAAGATTTATTTTAAATGCTTCTTCTATATAACATAGAAGAAGCATTTTTATTTACAGCTATTGTTGCGTTGAGGATAGTAGTGGTTACCCCACACGAATTGAGAACACCGAGCCATCTCACTTTTATGTGAGATGATAGCGAGGTTTTCTTAATGAGGAGGAGTAAAAACGGATAGCCTGACCCGTAGGGTAACGCCCAAATAATAAGACGCCGTAACCGCTCTGAATAGTAGACTGATATATTAACTAAGCTGTTTTATTTCAATAATTTGAGTGCTTTTTGATTCATTTTAAAAGGAGAAAGCACATATAATATAGTAATAGTAAATATTTTAATTAAAAATACTTACTTTTGCACCGCCAAAAACACGGCATTAATACAACCCATTATGGACGTAAGGAATATCGCGATTATCGCCCACGTAGACCACGGTAAGACAACCCTGGTAGACAAAATTATGTATCACTGTGAGCTTTTTAGAGAAAACGAATCTAAAGGAGAACTTATTTTAGATAACAACGATCTTGAGCGTGAGCGCGGGATTACAATTACTTCTAAGAATGTTTCTGTAATGTACAAGGGAACGAAAATTAACATTATCGATACTCCTGGTCACGCCGATTTTGGTGGTGAAGTAGAGCGTGTATTGAACATGGCAGATGGTGTTTGTCTTCTTGTAGATGCATTTGAAGGGCCTATGCCACAAACGCGTTTTGTACTACAAAAAGCACTTGATCTTGGATTAAAGCCTCTTGTTGTAGTAAACAAAGTAGATAAAGAAAACTGTACTCCAGATATCGTACATGAAAAGGTTTTTGACCTTATGTTTGAACTTGGTGCAGAAGAGTGGCAGTTAGACTTTCCTACCGTTTATGGTAGTGCAAAGAACAACTGGATGAGTGACGACTGGGAGAAGCCAACTGATTCTATCGAGCCATTATTAGAAATGATAATGGAAAATATTCCAGTACCAGAGGTTAAAGAAGGAAACACGCAGATGTTAATTACATCTTTAGATTTCTCTTCATTTACAGGTCGTATCGCAATAGGACGCCTTAACCGTGGTGAGCTTACAGAAGGTATGCAAGTATCTCTTGTAAAGCGTGATGGAACTATCAAGAAAACACGTATTAAAGAATTACACACTTTTGACGGTTTAGGTCGTTTAAAAGTACCAAGCGTTCAAGCTGGTGATATTTGTGCAATTGTAGGATTAGAAGGATTTGAAATAGGTGATACTGTTGCAGATTTTGAAAACCCAGAAGGTCTTGCAACTATCGATATTGATGAGCCTACAATGAGTATGCTTTTCTCAATTAACGATTCACCTTTCTTTGGAAAAGATGGAAAGTTTGTAACATCTCGTCACATTAAAGATCGTTTGACAAAAGAGCTTGAAAAGAACCTTGCACTTCGTGTTAATGATACAGACAGTGCAGATAAATTCTTAGTATATGGTCGTGGAGTAATGCACCTCTCTGTACTAATTGAAACAATGCGCCGCGAAGGATATGAATTACAAATCGGGCAGCCGCAAGTAATTATAAAAGAAATAGACGGAGTAAAATGTGAGCCTATAGAAGAGCTTACTATTGACCTTCCAGAAAATGTATCTGGTCGCGCTGTCGAGTTTGTGACAATGCGTAAAGGAGAAATGCTTTCTATGGAGGCAAAAGGAGAGCGTATGATTATTGAATTCCTAATCCCATCACGTGGTATTATAGGATTACGTAACCAATTGCTTACTGCAACTGCAGGAGAAGCAATTATGGCTCACCGTTTTAAAGAATACCAGCCTTTCAAAGGAGATATTCCTGGACGTATATCTGGATCTTTAGTATCTATGGAGAATGGAAATGCGATTCCTTATTCTATCGATAAGTTACAAGATAGAGGTAAGTTCTTCGTATCACCAGGTGAAGATATTTATGAAGGTCAAGTAATTGGTGAGAACTCTCGTCAAGATGACATGAACATTAATATTACAAAAGCTAAGAAGCAATCTAACGTACGTTCATCTGGTGCAGATGATAAAGCAAAGATTGTTCCTGCTATCAAGTTTTCATTAGAAGAGGCGCTAGAATATATTCAGAAAGATGAGTATGTAGAGGTAACTCCTAATCACTTGAGACTACGTAAAGTTCACCTTAAAGAGGTAGATCGTAAACGTTTTAAAATAGCTTAAGAATCTTAGAAATAAGAAATTATAGAAAAAACCTACTCGTACTGAGTAGGTTTTTTTATGGGCTTTCGCGAAGGCTAGACCTAAAAACTATTACTTCCTAAGACCTAGTATGCTAAAAAAGAAGCTGAAAAGAATGGTCTGCACACCAAGTAACAATGTAGTAATAGCAGGAATTACTACGCGTAAAGTACTTACACCCGTAATGTTACCAAAGTTCACAGCTTGCCAATTCTGATAAGCATACACAGTTGTTATTATAGCTGTTATAATAAGCGTAAAGCCAACAATCAAGCCTTTTTCTAAAGTAAGCACTCTAAAGAGCTGATCATATTTTTTTGACTTAGGCAGTAAATCATTTTCTACAGTATAAATTTTAGTCAAGCCGTAAAATAGTACTAGCTGAAAACCTACAAGAAAAATGGCGCTACTATATAGTAGCGTGTGAACTCCTAACGTAATTTTACCTAAATGTAATGGACCAGTAACAAGAATAGTAGACAGTATAAATCCAACAGTCATAAATAAGACTCCTGGAATCATAAACAGCCAACTAGGACTGTAAAGAAGCAAAAAACGCAGATGTCTCCATCCATCTTGCCAAGTATTGAGATGTGGTGGCCGTGTACGACCGTCAGGATGTAAGATGGTAGAAACTTCTACAATTTTCATCCCTTTTAAACTTGCTTTTACAATCATCTCTGACGCAAACTCCATACCCGTAGTTTGTAACTCCATTCTCTGGAAAGCATTTTTACTAAAACCTCTTAAGCCACAATGAAAATCGCCAATTTTAGATTTAAAAAATAATCGCCCTATAAATGATAGTACAGGATTACCTAGATATTTATGTAAGAAGGGCATTGCTCCTTTTTTGATTCCGCCTTTAAAGCGATTACCCATTACTAGGTCGTTTCCTTTACGTAACTCGTCAACATATGGCGTAAGGTTTGAAAAGTCATAACTATCATCTGCATCTCCCATAATGATGTAAACTCCTCGAGCTGCCTTTATTCCTTCCTTTAATGCGCTTCCATATCCTTTATGAAGTGCGTTTACTACAATTGCTCCATGCTTTTTTGCTATGTCCTGCGAGCCATCTGTACTTCCGTTGTCACTTATGATAACTTCACCATGTATAGATTGATTTGCTAAAAACTCATTTGCTTTTAGAATACAAGTAGCGAGCGTTTCGGCCTCATTGAGACAAGGCATCACTATCGAAAGTTCAATTTTCATTTGTAAGATTTTTTTTGGTAGTTATCATATCCATTGTGAAAAAAACAATTAGAAATAGAACCCAATCATTGTAAAATGTAAACCGTTGTATAGTGTGCATTGCTATGGAGACTACAGCCATATTTGCCATTGTACAGAGACTAAAGAATAAAACAGTTTTATTAAGAATTGCAGGCTGTTTAATGAAATCTGTGAGACTTATTAAAAATAGAATTACAAATAAAGCAAACATACTAATGGAACCAAAGCCATTAATAAAATTCATAATATATAATTTAGTCCAATCTACTTTATTATCCCAAGTAAGAGTTGCTGTCATCGATGTTGTTAGCTGGTCAACCAGGATAAAGTTTTCGTCAGTAAGCTCTCCATCACTTACTATCTCTAGTCCCTTATAAAATAAAGTTGCATTTGCAATCTTACTATAATATTCCTCATAAATATCAATATCTGGTTCATTGGGATTGTTTTTATGATTGACATTGAGCCCTTCTTCTTTAAGGATTGCAAACATCTCCTCAAAATATTGTTTTTCTTGAGAATCTTCATAAAGCAAGTTGTCACTTTCTTGGGCAGTAAAAATTGCTGGAGTAAACAGATGAATACCTGTCCACGGAGTGCTTACAAAATGGTTATGTTGTATATGATGATATGTTTTATCTACAAAATTTGTGAGAAACGGTAATATCAAAAATGCTAACGCTAAGATTACTGTTTTTTTAGAAGTCTTATTTCGAAAATAAATGTTCAAGCAAATAAGTATTCCCATTGGGACAAGAAAGACAAACTGCGTCCGCGTTAATAGTAGTACAAAGAGTAAAATAAACGCTTTGGTTAATGGCCTTGTTACGTTATTCAAAAATGCATTGAAAAAGAACGTAATTGTAATTAGATAAAGTGGATAAGATACTGCCTCACTTAAGATATTATTACCTATTCCTCTTTCAGCAATATACGGGTATAGCACCATTCCGAAAAGAATAACAAGCCAATGAACGGAGAGTGAAGTCCATTTTCTAAGCTTAGTAATCATGAACAATGCTGCACTTATGCCCATAAGAGTTTGTAATCCAATTATAGCAATATCTTCATGGCTCCCAAATAATAGGTCAATAATTTTAAGAAATATTGGATATATTGGAGTTCTATAAATTGCAGCTGTAATATAGCCTTCTGAGTCAGGGAAGATATGAACAGGTCGTAAAAGAGTAGTAACGAGAACTAATGTAGCAATCAAAATGATTGCTATGGTATAAATTTTATCACTTTTTAAAGACCTTATAATCTGCATCAATAATAATTTAAATTTATTTGGCTAAAATAGATATTATGTTCAAAGTACTTGAAGTATAATTGACATCTCTCAAAACAACGATTATATATAATTATGTTTGTATTTTACAGTACTAACAGAGTAACTCCCAGTATTTGAAATCACCTTATAACATCCATAAGTTTCAGCAAAAGGATACCGTCCATTGGAACGATTTTGTCGCGCTATCATGCAACGCAACATTCCTCCATAATAGGGCATTTATGGAGTATCATTCTGATCGTTTTATAGATAACTCGCTGATGATATTTAAGGATAAAAAAGTAGTTGCACTGCTACCTGCAAATATTGAGGGAGAAGCGATCTATAGTCATCAAGGGCTTACTTATGGAGGGTTATTGATACTACCATCTTTAAAGATTGCAGATTTAACAGAGCTATTTAAGAAGTTACTCAGTTATTTAGAGTCCCTAGGTATTCAGACACTCTATTTAAAGCAGATTCCTAGTTTTTACAATCGTTTGCCTAGTGAAGGGCTAGACTATCTTTTACAACTCGTTCAAGCAGCTTGCTATAGAGTGGATAGCGCTTCAGTCATTGATTATAGAAATGACATACAGATTCAATCTAATCGGCTTGAAGGTGTAAAGAAAGCTCAAAAACACAATTTAGTTATTAAAGAGGAAGATAATCTTGGTGATTTCTGGAACGTTATTTTAACTCCTAATCTTCAAGAGCAACATAACGCCGAACCTACACACACTGTAGAAGAGATAACATTACTAAAGAAGTCATTCCCAAATAATATTAGACAGTTTAATGTTTACCATGATGGACGTATTGTTGGGGGAGCTACGATATTTGAGACAAGTACTACAGCACACGTCCAGTATATCTCGGCAAATAGTGAAAAACAAACTTTAGGCACACTAGACTTTCTTTTCAATCATCTTATAAAAGTTACTTTTAAAAACAAGAGATTTTTCGACTTTGGAACTTCAAATGAAAATGCAGGAAAACAACTCAATAAAGGACTTGCTTACTGGAAAGAATGTTTTGGCGCACGTACCTCTGTGCATCGAAGCTTCAAAATAGACACTGCAAATCATATCTATTTAAATAACGTACTGGTATGATCCCATTTTTAGATCTTAAAAAAATAAATGCTCCCTATGAAGAGGAGTTTAAAATCAAGTTCGATTCCTTTTTAGATAAAGGATGGTATGTGCTAGGAGAAGAGGTACAACTTTTTGAAGCAGAATATGCTCAGTATTGTGGAACGAGACATTGTGTAGGTACAGCAAATGGTCTCGATGCTTTACGTCTCATCTTTGAAGGCTACAAAATCTTAGAACAGCTTCAAGAAGGAGACGAAGTTTTAGTTGCAAGTAACACGTATATCGCTACGATTATTGCTATTAAGCAGGCTGGTTTGATTCCTGTATTAGTAGAAGCTTCATTACTTACTTATAATTTTGATTTTGAAGATTTAGAACATAAAACCACTCCCAAAACGAAAATAGTTTTACCTACACACTTGTATGGGAAACTTACGGATATGGAAAGGGTTAACGCTTTCGCGAAAGCGTACAACCTACTCGTAATTACAGATTGCGCACAATCACATGGAGCAAAGGATATCAATGGAAATCGCAGCGGATCACTAGCAGATGCGAGTGCGCATAGTTTTTATCCAACTAAAAACCTAGGAGCTTTAGGAGATGCCGGAGCAATTACTACAGATAATGAAGCGCTTGCTCAGGTAGTGAAAAAGTATAGAAATTATGGTTTTAAAGAACGCTATGTAGCCAAATATGCAGGAGTTAATTCTAGACTTGATGAGATACAAGCGGCCTTCTTAAGAATAAAATTAAAGCAATTAGATATTCATAATCGTAGACGGCGTGAGATTGCGATCCAATATCTCAGTAAGATTGATAATAAACATATTTTACTACCTCAATTAGATAAAGAGGAAAATCATGTGTGGCACTTGTTTGTGATACGAAGTGTTTATCGAGATCAATTACGGACACACTTACAAAATAAAGGAATAGGGACTAATATTCATTATCCAGTTCCTCCTCATAAACAAGAGGCACTTAGCGAGTTCAATATGCAATCATTTTCCGTTTGTGAGCAATTGCATAAAGAGGTACTCAGTATTCCATTATCACCCGCATTATCAGATATAGATGTTGAGGACATTATAACAGCGCTAAACAACTTTAGATGCTAAGTAAAATACGCGCTAGTATAGGTGACAATACGCTTTTAAAGATAGGCTCAATAAATGCTGTGAGTGTAATTCTCCAAATTTTAGGAGGGCTTATAACTTCAAAACTTATTGCTATTTATCTAGGGGAGCGTGGTATGGCATTGCTAGGACATCTGCGCAATTTTATGACTTCTTCTCAAGCTGCAGGAAATCTAGGCCTGTCTAACGGTATTGTAAAGTATGTAGCTACGGGTGATGAGAATAGTCATCCATTATCAAAATTATTATCTACTGCTGTTATTGTAAGTCTTGTTGCTACTATAATTGTGTCATCGATGTTATACGTAGGCGCTTCTTATTTTAATGCACAGGTTTTTGGAGAAGGGGCACAGTACATCTATGTTTTTAAATTGCTAGCCATTGCCTTACCGTTTATAACACTTAACGGTATTTTACTTGCCGTTATTAATGGGCAGTCGGCTTATAAGAAGGTGGTTAAAATTCAAATATTTTCTAACCTTATTGGACTTGCTATAACAGTGTTAAGTATTATATACTACGGTGTGCAAGGTGCATTATTTTCGCTAATTGTAAGTCCAGCAGTGATACTAGTGATTACCTTAATTGCATTAGGAAAGCAAGGTGATGTATGGAGAAATATTTCATTGTTAAACTTTGATACGGCAGCGTTACGTAAGCTAGGATCGTACACACTTATGGCTTTGTTCTCTATGATTGTGCTGCCGCTCGTATATATTACCATACGTAAAGAGATAGGTGATGGTGCTGGTTACTGGGACGCAATGACTAGAATATCTAGTTATTATGTGAAGTTCGTCGCCACACTTATGACATTGTATATACTTCCTCAACTCGCAAAGGCAACTACAGATGAATCCTTTAGAAAGGAGATATTTGGGTTTTACAAAACCGTTCTTCCGCTTTTTGGAGTTGGACTTGTGGTAATATATCTACTACGAGATTTTATTGTAGGACTCATTTTTACAGAAGATTTTGTCCCGATGACACATCTTTTTAAATGGCAATTACTTGGAGATTTTTTTAAGGTTGCCTCCATCGTGATAGGATATCAAATTATCGCAAAAAATAATCTAAAGCTATTTTTAATAACAGAGATAATATCCCTAGGAGTAATCTATTGTTCTGGAATTTACTTGGTGCGTAAATTTGGATATGAGGGAGCGTCTATGGGACATTGCTTTAGTTATTTTATACATTTATTGGTATTACTGTTTATCTTTCGGAAACCATTATTTGGTAAAACAATTGCAGCAAGTGAGTAGACTTAGTAACATATTACAATCCTTTAGAATATGGAAGTATAAAATGCTTTCATCTCATAAAAGCATTGATGGCAAGGCGGTACTTCATCAACCTGCGCAAATTAATGGAAAAGGAAAAGTATGCTTTCGCGAAAGCGTACATATAGGCGTTATCAATTCGCCATTATTTTATAATACCTACGCGTATATAGAAGCAAGGAAGGAAGGTAGTGAGATCATCTTTGGGAATGATGTTGCGATTAATAATAACTTTTGCGCGATTGCAAATGAGGCTTCTATAACTATAGGAGACAGAACTACAATAGGTTTAAATTGTAGTATTTATAATTGCAATTTTCACAGTCTCAATCCCCAAAACCGAAGATCACATACAGGGTCTAGCGCAGCTGTAACCATAGGTAGAAATGTATTTATCGGGAATAATGTGAGTATCTGGAAAGGTGTTACCATAGGAGATAATGCCGTGATAGCGGCAGGAAGTACGGTTACAGTAAATGTAGCTGCGGGAACAACGTTTTCTAACTTTTCTTAAAGAATTAATTATTCCAAGTGTCTATATACTTTTGTGCGACTTTCTTATAACTATGATGCGTCTCAATAAATAATCGAGCGTTCCTTCCTATCTCCTCAATGCTTTCTGGATTTTCAATGAGTTTCTTTAACCTGCTCACTATTTGATCTACATCTGGCGTAGCATCTATCGCCACAGTTCCTGAAAGATTGTAGTGCTCCTTAAAGTGAATGCCAGCGCCAGTAAATACTACTTTACCCTTTGCCATTGCTTCAAGTGCATTATAGCCTTGATCATGTGAGTAAACTTGATCTAGAATAATATGTGCACTATTGTACTTTTCTATATAAGTTTTATATGGTAAGCTTTCGGTGGTAATTATAGCAACTCTTGAAGTATATGTCTCTTTAATTATTGCAAGCGCATTTTCAAAAATATCATTTCCCTTCTTAAAATAGTTTGTGCGATTTATGCCATGAAAGATTATAATAGGATTTGCATTCTCCTGAGGTAAGTTTTTTATGGTATCTGTGTTTATGGGATTAGGAATTAAACCAACATATGCATTATGACCTTTGAGCGGTATGTGATAATCAAGATCTGTAGCAATCACGCCATCTACTAGCTCATATAATTTTTCATGCAGGTCCTTGTAAGCAAGATCTAGATACTTAAGCGCAGGGGCAAAAGATTTCATATCTATCTTTTCTTCTTGAAACGGAGTTACTATAGTGTATGGAAGCTCCTCTGTAAACGCATGTGTGATACTTGGATAATCTGCACCGCAAGAGAGGAGAAATACTTTCTTATTGTTATTTTTTAAATACTGAGCTATTTTTAGTTCTAATGATGGTGTGGTGTTGAAACTAGACTCATTAATGAGCTGTACCACATCATAACCAGAAAGTTGTGGTTTTAAAGTGTTGAATGATTTGCTTAAGGCGATTTCAGAAATATCAATCCCGGTTAGTTTAAGAACACCAAGTTTTAGTTTTTTTCTCCATCCGCTAGTGTAGCCTCTTTCAAGTCTAATGTCTACGGGATAGTTTTTAAATCCATCGCCACTTCCCACAATCGTTACTTCGTGACCCAACTGTAGGAGTCCTTCTTTGAGCGAATTGTGAAGTCGGCTGTATTCGCCTACAAGTAAGATGCGCATTGACTATATTTGGTATTCAAAATTTCTTCCGTTGCCTAAAGATACTCATAAAAAAATTGCGCTAGTTACCATCTCTTTGGCAGGTGGTGGCGCAGAGCGATCGTTGGGAATTTTATCGACTATGTTATCGGGATTAGGGCACACAGTGCATATTGTGACGTTAAGAGATGACATTGAAGTTCCATACACTGGAACACTTTTTAATCTAGGAAGTTATAAATCGAGTGATGATTCTTTAACCGCTAGATGGCGTCATTTAAAAAGATTAAGAGCCTATTTACTTCAGCACGATTTTGATCTGATTATAGATAATAGATCTAGACCTTCTCTACTTAAAGAGATTTGCTATACGCAATACATCTATCGTAATTTTAAGGTTGCATTTATGGTTCGTAGCGCCCGCTTAGAAACCTATTTTCCTAAGCCCATATCTATAGCAAAAAGACTTTACAACAACTCCAAGTTTATCGGAGTTTCAAAACGCATTTGTGATAAGATTACAGAGATTTATGGATTAAAAAATACAAAGCATGTCTACAATGCTATCCCTCAATTTTCAGTAGTAGAATCTTCTACATCATTACCCAGCACCTATATTCTTGGTTATGGGAGACTCGTAGATGATGTTAAGAATTTTAGTTTGATGATTTCCGCTTTCGCGAAAGCGAACTTAAAAACACCTCTCGTAATAATGGGAGACGGTCAGGACAAGGAAAAACTAGTTATCTTGGCCAAAAAGCTAAACGTTAGCAATAAAATCTACTTTCTAGGTCATCAAAAACAACCGTCCTCCATCGTGAAAAATGCGTTATTTACGCTCTTAACTAGTCATTATGAAGGTTTCCCGATGGTGCTTGTAGAGTCATTATCACTAGGAATTCCGGTGATAAGTGTAGATTGTGAGTCTGGACCTAATGAAATAGTACAACACGGTCATAATGGATTATTAGCTCCTAATTATGATATGGAGGCATTATCTAAAGCTATACGTATGTTTATTCTTGATGGCGAACTTTTAGCACATTGTAAATCAAATGCCAAAGAGAGTGTAGCACACTTATCACAAGAACAAATTAGTAATGATTGGAATGCACTTATAAATTCCTTATGAAGAAAATTATAGAAATCCCTAGAATAACAGACCCGCGAGGTAACCTTGCTGTTATAGAAAATGGTGTGTTTCCACTTGATATTAAGCGAGTTTATTATTTACACGATGTACCTAGTGGAGCATATCGCGGCGGGCATGCACATAAAGAATGTGTAGAATTGCTCATTGCAGTAAGCGGAAGCTTTGAGGTTGTACTCGATAATGGAACGACTAAAGAACGGGTAATGCTTAACAATCCAAGTGAAGGCTTATTGATTGATGTGAATATATGGCGCGAACTAGAAAATTTCTCATCTGGTTCTGTTTGTCTTGTACTAGCTTCTCATGAATATGATGAACAAGATTACATCCGTGAATATAAAGATTTTATTGGCTAAAAAGCAGACAGATTAATCCCTGCTTGCGCTAATAATTTTTGGGATTTAAAAGCTATTTTCAACACGCTCGGAGGTAAATTAAGTAGAAACCGCTGTCTACTATTAAGATTATTTAGGTCAAGGTTATCAAGATACACGGTCGCTTTTTGTGACTCATTCCATAACCTAGCCCTCAGTATTAATGAATATCTATTGAGATCTATAAATTTCTTTAAGCTCTCAAGCTTTTCCTCTTCATTGAGATAATTTAGATAATCAGGTCTATGTGTAACACTGCGTATACTTTTATAAAGACTTTGTGGCGCATAGATATAAGTTACAGCGGGCTTAGTGCTGAAAGCTACATGATATTTAATCCCAATTCTAATCCATAAATCTGTGTCTTGTCCACTTTTTATGGACTCATCATAAAACCCAATATTATTAAAAACGGACTTATGTATCACCGCAGAACTACTCGTTAATAGCGAGTTTTTATAGCTGCTCTCAAAGTAGTTTAGATCTAGAAAAGTATCTTCATTTGGATTATCAAAACTATAATTACTTGCTGTAGTTTTCCCTATATATTCTTTGAATACCGCTGTCGCGAAAACGTGATGTTGCGGAAACACATGTATGAGACTTACAATCTCGGCTAGGTAATAGCTATCCCAAATATCATCACCATCAAGAAGTGCAATATAAGATCCCTTGGTAGATTTAATACCTATATTTCTAGCTGCACTAGCACCTACATTTTGAGGTAATTCAATGTAATTTATGGCTGCTTGATCAATATTTTTGATGACGTTAGCACTATCATCAGTTGAAGCGTCATTAACTATAATAATCTCAAAATCTTGCACCGACTGATTTAAGACACTTTCTACAGTTGCTTGTACAAAGTCCTCCTTATTATATACCGTAATGACTACAGAGAACTTAGGCATTTTCTTTAAGAGTTATATAATGATGTAATCTGTTCAGGTCAAAAAGGAATAGAGACGGCTTTTTGCCCATTAAGTTTTTTTCGATGTACTTTATACCTTTACCTATAGTAACCCTAAAAATAAGTACTCCTCTGTATTTTTTAAGAGTAAGATAGCTTTTTTGTAAACGTGTGAAGTCTTGAGCCATTAGACCTTTCTCTTCATAATAAATAAGAGTTTCTATCGCTTGTATGGACTTTTTTAAAAACACATCGTTCTTTTCTAAACCATGATGTATTACTGGATTATCTATGTGTTGGACATCATAACCTTGTTTAAGGATTTGATAAGAGAATATGTTATCCAGACCATACCTGTTTGAAGCAATAATATTGAGCTTTAAGAACGCTTCCTTTTTTACAAGTATATTTTGAGAAATAATAAAATAAGGAGTTTTACATCTTTTTTCGGCTAGTTGTGTTTCTCTTTGTATACCATATGTACTCCTAAGAGTGAAATCATCGTTATCATCTAGAGCATATGATATACCACCATGAATAATATCATGTGGTGAATTTAGATGTGAAACATAATTTTCAATGAAATTTATTGAAGGTAGTGCAACATCTGCATCTAGAAATAGTAACCAACTATATGTTGCGTTATGGGCAAGATTAGTACGGGTGGCAGTTCTACCTAAATTGGTAGCGTTTATTAGCCGTTTTACGCTAGTGTTTCCTAGAAGTTGTACGTTTTGTTCTTTGTATAGATAAGATGCATCTTCACAGAAAATCACTTCAAAAGTAATTTTCGCACGATGTGCTTGCTCACAGATAGACTGGACAAGATCTGTGATGTCAGTATTATATGTAGGTATAAGTATAGAAAGCATTAAAGTAATGTCAATATACGCTAAATAGAAGTTTTAGGTATTTTACTAGCCAAAATCTATCTTGAGTCTAACTCATTATTTTATACATATTGATTACCAATCAAACAGTAACTTATTAGTGAGTTGGATGATATGTGAGTGTTCGGAAAGGATATTAAACTGTTTTCTGAACAACCTCAAAAACCTTGTTGCCATCGCACTTCAATGTTTTTGATGGATATTTTAATAAGAGCGCATAATCATGAGTTGCCATTAGTATAGTGTTGCCATTCTTATTAATCTCTTGGAGCACTTCCATGACTTCAACACTTGTCTGCGGGTCAAGATTTCCAGTAGGCTCATCTGCAAGGATAAGTTCGGGGTCATTGAGTAAAGCGCGTGCAATAGCAATACGTTGTTGTTCTCCACCAGAAAGCTGATAAGGGAACTTAAAACCCTTGCTTTTCATTCCCACTTTATCAAGAACCGAATCTATTTTATTTGTCATAGCAGCCTTATCCTTCCATCCAGTTGCTTTTAAAACAAATTTTAAATTATCGATAACCGTTCGGTCATTTAATAATTTAAAATCTTGAAAAACAACACCAAGCTTACGACGTAAAAAAGGGATATTCTTTTCTTTAAGTCCATTGAGATCAAACCCTACAATATTACCTTTTCCCTCTGTGAGCGGTAAATCACCATAAAGCGTTTTCATGAAACTACTTTTTCCAGAGCCCGTTTTACCTATGAGATATACAAAGTCACCTGGTTCAATGGTAACATTAACTTCAGATAAAATTAAATTTTCTCGCTGATATATAGCAGCATGTGAGAGTTCAAGAACAGGTGTAGACATAGATTTTCTTATTACACTCAAAGTAACGGAATTTCGATGAAAGTGTTTTAAAGCTACTTCAAAAGTTTTATAATAAGTTGTGCAATCTCGCTTTCGCGAAAATTGAATTACTCAGTAGTACTAGTGAATTTTAGAAAAGTTGTTTAAAACAAAAAGTCCTGCTCAAAGAGCAGGACTTTTTAATAAGTGAGATGTATTATTAAATGAGGCTCGCGCCTTACTTTACTTTATTGATTACTGCTTCAAACGCTTCTGGGTGGTTCATAGCAAGATCTGCAAGCACCTTACGGTTAAGCTCGATTCCATTTGCTTTTACTTTCCCCATAAACTGAGAATAAGACATACCGTGCATACGAGCACCCGCATTAATACGAGTAATCCATAATGAACGGAAATTTCTTTTATTCTGACGACGGTCTCTGTATGCATAAGACATTGCTTTGTCTACTGCATTTTTTGCTACTGTCCAAACGTTTTTACGTCTTCCAAAGTAACCTTTGGCTTGCTTCATCACCTTTTTTCTACGGGCTCTTTTAGCAACTGAATTTACTGATCTAGGCATAATTTAATGTGTTTTTGTAGCAGGCGGTACACGCTGTATACTCTTTTGTTCTCTCTCTTAAGCGGAGAGAAGGCCATACTCCAGGGTTTAAAAATATTTGTTTTAACCGGTTAAACGGATTACTTAAGATTAAGCATCAATTTAACATTACTCGTATCTGCATCGTGCACAAGGCCATCATGCGTTAACGCAAGCTTACGCTTTTTAGATTTTTTAGTCAAAATGTGACTCTTAAAAGCGTGCTTTCTTTTGATTTTACCAGTTCCGGTAAGCTTGAAACGCTTCTTAGCACTGGATTTTGTTTTCATTTTAGGCATCTGTTCCTATTTTTTAAATTATCTCACTTATTTTCTTACTAAACCCTCCTGACTCAAAAGAGTAGGAGGGTTTTATGTCTAGCTGCTATACACTAGCAACTTATGCTTGCTAGCAAGCTTATTTTTTCTTAGGAGCGATGAACATTGTCATACGCTTTCCTTCTAGTCTCGGGAGTTGTTCTACTTTTCCTAGTTCTTCTAGCTCTTGTGCTAGTCTTAGAAGTAGTATTTCTCCTTGATCCTTATAGATGATAGAACGACCTTTAAAGAATACATAAGCTTTAAGTTTTGCTCCTTCTTTAAGGAACTTTTCAGCATGCTTCTTTTTAAATTCGTAATCGTGATCGTCTGTCTGCGGACCAAAACGTATTTCTTTGATAATCACTTTTGAGGCTTTTGCCTTCATTACCTTCTCACGTTTCTTTTGCTCATATACAAACTTCTTATAGTCTATAATTTTACAAACCGGTGGTGCGGCATTAGGTGATATCTCTACAAGATCTAGCTCTAATTCTGCGGCTAGTGCTTGTGCTTTTTGGATAGGGTAAATCCCTACTTCCACGTTTTCTCCCACGAGTCGTACTTCTTTGGCACGAATCTTTTGGTTGATTTTGTGTTGGTCTTCCTTAATGATCCTAGCAGGACCTCTCGATCTTTTTCTACGTATTGCTATGGCGTTTCTATTTTAAATTAAACTTCAAATGTTTTTATTGTGGATGCTATCTCGGCATTTACCATTTTCGCGAAAGCGTCCATAGTCATACTACCTAAATCCTCACCACCATGTCTTCTTACAGATATTGTGCCATCATTCTCTTCTTGCTCTCCTATGATAATCATAAACGGAAGTTTTTGCATCTCTGCTTCCCGTATTTTCTTACCCATAGTCTCACCACGGTTATCTATAAGAGCGCGAATTTCGTGATTTTCAAGCAAAGTTAAAACATTCTGAGCATATTTCTCGTATTTCTCACTCAATGTCAAAATAGTAGCTTGCTGTGGCATTAACCAAAGTGGGAAGTTTCCTCCTGTGTGCTCTAGTAAAATTGCGATAAAACGCTCCATACTTCCAAAGGGTGCACGGTGTATCATTACAGGGCGATGCATCTCATTATCACTCCCTTTATACTGTAATTCAAAACGTTCTGGCAAGTTGTAGTCCACTTGTATAGTACCCAGTTGCCAGCTGCGGCCTAGAGCATCCTTAACCATAAAGTCAAGCTTAGGTCCGTAAAAAGCAGCTTCACCAGTTTCAACAACATAGTTAAGTCCTTTAGCTTTTGCAGCATTAAGAATAGCATTTTCTGCTTTTACCCAGTTTTCATCTGCTCCTATATATTTTTCTGGTTTTTCTGGATCACGTAAAGAAACCTGCGCTGTAAAGTTTTCAAAACCTAAAGAACCGAAAACATAAAGCACTAAGTCTATTACTTTCATAAACTCTTCATCCAGTTGATCTGGCGTACAGAATATATGTGCATCATCTTGAGTGAAGCCACGTACACGGGTTAGTCCATGAAGTTCGCCAGATTGCTCATAGCGGTATACTGTACCAAATTCTGCAAAACGTTTAGGTAGTTCCTTGTAACTCCAAGGACGGCTATTATAGATCTCACAGTGATGAGGGCAGTTCATAGGTTTAAGTAAGAACTCTTCTCCCTCGTTAGGTGTATGTATAGGTTGGAAACTATCTGCCCCATACTTTGCATAGTGTCCAGAAGTTTCATAAAGTTCCTTTTGACCTATATGTGGAGAAACTACCATCTCATAACCTTGCTTTTTCTGTGCAGCTTTAAGGAAGTTTTCAAGACGCTCACGTAGTGCAGCTCCTTTAGGTAACCACAATGGAAGACCTTGACCCACACGTTGAGAAAAAGTAAAGAGTTCAAGCTCTTTACCTAATTTTCTGTGATCGCGTTTCTTTGCTTCTTCTATTAATTCTAAGTATTCCTTAAGATCCTTTTGTTTTGGGAACGATGTTCCATAAACACGAGTAAGTTGTGGTTTGTTCTCATCACCTCTCCAGTAAGCTCCAGCAACACTCATTATTTTTACAGCCTTGATGATTCCTGTATTCGGAATGTGACCACCACGGCATAAATCTGTAAAGTCATCATGATCACAGAAGGTGATTGTTCCATCTTCTAGATTCTCTATAAGTTCTACCTTAAACTCGTTTCCTTCTGCTTTGTATTTATCTAAAGCCTCTTGCTTAGTTACAGAGCGTAGGCTAAAGTCATGCTTACCTCTAGCGATTTCAAGCATTTTGTCTTCTATAGACTTAAAATCCTTGTCAGATATGGTTTGGTCACCCAGGTCAACATCATAATAGAAACCATTTTCGATAGCTGGTCCTATAGTAAGTTTTGCTCCAGGATATAATTTTAAAATTGCTTGAGCCAGTACGTGAGAAGAAGAGTGACGAAAAGCTGTCTTTCCTTCATCATCATTCCAGGTAAAAAGTGTGATCGAACCATCTTCGGTAAGTGGGGTAGAGGTCTCAACCGTTTGCCCATTAAATTTTGCCGAAATTACATTACGCGCCAGTCCTTCACTGATGCTCTTTGCGACGTCCATAGGAGTAGCTCCGTTGTCCATCTGTTTTACATTGCCATCTGGCAAAGTGATATTGATCATAGTTCGATTGTTTAAAGGCGCAAAGATAGTATCTTCAATGAAGGTTTACAATATATATTACATTCTGTTTGACTATATATAAAGGAGAAAGATTGTTTCGCTTTCGCGAAAATTTGAATTATAATAACTGCTTTGTTTTCATTTGATTAGGGATTTTTGGGTGGTTTTAGGAGGTCTATTTTGAGATAATTTAAAATATTTTGATATTTATTCTTGTAAGATTAGAACTTCGGTGTATCTTTGCCACCCGCTTAACAGCAAGCGGTTGTTCTTTTAGATGTCTTCAAAAGTTTGTTTTTATTTCTTCAAATTATTTTTCAAAAGATAGTTTGTGATTAGGAAAAAGGTTGTAGTTTTGCAGCCGCTAACAAATGGAGGTTATTTGGGAGTTATGTTCATTGCGATTGTTGCTTAGTTTTAGAGGTTGAAAATTAAATTTTCAATTATTTTTAAGATTAAGTTGTGAGTTTAAAAAACAGTTGTATATTTGCACCCGCTTAGAGAAACAGTAACATATCTAGCGAAGTTCAAAAGTAATTTATTGAGATGTTTTGGAAGATTAGTTAGTCTAATTTAGGGTTCGAATCCTTAGCATTTACAAGAGTTTTCTATTATTAATATTGGTAGAGAAAGTTCATTGATTTATTGAATTGACAGCGCGTATTAATACCTTCGGGTATTATTACAAAGAATTTGAAAACTAGAAGTTTATTATTGACCAGATATTTCGAGTCGTGAGGAGTTAAATTTATTTACAATACACGATGAAGAGTTTGATCCTGGCTCAGGATGAACGCTAGCGGCAGGCTTAACACATGCAAGTCGAGGGGTAACAGAGGTAGCTTGCTACTTGCTGACGACCGGCGCACGGGTGCGTAACGCGTATAGAATCTACCTTATACTGGGGGATAGCCTTTGGAAACGAAGATTAATACCCCATAGTATGTTTGAATGGCATCATTTGGACATTAAAGTTTCGGCGGTATAAGATGACTATGCGTTCTATTAGTTTGTTGGTAAGGTAACGGCTTACCAAGACTACGATAGATAGGGGTCCTGAGAGGGAGATCCCCCACACTGGTACTGAGACACGGACCAGACTCCTACGGGAGGCAGCAGTGAGGAATATTGGACAATGGAGGCAACTCTGATCCAGCCATGCCGCGTGTAGGAAGACTGCCCTATGGGTTGTAAACTACTTTTATATGGGAAGAATAAGGTCTACGTGTAGACTGATGACGGTACCATAAGAATAAGCACCGGCTAACTCCGTGCCAGCAGCCGCGGTAATACGGAGGGTGCAAGCGTTATCCGGAATCATTGGGTTTAAAGGGTCCGTAGGCGGGCATATAAGTCAGTGGTGAAAGTCTGTGGCTCAACCATAGAATTGCCATTGATACTGTATGTCTTGAATTATTGTGAAGTGGTTAGAATATGTAGTGTAGCGGTGAAATGCTTAGAGATTACATAGAATACCGATTGCGAAGGCAGATCACTAACAATATATTGACGCTGATGGACGAAAGCGTAGGTAGCGAACAGGATTAGATACCCTGGTAGTCTACGCCGTAAACGATGGATACTAGTTGTTTGGTCTTCGGACTGAGTGACTAAGCGAAAGTGATAAGTATCCCACCTGGGGAGTACGTTCGCAAGAATGAAACTCAAAGGAATTGACGGGGGCCCGCACAAGCGGTGGAGCATGTGGTTTAATTCGATGATACGCGAGGAACCTTACCAGGGCTTAAATGTAGATTGACAGGACTAGAGATAGTTTTTTCTTCGGACAATTTACAAGGTGCTGCATGGTTGTCGTCAGCTCGTGCCGTGAGGTGTCAGGTTAAGTCCTATAACGAGCGCAACCCCTGTGGTTAGTTGCCAGCGAGTAATGTCGGGAACTCTAGCCAGACTGCCGGTGCAAACCGTGAGGAAGGTGGGGATGACGTCAAATCATCACGGCCCTTACGTCCTGGGCCACACACGTGCTACAATGGTAGGGACAGAGAGCAGCCACTGGGCGACCAGGAGCGAATCTATAAACCCTATCTCAGTTCGGATTGGAGTCTGCAACTCGACTCCATGAAGCTGGAATCGCTAGTAATCGGATATCAGCCATGATCCGGTGAATACGTTCCCGGGCCTTGTACACACCGCCCGTCAAGCCATGGAAGCTGGGGGTACCTGAAGTCCGTCACCGTAAGGAGCGGCCTAGGGTAAAACTGGTAACTAGGGCTAAGTCGTAACAAGGTAGCCGTACCGGAAGGTGCGGCTGGAACACCTCCTTTCTAGAGCTTGTCCCTGTGGAGTGCGCAATGCGTTGCGCTCTAACATACAGCAAACGACTTACGACCGAAAGGTTAAAATAGGTTTTAGTTTTCAATAGCTGTCGATTTAATTTTAATAAAACAAGTAAATAGTAGTTAGACTTTAGTGTATAGTTTTATACTTAAGACTATTACTTAACGACTATAGATTGTTTAATTACAGTCTCATAGCTCAGCTGGTTAGAGCGCTACACTGATAATGTAGAGGTCGGCAGTTCGAGTCTGCCTGAGACTACTAATTAATAAGTAGATATATTTTAAAAGATGTATTTGATTGTTAGTTACGCTTTTGCGAAAGCTTAATAAATCGCGATGTTCATTTTATTGCATTTTGAAGGAAATTTTAGAAGTTGAGAATCATTACTTCGTCATTCGAAAACTGATGTCATCATCGGAATTTCATAAAAATGGGGGATTAGCTCAGCTGGCTAGAGCGCCTGCCTTGCACGCAGGAGGTCATCGGTTCGACTCCGATATTCTCCACCAAGATAGTTACTTTATAGTAGTTATCATCCTTAGGTATAAAGGATATAGTTTTTAAAAACACAGGATTCACGAGAGTGTAATACGTTTTTATTTACATAGATATTATACTGATTATTGGAAAACGTTCATTGACATATTGGGAAATAATTAAAGAATACGAGAAGTCGTATGTAACCTAGCCGGTTATATACGCAAGAATATGAATATAATATGATTAACTCATTATAATATAAAGGTTTATGTATTTTATACATAAGCCCTTAAAAGAGCAATAAGTACAATAAGCTAATTAAGGGCGTATGGGGAATGCCTAGGCTCTCAGAGGCGATGAAGGACGTGATAAGCTGCGAAAAGCTACGGGGATCTGCACACAAGAATTGATCCGTAGATATCCGAATGGGGCAACCCACTATATTGAAGATATAGTACCAGAAATGGGGCAAACCCGGAGAACTGAAACATCTAAGTACCCGGAGGAGAAGAAAACAATAGTGATTCCGCTAGTAGTGGCGAGCGAACGCGGATTAGCCCAAACCAGTAATGTTACGGCATTGCTGGGGTTGTAGGACCACGACATTTTGTGCTTTATGAATTAGAATACTTTGGAAAGAGTAGCCATAGACGGTGATAGCCCGGTATAAGTAAAGACAGTTACAGATAGTGGTATCCTGAGTAGTGCGGGGCACGTGAAACCCTGTATGAAACTGTGGGGACCATCCCATAAGGCTAAATACTCCTGAGAGACCGATAGTGAACCAGTACCGTGAGGGAAAGGTGAAAAGAACCCTGAATAAGGGAGTGAAATAGAACCTGAAACCATACGCTTACAAGCGGTCGGAGGTCTTCGGACTGACGGCGTGCCTTTTGCATAATGAGCCTACGAGTTACTTTAACTAGCAAGGTTAAGACTTTTAGAGTCGGAGCCGTAGCGAAAGCGAGTCTGAATAGGGCGTTTAGTTAGTTTGAGTAGACGCGAAACC